>CAWGSX010000006.1:0-20381 GCA_963825385.1 uncultured Pseudomonadota bacterium | reverse complement strand
GATGGTCGAACGGGCGGTTCTCGAGCATCAGCACCACGACGCAGCTGATCGGCGGCAGCGCGGCGGCGCTCTTGCGCGCGGCGCGCCGGCGCGGCGCACGCCTGGGCTTGCTGTGGCGGTCGGTCCTGACCGTTGCCATGAGCGTCCTGCGATGCGGGGCGGGGTGCCCGGGTGTGGCCACCATAGCGGCATTTGGCGGGAGCGAGAAGAGGCCGCGCAGCGCCACGGTGAAACATGTCAGGGCGTGCACAATCGTGCCTCCGTGGCGCCACATTTGCCCGCTACAACATCGTCAACCCGGCGGTGTGCTGACGGAGGATCCATGCACGTGCGGCTCTTACTTGGTGCCCTCATCCTGTGCAGCGCGGCGCTGGCCGCCGCCGCTGACAGCCCCTCTCCCCGGGTCGAGCTTTTCTCCCCCGAGGGCACGACCAAGGCCGTGCGGCAGGTGCTGGTGCGCTTCAGCGTCCCCATGGTGGCGCTCGGGGACCCGCGCCTGCCCGACCCGTTCACGGTGAGCTGTCCGGCGCCGGGGAGCGGGCGCTGGGCGGATCCCAACAACTGGGTGTATGACTTCAGCGCGGACCTGCCGGCCGGCGTCCGCTGCCGCTTCACGCTCCGGCCGGACCTTAAGTCTGCCGGTGGCGAGCGGCTCAGCGGCCGCACGAGCTACGGCTTCGATACCGGCGGACCTGCGATCCTCGCCTCGCTCCCGCGCGAGGGCTGGAGCGCCATCGACGAGGACCAGGTATTCATCCTGCGCCTGGACGCGCCCGCCGCAGCCGCATCCGTCGCCGCCCACGCCTGGTGCGCCATCGACGGGGTGGCCGAGCGCATTCCGGTGCAGGTGCTCGCGGGTGCACCGCGCGCACAGATCCTCGCCGAGCGCCGCGCCCTGGGCTACGACTACTTCAGGCTCCTGTGGAAGGACGGCGCTGAGTCGGACGTGCGCGTGCGCAACCGCAGCCTCGAGTCGCAGGAGGCGACGCTCGAGGTGCTGCGCTGCGCGCGCCGGCTCCCGCCGGGCACGCGCGTGATCCTCACCTGGGGGGCGCAGATCCGCAGCGCCTCCGGCATCGCGACCGCGACGGACCAGATACTCGCCTTCGAGGTGCGCGCGGCGTTCCGTGCCGAGGTGCAGTGCACCCGCACCAATGCGCGCGCCGGGTGCATGCCGGTGCAGCCGCTCACCGTGAGCTTTACCGCGCCGGTGCCGAGGGAACAGGCCCTGGCAATCCGCCTGAAGACGCGCGACGGAAAGCTGCTGGCGCCGGAACCGCAGCGCGCGGACCAGGCACCTACCCTCGATTCGATCAGTTTTCCGGGGCCCCTGCCGGCCGCCTCGACGGTGACGGTGCTGCTTCCCGAGCATCTCCTCGACGATGCCGGCAGGGCCCTGGAGAACGCCGCGCGCTTCCCGCTGGAAGTCACGATCGACGAGTTCCCGCCGCTGGTGAAGTTCAGCGGCGAGTTCGGCATCCTCGAGGCGCGCGAGGGGGGCGTACTGCCGGTGACGCTGCGCAACGTCGAGGCGCAGCTGCCGGCGCGCCGCGTGCGCTTCGGCGCGCGCCTGCTGAAGCTCGAGGCGGATCCGGCGGCGATCAGCGCGTGGCTGCAGCGCGTCGAGGAGGCGAATGCGCCGCGCGGTCTGTGGCGCCGCGGCGCCCACCGCACCGCTCAAGGGCCCGACGGACACTACCAGGACCTCACCGGGAGCGAATCGGTGTTCGCGCCGCAGGATGCGACCCAGGCCTTCACCGTCAAAAAGCCCCTCGGGCCGCAGCCCGAGGAAGTGATCGGCATCCCGCTGAAGCAGCCGGGCTTCTACGTGGTGGAGCTCGAGAGCCGCGTGCTGGGTGAGGCGCTGCTCGGGGAGGAGCGGCCGCGCTACGTCTCTACCGCCGCACTCGTCACCGATCTGGCCGTGCACCTGAAATGGGGCCGGGAGCGCTCACTGGTGTGGGTGACACGCCTGAGCACCGGTGCCCCCGTCGCCGGAGCCCGCGTCACCGTCCGCGACAACTGCAGCGGCCAGGAGCTGTGGCAGGGCGTCTCCGATGCGCAGGGCCGCGCGCTCATCGAGCGCAGCATGGGCGATCCGCCACGGGCGGGGTGCTACCAGGCGCGCCCGCTCATGGTGCTGGCGCGGGTGCCGGGGGATTTCAGCTTCACCTGCTCCGACTGGAACCAGGGCATCACGCCCTACGAGTTCGGCGTGCCGGTCGGCAATCCCGAGAGTGCCGCGATCGCGCACACGGTACTCGACCGCGCGCTGTTCCGCGCCGGCGAGACGGTATCGATGAAGCACTACCTGCGGCGCCACGTGCTCGCCGGGCTCGCGCTCCCGGAGGCCCACACCCACAAGGTCGAGATCCGCCACGTGGGGAGCGGTGAGAGCTTCCCGATCGAGGCGCGCTTCGACGAGCTCGAGGTGGCGACCAGCCGCTGGCAGATCCCGGCCGAGGCGAAGCTCGGCGACTACGCAGTGGAGATCGACTCGCGCGAGAGCGCGCACTTTCAGGTCGCGCAGTTTCGCCTGCCGACCATGCGCGCGAGCGTCAGCGGTCCCGCACAGGCGCAGATTGCCCCGCCGAGCGTGACTCTCGCGCTGCACGTCGGTTACCTCTCCGGCGGCAGCGCGGCCGGCCTGCCGGTGAAGCTGCGCACCTTCATCGAGCCCCAGCCGCTGCACCTGCCGGACTATCCGGACTACGAGTTCGGCGGCGCGCCGGTGCGCACAGGCGTGGTGTCGGGCACGGGCGCCATGTCCGACATCGATTTCGAGTCCGCCGAGGCGCAGCCGCCGGCGAACCGTGTGCGCACCACCCCGCTCACGCTCGATGCTTCCGGCTCGGCGCAGTTCGCGGTGCAGGACCTGGCCGCACCCGAAGGCCCGGCGCGTCTGGTCGCGGAGCTCGAGTACGCCGACTCGAGCGGCGAGACCCTCACCGCCACCGGGACGGTGCGCCTGCTGCCTGCGGCACTGAGCGTGGGGATCCGCAGCGAGAGCTGGGTGGGGAGCCCGGGGCAGCTGCGCTTCCGGGTGCTCGTCGTCGATGCTGCCGGACGGCCGCAGCCCGCCCAGCAGGTGAGCGTCGCGCTCTATCAGGCGAATGCGTATTCGTACCGCCGGCGCCTGCTCGGCGGTTTCTATTCCTACGAGACCCTGCGCGAGACGAAGCAGCTCGCGCCCACCTGCCAGGGCGCAACCGATGCGCAGGGACTGCTCGCCTGCGAGGTCGCGCCGCAGGCCTCCGGCCAGATCCTGGTGCGCGCCGAGACGCGCGATACGGCGGGGCGTATTGCCGGTGCCACGGTCTCGATGTGGGCGGTCAGCCAGGACGAGTGGTGGTTCGGCGGCACGAGCGGGGATCGCGTGGACGTGCTGCCGGAGAAGAAGGAGTACGAGCCGGGGGAGACGGCGCGCCTGCAGGTGCGCATGCCGTTCCGCGCCGCGACCGCGCTGGTCACGGTCGAGCGCGAGGGCGTCATGCGGAGTTTCGTCACGCGCCTTACAGGCGCAGCTCCGGTGATCGAGGTGCCGCTCGAGGGCGCCGATGCGCCCAACGTCTACGTGTCGGTGCTCGCCATCCGCGGCCGCGTGAGCGCGGTGAGTGAGGGCCGGCGCACGCTCCCCGAAGCTCAGGCGGTCACGGCCCTGGTCGATCTCACCAAGCCCTCCTACCGGCTCGGTACCGCGCAGCTGCGCGTCGGCTGGCGTACGCACCGGCTGGAGGTGCGCGTGACGCCGCAACGCGAGGTCTACCGCAGCGGCGAGTCCGTGCCGGTGACGATCCGCGTCAGCGCCGCCGACGGCACCGCACTCGCTCCGGGGAGCGAGGTCGCCGTGGCCGCCGTCGATGAGGCGCTGCTGGACCTGGCGCCGAACCCGAGCTGGGAGCTGCTCGAGTCCATGATGGGACAGCGCGGCCTCGAGGTGTGGACCGCTACGGCGCAGATGCAGGTCGTAGGCAAGCGGCATTACGGCCGCAAGGCCATCCCGCACGGCGGCGGCGGCGGCCGCGACGGGGAGAGCGCGCGGCAGCTCTTCGACAGCCTGCTCCTGTGGCAGCCGCACGTACGGCTCGACGCGCAGGGCGAGGCGAGCCTCACCGTGCCGCTGAACGACTCCCTGAGCTCATTCCGCATCGTCGCCGTGGCGCAAAGCGGCGTGCAGCGCTTCGGCACCGGTGCGGCCACGGTGCACACGACCCAGGATCTGATCCTGCTGTCGGGACTGCCGCCCCTGGTACGCGAGGGCGACCGCTACCTCGCCACCGTCACCGTGCGCAACACCACCGCGCACGCGCTGGCCGCGCACCTGGAGGCGCGTGCCGGCGCACTTCGCGCGGCGCTGTCGCCACAGGAGGTCGAGGTGGCCGCCGGCGGCGCCCGCGATGTCAGCTGGCCGGTCACAGCTCCGGTGGGTGTGACGCAGCTGGATTGGGATCTCAGCGCCCGCGCCGGTGCGGCAGCGGATCACCTGCGCGTGCGTGAGCAGGTGCTGCCGGCCGTCCCGGTGCGCACCTACCAGGCCACGCTCGCACAGCTGACCGCGCCCTTGAGCCTGCCGGCGCGCATCCCCGCGGATGCCGTGCCCGGCCGCGGCGGGCTCGAGGTCACGCTGCGTGAAAGGCTCGGTGGAGACCTGGCCGGCGTCACCGAGTACATGAGCCGCTATCCCTACGTGTGCCTCGAGCAGCAGACCTCGCGCGCCGTGGCGCTGCGCGACCGCGCCCTCTGGGACGAGGTCATGCGCCGCCTGCCGGCCTACCTGGACGGCGACGGCCTGCTCAAGTACTTCCCGAGCGAGAGCCTGCGCGGGGACGACACGCTCACCGCCTACGTGCTCGCGATCGGGGCCGAGGCCGGCTGGCCGGTGAGCGAGCAGGACCGTCTCGTCGGTGCGCTCACGCGCTTCGTCGAGGGCCGCATCGTGCGCGACTCGGCGCTGCCGACCGCGGACCTTGCGGTGCGCAAGCTCCAGGCGCTCGATGCGCTGTCGCGCTACGGCGCGGTGCGGCCGGAGCTGTTGCAGTCGGTGCGCATCGAGCCGAACCTCCTGCCCACTTCGGCCCTCATCGACCTGGAAGGCCTGCTCACGCGCACCCCGCAAGTGCCTGATGCCGCGCCGCGTGCCGCCGCGGCGCGCGCGCTCCTGCGCGCGCGCCTGAACTTCCAGGGCACGACGCTCGGCTTCTCCACCGCGCGCACCGATGCCCTGTGGTGGCTCATGGTCTCCACCGACTCCAACGCCAACCGCATGCTGCTCAGCGTGCTCGGCCGACCGGAGTGGCGCGCCGACGTGCCGCGCCTGGTGCGCGGCGCGCTCGCGCGGCAGCAGTACGGGCACTGGAACACCACCGTGGCGAACGCCTGGGGCGTGCTGGCGCTGGAGAAGTTCTCGCAGGCGTTCGAGTCGACGCCGGTCACGGGCACGACCGCGCTCAGCTTCGGCGCGTACGCGGGCAATGTGCCCTGGCCCCAGCCGCCCGCGGCGCCGGCTCTCGATCTGCCCTGGCCGCAGGGCCCGGCCACGCTCGCTCTCGCTCAGCACGGCACCGGTGCGCCCTGGGCGATGGTGCGCGCCACCGCCGCCATCCCGCTTTCGGCGCCGCTCTCCAGCGGCTTCAGCATCACGCGCAGCGTGACGCCGGTCGAGACTCAGGATCCGGCCCACCTCCGGCGCGGCGACGTGGTGCGCGTGCACCTGGAGCTGGAGGCGCAGGCGGATGCGACCTGGGTCGTGGTCGACGATCCGATCCCGGCCGGCTCGAGCGTGCTCGGCAGCGGGCTCAACGGCCAGTCGGCGCTGCTCACGCGCACCGAGACGCGCGCCGGCTGGGCGTGGCTCGCGTTCGAGGAACGCCGGCAGGATGCCTTCCTCGCCTACTACCGCTTCGTGCCCAAGGGACACTGGACGCTGGAGTACACGCTGCGCCTGAACAATCCCGGGACGTTCCAGCTGCCGCCGACGCGGGTGGAGGCGATGTACGCGCCGGAGATGCTGGGAGAGTTGCCCAACGCCGCCGTGACGGTCGGCGCGGACGGTGCCCCGTGAGGCGCGAGCTCGCGGGGCGCACGCTCATCGCGCTGCTGCTCGTGCTGGCCGCTGCGGCCGCGGCGCTCGTGAGCGCGGTGCTGTGGCCGGCGCAGGCGCCGTCGTTCGCGCAGGTGCGCGCGGGGTTCGAGCCCTCGGACGGATACCTCCTCGACCGGCACGGCGTGGTCATCGACTCGCGCCGCGTACGCTACGACGTGCGCCGCCTCCCCTGGGTGGCGCTCGCGGACGTCTCACCCGCCCTCGTCGCCGCGGTCGTGGCGGGCGAGGACCGGCGCTTCTGGCAGCACGAGGGCGTTGACTGGGCGAGCGCAGCCGGCGCGCTGCGCGATGAGCTTCTCCTCGACCGCCGCCGCGGCGCGAGCACGATTGCCATGCAGCTCGCGTGGCTCCTCGAGCACCGCCGCACCGGCCACGGCGTGCCAGGCCTGCTCGGCAAGCTCAGGCAGGTGCGCCTGGCGCGCGCGCTGTCCCGGCAATGGAGCCGGCCGCAGATCCTCGAGGCATATCTCAATCTCCTCGAGTACCGCGGCGAGCTGCAGGGCATCGCCGCGGCCTCCGCGCAGCTCGCCGGCAAGACGCCCGCCGGCCTGTCACTCCCCGAGAGCCTGGTGCTCGGGGCGCTCCTGCCGCAGCCACAGGCAGGGCTCGAGCACGTGACCGCGCGCGCGTGCGCGCGCGCGCGGGAGCTGAGCCCGGCACCTGACTGCGCCACGCTGCGCGCCACCGCGCTCAGCCTGCTTGAGGGCGGCCAGGAGCTGCCGCGCGAGCATCTCGCCCCGCCGCTCGCGCAGGGTCTGATCCGGCACGCCGGCGAGCGCGTCCGCACCAGCCTCGATGCGCAGCTGCAGCGGCGTGCAATCGATCTGGTGCGCGCGCGTCTCGAGTCGCTCGCCGATCGCAACGTGCGCGATGCCGCCGCCGTGGTGGTCGACAACGCCAGCGGCGAGGTGCTCGCGTACGTCGGCTCCGGGGGACCGCGCTCGCGCGCGCCGCGCAACGACGGGGTAAGGGCAGCGCGTCAGGCGGGCTCGACGCTCAAGCCGTTCCTCTACGAGCTCGCGCTCGAGAAGCGCTACCTGACCGCGGGCTCGCTCCTTGACGATGCGCCGCTGACGGTCGATACCGCCGGCGGCCTCTACATCCCGCAGGACTACGACCATGACTTCAAGGGCCTGGTGAGCGTGCGCACCGCGCTGGCCGCATCGCTCAACGTGCCCGCGGTGCGCACGCTCGTCCTGACGGGGGTCGAGCCGTTCCGCGAGCGGCTGCACGAGCTCGGTTATGCCCATATAAAAGAGGAGGGGGCTTTCTACGGGTGGTCCCTCGCCTTGGGCTCGGCGGAGGTGACCCTGTGGGAGCAGGCGCAGGCGTACCGCACGCTTGCGCTGGGCGGACGCGGGGCACCGCTCACCCTGAGTCCCGCTGGCGGCGGCATGCCCGCACCGCGCCTGAGTGCGGAGGCGACGTTCGTGGTGAGCGACATCCTCGCCGACCCGGCCGCGCGCGCCGTGACCTTCGGCCTGGACAATCACCTGCACACCGCGTTCTGGAGCGCCGTGAAGACCGGGACCAGTGAGGACATGCGCGACAACTGGTGCATCGGCTTCTCGCGCCATTACACCGTGGCGGTCTGGGTCGGAAACTTCGAGGGCGATTCCATGCACGGGGTGAGCGGTGTTACCGGGGCTGCGCCGATCTGGCATGACCTCATGGCGGTGCTCGAGCCGGACGCGGCCTCGGCGCCGCCGCCAGCCCCGGCAGGTGTCGCGGCCGTGCTCACGCACTTCGCCCCGGCGGTCGAGCCGCCGCGGCGCGAGTGGTATCTGGCGGGCACCGAGCTTGCGGGCGGCAGCGCAGCGGTGCCGAACGAGTCCCGCCCGCGGATCGAGAGCCCGGCGGATGGCGCGGTCATCGCGCTCGACCCGGACATACCGCCCGCCAACCAGCGTGTGCCGGTCATCGTCAGCGGCGTGCGCCCGGGCATGCGCCTGATGCTGAACGAGACCGAGCTCGGTCCGGCACGCGGCGCGCAGCTGTGGGCGCCGCGACCAGGTCACTACAGGCTGCGGCTCGAGGACGCGGCCGGGCGGGGGGTGAGCGCGGTGGGCTTCACGGTGCGCGGAGCCGGGGTAACGCCGGCGGCCGAACGGCTGGCGGCGCAGTGAGAATGTGCGCCCGGCCCCGGCGCTCCACCCGGAGGCCTCAGCGCGCGGGCCGGCAGCGGCGGTACCACGCTCATGTCGGCCGGCACCGGAGTCAGGCGGCGTCGCAGGGGTCCGGGCCTAGCCATGCTGCGCCTCCCGATCGGCCGGGACCTCGGGGACGCGCCCGAAGCGGCGCTTGCGCCGCGCGAATTCCTCGAGCGCCTGAGCAAAGGCCGCCTCATCGAAGTCCGGCCACAGGCAGTCGAGGAAATGCAGCTCGGCATAGGCGCATTCCCAGAGCAGGAAGTCACTCAGGCGGCGCTCCCCGCCGGTGCGCACCAGAAGGTCCACCTCCGGTGCCGGCGGCCGCGAGTGCTCCGCCGTGCCGATGAGCTCGCGGAAGCCGGCAACGTCGCACGGCTCCCCGCGAGGCAGCCGGGCGGCCGCCGCGAGAATGCTGTGGCGCGAGGAATAGTCGATGGCGAGGCGCAGGTGCAGCCCCGTGCCGTGCGCGGTGGCGCGCTCGCTGGCTTCGATCTGGCGCAGGAGCGCAGCGCCGAAGCGGTCGCGCCGCCCGATCACGTTCAGGCGGATCGACTGCCCGCTGCACCGGTCGGTCTCAGTGATGAGGTAGCGGCGAAACAGCGCGAAGAGCGCCCCGACCTCGGGTCCCGGCCGCTGCCAGTTGTCCGCGGAGAATGCGAACAGGGTGAGCGTGCCGACGCCGTGGCGCACGGCGGCCGTGACGGCCGCCGCGACCGCGCGTGCGCCGGCGCGGTGTCCGGCGGAGCGGCCCAGCCGCCGCGCAGTGGCCCAGCGGCCGTTGCCGTCCATGATGATGGCGATGTGCATACAAAGCACTCTGTATTACAAAGTTAAAGGGCAAAAAAACTCACCGGCCGCGGGTGGCGTGAATGACCGCCTCGACGTGATCGAGATAGCGCTTGAGGGCGCTGCGTCCCGCCGCCGTCAGCCGGTAAAGGCTCTGCGGGCGCCGGCCGTCGAAGGATTTGTGACAGGACAGGTACCCGGCGTTCTCGAGCTTGCGCGCATGCGCGCTCAGGTTACCGTCGCTGACGTCGAACAGAGACTTGAGCTCGGCGAAGGTGAGCGACTCGTTGACCACGAGCGCGCTCATGATGCCCAGCCGCAGGCGCTCGTAGACCAGACGGTCGGCGCGCGCCTCGGCGGCGCGCCGGGCGCGCGGGCTGTCCTTCGGCGGGGCCGGCGCGGCCGTGCGCGGGCGCGTGCTAGGCAGCGGCATGTGACTTACCGAGCGTGAGCAGGCCGAAGATAATGTGCGCTGCCCCGAAACCCCCACCCAGGGCGAGCATCTGCGCGGTATGCGGCAGGACGTAAGTGACAAGGCCCAGGCCGGTGAACACCGCACCCAGGACCGCGACGGCGCGCGTCGTGGGCGCGCTCGCCGCGATGAGTGCGCAGCCGTACAGGAGCAGCCAGGTGCCGGGGATGGCGCCCGTGGCGGTGGCGTGGACGAGCACCACCGTCAGCACCGCGGCGGCAAACAGCGCCGGTGCCAGGCACAGGATCAGCTTGCGCACCGGGGCGCCGAAGAGGGTGAAGCGCCGCAGCGCCGCCTGACGCGCCATGAGCACCATGCCGGCCGGCGCGGCCAGCGCCGCCGCGGCCAGCCACACGGTGAGCCAGCGCTCCGGAAAGTACAGGGCCGCCGCGCAGGCACAAACTCCGGCTGCGCCCATGGCGAGCGGGGCGGAGCCCGGCACCGCGACGGTCCCGGCCGCCTCCATCGAGGCGCGGATGTAGCGCAGGCTTTCGGCGGCGTGGGATTCGAGCGAGACCGGCGTGGAGGCGGGCATGCTCGCTACCCTATCCTGCATGTCTCATAATCGTCAAGTACTTTGCAATGCAGAGTAAATATCCGAACTCTCAGGGAGAATATGTGCGCATGAGTGCAGTGAAGTTCGCCCCTGCAGCCCTGCTGATTCTGCTGGCGCCCGTGACCGCCGCTGCGGCGCCGCCCGAGTGCGGCGACAACGCCGGCCTGCAACTCGCTCCCGGCTTCTGTGCCACGGTGTTTGCCGACGGACTCGGCCACGCGCGTCATCTGGCGGTCTCCGCAGATGGCGTCGTCTACGTCAACACACGCAGCGGGCGCCTGGATTTCCGCGCCTCCCGGCGGCGGCTTTCTGATCGCGCTCAAGGACACCACCGGCAGCGGACATGCCGATGTCGTCCAGCGTTTCGGGCATTCACGCCTGGAGGGGCCACGGGGGCACCGGCATCGCGCTCTTCGGCGGAGCGCGTATTCGCCGAGTTCGATGACCGCATCGAGCGCTGGCCGCTCAGCGCTACGTCGATCAT
The DNA here is from genome assembly GCA_963825385.1 of uncultured Pseudomonadota bacterium. Taxonomy (GTDB): domain Bacteria; phylum Pseudomonadota; class Gammaproteobacteria; order Steroidobacterales; family Steroidobacteraceae; genus 13-2-20CM-66-19. Next base: position 9,830 of record CAWGSX010000006.1, on the reverse strand, counting down.
CCCGCAGGGCGCCTCCGAGGTCATCGTGTCGGGGCTGCCCCTCACCGGCGATCACCCCATGCATCCCTTCGCCATCGACGCCGACGGGCAGCTGTACGTCGATGTGGCCTCGGCCACCAATTCCTGCCAGGAGCACAACCGCACCCGCAACTCCCCCGGGCTCAAGCCGTGCGAGGAGCTGAAGACCCGTGGCGGCATCTGGCGCTACGAGGCCGGCCGGCGCGAGCAGAAGTTCTCCCCCGCCGAGCGCTACGCGACCGGCATCCGCAACGCCGACGGCATCGCCGTGGATCCGAGCGGGCATGGGGTGTGGGCCACGCAGCACGGGCGTGACCAGCTGCATGCCAACTGGCCCGCGCTCTATCAGCCGGTGGAGGAGGCGACGTTGCCGGCCGAGGAGCTGCTCAGGATCCGCGCCGGCGGGGACTATGGCTGGCCGGAGTGCTACTTCGACGATGTGCAGAAAAAGCTCGTGCTCGCGCCGGAGTACGGGGGCGATGGCGGCCACAAGGTGGGCGAGTGCGCGCAGAAGATCCCGCCCGTGGCTTACTTCCCTGCGCACTGGGCGCCGAACGATGTCGTGATCTACACCGGCACGCTCTTCCCGCCGCGCTACCGCAACGGCGCCTTCATCGCCTTTCACGGCTCGTGGAACCGCGCCCCCTATCCCCAGGAGGGCTACAACGTCGTCTTCCAGCCGCTCACAGCGGAGAAGGCGGCCGGTCCCTGCGAGGTGTTCGCCGACGGCTTTGCGGGCGCGAGGAAGGAGCCCGCGCACGCGCAGCACCGCCCGAGCGGGGTGGCCGTCGGACCCGACGGGGCGCTCTACGTCTCCGACGATGTCGGCGGCCGGATTTACCGCATCGTCTACCGCGGCGGCGGTGATGCGCAGGCGGTCATGCCCTGTACGACACTGAGCGCGTCCGAGCTCACGCACGCAGCGGCCGGGGGCAGCACCGCCCCGGGCGCCGCGCCCGCACATCTCACGCCGCCGCCCGGCGCGAGCCGCAGCGAGCTCGAACTCGGCGCACAGGTGTACGCCGGACGCCAGGGCAGTGCCGCCTGCACCGGCTGTCACGGCAGCGACGGCAGGGGCTCAGCACAGGGCCCGGACCTCACCAGCGGCCACTATCTGTGGGGTGATGGCTCGCCTGCCGCGATCGAGAAGGTCATCCGCAGCGGCGTGCCCGCTCCGCAGCGCTTCCGCGAGCCGATGCCCGCCATGGGCGGGGCCGAGCTGAGCGAGGCGCAGCTGCGCTCGCTCGCGGCTTACGTGTGGGCGCTCGGCCACCCCTGAGCGCGCTTCAGGCGCGTGTGCCGCTGCAGCGTCCGAGCAGAAGTCCGAGAAGCGCGGCGGCCACGGAGGAGACGAGCACCGCGAACTTCGCCGCCGCGAGCAGCGTGGCCTCCTCGAAGGCGAGGTTGGCGATGAAGATTGCCATGGTGAAGCCGATGCCGCCGAGCAGGCCGAGCAGCAGCATGTGCATCCAGGTCACGCCCTCGGGCAGGGAGCAGAACTTCAGCGCCACCGCGAGGCGCGCGGCGAGGAGGATCCCCAGCGGCTTGCCGAGGACGAGGCCCGCGGCGATACCCGCCGCCACGGTGAGCGGCGCGCCGGAGGTGAGGTCGAGCCCGGACAGTGTGACGCCGGCGTTGGCGAGCGCAAAGAGGGGCATGATGCCGAACGCCACGTAGGGGTGCAGGGCGTGCTCGACCCGCGTCACGGGCGCGATCTGCGTGGGATCGAGGCAGGGACGGCGCCCGAACACTGGCGTGGCGGGAGTGAGCAGACCTAGGATCACGCCGGCGAGCGTCGGGTGCATGCCGGCCGAGAGCATGCCGTACCAGCACACCGCCCCGGGCACGAGGTAGGCCCAGGGGCTGCGCACCGTCAGCCACCGCATGAGGAGCGCAAGGCCGATCCCGGCGGCGAGCAAGATCAGTCCGGTGTAGGCGATACCGCTCGAGTAGAAGAAGGCGATCACCAGGATCGCGGCGATGTCGTCGATGATGGCGAGCGTCAGGAGCAGCATGCGCAGCGCTGCCGGGACGCCCTTGCCGACGAGTGAGAGGATGCCCACGGCAAAGGCGATGTCGGTCGCCGTCGGGATGGCCCAGCCGCTGCGCGCCGGCGCCCCCTGATTGAGCGCCAGGTACAGAAGCGCCGGCACCACCACCCCGCCGACCGCGCCGAGTATCGGCAGCACCGCGACGCGCGGATCGGACAGCGAGCCGTCGTGCAGCTCGCGGCGGATCTCCAGCCCCACCACCAGGAAGAACACGGTCATGAGCCCGTCGTTCACCCAGAAGTGCAGATCGACCGCCGGCAGATGCCCTTTAAGCGCGGTGCCGATGCGCCAGTGCCACAGCGCCTCGTAGCTGCCGGCGAGCGGGGAGTTGGCCCAGGCGAGCGCCAGCGCCGCGGCCAGGAGCAGCACGACCCCGCTCGCCGCCTCCACGCTGATGAAGCGCAGTGGCCACAGTGTCGGGTGTTCGGCGTGCTTGGCCATGGGCCAAGCGTGCATGGGGCCGAGCACCGCTTTCAAGTCATTTCAGGCGCTTAGCGCCGCGCGCGCTTTTGTTGGCGCCCGGGTGTCGATTTGCGGCCGCGCCGGACGTCGTCCTTTGCAAGCCCCCGCGCTGTGCGCGGGACGTTCCGGAACCGACAGCAGGAGCAAACACATGCGCGTCATGGTGATCGTCAAGGCCACCCCCGAATCGGAAGCCGGCCGGCTCCCCAGCCGCGAGGAGCTGACCGAGATGGGCAAGTTCAACGAGGAGCTGGTGAAGGCCGGCGTCATGCTCGCCGCGGACGGCCTGCACCCGAGCTCACGCGGAGTGCGGGTGCAGTTCTGCGGCGGCAAGGGCACGGTGATCGACGGCCCGTTCACGGAGTCCAAGGAGCTGATCGCCGGGTTCTGGCTGTGGCAGGTGAACTCGCTCGATGAGGCGCTCGAGTGGATCCGCCGCTCGCCCTTCCGCTGCGGCACCGCGACGCTCGAGATCCGTCCGCTGTTCGAGGCCGAGGACTTCAGCGAGGCGACCGCGGAGCTGCGCGCGCACGAGCGCAGCCTGCGCGAGCGGGCCGCACGCAACTGAGTGACCCGCTGATGAGGAGCCCGACATGAACGAGATCAAGGCCAAGGCCCACCTGTATTTCAGGGGCAACTGCCGCGAGGCATTCGAGCTGTACGCCGACACCCTCGGCGGCCGCATCGCCTTCGCCCTCACCTACGGGGAGTCCCCCGCCGCGGCCCAGTGCCCGCCAGCCATGCGTGACCAGATCATCCATGCGCGTCTGGAGTTCGGCGGCGAGGCGCTGCTCGGCTGCGATGCGCCGCCGGACCGCTACATGAAGCCGCAGGGCTTCAGCGTCGCGGTGCTCGTGCCCGGGCCGCGCGATGCCGAGCGCATCTTCGGCGCGCTCGCGCGCGGCGGGGAAACGGTCATGGCGCTCGCGCCCACGTTCTGGTCGCAGAAGTTCGGCATGTGCGTGGACCGCTTCGGCACCCCCTGGATGGTCAACTGCGAGAAGGCGCCCGGGGCCTGACCGGGAATCCTTTGGCTTGCGCGGCGAAAGTCAGGATGGTGTCATCCCCTTGCATGGCGGAGAGCAAGGCCCATCGGACGGTGGAGGCGGTCTGGCGCATCGAGTCGGCGCGCCTGATTGCCGCCCTGGCGCGCCGGGTGCGCGATGTGGGGCGCGCCGAGGAGCTGGCGCAGGAGGCGCTCGTGGCCGCGCTCGAGCACTGGCCGCGCACGGGGGTGCCCGACAATCCGGGCGCCTGGCTCATGACGGTGGCGAAGAACCGCTGGCTGGATCAGCTGCGGCACGAGCGCCGGCTCGAGGAGCGGCATGCGCTCCTCTACGGAGCTGAGATGGACGGCGACCCGGCTGCGCCGGCAGACCCGGCAGGCGATGAGGCCCTCGGCGATGACCTGCTGCGGCTCATGTTCATCGCCTGCCATCCGCTGCTCTCGACCGAGGCCCGCTCGGCCCTGACCCTGCGGCTGATCGGTGGCCTGAGCGTGCCGGAGATCGCGCGCGCTTTCCTGACACCGGAGGCCACCGTCGCGCAGCGCATCGTGCGCGCCAAGCGCACGCTGAGCGAGGCGCAGATCCCGTTCGAGCTGCCCGGGCCTGAAGAGCTCAGTTCCCGCCTCGCCTCCGTGCTCGAGGTCATCTATCTCATATTCAACGAGGGCTACGCCGCGACGGCGGGCGGGGACTGGACGCGGCCGCAGCTGTGCGAGGAGGCGCTGCGCATCGGCCGCGTCCTCGCCGGGCTCGCCGGCAGCGAGAGCGAGGTGCACGGCCTGGTGGCGCTGATGGAGATCCAGGCTTCGCGGCTGCACGCGCGCACCACGAGCGAGGGCGAGCCGGTGCTGCTCATGGACCAGAACCGCGCGCAGTGGGACCGGATTCTGATCCACCGCGGGCTCCTGGCACTCGCCCGCGGCCAGGCACTCAGTGCGCAGCGCGGCCCGTACCTGCTGCAGGCCGCGATCGCCGCGTGCCACGCCCGCGCGGCGAGCGCGGCCGAGACCGACTGGGTGGCGATCACCGCCCTCTATGATGAGCTCGCGCGCATCACCGGCTCGCCGGTGGTCGAGCTCAACCGCGCCGTGGCGGTGGCGATGGCCTACGGCCCGGCCGCCGGGCTCGAGCTCACCGCGGCGCTCGAGCGCGATACGCGCCTCGCCGCCTACCATCTCTTGCCGAGCGTGCGCGGCGACCTGCTCGTGCGCCTCGGCCGTCATGCCGAGGCGCGCGGAGAGTTCGAGCGCGCCGCCGCACTCACCCGCAACGAGCGCGAGCGCTCGCTTCTGCTGCGCCGCGCGGCCGAGTGCGCCGCGAGCGCAGCGCACTGAACACACACGATCCGGGAAGCTTCATGTCGTACATGCTGTTGATCGTCGAGCCGCAGGGCCAGCGCGCCACGCGCACCGCGAGTGAGGGCACAGACCTTTATGAGCGCATGCTCAAGTTCAGCGCCAGCCTGAGGGAGCGCGGCGTGCTGGTAGCGAGCGATGCGCTGAAGACCGAGGCGGTGCGCCTGCGGCGCAAGGAGGGACGCGTGCTGCGCACCGACGGCCCGTTCGCCGAGAGCAAGGAGCTGATCGGCGGATTCTTCCTGCTCGACTGTCCCACTCGCGCGGAGGCGCTGCGCTATGCCGAAGAATGTCCGGCCTGCGCCTGGGCGAGCGTGGAGGTACGCGAGGTCGGCACCTGCTACGAGTAGGCGCTCACATCTGCGGCGCCCAGGAGCTGCACCAGCCGGCCGCCTTCACGTCCTTGTCGGAGAACAGCTGACACGGTCCCTGGGTCGAGCCGTTGGCGCCCTGGTACAGCGCGCAGGTCGCGCAGGTGTTGCCCTTGGCGGCCTTGGCGGTCGCGGCATCCTCGGTGTACTGCACGGCCTTGGCCTCCGGAGAGTTGGCGGCCACCAGGGGCGCGGCTGCCGCCAGGCGCGGGAGCACTGCTGCGAGCGGCACCAGGGCCAGGCCCTGGGCGAGGCGTTTCAGGACGAGGCGGCGGGCAGCAGGGGGGACGCGTGTCATGTTGGCCTCCTTCGGATCCTCAGCCGGTCATTGCACCAAAGATGCCCGAAGCGGCCGCTGCTGCACAACGCCCGTGCGATCCATCTCTGCGGCAGCCGCGGGCGCTATCATGCGCAGGCGTGAGCGCGACGCCGGAAATCCGCTGCCTGGACGAGCTCGGGGAAGCCGAGATCCAGGGCCTTGCCGCCGTGCTCGCGGACTGCGTCGCCGGCGGCGCCTCGGTGAGCTTCATGCTGCCGTTCCCGATCGAGCGCGCGCAGGCGTACTGGCGCAGCCTGGCGCCAGCGGTGGCGCGCGGCGAGACGCGCGTGCTCGGCGCCTACCAGGGCGGAAAGCTTCAGGGCACGGTGTCGCTCGTGCTGCGCCAGCCGGAGAACCAGCCGCACCGTGCCGACGTGGCCAAGATGCTCGTGCACCGCAGCGCGCGCCGCCAGGGGCTCGGCGCACGGCTCCTCGCGGCCGTCGAGGCCGAGGCACGCCGCGCCGGGCGCACGCTCCTGGTGCTCGACACGGCCAGCGCCGACGCCGAGCGCGTCTACGGGCGCGGCGGCTGGCAGCGCCTGGGAGTGATCCCGGACTACGCGCTGTGGCCCGGCGGCGGGCTGTGTCCGACCACGGTGTTCTACAAGCGGCTGTGAGAGCGGGGGCAGGATGAGCGGGAGCGCGCCACACAGTTACCGGGGCGGCTGTCTGTGCGGGGCGGTGCGCTATGAGGCGCGCGGAGAGCCCAGCGCGCAGGGCTACTGCTGCTGCGGCGACTGCCGCAGGGCCTCGGGCTCCGGATTCATTCCGTTCATGAACTTCCCGGCGGCGCAGGTGCAGATCAGCGGCGAGACGCAGTTGTCCGTGGCCCGCGCGATCCGCGGTACCGATGCGGTGCGCAATCGCTGCGTGCGCTGCGGCTCACTCGTGTTCGGAGGCATCGTCGGCCAGGCGCGCGCGCACACCATCTACGCGGGCTCCCTCGATGAGGCGGCGCGCTTCCGGCCGCAGATGGTGATCTTCGTGCGCGACAAGCCCGAGTGGGTGGTGCTGCCGCCGGGCCTCAAGTCCTTCGCGACGCTGCCCGGGATGTGAGGAAGGCGCGTGCGCGGCGGGGTGCGCGTCAGCGTGCCGGCGCACTCAGCTCGAGGCCTGCGCGAAGCTCTCCATCATCAGGCCGGTGCCGCCGCGCGAGACGTGCGCGACGATGGCGGTGCGGCGATGGAGCTTGGTGATCGTGCCGAGGTTGATGGCGAAGGACAGCACCACCTGCTGGCCCTTGCGCAGGCCGAGATTCGTGGTCTCGATGAATACGCCCGTGGCCGAGAGATTCAGCGCCTTGCACAGCTTGCGCCGTCCGCCGGGCACGGTGATGTAGACGATGGTGCGCGCGCGATGCCTGGTATGAAGACGACGTTCCACGAAGTGCTCTCGACCGCGTCTCGTTTTTCTCATCTGCCCCGGGGTGATTATGCACGGCGGCGGCGGCCACCCCGCGGGGAGTGAACTTAATCCTAGCCTAACTTTGCTGGGCGCCGGAGCCGGTTTGCGCCTACCGCGCACCCGGTAACCTGCCGGGTGTCGGCAGACTCCGGAAAATCTTGAGGGCGATTTTCAGATTTTCATGAAGGCGCCGATCTCGCGCCCGAAGGTCTTCAGGTCCACCAGGAACGCATCGTGTCCCTCGATGCAGTCCAGGGGCGCAAAGCGCGTCGGCACACCGGCCGCCTCGAGCATCTGCGCGAGGGCCTGCTGCTCGCTCACCGAGAACAGAAGGTCGGTCTTCACCCCGATGACGAACGCCGCCTCCAGGCGCGCGCGGCGGAAGAGCGTGACCGGATCGCCGTGCCGCGCGAGCTCGAAGCGGTCCATGGCGCGCGAGATGTACAGATAGCAGTTGGCATCGAAGAAATGCGTCCACTTGCGGGCGAGGGACTCGAGGTACCCCTGCACGGCGAACTCCGAGGCGAACGGGGTGCCCTGCGCCATGTCCGGGCGGATCGGCTCGCGCCCGAAGCGCTGCGCCCACTCGGCCGCCGAGCGGTAGGTGATGGTGCCGAGCTTGCGGGCGAGACGCTGCCCGGTCACCGGCGGGGCCTCGGCGCTGTAGGCGCCGCCCTTCCAGGCCGGATCGAGCGTGATGGCCTCGCGCTGGATCGAGCGCAGGGCGATGGCGAAGGGTGAGGCGGCCGCGGTGCCGGAGATGCACACCAGGCGCCGCGCCGCGCCGGGAAACTGGGCGGCGAAGGCGAGCACCGACATGCCACCGAGGGAGGGCCCCATGACCGTGTCGAGCCGCTCGATCCCGAGCGCGCGCATCACCTCGTAGCCGCCGCGGGCGATGTCCTCCACCGACAGGTCGGGGAAGCTCAGGCGGTAGGGTGCGCCTGTGGCCGGATTCTCCGATGCCGGCCCGCTCGAGCCGAAGCAGCTGCCGAGCGAGTTCACGCAGATGATGAAGTAGCGCGCGGAGTCGAGCGCCAGTCCCGGGCCCACCATGCCCTCCCACCAGCCCTCGCCCGGATCCTCGGGCGAGGAGGCGGCGTGGGCCGGTGGTGAGAGCCCGGTGAAGAGCAGCACGGCGTTGTCGCGGCGCGCGTTCAGGGTGCCCCAGGTCTCATAGGCGATGCGTGCCCCGTGCAGCGCCCCGCCGCGCCACATCGGAAACGGGTCGGGGAGCTGCGCGTAGCGGCGCGCATCCATGACGGCTCTCTGCAGCACCTAGGCGGGCCGGGTGGGGCGCGCGCGCCGCGCGCCGCGGCGGGCCTGGCTCACGGCTCCGGATCGCTGCCCTCGGCGATGCCTTCGAACAGCACCGTCGAGAGGTAGCGCTCGGCGGTGTCGGGCAGCATCGCCAGGATCACCGCACCCTGCGGGGCCTCCGCCGCCACCTTCAGGGCTGCGGCGAAGGTGCCGCCGGAGGAGATGCCGCAGAAGATGCCTTCCTTGCGCGCGAGCGCCCGGGAGGTCTCGATCGCCTCCTGGTCGGTGACGGCGAGGATCTGCTGGGCGACCTCCTTCTTCAGCACCGCCGGCACGAAGTCCGGGGTCCAGCCCTGGATCTTGTGGGGGGCCCAGGGCTTGCCGGCCAGGAGCGAGGCGCCGGCAGGCTCGGTCGCCACGATCTTCACCTCCGGGCGTGCGAGCCGGATCATCTCGCCCGCCCCGGTGAGGGTGCCGCCGGTGCCCCAGCCGGTGACGAAGTAGTCGAGCCGCTTGCCGGCAAAGTCCAGCAGGATCTCGGGCCCGGTGGTGCTGCGGTGATAGGCGGGGTTGGCCTCGTTCTCGAACTGCCGCGCGAGGAACCAGCCGTGCTTCTCGGCCAGCTCGGCCGCCTTCTTCACCATGCCGGTGCCGCGCTCGGCGGCCGGGGTCAGGATCACCCGGGCGCCGAGCATGCGCATGATCTTGCGGCGCTCGACCGAGAAGGTCTCGACCATGATGGCGACGAACGGATAGCCCTTGGCCGCACACACCATGGCGAGTGCGATGCCGGTATTGCCCGAGGTGGCCTCCACCACCGTCTGGCCGGGCTTGAGGGCTCCCGTGCGTTCGGCATCCTCGATGATGGCGATCGCCAGGCGGTCCTTGACCGAGGCGAGCGGGTTGAAGAACTCGCACTTGGCGTACATGGTGACGTGCGCGGGTGCGAGGCGCTGGATACGCACGATGGGCGTGCGGCCGATCGTGCCTAAGATGTTGTCGTAGATCATGATGCGTCCTTCTACGCTTGAGGCGGCCACCGCCGCAAAGACCGCGCGGACATGGTCCCAGACCCCGACGTTATGATCGCATGACCCGATTGCAGAAGCTCTTGGCGGGCCTGGGGCTGGGCTCGCGCCGCACCGTGGAGGAGTGGATCCGCGCCGGCCGCATCACCGTCAACGGCCGCATCGCCCAGCTGGGGGACCGCGCCGGCCCCGGGGATACGGTCAGCCTGGACGGTCGCCGCCTCGAGCTCGGCGCGGCAGCCCCCGAGGCGGAGGTACTCCTTTATAACAAGCCGCTCGGGGAGGTGACCACGCGCTTCGATCCCCAGGGGCGGCCGACGGTCTTCGAGCGGCTGCCCCCACCCCGCTCAGGCAGGTGGATCAACGTCGGGCGCCTGGACGTGAACACCGCCGGGCTCCTGCTCATGACCACCGACGGGGAGCTCGCCCACCGCCTCATGCACCCCTCGAGCGAGATCGAGCGGGAGTACCTGGTGCGGCTGCGCGGGCGACCGGGACCTGAAGCGCTGCAGAGGGCCCGGGCGGGCGTCGTGCTCGAGGACGGACCGGCGCAGT
>CAWGSX010000005.1:0-15552 GCA_963825385.1 uncultured Pseudomonadota bacterium | reverse complement strand
CGCGACCGCATGCTCGCCGCGCACCCGCAGCTTAAGTTCGACGCCGTGCACCTGGCCTCGCTCGAGTGGGACGTCGACAAGGTGGCGGCCTTTCTCGAGCGCTTCCCGAACGCACACGTGGATCTCGCCGCACGCCTGGTGCACCTGGAGTACCAGGCGACGCAGGATCCGGCCAGGGTGCGGCGCTTCCTCCTGCGCTACCAGGACCGCATCCTTTACGGGAGCGATGAGGCGTACGGCCCGCAGGACACCGATCCGGCCGCGGTGGCCGCGATCCATGCGCACTGGGTCGAGGACTGGCGCTTCCTCGCAACGCCTGCGGCGCTGCGCTCGGAGGATTTCCGCAAGCCGTTTCACGGCCTCAATCTTCCGCGTGCGGTGATCGACCGGATCTACCGGAGCAACGCGCAGGAGCTGTTTCCGCACGGCTGGGATACTGTGCAGGCGCCGTAGGCACCGCGCACCGGCGCCGCACCGGTAGGCTGGTGCGGCAGTGCGCGGGGCCCGCGGGGGAAAGAGGCGCGGCGGCGACGATGTTATGGCGCCATCCTCTGGATCAACATCGCCGGATGGCGCGTCCTTTAGCCTTCAATGACCGCCGCAGTAACTGTCTGTCGCCACCCGGTGAGACATCTCACCGCCGCGGGGATTTCTTTTCCCGCCTGAGACCGGCGCGCGGCGCGTGACAGGTAGCAACGGGTGACAGCAGCGATGCCTCTCAATAGCGGGCCAGGGATGACCCAGGACAAGCCGAAATTGCTTCCGGACGCGGCGCACCATCGGCAGGTGGTGCTGCTGCAGCGCGCCGCCATTGGTGCAGCGCGTTCCTTGAGCGCCGCGGCCGGACTGCGCCTGGGGACGCCGGGTGACTTCGGTGCCAGCCCCTACGAGGTGGATTGTGGCGAGGCGCTGCTGCTGCCTGCGCTGGGTGTCCTGGGTCTCGCCGCGGATCCGGATCAGCTGCGCTGGCTCGAGCAACGCGCACATCCGGCGCTGCTGCGCATCGAGCCGGAGCGGCGGCTGCAGGCGCTCGCCGCCGGTGCGAGCGGCCCGCCTGAGGGCGGCGCCGCGGGCCCTCTGGATCTCCTCGGCGCAGCTGCCTGCCCGTATACCGGACGCGGCGTTTCGGTGGCGGTACTGGATACGGGCGTGGATGCCGGACATCCGGATCTGGCCGCGCGCGAGCTCGTCACGCGTTCCTTCGTGGCCGGTCTTCCCGCTGCTGACCGCAGCGGTCACGGCACGTTCTGCTGCGGGCTCGTCGGCGGCGCCTCGCAGCCCACGGACGGTGCGCGCTACGGCGTCGCCTGTCAGGCACAGCTCTACGTCGGGCGCGTCCTGGACGATGAGGCGATGGGCGCCGATCTCAACGTGCTGGCGGGCATCGACTGGGCGGTGCGGCACGGCTGCGCCGTCATCGCGCTATCGCTCGGCTGCCCCGCAGATGCCGACGAGTCCTATTCGGTTCTGTACGAGGAGATCGCTACGCGCGCACTGGCTGCCGGTAGTCTGCTCGTGGCGCCGGCGGGCAACGAGAGTCAGCGTCCCGACGCCGTGCGTCCCGTCGCGCGTCCGGCCAACTGCCCCTCGATCGTGGCCGTCGGCGCACTCGACCGCGATCTCGCGGTCGCGCCATTTTCCAACGGCGCCGCCGGGTCGGCGCAGTCGAGCGTCGACCTCGCCGCTCCGGGCATCGCGGTGCGCTCATCCTGGGTGCGGCCGGATCTCTACCAGTACCGCAGCGGCACCAGCATGGCGGCGGCGCAGGTGGCCGGGATTGCGGCCCTGTTCGCGGAAGCCTACCCGGAAGATCGCGGCGCGCGGCTGCGCACGCACCTGCTCAATGCTTGCCGCGGGCTCGGCGAGCCGCGCGCCGCGGTCGGCGCGGGGCTTGCGCAGGCGCCGGGTTAGGCCGCGGTCATGAGCTCGCGCCCCGGATGCCGCACCGGCCGCACGACGGCACGCACCAGCGTCGCCATCGCAGTAGAGGAGAGCGCGCGGCCGCGCCTCGCGGAGGTCGTTGCCGCGTGCCGCGCGTTAGGTTTGCGGCAGACCGCGTGTCTGACGGGTATCGGGGTATTTACCGGCTCCGTCGAGCTGCACAACCTCCCCAAGCTGCGCACGGTACGCGGCGTGCTCACCGTGGAGCTCAAGGGCGGGGAGTGAAACCTCAGCCGACGATGCGCAGGTTGAAAGGGAAGCTGCTCGGCGTGGCGTCGTGCAGGTCGGGAGTCACCTGCAGCACGTAGTGACCGTCCGCGAGCCGGGCCGCATCGGCGTAGAAATGCACATAGCCGTCGGGCGCGCGCTCCAGGCCCGAGAGAGTGCCGATCGTGCTCGAGATGCCGCCTTGCTCGCGCGTGAGCACCGCGCGGTAGGTGGGGGCGGCGGCGGAGGGCGCGGTCAGGAACTCGATGGTGCCGAGCCGCGGGGTGGACAGCTCAGGGGTCGCAGCGCCGCGCATCGCCACAAAGGTGAACTGCTTTGCGATCGGGGTCGATGCGGCGGCGAGCGTGGCGAACACCGGGGGTCCTACCGGCTCGAGTCCCCTGAGATGGGGCTGGCGCCACAGCACCAGCGCCAGGGCGGCCACGGTGGCGGCGGCGGCCAGCGAGGCCCAGCGCAGGAACAGCCGCGGCGAGGGCGTGAGGACGGCGAGCCGGCCCTGTGCCTCGAGCTCGTGCAGCCCCTCCTTGAGGCGTATGGAGCGCTCGAGCTCCTGCACCAGGTTCGGGTCGCGCACCAGGCGCTCCTCGAACACCCGCCGCTCCTCGTCGCTGAGCTGGCCGCCGACGTAGTCGCGCATACGCTCGAGGTCGTTACTCACGTCGATCATCAGACACTCACTGTAACGAACAGCGGGGCCATCGCGCCATGTGCGACCGCAGCGACAGTAAGACTTATTCCGAGCAGCGTCAGCAGGTCAGACTTCCAGATGCCGCGCCGCTCCAGCAGCTCGCGGAAGCGGTTGCGGGCGCGGAAGATCACGCGGTTGAAGTGCTCGTGGGTTAGGTTCAGCTCGGCGCAGATGACTTCCTTGCCCTGGTCCTTCAGATAGAAACGCACCAGCAGCTCGCGGTCGCGCGGCGTCGGCATCTCCTCGAGCATGCGGCGCGCCGCTTCGGCCCATTCGTGACGGCCGACGCGTTCCCACTCCGGATCCTCTTCGGCGCTGCCCAGCTCCTCGAGCACGTCGGGACTGGAGAGGGCACTGCGGTCCTTGCGGCGGTGGTTGCGCAGGTGATTGATCGCCACCCGGTAGAGATAGCCGCCGAGGTTCTCGGGGTTGGCGATCTCGCCGCGACGGAGCTTTTCCAGTGTCGTGACCGCGGCATCCTGCAGGATGTCCGCGGCGAGCTCCGGGTCACGCACGCGCCGCAGTATCAGCGCGCGCAGCCCGGGATAGTCGCGATAGACTGCGGCGAGGTGCGATACCGGGTCCAGGGGGAGGGACTCTGGCTTCGCCGGCATCGGCGCGGGTGCTGCTTGTTCATCAACACCAATCATGTTTGTGAGTATAAGCCACCCGGGTACCATGCAACCGCGCCGCATCAATTCCGCGCTGGCGCGGCCCGCTGCAGTGCTCCTGCTGCTGGCCGGCGCGCCGCTGCCGGGCTTCGCGGCGCCCGGCTGTGTTGCCACACTCGGTGCACCGGCCTTCGAGTCGGCGCCGCTTGTGACCCGCGGCACCACGCCAGCCCTCGCTGAACTACCGCTCAACGGCGGGCGCACCTACCTCATCGAAGTATCCGAAGACAGTAACGATGCGCTCGTTGAGATCCTGGATGCAGCCCATGCGGTCGCGGCGCGCGCGGATCATCCCGAACGGCGCAGCGGTGTGCGCCGCGTACTGCTGAGCGCCGCGACGGCGCCCTACGTCCTGCGCGTGACCGGCAAGGAGGATGCCGCGATCTCCGGCACGGCCCGCGCCCGTGCCTACGAGCTCGGCGCGCCCGGCAGCCGGCCGGAATGTACAGGCGCACTGCGGGATCTCGCGGCCGCGGATGCCGACTACGCCCTCGGCGGGGAGATCCTGCACGGACGCGCTGCCGCATCCGGGCCCGGCGCGCATCCCACCTTTCTCAAGGCCGACGCCGAATACGCAAAAGCCGAGGCAGAGTTCAAGCTGGCCGGGGATGAGCGCCTGCGCGGTGAAACCCAGCTGGCGCTGGCCGCGCTCGCTTACCAGGATCTGCCGGACTATCAGCAGGCGGCGAGCTGGGCGCAGGCGGCAGCCGAGACGCTGGCCGGCGCGGACGCGTACCGCGCGGCGCGGGCTGAAGAGCTGCGCGCCGGAGCCTGGCTCGAGATGGTCTGGGCCGGTCACCCGGCCACGACCGCCGGCGATGAGCCCTCGAATGAGCTGCTGCGCCGCGCGCGTGCCGAGCTCGACCGTCTGGCGCAGTTTCACCTCAGGCGCGGTGAGCGCTACGACGCCGCGCTGCAGATCAACAACTACGCGATCAGCTACTACAACGACGGGGACTTTACTGAGTGCTTCGCGGCCGAGCAGCGCGCGATCCGCATCTTCGATGAGATTCACGAGCCGGTGCGCGGCACGCAGGCGCGTCAGAACGCGGCGTTGTGCCTGTGGGGCCTCGGGCAGCTGCCCGCCGCCCGGCGCTGGCTCGCCGAGGCGGCCATGCAGGTCGGACCCGATCCCTATCCGAGCCTCTACGTCGCCGTTCTGACCAACACGGCGATCGCCGACTATGCCCTCGGGCGCATCGATGAGTCGCTCGAGCTCTACGACCGCGCCCTGGCCTTCGCCAACAAGATTCAGTCGCCGCGCGACCAGGCCTATTGCTTGGATGGCATCGGGCATGACTACTACGCACTCGGTGACCGTGCGCGGGCGCGGGATTTTCTGGCGCGCGCGCTCGCCCTGCGCACACCGGCGCTGGACGGGCGCGGCCGGCTGCTGTCGCTGCGCGCCCTGGCGAACATCGATGCGGAGGAGGGACACCTGGACAGTGCGCTTGGCTTCGACCGCGAGGCCCTGGGCCTCTCGGTCGCCGGGGGTACCCGGGAGCGGTTGCTGGCCCAGCTCGCGGCCCACCTGGCCATGGCGGGCCTTCTGGGCGAGGCACAGCAGCAGCTGAATGAGCTCCTGACCCCGGGCGGTGGCGCGCTCAACCCCCTGGCCCGCGCCGAGGCGCACCTGCAAAGAGCGCTCGTCGCGCGGCGCCTGAACCGACCGCAGGACGCGCTTGAGGATCTGAAGCTTGCGCGCGTGGAGTTTCTGCGCTTTCAGGACGTGAGGTCGGTGTTCACCGTGGATCTGGAGAGCGCACGCGCGCGCCGTTCGCTCGGCGAGCCGGAGGCTGCGTACGCAGCGGTCGGGCAGGCGTTGGCGCACGCGGACGCGGTGCGCCTGCAGTCTGCGAACCCCGAGTTTCGGGCGCAACTGCTGGTGCCGCTGCGCGCGGCCTACGACCTCAAGCTCGATCTGCTGCGCGAGCGCTTCGAGGCAGCGAGCGCCGCGGGGCACACCGCCGCAGCAGCGCAGCTGGCCGAGCTAGCTTTTCACAGTGGCGACGGCGCGCGCGCCCGCTCATTCGCAGACCTCGGGGCGCAGCGGGTCGTCGTGGCGAAGCTCGCGCCGCTGCTGCAACGCCGTGAAGAGCTGTACCAGGAGCTTGCCGGCCGGCGCTTCGCGCTCGCCGCCCACGTGCAGGCTTCCGGCCTCCAGGATGAGCGCACGCGCCATCTGCTGAGTGACATCGCCGAGCTCGGGCGGCAGATCGACACCCTCAACACGCGCCTGGCCGCTCAGGCGGGCGGTGCGGGGCCGCACGCGGCCCGCGCCGGGATGCCGGCGGTGCCGCCCGGCAGCGCACTGGTGTCCTACTGGCTGGGCGCAGAGTTCGCCTACGCCTGGGTGGTGCTGCCGGACCGCCTGCAGTGGGTGAGCCTCGGGCCGAGCCGTGCCATTCGGGAGCGGGCCGTGGCCTTCCACGACGCGCTCACCCGTCTTGTCGACACATCGCGTGACGTGCGCATCGCCACGGGGCGTGCGCTTTACGCACTCGTCATCCAGCCGCTCGCGCCCTTGCTGGCCGGAGCGCGTCACTGGGCGATCATCCCCGATGGCGCGCTCGACTACGTCTCGTTCGCGGCCCTGCCGGATGCGGGTGGCGAGTACGTGGTCACCCGGCACGATGTCGTTCTGGCACCCGCCGCGTGGATGCTGACGGCGAGCGCGCCCGCAGCGGCACCGGCGCGCTCGCTGCTGCTCGTCGCCGATCCGGTCTACGAGGCCAGCGACCCGCGCCTGACGTCGCTCGCGGTGGCCGCACCCGGCGCGGCGGCAGGCGCCCCGGAGTCACCTCCGACGGGCGAGCTGCACCGCCTGCCGTTCTCCGGTGAAGAGGCGACGCGGATTGCCGCGCAGTTCCCCTCCGGGGCGGTCGATCAGCTGGTCGGGCTGAAGGCCACCCGCGCCGAGCTCCTGACCCTCGACTGGTCGCAGTACCGCTATATCCACATCGCCGCGCACGGCATCGTCGATGCCGAAGTGCCGCAACTGTCCGCTCTCATCCTCGGACGCTACGATGCCCGGGGCCAGCAAGTGCCGGATGCAGTGCGCGTCGCCGACCTGGCGCTGCAGCGGCTCAACGCCGATGTCGTCGTGTACAGTGCCTGCGATACCGCGCTCGGCAAGGAGATTCCGAGCGAGGGCTTAGTGGGTATCGCCTACACCACGCTGGCGCGGGGTGCGCACCAGGTGGTGGGCTCCCTGTGGCCCGTTCCCGATGAGATGGGTGCGCAGGTCATGACAGAGTTCTACCGGCATCTGCTGAAGGATTCCGTGAACGCTCCGGCTGCACTGGCCGCCGCCATGCGCGAGGTTCTGGCGCGCGATCCGCAGGCAGACCCGGCCCTTTGGGGCGCGTTTCAGATTTCGAGCACCACGCTTGCACCCGCGCCGGGCGCTGCGCACGGCGCGCAACCGCCGGACGGACAGAGGAGACTCCGTGAGTAACTGGATCAACACGCACGTAAAACTGAGCGACAGCTGGGGACAGGGCGCGACGCATTCGCTCTCGACGCCCACCGGCCACCCGGCGGAGTTCCGCCTGCTGCCCCGCTATGTGCGCGACGCCCACGGCACGCATCACCTCGCGCATTACTCGATCGACTTCCCCTCGGGCTACCTGCCCGACGGCTGGGCCGGCGTCAATTTCATCGCGCTCGGCGACAAGGACGTCAAGGGGATAAGCAAGCTGCCGGCCTGGAGTCCGAAGCATCGCGACACCTACCGCAAGATGATCGAGGACGCCGGCGCAAGTCTCGGGCATTCCCATACCCGGCGCCTTGAGGCGATCATCCCCTACGCCGGCGCCCAGGGAGTGGCCTACAACATCGTCAGGCTCTTCTACGTGCCTCAGGCCGTGGGCGGCGCAGTCACAGATCTGGTCGTGCTCAAGATCGCCTCGCACAAACTGCCGGGCGGCACCGTGGAGGCCAAGCAGGACGGCTCGGCGCACGGACCGCCGAACTGAGCCTCAGGGTGCGGGACCGTTGAGTTCGCGTATCAGCGTCTGCCACTCATCGATCTGCAGGTCGGGATGGGAGTCGAGATGCCACTCGGCATCGTGGCCGCACAGCCACTCGTGCACGGTGTGCACGGCGGCGCCGCCTGCGAGTGCCGTGGGACAGAAGGGCTGGTGCGGGTCCACCCTGAACAGCGCGCTCCACAGGATGTCCATGTCGCGGTGGTCGAGGTAGACGTAAGCGGTGCGGCCGGTGTGCTGGTGCCAGAACTGCAGCGCGCGGATGCCCGGCTGCGGGACCAGCGGGTTCGAGACGCGGATGCGGTCGGCGTACATCCAGTGTGTGCCGAATCCGCCCCGCGAGCGGAACGCCGCCGGCAGCGGCAGGTAGTGCAGATGCACGTGCCCGGCGCCGAGCTCATCCAGGCGCGCGTTGATGCCGTGCACCAGCTCGCCGGTGAGTGAGCCGTTGATGCGCTCCTTCGAGCCGCCGGTGGCAGCCCCCACGCCGCGGTCATCGCTGTAGTCGTAGCTGATCGCGGAGGCCTCGACCGCGATCAGGTGCAAAGGCGGCACACGCTCCCCCTTCGGCCACGCCTCGAGCACGCTGCGCAGCGCATACAGCGCGGACACCAGTCCCAGGTTCTCCGTTGCCCCGCCGTCGGTGACGTAGTAGGAGACACCCGGACAGCGGCTCCCGGGTGCGTTGGCGATGCGTACCCGGGCATTGGAGAAGACCGGCGGAAAGTTCGCATTCACGGCGGCGGCCTGCGCAAGTCCCACCCTGGGATCGCGCACCACGACGTAGAGCATGCCCACGTCCGGCATCACCATCGGCTCGCGCGGGAAGCTCCTGAGGTTGGTGAAGATCAGCCGGCTGCCGGCCAGCGAGGTGAAGGGCTGCGAGCGCTCGATGCAGCTGGCGCCGTTCATGGCGACCTGGTTGGCGAGGATCTGGGAGTCATTCCAGGGGTGGCCGCTGATCGTGGTGTTGAGAATGAGCGCCGGCCCGGCAAGATCCCCCAGCTTGTCGGTGCCGAATACGCGCCGCTCCAGGCTCTCGGCCAGAAGCTCACCGAGCGGAACGTCGGCCGCGATGCGCAGCTCCCCCACCCCGTCCAGCACGTCCTCGATGAACGGCTCGGTCATCGTGCTCTTGAAATCCCCCCACTGCCGCTGCGAGCGGGCATAGGGTGCCGACAGCGCGCCTGCGTGGCGCGCGAAGTAGGCCGCCGCCACGCCGCCGCCGGATACCCCGGAGATGAGCACCACATCGCCGGCGCGATTCAAGCGCGCGATGCCCTCGAGAGCGGTGGCCGCGTAAAGGGCGGCGCGCGTGCCGCCGCCGGAAGCCGCGACGATCAGTGCCGGCCGGCCGCGCGCGGCCTGGGTCGCGAGCAGCGCGCGCAGGTCCGCAAAGTGCGCCGGGGCGAGCGTCGCGTCGTCGCGCGCGCTGATGACCTGGTAGTCCGACAGCGGCCGGTCCCAGCGCTGCTGCCAGTACAGGAGCGCCCCGCCCACACCGAGCAGCAGCACGTTGACGAGGGCGAAGTAGAGCTTCGCGCGGCGGGTGAGGTCGTTGGCGATCTCATGGCCGGTCCCCAGGGCTGACAGCAGCTCCGGCATGCTGTAGACGGTGAAGGCGACCTGGTTCGCGGACGGCTGCCCCCGCGGCGGCTCCTGCGTCGGCTGCCGCGGGAACCAGCCCTGGGCGCAGAACTGGCCGATGCCGTGCAGCGCCAGCACGCGCCCCGTACGCGCGACCCGCACGTTGGCGTGGAGCGGGCCGCGGTACGCGTAGGCGACGTAGCCGTCGCGGCCGTCGTCGCCGGCGCCGAAGAGCGCGAGCAGCCGCTCGGCGATCCAGCGGTTCAGCCAGTACTCGAAGAACCACACCGTCGCATAGGCGCCGGCGATGAGCGCCGAGATGACGCCGAGCGGGGCGGCATCCAGCAGGGTCGTGACGTACTGGACCTCGGACAGGCGCAAAAGCGCGAGCAGGATCACCAGGAGGGACACAAACAGCGGCGTGCCGGACAGGCACCAGCGCCCGACCAGGTCGATGAGCTCCTGCCAGCGCCGCGCCACGCTGCCGTAGGTGAGCAGCAGCGCGCCGAACAGGAACACCCCGATGGTGACCGGCCACAGCCACTGCGTGGGCAGCATCACCGCCACCAGCGCCGGCAGAAGCAGCAGATGCAGGGGGTGATAGGCGAGCCCGTTGACCATGGCGGCGAAGATGCGCATGCCGCCGAGCTCCGGCTCCGAGCGGCTGGGTGAGAAGATCTCGCGCTCACTTAGCGCTTCCCGCAGGGTCGAGCCGGTCGTATCGGGGATGCTGCGCGTGAGGCGCCGTGCGAGCCAGTGCGCGAGCACCAGCGTTCCCAGAAGGACACCGAGGATGAGGAAGTAGCTCTGGTGATACGCGCCGCCGTACGCCTCGCGTGCCCCGGGGCCGGCGCGCAGCCACAGCGCGCCGGCCGTGGCGCACCAGCCCAGGAGCGTGAGCCACAGCTGGCGGTAGCCGAGGCGCGTAGCGCGGCGGCGCCACAGATACACGCCCCACAAGAACAGCGCCGTTGCCGCGAGCAGCTGCCAGCCGCCGCCGGCGCTCCAGCGCGCCGGGCCGCAAACCCGCGGGTCGTAGGGATTGCTGAAGGCCACCGTCCAGCCGGCGAGGGCGAGGGGACCGAGCACGAGGAGCATGGCAAGGCCGAGCAGCGTAAATGCGCCGAGGAGCCGCAAGCGCAGTCCGCGGAAGCTGCGCATCGCCGCCACGGCATCCAGCACCCCGCGTGTCCACTGTCCGAGCCGGCGCAGAGGTCCGGGGGCGCCGCGCTGCGTGCGCAGTGCCTGGGCGAGTCCTGTGAGCGCTGGCACCTGCGGCTCCTGCGCCTGCGTTTCCGCCAGGGCGGGCGGGGAGCGCAGCTGCCGCCCGCGGCGCTCGAGGCGCAGGATGATGTCGCCCGTGGAGCGCAGCGTCGCGGCCACGGCGACTGCGAGGATCAGGCCGCCGGCGATGAGGCGCGTCAGATGTGCCGGCAGGTAGCCGAAGCTGCTGCACAGCGTGGTGTAAGTGGGCCCGAAGACCACGAGCGAGGAGATGACCAGGTACAGACCGAAGATCGGCCAGGGCGTGGTGTGCCTGACCGTGAAGGCGTGCCGGCCCGTCAGCCCTACCTCGCCGAGGCGGTAGGCGCGGAAGTCCGCCCAGCGCCACAGGCTGTCGAGTATGTACGGGACGTCACTGAAGGCGGCCCCGATGAAGGGATTGAGCGGCTGTGCCGGCATGCGCTCCCCGGGCGCCCTCGCGGCATCACGGTGGCGCGCCCGGGTGAAAATCTACCTCAGGCGAGGCGGCCCGGAAGGCTTTTATGCGCAGCCGGCGCGGCTGCGGGTCAGGCGGCGCTGTGCGGGCGCAGGTGCACGACCACGCGATCGGCGCGGCGGCGGTTGATCCAGTCGCCGAACGCCGCCGGGGGCAGGGGCGGGGAGAGCAGGTAGCCCTGCATCTCGTCGCAGTGCAGCCGGCGCAGGATCGCGCGCTGCCCGTCGGTCTCGACGCCCTCGGCGACGACGCGCAGCTCGAGCGCGTGCGCGAGCTTGATGACGCCGTCGACTACCGACTGGGCGTCGGCGTTGGTTTCCAGGTCGATGATGAAGCTGCGGTCGATCTTCAGCTGGCACGCCGGCATGCGCCGCAGGTAGCTCAGGCTCGAGTAGCCGGTGCCGAAGTCATCGATGGACAGGTACACCCCGAGCACGCTGAGCTCGTTGAGCACGCGCTGCGTGGTCTCGATGTCCTCCATGGCCGCGGACTCGGTGATCTCGCAGGTGAGCTGCGCGGGCGCAACACCGTGGTGGCGCAATGCATCGCCGATGCGCGCGGTCAGCTCGCGCTGGCGCAGCTGCTGCGGGGAGAGGTTGATGGCGACGGACAGGCGCAGTCCCTCCTGCGCCCAGGTCCGCATCTGGCGGCAGGCCTCATCGATGACCCAGTTGCCGATCTCGCGGATCAGACCGGTGCGCTCGGCGAGCGGGATGAAGGAGGAGGGCAGGATCATGCCGCGGCGCGGGTGCTTCCAGCGCACCAGCGCCTCGGCGCCGCTGATCTCATCGCCCCCGTCCGCGGGATTGAGGTGGATCTTGGGCTGGAAGTGCAGCTCGAGCTCGCCGCGCTCCACCGCGCAGCGCAGGTCCCCGAGCAGGCTGAGCTCGGCGCGGCCCGCGCCCTCCATGCGCCGCTCGAAGGCGACGCAGGTGCCACCGCCGGCGCGCTTGGCGCCGTACATGGCGGCATCGGCGTGGTTGAGCAGCAGATTCCACGGCCCGTGGTCCGGGTAGAGCGCGATGCCGATGGAGGCGGAGATCTCCAAGCTCTGGTTGTCGATGCTGAAGGGCGCGGCGAGCGTCTCGCGCAGCCGGTTGGCGAAGCGCTGCGCATCCCCCGGGTCACACACGCCCTCCATCAGCAGCACGAACTCGTCCCCGCCCAGGCGCGCCGCCGTGTCGCTGGCGCGGGCGGCGCGCGTCAGCCGCTGGCCCACCTCGATGAGGATGCGGTCTCCGCCGCCGTGCCCGAAGCAGTCATTGATCAGCTTGAACCCGTCGAGATCGACGAACAGCACGGCGACCCCGCACGGGGTGGCGCAGGCGCGGCGCGACTCATCGATGCGCTGCACCGCGTGCGCCAGGCGCTCCTCGAGCAGCAGCCGGTTGGGCATCCCGGTGAGCGAGTCGATGCAGGCGCGGCGATGCAGCTCCAGGTTGTCGCGGTGCGAGCGAGTGAGGCGGCGGCGGATGTCGATCACCGCGGCAAGCAGCGTCAGGGCGAGGATCAGCACCGGCACGGCGATGACGAGCCCGATCAGCGACCCGCCGGTCAGCGAGCCGGCCGAGCGGCACATGGCGCCGGGCGGGAAGCGGGCGGCCGCCATGCCGGTGTAGTGCGTGCCGCTGATGCCGATGCCCATGACGGCAGCGGCCGCCGCCTGGTGCAGCCAGGTGAGCTTGGGAAGCACCTCGCGCAACCCGAAGAAAATGAGCAGCGCGACGCAGGAGGCCCCGAGCGCGATCGCCGCGGAGGCACCGACCAGCCAGGGGCTCCACACGATGCCGGGCTGCATGTCGAGTGCCGCCATGCCGCGGTAATGCATGCCGAGGATGCCGCCGCCGAGTGCGAGTGAGCCCAGCAGCAGCCGCGGCGCGGACAGCGTGTGGCGGCGGGCGATCCACAGCGCGATCGCGCTCACGCCGACTCCGGCGATCCAGGACTCGAAGGTGATGAGCTTGTCGTAGCCGAGCGCGATCGGCAGCGACAGCGCCAGCATGCCCACGAAGTGCATCGACCAGATGCCGGTGCCGAGGGCGAGCGAGCCGCACGCCCACCACACCGAGGAGCTGATCGGGTCGGCATCCTCGCGCCCGCGCTTGACCAGCTCGAGGCTGACGTAGCCGGCGAAGGTGGCGATCAGCACCGACGTGACGATGCCCCAGATATTGTAATGAAACGGCAGGTAATCCATGGCCTTGGCGCAGTACGCCCCTTCCGTACCGCATCGGTCCGGCCCGCCGGAAGTTGAGAGGTGTTTTCCGAAGTGCCCGGGCCGAAACGCGCTGCCAGGGCGGGTCTTCGGGCGGGGATGCGCTTTTTGTGAGGCCGCTCTCGTCTTTTGCCGGTAAGGGCGGCCCCTTATCCGCGCCCTGGCCGCCTCAGGGCTGCGCGCGCAGCTCGAAGTGGTCCGGCTCGCTCCAGCCCTGGCCGTCGGCTTCGGTGGCCTCGAACCGCACCATGTCGCAGCGCAGGCTGTCTGCGCTCAGCGTGAGGCGCAGATAATGGAAGTTCACCCCGGTCTTGAGCCTGGAGAGCTCGCCGAACAGGCGGATGGCCGGCAGCGGCTTCGCCCCCCCGCCGCCGCTCACCAGATAGGTCACGTCGTGCTCGCGGAAGCGCTCGTAGTTGTGCACGTGGCTGCCGACCACCAGCACCCGGGCGCGCAGCGCAGCGGCATGCCGCGCGAAATAGCGCGCGATCTCGCGCTCATCCTTGGCGTGGGGATAGAAGGGCCCGCTGACCGGCGGGTAGTGCATCACCACCATGATGAAGCGGATGGCGGGACCGGCGCCCGCGATCTCGTGCTCGAACCACACGCGCTGCGGGGTGTGCGGCTTCAGCGCCGCGTCGGAGTCGAGCAGCAGCACCAGGAGCTCCCCGGCGACGGTCACCGAGTACCAGCGCTGACCGCGCAGCGCCGGGAATGCCGACCACCAGTTCTCGAGGCAGGTCGCCTCCGCGGCGCAGCCGCGCAACTCGTGGTTGCCTAGCACCGGGAACAGCGGGATCTTCGCCTCGCTCCACGCCGCGGTCTCGCGGCGGAAGGTCGCATAGTCAGCCGGGTCCGAGCCCTCGAACACCAGATCGCCGCCGATGAAGATGGCCGCGGGGTGCTCGGCAGCCATGTGCGCCACCAGCGCGCGCCGTGCGAACCCGTTGGCGACTCCGCCGCCGCGCTGCGTGAAGCGGGTATCACCGTAGGCGAGGAACGTGAGCGGGCCGCCGCCTGCGGCGGCGGGCACCTCGAAGTGCGCGGCCTCATCGGCGGCCACGGCCGTGGCGAGTGCGAGCGCTGCGAGCCCCGCGAGGCGCGCCGCGCGCCCTGGGAAAAGTGCGGCGCGCCTCACGGCCGGCGACGCCCGCGTGCGCGCGCGCCCCGCGCGCGGTAGTCCAGGAACGCCTGGATCTGCGCGCGCAGGAACTCGTGCACCGCCTGCTGCGAGGCCGGCTCGCTCGCGCTGATCGCGCACGGCAGCGCGCCGGTGTTGAGGCGCCACTGCCAGGCCATGTCGTGCATGTAGGCGTCCGGCGCCCGCTGCGCGGCATCCGGCGCGGCGCGCAGCGCGGCTACGGCCGGGGTGAGCGTGGCCGGCGCATCGCTGCGCGGCTGCGCAAGGAATAGCGACTCGAAGCCGCCGGCGGCCGCATCGCGCCGCGTGAGCGCGCCCGCGATGCCGAACAGGCGGCGCGCCGTGGTGAGCACGGAGGTGTGCTGCAGCGGCAGCGAGCACACGGCCCCCTTGGGCAGGTAGGCAGAGGCGAGCAGCGTCGGCACCCGCAGGCCGAGCCGGTCGAAGGCGAAGCTGCGGCGCGAAAGAGGTCTTGTCGCCCGGGCGCGGGAGAATCGATGCCGTCCGGATTCACCGCCGGCGGCGGATCATGTGATCGAAATATCCGCCGTGCTCATCGAAGGTGACGATGAGCAGGGACTCGCCCCACTGCGGGCCCGCGCGCAGCGCCGCGTACATTTCCGCAACCAGCTGATCCCCCGGGCGCACGTCCTGCGGCGCGTGCATCGAAGTCACCGGGCCGTCCTGTGCAGAGGCCGCGAAGCGCGGAATGACGAAGCTGTAGGCCGGCAGCCGGCCGGCGGCGGCGTCGGCGGCGAAGGCCGACTCGTACAGCTTGAAGTTCGCGCGCTGCGTGTTGATGCGGCTGTACTGCGCCACCTCGTTCTGATCGCTGTAGTACACCGCCCAGCTGCGCCCGGCGTTGGCGAGCTGCTCGTAGAGGGTGACGCTCTTGAGGGCGAGACCCCAGTCGTTGCGCGCCCAGCCCGCCGAGGTCGCGGCGTGCATGTAGAGCCGGTTCGGCATGGTCGGGCCCGGCACCTCCGCGTACCACTGGTCGCACAGCACGAAGTTCGTGGCGAGCGCAGTCAGGGCCGGCAATTGGCCGGATGTGAAGGTCTGCATCACCACGCTCAGGTCCGCCCCCGGCGCTGCACGCCATCGCTGGCGAGCGCACTGCGGTAGTTCTGGACGAAGCCGCGGTCGTTGACCGGCTGCACCGCCGCGCCGTCCGCGACGATGCGGCTGCCGAAGAGCTGCACGTTCGTGTCCTCGAGGGAATGGCCGGGCCCTTGGCCCTGCAGCACCGAGAACAGTGCCGGCTGGCCGGCGCTGATGGCGACATTGCCGGCGCCGGCCGGGGCGGCCGGGTTGACGCGGTTCGCGTACGAGCCGGTGGCAAGCCCTGCGCCTGCGGGCCAGCGCCCGAAGA
>CAWGSX010000004.1:0-655709 GCA_963825385.1 uncultured Pseudomonadota bacterium | reverse complement strand
GAACGCGATGACGTCCCCGGACAGGTCGCGATGGGCCAGATATCGAGGCGATGGAACATATCCCGTGCCCCGCGCTGGCCCTTCCGGGCCAGCCCCCCGGCCATCAGCTCATCGTCGGCGAAGCCCCGCGAGCGCAGGTGCCGGTCAGTCTCCTCCCAGGCCGCGGGCGCGCGCGAGAGCGAACGCCGAACCGCTCGGCGTCGGAAACGCGAACCCGCGCTCGGCCAGGAAGGCGCGCCCGGCCGCGGTGCCGGCTGCAGCTGCTCGGCGTAGAATTCCGCCGCGGCCCGGTGCGCGTCAATGAGCCGTCGGCGCCGCCTGGCGAGCTGTACTGCCGCTTCGTCGGCCGGCTTCTCGATCACGCGCTTGCCGCGGTAGAAACCGTCCGGAGTAATGCGGTGACGCAGGTGCGTCTCACCGGATTGCGGATCGGTCGACAGCGCCGGCTTGGCCAGTCCGTCGTGCGAGCGGTGCATGCCGCGGCGCGAGGGCGTCTTGCGGCTTTTTTGAACGGGCATGAGATCTAACTCCTCAATCGAATTCGGTCACTCAACGCTTCAACAGATCCTTCAGCTGCGCAAACGGCCGGTGCGTCTCAGCCGGCGGCGCCTCGTGCTGCGTGCCGGCCGGGCACTGCGCGCCCTCGTGCAGCGCCACGATGGGCAGACTCAATAACAGCTCCTCCGTGATGAGCTCGCCGACGCTGATGCGGCCTCCGGGAGCGAGTACCGGCTCGAACTCCTCAGGCACGCTGGCGGCGCGCGCCTCCGCGTCGATCAGCGCCACACGCACATCCAGGTGCAGCGGGAACATGAACGGTCGCAGGCAGCGCTGGCACTCCAGCTGCGCTGCGCCCGCGCCACTGATCTCTGCCACCGCGAAACCGCGCGCGCGGCCGAAGCGCACGTGCCCGTGCAGCTCCCCGCCCGAGACCGGCCGCTGCGGGCGCAGGCCGGCAAGCTCGGCAAGCGGGACAGCAAAGTCGACGTCGGCTCCGCCATCGGCCAGCCGGTCAACCTCGAGCGGCCTCGACCAGGGTGGCGACATGGGGCGCGTATAATAGGTACGAGGTCTGCCTAAGTCAAAGCCGCTTTCGGACCTAACCCCTTGTTTCTCGAAGGCGATTCTGGAATCGCGTGACACCGCCGCCCCTGATTCTCGCTTCCACCTCGCGCTACCGCCGCGAGCTGCTCAGCCGCTTCGAGCTGCCCTTCAGCGCCATCGCCCCGGGGGTGGAGGAGGAGCTGCGCGCCGCAGAGCCGCCGCTCGACCGGGCGCTGCGCCTGGCCGAGGCGAAGGCGCGCGCGGTGGCCGAGCGCCACCCGCAGGCCGCGGTGATCGGCAGCGACCAGGTGGCCTGTGCGGGCGATGAGATTCTCGGCAAGCCCGGGGATGCCGAGCGCTGCCGGGCGCAGCTCGCCCGCCTGAGCGGGGCGAGCGCGCGCTTCCACACCGCCTGCGCGCTCATCGCCCCGCATGGGGTGCGCCTCGGGCACCTGGACACCACGGTGGTGCACTTCCGTCGCCTGAGCGAGGAGGAGATCGCCCGCTACGTCGAGCGCGAGCAGCCCTTCGACTGCGCGGGCGGCTTCAAGGCCGAGAGCCTCGGCATCACCCTGTTCGAGAGCATCGAGAGCTCCGATCCGAGCGCGCTCATCGGCCTGCCGCTCATCTGGCTCGCCCACGCGCTGCGGACGGCCGGCTACCGCCTCCCCTAGGTGCCCGGCCCCGTGCCGGCTTTGATTTCGGCTGCGAGCTGAGCTGGTCGAGCACCGCGCCGAGCTCCGCCGGCAGCGGCGTGTTGACGCTGAACTGCCCGCCCTGCGGCCACTCGAAGCTCACGCTGCTCGCGTGCAGGAACATGCGGCGCAGTCCGAGCTGGTGCATCGCGGCGTTGAACGCGGCATCGCCGTACTTCTCATCGCCCGCCACGGGGTGCCCGGCGTGCGCGGCGTGCACGCGGATCTGGTGGGTGCGCCCGGTCTGAAGCGTCACCTCCATCAACGTCGCGGTACGCCCGAAGAACTGCACCGGGCGGAAGATGCTGAGGGAGGGCTTGCCATTGACGCCGACCCGCACGGTGCGCTCCCCGCCGCTTCGCGTATCGGTGCGCAGCGGCGCATCGATGCGTTTTTCCCCAGATCCCACGGGCCGCGCACCAGCGCGAGGTAGCGCTTCTCGAAGCCATCCTCACGCAAGAGGGCGTGCAGACTGCGCAGCGCCGCCCCTTTCTTGGCGATGATCAGGCAGCCGCTGGTGTCCCGGTCGAGACGGTGTACGAGCTCGAGCGTCGCCTCGGGCCGTGCCGCGCGCAGCGCCTCGATCACCCCGAAGCTGACCCCGCTGCCCCCGTGCACGGCGACTCCGGCGGGCTTGTCCAGGACCAGCAGCTGCGGATCCTCGTGCACGATGGCGCGGCGCAGCCGCTCGATCAGCTCGGGCGTGGGCTTGCCGGGGTCGGGCGCCGGGAGCGTGCGCACCGGAGGAATGCGGATGCGGTCATTGAGCGCAAGGCGCGTCTCGGGTCCGGCGCGCTTGCCGTTCACCCGCACCTCGCCCTTGCGGATCACCCGATAGACGCGGCTGCGGGGCACGCCCCCTAGGCGCCGCTGCACGTAGTTGTCCAGGCGCTGCCCGGCCTCATCCTCGGTCACGTCGAAGTGCTGGACGCCGGTCCGGATTTCGGCGGTTTCGGGCGGCAGCGGCATTGTTCAACCGTAAGGCATTGTTTCTACAAGATTCTGTAGTATACTACGCGGGTCGTCCGCCATGCGGACGCACCGTTGGTACGCGGTACAAGGCCGCCACCCTTTTTAGTTGGACCTCTGAATCGAGGCCATCGCATTGGGCCGCCAAGATCGCGCCGTCTGCGCCGTAGCTCGCACCGTTCGAGGCTTCCGCAGGCAGCGCCGTCGGTCGAGTTCACCGAAGGTTTCCTTTCCATAGCCGCCGCTCACGCGGCGGCCCATAAAGAACACGTGAATAGCGAGACTCACTCCCATTCGCCGTTGCTAAGGAAGCTTCGCTGCCGCGGATTTTTTTCGCCGCGGCCTCCCGTCGCCCGCTTGCCGGCCCCTCATCTCACAGTAGGGGCACATGAAGAGAATGCTTGTGAATGCAACTCAGGAAGAGGAGTTGCGCGTCGCTTTAGTTGACGGACAGAAACTGTTCGACCTCAGTATCGACCTACCTTCCCGCGAACAGAAAGAAAGCTAACGTCTACAAGGCCAGAATCTCCCGCGTAGAGCCCTCCCTCGAAGCGTGCTTCGTCGACTACGGCGCCCAGCGCCACGGCTTCCTGCCGCTGAAGGAAGTCTCCAAGCGACTTCTTCAGCCAGCAGCCGCAGGGCGGCCGGATGAACATCCGCGAGCTGCTCACAGGAAGGCCAGGAGCTCATCGTGCAGGTCGAGAAGGAGGAGCGCGGCAACAAGGGCGCGGCCCTCACCACCTTCGTCAGCCTCGCCGGCCGCTTCCTGGTGCTGATGCCGAACAACCCGCGCGCCGGTGGCGTCTCGCGCCGCATCGAGGGCGAGGACCGCGACCAGATGCGCGAGGTCATGGGCCAGCTGCAGATCCCGGATGGCATGGGCGCCATCGTGCGTACCGCCGGCGTCGGGCGCACCGTCGAGGAGCTGCAGTGGGATCTCGATAACCTCAAGGCGCAGTGGGACGCAGATCGACGCGGCCTCCAAGGACCGCCCGGCGCCGTTTCTGGTCTTCCGCGAGAGCGATGCCGTGACCCGCGCCATGCGCGACTACCTCTCCGATGACATCGGCGAGGTGCTGGTGGACGACCAGGCCGCCTTCCAGAAGGCCCAGGAGTACATGCAGCGCTTCATGCCGGCGGAGGCACAGCGGCGCCTCAAGCTCTACACCGACGACATCCCGCTGTTCACCCGCTTCCAGATCGAGAGCCAGATCGAGTCGGCCTACGCGCACAAGGTGCAGCTGCCCTCCGGCGGCAGCATCGTCATCGACTACACCGAGGCGCTGGTATCCATCGACATCAACTCCGCGCGTGCTACGCGCGGCAGCGACATCGAGACCACCGCGCACCAATACCAACCTCGAGGCCGCCGACGAGATCGCCCGCCAGCTGCGCATCCGCGACATCGGCGGGCTGATCGTCATCGATTTCATCGACATGGAGTCGCCGAAGAACCAGCGCGAGGTCGAAGACCGCCTGCGCGATGCGCATGAAGATGGACCGCGCGCGCATTCAGATCGGCCGGCTGTCGCGCTTTGGCCTTTTGGAGATGTCGCGCCAGCGTCTGCGTCCCTCGCTCGGGCGAGTCCAGCCACATCGTCTGCCCGCGCTGTGTCGGCATCGGCAGCATCCGCAGCGTCGAGTCGATGACGCTCGCGGTGCTGCGCCTGATCGGTGAGGAGCTGCGCAAGGACCGCACCGCGCGGGTCATCGCCCAGGTGCCGGTGGAGGTGGCCACCTACCTGATCAACGAGAAGCGCGAGTGGCTGCGCACGCTCGAGGACAAGACCGCCGCGGAGCTGTTCATCGTCCCGAACGAGAACATCCAGACACCGGAGTACTCGATCACCCGCGTGCGCGATGACGAGCTCGAGCTGCCCGAGAACAAGCAGGCGACGTATCTGATGCCCACCGCTCCGGTGGTGAGCGAGCCGGGCTCGGCCCAGGACAAGCGCCCGGCCCAGGAGCCCGCCGCCGTGGCAACGCTCCTGCCGGCGACCACCGCGCCGATTGCGCCGGCGCCACCGGCCGCTCCCGTGGCGGCCCCCGCCCCGGCCGCGGCGGTGCACGGCGGCTTCTGGTCGCGCTTCAAGAAAATGCTCGCCGGAGAGCCGAGCCAGGCTCCCGCCCCCGCGGCGGAGGTCGCAGCGCCGGCGCCAGGTCGTGCCCCGCGCCGCGAGGAGGGTTCGCGGCATGAGGGACGGCGCGATCGCCCGCGCCATTCCCGCTCCGGCGAGGGCGCGCGGCGCGAACGCGGTGAGCGCGGGGGCGAGCGCCGCGAAGGCCGCGACCGCGATCGTGATCGCAACCGCGACCACCGCGGCGAGCGCTCGGACCGCGGACGTGATGGCGGCCGCCGGCCCGAGCGCGAGCGCGCACCGGCCGCGCTCGAGGCGGCACCGCGCGAGAACGTGCCGCCGCGTGAGGCCGGTGCTCCTGCCGCCGAGAGCGGCGGCCAGATGGGTAGCCAGGGCGCTCCCGGAGATGCCCGTCACGAGCGCAGCGGACGCGGCCGGCGCGGGCGCCGGCGCGGCCGTCGTGGCGGTGGTGGCGGATCGGGGGCGCGCGAGGGCGCATTTCCGGCTGGTTCACCGGAAGCGGGTGTGCCACCGACCGAGTCAGTTGGCGGCTTCGAGGCTCGAGGCCCCGGCAACGGCGCCCCGGAGCGCCCACCGCAGACCGAGCGGCCACCGCCGACCGAGCGGCCACCACAGGCGGAGCCGCCGCGTGAATATCACGCCGAGCCGCGTGAGCCCGTCAGTGAGCACGTGCCGCTGGCGCACTTCGAGCCGGCCCCACGCACGGAAGCGGCGCCGGAGCAGAAGCAGCCTTACGTGGTGTGGTCCTCGGCGCCGGCCGAGAAGAGCGCCGAGAACCGCGGCCCGGAAGAGTAGGCGCGCCCTTAAGCTGCGCGGGAGCGGGCTCGCAGATGTGCGAGCAGCCCCCGCGTGGCCGCCTCGATAAGGTCGAGCACTTCCTCGAACCCGTTCGGTCCGCCGTAATAGGGATCGGGAACCTCGCGCACCTCCTGCTGTGGCGCGAACTCCAGGAACAGCCGCAAGCGGGGCGTCGCCGCCTCGGGCGCACGGCGCCGCAGCACGCGCAGATTGTCCTCGTCCATCGCCAGGATCAGATCGAAGCGCTCAAAGTCGGCCGGCTCCACCACGCGGGCACGCAGCGCTTCCAGGCGGTAGCCGCGCCTTGCCGCCGCAGACTGCGTACGCGGATCGGGCGGCTCACCGACGTGATAGCCCGCGGTCCCGGCTGAGTCCACCTCGATGCCCAGCTCGGGCGCCTCGCGTGCGGCGAGCGACCTCAGCACGGCCTCGGCCGTCGGTGAGCGGCAGATGTTTCCCAGACAGACAAACAGAATGC
Organism: uncultured Pseudomonadota bacterium; assembly: GCA_963825385.1. Classification (GTDB taxonomy): domain Bacteria; phylum Pseudomonadota; class Gammaproteobacteria; order Steroidobacterales; family Steroidobacteraceae; genus 13-2-20CM-66-19. The sequence continues at coordinate 649,626 of CAWGSX010000004.1, read as the reverse complement.
GCATGGGCGCTCCAGGCTCGGCTCGAGCGTGACATCAACGTTGGCAGAAGCGGCGGTGCGCTGGCAAGTGCCGCGCTGTCGCCATCGGGCGTCGTCGGCGGATGCGGACGCGCCAGCTCCCCGCTGTCCTCTGCCGCGGCGCGCGGGTCGCGCCGATCATGCGCGCTCGCGGGCCGGACAAGGATGCCCGGTGACGCCGCGGACATGGAGGGAGCGGCATGTACGAGTCGAGCACACGCGAGACCTGGGATCAACTGGCACCGGGGTACGATGCGCGGCGCGCGCCCGATCCGGTATATCGCTCCTGCATCCGCCAGACCGTGGCGGCCGCACGGCCCGAGGGAGTCGTGCTCGATGCCGGCTGCGGCACCGGGATGACGACGCGCCTCATGCTCCACTGCGAACGCATCGAGGCGCTGGATTTCTCGGCCCGCTCGCTGCAGGTGCTGCAGCAGAAGGTCGGCCCGCGCGCCAATCTCGATCTGGTGCACGGCGATCTGCTCGAGCTGCCGTTCGCGGATGCAGAGTTCGACTGCGTGGTCTGCGCGAACGCGCTCAACTGCCTCACCCCCGAGAACCACCCGCGCGCGGCGGCCGAGCTGCTGCGGGTGCTGCGGCCGGGCGGCCGCTATGCGGTGAGCGCACACCACTACAGCCGCTACAAGGCGCGCCGCCGCTGGGTGAAGCAGGGACGCCCCGGGGAGCCGGACATCGACTACATCTACCGCTTCAGTGCCGGGGAGCTGGCCGCCCTCTTCCCCGGCGCAACCCTGCGCGCCGCCGGCTTCTATGCGCTGCCCGGGCGCGCACAGGATCCGATCTCACGCTGGCTCGGGCGCGCACTCGTGCCGCTGAAGGTCGGTCACATCCTCATCGCCTACGGGCAAAAGCCCGCGCACTGAAGACCCGGCGCCGCTTCAGCGCGCGCTGTAGCCGCGGCCCTCAAGGCAGGCGCGCATGGCGCGCTGATAGTTATCGCGCGCTCCCCCGGACTGATCCGGCGGCACACCGCCCGCGGACTGTGTGGGGTCGAATCCGGACTGGCTGCTCGCCCATTTGTGGCACTCGTACTTGTCGGTGGCCTGCTGCTCGGGCGACTGTCCGTTCTGCGGATAGACGAACAGGTCATCGCCGCCGGCCGGCGGGGGCACCGGGGAGTCGGTGCTGGCGCTGTTGGGATCGGCCGGCGGATCAACCACCTCGTAGCCGTTCTGCGCGCCGCTCCAGCTGTAGTAGGTGTCGTTGGCGTAGTAGTAAGGCACCCCGCCAAAGTACACCGTGGTGTAGCCGACCGGCAGGACCGGCACGAATACACCCACCGGGGCCGCCACGACCACGAAGCTGGCGCCGACCGGTCGATACCACACCCCGCCGGCGTAGTAGAACGGGCCGCCCGGGCGGTTGATCACTACCGGTCCGCGCGGCAGCGTCGTCACGTAGGCGCCGTGCACCGGGTAGTAGACGTTGTGGTGATAGCGCGCGTCGTAGTGCTCGTTCGGGTGGCCGCTGTAGTAGCGGCCGTGATCCTGCGCCTGGGCGACGGTACCGCAGCCCACGGCCAGTGCGGCCAAGAGCGCCGCGTGCCTCCAAGATCTGGCTGAGTTCTTCATTTCGCTCACCGTACCGTGTAGCCGCGCGCATCCAGGCACGCGCCGATCGCGCGCCGGTAATTGGCCGCCTGCTGCTCCTGGATCGCCTGCGCACGCCGGTCCTGAACCACCACGGTGCGCGGCTGCTGCGCGGCGTTCACATCGGCCGCGTTGCCGATGGCGCCACCGACCACGGCCCCGGCCAGCGCCGCCGGCGCTGCCTGCCACGGTCGCGCGATCGCCGCGCCCAGGATCGCCCCGGTCACCGCGCCGACGGCGGTGCCCACACCCGAGGGCGGCCCCCCGGAGACCACCTGCACGCGCTCGTGCGGCGGCACGCCCGGTGCGCTCGGATCAAAGCCGCTCTGCTGCGTGGCCCACACGCTGCACTCGTAGCGATCGCGGTCCTGCTGCTCGGGTGTCTGGCCGCGCTGCGGATAGGCATATACCTGGCTCGGCGGGGGCGGCGGCGGGTTGACCGGCGGGGGCGGCGGCAGCGGCCGCGGCGGCGGCGGCGTGTAGCAGCCGCTCAGAAGCAGCGCGGCGGCCGCGACCGTGGCGGCCAGGGCGCTGCGGGCAATCGTTTGGCTTCGGTTCATGTTCGGTTCAGTCCTAAATAAGGAAGCGCACTCAGTGTCGCAGAACGCCCGCTGGCGATGGCCGTTGACAAGGCCTAAATACCCGCCGAGGCTGAGATTTTGACGCATCCTGCGCCGACTGAGTTCCACCCCTTCTTCGGGGCGCGCGCGGCCCGGCTCAAGGGAACAATTGTCAGTAATTGTCATGCCGCGGCGCCGCTGCGGGCCGGCGCTTGAGTTTAGCGCTGCGGCGCGGCTTTCCCGCTCATCAGCGCCGAAACCCGCTCCAGATCCGCCGGCGTGTTCACATCAGGGCCCGGGCGCTCGCACGCATCGGCCACCTGGATGGACAGCCCGTGCTCGAGCGCGCGCAGCTGCTCGAGCCGCTCGCGCCGCTCAAGCTCGCTCGCCGGCAGCGCCGCCAGGCGCACAAGCGCCCCGACGCGGTAGGCGTAGATGCCGATGTGGCGGCGCGCGCCGCCGAAGTCTCGCTGGCTGGCGAGCCCGCCGGGCGCGCCGTCGCGGTTCCAGGGTATCGGCGCGCGACTGAAGTACAGCGCGCGCCCGCGCGCGTCGCACACCACCTTCACCGCGTTCGGATCCATGAATTCTTCGAGGGACTCGAACGCTGTCGCAAGCGTGCCGATGTCCGCCTGCGGGTGCTGCTCGAGCAGCGCGCCGGCCTGGCGGATCAGGGCGGCGGGGACGAGCGGCTCATCGCCCTGCACGTTGACGACGATGGCGCCAGGCGGCCACGCGCGGCGGCGCGCAATCTCGGCGATACGATCGCTCCCGCTGACGTGCGCGCGGTCGGTGAGCTCGGCGTGCGCGCCAAAGCTGTGGGCGGCGCTGACGATGAGGTCATCGTCGGTGGCGATGAGCACCTCGCCCGCACCGGAGGCTACGGCGCGCTCGTAGACCCACTGCACCATGGGCTTGCCGGCGATCTCGCGCAGCGCCTTGCCGGGCAGGCGCGTGGAGGCGTAGCGCGCTGGTATGACGACCCGGTACACGCGCGGCGGTCCCGCTAGCGATCGAGCAGCGGGTCGTCGGCGCTGAGCTGGCGCGCCTCTTCCTCGAGCATCACCGGCACCTCATCGCGCACCGGGTAGGCGAGCCGGTCGAAGCGGCACACCAAAAGCTGCGCCTCGCGCTGGTACTTGAGCGTGCCCTTGCACACCGGGCAGGCGAGAATCTCGAGCAGGCGTGCATCCATCAGTGACTTCCACTTCCGTCGCGCGCCGCGCCGAGCGCGCCGCGCAGGCCATCCAGCAGCCGCCGCCGATCCGGGCCGCTGAAGCGCGCACTCACCGGTACGTACCACAGCCGCGCGTCGGCGAATGCTGTGCATTTTACGGCATCCTTCTCGGTCATGAGCACCGCTCGTGCGTCACCGAAGTCGAGGTCGGCGCGGCTGAAGGCGTGGTGGTCGGGGAACGGGTGCTCGATCAGCGTGAGTCCCAGCGCGCGCAGCTGCGCGAAGAAGCGCGCCGGGTTGCCGATGCCGGCCACGGCATGCACGGCACTGCCGCGGAAGCTGCCCAGCGGCCGCGCCGCCCCGCTGCCGCTGACCCCGCGCGCCTCCTCGGCGATCAGGTCCATGCGCATAAGGCGCCCCGCGGCGGCCAAAGCGGCCAGCGAGGGGTGCTGGGCCGGGCCATTGACGACCAGGAGCGGTGCGCGCGCGAGACGCGTCAGCGGCTCGCGCAGCGGGCCTTGCGGCAGCAGCCGCCCGTTGCCAAAGCCGCGCGTGCCATCGATCACCACGATCTCCGCCTGGCGCGCGAGCGCCAGGTGCTGCAGGCCGTCATCGCACAGGATCACCTGTACACCGCGCTCGGTGAGCCAGCGCGCCCCGGCCGCTCGTGCGGCCGCGACCACCGTCGGACAGCCACTGCGGCGCGCCAGCAGCAGCGGCTCATCGCCGACCTCGCGCCAGTCGGCTCCCGGGTGCACCTCGCGCACCCCGCCCCCGCGGCTGCCGTAGCCGCGCGAGAGGATGCCGGGGCGCAGGCCCTGCGCGCGCAGCGTCTCGGCCAGATAGAGGGTGAGCGGGGTCTTGCCCGTGCCGCCGACGGTGAGATTGCCGACGACGATCACCGGGCGCGCCGCGCGGTGCACCGCGAGCCAGCCACGCGCATAGGCGAGCCGGCGCAGCCGCAACGCAGCGCCGTACACCTGCGCCAGGGGCGCGAGCAGCGCGGTGGCGGAAGGGGCCGCGTACCAGCGCTCGCTGAGGCGCATCTTCAGGCCCTGCTCAGTCGGAGAACTGCAGCCGGTGCAACTGCGCGTACAGGCCGCTCTGTGCCAGGAGGTCACGGTGCGTGCCGCTCTCGACGATGCGCCCGGCGTCGAGGACGATGATGCGGTCGGCCTGCTCCACGGTCGAGAGGCGATGGGCGATGATGAAGGTGGTGCGGTTGCGCACCAGCTGCGCCAGAGCGGCCTGGATGTGGCGCTCCGCCTCGGTATCGAGCGCCGACATCGCCTCATCGAGGATCAGGATGGGCGCATCCTTCAGCAGCGCGCGCGCGATGGAGATGCGCTGGCGCTGCCCACCCGAGAGCAGCATGCCGCGGTCGCCCACCAGGGTATCGAGTCCCTGCGGCTGGCTGCGCACGAACTCCAGGATGTGCGCAGCCTCGGCGGCGCGCTCGATGGCCGCATCCGAGACGTCGCGGCCGAAGGCGATGTTGTTGCGGATGGTGTCATCGAAGAGCACCACGTCCTGGCTCACCACGGCGATCTGGTCGCGCAGGTTCGCCAGGCGGTACTCGCGCACGTCGTGGCCGTCGATGCGCACGCAGCCGTGCACCACGTCGTAGAAGCGCGGCAGGAGGTTCACCAGCGTCGACTTGCCGCTGCCGGAGCGCCCGACGATCGCCAGGCTCTCCCCGGCATTCACCTCGAGGTCGACGTCGGTGAGGGCGGCCGGCCGCCCGCGCAGCGCCTCGGGAGCCGCCGCCTGGGGCGCGGTACTGCCGCCGTAGGTGAAGGACACCCGCTCGAAGCGCACCGCGCCGCGCACCCGCGTCGCCTCGATGCTGCCGCCCGGGCTCTCCGCCGGCTCATCGAGGAGCTCAAACAGGCTGCCGCCCGCGGTGATGCCCTGCTGCAGCGGGCCGGAGACGCCCACCAGGTCGCGCAGCGGCTGGGCCACCCCGACGAGCGCGGTGATGAAGCCCAGAAGTGCCCCCATGCTCATGCGCCCGTGCACGGCATCGGCGATGGCGATGGACAGCACGAACGCCCCGCCCAGGGCAGCCACCAGCTGCACCACGGGGTTGGAGATGCCACGGGTGAGTATCAGGCGCATGTTGGAGCGGAAGTTGTGCGAGTTGACGCGGTCGAACTGACGGTCGAGGTGATCTTCCGCGTTGTAGACCTTGATCAGCCGCGGCGCCTCGAAGCTCTCCTTGGCGACGCGGGTGACATCGCCCATCGAGTCCTGGATGCGGCGGCTGTAGCGGCGGAACTTGCGGTTGATGATCGATACCAGCCAGCCCACCAGCGGTCCCATGAGCAGCGCGATCAGTGTCAGGCGCGCATTCAGCCACAGCAGGAACGCGATCGAGCCGATGATGGTGAGCGCGCTGCGCAGGAGCATGTTGACCGAGTCGGTGGTGGCGGTCCCCACGAGCTCGCTGTTGTAGGTCAGCCGTGACAGCAGCGTGGCCGCGGAGTGGCGGTCGAAGTAGCCCAAGGGGAGCGAGAGCACGTGGCGGAACACGTCCTGGCGCATCTGATTGACGATGCGCCGCGCGACGTAGCCCATGAAGTAGGTCTGGATGAAATCACCCAGGCCGCGTGCCACGAACAGCCCCACCAGCGCCAGCGGCACCCAGGTGATCGTGCGCGGGTCGCGCGCGACCAGGGTGCCGTCGCCGAACTTCTTCATCAGGTAGCCGAAGCTCACCATGCTCGCGGCGAACAGCACCCCGCCGGCCATGCCGAGCAGGAAGCGGCCGCGATACGGGGCGAGATAACGCAGCAGCCGCCGGTAGACCTCCCAGCCACCAAGCTCCGCGGTCGCGCCCGGGGAGCGGGAGCGCACCACGTCGTTCAAGGCCTGCCCGCCGGCTCGTCCTTGACGGTCGCGATATTGACCTCGGCGAAACCGAGCCGTCCGAGCACGTCCATGGCGGTGATGACGGATTGATGGGTGGCGCGCGCATCGGCGCGCAGCGTGACGCGGATGCTGCGGTTGCTGCCGGCCTCCTTCACCAGCGCCGCACGCAGCGTTTCGGGGCTGGAGTTGATGAGCTCGTGCTGGTTGACGAGGTAGGTGCCGGCCTGGGTGACACTCACCACCAGCGGCTCCGCCGCGGTGCGCTCGGCGGGCACATCACTCGCGTGCGGCAGATGCACGCGCAGGCGTCCCTCGTCGGTGAACTTCGCCGAGAGAATGAAGAACACCACCAGCAGCAGCACCACGTCGATCAGCGAGACGACGTTGATTTCCGGTTCCTCGTGACGCCGTCCCGGCCGCAGGTTCATGCCGCAGTCCTCTGCGCCTGTGCCTAGGCTGCCGCCGCGGACGCGCCGCGCTCGCGGCTGCGGTCCGCTTCCAGCGCATCGGCCATGCGGATGGCGTGCTTCTCCATCTCCATGACGATGCCCTCGACGCGCCCGCGCAGATAGCGGTATGCGATGAGCGCCGGGATGGCGACGCACAGGCCCGCCGCGGTGGCGATCAGCGCCTCGGCGATGCCGCCGGAGAGCGCGCGCGGATCCCCCATGCCGCCGGCCTGGATGGCGTTGAAGGCGCGGATGATGCCGGTCACGGTGCCGAGCAGGCCCAGAAGCGGCGCGATTCCGGCGATGGTGCCCAGGGTGTTAAGAAAGCGCTCGAGCTCATACACCACGTGCCGCCCGGTGTCCTCGAGGCGCTCCATGAGGATCTCGCGCGGCCGGTGACGATTGGCAAGTCCGGTGGCGAGCAGGCGCCCGAGCGGTGAGTTCTGCTCGAGCGCGGCGATCACTTTGTCGTTGATCTGATTGCTCTCGACCAGCTGCCAGACGCGCTGCGGCAGCTCGCGCGGCAGCACGCGCTTGTCCTGCAGCGTCCACAGCCGCTCGAGGATGATCGCTGCAGCGATGATCGAGCAGAGGATGATCGGCCACATCAGCGGGCCGCCGGCCCGCACTATTTCCCACATTCGAAGGCGACCCCGCGGAGCGCATGAACTGCAAAGCCGGCATCATACCGGAGCCCCGGGGCCGCTCAAGGCAACTGCGTGAAGCTGCCAAGTACGCCACAACGGTACCGCCCCGGCATCTGCTAGAGTCCGAAGCTCGCCCATGCCGCGCCGGCTGCTGCAAAAGATCACCCCAGACCCTCAGGCGCTGCGCAGCCTGTGGTTCCTCAAGCCGTTCGCCGAACGCCTGGGCGACCCGCAGCTGTGGGCTCTGCACCGGCGCAACGTCACCTGGGCGTTCGCCTGCGGACTGGCGATCTGCTTCATCCCGCTGCCGGTGCACCTGGCGAGCGCCTGCGCGGTGGCACTCTTGTGGCGCCTGAACCTGCCGGTCGTGTGCGGCACCACCTTCCTCCTGAACCCCTTCAGCGCGATGCCGGTGTACTACATGGCCTACCGCGTCGGCGCGGCGCTGTGGCCCGGGCCGCGGCAGCACTTCCACTTCGTCGCCAGCTGGCACTGGTTCACGCACGGCCTGCTGCCGGTGTGGAAGCCGTTCCTGCTCGGCTGCCTGGTGTGCGCGCTGGTGTTCTTCTGGCTCGGCTGGATCACGCTCGAGGTGCTGTGGCGCTGCCACGTCGTCAGCCGCTACCGCTCGCGCCCGGCGCACAGCGCCGCGCCGCGCGCGCTTCAGGAGGCGCGCTCGAGGAGCCTGCCGCCCTCGAGCTCGTAGGTGCGCTCCATGCGGCCGGCGAGCCGCAGATCGTGGGTGACGACGATGAGGCTCGTGGCGTGCTCGCGGTTGAGTTCCAGCATGAGGGCGAACACCCCTTCGGCGTTTACTCCGTCGAGATTCCCGGTCGGCTCATCCGCCAGCACGATGCGCGGCTGCGTCACCAGCGCGCGCGCCACCGCGGCGCGCTGGCGCTCACCGCCGGAGAGCTGGTGCGGGCGATGTCCGAGCCGCGCCCCGAGGCCCACGCGCTCGAGCAGCGCCTGCGCCTGGGCGCGCGCCGCGCGCACCGGGGCGCGCCGCACCAGGAGCGGCATGGCCACGTTCTCGAGCGCGGAGAACTCCGGCAGCAGGTGGTGGAACTGGTAGACGAAGCCGAGCGCCTGGTTGCGCAGCACGCCGCGCTCGCGCTCACTGAGTGAGTGGATGTCGCGCCCGGCGATCTGCACCGTGCCCTCGCTCGGGCGGTCAAGGCCGCCGAGGATCTGCAGCAGCGTGGTCTTGCCGGAGCCGGAGGCGCCGACGATCGCGACACGCTCGCCGGCGCCGACGTGCAGGTTCACCCCGGTGAGCACATCGAGCACGACCGGGCCCTGGGTGAAGCTCTTTCTGATATCGCGGGCGACAAGGACCGGATCACTCATGACGCAGGGCCTCCGCGGGGGCGGTGCGCGCGGCGCGCCACGCCGGATAGATGGTCGCGAGCACACACAAGAGGAAGGCCACGCCGCACACCTTGAGCACGTCGCCCCACTCCACGTACGCCGGCAGATCGCTCATGTAATAGACACGCGCATCCAGAAACTGCGTGCCGAGCAGCCGCTCCAGGCCCGCCACCAGCGCCTCGAGATTGTCGGCGAGCAGCGTCCCCAGGAGCGCCCCGGCTATGGTGCCGGCAAGACCGATGAGCACCCCCTGGATCGCGAAGGTGGCGAGCACGTTGCGGGGACCGGCGCCGAAGGTGCGCAGGATGGCGATATCGGTCTGCTTCTCCTTCACGATCATCACCAGCGTGGCGACGATGTTGAAGGCCGCCACGGCGACGATCATCAGCAGGATCAGGAACATCATCGACTTGGTGATCTCGATGGAGCGGAAGAAATTGGCGTGGTCCTGGGTCCAGTCGCTGACGTAATAGCCCGGGCCGCCGAGCGCCAGCGCCGCCTGGCGTACCAGCACCGGGGCGCGCCACGGGTCGCTGAAGGCGAGCCGCAAGCCGCTCACGGCGCTGCCGGTGCGGAACAGCAGCGCCGCATCCTCGAGGTTCACCAGCGCGAGTCCGCGGTCGAACTCGTACATGCCGGAGGACAACAGCCCGGTGACGTGGAAGCGGCGCATGCGCGGCACCACCCCCGTCGGGGTGGCACTGCCCTCCGGGGCGATGAGGATCACACGGTCGCCGATCTTCACGCCGAGTTCGCGCGCCAGCGCGCTGCCGAGGATGACGTTGAAGGAGCCGGCGGTCAGATCCGCGAGAGTGCCGCCGCTGAGATGCCGGGCAAGCCCGGTGGCGTGACTCTCCTCATCAGGCAGCACGCCGCGCACGCTCGCACCGGCCAGATGCCGCGCGCCGGCGAGCATCGCCTGGCTCTCGATGTAGGGCACGGCGGCCGTGACCCCGTTCATGGCGCGCACGCGCTGCTGCAGGGCGCGCCAGTCAGTAAGCGGGCCGTTCAGCCCCTCGATGGTGGCGTGCGCGGTGACGGCGAGGATGCGGTTGCGCAGCTCACGCTCGAAGCCATTCATTACCGAGAGCACGACGATCAGCGTCGCTACGCCGAGCATCAGCCCGCACACCGACATGAGCGCGACGAAGGACACGAAGCCGCGCCGGTGGGTCGAGCGCAGGTGGCGCGTGCCGATCAGCCACTCGTACGAGCTCATCGCTCACTCATAGCGCAGCGCCTCGGCCGGGGCGGTGCGTGCCGCACGCAGCGCCGGGTACACCGTGGCGAGCGCGGTCAGGATCAGGGCCGCGAGCGCGATGGTGAGCACGTTGCCCCAGTGCACCTCGGAGGGGATGGAGGTGATGTAGTACACGTCCGCGTCCATGAACTGGAAATGGAACGTGCGCTCGAGGAAGGGCACGATGCTGTCGACGTTGAAGGCGAGCGCGAGCCCGAGCGCCACCCCCAGGCCCACGCCCAGCCAGCCGATGACCAGCCCCTGCGTGATGAAGATGCCCATGACGCGCGCGGGACTGGCCCCGAAGGTGCGCACGATGGCGATGTCGGTGCGCTTGTCGGTCACCACCATCACCAGCATCGCCACGATGTTGAAGGCGGCGACCGCGACGATGAGCAGCAGGATGAGCGACATCATCGTCTTCTCGATGCGGATGGCGCGGAAGTAGTTGGCGTTGTCTCGCGTCCAGTCACTCACCTCCAGCGTCGCCGGCAGCAGCCGGGCGAGGTGCGCGGCCACCTCGGGCGCTGCCAGCACATCCTTGAGGCGCACGCGCAGCGCCTCACTCGCCGCGCCCTCGGCGCCGAGCGCGCGCACATCGTCCAGCGCGGCGAACATCAGCGTGCCGTCGTGATCCTGCAGCCCCACCTCGAAGATGCCCGCCACGGTGAACTCGCGCAGCTTCGGCTGCGGGGTGCCGTCCGCGCTCACGGTCGGCACCAGCACGCTCAGGGTGTCGCCGGCGCTTAAGCCCAGCCGCTCGGCGATCACCGCGCCGACGATGACGCGCGAGCTGCCCGGCACCAGATCGCTCAGGTGTCCCTGGGTGATGGCGGGGGCGAGGTCGGCGCGGTTCGCGGCCGCCTCAGGCTCGATGCCACGCAGCACGACCGGCATCATCTCCGGCTGGCGGATCGCGAGCGCCTGCAGATCCGCATAGCGCGATACATCGCTCACGCCCGCCACGCTGCCGGCGGCGGCGAGCGCCGCCTGCCACTGCGCCGCGGTCGGCGTCGCCTGCGGACGCGCACTCACCCGCACCGGCGCACTCAGGGACAACAGCCGCCCGCGCAGCTCGCCCTCAAAGCCGTTCATCACCGAGAGGATGACGATGAGCGCGGCGACACCGACGCACACCCCGACGAGGGAGGCCCAGGTGATGAAGGAAACGAAGAACTTGTGCGCGCGGGCGCGCACATAACGCAGCCCGACGTACACCGGCAGCGGGTGAAACATCGTGGCGATTTAACCACATATGCGCCGGTTGACAGGCAATTCGCTAACCGCGTCACAGAATCGCAGCTCCCTGCGGCCGGGGGCGCTTTGACAGATTCAGGCCGATGCTATAGTCGATCGTGGATTTCGGAGGGAGATGAGGCATGCATACCCGTTCGCTCGCCGTGCTGCTGGCCGGCTGCGCGCTCACCGGCTCCGCCGTCGCAGATACGATCGTCAAGGATGACCAGGTCCAGGTCGCCCCCTCGCAGATCGAGACCCCGCGGCGCGGCTCGACCATGGGCGATGTGGAGAAGCACTTCGGCGCACCGGTCACGCGGCATCCGACCGTCGGACAGCCGCCCATCACGCGCTGGGACTACAACGGCTTCGCCGTCGTCTTCGAGAAGGACCGCGTCATCGACTCGGTCGTCATGAGCGGCGGCGCCTGAGGCGGCCGCGGTAACCGGGAGGAAGCAATGGGCATGGCGCTGCCACTGCTGCTTCTGGTTATCTGGCTCTACCTCGCCTGGCGCAGTTTCCAGCGCGGCGATCTCGCCATGGCCGGCCTGTTTCTGGTCATCGGCATCGCGCTCACCGTCTATCGGCTGCGCCTCGCCGCCAAGCGCGGCACCTAGCGCCTCTCCCCGCCCCGGCCGGGGCCCCTTGAGCGGGGCTGGCGGAGACTTCATGTGGATATGATAGTCTCGGCCTTAAGAGAATAATTTTTCTGGGGATAAAGTGCCGGGGGAAGATCCACTCCGGGCCCATATCGAGGCCCTGGTGCGCGCCGGAGCGCTGCGCCGTAAGACTGCCGCGGCCCAGCTCGAGGCCGAAATCCGCCGTCGCGAGGAGCTGCTGCGGCAGACCTTCCGCCGCTATGTGTCACCGCGCGTCGCCGACAAGATCCTCGAGGACGTGCAGGTGCGCGATACGCTGCTCGCCACGGCCAATGCCCGCGCGCACGCGGTGGTGCTGTTTGCCGACCTGCGCGGCTTCACCAGCATCTCCGAGCAGCTCGAGCCCAGCGCGGTCGTGCCGCTTCTGAATGAGTACTTCTCCTTGCTCACCGAGATCACCTTCCGCCACGAGGGCACGGTCTTCCACATGGCCGGCGATGGACTGATGCTCGGCTTCGGCGTGCCGCTCGAGCAGAGCGACAGCGCCCAGCGTGCCGTGGCCGCGGCGCGTGAGATGCTCACCAGCTTCAACGCGCTCGCCCACGACTGGAAGGAGCGCTACCGCATCGATGCCGGTCTGGGCATCGGTATCAACGAGGGTGATGTGGTCGCCGGCAACGTCGGCTCCTCCTCCTACATGAACTACACCATCATCGGCGACACCGTGAACATCGCCGCGCGGCTGTGCCAGCGTGCCCGCGCCGGGGAGATGCTGTTCTCGAGCGCGCTCAAGCGCTCGCTCGATGCGCGCGGCCTGGACATCGGTGCCACCGCCCTGCCGCCGCTGCAGCTGCGCGGGCGCAGCCATCCGATCGATATCTACTGCGTGCCGCTCGCCACGCGCCTGCAGCTGCAGGCCGCCTAAAGCGCGTGTCTCGCGGAAGGCGCGGCAGCTTAGGTAAGCTGCCGGGCCTGCGCTTGCCGTGTCACGCCCGCCATGTCCGCACTGCTGCACCCCCCGGTTCCCTCGGCCAGCCTGCCGCGCCTGAAATGGCACCAGCTCTACGGGAGCGCTGCGGCGCTGGCGCTGGCGGAGGCCGCGCACGCCGACCGCAGGCTCTACGTGGTCATTGCCGATGCCGCGCGCGAGCTCGACCGCCTGAGCGCGGAGATGCGCTTCTTTGCCGGGCCGCAGCTGCCGCTGCTGCGCCTGCCGGACTGGGAGGTGCTGCCCTATGACCTCTTCTCGCCCCATCCGGACATCGTCTCCGAGCGGCTGAAGACGCTCTTTGAGCTGCCCAAGACCACGCACGGCTGCCTGATCGTCGCCGCCGACACGCTGATGCAGCGGCTGCCGCCGCGCCAGTACGTGCACGGGCGCGCCTTCACCCTCAGGCGCGGCCAGAAACTCGCGCTCGAGGGATTTCGCGCGCAGCTGGTCGAATCCGGCTACGCGAGCGTAAGTCAGGTGGTGAGCCCGGGTGAGTTCGCGGTGCGCGGCTCGCTGCTGGATGTCTTCCCGATGGGCAGCACGACGCCGCTGCGCATCGATCTGTTCGACGAGGAGATCGAGGCCATCCGGCGCTTCGATCCGGAGACGCAGCGCTCCCTCGATGCGCTGCCGGCCGTGCAGCTGCTGCCGGCGCGCGAAGTGCCGCTCGATGAGGCGGCGGTGAAGGAGTTCCGCCGCCGCTACCGCACGCGCTTTGAGGGCGATCCGACCAAGAGCGTGATCTACCGCGGCGTGAGCGAGGGGCTCGCACCGGCCGGAGTGGAGTTCTATCAGCCGCTGTTCTTCGAGCACACCGCGACGCTGGCGGACTACCTGCCGCGCGATGCGGTCATCGTCGCCGACCTGTCGCTGGCGCAGACCCTCGGCAAGGCCTGGGCGGCGGTGAGCGAGCGCTACGAGGAGCGCCGCCACGACATCGAGCGCCCGGTGCTGCCGCCGCAGGAGCTGTTCGTCCCGCCCGAGGAGCTCAGCGCCACCTTGAGTGCCTTCGCCCGCATCACCCTCGATGCCTTCAAGGCGGACACCGAGCTCGCCGGGGCTGACCCCGCGGTACGCAACTTCCCCACGGCGGCGCCGCGCGAGCTGCGCCTCGATGTGCGCGCCGAGGAGCCCTTCGGCCCCCTCGATGCCTACCTCAAGGCCTTCCACGGCCGCGTGCTGATCACGGCCGACTCGGCCGGGCGGCGCGAGGTGCTGCAGGAGATGCTGCGCGCCCAGGGACACGAGGTGACGCTGCTCAACAGCTGGGCGGCCTTCTGCACCAGCAGCGCGGCGCTCGCCCTCACCGTGGCCCCGGACCTGCAGGGCCTGACGCTCATCGAGCCGGCGATCGCGGTCATCTCCGAGGCGCAGCTGTTCGGGGCGCGCGCGCGCCAGGAGCGGCGCCGCAAGCGCGCCGCCGACCCGGAAGCGATCCTGCGCGACCTGCGCGATCTCAACCCCGGCGCGCCGGTGGTGCACGAGGAATACGGCGTCGGGCGCTACCAGGGCCTCACGCCCATGGAGATCGGCGGCCAGCCCGGAGAGTTCCTGGTGCTCGAGTACCAGGACGGCGACCGCATCTACGTGCCGGTGCAGCAGCTGCACCTGGTGAGCCGCTACACCGGCGCCGCCCCCGAGCATGCGCCGCTGCACAAGCTCGGCACCGATCAGTGGGCGCGCGCGCGGCGCCGCGCCGCCGAGCAGATCCGCGACGTGGCCGCGGAACTGCTCGACCTGTACGCGCGGCGCAAGGCGCAGGCGGGCCTGTCCCTGCCGGCCAGCGAGCTCGACTATCAGAACTTCGCCAACGGCTTCCCGTTCGAGGAGACCGCCGACCAGGCCGAAGCGATCCGCCAGGTGCTGGCGGATCTGCAAAGCGCGCGGCCGATGGACCGCATCGTCTGCGGCGACGTCGGCTTCGGCAAGACCGAGGTAGCGATGCGCGCCGCCTTCGTCGCCGTGCAGGGCGGCAAGCAGGTGGCCGTGCTCGCCCCGACCACGCTTCTGGTGCAGCAGCACCTCGCCAACTTCCGCGACCGCTTCGCCGACTGGCCGGTGCGGGTCGAGGGGCTGTCGCGCTTCGGCACCGGCAAGGAAACCCAGGCGGTGCTCGCGGCACTGGAGCAGGGCAAGGTCGACATCGTCATCGCCACGCACCGTCTGCTGCACGCGCACGCGCGCTTCAAGGACCTAGGGCTGCTCATCATCGATGAGGAACACCGCTTCGGCGTGCGCGACAAGCAGCGTCTGCAGGCGCTGCGGGCCAACGTGCACGTGCTCACCCTCACCGCCACTCCCATCCCGCGCACCCTCAACATGGCCTTGGGGGGCCTGCGCGACCTGTCGCTGATCACCACCGCTCCGGCGGCACGCCTGGCGATCAAGACCTTCCTCATCGAGTGGCACGCGCCCACGCTGCGCGAGGCGGCGCTGCGCGAGCTGCGCCGCGGCGGCCAGATCTATTTCGTGCACAACGAGGTGCGCACCATCGAGAAGATCGCCCAGGAAGTGCAGGCGCTGGTGCCGGAGGCGCAGGTGCGCGTCGGCCACGGGCAGATGCGCGAGCGCGACCTCGAGCAGCTGATGGTGGACTTCTACCACCGCCGCTTCAACGTGCTGGTGTGCACGACCATCATCGAGAGCGGCATCGACGTGCCGACCGCCAACACGATCATGATCAACCGCGCCGACCAGATGGGGCTCGCGCAGCTGCACCAGCTGCGCGGCCGCGTCGGGCGCTCGCACCACCGCGCCTACGCCTATCTCATCGCCCCGCCGCGCCAGGGGCTGTCGCGCGATGCGGCCAAGCGCCTGGAGGCCATCGAGTCGATGGAGGAGCTCGGCGCGGGGTTCGTGCTCGCCACCCACGACCTCGAGATCCGCGGCGCGGGCGAGCTTCTGGGCGAGCAGCAGAGCGGGCAGATGACCGAGATCGGACTGGCGCTCTATCTGGACATGCTCGAGCACGCGGTGAGCGCGCTCAAGGCCGGGCGCGAGCCGGCGCTCGAGCAGCCGCTGGCGGCAGCGACGGAGGTGGAGCTGCGCCTGCCGGCCTTCCTGCCGGAAGCCTACGTCGCCGACGTGCACGTGCGCCTCTCACTCTACAAGCGCCTCGCGGCGGCCGACGGCGAGGCGACCCTCGATGAGCTCAACGCCGAGATCCACGACCGCTTCGGGCCGCTGCCGCCGGCGGCGCAGCATCTGGTGCGGCTGACACGCCTGAAGCTCGCCGCGCGCGCACTCGGCGTGCGCCGCCTGGATCTGGGACCCCAGGGCGGCACGGTCACCTTCGAAGCAGGCTCGCGCGTCGAGCCGGCGACCCTGGTGCAGCTGATCCAGAAGCAGCCGCGCGAATTCCGGCTCGAGGGTCCGGCGAAGCTGCGCATCACGCGCGCCCTGCCCAAGGAAAGCGAGCGCTTCGAGTATGCCCACGAGCTCCTCAAGCGCCTCGCGCCCCGCGTCCGCTAGAATGCCTGCCATGCTGTTAACATCCCGCGCGCGCGCCGCCTGTGCGGCCCTGATCGGCCTGGCCTTCGCACCGCTGGGCACCGCCGAGGAGAGCGCCGCCCCCGCCGCGGCCCCGGCGGCCCCGGTCTACAACATCGAGCTGGTGGTGTTCCGCGCCACCGGTGCCCAGGGAAGCCCGGAGAACTGGAGCAATGCCGGCGCCGCGGCCCGCAACATCGAGGGTGATGAGTCACCGAGCGGGCCGGGACAGGTCGGCCACTTCGTTGCGCTCCTGCCGCCGGCGGCCTATCAGCTCACCGATCTTGAGACGCGCCTGCGCGCCAGCGGCGCCTACGTGCCGGTGGCGCACGTCGCCTGGTCGCAGACGGCGAGCTCGTGGGGCACGCGCGCCGGCTTCCCGCTGCAGCGGCTCGGCGTGGACGTCGAGGGACTTACCGGCACGGTGTTTCTCGAGCACGGCCAGTTCCTGCACCTGGGCATGACCGTGAGCTACGCGCTCGCCGCCGCCCCGCCGGGGCTCAACGCCCCACCCGGCACGGCGTTCACCATCAACGAGAGCCGGCGCGTGAAGTATTTCGACCGCAACTACTTCGACAACCCCGCTTTCGGGGTGATCGCCCTGGTCACGCCCGCGCAGGGCGCGCGCGCGCCGGGCCGCTAGCTGTGGAGCTTCAAGAGATTGTTCCCCTTGAGGCCGAGTTTAGTGATGGGTGGCTGGCAGTTTAGCGCCGAGTGCGGGCGATGCCAGTTGTAGTGATGCAGCCAGGAGTGCAGAGCCGTCGTGCGCACAGCGGAACTGAGGTAAGCCTCAGCATAGGCCCACTCTCGCAAACAAGTTTGGATGAAGCGCTCGGCCTTACCGTTGGTTCTGGGGGTAAAGGGCTTGGTGCGCAGGTGCCGGATTCCCAGTTGCAAGCAAGTGTCCCGGAAGGCGCGCGAGACGTAGGGGGCGCCGTTGTCGGTCATGACGCGCTCGATACGCACGCCGCGCTGGCGGAAGTACTCGACGGTCCCTTTCAGGAAGCTACAGGCGGTAGGGCCACACTCATCCTCGGTGACGCTGGCCACAGCGACTCGGGAAGCATCATCGATCGCCACGTGCACGATGTCCCAGCCGATGCCGCGGTGGCGCAGGCTGTTGCGCCGATCCCCGTGGATGCGGTGTCCGATACCCTTGATTCGACCGAGCTTTTTCGTATCCAAGTGCAACAGCTCTCCGGGACGCTCACGTGCATAGCGCACTACCGGAGGACGCGGTTCAAGATCCCGCCAGCGCGAGAGCCGAGCTCGTCTGAGGATGCGCGACACGCTGGCCCCGCACAGCCCCAGGCGTTGGCAGATGAAGCGCCCGGTACGGCGTTGCTGGCGCAGCTGGATTACCTGCGCCACGCGCTGCGCCGGGAGCTGGCGTGGACTGCATCGCGGCCGGCAGGAGCGATCCAGCAGCCCCGCCGGGCCTTCCGCTCGATAGCGCCGTAGCCACTTCTTGAGGGTCGTCAATGACACACCCATCGCCTGAGCGACATCGCACTGATGCTGGCCCGCCTCGAGGCGGCCCAGCATCAGCTCTCGACCCCTTGGGGTCAGACGAGCATTCTTATGCATGGTTGTTCTCTCCCGTGGTGAGGAAACTGACGTGTAGCAACATCAGCTTCTCCTCCCCGGCGGGAGGGAACAACCTCTTGGAAACTCACAGCTAGCGGGCGCCTGGCGCCGCCGCCTCGCGCCCGGCGAGCAGCTGCGCGGCCGCAAACTCGTACCCGCCCGTGGCGTCGCGCGCCGTGGTGGCGCGCACGCGCTCACGCGAGGCGGCGATGAACCAGGTCGACAGAGCGCGCGGCGCGGCGCGCCTGAAGGCCCCCGGCTCGAGTACCGCCACGCATACCCCGCCCTGCGCATCGCGCACCGACTCGTAGCGGATCGCCTCCAGGTGCGCGGCACGCGCGGCGGTGCCGAGCGCCTGGGTGTCGTGGTAGTCGCCGGGATGCACCCAGCGCGCCCGCTCGCGCACGAAGGGAGCGCGGGTCAGATCGAGCGCCGCGCGCGTGCGCAGCGGCGCGCTGAAGGCGGTGTGAGCCACGGGCTTGAGCTGCGGGGTGCCGGGGGAATCGATGAGGAAGCGCAGCCGCCAGTAGGCCTTCTCGGCGAGCGCGGTGCGCAGCGCCTCCGCCCCGTACCACACCCCGGCCTCGAAGGCGGCGCGGAAGCGCGAGCCCACCGGCGGGTGATA
The DNA here is from genome assembly GCA_963825385.1 of uncultured Pseudomonadota bacterium. Lineage (GTDB taxonomy): Bacteria > Pseudomonadota > Gammaproteobacteria > Steroidobacterales > Steroidobacteraceae > 13-2-20CM-66-19. The sequence goes on along the minus strand of CAWGSX010000004.1, from coordinate 631,156 downwards.
GCGGAACGGCGTCGTCAGCAGGTAGTGCAGCGCCGCCGCCCCCGGCGGCAGTGCGGGCTTGCTGTCCTCGAGGATCGTCTCGAGCTGGGCCTGCTCCTCGAGAGAGTCGACCAGGCGCATGGTGGAGGCGAGGTGCTGCGCCTCGACCACGCGGTGCAGATCGCCCCCGTAGGCGCGCGCCTCAGATGCGAGCGCGGGCGGCGTCCAGGTAGTCAACGGTACGCACCAGACCGGCCGGCTCGCGGATCAGCTCGAGCGGCACCCCGCCGAGCGCGCGGTTCTCGCTGCGCAGCCAGGCACGCGCGGCCACATCGTCCGAGCCGACGATGGCATCGAGCGAGCGGAACAGCCGCACGAACAGTGCCGCGAGCTGCCAGGGCTTGGAGCCGGCCTCGAGGTGCTTGTGGCCGTTGGCGAGGCGCGAGAGCGTCGCCCCGCTCACGCCGATGACGGCGGCGAGCTCGCCCTGCGGCACTTCGAGGAAGCGTGCCGCCCGCACCGTGGCCTGCGACAGCACCCGGCCGGCGGCTACGGCCGGCCTTGGGCGGCGGGTGCGGCTCGAGGGGCTCATTTTCATTAGAAATTATACTGCAATATCATTTCAGGAGAAATACGGCGCGAAAGGGCCCGTCAGGTGCGTAGCGCACGGATTTAGCTGCTGAAGTCGCCGGACTCGGCGGTGATCACGGCGGCCTTGCCGTTCTGCTTGGCGCGCTTCATCGCGGCGCGGCAGGCATGCAGCAGGCCCTCGACCGCGAGCGAACGTGGCGGCACGAGGCTGGCGATGGCGGCGCTCACGGTCACGTAACGGCCGGCGCCGGCGGTGGGATGGTGCATGAGCAGGTCGCGCACGCGCTGCGAGACCGTCTGCGCATGCTGGGCGGCGCGCTCGGCCGCCTCCCCCTGCGCCAGTACCGCGAAGGTGCCCCCTTCCCAGCGGCCGACCAGATCCCCGCCGCGGCGGTAGGAGCCGCCGATGACGCGCGACACGCGGCGGATGCAGGCATCGCCTGCGGCGCGGTCGAACTTGTCGTTGTAGGCCCCGAGGTCATCGATGTCGAACAGCGTGAGCGCGATCTCGTGCGAGTCGCGCTGCGCCACGGCCCAGTCGCGCGCCAGGAGCTCCTCGAAGTAGGCGCGCGAGTGCAGACCGGTGAGCCGGTCCTCGCGCAGCCACGTCGGCAGGCCGGCGCCGGTGCCGCGCTCGCTCTGCTTCAGCCGCTCGCTCGCATCGCGGTGATAGCCGACGAAGTGCGTGAGCACGCCCTTATCGTTACGTACCGGCTGCACCACGCACTCGTTCCAGAAGAGCGAGCCGTCGGGACGGTAGTTGCGCACCAGGACCCGGGCGGTGCTGCCGCTTTTGAGCGCCTCGGCGAGGCGCACCCGCCCCTCCTGGTCGCGGTCGGTGCCCTGCAGCAGTCGCAGGTTCGTGCCCATGAGGGCGGCGACCGGGAAGCCGCACATCTGCGCGAAGGCCGCGTTCACGAACACCACCGGATGGTCGGGGGCGGTGGCATCGCACACCACGATCCCCTCGGGGGCATTGTCGGCCAGCTGCCGCCAGGCCTCCGCCGACCAGTTCTTCATGAGTTGCGGCCCCCGGCATCCAGCGTCAGGGGGGGTACGGTGGCGACGCGGGCGAGGAGCTCCCGCGCCTGGGCGTACTCGGGGAGCCGCTCCAGGGCCGCCGGCTCGGGCGCCCCGCTGCGGCCGTGCAGGCGCACCAGGCGCAGGCTGGAGGCCGGCTGCGGGTCGCAGTCGAGCTTATCCAACAGTTCGATGACGCTCGGTCGATGGTTGCAGACCGGTAGCATGTCGCAGCCCGCCGCGAGGGCCTGCCGACTGCGGGTCACGATGTCCCCGTAGGCGGCCGCCCCCTTCATGGATAGATCATCGGCAAACACTACCCCCTGAAACCCCAGCTCTCCGCGCAGCACGTCGCGAATCCACACTCTGGAGAGGCTCGCGGGGTTGTTATCGACCTCGGGGAACAGGATATGGGCGACCATGACGGCCGGGAGCCCGTTGGCGATCAGACGCCGGTAGGGGGTGAGATCGCGGGTCAGGTCCACCAGGGGGCGCCGGTCCACAGGCAGGGCGAGGTGGGAGTCGGCCACGACCGCCCCGTGGCCGGGGAAGTGCTTGGCGGTGGCGGCCATGCCGGCCTCGCGCATGCCGTGCATCCAGGCCCCGGCCAGCTGGGAGACCCCGTCGGCGGAGGGGTGGAAGGAGCGCTCGCCGATGGCCTCGTTGACCCCGTAATCGAGGTCAACGCACGGCGCAAAGGAGATATCGACCCCGCGGGCGCGCAGCTCGGCGGCCATCAGCCACCCGAGCGAGCGGGCGAGCGCCACCCCGGAGCGGGCATCGAGGTCGTACTCGTGGCCGATGCGGCGCGCCGGTGGCAGACGCGAGAAGCCCTCCCGGAAGCGCTGTACCCGCCCCCCCTCCTGGTCCACGGCGACGATGAGCGGCGGGCTGCGCGCGGCGTGGATGGCACTGACGAGGGCGGCGAGCTGCCCCGGGTCCTGGTAGTTGCGCGTGAAGAGAATCACACCGCCGACCAGGGGGTGACGCAGCAGCTCCCCCTCCTCGGCGGCCAGTTCCGGGCCACCCAGATCGATCATCAGGGGACCCAGGCTCACGCGGGTGCGCCACTGAGCAGGGCGAGGGACTCGACGTGGGTGGTGTGGGGAAACATGTCCACCACGCCGGCGGCTTCCAGTCGCAGGCCGTGCTCGTGCACCAGCACCCCCAGATCGCGGGCCAGGCTGCCCGGGTGACAGGAAATATACAACACCCTCCCCGGGCCCCGGGCCGCGACCGCCCCGAGCACTTCGCGCGCTCCGGTGCGCGGCGGATCCAGGAGCACGTGGCTGTAGGGCCCGGCAAGCCAGGGCAGGCCGGCGAGCTCGCCGGCGAGGTTGGCAATATGGAAGTGGGCATTGCTGATCCCGTTGCGCGCAGCGTTGGCGCGCGCGCGCGCGATCAGTGCCGCATCGCCCTCCACCCCGACGAGGCGGCCCGCGCACCGCGCGAGCGGCAGGGTGAAGTTGCCGAGGCCGCAGAACAGGTCCAGCACCTGCGCGCGCTCATCGAGCTCGAGCAGCTCGACCGCGCGGGCCACGAGGGCCGCATTCACCGCGCCGTTCACCTGGATGAAGTCGGTGGGTTCGAACTCGAGCGTCACGCCGAACTGTGGCAGAGCGTAATGCAGCGCCTGCGGGTATGGCTCAAGCGGCGCAAGCGAGTCGAGGCCGCCGGGCTGCAGGTACAGCCGCACCCCGTGGGTGTGTGCAAATGCGCCGAGGCGCGCGCGGTCCTCGGCCGTGGGCTCCCTGAGCACGCGCAGCACCAGCGCCGTGGCGTTGTCGCCCGCGGCGACCTCGATCTGCGGCACCTGCTCGCGGATCGAGAGCTCCTGCAGGAGCGCAGCCAGCGGGGTAATGAGCACGGCGGCCTGGGGGGCGAGCACCTCGCAGCCTGTGAGCTCGGCAACATAGGGGGCGGCGCGCTCGCGGAAGCCCACCACCACCCGGCCCTTCTTGCGCACGTAGCGGGCCCCGAGGCGCGCGCGGCGCCGGTAGCCCCACTCCGGGCCTGCGAGCGGGTCGAGCCAGCGCGCCGGGCTGACGCGGGCGACGCGCTCGAGCGCCTCGCGCAGCTGCGCCTCCTTGGCGGCCAGCTGCGCGCCGGGCGCGAGGTGCTGCAGCGCGCATCCCCCGCACACCCCGAAGTGCGGGCAGCGCGGCGTCACGCGTGCGGCGGACGGGCTCAGCACCTCGAGCAGTTCGCCCTCATCGTGCTGGCGGTGACGGCGCGTGCGGCGAAAGCGGATGCTCTCCCCGGGCAGCGCCCCGGCCACAAACACCGTCTTGCCGCCGTGCACCACCCCTTCGCCCTCGTGGGTGAGATCGGCGACCGTGCCCTCCTCCGCCTGCGGGGCCGCGCCGAGGGCGGCGCGCCTCAACCGCCCTGCTCCCAGACCTTGAGGAACTCGGCCAGGTGCGGCTCGCGCGCCGCGCCCAGATAGGCCTTGACCCGGTCGATCTCGGCGGCGTGCTCCTCGCGCGCGAGCGTGCCGCGCAGGAGCGCGAAGCGCAGCCAGATGAGCCAGGTGTTGAGCACGTCGGTCTCGCAGTAGGCGCGGATGGCGGCGAGATTCCCGGCGAGGTACGCCTCCCAGACCTGGCCGCCGTCGAAACCGAGTTTGCCCGGGAAGCCGAGCAGCAGCGCCATGTTGGCAAGCGAGACGCGGCCGCGTCCCTGGTAGGCGGCCATGACGTCCATGAGGTCGGTGTGGCGCCAGTGATAGCGCGAGAGGTAGTTGTTGTAGCGGAAGGCGGGATCCTCCTCGCCGGTCTCCCAGTAGCGCCCCGCCTGCACCCCATGCACCAGCGCGCGGTAGGTGAGCACCGGCAGGTCGAACCCCGAGCCGTTCCAGGACACCAGATCCGGGGAGTAGCGGTCGATGCCGTCGAAGAAGCGCTGCACGAGCTCGCCCTCCGCGGTGCCGGCATCCCCGAGGCTCCACACCTTGAAGCCCTCGCGGCTGCGCAGCACGCAGGAGATCGCCACCACGCGCTGCTGCTCGTGCGGCAGGAAGTCCCCGCCGGTACCCTGGCGGCGCAGTGCGAACATGGCCTTGGCCACCTGCACATCGCTCAGGCCCTTAAGGTTGTACAGGCGCCGCCCGAGCGCCACGTCCGGCACCGTCTCGATATCGAACACCAGGGTATTCATGGCGCCCTCATAAGCACCGCCACGGCCACGACGAGGCCCTTCTCGTCGGTGAGCGTCACGTGGCCCTCGCCGATGCCGAACCTGCGCCGCAGCGCCTCACCGCGCTCGGACCAGATGATCTCCGGCTTGCCCCAGGCGTTCTGCACCACACCGACGTCGCGGATCCACATGCCGTGGGCGAAGCCGGTACCCATGGCCTTGACGATCGCCTCCTTGGCGGCGAAGCGCATGGCAAGAAAGCGCGCCGGGCGCTGGGTGAGCTTGAGCTGCTCGGCCTCCGGCGGCAACAGCAGGTGCTCGGTGAAGCGCGCCCCGAAACGCTCGAGGGTCTTGGTAATCCGTGCGGCCTCGAGTACGTCGACCCCGATGCCGTAGATCATGCGCGCGCCGCCACCATCAGCTCCTTCATCTCGCGCACCGCCGCGGCAAGGCCGGTGAAGAGCGCGCGCGCGATGATGGCGAAGCCGATGTTGAGCTCGAGGACCTCGGGCAAGGCCGCCACGGGCTGCACGTTCTCGTAGTCCAGGCCATGCCCGGCGTGGACGGTGAGCTTGAGCGCGTGGGCGAGCCGCACCGCCTCGATGAGGCGCTTGAGCTGCCCGGCGCGTGCCGCGCCGTGCGCCTCGGCGTACGAGCCGGTGTGCAGCTCGATCACCGGGGCGCCGACTGCGACCGCGGACTCGATCTGGGTCGGATCCGGGTCGATGAAGAGCGCGACGCGGATGCCGCAGGCTTTCAGGCGCGCCACCGCCTCGCGCAGGCGGGTCGCATCGCCGGCGACATCGAGGCCGCCCTCGGTGGTGACCTCCTGGCGCTTCTCGGGCACGAGGCAGCAGTCGCGCGGGCGCACGCCGGCGGCGATGCCGAGCATCTCCTCGGTGACCGCCATCTCGAGGTTCATGTGGGTCGTGAGACGCTCCCTGAGCGTCCACACGTCCGCGTCCTGGATGTGGCGGCGGTCCTCGCGCAGGTGCAGCGTGATGCTGTCGGCGCCGCAGCGCTCGGCGAGCAGCGCCGCCTCGAGCGGATCGGGCACGCGGCCGCGGCGCGCCTGGCGCAGCGTCGCCACATGATCGATGTTGAGTCCGAGCGCGATACGCGCGCTCATCGCGCCCCCCCGCGCAGCAGCGCGCGCGCCACCTCGCGCGTGGCGAGCTGCCGCCCCTCGAGGCAGGCGGCGAGCGCCGCCTTCAGCAGCCGCCGCGCATCATCGAGCGCGCGCTCGCCGCTGAGCCGTTCCTGCGCCAGCGCCACCAGCGACTCCCCGTGCAGCGCCCCGGCGCGCACGCTGCCGGCGCCGACCAGGCCCTGGGCGGGCCGGAAGTGGTAGTAGCTGCCCGCCTCTATCGGCAGCCCGGAGCGCGACTCGGTGGCGAGGTCGAGCCCGTAGCCGAGCCCCTCGAGCAGGCGCTTCTCAAAGATGCGCAGCGTCGGCTCGAGTGCCGCACCGTCGCGCAGCCGCGCAAGACTTGCATGGTACTGATCGAAGAGCTCCGGCACCGGGTCGTGCCGGGTGGTGAGTTTCAGCAGCAGCTCGTTCATGTAGAAGGCGCCCAGGAGCACCGCGGCGGGCAGTGCGCCGACATTCTCGGCGCGCTCGGCCCCGGTCAGCTGCGGGGCCTCCCCGCGCCCGATCCAGGACAAAAGCAGCGGCTGGAAGGGCTGCAGCGCGGAGGCGAGCTTGGCGCGCGGCCCGCGCACGCCCTTGGCGAACACGGTGAAGCGACCGTGCTCGCGCGTGAGCAGCTCGAGGATGCGGCTGGTGTCGCGCCACGGGCGGTGGTGCAGCACGTAGCCCAGGGCCAGATCGATGCGACGCGGGCTGCGGGTCATTCCAGTCCCAGCTCCTTCAGGGCACGGGCATTGTCGGCCCAATTCTCGCGCACTTTGACCCACAGGTTGAGATGCAGCCGGCGCTTGAGCAGGCCGTTGAGCGCGATGCGCGCCGAGCGGCCGACGCGCTTCAGCCGCTCGCCCCTGGCGCCGATGACGATCGGCTTCTGGCCCTCGCGGTCCACCCAGATGGCGGCGTCGACCTGCAGCTGGCCGTCCGCCTCGCTCAGCCGCTCGACCTCCACCGCGATGCCGTAGGGCACCTCCTGGTTGAGCTCCAGGGTGAGCTTCTCGCGGATCATCTCCGCGATGCGGAACTCGAGTCCCCGGTCGGTGAGCTCCCCGTCCGGGAACAGCGCCGGGGAGGGCGGCAGGTGAGTGCCGATGGTGCGGCGCAGGTCCTCGATGTTGTCCTCCTTGAGGGCCGAGACCGGCACGATGGCCAGGAACGGATGACGCGCCGCGAGCTCACCCAGATACGGCAGGAGCTTCGCGCGCGGGCGCACCTGGTCCACCTTGTTTACGGCGGCGATCGCGGCGCGTCCGGAGCGCACCACGCGCGCCAGCGCGAGCTCGTCCTCCTCGGTGAAGCGCAGCGCCTCAAGCACCAGCACCACCACGTCGGCGTCCTCGAGGGCGGCCGTGGCGGTGCGATTCATGGCCTTGTTGAGCGCACGGCCCGCCTCGCGATGCAGCCCCGGGGTATCGACGAAGGCGATCTGCACCTGCGCGCCGGTATAGATCCCGAGGATGCGGTGGCGCGTGGTCTGCGGGCGCGGGGTGACGATGCTCAGCTTCTCACCCACGAGCGCATTGAGCAGCGTGGACTTGCCCACATTGGGGCGGCCCACGAGCGCGGCGAAGCCGCTGCGGAAGGCCACTGGTTCAGTTGCACTCATGCCGCGATCCTAATCGCTCGCCGCACTCAGCGCCTCGAGCATGCGCGCGGCGGCCTCCTGCTCGGCGCGCCGCCGGCTCGAGCCCTCGCCGCGGGTGGTGAGCGCGCGCGCCGCCACCTCGCAGGCGATGGTAAAGCTCTGCGCGTGCGCCTCGCCCGAGACGGCGAGCACCGCATAGTGAGGCAGCGCCAGGCCGCGCGACTGCAGATACTCCTGCAGCCGCGTCTTGGCGTCCTTGAGACTCTCCGGGGGCGGCAGTGCGGCGATGCGGGCCTGAAACAGCCGCGCCACCACCGGCTCTGCGGCGGTGAGGCCCCCGTCGAGGTAGATCGCCCCGCACAGCGCCTCGAGCGCATCGGCCAGAATCGACTGGCGGCGGAAGCCGCCGCTGCGCAGCTCGCCTGAGCCCAGCTCGAGCGCCGCGCCGAGCTCAAGCTCGGCGGCAATCTCCGCCAGCGGCTCGCGGCTGACGAGGCGCGAGCGCAGGCGGCTCAGGTCACCCTCGCTGGCCTTGGGGAAGGCGTCGTAGAGAGCGCGCGCGATGAGCAGGTTGAGCACGGCATCGCCCAGGAACTCCAGGCGCTCGTTGTTCGGGCCCTGGGCACTGCGATGGGTGAGCGCGGCGCGGAACAGCTCCGGATCGCGCGCGCTGTAGCCGAAGCGCTGCGCGACGTAACGCACCGCGGGTGTCAGGGCGCTCACGGCGTCCTCGCCCCGGCGTGCCGCGCGCGCGGATTAGTCGTTGCTGATCTTGACCTTCTTGTCGAAGGCCACGTGGATGGAGACGTTGTCGATGAGGGGCGCCTCGTCATCGTACTGCGCCTCAACGACCCAGACGCCCTCGTCGCGGGTGATCTTGAAGTCCTTCGAGTCCGGATAGTTCACCATGTCGATCTCGAAGTGCTTGTCGATCGCGCTTTTGATGGCCGAGGCGCTCGCCCCGCCCTTGAGCTCCTGGGCGGTGCCGTCCAGCGCCTTCACGACCTTCATGTAGTTCAGGTACACCGGCGCCAGGCGGATACCCGCGTAGAGGCAGATCGCGAATGGAGTGAGCAGGATCAGCCAGCCCAGGGCCGTCACGCCCGCCTGTTTGTTGCGCATCGCTTGGACTCCCATAAGCCTTATGTAGCACCGAACACCGATCCGTAACCTTGTGTTCCATCACGGAATTGCACTGCCGATGCGGCTCCACATGGGTCCGCCGGAGCGCCCCCAGTCCCAATTGAACCAGATCCGGGTGGCCCGGCCGACCAGGTTCTGCTCCGGCACGAAGCCCCAGCCGCGACTGTCGTCACTGTTATCGCGGTTGTCGCCCATCATGAAGTACTGCCCCGGCGGCACCACCCCGTCGTAGTCGGCGATGCGGCCCATCCCCGGGGCATCGTCATCGCCGCACACGTAGCCGCGCACCGCGCGGCGGTTGCAGGAGCTCAGGATCGGCTGGCGGTCGATCGTCACCGGACAGGACATGGCGAGGTGCTCATGGCCGCCGAGCCGCTCGTGGCTGAGGACGAAGTTCACGTAGCAGCCGTCGTTGAAGCGCTCCTGGGCGGGTTGCGACTCGACCGGCTGGCCGTTGATGTAGATGCGGTTGGCGCGCACCTCGACGTGATCGCCCGGCAGCCCCACCAGGCGCTTGATGAAGTTCACGGAAGGGTTGGGCGGGTAGCGGAACACGACCACGTCGCCGCGCTTGGGCTCCCCGATCGCGACCACTTTCTTATTGAGCACCGGCAGGCGCAGGCCGTAGGCGTACTTGTTGACAATGATGAAGTCCCCGTCCAGTAGGGTCGGCATCATCGAGTCGGACGGAATGCGAAACGGCTCGAAGATGAAGGAGCGCAGCAGCAGCACCACCAGTGCGACCGGAAAGAAGCTGCGCGCGTAATCGACCGTGCCGGGCTCGGGCACGTTGCCCGGATCGCGCCCGGCGGCACGCGCCGCCGCCACGCGGCGCGGCCTGAACAGCCAGCTGTCGAGGCCCCAGACGATGCCGGTGACCACGGTGATGGCCAGCAGCACGGCGCTGAAATCCAGGGTCTCGGCGATGAGCAGGCGCACCACCGCGGCGATGATGAGCACCGGCAGGATGGTGTAGAGCCAGGTCATGAGCGGCGCATCGCGCACCAGCTGCGGGGCCGCCCCCGGGGCGGTGGCGAGCTGGCGGCGCGGACGCAGGAACCAGTCATCGACCACGCACACCAGGGTGACCGGCAGGGCGAGCCAGGACAGAAGGTCGATCAGGGGCTTCAGGCTCTCTAGCATGGGTCTTCCTATGATTTGCGGCCCACCTGCAGGACGGCGAGGAACGCCTCCTGGGGGATCTCGACGTGGCCGAGCTGCTTCATACGCTTCTTGCCCTCTTTCTGCTTCTCGAGGAGCTTGCGCTTGCGGCTGACATCGCCGCCGTAGCACTTGGCGAGCACGTTCTTGCGCAGCGCCTTGACGGTGGCGCGGGCGATGACCGCGCTGCCGATCGCCGCCTGTACGGCGACCTCGAACATCTGCCGCGGGATCAGCTCCTGCATCTTGTCCACGAGCTCGCGCCCGCGCTGATAGGCGCTCTCGCGGTGCACGATGATCGACAGGGCGTCGACCTTGTCACCGTTGATGAGGATGTCGAGCTTCACCAGCGGGGCGGCCTCGAAGTGGCTGAACTCGTAGTCGAAGGAGGCGTAGCCGCGGCTCACCGATTTCAGGCGGTCGAAGAAATCGAGCACGACCTCGGCGAGCGGCAGCTCGTACTGGAGCGACACCTGCGTGCCCAGATACTGCATCTTTTTCTGCGTGCCGCGCTTGTCGTTGCACAGCTTCAGCACCGAGCCGACGTGGTCGGGGGGCACCAGGATGTTGGCGATGATGATCGGCTCGCGGATCTCCTCGACGTCATTGAGCGGCGGGAGCTTGGCCGGGTTATCCACGTACTCGATGGCCTTGTCGGTCCTGAGCACCTCATACACCACCGTCGGCGCGCTGGTCACCAGGGTGAGCTCGTACTCGCGCTCGAGCCGCTCCTGCACGATATCCATGTGCAAAAGGCCGAGGAACCCGACCCGGAAACCGAAGCCCAGCGCACCGGAAACCTCCGGCTCGTAGTGCAGCGCGGAGTCGTTCAGGCGCAGCTTGGCGAGTGCGTCGCGGAACTTCTCGTAATCCTCCGAGTTCACCGGAAAGAGCCCGGCGAACACCCGCGGCTTGATCTGCTTGAAGCCCGGCAGCGGCACCTGCGCGGGGCGGTTCTCGAGCGTGATGGTGTCACCGACCGGGGCACCGTCGATCTCCTTGATGCCGGCGACCACGAAGCCGACATCGCCGGCGGCGAGCTCGCGCTCGACCAGTGGTTTGGGCGTGAAGCGCCCCAGGCGGTCAACCACATGCGCGCGCCCCGTGGAGACCACGCGGATCTTCTCGCCGCTTTTGAGGCTCCCGTTCATCACGCGCACCAGCGAGACCACCCCCACGTAGTTATCGAACCAGGAGTCGATGATGAGCGCCTGCAGGGGCGCTGCCGGGTCACCCTTGGGCGGCGGGATGCGCCGGATCAGGATCTCCAGCAGCTCGGCCACTCCCTCGCCGGTCTTGGCGCTCACCCGCGCCGCATCGGTCGCCTCGATGCCGATGATCTCCTCGATCTCGTGGGTGACGCGCTCCGGGTCGGCCGAGGGCAGGTCGATCTTGTTGATGACCGGCACCACCTCGAGCCCCTGCTCGATGGCCGTGTAGCAGTTGGCGACGCTCTGCGCCTCGACCCCCTGGGAGGCATCCACCACCAGTAGCGCCCCGTCACAGGCGGCGAGCGAGCGCGACACCTCGTAAGAGAAGTCCACGTGCCCCGGGGTGTCGATCATGTTCAGCTGGTAGCGCTGACCGTCGCGCGCCTGATAGTGCAGCGTCACGCTCTGCGCCTTGATGGTGATCCCGCGCTCGCGCTCGAGCTCCATGGAGTCGAGCACCTGGGCCTGCATCTCGCGCTCGGCGAGACCGCCGCACAGCTGGATGAAGCGGTCGGCGAGGGTCGATTTGCCGTGGTCGACGTGCGCGATGATCGAGAAATTGCGTATGTGCCGCATGAAACCTTGAAGCAGGCGTCCCGAAACGCGTGGTTGCCGCGCCAGGGGTCAAGCGGGCGGGCGGGATTATAGGGAAAAACGCGCACTTAGGCGCTGCGGCGGCGTCTTTTAGTGCCCGCCGGGGGGCGTGCGCTACGCCCGCAACAGGCGCAGGAGCTCCGCGCGGTCGAGCCGGTGGCGACACACGACACTGCCGTCCAACAGCAGCACCGGCACGTGCAGCCCGTGGCGGCGCGCCAGCAGCGGATCGCTGTCGACGTCGACGAGCTCAAGGGGCGGCAGCGGATGCTCGCGCGCCAGGCGCTCAAGCTCGGCGAGCATGGTCTCGCACAGCTCGCAGTCGTGGCGCTGCACGAGGGTGAGCGACATGGCGTGCGCGGCCGCGCGAAGTCAGCGCCGCCCGCGCTCAGCGCCCACGGCAGGCAGCGCCTGCGCCTTCACCTGCGTGGCGATGAACTGCACGGTCGCCGGCGGCACCTCGCCCACCGCGGTGATCTTGTGGCCGTCCACCACGGTCGAGTAGGCGGAGCTCGAACCGACCGTGGCCGCCTCGGGCGCCGCGGCCGCTTCCTCGGCCGCCGCATCCGTACCCTGCCCGGTGACCTCGCGATGCTCGACGAACACCGAGACCGAGGCCACCCCGTCGGTGAATACCAGATGATCCACCGGCTGCGGCGAGCCGGGCAGCGTCTGCGCGGCGCGGATGCTCATGTGGAAACCCGGCGGCAGCCGGATCGCGTTCCAGGCCGCGGAGTCCGCCGCGGTGAGCATCGGGGTCTGCACCTCGCGCACGAACTGATAGCCCGCGGTGGAGAACTCCGGCCGGAAAGCGCTGTCGGGGATATGGGGCACCAGCGTCAGGCTCGAGAACACGATCTGCTCGATCACCTGGCCGCGCGCATCGCACAGCTGCGTCTTCAGCGGCATGGCGGTCTTGTCATCGATCCACAGCCGGTAGCCGTAGCGGTACTCATCGCGCGGCGTCACGCTGATGATGTGGGTGTCGCGGCGGTTCACCCGGGCGCGCGCCAGCTCGCGGATGTCGTAGAAGCTCGCGGTCTGCTCGTTCACCGCGGGGAAGCCCACCAGCGACTGCGCCGCCGGGTGCTGCTGCACGACGACGGTGCGCTTGTCGGGGAGGTAGCAGGACACGACCGCCCCGCTGCGGATGAACTCACGCCCGGAGCCGTCCAGGGAGGCGAGGCGCTCGGAAACGGTCCCGTCCTGCACGCGGTGAATGATGCGCAGCGTCTCGACCTGGCCGCCGTGCCAGTGCGAGAAGGTGCCGTCGTAGTTCTGCGTGGTGAGCGCCTGATTCATGCGCGTCAGCCAGCCGCTCGGCTCCTCGCTCCAGGCACAGGCCGTGGCGAGGCACCCGGCCGCGCAGGCCCACAGCGCCGCGTTACTGCGCATGCTCGGGCGCGTCAGCATGCGCTTCATCTGCCGGCACCGGCTCGCTGGCGATGAAGGCGGTGAGCAGATCGCGCCCGGCGACGGGCGAGGAAACCATGCTGTGCGCGACGACGTAGTTGGCGAGCTGGGTGCTCGGCACCACCATCGGGCGCACCGCGGGAATGGAGGGCGTGACGTAACTCGGGCCGGCCAGATCCTGGCTGTGCGTGGCGGTGGCGGCCAGCACCGGGGCCGCGAGCGCTGCGGCCGGACGCTGCTGGGCGACGGGCAATACCGTGAGCGGCGCCTGAGCCCGCAGCCACAGCACGGAGGCCGCCGCGACGCCGGCGGCGAGCGCCCCGCCTGCCAGGGGCTGCCACCAGCGCAGGGCTGCACGGGCGGGGGGCGGTGCGAGCGCGCTCGCGCCCAGTGCGGGCTCGGCACTCAGCAGCGCGTTCACGCGCCCGGCGAGCGGGGCATTGAGACGCACGCCGCGCTCGGTGCGGATCACCGCCCCGATTACCGCGTAGCGGCCCCAGCGTGCCTTCAGGCCCTCATCGCGTGACAGCCGGCGGGCGAGCAGCTCGCACTCGGAGGTGGGCAGCTCGTCGTCAAACATCGCCGAGAGTTGACTGTCGAGTTCCTCGTTCATCCCAGTTCCTCTGCACGACCGAGCCCACCCTCGAACACCTCGCGCAGGCGCCGGTCGATCGCCTCGCGGGCACGGAAGATGCGCGAGCGCACGGTGCCCACCGGGCAGTCCATGGCAGCGGCGATCTCTTCATAGGAAAGCCCCTCGAGCTCGCGCAGCACGATCGCGGTGCGCAAGTCCTCGGGGAGCGCATCGATGGCGGCGTTCACGGTCGAGCGGATCTCATCCGTGAGCACCAGGCCTTCGGGGGTCTCGGCGTCTTTCATGCGGCCTTGCATGTCGTAGGACTCATCGCTGTTGCGGTCGAGGTCATATTCAATCGGGCTGCGGTCACGCGAGACGACGGCATTCTTGGCGGTGTTTATGGCAATGCGATAAAGCCAGGTGTAGAAAGCGCTGTCACCGCGGAACTGGGGCAGCGCCCGGTAAGCCTTGATGAAGGCCTCCTGGGCGATGTCCTCGGCCTCGGCCGGATTGCGCACGTAGCGCATAACCAGCTTGACGAGTTTGTGCTGGTACTTGAGCACCAGCGCATCAAATGCCCCCTTGTCACCGCGCTGCACGCGGCGAACGAGACTAAGGTCACTAGTATCGGCGCTCACGGGCGCCTTCACTCCCTCAAGGAAGGCCGCCACGCCGCACGCTCGATAGACTGTAAGGCGAAGTGAAAGTTCAGCATGGTGCGATCCGGGGTAATCCCGCTGAGGATAGCCCGGCCCGGCCCCTCAGGCGACATAAGCCCGGATCTGCCCCACCAGGCGGGCCAGAGCGGGCGCCTGGGGGTGTGACCCCCCAGAAGATAGTCGGCGAGGAGCGGATCGGGGAGCTCGAGGAGGCAGGCAAAGCTCGCCTGATCCTGCGCCGAGGCCGCCGCCAGGGGACCGCGGGCATAGCGCTCCAGGATCAGATCGAGCTCCTTCATGCCGCGGCGGCAGCGCCACAGTGCGCGGCGCAGCGGCGCGGAAAGCTCGGGGGCGGGTGCGCTCATTCCTGGCGCTCCACCATCATCTTCTTGATCTGCGCGATGGCCCGTGCGGGATTTAAGTCCTTCGGGCACACGTCCGTGCAATTCATGATGGTGTGGCAGCGATACAGCCGGAACGGATCCTCGAGCGCATCGAGGCGCTCGCCGGTGGCCTCATCGCGGCTGTCGATGATCCAGCGGTAGGCGGCGAGCAAAGCGGCCGGGCCGAGGAAGCGGTCGCTGTTCCACCAGTAGCTCGGGCAGGCGGTGGAGCAGCAGGCGCACAGGATACAGGCGGCCGGGCGGTCGATCTTCTCCTGCTCCTCCTTGCTCTGCAGGCGCTCCTTGTCCGGCGGCGCCGGCGTACGCGTCTGCAGCCAGGGCTTCACGGCGGCGTACTGGGCGTAGAAGTTGGTCAGATCGGGCACGAGGTCCTTGATGACCGGCAGGTGCGGCAAGGGGTAGATGCGGATGTCGCCCTTGAGGTCCGCCATCGCGGTGGTGCAGGCGAGGCGGTTCACGCCGTTGATGTTCATGGCGCACGAGCCGCAGATGCCCTCGCGGCAGGAGCGGCGGAAAGTAAGCGAGGAGTCGACGCTCGCTTTGAGCTGGATCAGGGCATCGAGCACCATCGGGCCGCAGCTCTCGAGGTCGAGCGCGAAGCTGTCGATGCGCGGGTTGCCCTCGGCGTCCGGGTCGAAGCGGTAGATGCGCAGCGTGCGCACCTCACGCGCGCCGGCGGGCGCGGCATAGGTGCGCCCCGGTACCGGGCGGGATTTGGCGGGGAGGGTGAATTCGGCCATAGCGCTGCTTGCTTAAGACCCTCAGTAGGTGCGCGCCTTCGGCGCGATGGTCTCGACGTCGTGGCTGAGGGTGTTCAGGTGCACGGGACGATAGTCAAAGCGGACCGCCTGCGGCCCCTCCACCCAGCACAGCGTGTGCTTGAGCCAGTGCTGATCGTCGCGCTGCGGAAAATCCTCGCGCGCGTGGGCGCCGCGGCTCTCGGTGCGGTTCAGCGCCGAGCGGATGGTCGCGGTCGCCTGCAGCAGCAGATTCTCCAGCTCGAGGGTTTCCACGAGGTCGGAGTTCCAGATGAGCGAGCGGTCACTCACCCTGACGTCGGCGAAGGAGGCGAAGGTCGCGGCGAGCTTGGCTACGCCCTCGGCGAGGGTCGCGCCGGTGCGGAACACCGCGGCATCCAGCTGCATGGTCTTCTGCATCTCCAGGCGGATCGCCGCCGTGGGCCGGCTGCCGTCGGCGTGGCGCAGCCGGTCGAGGCGCGTCACCGCCTGCTCGCCGGCCTCCTTGGCGAGGGGCGCGTGGCGCTCGCCGGGTTTGATGATCTCGGCGCAGCGCCGTGCCGCCTCGCGGCCAAACACCACCAGGTCGAGCAGCGAGTTGCTGCCCAGGCGGTTGGCGCCGTGCACTGACACGCACGCCGCCTCACCGATGGCCATGAGACCGGGGACGATGGCCTCGGGGTCGCCGTCACGCGGCGCGACCACCTCGCCGTGGTAGTTACAGGGGATGCCGCCCATGTTGTAGTGGACGGTAGGCTGGACCGGGATCGGCTCCTTGGTCACATCCACGCCGGCGAAGATGCGCGCGGTCTCGGCGATGCCGGGCAGACGCTCGTGGATCACGTCCGGTCCCAGATGCTCCAGGTGCAGATCGATGTGATCGTGCTCGGCGCCGACGCCGCGCCCCTCGCGGATCTCCACCGTCATGGCGCGGCTCACCACATCGCGCGAGGCGAGATCCTTGGCGTTGGGCGCGTAGCGCTCCATGAAGCGCTCACCCTTGCAGTTGGTGAGATAGCCGCCCTCCCCGCGCGCCCCTTCCGTGATCAGGCAGCCGGCCCCGTAGATGCCGGTGGGGTGGAACTGCACGAACTCCATGTCCTGCAGCGGCAGCCCGGCGCGCAGCACCATGGCGTTGCCGTCGCCGGTGCAGGAGTGCGCCGAGGTGCAGGAGAAGTAGGCGCGCCCGTAGCCACCGGTGGCGAGGATGGTCATGTGAGCGCGAAAGCGATGCAGCGTGCCCTCCGCCAGGTCAAGCGCCACCACGCCGCGGCAGCGGCCCTGCTCCATGATGAGGTCGATGGCGAAATACTCGACGAAGAAGGTGGCCGCGTGGCGCACCGACTGCTGATAGAGGGTATGCAGCATCGCATGCCCGGTACGGTCGGCGGCCGCACAGGTGCGCTGCGCGATGCCCTTGCCGTAGTGGGTGGTCATGCCGCCGAAGGGCCGCTGATAGATCAAGCCGCGCTCGGTACGCGAAAACGGCACGCCGAAGTGCTCGAGCTCGATGACCGCGGCGGGCGCCTCCTTGCACATGAGCTCGATCGCGTCCTGGTCGCCGAGCCAGTCCGAGCCCTTGACGGTGTCGTACATGTGCCAGCGCCAGTCATCCTCGCCCATGTTGCCGAGAGCGGCGGAGATGCCGCCCTGCGCGGCCACCGTGTGACTGCGTGTCGGGAAGAGCTTGCTGATGCACGCGGTCGACAGGCCGCTCTGGGCAAGTCCGAGGGTGGCGCGCAAGCCGGCGCCGCCGGCGCCGACGACCAGCACATCGTAGCTGTGATCGGTGAAGGTGTAAGCGCTCACCCGGGCGCGCTTCCGAAAGCGACGCGCAGCACCGCCAACACCCCGGCGAGCGCGAGCAGCACGTGCGCGAAGCGGCTCGCCACCAGAAGCAGGGTCTTGGCCCCGGCGCGGTGCACGTAATCCTCGATCACCACCTGCACGCCCAGCTGGGAGTGCCACGCGGCGGTGAGCACGGTGAGCACCATCAACAGGGCGGTCCAGCTCTGGCCGAGCCAGGCGACCAGCGTGGCGTGATCGTGCGCCGGCAGTGCGCACAGCGACACCACGAACCAGATCGACAGCGGCACGAGTGCCACGGCGGTGAGACGCTGTACCCACCAGTGGTGCACGCCGGAGCGCGCCGGCCCCGCGCCCAGCACCTGGCGCAGCGGACTGGACAGACTCACGGGGTGTTCGCTCCGTGCCACAGGCCGTAGCCGATCAGCACGGTCAGCAGGATGCTCACCGCCACCACGACCCAGGCGCTGCGCTGCGACTGCGCGCGCTCCAGGCCCCGGCCGGTATCCCAGATCAGATGGCGGATGCCGGCGGCGAGGTGATAGCAGAAGGCAAAGAGCAGCGCGAGGTAGAGCAGGCGCAGGGGCGCAGACGCCAGCACACGCTGCGCGCGCGCCTGCGCAGCCGCCCCGCCGGCAATCGCCATCAGCCAGTAGATGAGCAGGAAGAACCCGCCCGAGAGCAAAAGGCCGGTGAGACGGTTGAGGATCGAGGTGGCGAGGGTGTACTTGAACTTGTACACCGACAGATGCGGGGACAGCGGTCGGCTCGGCATAGACACTCAGAAATCGATGCAGCGCCCGTTGCGCTCCCAGTCGCCGTAGCGGGTAGGTTCCGGTGCCTTCGGGCCACCCTGCTCGGGCACGACCTCCCTACACTGCGCGGCAGAATTTGCTGCCGCAGGGCGCAGCGCTCCTGGCGGCGGCGGCGGTGACGCCGGCGGCGGCGGGCTCTTGCGATCAGCGTTCGACATACCCATTTAGTCTGCCAGAATTCTCATGACGCAGCCATGAAAAGTGCCAAGAAAAACAATGGTCAACCCGCATGAGCGGGCCGTGGCAGTCGGTCGCGCTCGATGCGCTGGGCGTGCTGCGCGCGCGCGGCAGCGACGCGCGCCGGTTCCTGCAGGGGCAGCTCTCCAATGACATGGAGCGGCTGAGTGCGACACGCGCTGTGCCTGCCGGTTATCACAACCCGCAGGGGCGGGTCATTGCCCTCCTCACGCTGCTGCAGCTCGCCGACGATGACCTGATCGGGCTCGCGCCGCGCGAACTGATTGCGCCGCTCCTCGCCCGGCTCGGCAAATTCGTCCTGCGTGCCAAGGTAAGGCTCACCGATGACAGCGCCGCCTGGCGCATCGAGGGGGTGCTGGGCGATGTCGGCGCCGCGGCCGGCGCGGCACCGTGGGCGCTGCCGCAGCCTGGTCACGTCGAGCGTGCCGGGGAGGGCTACCTTGTGGCCAGCGCTGCGTCGGCACAGCGGCTGGTCTTCGTGCGGCCAGCGTCCGCGCCGGCGCTGCCGCGAGCGGGCCGCACCACGCACACCGCGTGGCAGCTCGCCGCCATCGCCGCGGGCGAACCCCAGGTGTACGCGGCCACCTCGGAGGCCTTCGTGGCGCAGATGCTGAATCTGGATGTGCTCGGCGCCATCGCCTTCGACAAGGGCTGCTACACCGGCCAGGAAGTGATCGCGCGTGCGCATTACCGCGGCCGCGTGAAACGGCGCATGCAGCGCTTCGTCAGTGCCGGACCGATGACGCTGCGGCCGGGAGACTCCGGCACGCTCGGCGACGGACGCACCTTCCAGGTGGTCGAGGCCGCCGCACGCGCTGACGCTCGCTGCGAGTTCCTCGCCGTGGCGAGCTTAAGCGCGGAAAGCGCGAGCACCCTTCCGTCAGCGACGGCCGTGCTCGAGGCGAGCGCTCTGCCGCTGCCCTACGCCCTGCCCGAATAGCGCCCGGGTCTTACTCGGCCTGCGGCCGCATGTGCGGGAAGAGAATCACGTCGCGGATCGAGGGCGAGTCGGTGAAGAACATCACCAGCCGGTCGATGCCGACCCCGAGGCCCGCGGTGGGCGGCATGCCGTACTCGAGCGCGCGCACGTAATCGGCGTCATAGAACATCGCCTCCTCGTCGCCCTTGTCCTTGCGCGCCACCTGCGCACGGAAGCGCGCCGCCTGGTCCTCCGGGTCGTTGAGCTCGGAGAAGCCATTGGCGATCTCGCGCCCGGCCATGAAGAACTCGAAACGATCGGTGAGAAACGGATCGGTATCGTTCAGGCGCGACAGCGGCGAGACCTCCGCCGGGTAGGCGTATACAAAGGTCGGATCCAGCAGCGCGCCCTCGGCGGTCTTCTCGAAGATCTCGATCTGCAGCTTGCCGGGGCCGTCCTGGGGATCGAACCTGGCGCCGAGCTGCTCGCAGCGCTTGCGCAGGTAGGTGAGGTCACGCAGCGACAAAGGATCGATGCCGGGATTGTGCTCGATGATCGCCTGCTCGATGGTGAGGCGGCGGAACGGACGCCCGAGATCATAGGGGCGGCCCTGGTAGGTGAGCTTCTGGGTGCCCTGGAGCGTGTCGGCCAGGCCGCGGACCGCCTTCTCGATCCAGTCCATGAGGTCGCGATAGTCAGCGTAGGCCAGGTACAGCTCGAGCATGGTGAACTCGGGGTTGTGCTGCGTGGACAGCCCCTCGTTGCGGAAGTTGCGGTTGATCTCGTAGACGCGCTCGAAGCCCCCGACGATCAGGCGCTTGAGATACAGCTCCGGCGCGATGCGCAGATACATGTCCAGATCGAGCGCGTTGTGGTGGGTGAGGAACGGGCGCGCGCTCGCCCCGCCGGGGATCGGCTGCATCATGGGCGTCTCGACCTCGAGGAAGTCGAGGGCGTCGAGAAAGTCGCGCAGGTAGCGGATGATGCGCGTGCGCGTGCGGAACACCTGACGGCTGTGCTCGCTGACGATGAGATCGACATAGCGCTGGCGATAGCGCGTCTCGGTGTCGGCCAGTCCATGCCACTTGTCCGGCAGCGGCCGCAGCGACTTCACCAGTAGGCGCAGCGCGTCGACCCGCACCGACAGCTCCCCGGTCTTGGTGCGAAACAGCACTCCACCCGCACCGAGGATGTCGCCGATGTCGTAGGCCTTGAAGGCCTCGTAGGCCCCGCCGAGGGTCTCGGCCTGCAGGAACAGCTGGATCTGGCCGGTGCGGTCGGCGAGCTTGGCGAAGCTCGCCTTGCCCATGACACGCTTGAACATGAGCCGGCCGCCGACCTGCAC
This sequence comes from uncultured Pseudomonadota bacterium, assembly GCA_963825385.1. Classification (GTDB taxonomy): domain Bacteria; phylum Pseudomonadota; class Gammaproteobacteria; order Steroidobacterales; family Steroidobacteraceae; genus 13-2-20CM-66-19. The sequence goes on along the minus strand of CAWGSX010000004.1, from coordinate 610,717 downwards.
GCGCGTGGGATTGGCGCTGAGCCACTCCTCGCTGCGCGCGCCATAAGCCTCGTGCAGCTGCCCGGCGAGCGCATCGCGACGAAAATCGTTGGGAAAGACCGCTCCGGCGCGGCGCAGCTCGGCGAGCTTCGCGCGCCGCTCGGCGATCAGCTTGTTCTCGTCGGGGGGCTCGCCCCCGCCCCCCTCGCCACCGTGCTTCTTGTCGCTCATCGTCATACGCCCGCTTTCAGCGAAGCCTCCATGAACTGATCGAGTGCCCCATCGAGCACCGCGGTGGTATTGCCCACCTCGACCCCGGTCCGCAGGTCCTTGATGCGCGACTGGTCGAGCACGTAGGAGCGGATCTGATTGCCCCAGCTTACGTCGGATTTGGAGTCCTCCAATACCTTCGCGGCGGCGTTGCGCTTGTTGACCTCGAGCTCGTACAGCTTGGCCTTCAGCATCTTCATGGCCGTCGAGCGGTTCTTGTGCTGGCTGCGCTCATTCTGGCAGGCGACCACGATGCCGGTGGGCATGTGCGTGATGCGCACCGCCGACTCGGTCTTGTTGACGTGCTGGCCGCCGGCCCCCGAGGAGCGGTACACGTCGGTCTTCAGGTCGGCCGGGTTGATCTCGATCTCGATGTCGTCATCAACCTCCGGTGAGACGAACACGGAAGCGAAGGAGGTGTGACGGCGGTTGCCGGAGTCGAACGGGGACTTGCGCACCAGGCGATGCACGCCGGTCTCGGTGCGCAGCCAGCCGTAGGCGTATTCGCCCGTGATCTCGACGCTGGCGCTCTTGATGCCGGCCACCTCGCCCGGATTGGAGTCGATCACCTCGGCGCTGAAGCCGCGCGCGGCCGCCCAGCGCAGATACATGCGCAGCAGCATCTGCGCCCAGTCCTGCGCCTCGGTGCCGCCGGCGCCGGCCTGGATGTCGAGGAAGGCGTTATGCGAGTCCATCTTGCCGGAGAACATGCGCTTGAGCTCAAGATGGCGCACGTCCGCCTCGAGGCGCTGCGCCTCGGCGTCGAGGTCGCGTGCCGCGGCCTCATCGTTCTCCGCCTCCGCGAGTTCCAGCAGCTCCGCGGCATCCGCGATGCCCTTGGTGGTGCGCTCGATCTCGCCGACATCGCTGGCCAGACGCGCGCGCTCGCGTCCGAGCTCCTGGGCGCGGGCGGGGTTGGACCAGACGGCGGGGTCTTCGAGCTCGCGCCCTACTTCCTCGAGCCGCTCGTGCTTGCGGTCGTACTCAAAGAAACCCCCGTAGCGAGGCGATGCGTTCCCCGAGATCTTTGAGCTGGCGCTTGAGCTGATTGACTTCCATGACTTTTATCTATGGCGCCGTTCGTTCAGGCGCAAGAGGCAGCGTTCACTGCGGGCGCTGGATGCTATCACCCGCCGGCAGCTCGCCGGTAGGTGCCCGCAGCACGTGATCGACCAGCAGCTGCAGCCGCCGCTCGCCCTGATACTCGTTCACCTCCAGGCGGTAGACCAGCTGCACCAGCCCCGTGGGCAGCTCGAACGCCTCCCCGGCGCTGATGTGGTTGAAGGCGATGGCATCGAAGGCGCGCCCGCTGCGCGGCACCTCCACCCACATCTTCAGGTGCCGCTCGCCGATCACCCGGGCGCTGCGGATGCTGAACAGGCCATCAAAGCTCGGCTCGGGGAAGGCCTGGCCCCAGGGGCCCCCGGCGCGCAGTGCCTGGGCGGTCTCAAGCGCGATTTCCGCCGCGGTGAGCTCCCCGTCGGTCTCCACCGCATCGGCGGGGCCTGCGCGCTCAAGCCAGCGGCGCGCCTCCTCGTCGAAGGCGCGCGCAAAGGCATCCAGCGCGCTGCGCTCCAGGGTAAGTCCGGCGGCCATGGCATGGCCGCCGAAGCGCGCGATGAGCTGCGGCTGCGCTGCGGCGATCGCCTCGAGCACGTCGCGGATATGGACGCCCGGCACCGAGCGCGCCGAGCCGCGCAGCGTCGCGCCGCTCGCGGCGAAGGCAATGACCGGGCGCCGCAGCCGCTCCTTGATGCGGCTCGCCACCAGGCCCACCACGCCCTGGTGCCAGCTCTCATCGAACAGCACGACGCCGCTGCGTGCCAGTGCGCGGCGCGGATCCTCGAGGGCGCGCACCGCGGCACGCGCCTCCTCCTGCATCTTCGCCTCGATCGTGCGGCGCTCCTCGTTGAGCGCGTCCAGGCGCGCGGCGAGGTGCTGCGCGAGCGGCGCCTCCGCGGCGAGCAGACACTGGATGCCCACCGTCATGTCATCGATGCGGCCGGCGGCGTTCAGGCGCGGGGCCACGGCAAAGGCCAGATCGGTCGCGCTGAGCTCAAGGCGGTTGCGCTCAGCCACCTCCAGCAGCGCGCTGATCCCCGGCACGCAGCGCCCGGCGCGGATCCTGGCCAGCCCCTGGGCGATGAGCACGCGGTTGTTGGCATCAAGGGGGACCACGTCCGCCACCGTGCCGAGCGCGACCAGATCCAGAAGCGTCGCCACGCTGAAGCCGGTTCCCCGACCGAGCTCGCTCAGACGCCGCTGCAGGGCCGCCATGACATAGAAAGCGACGCCGACGCCGGCGAGGTTGCGGCTGCCGAAGCGGCTGCCGGCAAGGTTGGGGTTGACGATCACGTCGGCCGCCGGCAGCTGCGCGCTGGGCAGGTGATGATCGGTGATCAGCACGGCGATGCCGCCGGCCCGCGCGGCCGCCACCCCGGCATGGCTCGAGACGCCGTTATCGACCGTGACGATCAGTGTCGGGGCGCGCTCGCGGGCGAGTGCCACGATCTCGGGCGTGAGTCCGTAGCCGAACTCGAACCGGTTGGGCACGAGGAAGTCCACGGCCGGAAAGCCCAGGCCGCGCAGGGCCCGCACCACGAGCGCGCTGCTGGTGGCTCCGTCGGCGTCGAAATCGCCGATGACCAGCACGCGACCGCTGCGGTGCGCGAGCAGCAGCTCCACCGCCGCCGGGATTCCCTCCAGCGTCCCCACCGGCAGTAATCGCCCGAGCGAGTGATCGAGCTCATCCGGGGTGCGCACCCCGCGCGCGGCGTAAACGCGCTCGAGCACCGGGTGCAGGCGCGCGGCGGGCACGAAGTTCAGCGGCGCGGCCGCGCGTCGCACGACACGCAACGTCACGTGAATGCCGCCAGGGCTGCGCGCGGTCGGCGCCACAGCCGCCAAAAGCTCCCGCGCCGTACCGTGAGTGCGGTGTCGTTGACGATCAGCGTCAGCTGCGCGAGCGCGCCGCGCCGCAACGCGCTGACTGCCGGAGCGATGAAGCGCTCCTCGAGCCGGGTCAGTGCCTGCAGGAAACTCGAATGCATCGACCTGTGCAGCTCCTCCGCCACCGCGAGCGCGACCAGCGCGTCGCCTCCCGCATCCAGCGCGGCGAAATCCACCGGCAGCGCCACGCCGCGGGTGCCACAAAGATGCCACAGCCCGTCGAGGTACACCTCGCAGCCATAGCCGGCCAGCGCATGGGACGCTGCGCGCACACTCAGCGCGGCGCCCGCCCCGCCGCCACCCCACAGCCACAGGGCATTGGGCGCGGCGCTCAGCTGCGGCAGGCGCTCCTGCGCATGGAGCCACATCTCGATCTCCGCTGCCAGGCGCCGCAGCGGCGCCGCCGCGGCTCCCTGCGGCAGGGCCGCGGCGATGTCCCCGCCGGCACTGCGCGCCGGCTCGCGCGTGGGCACCGGCGCAATACCCGGGGCCTCGAGCAGAAGCTCCCCGCACGGCAGCGGCTGCAGGCGCAGGGGGCTGCCGGCGAAAGCGCGCGCAAAGCGCTCGCACAGCACCGCCTGCATGTCGCGGTTCAGGCGCAGCAGGCCGCGGTGCTCGAGATGTACGCTCGCCGCACCCGGGCTCAGGCACACGGGAGTCGCGATCCAGTAGGCGCCGGGGGTGCTGGCCACCGCCGCGGCGGCGACCTGCGCCGGTGCCGCCAGCACGAGATCCTCGCGTCCGAGGTGGCGCGCCACCCAGGCGCGCCAGCCGCCCGCCCCCAGAGGGCGCCGCACGCCAAAGCGCGCCGCGTGCGCGAGCCCCGGGAGCGCGCCGGCGCCCACGAGCGCAGCGTCGGCCGCTTCGCTGAAGTACAGGTCGGTGATGATCATGACGAGTTCGCGCACGGGCGCTATCGTAGCGCCATCATGCGATTCACTCTGGAAGCGGCGGCCAACGTCAATCTCATCCGCGGCTACTCCGCGAGCGAGATCCGCATCGGCACCCAGCAGGTGCACGGCAGCTGCCTCGTCACCGCCCGCGAGGTGCTCACCGACTGGGGGCCGCAGAGCTTCGCCGAGTTCAGCCAGGCGCACCTCGCGCCCGTGCTCGCGCTGCAGCCGGAGCTGGTACTGCTCGGCACGGGGCTCACGCAGCAGTTCGCGCCGGGCGATATCCGCCACGCGCTGAGCGATCGTCAGATCGGACTTGAGTCGATGCAGCTCGGGGCGGCGTGCCGCACGTTCAACGTGCTGGTGCAGGAGGAGCGCCGCGTGGTCGCGGTGCTGTTTCTGAGCTGAGGCCCGGCAGGACGACCGGCAGAAGACACAGGAAGAGGGTCAACCAACCAAACAATCATTCGAAGCTGACAGACTCGAACAATTGCACCGTTCTTGTTTTTCTTTCGAAATGTTTTTGCTCTTGTTTGCGACTTCCCTGCTCCCTGTGTCTTCTGCCGGTCGCCCTCCCCGCTTCCCTGTCGTCGTTCGCAGACAGTGGGCGGCATGTTAAGCGCGTTGCAGAAGTCCGCGCAAGACTCCTGAGCGATAACGGATTTTGAGCGCTTCGTTGACACTCACTGAAGGGCGGGCGGTGATGCGCAAGAGCCTGTTTTTCCGGCACTTGCACACACCGGGCCACTGCGGCCCGTGTTTTTGGCACCTTAAATCGCTCTTCACATCAGTAGCTTACGACGTATACCTCATGTAACAGAGATATCAGGCACCGCATCCGAAGGTCGCCGTACCCTGAGAAATCAGCTGGTTCCACCCAGCAGCGGCACGAAGGCCACCGCGCCTAAGTTCTCCCGCTCCACGCGCTGCTCGCGGCGCGTGAAGCGCACCAGCTGCTGCTCCCCTTCCGGACCCACGGGCACGAGCAGCCGCCCCCCGACCCGCAGCTGCTTGATGAGCGCCTCGGGCACGGTGAGGGGCGCGGCGGCGACGAGGATGCCGTCAAAGGGCGCGTGCGCCTTCCAGCCGAGCGAGCCGTCGCCGTGCCGGAAGCGCACGTTGCGGATGCCGAGCTCCTTCAGCCGCTCGCGCGCGCGCGTGAGCAGCGGCTCGATGCGCTCGATGGTGTAGACGTGCGTGACGAGCGGCGCCAGCACGGCCGTCTGATAGCCGCAGCCGGTCCCCACCTCGAGCACGTTACTCACCTCGCCGCCCTCCAGCAGCGCCTCGGTCATGCGCGCCACGATGTAGGGCTGGGAGATCGTCTGGCCGAAGCCGATCGGCAGCGCGGTGTCCTCGTAGGCCCGGCTGCCGAGTGCCTCGTCGACGAAGATGTGCCGCGGCACATTGCGGATGCGGTCAAGGACGGCGAGGTTACTGATGCCCTGCTCGCGCAGCCGCTGCACCAGGCGGTCGCGCGTGCGGGCGCTGGTCATGCCGATGCCCGAGAGGCGCAGGTCAGCCATCGATGCTACCGAGCCATGTCGCCAGCTCCGGCAACGCGGCATGCCGCGTGAGATCGACCTGCAGCGGCGTCACCGAAACATAGCCCTCGGCCACGGTGGCGAAGTCGGTGCCCGGGCCCGCGTCCTGTTCCTCGCCCGCAGGCCCGATCCAGTACACCGGCCGGCCGCGCGGGTCGGCCGCGCGCATGACCGCTTCCGAGCGGTGACGGTAGCCCAGGCGACTCGCGCGGAAGCCGCGCAGCTCGCTGTAGGGCACGTCCGGTACGTTGACATTGAGAATGAGGGCGCGCTGCAGCGGGCTCTTCAGCAGCTGCGCCACGAGCACCCGCGCCACTTCGGCGGCGGTGGCGAAATGGCCGCCGCTTGCGTTGCTGGTGCACAGTGACACCGCCAGCGTCGGCAGACCCAGGAAGCGCCCCTCGACCGCGGCCGCGACGGTACCGGAGTAGAGCACGTCATCGCCCAGGTTCGGCCCGTCGTTGACGCCCGAGACCACCATGTCGTGCTCGAAGTCGAACAGCCCCGAGATCGCCAGATGCACGCAGTCGGTGGGCGTCCCGGGCACGAAGTACACCCCGGGCTCGGCCTCGAAGACCCGCAGCGGCACATCCAGGGTGAGCGAATTGCTCGCACCGCTGCGGTTGCGGTCCGGAGCGACCACGGTGACCTGCGCGAGCGTGATGAGTGCCTCACGCAGGCGCCGGATACCTTCGGCACGGTAGCCGTCATCGTTGCTGATCAGGATCTTCAAGGCGCTTTAAGTGCTGGCCAGCGGAAGAAAAAGTGCGCGTGACTATACTTGAAGCCTCGGCGCTTGGGGGCGAAGGGGCGCAGGCCATGACGATGATAACGGCAGGCGATGATGCGGACGACACCGACGCGGCCGATGCCGAGGCGCGCTTGTTCCGCGACGCGGTGCGCGGGGTCAAGCCGCTCGGCGCGCGCACCCCGCCGCCCACGGTGCCCAAGGTGCGGCCGCGCGCGCGCTTCACGCGCGCCGACCGCGCTCAGGTCCTGCGCGAGAGTCTGGATCCGCAGGCCCCCGACCCGGCCGTCGCGGCCGGTGATGAGCTGGTGTTCCACCGCCCGTCGGTGCAGCCAAACATCGTGCGGCGGCTGCGCCGCGGGGAATACCGGGTACAGCGCGAGATCGACCTGCATGGCCTCACCGTGGCCGAGGCCAAGCAGGCGCTGCGCGTCTTCCTCATCGGCGCGCTCGAGGCGCACGTACAGTGCGTGCGCATCATCCACGGCAAGGGGTTGCGCTCCGGGCAGCGCGGGCCGGTACTCAAGTCCGCGGTGAGCGCGGTGCTGCGCCGCTCCGGTGCGGTGCTCGCCTTCGTCTCGGCACGCCCGGTCGATGGCGGCACCGGCGCGCTCTACGTGCTGCTCGATCACTCCTGAGCGTCACCGCCCGCAGCATCGGCCTCCACAAGCTCGCGCAGTACGGCCGTGGCGAAGCTGCCGCGGTTGAGCCGGAAACTCAGCACCAACGCGTCGGCCTCGGTCTCGCTTTGCAGTTCCTGGACCGCCAGGCGCAGTGCGCGGCGCTCCTGGCGCATGCCGGCCTGCACGCACAGCCGGCACTGCGCCGCAAACCGCGTGGCGGTGAGCGTCTCGAGCGCCGCGGGGGCGCCTGCGCCGGGTGGCCCGCCTTCGCCCCACAAGGGCCCGGTGGGATGGATCTCCAGGCGCGCGCAGCGCGCACGCAGGGTGGCATCGACCGCGTCGACCGCGAACAGGCTGCCGCGGCCATCGAGGCAGGCCAGGTCCCCGGGCTGCAGCTCATTCCAGCTGCCGGCGCTCACACGCGCCGCCAGCACCGCGTTGAACACCACGCTGCGCGCGGCCGAGAGCACGAAGCCGCGCTCGGCGGGCTTGAGCTCCTTGAGCTCGGTGGGGTGTGCGAGATTGGCGCCCTGACGACCGAAGCGCTGCACGCCGAAGTAATTCGGCACCCCGAGCCGGCCCACCGCTTCGAGCCGGCTCGCCAGACGCTCCGCAAGCGCCGCACCGGCGGCGCCGCGCAGGCGGATGCGGAAGCGGTTGCCGGCGAGGGCGCCGCGCGGGAGCTTGCGCTGGTGCGGGTGGGCTTCGAGAACCGAGTACCCCTCCCCGGCGAGGGCGAGCGGATCGAGCGCGCCGCGCGGGCGCGGCACCGAGAACCACTGCACCGCCAGGGCACGGCGGTCCTTGAGCCCGGCGTAGCCGACGTCGCGAACGCTGCAGCCGGTGTGCCGCGCGAGCTCGCGCGCCACCCAGGCGGTATTGGCATCGACCTTGCGCACCTTGAGGAGCAGGTGCGCGCCGGCGCCGGAGGGGGCGAACCCTAAGTCCTCCTCGACCTGGAAATCCTCCGCACGCTCGCGCAGGGTGACTCCCGCCGCAGGCCCCCCCAGGGCGTACGGGGGGTGCAGCGCCGCCGCGCGGGCGGCTGCCTCAGCCGTCACCGGTGCCGCGCAACAGCACCACGGCCTGGGCGGCAATGCCCTCGGCGCGTCCGAGAAAGCCGAGGCCCTCGGTGGTCGTGGCTTTGAGATTGACCCGCTCGCGCGCCACACCCAGAAGCTGCGCGATGCGCTCGCGGATCGCGTCGCGGTGGGGGTTCAGACGCGGCGCCTGGGCGATGAGGGTGAGATCGGCATTCACGAGCGCGAAACCCTGCGCGTGCACCTGGGCGAGCACCTCGCGCACGAACAGGCCGCTGTCGGCGCCGCGCCAGCGCGGGTCGGTGTCCTTGAAGTGCTGGCCGATGTCGCCCAGCCCCGCCGCGCCGAGCAGCGCGTCACACAGCGCATGCAGCAGCACATCGCCGTCGGAGTGGGCGATGACCCCGTGGGTGTGCGGCACGCGCACTCCACCGAGCATCACCGCCTCACCCGGGCCGAAGGCGTGCACGTCAAAGCCTGAGCCGACTCTCATCGCTGCCTCCGCTGCGCGCTCACACGTGCCGCGCTTTCAGGATTGCGCTCGCCAGCACCAGGTCATCCGCGGTCGTGACCTTGAGGTTGCTCGCCGCGCCCTCGACCAGCAGCGGCTGCGCCCCGTGCCACTCCACCGCCTGCGCCTCATCGCTCGGGCTGCGCCCGGCGCCGTGCGCCGCATCGAGCGCGGCACACAGAAGTCCATAGCGGAACATCTGCGGCGTCAGCGCCCGCCACAGCCCGGCACGATCCTGCGTGGCGATGACGGCCGCCTCGCTCCCCTCCCCGGCGCCACGCTTTAAGGTGTCGGCGACGCGCACCGCCAGCAGCCCCCCCACCGCGTGCTCGCTCAGGCGGCGCACCAGGCGCTCCAGATCGAGCGTGTCCAGGCAGGGCCGGGCGGCATCATGTACCAGCACCCAGTCATCGGCTGCGGCCTCGTCCTGGAGCGAGGCGAGCGCGGAGCGCACCGAGGCGCTGCGCTCTGCGCCCCCCGGGGCGGTGAGCGCCCGCGTGCGCAGCGGCAGCCGGCCCCAGTGCTCGTCCGCGCTTGCGAGCGCCACGACGATGCGCGCGCAGCGCGCATCCCCCAGAAAAGGCGCCAGCGCCCATTCGATGACCGTGCGCCCTTCCAGGGGCGCGTACTGCTTGGGGGTCTCGGCGCCGAAGCGGCGCCCGGTGCCCGCCGCGGGCATGACCAGCCAGTAGCGCACGGCGGATGCCTAGCGGGCCTGGGCGGTGCGCGTCGCCGGCGCACCGGCCGGGCGCGGCGGCACCACCTGATAGAAGGTCTCGTTCTTGCCGATCATGCCGAGGTCGGAGCGGGCGCGCTCCTCGAGCGCGTCCATGCCGGTCTTCAGGTCGCGTACTTCGGCCGCGAGTTGTTTGTTACGCTCCTCGAGGCCGCCGTTCTCGGCCTGCTGCGCCGCCACCGCCTGCTTCAGGCGTGCGACCTCGCGCACTCCGTCCTCGGAGAACCACACGCGATATTGCAGCAGGAGTACGGCGACGGCGAGCGCGCCGGCGAGCCACTTCATGGGTGCGAAAGCGTAGCAGACAGCGCCGTCGCGCGCGATGCGTTTTCAGTGGCGCGCCACCTGCGCCGCGGCGGCGCGCCGTGCGGCCTCCGTCCGCTGCGGCCAGCGCTCATCAAGACGGGCGCGCACGCCGGCCACGACCGCAGCCGGCGCCAGCTCCGGACGGCCGGCATCAAAGGGCGGCTCGGGCGCGTACTCGAGCGCCAGCTGCAAGCCCTGCGCGAAGCCGACGCCGGCGATCTCGGCGGCCACGGTGAGCGCCATGTCGATGCCGGCCGTCACCCCGCCGCCGCTGAAGACATTGCCATCGCGTACCACGCGCGCCGGATCGGGTATGGCGCCGAAGAAGGTGAGCAGCTCACGAAAGGCCCAGTGGCAGGCGGCGCGGCGGCCCTCGATGAGGCCGGCGGCGCCGAGCAGCAGCGAGCCGGTGCATACCGAGGTCACAAACCGTGCCTGCCGCGCCAGACGGCGCAGCGCCGCAAGGTAGGCCTCATCGCCCATCGCCGCGGCGGTACCGAACCCGCCCGGCACGCACAGGAGCGCGCAGTCGCGCACCTCATCGAGGGGCTTAAGGCCGGCAAAGGTCACGCCGCCTGAGGCGCAAAGCTCCCCGCCCCGAACCGCGGCGAGGGTGACCTGCGCGCCGGGCAGTCGCGCCAGGACCTCGAGCGGTGCGGTGAAATCAAGCTGGGTGATGTCGGGATAGAGGGCGAACACCACGGGGAAGGCATGGCTCATCGGGGCTCTCCGGAGGGTTATGCGGGATGCGCAGCGCAGCTTGCGCGCGAACCTGGTTGGCCGAAATGTCGTTTTTCCGTCTTTTTCTGCCAAAATGCCCGCATGCCCCGGCGTATCGGCGTCCTCGTCTTTCCGCAGTTCCAGCTGCTCGATGCCGCAGGCCCGCTCGCGGCCTTCGAGGTCGCCGGCCGCATCCGCCCGGGCAGCTACGAGATCGCCGTGATCGCCGCCCGCGCCGGCTCGGTGGCCAGCTCGGTCGGGGTGGCGCTGGCGGCGCGCGCCCTGCCGCGCCCCGGCAGCCTCGACACGCTGATCATCGCCGGGGGCGATGGCAGCTACCGTGCGCTCAAGGATGCCGCCACGCTGCGCTTCCTGCGCGCCTGCGCGCAGTCGGCGCGGCGCGTGAGCAGTGTGTGCTCGGGTGCCTTCCTGCTGGCAGCCGCGGGGCTTCTGGATGGGCGGCCGGCGACCACGCACTGGAGCGTGGCCGAGCGGCTGCGCCGCGACTATCCGCGCGTGCGCCTCGATGCCGACCGCATCTTCGTGCGCAGCGGCGCGCTGTGGACCTCGGCGGGCATCAGCGCCGGGATCGATTTGTCACTGGCACTTATCGCCGAGGACCTCGGCGAGGCGGTCGCGCGCCGCACCGCGCAGTACCTCGTGGTCTATCACCGCCGCCCGGGCGGGCAGTCGCAGTTCTCGGCGCTGCTGGAGCTCGAGCGCCTGCCCGGCCCGTTCGCGGAGCTTTTGGAGCAGGTGCGCACCGAGCTGACACAGCACTGGACGGTCGCGGCGCTGGCGGCGCGGGTGTGCATGAGCCCGCGGCATTTCGCGCGCAGCTTCCGTGCTGCCCTCGGCATCACGCCGGCCAAGGCGGTCGAGCGCATCCGCGCCGATGCGGCGCGGGCCCTGCTCGAGAGCGCACCGCTGTCGGTGAAGGAAGTGGCGCGGCGCTGTGGCTTTGCCGCCCCGGAGCGGCTGCGGCGCGCGTTCGTGCGCCTCTTCGGTGCTGCGCCCACGGCGCTGCGCCGGGCGCGGCCGGCGGCGCTCCCCTAGATCTTGACCGGGAAGGCCTCGCGGCCCGCGTAGCGCACCTTGCCGAGCTCGGCCTCGATGCGCAGCAGCTGGTTGTACTTGGCGATGCGGTCCGAGCGCGACATCGAGCCGGTCTTGATCTGCGTCGCGGCGCTCGCCACCGCGATGTCGGCGATGGTCGCATCCTCGGTCTCACCGGAGCGGTGCGAGACCACCGAGGCGTAGTGCGCCTTGTCCGCCATGTCGATGGCGGCCAGTGTCTCGGTCAGGGTACCGATCTGGTTGGGCTTGATGAGGATGGCGTTGGCGATGTGCCGCTCGATCGCCTCCCGGAAGATGCGCGTGTTGGTGACAAAGATGTCATCGCCGACCAGCTGCAGCTTGCCGCCCAGGGCGCGGGTGAGGATCGTCCAGCCGTCCCAGTCCGCCTCGCTCATGCCGTCCTCGATGGTGATGATCGGGTAGCGCGCGGCCAGATCGCCCAGGTACTTGGTGAACTCGGTGGCGCTGAAGCGCCGCCCCTCCGACTCGAGCTCGTAACTGCCGTTCTTGAAGAACTCGGAGGATGCCACATCCAGCCCGAGGTAGATGTCCCTGCCCGCCTCGTAGCCGGCCTTGTCGATGGCCTCGAGGATCACCTTGAGCGCGGCCTCGTTGGACTCAAGATCCGGCGCAAACCCGCCCTCATCGCCCACGGCGGTCGACAGGCCGCGCGCGGCCAGGAGCTTCTTCAGCGTGTGGAACACCTCGGCGCCGTAGCGCAGCGCTTCGCGGAACGTAGGCGCGCCCACCGGCAGGATCATGAACTCCTGCACGTCGAGGGAGTTATTGGCATGCGCGCCGCCGTTGATGATATTCATCATCGGCACCGGCATCACCGGCTCGCGCTTGGCGCCGATCAGCTGCTGCAGGTGGCGATAGAGCGGCTCGTGCGCATCGTTGGCCGCCGCGTGCGCGGTGGCGAGCGAGATGCCGAGTATGGCATTTGCCCCCAGGCGCGCCTTGTTGTCGGTGCCGTCGAGCTCGATCATCTTGCGGTCGATGCCGGCCTGGTCGCGCGGATCGGCCCCGAGCAGGGCCTGCCTGAGGACCGTATTGATGTGCTCGACCGCCTTGAGCACACCCTTGCCGCCGTAACGATTCTTGTCGTTATCGCGCAGCTCCACCGCCTCGCGCGTGCCGGTGGAGGCACCCGAGGGCACGGCGGCGCGTCCCATCGCCCCGGAGTCGAGAATCACGTCGGCCTCGACGGTGGGATTGCCGCGCGAGTCGAGGATCTCGCGGCCGCGGATGTCCTTAATCTTGCTCATCGGGGTGTGCTCAGTTCCTTGGCAGCAGGGATTCTTCGTACGGGGCTTGCTTGACCGCCCGGTCGAGCGCGGCAAGGGTCTCGAGCAGCGGCGCCATGCGCGCGAGCGGCCACGCGTTCGGTCCGTCTGAGAGCGCCTGCGCCGGGCGCGGGTGCGTCTCCATGAACAGGCCGTCAATCCCGGCGGCCACGGCGGCGCGCGCCAGCACCGGGATGAACTCGCGCTGCCCCCCGGAGGCCGAGCCCTGCCCGCCGGGCAGCTGCACCGAGTGGGTGGCATCAAAGACCACCGGGCAGCCGGTGTCGCGCATGATGGCGAGCGAGCGCATGTCGGAGACGAGGTTGTTGTAGCCGAAGGAGAAGCCGCGCTCGCACACCAGGATCTGGCCATTGCCGGTGGAGCGCGCCTTGTCGACGACGTTCTGCATCTCCCACGGCGAGAGGAACTGGCCCTTCTTGATGTTGACGGGCTTGCCCTGGGAGGCCGCGCTGATGATGAAGTTGGTCTGCCGGCACAGGAACGCCGGGGTCTGCAGGATATCCACCGCCGCGGCCACTTGCGCGAGCGGGGTGTCCTCGTGTACGTCGGTGAGCACCGGCACGCCCACGGCGCGCCGCACCCCTTCGAGCACCTTCAGCCCCTCATCGAGACCGGGGCCGCGGAAGGAGGCGCGCGAGGAGCGGTTGGCCTTGTCGTAGGAGGCCTTGAAGACGTACGCGATGCCGAGTTTCGCGGTCACTTCCCGCAGCTGCCCGGCGATCTCCTGGCACAGCGCCGCGCTTTCGATCACGCACGGGCCGGCGATGAGGAAGAAAGGCCGCCGGCCGCCGATCTCAAATGCGCCGAGCTGCATGGGTGTAGCGCACCGGCCCGCGGGCGGCGCCGCTCAGGCGCCGGCCGCCTGGGGCAGCTGCGAGGCGCGGTGGGCGCGGGCGGCGCGGATGAAGCCGGTGAAGAGCGGGTGCCCGTCGCGCGGTGTGGAGGTGAACTCGGGATGGAACTGCGTGGCCACGAACCAGGGATGCTGCGGCAGCTCGATCACCTCGACCAGGCCATCGCGGGAGAAGCCGGAGAAGCGCATGCCGGCGGCGCGGTAGCGGTCGAGATAGTTGTTGTTGAACTCGTAGCGGTGGCGGTGGCGCTCCATGATCACATCGCGCCCGTAGATCTCGCGCGCGCGCGTGCCGGCCCCGAGCAGCACCTCCTGGGCGCCGAGGCGCATGGTGCCGCCTTTCTCGGAAGTATCGGTGCGCATCTGCACCCCGTGCATCTGGTCCTGCCACTCCGAGATCAGCGCGATTACCGGGTGGGGCGAGGCACGGTTGAACTCGGTGCTGTTGGCATCGCTGAGTCCCTGGGCGTGCCGGCCGTACTCGACGATCGCCACCTGCATGCCCAGGCAGATCCCCAAGTACGGCACGCCGTGCTCGCGCGCGAAGCGCACCGCCTGGATCTTGCCCTCGATGCCGCGCTCGCCGAAGCCGCCGGGCACGAGGATCGCATCCATGCCCTTGAGCATGTGCGTGCCGTGCTGCTCGATGTCGGTCGACTCGATGTAGTGAATGTTGACGCGCGTGCGGCTCTTCAGGCCCCCGTGCATCAGTGCCTCGTGCAGCGACAGATAGGAGTCGCGGATCTGCACGTACTTGCCGACCATGGCGATGTCGACCTGGCCGTCGGGATTGGCGCGCCCGCTCACCACGTGCCGCCACTCGGTCAGGTCGGTCGGCGGCACCTCCAGGCGCAGCTTGTCGACCACGATGTCATCGAGCCCCTGCTCGTGCAGCAGGATCGGGATGCGGTAGATGTCGTCGGCATCGACCGCGGAGATCACCGCGCGCTCCTCCACGTTGGTGAACAGCGCGATCTTGCGGCGCTGCTCCTCCGGCAGCGGATGCTTGCAGCGACACAGCAGCACGTCCGGCTGGATACCGATACCGCGCAGCTCCTTGACCGAATGCTGCGTCGGCTTGGTCTTGATCTCGCCCGAGCCGCCGACCACCGGCACCAGGGTGAGATGCATGTAGACGCAGTTGTTGCGGCCGAGCTCGACGCCGAGCTGACGGATGGCCTCGAGGAAGGGCAGCGACTCGATGTCACCGACCGTGCCGCCGATCTCCACCATGCACACATCGGCACCGTCGGCACCGAGCTTGATGCTGCGCTTGATCTCGTCGGTGATGTGCGGGATCACCTGCACGGTCGCCCCGAGGTAATCGCCGCGGCGCTCCTTGGCAATCACGCGCTCGTAGATGCGCCCGGTGGTGAAGTTGCTGTTGCGCCCGGTGGTGGTGCGCACGAAGCGCTCGTAGTGGCCCAGATCCAGGTCCGTCTCGGTGCCGTCCTGGGTGACGAACACCTCGCCGTGCTGGAACGGACTCATGGTGCCCGGATCCACGTTGATGTAGGGGTCGAGCTTCACCATGGCTATCTTGAGGCCACGCGCCTCGAGGATCGCCCCGAGGGAGGCGGCGGCGATGCCCTTGCCGAGCGAGGACACGACGCCACCGGTGACGAATACGAAGCGCGTCATAGATAAGCTTATGGGGTTCCCGTCGTATGAGGTCGCACACCGGTGCCGGCAGCGACGACGGGCAAGCAGGTTAGCACAACGTCCCGCGCCTTTGGCGACTTAAAAGCGCCCCGCCACCGTCAGTGCGCGTGATAGAGGAGACGCCCGCGCCGGCGCGTGCCGGAGCCGGCCTGGATGGCCGCATCGAACCAGCGGTCCGCGACCGCCACCAGCTGCTCACCGCGAAAAATCAGCGGCAGGGAGCCGCGCTCCTGCAGCGCCACGCGCGCTTCCTGCAATAAGCCCTTGAGTGTACGGCTCGGACCGCCCGGTCGCAGCCGCAGCCGCTCCCCGCCCGAGCGCGCTCGCAGCGTGAGCACGGCGGGGAGCGTGCCCAGATCGAGCGGGCCGCGCGGATCTGCGCGCAGCACCAGCCGGCCGCCATGGGGCAGCTGCAGCTGCGGCTGCCGTTGCCACGACCAGCGTAGCGGCGCGGCGGGCGGGCGGCGGGCGCGGGCCGCAGCGGGTGCGGGGCGCAGCCACAGCAGCTGCGCCTCACGCTGCACCAGATAGGTGCCGCAGCGCACCTGCGGGTGAGTATCGGCGCGCGCGGCGAGCAGCGGGCCGGCGATCTCGGCGAGCTGGCGGGCCGAGGGCACCGGCACACCGGCCCGGGCGATCCAGTAGCGCAGCGCGTTGTGGCGCCGCGCCGGCGCGAGCGCGCGCAGCGTGCGCGCGGACAGCGCCGCGCCGACCTGGGCGCGCGCGGCGTCGGCTGAGCCGAGCGCGTCCAGAAGCCCCTGCGCCTCGGCCAGGTGCGCCGCGGCGCGCGAGGCCGTGGCGGCCGCAGCCGGCCAGCGCGCGCGGATCAAGGGCAGCACCCGCGTGCGCAGGTAATTGCGGTCAAAGGATTCGTCGCGGTTGCTGTCGTCCTCGACCCAGGGCAGCCCCTGCGCGGCAAGGTAGGCGCGCAGCGCGGCGCCGGAGGTCCCAAGCAGCGGGCGTACCAGCCACGAGCCGGCGAACGGTGCGCACGCTGGCATCCCGGCAAGCCCGGCCACGCCCGCGCCGCGCAGCAGCTGCAAGAGCAGCGTCTCGAGCTGATCGTCCTCCTGGTGAGCGGTGAGCAGCGCCTCGCCGTCGCGCAGCTCGGCAGCGAGCGCCGCGTAGCGCGCCTCGCGGGCCAGCGCCTCGCGCGAGGCGCCGCGGCGCTTAGGCACCGCCACGCGCCGCACCGTAAGCGGCACGCGCAGCCGCGCCGCGATGAGGCGGCAGTGCCGGGCCCATCTCCGCGCAGCCGGGTTCAGGCCGTGATCGATGTGGACCGCGCGCAGCGCCGCGCGGCGTGGGCCGTGCGCGAGTGCGGCGAGGAGCGCAGTGGAGTCCGCGCCGCCGCTGAAGGCGACACACAGCGGCCGCGCGGGAAAGCCGGGCAGCAGCGCGCGCAGCCCCGTGGCGAGCGCTGCCGGTCCGAACTGCGGGGGGCGGCGCGGCGCCGCGCGGGCCATCGCGCCCTCAGGCGGCGTTCTCGGCGAAGACGCCGAAGCCGGCGATCTTCGCCGCGCGTGCCGCACGCAGCTGATCGGGCGGGATGGCCTCGAGCTCGGTCAGGTAGCGCACGACCGCGGCCTTGAGACTCGCGGCTACGGCGGCTGCGTCGCGGTGCGCACCGCCGAGGGGCTCCTCGATCACCTCATCGACCAGCCCGAGTTTCAAGAGCCGCTCGGCGGTGAGATTGAGTGCCTCGGCGGCCACCTCTTTCTTGTCCTGGCTCTTCCACAGGATCGAGGCGCAGCCCTCCGGGGAGATCACCGAGTAGGTGCTGTACTGGAGCATGAGCAGCCGATCACACACGCCGATGCCCAGTGCGCCGCCCGAGCCGCCCTCGCCCGTCACGACCGTGACGATCGGCACGCGCAGCACGGACATCTCGAACAGGTTGCGCGCGATGGCCTCGCTCTGGCCGCGCTCCTCGGCGCCGACCCCCGGATAGGCACCCTGGGTATCCACCAGGGTAAGCAGCGGCAGACCGAAGCGCTCGGCGAGGCGCATCAGGCGCAACGCCTTGCGATAGCCTTCGGGCTTGGGCATGCCGTAGTTGCGCCGCACGCGCTCCTTGGTGTCGCGCCCCTTCTGGTGCCCGATGATCATCAGCGCGCGATCCTCGATGCGCGCAAGTCCGCCGACAATCGCACCGTCGTCGGCGTACATGCGGTCGCCGTGCAGCTCGTTGAACTCCGTGCAGATGGCGTTCACGTAGTCGAGCGTATAGGGCCGGTGCGGATGGCGGGCGAGCTGGGTGATCTGCCAGGGCGTGAGGTTGGCGAAGATGCTCTGCGTCAGCTGCTTGCTCTTGGCCTGCAGCCGGCCGATCTCATCCTGGATGTTGACCTCGGATTCGGAGGTGACGTGCCGGAGCTCTTCGATTTTTGCTTCGAGCTCCGCGATGGGCTGCTCGAAGTCGAGGAATGCGACTGCCATGGCCGGGTAAAATACCCTAGTTCAGCGGCCGTCGGCGAATGAGGCCGCCGCGCCGCTGTTGGGTGCCCCGTACAGCACCTGCACCGAGCCGCGCCCCATCAGGCCCTCGAGCTGCTCGAGCAGCTCCCGGCTCGCGCGCACGTTCCACTCCGGTCCGAACGTGAGCGCCCCGCTCGCCCGCTCTCCGCAGTACTCGACGGTGATCGGGCACGGGCCGCCGCGCCACGGGGTCAGGATCGCGGCCAGCCGTTCGCCGATGAGGCCGCCCAAGGGCTGCGCGCACTTGATGACCAGACGCCGCGCCTCCTTCTCCTGCATGCGGTCGAGCTCACTGATGCGCCGCGCAGACAGCCGCCACGAGTCGCTGAATTCATCGAAGCGCAGCAGGCCCTCGACCAGTACCAGCGCATCCTTGGAGACCAGGTCTCGGTGCTTCTGGTAGGTCTCCTCGAACAGCATCGCCTCGATGCGCCCGGTGCGGTCATCGAGGGTGAGGATGACGCGCGGACCGCGTTTCTTCACCTCATCGATGAGGCCGGCGACGGTCACGGGCTTACCCCCGCCGAAGCGCGGGGTCTCAAGACCGGCGACGGGGCGGTCACTGACTAAGTCCCCGATGCGATGCGAGACGAAGCGCGCCAGGCCCTGCTCAAAGCGCGCCAGCGGGTGCCCGGTCAGGTACAGGCCGAGCGTCTCGCGCTCACCGGCCAGGCGCACCGCCTCGCTCCACTCCGGCAGTGCCGCGCTCGCCACAAGCGGCGCAGCCTGCGGGGTGTCGGCGAGCCCGAACAGATCGTCCTGCCCGGCCGCGTGCGCACGGGTGTTCTGATCGCCGAGCTGCATCGCTGCGCCCAGGCGGTCCATGAGCGTGGCGCGGTTCGGGCCGAGCGCGTCCAGGCTGCCGCTGCGCAGCAGCGCCTCGAGCACGCGCCGATTCACCTTCGACAGATCGAGACGACGACACAGGTCCTCGAGCGAGCCGAAGCGACCGGCGCGCGCACGCTCGGCGAGCAGGGCTTCGACCGCTCCCTGTCCGACGCCGCGCACCGCCCCCAGGCCGTAGCGGATGCTCTTGGCGTCGCAGGCGGCGAATTCGTACACCGAGGCGTTGACGTCCGGGGGCAGCACCGCGAGGCCCATGTCGGTGCATTCCTGGATCAGCGTCACGACCTTGTCGGTATGCTCCATGTCCGCCGACAGCACCGCGGCCATGAACTGCGCCGGATGGTGCGCCTTCAGGTACGCGGTCTGATAGGACAGCAGCGCGTACGCGGCCGAGTGGGACTTGTTGAAGCCGTAGCCGGCGAACTTCTCCATGAGATCGAAGATGTGCACCGCGACCTGCTCGCGCACGCCGCGCGCGACCGCGCCGGAGACGAATATGGAGCGCTGCTGCGCCATCTCCTCCGCCTTCTTCTTGCCCATCGCCCGGCGCAGCAGGTCAGCGCCGCCGAGGGTGTAGCCGGCGAGCACCTGCGCGATCTGCATCACCTGCTCCTGGTAGAGGATGACGCCGTAGGTCGGCTTGAGCACCGGCTCAAGACTCGGGTGCAGGTAGTCGATCGCGGCGTCGCTGCGCCCGTGCTTGCGGCTGATGAAGTCATCGACCATGCCCGACTGCAGCGGCCCGGGCCGGAACAGCGCCACCAGCGCCACGATGTCCTCGAAGCAGTCCGGCTGCAGGCGCCGGATCAGGTCCTTCATGCCGCGCGACTCGAGCTGGAACACCGCCGTCGTGCGGCACGACTTCAGCAGCGTGTAGGTGGGCGCGTCATCCATCGGCAGCGTGCCGATCTCGAGCGCTGCGGCCTCGCGCGGGCGCGCGGCATTGATGAGTGCCACGGCGCGGTCGATGATGGTGAGCGTGCGCAGACCGAGGAAGTCGAACTTCACCAGTCCCGCGGCCTCGACGTCGTCCTTGTCGAACTGCGTGACGACGCTGCCGCCGGCGGCGTCGCAGTACAGTGGCGCGAAATCGGTGAGCACCGAGGGTGCAATCACCACCCCGCCCGCGTGCATCCCGGCATTGCGCGTCAGCCCCTCGAGTGAGCGGGCGAGATCGATGAGATTCCTGACCTCGTCCTCCGCCTCGTACAGGCGCTTGAGCTCGGGCTCCTTCTCCAGGGCGGCATCGAGGGTGATGCCGAGCTCGAAGGGGATGAGCTTGGCGATGCGGTCGACGTAGCCGTAGGTCATGCCGAGCACGCGCCCGCAGTCGCGCACCACCGCCTTGGCCGCCATGGTGCCGTAGGTGATGATCTGCGAGACGCGCTCGCGCCCGTACTTGGCGGCGACGTAGTCGATCACGCGGTCGCGCCCATCCATGCAGAAGTCGATGTCGAAATCGGGCATCGACACGCGTTCCGGATTGAGGAAGCGCTCGAACAGCAGGTCATAGCGCAGCGGATCAAGATCGGTGATGCGCAGGCTGTAAGCCACGAGCGATCCTGCGCCCGAGCCGCGCCCCGGACCCACCGGCACGCCGTTCTCGCGCGCCCAGCGGATGAAGTCGGCCACGATCAGGAAGTAGCCCGCAAAGCCCATCTGGCAGATGACGGAAAGCTCACTCTCCAGGCGCGAGCGGTGGCCCTCCGGCACGGCCGCGCCGGCAAAGCGCGCCGCGAGGCCACGCGCCGCCTCGGTGCGCAGGAACTGCTCGGTGGTGAGGCCGGCGGGCACCGGATACTGGGGCAGGCGCGCCTCGCCGAGCTTCAGGGTCAGACTGCAGCGGCGCGCGATCTCCACCGTGTTCGCCAGTGCCTCGGGAATGTCGGCGAAGAGCGCGGCCATCTCCTGGGGAGTACGCAGATACTGCTGGCGCGAATAGCGGCGCACCCGCCCCGGGTCGGCGAGCAGCGTGCCGTCGTGGATGCACACGCGCGCCTCGTGGGCGTCGAACTCGTCGGCCTTGAGGAAGCGCACATCGTTGGTCGCCACCACCGGCAGCTCGCGCCGCGCGGCGAGGGCTACGGCCGCGGCGATATAAGGCTCCTCGAACGGGCGCCCTAAGCGCTGCAGCTCGAGGTAGTAGCGGCCGGGAAAGAGCGTGAGCCAGCAGTCGAGCAGCCGCTCGGCATCGGCCTCGCGCGCATTCACCAGGGCGCGGCCGACATCCCCGTCGGTGGCCCCGGAGAGCGCGATCAGCCCGGTGCAGTTCTCGCTCGTCAGCCAGCGCCGCTCGATGCGCGGCACGCCGCGCTCCTGGCCCTCGAGGTAGGCGCGGCTCACCAGCCGCGCGAGGTTGCGATAGCCCTCCGGGGTCTGGCACAGAAGCGTCAGGCGCGAAGGCGCGGCACGCTCGCCCTCCTCGCGCACCCACAGGTCCACCCCGATCAGGGGCTTCACGCCGCACTTGAGCGCCTCGCGATAGAACTTCACCATCGCGAAGAGGTTGTTCTGGTCGGTGACGGCGATGGCCGGCATGCCGGCCGCCGCGGCGGCGGCGACCAGCTCGGGAATGCGCACCACGCTGTCGAGCAGCGAGTACTCGGTGTGCAGGCGCAGGTGGACGAAGCCGGGGAGCATCGGCGGCAATTAAGTCTCGCAGCTCTCTTCTGTCAAGAGATCCTCATCCTCCTCGCTCAGGCAGCGCACCGGGCTGAAGGAGCGGCGGTGCTGCGGCGAGGGCGGCTTCGAGCGCAGCGCACTCAGGTGCGCCGGAGTCGCGTAACCCTTGTGCGCGGCGAGCTCATACCCCGGATAACGCGTATCGAGCACCGCCATGATGGCGTCGCGGTGCGTCTTGGCGAGGATGGAGGCGGCGCTGATGGCACTCACCCGCGCATCGCCCGCGACGATGGCCTCCAGGGTGCACGGCAGCGCCAGGTCGGCGAGCCGCGGGCAGCGGTTGCCATCGATGCGCACGTGCGTCGGCGCCACAGGCAGCGCGAGCAGCGCGCGGCGCATCGCCAGCATGGTCGCCTGGAAGATGTTGAGGCTGTCGATCTCATCGCGGTCGGCCCAGCCGATCGACCAGGCGAGCGCGCGCGCGCGGATGAGGAGCGCGAGACGCTCGCGCTCGGGCGCGGGCAGCACCTTCGAGTCGGCCAGGCCACGGATGCGGCGGCGCGGATCGAGGATCACCGCGGCGGCGACCACCGGGCCGGCGAGCGGCCCGCGCCCGGCCTCGTCCACGCCGGCGACGCGGGCGAGGTTACAGCCCGCTCGCATGCGCATCGCGCTCGACCGCGGGCGGTGCAACGAGCGTAAGCACGGCAGCGGCGGCACGGGCCGCGCCGCCCAGGCGCAGGCGCGCGTGGATGGCGCTGAATTGTGTGGCAAGGTCACGCACCGTGTTCGGGTCCTCCAGTTGAGCCAAGAGCGCCTGCGCCAGCGCCGCCCCCGTCACCTGCTCCTGCAAGAGCTCCGGCACGAGTGGGCGGCCGGCGAGCAGGTTCGGCTGTGAAAAGTATCGTACCTTCACCAGCCCGAGCGTGCGTACCAGGAAAGCCGTGACGGCGCTGGCGCGGTAAGCCGCCACCATCGGCCGCCCGGTGAGCAGGGTCTCCAGGGTCGCGGTTCCGGAGGCGACGATGGCACCATCCGCGGCGGCGAGCACCTGCTGGGAGCGACCGTCGATGAGACGAATCTCAGGCGCACCCTGCACTTGCGCAAGTTCCCTCGTGAATACCTCACGAGTGAGGGCCGACGCCATGGGCGCGATGAAGAGAAAGTCCGGGCGGCGGGCGGCGATCTCAGCCGCCGCGGCGATGAAGGGCGCGGCCAGGCGCGACACCTCCGCCAGGCGGCTGCCCGGGAGCAGCGCCACCACCGTGGCGGCGGCGGGGAGCCCGAGCGCG
The DNA here is from genome assembly GCA_963825385.1 of uncultured Pseudomonadota bacterium. GTDB lineage: Bacteria > Pseudomonadota > Gammaproteobacteria > Steroidobacterales > Steroidobacteraceae > 13-2-20CM-66-19. The sequence goes on along the minus strand of CAWGSX010000004.1, from coordinate 588,261 downwards.
GTGCGCGCCGCGCCACGGTCACTCACCAGCGGGATCTCATCGGCGAGCGGATGGCCGACGAACTCGGCGCGCACGCCGTGGCGGGCGTAGAACTCGGTCTCGAACGGCAACACACACAGCACCAGATCCACGGCGCGCCCGATGGTGCGGGCGCGCCCCTGCCGCCAGGCCCACACCTGGGGGCTCACGTACTGCACGGTGGGAATGCCACGGGCCTTGAGCGCGCGGGCGAGCCCGAGGTTGAACTCCGGTGCGTCGATGCCGATGAACACATCCGGCTGCGCCTCGAGGAAGCGCGCGCGCAGCGCGCGGCGCAGGCGCAGCAGGCGCGGCAGATGCACGAGTACCTCGGTGAGCCCCATCACCCCGAGCTCTTCCGCACCCGCCCAGGCCTCGCACCCGGCGGCCGCCATCTTCGGGCCGGCGACGCCGAAGCATTGCAGCTCCGGGCGCTGCGCGCGCAGCGCGCCGATGAGGGCGGCGCCGAGAGTATCCCCGGAGTGCTCGCCGGCAACGATCCCCACCCGCAGCGCGCGCGCGGGCGCTGCCGCGCCGGCCGTCATCGCACCAGGCTGCGATTCGAGGCGTGAATGAAATCGACGAACGGCCGGACCTCGGCGTGGGCGTGCGCGAGGGTCTCGAGGCGCGCGAGCGCCTCGCTGAGCTTGAGGTCGGAGCGGTACAGGATCCGGTAGGCCTCGCGCAGCGTGCGGATCTGCTCCTCGCTGAAGCCGCGCCGTTTCAGGCCTTCCGAATTGATCGAGTGCGGCGTCGCCGGGTTGCCGTTCACCATCACGTAGGGTGGCACGTCGCGCGAGAGGATCGTGCCGCCGCCGAGGAAGGCGTGCGCGCCGATCTTGGCGAACTGGTGCACCGCCGAGAGCCCGCCGATGATCACCCAGTCCCCGACATCGACGTGGCCGGCGAGCGAGGCGCAGTTGGCGAACACCGTCTGGTTGCCGATCTGGCAGTCGTGCGCGACGTGGGAGTAGGCCATGAACAGGTTGTCGCTGCCGATGCGCGTGACGCCCTGGTCGTGGGTCGTGCCGCGGTTGATGGTGCAGCTCTCGCGGAACACGTTGCGGTCGCCGATCTCCAGACGCGTAGGCTCACCGCGGTACTTCTTGTCCTGCGGCGGCCCCCCGATCGCGGCGAACGGGAAGATGTGGTTGTCCGCACCCATGACGGTCGGGCCACCGACCATGGCGTGCGGCTCGATCACGGTGCGCGCCCCGATGACTACCTCCGGGCCGATGATGCTGAAGGCGCCGACGCGCACGTCGGGGGCAAGCTGCGCCTGCGGAGAGACGATGGCGCGCGCGTCGATCACTTGGTGGTCTCCGGCGCGACCATCATCTGCGCGTGCGCCACCTCGTGCTCGCCGACGCACGCCGAGGTCGAGAACTGCCAGATGCCGCGCAGCGAGCGCTCCAGGGTGGCACCGAGCACCAGCTGATCGCCGGGCACCACCGGGCGGCGGAAGCGTGCCTTGTCGATGCCCACGAAGTAAAAGCGCGTGGTGTGATCGGGAATCACCCCGCCGGTGACGAAGCACAGAATCCCTGCCGCCTGGGCCAGCGCCTCGATGATCATCACTCCGGGCATCACCGGGCGTCCCGGGAAATGCCCGGGAAAGAACGGCTCGTTGTAGGTCACGTTCTTCAGCGCGCGGATGCTCTTGCCGGGGTGCAGCTCGAGCACGCGGTCCACCAGCAGGAACGGATAGCGGTGTGGCAGGCGCTCCAGGATCGCCTGCATGTCCAGTTGCAGCCCCTCACTCATCGTCTTGTTGTTGCTCCCCGGGAGTGCTCACGCCGCTTGCCTGCTCAAGACCACGCACGCGTGCCTCGAGGCGACCGAGGCGCTTGAAGCGAGCGACCAGGCGGCGCCAGGTGCGCGCCTCCTCGAACGGAATGCCACTGGAGTATACCCCCGCGCGCTCGATCGAGCGGCTGATCATCGAGTAGCCGGTGATAACAACATCGTCGGCAATGCTGATATGACCGGCGAAGCCGCTGTGGCCACCGATCATGCAGCGCTTGCCGATCGTGGTGCTGCCTGAGACCCCGGTGCACGCGGCGATGGCGGTGTGGGCACCGATGCGCACGTTGTGGGCGATCATGATGAGGTTGTCGAGCTTGACGCCCTCCTCGATCACCGTGTCCTCGATGGCGCCGCGGTCGATGGTGGTGTTGGCGCCTATCTCCACGTCGGCCCCCACGCGCACGCTGCCGACCTGCGGCACCTTCAGCCAGGTGCCCCGCTCCGGGGCAAAGCCGAAGCCGTCGCCGCCGATCACGGCCCCGGGCTGCACGATGCTGCGTGCCCCGATCGCGACACTGGCGCCGAGCGTGACCCGCGCCACCAGGCGCACGTCCTCGGCGAGCACGGCGCCGCGCTCGAGCACGCTGTGCGGACCCACGTAGCAGCGCGCACCCAGGCGCACACGCGCACCGATGAGGGCGTAGGCGCCGACCTGTGCGCCGGGGTCGATCTGCGCATCCGCTGCGACGAGCGCGGTGGGATGCACCCCGGGGACGAGCGGCGGCTGCGGATGCAGCACGGCGGCGATGCGCGCGTAGGTGGCGTAGGGGTTCGCGCTGATCAGCAGCGCCGCCGGGCACGGCGCCGCGGCCTCCTCGCTCGTCAGCACGACCGCAGCGGCCCGCGTGCCGGCCAGGTGCGCCCGGTACAGCGGGTTGGCAAGAAAGGCGAGCGTGCCGGGACCACCGCCGGCGAGGGTGGCGACGCGCTCGACCTTCAGGTCCGGGTCCCCGCGCAGCTCGCAGCCAAAGCGCACCGCCAGCTCACCGAGCGTTACCGCCATGGTGCGCGTACCCGTGCGCGGCCCGACCGCAAGCGCGGCGCGGTGTTACTTGGTCGGCTTGGCCGGCGTCGGCGCCGGCGACGGCGTGGCGGCGGGCTTGCCGGAACCGCCGGCATGTGCCTGCATGGCGGCCAGCACCTGCGGGGTGATATCGAAGCTCTGCCCGGCGTAGACCACCCCGTCGGCGGTCAGCACCAGATCGAAGTTGTTGGCCTTGGCGTAGGTGCGCACTTCATCGCCCAAGGTGCGCTGCAGACGCGACATCTCCTCGGTGCGGCGCGCATTGACGTCGTCCTGGAACTCGCCCTTGGCCCGTTCGAAGTCGCGCTGCCCGTCCCGCAGCTCCTTCTCGGCGCGCTGACGCTGGTCGTCGGACATGGTGGCGCCGTCCTTCTGCAGCTTGTCGTACTTCGCCTTCAGGGCCTGCTCCTGGGCCTGCAGGGTGCGCTGACGGGGCGCGAACTCGGCGCGCATCGATTCCATCATCGCCTTGCCTTGGGGTGACTCCTCGAGCAGTTGCGGGGCATTGACGATGCCGATCTTCGTTTCCGCCCAGGCCGGCAAAGCCGCCAGCACTGCCCCCGCCGCCAAGCCCAAAACCGCCACCTTGCTGCTGATCAAACGCATCACGGACTTACCCTACCTCATGTGTAACGGATGATCGGGCTTGGGGCCCCTGCGGGGCCGGCCCAAACTCCTAGTATCGCGTAGAAGGCGCCTTCCCGGCTCATTTCTTTACGATTTTTGCCTCTAGAAGGCGTTGCCCACCGAGAACTGGAAGCCCTCGGTCTCATCCCCCCACTTGGTGTAGTTGTTCGGATAGCTCTTGGCATTCAAAGGCACGCCAAAGCTGAACCGGAACAGGCCCAGGGGCGCGAGCCACTGCACCGCGACGCCGACCGAGCGCTTGACGTCGCTCCAGCTGTCCAGGTGGTAATCCTGGGGGGTGATGTTGTCCGGGCCGTAGAACTTGATCTTGTTGCCGGTGTAGTACACCCCGCCCATGTCGAAGAACAGGCTCACTCGCGCGGTCTGGGCGTACTTGCCCGGCATCGGCAGGATCAGCTCGTTCTGGCTGGTGATGCGCAGGTTGCCGCCGTAGGGGTTGCCGAACTGGTCCTTCGGTCCCAGGCGGCTCTCGCGAAAGCCGCGCACGTTATCCGGGCCGCCACCGTAGAACTGTCGGTAGGGCGGGATGGCCGTAGTGCTGCCGAGCGGCTCGCCGTAGTCGACGCCCTCAAGGAAGGACAGCGTCAGGTGCCTGCCCAGCGGCACGTACTTGATGAACTGGTAGTTGCCGATCCAGTACTGCACGTTGCCTATCGGCACGGTGATCGAACCGGACAGCGACTGGCGCATGCCGCGGTCGGCGAACAGGGTGCGGTTGCGGGTATCCCAGTCCCAGCCGGCCACGGCTTCCAGCGTATGGAAGTTCGAGCCGTAGAAGACGTAGATGTTGTTGGTCGAGTCATCGTGCGCCACGCGCGTATAGGGGTGACCGTTCTGCTGCACCCACTGCTGCGCCTGCTCGGCGCTGCTCAGCGAATTGGTGAGCAGTTCGGAGCTGTTGAACGAGGCACCGAAGCGCAGATACATGTACTCGGTTATCGGATAGGCCCAGGTGGGACCCAGGCTGATCGTCTGCGAGGAGAACTGCGAGGAGGAGGAGACGAACTGCGTCACGTCGCTGTAGGTGATCGACTCGGTGCGCTGCAGGTTGTCGACGTTGGTGTACGGGTTGGTGTGCTGGATCGTGTACACCTTGCTGAAGGCGCCGCCATTCAGGTTGATGGCGATGCGCTGCCCGCTGCCGAGGAAGTCGGAGTCGGCGTACGAGCCGTTCAGCATGAACTTGTAGGTCTCGGAGTAGCCGATACCACCGGAGAGCTGCGAGGCCGGGCCCTCCTCGATCTTGTAGTTGACGTCCACGAGGTCCGGCGCGCCGGCAACCGGCGTGGTCTCGAACTCGACGCTCTTGACGTACGGCAGGCGCTGGATGCGCTGTTTGGAGCGCTCGAGCGAGGTGTTGGAGAGCCAGCCGCCCTCGAGCTGGCGCATCTCACGCCGCAGCACCTCATCGTTGATGCGGTTCGAGCCGCTGAAGGAGATGTTGCGCACGTACACGCGGTTGCCCGGATCGACGAAGAAGGTCAGCGACACGGTGTGGTTGCTGTTGTCGGCGGTGGGCACCGGCTCGACCTTGGCGAAGGCATAGCCGTCGCGGCCCATGCGGTTCTGCATCAGCTCCTGACTCTGGGTGATCAGCTTGCGGTTGAAGGTCTCGCCCGGGCGAATGAGCAGCAGCCGCTCGAGCTCCGACTGCGGCACGACGAAAGTGCCGGCGAGCTTGATGGAGGAGACCTTGTACACGGTGCCCGGATCGATGTTCACCGTGATGAAGATGTCTTCCTTCTCGGGGGCAATCGCGACCTGGGTCGAATCGATCTGGAAGTTGGCGTAGCCGCGGTCCATGTAGTAGTTGCGGATCTTCTCCAGGTCGCCCTGCAGTGACTCGCGCGAATAGCGGTCGTCCTGCTTGTACCAGGACAGCCAGTTGGGCGTCTTCAGCTCCAGCGTGTCGAGGATTTCCTTGTCCTTGAACTTGGTGTTGCCGACGATGTTGATCTGGCGGATCTTGGCGCGGGTGCCTTCCTTGATGTCGATCTTGATCTTGACGCGGTTGCCCGACTCCTCCTCGACCTTGGTGTCGATCTTGATGCCGTACTTGCCGCGCGAGTAGTACTGGTCGGTGAGGTACTGCGTGACGTCCTCGAGCACGGAGCGGTCGAAGGTCTTGCCCGCCGCCAGGCCCACCCCGCGCAGCGACTTCTGCAGGTCCTCGGTCTTGATGTCCTTGTTGCCGGTGATCTCGAAGCTCTCGATCGAGGGGCGCTCGAGCACCACCACGACCAGCGTGTTGCCCTCGCGGCGCAGCTGCACGTCGCGGAAGAACCCGGTCGCATACAGGGCCTTGATCGCCTCACGCACGCGCGCCGGCGTCAAATGGTCGCCGATGTTGACGGGCAGGTAGTTGTAGACCGTGCCCTCGGAGACGCGCTGCAGTCCCTCGATGCGGATGTCGCCGACGGTGAAGTCGGCGGCCGCGGCCGCGGTGCTCGACTGCGCCAGTGCCACCGCGCAGTACGCCAGCAACGCCACGCACGCCAGGACCCTTAGCGTCTTCTTCATGCTCCCATCACCACAAGATCTCTCTTTTCTTCAGCCGCCCGGCGGCGCTTAAATCCAATAACCATCCGACCTGCACCACCCCAGCACCGCAGGACCTGAATCCACCGGCGTCAGCGCGAGATCGCGGTACGCGACCGCATGAGGCTCGATCAACTGAACTGGCGCGCGATATCGTTGTAGAGCGCGACACCCATGAGGACGATGAGCAGGGCGATACCCACCTGCTGACCAAAGAGCTGGGTGCGCTCCGACAGCGGGCTCCCCTTCAGCCATTCCGCCGCCTGGAACACGATCTGGCCGCCGTCCAGGATCGGGATCGGCAGCAGATTCAGGAATCCGAGCGACAGGGACAGCAGCACCAGCGTCGACAGGAAGGAACTCGTGCCGGCCTCCGCCGACTCCCCGGCGTACTCGGCGATCGACAGCGGGCCGCTGAGGTTCTTCAGCGACACCTTGCCCATCACCATGCGCCCGAACAGGCGCGCCTGGAACGCCGTGAGGTTCCAGGACTCCGCGGCGCCGCGCACCAGGGCGCCCCAGGGGGTGAACTGCGTATGCATCACCAGCGCCGGATCGAGCGCAATCTTCGGCGGTGCGACGTGGATGCGCCCGATGCGCTTGCCGTTCACCTCATCGGGGAGCACCGGCAGTTCCACCGTGTGCGTGGCGCCGCCGCGCTGGTACTCCAGGCGGATGCGCTGGCCCGGACGGGCATTGACGTAGTCGGCGATCTCGCGGAAGTCCTTCATCGCCACCCCGTCGATCGCCACGATGCGGTCGCCGCTGACCAAGCCGGCGCGCGCGGCCGGACCGTCGCGTTCGACCTTGCCGAGCACCGGCGGGATGGGCGGGGTGTAGAACTGGAAGCCGAGGCCGCGGAACAGCTCCGCCGGCTCGGTGAGATGACGCCGCTCCGCCGCATCCGGCACCTCCAGCTGCAGCGTGCGCTGCGCGCCCTCGGGCGCGCGCACCCCGAGGGTGATGGTGCTGCGCGAGCTGACCGCATCGAGCAGGCCGAGCACGACCTCGCGCAGCCCCGCCACGGGCTGATCGTCGACGCTCGTGATCACGTCCCCGGAGCGCAGCCCGGCGCGTGCGGCGATCGAGTCGGTGGTGACCTCACCGACCCGCGCGCGCGTCTCGTCGATGCCGTTCACCCAGAAGATGCCGCCGAGCACGAGCACGGCGAAGAGGATATTGGCGGCCGGGCCTGCCAGCAGGACCGCGATGCGCTGCCAGGGCGGGCGGTGGGTGAAGGAGCGTGACAGCTCGCTCGGGGCCACCGGGGCCTCGCGCTCATCGAGCATCTTCACGTAGCCCCCGAGCGGGATGGCGGCGATGACGTACTCGACCTGGTCGCGGCCACCTACCCAGCGCAGCAGCGGACGGCCGAAGCCCACCGAGAAGCGCAGCACCTTGAAGCCGAGCCGGCGTGCCACCCAGTAATGGCCGAACTCGTGCACCGTGACCAGAAGCCCCACGGCGACGATGAACCAGAACAGGGTCCAGACCAGATTCATGCGTGAGCGCCCTTTACAGCCGCAGTTCTCGTCATACCGGGGATGCGCTCGCGCGCACGCGCTCTGCCCTCCGCGTCGGCCGCCAGAACATCCTCCAGGCCGCCCGGGGCACCTCCCGTCCCACGCTGCACCACGGCTTCAATGACCGCCGCGATGCCGGGAAAGTTCAATCGGCGCTCCAGGAAAGCCGCGACCGCCACCTCGTTGGCCGCATTGAGCAGCACCGGTTGCAGCCCCCCGGCCTGAGCCGCCGCCTGCGCCAGCGCCAGACAGCGGAACTTCTCCGTGTCCGGGGCGCGGAAGTCCAGGCGCCCGGCCTTGAGGAGATCAAGGAATTCTACACCGGAGGCGATGCGCTCGGGCCACGCCAGCGCGTGCGCGATCGGGGTACGCATATCCGGCGCCCCGAGCTGAGCGAGCACCGAGCCGTCCACGTACTCGACCAGCGAATGCACGATGCTCTGCGGATGCACCAGGATCTGCACCTGCTGCGGGCCGATGCCGAACAGCAGACAGGCCTCGATGAGCTCGAGCCCCTTGTTCATGAGCGTCGCGGAGTCCACCGAGATCTTGCGTCCCATGACCCAGTTCGGGTGGGCGCAGGCGGCCTCGGGGGTGACATCGGTGAGGGCCGCGGCGGGGGTGTCCCGGAAGGGCCCGCCGGAGGCCGTAAGCAGGATGCGCCGTACGCCCGGCGGGGTGAGCCCGGGGCGCGTGCCGTGCGGCAGGCACTGAAAGATCGCGTTGTGCTCGCTGTCGATCGGCAGCAGTGTCGCCCCCGAGTCACGCACCGCGTCCATGAGCAGCGGCCCGGCCATGACCAGCGACTCTTTGTTGGCGAGCAGCAGGCGCTTGCCGGCGCGCGCCGCGGCGAGCGTCGAGCGCAGCCCGGCCGCACCGACGATGGCGGCCATGACGCAGTTCACCTCGCTCAGCGCGGCCAGCTCCTCGAGGGATTCAGGTCCGGCCAGAAGCTGCGTGTCGTGCGCCTTGCCGCGCAGCAGCTCACGCAGCGCACCGGCCGCCACCGGGTCGGCGAGCGCTGCGTAGGCCGGGCGATATCTGAGGATCTGCTCGGCGAGCTTCGGGGCATTGGTGTGCGCGGCGAGTGCCACCAGGCGGAAGCGCTGCGGGTGACGGGCCAGCACATCGAGCGTGCTCTCCCCGATCGAGCCGGTCGAGCCGAGCACGGCGACGCCCATCATCGCGCCACCCCGAGCAGCAGCAGGCCGAAGAACAGCACCGGTGCGGCCGCGGTGATGCTGTCGATCCGGTCCATTACGCCCCCGTGCCCCGGAAACAATGTGCCACTGTCTTTTACACCTACGTAACGCTTGAGCATGCTCTCGGTCAGATCACCCACGATGGAGAATGCTACGGCGCTCAGGCACAGAAACAGAAATATCGTTTTCGGGAGGTGGAACCAGGCGGCGCCGAGCAGCGCAATCAGGGCACTGAGCGCCACCCCGCCGAGCACCCCCTCCCAGGTTTTCCCCGGTGACACCTGCGGGGCGAGGTGGACGCGCCCGAAGCGCCGCCCGGCAAAATAGGCGCCGATATCGGCCGCCCAAACCAGGACGAACGCGAACAGCACCCACTGCGCCCCTTCCGCGAGGATGACCCGCAGCCTGACCAGCGCGAGCCAGGCCGGAACCAGGGCGAGGATCCCGGCGAGTGCGGCTGACCAGGTGCTGACGCGGTGCGGGGCGCAGCTCACCCACAAAAGTGCCAGACACCACCAGATGAGCGCCACGCCCATGATGAGCATGCGTCCCGCCGCGGTGACCGAGAACGACCAGGCGGCAAAGCACAGCACCGCGATCAGTCCCACGTAGGCCGCGCGCAGCGCGGTGGTGGGAAGCTTGAGAAAACCCGACCATTCCCAGGCCCCCATGAGCAGCCCCGCGCTCACCAGCACCACGGTCCACAGCGGTGCCAGACACAGCACGATGACCAGCAGTGCCACAGCCAGCACCACCGCGGTGAGGATCCGCTTGCGCAGCGCCTCCGTCACGATGCGCGTTGCGCCTGGGTGTGGCCGAAGCGCCGCTCGCGCGAGGCGAAGAAGCTGAGCGCCGCCTCGAAATCCGCCGCGGCGAAGTCCGGCCACAGGCAGGGGGTGAAGTACAGCTCCGCATAGGCTGCCTCCCACAGCAGGAAGTTGCTGATGCGCTGCTCGCCACCGGTGCGGATCAGCAGGTCGGCATCCGGAAGGCCGGCGAGCGCGAGCGCGCTGGCGAAGCGCGCTTCGGTGATCTCGGCGGGCTGCAGGCTGCCGGCGGCACACTCGCGCGCGAGGCGCTGCGCGGCCTGCACGATGTCCCAGCGTCCGCCGTAGCTTACGGCGAGCTGGAGGCTGAGCGCACGGTTAGCCGCGGTGCGCTCTTCGGCGGCGGCAATGCGCGACTGCAGGCGCATGGCGAGGTTGTGGCGGGCGCCGATGAAGCGCACGCGCACGCCCTTGCCGTGCAGCTCGGCGATCTCCTTGTCGAGCGCATCGACGAACAGGCTCATGAGGCTGGCGACTTCCGCCTTGGGACGCGACCAGTTCTCGCTCGAGAAGGCGAACAGGGTGAGCGCCTCGATGCCACGGCGCGTGCACTCCTCGATGCACAGGCGCACCGGAGTGAGGCCGGCCCTGTGGCCGGCGGTGCGCGCCAGCTTGCGGGCGGCCGCCCAGCGGCCGTTGCCGTCCATGGTGATGGCGACGTGCCGCGGCAGGATCTGAGGCGTGGTGGACGCCATCTAGACCTGCATGATCTCTTTTTCTTTCGCCGCGAGCAGCGCGTCGACCTCGGCCACGTGCTTGTCGGTGAGCTTCTGCACCTCGGTCTCGGCGCGCCGCTCGTCGTCCTGGGAGATCTCCTTCTCCTTGAGCAGTTCCTTGATGTCGGCCATGACGTCGCGGCGCACATTGCGCACCGCCACGCGCGCGTTCTCCGCGTCGTGGCGCAGCATCTTGGTGATCTCGCGGCGCCGCTCCTCGGTGAGCGGCGGCATCGGTATGCGGATCACGGTGCCGGCGGTCTGCGGGGTGAGCCCCAGGTCGCTCTTGAAGATCGCCTTCTCGATGGCCTGCACTACGGTCTTCTCCCACGGGGAGATGACCAGGGTGCGGCCGTCCTCCACGGCGATACTCGCCACCTGCTGCAGGGGCACCTCCGAGCCGTAGTAGTCGACCTTGAGGTGCTCCACCAGGCTCGGATGGGCGCGCCCGGTGCGCAGCTTCTTCAGATCCGCCTGAAAGTTGCCTACGCACTTGGCCATGCGGTCGCGCGCGTCTTTTTTCAGGTCATCGAGCATGGAAATCCTCCTTTACCGGCCGGACGCAGGCTTACTCGAGCGTCACGGACGTGCCGACGTCTTCACCGCGCACGATGCGGGTGAGATCGCCGGAGTTGTTGAGGTTGAACACGCGCAGCGGCAGGTGGTTGTCGCGGCACATGACGATGGCGGTCGCATCCATCACGTTGAGCTTGTCACTCAGGACCTTGTCGAAAGTCAGGTGCGTGTAGCGCACCGCCGCCGGGTTGCGCGCCGGGTCATCCGAGTACACGCCGTTCACCTTGGTGGCCTTGAGCAGCACGTCGGCGCTGATCTCGATGGCGCGCAGCGCCGCGGCGGTGTCGGTGGTGAAGAACGGATTGCCGGTACCGGCGGCGAAGATCACCACGCGTCCCTTCTCCAGGTGGCGCACGGCGCGGCGGCGGATGTAATCCTCGCACACCTCGTTGATGCGTATCGCGGACATGACCCGCGCATACATTCCCAGGCTCTCGAGCGCATCCTGCATGGCGAGCGCGTTCATGACGGTAGCGAGCATGCCCATGTGATCGGCCGCGACCCGGTCCATCCCGGCGCGTGCCAGTCCCGCGCCGCGGAAGATGTTACCGCCGCCGATGACCACGGCCACCTCCACGCCCATCTCGCGGATCTCCTGCAGCTCGGAGGCGATGCGCTTGATGACCGACGGGTCTATGCCGTAGTCGCCGCCCCCCATGAGCGCCTCCCCCGAGAGCTTCACGAGGATCCTCGAGTAGCGCGCCTTGCCCTGGGTCATGTTCCGTGTCTCCTAAACGCCGATGGAAAAAACCCCGCGCGCGGCGGGGTTCTGTCCTTGGGTACCGCCGGCCTCGCGCGGTATCAGTGCTTCACGGCCGGACCGGCGCCCTTGACCTGCGCCATCACCTCGGCCACGAAATCGTCCTGCTTCTTCTCGATACCCGCCCCGACCTCGAAGCGCTCGAACGCCACCACTTCGGCCTTCGCGACCTTCAGCAGCTTCTCGATCGTCTGGTCAGGATCCTTAACGAAAGCCTGCCCGGCAAGGGTAATCTCGCCGAGCGCCTTGCGTAAGCGGCCCTCGACCATCTTCGCGACGATCTCGGGCGGCTTGCCCTCGTTGGCGGCCTGCTCGGTGAGGATGGCGCGCTCCTTGGCCACCACCTCCGCCGGCACCTGGGCCTGCGAGAGGTAGCGCGGATTGCTGGCCGCCACGTGCATGGCCAGATCGTGCGCCAGTGCCTGCGTGCCGCCCTTGAGCGCCACCAGCGTGCCGATGCGCGTGCCGTGCACGTAGGCGCCCAGGTGGTCCGCAGCACTCATGCGCGCGAAGCGGCGCACGCTGATGTTCTCGCCGATCTTGGCCACCAGCGCCCGGCGGCGCTCCTCGATCGTCTCCCCCGCGGCAATCTTGGCCTCGTTGAGCGCAGCCAGATCCTTGGGCGCCGCAGCGAGGGCCGCCTCGGCCACGGCATGCGCGAACGCGCGGAAGTCCTGCTCACGTGCCACGAAGTCGGTCTCGCAGTTGATCTCCACCATGGCAGCGCTCTTGTGGTCGGTGGCGCGCGCCACCACGACGACCCCCTCGGCAGCGATGCGCGCGGCCTTCTTGTCGGCCTTGGCCAGCCCCTGCTTGCGCATCAGCTCGGCGGCCGCATCGAGGTCGCCCTTGGTCTCGACCAGCGCTTTCTTGCACTCCATCATGCCCGCGCCGGTGCGCTCGCGGAGCTGCTTCACTGCATCTGCGGTGATGTTCATTCCAGGGTGTCCTTACTTCTCGCCCGACTCGGCGCTGGCGCCGCCGCCGCTGCGGCCCTTGCGCCGTCCGGCGCCCGGAGCGGGCCGGCGCGCCACGGCCGCCGGCGGCGGCACGCTGCCAGCCAGCTGCACGTCGGCGACGTCCTCGAGCTCCTCTTCCTCGGGGGCCGCCGCCTCGGCAGCGACGACCTCGGTCGTCGGGGCCTGGGGAGCGGCGGGAGCGCGGCGCCGGGCCGGGGCCTTCTTGCGCACCGCAGCCTGGGGACGCGGGCGCCCGGAGCGCGGGCTCTTGCGGCGCGGATTGCCCGCCTCATCGAGCTCGACGAACTCGTCCTCGCCCACGGCCACCTGCGGCACGGACTCCTTGCCTTCGAGCACCGCATCGGCGATGCCGGCGGCGTAGAGCTGGATCGCGCGCATGGCGTCATCGTTGCCCGGGATCACGTAATCGATGCCGTCGGGGGAGCAATTGGTGTCGACGATGGCCACCACCGGAATGCCGAGCTTCTTCGCCTCGTGGAGGGCGATGTTCTCGTGGCCGACGTCCACCACGAACAGCGCATCCGGCAGGGACTCCATGTTCTTGATGCCGCCCAAGCTGCGCTCGAGCTTGTCCATCTCACGCCGCAGCTGAGTGGCTTCCTTCTTGCCCCGCTTCTCCAGCTGCCCGGAGGCGGCGAGCTCGGTGATCTCCCCGAGCCGCTTGATCGACTGGCGGATGGTCTTGAAATTGGTGAGCATTCCGCCGAGCCAGCGCTGGTTGACGAACGGCTGGTGCGAGCGCTCGGCCTCCTTCTGGATCGACTCACGCGCCGAGCGCTTGGTGCCCACAAAGAGCACCGTGCCGCCATCGGCGATCACGCCTTTGATGAAGTTCGCGGCCTCCTGGTACATGGGCTGCGTCTTCTCGAGATTAATAATGTGGATCTTGTTGCGTTCCCCGAAGATGAAAGGGGCCATCTTGGGGTTCCAGAAGCGGGTCTGGTGTCCGAAATGGACTCCCGCCTCCAGCATCTGTCGCATGGACACGCCGGGCATGAAAGACTCCTGTGTGGGTTAAGCCTCCGCGCATCCCCGTGGCCATCCCCCGGAAACCATCGCTTCCGTGGGACACCCAGCCACCAGGATCATGATGCGCGTGTGGGTTCGTTGCCAAAAAAGGCCGCGCTTTATACCATGAAGACCCCGTCGGAACAATGTCTTACGCCGGATCTCCCGCGCCCTTGCCGGGCGGCCCCTCAGGCCCCATTTCGAACCCCTATGCACGTGACGATCAAGACCCCGGAAGAGCAGGAAAAAATGCGCATCGCCGGCCGCCTGGCGGCCGAGGTCCTCGACATGGTCGGCGAGCACGTGGTTCCCGGCGTGACCACCGAGGAGCTCGACCGGCTCTGCCATGACTACATCGTGAATGTGCAGCGCTCGGTGCCCGCCAACCTCAACTACCGCGGCTTCCCGAAGACCATCTGCACCTCGGTCAACCACGTGGTGTGCCACGGCATCCCCAATGAGAAGCGCCTGAAGGCCGGGGATATCGTCAATATCGACGTCACGGTGATCCGCGACGGCTTCCACGGCGATACCAGCCGCATGTACTACGTCGGCAAGCCCCCCGCACACGCGCAACGTCTGGCCGAGACCTGCTTTGAGGCCATGTGGCGCGGTATTCAGGTCGTCCGCCCCGGCGCGCATCTCGGCGATATCGGCCATGCCATCCAGAGCTACGTCGAGGGCAACGATTACTCGGTCGTGCGCGAGTACTGCGGCCACGGCATCGGCCGCATCTACCACGAGGATCCGCAGGTGCTGCATTACGGTGAGCCCGGTACCGGGATGGAGCTCAAGCCGGGCATGACCTTCACCATCGAGCCGATGGTGAACGCCGGCAAGCGCCACGTGCGCCTGCTGCCCGATGGCTGGACCGTCATCACCAAGGACCACTCGCTCTCGGCGCAGTGGGAGCACACCGTGCTCGTGACCGACAGCGGCGTCGACGTGCTGACCCTCGGCGCGGCCGGCCGGCCGCACTGAGCGCCGGCCCGATGGCTGCCGGGGAGACAGCGACCCCCACGGCGAGCCTCCACTGGCCGCTGCTCGCGCGCCTGCCCGCGCAGCTGGCCGCGGCGGCAGCGCCCTCGGCGTGGCGCGCGCTGCTCGATCAGGCTCACGAGGAGCTCAAGCAGCGTTTCTTCGCCGAGGAGCCGGTCGAAGAGCTGGTGCATGCCCGCGCCGCGCTCATCGATACGGTGCTGCGGGCCGCCTGGCAGCGCTACTGCACAGGCTTTCCGGCCTGGGCGCTGGTGGCGGTCGGCGGCTACGGCCGCGGCGAGCTGCACCCCGCCTCCGACATCGACATCCTGCTGCTCGTGCCGCACTCACCCGACCTCAATGGCGCGGCCGCGGTGGAGAAGCTGGTCGCCTTCCTGTGGGACATCGGCCTCGAGGTCGGCCACAGCGTGCGCACCGTGACCGAGTGCGCCGAGGAATCGGTCGGCAACGTCAGCGTGATGACGACGCTGCTCGAGGCGCGCCTGCTCGCCGGGAGCGGCGAGCTCTTGGGCGCCATGCGTGCCGCGCTCAGCCCCGAGCGGATCTGGCCGGTCAAGCAGTTCTTCGAGGCCAAGGTGCAGGAGCAGACCGAGCGGCACCTCAAGGCCAACGACACCGCCTACAACCTCGAGCCCAACGTGAAGACCGGACCGGGGGGGCTGCGCGACATCCAGACGATCGCCTGGGTGGCCAAGCGTCACTTCGGCGCCGAGAGCCTCGATGGGCTGATGACACACGGCTTTCTCACCGAGGCGGAACTGCGGCGCCTGAAGCTCGCGCAGGCCTTCCTGTGGAAGGTGCGCTTCGGTCTGCACGCACTCAACGGCCGGCGCGAGGACCGTCTGCTCTTTGATCACCAGCTGCGCCTGGCCAAGACCTTTGGCTACGAGGATGCCTCCTACACCCTCGCGGTCGAGCAGTTCATGCAGCGCTACTACCGCACCGTGATGGACGTGAGCCTCCTGAACGAGCTGCTGCTGCAGCTGTTCCGCGAGGCGATCCTCACCGAGAGCGAGCCGCCGCGCCCGCTGAATGCGCGCTTCCAGGTGCGCAACGGCTCGCTCGAGGCGGTGCACGAGGAGGTGTTCGCGCGCAGCCCCTCGGCGCTCCTGGAGATGTTCGTCATTCTGCAGCAGAACCCCGAGATCCGCGGCGTGCGCGCCTCGACCATGCGCGCGGTCGCCAGGAACCTCTGGCTGATCGATGAGGAGTTCCGGCAGAACCCGCGCCACCACCGCCTGTTCCTCGAGATCCTGCGTGCCCCGGTGGGCGTGACCCACGAGCTGCGGCGCATGAACACCTATGGCGTGCTCGGCCGCTATATCCCCGCCTTCGGGCGCGTGGTCGGGCGCATGCAGTACGACCTGTTCCACGCCTACACGGTCGATGCGCATACGCTGTTCGTCGTGAGCAACCTGCGCCGCTTCATGATCACGCGCTACGACCATGAGCTGCCGGATGCCTCGCGCGTCATGCAGCAGCTGCCCAAGAGCGAGATCGCCTATCTCGCCGCGCTCTTCCACGACATCGCCAAGGGACGCGGCGGCGATCACTCCGAGCTCGGCGCCGTGGATGCCGAGGCATTTTGCCTCGAGCAGGGCCTGTCCCCCTACGATGCGCGCCTGGTGGCGTGGCTGGTGCGCAATCACCTGGAGCTGTCGATCACCTCGCAGAAGCAGGATATCGGCGACCCGCAGGTGATCAACGCCTTCGCGCACAAGGTGGGCGATGAGTCCCACCTCGACTATCTGTACGTGCTCACCTGCGCGGACGTGCGCGGCACGAACCCGAAACTATGGAACTCGTGGAAGGCCTCGCTGTTCCGCGACTTCTACCAGCGCGTCAAGCGCGCCCTGCGGCGCGGACTGGAGAGCCCGATCGACGCCGAGCACCTGGTGCGCGAGACCCAGGACGCCGCGCGCCGCCTGCTGCTCGAGTACGGCATCCCCGAGAGCGCCATCGTCAGCGCGTGGACGCGCTTTACGCCCGGATACTTCCTGCAGCACTCGCCCGAGGAGATCGCCTGGCACACGCGGCTGCTGTCCGAGCGCGAGCCCGGCTCGGATGAGCCCCTGGTGGCACTCGAGCCCAAGAGCGTGCGCGGTACGACCGCGGCGCTGATCTTTGCCCGGCCGCGCCGCCATGGCTTTGCGCGCACCACCGCGGCGCTCGACCAGCTCGGGCTGAACATCGTCGATGCGCGCATCACCCCGACCGGCGATGGCTTCACCCTCGATCTGTATCACCTGCTGGAGGATGACGGCGCACCGATCACCGACAGCGATCGCCAGGCCGAGATCGAGCGGGCGCTGTGGCGCTCGCTGCAGGGCCCGGCGGATGCCCCGTTTGCCGTCTCGCGCCGCGCGCCGCGCCAGGCCCGCATGTTCAATACCCCGACCCAGATCAATGTCGCAGTCGATGAGCGCAACCGCCGCTCGGTGCTCGAGCTCACCGCCGGCGACCGCCCGGGTCTGCTCTCGGATGTCGGCAAGGTGCTGATGAGCGAGCAGGTCGAGCTGCACGCAGCCAAGATCATGACCGTAGGTGAGCGCGCCGAGGACGTGTTCTACCTCACCGACCTCGACAACACCCCGCTCACGGCTGCGGCCGCTGAGCGCCTCAAGGAGCACCTGGTGCATGCCCTCGATGAGCGCCAGGCGGCGCTGCGCGCGCCGGCGCGCGCGGGCGCCTGAGCGCGTCGGCGAATTCCTGCGCGCGCGCTGAATCATGCGACACTTGCCTGCATGAGTGACCTCGACTACCTGCGCAAGATCATCGACGCGGCCTGGGAAAAGCGCGCCCAGCTCACCCCCAACAACATGTCCGATGACCTGGACGACGCCATCGCCGAGGCGCTGGCGCTGCTGGATTCAGGCGCGCAGCGCGTGGCCGAGCCCGCCGCGGGCGGCTGGCTCGTCAACGAGTGGCTGAAGAAGGCGGTGCTTTTGTCCTTCCGCACCCGCGACAACGAGCTGATCAAGGGCGGCTACACCAATTTCTACGACAAGGTCCCGCTCAAATACGCGCACGCGAGCGAGGCGCAGCTGCGCGCCGGTGGCGCGCGCATCGTGCCGCACGCGCTCGTACGCCATGGCGCCTACATCTCCCCGGACGTCGTGCTCATGCCCAGCTACGTCAACATCGGCGCCTACGTGGGCGCAGGCACGATGGTGGATACCTGGGCCACCGTGGGCTCCTGCGCCCAGATCGGCAAGAACGTGCATCTGTCCGGCGGCGTGGGCATCGGCGGGGTGCTCGAGCCGCTGCAGGCCGCGCCCACCATCATCGAGGATGACTGCTTCATCGGCGCGCGCTCGGAGATCGTCGAAGGCGTCATCGTCGAGGCCGGCAGCGTCATCTCCATGGGCGTATTCATCGGCCAGTCCACGCGCATCTTCGATCGCACCAGCGGGCAGATCCTGCGCGGGCGCGTGCCGGCAGGCTCGGTGGTGGTCGCCGGGAACCTCCCGGCCGCGGACGGCACCTACAGCCTGTACTGCGCCGTCATCGTCAAGCGGGTCGACGCCCAGACACGCGCCAAGACCTCCATCAACGAGCTGTTACGCAGCGCCGATGGCTCCTAGCAGTCGCTGCGCGCGCTAGCGTCCGCTCAGCCGCACCACCGGCGCTGCGGCGGCGCGGCGCGGGTGGCGCGCACGGGCGCGGATCGGGCGGAAGGCGCGCGCCGCGCGCCGCTGCGTCTCGCCATCGAAGTTCCGATAGATGCGGATCACCTCGTGCCCGAAAGCGGTGAGCCGTGAGCCGCCGCCGTGCGCCCCGCCCTTGTGCGCCTCGGTCACCGGTTCATCCAGTGCGGCATTGAGGCTGTCGAGCAGCTGCCAGGCGCGGCGGTAGCTCATGCCGAGCTTGCGCGCCGCCTCCGAGAGCGAGCCGGTGGCACCGATCTGCTCAAGCAGCGCGATCTTCCCCGGGCCGATGGCGAGCTCTGGCCCGATGTCGACCCGAAACCGAATGAGTTCGCCCGCCATGCTCCCTCCGTCTCGCGCGCCGCAAGCGTCTCGGTGACCGCGCGCCGCTTTCCCGCGCCCGTAACGATATGCTGCGGCGCGTCCCGACGCACGCTCCCAAGGGGCCGCAAGCCCCGGGCGGCACGCGGGAGTTGCAGCGCCGGTCAGGCTTCTGCCACGATATGTTCCTCCGAATATAACGAACATGCCGCACCGGCATCCGGGCAGCTCCTATGAAACTCGCGAATCGCCTGTTCCTGGTCCGTACCCGCAAGCCGCTGTATCTCGCCGCGGCACTGAGCGCTGCCCTGACGGCCACGGGCGCGCGGGCTGCCACCGTCTTCGAAAAAGACGGCTTCAACCTCGATCTGTACGGCATCATCGATGTCGGCGTCGGCTGGGTCAGCCACGGCCTGCCGGAGAACGGCTACAACTACGAAGGCGAATCGCTCGTCAACCGCAACGGCAACCACTCGCAGTTCCTGATCGCGCCGAACAACCTGTCGCAGACCGGCCTGGGCATCAGGGGCAAGGAAGAGCTGGCGCCGGGCTGGTTTGGCGTATTCAACGCCTCGACCGGCATCAATCCGCAGTCCGGCCAGCTCGCCAACACTGGCGGCCACCAACACCAGCAACGCCGGCCTGCCGAGGAAGAGCTACTCGTTCGCCGGCGACGGCGCGCGCGCCGGCCAGCTCTTCAACGACGAGTCTCTATGTCGGCCTCTCGTCGCCGATCTACGGCGCGCTGACCTTCGGTCGCCAGCGCGCGCTCGGCACCGACGCGATGCTGGCCTATGACCCGGCCGGCGGCGCCTACTGCGTTCTCGTTCATCGGCTACAACGGCCTGATGGCCGGCGGCGGCGACACCCAGGACACCCGCTGGGACAACGCCCTGAAGTACCGCCTCACCTTCGGCCCGGCGCATTTCGGCGCGATGTACAAGTTCGCCGACGGCTCGGGCGGTTGCTTCTCCGCCAGCGCCGGCTGGACCGCCGCCACCTGCACGCCGGAGCAGCCGCACAACACCGCCTATGGCTTCGACCTCGGCGGGAGCTACCGGCAACTTCTCCGCCGACGTCGTCTTCCAGCACGTCAACCAGGCGATCAGCGTGCTCAACCCGCTGCTGGGGGCCCGGAGCCCGATCGCCGCCCTATCAGTCGACCACCGACAGCATCAACACCAACACCGATCACCGGCCCAACCTGCATCGCCACGACCAACACCGAATACGGCATCGTCACCGACAACACCGCCGTCATGGTCGCCGCCAAATATGCCTGGGACCCGTTCAAGTTCTTCGGCGGCTACGAATACATCCGCCAGACCAACCCCGCCAATCCGCTGGGCGTCGGCGCCACCGCGCAGGGCGGCTATCTGCTGAGCGGCGTCGAAGACAACAATCTCGATTCTCCGAAGATCGTGCAGGTCGCCTGGACCGGCGTGAAATACGCCCTGGACAGCAAGACCGACATCACCTTGTCCTACTACTCGTGAATGGCAGAACGACTTCCGTGTGCCGTCGACCTGCTCGCCGGCCGCCGGCTTCCGCAGCTCCTGCGCGGGCCAGCTCGACGAGGTCTCGCTCTACGCGGACCATCACTTCACCAAGCGCTTCGATGTTTATGCCGGCATCGCCTATTCCGACGTCGGCGGCGGCCTGGCCATCGCCATTCCGCATGGCCCGGGCGTGCCCTACTACTACGACAACAACGTCGCGCCGGTGATCGGCGGACGCTTCAGCTTCTGAATGCCGGGGATGCCGCTGTACCGCGGCGGTCCTCAGCGGGCCAGGGGCTGGCGCAGCCGGAAGAGACTCCCGCCGCGCGGGGTGCTGTCCGCCTCCACCGCGGCGCCGTGGGCGGCGCAGATGGATTTGACGATGGACAAGCCGAGGCCGGCGCCGCCCTGCTCGCGCGAGCGCGAGTCATCCACCCGATAGAAGCGCTTAAACACGTGCGGCAGCGCCTCGGCACGGATGCCGACGCCGGTGTCGCGCACCTCGAGCACGGCGTTATCGCCCTCGGCGCGCACCGCGAGCGCCACCTGACCGCCGGGCGGAGTGTACTTGATGGCGTTGTCGAGCAGATTCACCACCACCTGCTTCAGTCGCGCCCGGTCACCCTCGACCAGCACCGCCTGGTCGCACGCGCAGCTGACCGTCACCTCTTTATCCAGTGCCAGCAGACTCATCTGCTCGGCCGTGCTGGCCACGAGCTCGCCCAGATCAAAGCGCACCTGCTCGGCTGACTCTCCGGCGTCCAGGCGTGACAGGGCGAGGAGGCCCTCGACGATCTCGGCCAGGCGGTTCACCTCCTCGAGCACGCTGCCGAGGGTCTCGCGGGTCTCGCCGAGCAGCGAGCGGTCCTGCGCGAGTCCCTCGAGCTCGCCGCGCATGACGGTGAGGGGCGTGCGCAGCTCGTGCGAGGCATCGGCCACGAACTGCTTGGAGCTCAGGATGGCATCCTCCAGGCGCGCGATCATGTGATTTAGCGAGACCGAAAGCCGCTCGATCTCATCGCCGCTGTGTACCACTGGCAGCCGCTCGCTGAGGTTGTGCTGGGTGATGTCCTCGGCCTTTTGCGCGATGCGCTCCACCGGACGCAGCGCCCGGCGCACCAGCACGAATCCGCCGCCTACGGCGGCGGCGACCGCGACCGGGAGTCCTACGGCGAGCATCCACAGCACGCGCCGCAGTGTCGTCTCGATGCCCTCACCGGAGGTGCCGACCTCCACCAGGTAGCGCGTGCCATCGGCCGCGGCGGCCGCGCGCGCCGCGACGAGCACCGCGCCGTCGGCCTGGGTGATCTTGCGCATCGAGGAGCCGGCGGGTGCCTGCGGCACCTGCCCCGGATGGAACCGCGCCTCCTTGGGCGCCCCGGACACGTACACCACGGTGCCGTCGGCGCGGGTGATGCGGATGAAGCGGTCGTTGGCCTCGGGTGAATAGAGGTTTTCGACCTGCGCGCCGAGCACGCTCTCGTGGTCGCGGCTCGCCTGGGCGACCAGGGTGTCGGCGATCTGGCGCGCACGGCGCGCCTGGTTATCGAGGACGTTCGCCTCGAGGTAATGGCGCAGGAAGATGTAAGTGAGCACCCCGAGCAGCACGAACACGAGCGTGAGCACCCCGCCGTACCAGGCGACCAGGCGCACGCTTAGGGAACGCGCATTCACGGCAGTGTCTGGTCGTTGAGCCCGTAACCTACCCCGCGCACGGTGCGGATCAGCTTGACCGGATAGGGATCGTCCACCTTGGCGCGCAAATGGCGCACGTAGACATCGACGATATTGGTCAGTCCCTCGAAGCTCTGGTCCCAGACGTGCTCGATGATCATGGTGCGCGAGAGGACGCGGCCGGCATTGGCCGCCAGGTACTCCAGCAGAGCGTACTCCTTGGGCGTGAGCTCGATGCGCCGTCCGGCGCGGCGTACCTGCTGGGTCAGACGATCGACCTCGAGGTCCGCAACGCGCAGCACGCTCGAGCGTGCCACCGGGCCGCGCCGAAGCAGCGCCTTGACGCGCATGACGAGCTCGGCGAAGGCGAAGGGCTTGGTGAGGTAGTCATCCGCGCCGGCCTCGAAGTTGCGCACCTTCTCATCGGTCGCATCGCGCGCGGTGAGGATGAGAATCGGTACCTCGTGGTTCTTGTGACGGATGCGCTTAAGCAGGTCTGCGCCGCTCAGGCCAGGGAGCATCAGGTCCAGGATGATGAGGTCGTACTGGTAGGTCTCCACCAGTGACCAGCCGCTCGGTCCGTCCTCGGCGACGTCCACCGCGTAGCGTTCCGAGCGCAGCGCGCGCGCCACGAGGTCGGAAACTTTCTTCTCATCTTCAACGAGCAGCAGGCGCATGGGGTTCTCTTGGCGCTCTAGGAAACCATACCCGGATTAAAGAGCTCCAAAGGGGCGATTAAATAGCGTTCAGAAAAGGTAGTTGCTTCTAACACTTTGAAATAACTGGATTTTTCTCCTTTGGCGTGCTAGCCTGCTTCCTCTGAGGTGAGCGCGAAATGTCATACAATCGTCATGTTGGCGCAGCCTAAGTGTCACACAAGGGAAGCAGAGTGAGCGCGCCTCCCGTGACGGGGTCACGGGCAGGTCAGTGGCGTCGCACTTACGCATCAACCTCGGGTCTGCAAGAAACCTCGGCGTGTGTGCGATCGCGCGGTGTGAACCCCCAAACCAAAGGAACTTCGACGATGAGACCTATCCGTGCCTGTCTATTACTGTCCTCGTTGGCCGCAGCGGGAGTCGCACAGGCGCAGACCGCCGCTCCCAAAGACGACAGCGGCCTCACCTGGAACGGCATCACCCTCTACGGCATCGTGGACGTGGGTGTGCAGTACATCACCCACGGCATGCCGATCTCGGACTACTTTCCGGCCGGCAGCTACCCCGCCGCCAACAAGGGCAACAACGGCTCGGTGACCGGGGTGACCCCGAGCAACCTGTCGCAGTCGCGCATCGGCCTGTCCGGCTACGAGCCGATCCCGAACGTGAGCGACATCGCCTTCGTGTTCCGTATGGAGACGTTCTTCAACCCGCAGTCCGGCAACATAAGTGACGGCCTGAAGTCGTTGACCCTGAACAACGGCAAACCTCTCACTGCCCAGGCGACCGGCGTGGACACCAGCGTTGCCGGCCAGGCCTTCGCCGGTGCTCTCTACGCGGGCCTGAGCTCCCCGACGCTCGGCTCGGTCACCTTTGGTCGCAACACGACGCTGGTGGCCGACGGCATCTCGAAGTACGACATCAACGCGGCCTCGCAGGCGTTCTCGATCATCGGTCTGTCGGGCTTTGCGGCCGGCGGTGGCAACACCGAAGACCGTCGCCTGGATCAGTCGGTGAAGTACCTGGGTAAGTACGGCCCGGTGCACGTCGGTGCCCTTTATAAGTTCAACGGCTCCAACGGCGGTGCCTACACCGGCGTGCAGGGGCAGCTCGGCTTCGACTTCCTCGGCGGCGGATCGGTGGATGCCTATTACTTCAAGATGAAAGACGGCATCGGTGTCTCCTCCCTCAGCGCCGAGCAGGTGCAGGAGCTGCCTGGCATGTGCAGCCCCACCACGCCGCCGCCCAATTTCGTCCCGCAATGCTACTCGGTGAGCAACTCCCTTTCCGGCACGATCTCGGACACGACCAGCTGGGACATCATGGCCTCTTACAACTTCGGTGAGGTCAAGATTTCCGGCGGCTACGAGCGGGTGAAGTTCTCCAACCCCGCGACGCCGCTCCCGGCTGGTTTCGTGACCATCGGCGGTTACGTGCTCGCCTTCGTCAACAACACCGCCTACACGACCGAGAAGACCGAGATGGTGTTCTGGGGCGGGGTGAAGTGGACGCCGATTGCGCCGCTGGACCTGACGGCTGCCTATTACGGCTATCACCAGGACGCCTATGCGACCGGGGCGGACTCGGGCTGCTCGACCAACGTCAGCTCCAAGTGCAGCGGCGACCTGAACGCGATCTCGCTGCTCGGCGACTACCACTTCACCAAGCGCTTCGATGCGTACCTGGGCGGGATGTGGAGCGGTGTCACCGGTGGCCTCTCCAACGGTTACCTGAACACCAACACGACGGCCGTCACCACGGGTCTGCGCTTCAAATTCTGATCGGGAACCGCAGCGTTCAAAGCATCGGGCCCGCCAAGTGCGGGCCCGATGCTTTTTGGCAACCAGGCAGGCGCAGCCTAGCCAAAACGCCCGGTGATGTAATCCTCGGTCAGGCGGTGGCGCGGATTGGTGAACACCCGGTCGGTGTCGCCGACCTCGATCAGCTCACCCAGATGGAAGTAGGCGGTGCGCTGCGAGACGCGCGCCGCCTGCTGCATCGAGTGGGTGACGATGACGATCGCGTACTGCTCGCGCAGCTCATCGATCAGGTCCTCGATGCGCGCGGTGGCGACCGGATCCAGCGCCGAGCACGGCTCGTCCATGAGGATCACCTCCGGCTGCACGGCGATGGTGCGGGCGATGCACAGGCGCTGCTGCTGACCGCCGGAGAGCCCGGTGCCGGGACTGCTCAGGCGATCCTTGACCTCGTCCCACAGCCCCGCGCGCGTGCAGGCTCGTGCACACGATGTCGTCGAGCTCGGCGCGGCTGCGGGTGAGCCCGTGGATGCGCGGGCCGTAGGCGACGTTGTCGTAGATCGACTTGGGAAACGGGTTGGGCTTCTGGAACACCATGCCGATACGGGCGCGCAGCTGCACCACGTCCAGCGCCGGGTCGTGGATATCCTGGCCGTCGAGACGTGATCGAGCCGGTGACGCGCGTCCCGGGGATCGTGTCGTTCATGCGGTTCAGGCAGCGCAGGAACGTCGACTTGCCGCAGCCGGAGGGTCCGATCATCGCCAGCACCTGGCTGCGGCGCCACATCGATGGTGACCTTCTTCAGGGCCTGCTTGGCGCCGTAGAACACGCTCACGTCGCGGCACAGAGAACACCGGCGGCTCCGCCGCGGCGGTGGCAGCCGCAGGGGTGCTGGCGCGCATTTCCACGCTCACCACCGGTACGCGGCCGCTCGGCTTCAGCAGGCTCCCGTCCAGCGGGCGCGAACGCGGACCCGGCGGCGCGGGGGCGGCGGCGGGATTGCCGCGGCGGGCTTCGGAGGCAGGTTCGCTGGGTTCGTTCATAGTGCGCTGCTCAGCCGAAGCGTCCGGTCACGTAGTCATCCGTGCGGCGGTTCTTCGGCGCGGTGAAGATCTGCTCGGTCGGGCCGATCTCGACCAGATCGCCCAGGTACATGAAGGCGGTGACGTTCGAGACGCGCGCCGCCTGCTGCAGGTTGTGCGTGACGATGGCGATGCAGTAGCGCTCGCGCAGGCTCTGCAGCGTCTCCTCGACGCGCAGCGTGGAGATCGGGTCCAGGGCGGCGGTCGGCTCATCGAACAGGATCACTTCCGGGCGCAGCGCCAGGGTGCGCGCGATGCACAGGCGCTGCTGCTGGCCGCCCGAGAGGCTGCGGCCATCCTCGTGCAGCTTGTCCTTGACCTCCTCCCACATCGCGGCATCGCGCAGCGCTTCCTCGACGCGCTCGGTGAGCTCGGCGCGCGAGGTGCGCCGCGCCAGGCGCAGCCCGAACGCCACGTTGTCGAAGATCGACATCGGGAACGGCGTGGGCTTCTGGAACACCATGCCGACGCGGAAGCGCAGCTCCGCGACATCGACGGTGGGCGCCAGGATGTCCGTCGCCGTCCAGCAGCACATCGCCCGTGGCGCGGTGACCCGGATAGAGCGCGTACATGCGGTTGAAGACCCGCAGCAGCGTCGACTTGCCGCAGCCGGAGGGACCGATGAAGGCGGTGATCTGCTTGTCGCGCAGGGTGAGGTTGATGTCCTTCAGCGCCTGGGTCTGGCCGTAGAAGAAATCCAGGTGCCGCACCTCGAACTTCACCGGGTGCTCGGCGGCACTCGCCGGGCGAGGCCGCGGACTTCGGCTCCGGCGTAGCCATCAGCGCCGCCCGGCACCCGGGCTCAGCGACGACACCACGACGCGCGCGGTGATGCTGAGCATGCAGGATGCTCACGGTGATCAGGAGCGCCCCGGCCCAGGCGAGCTGCTGCCAGTTCGGGTACGGACTCAGCGCGAACTGGAAGATCACCACCGGCAGGTTCGCCATCGGCGCGTTCAGATTGGTGCTCCAGAACTGGTTGTTGAGCGCGGTGAACAGCAGCGGTGCGGTCTCGCCGCTGATGCGCGCCACGGCCAGCAGCAGCCCGGTCACGATGCCGCTGCGCGCGGCCGGATAGATGATGCTCGTGATCGTGCGCCAGGGATAGGCGCCCATGGCGGTCGAGGCATCCTTCATGCCCTGCGGCACCAGGCTCAGCATGTCCTCGGTGGTGCGCACCGTCACCGGGATGGCGATGATGGCCAGGGCCACGGCGCCGGCGATGGCGGAGAAGTGCCCCATGCGTACCACCACGATCTCGTAGACGAACAGGCCGATGATGATCGAGGGCGCGCGACAGCAGCACGTCGTTCACGAAGCGGATCACGGCGGCGAGGCGCGTGCCGCGGCCGTACTCGGCGAGATAGGTGCCGGCGAGCATGCCGATCGGGCGCGCCGATCAGGATGCCGATCAGGGTCATGAGCACGCTGCCGTAGATGGCGTTCAGCAGTCCGCCGCTGCTGCCCGGTGGCGGAGTCATGTGCGGTGAACACCGCGGCCGACAGCCCGCCACCCGCTCTTCAGCAGCGTCCACAGGATCGCCCCGAGAAAGAACAGGCCGACCGCGGTCGCCAGTCCCGAGAGACCAGCGCCACGAGCGTTGCGTGCAGCTTGCGCAGCAGGCGGCGGTTCATAGCGAGGACAGTGCGCGGCGCTCGAGCCGCAGCAGCATCAGCGCGCGGCGGCGATCACCACGAAGGTGATCAGGAACAGCATCGCGCCGAGGGCGATCAGCGAGGAGGTGTACAGATCGCCCACCGCCTCGGTGAACTCATTGGCGATGGAGGCGGAGATCGTCGTCCCGGGCGCAAGCAGCGAGGAACTGATGCGGTGCGCGTTGCCGATCACGAAGGTGACCGCCATCGTCTCCCCCAGGGCGCGTCCGAGCCCGAGCATGATCCCACCGACCATGCCGGTGCGCGCGTACGGGACGACCACCTGCCAGACCACTTCCCAGGTCGTGGCGCCGAGCCCGTAGGCCGGACTCCTTCAGCACATCCGGGACGGTCTCGAACACGTCGCGCATGACCGCGGAGATGAACGGGATCACCATGATGGCGAGCACGAAGCTCGGCGGTGAGCACGCCGATGCCGAAGGGCGGTCCCTGGAAGAGCCGGCCGACGAGCGGCAACGGACCCAGGAACTCGATCAGCCAGGGCTGCACATGCGCGCTGCAGCACCGGCGCCAGCACGAACAGTCCCCAGATGCCGTAGATGATGCTAGGGCACCGCGGCGAGAAGCTCGATCGCCACGCCCGACCGGACGCTTCAGCCACACCGGGGCGAGCTCGGTGAGAAAGATGGCGATGCCGAAGCTCACCGGTACGGCCAGCAGCATGCGCGAGAAGCGAAGTCACCAGCGTGCCGTAGATCGGGCGCGAGCGCGCCGAACTGATCGGTCACCGGGTTCCAGATCTCGCGCGTGAGGAAGGCGAGCCTGAAGTGCTTGAGCGCCGGCCACGCCCCGATCAGCAGCGACAGCGCGACCCCGCCGAGGAGCAGCAGTACCACCAGCGCCGCGGCGAGTGTGGAGCTGCGGAACAGCCGCTCGCGCAGACGCTGCGCGCTCGCGTGCCGCGCCCCGGAGCGACCAAGGTATTCATCGCGGACGGCACACTGTCACGTCGTCGTTCATCCCCCGGCATGCAAAACCGGCGGCTGCCCGCCTTCTAGCGCGGCAGCCGCCGGTGTCATTCTGCCGTGACGCGTCCGGTGCGTTCCGGAGCGCGCCGCAGCGGCGCCTACATCCGTTTGGTGTCGGCCGCGCCGGCGAGCACCACGCCCTTGATCTGGGACTTCCAGGTGGCACGCACCTGATCGATCAGGCTCGGCGGCAGCGGCACATAGTCCAGATCGGCCGCCATCTTGCCACCGTTCCTGTAGGCCCAGTCGAAGAACTTCAGCGCCGCGGTCGTGGCAACGACGTCGGGCGGCGTGCCGTAGATGAGGATGAAGCTCGCACCGGTGATCGGCCAGCTCTTCTCGCCCCCCTGGTCCGTCAGGATCAGGTAGTAGCCCTCCGCATGGCTCCAGTCCGCGGTCGCCGCGGCGGCCTGGAAGGCCTCCGCGTTCGGCGCGACCGGCTTGCCCGACTTGTTGATGAGCTTGGCGGAGGCCATCTGCGTCTGCTTGGCGTAGGCATACTCGACATAGCCGATGGCCCCGTCGGTCTGACGCGCCATGTTGGCCACGCCCTCGTTGCCCTTGGCGCCGATGCCCACCGGCCACTGCACCGAAGTTGCCGCGCCCACCGAGTCTTTGGAACTTCGGGCTCGACTTGGAGAGGTAGTCGGAGAAGAGGAAGTTCGTGCCCGAGCCATCCGAGCGGTAGACCGGCGCAATGTTGGTTGCGGGGAGGGCAAGTTTCGGGTTCAGCTTCCTGATGCGGGCGTCGTCCCACTTGGTGATGTCACCGAGGTAGATGGCGGCCAGCGTGGCGCCATCGAGCGTCAGCTGGCCCGCCGCCACGCCCTTGATATTCACCACCGGCACGACCCCGCCGATGATCATGGGAAACTGCACCAGGCCCGCTTCCTTGAGTTCCTCGGGCTTCAGCGGCATGTCGGACGCCCCGAAGGTGACGGTCTTGGCCTTGATCTGCTTGATGCCGCCGCCCGAGCCGATCGACTGGTAGTTCAGTCCGATGCCGGTCTGCTGCTTGTAGGCGTCAGCCCATTTCGAATAGATGGGATACGGGAACGTCGCGCCGGCGCCCGAGATGTCAGCGGCGTGCACCGCGGCCACGGCCACGACGCACATGGCGGCCAGGACGGCGCGCTTCGCATTGAATCGAATCATCTTTAGTCTCCTCGGCACTTGAGTACGCATCTTCGGGGTTCAGTCCCCCGGCGGGGAGCCTAGAGGGCACTCGCGCGCATTAGATGACAGTCGTGTGACGCTTTCATTACACGCCGCGCACTAAGCCGGCGCGTGCTGCCTACCGCGGCCACGTCCCTGTGACCGCCCGACAGGAAGTCTCCGTGGGCGGTGTTGCATGCGCTTGACAGTGCTTGCGGGGCTTGCGGCAAGGTGCGTATAAACGCGCGTGTTCGCCGCCCAACCGCGGCGCCTGATCCCGCCGCATCGATGACGCAAGCATTTGAGCTGACAAGGGATTTGATAGCCCGCCGCTCCGTGACGCCCGCCGACGAGGGTTGTCAGGAGCTCATGATCCGCCGCCTCAGGGCAGCCGGCTTTGCGGTCACCGAGCTGCCCTTCGGCCCGGTGCAGAACTTCTGGGCGCGCCGCGGCACGGCCGCGCCGGTGTTCTGCTTTGCCGGCCACACCGATGTGGTACCGACCGGCCCTCTCGAGGAGTGGACGAGCGATCCGTTCACGCCCGTGGTGCGCGAGGGCCTGCTGTACGGCCGCGGCGCGGCCGACATGAAGAGCGGGCTTGCCGCCATGGTGACGGCGGCGGAGAGCTTCGCGGCGGAGCACCCTGCGCATCGCGGCTCGGTGGCCTTTCTGATCACCAGCGACGAGGAAGGCCCCTCGGTGGACGGGACCAAGCGCGTCGTCGAGGTCTTGCGGGAGCGCGGGGAGCGCATCGACTGGTGCGTCGTGGGTGAGCCCTCGAGCGAGGAGACCCTCGGCGACACCATCAAGGTCGGAAGGCGCGGATCCTTGAGCGGGCGGCTGACCGTGCACGGGATTCAGGGCCACATCGCCTACCCGCAGCTCGCCGAGAACCCGGTGCACACCCTCGCGCCGGCCCTCGCCGAACTCACCCAGCGCCGCTGGGACGAAGGGACCGAGCATTTCCAGCCGACCAGCTTCCAGGTCTCGAATCTGAACGCCGGGACCGGCGCGCCCAATGTCATCCCCGGGGAGCTGCGGGCGCGATTCAACCTGCGCTACAGCCCGGTGCAGACGCTCACCGGGCTCAAGGCGACCGTGGAGGAGATCCTGCGCCGGCACGGCGTGCGCTTTACGCTCGAGTGGTACGTGTCCGGGGAGCCCTTCTACACCGCCCCCGGGGTGCTCTCCGCCGCCGTTGCCGCCGCGGTGCATGAGGTGACGGGACGCACGCCGCGCCTCTCGACCGGCGGCGGGACCTCCGACGGGCGCTTCATCGCCCCGCTCGGCGCCCAGGTGGTGGAACTCGGCGTGGTCAACGCCTCGATCCACAAGGTGAACGAGTGCGTGCGCGCCTCCGACATCGATGCGCTCGCGCGCATCTACCTCGCCACCCTCAGGCGGCTGCTCGCTTAAGGTTCGCCCGCAAGCCCCACAGCCCGAGCGCCAGCGCCCACAGCAGCACCCAGCCGGGCATGGCGAGGCCGAGGAAACGCCAGTTGACCAGGCCGCACTCCCCGCTACCGGTGAGCACCTTCTTGATGAGCGCGAACACCGGGGTGAACTTGATCAGCATGCTCAGCGGCGCCCCGCAGGAGGGCAGCGTTCCGGGCGGCAGGTGCTGCACGTACAGGTGCCGTGCCGCCACGGCGGCGGTCGCGAATGCGGCCAGCGCGATCAACAGCGCGTAGATCTTGCGCCCGACGCCCCTGGGACCGTGCGCGGCGGCGATGAGGAACACGAGTCCGGTGAGGGCCACGCCGATGCGCTGGAAGATGCACAGCGGGCACGGCTCGAGACCCTGATAGAACTGGGTGTAGAGCGCATAGCCGACAAGGGCTGCGCATACCAGAAAGCCGAGCAAGTTGGCCTGGCGGCTGCTCACCCGCGCAAGGATATCGGCAGCGCCGGCGCGGCGCTACGTGTCAGCGCCCGCCCGGGAAGGCCGGCGACTCGGCGCGCAGCTCGCGCTCGACATCGTCGAGCGAGGTGTGGCGGATGTCCTTGCCATGCACCATGTAGATGACGTACTCGCTGATGTTCTTGGCGTGGTCGCCGATGCGCTCGAGTGCGCGCACCACCCACATCACATCCAGCGCGCGGCGGATGGTGCGCGGGTCTTCCATCATGAAGGTGATGCTCTGGCGCTGGATGGCCTCGTACTCCTCGTCCACCAGGCGGTCCTGGCGCGCGACGCGCAGCGCCGAGTCGACGTCCATGCGGGCGAAGGCATCGAGCGCGTCGTGCACCATCTCCGAGACCACGCGGCCGAGGTGCTTGATCTCGCGGTACTTGTCCGCCGGGCGCTCCATGGTGGCAAGCCGCGAGGCGATGTAGCCGATCTTCTCGCCCTCATCGCCGATGCGCTCGAGGTCGGTGATGGTCTTGATGATCGCCACGATCACGCGCAGGTCGCCGGCCGCCGGCGCGCGCGTGGCGAGGATCTTGCTGCAGTCCTCGTCGATCATGACCTCCATGTTGTTCACCTGGCGGTCATCGAGGGCCACCGACTCCCCGAGCGTGCTGTCGCCCTCGACGAGGGCGGTGATGGCCTTGCGCAGCTGCTGCTCGACAAAGCCGCCCATGCCGAGCACCTTGCTGCGCACGCGCTCGAGATCCTCGTTGAAGCGCCGCGAGATGTGGTGACTGAGATCGGCGGTTTCCATCGGTGGATGTCTTTCGCCCCTAGGGCTGCCTGCGTGGCGCAATACGCCCGATCATAGCGGAACTGCGGCTGACGCGAAGCCTCGCGCGCAGCGCGGCCGGAATGGGCGCCAGGGCGCCCGGGGAACTGCGCCACGGCACCCCGCCAGGTGAGCGCCTCGTGAGCTCTGCCGCCGTGGCCCCTGGTGTGATCACGACGCTATTCACGGCGGGCGCTCAGGCATCCCGGGCAAGTGCGATCCTCACGCGGCGTCTGCCACCAGGGAGGCCCCTGCGGCGCGCGTGGCCGCGCTGCCGCGCGTGAAACGTACCAGCTGAAGCTCGCCACGCGCGCTCTCGGTGAGCGCCGAGCAGGACTCCACCCAGTCGCCGGTATTGGCGTACAGCGTGCCGCCGATCCGCGTCAGGTTGGCGCGGTGGATGTGGCCGCACACCACGCCGTCGTAGCCGTGGGCCTGTGCATGGGCGGCGACCAGCGACTCGAACTGCGCGATGTAGCGTGCCGAGAGCGGCAGGCGCAGCTTGATCGCCTCGGTGAGCGCCCAGTAGGGGCGGCCGAGCGCCCGGCGCGCGTTGTTGATGAGGTGGCTCACCGCCACGGTACGGCCGTGCATGAAGTCGCCGAGCCGCTGCAGCCAGGGCGCACAGCGCACCACGCCGTCGAACTGGTCGCCGTGCAGCACCAGCAGGCGCTCCCCGGCGGCGGTGCGGTGCACCCATTCGCGGTGCACCTCGATCTGCCCCTGAAGCATCTGTGCCAGCATGGCCAGACTCGCATCGTGGTTGCCCGGGATGTAGACCAGGCGCGTGCCTGCGCGCTGCCGGGCGAGCAGCGTGCGCACCACCTGCGTGTGCTCGGCGCTCCAGTAGGGCCGTTGCGCCAGACTCAGCGCATCGACGATATCCCCCACCAGCACGATGCACTCGGTTTCGACGCCGGCGAGGAACTCATTCAGCTCGCGCACCCGCGCATGGCGGTAGCCCAGGTGAATGTCGGAGAGAAACAGCGTCCGGGGCTTGAGTTTGCCCGCCCGTACGGTACTGCCTGCCATGGTCTGTCCCTTCCCATTGCGCCGCACACAAGGTGCGCCCTAGCGTGGTCGGGGCGTATGTCCGAACGATGACAGGGACCTTAAGTCTTTCTGACGGATGAGGCAGTTGCGGCGGAAACTTAAGCTGTTGCGGAAACTGGCCGCCCCTGGGCCACGCGCTCGGGCGGGAAGTGGCAGGTGAAGGTGCTGCCGACGCCCAAGGCGCTTTGCACCTCGAGTGTGGCGCCGTGGCGCTGCAGGACGTGCTTGACGATGGCGAGGCCCAGCCCCGAGCCGCCGGTGGCGCGCGAGCGGCCGGCATCGACGCGGTAGAAGCGCTCGGTGAGGCGCGGAATGTGCTCACTCGGCACGCCCATGCCGGTGTCGGCGACGGCGAAATGCGCGCCATCCTCGTCCGTCCACCAGCGGATCTCGATCGAGCCCTCCGCGGGGGTGTATTTCGCGGCGTTGTCCACGAGATTGGAGAACGCGGAATGGATCTCCGGCTCATCGCCCAGAAGCTGCGCCTGCGATTCGATCTTCACCCGCACATCCTTCGGGTGTGTCGGCCGGGCCAGCACGTCCTTGCGCAGGAGCGAGGCCAGCGCCACGACATCGATCGGCTCGCCACCGACGATCTCATCGGTCTCCTCCAGACGCGACAGCTCGATCAGGTCGCGGATGATGGCGGTCATGCGCTCAGCCTGACGCCGCATCTCGGCGACCGGGCCCTTGAGCTCCGCATCGAGCACGGGGTCCTGGGCGAGCGTCTCGAGGTAGCCGCTGATCACGGTCAGGGGCGAGCGCAGCTCGTGGCTGGCATTGGCGACGAAATCACGCCGCACGGCCTCCAGGCGCATCTGCCGCGAAACGTCGCGTACCAGGAGCAGCAGCTGCCCCTCGCCATAGGGCGCGACCTGCAGCGACAGAAACCCGTCCTCGCCGCTGGTGGTGCGCACCACGACGGGGTTGGCGAACTCCCCGGCGGCCAGGTAGCGCACGAATTCCGGGGCGCGCAGCAGATTCTCGATGCGCATGCCCAGATCGGCGGTGCGGCGCAGGTTCAGCAGCCGCGCCGCCATGCGGTTGAACCAGACGATTTCGCGCTGCGCATTCAGGATCACCACGCCGTCGGGGAGCGCGGCGGTCGAGCGCTGCAGCTGGCGCATGAGTTGTACGAAGCGCTGCTTGTGGAAGCGCTTGCGCCGGTGCAGGCGCACGATCTGGGCGATGATCTCGCCCCATACCCCGCCCACATCCGGCGGATCGGCGTAAGAGCGGTGGCGCAGCCACCATTCGAGGCGGAACAGCTGGGCCAGTACCCAGGCGAGGTGCAGTGCCAGGGCGATGGCCAGCCCGCCCCAGAGGTTGCCGAACAGCCAGCCCGCCCCGGCGCCGATCACGATCGTGGCGAGCAGGCGTCCCGCCGCGAACCACCACGCCTGTGTCGCGGGTTGCATTGACTAGCGCGCGCCTCGTCCTAGAGGGCCTTCACTATACCGTGCGGGCCGAGAACCGATACCCGGAGCCGCGCACGGTCTGCACGAAGTGATCGTAGCCGAATTCCTCGAGCGCCTTGCGCAGGCGGCGGATGTGCACGTCGATGGTGCGCTCTTCAACGTAGACGTTGCCGCCCCAGATGCGGTCGAGCAGCTGATCGCGCGTGTACACGCGCTCGGGATGGGTCATGAAGAACTCGAGCATGCGGTACTCAGTCGGGCCGAGCGCGACCGTGCGCTCACCGACCATGACGCGGTGGCTCCCCTGGTCGAGCACCAGCCCCTCAAACTCGATCAGCTCGTCGGTGCCGTTCGGGGTGCTGCGACGCAGAACCGCATTGATCCGCGCCAGAAGCTCGCGGGGCGAGAAGGGCTTGGTCACATAGTCGTCCGCCCCGCCTTCGAGGCCGGCAACCTTGTCGCCCTCCTCGGCGCGCGCGGTGAGCATGATCACGGGCAGTTCGCGCGTCTCGCGGTCGCGCTTGAGCGCGCGGGTGAGCTCGAGCCCGCTCATGTCCGGCAGCATCCAGTCGACCAGTATCAGATCGGGCCGGGCATCAGCCAGCGCGGCCCGCGCGGCGCGGCAGTCCTCGGCCTCGCGCACCTCAAACCCGGCGCGCTTGAGGCCAAAGGCGATCATTTCGCGTATCGGCCGCTCGTCCTCGACGATCAGTACGTTCTTGGCAGGCATCGGTGGCTCTACCCTTACTGGGCGCGGGTATTACAGAGGCACTCTATTGCAGAAACATGACAGCCGGGGTGCCCTGTAAAATTAATGACTTGTTGGGTCTCTCGGGGCCGCCGGACGAGCCACGTCATCGCGCAGGTACACCGGTAGCGCCTGCTCCGCGGTCAACCCGTGGCCCGCCCCGAGCTCGGCTGCGGCAAGCCAGGCGATCTCAGCCGCGCGCGGCAGCAGGGACGGGATGACACTGGCCAGGCGTGCGCCCAGGCGCTCGCGCAGCATCGGGTATGCGGCAAACCCCGTGCCGACCCCCGCGACGGGCAGCGCAGGCGTCCGCTGCGACCACTGCGCCGGCAGCTCGACCGCCTCGGGGGCCTTTACCGACTCGGCCGCGAACGGCTCGGCGAGCCCGGCAGCGCCGCGCACAAACGCCCCGGTATAGACCTCATGCATACGGGCATCGGCGCATACGAGCACCCGCTCAAGTGCGGGCTCGGCGCGCAGCTGGCGCTCGGCCACCGCACGCAGATCCGAGACCGGAACCACGGGCAGCCCGGCCCCGTAGGCCAACCCCTGGGTCACGCTGGCCGCCAGGCGCACACCGGTGAAGGCGCCCGGTCCGCGCCCGAAAGCGATGGCATCGAGCGCCCGAAGCTTCAGTCCCGCCTGCGCCAGGAGCTCAGCGATCATGGGCAGGATGTGCTCGGCCTGGCCCCGGCCGAGGAGAGCCTCCCGCTCGATCAGCCTGCCACTAATAAGGAGTGCGGCCGAGCAGTTCTCGGTCGCGGTATCGAGCGCGAGGAGCTTCACGAGGCGACAGCGACGGGCGTGCGCGGGGCATGGCGCTTGAGGAAGCGCAGGACCTCGTCGCGCTCGCGTGTGACGGTCATCGGCGGCAACGCAGACAGCAGCACCCGGCCGTAGCTGCGGCCCAGGACCCGCGGGTCACACAGCACCACCACGCCGTAGTCCTCCTCGCTGCGGATCAGGCGCCCCACTCCCTGCTTCAAGGCGAGCGCCGCCTCCGGTAACTGGTAGTCACGGAAGGCGTTGCCGCCGCTTGCGGTGAGATGCTCGATGCGCGCGCGCACCAGCGGGTCGTCGGGCGAAGCAAACGGCAGCTTCTCGATCACGACCAGCCGCAGCGCGTCGCCTTTGACATCGACCCCTTCCCAGAAGCTCGTGGTACCGAGCAGCACCGCGTTGCCGTCGGCGCGGAACTCCTCGAGCATGCGCTCGCGCGGCGCCTCGCCCTGTACCAGCAGGCGAAACGGCGGTACAGCGGCCCAGCGCGCGCGCAGCAGCGCCGCGCCCTGCGCCAGCGCCCGATGACTGGTGAAGAGCAGGAATGCGCCGCCGCCTGCGCTCACGATCAGCGGCTCGGCGTGTCGATGACCGCGGCCACGTAGCCAGGGCTCGCTGGCTGCGGCAGTCCGGGCGGAAGGTACAGAAGGCTCTGCCGCTCGTGGTCGAAGGGACTCGCGATGCGCAGCGTCGCCGCATCCGTGAGACCGAGGCGCGCGGTGAAGTGCGCAAATTCCTCGCCCACCGAGAGAGTCGCGGAGGTGAAGATCCAGGCGCCGCCGCGCGTCTGGGTGAGGGTGCGGAAACGCGGCGCGATATCATAACGGCAGCAGGCTCAGGGTGAAGCCGCGCGGGGTCGTCTGCAGCGTACGTGCCCCCTCGAGCTCGTCCACCGCCGCGATCCGTGCCAGGTTGGCGGCGAGCTCGGCCGTGCGCTCGGCTAGGGCGGCGAGCGGGCTCGTATCCTCCGCCGGTGCGAGCGCACCACTGAGCGTCGCAAACGATTCCTCGAGCAACCGCAGCGGCTCCTCGAGCAGGGAAGTCCCGGCAGCCAGCGCGACCCGCGCGGCGCCGCCGGGCGTGGCCGCGCGCAGTGCCGCGAAGGCCTCCTCGGCCTCGCTCAGGGCGAACTGCACCGTCCCGCCGCGCTCGCGCGGGCAGCGTGGCAGCACGCTGCGCCTGCAGCTCCCCGCGCACCTCTTTCAGCACGGTCTCGAGCTGCCGGCTGCTCACGTGCGCACCGAAGAACTGCGTGGCGAGATCCGGGATCTGGTGGGCCTCATCGAGGATGATCGCGTCGGCAGAGCCGGAGCAGGTCCCCGAAGCCGTCCTCTTTCAGGGCCAGATCCGCCAGCAGCAGATGGTGGTTGACGATCACCACATCCGCCTCGAGGGCCTCGCGGCGGGCCAGCGACCACGTGGCAGCGGTTGAAGTGGCTGCAGCGGTTGCCCAGACAGTTCTCGCGCGTCGAGGTGATCTGCGGCCACAGGGGGTGGCTGTCGGCAAGGCCGCGGATCTCCGCCAGGTCGCCGCCCCGCGTGGTGCGGGCCCAGCGCTGCACGCGCGCGAGCATGCTGCGCGTGCTGCGGCTGCGGCCGCCATCTGGCTCGATGCTCAGCTGCTCGAGGCCGACCTCGAGCTGCTCGAGGCGCTGGCGGCACAGGTAGTTACTGCGCCCCTTCAGCAGCGCGACGCGGGCGGGCCGGCCCCAGTGCGGCGCCCAGCAGCGGCAGGTCCCTTGCTGAACAGCTGATCCTGCAGCGTGCGCGTACCGGTCGAGATGAGCACGCGGCAGACCCGACAGCAGTGCCGGAACCAGGTAGGCGAAGGTCTTGCCCGTGCCGGTCCCGGCCTCCACCACGAGGTGGTCCCGTCCCGCCAAAGCCTCGGCGACCCGCGCTGCCATGTGGCGCTGCTCGCGGCGCACGCGAAAGTCGGGCAGGGCTCGCGCCAGGGGGCCGGCGGCGCCGAATATGTCCTCAAGGTCGAGCATGTCGGTGAGGGCCTACGGGTGCTGGCTGCGCAGCGGAAGCCGGCGCGGCAGGCACGCATATCCCCATGAATTCCCTGCAAACAGCGCTTGGCGGCGGACTTAAGGAGCCGCCGGTCTTCCCGGCTACTGTAGCAGGGAGCGCTGGCGCGCCGGGATATACTTGGCGGTTATAGCCACCGAATAATGAGGAGCGCGGATGGCCACCGCCGCACATACGCTCGCCCCGCTTTCCCGTCTGAGTCCCCCGGTAGCCCAGTTGGGTAAGCAGCGTCTGCGAGCTCACTCAGCCGCGCGCCGTGCACTGGGTCGAGGGGACCGACGCCGAGGCGCGGGAGCTCACCGCGCAGCTGCTGCGCAATGGCGAGCTGCATACGACTCAATCCGCAGTCCTTCCCGGGCTGTCATCTATACCGGTCCTCACCGAGCGACGTCGCGCGCGTCGAGCACCTGACCTACATCTGCACCCGCTCCAAGGAGGATGCCGGCCCGAACAATCACTGGATGGATCCGCAGCTCGCGCACGAGCCAAAATGCGCGCGCTGTTCAAAGAGTGCATGCGCGAGCGCACGCTGTATGTGATCCCTTACTGCATGGGCCCCATCGACTCGCCGCTGTCGCGCTGCGGGGTCGAGATCACCGACAGTCCCTACGTCGTGCTCAACATGCTGGCGATGACCCGGGGGGCCGGCCCGCGCTCGAGCGCATCTCGAGCGAGGGCACCTTTGTGCGCGGTCTGCACTCGATCGGCGAGCTCGATCCCGAGCGGCGCTTCATCATGCACTTCCCCGAAGAGCTCGCCATCGAGAGCTTCGGCTCCGGTTATGGCGGCAACGCCCTGCTCGGCAAGAAGTGCCACGCCCTGCGCATCGCCAGCTGGCAGGCGCGCAGCGAGGGCTGGCTCGCCGAGCACATGCTGATCGTGGGGCTGCAAAGTCCGCAGGGCGAGACGCACTACGTTGCCTGCGCATTCCCCTCGGCCTGCGGCAAGACCAATCTTGCCGATGCTGATCCCGCCAGAGTCCCTCCCCGGCTGGAGCGTGTTCACGGTGGGCGATGACATCGCCTGGCTGCATCCGGGACCCGACGGGCGGTTGT
Source organism: uncultured Pseudomonadota bacterium (assembly GCA_963825385.1). Lineage (GTDB taxonomy): Bacteria > Pseudomonadota > Gammaproteobacteria > Steroidobacterales > Steroidobacteraceae > 13-2-20CM-66-19. The sequence continues at coordinate 549,427 of CAWGSX010000004.1, read as the reverse complement.
GGGCCATCAATCCGGAAGCCGGCTACTTCGGCGTCGTTCCCGGCACCAACCCGGAGACCAATCGCAACGCCTACGAGATGATCCGCCGCGATACCCTCTTCACCAACGTTGCGCTGACGGCCGATGACCAGCCCTGGTGGGAGGGGTTGACCTCCGGCACCCCGCTATACGACTGGCAGGGGCGGCTGTACGACCCGGCGCGCGGCCCGGCGGCGCACCCGAATTCGCGCTTCACGGTTTCCGCGCGCCGCAACCCCTCCTAGTCACCGCACTCGGAAGATGCCCGCGGCGTGCCGATCTCGGCGCTGGTGTTCGGCGGCCGGCGCCGCGAAGTGGCTCCCCTGGTCTACGAGGCCCGCGACTGGCGGCACGGTGTGCTGGTGGGAGCCTCGGTCGCCTCGGAGACCACCGCCGCGGCGGAGGGCCAGGTAGGCGTCACGCGACGCGACCCGATGGCCATGCAACCATTCTGCGGCTACAACTTCGGTGACTACTGGCAGCACTGGCTCAACGTCGGCGCCAAGCTCAGCCGTCCGCCCGCGGATCTTTCACGTCAACTGGTTCCGCCGCGATGCGCAGGGCAAGTTCCTGTGGCCAGGGTACGGTGAGAATCTGCGCGTCCTCGCCTGGATGCTCGAGCGCTGCGCCGGACGCGCCGGAGCGCGCGATACGGCGATCGGCAACCTGCCGCGGCCGCAAGACCTCAACACCGACGGGCTGAACCTCGCTCCCGAAGCACTGGAGGCTTTGCTCGCCGTTGATCCGGGCCTGTGGCGTAAGGAGCTGGCGGAAATCGGCGCCTATCTCGACAAGTTCGGCGTCCGGCTGCCCCAGGCGCTGCGTGAGGAGCTGGCGGACACCGCGGCGCGCTTGAGCTAGGAGGCGGGTCGAGCGCAACTGCGCGCTCAGCTCTCCTCGCACACAAAGCGGATCGTCTGCGGAGAGCCCTGCTCCGGCAGCCGTCCCAGGCCAATCATCCCCTGCCCCTTGATCTGCAGGCTGTCGCGGCGGACGAAGGACTCCTCCCCGTCGGCGCTCTGCACGAAGGTGCCGTTGGTGCTCTGGTCGATGAGCACGAACTTGCTGCGATTGATCTCGATGCGCGCGTGCAGCCGGGAAATCAGGCTGCCCTTGACGACGACGTCGTTGTCCTCGGCGCGGCCGATGGTGATGCTGGAGTGGCGCTCATCGACCACCAGTTCCCGGTCCTGACAGCGCAGGCGCAGCCGCATGCCGCGGCTGGGGCGCGCCTCGGTGGCGATGCCAGGCACCATGCTGGTGACATCCTCGGTCTGCCACAGCACCTCGTAGAGGGCGACCTCGCTCCCCTGCCCTTTGAGCGTCGCGATGTCGATCTGACGGCAGGCGGCGCGCCACTCCGGGGAGAGCTTCTCCACCGTGGCGGCGGTCGTCACGATCTGCCCCGCCTTGGCCTGACTGGTCATGCGATTGGCGGTATGCACCGCGGCCCCGAAGACATCGCGGTTCTCGAGCATCACCGGCCCGAAGTGACAGCCGATGCGGATCGACACCGGCTGCCCGTCCACCTTGAGCTGAGCATGGCTGGAGATCTGCTGCTGCATCTGCGCGGCGGCGTTCAGGGCGGCATCGGCGCTCGGGAAGGTCGCCATGACCTCATCACCCATGGTCTTGATCACCGTACCCTGGCGCTGCTCGGTGGCCGAGCGCATCACGTCAATGCAGATCGCAACCATGTCGCGCGCGCGCAGGTCACCCATGAGGTCGTACAGCCGCGTCGAGCCGACGACGTCGGCAAACAGGATCGCGAGTTCGATGTCCTTGCCCATGCGCGCAGACGATTATACGCAAGGCGCCTCGGGTCGCTAGCAACCCACCTCAAATGACCGGGCCGGGAACCGCAGTCCGCAACAGCTCCGCGGTCGCCTCCGGCGCCCTTGCCCCCTCGCTGAGGGTGCGGCGGAACTCGCGCGCACCCGCCTGACCGCTATATAGGCCGAGCATATGGCGCGTGATCGCTGACAGCCGCTCACCTGATGCCAGCTCGCGCCGTGCGTATTCCTCCATCCGTCCCAGCAATGCCTCACGCGATGGCGGTGCGTCCGCAGCGCCAAACACCGCCCGCTCGAGTTCGGCGAGGAGGTAGGGGTGGTGGTAGGCCTCGCGCCCCAACATCACGCCGTCGCACCAGCTCAATGCCTCCTGCACAGCGCTCACGTCCCGCAAGCCGCCGTTGACGACTACCGGCAAGGTCGGAAACTCCTCTTTAAGCCGCCGCACCACGTCATAGCGCAGTGGCGGGACCTGCCGATTATCCTTCGGGGACAACCCGCCGAGCACCGCCTTGCGGGCGTGCACGATCGCGGTGGCGCAGCCGGCGTCGCGCACCCCGACGACAAAACTGCGCAGCTCGGCGTACTCACGCTCCTCGAAACCGGAGACGGCCGCCGCGACCTCGCGGCCGCGCGCCGTCACCACGCCGATACGCATCTTCACCGTCACCGGGATTTGCACCGCGCGCGCCATTTGCGCCACGCAGGTGGCCACCAGCGCAGGCTCGAGCATGAGACATGCGCCGAAGGAGCCGCGCGCCACTTTCTCACTCGGGCAGCCGCAGTTGAGATTGATCTCATCGTAACCCGCCTGCTCCCCGGCGCGAGCGGCCGCCGCGAGCTCGCCAGGTTCGGAGCCGCCGAGCTGCAGAGCAAGCGGGTGCTCCCCCTCATCAAACTGCAGCAGTCGGTCACGGTTACCGCGCAGGATCGCCGCAGCAGTGATCATTTCCGTGTACAGCAACACGTGGCTGGAGAATCCACGCAGGAAGTACCGACAGTGCCGGTCGGTCCAGTCCATCATCGGCGCAACCGATACTTTTCTGGATATCAATAGTTGCTCTCTATAGCCACATCTATCATCAATGCGCATAAATCAGTTACGCTTGACGTAACGAGTAACGGAGTATAGCCTCCGCGGGAAATGATCGGCAACTACCGTGACAAGCGCACGCGAAACTTCGCTGCCGGCCAGCGGGTCAAAGCATTTGAGGGAATCGCGCACAGGCTTGGCATGAAGTTGGATCAACTGGACGCCGCGCTAGCGCTGCGTGACCTTGACCTGCCCGGCAATCGACTTGAGGCCTTAAAGGGCGACCGCAAGGGACAGTACAGTATTCGAGTAGACGACCAGTGGCGAATTTGCTTTGAATGGCCCAAGGGCGCAAAAGGCCCGATGAATGTTGAAGTGGTTGATTATCACTAGAGGAGATCTTATGGCGCGCGATGCAATTCATCCCGGCGAGCATCTCGCCGAACAGCTCGAGGCACTGGAAATGAGCGCCGCGGAGTTGGCACGTAAGCTTAGGGTACCAACGAATCGGATCACGCATATTCTCAATGGGCAGCGTGCGATCACCGGTGATACGGCTCTTCGTCTGGGACACTTTTTCGGCACGAGCGCCGAGTTCTGGCTAAACCTGCAGAAGATCTACGAACTCAGGGTAGCCGAGCGGGAGAGTGGCTCGCACATCAAAGAATTGCCACGCCTGCGGCATCGTGCGGCCTAGGAGAATCCTTCCCTCAAGGGCGCTGAACTCAAGACTTGCCTGCAGCTTTCCCTTGCCAGCGACGTGCAAGTTCGCGCCAGCGCCCGACGTCTGACGAGCCGTGGTGGGACGTCGACCCGCGCCGGTTCGGTGGGAGCAGCGAGAAGATCAGTGGACTGGTACCAGACAGCAGGCGGTATGCGCGACCGTGAGGAGAGTCCCGCCAAGCAGCAGTCCGATAAAGGCAGTTGCCGTCACAATGTTAGCGAACCGCTGCGGCGCGGACGGCGCGGCGGCCAATAGCCGCTCGAGCCGCTCGCCTACCAGCGCAGTCGCCGCCGATTGCAGCAGCGCAGCGTTGTCGCGAAGGGCGAGCTTCGCCAGTGCGCTCACCAGCAGTGCGCCGCTGCTACGCTGCAGGACCGATTCGTCGCAGGATAGCTCGCGGTACAGGGCGATGCGCGCTCCGATAAGCCAGACCAGTGGGTGGAACCACAGCAGGCACTGGGTCAGCTCGTGCGCCAGCCGCAGCAGGTTGTCGCGCCGCTTGGCGTGGGTGACTTCGTGGAGCAACACCGCTTCGAGTTCCGGCGGGGTGAGAAGCTGCTCGATGCCCTGCGGCAGGCAGATGCGGCTGCATAGAATGCCCGCAACTGCGGGTCCCATAGCGCCGGTGAGGTGCACGGGCACCCCTGCGACTTTCCAATTTGGTGCCGCCCGTCGCCACGCGGCCGGGCTCAGCGCGCCGCTCGGCCCGGATGCGCTGCCACAGGCGCAGCAGCAGCAAAACCGCACCGCCGAGATAAAGGCCCGCGGCGACTGTCACCACGGTCGTGTGGTGGACCAGTGACAGATCCAGCGAGGCGAGCAATGTGAGCTGTTGCGCCCCGGGAAGATCCCGAGCGCCGAAGCCGTCAATAAAGCCGCCGAGCGGCAGCACGAAGTTCAAGGACGCCGCAGTCCAGATCCAGAGTTTGGCGGTCGCGCTCACGCGCGACCCCGTCGTGAGCACCCAGGCGCCGAGCGCCACCAAGGTGGCGAGCAGCAAGTGCACCTGCAGAAAGTACAGTGCCGGCGCGAGGTGCTCAGCCACGCGAGCGGCGCTCCGGCTTGTGGCTGTCGGCTGCGTCCTGCAAGGCCTTGAGATCCTTGAGTGTGAGCGCGCCCGATTCCAGCAGGTTCGACACCAGCAACTGTGGCGAGCCGCCGAAGATATCCAGTAGTTCGCGCACCAAGCGGCTGCGCAGGGCGCTGCGACCAAGTTGCGATTCAAATAGCTGCGCGTTGCCCACCTTCTTCACGCGTCGCACCGCCCCCTTCTGCTCCAGACGATGGACGAGTGTCTGCACCGTCGTGTACGCCACGCGTTCATCCTCCGGGAGGCTCTCGAGGACCTCGCGCACCGAGGCCGTTCCGAGTTTCCAGAACTGCTCCAACACCCGTGTCTCGGCTTTCGACAGGCGCATAGTTCTTGACATCTCCTACGTAGTGCGTCAATGCTACTACAACGCCCGTAGGGATGCCAAGCCGGCCCGGCTGAGCCTCAACACAACTGCCGAGGAGAAAATACCCGTGAAGTGGACTGCCACGTTTTCGTTCGTCCTGCTAGGACTTATCGCGCTGCCTGCCCTGTCGGATACTCCGGAACCGAAGATAGCACTGGTGCCGTCGCTGCCCGACGGCCGGCACGACTTCGATTTTGAAGTCGGCACCTGGAAAGCCCACGTTCGTACCCTGAATCATCGCCTCTCCGCGGCCAATGATTGGGAGGACTACGATGGCACCGTGGCCACCCGCACGCTTCCGCTGCTGGAAGGCTGGAACGAGTCGGAGATGCGCGTTGAGAACGCGCTTACCCACAAGCGCATCGAGATCCTAGCCGTTCGTCTTTACAACCCCAACTCGCACCAGTGGAGCATCTACGGCTCGAGCCTCAAGACCGGCGTGTTCGATCCACCGGTGGTGGGGCAGTTCAGCAACGGTCACGGCGAGTTCTACGGCCAGGACAATTGGGAGGGCCGTGCCATCACCGTGCGCTACTCCTGGCAGGCGATCGGTCGCGACAAGACACACTTCGAGCAAGCCTTCTCTCAGGATGGCGGAAAGACCTGGGAAGTGAACTGGATCTATGACGGTACACGCGTCGGCTCTTGACGAGCCGGCGCAATTGTCCAACAACATGGTTGCGGGGTAGGCAATTGTCGCTCCAAGCTGTCGCCTTATTCGCCCAGGCGACGAGCTGATGTGGACAGGTCCGCGCGGAACGACTACTCCGACGCGTCGTCTTCCAGACTCTTTCCGGAGTCACGCTCTGATTCGCCGTGCTTCGATGTGTCGCGCGTACCAGTTAGATCGGAAGTCGGAGCCTTTACGCCCGCTTGTCGGCGCAGCCTCAGCCGCTGCGCCTTTCAGAAATGCATCGACGCCTGCAGGCCGACGATGTTGATGCTCGAGTTATAGGTGCCGATCAGCGCGCCCGGCACCGGCCCGGCAGACATTAGGTTACTCGAAGCGTCTTTTACCCACAGGTGGGCATAACCGAAATCGACAGTCCAGCGCTCATCCGGCCGCCAACTCACCCCCGCTGCGAGCCAGGTGCGATTGTCGTCCGGCAGTCGCGGGGTGCGAAACTCATCCTGCACGGGCGAGCGGTCGTAGGCCAACCCCGCCCGCAGCAGCCAAGGCTGACTAAGCTCGTACTCAGCCCCAACGCCCGCGCGCCAGCTGTTCTTAAAGTTCAACGGCGTGCTCGAGACCGGCGTGCGCGCGGCCGGACCACTGGTCGCGACAATGTTCAGTGCCTGTATCGAGTTCCACCCAGTCCACGTGTAATCGGCCAAGAGCCGCAGCTTTGGGCCCAGCTGCTGAGAGATGGCAACCGAAGCCACCTGCGGCAATTTGAGGTTGGTCGCGGCGGCCGAGTCCAAGGGAGCGAAAGCCGCGTTGTTAAACCATAGCTGGCCGCTTACGCGATAATTGATGGCCGCGCGATAGGTCAGTCCGACCTTGGTGCCCTGTCCAAAGTCGCCCAACAGTCCGATGTTCCATCCCCACGCCCAGTCGCTGCCATCCAGCCGACCCTGCGCCGAAGGGATCAGCGGCGTGAGCCCGTTCGTCAGCGTAGCCTTAAGCCGCTGGTAGCTGACGCCGGCCCCGACGGACAGAAAATTATTGAGCCGCCAGGCAAGCGCTGGATTGATGTTCAGCGTCTCGACCTTGGACTTGACGCCATAAAACATCCCCGCCCACTGCGAATTCCAGTCCGTGCTCAGCCCGAACGGCGAGTTGAGGGTCAGGCCGACCGCTACATCCGGGGTAACGTGCATGAGCCCGTACACCGCCGGTACTACCGTCGGCACGCCGCCGTCACCGCCGTTGCCGAAGACGTCGTACGTTGAACCCGCCGGTGGCCCGCCGGCACTGCTGAAGTTGATGCTCGGTATGACGTAATCGGCAGCCACGGTTACTTCTACGGCGGGACGGTAAATCATTCCCGCCGGATTCCAGAAGGCGGTGCTCGCGTCCTGTGTGGCCGCCGCCATACCGGAGTAGGCAAGACCGAGACCGCTTGCCGACTGCTCCTGCAGCTGGAACCCGGATGCGTGTGCACTGCCGTTCACTGCGGCCAGAACTACGGCGATGCGAACAGACAACGAGACAAAGGCGGCGTGGCGTTTCATTACAGTCTCTCTTGTAACGGCAACTTGCGAATCTCACACTTTTGCGGCTCGCGGAGAATCCGTACAAGTGCCCGTCGTGAGGTACGACTACGCATTTGCCCGAATCGCCAAACGTCCGCGAGGAGCGACTAATTGCGCTCGTATGGAGTTCGACGAGGTGACTTTCATGGAAAAGACTTGGCTCAAGGCGTACCCGCCAGGAACACCCGCCGAGATCGATCCGGATGCCTATCCATCCCTAGTGGCGATGCTGGAAGAAAGCTGTCGCCGTTTCTCGGAGCGCCCGGCCTACCACAATCTCGGAGTCACTCTTACCTATCGGGATCTCGACAGGCTGTCCGGACAGTTCGGGGCGTACCTGCAGCAGATTGGTCTTGCGCGCGGCGACCGCGTTGCCCTGATGATGCCCAATCTGCTGCAGTATCCGGTCGCGCTGTTCGGTGCGCTGCGTGCCGGACTTACCGTGGTCAACACCAACCCGCTCTACACGCAGCGAGAACTGCGCCATCAATTGAACGACTCGGGCGCGAGGTGCATCGTCGTGCTCGAAAACTTCGCGCATGTGCTTGCCGATGTCCGGGCCGAAACGTCGATAGCTCACGTGGTGACCACAGCTGTAGGTGATCTGGCTCCGTTCCCGAAGCGCGACGTCGTAAACTTCGTTGTCCGACGCGTTAAACACCTGGTGCCGCGCTACCAGCTTCCCGACGCGATTTCCTTCCGGGCCGCTTTGGCGCGCGGTGCGCGGGCCGGCCTCGCCCCGGTGGCGATCGATGGGAAGGACATCGCATTTTTGCAGTACACGGGTGGCACGACCGGCATCGCCAAGGGGGCAATGCTCACCCATCGCAACATGGTGGCAAACCTGCTGCAGGTGGCCGCATTCTGGAAAAATCTGCTCGTCCCGGGCGAGGAGGTCGTGATTACGCCCCTGCCCCTCTACCATATCTTCTGTCTCACCTGTAACTGTCTGGTATTCATGCAGCACGGTGGCCTCAACGTACTCATCACGAACCCGCGTGACATCCCGGCATTCGTGCGCGAGCTGCGTAAGTGGCGCATGACGATCATCACCGGCGTCAACACGCTGTACAGCGCCCTTCTGAATCACCCCCAATTCGCGCAGCTCGACTTCTCGAAGCTGAAGCTCGGCGCGGCCGGCGGCATGGCGCTCCATCCGAGCGTCGCCAAAAACTGGCTCGCCGTTACCGGGCGGCCGATTGCCGAGGGTTACGGTCTGACCGAGACCTCACCCGTTGTCACCTGCAATCCATACGATGCTCCGCGCATCGGCACGATCGGCGTTCCCCTGCCCTCGACGGAGATCAGCATCCGGGATGCGCAGGGCGAGGTGCCGGCCGGGGATTCCGGTGAACTGTGCGTACGCGGCCCGCAGGTGATGCGCGGGTACTGGCAGCATCCGGAGGACACGGCGGCGGCGCTGTCGAGCGATGGCTGGCTGCGGACCGGAGACATTGCAACGATTGACGCCTCGGGCTTTCTACGCATCGTTGACCGCAAGAAAGACATGATCATCGTGTCGGGATTTAAAGTGTTCCCGAACGAGATCGAGAGCGTGTGCACTGAACATCCGGCGGTGCTCGACTGCGGCTGCATCGGAGTTCCCGACCCGCGCTCCGGCCAGGCCGTGAAGGTGTTCGTCGTTCTGCGCGAAAGCGACATGATTACCGTGGAGCACTTGCATGAGCATTTCCGCGCGCGCCTGACCGGCTACAAGGTGCCGAAGTACGTGGAGTTCCGCGATTCGTTGCCCAAGACGAACATCGGCAAGATCCTACGGCGCGAGCTCGCGCGTCAGGAATCTGCACGCGCTGCCTGAGCCGCTGCCGCTGGAGTACGCGGCGGCTCGATTCGAGGGCACTACCAGTGAATGCCACGCATCAAGGAGGCGAACGCGACCACTTCCGGGGTCACCGGGGCGCGAGCTGGAGCGCCAGAGGCGGCCTCAGAGTCCGGGAACATGGTGAAGGCTTCGCTCATGATGGCCCGGTTGATGCTGGGTGCGATCAGTTCGATAAGCTGTGCCAAGACCCCCAGGCGCGTCGCCACGCGCTGCGGCTTATGGATGACCGCCTCACAGACCATGTCCGCCGCCTGTTCCGGTTGGATGAGCGGAAACTGCTCATAGAGGCGCGTCGGTGCGCTCATTGGCGTACGGACCAGCGGCATGTTGATCACCGTAAAGCGGATGCCCCGCTCGTGGTATTCGCCTGCCGCGCTGCGTGAGAAAGCCTCGAGAGCCGCCTTGGACGCGTTGTAGCCCGCGAAGCGCGTCGCATTGCTCAGCACGCCGATCGAAGAGATGTTGATGACGTGACCGGCACCCTGTCGCACCATGGCGGGCAGAAACCCCAAGGTCACCCGCACGGCGGCGAAGTAATTCAGGCGCATCAGCCGCTCGTAGTCGTGGAATCGGTCGTAGGTATTCTCGATGGCGCGGCGGATTGAGCGGCCCGCGTTGTTGATCAGAATGTCAACGCAGCCGTGCTCTTTGAGCACCTGGGCGATGAACTGCTCGCAAGCTTCCGGGTCAGTTATGTCGCAGCTGTAGGTGACCACGCGGCCGCCGCGCGCCTCGACTTCCGTGCGCACGTGCGCAAGCTTGCTGGAATCCCTGCCCACGATGAGTAGGTTGGCGCCTGCTTCGGCCAGCTGCAGCGCGACGGCCTTACCGATGCCGGAGGATCCGCCGGTCACCAGAACGGTCCGATCCTTGACAGCCTCGTGCAGGCTGCGGCTCTTGAACAGATCCGGATCGAGATGGCGTTCCCAGTAATCCCACAGGCGCCACGCATAATCTTCCAGGCGCGGCACCCGGATGCCCGCCGATGCCAGCAGCGCTTGACTGCGCCGCGCATCGAAGGTGGTGGGATAATTGAGCAGGCCGATCGCGGATTTCGGAATTCCAAGATCCCGCAGGGCCTGCTCCACGATGCGCTGCAGCGGCTTTAGCGCCTCGCCAGCAGCGGCAGGAGCAACCTGCGCAACTGCCTGCAGCAGCGTCGGCTCAAGCCGCAGGGTCATCGTCGGTGCGTGCGCAGCCCGGGCGAACACGTTCAATACCTCCCCGGTGCGCCGGTCCTGCGGATCAGTCAAGTGAAAGCATAGCCCGTCCATACCCGGTACGTGGGCCAGGTGCGTCAGGGCGGCCGCGACAAAATCCACGGGGACTAAATTGATGTGTCCGCCCTCGAAGCCGATGAGCGGTACCCAGGAGGGCACGTTGTCTCGGATCTTCTGGATCAGCTTGAAGAGGTAGCTCGGACCGTCGATCTTGTCTATCGCCCCCGTGCGTGAATCTCCCACCACCATCCCGGGGCGGTATATACGCCACGGCACCTGGCAGCTGGTGCGGACCAACGCTTCCGACTCGTGCTTGGTACGGAAATACGGATGTTCGAGTCCTTCGGCTTCACTGAACATGTCCTCGGTAAACGTGCCTCGATAGCAACCTGCAGAGGCGATCGAACTCACCAAGTGAAAGCACCCAGCCTGAATTTCGTGCGCGAACTGTATGGCGCTGCGCGTGCCCAGAACGTTCGCGCGTTCAAGATCCGCCGCGTCCGCGCCCAGATCGTAGAGCGCGGCGAGATGGAAGAAGTGGTCAACTTGCCCGTGCAGCTGACTACGGTCACTGGCGGAAATACCGAGCAGATCGCCCTGCAGGTCTCCCTCAACCGGGATGACCTGACTGCCGGCATCCCCCCATTCGACTACCAGCCGGTCAAGCTTGGCGCGCGAGGCGGGCCTCACTAGCACCCAAATGCGCTCCCCAGAGCGGCGACCCAGCTCGGCGATGAGACTGCGCCCTATGAAGCCGGTGCCGCCGGTAATGAAGTAGCCCACTATCGCAAGTCCATCGGGCGTGAATTGTGGCTACGTTACGCGCATAGAGCGGCAGGGCTATCGTGACAAACCGAGGGTCAAAAGCCGCCGCGAATGAGCGACAGTGCTCGCCCATGAAGACGCCTGAGCGCATGTCGGCCGTCGACCGGGCTTGGTTGCTGATGGAACGGCCGACGAATCCCATGCTGGTCATGGGTTTGCTCGTGTTGCGCGGCGTGCTCAGCTACGCGCGCCTGCGCTCGATCGTGACCGAGCGTTTTCTCGCCTTCGAGCGCTTTCGCAGCGTGCCGGCGATGGACACGCTCTCTGCGAACTGGGTTCCGGCCGATCAGTTCAACATCGAGGATCATGTACTGCGGGTGGCGCTGCCAACTCCTGCCGGCAAGCGTGAGCTGGAGGACTTGGCGGGTGAGCTCGCGAGTACGCCGCTTCACATCGGGCGGCCGCTCTGGACTTTTCACCTCGTCGAGCACTACCGCGGCGGCAGCGCAATCATCGTTCGGATCCACCACTGTTACGCGGATGGCATTGCCCTGGTTCATGTGCTCATGCAGCTGGCAGACCCCGATGCGGCAAACCCCGCCGCGCCAGCGGCAAGCGGCCGTCCCCCGGCGGCGGATGTCAGCGCAGACAGTCCTGCCGCAGGCTTCATACCCGAGTTTCTTGCACAGACATTTCGTGCCGGTGCCGCCGTCGTGGACCAGGCCATCCATTACGGGTTCCATCCCCTGGAAGCCGCCACCGCCGCCGGCCAGGCGCTCGAACTGGCCACAGAAGCGGCACACCTCGGCCTGGGGCTTGCCGATGACCCGTACACGCATCTGAAGGAGTCTCTCACGGGGTCCAGGCGTGTGGCTTGGGCCGAACCGCTTTCGCTTGAAGAGGTGCGCACGGTCAGTGTCGTGCTGGGCTGCACGATCAATGACGTTCTGGTGGCAACGCTGGCCGGGGCTCTCGGGCGCTATCTTGACTCACATGGCGATGAGACTGCCGGGCTTTCGATCCGCGCCGCCGTTCCGGTCAACATGCGGCCCGACGGCGATGCGCCGCTCGCGCTCGGCAACCGATTCGGACTTGTGTTCGTCGACCTGCCGGTCGGCATCCGCGATCCGCTGGCGCGACTCGTGCACTGTTCACGCGAGCATGCAGGCGCTGAAAGGCTCTGCACAAGCTCGCGTCACCCTCGAGGTGCTATCGCTATTGGGCAACTTGCCCGCCGCGGTCGAGGAACCGGCGATGGAGTTGTTCAGTGCCAAGGCAAGCCTCGTTGCCTCTAATCTACGTGGACCGCAGCAGCCCCTTTGCTTGGGGGAATACCGATCTCGCAATTGCTTTTCTGGGTACCGCAGGCCGGAGGCATCGGCACGGGCGTAAGCATGCTCACGTACGCTGGAGAGGTGCAGTTCGGCGTGATCGCCGATCGGCATCTTGATCGCAGATCCCGACGCACTCGTGGCGATGATGGGAACTGAATTCGACCGCCTCGTGTACCTTGTGCTGCTGGCCGGGATTTCGCGCCTGACCTGAGTAGCGTACGGAACCAGCGGCCTCCTTATTCGGGCAGCCCGCGCTTGGCACGTTCGACGTCAAGGCGCTGCATCGCATCGATCGGCTCGCAGGCCGCCGCCTTGGCGTAGAGCTCGCGCGCCTGCTCGCGGTGTGCATCGGGATCAAGGAGCAGTAATCCATGCGCATATTCCATGTACGCGATCGGCGCCCTTGGCACCAGCTGGATTGCGCGGCGGAAATGTTCCATCGCGGCTGCTGCCGAGACCTGATAGCTCAAACGTGCCACCAGCGAACCGAGCTTCGCGACATATCTCCGCATGGAAGAGCCCTAAGGCGATGTGCGCCTCAGCGTGGCGTGGCTCAAGACTGAGCGTCGTGTCGAGCGCGGTACGCACTCGCGCAGCCAGCCCGTTCGCGAGGGCCCGTACGATGGAAATACGCTGGCTGTAACGTCCCAGGGTAAGCGCCAGCGTATAGTGAGCATTGGCGTAGTCGGGCAGCATCTCCACCGCCCCTTCGGCGCGTCTCGCAGCCGTTTGCAGCAGCTTGGTGCTTTCCGCCTCTGCTCGACCCGCGTATGAGGTGTATGTGGCCGCAGCCTTATTGGCGGCGGTTGCCCCGAGTGCGCCCGCCTTGGCGCCGATCTCGATGGCACGCCGGAACTCACCGGCATGAAAGGCTCGCCATGCGCTCTGTACACACCCGGCGAGCACTGCCGCACCCCCGTGCGCCTCAACCCACGAAGCAAACAAGGCGTGCTTCTTCATCCAGCGGCTGACTTGCAGCGCGTCCGGATAAGCCTCCCGATCCCCTTCATGCAACCTCTTCCATTGAGCCTGCACAACCCGGAAAGACCCGCGCCCTTCTGCTTCCCCGCATGAGGTACTGCTCCGGTTGCTTCTGGGCATCACGAGGTCCGAGTGCGGCAAGTACCAATGCTAAGTGTCGAATAAGGTTTTTATAGTACTCGTGTCGGCAAGTGAGCCCAGTCCGGGCAAATACGCATTCCGCGGCAAGTTCCGCGAAAAGAGGATCATATGGCAACCAGAAGGAAATCCCGCAAGCCCACTCGCAAGGGCGAAGGCGACGGCACCGTGCAGGCGCAGGCACTCGAGATCGTCAGCCAGATCTGGCTCGCCGGACTCGGCGCCGTCTCGAAGGCGCAGAAGGGCACGCCGAAACTGCTGCAGGAGTTGATCACCGAGGGCACACGCGTACAGGCGAGCACCCGCGACGCCGCCGAGAAAGCCCTGCAGGGTGTGCTTGGCGAGGTGCAGTCGACGCTGAACGAAAAAATGAGCCAGGTGCGTGGCAAAGCGAGCGACGCCTTCGAGAATCTGGAGAAGGTCTTCCAGACCCGCGTGCACCGCGCCTTGAATCAGCTTGGCGTACCGAGCGCTGATGAAGTGGAAGCGCTCAGCAAACGGGTGAATGCACTCAACGTCAACATCGAAAGGCTGGCGCAGGCGCGCTCCTCCGGCCGATCGCGAGACACAGTCGGACGTAAGACCGCGCACGCTCGAGCCGCTGCTTCCTGAAGCGGCCATGTTGACGATCGAGCCCCGCCGCGCGCGACGGCGGCGCGCGCGGTCGGGAAAGCTCGCGATCGCGCTGGCGGGGGGCGGCCCCTTGGGCGCCTTTTACGAGATCGGTGCACTGCACGCGCTCGGCGAGGCGATCCAAGGGCGTGAGCTGACTGACTTCGACGTCTACGTGGGCGTGAGTTCCGGTTCCCTTGTGGCCGCAGGGCTGGCCAACGGCTTTGATACCACGGCCCTTGGCAGCATGTTCGTCAACGACGAATCGGTGCTCTTCCCGTTTTCGCCGGCGATGCTGCTGCAGCCGGCGCTGGATGAGTATGTGCGCCGTTTGGCTCAAATCCCCGAAGTGCTGGTGGACATCGCGCGCCAATACGCGCGCGATCCGCTGGGTCGCGACTGGTCTGCCGGTATCGGGTCCCTGGGGAGGCTGGCGCCCACGGCCGTCTTCGACAACAAGCCGCTACAGCGGCATCTGCATGCGGTGTTCACCTCGACCGGACATACAGATGACTTCCGCAAGCTGCGATCGCAACTGTACGTCGTGGCAACAAACTTAAACACGGGCGAATCGGTGAACTTCGGCAGCCCGGGCCACGACCGCGTGGAGATCTCACGCGCTCTGATTGCCAGCTGCGCGCTCCCGGGCCTGTATCGCGCCGTGGAGATCGATGGCGAGCACTACGTTGATGGAGCCTTGGTGCGCACCATGCACGCCTCACTCGCTCTGGAAGCGGGCTGCGATCTTGTGATCTGTATTAATCCACTGGTGCCTTTTGACGCCTCCCATCCCCTTTCACGCCGGCGCACGAACCTCACCAGGGAAGGCCTGCCGGTGGTTCTCGGACAGACTTTCAGAGCGCTGATCCACTCGCGCATGAAAATCGGCATGGCCACCTATGGTGCGCGCTTTCCGGAAGCCGACACGGTGCTGCTTGAGCCAGACCGTCACGATGAGCGGCTGTTTTTTGCAAACATATTCCGTTATGCGGAGCGTCGACAGCTCGCCAACCATGCCTATCAGCGCACCCGGACCGACCTTTTGCGGCAAGCCGCGACGCTCGCCCCGCTGCTGGAGCAGCGCGGACTGCGCTTGAATACCGCATTACTGCGTGACCGGCACCGCTCTTTCACGACCTCTGCCGAGGAGCGCTCCGCGCAGGTGCGGCAGACCGCACCGCGCCTGGCTGAAGCCCTGCGGCGCCTCGAGGGAATGCTGCTGCCTCCCGCGCCCAGCGGCTGAGGCTCCCGTGGCAGCTCGATTCTGGCGATGGATTCTGGGCGTCACAGTGCTGCTTGCGATCGCCGGCGCCACGGTCCTCAGCGTTAGCCTCTCACTGACTCCGGCCGCGACGTTGGCGATTGCAGTGGGCGGGGCCGTCGCCCTGCCGCTGATGTTCACCGCTGTTTCGTTTGCACTCGCCCGTGCTTGCGAAACTCCGCAATATTCCCTGACGAACCTGGGTTTGGCCGCGAAGACCGTGTGCAGTGAGACGGTGCATTTCACGCGGGCCATCATTGCCATGAGCTGGAATGCCCGCGAACGGGCTTACCCGCCGCAGCCAGCGGCGCGCCTGCAACCCGACCGGCCCGTACTGTTGGTGCACGGCATTCTGTGCAATCGCGCCATATGGCGTCCGCTGGCGGCGCGTTTGCAGGCGGCCGGGTTTGCGCCGATTCACGCGATTGACCTTGAGCCATTGTTCGCGGACATCGACTCGCAGGCCCGGAGCCTGGTGCCCGAAGTGCTGGCGCTTCACCAACGGTCCGGTGGTGCTCGGGTGGCAATCGTTTCACACAGTATGGGCGGCCTGGCAACCCGGGCAATGCTGCGCAGCGCGGGCAGCGAGATGGTCAGCCGCGTGGTCACCATAGCCTGCCCCCATCATGGAACACGGTTGGTAGGAGGTCTGCGGTGGCCGGCGACGCGGCAGATGCGCCATGACTCGGCGTGGTTGCAGATGCTCGAGGCATCTGAGGGGGGCGGTTTCCGCGTCCCGTTCGCGAGTATCTACAGTGTCGAGGACAATCTCGTGGCACCTGCCGTCAGTTCGCGACTCACGGGCACGCAGATGTATCCCATGCGCGGTATCGGGCACCTCGGCATGTTGAGTACCCGGGCGGCGCTTGATTGCATCATGGCGGTGCTGTTGCAGCGGCCGGCCATATGAAGACGCGCAGCCAGGTTGCCGAGCTGCTCACGCGTAAGCAACTGCTCGACACGCATACCGGTGCTGACGCCCCTTACCGCGATCGTCTGCGCGAGCTAAAGACGTGGCAGGCGGAACGTCTGTCGCGCACCTACGCGGACTTACACGCGGATCCGCAGTACCAGCAGGCGGTGGAATTTTTCCTGCATGACGTATATGGACCGCAAGAATTCGTGCAGCGCGATCGCGATCTCGCCCGCGCCTGGCGCTACCTCAACCGCGCATTGCCCCGCGCGGCGTTCGACTCTTTGGCCCGTGCGATCGAGCTGCAGGTGCTAACCGCGGAACTTGACCTGGCCCTCATCGGCGTGTTGCCGGCGGGACCCATATGCGCACAGACCTATGAAGCAGCCTACCGCTCGGTCAACCGGCGATCAGCGCGCGCCCATCAGATCGATCTCGTGGTCGCCATCGGACAGGACCTCAGTCGCCTGGTGCGGCGTCCCTGGGTGGCACTGGCACTGCGTGCGGCGCACACCCCGGCCCATGCGGCAGGGCTGGGCACGCTGCAGGACTTCCTCGAGCGCGGTTTTGCGGCGTTCCGCCAGATGAATGATCCGCAACGGCTCTTGCAGGCCGTTCGTGAGCGCGAGACCCGCCTGATGGATACGCTCCTCAACGAGCGGCCGCCGCGTCCCAGCGGCGCGCCGAGCGCAAAGCGATCCGATGACTGAGGAGGTTTATGACTACGTGATTGTGGGTGCCGGCTCCGCCGGGTGCGTCCTGGCCAATCGGCTTTCGGCCCGAGCCGACCTCAAGGTGCTGCTGCTCGAGGCCGGCGGCCCCGACTCCAGTCCATTCATACATATGCCGGCGGGGCTCTCACGCCTGGTCAGAAACCGCGACCTCAACTGGGGCTACTACACGGAACCGGAGCCCGAACTTCTTGGACGCCGCCTGTATTGGCCACGGGGTCGCGTTCTGGGTGGTAGCAGCTCCATCAACGCGATGTGCTACACACGGGGCCACCGTTCGGACTACGAGGAATGGGTCACGCTGGGGGCGCAGGGGTGGGGTTTCGCCAGCGTACTGCCGTACTTTCTGCGTGCCGAAGACCAGTCCCGGGGTGCAAGTCCCTACCACGGTGTGCACGGCCCTTTGTCGGTCGAGGACCTCTCATACCGCAACCCCCTCGACGCCGTGTTCATCCAGGCTGCGGCCGAATGCGGCCTTGCGCGCAATGCGGACTTCAACGGACCGGTGCAGGACGGCGCCGGCTTTTATCAGGTCACGCAGCGCGCTGGCCGCCGCTGCAGCGCTGCCGTTGCGTATCTGCGGCCCGCGGGCCGGCGGAAAAATCTCACGATCCTCACCCGCTGTCTCGTCACCCACGTCGCTTTTCGGGGGATGCGCGCCGCGGGAGTCGAGTACCGACACCACGGCGCGGTCCGGTTCGCGCGCGCGCAGCGCGAAGTGCTCTTGGCCGCCGGCGCTATCGGCTCCCCGCTAACGCTACTGCGCTCGGGGATCGGTCCCGCGAGTGATCTGCACGCACTCGGGATACCCATCATTGCCAACAGCGCGGAAGTCGGTCGCAATCTGCAGGATCACCTGGACTTTTGCACCCTGACCCGGTGCACCGGAAAGATGACCTACGATTTCAATGCGTGGCAGGAAGTCCTTGCTGCCCTTCGCTACCTACTCACCCGCTCCGGGCCGGGAGTCAGCAACATCGCCGAAGCGGGCGGTTTCGCGCGTACGCCTCTGGCACCGGATGCGCGCCCGGACATCCAATTTCATTTTGTTCCAGCCCAACTCGATGACCACGGCCGCAACCGCTTAAGCGGCAATGGCTACACCATACATTCATGCGCCCTGCGGCCGCTCAGCCGCGGTCATCTTACGCTGCGCTCAGCCCGCGCAGAGGATCCACCGCGTATCTACGCGTCCTACCTGAGCGAGAAGCATGATGTCGAAGTCATGCTGGAGGGGATCCGTATGGCGCGTGAGATCAGTCAATCCGCAGCGTTCGGACCATTCCGTGGCGCGGAGATTTTTCCCGGCGACGGGGTAAACACGCGTCAGGGCGTGGAACTGGCGCTCAGGCGCAAGGCCGAAACCATCTACCACCCAGTCGGCTCGTGTCGCATGGGTAGTGACCCGGCTTCGGTTGTCGACTGCGAATTAAGGGTGCGTGGCGTTGAGGGCCTGCGGGTCATCGATGCCTCCGTCATGCCGAAGCTCATCGGCGGCAATACCAACGCCCCAACCATAATGATCGCCGAGAAGGCTGCCGACCAATTGCTGGCGCGTGGTGACCGCCCGGTGAACACAGCGAACGCCGGCCCGTCCAGGGCCGCCTAAGGACTGGTCTACAGCAAGAAGTAGCGTGGATTGGCAGGTTTTCCACTCCCCGGCGCTCACGGACGCGAAGCCGCCCTTTGCTCTCTCAAGCGGATGAGGTACGCCTGATCCTCCCGGCGTGTTGGCTGGCGGCGGGCGCAGCCCCACAAACAGGGGCGATGAGGAGACGAGCAATCGGCCGGAGATGGGATGGCACGCGCGCCGCTGCGCACCTGGGCGCGTGCGTGCTAATCATGGTGGCGACCGGTGCGTTCGCCGATCCCGCGCCAGCGCCGCGCCAGCCCTGTCCTGCCCAGAGCCCCGATGAGGCGCACTGGCTCGCGGACGTTCTCTTCGCCCAGAAGGAATATCAGCAGGCCGGCGTGTGCTACGAGGCGGCGGGAGACCTGCAAAGCGCGAATCGGGCGTATTTTGAGGCAGTGGCTCCACAGAGCGCGAAGAGCGCTCGACAGCTGACGGACAATGCGCAGCAGGCGCAGGCACTGCTGCGACAAGTACAGGGAGCTTTCCGATCCGGTCACTAAGGCAGACCGGTCTCGGGCGCTTGTCAGGCGGTATAGGCTGCGATGAGCGCGCGCGCCGCGGCGGCAGCGCTCTCCGCCGGACCGTGCTTGCTGTGGAAAGTGAGCTGCGTCAGGTAACTGCCTTCAAAAAGCAGCAGCAGCGCGTCGCCGAGCGCCTCTGGATCACGCGCTTTCATGTCGTGGGCGAGCTGGCGGAAGCGGCGACGCAGTTCGGTCTTGTGTGCTTCGATCACCTGGCGGGCCGGATGATTCTCGTCATCGATCTCCACGGCAGCATTGGCGAGCGCACAGCCGCGGGAGTCGCTGGTACACGAGCGCAGCGCATGCGCATCGAACAGAGCCTCCACCTGGGCGCGCGGATCGCCGGCGTGCGGCGCGATCAGCTCATCCCACCAGGCCCAGCCCTCGCGCATCTCCTCGCGCAGGTACTCCGCGACGAGCTCGTCCTTGGAGGCGAAGCTGCGATAAAAGCTCATCTTATTCGTGCCGGCCTCGCTCGCGATGGTGTCCACTCCGACAGCCCGGATGCCGTGCCGATAAAAAAGGTCGCAGGCCGTCTTAAAGATCCGGTCACGGACCCGCGGCTTGGAGCCCTCCTCTGCGGTGCGCTCTGGCGCCGCGACTTTGGCGTTCATCTCGATCCCCCTCTTGACTAGTGACTGACCGGTAACTAACATCGCCCTCCAGGAGTGAAGTGACTTACCGGTAACACCCATAGCATCTACATGTTACCGGCCGGTGTCAAGGCCGCAGGCTGACAGCGAGGCAGGGCGGGATGCCCCGTAACAAGCTGAAAAAAATGGAGTTATTTGTGAATAAGACCAGTTTACGTTCAAGATTGCTCGTCAAGGTCTCCGCCGTGTCCGGCGTAATGGTCGCAGGCGCGCTGCTCCTGAGCCTTCATGGCCGCTCGGAGGCCAAGCTTCCCAGGGAGTCCCCCGCGCTTCCTCAGGTGACCGTGTCTGAGGTCATTCACCGCCCGTTGCGGGACTGGCAGGAATTCAGCGGCCGCCTGCAGGCGGTGGATTCGGTGGAAGTCCGTCCGCGCGTGAATGGTTACGTCGACCGTGTGACCTTCGCCGATGGCGCCCGCGTAAAGAAGGGCGAGCTTCTGTTCCAGATCGATCCGCGCCCCTTTCAGGACGAGGTCGACCGCCTGAGCGCCGAGCGCACGCGCGCTGCGGCGGATTATGAGCTGGCGCGCGCCAACCACGCCCGCGCGGAGGGCCTGATCAACGCGCATGCGATCTCGCGTGAAGAATACGAGCGGCTCGCCGCCGCCGAGATCTCCGCCAAAGGCGCGCTCAACTCAGTGAGCAGCTCCCTCGCCGCCGCCCGCCTCAATCGCGAGTTCACCGAGGTGCGCGCGCCGATCGACGGACACGTATCCCGGGCGCTCATCACGGCCGGCAACCTGGTCACCGGCGCGAGCGTCCTGACCACGGTCGTTTCCGATGACCCGGTGTACGCCTACTTCGATGCCGACGAGGCCACGTATCTGCGTTACCGCCAGTTGAACGATACGTCTGCTGATGGCAAGGCGACGCCGCACGGGAGTGTTTACATGGGGCTCGTCGATGAGCAGGGTTACCCGCACGCGGGCCGGCTCGACTTCGTCGACAACCGGGTCGACCCGGGCACGGGCACGATCCGCGCGCGGGCCGTATTCAGCAATCCCGACGGCCGTTTTACCCCGGGTCTGTTTGCCCGTATTCGCCTGGTGGGCGGCGCCGAGACTGACACGGTGCTCATCGACGAGCGCGCGATCGGCACAGACCTCGGCCGCAGCTACGTGCTCACTCTGACAGCCGACAACCACATCGAGCAGCGCTTCATCGAGCTGGGTCCCGAAGTCGACGATCTGCGCGTCATCCGTGCGGGACTGGCGGCCGGCGAAACCGTGGTGGTCAATGGGCTGCAGCATGTGCGCCCCGGACAGGCTGTCGCCGCTGCCCGGGTGCCGATGAACGGCGACCGGGTCGGATTGCGCCAGATCGGCACGCCGCAGGCCGCGCCCCGCGCACCGGCTCCGCCGCCCGCTGGCGCCTCGAGCGCGGTCGTCGCGCGCGCCGGATGACCGGGGCAGCGCCTCCCAGTCACGCTACACGGGTCAGCTCATGAATCTGTCGCAGTTTTTCATTTCCCGTCCGATCTTCGCCGGTGTGCTCTCGGCGCTGATCTTTCTGGCCGGCCTGCTGGCACTGCCCACGCTGCCCATCACCGAGTACCCGGAAGTCGTACCGCCGACGGTCGTCGTGCGCGCCAGCTACCCCGGTGCCAACCCCAAGGTGATCGCCGAGACCGTGGCGAGTCCGCTCGAGCAGTCGATCAACGGGGTCGAGGGGATGCTGTACCAGTTCTCCCAGGCCACTGCGGACGGCGCGATGACTCTGACCGTCACCTTTGCGCTCGGCACCGATATCGACAAGGCGCAGGTGCAGGTGCAGAACCGTGTGGCGCAGGCACTACCCAAACTGCCCGAAGAAGCGCAGCGGCTCGGCGTCACGACCGAGAAGTCCTCGCCCGACCTCACCATGGTTGTGCACCTGGTGTCCCCCGATAACCGCTACGACACGCTGTACCTTGCGAACTACGCCATCCTGCGCGTCCGTGACGAGATCGCACGCCTGCCGGGCGTCGGCGAGGCACAGGTCTTTGGCGCCGGCAACTACTCCATGCGCATCTGGCTGGATCCGGAGAAGGTCGCAAGCCGCGGCCTCACCGCCAGTGATGTCGTGCGGGCTCTGCGCGAGCAGAACATCGAGGTCGCCGCGGGCCAACTGGGCGCGCCGTCCTCCATCGCTCCGGCAGGCCGCGGCGGCCCGAACTTCCAGCTCGCCATCAACACCAAGGGCCGCCTGACGAGCGTGGATGACTTCGCCGCCATCATCATCAAGACCGGCGAGCTCGGCCAGGTGACGCGCCTTAAGGACGTGGCGCGCGTCGAGCTCGGCTCCGATTCCTATGCTCTGCGGGCTCTGCTCGACAACAAGGCTGCCGCAGCGATACCGATCTTCCAGCGCCCGGGAAGCAACGCGATCGCAGTCTCGGCGAGCGTGCGCGCCAAGATGGCCGAGCTCAAGCGCGACTTCCCCCCGGGGGTCGACTATAAGATTGTCTACGACCCGACCGTGTTCGTGCGTGGCTCTATCCGCGCGGTGGTCCACACGCTGCTCGAAGCCACGCTGCTGGTCGTGATCGTAGTCATTCTGTTCCTGCAGACCTGGCGCGCCTCCATCATCCCGCTGATCGCTGTGCCCGTGTCGCTCATCGGTACGTTCGCGGTCATGAAGCTGTTCGGCTTCTCGCTCAACGCGCTGTCGCTGTTCGGGCTGGTGCTGGCAATAGGCATCGTGGTCGATGACGCCATCGTGGTGGTCGAGAACGTCGAGCGCAATATCGCCCGCGGACTTAAGCCTCTGGATGCCACCCGTCAGGCGATGCGTGAGGTGACGGGTCCGATTATCGCGACCGCACTGGTGCTTTGCGCGGTGTTCGTGCCGACGGCCTTCATCTCTGGGCTGACCGGCGAGTTCTACAAGCAGTTCGCCCTCACCATCGCCATCAGCACGGTCATCTCGGCCTTCAACTCGCTGACCCTGTCACCGGCGCTTGCGGCGCTCTTGCTGCGCGCTCACGACGCTCCTCCCGATGGCCTCACGCGGCTCATGAATGCCGGACTGGGCTGGTTCTTCCGACCCTTCAACCGCCTGTTCGCGCGCGCCTCACACGGCTACGTGCGCGGCGTCGGACGGGTCCTGCGCGTCGGCGGCATTGTGCTGCTCCTCTACGGCGGCCTGGTCGGCCTCACCTACCTGGGATTTGAACGCACTCCCACCGGCTTCGTGCCGCAGCAGGACAAGCAGTACCTGGTGGCGTTCGCGCAGCTGCCGCCGGCGGCGACGCTCGATCGCACCGAACAGGTGATCCGCCGCATGGGCGACGTGGCGCTCAAGCACCCGGGTGTGGAAAGCGCGGTGTCATTTCCGGGACTCAACATCAACGGCTTCACCAACAGCCCCAGCTCGGGCATCGTGTTCGTGACCCTGAAACCCTTCAGTGAGCGCAAGGACAAGGCGCTTTCCGCAGCGGCGATCGCGCAGGAGCTCAACGGGGAATTCGCCAAGATTCAGGAGGCCTTTATCGCTGTATTCCCGCCCCCGCCCGTGCAGGGCCTGGGCACGATCGGGGGCTTTCGCCTGCAGGTGGAAGACCGCGGCAGCCTCGGCTTTGAGGAACTCGCACGCCAGACCGACAACCTGATCGCGAAGAGTCATGAGGCTCCGGAGCTCGCCGGCCTCTTCACCAGCTACCAGGTCAATGTCCCGCAGGTCGACGCGGCCGTGGACCGCGAAAAGGCGAAGTCTCAGGGTGTCGCGCTCCAGGACATCTTCGACACGATGCAGATCTATCTGGGCTCGCTCTACGTGAACGATTTCAATCTCTTCGGGCGCACCTACCAGGTAAATGCCCAGGCCGAGCCGCGCTTTCGGTTGCATGCCGAGGATGTCGCTCAGCTGAAAACCCGCAACGCCGCCGGTGACATGATCCCCCTGGGATCCTTCGTGACCGTGCGCCCGGGCTTCGGGCCCGACCGGGTTATGCACTACAACGGCTACCCGACCGCAGAGATCAGCGGAGCGCCCGCCCCGGGATACAGCAGCGGCCAGGCGCAGGCAGCCATGGAGAGGCTGGCGCGCCGGGAGCTGCCCAACGGTATGAGCTTCGAATGGACCGAGCTCACCTACCAGCAGATCCTGGCCGGGAATACCGCCGTCATTGTGTTTCCGCTGGTGGTGCTGCTGGTATTTCTGGTGCTCGCCGCGCAGTACGAGAGCCTGCAGCTGCCGCTCGCGGTGATCCTCATCATGCCCATGGTCCTGTTCTCGGCCATTACCGGGGTACATCTCGCTGGCGGCGACAACAACATCTTCACGCAGATCGGGCTGATCGTGCTCGTGGGGCTCGCGGGCAAAAATGCCATCCTGATCGTGGAGTTCGCACGCGACCGCGAGGCGCATGGTGAGCGTATGCTGCGCGCGGTGCTCGATGCCGCGCGCCTGCGGTTGCGGCCCATACTGATGACTTCACTGGCATTCGTGATGGGTGTGGTGCCGCTGGTTCTTTCCGAGGGCGCCGGTGCCGAGATGCGCCACGCGATGGGTATCGCGGTGTTCTCCGGGATGCTCGGTGTGACCTTCTTCGGACTCCTGCTGACGCCGCTTTTCTATCTGCTGGCACGACGGCTGCGTCTGCCGCGCAAGCTGAGCGCGCCCGTGGCCGCGGGCGCCAACCCCGAGGGAGCCGCGGCATGAGGACGCCTGCCAGCGCGCGGACCCTGTTGACGTTGCTGCTCGCGCTCGCGCTCGCGGCCTGCGCAGTCGGCCCCAACTACCACGCCCCGGCTATCGCACCGGCGGTGGTCCGGTCGGCAGAGGCGCCACCATTCATTCGTCAGGACCCTGAGGCCAAGTGGTGGCAGCAGTTTTCCGACCCGGAGCTGGACAGCCTGGTCGCACGCGCGCTGGGCGCGAACCTCGATCTCAGGGTCGCCGCGGACCGCGTAAAGGCGGCGCGCGCGGTGTTCGTGGGCAGCCAGTTGGACGCCGCACCGCATGTTCCGCTCGAGGCGGGATATGCCAAAGGCGATCAGCAGCAGCCAGGCTTCGGGACGGCACGCTATCCCTACGCAAGTGCCACCCTCGGGCTGGATGCTCAATGGGAGATCGATATCTTCGGTCATGTGCGCCGCGAGATTGAGGCGGCACGCGCCGAGCTGGGCGCCGCAGACGCAGAGCAGCGCGCGGCGGAGGTTACGGTCGCCGCTGAAGTCGCCCGCAATTATTTCCTCCTGCGCGGCACGCAGACGCGCCTCACTGTCGCGCGGCGGAACCTTGATAGCCAGCAACAAACGGAAGCTTTGACACGCGTGCGCTACGAAGGTGGGCGGGTGAGCGAGCTGGACGTCGAGCGCGCGGTCGCCCGGCGGCAGGCGACCGAAGCCACGATTCCACCGCTCGAAGCGCAACAGAAGCAGTCCATGTATCGCCTCGCCGTCCTTCTCGGTGAACGTCCGGGGACGCTGGATGAGGAGCTTGCGCCTGCCGAAATCCAGCCCTATGCCAGGCCCCTGCCGGTAGGGGACCTGAGTGCGCTCCTTGAGCGGCGCCCGGACGTCCGGGCGGCCGAGCGTCGGCTGGCCGCAGCCTCCGCCCATGTCGGAGTTGCCACAGCCGACCTCTTCCCCCGGGTAACTGTCAGCGGGTTCGTCGGCTTCCTGTCAGGGGATGTGGGACAGCTGTTCAGCACCGCGGGCAGCAACGATGCGCGTGCCTGGTCGGTGACACCGACCGTCAGCTGGCCGGCGTTCGACCTCGGTACGGTCCGCGCGCGACTGCGGGTACGACAGGCTGAACTGGACGAAGCGAGTGCTGAATATACGCAGACTACCCTTGTGGCCCTGGAAGAGACTGAGAACAGCTTTACGGCGTATGTCACCGAGCAGGCGGCCCTGAAGAGTCTTGCCGAGCAGGCGCGCGCCTCAGCGCATGCAACCGAACTGGCCGAGCTGCAATACCGTGCCGGAACCACGGACTTTCTCACCCTGCTCGACTCGCAGCGCACCCAACTCGAGGCTCAGGACGAGGCGGTGCAGGCTGAAACGGCGGTCAACCTGAGCGTGGTGTCAATCTACAAAGCGCTCGGTGGCGTAGGCCAGGAGCACTGACGAGACAGCGCAGACTGCGGTGCAGATCGACCCGGCGGACCAGCCTGCACAAGCTGCGCTCTCTTCCGTCGCACATTTCATGTTCTTTGAACAAGCGACGCGCCCAAGGGATCCGCGCGGATCCGGTCGATGGACCGGGAACTGGCCCAGCTTCGGAAACGCCCAAATCTCTGGAGTTTGAACTCGCGCAGCGGGATTTCTCCACTAAACGACATCCCCATGTCCTGGAGAGCACCGATGCATTTGAATCGCAGAGTCCGCAGCCGCGCGGCGACTTCAGCTACCTTGGCAGTAATTGCCGCTCTGGGCCTCAGCGCCTGCGGCGGCGGCGGCAGCAACAACGGCGCCAGCAATCAGATGGGCACGCAGGCGGGCAGCAGCTTCGCCGACAGCGCTCTGGTTTCGAATAAGGTAGGAGTCGTCACCACCACAACCACCATCGATGCGAACCTGTCGAATCCCTGGGGACTGGCTAGCGCACCCGGGCTGCCTTTCTGGATCGCCGACAACAACAGCAATCTCGCCACCCTGTACAGTGGCATGGGCGCGATCCAGACCGGTGCGGTGACTGGCGCGACCGAGGTCGGAATCACCATTCCGGCATCCGCCGCCGGTATTCCCGCGAATCCAACCGGCGAGATCTACAACGGCGCCGGCGGTTTTGAGATCGCTACCAGTGCGGGGCAAGAGAGCGCGCTGTTCATCTTCGTCGGAGAGGCTGGCACGGTCGCGGCTTGGGCAAAGGACAGCGGCGCGAGCGCGCTCACCGTGTATGACGATGGCACCGCCAACGGCGCCAACCACGCGGTTTACAAAGGATTGGCGCTCGGCACGGTCGGCGCGTCGACCTTTCTCTACGCGACTGACCTGCACAACAACAAGATCGACGTCTTCGACAGCAGCTTCGTTAAGCCCTCTGACATGCAGGGCAAGTTCATTGACTCCACCATGCCTGGCGGCTTTGTGCCGTTCGGCATCGCGGCTCTGAATGGTCAGCTGTATGTGTCCTATGCCAAGCAGGACGCCGCGATGCACGACGAGACCACGGGCACGGGCCTGGGTTACGTTGACGTATTCGATCTCAAAGGAAACTTCGTCAGCCGCTTTGCATCGGCGGGCGCGCTCAATGCCCCGTGGGGAATGGCACTGGCACCGGCCGGGTTTGGCTCGCTTCAGGGCGATGTGCTAGTCGGCAACTTCGGCGACGGAAAGATAAACATCTATGCGCCCAATGGAACTGCGCCGGCAACTTCCATGGGTGCGCTCAGCGTTGCCAACGGCGGGACGTTTGCCGTTCCCGGACTGTGGTCCCTGCTTTTTGGGAATGGCGACGCGGATAAGCCTGTGACAACACTTTTCTATACAGCAGGATTCGCCAATCAGACTGACGGAGTATTCGGCAGCATCTCGATCACCGCCGGTACGGCACCGCCGAGCCCATACTGATCGAGCGAGAGCACCCCCACAAGATCAGGGGCTACGAGCAAACGTGTGCGGCCTGGGCTGGCTTGCCCGGGCCGCACGGCGCGCGAACCGGCAACAGCAAGAGCGTGTTGAGGTCGAGTCGCATTAGCATTTCACTTTGCGACGGCAACGGGCGGAGCGAGCCCTGTCGCGGTGCCGCGACCGCGCAGGCGAAGCACTGAGGCTCCGCGGCAGACCGCGACCACGACTCTGAATCGCGCTGCTCTGCCCGTATCAATCCCCTTACTTGGGAAGACAGCGCGGCGCAGCCGCGGCGCGCGATGCCGCGCCGTTACGCACTAACCACACTTTGCGCCGCACGAGCCGAGAGCTACCGTGGGGCTACCTGCTGGTCGATCGCGAAACCCGTGCCAAACTCGGTAACGACGTGTGGCACGACGCGATCCCAATCTGGAGTCTGACGAATGCACCCCTATCCCCACACTTACAGCGCATCTGCCACAGGCCACAGCCAAGGGCCAGTGATGGTCGACTCTCCGCAGCTGCCCAGTCTCAAGACGGCAGCGCCGCCGGAATTTGACGGGCCCGGAGGCGTCTGGTCTCCGGAGACTCTGCTGTGCGCCTCGCTTGCCGACTGCTTCATCCTCACCTTCCGCGCCGTGAGCCGCGCCGCGCGCCTGGAGTGGTCAGGACTTGAGTGCCGCGTCCAGGGAGTACTGGAGCGCGTCGGCCAGGTTTCCCAATTCACGCGCTATAACACCTTTGCCAGGTTGACCGTGCCGGCCGGCACTGATGTAGCGAAGGCGCGCGCCCTGCTCGAACGCGCGGAGCACGGCTGTCTTATCGCCAATTCCTTGCGCGGATCACGCGCTCTTGAGACGGAAGTCGGCGTGGAAAACGTCGCGGGCGCCACCGCAGTTGTCTAAGGAGAATGCAATGAAAGCAAACGTCGGAAGCTTGGATCGGGCGATTCGTATTTTCCTCGGCCTCGCATTGCTCAGCCTGGTTTTCCTGCTGAACGGCCAGATCCGCTGGGTC
This sequence comes from uncultured Pseudomonadota bacterium, assembly GCA_963825385.1. Classification (GTDB taxonomy): domain Bacteria; phylum Pseudomonadota; class Gammaproteobacteria; order Steroidobacterales; family Steroidobacteraceae; genus 13-2-20CM-66-19. Next base: position 521,085 of record CAWGSX010000004.1, on the reverse strand, counting down.
GGCCTGATCGGAGTGGTTCCGCTGCTGACGGCCGTGGTTAGCTTTTGCCCGATGTACACCCTGCTGGGCCTCAACAGCTGCTCGTCTGTTAAGGGGCATTAGTCTCGTAGACGCGCGTGGCGTGCACTTCAGCGCGTTGGCCGGACCGGCCGCGCCGACCTCGTGGCGGGGGCTTGAAAAGCTTGGCCATGAGCCCCAAATCGTGTGCCGATATCTCAAGATAAGCGTTTACGAGGTCGTAAAATGGAACTCATTACTCTGTCGATCGCGGGCAGCGCGCTGGTCTTTATTGGCCAGTCGTACGCGGTGCTGCGCGATAAGTTTGTGGGGTCGAACTAACCCCTCCCCTAGCTGTTCCCGGTGGCGCGCTGTGCGCCACCGGCATCCAGCGTCTGCCTCCGCAGAACGCCTGACCTAGTCCCTGTTTCGGCGTGCAGCGAATTTGGCGCGCCGAGCACTTTCTTTTGTCCCGCGCCGAGCCAGCCCTCGCGCAGCTTCGCGGTGTTTCAAGCCCTGCTGATTGCAGCGCCGCGGCCCGCCGCTCGCCGGCACTTCGCCATGTTCGGCCACTGCGCGCTCGTGAACCAGCGACATACGGAGGCCAGCCGGAACACGCCCCTCAGGCGAGCAGGTCACGCAGCTGTGGGTGGGCCGCAAAATAGGCCGCGAAGAAGGGGCACTTCGGTATCACTTTCAATGCCTGATCCTGGGCGAGCCTGACGCCGGCCTCGACCAGTTGTGTTCCGAGTCCCCGGCCGCGCAGCGCCTCCGGTACGCGCGTGTGGGTAAAGGTGATCAGGTTCCGGTCGCGCTGGTACTCGGCATAGGCGACCTGGCCATCGATGCCAATCTCCAGGCGCTGAGCTGCGACGTTGTCGCGCACCGGCGGTGCGCTGCCGGCTGCGGATGGTTGCATAGGCTGGTCTCTCCGTTTGTATTTTCACGTCGCGTACGGCCGGTCAGCGCAACAGCGCTCCGCAGGCACGCTATCATTCCCGCGCTTCGAGCGACGCACCAGCTTTATGGTGCGGCGCTCACCCGCTGCCACTCTGACTTCACACGGGGCGCAGGTTGAGCCTCATCGGGCACACGACATGAAAAAGCCGAACATTCTGATCCTTATGGCTGACCAGCTCACCGCGGGAGCCCTGCCGGCCTACGGCAACCGCGTCGCGCGCACCCCGCATCTGGACCGCCTGGCCGAGAGTGCCGTCGTGTTCGGGTCGGCGTACTGCAACAGCCCGCTGTGCGCCCCGTCGCGCTTCTCCCTCATGTCGGGTCGCCTGCCGTCGAAAATCGGCGCCTACGACAACGCCGCCGAGTTTGCCGCACAGGTGCCCACTTTCGCCCACTACCTGCGCCTGGCCGGCTATCAGACCAGTCTCAGCGGCAAGATGCATTTCTGCGGACCGGACCAGCTGCATGGCTTCGAGGTGCGCCTCACCAGCGACATCTACCCTGCCGACTTTGGCTGGACTCCCGACTGGCTGAACTTCACCGAACGTCCGAGCTGGTACCACAGCATGGACTCGGTGACCCAGGCCGGTCCGTGCGTGCGCACCAATCAAATCGATTTTGACGAGGAAGTCATCTTCCGGGCACGGCGGCAGCTGCTGGACGTGGCGCGCGGCGGCGACCCGCGGCCTTTCTGCATGGTCGTGTCGCTGACTCATCCCCATGATCCGTACGCGATCCCGCACGAATACTGGAATCGCTATCGCGATGATGCGATCGACATGCCACGCATACGCGTGGACGCGGATCAGGTGGATGCGCACTCGCGCCGGCTGCGCTATGTCATCGGACTTGATGCGCAGGAGGTTACCGAGGAGCAGGTGCGCGCCGCGCGGCACGCCTATTACGGCGCCGTGTCCTACGTCGACGACCAGGTCGGCAGGATGCTCGGGACGCTGAAGGATTGCGGCCTTGCCGACGACACCATCGTTGTGGTCCTCGCCGATCACGGCGACATGCTCGGTGAGCGCGGGCTTTGGTACAAGATGTCGTTCTTCGAGCCGGCCTGCCGCATCCCGCTGATGGTGCACGCACCACGCTGGTTCTCACCGCGCGTGGTACCCGCATCCGTCTCGCTCATTGACGTTCTGCCGACGCTTCTGGATATGGCACATCACGGCCAAGAGGCGCCGCTCGCTACCGAGATCGAGGGCCGCAGTCTCCTGCCGCACCTCGAGGGCCGAGCCGGGCACGATGAGGTGCTCGGCGAATACCTGGCTGAGGGGGCGATCGCACCGATCGTCATGATCCGCAGCGGTCAGTCCAAGTTCATCCACTCCCCGGCCGATCCCGATCAGCTGTTCGATCTGGCGCGCGATCGCGATGAACTGAACAATCTCGCTCTCAGCGACGCGGCCACGGTGGCAACCCTGCGCGCGCGCGTGCGCGAGCTGTGGGCGCTCGAAGTGATCCACGACGAGGTGGTAGCCAGCCAGCGCCGACGTCTGTGCGTCGCACCGGCCCTGCAGCTCGGGCGCCAGACCAGCTGGGATCACCAGCCGTTCTTCGACGCCAGCCGGCAATACGTGCGCAACAACAAGACGCTCGAGGAGCTCGAGAGCGCGGCCCGCTTCCCGCACGTGACGCGCGAGTGAAGGGACGCGGCGCCCTCGCCTGCTCGGCGCGCGGTCACCGGCTGCTCAGGCGCAGCTTCTCCCAGCTCGCATCGGCCAGCCAGCCGCCATCGACCGGCAGCGCGACTCCGTTCAGGAACGCGCTGCGCTGCGGGTCGGCCAGGAAGGCGATGGCCTGAGCGACGTCATCGGGGCTTGCGAAGCGCCCCATCGGCACCCGCGCCGTGATATCCGCATCCGCGTACGCTCCGCTGAACTGATCGGCCGCATCCATCTCGGTCTTGATCCACCCCGGGCACACCGCGTTGACGCGCACGCCGCGGCCGCCCCACTCCGCGGCCAGCGTCCGCGTGAGTCCCACGAGTCCGTGCTTGGAGGCATTGTAAGCGGCGCGGTGGCCGATGGCGGCAAGGCCCGCGATCGAGGCGACGTTGACGATGCTGCCGGCGCGCCGCGCCAGCATTTGGCGCCCGAGGTACTTACACAGCAGAAACGGGGCGAAGAGATTGACCTCGAGTACGCGCCGCCACTGCGCACTGCTCGTCTCCTCGGCACGCTCGATGCAGCTGATACCGGCGTTGTTCACGAGAACGTCCAGCGCACCGTATTGCTGCTCGATCCTGCCTGCGATCTGTTCGACATGGCTCTCGGTGCTCAGGTCGCCGCGGATGGCGCACACGCCCCTGCCGCTGGCAGCCAGTGCCGAGCGCACTGCTTCCAGATCCTGGACATCGGCTAGCACCAGTTCGTAGCCGCCGCCTGCCAGGATCTCAGCGGTGCGTCGGCCCAGCCCCTGCGCGGCACCCGTGATCAGCGCAACCGGCATCGCAGCCTCCCCACCTCAGAGGAGCAGGCGACGCAGCGCCCCGAGCGCATGCTTCGCCGTGGGCATCTAGCCTCCGGCGTCGCAGCTGTCAGCAGTACGAGAGCAGTCGTTTTGCAGCAATTTGTCATCGTCCCACCGTAAGCCACAGAAAAATGGCGATCAAAGCCCTTGCAAACCTCCATAGCGAGCTGTAGTTATAGTCCGTATGGGGGAGAGATGGGATGATCTCCCCACTCGATACAGAACAATAAGTACGCGACCTATGGACGAGGAACTGCGCCGTCGTTTCTGGTTCGAGACGCCGGATGCGGCGATCGCAACCGCACCGAACGGAAGCATCCTTTCATGGAATGACTCCGCGGAGAGGCTGTTCGGTTATTCCGCCGCGGAAGCCCTAGGAAAGTCGATCGACGCCCTCATCTGTCCCGACGAAACCCTAGCTGAGACGGAGCAGCGGAGCGAGGCCGTGTACGAGGCCGTGCGCCGACGGAAGGATGGCACACTCGTCTACATCAGCTGCTCGCGCAAGACCGTAACGCACGCCGAGGGCAGCTATGTTCTCTACACCAAGAAGGACATCACTGCACTTAAAGTCGGGCGCGACGCCAGCCTCATCGAGGGCCGCTTCGGCGCGATCCTGGAGTCGACGCCGGACGCCATCGCCATCGTCAATCCGCTCGGGCGCATCGTGTTCGTCAACTCCCGCGCCGGCGATGTGTTCGACTACTCGCGCGAGGAGCTGATCGGCCAGCCGATCGAGATGCTGCTGCCGGAGCGGTTCCGCACCGCCCACCACCGGCAGCGTGTGGCGTTCCTGCGGCAGCCGCGGGCCCGCGCCATGGGTGTGGGGATCGAGCTCTACGGCCTGCGTCGCGGCGGGGACGAGTTTCCGGTCGAGATCAGCCTCAGCCCGCTGACCACGGATGTCGGCACGATGGTGATGAGCGCCGTGCGCGACATCACCGAGCGCCGCACCGCGGAGCTGAAATTTCGGGGCATCCTCGAATCCGCCCCGGACGCCATGGTCATCGTCGACCTTGACGGGCGCATCGCTCTGGTTAACTCCCAGGTCGAGCGGCTCTTCGGTTACCGGCGTGAGGAACTCATCGGCCACGACGTCGAGATGCTCATCCCGCCGCGCTACCGGCGCCGCCACCAGGTGCATCGCTCCGGCTTCGTCACTGAGCCGCGTGTGCGCTCCATGGGTGAGGGACTGGAGCTGTACGGCGTGCGCGCTGATGGCTCCGAATTCCCCGTCGAGATCAGCCTGAGCCCCTTCCAGGACGGCGCGTTCGTGTGCAGCGCCATCCGTGACGCCACCGAACGGCGCCGCATGGAGCGCACGCTGCGCGAGGCCAATCGTCTCAAAAGTGAGTTCCTGACCAATATGTCGCATGAGCTGCGTACGCCGCTCAACGGCATCATCGGCTTCTCCGAGCTGCTGATTGACGGCAAAGTGGGCGCACTCAATGCCCAGCAGAAGGACTACCTGCGTGACGTCCACACAAGCGGTCTGCATCTTCTGCGCCTGATCAACGACATACTCGACCTGTCGAAGATCGAGGCCGGCAAGATGAGCGTGGTGACCGAAACTTTCCGGCTCGCCACGGTGGTCGAGGAGGTTTGCTCAGTGCTCTCGCCACTGGCGCGCAAGAAGGAGATTGCCATACAGCAGGAGATCTCCGGGGAATTGCCGCCGGTGCGGCTCGATCGCGGCAAACTGGTGCAGATTCTCTACAACCTGGTATCCAACGCACTGAAGTTCACCGCGGAGGGCGGCGAGGTGCGCGTGCTGGCCGGCCGGGGCGCCGCGCCCGAGCATCTGCGCATCAGCGTGCGCGATACCGGGATCGGCATCCGCGCCGCGGACTTCCCCAAGCTGTTTGTAGAGTTTCAGCAGCTCGACTCCGGCCTCACGCGCAAGCACGAGGGCAGCGGGCTCGGACTGGCATTGACCAAGAGACTGGTCGAGCTGCAGCACGGCTCGATCGCGGTGGAGAGTGAGCCGGGGCGCGGGAGCACCTTTACGGTGGAGCTTCCGCTGCGCCTGCCTGAGAGCGTCGCAGCAGCATAGGAGCGGCACGGATGCCCGCACTCATACTGGTCGTCGATGACAACGCCATGAATTTGAAACTGGCCTCGCGCGTGCTCGAGGCCTACGGCTTTCGCGTCACCTGTGTCGGCAGCGGCGAAGAGGCGTTGCAATCCATCGAGCGCGAGCTGCCCGACCTGGTACTCATGGACATCGCTCTACCGGGGATCGACGGCCTCACGCTCACCCGCCAGCTCAAGGCGGATGCGCGCTATCAGGGCATGAAGATCGTGGCGCTGACCGCGTCGGCGATGAAAGGTGATGACGTCAAGGCCTACGCGGCCGGCTGCGACGGCTACATACCCAAGCCGATCGACACGCGCACCTTCGCCTCGCAGGTTGCGCATTTCCTCCAGGCCGATTCCTGAGGGAGTACGAGCGCCCATGAGCCGCATTCTCTGCTGTGACGAGCCTGTGACCAAAGCGCGCCTGAGTGCGGGTGCCTGCTCGTGACCCCGGCCACGCATACGACCGCCATACAGCGCATCCTCGAGCGCCGCGCGGACCGTCCCGCGTCCCCGCAGGAGGGGACCACTGCAACGATGGCGGTCATGATGCGCGTCCTGCCGCCGCCGCGCGTGCTGCTGGCGTGCCAGAACGTGGACGTCAGGCAGCGCATTGCGCTGCGCATCCTGCCGGACGCCTTTCAGGTGGAGGAAGCCGGCGCCGGGACGCAGGCGCAGCAGCGCCTGTGCGACGAGTCGTGGGCCACCGTGATCACCGACAGTCTTGAGCTCGTCAGGTACATTCGCGCACTCCACTGCAAGCGGCGGCCATTCGTGGTGTTTGTCGCCGAGCGCGACGAGGAGGCGGTGCGCGGGCATGCATTGCGCGAGGGTGCGGACGAGTGCGTCGGACGGCGCGCGAGTGAGCGCGAGATCGATGCACGGATCAGTACCGCACGGCGCATCGCCGAACTCGAGGACGTACTGCGGATTACGCTCGAGGAGAACCGCAGGCTCGCTGCCATCGACGAGCTCACGCGCCTTGCCAGCCGCCGCTTCTTCTCGCGCCAGTTTCCGCGCGAGGTGGCACGGGCTGCCCGCTACGGGCGTCCCCTCACGCTCATTCTCTGTGACATCGATGACTTCAAGCGCATCAACGACACCGCCGGGCACGCCGCCGGTGATCAGGTGCTCGCGCAGTTCGGCGCCCGCCTCATGCCGCTGCTGCGGCGGGGTGTGGACTGGATCGCGCGCATCGGCGGGGAGGAGTTCGCCATCGTCGTGCCGGAGGTCGACCAGGGCGCGGGGGCGCTGGCGGAACGGCTGCGCGCCGCTGTTGCCGAGAAGGGCTTTGCCGCCGGCGACGCCCCGCTGCGCGTGACCGCGAGCTTCGGGGTCTGCACGGTGGCGAGCGTTTCGGCCAAAGACCAGAAGCTCGCCCAGCGGATGCTGCGCGTGGCCGATGCGGCGCTGTACCGCAGCAAGCACGAGGGACGCAACCGCGTGACAACCACGGCGCAGTAATGGCACAGCACCGCGGCACAAACGGCCGCGTGTTAGTCTGCACCGCCGGAGAACCAGCATGGAGCCCCAGAAACCCACGGTCTTCATCATCGATGACGATCCAACGATGCGCGACTCGATTGCGCTGTTGATGAAGTCGGTCGGTATCGCCACGCGCACCTTCGAGTCCGCCAGCGAGTTCCTGGACACCTACTTTCCGGACCAGCCCGGATGCCTGGTGCTTGACGTACGTATGCCCGGCATGAGCGGGCTTGACCTGCAGAACGCGCTCAATTTCCGCGGCGCCATCATCCCGGTGATCTTCGTCACCGGGCATGGGGACATCCCCATGGCCGTCGAGGCCATGCAGCAGGGCGCGTTTGATTTCCTGGAGAAGCCTTTCCGCGACCAGGTGCTGCTCCAGGCGGTGCAGCGCGCCCTGGCGAGCGATGCCGAGAACCGCAACTCGATGGCGAAGCACGAGCTCAACCGCGCCCGCCTCGAGGCGCTCACCCCGCGCGAGCAGAAGGTGCTGGCGCTCATGACTCGGGGCATCTCGAACAAGGTGATGGCGGTCGAACTCGGGATGAGTCAGCGAACCCTGAAGATGTACCGGGCGCGGGTGATGAAAAAAAGCGGAGCGCACTCGCTGGCCCAGCTGGTGCGCATGGTCATGGACTCCAGCTCCGGCGGCCAGGGCGGCATCAACTGAGCCGCGGCACCGGGCAGACGCCGCAGCCTCAGAATGTCGCCTGCGCCCGCGCGTAGTACGAGCGCATCAGGTAAGAGTCGCTGCCGCCCGTGTAAGTCACACCCAGCTCGCAGCGCCACCCGGCAGGCAGCCGCAGCTCCAGCCCGGCCTCGCCGGTCGTCACCGCGACCGGAAACGCCGTCAGACGGGTCGCATAAGCCGTCCCGGGCGCGGCACTGTAATAGAGCGCCTGCGCGGGATTGCCGCCGGCGCTGCGCTGTTCCTCGATGCGCACCAGCGGGGTGAGAAGCGCGGCGCGGCGCAGACTCACATCGTGGCTCAGCGCGATGCCAGCGACAAAGGACTCGCTGGTGGCCTGGACCCCTGCATAGCCTAGGGCGAGGGCCGCAGCGCCGGCCTCCTGGTAGGGGCTGAGGTGCGCATTCACCACCGCGACGCGGGCGTAGGGATCAACATGCGTGCGGTCCGTTCCCAGCCCGGCCTGCAGGGCCACGGCGCTGAACCAGGCTGATCCGGCGCGGCTGCCCTGCAGCCACGCATCCCCGGCGGCCGCCCAGCGCACGCTGTTGCTGGAATATCGCGCGTAGCCCAGCTGCGCACTGGCTGCGAACACCCGATTGAGCTCCCACTGCACATAGACCTCGCCGGAGCGGTTGGCGCTATCAAGGCTGCTGCCGAGGGCATCGAGGTCGGCGCGATCCCAGCCGCCGCCCAGCGCCGCGCCGATCAGCACCTGCGTCCCCAGGCGGTAATCGAGTCCGACCGTGAGGCCCGAGGAGGACAGGTCAGTGCGGTTCGCGCCAGGGAGAGCTATCGCCCCACGATCGATCGAGCCGGCGGACCACAGTGCCACGACGCCGGAGTCGAACAGTGCCCGGCTGAGACAGTCCGCATCGGTGGTGGCGACGGCGGCTTGCTGAGGCTTATCGCCCACCGCATCCGCCGCCGGCGCGGTCGCGGCGCTGCCGAGGCTCAGGCCGCCGGCGTTGGCGCAGGCATCGAAACCTGCGTGCTGAGCCAGCAGGTGGGCGCTGACGTTACTGAGCTGGGCGTCGATAAAGCGGCGCTGCGACAGGGCCTGCTGGCTGAGTGTGCCCGCCACGGTGGCATCACTGCTCGGATCCGGGCGTGCACTCACGGCCAGACCGTAGGTGCGCGAGGCGCTGACGCCGTTGGCGTCGGTCACGCTGACCGAGACGGTCGCTCCGGAGACCGCGCCGGCCGGCACCCCGGATATCACCCCGGACCGACTGAGCTTCAGCCCCGCCGGCAGCGCCCCGCCGCTCAGCGCCCAGCGGTAGGGCGCCACGCCACCTGAGGCAGACAGGGTCGCGCTGTAGGCGGCCCCCTGTGCCGCGGCGCGCAGGAAGGTCGGCGTGATGATGATGCTGATGCGCGGAGCGAGGATCGAGAGGTGGAAGCTGGCCGAGGCGTGCTGACCTGCCGCATCGCCCACCTGCACGCTGTAGGCACCGCTGCCCAGGCGCACGGTGGGGGTTCCGCTCACCTGGCCCGTCGCAGTATTGAGCCGCAGGCCCGCCGGAAGTGCCGGGGAGATGCGGTAGGTGTAGGGCGCCACGCCGCCCGCGGCGGTAACCGGGATGAAGGGCGTGGCCGCGCTTGACTCACTCAGCGTGACGTTCGCGACCGCGGCTGTGGCCTGCAGCATGGGCGCCACGATGCTCAGCGTCACGGTCCCCGGCGCCGAGGTACCGCCGGCGTTGCTGGCGGTGTAAGTGAAGGAATCGCTGCCGGTGTAATCCGGCGCCGGGGTGTAAGTGATCCCGAGACGGCGCACCACGGCCGTACCATGCGCCGGGGGCGTGAGGATGGCGATGCTGTCCGCCGCACCGCCACTCAGCGCGAGGGTCACGGCGGTGGGAGCCGCGCCCCCGGGGTTGCAGGGGATAGTCTGGGCGACGGTGCCCGCGACCGGTGGCGGCGGGTTGACGGTCAGCGCGAATGTCTGCGCACCGCTGGCCGGTGGGGAACCGCTGCTGTCGGTCACGCTGATGGTGAAGCTGTAGGCACCGGGAACGTCGGGCGTACCGCCGATCAGCCCGGTACTGCTCAGCCACAGTCCCGCGGGGAAGCTGCCGCCTGCGATCGCAAAGAAGTAAGGCGGCACGCCGCCTGAGGCGGTCAGCGTCTGCGCGTAAGAGCTGCCTGCGCTCGCTGCGGGCAACGCCCCCTGGGTGATCGTGACGCCGGCGCCGGCGAAAGCGGGCGCGAACACCAGCAGGGCGAGCACGCACGCCCGCGCGGTGCGCGTGCGCAGCGCGGCTGCGCGGATCCCTGAAAGGCTGTGTTCCATGCCCGTGCGGATCGGCTGCACGAGCGGGAACTTGAGTTAGGTGTTAGGTTATGTCGCAGCAGGGTGCTGCGCCGTGAACTGTCCAGGTGCAGCGCCGGGGCAGAACTGCGAAGGTTCGCCACCTGCGTGCGCTGCGGCTGCGCGGCGCTCTCTGCTTCCGGTTATCGGCCGGCCGGGGCTGCGCATTGATTCCCGAACCGAGACCTGCGTCGCAGCGCAAGGGCTGGACTGCGGCGTGCTGCGCCGGGTGCGCGCGCCGCAGCGCCGTTGCGGTCCGCAAACGGATGGCTCATGCTCGCCCCGGATGGCGTAGAAGAACACGCACGCCCTCCGCCACAGACCCCGAGGCTTGCTCGCCGTGCACTGCACCGCGCTGCCCGCCGTGGGGCGGCGCCTAAAGTAAGGATATATATGAGTCAGCACCGCTCGGCATTACTCGCGTCTGTACTCCTGGGTCTTGCGGGCACCGTGGCTCTTGCCGCCGCAGCCACTCCTCAAGCACAGCGCCAGACCCTGCCGGACGGCGTCGTTCCGCAGCACTACGATCTCATCGTCACCCCCGATCCCGAGGCACTCACTTTCCGGGGCACGGTGCGCATCCGTGTCAATGTGACCGCAGCCACGTCAACCGTAACGCTGAACGCTTCAGAGCTGCAGTTCGATAAAGTCAGCATGGACGGCGCACCTGCCGCCAAAGTGACCCTCGACAAGGAACTCGGCCGAGCCGCCCTCGCCTTCGATGTGCCGATTGCCAGCGGCCCGCATCAGCTGGAGATCGCCTATCACGGCAAGATCGGGCGCTCCACCCTCGGCTTCTTCGCCATGGACTACACCAGCGCGGCCGGGCCGCGCCGCACGCTCGCGACCAACTTTGAGCCCGCGGATGCACGGGATTTTCTGCCCTGCTGGGACGAGCCGGGGATCAAGGCCACCTTCAGCGTCGCCGTCGATGCGCCCAAAGACCGCATGGCAGTCTCCAACATGCCGGTCGCGGAGACGACCGCACTGTCGCCGACCCTGCAGCGCGTGCGCTTCGCCGAGACGCCCAAGATGTCCACCTACCTGCTGTTTGTGGCGGTCGGCGACTTCGAGCGCATCCACAAGACCGTGGACGGAGTCGATGTCGGCGTGGTGGTCAAGCGCGGTGACACTACCAAAGCCAGCTACGCACTCGAGCAGGCCGGGGCGCTGCTGCACTACTACAACGACTATTTCGGCATCGCTTACCCACTGCCCAAGCTCGACCTGGTGGCCGCCCCGGGGCAGATCGAGGGCGGCTCGATGGAGAACTGGGGCGCGATCTTCTATTCGCAGAACCACGTGCTGTTCGACCCGCAGACCTCCACCGAGCGCGACCGCCAGCTCGTATTCCTGGTCGTGGCACACGAGATGGCGCACCAGTGGTTCGGCGACCTGGTGACCATGGCGTGGTGGGACGACCTGTGGCTTAACGAGGGCTTTGCACGCTGGATGCAGACCTACGCGGCCGATGACCTGCATCCGCAGTGGCAGACCGCACTGCAGGCGGCCGACATCTACGAGGAAGGCAAGGCTGCCGATGCGCTTCCTTCCACTCACCCGGTCCTGCAACGGGTTGATACCGCCGACCAGGCGCAGGAGTCCTTCGACAACATCACCTACGACAAGGGTGCGGCCGTCATCACCATGATCAATGCCTACGTCGGGCGCGACAAGTTCCGCGACGGCGTGCGTCGTTACATGCAGGCGCACGCGTACGGCAACACCACCGATACGGATCTGTGGCGTGAGATACAGCAGACCGCGGGCCTGCCGATCCTGGACATCGAGCACGACTTCACACGCCAGGAGGGCTTGCCGCTGGTGCGCGCGGAGCCGCAGCCGGGAGCCGTGGCGCTGAGTACGGCGCGCTTTGCGGATGACCCGCAGACACTCGCGGGCGTGGCCGTGCCGCGCTGGCGCTTGCCGCTGGCCGCCGGCACGCTCGGCGGCCCCTACCCCTACGTGCTCCTCGATGGCCGCGGCCGCGTGCCCGTGAAGCCGCCCGCGCTGATCAACGCCGGCCAGCTCGGCTACGCGCGCGTGCTGTATGCGGCGCCGCTGTTCGGCGGCCTGGCGCGGCATCTGGACACGCTGCAGCCGATGGACCAGCTCGGGCTCCTGAACGATTCCTGGGCACTCGGGGTCGCCGGCTACGCCCCGGCGGACCGCGTCCTCGAGCTGATCGGTACGCTGCCGGCGCGGGCCAACGCCATCGTCTGGCAGCGCGTGCTGCGCATTCTCACCAACATCGACCACCACTACGAGGACGGCGCCGCGCGGCAGGCCTTGCGCAGTTTTGCACTGCGGACGCTCGCGCCCGTCGCGCGCGAGCTGGGCAGCGGCAGCGCGGCCGGGTCCGCCAGCGCCGAGATCACGCGCACTCAGCTGCAAGAGGCGCAGGCGCGCTTCGGTGATGCCGCCGTCATCACCGCGGCGCGGGAGCGCTACCAGCGCGGGGATGGCACGGCAGCGCAGCAGCGCACCGCCCTCGAGATCGTCGCGCAGCAGGCCGACGCGGCGACCTTCGAGCGCCTGCTCAAGCGCGCTCAGGAAACGCCCGATCCGCTGGCCAAGCTCAACATATACCGCGCGCTCAGCCGGGTGGCTGATCCGGACCTGGCCCGGCGCATGATCGACGTGGCGAGCAGCGAGGAGGTGCCCGCCGGAACCCATCCGGGGCTGCTGGTGCAGATCGCCAGCGAACATCCGGATCTGGCCTGGGAAGCGCTCGCGCCGCGCTTTGATGACCCGAAACTGCCGCTGACCAAGCAACAGCGCTGGTTCCTCGCCGGTGCAGTGGCGGCCTACTCCGCTCGCAGCGAGCGCATCGCCGAGCTCGAGCGCTACGAAACCGCACACGTGCCCGCCGAGGCGCGTAAGCCCTTCCTCGGCAGTGTCGCCGACATCCAGCGCAACCAGCGCATCGTGCGCACCGTGATCCCGCAGCTCAATGGCTGGATCTCCGCGCACGGCGGCGCAAGCACTGGCGCGCGCTAGCTCCGCCTGAGGAGCTCGGCGCGAACGCGATCATCTCCATCAGCCCGAAGGGTCCTGAGCCGCCGTGAAAGCTGCCCTGCCGCATCTGAGCCGGAAAGAGTTCCACGTAACGCTGCGCCGCGTTTTCGCGGCGCTCAAGGCCTGCGATGACATTACGCTGCGCCACTTTCAGCGCGCCAAGATCAGCCACAAGGCCGACGGCAGCGAAGTTACGGTGGCCGACAAAGGCGGCGAGCGGCTGTTGCGCCGGCGCCTGCGCGCCGCGTGGCCCAAGGATGCGATCCTCGGCGAGGAGTACGGCGGCACCCTCGTGCGCGAGGGGCGCTGCTGGCTCCTCGATCCGATCGATGGGACGGCCTCCTATGTGCTCGGTCTGCCGATGTTCGGCACACTCATCTCGCTCCTCATCGACGCCGAACCGGTATTCGGCTGCATCCATCTCGCGGCGCTCAAGGAGACCACCTATGCGGCGCGCGGCCATGGCTGCTGGCTGAAGCGCGCAGGCACGCGGCCCCGCCGGGTGCGCGTCGCGCCGAGCCGGCCGCTCGCGCAGGCGCAGATTGGACTCACCAGCCTCAAGCAGAGTGACCTGGCACCTTCCCCCGGACCGTGGCGGCTGCAGGAGCTGGCGCGGGCGGCGGGGCGGCTGCGTCTGGTGGGGGACTGCGTGCAGTACGCGCTGTTGTGCCGTGGCGCCCTCGATGGCGCCGTCGACCCGCTGATGAACCCCTGGGACATCGGGCCGCTGGCCATGTGCGTGCTGGAGGCCGGCGGCTCGGTCAGCGACCTGAATGGGGAAGTGACCCGCATAATCGAGCGGCGCTCGTTCGTCGCCGCGAGCTCGCGGCAGCTGCGCGAGGCGATCTGCCGGCACGTGGGCAACCCCGCCGGTGTGGCGCCGGCGTGATCGTCCATCTGGTCGACGGCACCTACGAGCTGTTCCGCCACTTCTATGGCCTGCAGCGCTTCAGCCGCGGTAACGCGCCTCCTTTCGGGGCGGCGCTCGGGGTGCTCAATACCGTGTTGCAGATGTTCGAGCAGGGCGCGACTCACCTCGGCGTGGCCACCGACCATGTGATCGAGTCCTTCCGCAACCAGCTGTGGCCGGGCTACAAGACCGGGGACGGCATCGATCCGGCATTGTGGGCGCAGTTCCAGCCCCTGGAGGAGGCGCTTGACTCGATGGGCGTTACGGTGTGGCCGATGGTCGAGCTCGAGGCCGACGACGCGCTCGCTTCGGCGGCACAGCGCGCGAGCGCGGACAGCGCCGTGCACAAGGTCTCGATCTGGAGCCCGGACAAGGATCTGGCGCAATGCGTGCGCGGCGAGCGCGTGGTGCAGGCCGATCGCCGCAGTGGTCAGATACGCGACGCCGCGGGCGTGCGCAGCAAGTTCGGTGTCGAGCCGGAGCGGATCCCGGATCTGCTCGCCCTGGTCGGCGACAGCGCCGACGGCTACCCGGGTATCGCCGGCATCGGGCGCGTCACCGCCGCACGGCTCATCAACCGTCACGGCCCGATCGAGGAGTTCCCGCCCGAGGTCCTGGGTGAGCGGCGCGAGCTGGCGCTGCTGTTCAAGAAGCTCGCGACGCTGCGCACCGACGCGGCGCTATTCAGCGACGTCGCCACACTGCGCTGGCAGGGACCGGGCGCAGCCTTCCGCGCCACGGCCCTGCGTTTGGGCGATGAGCGGGTCGCGCTGAGGGCGCAGCGGCTTAAGCGCGCTTGATCAGTCGTACCAGCAACAGCAGCACCACCGCACCGATCGTCGCGACGACGAGGCTGCCGATCAGTCCGCCGGCGGCAACGCCCAGATGGCTGAAGATGAAGCCGCCGAGAAAGGCCCCGACGACCCCCACGACCAGATCCCCGATCAGCCCGAATCCGCCACCCTTCACCAGCGTGCCGGCGAGCCAGCCGGCGACGAGCCCGATAATCAGAAACCACAGCAGGTTCATTGTTGTTCTCCCGTTTGGTTTGGGCTGGGTCCCAGGGCCCAGCCGGCGCGCTCCAAGCCACACTCTGACACCCGTCCGGCGCCTGTGTCACGTTACTTTTCGCGCTTGCCGCTGCCGCGCGATGCCAGCGGCTATCATGCGCTGATGCCGTCGGTTCACTCGACCCCAGCCACTGGCTCCCCGGCAGCGCCGTGCCCGAGGCGCTGAAGGCCGCGCGCACGGAAGTGATCGTGATCGGCGCCGGCGTGGCAGGCCTCGCGGCGGCGGCCGAGCTCGCGCGCGCCGGCCACGGCGTGCTCGTTCTGGAGGCGCGCGACCGGATCGGCGGCCGTCTCTTCACCCGCCATGCGCCCGGGCTCGATGCGCCGATCGAGCTCGGCGCCGAGTTCATTCACGGACACGCCCCGCGCACCCGGGCCCTGCTCGCGCCCGCCGGGACCCTCGACACCGCGCAGGAGCGCTGGACCTTGTGCGACGGGCGCCTCGCCGTCGCGGACGACTGGTTTGGTGCGCTGATGCAGGCGATGGGACACAGCCACCTACTCCTTCAGGGCGAGGACCTGACCTTTGCCGATTATGTGGAGCGCCTCCCCGGCCTCACCGCAGCGCAGCGCGCCCGTGCATGCAGCATGGCCGAGGGGTTCGACGCCGCCGATGCCCGCCGCGCCAGCGCGCGTGCCATCGTGCGCGAATGGCAGGGCGATACGCTCGGCGAAGCACCGCAGTCGCGCCCGGTGGGTGGTTACTCGCGCCTCCTTGGGGCGCTGCGCGCCGGTGTGCCTGCAAACAAGTTGCAGCTGCAGCTGGGCTGCCCGGTGCACACGGTGCGCTGGAGCGCGGCCGGCGTCACGGTCGCGGCCGGTCCGGCCGGCGCGCCGTTCACGGTACAGGCCCGCGCCGCGCTCGTCACCGTGCCGCTTGGAGTGCTGCAGGCTTCCCCGGGCAGCCCCGGAGCCGTGCGGTTCGAGCCGCCGCTCGCTGCCAAACAGGCCGCGCTCGCCGGGCTCGCCTCCGGGGCCGTCGTGAAGCTGTCGCTGCGCTTCGCCCGGGCCTTCTGGGCGGATCTCGCCGGCGGTCGTTATCGCGATGCCGGATTTTTCTTCCATCCGACCGCCCCGCTGCCGACTTACTGGACACGCGCCCCGGAGCGCTCGCCCCTGTTGGTTGCATGGGCCGGCGGACCGCGCGCCGCGCAGCTCGCCGCCGGCTGTGCGCCCGCCGAGCTCACGCGCCTTGCGCTCACCGCCATCGGCGAGCTCTTTGGAGCCGAAGTCGATGTCGCCGCTGAGCTGCTGGGCTACGACTACCACGACTGGCAGGCCGATCCGTACGCCCGCGGTGCGTACAGCTACGCGCTCGTCGGGCAGGAAGGGGCGCATGCCGCGCTGGCGGCGCCGCTGGGTTCTTCCCTCTTCTTCGCCGGGGAAGCGACCGACGTGCAGGACGAGTCCGGTACCGTGGCCGGCGCTGTGGACAGCGGCGTGCGTGCCGCCGCCGAAATTCTCGCCGTACTTTGAAAAGACCTACAGCAGCTGCAACTGCCGTTGCAGCCGCTCGCTCTCGTAATTGAGCAGCGGCAGCTGCCGCTCCAGGCAGGCGCAGATGTGTGCCCGCTCGGCAACGCGGGCCGTGTCGGCATTCACCCAGGCGCGCACCAGCAGCGCCGGCAGGCGGCCACCGTCGTGGAAGATCGCGCGGATCCAGCTGTAGAGGGGCCGCAGGCGCGGCGAGCGCACCCACCAGGGGCGCTCGTCGGGAAGCCACAGCCGCGCCGCATTGATGTGCTGCAGCAGACGTCGCCGCGGGTCGGCGCTCTGGCCGATGTAACACACGGTACGCAAGTCGCGGGGATCAGAAAGGGAATAGATGGCGACGCCCTGCGCAAGCTCCCCCGACTCATCGACGAGCAGCGCCCCCAGGCTGCGGCGCACATGCTGGCGCAGCTGAGCCTCGCTCAGGATGAACGCCGGCGTCGGCTCAGCGGCGAGCGGGCGGAGTGCGGCGGATGTCGACACTTTGGGTGCTGGGGTCGAACCAGATCTGCGCCTCGCCGCGCTCGAGCTGTGCGAGCACGTGTGCAACCTTCTGCTCGAGGGAGAACTCGCGGATGCCGTAGTCGGTGCCTTCGCGCAGGACGAAGGCGGCGATAACCCCGTGCAGCGCCTCGCCCGACAGCTCGCGGTACGGCACTACCACCGCCTCGGCGGTGCTGCAGCGCTGCGGGTCGAACTCGGTGACCGAGCCGCTCATGGCCTGCGGCTGCGGAAGGTGATCGAGTAGCGCAGCTCCTTGGTGGGCGAGATCGCGTGCTGCCAGCCCCAGCGCGCCTGCCCGCGCATGAGGTACGCCGAGCGCGGCGCCAGCTCGATGGCATGCACGGTGCGGCCGCCGGCGCGCGGCGGCCAGGGCCGCAGCCGCAGCCGCGCGGTGCCCAGAAGCGAAATGCCGGCGATGACCTCGAAATCCGGCACGTCGCGGTGCCAGCCGAGCGGCGTCCCGGGTGCGTACTCGGCCACCATGGCGTGCGCGAGCGTCGCAGCCGGCAGCTCGGCCCAGGCGGCGAGGCGCGCACGCAGCGGCCACAGAAACGGCGGCAGCGGATCGGCGGCCTGAAGCTGCTGGCGGCTGAAATCGTAGCGGCCGCCGTAGGCGACGATGCGGCGTCTTGCATGCCATTCCTTGTACTGCGCGTTCTCGAACGGCAGTGCGCGAATCTGCGCAAGCAGTGCCGCTTCCTCGTCGCGCCTCAGGAACTGCTCGGCATAGCGCCAGCCGTCGGGAAATCGGGGGGCCGCATTGAACAGTGCCTGCTGCAGCATGCCTAAAGTATGAGGGCGAGCCGCGCCGAGGCGAAGTCCTTTCTCATCCAGTACGCGCCCGAGGGGCGCACTGGATGACCCAAGCTACAACTGCTCCAGGAACCGCCGCAGGATCCCGACGGAATAGTGCCGCGCCACCTCACGGATGAAGCGCGGAAAGTCGTGCACCGAACTCTCGTCCGCCGCATCGGACAGGGTACGCACGATGCCAAACCGTACGCCGTACTCGGCGCATACCTGCGCGACCGCAGCCCCCTCCATCTCGACGCACAGCGCCGCGGGCAGCCGGCCGCGCAGCTCCGCCAGCTCCGCGGAGCTGGCGAAGAATTTGTCTCCGCTGACGATCAGGCCCTGATGCAGCCGTGGCGCAGCGATGCGGAAGGCGGAGCGTTCGCTGGCGGCCACGAGCTCAGGCAGGTCGCGGCTCAGGAACGTGCCCGCGGCGGCGGCCAGCTGCGCACGCAGCTGTGCATCGGTTGCGAAGCTGGCACGCCCGAGCAGCGGCACCTCGTAACGCGCGAACAGCGGGCGCGCATCCAGATCGTGTTGCAGCAGCTCACTCGCCACGACGATGTCGCCGATCGCAAGCCCGGCCTGCACCGCGCCGGCGACGCCACTGAAGATGAGGCGCTCGACGCCATAGCTGGTGATCAGCTGCGTCGCCGTGGCGGCCGCTGCGACCTTGCCCCAGTGCGAGAACACCACGACCAGCTCGTGGCCGTGAAAGGTCCCGAGGTGATAGTGGCGCTGTCCGAACCCACGGGTGCGAACGTCCGTGAGCGCCGCGACGACCGCGGCGATCTCCTCCGGCATGGCACTCATGATGGCCAGCACTTAGCCCTCGCTCCTGGCGCGGATGACCGCTCGCAGTATTCCAAGTGCGGGCAAGCCGGTCCACCTGCGGGGGAGCGGGGCCCGGGGTCTGCGGCTCAGTGCGCGGTACGATCCGGGGAGTCGAGCGAGGAGTTGCGCGTCAGCACTTCGCGAAACGCGGCGATCACGGCCGGCAGGGGCTTGGTGATGCCCGGCACGTCCTGGTAGTTCTGCCAGCCCCCGCCCAGGCCGCGGTACAGGGCCACAAATTCCTCGCAGGCTGCTTCCTGGGTCTGGGCATACTGGTCCTCGAGCAGGTACTCCTGGCGCTCGGCATCCACGACGTTGAGAAAATCGGTAAGGCCGCGGTTGTAGCGCTCGTTGGCCAAAGTCACGGCGCGCTGGCTGGCGACGAGCGCCGCGCCGAGACTGGCGAGGCTCTGCTGCTCGGCGGTGTAGGCGGCGAGCACCGTGTCGACCTCCTGCACGGCCGTCTGGATGACCTTGCGGTAATTGGCGAGCTCGGCCCGCGTCTGGTAATTGGCGACCTGCAGCTGCGCATCGAGGGCCCCGAAGTCCAGCAGCGGCCACGCCGCCCCGGGTCCCACCGACCAGATGTGCTGACTCAGACTCGCCGGAGTCGCCCCCCACCCCTGGTGCTCAAATCCGACCGAGGCGCTCAGCGCAACCTGCGGGAAGAGACTCCCGGCGGCGACACCGATGCGCGCGGTCGCGGCGGCGAGGTCGCGCTCGGCCATCTGGATATCCGGGCGCCGCCGCAGCAGATCCAGCGGCAGTCCCGGCGTCACCGCCGGCGGCGCGATCGGCAGGGCGCTACGCGGGCTGAGCTCGGCCACCAGCTCCTCCGGATACCGGCCGAGCAGCGTCGCGAGCGCGTACTCGGCGGCGGCGACCTGCGCATCGAGCGGTGCAACTTGCGCCTTCAGCGACTCAAGCTCGCGCGTGGCAAGCGTCACGTCGAGCTCGTTGGTGATGCCGCGCTCGTAGCGCTCGTGTGACGATGTGCAGTGACTGCTGCAGCAGGTCGATGGCCGAGTGCAGCGCCGCCGAGCGCAGCTGCAGGCCGCGCAGGTCGACGTAAACGCGCGCCACATCGGAGATCACCGCCACCAGCACGACGTTGCGCGCCCAGGCGGTCGCCTGCGCATCCGCGCGCGCGGCTTCGATCTCGCGGCGGTACTTGCCAAAGAGGTCCAGCTGCCACGCCGCATCGAAGCCGGCGAGCAGGTTCACCTGGGAGAGGCCGTTGCCGCTCTCGGCCGAGACCAGCTGCTGCGAGGCGCGGCCGCGCCCCAGGTCGCTCCCGGTGCCGCGTCCGCCGCCGGCGCTGGCCCCGGCCGCCGGCAGCACGGTGCTGAAAGTGCCAACCGCCACGGTCCGTGCCGCCTGCAGCCGGTCGAGCGCGATCTCGATGTCGGGGTTGGCCGTGACCGCCCGCGTCACCAGCGAGTCGAGCTCCGGGTCGTTGAGGGCCTGCCACCAGGTGGCCAGTTCCACCGGCGCCGCGGTGCCGCTCGGCTGTGGCGCGGGCGCGGCCGCAAAGTGCTCCGGCGGGTGCATCGCCGGGGTGTGGTAGTTGGGTCCGACCGCACAGCCGCCGGCGAGCCCGATGGTCAGGAGCGACAGGAACCGCAGTGACTTGCCCATGACCCCGCCCTTCAATGCCCACCCTGCGCCAGCGGCGCGGGAGATGCAGGCGCCGGCGCCGGCGCGTCGTTGACCCGCACCAGATCGCCGGCACCGACCTGCTCGCTCAGGTTCAAAGCGAGCGTCTCACCGGCACTGACGCCTGAACCGAGCTCGATCAGGTTGCCGTCGTCGCGCGCGATGGTGACGTTCTGAAAGCTCACGCGGTTGTCCTGGCCGACGCGCGCCACCTGCGGGCCTGAGGCACGGAACAGGAGCGCCGCCGCCGGCACCTGCACCAGGCCCTTGGGCGGCAGGTCGAAGGCCACCTTGACGTACAGGCCCGGCACCAGCGTGCCGGCCTTGTTGTCGAGGTCCACCTCGACGCGCAGCGTGCGGGCGCGCGGGTTGATGGCCTGCGCGGTGCGCGCGACCTTGCCGCTGTAGCTGCGGCTGTCGCCGTCGCTGGTATGCACGGCCACCGCAACCGCGCCCTGCATCAGATCCGCGGCGGCGCTTTGCGGGACGTCCACGAACACCCGCATCGGGTCGTTCTGCGTGACCACGTAAAGCGGCGTCGTGGCACTGGTGCTGCCGGCGGTGACGAGGTTGCCGATGTCGATATCGCGCGCCGTGACTACCCCGTCAAAGGGCGCGCTCACGTGCTTGAATTGCGCGAGCGCGCTGTACTGCTCGACCTGCGCGCGGTTCAAGGCCACCTGGGCGATGGCGGCGCGGTACTGGGCCGCGGCACTGTCGTACTCGGTGTGCTTCTGCTCGCGCTCCTGCTCGGACACGACGCCCTTGGGCGAGTCGCGCCAGCGCTCGTACTGGGTCTTGGCGAATTCCGCCTCGGCCTTGCGCATCGCGACATCGGCGTTCGCGCGCTCGAGCTGGGCCCGGGCCGCATTGAGCTGCGCATCCAGCTCCGGGGTATCCAGCAGCGCCATCACCTGGCCCTTCTTCACCCGGTCGCCGATGTCCACGTACCAGTGCGCGACATAGCCGTTCACGCGCGCGTAGATGGTGCTGGTGAACCAGGCGGCGGTCTCCCCGGGCAGCGCAAAGCGCTGCGCGCCCCTTACCGCCCGCGCCACGACCACGTCCACCAGGGGGGCGGCTCCTGCGACCGCATCGGCGTCACGGCGCAGGGCGCGGTCGTGAAAGAAGCGCTCGATGCGTACTGCGATGAAGGCGACGACCAGCACGATGATGAAGATGCGTGCGACGCGCTTCAGACGCTCCCCCGTCTTCGCGTCATAGTCGGTGGCCACCGCGTGAGCTTCGGTGCGGGTGACGTCATCGCCGTAGTCGGTGTGACGAATCTTGTCATCCATCGCGTGGGCCTCGTTGCGAAGTTCGGTCCTGTGCCGGCAGCGCGCTCGCCGCGGCGGCGTCAGTGGCGGGCGCGCGGCGCAGCAGCCGGTACATGGTGGGCACGAAGAGCAGGGTCGCGAAAGTCGCGAACAGAAGCCCGCCGATCACTGCGCGGGCGAGAGGTGCGTTCTGCTCGCCGCCCTCGCCCACCCCGAGCGCCATCGGAATCATGCCGAGAATCATCGCGCCGGCGGTCATCAGCACCGGGCGCAGGCGGGTATAACCGGCGGTAGCCGCCGCTACCAGGGGCGAATCTCCGGCTTCCATGCGCTGGTTGGCGAAGGTGACCACGAGGATGCTGTTGGCGGTGGTCAAGCCGATGCACATGAGCGTACCCATCAGCGCCGGTACCGACAGGTGGGTCTGGGTCAGAAACAGCATCCACATCACCCCGCCGAGCGCGAACGGCACGGCCATGAGCACAATCAGCGGGTCGATCCAGCTCTGGAAGTTGATCACCAGAAACAGGTATACGAGCACGATCGCCAGCCCGATGCCGGAGAACAGGCCCGCATAGCTCTCGCGCATGGTCTCGACCTGCCCGCTCAGGGTGACGTTGATCGCCTTCGCGGCCGGGGGCCGGTTCTTCTCCAGCACGCGTTCGATGTCCTGCGAGGCGCCGTACAGGTCACGTCCCTGCACGTTGGCGTGGACGTCGAAGACCGGGCGGATGTTCAGCTGCGAGGTCACCATCGGCACCGTGCGGCGCCCGAAGTCGGACAAGTTCATCAGCAGCTGTCCCGGCGCATCACCGCCCGAGACCGGCATGGTCTTCAGATCCTGCGCGGAGGCGATGGTGTAGGTCGGCTGCTGCACCACCAGCGGATAGCTCACGCCGTTGCGCGGATCGACCCAGAAGTTCGGCGCGACCTGGGCGCTGGAGTTAGTCGCCACCAGCACATTGTTCGCAGCCTCGCGCTGCGTCATGCCGACCTGCGTGGCGAGGTCACGGTCCACGTCCACCGCCAGAGCAGGCGCGTCCGGAACCTGGAACACGTGCGCATCGACCACGCCGGGGACAGCGGCAAGCTGCCGCGTCAGTCGCTGCGCCAGGGCATAGGTCTGCTGGCTGTCGGGGCCGGCGACGCGTACGTCGATCGGCGCCGGCTGCCCGAAATTCAGGACCTGATCGACGATGTCGGCGGGCTGGAAAAAGAACTGCAGGTCCGGGAACTGCTGCGGCAGCCTGCGGCGCAGCATCGCCATGAGCTCCGCGGTCGGTGTGTGGCCCGGCTTGAGCGAGATGAGGATCTCCCCGTCCATGGGGCCGACCGTAGCCGAGTCGCTGAGCGCGATATTGATGCCGCTGTAGGGCAGTCCGATGTTGTCGAGGACCACCGCGATCTGGCCGTTCCCCACCAGCTTGCGGATGGCGGCCTCGACCTGCGCGAAATACGCCTGGGTCGTCTCGATGCGCGTGCCGGGCGGGGCACGTACGTGCAGGCGCATCTGTCCGGCGTCGACCTCGGGGAAGAAGTCGCGCCCGAGCTGCGGAAAGAGCGTCAGCGACAGGGCCATCAGCAGAAGAAATGCCAGCACCGTCGGACGCGCGTGCGCAACCGCCCAGGAGAGCGCGTTGCGATAGGTCTCGCGGAAGCGCCCAAAGCCCCGCTCAAAGCCGCGGTGCACGCGCATGAACACGTTCGCCTTGGCATCGGGGGCGCGCGCGGCGGGACCGCCGTGCGCGTGGACCACGCTGCGCATCAGGTACTTGAACAGCACCGGTACCAGCGTGAAGGACAGCACCAGACTTGCCAGGAGCGAGACGATCACGGACACCGACAGGGGCGAGAACAGGTATTTGGCCGTACCCTGGAGCAGGAACACCGGGACGAACACGATGCAGATGCACAACGTCGCAAGAAAGGTCGGCGTGCCGACCTCGCCCGCGCCGTCCACGATGGCCCGCTCGAGCGGCTCCCCGAGCCCGACGTGGCGCTCGATGTTCTCGATCACCACGGTACCGTTGTCGACCAGGATGCCGACCGCAAGCGCAAAGCCACCCAGGGTCATGGTATTGAGCGTCTCACCGCCGGCGCCCATCAGCAGCACCGCGCTGATCACCGACAGCGGGATCGAGGCGAGGATGATGAGGGTCAGGCGCCAGTTGCCGAGGAACATCAGGATCATGAGCGCGGTGAGCCCTGCGGCCATGAGGCCGCCCATGAGCACGCTGTCGAGGGCCGCATTGACGAACACCGACTGATCGAAGATGGGCTTTATGTTCACCCCGGCCGGCAGCATGTGCCGGATCTCCGGCAGCGCGGCGCGGATGCCGCTGATCACGGCGAGGGTGGAGACTCCGCCGGTGGAGCGGATGCTCATGAGGGCGCCCGGGACGCCGTCGACCGCCACGGAGTTGGTCTGAACCTGGAAGCCGTCATGGACGTGCGCCACGTCGCGCATGAACACCATGCGTCCGTTGACCGAGCGGATCGGAAAGGCGTTGATGGCCTCGATCACGTCCGGGCTGTTGTTCATGGTGAGCAGGTAGTCGCGGCTGCCGATCTTCACATCTCCGGAGGGCAGGATGACGTTCTGGCGCTGCAGTGCATCGCTGACATCCGCCGGCGAGAGTCCCCGCGCCTGCAATGCCTCGGCCTCAAGATCCGCCATGATCACGCGCGGCTTGCCGCCGTAGGGGTACGGAACCTCGGCGCCGTGCACGATGGCGAGCGCCGGACGGATGATGTTCTGCCCCAGGTCGTTGAGCTTGGTGTCGGGCAGGGAATTGGAGGACAGGCTGAGCTGGATGATCGGCACGTCGGTCGCGCCGTAACGGATCACCAGGGGCGGGGTGATGTTGGGCGGCATGTACTTCAGGACCACGAGGGCGCTGCTGCCGAGCTGCGCCACCGCGCGGGTCACGTCCGCGCCCTCGTGCAGATAGATCTTCTCGACTCCCACCCCCTCGTAGCTGGTCGCCTCGATGCGCGAGATGTCGTCCACGAGCGAGGCCAGCTGCCGCTCATGCAGGGTGAGGATGCGGTTCTGCATGTCCTGCGCGCTCATGCCGGCGTAGGTCCACACCACGCTCACCACCGGGATGTCCATGCGCGGGAAGATGTCGATCGGCATGCGCAGTGCCTCGCCGATGCCGAGCAGGCCGACGAGGATCAGTGCGGCGACGACGGTATAGGGACGGCGCAGGACGTAGCGGACGATGCCCATGATCTGGCGGCTACACCCGGACGCAGGGGTAGACGGCGCGGTGCGCCGGGGTCTCGGGATGGCTCAGAGTGCGCATGGGCGATTCTCCAGGGTGCCATTCCACCTTGGCATCATTAGGCGCCTCTTAAGCCAAGATTAGGGGGTTTTCATGTTGGCGCGGCGCCGTCGGGCTTAAGCCCCTTCTTCCTTGGGTAACAGTGACTTGCGCGCCCCCTGAACGGCGACCCGCTACGCGATCTGCGTCTCAGTGGCCGCGGACGATGACCTCCACGAGGTCGCCCCCGGACCAGAAGCCGTGTGCGATGCCGAAATCCGAGCGGCGCAGCGTCCCGCGGCCGACAAAGCGGCAGTGCGCTGAGGCGCCTGCCTGGGCGGGCGGGCAGTCGATCTCGGTAAGCGCCAGCTCGAGCGGGCGCGTGATCCCGTGCAGCGTGAGCTCGCCCTGGATGCGGGCGCTGCTGCCCTGAAGGTCGATCCCGCTCGAGCGGAAGGTCATCTGCGGGAACCGCTCGGAGTCGAGGTACTGCGCCGAGCGCAGCCGCTCGTTCCAGTAGGCGCTGCGCGTGTCGACCGAGTTCGTGCGCACCGCCACCGACAGCGCCCCACCGTGGGCGTCGCCGCCGACGGCGAAGTCCCCGCTCAACTCGCGGAAATCGACGCTGAACCAGTGCACGCCGAAGCGCTCGATCTCGAAGCTGAGCTGGGTATTGGCCCCGTCCAGATGATGGCCGTGGGCCACCCCGGTCAGCATCAGAACCGGCACCAGCCCCGCCGCCAGCACCTTACGGCCTATCCTCTCCACCGGCCCTGCCACTCCGTGGACCGCGGTCAGCGCACCGCGACAGTAGGTGGCCGCCGGGCCCGTGCCCGGTTTAGTTGGACTCAGGGGTGCCCTGGGGGTTCGCCGCGGGCTCCTTCAGGTAAGTCGCCAGCCAGCGCTGCACCTCCTCATAGAAGTAGCGGCTGTCTTCGGGCTTGAGGATCCAGTGCCAGGCATCCGGCCACACCAAGAGGCGGCTGGGCACCTGCATGCGCTGCAGCGTGCTCCAGTTCTCGAGCGTATTGCCGATCGGCACGCGGAAGTCGCGCTCGCCGATGCTCAGCAGAATCGGCGTCTTCCAGCTGGCCCCGTAGCTGATCGGGCTCTGCTCGCGCCATACCGCACTGCCGCCCCAGGGCGGGCCACCGTTGGCGAGCTCGCGTCCGTAATTGAAGTCGCTCTCGCCCCACTGGGTGGTCAGATCCACCTCCCCGGCGTGGCTCACGAGGCAGCGGTAGCGCGTGGTGGTGGCCTCCAGCCAGTTGGCGAGATGGCCGCCGTAGCTGGCACCGGCCGCGCACATGCGCTGCGCATCGATGAAGGGAAAGCGCTTGAGTGCCTCATCGACCGCCTGGTTGATCTCCTCGCCCGGAGTCTTCAGCGGGTCGAGCTTGATGGCCTGGGCGAACTTCTCTCCGAAGCCGGTCGAGCCGGTGTAATCGGTGAGCAGGATCACGTAGCCGGGAGCTGCGAGCAGATGATAGTTCCAGCGCAGCCCGATCTGGTCGGGGTTGTTACTGGCGGCGCCGCCGTGGATGAGCACCAGCAGCGGATAGTGCTGCTGCGGGTCGAAGGCCGGCGGCTTCACGATCATGCTGTGGATGTGGCGGCCCTTGGGCGAGTCGAACCAGAAATGCTCCGGCGGACTCCAGTCGATGGCCGCCGCCGCCGCGGTGTTGATCTGCGTCAGACTGGTGTGCCGGTGTGCCGCGGGGTCGAGACGCACGACCTCGGCGGGGTTGACGGCGCTCCCGTAGGTACCGATCAGAGTGAGGTCGCGCTGCATGCTCGGCGCTGACCAGACTCGTGTAGCCCCCGACCCCCGGGGCAATTAGCCGCTCGGGTCTGCCACCGGTCGCACTCAGGCGGTAGAGATTCTCGTTGGCCGCTTCCGGCACCAGCAGGTAGAGCGTGCGGCTGTCGGGACTGACGGCGTAGGCGGCCACCTCGCGGTCCAGCTCCGGTGCGAGTACCGTCGGCTCCCCGCCTGCCGGCCACGCCAGCCGCTCAAGACGCGCCAGGTGATACACCTCATCGTCCTGGGGGGCGTACTTGAAAAAAAGTGCACGGCCGTCGGGGGCAAAATGCGTGCCCTGGTACTCCCCGCTCGCCGGCGTCACCGGGCGCGGCTCGCCGCCTTCGGCGCCGACGCGGTAGACGTGGTAGCCGACGTGGGCGCGGGCCGAGCGGTCGCGCTCGGTCGTGGCGGTGAAGATGACTTCCCGGCCGTCCGGGCTCCACAGGGGCGCCAGCGTCGCCCTGGTCTCGTCATAGGGTCCGGCAAACCCGGGGGCCTTCACCAGTGCACTGCCGGCCAGCAGGTCCTTGGCGGGCGCGCCCTCCGCCAGCGCCTGCACGAGGACCGTCGGGTGGCGCTCGTCGAGCCATTGATTCCAGTAGCGCACCGGGAACTGATCGTAGATGCGCACGTTGTACTTGCGCGCCTTGCGCTCGGCGATGATCTTCCGGTTCGCCTCGTCGTCGGCCGCCCCCGGCCACACCAGCGACTCGAACAGGAGTGCCCTGCCGTCAGGGCGCCACTGGGGGTTGGCGGCCCCCGTGGACACGTTGCTCACGCGGTGCGCCTCGCCCCCGCCGGCGATGTCGAGGACGTAGATCTGCTCGACTTCATCACCCTCGCGCTTGGTGGCGAAGGCGATCGAGCGGCTGTCGGGTGACCACACCACCCCCTTCTCGGGGGCCTTGGTGGAAGTCAGCCGGCGCGGCGCAGCGCGACCTTCGGCATCGATGAGCCACAGATCGCTCACCTCCTTGTCCTGCTCGTAGGAGGGCTCGAGCACGGTGTAGACCACCCAGTGGCCATCGGGACTGACCACCGGCGCGCTCACGCGCTTCATCATCCACAGGGTCTCGTGCGTCAGCACCTTGCGGGCATCAGCCTGCGCACCGTGCGCGACAGACAAACACGCGCAGAGCGCGGCCAGGGCATGGAGAGGGCGCGGCATCGTTGAGACCTGTGTATGGCAAAGACGGCGCCCAAGAATAGCAGCTGCCGCGCCGCGGCCGCGCCGGCTCAGGCAGGGGTGTTCTTGATTCTTTAGATCGCGCTCAACAGACGCGTATCACGCGCTCGCCACAGCGGCTCAAGTGCCGCCCATCTTCAGTCCGTGCAGCTGCAGGTAACGCGCAAGTTCCTGCGGATCCTGCCGCTCAGACGCCAGGGCCACGTAGCCATCGGGGCGCAGCAGATAGAGTCCATCGCGTACCAGCCCTGCCGCGTGGTGGACGTCGGCAAAGCCGTAGACCTGCAGGCGCAGCCCCTGCAGCTGGCACCACCGCTGCAGGCCCTCATCGATCCGGCCGTACACGTGTACCTGCCAGGTGAGTGCCCTGAGCGAGTCGAAGTTGTCGACGCCGTCCACGGCGGCCCAGGGCAGACGGTCGCCGCCGTGCACGGCCCCTGCCGCTCCCGCGCTCAGCGTCGTACCGCGATAATTGACCATGATCTGCGAGACGGTGCGGAACATGAACTCGCGCACCGACTCGAAGGCGACCGCCCGCGACAGCACCAGGGGCGCAAGCCGGGTGCGTACCACCTCCGCGATGGGCCCCTCGGCGGTCACGAAGGAAAAGGCCCGGTCCGTCGTCGCCACCAGGCGGCGCGCGAACGGCTGGCGCTCCGCCTCATAGCTCTCCAGCAGCGCCGCGGGTGCGGCATCTTTGAGGACGGCCGCGAGCTTCCAGGCGAGATTGACCGCGTCGCCGATGCCGGTGTTCATCCCCTGGCCACCGACCGGACTGTGGATGTGCGCGGCGTCGCCCAAAAGAAATGCCCGGCCCTTGCTGAAGTGCTCGGTCACGCGGTGGTGCACGTGATAGGTCGAGAACCAGTTGACCTTCGCGACCTCGAGCTTGAGGTTCCGGATTGCGCGCCCGCTGACGTCAGCGAACTTAAGCGTGTCGGCCTGCTCGGCCCGTTCATCGCGTACGGTTCCCACCAGGCGCGCACGTCCTTCACCCTTGAGGGGGAAGATGGCGAGGAAATCCGCCTCATCGAGATCGATGTTCAGCTCGCCGTTGACGGCGGGACCACCGCCCTCGATGTCGGCGACATAGAAGACCTGGCGGTAGGTCCCGCCCGGGAAGCCGGTACCGAGGATCTCGCGCACTTTCGAGCGCGCGCCGTCGCAACCGGCGATGTAGGCCGCCTCGGCGACGGACTCGCCACCGTCCGGACCGAGCAGTTGCGCCCGCACGCCCCCATCTGCCTCGGTGAAGCCGGTCAGTTGCGTGCGCCGCTCCACCTGTACCCCGCGCGCGCCAAGCTGCTCGATGAGCAGCCGCTCGTGCTCGTCCTGGGGAAATATCTCCAGGAAAGAAAACGGCGTGAGCCCCTCGCCGACGCTCATGAAGGGCAGCCGCGCGCGGCGCTCGCCGGCCACCCACAGATTCACGGCCGGCACGCGGTGGCCACGCTCGATGAGCGCCTGCGCGAACCCCAGCATCTGGTAGAACTCCAGCGTGCGCGCTTGCACGGCGAGGGCGCGCGAGGTGGTGCCGGGATGCGCGGTGCAGTCAATCAGGCGCACCTTGATTCCGAAGTGGCTCAGCCACAGTGCCAGCACGAGACCGGTAGGACCTGCGCCAACAATCAGTACCGGGTTGTCCGCCATGGGGACTCCTTCCCTCACGGTGCGCGGATGTAGGCGGTCTTGCTCTGGGTATAGAACTCGCGCGCGCCGGCGAGCTCTTTCGCGCCATACCCGGAGGCCTTGCGCCCGCCGAAGGGCGCGTTGTAGTCGATGCCGGCCGTGGGCAGGTTCACCATGACCATGCCGACGTCGGCGTGCTGCTGAAAATGACGCGCGTACTTGAGCGAGCCCGTGCAGATCCCCGCACACAGTCCGAACGGCGAGGCATTGGTGCTCTCCAGGGCTTCCTCGTACCCGGACACGCGCACGACGCTCGCCACGGGACCAAAAACCTCCTCCTGGTTGATGCGCTGCGCGTTCGTGGTCTCGGTCAGAAGCGCCGGAGTCAGATAGTACCCGGGACGGTCGCGGGTGATGGTCGCGCCGCCTTCGACCAGACGGCCGCCCTCGCGCTGTCCGAGCTCGAGATAGCGCAGGTCCTGCTCGAGCTGGCGCTCATCCACCACAGGTCCGATCGTCGTACCGGCAGCGCGCGCATCCCCGACCACCTGGGCACGCATGGCGTGCTTGAGCGCGCCGACGAAGCGGTCGTGAACAGCCGTCTCGACCAGCAGCCGCGAGGAAGCCGTGCAGCGCTGCCCCGTGGCAAAGTAGGCGCCCTCGAGGGCGGCGCGTACCGCGACCTCGAGGTCCGCATCCGCAAGCACCACGAGCGCGTTCTTGCCACCCATCTCCAGCTGCACCTTCGCCCCGCGCTGCGCGCACGCTGCCAGGATGGCGCGGCCGGTAGCAACCGATCCGGTAAAGCTGACCGCCGCCACTGCGGGCTGCGCCACCAGTGCGGCGCCGACCTCGGCGCCGCGTCCCATCACGAGGTTGAATACGCCCGCCGGCAGGCCGACCCGCGAGATGATCTGCGTCAGTGCCCAGGCGCAGCCCGGCACCAGCTCCGCGGGCTTGAACACCACGCTGTTGCCGAAGGCGAGCGCCGGGGCGATCTTCCAGGCGGGAATGACCAGCGGGAAATTCCACGGCGTGATCAGGCCGACAACGCCGACCGGCTCGCGCATCACCTCGACCTCGACCTCCGGGCGGATGGAGTGCTGGTACTCCCCGGCCGGCCGCAGCGCCTCGGCGGCGAAATAGCGGAAGATCTGCGCCGCGCGCCCGACCTCGCCGGTGGCCTCCGCCAGGGTCTTGCCCTCCTCGCGCGCCAAGAGGTCGGCGAGCTCGGTGCGCCGCGCCAGGATGACGGCGGCGATCGCCTCCAGCGCCTCCGCGCGCGCAAGCGGCGTACTGCGGCCCCAGCCCGGCTGGGCGCGCGCCGCCGCCTCGACGGCCGCGGCCACCTCGGCTGCGCTTCCCTCACAGTACTCGCCGATCACGTCGCCGGTATCGGACGGGTTGATGTTGGCGCTGAGCGCTGCGCTCTCATGCCAGGTGCCGTCGATGTAGTGTGCGTGTCTCATGCTCGCCGCCATTCAATCACCTCATGTGTCTGCACGCCGAGGCGGGCACTGCCGAGCCGCATGCGGTCACCGGGGCGCAGGTACAGCGGCGGCCTGCAGCCGCTCCCCACCCCGGCGGGTGTGCCTGTGGCGATGAGATCGCCCGGCTCGAGCGTCATGAAGCCACTGACGTAGCTCACCAGCTCGGCGACGCCGAAGATCATCGCGGCAGTGTTACCGTTCTGGCGCCGGATCCCGTTAACCTCGAGCCACAGGTCGAGGGCCTGCGGGTCGCCCGCCTCATCGGGGGTGACCAGCCAGGGGCCGACCGGGCCGAAGGTGTCGCAGCCCTTGCCCTTGTCCCAGGTGCCACCGCGCTCGAGCTGGAAGGCGCGCTCGGAGACATCATCCACCAGGCAGTAGCCGGCTACGAAATCGAGGGCTTCGGCTCGCTCGACATAGCGCGCCGTGCGGCCGATGACGACACCGAGCTCCACCTCCCAGTCGCTCTTGTGCGAGCCGCGTGGCAGCATGACTGGGTCATCGGGGCCGGTCAGACAGCTGATGGCCTTGCTGAAGATGACCGGCTCTTCGGGCACGGCGAGCGCGGACTCGCGGGCGTGATCACGGTAGTTGAGGCCGATGGCGAGGAACTTGCCGATCCCGGCAAGCGGCACGCCGCGGCGCGTGCCGGGCGGCAGCTCCGGCAGGCTGGCCGGATCGATCCTCGCCACACGCCGCAGCGTCTGCGGCTGCAGCTGCGCCGGCGTCCAGTCCGGTACCAGCGCGCTGGCGTCGCGCAGGCCGTCCTGGGCATCCACCAGCACCGGACGTTCGTGGCCCGGCTCGCCCGCGCGTGCAATTCTCACTCGTCACTCTCTTTACGATCCGCTCACCGGCAGCGCCGCGCGCCGCGACTCTATCCTACACCGCAGCCGCGGCGGCGCAGGCTTGGTTGCCCGCAGACGGTCCTACGCGCTCGCGCGATCCACGCTGACACCTGCGCGGCGGCGCGCGGCGCAGGATGCGGCTGCGGGAAATCCTCCCGTGGTGCGCCATAAGCGCAAAGGAGATCTCAATGACGACCGCGAGTGGACACACCTCGGCCATCCGGGCCAAGAAGGTTATCGGTACGGACGTGCGCGACCCCTCGGGGACCAAGATCGGCGTGGTCGAGGATGTCGTGCTCGACAAGGAGTCGAACGACATCATGTTCGCCGTCGTCGGCTTCGGTGGCTTTCTCGGCATGAACGAGAAGTACCACCCGATCCCGTGGGAGACGCTCGACTACGACGAGACCCAGGGGGCGTACTGCGTCAACTACACCAAGGATCAGCTGCAGGCCGCCCCGGCCGGCTCGATCGATGAGCTGACGCGCGAGGACGGACGCTTCCGCGAGCGCACCTACGAGTACTACGGCGCGCCGCGCAGCTGGTAAAGGGCGTCGGTTTAGGCCCGGGCCTGGCCCGGGCCTGCACCGATCAGCCGCACCTCGCGCTGCGGGAACGGAATGGAAATGTTCGCGCTGCGCAGGGCCGCAAGCACCGCGCCATTCAATTCCCCGGTGGCGTTACCGAGGTCCTCCACGAGCACCCAGGGACGGATGGCGATATTCACCGAGGAGTCCGCGAGCTGCACCGGCGCCACCACCGCCGGCGGGTCTTTGAGCACGCGCGGATTGGCGGCCACAACCGCGCGGATGAGTTCGAGCGCGCGCTCCAGATCGCTGTCGTAGGCCACCCCGACGCCGACTTCGACCTGCCGGATACGTCCGTAGTTGTGGAGGATTTCGCCGACGATCTTGCGGTTGGGAATCACCACGCGCGAGCGGTCGACGTGCACGAGCGTGGTACTGAACAGCGAGATCGTAGCCACCGTGCCCTCCACCCCGACGATGGCGATGTACTCGCCGACGCGAAACGGCTTGGTGAAGATGATGGATAAGCCGGCGACGACATTGCTGAGCACCCCCTGAGTCGCCAGCGCAATGCCCGCCCCGGCCACGCCAAGGCCCGCGATGAGCGGCAGCAGCTCAACGCCGAGGTTCTGCAGCGCCATGATCACAAAGAGCAGGAAGCACAATCCCCAGGCGGTGCGGGCCAGCAGCATCCGCACCGGCGCCTCCAGCTCCAGGCGCTGCGTCACGCCCAGTACCCAGCGGCTGAGCGCGCGGGACACCAGCGCCCCGGCAACGAGGATCAGGATCGCGACGAGCATGCGCGGCCCGTAGCGGATGGCCATGTCGAGCAGGGTGTCTTTTATGTTGTTGATATTGGTGAGCTGATCGTTCACGTGCGCGCCCCTCCCGCGGCTATCTTAGCGCCGTATCCCAAGCCATGGCTGCCACAGCGCGCTACCATGCGAGCAGGGGTCTTTGGGGAGGTGCGGTGCCCTACCAGCTGAGCGTGACGCCGCAGGCGAATTACCTGCATGCCATCGTGACCGGCACCAACGACCCCGACACGGTGGCCCGCTACCTCGATGAGCTGCGCCGCGAGTGCATCGCGCGCCGTTGCTACCGGGTGCTGATCGAGGAGCGCCTGGAGGGCCCGCGTCTGAGCACCTTCGCGGTCTTCAAAGTCGTCTCCGAGGCAAGCGAGCGGGCGCGCGGCCTCCTGCAGGCGGTTGCCTTCGTCGATGTCTACCCGGAAGGTGCGCTGCTCGAGTTCGCCGAAACGGTTGCGCTCAACCGTGGCATGCCCGTCGCCTTCTTTGCCAGCGTCGCCGACGCGCACGCGTGGCTGGTACGCAGTGAGGCGCCTCAGCCCCCGGCCGACACGTAACGCGGATCGTGCGGGACGCGCGCGAAGATGCGCCGCACCAGAGGCTCGAAGGTTGCGAGCGGCTCGTTGGTGTAATCAGGGTCAAATGAGCACTGGTCCCACGCGGCGCAGAAGTTCACGCACGCCTCGTACCAGGGATGGTCCCGCAGCCGCTCGCGCGCGTAGCGGTCGCCACCAAAATGATGCACGTAGTAGTAGTTCTGGAACAGCCCGTGCTGGGCCACGATCCAGGTGACCTCCGGTCGCACGTAGGGCCTGAGAATCGCCGCCGCCAGCTCGGCGTGGTTGTACGGTGCCAGCTCGTCACCGATGTCGTGCAGCAGCGCCGCCACTACCATCTCCTCGTCCGCGTGGTCGCGCAGCGCACGGGTCGCGGCCTGCAGGGAGTGACCCAGGCGGCTCAGCGGATAACCCTCGAGGGAGTGATCCAGACGCTGCAGCTGCTCGAGCACCCGGTCGGCGAGTCCCAGCGCGTACTGCTTCTCGGAGGCATCCAGCAGCTCGTAGTCCTCGCGGGTGCCGTCCTTCATCTGCCGGAAGCTGACGATGCGGCTCATGCGCTGCGCCGCACGGTGGAGCTGTGCAGCCGCCGGCGGCGCAGCACGCGATACAGGCTGCGCGGGCCATCGATGTCGATGTAGGCGCCCTGCAGATGGCGCAGGCCCTCGGCCGGATCGAACGCGGTGCGTCCGTGCAGCAGGCGGCAGTTGTCGAACATCACCAGATCACCGGCCTTGAGCAGGAAGCGGATCTCGAAGTCCGGCGCACGCAGGCGGTGATCGAACTCGCGCCGCGCGCGGTAGTAGGTCTCCAGGCGCTCGGGTGCGAACAGCGGCACATAGTCGAGCCGCGGGCTGAAATGGATGGCCTTCAGTGCGCCGGTCACGTCGAGCTCGATCGGCGGGGCACTGGCGGTAAGCTCGGTCTCGGCGTCGATGTACTTGAAGCGCACGGGGGTCGAGGTCAGTACCGCAAAGGCGCCCGGGTTCTGGGCACGCAGCGCCTGCGCGACGGCGAAGCCGTCCACGAGCGTCGACAGGCCGCCGCTGGTCTCGTTGGCGAGGCAATGCAGCAGCTGGATGCCGGGCACGGGCGCGCGGTAAGGGTTGTCCGTGTGCGGATCCAGCGACATGGCCGTGTAGGCCAGGTCGGTGGCGTTGGGGGTCGAGCGCACGTCGAAGAGCGCGCCGAAATTGGTCTCGCGCGTGAAGCCGAACATCGAACCGACCTTGAGGACGGTGCCCGGCTCCGTCGGTACGCCCTCGAAGATCACGAACCCCAGCGCCAGAAACGCCTCGAGCCAGCCGAGGCGCTCGGTCTCGCTGGCCTCCGCCCGCCAGCGCGCACGCGGCAGCTGGGCGAGCGAGCCGTCCCACAGCTGCGGGGAGGGGCAGTCGTGGCTGTTGGGTGCAAGTGCGGCTTCCTCGAGGATTTCCTGAGCGCTGAAGCTCGCCTCGTGCCCGTCGCTGAAGCGCACGCGGAACGTACCGGCCGCGGGTTGCGAGACCGCGATGACCTTCAGGTCCAGAGCGAAGTCGGAGGGATCATTCAGGCGCTGCTGCGTCTTCAGGTCCATGCTCACGGCGTCGCGACAGCGCTCGCGCAGCCACAGCGGATGGATCGGGTAGCTGGCACCGCCGGGCTGTTCCAACACCAGCAGCGCAGGACCTGCGAGCTTCAGTGTGAGCATCCGGACCGGCGAGTTCATACGGAAATTCTAGCTTTTGCTCTCCACCCCTGTCCACGCAGGCGCGCAGGCACCGCAGACGTTTTTTCCCGGTATTTGCGGGTTTGCGGCCGCCGCTGCCGGTCGCGAACGCCTCCGCTGCCGGGTCATTGCCGATCCATGCCGGCTTAGCGCTGCGTCAGGGCTATACTTCGCACAACGTCGCAACCGCGAGGATTAAGTCCGGTGGCCATGAATCGCCGCGATCTTTTCACCGCTTCGGCCCTGCTGCTGGCGGGGCCGGCGCTGAGCGGGCGCCTGGCACGCGCCGCAGCCGGCCCGAGCACCGACAATCCCCTGGTGCTGTGCTGGAACGAGAACCCCTATGGTCCCTCGCCGGCCGCCCGGGCAGCGGTCGCGCGCTCGATCAGCGACGGGTGTCGCTATCCTTCCGATGCGGACATGCACGCTCTGGTCGGTGCGCTCGCGCGGCACGAGGCGGCCGACCCCGAGCACATCGTGATCGGCACCGGCTCGGGCGAGCTGCTGCGCGCGCTCGCGGTGGTGTGCGGCCACGACGGCGGGGAGTTCATCGCCGCCGCGCCCACCTACCTCGAGCTGCCTGACTACGCGCAGATATTCGGCGCCACCACGCATTTCGTGCCGGTGGATGCGCGCCTGGCGCATGACCTGCCGGCGATGCGCGCAGCCGTCGGGCCGCGTACGCGCGCGGTCTACCTGTGCAATCCCAACAACCCCACCGGGACTGCCGTGCCGGCGGCCGAGATCGAAGCCTTCGTGGCGAGCCTGCCCGCCCACGTGGTCACCATCGTGGACGAGGCCTACATGGACTTCACCACCGGCGCGGGCGTGCGCTCGGTGCGCAGCCTCGTCGATACGCAGCATCGCGTCGTGGTGCTGCGCACCTTTTCCAAGATCCACGGCATGGCCGGGCTGCGCATGGGTTACGCGGTGACCACGCCGGAGATCGCCGCGCCGCTGCGCGCCGCCTGCATGACCACACCGAACATTCTCGCCGTGCGCGCCGCGCGCGCCAGCCTCGATGACCACGTGTTCCTCGAGCGGACCCGGACGCGGATCCTGGCGAGCCGCACGCGCATCACCGACGAGCTATCGCGCCTCAACCGCCGCTACGCCGAGCCGCAGGGCAACTTTGTGTTCTTCGATACCGGGATGCCGCTCGCCACCTTCACGCAGCGCATGAAGGCACGCGGCATACTGGTCGGACGCGCCTTCCCGCCCTACGACCAGTGGTGCCGCATCACCATCGGTACCGAGCCGGAGGTCGAGAGCTTTCTCGGCGCACTGCGCGCGAGCGTTTAGGTGCGCTCGAGTATCAGGCTCAGGCAGGTGAGCGCGGCCTCCGCCTTGTGCAGCTCGTGCACATCCAGGCTGCGCGTGACGATGCCGCGGCGTTCGAGCCGCGCGCGCGTGCGCGGATAGTCCGCACTCACGAGCGTAGTCCCGGCGACGGTGAGGGTGTTGGCGGCGAAGGGCTCGGCGGCGTCGACCTCGATCACCTCGACGTCGCCGAAGGCGTCACGGTCCACCCAGGCGGGATTGAGCAGCACCGCTTGCGGCGCGATCCAGGTCACCGCGCTTTTCAGATGCAGGCAGTCGCGCAGCGCCACGGCGCCGACGCTGTAACCCTCGGGAGCCAGTGCCGCGGCAAGCTGCGCAACGCCCTCCCGGTTGCTGCGCAGGGAGCGCCCGACGTACAGCCGCCGGCCGATGCGCAGCACATCACCCCCCTCGAGGGTCGCCGGCTCGCTCACCTGGGTGAGCGGCAGCTCCTCTGCGAGCGCGCTGGCCACCGTGGCCACCTCATCGCGCCGCGAGGGCGCGCCGGGCCGGGTGATGACGGCGCGCTCGGGGACCACCACGGCCGTGTCCTCGACGAACACCCCGTCAGCCTGCTGCTCGAGTGCCGGCAGCCAGCGTATCGTGCAGCCGAGCCCGGCGAGCGTTGCGACGTAGTGCGCGTGCTGTTCGCAGGCGCGCGCGACATCGATCTTCGCGCGCGCCAGGAAGGACAGCTCGCAGCGCTCCAGTGCCGCACTTGGCTTGCGCACCCAGGCGATGATCATGGCGCGGCGCAGTATATACGCCGCTCGCGGCTCGA
Organism: uncultured Pseudomonadota bacterium; assembly: GCA_963825385.1. GTDB lineage: Bacteria > Pseudomonadota > Gammaproteobacteria > Steroidobacterales > Steroidobacteraceae > 13-2-20CM-66-19. The sequence continues at coordinate 483,610 of CAWGSX010000004.1, read as the reverse complement.
CAGCCGCAGCCGGCGCCACTATCGTTGCCGCCACCATGCCCATCCTGCCGCACCTGGCCGGCACCGACATCGCGCTCTCCGTCGCGCTCGGCGTGGGGCTCGCGGCCGCGGTGGGATTTCGGGTCTTTCTGCCCATGCTGGTGATGAGCGTCGCCGCCTACAGCGGCCACTTGCACCTGAGTGAGGGCTTCGCGTGGCTGGCCACCGCGCCGGCGCTGCTGACGCTCGCCGTCGCGGCACTGCTGGAGGTGATCGCCTACTACGTGCCCGGGGTGGACAACCTTCTTGATGCCCTAGCCACCCCGACCGCCCTGATCGCCGGAACCGTGGTGGCGGCCGCGGTGATGACCGATCTGCCGCCGCACGTGAAATGGGTAACGGCGGTGATCGCCGGCGGCGGTGCGGCGGGAGTGACGCAGGGAATTACCTCGCTCCTGCGGCTGAAATCCACCACGCTGACCGCAGGACTTGGCAACCACGTGCTCGCCACGGGCGAGCTCGGCGGGGCGCTGGGGGTGTCGCTGCTCGCCCTCGCCGCCCCCTTCGCCGCGCTGGCGCTGGTGGCGCTGTTCTGCGTGATCGCCGTACGGGTCCTGCGCCGGCTGCTCAGGCGCAGCCCCACGCCGCCGCGCGCGGCGCCCCAGGACTGATCAGACGCTACAGTCGGGCGCGTGGCACATCGCGGGCCACGCTGCGCAGGCAGGCGAGGAAGGCGGCGGCGGCAGGCGCCAGCTCCCCGGGAGCACGCAGGATGGCTCCGACCGGGCTCTCGATCGACTTCAGTTTCACCGGCAGGATCGCCAGCAGCCCCTGTTCGACGTCATCGAGCGCGACGTGATAGGGCATGACCCCGATCGCATCCGAGCGCCGCAGGAGCAGGCGGTTGGTGAGAATCGAGACCGACTCGATAACGTTGCGCGGTGTGGCGGCGCCGGCCTCGACCAGGGCCCGCTCGATCTGGCGCCGCAGCGCCGTCTCCGGCAGCGGCATCACCCACGGCTCATCGGCCAGGTCGGCGAGCCGCAGGCGTCGCCGCCGCGTCAGCGGATGACCGCGACGGGTCACCAGGCACACCGGTTCTGCATAGAACTCCTCGTATACGAGCGCACTGCTGCGCCCCTCCAGCGGCAGCCGGCCGAGCACCATGTCGAGGTCGCCGGCGAGGAGCGAGGGCATGAGGATGTCGTAGGTGCCGACCACGACGCTGATGGCAACCCCGGGGCGGGTTTTTTTCAGAAGCGTGATGGCATCGGGGAGGATGCTGGCGGAGGCGGCGAGGAGCGTGCCGACCGTCACCTTGCCGCTGTAGCCGGCGCGCAGTCCCTCGAGCTCCTCGGCGGCGTGGCGCAGCTGCGCGAGCACCACTTTGGCGTGGCGCGCGAAGATCTCCCCGTACGGAGTCGGCTTCAGTCCGCGGTTGCTGCGCTCGAACAGCGACAGCTGCAGGGTGTTTTCCACATCCTTCAGCGCCTTGGTGACGGTCGGCTGACTGAGCGCCAGCCGCCGCGAGGCCTTGAGGATGCTGCGCGAGTCGTACAGCTCGGCGATGAGCTCCACGTGCCGCAGGCGAAACTTGCGGGCGATCCACCGCTCGAGACGTGCCGGACTCATGGGCGGCATTCTCGCACGCCCGTGTGCCCGCCAGGCGGGCGCCTCAGGCGCTCAGCGGTGCGGTGCGCGCGGCGGGGACGGCGGCCTCGAGGTCGAAGAAGCGCGCCGCGTTGGCGTGCAGCAGCCGCTCGCGCGCCGCGGCCGGCAGGGATTCGTGCGAGCGGATGAGGCTGCCGACCTGCTGCTCGCCCAGGGGGAAGGGATAATCCGACCCGAGCATGACGCGCTCCTCGCCCATGGTCTTCACCAGCAGCGTCAGCGCATCGCCGCTGAACACGGCGGCGTCGACGTAGAAACGGTCGACGTAGGAGGACGGCAGGCGCGGGCAGTCCTCGCGCACGATGTCGCGGTTGCGCCAGGCGTTGTCGACGCGGCCGAGAAGATACGGGAAGCTGCCCCCGCCGTGCGCGAAGCACAGCTTCAGTGAGCGCGGCAGGCGCTCGAACGCCCCCGACAGAATCAGCCACAGGATCGACAGCTGCGTCTCGGCCGGCATCGCCACGAGCCAGGGCAGCTGGTACTTGCCCATGCGCTCGGTGCCCATCATGTCCCAGGGGTGCACGAACACCGCCGCGCCCTCGGCGGCACAGTGCTGCAGGAAGGTGATGAGGCCTTCATCGTGCAGATCGCGCGCGCCGACGTGGTTGCCGATGTGCACGCCGACGTGGCCGTCATCCATCGCGCGGCTGAGCTCGCGGCACGCCAGGTCAGTGTCCTGCAGCGGCACCTGGCACAGAGATTTCAGCCGCCGCGGCGCGCGCGCACAGATATCGCGTGCGGCATCGTTGAAGAGGCGTGCGACCTCAAGGGCATGCGCCGCCGGCCGCTCGTACGAGAACAGCACCGGGGTCGCGCACATGATCTGCACGTCCACCCCGTCGCGGTCCATCGCCTCCAGGCGCACCTGCGGATCCCAGCAGGCGGCGCTGACGGGCCGGAATTCGCGCTCCCCCACCATGAGCATGGCGCGACCGTGTCCGCTGTGACGCATCCACGGCCAGTCGGGCGAGCCGAAGCGCTGCGCCAGGTCCGGCCAGCTGCGCGGCAGGAAATGCGTGTGGATATCAACGACGGGCATGGGAATCTCCTGCCGCCGCCGCGGCACCGCTGCGGGCGCGGTAGGCGACGGCCTTGATCTCGATGAGAAGCTGCGGGTTGGGCAATTCGGCCACCGCGACCGTGGTGCGCGCCGGGCCGGTAAAGTCGAAAAACTCGCTGTACACCTGGTTGTAGCCTGCGAAGTCGGCCATGCGCACGAGGAAGGTCGTGACCTCGACCACGTCGCTCAAGTCAGCGCCGGCTTCCCCGAGGATGTCGCGGATGTTGACCAGCACCGCACGCGTCTGCGCGCGGATATCCAGCCGCCAGGCACCGTCGCTGCCGCGTTCGGCACCGGCGATGGTGTCATCGGCGCGGCGGGCGCTGGTGCCGGACACGAAAACGAAATCACCGGCACGCCGGAAATGCGGAAAGCTGCCGCGCGGGCGCGCCTTGCCGGGCAGTACCGCGCTCTGGGGCGGCTCGTTAGGCGCGCTCACGCGCTCACCCGGAGCGTGGCGCTGCCCAAACCCTCGACCTCGGCGCTGACGCGCACCTCCCCTGCCAGCTCGCGCGCGGCGGTCGCCCCGCCGGCCATGACCACCCAGCCGGCCTCGAGGCGCAGGCCCTGCGCGGCGGCGAGGCGCGCGGCGGCTACCAGCGAGAGCAGCGGGTCGCCCATGATCGCCGCCCCCGTACCTGACTCCACCGGCACGCCGTTGAAGCACAGGCGGATGCCGGGCCGGGCGAGGTCATCGGGCAGTGGCTGCCACTCCCCCACCACGAAGGCGGCGGAGGAGGAGTTGTCGGCGATCACATCCGGCAGGGAGAAGCGGAAGTTCACGTAGCGGCTGTCGACGATCTCGAGCGCCGGAGCCACGGCCTGCACGGCAGCGCGCGCCTGTACCGCCGTCACCGTACCGGCGAGCGGCCTCGCCAGACGGAACGCGAGCTCGGGCTCGATGCGCGGATGGATGAACTGCCCGAGCTGCAGCGTGCCGCCATCCTGGATGCGCATCGCATCGGTCAGGCGCCCGATGATCAGATCGTGGATCTGCATCTGCGCGCGCTTGGCCTCGCTGGTGAAGCCCATCTTCACGCCGATGAGACGCTCCCCGCGCGCCTGACGCAGCCCGACGAGGGCGGCCTGCACCTCGTAGGCCTGGGCGAGGGTCAGGGCCTCGCCCGAGTGCCCGAGCTGCGCCACGGCGGTGCGGGTGCGCGCTGCCTCATCGAGGCGCGCGGCGAGGCGCGCAACGTGCCCGGCGGCCATGTCACGGGCGCTTACAGCTTCACGCATATGTTCATCGCCTGGGAGAAAAAGGCGAGTGAGTGCTCACCGCCCTCGCTGCCGATGCCGGAGAGCTTGACCCCGCCGAACGGCACGCGCAGATCGCGCAGGTACCAGTCGTTGACCCAGGCGGTGCCGACCGCGAGCTGGCGGGCCACGCGGTGGGCGCGCGCCAGGTCCTGCGTCCAAACCGCACCGGCGAGGCCGTAGCGGGTATCGTTCGCCCGCGCCAGCGCCTCTTCCTCGTCGTCGAAGGGCGCGACATGGCACACCGGGCCGAAGATCTCCTCCTTCACGCAGCGCGCCGTCTCGGCAAGACCGGTGAGCACGGTCGGCTCGATGAAGGCCCCGCCGTCGCGGGCATCGTTGAACCCAGGCACACCGCCCCCGGTCACGATGCGGCCGCCCTCCTCGCGCGCCAGGCGGTAGTAGCCGAGCACCTTCTCGCGGTGCGCGCGCGAGATGAGCGGGCCCATATCGGCCTCCTCGTACGGGCCGCCGAGCTTCAGGGCCTGAGCGCGCTGCGCGAGCGCAGCGACGAAGCGCGCGAACAGCGGCCGCTCTACGTAGACACGCTCGGTACACAGGCACACCTGACCACAGTTGGAGAACACCGAGCGCATCGTGCCTTCGAGCGCGGCCTCGAAGTCGGCGTCGGCGAAGATGAGCGCCGCGTTCTTGCCGCCGAGCTCGAAGGACAAAGGCTTCACCGTCGCTGCGGCGCTGCGCATGATGGCAGCCCCGGTCGCGCTCTCCCCGGTGAAGGCCACCGCCGCCACGTCGGGATGACTGACCAGCGCCTCCCCGGCCGATCCCGGACCGAAACCGTGCACGACGTTGAACACCCCCGGCGGCACGCCGACCTCCTGCATCACCTGGGCGAGCAGCACCGCGGTCGAGGGGGTCTCCTCGGAAGGCTTCACCACGACGGTGTTGCCGCAGGCGAGCGCCGGAGCCACTTTCCAGGTCATCAGCAGAAAGGGCAGGTTCCAGGGCACGATCACCGCGACGACGCCGAGGGGCTTGTGCACCGAGTAGTTGAGGGCCCCGCGCCCGTCGGGCGTGGCGGTCTCGAAGGCCTCCCCGCCACGCGCCAGCGCCAGATCCGCGTAAGCGCGGAAGTTCGCAGCGCCGCGCGGGATGTCCAGCGCCGCCGCCTGGCGCGCGGTCTTGCCGGTATCGGCAATCTCGGCGCTCAAAAACTCCGCGAAGCGCTGCTCGATGCGCTCGGCCACGCGGCGCAGCAGCGCCGCACGCTCCGGGCGGACATGCGTCCCCACGGCCCGCGCAGCGCCGCCCGGGCCGCGCTCACCGCACGGTCCACGAGCGCCGCGGATGCCTCGGTCACGGTGGCGAGCACCGCGCCGGTAACCGGGCTTACGTTGTCGAAAGCGGCGCCGTCGGTGAGAAATTCTCCGCCGCTGAAGCACGGCAGCTTGCCGGAGGCGAACGGATAAGGCGCGGGGGGCGGCGGACTGCGCATCGGGGCCGGCTGAACCTCGCTTAGGGTGACCCGTAGGCGCGGATTCTAGGCGACCCCCGATCCCAAGGAATAATCGAAATTATCTCCTCAGGTATGCAGTTCTTCTATACCCCCATGGACGAGGCGCGCTCCTCGACGGTGTAGAAGCGCGTGAAAGCGCGGTCAAAGACATTTTCCTCATCGGCCGCGATCCGCGCAGCGTTCGCCGGATCGGTGAAGGCCGCCATGGCGGCCGCGAACGCGGCCTCATCCGGATACCACAGCTCCGTGACGACGTCGAAATCGCGCTCCGCCGCCCCCGGCGCCACGATCGCGCCGGCCTCGATCAGGAAGTTGCGGCGGTAGTCGCAGATCTGCGGGGCGATGGAGAGAATGAGCGGCGCATGGCGCGTCTCGTAGTAGTGGATGAAGGCCTCGCGCGACAGTCCGGGCTTGCGTTTGAGGAAAGCGATGGTCTTGATCATCGCGGCAGGGTCCTTTCAGCGCACTTTGCGCAGCACCGCGGCCGCGTAGCGCTCGAGGGTGCGTTTCTTGACGTCGAGCGCGGCCATATCCTCGCCGGGCCTGAGCCACGCGGTCGCATCCCAGGGCGAGGGCAGCCAGGGCGCGATGACCACCAGATCGCCCACGCCGAGCTCGCGCACCGCATCGACCGCGGCCTGCGTCACCGGCTCGGCCAGCGGCAACCCCACCGCGAAGCCCTCCGCGGGCAGCCCGGCATCGCGGCGCATGATGCGCACCGCGGCGATCGCGGTATCGGCCTGCGCCACGGTCATCGGCAGTGGCAGCCAGCCGTCCTGGCGCGCCGCGCGGCGCATCGCCGGGGCGGCGCCGCCACCGCACCAGATGCGCACCGGCTGCGTGGGCGCCGGGCGCATGATCCCGGCGAAGTTGAACAGCGGACCTGAGTGGCGCACCAGCTCGCCGGTGAGCAGCTGACGCAGCACCGCGAGGGTCTCATCGAGCCGCCGGCCGCGCTCCTCGAAGTCGATGCCCGCCGCCTCGTACTCCTCCTTGAGCCAGCCCGCCGAGACGCCGCACACGACGCGGTTGTTGGTGAGCACGGCCGCCGTGGCGACGCTCTTGGCAACGGTGAGCGGGTCGCGCAGCGCCGCCAGATAGATGTTGGAGGCAAAGCAGAGCTTGCGGGTGAGCGCCCCGAGGTGGGCAAACAGCACCCACGGGTCGGGCCAGGGGGTGTCCGGCGGCACGAAGATCTTGCCGTCGGGTGAGTAGGGATAGGGGGTGGCGATGTGCTCGGGCCAGATGAGGTGATCACCGACCATCAGCCCGTGGAAGCCGAGCTCCTCGGCAAAGCGCGCCAGCTCGGGCAGCTGCTCGGTCTCGCGGACCGCGACCAGGGACAGCCAGAATCTCATGACGTCGGAGTCTCCCGGGTGAAGAAGGACAGGCTGAGGTAGGACGGGTCGGCCGCATCGCTGCGCCAGCGCGGGGCGCCGGCTGCGAACTCGCGGTAGGCGGACTCCTCGACCGGCGTCACACGACACCAGTCCAGGGCGAGTCCGCGGCGCGCGAACTTCCACACCCCGCCGCGGCGCGCATAGTGATCGAGGTAGCGCCCGCCGATGGTGATCTCCCGCGCCGCCGGTGCGTGCGTGCGGTGGTAGGCGACGGTGGCGATCTCGCCCTGCGCGGCATCAGCGCGCACCTCGAACAGCGCATTGGCGATGGTGTGCACGGTGGCCTCGAACTGCGCCAGCACTCCGGGCAGCCAGGCCACGTACGCGTCCGGGCCGCCGCAGAACATCGCGCCGTGATCATCGACGGCATCGTCGTGGTAGAGACTGCGCAGCAGCACGTAGTCACGCCGGTCGCAGGCGCGGCAGTACTTCACCACCAGCTCCAGGAGCGCCTGCTTGTCGAGCCACTGCTGCAACGCGTCCGCCATGCCCGGGGTATCCTCACGGGGGCGACGCCCGCGCCCGCCGCAGCTAGCCTACCCGTTTTCGGTGCGGCGCGGTCATCACGCGTATGAGGTACCCGCGCCCGGGCTCACGCATTTGGGCGATGCAGCGCCGGCGCGCTTCGCGCACGGTGCGCCAAGGCCCGGGCAGCGCGGCGGGAGACAGGCATGATCGACCTCTACGGCATGAGCAGCCCCAACGTGGTGAAGATCACCATCGCGCTCGAGGAGCTCGAGCTGCCCTACCGTGCCCACCACATCAATGTCTTCGCCGGTGAGCAGCACCGCGATGAGTTCCTGAAGATCAGCCCCAACAACAAGGTGCCGGTGATCGTCGATGCGGACGGGCCGCACGGGGAGGCGCTGCCGGTGTTTGAAAGCGGCGCCATCCTCATCTACCTCGCCGAGAAGTGCCGGCGTCTTCTGCCTGAGGCTCCCGCAGCGCGCGCCGTCGTGCTCGAGTGGCTCATGGTGCAGCTCACCTCCGTAGGGCCGATGTTCGGGCAGCTCGTGCACTTCACCCGCTACGCTCCCGCCGGCAACGACTACGCCCTCAGGCGCTATACCAGCGAGGTGCGCCGCATCTTAGGCGTGCTCGAGCGCCGGCTCGGCGCCGCAAGCTTCCTCGGCGGCGCCGAGTACTCCATCGCCGACATCGCCACCTGGCCCTGGATCCGCACCGCCCAGAGCATCTACCCCTGGCTGGTCCAGGCCGGTGAAAAGGGCGAGGCGCTGGGGGAGTGGCCGGCACTGTCGCGCTGGTACCGCGCGCTCGGCGAGCGCGCCGCGGTGGAGCGTGGAGTGGTGAGCGGCGAGCGCTTTCTCGAGCGCGACCGCGCCGCTTTCGGCAGCGCCGAGCCTGAGGCCTTCGATCGTTTCTTCAACCGCGGCAAGTTCGCACGCTGACCTGAGCGGAGAGGCGCGCATGAAGTTCTGGCAGATGCTGACCTGGATGGAGCCCGAGCAGATCCTGGACGTAGCCCGCTTCGCCGAGGAGCTCGGCTTCGAGGGGGTGATGCTCGGCGATCACGGCGTCTTCCCGCGCGAGGTGCACGCGCCGTATCCCTACTCGGCCAACGGCAAGCCGCCCATGGCGCCCGATGCCTGGTATCCGGACTGCTGGGCCACGATCGGCGCGATTGCCGCGGTCACGCGCCGCATCCGCTTCGCGGTGGCGGTGTACGTGCTGCCGCTGCGCAACGTGTTCGAGGTGGCGCGCGCCACCGGGACGCTGGCGATCCTCAGCGACAACCGCTTCATCCTCGGTGCAGGCATCGGCTGGATGAAGGATGAGTTCGAGATCTACGGAGTGGACTTCCACAGGCGCGGCCGCCTCTTCGACGAGCAGATCGAGGCCCTGCGGGCCCTGTGGCAGGGCGGCATGGTCGAGTACCACGGCAAGCTGATCGACTTCCCGGCGCTGCAGATCTCCCCTGCCCCTGCGCGCACGGTGCCGATCTTCACCGGCGGGGCCTCCCCTGCGGCGTTCCAGCGCGCCGCCGAGAAGGCCGATGGCTGGATCGGCGCGGGCAACAGCCCGGATGAGGTTCCGGGGATTCTCGCGCAGTTCGCCCGCCTGCGGCGCGCCGCCGGACGCGACGCGCTGCCGTTCGAGACGATAATCGGGCTGTCGACGCCTCCTGATCTGGACACCTTCCAGCGCCTGGGGGCGGCCGGCATGAGCGGCGGGGTGTCCTATCCCTTCAAGTACACCGTCGGCGAGCGCTCGAGCCTCGATGCCAAGAAGCGCGTGATGGAGGACTTCGCGCAGCGCTTCATCCGCCCGCTCGCGGGGCAGTAGCCGGCGGCGCCGCCCGCCGCCGTGGCTTGAGCCGGGCGCAGCGCCGCTAGTGGGCCGCGCTGCTGCCGGACAGGCAGGACTTCATGTAGGCCTTGCGGTCATCGCCCGCCAGGCTCTTGGCGTTGGCGTCCGCGTTGCAGGACTTCATCTTCTCCTGCTGGCTGTTGCCCTTCGCCGTGCTCGCCGGGTGGGCCGACAGGCAGTCCTTCATGAAGGCCTTGCGGTCATCGCCCGCCAGGTTCTTGGCCTTGGCGTCGGCATTGCAGCTGGTCATCTTCGCCTGCTGGCTGTTGTCGGCCCGCGCCGCGGGCACCTGCAGCGCGAACAGCGCACAGGCCGCACCGATCGCCATCCAACACTTCGCGCCTCTCATACCCTCTCCTTGTAGTAATGATCGAGTGGGGTAACAACAGCGCCATGGTACCCCCAAGGCGGGGGCCTACTCCATGTCGGGATAGGGTCCGCGGCCGCCCTCGGCGATGAAGCGGTCGATGCGCGCCTTGAGTACCGGCAGGGGCACCGAGCCGAGCTCCAGCACGGCATCGTGGAAGGCCCGTATGTTGAATTTCTCGCCGAGCGCCTGCTGCGCCGCCTCACGACCCTGCACAATGGCGCGCTCACCGAGATAGTAGGACAGCGCCTGGCCGGGCCAGGTGATGTAGCGGTCGATCTCGGTGCCGATCTCCCGCTCCGGGAGCGCGGTGTACTGGCGGAAGTAGTCGAGCGCCTGCTCGCGCGTCCAGTGCTGGGAGTGCACGCCGGTATCGACCACCAGCCGTGCGGCGCGCCAGATCTGGTAGCCGAGCATCCCGAAGCGGTCGTAGGCACTGTCGTACATGCCCATCTCCACCCCGAGCTGCTCGCAGTACAGCGCCCAGCCCTCCCCGTACGCGGAGATGTAGGTGAGCTGCCGGAACGCGGGCTGGTCCTTGTGCTCCATGGCGATCGGCATCTGGAAGGCGTGTCCCGGAGCCGACTCGTGCAGGGTGAGCGCCGTGAGGTTGTACAGCGGCCGGCTCGGCAGATCGTAGGTATTGAGCAGATACACCCCGGGTCCGCCGCGCCCGGCGGTGTAGAACGGCGCCATGTCATCGGGCACGGGCTTGATCGCGAAGCGCGCCCGCGGCAGATAGCCGAAGTACTGCGCCGCCTTGCCGTCGAAGCGCTTGGCGATCCACGCCGCGTGCATCAGCAGCTCCTCGGGGGTCTTCACGTAGAAGCGCGCATCGGTGCGCAGAAACTTCTGGAAGGCGGCGAAATCGCCCTTGAAGCCGGTCTCCTGCATGGCCTTGACCATCTGCTCGTGCAGGCGCTTGACCTCCGACTCCCCGAGCGCGTGGATCTCGGCCGGCTCCATGTCGAGGGTGGTGAACTCGCGGATCTTGGCGCGGTAGTAAGCCTTGCCGTCGGGCAGATCCTCGGCGGCGAGGGTGGTGCGCATTCCCGGCACGTACTCCTCGCGCATGAATTTCAGGAGCTCCACGTACGCCGGCTGCACCACCTCGCGGATGGTCTTCACGGCCTGCGCGCGCAGCTGCGCCTGCTTGTCGGCGCCGACCCCGTTCATCTCCCTGAACGGGGTATAGAACAGGCTCGCCTCGGGGGCGGCATCGATCACCGCGGTGATGGAGGTATCGCGTCCTTCCATGGTCACCTTCGGCGGGGTGAAGCCGCGCTTGAGCCCGGCGCGCATCTGCGCCTCCTCCTCGCGGAAGAAGCGCGGGATGTCCTGCATCTGCGCGATCCAGTGCGGGTAGTCCTCGGGGTGCCGGAACGGGCGCCGTGCGGTGTAGCCGAGGTTGGTCCAGAAGGTCGTGTCGGAGTTGGCCGGCATCTCGAAGTCACGGAAGCGCTGGTTGGCGATCAGCACACCGATCTGCGCACGGTAGATGTCGTAGTTCACCTGCTCCTTGGGCGAGAGTGCCGCGCGCTCGATGCCGGCGAGCTCGTGCTCGACGTTCTCCCAGTACTTCAGGCGCATCTCCTGCGTCGCTGCATCGACGTGCGGCAGGTGAGCGGCGATCGGCTTGGTGCCGTCCTCATCGTCCTGCTCCTGCTCGGTGCGCCACTTCCACTCGCGCGTATAGATGGCGCGCAGGCGCGCATCGGCGCTGTTTTCCGCGGCGTGGCGGGCGCAGCCGCAGGCGAGGAGCGTGACGAGCAGGGCAAGAGCGGTCGGGCGGACGTGACGCATGGGCGGAAGTCTCTGCGGTGTTGGCCGGGCGCTGGGTGCCGTTAAGCATACTCGAACCATTGCGCCGCGCTCGCGCGCTGCGGTACAAGAGCGTCCGTGGTGTGGAAGGCCATTGTTGCGATCTGTGTCGGCTCGAGCCTGGGGGCGCTCCTGCGCTGGTGGCTCGGCCTGCTCCTGAACGCGCACGTGCCCGCCTTACCCCTGGGCACGCTGGCCGCCAACCTCATCGGCGGCTACGTCATCGGCGCCGCGCTGGCGGTGTTTGCCGCCTACAGTGCGCTCGCCCCGGAGTGGCGCCTGCTGGTCATCACCGGCTTCTGCGGGGGACTGACCACCTTCTCGACCTTCTCGGCCGAGAGCGTGACGCTTTTGCAGCAGGGACGCCCCTTGTGGGCGGCGGCGCACGCGGCCAGCCACTTCCTGGGCTCGATACTCATGACCTTCGCCGGCATCGGCACCGTGGTGTGGCTGCGCAGCTGAGGGGCGCGCCGGGAGCTTTTATGCAGGGCTCATATCTGCGCTTCTACGTGCACGAGAACCAGCGCCACCAGCGGCGCCTGGTGTGGGAGTGGCTGCTCGAGCAGGCCAACGCGCTCGGCATTCCCGGCGGCTCGGCGTTCAAGGCCATGGCCGGCTTCGGCCGTCATCACGTGGTGCACGAGAACACCTTCTTCGAGCTCGCCGGCTCCCTCACCGTCGAGGTGGAGTTCATCCTGAGCGAAGACGAGGCGCAGAAGCTGCTCGCGCACCTGGAGCCAAGCGGCATTCGTCTCTTCTATGCGCGCGTGCCGGCGGTGTTCGGCGTGCTGAACCCCGACGGCGGCGATCCGCCCCCGCCCTGAGGGCCCCGAGGCCCGCTACTTGCCGCGCAGGATGTGCAGCGGCACCGCCTCCGAGGAGGCCGCGCGCGGGCGATCCGGCTGCGCGGCGGGCAGGGGCTGGCACTCCTTCAGCGCGATCAGGCAGCGCGCCGCCAGGTCCTGATACTCGCGGGTGCCGGTCGCCTTCCACTCGAGCTCCGCGTCGCTCAGCTCGCGCACGATGCGTGCCGGGACCCCCATCACCAGGGTGCGCCGCGGGACCACGAAGCCGGCGCGCACGAAGCTGGCCGCGCCCACGAAGGCCTGCTCGCCGATCTCCGCCCCGTCCATGACCACCGCAGCGATGCCCACCAGCGCACCGCGCCGCACGGTGCAGCCGTGCAGCATCGCGGAGTGGCCGATGTGCGCCTCCTCCTCGAGGAGGGCGTCCTTGTCCGGAAAGCTGTGCAGCACGCAGCAGTCCTGCACGTTGGCGCCGTCACGCATGACGATGCGGCCGAAGTCCCCGCGCAGTGAGGCGCCGGGGCCGACGTAGCAGCGCGCGCCGATGATGACGTCGCCGATGAGCGTCGCCTGGGGATGCACGAAGGAGCTCGGGTCGACGACCGGAATGAGCTCACCGAGTGCGTAGCAGCTCACTTACTTCGCCTTGCCGCGGGCCAGAAAGGCACTCACCGCCGCGCGGAACTCGTCCGACTTCAACAGCTCGCTGAACGTGCGTGCCTCGAGCTCCATGCGCGCGAGGATCTCGGCCGGATCCCCGCGCAGCAGCCGCCGCGTGGCGCGCAGCGCGGTCTGCGGCTGGCGCGCCAGCGCCAGCGCCGCCGCACGCGCCTCAGCGCGCAGCACCGTCTCCTCCACCACCCGGTTGACGAGCCCGTAGCTATGTGCGCTCGCCGCATCGAAGGGGCGCCCGAGCAGCAGCAGCTCCGCGGCGCGCTGCGGCCCGAGCAGGCGCGGCAGCAGGAGCGAGCTGCCCGCCTCCGGCACCAGGCCCAAGGCGACGAAGGGCATGGAGAACTGGGTGGTGCGTGCGGCGAGGATCAGGTCACAGTGGAGAAGCAGCGTCACGCCGATGCCGACGGTCTGGCCGTGCACGGCGGCGACCAGCGGCTTGGGGAAGGTGGCCAGGCCGCGCAGGAATCCCATCACCGGGTGATCGAAGGTGAAATTCGGCCCGGCGAGAAAGTCGTGCAGGTCGTTGCCGGCACAGAATCCGGCACCCTCCCCCGAGATCAGCACGGCACGCACCTGGCTGTCGGCCTCGGCGCCCTTGAGCGCCGCTGCGAAGGCCTCGTACATCGCGAAGGTGATGGCGTTGCGCTTCTCGGGGCGGTTGAAGCGCAATTCGCACACGCCCTCGGCGCTCGCGACGGTCAGAAGCTCGCTCATGCGGGCACTTTGCCCAGTGCGCCCGCGGCGCGCAACTGCGCGATCTCAGAGGCCTCAAGACCCAGCCGCTCGCGCAGCACCTCCGCGGTGTGTTCGCCCAGAAGCGGCGGCGCGCGCTGGTATTCAAGCCTGCTGCGCGAGAAGCGCGCGGGATAGCGCACCAGTGGCACGGTCCCGGCGCGCGGGTGTGCAAGCTCGAGCCGCAGCTGGCGGTGCTCGACCTGTGGCTCGGCGAAGGCCTGGGCGAGATCGTTGATGGGACCACACGGCACCTGCGCGGCCGCGAGCGCGGTAAGCCAGGCGTGCGTGTCCTTGGTGCGCAGCGCCGCGGCGATGCGCGGGACGAGCTCGGTGCGGTGGGCCACGCGCGCGGCGTTAGTGGCGAAGCGCGGATCCTGGGCGAGCTCGGGGAGCGCGGCGGCGCGGCAGAAACTGGCGAACTGGCGGTCGTTCCCCACCGCCAGCATCACAAACCCATCCGCGGTGGCGAAGGCCTGGTAGGGGGTGATGTTGGGATGGGCGGTGCCGAAGCGCCGTGGCGGCACGCCGCTCAGGAAGAAGTTGAGGTTCTGATTGGCGAGCCAGCCGAGCTGGGTGTCCAGGAGCGCAAGGTCAATGTACTGCCCCGCACCCGAGCGCGTGCGCTCGTACAGCGCCCCGAGCACGGCGCTCACCGCGTACATCCCGGCCATGAGGTCGGCCACCGCGACGCCGACCTTCATAGGACCTGCGCCGGGCTCCCCGTCCGGGATGCCGGTCAGGCTCATAAGTCCCCCCATCCCCTGGATCATGGCGTCGTAGCCGGGCTTTGCGGCATCCGGACCATCCTGTCCGAAGCCGGAGATCGAGCAGTAGATCAGCTCCGTCTTCAAAGGCCCGAGGCTGGCATAGTCGAGCCCGAACTTGCGAAGCCCGCCGACCTTGAAGTTCTCCACGAACACATCGCAGGTGAGCGCCAGCTCGCGCGCCAGGCGTGCGCCATCGGGGTGGGCGAGGTCGAGCGTCACCGAGCGCTTGCCGCGGTTGGCGCTCAGAAAGTAAGCCGAGTCGGAGGTGTCCGCCCCCGCGGTGTCCTTCAGCCACGGCGGCCCCCACTGGCGCGTGTCGTCACCCGTGCCGGGCTCCTCGATCTTGATGACGTCGGCGCCGAAATCAGCGAACAGCTGCGTCGCCCACGGGCCCGCGAGTACGCGGGTCAGATCAAGAACCCTGACCCCGGTGAGCGGTCCCACGGCTCACTCGTCGTCGCTGACCTGAGGGGCAGGCGCGGGCGGGGCGCGGAAATTCACCTCGCTGTCGGCGGCCAGCCAGGCGAGCGCCGCCCAGGCGGCGACGTTCTGGTCGAGCTGCGCGCGGTCGACCTTGTCGAGTGTGTCATCCGGGGTGTGGTGGATGTCGAAATAGCGCGTGCCGTCCTGGGCGAGGGCGACTGCCGGGACGCCCGCGGCCACGGCGGCGCCGACGTCGGCGCCGGCATCGCGCGGCGGGTTGCGCGCCGCGAGGACCCCTAGGGGTCCGAGCACCCGCAGCACCGTATCAGCAAAGGGCCCGCGCGCGACGCCGGCGGGGAGGCCGACGCTGTACACCCGGTCGGTGCCGAAGTCGCTCTCCCCCGCCAGCACGTGCTGGGGCAGCTCGCTCAAGTGGTTGGCGGCGTAGGAGTGGCCGCCGAAGGTGCCGAAGGGGGCGACCGGCTGCGCGATCTCCTCCGAGCCGAACAGTACGACCCGCACCGTGCGTCGCGGCCTGTGGGGCAGATCGCGGATGAGCTTCGCCGCGCCCACCATGATCGCCGTGCCGGTGCCATCATCGATCGCACCCGTTCCCTGGTCCCAGCTGTCCAGGTGCGCCCCCAGCAGCACGAACTCCTCGCTCTTGAGCGTGCCCTTCACGTCCGCGATCACGTTCTGCGAGTGCGCGTCCTTCACGTAGGAGGCGCCCGAGAACAGGTGCACGCGCGGGGTCTGGCCGAGCGCGACGATGTGCTCGAGCTGGTCGGCATCCGGGGCACTCAGGGCAAACGCGGGCACCGGCACGCGGCCGTCGTGATAGCGCGTCGTGCCGGTGTGCGCGATGCGATGGCTATCCGTGCCCACCGAGCGGATGAGGAAAGCGATCGCACCGGCATCGGCGGCCGCCGCCGGCCCGTCGCTGCGCGCCGCCACCACCGGTCCGTAGCCGGCCCCGTCCTGGGTGCGCACCATGCGCGTACTCACCATGGCGATCTTGCCGGCGAGCGAGTTCGCAGGCGCGGCCTTGAGTTCCGCGAGCGTGCGGAAGATGACCACATCGCCGTCCACTCCTGCGGCAGGCGTCGGCGGGGACTCCCCGAGCGCGGCGATCACCAGCGGCTGCACGCTCGGGGCGACGAGCTGCGCACTCTCACTGCCGCGCACCCACGCAGTGATGGGGAAAGTCTCGATATGCACGTTATCGAACCCGAGCGCCTTCAGGCGCGCGGCGGCCCACTCGGCGGCGCCGTGCTCGTTGGCGGAGCCCGCCGGACGCGGGCCGAAGCGCGTGGTGAGCTCGCTCACCCAGCTGTAGGCAACGTCGTGGCCGGCGAGCGCCGCCTCGCGCAGCTGCACGGCGATGGTCTCCGGGGGAACCACGGGAGCGGCGGCGGCCGCGCCGCCTGCGGTGATGAGCGCGCCGAGCGGCGCGAGGAGCGAGCGGATCCAGTTGCGCACGAGTGTCATTCCCCGCTTTAGGTGAGGCGGCGCATTCTACGGGGATGGAGGCGCGCGCGCACACGCGCGCGCCGGAGCGTCAGGGCAGTTCCGACACCGGCCGCGGGCGCGCGAGATGGAAGCCCTGGGCGTAATCGATGCCGATGGCCTTGAGCGCCTGCAGCACCGCCTCGCTCTCGACGCACTCGGCCACGGTGGCGATGCCGAGGGCACGGCCTACCTTGGTGATCGCCTCGACCATGCTGCGGCTCACCGGGTCCTGGGTGATGTGGCTGATGAACTGGCCGTCGATCTTCAGGTAGTCCACCGGCAGGGATTTCAGGTACACGAACGAGGACACCCCGGTACCGAAGTCATCCAGCGAGAACTTGCAGCCGCGTGCCTTGAGCTCGCTCATGAGGAAGCGGGCGTTGGAGAGGCTGGTCACCGCCGCGGTCTCGGTGATCTCGAAGCACAGCGCCGCGGCGAGCTGCGGCTCACCGACGCTCTGCAGGACGAAATCGACGAAGGACTGCTCGTTGAGCGAGGTCCCGGAGATATTCACCGCCAGCATCGGCAGCGGCCGGCCCGCCCGGGCGCGCTCGCGCAGCAGCTCGAGCGCGCGCCCGACCACCCAGCGGTCGATGGCCGACATGACGTTGTAGCGCTCGGCGGCCGGAATGAACTCGGTCGGCGCCACGAGCTCGCCGGAGTCATCGCGCAGCCGCACGGTGAGCTCGTGGAAGGCCCGCTGCGGTGCGCCGACGGCGACGATCGGCTGGAAGAAGAGCTCGAGGCGGTCGTCTTCGGCGGCGCGCGTGACACGCGAGACCCAGTGCATCTCGCGGTGGTGGTTGGCGACGTTGTCCGCGCCGTACACGTGGATGCGGTTGCGGCCGGCGTCCTTGGCGGCGTAGCAGGCGATGTCCGCGGCCGACATGACGCTGGCGACACTCTCGGTCTCGGCCCCGATCTGCACGATGCCGATGCTCGCCCCCACCGACAGCGTGCTCGTGCCCCACTGGAAGCGGAAGTCGCGGATCGCCTGGCGCACCCCTTCGGCGATGCGCGTCGCCTGCTCGGCCGTCACCCCCTCGAGCAGCACCCCGAACTCATCACCGCCCAGGCGGGCGATGGTGTCCGAGGCGCGCACGCCGGTCTGCAAAAGGCCGGTGACGTCGCGCAGCAGACGGTCGCCGGCCTGGTGGCCGCAGGTGTCGTTCACCACCTTGAACTGATCCAGATCGATGTAGAGCAACGCACAGCTGCCCTCGCCGCGCTGCGCCGACAGCAGTGCCGCGTGCAGGCGGTTATCGAACTCGCGCCGGTTGATGAGCCCGGTGAGCGCATCGTGGCTCGCCTGCCAGGAGAGCGCGCGGCGCAGGCGCCGCTCCTTGGTGACGTCGTGAAACACCACCACCGCGCCGATCACCCGGCCCTGGCGGTCGCTGATCGGGGCCGCCGACTCCTGGATGGCCACCTCGTGGCCGGACTTGGTGATGAGCACGGCATGGTCGGCGGGGATGACCCCGCCGGCGCGGCCGAGCACCCCGTCGAGGGAGCTCTCGAGCGGCTCGCGGGTGTTCTCGTTGACGAGATTCAGCACCGCGGCGACCGGCTGGCCGCGCGCCTCGGCGAGGCTCCAGGCGGTGAGACTCTCGGCCACGGGGTTGATGTACTCGATGCGCCCCTCGGCGTCGGTGCTGATCACCGCATCGCCGATGGACTCGAGGGTGACCTGGGCGCGCTCCTTCTCGGCGAACACCGCCTGCTCGGCGCGCTTGCGCGCGGTGATGTCGGTGATCGTGCCCTCGTAGCCGACGTGGCGCCCGAACGGATCGCGCATGGGACGCGCATTCTCGAGCACGACGATCTGCGCCCCGTCCCGGCGGCGCATGAGGAACTCCGCATCGCGGATCTCGCCGCGCTCATCGACGTGGCGCGCGAAGGCGGCGCGGTCCTTGGGGTCCCAGTACAGAGCCTCGGCCGAGGGCAGCGCGTACATCTCCTCGGCGCTGGCGTAACCGAGCATGGCGACGAAGGCCGGGTTGACCGACAAGAGCCGCCCGTCGCGGCCGCTCTGGTAGACCCCCTCGGCGATGCTCTCGAACAGGCCGCGGTATTTCGCCTCGCTCGAGCGCAGCGCCTCCTCGGCGAGGTCGCGCTCGATGGCGATGCCGGCGAGCTGCGCCGCGCGGCCCATGATGTGCGCATCGGCGGGGCTCGGCACCCCCGCCTCGCCACGGTACACCCCGAGGGTGCCGAGGGTCTGGCCGCCGGCTGCGGTGATGGGCACGGCCCAGGCGGCACGCAGCTGCGCCTCGAGAGCCGCCGGCCGCGGCTCCTCCCAGAAGGGGTCCTTGGTGAGATCGGCCACCAGCACCTGGCGGCCGAGGTACACACTCGCCGCACACGAGCCGTTGCGGATGCCGATGCGCGCATGCTCGAGCTGCACGCGCAGGTTCTCCGGCAGGTGCGGGGCGACGAGGGCGGCGAAGGCCTGGCCGTCGGCGGTGAGCATGTGCACGCCGGCGCTGGCGCCGTCGATGGCCGACTCCACCAGGCGCGTGACCGCCGTGAGCACCTTGCGCAGGGGCGCGTTGCGCGAGATCTGCTCAAACACCTGGCGCTCTGCGGCCGCGATCCCTTCGGCGCGCTTGCGCTCGGAGATGTCGGCGATGCTGCCGCGCACCAGGCGGCGGTTACCGCTCGGCAGACGCGCCAGGCGCACCTCGCAGACGATGTCGCGGCCGTGGTGATCGCGGTGGGTCCATTCGAACTGCTGCACGTCCCCACCGAGCGCGCGCTCGATGTAGGCGCGGGCGCGCTCGGCGGAGTTACCGCCGTCGGGCTGCTGCGCGGGACTCAGCGCCACCGGCCCCAGCGCCAGCAGCTGCGCGCGGGTGAGGCCGAAGAACTTCTGCGCCTTCTCGTTGGCGTCGACGAAGATGCCGGTCTCGGCGTCGACCACCACGATCACCTCCGGGGCATGATCGACCAGGAGCTGGTAGCGCTGTGCGCTCTCGCGCATGGCCTGCTCGGATTCGCGCCGCTCGGTGACATCGCGCAGGCACACCACGTACATCTGCTGCGTGGACACCGGCGCCTTGCTGACGGCGATCTCGGCCGGGAACAGCCGCCCGTCGCTGCGCAGCGCCCACAGCTCCCGCGCCGCCAGATCGAGCGCGGTGTCCCCGAGGCTCGCGGCCAGTCGCTCGAGCGCCGCGGCCACGCCCTCCTCCGCGGCAATCTTCGGCAGGAGGACGTCGATGCACCTGCCGCTGAGCTCAGCCTCGGTGTAGCCGAAGACGCGCTCACCAGTGGGATTGAAGGTGCGGATGAGGCCGCTCTCGTCCACCAGGAGCACCACGTCCTTGATGTGATCGAGGATGACCTGCAGGTGCTCGTTCGACTGGGTGCGCGCTTCGTGGGCGAGGGCCTTCGCCTCATCGGCCATCAGGCGCATCGACTCGACGATGCCGCGCCGCTCACGCTCGACGGTCTGGTAGTGCTCGTTGATGAGCCGCAGCAGCATCGGCACGTCGGGGACGGCGCTGCCGGTGCGCAGCTGCAGCTCGCGCAGCTGGGCCTTCAGCGCGGGGTGCAGCTCCGGGTACTTCTCGGCGTGCGGGCGCGCATCCGCCCGCACGAGCGTCGTCGTGGCCCCGGGGGGTGTATCGGAGGAATCGGAGCGCGTCCGGAAGGGATGCGTCTTTGACATAACCAAGGTCGCCAAGCCCGATCCAGATCATACGGACCGGCCGTTGAGCGCCCTGTGACCCCCCTCGCGAATCTTAGGGCTGGGGGCTCGGTGAACGCGGGAAGGCGGAAGCGGGCTTTAGTGCGCCGCAGCGCTGCGGCCGGCAGCGGGCTGGGGCTTGGGGCCAAGGTCGGTAAAGCCCGCCCCGGCGATGACCGGGAAGGTGAACGTCTGGGTCGAGATCGACCCGCCCATGTCGACGGAGATGGTGGCCGTGAGGGTGTAGATCCCGTCCTTCTTGGGCATCACCTCGACGGCGCGGTCGATCGGGGTGTTTTCGACGGGCTTCTGCGCCTCGGCGAGCTCCCCGGAGTTGACGATCTCCAGGCCTTCCTCGCCCTCGACCCGCCCGAAGATGCGATCCAGGTTGCTCGCGGTCGGCAGCAGCTGCAGGTTCACCTGCAGGGGCTGCCCGACGTCGGGGCGGCCGCCGAGCCCGAATTTCACCGTCACCGGGATGGGGGCCGTACCGGGCTTGGTCTGGGTGACCGCGCCCACCATGCTGCGCGAGAGCGCATCAGCGGGGTTCAGATGCTTCTTCGCGGCCTTGGCCGCGGTTGCGTTCTGGGCGCCCTCGTGGGAGGAGCCGCAGCCGCACAAGAGCGCCGTGATGAGCAGCCCCGCTGCAACGCTACGCGTGATGTTCCGCATGGCTGTGGGTCGATGTCCTGAGACTGGGTCTTAAGTCACATCCGTATAAGGCGAACAATAGCGCGTCTTTGAAGGCACGCGCACGTGCGCGGTTCCCCATTTTGGGCAGCGGGCCTTTCAGGTGCGCAGCAGCGGCGGATCCTCGATGAGCTCGATCTGCTCCATGAGATCGCGCAGGTACCCCTCCCAGTAACGCTCCTCGCCGAACCAGGGGAAGGCCTTCGGAAAGGCAGGGTCGCCCCAGCGATGGGCCACCCAGGCGCCGTGGTGCAGCATGCGCAGAGCCCGCAGCGGCTCGATCAGGCGCGTTTCGGCATAGTCGAAGTCGGCGAACTGGTGGTAGCCCTCGAGCAGCTGTGCCCACTGCCCCTGCTGCTCGTCGCTCGAGCCGGAGAGCATCATCCACAGGTCCTGCACCCTGGGGCCGGTCGCGCAGTCATCCAGATCGACGAACACCGGGCCGTGTTCGTTCCAGAGCAGGTTGCCGAGGTGGCAGTCCCCGTGCAGCCGGATCTCCCGTACGCTGCCCGCCGCGGCGAAGGCCTGCGTGACGCGCTCAAGGAGCGCACCGCTCACGCTCGCGTAGCGCTCGCGCAGCCGCTCCGGCAGAAGCTCTCCGTCCAGCACCTGGGCGCGCGCCTCCCAGCCCAGGCGCTGCACCCCGATGCGCGGGCGGTACTGGAAGGGCCGGCGTTGTCCCACCTGGTGCAGCCGCGCGAGGCTGCGCCCCAGCAGCTCGCGCGCCTCGTTCCGGTCGAGCTCCGGCGCGCGCCCGCGCAGGAACGGGAAGGCGGCAAAACGGAAGTCCGCGAAGCGCAGCAGCGTCTCCCCGCCCACGCTCAGGGGGGACGCGACCGGCAGCTCCGCCTCGGCAAGCTCGGCGGTGAAGGCGTGCTCCTCCTGGATCTGCGCATCGCTCCAGCGGTGCGGCCGGTAGAACTTCAGCACCAGCACCCGCTCCCCGGACCACAGCTGGTAGACGCGGTTTTCGTAGCTGTTCAGCGCAAATAGCCGCCCGTCGGGGTCCAGCCCCGCCGCCGCGGCGGCATCCACCACCACCTCCGGCGTCAGACCTGAGAAGGGCTGCACAGTGCCGTCGCGGGTTTTGTTTATCATCCTCTCCCCATGAAGTCCGGCAGCATTCTAGTCACCGGCGGTGCAGGCTACATCGGCTCCCATGTCGCGCTGCAGCTGCGGGCCCGCGGCGAGCGCGTGGTGATCCTCGATGATCTGTCGCGCGGCTTTCGCCAGGCGGCGCTTGATACCCCGCTGATCGTCGGCGCCGTGGGCGACCGTGAGCTCGTGCGGCGCGTGCTCGCCGAGCACCAGGTCGACACGGTGATGCACTTTGCCGCCTACACCATCGTGCCCGAGTCGGTGCGCGATCCGCTCAAGTACTACGCCAACAACACCGGCTCGACCTGCACGCTGCTGCAGTGCTGCCTCGAGGCGCAGGTGCGGCACTTCGTGTTCTCCTCCACCGCGGCGGTCTACGGGATCCCCGCCGACGGGGTGGCGGCCGAGAGCACCCCCACCGCACCGATCAACCCCTACGGCACCTCCAAGCTCATGTCCGAGTGGATGCTCGCCTCGGTGTCGGCGGCGAGCCCGCTGCGCTACGCGGCACTGCGCTACTTCAACGTCGCCGGCTCCGACTCCAAGGGCCGCATCGGCCAGGCAACTCCGAACGCGACGCTGCTCATCAAGGTCGCCTGCGAGGTGGCGGTCGGCAAGCGGCCCCACGTCTCGATCTTCGGCACCGACTATGCGACCCAGGACGGCACCGGGGTCCGTGACTACATCCATGTCGAGGATCTGGCCAGTGCCCATATCGATGCGCTGGCCTACCTGCGTGCCGGCGGCGCCTCCACCATACTCAACGTCGGCTACGGCCACGGCTACAGCGTGCGCGAGGTCATCGCGAGCGTCGAGCGCATCTCGGGGAGGCGCCTGACGGTACGCGAGGAGCCACGCCGCGCCGGGGACCCGCCGGCGCTCGTGGCCCGCGCCGAGCGCATCCGCAGCGAGCTCGGCTGGCGCCCGCGCCTGAACGACCTGGACACCATCGTGCGCACCGCCTACGCCTGGGAGCAGCACCTGCAGCGCGAGCCCTGGTGAGTTTGCGGCGCAGGCTTATCCCTAAAGGGCGCGCCGAGGCGGCAGGGCCTAGGTAGAATGCGCCCCCATGCAGTGGGGGCGTCCCAAGTCATTGAGTGGATTGATGCTGGTCGGTCTGGCCCTGATGGCCGTGCCGCTGCTGGTCGCCATTCTGATCGCGGTGTTGCAGATCCGCGACTTGGCCGATACCGGCCACAAGATTGTGCTGCAGGGGGTGACGAACGCGCGCGCAAGTCAGGCGCTGTTCGCGCAGATCGCCTCCCTGGAGCGCACCGCGCGGCTCTTCGACGTGCTCAACGATGCGAAGCTGCTCGAGCCGTACCGCACCCAGGACGCCCTGCTCACGCAGACGCGCGGGCAGCTGCAGCGTCAGGCGAGCACCGCCGCCCGCGCCACGCTCGATGCCATCGGGGAGCAGCAGGCGCGCATCCGCGAGGCGGTGATGAACACCCCGACGCCCAAGGATGCCGCGACCCAGGCTGAGCTCAACGACCGCTTCACCCAGCTCACCGCCCTCGCCGAGCGCGTGGCGCAGCAGAGCAACGCCCAGATCGACACCGAGGTCGCCGCCCTGGAGGCCCGCACCATGGAGGCGCGTACGCGCCTGCTGTGGACCGGCACGGCGGTGCTGCCGCTTGCGGTGGTCGCGGTGCTGCTGCTCACCTTGGGCATCGGGCGGCCGCTGCGCCAGATCGACCGCGCCATCAGCGAGCTCGGCCAGGGCAACCTCACCAACCCCATCGCCGTGAACGGCCCGCACGACCTCGAGCGCCTCGGCGGCCAGCTCGAGTGGCTGCGCCAGCGCCTGCTCGAGCTCGCGCACGAGCGCAACCGCTTCCTGCGGCACATGTCGCACGAACTGAAAACTCCGCTCGCCAATATCCGCGAGGGCACGGAGCTATTGATGGACGGTGCGGTCGGTGAGCTCGATTCCAACCAGCGCGAGGTGGCGGCGATCCTGCGCGAGAACGGCATCAAGCTGCAGCGCATGATCGAGAACCTGCTCTCCTTCAGTGCCTGGCAGACCTCGAGCGTGGGACTTGAGGCGACCGAGTTCCGCCTGCGGCCGCTCGCCAAGCAGGTGCTGGAGAACCAGCAGCTCACGCTCCTGTCGCAGCGCGTGCGCCTGGACGTGCACGTCGAGGACGTAACGCTGGTCGCCGACCGCGGCAAGATCCGCCTGATACTCGAGAACCTCGTGTCCAACGCCGTCAAGTACTCACCCAAGGGCGGCACGATCCACCTGCAGGCGCGTACCGCCGGACCGAATCTCATTCTCGACGTGGCCGACAGTGGCCCCGGGATCCCCAAGGAAGACCGCGAGCACATCTTCGATGCCTTCTACACCGGCCGTGCGGCGCGCAGCACCGCGGTGAAAGGCACCGGCATCGGGCTCTCGGTGGTGCTGGAATTCGTGGCCGCGCACGGCGGCACGGTGCAGATCATCGACGGGCAGTACCCCGGGGCGCACTTCCGCATCACCATGCCGGCGCGCGCCAGCGGCGGGCCGGTGAGCGACGCTCCCAAGGCGCACGCCCATGCCGCGTAGCCTTGTCCGGGCCTGCGCCGCGGTGGTGCTCGCGGCGCTCGTGGCGAGCGGCTGCGCCGATCTGGGCGCCACGCACGCGGCCGCCCCGCCGCCGCCGCCGAGCCCGCAGGCCACCAGTGCCACCCTCCTCGCCCAGTACCTGGAGCTGCTGCAGAGGCTCGTCTCGGGGCCTGCCGCCGAGCAGGCCGAGATCCTTGCCAGCGCGCAGCACGACTACGACCTGGCGCCAACCCCGAGCCACGAGCTGAAACTTGCCCTCATCCTCGCCACGCCCGGGCATCCGGCCACAAACTTGACGCGCGCGCAGGGGCTGTTGCGCGAGCTCATGGCGAACCCGGAGATGCTGCTCCCGGCCGAGCGTGCGCTCGCTTTCCTGCAGCTTTCGCAAATTGACGACCATTTGACGCTCGAAGCGGAAAACCGCAGGCTGCAGGATGAGGCGGCGCGGGCCGATCGCGAGCACATCGCCAACGCCAGAGCGCGTCTGCAGGCGGAAGTTGACGAGAACGCCCGCCTGCGCAAGGAGCTCGACGAGGCACGCGCCAAGCTGGCCGCAATCGCCAACATCGAGCGCTCGCTGAATGAGCGCAAACCGGCCACGTCCGGACACTAACGCCGGGTGGCCCTTCGAGGGACACGAACTTGAATCAGACGGGAAAACGCAAGGCACGCATTCTGGTCGTCGATGATGATCCGGGGCTGCTGCGCCTGCTTACCATCCGCCTGCGCGCGGAGAGCTACGACGTCGAGGCGGTGGAGAGCGCCGCGCAGGCGCTGGCCGCCTCCAGCCGCTTCCGGCCCGACCTGGTGATCACCGATCTGCGCATGGATCAGATGGATGGCATCGGGCTGCTCAAGGAGCTGCAGAACCGCTGGCCGGGCCTCAAGGTCATCATCCTCACCGCCCACGGCACCATCCCCGATGCGGTGCAGGCGACCCAGATGGGTGCATTCGGCTTCCTCACCAAGCCGGTGGACAAGCAGGAGCTGCTCGATCAGGTGCAGAAGGCGCTGCGCATCTCCGGCTTCGGCGCCTCCGATGAGGACTGGCGCGCCGAGATCGTCACCCGCTCGGCGGCCATGGAGGAGAAGCTCGCCCAGGCGCACATGGTGGCCGGCACCGATGCGCGCGTGCTCATCACCGGCGAGAGCGGCACCGGCAAGGAGCTCCTGGCGCGCGCGATCCACAAGGGGAGCCCCAGGCGCAACAAGCCCTTCGTGGCCATCAACTGCAGCGCCATGGCCGAGGATCTGCTCGAGTCCGAGCTCTTCGGCCACGAGAAGGGCTCCTTCACCGGCGCCACGCGCGCGCACCGCGGCCTGTTCATGGCCGCCGACGGTGGCACGCTGATGCTCGATGAGATCGGCGACATGCCGATGCGGCTGCAGGTGAAGCTTTTGCGCGTGCTGCAGGAGAACGTCATCCGCCCGGTGGGCTCGACCGATGCCGTGCCGGTGAACGTGCGCGTGATCTCCGCCACGCACCGCGATCTGCAGCAGCTCATGGCGCAGGGGCAGTTCCGCGAGGACCTGTACTACCGCCTGAACGTGGTGCACATCGAGATGCCCTCGCTCAACCGCCGCCGCGAGGACATCCCGCTCCTGGTCGCACATTTCCTCGCCCAGATCGCCAGGGAGTCCGGGGTGCGCAAGATCTACGCGCCCGAGGCGGTCGAGCTTCTGGCCACGGCCGACTGGCCGGGCAACATCCGCCAGCTGCAGAACGTCGTGCGCCAGAACGTGGCGCTGTCGCAGACACCGATCATTCCGGTGGAGCTGGTGCAGCAGTCCTTAGGGGGCACCCCCGGGCGGCTGCCCTCCTTCGATGAGGCGCGCGATGAGTTCACGCGCAGCTACCTGTCGCAGATCCTGCAGATCACCGGCGGCAACGTCAGCCAGGCCGCGCGCCTGGCACGGCGCAACCGCACCGACTTCTACAAGCTCCTCGCCCGCCACCAGCTGACGCCCGAGGAGTTCAAGCAGCGCTGATTGGCGCTGCGCGGGCCGAGCGGCTGCTTTAGCCGGGCGTCTCGGGCGGCACCGGGGTGCCGGCGAGCTGTACGAGTCCGTTCTTGCCGAACTGCGCCGCATCGATGGAGTGCTTGCCGAGCAGGTCATAGAGCGTCGGGCGCGTGACCCCGAGCAGCTCCGCCGCGCGCGACAGGTTGCCGCGCGCCACGGCCAGGGACTGGCGCACGGCCTGGGCCTCAGCGCGCTGGCGCGCGACACGCAGGTTCAGGTACTCCGGATCATCACCCGGGTCCTCGAGCCCCAGGTCCGCCGCCGTCACCACCACACCCTCGGCCATGATGACCGCGCCCTTGATGCGGTTCTCCAGCTCGCGGACGTTGCCCGGCCAGCGGTGCGCCTGGATCGCGCGTATGGCATCGGGCGCAAGACCCCGGGTGGGCTTGTTGAAGCGCTCGGCGATCTGCTGCAGCAAAAACTGCGCGAGCAGGAGACTGTCGCCCTGACGGTCCTTCAGGGGCGGCACCCGGATGGTCACCTCACTGATGCGGTAGAAGAGGTCGTCGCGGAAGCCGCCGCTGCCGATCAGCGTGTCGAGGTTCTTGTTGGTGGCGCAGACGATGCGCAGGTCGAGCACCAGCGGCACGCGCCCGCCGATGCGCTCCACGGTGCGCTCCTGCACTACGCGCAGCAGTTTCGCCTGGAGCGAGGCCGGCATCTCGCCGATCTCGTCCAGGAACACCGTGCCGCCGTCGGCGGACTCGAGCTTGCCGGCGGTGCGCTTGGCCGCGCCCGTGAAGGCGCCCTTCTCGTAGCCGAACAGCTCGCTCTCGAGGAGCGTATCGGGAATCGCCGCGCAGTTGATGGCCACGAAGGGCTTGTGCGAGCGGCCCGAGAGGCGGTGCACGGCGCGCGCCAGCAGCTCCTTGCCGGTGCCGCTGTCCCCGAGCAGCAGCACGGTGGCGTTGGTGGGCGCGACCTTCTCGACCGCGCGGCACAGGCTGCGCATCGCATCGCTCACCCCGATGATGCCCTCGAGCGCCATCGCCCCGGTGCGCTCGCGCAGCCGCCAGTTCTCCTCCTCGAGCTCGCGGATGCGCAATGCGCGGCGCACCACGATCGAGAGCACCCCGGCATCGAGGGGCTTGTAGTAGAAGTCCGCCGCCCCGAGTCCCACGGCCGAGACCGCCAGCTCGCGCGCGTCGTGCTCGGTCATGGCGATGATCTTGGTGTCGGGCGAGATGTTGAGGATCTGACGCAGCAGCTCCAGGCTCTGCGCCGCGACGGCCGGCTCGCGCGCCGTGCCCAGATCAAACAGCACCACGTCCGGCTCGGTGCGGCGCACCAGGGCGAGGGTCTGCTCGGAGGCCTCGGCGGCGGTCACGTCGAGATCGGAGAACACCACCTCGAGCTCGCGCCGCAGCGCGCGGTCGTTCTCCAGGATGAGGAGCTTGCGTCTTTGCATCACAGCGGCCATCAGCGCGCCCCCTTACCGAGGAGCACCACCTCGGCGGTCTGAAGCAGGATTGCCAGGTCGAACAGCAGGCTGTTGTTCTTGATGTAGTACAGGTCGTACTGCAGCTTCTCGAGCGCGTCCTGCTCGGAGGAGCCGTACGGGTAGCACAGCTGCGCCCAGCCCGTGATCCCGGGCTTCACGTAGTGGCGCTGCACGTAATACGGAATGCGCTCGGCGAGCTCGGCGACGAACTCGGGACGCTCCGGACGCGGGCCGATGAAGCTCATGTGTCCGCGCAGCACGTTGAAGATCTGCGGCAGCTCATCGATGCGCAGCTTGCGGATGATGGCGCCGACGCGTGTCACGCGCGGATCGCTGCGCTGCGCCCAGACCGCACCGTTCGCTTCCGCGTCCGGGCGCATGCTGCGGAACTTCAGCACCGAGAACTCGCGCCCGCCCAGGCCCACGCGCCGCTGGCTGTAGAGCACCGGTGCACGCAGGCCATCCTCGATCTTGATGGCGAGCACGGTGAGCAGCATCACCGGCAGGGAGATGGTGAGCACCAGCATGCTCGCGATCAGGTCGAGCATGCGCGAAGAGAACAGGCGCACCGGATCACGGCGGAAGCCCTGCCCGAAGATCATCCAGCTCGGATTGAGCACATCCACCCGTACCCGGCCGGTCTCGCGCTCGAGGAAGGTGAGGAGCTCGGTCACGTCCATGCCGCCCAGGCGGCAGTCGAGGAGCTCGCGGATCGGAAAGCCGCGCCGCCGGTCATCCATGGCCACGACGACCTCGGTGACGCTCAGCTCTTCGCACAGCCCGCGCAGGTCCCCGCCCGGCTCAAGGAGGCGCTCAGGGGCGACGGTGCGGGTTTCATCCGGGGGCTGCACGAAGCCGACCAGCTGAAAGCCGCGGCGGTCGGCCGAGCGGCGCAGCGCCGCCACCGCGCTCGCCGCCGCCCCGGCGCCGTACACCAGCACGCGGCGCTTGAAGACGTCCTGGTTCACCGCGCGCACGAACACGATGCGCGAGATCACCAGGCCACAGGCGGTGAGCGTCACCGCGAGCGCCTCGACGCCGCGCCACAGGTGCAGCCGCGGGAACAGGTAGAACCCGGCCGCGACCGCGCAGGAGGCGATGAGGAGGGCTGCGAACACGCGCACCAGCACACCGGAGAGCTGCGCGCGCTGGCGCGCGCTGTAGAGCCCGAAGGCGAGCAGGCACACACAGACGATGAGGGCGAACATGCTCCCGCGCGGCCAAAGCGGGCCGAACTGCGCCTCGAACTGCTTCAGATGCCCGAGCGGCGTCTCGAAGCGGATCAGCACCGCCGCATACACGGCGAGGAAGGCCACCGCCGCCTCGGAGAGCGCGAGCACGGCGATCGATATGGGCACGTGTTGTCCGAGGATGCGGATGCGCATGCAGGCTGCGGATTTACAAGACCTTGGTGTTATTGGGAGCCGGAACTTTACACCACACTGTAAAGCCTGGGGCCTCCCGCACTGTGACCAGCATCACAGTTGGAGGCTCGCATGGCGAACCGTCCGCGCCTTGCGACGCTGCGGAGGCGCGCGCGCCGCCACGGCCGTCCCAAAGGGGACGGTCGCGGCGGGGCCGGGTCGGTTACGGGTGCCGCTTGAAGGCGGCGAGCTGCATGATCCAGGGCGCAGCCGGGGCGAGCGGCGCCGTGGCGCTGTAGCTCCCGGTCGCCGTCACCACGCGGTCTTCGAGGATGTCGCCGTCGGGCTGGGTGATGAGGCGCGAGGTGAAGCCGGAGCCGGCCGCGGTCGTGCCGGTGAGCACCAGGTTCGCGCCCACGATCAGATCCTGGGCGTTGCTCGTGGTGACCGCCGCCGAGGCGCTCGTGGCACTGTTGCCGCTGCCGCTCGCGGCGACATCGAGCGCGCCGCTGGTGGCGATGCCGCCGTACTCGGCCACGCGGATGTCGGCGTAGATGGCGGCCGTGGTGAAGGTCACCGTCACGGCGTTGTGCGTCGAGCCGCCGACGTTGGCCGCATAGTAGATGGCCTGCGAGGCCGTGCCGCTGATGACCGTCGGGCCGGCCGCGAGCTGGTAGGTGTTGCCGGCTGAGTCCGTCACGCTGCCCACACTCGCAGTCGAGTCATTCCAGCCGACGACGACCACGTTAAGGTCGCCCGCGGCCTGCGCAGCACTGTAGGTCACGGTGACCTTGGACTGCGCGGTCTGGGGCGTCGCGTAGTTCGCCTGCACGAAGGTGATCACCGGCTGCGAGCCGCCGGCGGTGGTGGCGGTGGCCGTGTTCGAGTAGGGACCCAGATCCCCGGCGGCGTCGGTGGCGCGCACGCGGTAGGCGTAGGTCGTGGCGGCAGTGAGGCTCGCATCGTTGTAGCTCGTGCCGCTGACGCTGGCGATCTGCGCGAAGCTGCTGCAGCCGGAGCCCTGGCAGCGCTCGATCAGGTACGCGCTCACCGTGCCGCCGCTCTCGGTCGCGGCCGACCAGGTGAGATTGATCTGCGTGCTGCTCGCGCTCGCGGCCGTGAGATTCGCCGGCGCCGTGATGGTGGGCGCAGCGGTGCTCACCGTCGCCACGTTCGAGTACGACCCGGTATTGCCGGCGCTGTCCTTCGCGCGCACCCGGTAGCTGTACGAGGTCGATCCGGAAAGTCCGCTGTCGGCATAGGTGAGGCCCGTGGCGGTGCCGATCTGCGCGAAGTTGCTGCAGCCGGCTCCCTGGCAGCGCTCGATCAGGTACTGGCTGATCGTGCCCCCGGCCTCGCTGCTTGCGCCCCAGGACAGATTGACCTGGGTGCTGCCGGAGGCGGTCGCGGCGAGGTTGGTGGGTGCGCTCGGTGTGCCTGCTGCGGTGGTCGCCGTGGCGGTATTGGAGTAGGGGCCGGTGTTGCCGGAGCCGTCCTTAGCGCGCACGCGATAGCTGTAGGAGGTCGAGCCGGAGAGCCCCGAGTCCGCGAACGTGGTGGTGCTCGAGGTACCGATCTGGGTGAAGCTGCTGCAGCCGGCCCCCTGGCAGCGCTCGATCAGGTACTGGGCAATGCTGCCGCCGGTCTCGGTGGCCGCCGTCCATGACAGGTTCATGCCCGTGCTGCCCGAGGCCGTGGCGGTCAGTCCGGAGGGCGCGGTCGGCGTGAGCGTGCCGCTGCCCCCGCTGGCAGCTTTGAAGGCCACGAGCTGCATGATCCACTGGCCGGTCGGGGCGATCGAGGCGGTGGCGGCAAAGGCGCCCGCCGCGCTGACGAAGCGATCCTCGAGGATGTCCGCATCCGGCACCGTCAGCATGCGCTGGGTAAAGCCGCTCCCCACGCCCGTGCCGGTGACCGTGATGTCGGCCCCGAGCAGCAGGTCCCCGGCGAAGCTCGTGGTAGCCGCGCCGCTTGAGGCGCTGGTGCCGCTGCCGCTGCCGGCGGCGACGACATCGACCGGGGCGGAGGTGGCAATCCCGCTGTACTCGGCGATGCGCACGTCTGCGTAGACCGCCGCGGTGCTGAACGTGACCGTCACGGTGTTGGCGTTGGCGGCCGCCGCGGGGATGTTGGCGGCGTAGTAGATCGACTGGCTTGCGACCCCGCTGAGGACGGTCGGTCCGACCGCCAGCGCGTAAGTGTTGCCGCTGGAGTCGCTCACGCTCTTCACCGTCGCGGTCGAGTCGTTCCAGCCGACCACGATGACGCTCAGATCGCCCTGCTGCTGGGCGGCGCTGTACTTGACCGCGACGGTGGTCTGCGGGGTCTGCGGGGTGGCGTAGTTACCCTGCACGTAGCGCACCTGCGCCACCTGGGAAATCGTATAGGTGCCGGAGGCAACGGTGCTGGTGAGCGAGCCCGCCTGCACCGCCATGGCATTGATCGTGGTCGTCGCACTTACCGTGAGCGGGGCCGTATAGACCGCCGAGGCGAGCGTCGGCTGCGAGCCATCGAGTGTGTAATAGATCGTCGCGCCGGAAGCTGCGCTCAAGGTCACCGACTGCGTGCCCGCGTAGGTGCTGGGCGCTGGGCTGAAGGTGGGCGCATTCAGGCGCGCCGGGGTGGCACTGAGCACGCCATACACATCGAGGGTCGATTGCGTGCCGATGAATACCTTGCCGTTGGCGACCGTCGGGACGACGTACTTGCCTGGGGGTGCGCCGGCGTCGCGGTTATTGGCCGCCTGGGTACTGTTGTAGAGCTCGGTGGCGAGGTTGGTGGCGTCGTAGGCGTGCAGCACCCCCGCGTTCAGGGTGGTGTTGCGCTCCACGGCCCAGAGGATGGCCGCGGTGGCGCTGCTGCTCGCCGCGGAGATCACCGGCTGCCCGCCGGGATACCCGTAGGTGGTCGGCGCCTGGGAAGCCGGCGTAGTGCTCAGAAGCCCGTTGCTCAGGGTAAAGAGCTTGCAGGCGTCCTTCACCGCGCAGAAGTACACCCGGTTCTGCCAGTAGGCGGCGGTGTTGTAGCTGTTGCCCGCGTAAGGAAGCGGCACGTTGTTGGGAGTGATAGGCGTGCCACCCAGCTCACCGGGAATCCACTGCACGATGTTGCTGTTCGGGGTCGTGTAGGAGCCGTTGAACTGCCCGAGGTTGCTGCGGTCGAGCAGATACATCTCGCCGTCCTTGCCGACACTCACCAGGAGGTTCGGGTGCGTGGCACTGCCGGCGCCATCAGGCAGCACCGTAACACCGGAGGCGGACAGGTCGAGGTCGGCCGAGCCCAGGGCGGCCTGGTTGAAGGGCGCGAAATAGTCCGCCACGGCAAGTCCGCTCGTGGTCGAGAGCTTGACGATCGCATTGCCCCAGGCGCTGCCGGCGGTGAAGGTGCCGTTGCCGGTGCTGAAGTAGATGTTGCCTTGGCTGTCCACCGCCGGGGCGGCCCCGCTCTGCCACAGGCCCGCCCCAAGCGCGCCGCTCGGCGAGGCACAGTAGACCGCGACCTGCGCGAGCGTCGTGGAGTTGTAGCCGACGAGCCAGCCCACCCAGGGATAGCTGTCGCCGCTGGAGCCGAAGGAGACGTAGACCACGCCGTTCGAGAGCACCAGCCCCGGGCGCTGCTGGCTGGTCGTGGCATCGATGCTGAGCGGGCTTGCGCCGCTGCCGACGCTCGCCTGAATGGCGACCGCGGGAACCTTGTCGAGGCCAGTGGTGAAGTCCAAGGCGTGCAGCCAGTAGACCGCGGCCTGCCCGCTCTGCACCGTCTCGGCGACCACGTAGAGCGTGCCCGCGACGGGGTCGATCACCGGCGTCGAGGTAATCGAGACGACCGGCACGATGTCTTCCTTGGTCGGATCGGTCGTGCGCGGGGTGAGACCGGCGGCGGGGTTGACGAAGCTGCGGTGCCAGATCGGGGTGGCGCTGTCGGCATCGAGCGCGTACACGCTCGAGTTCTCGGTCGCGACGAAGACGACGTTATAGGTGCCCTTCCCCGGAATGGTCAGGGTCGACTTCACCAGGGGCTGTGCGTACACCTGACCATCGACGGGGAAGGAATAGACCTTACCGAAGGTGGCACTCGTGACGGTTTGCGCGGTGAGCGTCGGCTCGCTCAGGCTCTGGCCGGTGCGCGCCGCATCCGTGCGGGACTGCAGTACATCGGTGGCCTGGGCAAAAGGCGCCAGCAGCGCCAAGAGCGTGATCCCCAGCAGCTTCTTGTACATGCTCCCTCTCAACATAATAGGGGTCCGTCCGCCCCTTCTCGCGGCGCTATTGCGAAGCAACATCCATGCCGCTGCCGAAACTCGTTTCTGAACAGGCGACTCCGCCGGGGCTCCCCGACAGCGTTGCCTTTTTTGTAAATTCCGCCGACGCCTGCTTGTATATCATTTGCAACATCTGCGTGGCGCCCTCTCCACGCATCGGTCTTCAGGGACCACCATGCAGGTGCACTTCGCGGCCGTCCCGCTCCACGGTCACCTGACTCGGCAGCCCCTCTTCTCGGTACAAACGCACGAAGTCCTGCGTCGAGGACACGGGCCTCCCGTTGATCGTTTTGACGAGGTCACCGGGCAACAGGTGCAGGGCGCCGGCGATGCTGCCGCCGGGCGTGGCAACGACCAGTACCCCCTCCCCGTCATGATCAGCAAGTCCGCGCGCGATCTTGGCGTCCTGGCGCCGGTCGGCCTCGGCCGGAAGCCCCGGCGATGCGACGGTGCTCTCGCCCTCCCCGGCCTGCGCGGCAGGCGGGGTGGCGGGTGCGGGCGCCGGGGGTACCGCAGGCAAGGCGTCCGTGCCCGCGCGCTGCGGCGCGGGCTGCGCGAAGCCGTAGTTCGGTGCGCCTGCGCCCAAAGGCGCCGGCTGCAGCGCCACGGGCGCCGCCGGGCGCAGCCACCAGGCCACAAGCCCCGCGGCTGCGATGAGAACGCCGACCGCGAGGAGCGCGCGGGCGTTCATGTGCTCGCTCCGAGTCGCAGCTTGTAGGCGTGGAAGCCTTCCGCAAAGGCGCCGGCGCTGCCGGACTCGACGCCCCGCAGCCGCGCGAGCCCCTGGAAGGTGTCGGTCGTGAACCAGGGCTTGGATGCCTGACTTCGGTAGCTGCGTGAGAGGATCTGGCACTTGCGTGCCAGTTGCGCGCGGGTGAGCGAGACGTACAGGTTCGGGGTGGTGAGGCCGCCCTCGAATTTCGGCACCTCGTACTCGAGGATCGGATGATCGCGGAAGGCATTCCAGGTGAGCTCGCCGATCAGCCGATGATCCTGGTGCCGCTCCTGATGCTGGTGCGTGAAGACGAGATCGGGGTCGATCTGCCGCCGCAGCGCGACGAAGCTGTCCTTGATCGCGCCGTACTCGGCCGGGAAGTAGCTGTCGCGAAAGTCGTGGATGATGATCCGGGTCGCGCGCGCCCGGGCGAGGAACCGGCGGGCGCTGGCGCGTACCTCGCCCGCGCGCCGCTCATCGGCGGCAAATACCACCCAGCTCACCTCGCAGGGCGCCGCCGCAGCGAGCAGCTTCAAGAGCGTGCCGCCACAGCCGATCTCGATGTCATCGCCGTGGGCCCCGAGACACAGGATACGGGTGGCGCGGCCCCTGGGGCGTGGTAAGGAGAGTTCTAACATGGGTTGGCGGATGCTGCCGGCACGCAGTGTGGCAACTCGCGCCGCTTTTGACCACCGGGGACTTGACCGCCGATGCCTTGCCCCCGATCTTTGAGCGTATGAGGCGCGCGCGCACTGCGGTGGTGACGGGTGCAAGCTCCGGAATCGGGGCCGCAGTAGCGCGCGCGCTCGCCGCGCGCGGCATGCGCGTGTTCATCATCGGCCGCGATGCGCGGCGTCTGGCTGCCACTCAGCGCGCCCTCGGGCGCCACTGTGCGGGCCTCGCGCGCACGGACCTGAGCGTGCCGGGTGAGCTGCGCGGGCTCGCCACGCAGCTGGTGCGCAGCCTGCGCCGCATCGATGTGCTCGTGCACTGCGCCGGCGAGCACGGCTTCACGCAGGCCGGCAACAGCGCCGCGCAGCCCTTTGACCGGCTGTTCGCGATCAACGTGCGCGCCCCGTACCTGCTCACGCAGGCACTCGTGCGCCCGCTCGCGCGCGCCGCCGGCCAGGTGATCTTCCTGAACTCGAGTGTCGTGCGCCATCCGGGTACGGGCGTGGCGCTCTACAAGGCGACGCAGCACGCGGTCCAGGGTTTCACCGACAGCCTGCGCCAGGACCTCAACCGTCACGAGGTGCGCGTCACCAGCCTCTACCCGGGACGTACCGCAACCCCGCGCATGCGCCGCATCTATGCCCATGAGGGGCGCCGCTACCGGCCGCAGGTACTGCTGCGCCCCGGCGACCTCGCCCAGCTCGTGGCGCTGCTCACCGATCTGCCCGCACGGATGGAGCTCACCGATCTGCACGTGCGCTCGATCTTTCCCTACTGAGGACCGGCCGGGGCACGGCCCGTCAGGCGCCGCGACAGCGCCGCCGCGCGGTGCGCAACGGAGCGCGCAAGCTCCCCCGGAGCGAGGAGCTTGCGCACCAGGTGGGCGGCGAGAGCCGCGCTGAAGCGCACGCGGCTGAGGGGTGCGCCGATCAGCTCAAGCATGCGGCGGTGAAAGGCCCAGAACTCTGCGCCGCGACCCTCGAAGGCCCCGAGTGCCAGGCGGGCGTAGTACTCATCCAGGCGCTGCTGCAGGCGTACGCTGAACTCCTCCGGGCTGAGAAACTCCCGTCCGTAGCGGGCCAGCGCATAGGTGTGACAGCTGGCGAGTGCAAAGAGGTGGTAGTTGCTGGCGGTGTGGCTGCCGGCGTGCATGCGCACATAGCTCAGCGGCAGGTTGACGAAGCCGAAGTCGCACTCGCGCAGCAGGTCGTAGCAGGCCTCCTCGTCGGCCTGCAGGTTGTGCGGATTGTAGAACGGCGCGCGCTTGCGAATCAGGTCGGCGCGGATGAGCATGGTCGTCGGCGAGCCGAAGAAGTAACGGTCCTCAAGGAGCGCGAGCCGCGCCGCTTCGCGGCCGCTCAGGAAGGTGAAGGGTGAGTCCGGCGACGGCCGGCATTCGAACAGGCGGCGCCGGTCCGCGCCGGTATGGGTGGCCGAGCACACCAGGCCCACCGCCGGCCGCGCCTGCGCGCAGGCCACCAGCTGCGCAAGGCACTCCGGATAAAGCCAGTCATCGGCCATCAGCGGCTTACAGTAGTGACTGTCCGCATCGAGCAGGGTGAAGGCGCGGTTGTGGTTGGCGATGAGCGGCAGGAAGATGTCGTTGCGCATCACGCGGATGCGCGCATCGTGGCGCGCGAAGGCCGCGGCGATGCCGTGAGTGTCATCGTCGCTGCAGTTATCGAGAATCGTGTAACGCCAGTTGGCGTAGCTTTGCGCGCACACGCTCTCCACGCATTCGCGCAGATACTCGGCGCCGTTGTAGACGGGCGTGATGATGCTGACGAGTGGCGTGGCTGCGGAAGGCAAGGGCGCGTGTTCTGTAATATGCCCGTCGCCGATGCACGGTACGCGGGCTGTGCGGCTATTGTACGGGACGCGCGTGGCCGAGCGGAAAGCACCGTCGGCGCGTTTAACAAAGGTTCAGCTTGCGTATCTTGTTCGTAAACCCGCGCTCCTTCCTGCCCCAGCTGCTCGGGGGCGTCGAGACCACGACCTACGACCTGGCGCTGCAGCTGGGGCAGTTCGGACATCCCACGGCAGTCATGTGTCAGATCGAGAAGCGCGGCACGCTGTGGCTGCGCAATCGCCTGGCCAACCGCCTCACCGGCCGCGCCTTCCCGGCGGATCGTTACCGGGGCGTCACGGTGTATCGCGGCTACGAACACGACCGCGGACTTGGCGAGGTGGCGCGCCGCTTCCGCGCCGAGGTGCTGGTGATCGCCGGCGGCTCCAGGCAATCCTTTGATCTGGTACCACCGTGCCTGGCGAGCGGCCTGCCGACGCGCTTCTATTTTCACGAACTCATTGAGCTGCGCCGGGAACCGCAGCCGCAGCGCCTCGCCAGCGTCCCGCTCATCGCCAACTCGCACTACACCGCCACGGCGCTGCGCGAGCTCATCGGTCGCGAGGCCATGGTCGCGCCGCCGCTGGTGGATCCGGCTGCCTACCGCGTCGTCCCGGGCACGCACGTCACGATGATCAACCCGCGCCGGCTTAAGGGAGGCGAGATCGCGCTCGCCCTGGCGCGGGCCTGTCCCGAGGTGCCGTTCCTGTTCGTCGAGGCCTGGCACCCGGATGAGTACGTGCAGCAGATGCGTGCCGAGACCGCGACGCTTGCGAACGTAAGCTGGCAGCAGCCCACGACCGACATGCGCGCCGTATACGCGCGCACGCGCCTGGTGCTGGCGCCGAGCGTCGTGGAGGAGACCTGGGGCCGCGTGGTCACCGAAGCGCAGGCCTCAGGCATCCCCGCGCTCGCGAGCCGCCTCGCCGCCCTCCCCGAATCGGTAGGTCCCGGGGGCGTGCTGGTGGCGCCCGATGCACCGCTCAGCGCCTGGGTGGAGGCGCTGCGCGCGCTGTGGAACGATCCTGTGCGCTATGCGGCACTGAGCGAGAGCGCGCGTGTCTTTGCCGCACGCGAGGAGGCGCAGCCCCCGCAGCGCATCGCGGCGTTCGTCGCAGCCCTGGGCTAGGTCCCCTCCCAGACCTTCCAGGGGCACTCCCCGCGCCCCTCCATGCGCTCGTACGCGATCTTGTCCTTGAAGGTATCCATGCACTGCCAGAAGCCGTCCCAGGCAAAGCAGTGCAGGCGCCGCTCGGCGATGAGCCGTCCGAAGGGCTCCTCGACCAGCTCCTCGCCGGGGCGGAGGTAATCGAAGATTTCGCGGCGCATGGCGAAGAATCCGCCATTGATGCGCACCTCAGCCGCGTCCATCGCGCCGAGCGACAACACGGTGCCGTCGGCCGCCGCGTTGACGACGTGGAAGCTCTGCGGACTGCGCACCGAGGCGAAACTGGCGGTCGCCTGCTTGGCGCGGAAGTCCGCCAGCAGTGCATCGAGCGGCAGGTTGGAGAGGCCGTCCGCATAGTTGGCGAGGAACTCGCTCTCCCCGTCCAGATACGGCCGCACGCGCAGCAGGCGCTGGCCGATGTTGCTGTGCAGACCGGTGTCGACAAAAGTGACGTTCCAGTCGCGCGAGTCGTGCTGGTGCAGCTCGATGCTGCGGCCGCCGTTACGCCAGGTGAAATCGTGCGACATGGCCTCGTTGTACTTCAGGAAGTACTCGCGGATCATGTCGCCGCGATATCCCAGACACAGTACGAAGTCGTGGTGGCCGAAGTGCGCGTAGTAGCGCATCAGGTGCCACAGCAGCGGCCGGTAGCCGATCCCGACGAGCGGCTTGGGAATCGTGTCGGAGTGCTCGCGCAGCCGCGTGCCGAGCCCGCCACAGAACAGAACCACTTTCATGATTTACCGCGCCCCCTGTTGCGCTTGGCCGGCGCGCGCCGTGGCTGCCGTGCCGGCCGCCGGCGCGGCAGCGCCAGCAGGCGGGCCTCGAGCAACTGCGCCGCGGCCGCCCTCAGTGCTGCGTACTTCAAACCCGAACGCTGGGTGATGTCCAGCAGCGAATGACTGCCATCGCACTGGCTGAGCAGCCACAGCATGGCATGCTCGCGCTCCTGCGGCTCGCGCCCGCCTACTGATCCGTAGAGGCCGCGCTTGCCGAGGCGGGGCTCGCCGTAGGGCAGACGGTTCACATAACGCTCGTTGCTCTCGATGAGCCCGACCAGGTCCTGGCACAGGCTCAGGCTCTCGGCGAGCGCGCGCGGGGTGATGAGCTCGAGATTGTCGGCGGAGCTGTGGTACTCCGGGTAGCCGCCGTTCACCGAGCGCGTCAGGCGCCCGACCGGCAGGTCAAAACCCGGCGAGCACAGCTGCCGCTCATCGTAGCCATAGGGAGTGAAGGGCACCACGGTGCCGCGATGGGCGAGCGCGTAGGCCGCGAGCGCATCGATCTCGGAGTCACCGCGCCGGCTGCGCTTGTAGGTGAAGCTGCCCGGATCACCCAGAAGCGCCAGCACGAGACCGTGACGTACGCGCTTCAGGCGGGCGCGGTTGCGCTTCAGCCAGGTGAGCGAACCGATGGTGCCGGGCGCGAAGACGAACCGGTACGTGAAGCGGCGCCGCTCGCGCCCCAGCCACTGCGCCAGCGCGGTTGCGACTGCCATGCCGCTGGTATTGTCGTTGGCGAGCGAGGGATGGCAGACGTGGGTGAAGAGGAGCACCTCCTCCCGGGTCGTGCCGGGAATCTCGAGTTCACCGTAGGTGAGCGAGCCAGGGGCGAGGGAGCTGCGCACCTCGACCTGGTAGCGCCCCTCGGGCAGCGCATCGCGCGCGCGTGCGCTCATGCAGAAGCCCCAGGTGCGCTGGTAGTAGCTGGTGCGGTACGGGATCCATTCCGGATGCTCGCTGAGCACATGGACGCGCTCGATGAGCTCGGCGCGCGTCACCGTGCGCCGCACCGGCTCGGAATAGCTGACCAGGTGCAGATTGTGCTTACGGAAGTCGATCACCCGCCGTCCGTCCTTATCGGTGACGGAGGCATCCTCGATGTTCCATTCTTCGGGAATCTCCCAGTCGAACACGCGCGTGCCGCTGCGCACCTCGTGCACCTTGAGCGGAATGCGCCGGCTGATCAGCCGCAGGGTCTCGCGAACCCCGTCCCCGGTAATGCTGCGGCAGATCGGATAGAGCTGCGCGGCGAACTCATACAGGGCGCGTCCCGTGGCGCCCTCCTCTGCCGGCACATCGCGGCGCGCACTCATGGCGGTGCGCCTGCGCGGCGCCGCTGCAGCTCCGCGGTGAAGGCGGCGGCGTCGAAGTCCGGGTACGCGCCGTCGCGCGCCGCGATGACGATGTCGGCACTCACCGGCCAGGTGATCGCGAACGCCGGGTCGTTCCAGCGCACCCCGCAAGCAAGCTCAGGAGCGTGGAAGTCGGTCATCTGATACAGCACTTCGCTGCCGTCGGTGAGCGTCTGAAATCCGTGCGCAACACCGCTGGGGATGTACACCGCATCGCGGTTGTCCTCGTCGAGCTGCACCGCGAGGTGTTGTCCGAAGGTCTCGCTGGCGGGCCGCAGATCGAGCAGCACATCGAAGATCGCCCCGCGCACGCAGCGCACCAGCTTGGCTTCCTGCGAAGGCGGCCACTGGAAGTGCAGGCCACGTACCGTGCCGCGCCGCTCATTCCAGGAGATGCTCGACTGCACGAACTGCCCCGGCAGGCCGTGGGCGCGGAATTCGTCCACACACAGCGTACGGGCGAAAAAGCCGCGCACATCGCGGTGACGCTCGATTCGTACCCGCACGGCGCCTTGTATCCTGAGAGGCTCGAAGTG
This sequence comes from uncultured Pseudomonadota bacterium, assembly GCA_963825385.1. Classification (GTDB taxonomy): domain Bacteria; phylum Pseudomonadota; class Gammaproteobacteria; order Steroidobacterales; family Steroidobacteraceae; genus 13-2-20CM-66-19. The sequence continues at coordinate 443,146 of CAWGSX010000004.1, read as the reverse complement.
CATATCAGCGCCAGTAGAATTCGGCGTCGATCTGCCCGCTCGACTGCAGGTACTCGAGCTGTTTCAGGCGCGTAAAGGCGCGGAACTGATAGCGCTCGGCAGGCATCTGGATGCGCGCGAACAGCTCGCGCAGCTGCCGCACGCCATCGTGCGCGCGGTAACGGCAGGCGAAGCCGGGCAGCTCGCGGTGAATGCGCTGGAAACTGACCCGGTAGCTGCGGTTGTCGCCGGCAGAACTGCCCACCGTGACCTCGCAGCCGGGGAATTCGCCGGCGACGATCTGCGCCAGCTCGCGCACGCGGTAGTTCTCGCTGTCCTGTCCGACGTTCCACACCCGTCCGCTGATCGCCTCCTCGGGGGCGAGGAGACAGCGGTATATCGCTTCGCAGATGTCCAGCACGTGCACGACCGGCCGCCAGGGGCTGCCATCGCTCTTCATCGCGATGCGCTGCGTGGTCCAGGCGAGCGCGCACAGGTCGTTGATGACGATATCGAAGCGCATGCGCGGGGAGGGACCGAAGGCGGTGGCATTGCGCAGGCACACGGGGGCGAAGTCCGCGGCTGCCATCTGCTTGAGATCGCGCTCTACCAGTACCTTGCACTGCGCGTATGCGGTCTGCGGATTGACCGGCGCGGCCTCGTCCAGGAAATCGCCGCTGCCGGCGCCGTAGACGCTGCAGGAAGAGGTGTAGACGAAGCGCCGGATGCCGAGCGCGCGCGCCAGCTGCGCCAGTCGCACTGAGCCGGCATGGTTGATCTGGCGCGTGACGGCGGGATTGTTCTGGCCCAGCGGATCGTTGGAGAGCTCAGCCAGGTGCACGACCGCCGCGCAGCCGGTGAGGTCTGCGGCCTCGATCCGGCGCAGGTCCTTGTTCAGGGTCCGCGGCGTCAGCGCGAGCTGCCGGTCATCGCTATACAGCCAGCCGTCGCGGTAGTAGCCGGTGTCCAGGCCCAGCACATCGAGGCCGCGCTCCATGAGGTAGGGGGCGAGCAGCGCGCCGATGTACCCATTCACCCCGGTCAGAAAGACGCGCATCTGTTGGATCCCGTGCGTGCGGCGCGCTACGAGGTGCGGCGCTCAGGCGTTCGCGGCGGAACTGACCTCCACAGCCGCGCCACTGCCGATGCCCTCGAGCTTCCAGCGCTGCGGGAAGTAAACGATGCCGTAGCGGTTATCGATGCGGCGGCTGGAGTTGTAGACGGGCGATTCCTCGATGTCCAGGTGAATCGCATTCTCGACGCTGTCAAACAGTCGCTGCTGCAGGAGCGACTCCAGCCACAGCGACAGGAAGTAGCGACCCGGCAGGAGATTGAGCATGTCGATCTGCAGGTCGACGTAACCCTCCCCGGCCGGAACGTGCGGGATGTCCATGCCATGCAGCCAGGTGCTGCTGTCGGTGACCACGGTGCCCATGTCGGTAAGCAGCCGGAAGCCGAAACTGGGGCGCTCCACCGCCACGCGGGCGTTATAGTGGAAGCGGATGATGATGCCCTTGCCGCTGCGGGTCACGGTCTGAGGTTCACCCGTCTGCGACAGGAACTCGACCCGGGTGAAGCGGATCTCGCCGCTGCCGCGGCGCGCGTCGGTGGTGATCTCACCGCCGGCGTTGTCGGCAGAGGCAAACGAGGCCATGTAGGCTTCGATGACCTCGTGCGTGGGGCCGTCCATGTGCAGCTGCCCGTTGGCAATCCAGATGCCGCGCGAGCACAGGTTCTCAACCGCCGCCATGTTGTGCGAGACGAACAGTACGGTGCGGCCGCCGCCGCGCAGGTCCTGCATCGCGCTCAGGCACTTCTTCTGGAACGCCGCGTCGCCCACTGCAAGCACCTCATCGACGATGAGCACATCCGGCTCGAGGTGCGCGGCCACGGCAAAGCCAAGCCGTAGCCGCATGCCGCTGGAATAGCGCTTGATCGGGGTGTCGATGAAGCGCTCGACCCCGGAGAACTCCACGATGGCCGCGAGCTTCTTGTCGACCTCGCGCTTTTTCATGCCGAGTATGGAGCCGTTGAGAAAGATGTTCTCCCGCCCGGTCAGCTCCTCGTGGAAGCCCGTGCCCACCTCCAGAAGCGAGGCCACGCGCCCCCGGGTACGCACCCGACCGCTCGTCGGATAGGTGATCTTGGAGAGAATCTTGAGCAGCGTGCTCTTACCGGCGCCATTGCGCCCGATGATGCCGACGACCTCGCCCTCCTCGACCTTGAAGGACACATCCTTTAGGGCCCAGAGGATCTCCTTCGGGGGGCGGCGGCGAAACGGCGCCCGCAGTGCGTTGACCAGCATGTCGCGCAGCTGGGTTTCCTGCTGCAGTGCGCCGAGTGTATAGCGCTTGGACAGGTTCTCGACCGTAATGGTCTCAGTCATGGCTTCCGTTCGCAGTCGTTAAACAATGTCGGCGAAGACGCGCTCGGTGCTGCGGAAATGCAGCGCGCCAAGCAGCAGGAGGAACAGCGTGATCAGCCAGGAACACCCGACCAGTGTCCAGTTGATGGGGGTCCCGAGCAGGCACGAGCGGAATCCTTCGACGATGCCCGCCATCGGGTTCAGCGCAAACCAGGCCTGCGCCTTGGGGGGGAAGAACGAAAGCGGATAGATGATGGGGGTGACGAAGAGCCCGATCTGCACCACGAAGGGGATGGTGTATTTCACGTCACGGTAGCGCACGTTCAGCGCCGCGAGCAGCATGCCCGAGCCGAGCACCAACAGCACCGTCTCGGCGACGAACAGCGGCGTCAGCAGCACCGTCCAGCCCGGCACGACGTGGTAGTACGCCATGAGGGCGACAAGAAAAACCGAGCCGACCAACAGGTCGAGTACGCCGCCGAGCGCGGCCGCCGCCGGCAACAGCAGCCGCGGGAAGTAGATCTTGGTGATGAGGCTCGAGTTGGCCACAAGACTGTTGCCGACCTGTCCGAGCGTGACCGAGAAATAGGTCCACAACAGCAGGCCCGAGTAGGAGAAGAGGCGATACGGCACGCCATCGCTCGGAATGCCGGCCACCCTGCCGAAGAAGAACGAGAACACGATCATCGTGCCCAGCGGCTGGATGACCGCCCAGGCGACACCGAGCGCCGCCTGTTTGTAGCGCACCTTCACATCGCGCCAGGCGAGGAAGTATAAAATCTCCCGCGTGCGCCAAACCTCGGAAAGCCATTCACCCACAATTCGTTCCTGATCGTCTAAAGCGGTCTCGAGGACTCGACCTGCAGCTTCTGCCGCTGGCAAAGGCACCCAGCGCAAGGCCGGATCCCGGTCCCAAAGCCGTTATCTTATCGTTACTTCCCCTATGATATCCGCTAAGCCCCTCGGGGAAGCTTGACTTAAAGCACGCTTCACCGGGCAAAAGCGTCCGGGGCGCAAAGAACGGGCCCCGGCCACGCGCCGAGCACCTCCCCGGTCGCGTAAACGATGCGCCCGGGTTGTGTAGGAAGCCACGGGCGAGAACAGCATCCGAAAGCCGATGGACCGTCATATGGTGAAATGCCGTTTCTGTGGCCACGACGTGCGGCATACCGTCGTTGACCTGGGGATGTCGCCGCTGTGTCAGTCGCACATCAGCGCTGCGCAGCTGAACCAGATGGAGCCCTTCTATCCATTGCACGCGCTGGTGTGCGAGCGCTGCTTCCTCGTGCAGCTCGCCGAGTTCGTGGCCCCGGAGAACATCTTCAGCGAGTACGCGTACTTCTCCTCGTACGCGGACAGTTGGGTTGAGCACGCACGGCGTTACTGCGTGACGGTGACGGAGCGCTTTGCGCTCGGTCCTGAGAGCCTGGTGGTGGAAATTGCGAGCAACGATGGTTATCTCCTGCAGCACTTTGTAGCGCAGGGAGTGCCGGTTCTGGGCATCGAGCCGGCGGCCAACGTCGGCGCGGCGGCGCTCGCCAAGGGCATCCCGACCCTCACGCGATTCTTCGGGTCGGCGATCGCCAGCGAACTGGTGCGTGAGCGTGGCCGCGCAGATCTGATCGTCGGCAACAACGTGCTCGCCCATGTGCCGCAGCTCAATGACTTCGTCACCGGTCTCAAGATCCTGCTTAAACCGCGCGGTGTCGTTACCCTGGAATTCCCGCATCTGCTCGAGCTGATGCAGCACAACCAGTTCGACACCATCTACCACGAGCACTTCAGTTACTTCTCGTTCGCCACGGTGTGCGAGATATGCGCGCGCCACGGACTTACCGTCTTCGACGTCGAGCGGCTGAGCACTCACGGGGGCTCGCTGCGCATCTATGCCCGCCACACCGAAGACGCCTCGCGGCCCGAGAGCGAGCGCACGCGGGAGCTCTTGGGGGTGGAGCGACAAAGCGGGCTGCGTGATCTCGCCACCTACAATGCCTTCAGCGAGCGGGTGCGCGCCACCAAGCGCGCCCTGCTGACCTTCCTGATCGAGGCGAAGAACTCGGGCAAGCGCATCGTCGGCTACGGTGCTCCGGGCAAGGGCAATACGCTGCTTAATTACTGCGGCATCGGCACGGACTTCCTGGATTTCACCGTCGACCGAAATCCCTACAAACAGGGCAAGTACACTCCCGGGATGCACATTCCCATTCTGGCCCCGGAGCGGCTCCCCGCGGCCGCTCCCGACTATGTCCTGATCCTGCCCTGGAACCTCCAGCAGGAAATCGTTGCCAGCGTCGGCCCGCAGCTCAAAGCCGGCGCGCGCTTCGTCGTGCCGATACCCGAGGTCCGGGTACTCTAGTCAGCGCGCCGATGTCTACCGCCTTAGTGCTGTCGCGCTACTTTCCCTTCAACGCGACCCGCGTGCACGCGGTCTACCAGCGCCTCGGTACCCAGGTACGCGCACTGGCCGAGGTGGTCGATCGCGTCGACTGTCTGTTTCTCGTGCCTCCCGATCAGCAGCGCACCCTGCAGCAGCTCAAGGAGCACGAAGAGCAGCTGCGCTCGCTGTGGACTGCGCGGCTCACGCTGCGCGTTGCCGCGGTGGTGGCCGAACCGCCCGAAGGCGGGGCCTGGCAGCGCTTCGGCCGTGGTATCTGCGACTTTGACGCCCAGCCGGTCGCGCGCGGCCTCAATAACGCGGCCGCACGCGCGCTCATCGCCGCCGCTGCCACCGAGCCGCACACGCTGGTGCTGGCTCATCGGCTGTCAGCGATGTGTGCGGTACTGAAGCAGGCGCAGGTCTTTCGCGACAAGGCCATCTTTTTCGATCTTGATGATGTCGAGCACGTGGCCTGGGCGCGCCGTCTGCTGCGCGATCCGGCGTGGCCGGCAGAACGGCTGCTGTTGCTGCAGACTCCACGGCTGTGGCTGGCGGAGGTGCAGGCCATGCGACTTGCGCGTGCCACCTTCGTGTGCTCGGAGACCGATCGCCGCTATCTCGCCCGCTTCGTCGGTCCCGGGCGCGTGGTAACCGTCCCTAACAGCGTCGCCTTTCCGCCTATAGATGCTCCAGCGGCCCCTACCGAGCCGCTCGTGGTGTTCGTCGGCAGCATGGGCAGCCGACCCAATGCCCACGCCGTGGACGTGCTGGTGCGGTCGATCTGGCCACAGGTGCGCGCGGCAGTCCCGGAAGCCCGGCTCGCGATCATCGGCCAAGGGGCCCAGCACACGCGTGTTTACCCCTGTGCCGATCCGAGCGTGGAGTTTCTGGGGTTCGTGGATGACCTTGCGGCCTGGTATGGCCGCGCGCGGGTGGTCTGCTGTCCGATCTATCACGGCTCCGGTACGCGCGTGAAAATCATCGAAGCCGCCGCGCACGCCAAAGCCATCGTCGCAACGCCGATGGGTGCCGAGGGCCTCAGTTTTGTGAGCGACAGCGAGGTGTGGCTGCGCGAGCGTCCCGCGCAGATCGCCGCGGCCTGCGTGCAGCTGTTGCGCGCGCCGGAGCTTGCTGCCCGGCTCGGGGCCGCGGCGCGGGCGCATGCCGCGGCCCTTTATGACCGCGATGCGGTGAGCGCGCGGCTCGCCGCGCTGTTTCGCAGTGCCCTGCCAGGCGCCGCGGCGCTAACCTATAACCGCCCATGAGCACTCTGCCGCCCGACGCCGAACTGTTCCGTGCCGGACTTACCGCACCGCCGGCGGTGAGCGTTGTGATGCCAGTACACAACGCCGAGCGCTATGTCGAGTCCGCGGTGCGGTCCGCACTCGCCTCCGACGGGTCCACGCTGGAGATGGTAGTGGTCGATGATGGCTCAAGTGACGCATCGCTGCGGACGGTCGCCGCGATCGACGACCCACGACTAAGCATCATCAAACTGCGCCCGAGCGGCACGCCGTCGCGGCCGCGCAATATCGGCATCCGTTACACGCGCGCCCCCTACGTCGCGCTGCTGGATGCGGACGACCTCATGAAGCCCGATCGGCTGCGCCGGGCGCTGGCCGCACTGGAGGCGTCCCCGAGTGCCGTGCTCGCCTTTGCCGACTACGAGCGCATCGATGCCGAGGGCCGCACGCTTGAGCATTCGACGCTGGCCGGCTACCCGGTTTTTACTTCCCTGCAGCGCCACCCACTCGAGGGCGACTGGCAGTTGCTGCCTCAGGCGCAGTTTGCGCACGGGCTTTTGTACGAGAACTTCATCGGCACTTCCGGCGTGACGCTGCGCCGCACCGCGCTCGAGCGCGTGGGCTTATTCGATGAGACGCTCACCTACTCGGAGGATCGCGATCTGTGGTTTCGCCTGGCGCACAGCGGAGATGCTCTCTACAGCGCGCACGTCGGGCATGCCTACCGGGTGTTTCCGGGCAGCCTGAGCTATCGTCCGGGTGGGCGGCAGGCCCGCAACCGCATCACCGTGCTCGAGCGTGAACGCGCGCGCTGGGGCGGCGGCGCGGAGCGGGCGCAGATCGACCGCCTGCTGGCCGAGAATTATTCAGCGCTCGCCTACGATCATCGCCGCAGCGGGCGCCGCCTGCGCTCGGCCGCGACGTTCCTGCGCGCCTTCGGGAAAGTCCCGCAGCGGCGCTTTCTGCGAGCCGCCCTCGGGTCGCTGCTGCCCGCCAGCTATGCTGGTACTGACCCTTAGGCACGAACGCGGTCGCGCCACCGGTACAGCGACGTAAGCACCGGGCCGCGCAATATCTGCACGCAGCTCAGTGCGTACCGTTTCTGACTGAGCAAGCGCTTGAAATCGCTGGCGCGGCCAGGCCCGGCAAGAAAATCATAGGTGACGACCTCGCGCTCGCTGGCACGCTCGATGGCATAGCCCAGGTGGATCAGCCCGAGAGACAGTCGGCTGCTGAGCGTTGGATCAAAGCCCATCTTGATGTTGTACTGGTGCGGCCCCTTGCGCAGGTCGTAGAGCACTGAAACAACCTGGCCGCCGACACTCAAGCGCGACAGGGCAAGTTCGCCACGTGCCGCGGCGCGCTCCGCCACTCGCAGGTGGAACTCGAGGCGCGCGCCGCTGAACGCCGGCCGCTGCCAACGCAGCAGATGCAGCCTGTTAAGGTCCTCGAAACCGGCGCGCAACTCTGGTTTCGGCACATTCTCCAGGCGCACGTCGCCGTGCGACGCGAGGCGCTTGCGCAGATGCAGAACGCTACGGCGGGTCGACTGGCTCAGATCGCGCAGGTACGCGGCGAACCCCTGACTGAGGTCCGCTTGATAAGTCATCGCGCGGTCCAACTCACGCACATAGTGTTCGTTCTCGGGTGCGCAGGCAGCGTAGGCCGAGCGCCACTGTGCCGCCGTTGCAGTCAAGCCGATCACGAACTCGGACCACCCGGATTCGGCGAGCAGCGCCTCGATGCAGGCGCGGCGCACGGCATCGAGATCTGCCGCGGCGGCGATGACGTCCAAATACTCCGAAATCGGCGGATATGGATCGCGCCAAGCAAGACCGATCATCTGCACCGAGTGCGCGGGCAAGAGGTTATGACGCAGAAGTCGCCGGTGGTACAGGGGGGCGAGTCCTATCAGTTCACCACCGCGATAGAACGCTAGGATCTCCGGTGTACGGCCCAATGCCGCTCCGAACGATCGCCACCATTCGGTCAGCCAATCCCAGGACAGAAACAAAGCGTCGCTGGCCGAACGTGCCGCGAGCTCCCGGCAAGCTCGCTCTTTGGCCTGCCATTCCACGGCATTCCAGCGCACAACTGTGAGCGCCCCGCTCGACCCATCCAGTTGCGGTGCGGACGGTGTGCTCATCAGGTGTCCTTGTCGCCCTGCGTGAGGCACCAGCCGCGCGGAGGATCCTGCGATGCGGCTGCGAACAGCTGGAACGCTGCCTCTGGTGCGCGCGCAATGAAGCCCACTTGACGCAACACCACCCGGGCCGAGTGCTTTGTGTCGAGCAACACGCGGAGGGTGCGCAAAGCAGGGGTCTCTGCGCCACGCCGTACAAAGAGAGCGAGGAGCCCGCGAAGGCTGGAGGTGTCCTCCGCGGCCATGTCGTAGAGAAAACAGGTACCTTCGGACTGTGATTCCTCGAACACTAAGAAGGCGCGAGGCCTGCCCGCGCGTGCAAAAGTTGCAAACTTAAAGCGCGCGTGCGGGTGCCGCACGTAGCGCCAGTCCAGCGTAGGGGCATCGAGGGTCCGACTAATGCGACCGCTCGGCGGAAAGTGTGGCAAACGCGCGCGCAGCGTCGCCGACAGCGTCGCGCTCACCTCCAGAGTGCAGTCGCGCGGTATATGGCTGCGGCTAAGCAGCCGAACGGCGGCACGCGTCACCCGTGATGCCGCCGCCGGCAGCGCTCCGCCGACAAACCTCGGCAGTCGTCGCGAGGGGTCTAGGACACAAACCAGGGGCGCGAGTTGACCGCCACTTATCCAGCCGACCCGCGCAAGACTGCGCTGGGCGCTTGGAGTCGGAATTACCAGGGAAGGATACTGCGGGTAGCTCTGCGCTAGGTGGTCAGTCATGAAGCGCAGCAGCTTCTGTCCGAGGCCGCGCCTGCGCCAGCGTTCATCGAGCGAGATGTCCCCGATGACGGCAACCGGAGTACGCGTGCCTGCGATCTGGTAAGACCGGAAGATGGCCGATGCCATCCCGATGCGCTCCTGATCCGGCGTCAGCAGCCAATAGATGCGGGGCGGCGGACAATCAGGTTCTACCTCGTAGCGCCAGGCGAGGTAGGCCAGCGTTTCCGGAGTGTCGCGGTTCGTATTGCGAAGCCTCAGGATTTGCGACTCCGTCCCGGAGAAGCCGCTAACCGCGCAAGTCATGTCGTCCGTCGAATCCACTATTGAGCCGCCCTTTAGCGCGTCACGCCGCAGACTTCGCGGTAGAGTTGTATGTGTTCAGCACACATACGTTCCAGTGAGAATAGTCTCCGCGCGCGTTCGCGGGCCGCATGACCCAAGGATGCGCGCAGTTCTGCATCGGCAGCCAGGCGCTGCAGCTCGGCGCTCAACGCTAGCGGATCCCCGGCAGGTATAACGCAGCCGCTTTCTTCGGCTATGACCGCTTCAGCGTTGCCCCCCACATTGGTGACGATCAACGGCAACCCGGCAGCCATCTGCTCGATCACTGCGTTGGAGAAGCCCTCGTTCGACCCAGGCGTCAGGCAGCCGACATCCATAGCCCACAGGTAAGGCAATACCTCGGTAACGTCCCCGGCGAAAACGGATCGCGCCCCAAGTTCGCTCGCGCCGATCTGAGCTCGGTAACGCTCCAGAAGCGGTCCGCCGCCAACCGCGAGCACCTTGAGGTTCGGCACGGTAGTGGCCAGCCGCGTGAGACCAGCGAAGAAAACATCATGATTTTTTTCTGGCCGGAAGGCGGCGACCATCCCGACGACAAAGTCATGAGCGCTAAATCCCAGGCGCTCGCGCGCGCTCTGCCTTTCCGCCGGGTTCGGCGGAGTGAAGCGCCGCGTGTCGACGCCGTTATAGATGATGCGGACGCGCGCGGCATCCAGACCGTCGCGGGCAACGACCTCACGCCGGACACCATCCGCGGCCATGATGAACGCGTCAAATAGGCCTTTCAGGCGGCGATTGAGGAAGATGTGCAATGGTTTGCGTAGCTCGCCCGTGTCGCGCTTGCTAGAGATGAGGTGGCGAGCCCCCGCAATACGTGCGATCAGCGCGCCGAAACTGTCCGCCTTCTGATGATAGGTCTGTATAACGTCGTAACGGTTGCGACGGATGAGCCGCGCCAGGCGCCAAGCCTGCATGAGCGCATTGGGGACGTACTCGCGACCCACGGGCAGATGGAGCACGGTGAGGCCCCGGGTGCGCAGGTGCTCAATCAGGGGATTGTCGCCTAGATCGAACACGACGACCGAGATGCTGAAGTCATCCGGTGGCAAGCACGTGAGCAGTTGGACGAGATGCTTTTCAGTCCCGCCGGTACGGTGAAAGTAGTCGATGATTACGAGGAGCTTGGTCCGCTTGGACTTCATACCTGCCGCCATCTGGGCCATTCTCGCACAGGTACTCAATGCCACCGTAAGCGGTGCTGTGGCTGCTGCCAGGCGCCCTATTACATAGTGTGGATAGCCCGTTACGCTCAGATCCCGTACCTGTCGGCCACCCACAATCGCCTCACAAAGGCGCTGGGCAGCGCGTAGAATCCCCCTGCTATTAGAAGAACTTATCGCTCGCCCACAGGCTCCAAGGAGTTGCGAGCCTGAACACGTGGCCACAGTCAAGGGAAGCAGACCGGATGGATACGAAGTCCGTAGAACTTGATTCCCGCCTGGAACGCGAAGCTGAGTTCCACGACAAGAAGTACGCGCACCACGATGCGACGCCACGTCACTACGCGGCTATGCCGACGCAGTACGTCTATGAGCAGATGCGCGATGCGCTGGGAGACCTTACGGGCAAGCGAGTGCTCGAGTACGGGTGTGGTGAGGGATGGGTTACGAGTGATCTAGCGCGCCGCGGAGGCGAGGTCCATGCCTTCGACATCTCACCGCAGGCGGCTGAGAACACCCGCCGGCGACTCGCGTCGCTCGATCTACTCTCGCAATGTCGGGTGGAAGTCATGCCCGCAGAGCGTCTGGCCTTTGCGGACAGCTTTTTCGATGTGGCCGTGGGTTTTGCCATCATTCACCATCTCGACCTCCCCAAGGCGCTCGCGGAGTTGCATCGCGTCCTAAAGCCCGGGGGGGTCGCTTACTTTGCCGAGCCGCTCGCTACCAATCCCCTGATCCAAGCTTATCGTCATCTCACCCCTCAGTTCCGCACGGCAGACGAAGCCCCGCTTTACCTCAGCAAACTCCCGACACTTCTGAGCGCCTTCAGTGCTTACGAGCACCGCGAGTTCTACCTCACGGCACTCGGCGCAATTGCGCTGACTTACGTGCCGGGGGGGCAGCGTCTCTTCCCTCGGGTGAGTGCGGCGCTCCATGGGCTCGATCGGCGACTGCTGCGCGCAATCCCGGCTCTCGGACCGCTGGCTTGGTACACCCTCATCAAGGTCTCCAAATAGCCAGTCCCAGCTACTACGATTCCTGTCGGCGACTCGCGACGGCCGCCGAGCAGAAATCCGACTGACATTACAACGACATATCTCGGCTGCGGCCAAGCAGTCATGTCTTTGCGTCGCAAAGCACCGACTCGCCCCTAAAGGCTATTTTCGGTAATTGCTTGTAAATCATGTGGTTAGGTTGAAACTAGACTCAGCTCGCGGATGGCATGGAATTTGGATAATCCGCACGAGCGCCGGTGTTCTGACGGATGGAACCGCGCCGGCGTCACCACCTCTAAGAGCTGCGTAAGCCGGAGTCGATTGCCTATGCCGAATCTACTGTCCTCATTTTTTCGTCCCCTTCCATTTGTATTGATGCTGAGCGCTGCGTGCTGCGTACTCGGTAGCAGGGCTTCGTGGGCGACACCCGTTATTCAGGGCGTTTCCGGCGCGCTGAATCACAAGGCCTCAATCACGATCACCGGGAGCGGGTTTGGCTCTAAACCGACAGCCGCGCCGCTGGTCTACGACGACGCCACAGGCAGCAATATCCTGGAGCTTTGGGACGGTGCGTGGCCGAACGAGGTCGGTCAGTACAACACTGCTTATCATTTGCCCATGCGGAACATCAGCCTCCCCCATAGTCACGATACGCAGTATATCGCCGGCTGCCATGCCACGAATCTGGGCGCGTACTCCGGCTACGATGTGATGTTCTTTAAGACGGTAAAGAGCAAGCCGAGTTACATCTACGCCGCGTGGTATCAACGTGCCGACGACGCCTGGCACTTCGGAGGCGACAACAACTTCAAGACCTTCGATTATTCGGAAGGAGCCAATCCTTACGCCGACAACAGCTGGTACACGGTGTACGGGCCTCCACACCCGGGCAGTGTCACCGACGGCGCTCAATGGGTGACCGAAGCGGGTACAGGACTGACGAGCCCGGATCAGAACGGGCATAACGCCTGGTGGGGTCCGGCCGTCAATCCGATGGCAGGCAAATGGTCGAAAATCGAAATCCAGGTGAAAATATCGAGCGGTACCGACGGCTACGTGTACGTTTTCGAAAATGGCAGCAAGGTGGTCAATTACCACGGCACCACCGACACCTACAACGGCTCCGAGCGCACCATCGCCATCGGAGGCTACGGACGGATGCAGGGCTACACAAACAACTGGCGTTATTACGACGACGTGTACGTGGATACCAGCCTCGCGCGGGTCGTCTTGGCCGACAAGCCGAGCCTTGCCGATGCAACGATCATTGAGGTGCAGATCCCGAGCAGCTGGAGCGATGGGTCGATCTCAGCAACCGTGAACCTTGGGAAATTCACTCAAGGACAGACCGTCTACGCGTTTGTCGTCGATGCGACGGGTACCCCCAGCGCGCAAGGCGTTGCGGTCACCGTCGGCGGAACCTCAACCTCGATGCAGCCCAATGCGCCAACGGCTGTGTCTGTGCACTGAGGCCACAAGATAGAAAGCTCCGCGCCGCGCTTCATCCACGACGCCTACACGCAAGCACTCCGCAACTGTGCGAGACTTATAGTTGCACAGTAGGCCGCGTGGCCCGTGCATTCCGTGAAATGCGCGGCCGGACGCGCTCGTGTGATTGAGATGCCTATGTACGTATGCCCGGACTGCAAGGGGCGACTGGCTGATTATTTCTGTGCGACGTGCAAGGTGGCGTTTGACGTCCGCTGTGGCGTGCCCGATTTGCTGTCGCGCGATGCACGCTTCGGCGCTGTCCGAGACATCAGCCGCACCTACGATCGCATCTACGCTGAACGCGCGCAGGTCTGGGAAGACCAGGGACGAACTCCAGACTTTGTCCGATACTTTGCGGATTTAACTGCCGACTTCTCTCAGGGCACACTACTTGAGATCGGTTGCGGTGAGGGCTTTCTGCTCGAGCAGCTGCGCGCCGAAAAAAAACTCGCCGTTGATATCTCTCACGAAGCCCTTCTCAAGGCAATGCGGCGTTCCGGCGCGTCCGGTGCGATCGCGCTGGCGGAGCGACTGCCTTTCCCAGACCAAAGTTTCGATGTTGTTGTAAGTGTCGGCGTCATGGAGCATTTCATCGACGATCGCGCAGCCATCAGCGAGGTGGCCCGCGTTCTCAAGCCCAGGGGCTTTTACATCACGCTAATCCACGTGAAGCGCTCGGCGGGGCAAAAGGCCACGCAGAAGGTGCGTGAGTATCTGTGGCCGTCGTTCCGGCCTCGAGCGCTTGTCCGGTGGGTGTTCGGCAAGATCTATCGGCCGATTCACCAGCCCATCCAGCGGCAATATTCGGTTGCGGACGCCGCTCAGACACTGCGCCGTGCAGGCCTCGAATTACTGCGTACCATCAATTTGGCTTCGGATCCGGCCATTCCCCTCGTCGGACCACACGTGGTCATCTACGTCGCGCGCACGCCCGCGTTGCCGATTCGGCTGCAGTCCTAGCTTAGCGAATCGCCGCGGCCATTCAGGCCGTACGCCGTACCAGCCGGGACAGGGCCTGGTCCAACGTCTGTCCGTCGATCCCCCAGTTGTACCGGGCCTGTACGGCACGCATGCCCGCCCGCCCCATCTCCTGACGCCGCGAGCTCGAGAGCAGGAGCTCGATTGCGCGCACCAGGTCCGCGGTGTCGCCCGCGGTGTAACAGACGCCGCAGCCCTCCTCGAGGACGATGCGCTTTACAGGAATCACGTTACTGGCTAGCACGGGCAGTCCCAGGGACATGTAGTCAAAAAGCTTGTTCGGGATCGTTGCGTTCCACGCGTCGCAGGGCAGATGCGGAATCGCGCCAACGTCAGCCGTCGCCACGACCTCAAGTGCTGCCTGGTTCTCCATACGTCCCAGCAACTGTACCTCCTTGTTAAGCACGTTCAGGGCGCGGGCCAAAGTCTCCAGCTCAGCCATTCCGATGCCGTCGCCGATAACCTTCAAGATCACCGGAATTTTGAGGCGGCGACACTCGGCGACAGCGCGAACGAGTTCGTGCACTCCGCGGTGTTGTTCCACAAATCCGAGATAGACGATTGTCAATGAACCATCTGGGGCCGCGTGCCTTGGCGTCAGATGCGCGCCCGCGCCTAGCATTGGCGTATTGCGCACGGTCGTAATCCTATTTGCCGCGACTCCGAGGGCCCGCAAACGTGCCGCCGACTCTTCGATCACACAGATCACCCCATCAAGCCGGGGTGCAATCCACCGCTCGACCCAGGCCGCAAAGCGAGGGTTACGTGCCAGGAGATCGAATGGTCCAGCCGCACCGGCTGCCCAGCGTGTCTGCAACAAGCCCGCATAGTTCTCGGCCATATCCATCACCACCGGGACCTTGACAAGTCGCCCTACCCATAGCGCGGCCGGAGCCAGAGGCAGATCCCGCACGAGAATCAAATCCGGACGTGTGCGACGTGCGGTGCGCCAGATATGCCAGAGCCACCGCGGGTTTACAAAAGCTGGGAAGGACAGAAGTGAATTAACCGAGGCAGGCAAGCCACGTAGTTGCGGAAGCCGATATACCGTCGCGCCGTCGACCTGCTCAACGGCCGAGTCTCCCCGACGGTTGCGGGCGATCATGTCAACCGCCCAACCGGACCGAATCAGGCCGAGCGTGATCTTCTGTACGCGCACATCCCACGGATATTCGTCGAACCACACATGCAACACCCGCCTGCTTCGTTCCGCCGGTATGACTGATGGAATTGCAGACATCATCCGCAAAGCACCCTCCGGTTAGCACGTCCTTTCGCGCAGTCCACAAGCCCGGCGCTCAAGTAGATCGCAGTCGAGAGCCGCGCGACCGACCGCTCTGCGCCTCAATGTTCGGCCGATTTAGCTTACGCGGCGCCAATGAGCGGCGCGGCTTGGTCGTATCCGCCTCCGCGCTCGGAGCGAGTCGGCGCGCAAGCCGGGCCGTCACCACGGAAAGCCCTCCGAAGAAGTACCAGTACGGCTCGGACAGGCCAAACGATGCGAAGCTGAAGAACAAATCGACAGCCACAACCACAACGAGTGCCGAGGAGACGTCGTGCAGATAACGCAGGCGCGGATCCGCCATCGGAGTGGCCTCGGCCAGCCTACGCGCAGTCCAGCAGGCCTGTAGAAATCGCCAAATGAGCATCAGCAGGAGCACCAAGCCTATATAGCCAAGCTCCTCGGCAACCTCCGTGTAAAGATCGTGCGACGGCAGATCTTCTCCGCGAAAGTTCGCATTGGCCTCGCGTGAGGTGCCTAAACCGTGTCCGAATAGCGGACGACGCAAGGACACCTTGAAATCACCGATAACGCCGGTAAGGCGGGCCTCCGCCGTCGCCGCGCCGGGCGCGGAATGCGAGTAGATAGAGACGTAGCGCTCACGCTGTAGATCGGTCATGAGCGAGACAGCCAGAATCGCGGTCACTGCACCGATGGTCAGGTAGAGCGCGCGATTCTGACTGCGCCATATAAGCAACAAGATCAAGAATACCAAGCCCAGAAACCCGGAGCGCGAAGCGCTTAAAATTAAGGCGTAAACCATGGCGCCCGCCACGGCGACAAATGCAAAGCCGCGCACAGCGTTGTCTGGCTTGAGCAGCAACAGCAGCAGCGGCAGCGTCATGATGATGACGAATGCCAGGCCGTTTGGATTGATAATGTCGTATGGTGAACCCGACAAGCGGTCCATGTATTCCCAATTGCCGAGCGCGGTGAACGATCCCCAATAGCCGGAACTTACGTGCATGTAAAGCGGCTCGAGTACTCGCCACAGCTGAGTCGCCGCATATACGAGCAAGAGAATGCGCAGCTTTGCGACAGTATCGACGGTTGCCAAAACGAAAAAGAAGAAGCAGATCGACTTACCGAAATTCTCCAAGTTATGAATCACGCTGCCCGGCCATTCGACGAATGGAATAGTAACGACAATATAGGCAACCAGTATCAGCAGCTGACGGGCCGCCGAGTCCATAGGCAACGAAATACGCCCGCGCCGGCGCGTGGGTGCGAGCACGATCGCGAGTCCCGTCATAATCGCCAACAGCAAGTCTAAGTGCGCGGCGCCCAGCGCGGTTGAGCGGGCCGTCAGGCGTGTGAAATAGCTGACCAGGAAAGCGCAAAAAAAGAAGAAAGCAGCGTTGCGCGAGCCGCGCTCCGCGACGACAGGCGAGTCGCTTGAGGCTCCGCGAGCCCCACCCTTCGCTATCCGGCCGATTTTCATCATTGCAACCAACTTAAACTACGCTCCGGTACGCGTCGAGGTACTCGCGCGCCATCCTTGCGCTGCCCGATTGTGTATCGAGCGCCCTCGGTGAGCTCGGATAGCTTTCGATCAATTGTTCGAGTCCGCGCACTAAGGCATCCAAATCACCCGAAGGTACAAGTCGACCTCGGGTCGCCGGAAGCATTTCCGGGATTGCGCCGACTGCTGTCGCCAGAATTGGCACGTTGTACTGCAGCGCCTCCAACAGCGCCAGCGGCATGCCTTCGGTCCGCGAGCTCATAACAAACCCCGCAGCATAATCGAGCAACCTGTCCGCTCCCTCCAGATAGCCCACTAGTCGTACGGTCTCGTGCAACCCAAGTGAGGTCGCGCGTCGCATCAGCGCCGCGCGCTCAGGCCCGTCGCCGACAATTACTAGCCGCCAATCCTGCTTAAGCGGCGCACGGATACGTGCGAACGCTTCCAGAAGCAGGTCAAATCCCTTTTCCGGTGACAGGCGGCCAATCGCAACCAAAGTCGGCAGGGCGCTCACCTGGTGCGTGAGGTCTTCGGGAAGCGCGGGGACGCCGCTCACGGTTAAGTCTGCGCGGCGAGTCAGCTTATCGGGAATGCCATTCGCTATGACCCGTAACCGACGCGCATCTAAACGCCGCACCGCGGGGAAATTCAGCATGACCTTGGCAACCGCCACCACCAAGTCGATCCGGCTCAGGGCCAATTGGTCAAGTCGCTCGCGGATCCATAGTGCAGAGAAGACAGGGCTATTCGAGAACCCATGCAGCGTGGTGATCATCGGCCCACGCGTCCGCCGCCGCAGAGCTCCAAGCAGGACGTCTGCCTTATATCCATGTGAATGGAGAACTGAAGCCTCCTGGGCGCGCACCCGCCGCAACAACGCACGCAGCTCCCAAGGCATTGGCAGCCGTGGTACGCGGATTGGCAGCACTTCCAGCCCCGCGTTCATTAACATGGTTTCGAATTGTGTGACGCCGGTCCGCGGTGGGCGAATACTGCCAACCACCGGCTGATGTCCCTGCCGCTTCTGCTCACGAGCCAAATACAATAGGATGCGTTCGGCACCGTAGATTCCGTCGCTATCTATTAGATGCAGAATTCTCATCAGTGTCTGAGGGCCGCGGCATGAGTTGGCGACGCTGTCAGGCACTCATCGTCTCGGACCTCTGGCGCTATACTGGCCAATATAGCCGGACCCTCATGTGGCGACACTTTCTGGCGACACCGGGCTTTCGCTATTCTGCACTGCTGCGTTGGTACCATTGGGCGAAAGATACCGCCTGGTGTCGCTTCGGGTTGCGACAGCTTATCGCCATGACACTGCGCAGACATGCGATCCGATTTGGTATAGACATCTCCCCCGACACGCGTATCGGCAGCGGCTTTTATATCGGTCATTGTGGGGGCATCGTAGTCAACCAGAATGTTGTCATCGGCGACAACTGCAACCTCTCGCACGGAGTCACGCTCGGTCAGCTCAATCGCGGTGAGCGCGTCGGTTGCCCTGTGATCGGCAACAATGTCTACATTGCACCTGGCGCTGTTATAGCCGGGCGCGTCCGTATTGGCGATCGCGCCGCCATAGGCGCAAATGCAGTGGTAGTGAACGATATCGCGCCAAACACAACGGTCGGCGGTGTCCCCGCCCGGCCCATTTCGAACCTCGGGTCCGAGGGCTACATCAATCGCATCGACTATCCCGCGATCCCCACCTGAAGGACGCAAGCACTGACTCCATATCATTTTGGCCTGCGACTGGTAAGTAACGAACGCAAAACCGAGCGCCACACCGGCCATGACCAAGGTACAAAGCCCAGAGCCTTCCAGTAGTCCTTGAGGGCCGCACTGCGGTCGCGCTCCTGCCATAGCGTGGTGTCTCCACGGCCCGCGTATGTGTGCGCCCAGGCGCAGCGGATGACGCTGGTATTGACGATCCCCGGGTTCTTCTCGAGGAACGTCTTCATGATGTGAATAGCCGACTCGTAGCGCTTACGGTAGTTCTTCGACATCTGTCCCGCCCAGATGCGGTACGACACCGTAGCAGCCGGCACGAAATCGAATTGCCACTGCGCCGACAGTCGCAGCCACAAGTCGTAATCAATACCCATCTGCAGCGACTCATCGAAACCGCCATTTCGCTCTAGGCACTCGCGCCGCACCACGCCCGCCGAATAACAGACAAAATTCTCGATCAGCAGCGGTCCGGTGACCCAGCCACGCCGCATTGGCGTCACTCCTTTATCCAAGGGTCTACCCTGCGCATCCACGCATTCGTAGTCGGAATACACGACGCCGAGTTCCGGACGTCCCTGAAACAGACGCATCTGCCGCTCGAGCTTGTCCGGATGCCACACATCATCAGCATCCAAAAACGCGACGTAGCTGCCCCGACTCAGCGAGACTGCCCGGTTCTTGGCGCGTGCCTGCCCGGAATTGACCTGCCGGCAGCTATGGACGCGGCGATCCCTTTCCAACTGCTTGAGGATGCTTGGGGTCTCATCGGTCGATCCATCATCCACAATTTGAACTTCAACGTTTGGATACGTCTGCGCCAACACCGACTCGACTGCCTGAGGCAAATACTGACCCATGTTATAGGTAGCAATAGCGACCGAGACCAGTTCATCGCTACCGTCGGCCGTCATATGCGACAAATTGAGAAGCGATATTTCCCTGAAGTCTCTTGCGGGATCCGCTCCACATAATGAGTCTGAAATTCAATTCCGGCGCCAAATACGCCTCGCAGCTCGGCGACGAGTGACTCTTCCGCGGCCGGGGTAAAATCGCTCGTCCGTACGACGTTGAGCAAAATTTGCTCTCGAGTCGACTGTACGATCTGGAGCTGCTCGATACCCGGAATAGCCGTAAGGGTGCGTTCGACCAAGGAGACTCCCGCGACCAGCGACCCGTCACGACGCTTGAGATAGTCGGCGACTCGACCCGTGACATGTTCCAGAATCGGCAAGCCACGCCCGCACGGGCAGATGCGGTCGCTCGGCACCCCGACATCCTCAATACGATAGCGAATGAGCGGCATGCCCTGATTCAAGAGATCAGTGATAACGATAACGCCCTCCTCACCGGGCTTTGCCGCAGTGCCATCCGCCTTGAGAAATTCTACATACAGATGCTCAATATTGAGATGCATGCCGTCGTGGCGCTCGCACTCACAGGCGATCAAACCGACTTCCTCGGAGCCGTAGCGATCGGTCACTTTTGTGCCGAATGCCGCCTCAATCACGGCTCGCTCGTTCGCCAGCAGCATCATGGAAGTCGAAATTATTCCTTGCGGCCGCAGGTCTGTTATGCCCTGATCCTGCAGGAAGCGGGCAAACATGAAGAGCGAATGCGAATGCCCGAAAAGTACTTCGGGACGCTTGCGACGCCAAGCATCTACAAATGCCGCCATCGAGGCATCGCTCAAATCGATCGTATCGAGGTATATGAAACGGTCGACCAGGAGCGCGCGCAGCCGCTCTTTCACGGACCTTGGGATCGGCGGGTTACCCCAGAGGGCTGCAGTCTTCATGCCGTGGAAGCAACCAGCCCACTCATTCGAGCGCATGGCGTCGGCCGTGCGCACCTCGAGCCAGCGGCGGTCGAAATAGGTCGTCAGCGAAACGCCAGTTGAACCACCAGTCTTGTGGTACTCGAGCGTCTCCCGGGAATATTCCTTTGAAATCAAGGCATCGGTCTGAGCACGCACGATCGTCTTGGTCAGGAGCGGCAGCCGGCCGAAAGCGGCCAGGTCAAACGGCTCGGTGGCAAAGCCGCTCTCCCTGAACAGCTGAGCGTAATAGGGACAATGCACGCCAGCGTACTGGATGATGTCCTTCAGTCGCTGTCTCTGTATTGCGCGCAACTGATCCTGCGGCAACCATTGGGTGTGGCGAAGCCTCCTCAAAGCGCGCAGTCGCTGGCTGTGCTCCTTGAGGTCCAATAAGGGGTGAATCAAGTGCCGGGAAACGGCGCTCATCAGCCGCATGGGATCACCCAGTGCGCGGCTGCCACAGCACCTGCTTCTCGCCGCGCACAAACCGGCCAAACGCCACAGCGGAAGCCCAGTTCAAAAGCAGGAAGTAATAGCAATACCGCGCCAAGGCGAATCCCTGCATGCGCGGAGAGCCACGTAACACCATGCCGGTGAGCAGCAACGCAAAGCACTGCATCAGCGCCAGGAAAAGGTAGAGGTCACCCCGCGGCACCAGCAACCAGTTAAGAACTGCCGCGATACCAAGGGGAAGGAAGCTGAGGTAACGCAGCAGCTTGTGCGAGGTCAGCTGCCAACTGAATAAAGGATAGCGAAATGGGTTCAACAGCGAACTTTTGTCGCGCAAAGCCCAGAAGGCGCGCAGCGCGACCCGCACGCGCATGCGGTACTCCGCAGCAGAGTTATTAAGCGACTCTTCCTCCAGGACCGCATTCGGCACAAACACCACACGACAACCCTGTTGCACCACCGACAACGGCAGCACCAGATCCGGCAGCTGATCGGCCGGCATAGCGGTATACAGCGTCCGGCGGACCGCATCGATTCCACCATCGACCCCCACGATTGATCCGACGGCCGTCTCCTGCGCGCGGAGCCAATTCTCGTACCGCATGTACGCCGAGCAACCGTCGCCGACGATCGAGCCGTGCGGATCGACGTAACGCATCTTGCCCGTCACATAGCCGACCGCGGGGTCTGCGAACGGCCTGACCAGCTCCCGCACCGCATCGCCTTGGTACATTGAATTCGCATCCGCGAAGACAACGATCTCGCCTTTCGCGCGCTCGAGCAGTCGATTTAGGGCGGCCGTCTTGCCGCTACGGGGTTCCTGTCGGAAAAATGTCACGCGCGAATTACTTCGCGCCAGTCGCGCCAAAATCACATCGGTTTCGTCGGTTGAACCGTCCGATGCCACCATCACATCCAGCAACTCCGCGGGATAGTCTTGTTGGAGTTTATTGAGAACGGTTGCCTCGATGTGCTGAGCCTCGTTATACGCGGCCACGACTATGGTGACGCGCGGAGTTACGCCATCCGCACGCACGGTGCGGCGGCGCACCAAGCGCAGCAACGCCACGCACGGCGGGTACCCGACATACGGGTACAGACCGAGCGAGAGACACAGCCAGAACCAGAACTCTGCACTCAAAATGACATTCCTTGTGCCTGTCTCTTCCTAGAACAGCGGCTGCGAAGTCGCCTCAATCGGCTTCAGCGCCGAGTCCTGTGCCTCGGCGGCCCGGGTAAGCGCATAGGAGGCGATCACGCCAATCTGATTCTCGCTATAACCGTTGGGGCTCAGCGCCGAGTGGGCGTAGATGAAGCGCAAGCCGATCTTAGGACCTACGCGCCAGCGCACGCTCGCCAGTACATTCACCGTGTGCAGCGACCCGCTCAACGGGTACTGATCATGCTCGTATGACAGCGCGAATTCTGCGGTAAAGCTCTGATTGAGCTTGCGTCCGGCGATCGCGTTGATCACCTTTGAGTCCTGGTTCGACCCGGGCGTGGCCGAATAGGTATTCTTGTAAGCGAGCGCATCGAGCTCGAGACTGGTGCGCGTATTGTCGTAGCGCCACGTCGCGCCGTATTCCTGATGCGTGAAGGGCTGTCCGGTAGTCAGCTGATTCTGCGTACTGCCCGGCACCGGCTGGGCGAGGTTGAGCAGGAACAAATTCGCGACATCGGTAACCTCCCGCATGGTGCGCAGGGTCACGCGCTGGGTAGGGGAGATCAGCCGTGACAGATTAATCTGCCAAGTTACCCCGCTCGGGGCGCCCGGGTTCGAGGTCGGCGGCGCGGTAGCGGCTTCTGTGACCGCAGCGATCGAGGGATAGGGATCAAGGTGCAGCCGCGGGATGGTGAACTGCTGCGCCGCGTCTACATGGGCCAGCGTATAGCCAATGTTGGCGTCGAGCACCGTGCGCGCAGTGCCGAGTTTGAAGCCGACCACGCCCTGCTCGAAGGCAAAATCGGTGTTCTCGACCGTGTCCTTGAACTTGACGTCCTGATAAGTGCCGCTGATGTAGGCGCTGAACATGTTGGAAAAGGCGCGATCGATGCGCAGGTCCCCGCCGTAGCGGTGACTGTCGATATCAACGTACTCGGGTGACTTCGAGTCGCTGTATACGTAGGAAACGGTACCATCGATCGTGATCGTGGTACGCAGCGTCGGCTTCAGGATGAGCTGGGGGCCGGTGGTCAGATAATTGATGCTCTCGAGATTGTCCGGACTCGGGGGGGCCGCCGGGTCGAGCGACGTCTGTGTGAAGGTATCGCGCGCCGTCCAGGAGAACGTTCCCGGCACGATCTTGAAGTCACCATAGCCGTCGAGGTAACCGAACGGCTGGGTCTGAAACTCGTTCTTGAAATACTTGACCAGGGCGAGGTCGGAGTCGAGGTGGTAGTCGAAGCGCGGCGCATCGACACGCTCGGTATTACCGACCAGGCCAATCATCGCCAGCCCGTCGCCGCCGCCGGAGGGAGTCAGATAGACGTTGTCGCTGTAGAGAAGTCCGGCCTCGGCCTCGAGATAGTTGCCGTGGACCGAGCCTGCCTGGTTTAGGAACAGGCTCTGGGTGCTGATGGGTCCGCCGCTGATCTGCGCCAGCGCGCGCAGCGAGACGAATAGAAGGAGTAATCCGAACCCCAGGCGTCTTCCCAGCCGCCTGGTCCCCGTTTCCAGCTGCATCTGACGCGCCCCTTCAGCGTCGCTCAAGCGCCGCTGTCTTTTTCACCCGACCTACTGGTCGCATAGCGGTAGTAGTAGCCTGCGTGCGGCTGCTTCATGCTCTGATTGAGCACCAGAGCAACCGACTTGCCCTCGGGCAGCGTCTCGATGGCCTCGAGTACTACGTGCTGCGGGGTATCGTTGGCGCGCACCACGATGACGATCTGGCCGGCGATCTGCACCATGACCTGCGACTCGGTGGTGAGCAGCAGCGGGGCGGAGTCAAAGATCACGATGCGCGATGGATCCTGGCGCGCGAGCTGGGCGACGACCTCGCTCATCCGCGCGCTCGCGAGCAGCTCGGTGGCGTTGGGATCCTGATGGCCGGCGGGCAGGAAGGACAGTCCCGGTACGTCGGTCGCAAGGATCGCGGCCGACAGCGGAATGGAGGGATCCTTGATGACATCCAAAAGACCGCGCGAATCGTCGGTGCCGAGGATCTGGCTCAGGCGCGGGTTGACGACGTCACCGTCCACCAGGAGCACGGTGACGTCCTCCTCGAGCCGCATGCTCAGGGCAAGATTCAGCGAGGTGAAGGTCTTGCCCTCCCCCGGCACGGCGCTCGCCATCATGACGAGATTGCCGTCGGCGATGCGTTCGGCGCCGCGGCCGAAAGCGGCATTGATGAGCGGACGCTTGATCTGACGGAACTGCTGGGCGAGCTCGCGCTCCTGGTGCGCCGGCGGCAGAAGGCCCGCCTCGCGCAGCACATCCAGATTCAGGTTGATGATGCGGCCGCCCGGGGCCGCCTCGGCCGCGCCATCGAGGCGGCGTGCAGCAGCCGTCGTGCCGAGCGCGGGCTGGCGCGCGGGCAGCACCTCTGCGGTGCCGCGCGAGGCCTGCAGCCGCTTGATGGCATTCTCGATGACGCTCATACCATTGACCCGTGCAGCAGCCGCGCTGCCCATCCCTGTGTTGTCAGTGTGATCAGCGCCACCAGCACCAGAGCGCCAGCGACGGCCGAGTAGCTCCACGCCGCACGGCGGCCTTCGGCCTTGTGCCGCTCAAGCCAGGTCATGCTGACTGATCCGAGCACCGGCAGCTGCGTCAGCTCAGTGAGCTGTCGCTGTGAGGTGAACACCGGCCGCAGCTGATGGAGGAAATAGGCCACGGCAACGCCGGCGGCGATGCCGCCCAGGAGCACGGTGAGGATCAGCCGCGCGCGATCGGGCGCGACCGGATGATCACTGCCGGTGGGGGGGTCGACCACCTGGAAACGCACCACACCGGTGGCGTCGGCCTGATCGGAGATCTTGGCGCGGTTCAGCCGCTCGACCAGGGCCTGATACTGCCCGCGTGTCACATCGTAATCGCGCGTGAGACTGGCGTAGTTGGCCTCGACCTCGGGCGCGGTGTTGATCATCTTGCGCAGCTGGTCGATTCTCGCCTGCTGGTCGTTCATCTGCTGGCGGGCGGTGGCGACCTCGACATCCGCCTGGCTCAGCTGCAACTTGATGCCCTGATAGACCGGGTTGACCGCAAGACCGCTGGAAACAATCGCCGCCTGATCCCCGCGGCGCACCGCAGCGATCTCGGCGGCCTGACGCTGGCGCAGATCATCGAGCGCACGCCGCGCGGCGATGACATCGGGATGCTTGTCGGTGTAGCGCAGCAGCAGCTCATCGAGCTTCCCCTGTGCCTCGCGGATCTGGCTCGCGGTATCGGCCGGTGAGCCCGAACCGGGCACGGCACCACCCATCAGGGGCGTCTCGCTGGAGAGCTGCCGGCGCAGCTCGTCGCGCTTCTGTTCGGCGACCTGGAGCGTAAGCTTGTCTTTTTCGAGCGCATCGCTATCGGCCTGGAGACGCGAAAAATAGTCCCCGCCGGTCGCACCCGGTACCAGACCCGCGTTCTGGCGCTTGAACTCCGCCAGCTTCTCTTCCGCGGTCTTGAGCTTGCGGTCGTACTGGTCAATCTGCTGCTGGAGAAACTGCTGCGCCTGCTCGGAGCCGAGCTGGGTGCCGCTCAGGGTGTTCGCCATGAAGTTGTTGAGCAGCTGATCGACCACGTGGTGCGCGTTGAGGGCATTGTGGTCGGTGTAGGAGATCACATAGAGATCGGCCGGCGCGGACTTGTCGGTGCTGACCTCGACGGTCAGGCGCTTGCGCAGTCCGTCGATGATCTCGGCCTGTTGCTCCTTGGAGGCGCCGTTGTATTCGGGGAAGGCGAGCTTGGCGACCTTTTCCAGCTGCGGGCCGCCGAGCAGCGCGGAACGCACCGCCTCGAGCGAGGCCGCCACGCTGGATTCAACCGCGATGCCCTGGGTCACCTGGCTCAGGCGCGTGCGGGTGTCGACGTAGACGCGCGCCCAGGCGCTGTAGGTGTCGGGAATGATCAGTACGATCAGCCAGCCGACCAGGCATACGACCCAGGCGACGAGCATGGCGATCCAGCGGAAGCGCCAGACGCCGCGGATCTGCTCCAGAATGAAATCGAGTGCGGCTTGCATCGGTTAAAAGATCGACTGGGGTACGACCAGCACGTCGCCGGCTTTGAGCGGAAGGTTTTCTTTGACGTCGCCGCTGTTGACCAGATCTGCGAGCTTCACTTTGATGGTCGTCTCCTTGCCGTTCTCCATGCGCACGATGCGCGCGCGGTTGCCCGAGGCAAACTGGCCGAGGCCGCCCACCTCGAGAATCGCATCCAGCACCGTCATCCCTTCGCGGTAGGGGATGGCCTGGGGGTGCACCACCTGCCCGACCACCTTCACCAGGCTGTACGCGCTCGCCGCGGTTGTAACGATGATGTTGACCTTGGGCGAGCGTACGTATTCACTGAGTACGCCTTCCAGATCGCGCGCAAGCTGCGGCGCAGTCTTACCGACCGCAACCATGTCCTCTACCAGCGGAGTGGAGATCTTGCCGTCAGGACGCACTGGCACCTGCACCGAAAGCTCGGGGTTGCGCCATACGAACACCTGCAGGGTATCGCCCGGCCCGATGATGTAATCGGGGGCAGCCGGCTTGGCCGGTGGCGCCGGCGGGACTGCTGGCTTCGGGGCCGCCACCCCCGGGGTCACCGTGGGGGGAGGCGCTGTTTGCTGGGCAATCGCTGCGCAGCTGATCGTTAGAGTTATAGCCAGCCATCCGGCCAGCGTCAGCACGCTTGGACGTCGCATACCCGTTCCTGGGGTCCAAAAGTCGAGCGTATCAGAAAGCACCGGGGCCGAACCCGGGGAAATGGCCGAAGTGTTGCGCCCCATTTATGACAATCCGATCAGGGGCTTGTGTGTTATTTGCCGCGCACCGCGCGATGCCGGAGCGTCTCCCCTGAGCGACGAAGCTTAAACGCCGGCCGCTGAGCGCAGCGTGAACGGGATCACATCGGCGCCGGACTCAACTGCGATATGTCATGAGCCGGTAGCCGGCGGCCGCAGAGCCCCGGTGGCGAGGAGTTCCTGAAGCCGTGCGCGTGCCTTCGCGCAGTCCCCGTGGCACGCGGTACGCAGCGCCAGGAGCGATGACGGTGGGTTCCAGAACAGGGCATTGACGCCGTACCAGAGCTGGCAGGGCAGGCCGTGCACGAAGCTGCGGCCGGCGATGTCGTAGCGCCACCAGATGAGGGAACGCTCATCGCCGGCCTCGGCGGCCTCGGTTTCCAGGAACGTCCCGGCCGCGCTGGAGCGGACCGCTTGGCCGCGCCAGCGCAGGTGAGCTCCGAGCAGGGAGCTCGAGCTGCCCACCAGTTCCGCCCCCTGGTGCTGGCTGCGATAGCGCACCCGGAAAACCTCAATGGGCGCTTCACCGTCGCGGTGTATCTCCAGGTACTCGGTGTCGTCGGCTCCGGCAAACTCCGGCCACCACGCCGAGTTCGAGCCCGGAGGTGTGGCGCTCCACGGGGCCGCGAGCACGACGAACGGGGCTGCGCCGAGCGGCGCCGGCGGATGGAAGGCGCGTACCAGAAGACTCAGCGCCGGCGCGATCGCAAGCAGCGCGAGCGCTGCAAGAAAGCCGTGCAGGTCGCGCGGCGCTGCCGGCGCTGGCGCCGCGGTAACCGGCGCCTGGACGGGTTCCTGCGCCGGCGCGGTCAGCCACGTCGTCAGCCAGAAAAACGCCACGAGCGCGACCGCGAAGACGCCCCAGCCAAACCAGTAATGGCTGACGCTCACCAGGTAATTGCGCATGTTGCTGAGGTAGCCCGCCTCGATCACGGTGTAGACGCGCACCCAGTTCGCGATCAGCGCCAGCACGGCCATGAGCCCAAGCTGCGCGAGGCGCGTGCGCCAGGGATCGCGGCGCAGCTCGCCGTGCAGGGCCGCCACGGCCAGTCCCACGATCATGAAGTGCAGCCCGCTGCAGCCCTCCTCGATCACAAAGCTGCCGTTGGGAATGTGGATCACGTCGCCGCTGATCACGGCGGCAGGTCCGGTCAACGCGAGAAAGCCGTGCATGGCGATGACCGTGAGCTCCTGCAGGGTGTTGCCGAGCTGCGCCCAGGAGGGCAGCGCAAACAGGAAAAATGCGCTCGGGAATAACAGCAGACGCGCGACCGGCCAGCCGAAGGCCGCCGCCACGGCGAGCCAGAACAGCGCCGGGAAGACGGTGATGTGCAGGTCCTGGATGCTCGCGCGGTAGCACACGAGCCAGGCGAGCACCGCTCCCACAAGTGCCAGCTGCGCCAGTGGCCACGGACGCGCCGGCGCCGCCACGAGCGCCGCGCGCTCGCGCACCACCAGCCACACGCACACGGCGAGGATCAGCCAGCCGTGGGTGAAGGTGATGTTGATGAAATCGGTCCACTGCTCGTAGAGAACCTGCGAGCTCGGCCAGAACAGGAGCGCAACGGCGAGCGCGAGGGCGAGGATCAGCCACGGACGAGCGGATGCGGACAGGCGCATCCTGCCGATCTTACCGGCAGTCGGCGGCCGCAGGGGATGCGGGCTAAGAACGGGCTGCGCGGTACCGCAGCGCCCTGTTGAATCAGGGGTTAGCTGATCGTCTTGCTGACCACGTTCGACAGCGAGCTCTCTACTCCGGCGCTGGTGACGGCGCGGATTGCGAAGTACCAGGTTCCGGAGCCGAGGTTGTCGATGACGTAGGTCTGAATGCCGACGGTGCTCAAATTGACGACCTGGGAGAGATTGTTCTCATCGATCCCGTAGTAGATGCGGTAGCCGGACAGATCGGTCAATGCGGCGCCGGAGGTGGTGGTGGTCGGTGCTTCCCAGGACAAGGTCGCCATCCCGTTGCCCTGCGGCGTCGTATCCACGCTCGAGCTCGGACTCGAATAATCGGATGAATGGCAGCCCGCGAGTGCGCACAGAGACAACAACGCGATGCAGACGAGCTTCGATATTTTCACGGCACAAACCCCCACTGAAGGCCCGACCGCAGGCGGATCGGGCCAGTCCACGTCGAACCGGAAACCGCTGCGGGCGGGCAAGCGAGCCGGCCGGCGCAGTCAGAGGGGGTCAATGCAACGCGCGTGCCTCGGGCGGAATTCCGAGGCTTTTCACGGTGTTGGCGGTAACGAAGGCCTCAACCATTTGACAGAGTATTCCTACGCGTCGGGCCATGACGACGGCGTGAGCTCGGCCAGGCGCTGACCGTATACATAACACCTTGATTTATATTAATAATATGGAAGTCGCGCGCTCCCGACATAAGCCCGCGGCGCACGCCGCACCGCGTCACTGTGTGATTGCGCGCACGAATTTCGGCGCGATATGTCGTATCGGAGGCTTCGCGCGCCCATCCTTTTGATATTCTGTGGTTAAGAGCCATTCCTGCCGCGCTTGCAGCGTGCAGCGGTAGTGGCAGAATCGAGCCAGGAACAAACAACACGGTGACCGGAGCTGGCCTGCAGGGCAGCGGAGTAATCAAGGAAAGGTCATTGGAGGGTGCGGCGATGAAGAGAATTTCTATGATTGCGGCTCTGGCCAGCGTGGCTGCCATCGCGACGGTGTCATTCAGCGCACCGGTGATGGCGGAAGAGATGTGCGGCACCAGCGTGTGCGCCGTCGTCCACAACCGCGTGGTGACGCGGCCGGTCGCGAACAACCAGTCCTCCCATCCGAGTCAGACCACGGCGACGGGCGTGCCCGAGCCGGGCATGATTCCGCTCCTGGCACTCGGCCTCGGTGGCGTCGGCTTCCTGGCCCTGAGACGCAGGCGCGCACAGGTCTAAAACGGCCCCTCCTCCCTTTGGGTAACGGCTCCTTCGGGAGCCGTTTCCTTTTGCGCGCCAGATGAACGCGTGCTGAATATTACTTAACTGCCTGGGGAACGGATGCCATGGGCAACTCGTCAGACGACTCCACCGCGCATGTGGGTGTTCACTCTACTTTGCAAAGCTCGGCGAACCGCTATAGTCAGCACCGCATGAGCGACTCCTCTTCCGCCGATCCCGGGGCACGCCACAAGCAGCTGAACGCTTTCACGGTCGATGTGGAGGATTACTTCCACGTCGCCGCGCTGAGCTCCGCGGTGAGCCGCGACAGCTGGGCGAGCCGCGAGCTGCGCGTCGAGCGCAACACCGAGCGGCTGCTCGGGGTGCTCGCCGAGCGTGAGGTGCACGGCACGTTCTTCGTGCTCGGCTGGGTGGCCGAGCGCGCGCCAGGCCTGGTGCGCAAGATCGCCGAGGCCGGACACGAGATCGCCTGCCACGGCTATTCGCACCGCTTGGTCTATCAGCAGACTCCGGAGGAATTCCGCGAGGAAACCGTGCGCGCCAAGCAGTGTCTGGAGGACACGATCGGGCAAGCGGTGGCCGGCTACCGCGCGGCCAGCTTCTCCGTCACGCGCCAGTCACTGTGGGCGCTCGATACGCTCATCGACTTGGGGTTCCGTTACGACTCCTCGGTATTCCCCATCCACCACGACCTGTACGGACTGCCGGGCGCGAGGCCGGAGCCGCATCGCATCAGCGCGCCGAGCGGACGCACCATCGCCGAGTTCCCCATGGTTCGCGGCGAGCTTCCTCGGCCTTAAGGTCCCGGTCTCCGGGGGCGGCTACTTCCGCATCCTGCCGTACTGGCTGACCCGCGCAGGCCTCAACCAGATCAACGAGCAGCGCGGACGTCCCTTTGCCTTCTACCTGCATCCGTGGGAGCTCGATCCGGCGCAGCCGCGCATCAAGGTCGGCGCGTTCTCGCGCTTCCGCCACTACACGAATCTTTCGCGTTGCGAGGCGCGCCTGCGGCGCGTGCTGCAGGAGTTCCGCTTCACCTGCATGTACGAGGCGCTGCAGCAGGGCGGCCTGTGCGCTGCGGACCGCAGCTGTGCTACGCGGCCGCGGCTGCCGCTGGCGACGGGTGCTCCGCTGGTGCCCGGACGTCTGACGGCAACGTAATCCGCACCACGAGCCCGGCGCCCGGCGCATTGGCGGCGCTGATGCTGCCACCATGCAGGCCGATCGCACGCGCGGCGATCGCCAGTCCGAGTCCCTCACCGCCGCTGCTGCGGTGCTCGCGGGCCGCGTCGACGCGGTAAAACGGCTCGAAGATCAGCTTGAGGTCCTTCTCCGGCACGCCCGGCCCGAAGTCCTGCACGCGCACCTCGAGCTCGCGCCGCGCCGCAGCGCCGCTCTCCTGCGCATGGATGTCGATGACCGCACCGGCGGGGCTGTAGCGCACCGCATTGCGGATCACGTTTTCGAAGGCACTGCGCAGCAGCTCCGCATCGCCGCGCGCCGGCAGGGGCTGCGGCGCCTCGACCCGCACCAGGCAGCCCTGCGCGTCGGCCTCGATGGCGACGTCAGCGGCGATGCCACGCAGCAGCTGCGCCACATCGAGCGGTGCGGGCACGAGCTCGTGCACCGGCCGCTCGAGGCGCACCAGATTGAGCGTGCGGGCGATCAGCTGCTCGAGCCGATCGGCCTCGAGTGCTACCCGCGCCAGGTGACGCTCGCTCCCGGCCTCATCGCGCCGCGCCAGTGACAGCGCCAGCTGCAGCCGCGCCAGCGGCGAGCGCAGCTCGTGCGATACGTCGCGCAGCAGCTGCTGCTTGGCCTCGAGCAGCTGACGCAGCCGCTCGGCCATGGTGTCCAGATCCGCTGCGAGCAGCCCGAGATCATCCTGGCGTCCCTTCAGTGCCGGCAGAACGCGCACGTTGAGCTCGCCCTTGGCCAGGCGCCGGGTCGCCAGGCGCAGCCGGTCGACCGGGCCTGCGAGGTAGCGGGCGAGCACCAGACACACCGCGGCACTGACACCGAGTGCGATCAGCAGCACCGCTACCGGCACGCCCGGCAGCTCGAGCTCGCCAAACAGTCGCGGGCTGTCACGGACCGGGCCGATCACGACGTGGTAGCTCTCGCCCTCAGGGGTCATGAGTACCAGCGCGCCGCCGATCGGGGCAATCGCCCCGGCCTGCAGGTCGCTGCCGGCGGCGGGCGTGGGTGCGCCGGGGCCGTAGACCGAAGCCGGCAGCGGCCGCGACAGCATGTCCTTGCCGTCGGGACTCACGGCATAGGTGCGCGAGCGCGTCTCGGCCGGCAGCGCCAGGAGCCACGCATGCAGGGACGGCGCCCCGCCGGTCTTGAACGCGTGCGCTGCCTCGCTGAAGAGCTGACCGCGCTCGAGCCAGGGACGCTCGCTGCGGTGTGCGGTGGCATTGACCGCGACGGTGAGCGTGCCGACCAGAATCAGCGCGAGCGCAACCCAGAAGGCCAGGAAGATCCGCCAGTAGAGTGAATGCACGTGTCAGCCCCCCAAAGTCGCGGCGCTCAGGCCTCCGGTGCCGCGGTGCTGAGCGAGCGGGGCGAGCTCAGGGTGAGCGCGTACCCGGTGCCGCGCACGCTCTGCACGCTCACCCGGTCGGTATAGCGCTGGAGCTTGCGACGCAGATTGCTCACGTGCGTGTCGAGACTGCGGTCGGTGGGCATCAGGCGGCGCCCCAGGGCCTGCAGCATCAGCTCGTCGCGCGTCACGGTACGGGTATCGGCACGCACCAGAAGCTCGAGGATGCGCAGCTCAGCGGAGGTGAGCTCGAGGTCATTCTCGGCCACCTCGGCGCGCCGCGCGCGCAGATCCAGCCTAAGCGGACCCCACTGGATGGCACTCTCGGCGGCCGTGCCATCCGCGGGCACGCGGCGCAGCACGGCGCGGATCCGGGCGATCAGCTCGCGCGGACTGAAGGGCTTGGCGAGATAGTCATCCGCGCCCATCTCAAGACCCACGATGCGATCGACCTCCTCACCGCGCGCGGTGAGCATGATGACCGGCACCCGGCTCAAGGCGCGGATGCGGCGCAGCACCTCGAAGCCGGAGAGCTCCGGCAGCATCACGTCCAGGATGACGAGGTCGACCGGGCTGCGGCCGAGCTGCTCCAGGCCCGCGGGGCCCGCCGCGGCGGTCAGGGCGACAAATCCCTCGAGCGTCAGGTACTCGACCAGCATCGCGCACAGGCTCTGATCGTCATCGATGACCAGGATCGTGGGCTTCGGATCTGCCGATCCGGGACGGGTCTCCATGAGGGAAAGATACACGCTCACGGCCGGCCCGCGCCGCAGGGCTACCTAACCGGGTACTTCTTGACACTTCTTTGCAGCGCAGCCGCTCCCGCACCCGGCGCCGTATGCGAAGGTGTCCGGGTCTCCTCCTGGGGCGGTCACACTATCCGTGCCGCCCCCTCTTTTTGTGCCGCTTCCGGCCCGCTCAGGCCGGGTTCTCCAGGCTGAAGGCCTGGCGGTTATCGTCATAAGCGAAGACTTCAGCGTAGCGGCCCCAGCTGATGATGGTGCGCAGGGTCTGCTCGGCGGCCTCTTCCGCCATATAGTCCTCGAGCTCATCGAAGAAGCGGCTCTTCGGCGCGCTGTGGCTTGCGCGCTCATCGAGGACGCGGCGGATATGGGCCGCCAGGGGCACATAGGTCAGGAGGTGGCGGGCGAAGAGCTTTTTGCGCTCATCCAGATCGCTGCGCACGAACTGCAGGCCCGCCTCGGTGAGCTTGATGTCGCCTCCTTCCACTTCCGCAAAGCGCAGCAGCTGCAGGGCCTCGGCCGCGGGAAAGAGGTCATCCACTTCCAGGTGCTGCTCCTCGGCAATGGCCGGCAGGTCTGCCTTGCCGTTGTAGGGCGGCTCATTCACGGTCTCGATCAGGCCGGCGAGGATGGTCGAGGACACGTGGGTGAGCACCGTGCCGATGCCGCTGCCGGGGAAGCGCTCGTTCTTGTGACCCGGCCGCGCATCCCCGCGCGGCCGCGCCGTCATCTCCACATACACCCGGTCGATGAGCGCCCGGAAACGCGGATCATGGGTATGGCGCGGCTGCGGTATGTCGATCGGGATCTCGCTCACCACACGCCCGGGATGCGTCGAGAAGATGAGCAGGCGGTCGCACATCTGTACCGCCTCCTCGATGTTGTGCGTGACCAGCAGCACCGCCTTGATCGGCAGCTGACCCTCCCCCCAGAGCTCCAGGAAATCCGTGCGCAGGGTCTCGGCGGTGAGGATGTCGAGCGCAGAGAAGGGTTCGTCCATGAGGAGGATGTTCGGGTGCACCACGAGCGCACGGGCAAAGCCCACGCGCTGGCGCATGCCGCCGGAGAGCTCGCGTGGATAGGCCGACTCGAAGCCGTCGAGACCGATGAGGTCGATGGCCTTCAGCGCCCGCGCACGCATCTCGGCCTCAGGGGTACCGAGGGCTTCGAGCCCGAGCTGCACGTTCTCGAGCACGGTCAGCCACGGGAAGAGCGCGAAACTCTGGAACACCATGGTGATGCCGGCCGCCGGGGACAGCACCGATTGGCCGAGGTAGTTCACCGCCCCGGATGAGGGCGGGTCGAGTCCGGCAATGGAGCGCAGGAGCGTGGATTTGCCCGAGCCGGAGCGTCCGAGGAGTCCCACGATCTCGCCAGGACGCAGGGTGAGATTGACGTTCTCGAGCACGACGAGTTGGTCGCCGTCGGGCTTTCTGAAGGACTTGCATACGCCCTGCACCTCCAAGAGCGGCGCGAGATTCAGCTGTGGCACGGCGTTCACGGTTCCCTCCAGTTCGCTAGCTCATGCGGTACTTGCGCTCGGCGCGCGCATACAGGGGTCGCCAGAAGATGCGGTTCAGGGTCACGACAAACAAGCTCAGGACCACCGTACCGAGCACCACGCGCCGGAAGTCCGCCGGCACCGAAGACTGCGCTGCGGCAATGTACGCGCCCAGTCCGTGCGCCGTCACCGTCTCGCGGCCCCAGGAGACGACCTCCGCCGCGACGCTGGCATTCCAGGAGCCCCCGGCCGCGGTGATCGCTCCGGTGAGGTAGAACGGAAACACCGCCGGCAGCGCCAGGCGCTTCCACCACAGCCAGCCCTTCAGTCCCAGGTTCTGGCCCGCGTAGCGCAGCTCCGGGGACACCGCCGAGGCCCCCACGATCACGTTGAAGAGGATGTACCACTGCGTGCCCAGAATCATCAGCGGGCTCAGCCAGATGTCGGGGGTCAGATGGAACAGCACGATGGCCGAGACCACGAATCCGAAGAACAGATTCGTGGGGAAGGCCGCGAGGAACTGCGCCACGGGCTGCACGATGTACGCCGCCTTGGGCCGCATACCGACCCAGACACCGATCGGCACCCAGATGATGCTCGCCAGGGCGATGAGCACGGCGACCCGCAGCAGCGTGATGAGACCGAGCACCACCACCCGCCAGATCTCCCCGACCGGCACATCGCCATGGACGAAAGTGGCCGTCTTCCACAGCGCGAGCAGGCCGAGGAGCAGCAAAGCGCTGTACCAGGCGTAGTCGCCGACGCGGCCCTCCCAGCGCGAGCGCGCCGCACTGGCCCGCGTGGTGGGCCGCTCGGGGCGCGGCTTCATCCCTGCGCGCAGCAGCGCGGCGAAGGCGCGGGCGACCAGGCCGAGGAAGTGGGAGCGCCGCATCATGGTGAGTGCCCAGGAGCGGTTGGCCGTCTGTCCGGCCTCCTGCTCGAGCCTGAACCAGTCGGCACTGGCGATCAGCGGCCGGAACAGCAGCTGGTCGAAGATCAGGATCACGACGAACATCGCGGCGATGGCATAGCCGATGGCGCCGTAGTTGCGCTGGTCGTTCGCAAGGGCGATGTAGGAGCCGACCCCGGGCAGCGCGATGCGGGTGTCGCCGACGCTCAGCGCCTCGGAGGCCACCACGAAAAACCAGCCTCCGGACATCGACATCATCATGTTCCAGATGAGCGGCGGCATCGCAAAGGGAACCTCGAGCCGCCAGAAGCGCATCCACGGACTCAGCTGAAAGTTGCGTGCCGCCTCCACCATCTCATCCGGGATGCTGCGCAGCGAGTGGTAGAAGCTGAAGGCCATGTTCCAGGCCTGACTGGTGAAGATCAGGAAAATGGCGGCCATTTCCGCGCCGGCGACGCGCCCGGGCGTCAGCTGGATGAAAAAGACGATGACGATCGAGAAACTCAGGATCGGCACCGACTGCAGGAAGTCCAGCAGCGGCACGAGGAGCACCTCGGCGCGGCGGCTCTTGGCCGCAAGCGTCGCGTAAGTGAAGGTGAAGAGCAGCGAGAACACCAGCGCGATCAGCATGCGCAGCCCGGTACGGGCGGCGTAGCCGATCAGCGCGCGCGGCTCGAGCGATATCGGGGTCGCCTCAAGATGCGCCAGCGAACCGGTGAGTCCGTGCGCCGCCTGGGCGAGGTAGACGAAGAAGGCAAAGACCAGCACGAAGGCGAGCACGTCCCAGCGTCCCGGGACGTACCGGTGGCGTACTACGGATATGGGCAGCCGGTCGAGGAGCATCCGGCGGAGTTTGCCCGAACGAGGTGATGATTGGCACCGCGCCGCAAAGCATTTTGCGCGCCGCGCAGCGCCCCTCGCCGTGCAAACACGGGTCGACTCAAGTAGGATACTTTGTCATGAAAACGCATATTTTCCGCGTCTTCGCGGCAGTCATGCCGACCCTGGGAATCGGGGTCGCTCTGGCCGCAGACCCCGGTGTCGGCGAGAAAATCAGGACGGATGCCGAGAGTGCCGGGCACACGATTGCCGAGACTTCCAAGGAAGTCGGGCACAAGGTCGCCGATACGTCGAAGGAAGTCGGGCACAAGGTCGCCGATGCCTCCAAGGAGGTCGGGCACAAAATCGCCGACGACTCAAAAAAAGCCGGTCATGCCATTGCTGACACGTCCAAGAAGGTCGGCAGCGACATCAAGGGCGGCGCCGAGAAGGTAAAGAGCTCGGCCTCCGGCGAGTCCAAGTCCAAGGAATAGGAAGAGCGGCGTGCCGAGGATGCGCGCTCCGGCGGGCCTCAGTCTGGCGTATGTCTCGCGCACCGATCAGACGGCGCGCTGGGACGACGTGCTGGGCGTTGCGGCGTTCGATCACACCCCAGCCGCCGCCGCCGGAGCGGCCGGCGTCCCCATTGCGGAAGTGCATACCCCGGTGCTCCCCGGGGCGACGCACCTTTACGAGGTGTGGAGCTCCGGCCAGACGGCCGAATCCGGACAGCACGGCCGGGTGCGCTTCCGGCGCACTCCGGAGATGCTCTTTGGCTGCATTGCCGTGGCGGAGTCCGAATTCTCAGGCACCGACGCCAGGCACTCGCCGCTGGAGCGCGCTACCGACCGGGTATACCGGGACATCTGCGCCACGGTGACCGCGGAAGGGTATCCGCACCTGCTGCGCGTCTGGAACTACCTCCCGCATATCAACCGCGAGGCGCAGGGAACCGAGCGCTACCGGCAGTTCAATACGGCACGCCAGCACGCGCTGCACGCCTGCGGACGCGCCGTGGCAGGCAGCGTGCCGGCCGCCTCCGCGCTCGGCCTGCCCGGCGAAAGTCCCCTGGTGGTGTATTTCCTGGCCGGCCGCGTCGCCCCGCTCTTCGTGGAGAACCCGCGCCAGGTCAGCGCCTACCACTACCCCCAGCAGTACGGCACGCACAGCCCGGTGTTCTCGCGCGCGGCCCTCCTGCGCCAGGCCGGCAGCCTTACCCTCTTCATCTCCGGGACGGCGAGCATCGTCGGCCACCGCTCCCTGCATCTGGGCGATACCGCCGGCCAGACCCAGGAAACGCTCAGGAACATCGAGGCGCTGCTGGGTGAGGCCAACCGGCTCGCAGGCGGGGCCCATTTCGCCCTCGACCGCCTGGCCTATAAGGTCTACGTGCGCCGGCCGGCAGATCTGCCGGTGATCCAGGGTGAGCTTTCCGCCCGCCTGGGAACACACGCCCAGGTCATCTATCTACAGGCCGACATCTGCCGGCAGGATCTGCTGGTCGAGATCGAGGCGACCGGAATATGTCCGCTTGCGGCGGTTGCCTGAAGCGCAGCGCTTCCGCCTGATTGTCCTCCCGCTCGCGGCCACCCTGACTGCCGCGGGGGCGACTGCGACGCGCGCCGAGGAGCCGAAGCCGGTATGGGAGTTCGGTCTGGGCTTAGGTGCCTACGTCTTCAACGACTACCGCGGCTCGCAGACCACCCACGCCTACCCGATCCCGGTGCCCTACTTCATCTATCGGGGCGAGATCTTCAAAGCCGACCGCGAAGGGCCGCGGGCGCGCTTCTTCAACCGCGAGGTGGTGGAACTCAACCTGAGCGTCAATGCGACCACACCGGTGCGCAATGACTCCGCCCGCGCCGGGATGCCGGATCTGCAGCCCACGCTCGAGCTCGGCGGCTCTCTGAGCTTCCGCCTGTGGCGCAGCGCCGATCAGCGTCTCAAGCTCGATCTGCGCCTGCCGGCGCGCGCGGCGGTGACCGTGGAAGCCTCACCGCGCATGATCGGGGTGTACGCCGCGCCGCAGATGAATCTCGACCTGGCGCAATGGCACGGCGACTCCGGCTGGAAACTGGGGCTGCTCGCGGGACCGCTCTTCGCCGATCATCGCTACAACAGCTACTTTTACAGCGTGGCCCCACATTATGCGACGGCGGACCGGCCCGCTTACGCCGCTTCCGCAGGCTACGCAGGCACGCAGACACTCATCTCGCTGACGCGGCGCTATCCTGCGTTCTGGGTCGGTGCCTTCATCCGCCACGACTTCTTGGGAGGGTCGAGCTTTGCCGCAAGCCCGCTCGTCAAGACCACGAACTACTGGTCCGGCGGCATTGGCGCGACCTGGATGATCGGGCAATCGGCAAGAATGATCGTGACCGACGAATGACCCCCTCGACCACGCATCTGGTACTGATCGCCAGCTACAACCCCGGCAGCAAGGGCGCAGCGACGGTGCGCGCCGCCCGCGCCGTGTGGGCGCCGGTGTGGGTGGTCATCGACGGCAGCACGGATGGTTCCGCAGCCGAGCTTGCGGCGCTCGCGCGCGAGGATCCGCAGGTGCGCGTGATCGTACGTCCGCACAACGGCGGCAAGGGAGCGGCGCTCTTCGATGGCCTGATCGAGGCGCAGCGCTGCGGTTTTACCCATGCACTCACCATGGATTCCGACGGTCAGCATCCGGCCGCGTGCATCCCGCAGTTCATGGCTGCATCCGCAAGCTCACCGGCCGCGATGATTCTCGGGGCGCCCGTCTTCGACGCCAGTGCACCGGCAATCCGCGTGCGCGGTCGCAAGCTCTCCAACCTTGCCGCGGCGATCGAGACCCTCGGCGGTGGCATCAAGGATTCTCTTTTTGGTTTTCGCGTCTATCCGATCGCGCCTCTGCTTACAGTCATGCACGGCACGCGCTGGATGCGGCGCTTCGACTTCGATGCCGAAGCGGTGGTGCGACTGAGCTGGATGGGACTCCAGCCGGTGAATCTCCCCGCACCGGTGCAGTATTTCAACGCCACGGAAGGTGGCGTATCTCACTTCAACTACTTGCGGGACAACGTCCTGCTTACTTCCATGTACTTGCGCCTCGCCCTGGGCTGCATCGCGCGGATTCCGTTGCTGCTGGGCCGGCGCCTGGCCGCAAGGACCTCGCGCGCGCGAAATTCAACCTGAGCGGAGGATGCCGCGGTTGTCGTACCCGCGCATGGCGACGCGGCCGGGGTTGCCCACGACCAAGGCCCGACTGGGGACGTCCTTGATGACGCGGGCACCGGGTGCGATGGTCGCGCCGTCCCCTATTTGAAGGTTGCCGTAGATGACCGCGTGCGCCCCGATCCACACGCCGCTGCCGATGCGCAGGTGCGCGCCTTCGCCGCGACCCCCGAGCTTGGTCTGCTGACCCACCGTGCAGCGCTCCCCGAGTTGGCAATGCGCCAGCTCGATACCGCCGAAGTGCCCGATGAAAAACCCCGGGCCGATATCGGCGCTGAGCTCGAGATGAATGTCGTAACACTCGCGCACCAGCTCGGCGGCCATCGCATACAGCACCCATCCGACCGGCAGCAGCGGCCAAGCCAGCGGCTGGCCGGCAGCGCAACGCAGCAGCCGCCCGAAACGATAAACGAGCAGCGCCTGCAGGCCGATCTCTGAGGACAGCGCTGAAAGCATCCGCCGCGCAGAGAGCGTGCCGAGGCCGGTGCAACGGCCGAGATCCGCGCGGAACGCGGCGATGAACCCACTCACAGCCGCAACACCGCCGCGCGGTCGACAGCGCGCGCCAGCGAGCGCCGCAACGCGCCATTATCGAAATTGCCGCGGACTTTCGTGGCCGGGTTACCCTCGACCACACTGCCGGCGGACACATTCGCCGACACGACCGATCCTGCCAGCACCGTCGCACCGTCGCCGATCGTGATGTTGCCGTAGATGATGCAGTCCGGGCCGATCCACACGTTGCGGCCGATGTTCGGGCCGTCGGTTCCGCCGGCAGTCACCCCGATGGTGACGCGCTCGTGAATGACGGTACCGCTCCCGATGCGTTGTGGCCCGAGAATGAGGTAACCGCGGTCCGACACGTATACGCCCGGCTCGAAGTCCGCCTTCGAGGCCACGTCCGACTTGCACACGAGCACCAGAAGCCGCGGCCCGAGAACCATCAGGAGTCGCAGAAAGAGAAGCCAGACGGTGCGGCCCTGACGCTCGCGTTGCAGCACATAATGGTGGCCGAGGCGCTGCACCGCCAGCACCAACAGCCCTGGAGAGCTGAACCACACCAACGCGCGGCGCCAGGCCGTGCGGCGCCCCGGCCAGCGTAAGCCACAGAAAACGTCAGCGTCCGATTTCAGTCCCGACAGCATACGCGACCGCTTTTGCACTCACGACAATGTTGTGCCTACTCACTCCATCTACGCGCTTTGCAGACCCTCTCATAGATGTCCAGATACTGGCGCCCCATCACCTCGCGCGAATAGGTGTCACGATACCGGGCGTAGGCGCTTGCGGCGCGCCGGCCTGCCTCAGCTAGATTGCCGGTGGCCTGCTCCAATGCGTGACCGAGGGCTATGGGATCGTCCGGCGGGACGATCCACGCATCCAGCCCGTTACGCAGCGTCGCCGCGATGGCACCAACGTCAGTTGCAATGATCGGACAGCGCAGGGCCATCGCCTCGAGGATGATGATCGGCAGGCCCTCCTTGTCGGAGCTCAGAACGAGGGCATCTGCGGCCGCGAGGAATCGCGGAATGTCGTTGCGATAGCCACAGAAGACCACGCGGCCGCCCAGGCCGAGCCGTCCCACCTCGGCCTCAAGCTGTCCTCGGAGTTCTCCGTCGCCGACCAAAAGCAGCCTTGCCCCCGGCGCCGAGCTCAGGCGCGTCAGCGCCGACAGGAGCAGGTCATTGCGCTTGGAGCGCGCCAGGCGACCGATCTGCACCAGTAGCGGTGCGTCTTCAGGAACACCGAACTCAGCACGCGTTGCCATTCTGGCGTTTGCCTCGACCTGAGGCGCGCTGATGCCGTTGTTGATAAAACTTACCTTGGCTGCAGCAACCCCGCTGCTCAGAAGATCGGAGCGGATTTCAGGAGATACCGCCACGACGTGGTCAAAGCGGCGCAATACCCGCTTATCGGTCATCTCCAGGACGCGCAGCTTGGTGGTCTCGCTATACCAGGAATGGCAGGTCGCGACCCGTGCCAAGCCGCTCGCGACACCGGGAAGCGCCAGCAGCAGGTCCGGTTTGTAGCCATGCGAATGCACCACGGCGCGTGGATAACGCTCCAGCAGTGATCGTAAGCGCCTCACCATGGACATGAAACCGAGTCGCCCCGAGCGCACGAACGCTTCGGCACTCAGACGCTGCGCGCCGGCGCGTCTCACCAGCTCCGTCGCGCCGGCCCCCTCCAGCGCCACCACGTGGCTGTCCCACCCCTGATCGCGCAGATACGTGGCCAGTTCCACGAGCGTACGTTCAGCGCCGTAGAAACCGCCCGTGCTCGTCAGCTGTATGGCCGCCGGGCGCTTGCTCATGAGGTACTGCCCGTCAGCAGCTCCCAGTAGCGCGCCGCAGTCTGCCGGGAATCGAAATGGGTGCGCACATACTCGCGACAAAGCGCGCTGAATGAGCCGAGTCGTTCAGGGTGGGTCAACACGCGGTCGATCGCTCTCCGCAACGAGCCAGGATCGTTCGGCTCCGTCAGCCAACCGCGCCCGTCGGCGAGTACATCCGGGATACCGCCAACCGCAGGACACAGCCCCGGCAGGCCCATTGCCATCGCCTCGAGCAGCGCCCGTGGAGTCCCCTCCGAACGCGAGTTCATGATGAATACATCAGCCGCCGCAAGGAACGGCCGCGTGTCGGACTGCTCGCCGACCAGAGTCACACGATTGCCGCAGGGGTGAGATCGGACCAACTGCTCACAGGCCGCACGCTCCGGACCATCACCGACCACGAGCAGATGCGACTCGGGAGCGCTCTGTGACTGGACATCCAGAAACGCGGCGATCAGGCCGGGCACGTTCTTTACCGGAACCAGCCGTCCGACGAACGCGAACACGACCTGCTGTCCGAGCTTAAGGCGCTCCCGGCATGCGGCGCGGTCCTCCCGGTTCCACCTCTCGATCTCGATGCCGATCGGGATGAATTCCACCCGTTCCGCGGGCAGACCCAGACGGTCGCACAGGTAGTCGCGGATGCTCGGGTGGATGACTGTGACCTTTGAGGCAAGCCGCCAGCCTAAGCGCGCCCGGGCCCGCCCCGCCTGACTCTGATCGACATCAAAAACCGAATGCTCGGTGACGATGACGCGCGGAACTCCCGCAAGTCGCGCCGGAATTCCGAGCTTATTGAGGGCGAGAAAGTGTTGCAGATGGACGGCATCAAGGCGCAACGCGCGCATCCGCCGCACAAGATTGAGGCTGATTCCGTTGCGGCCGAAAATATTGCCCGGGATCGCCAGATCGACAGGCTGGATGCCGTACTCGAGGCAGCGCTCGATCAGCGGGCCCGGCGTGCCATCGATGGCGGCGCAGAGCACTTCCGCGCCGCGTTCGACAAACTGTCGGGAGAGCTCCAGTCCAAAAAGCTCCGAGCCGCCGAGCCTGAAGCAGTGCAGCACCTGCAAGATGCGTGGGCGTCGCACGGCTACGCCAGCCGGCGACGAGCAGAATGAATCAGGCGTCATGCGCGCGCGACTGCGGGGCTGCGGGCTGCGTAGCTCCCCGGGCCGCGAGCGTGGCACTGACCAGCTCAGTGAAGTGCTGCAGATAGGCCGAGGCGGAGAATTCCTTCGCAACCCGCTCGCGAGCAGCGGCACCCATTCGATCTCTGAGGTCTTTGTCTTCGATCGCGCGCTCAAGGCTTTCAGCGAGTTGCGAAATGTCGTCCTTCTCAAAGAGAAGCCCATCGACGCCGTGCGTCAAAACCGCCGGAATCCCCCCCACCCGAGAGGCAACCCTACATTTTCCGGCGGCGGCGCTTTCGAGCAATACTCGTGGGATGCCCTCCGTGCGTGAAGCGAGCGCCATGATCGAGCAGCGCGACACCCACTTCGCGAGCTCTGGCTGTGACATTCCCGGAAGAGCCTGGATTTGCGGATGCTCGAGGCCACGAACGCGCAGCTCATCGGGAATTCGGTGCCCGATGAGCACCAACTTCCACGTCGGATGGTTCGGAGCAATCCGACGGAATGCGCTCACCAGAATGTCCACGCCCTTAATCATGAAAGGGAAGCCCACCGCGAGAATCAGCGGCTCTTCGGGGCCCGGATAAAAACGCTCGATGTATGCCCGATCGAAGAACTGGCGCACCGTTGTACCACTCGTGAGTCTGGCAAAATTCTCGAGCTGG
This sequence comes from uncultured Pseudomonadota bacterium, assembly GCA_963825385.1. GTDB lineage: Bacteria > Pseudomonadota > Gammaproteobacteria > Steroidobacterales > Steroidobacteraceae > 13-2-20CM-66-19. Next base: position 399,903 of record CAWGSX010000004.1, on the reverse strand, counting down.
CCGGTGAACAACAACCGCACGGCATCCGCCCTGCGAAGCACGAATGAGCCCAGTACCCGAACCTGCAGCAACTTGAGCCAACGCCAGGGAGCGAACTGAATATGCGAAAAGTTGTCCGGATTTCCGTAAACCCCGTTCACCTCGCACAAAAATGAGCCACCAAGCAGCCGCGACACGCGCCAGGCGAGCAAGCCGCCTTTGAAGGGATCATAAGACGTCACGACAAGTTGCCCGGGTCGCGCGGTCCGTAATTTGCGCGCCCGAGCCAGAACCGCCAACGCGAAACGCGAGAAGTTGACCAGTTTCCGCCGCGAGCGGTCCTTAATAACCCTGATCCGCATCCGTCCGACTTCGACGTCGGCTTCGTAGGAGCCGTAGGACCACAGCTCTCCTCGAAATTGCTGCGAAAGCAGCCTACAGGTCGCCTCGAGATCCTCGAGCGAATACGTCGGCCCCTCGCGGACCATGAACAGGTAGGCTAACGGCTCGTCGGACGACAGGCCGCATTTATTCATCGCATTTTTCCAAGTTGAGACCAAGATACTACAACATTTTCACGGGCTTAAGTACGATTTCGGTCTCCAAACATAGGCGCCCGCGCTACACATTATGTACGTTTGTTCCCACTGCAAGGGCCCACTCGCCGACTTTGCCTGCCCACGCTGTGGGATAAAATTCCCGCTGCTGGAGGGGATTCCGTGCTTTCTGATCGACTCGCCTGACAGCCGGGTTCGCGAGATCTATGACGAGATCTACACGCGCCATGAGGATGTCTGGATCGGCCAAGGGCGCTCGGAGCCCTTCCAAAGGTGGTTTAGCGACCTAGCAGCATCACTTTCCACTGGGCCGTTGCTTGAGATCGGGTGCGGCGAAGGCATCTTGCTGTCCTCTTTCCGATCCCCGATCCGGGCAGGAATCGATCCATCCATCCAAGCGCTCATTCGCGCGCGCAAGCGCTCGGCTGCACAGTGCGCTGTGGCTCGCGCCGAGGAACTACCCTTCGCGTCCGAATCCTTTGATGTCGTCGTGAGTGTGGGAGTGATGGAGCACTTCGAAAACCAAGATGCCGCTAGCGCCGAAATCCGGCGCGTGCTCACGCCTGCCGGGCACTATGTCGCGCTCTTTCACATTGACATGACGCGCGGCGAGCGGTTGCGGGTGAAGGTGAGGGAATATCTGCTCCCGATACCGCGACCCATCTCGTTCGCAAAATGGGCCTTTAAGAAGCTGTTCCACCCGATCGTGCAGCCGCTACGTAAGTCCTACACGGTAGAAAGCGCGCGAGCGATTCTTGAGCGCAACGGCCTGACCGTCAAACAGATCATCACGCGCGACTCGCACGGCAACGCGCCGCTCGCCGGTAGGCATGTGGTCATCTTCGTCGCACAGAGGGCTGCAGCGTGAGAGGCGGCGCAACCCGGCGCAATGCCTCGGCGAATACCTAATCGCGTCGACGACGGAAGCTCAGACGGCTATTCTGGCACCGGGAATTCAACGCCAGCGCGCCGACGCTTACAGGACGCGCCAGGATCCAAAGCTCGGATGATAAAGAAGTATCAGCCAGCTTCTGACCGGAAGCGAAGCGGCGAAAGGTAGACTAAGTGTCACATCAGACCGAATTCTCAGCACGATGCTAGTCGTACTCGTCATCCCTACGTTCAACGAGCGCGGGAACATCGGCAGACTGATTGATGAGCTACAGAGCGTATTCGCCTCACTGCCGCACGAGATGCACATCCTGGTGGTGGATGATAACTCTCCCGACGGCACGATCGACGTCGTGCGCGAAAAGCAGCGCAGCGTGCTCAATCTGCACGCAATACAAGGGAAAAAGCAGGGCTTGGGAGCTGCATACATCCGCGGCATGCGATATGCAATCGACACACTTCGCGCAGACGTCATCTTCGAGATGGATGCCGACTTCTCGCACAAGCCTTCCGATATACCGCGATTGCTCGCACGCCTCGAGCAGGGCGCAGACTTCGTAATCGGCAGTCGCTACGTCACTGGCGGCAGCATTCCGGCGGAGTGGGGGCTGCACCGACGCCTCAACTCTCGAGTAGGAAATCTTGTAGCCCGGTACGTCGCCGGCCTCTATCGAATCCACGACTGTACCGCCGGATTCCGCGCCATCCGCGCCGATGTCATTCGTCGTATCGACTTGGAGCGCTTCAGGGTCCAAGGATACGCTTTCCAGATTGCGCTCCTCCACGCCGCCATGGTCGGCGGCGCCAGAATTGCGGAGTTACCGGTCGACTTTATCGATCGCACCGTCGGTGAGTCGAAGCTCGGCATCAAGGACATTATCGAATTTTTCCGCAGCGCCGCCTGGATACGGTTTCAGAGCTCCAAGGTCTTCATAAAGTTCTGTGTCATCGGCGCATCGGGTGTTGTCGTCAATCTCGGAATCTTTTCGCTGCTCCTGTCGCTGGGCGTCAACAAGTTTCTGGCCTCTCCGATCGCGATCCAGTGTTCCATCATTACTAATTTTATCGGCAACAACTACTGGACATTTAGCGGGCGCAACTTGGTCGGCCCGGTTCATGCCCGCGGCCTGCGCTTCAATGTGGTGTCAATTCTATCGCTCGGAATCAGCTATCTGACCTTCGTGCTCCTGTCGCGAACGTTTCCGACGGTGATGCCACAGCTGCATCAATTGGCTGGAATTATTCCTGCAACCCTAGTGAATTACTTTCTCAACTCTTACTGGACCTTTCGAGATAGAACGCGCACGGGGCGTTGAAGTCACAACACTTCCTCGAAGGCTGCCACGGTCTGCGCGTCGCCGCTACGCGCCTCTCAAGCACCTGATTCGGTGCAGCTCACCGACCTCCGCGCGCACGGACGATATATCTTGCTCATCCTCCTGGCGGCTGATCTGCCGTCCTGGGTGGCAAGCTCTGGTGCGCCACCGACTCAAACGCTGCGCATAGGGTCTGCCCGATCTCTGTAAACGAGTATCGCTCCAAAACGAGTTGCCGCGCGGCCCGCCCTCGACTCTCGCGCTCGGCAGGCTCACGCAGGAGTCTCTGAATCGCTTGTGCGAAATCCCATGCGCTCTCCGCAAACTCGACGTCTCGGCCTGGCGTCACCTCGATTCCCTCGCAGGCGATGGGATGTGCGATAACACATTTCTGCATTGCGAAGGCATCCAAGAGCTTGAGCTTGGTACCACCACCGTCGCGGATCGGGCACACGTAGAGCGTCGCCGCGTTGAGCAGCGGCCGCACATCGTCTACGAAACCGTGGACGCGGACGTCGACCAACGGCGCAGCCGCATCGAGCACGGCCTGCGGCGGCGCGGACCCAACGATCTCCAGGCACAAGTCCGGTACCGCCGCCTTGGCCGCCGGCCAAATCTCCTTCAGAAGAAACATAACCGCGTCCACGTTGGGGTACCAGTTAAGGCTGCCGACGAAAATGATCGACGGCGGCCCTGAGCTCGACGCAGCGGCTCTGTCGAAGTAATCGACGTCGACACCATTGGGTATCGAGATCGTTTTCGCGGACGGCGCAATTGCCTTTAGCCGCTGGGAATCCAATTCGGAGCACGTCAGGTGGGCCCTAAAACTTCCTGCGCTGCGCGCCTCATATTCTTGGATGCGGCGCCCTTCTTGCCTGAAATACCAACGCTTCAGCGGATTACGCTCATTGCTGGCGCGTCGCAGCAGCATGTGCGACTCGATGTTGTGATGCCCCAAAGTTGCAGGGGTATCAGGGAAAAGCGGACGGAAGGGCGCAAGTCCTAGTGTATCGAAGTGCACCAGATCATATTTCTCGCGAGAAGCGCTAGCGAAGGCCTGCCGTGCCGCCGGGCTCTGCAACCGCCGCATCGTGTAGCTTGTTGGCAGCACGAGAGCCTCTAACGCAGTTCGAATCTGACCTCCCGGCCGCTTCAGACTCTCGATTGGCAGAAACGTCACCGATCGACAGTGTTCGAGCAGCGCGCGGCGGCAGTCTTCCAGACCCTCCTCTGGCGACGGATAGAAGACTCTGAGCCAGACCTCATGGATGAAGGCGATGAGATCTACTTCGTGCCGCGAGGCCACCCCGCGCAGGAGATGGTAGCTGCGCAGATGCACGCCGGACTTTGGAGGATAGGGAATGATGTGGGACGCCCAGAGAACTCGCATCCTCACCTCACCGTCGTAGCAGACGTGCCGCGAGATACAGCGCGTTATCGAAGTCTTGGCGCGCGTATTGCCGCATCAGCACCCCGTAGCAGACTCCCCCCAGCACCACGCCAATAGCCAGCTGCGCCGCAAAGGGGAAGAATGTCCCGCAGTAAGCGAGCACGGCCGCAACAACAACCGCGCTGGCGAGTGAGCACAGCAGTGGCGCGCGCATCGGCCGGAGGAGCCGCCAGAAGCTTACCTGAAGTGCACGGGCGATACGTTCCATCGAGATGAGAAATACGATGGGGAATCCTATGCACCAGCTTCCCGCCACCCAGTTCGCTCCAAAATGCGCGGCGACAAACAGGATTGGCATCATCACACCGGCCCAGGTCAGCATGTTGCGAAAGGTGGTCGAGACCCGACCCGTACCTATGACCGCCCAGTCCATCAGGGAAAAGATGCTGCGGAGGGGCAACACGAACATGAACGCCATGAATGGGATAATCATGGGCGCCCAGCGATTGCTGAACAGGAGCGGCAAAGCCGCTTGTGACAATACTCCGCCGAGCCAGAACAATGGGAAGACGAGCGCCGAGACCGTCGAGATCATCAGCAAGAAGCCGTGCAGCTGCGCGCGATCGTCACCGGCTTTTGCGGCGAAGGCCGGCGTCGACACCTGATTGACGATGCCGGCGAGTTGATCCAGCAGCGAGTGCGACAGCGTCTTGGCGAGCGAGTATGAGCCGAGCACCGTGGCTCCTCCGAGCCGCCCGAGCATGAAGGTGTCGAAATCCTGGGCGACAAAGAACACCAGCCGCTGCCCAACCATCTGAGTGCCGCTGCGCCACAGCGAACGGAGCGCGGCAAAGTCGCAATTCGGTGCCGGCCGCTGCCGCAGACTCAGCCACAGGAAGGCAGCGCGCATCGCGCTCCCGAACAGGGTACCCAGGATCAAGGACCAGTACGCGGCACCTGTCCAAGCCAATCCGAGAGTGGCCAACCCCTGCAGCACGCTGGAACCCGCCTGTGCCAGCGCCAACTCTCGAAACTTGAATTCTCTCGACAAGAGCGCGGTCGGTACGACTGCAAGCGCGGCGAGCGGCAGGTAAAGCGAGGCGATACGTAGGACGTTGACGAGAGCTGAATTATTGAACAGCTGGGCGCCGAGCGGCGCGATCGCGATGATCATCCCGGCGAGCACTAAAGAGAGCAGCAAGACGGCGCTCACCGCGGCGCCGTGCATGTGCGTGGTGAGGTCGCGACGGCTGATTAGCACAGCGCCCAAGCCGCCATCCATCAGCTGCAGCGCGAGGATCGTAAAAAGCCCTGAGGTGGCCACGATGCCGTAATCCCGCGGCTCCAATAGGCGCACGGTGACGATCGTGAGGCTCCATGTAACGAGCTGTGTGAACATCCGGGCCGTGCCGATCCAGCGTAGCCCGCTCATCACCTCATCAAAATGTGCCGTTCGCGGCGGAGGTTCGGCGGGGCCATCCGCGTTCAAACAGCCGCCCCAGCCCGAAAGGGCCCGTTCGATGGGACACCTTTGTTGGTCGGCATCGCTGCCGTTGGCGCGACGCGCACAAGCGCCGCGCAAATCGCTACGGTCATAAATAGGCAGGATGAGTACGCTTGGGAGAGGAAGAACCCAGCCACGATGTTGCCCAGCAGCCCGATGCGGAGTGCCCGGGCATACAGGGCAGCCCGTGCGCTCTCGCGATCCGCCGACCTCTGGAGCCCTCGCCTCGAAATCTTCCCTAACTCTCTCCAGGTCACTATATAGATAGACACGAATAAGACCAGCCCAAGCACCCCCAGCTCGACCAACGCTTGAACCAGGCTGTTGTGAGCCGTGCGGTACCAACCCCCGGCACGCCCATCAGCCGTCGCGGCGGAGCCAGCGCCGTATCCAATCGGTCGCTCCAGAGTAAGTTCGATGTCCCGGCGCCATAGTACTGTGCGACTCGCGTTCAAATGCGGATCCGCGTTGTAGTCGTGCTGGAGGTCTAAGAGAGTCGCGAGGCGATCTCTCGTGTCGCCGGGCAATTGGCCCCAGACCACCACCCCGATCATCGCGAGGAACGTAAGTTTGAGGATCATACCGCCCGGCGAGAAGCCGCGTAGCTCTCCGGACTTAGCGAAGCTCAATGGATATGCGAACCAGACAAGCGCCACGGCACCAAGTCCGATGGCCCCACCACGAGAGCCAGTGAGCAGGATCACCAGTATCATCAGCGCAGCGAGCCCGTAGGCAAGCCGTTTTCGGCGCTGTGAATGGGCCACGCCGTACGCGATCACGATCGGCAGAAGCGTATCAAGCACGTACGCGATGTCGTTGGGGTCGAAGTTGTCATTGATGTGGGCGCGACCACCGCCGTAATTGACCAGCACTCCCACTGTGAGCGAGATGGCTGAGCCGACGAGTGCCAGAAGCATTCTCTCGACATCGCCCATGGTCTGGGTAATCTTGATCAACGTCACGAACGCTATGAGAACGATAAGGTTCGACTCACTCGCGATGAGCGTATTGGACTTGTAGATCGAAAAGAACACGCTCAGGATTGCAAGCACGAGGAACGCAATCGCGGGCTTCGCAATCCGCAGCGATTTCACCCGAACCGGAGCGATCTTCTGCCACACTCGAGCCGAGTAGAGCACGACGAATAGGAAGGCGACCTTCGCCAGAGGCAGTCCGGAGATCCCGGGTACCCATTCGGTCACCTTCCCGACCATTACGATAAGAAAGATCGCCATCCAGGCGTGTTGGGGTCCCACCGCTGGAAGCGGTGCCTGCGCGGTTGGCGGCTGAGTGTCGGGACCAGAGGCAAGATCCATGACCCCGGCGCGGTCTGAGCCCGCGTCGCTGCTCCGAGCGTTCACGAACCGAGGCGACGCGCAGACGCGCGTAGCACGCGGTGCCCCTGTTCTCTAGCTTGCGTGCTGTCGGGGTCGAAAGCGATCGGGGAGCATTTGACGATTCCGCGGTATTTTCTCGCAAGCATTAGCTGCCGTTTCGGGAAGTGCGCTAAGGCGCCCGCAGTTCCGTAAGGCGTACGTATATTGACGAGCCAATCCAACGAGCCGAGTAGCGCATGCTGATCCAAACTCAATGCCCGCCTCGTACTTCCTGCAGCCCTTGATTGCCTACGACGAAACCCACCTGTCCGAGACTCGGTACGTCGACTGGGATGATTTTCGAGCCGAGTAGGAACGAGCCCCCTATAACCGCAAGCGCAGACGCGAGGGCGCCGAATGGATGGCAACGACAGAGCAATAAACCGACTCGCACGCGAATACTAAGAGGACCCTGTATCGCGGTCAATAAAGCTCCGTATGGACATATTCAAGTAAGAATATTAATGACTTGCAGTCGGATGACCTGCCTCGATCACCGGGGAGCTTCTCGACGTGGAGACGTTACAAAGGCGTGACGCCAATCGCGCGGCGCCTGAGCTCATGCATCGATCTGTAGATTGTAAGTTCCATCTAATCGCAGGATATAAGCGCGGCAGTATCCGGGAGATGTCGGCCCCGACCGCGAGCGAAGCATCCCCGCCGTGTTTCAGCATGAGCTGGATAGACCTACACGCGTCAAACCAGAATTTGTGGTTAGCGGCCTGATTACGGATCGGCAAGCCCTCCCTCACCTAGCTCATTGCCAACACATCGCAGCCGGAATGATCTTGCGATTATCGGTCGTTACCCGCGGAAACGCCGCGATCACCCGGCAAGCCAATTTGAGCGGTTGAGAACCGAGAGAACCGCTGTCGAGAAGGAGTGATCGCTCTCCGCTTCTCTCCCGCAACGCGGACTGAGCCAAATCCCGGCCAAAGAAAAAGCAGACAGAGGTTCACGATCCGCGAAGCTCGTCACAAAAGCGATCGCTAGCTCACAGGATTTTCGCTGAGATACCTTCAATCCTGAGCGAAGCACCATGTCTCATCTGAGAGACAATTGCGGGCTATGCTGTAGCGGGCCACAATCCGCCCGCCGCCCGTGTTCACTTGCTCTTGGGGGCCCTATCCTTTGGAGGATGAGTAATGCCGATTTCGCGACGAGATATCTTGAGAACTGGCGGTTGCGCGGTCCTGGTCGGCGCCTACGCGGGTCTGCCCAGACGCGCCCGCGCGGTCACCACGGCGCCCAGCACATTCGACTACTACATCTCCACGACGGGCAGTAACAGCAACCCAGGCACTCTCGCGTCGCCTTGGGCCATTACGGCACTCAACAGCCCAAGCCTCCGTAGCCTCTACGCGGGTAAGAGCGTCGGAATCATTGCGGGCGTTTACAACGTGTACTCGTTGGTGCAGGCCGCTAACTCGAGTGCACCGGCGCTTTGCATACAAGGCGGGACCTCCGGCTCTCCGACCTACGTCGCCTCTTGCAATTCAAGCGGCGTGTACACGCCTCGTGTCGCGCAGATTAGTGCTGATAGTTCAGGTGGGCTGCGTGGCGGCAGCTATCCGACCTCGCAAGCAGGGATTATCGGTCAAGGCATGCAAAATGGCACCTCGACCCAGACTGTCTGGGGCAACGTGACGATCGACGGTCTATATGTCACTCGCGGCTATATGTTCGCTATAACGCTCTGGGGGAAAGATCAAACGTCAGACATCCTGGGAACCGTGCAGGGCAATACGGTGCAGAACTGCGAGGTGTATGACGTTGCCGGGATTGAAAACAATAACATGAACGGGATCAACGTCTGGGGCCAGAATGGCGCACTGATCAGCAACAATCTGGTCCACTCTGTCATCCCGACTTCCGGCAATCTGGCTCTGTGGGACTGTTCAGGAATCTCCGGGCAGTTGAATCTGAACAACATCTATCAATACAACACGATCTACAACTGCAGCTGCGGGATTTACGACAAGAATCAGTACTCCGGAGGTCATACCTACCGGTACAACTACATCGAGTCAACCGGGACCTATCCCAACACCTGCATCCAGGACGGCGCTGGAGGTAATGCTGGAACGACCATGACGGCGCACCACAACATCATGGTGTGCTCCAACGGGCAGGGGCAGGGACTCTGGCTTGGCATAGACGCCGAAACCGGCTCGGTAATCAATTACAACGTGTACAACAACACGTTCTACATGACGAACTCGTCCTCGAGCGGAATGATTTGCTTCGGCACGACCGGTTCCGGAGCCACGATCAACTTCTACAACAATCTCGTGATGATGAATGGAAGCACGAACTACGCGGGACTTATCGCTCTGGGACAGAAAAGTGCCATTAAGCTGAGCAACTACAACTGCCTTTATCAGCCGGGCGCATCCAACAGCACTCCTCTCTGGGGTGTTACCAGTGGGGCTACCCAAGCGGCCACGACCTATGGCTTAGCGAATTGGCAATCCAATCTTGGACTGGATAGTGGCTCACGCGTCGCCAATCCTAATTTCACGGCCCCCGGCGTAACCTACGGAACTGGCTCCGGGACTGCGAACGTCGCAGGCTATCAGCTCCCGACTACCTCTCCGTGCTATCAGACTGGACGCGTCGGCGGAACCAGCAGCGGCACGCCGTGCAACATAGGCGCGTGGGACGGGACAGCGACTCAGATTGGATGTAGTTTCGCTAGCGGCACCAGTGGCACATTACTCACGCCGGCCGCGCCGGTACTGAGCGTTTCTTGAGGAACGAGGCTACCGGCACAAAGGGACGCTGGAGACGTTGATGCAGTGGCGCTGGTGACCCGCGCCGATCACGCCGGCCAGAACGGATTCGCGCCGGGACTCCAGCCCTCCATTTAGAACCAGGGGGTAGCCTTGGCGGCCAGCCGACCTGCTAGACAGCACCGAAATTGTCGCCGGTGGTAAATTCACGGATGTTAGAAGTCCATCTGCGTGGCGGCTAGTGCCGCAACCACTGGGCCTAAGGCGATGGCGAGCCACGTAACCGGACGCATCCGGCTGCATTTACCGCAAGTTGCTCGATAGTCGCCTTTTCGTCACTATGCTCAGACACATCCGATCCGGCCGCCTTCCGACCGGGGGCTCTCTTGCGTTGCGAAGAACGTCCAATAACGAAGTCGCTCCTTGCCACCGACCGTCCGAGTGAACCTGAAAAACTCGGCGCGCTCGAAATTCTTGCCTGGTGCGCGCTGGCAGTGCTCTGCGTCGCGGGACATCTTTTCATCACGCACGGTCCGCTGCTAGGAAATGACAGTTATGTTTACCTGAGCGAGGCCGAGAATTTTCTTGCTGGACGGCCGGCTTCCACCTCGATCGTCTACTTCGACACTGAGCGATCCGCCGGGCGCATACCTGCACCTGTAACGACTTTCCCGGCGGGCTTCTCTCTTGCCACGAGCGCTGTTGCTGCAACCGGCCTGCCGTTGGAATATTCCGCCTTAGCGGTCTCGATCCTGGCCTTAGCGTTGTTGATTCCGGTACTTGCCTACGCTGCGAGACTACTTGAGATCGGAACGCTCCTGACTCGTGCCCTGCTGATTTGGCTGATCGGCAATTCCTGGGTTTCCATCTATGCAACGGCGGACACGGCAGAGTCGCTCTTTACACTCACGAGCGTTACAGCCATCACTCTGTTCGCGACAGGTATGATCCGCGCGAGAGCCGACTCCCCTCGCATGTGGCCTTTCCTTCTTGGCAGTCTACTGATGGGGCTGAGCTATTGGGTGCGCTACGCGGGACTCTTTTTATTCCTGTCAGCCGCCGTTTTCTTCGCCCTCCGGTCTCTGATCATCCGCGACAAGACATCCCGCCATGTGACGCTGACGCTCGGCTTGGCTGCTGCGATCATTGGCGCGGGTTTTCTGCGTAACGAACTGCTGGTAGGAAACTGGAAGGGCGGCAACGGCAAGGAAGTCCATCACGCCATCGCGCAGGTACTTCATGACTTCCTCGTTTCGGTGCACCACCTCTTATTAGGGGGCATAGCCTCTGCGCGTTTCAGCTGGTTCGAAGTTCTATTGGTAGCCGGGTCGCTCGCAGCCGTCGTTGCTACCACGATACGCGGCAGAAATCGTCACACTGAAAGAGCGAGCTCGTCTTGGAAAGACCGGCTGGGGCCAAGCGCTCTTATGGTCTGGTACGTCGCGGTCTACTGTGCCGGTATGATCTATCTGGGGATGACGAGCGTAATCTCCTTCGACACGCGGATGTTTTATCCGCTCCTGCCGCTTGCACTCCTGCTGCTAGCGCGCTCGCTGCAGCGTGGACAGCCGGCGCCTCAACCCACACCCACACTCACAGCGCGAGCGGCATTTTGTGTCGGACTAGCAGCGGCGACGATCGGCTATTTGGCCATACACGCGCGCAGCTATTTGACGCCGCTCGGCCCGGCGCCACACGAGCTCATAGTGCGCGAATTGCGCGGCGCCGACTCGTCCGGCACATCAATGCAATCGTGGATCTCTGTCAACATACCGGCCGACGAAGTCACGATAGCAAACCAAGGGCAGGCCAGTGGATACGTACTGCACCGTAAGACTGTGGCACTCGTTTCGCAGCAGTACAGCAATCAGGTGTGGGACGCCGCAGCGATCCATTCGGTCATGCAAACCTACGGTGCCCGTTTTTTGATTCTCTACAGCGGAGACGCCACGGACGATGTTCTCCATGACTCGCCATTTCTTTCTGCTCTAGCGCACGGCGCGCCACCTCCGACTTGGCTCGCATTGGCGGCGCGCAGCCGGGGCGTCGCCGTCTTTCGCGTGATAACTTAACGCGAACCCCAGCAAAAGCAGCCGCCGCGCGCATCGCCATTGAGCGTCTGCGTCAGGCAGTCGCATCACACGCGGTGTTTCAGCCGCAGCGGTACAACGCCTGTGCTACCAATACGCAGGCCGCGACATGATGCTGCCAGGACGTGTGTCGAAGCGCCTCATCGATCGCCTCGCTCTCCAGCGCTGCCTGACCGGTGATCGCCCATGGGAACCGCCATCGACTCGATCAGAGTTAGCTCAACGTCTACTTCACCTGCGGAAGCCATCGAGTCGTGAAAGCCAGAGGCTTGCTAGCAGGGGACGTACAGCTAAGAATCATCCCTACGACTGAGCCGATGCGGAGGACCAGCTAGATGACGGACCGACTGCCGCAAAAGACTCGATTGTCTCAGAGCGTTCAGGACTTGTTGTCGTGCCCAAACTGCCACAGTCAACTCACGAACGCCGACGGTAGCTTTGCCTGCTCTCACTGCGGATCTACGTTTCCCATTGTCGATGGGGTACCCGTTTTGATAAATGAGGCAGCAAGCGTCTTCGCAATCGATGACTTTGTTGCTCAGCGAAGGACATTTTTCGACAACAGACGGGTCGGCCGTCTGCGGACACTGCTTCGGAACATGATTCCGAACATTAGCAAGAACGTGAGGGGCGAACAGAATTACCGCAGGCTTACGGAGGAACTGCTGCGCCAGACTGCCACGCCGCGAGTTTTGGTCGTTGGCGGAAGCGAACTTGGCGAGGGGACGGACCATCTGGTCCGAACCGCGGCAATAGATCTCGTTGAGAGCGACGTATCACTCGGGCCCCGAACAATGCTGATAAGCGACGCGCACGACATCCCCTTTAAGGATCGATCATTTGATGGCGTGGTCGTACAGGCGGTATTGGAGCACGTGGTCGATCCTTACAGATGCTGCGACGAAATCTTCAGAGTTTTAAAGGAGAACGGAATCGTCTACTCAGAGACGCCCTTTATCCAGCAGGTCCATGGCGGACGCTACGACTTTACGCGCTTTACACATATAGGCCATCGTCGCTTGTTCCGTAGATTTGAGGAGATCGATAGTGGTGCGACCTGCGGCCCAGGAATGGCACTGGCGTGGTCCTATCAATATTTCCTGTCGAGCTTCGCGACCTCCAGGAGATCCAGAGCGCTCTTAAGAATTTTTGCCAGCCTCACATCATTCTATCTAAAGTATTTTGACTACTACTTGATCAACAAGCCGGGTGTTTTCGATTGCGCGTCCGGCTTTTACTTTCTTGGAAGGAAATCCGAAACGGTGCTGCCTGATAAGCAGTTGCTCAATCTCTACAGGGGCATGATTTAGGCGGTGGACGCCGAGCGCATGGTCAGACCAGCGTGGAGTGAGCAAACGTCGTGCAAATGCAGAACGAGGCATTGCTCATCGGTGACACTTCCGATCCCTTGATCATCCCGGCTGCCCCACGGCCCGCTTCCCACCGCCCTGCATGTACCAGGCAACCGTCTTTCCAATCCCGTCTTCGATGCTGTAGCGCGGCTCGTAACCAATGGCACGTATTCTCTCGGCCAGGTGATGCGTTGGACTGGTGAACTTCTCGATGCGCTTCGCGGTCAACGGCAGGTCCTTCCCCGTAGCCTTGGCCAGCACATCGAACGGAAAAGCGGATGCCAAAGCCATTGACTTCGGGATTCGAAAGAATGGCACGTTCACCTGCAAATTAGCGGCTATGCATCGCACGAGTTCGCCAGTCGTAAGATGTGGCGAGTCGGCATAGTTGAACAGCGCCACACCGGCCTTCATCCGATCGATCAGAAACAAGGTCGCCTCAGCGACGTTCTCGACATAGCCAACTGACTTAGTATTCCTTCCGTCACCCACGCCGATATATCTACGCTTGGCGACCGAGTCGATGAGCCGAAACATATTTGCGTAGTTCCAGGGGCCAAAGACGACGGTTGGCCTGACTATGACGACCTGCCGCCGGTCATCTTCGGTGGCCCATTGTTCGATGCGTTTTTCGGCAAGCAGCTTACTTTTGCCGTACGGTAGATCCGGCGCTGGAGTTTGCTCCTCGTGCGTCGGGACTTGACTGTTTCCGTAGACTGCGACGCTACTGAAGAACACGAACTTGCGGACTCCGGCGCGGGCAGCGGAACGTAGCAGATTCTCCGTTCCGTCCACGTTGACCTGGTGGTAAAGGCTCTCGGGTATGCCGAAATCCTTGTGCTCCGCTGCGAGGTGAACGACAAGGTCGACATCCTGCATCGCATGACTTACCGCGCTCTCGTTCAGTATGTCTGCGTGGATGAAGCGGAAATAGTCGCCAAAATCACTGCCCACGCGCTTATCCATCCCGACGACCTTGTGGCCCCTGGTGGCGAGCGCGGGGATCAGAAATCGGCCGATGAATCCGGAGCTCCCGGTAACCAGGACGCGCATGAGTAAGACCGTTATCGGTCGGGCTGCCAGGTTGGGCGACGGACCCCTGTGACGTATTGCATGAGCCCCATCATGCACGCGTAGTTGAGAAGCACGAAGTAATAAGGCAGGTCCGTGATCCTTGATTTCCTCGTGCCGGTTCTTGTCCTGACGTATCCGGCGAACGCGAGGCCATATACCGCGCTCTGCATAAAGCACAGACCGAGATATATGTAGTACATGGGAGACGGCGAATTGTCGTGAGCCGCCAAAGCCGAAGCCGCCAAAGCACAGTTGACTATCAGCGCAGTCAGCATCGGTATCCAGCAGAGCACCCGCAGGTACTTGTGCACCAGCAGCTGATACGCGGCGAATCCATAGCGCGGATTGAGGTACTTGACGTAGGAGACGAGGCCCGTCACGTTGCGCACCGCGATTCTCTTGCGCATCCGCATCTCGCTCGCATGCGTAGCACTGGACTTCTCCTCGACAACCACGTCTGGATCGAAAACCACCCGCAGTCCCGCCATGGCGATCTGCAGCGGATTGGACAGGTCTTCTGCGATGTCCGAGCGAATCGGCCGGAAGAGGGGCTGTCGAATGGCGTATGTCGTTCCGCTCGCGACGATGTTCGTGTTTACGAGCGCGCCATAACGACGCAGAAACCGCTCGTATTTCCAGTACGCCCCCTGCCCCTTCTCAACGACTCCATTGCGCTCGCTTACGAAGCACAGGTCGACAGCGACGCAGCCGACCTCCGGGTCTGCGAAGTTCCGCACGATATTTCTGAGAGCGTCCTTCGGCCACACCGATGTCGCGTCGGAGAAAATGACGACGTCACACGAGAGTGACGGGATGATTTCGTTCTGCATCGCGGCCTTGCCGCGATTTTTCTGGAAGTCATGAAGGACGACTCTCGGGTCGTCAAATGACCGGACGATCTCCGCCGTTCTATCGGTTGAACCATCGCTTGCTACAACAACGGTGTAACCTCCCTGATAGTCCTGTTCCAGTAAGTTTCGGACCTTTTTCTCTATGCCCTTTTCCTCATTGAAAGCAGAAATGAACACCGCGACTGACAGTTGCACCTCCTCTTGCCGCCACTTGCGTGGGCGCACTCGAGCCCAGAAAAAAAGCAATGCCGGGTGGCCTACATACTCGTAAGCCACGAGCCAGAGTGACATCCATAGCAACAGTACGAGCATGGGGTGGGCATTGTTCATAGTCACTCCGCATCAGAGGGGTGATCACCACCCTGACCGTAACCCCCATAACCGTAGTACCCGGCCCGAGCCCTGAACGGCGTGTGGTTGAGGATCAGCCCCTGAAGTTTCTTCTTGTCCACGTAGGCAGCCGCCTCAAGCACGGCACGCTGCGGGGTTACATCCAAATGTACCACGAGCACGACCTGACCGGGCACACGTAACAGTGCGCGGGCCTCACTGGAAGCCAGGAGCGGCGCGGAGTCAAACACGATTAGGCGCTTCGCATTGCGTGCGCTGATACGCGCTGCGATCTGGTCCATTCGTGCACTGGCAAAAAGCTCAGTAGCATTCTCGACGAACTTGCCCGCAGGCAGGATCTCGAGCCCGCGGACATCGGTCTCTACGATCAGCGATTCCACGTCCAGCGATTCGTCGCGAAGCGCATCAAGCAAGCCGCGCTCACCGCGAATCCCGAGAACCTCACTGACGCGTGCCCGTGGCGCGTCTGCGTCCACCAGCAGTACAGAGACATCGCGTTCGCGCGCCATGCTCAGGGCCAGATTAAGACTGGTGAATGTCTTGCCGTCGCCAGGCAATGCACTGGAAACGAGGATTAGCCTCATGCTCGGCTCGCCAGTCAAGGCGCGCTCAACGAGTGGGCGCTTGATCTGCCGATAGTGGTCGGCAAAACGACGTTCGAGCCCCTCTGCAGGCAGGTACCCAGCGCTACGTAGCTGCTGCGCGTCGATGGCGATTCGCTTCAGCACGTGAGTGACGGGGGGCGGGGTAGCGGGGGCCAGCGCTTTCGCCGGCGAGCCCGCAAGCGTCGGGGTCGCCGGTCTCTGCGTGCCGGTGGCGGCCGCGCCGACTGCGCGCGGCGTGCGGAGTTTCTCCAATGCGCTTTCTATGAGGCTCACGCGTGCACCATCTGCTTCAGTGCGGTGAGACTAAGGTGATAGCCCTGCAGGCTCACGATCACGACTACCACAAGCGCCAAAACGAGGCAGCCGGTAGCCAGGCCCAGGCGCAGCGCGTCGCGACGCCGGGCGATGCGCGCCCGATCGGGAAACGCCTCGCTCACCAGACCCAGCACTGGTGCGCCAATCGCGCGAGCGAGCGCGTCGGCGGAAGTAACAACCGGGCGCAGACAGTGCAACCCGTACGCCAGCGCTGCACCTGCAGCCAAGGCAGCTAAAAGAGTCTCGGCGAGAAGCAGCGGGCGTTGCGGCCAAACCGGGCGCAGACTTGCCGTCGGTGGTTGCACGATCTCGAAGCGCACTGAGCCGGCACTGTCCGCGCGCTCGCCGAGCCGCGCTTTCTGGAGATTTGCGAGAAGAGCGGTGTATTGAGCCTTGTTGACGTCGTAATCGCGGTTGAGCTGAGCGAATTCCGCCTCCACCTGTGGCGCCGTATCCAAGTAGCGGTGAAGCTCGGTCGCTTTGGCCTGATGCTGAGCGAGCTCACTATTGATATCGGCGATATCGACATCTACCTGGTTCAGAGCGAGCTGCACGCTCTGATAGACAGGATTGCTGCTTGCCCGGCTCGTCGCAGCGGCTGACGCGTCACCCTCCCGTAATTTCTCGATCTCCGCCTCACGCCGCTTCTTTAGGTCTGCCAGTGTTTGCCGCGCCTCAATGACATCGGGATGATTTTCCGTGAACCTCAGCAGCAGGTCATCCAGATGCGCTTGCGCGGCATCGATGCGCGATAAGGTATCCGTCGCCGCGATGCCGCCCGGGCTAACCGGGGCCGCCGCGGCCGCGACCGCGACGTCTCCGTGCAGCTGCTTGGAGAGGGTGCCTCGGCGCGCCTCCGCTTGTATGAGCTTCGTCTTCAGATCGGCGACCGCTTCCTGCTCCTTTTGCAGCTGCGTAAAGTAGCCGCCCTGCTCCGTCGGCATTAGCCCGAGGTGACGCGACTTGAAGGTCGCAAGGCGGTCCTCCGCGGTGCGCAGACGCTTCTCATAGTCACTTATCTGACTCTCGAGAAACTGCTGCGCGTTCTCGGAACCCTCGCGCTTGCCACCAAGGGTCTCGGTGACGAAGGCATCCAGGAGGATCCCCACGACCCGCAGTGAGCGCGCGCGGTTGCGGTCCTGATAAACGATGCGATAGATGCTGCCGGCGGTATTGCGGTCCTCCTCCCGTCCGCTGGCGCTGAGCATTTCAATTTTTATCCGCTTGGTCATATCCGCCAGAAGCTGTTCTTGCCGGCTCGGATCGAGCGCGTTCGGCTGCAAGATGCCCACTTCGCGGGCGACTTTCTGCAGCTGCGGTCCAGCGAGCAGCGACTGACGCACGAAATTGATCTCGCTGTCGACATCCTGCTCCACCGTCAGCCCCTGCAGCGCCGGCTTCAAGGGCGTGCGCGTGTCGACGAACACGCTCGCCACCGCCTCATAACGGTCTGTTAGGGCGAACACGATCAGCCAGCCTGCGCCAGCAATCGCCGCAGCGGCGGCCAACCCGAGCCAGCGGAACCGCCAGGAGCTGCGTACTTCGTCCACGACCTGCTCAACTACCGGGTTCATACGGCGCTTCCTTTGCCGCCAGAACGCGACCTCGACGCGGGAATTGCGATGAGTTCCGGACCAAGGTGGCGAGCGAAGTCAGCAAGTCTCGCGCGTGCGGCAGGGCAGGTGGGAACACATTGAGCCCGAAAGGCGAACAATACCGAGTACGGCTGCGAGGTCAGAGAGCTCAGCCCGTACCAGAGCTGAGAAAGTATCGGCGTCACGAACGTCCGCCCACCTATGTCATAGACGGACCAGATAACTGAGCGGCGGCCCTCACGGTCGGCGACGACCATCTCATCGTAGCGTTGGCCGTCGCCACCGATGAGTTGACTGGTCAGCTGTGTGAGATCGGCGCCGAGCAATGAATTGTTCTCGCTGACCAGCTTGGCTGCCTGCGTCTGGTACGCATACCCGATCGCTAATGCCTCGACGCTCTCCCCGCTCCGACCCTGATAGACGGTATACGACTTCGCGTCCGCGCCGATAAAGACGGGCCTCCAGCCAGGATTCGAGTCGGCCAATGGACCGTGCCAGTCTGCACGCCCAGCTGGCCACTGCAGTGCCGTCGTCGTCGCGGGTGCGTCACTGGATGCAGCAACGAAATACAGCAGGACGGGCGGCACAGTCAGGGCGGCCACGGCCGCCAGGTAACCGGCGAAGGACGGCGCATGGGTGCTCACAGCTTCCGGGGGGACAGGCCGCGGCGGCGGTGGAGCACGCGTGGCGATCCATACAAAAGCCACTAGCACGCACACGAAGATCACCCATCCGAACAGCACGTGATTGCGCGACGCAAGCACATGGCGCATCTGGGTCGTGTAGCCGAGCTGAATGATGATCAGTGCGCGTGCCCAATTGGTGATCAGTGCGACGACGATCATGCTCCCGAAGAGCTTAAGGCGACGCGCGATGGATGCCCGCTCGAGCTCGCCGAGAAGCGTTGCCACGGCCAGTCCTTGGACAAGGAATCCGACGCCACTGCACAGCGGAGTGACTTCGAACGTCACCCCGTTGGGAAAGCTGATCAGAGTGCCCTGCACGGTTGCGGGAAGACCGAACAGCCATGTTAAGACGCCGAGTGCGCGCACCGTCGCACCCTGCAGATAGGGAGTCAGCAGCTGCCAGGCGGGCATCGCGAAGTAAAGATAACCGACTGGCACCAGCAGTAGCCGGGCAACCGTCGCACCGAAGGCCGCAAAGACAGCACCGAGAATCAGGAGCGGCAGCAACATGAAATACAGCGTCTGAATCCCGGCGCGCCACAACACCAGCGTAGCGATACTCAGCAGCACCACGAGCACAATCGCCCACCGGACGCTACGCACGGGCGCCACCGCGAGCGCGTCCCTCTGCCGATAGACAAGCCATAGTGCGAGAGCTGCGACCAATACGCCCTGGCCGCCGACATAGGGTTCCAACCAGTAGGTCCAAAGTGCCGCAGTCATGGGCCAGTAAACTGCGTGCACCGCGACAATCAGCCCACCTACCTGCCAGCCCATGCGGCGCAGAGGCAGCGGGGCGTTGAGAGCGTAAGTGTGAATGGCTTGTTCTTCCTTTTTTAGCCGATAAATGTTACCGCAGCACGTCGCTCGAATCGCTCGACTACGGTCTGGAGTGTGACGAGCCGCACGTCGGTGTGATTTACACTCGTGCCACTCGTGCCACTCGCGCCATCCGGGGCGTATGGGTATCGCCGCGTTGGCGAAAACGAGCACCACGACGCCGTACACGGCCAGGGGTACGAGAGCCCAATGGACGGGCTTCCCCGCAACCGCCGCACAATGCAGCGACGAGGAGACCCGTACGACGTGCCGTCATTTGTCCACCACGGACCTGCATGGCCTGTTTCTATCGCTCTTCCCTGAATCGACGATGGTATCCCAACCATTGTCGCCAATCTCAGACAGTAGGCGGAGTGTGACGCACTGCTCGTCGGCACATTTCGCGCGGGCTGCTATTTTAGTTGACCTATAACCTGTTGTTTTTTATAAATTTGATTGAAATAAGCGCCCGTAGGCCCGATGAATGTGTCGAAAGCCTTTACAGGCGCGGTGTCAGGTCTAAATCAAATTACTGCCTTGGGGGGCCGAAGATCAATGGCTTAGCGATTCTGGTCCGGTACTTGCACCATACAGGCCAGATCGAACCAGGGAGTGCATGGTGCGCAACGTTATTTTGGCAGTCGTTATGACCGTCGGCGTGTTGGCTCTTGGAGCTACGCCGGCGTACGCAGGCTCAAGCTGCAAACTCGTGCCCTCCTTCTGTCCGCCGGCGCCGGGGGGCGGGGGTGCGGTACCAGAGCCCGGGACGCTCGGCGTACTTGCTGCAGGCGCGCTCGCCGCAGTCGCAGCACGTCGTAGAAACAAGAAGTAGCACTCTCAAGTTAACATCGAATCGGAAGAACGAAAAATCGGACTTCCAACATCCGAGACTGTCAAATCGCGTGACTTCTGAGGGCGGAAGGTTCCTTCCGCCCTCTTGCTTATTCCCCTTCCGCTAATTCCCCGAATTCGGTCTCCGCCGCTGGATGCGGAGTTATGTCGAGCGCGTGTCTGCGCGCAGAGACATATTGCCTGTACCAACAACGCGGGTTCTACTGCGCGCAAGGGCAAACCCATCGCAAGGTGGGGACGCAAAGCCTCCGGTCTCAAGTTACTTAGGTTGCTTGTCTACTTGAGATAGCGGGGTTGCCGACGACGCAACTCACTCCTGCGTCGCCGACATTTGCTGTCGGAATCTCTCTGCCCTTGCAGTTTGGGGAAACGCCGCGTGGCGGGGTTGCAGGGTATGGCTCGCTGTTTTTATTTAGTTGCAAACAAACTGTGGCACTGGCGCGCTTCAGCGCTCGGCCTCGGTCTTGTGCTATTGCTTGCCGCGTGCGGGTCAGTCGGTGTCAATGGCGGGCCCAACTCGACCGCCTCCGGCGTCACCTCTCCTGGCGACGGGACACCTCCGGCCAATGCGCCGACGATTTCGGGGACTCCAGCCGCCAGCGCCATCGTCGGTCAGGCGTACTCCTTCTCGCCCAGTGCCTCCGGCGGTGACGGCAGCACGCTCACGTTCGCAATCGTCAACCAGCCGAGCTGGGCGAGTTTCGACGGCTCCAGCGGGCAACTGACCGGCACCCCAGCAGCCACGGACATCGGCACCGTGGCCAACATCCAGATCAGCGTCACGGACGGACAGTCCAGCGCGACATTGCCGGCGTTTTCGATCACCGTCGCCAATGCGCTGCAGCTCTCCGGCTCGCCGCCCACTTCTGCGCTGGTCGGCCAGCCCTACGCCTTCCAGCCCTCGAGCAACGCGACGCCTGGTACGCCACTGACCTTCTCGGTGCAGAACCAGCCGGTCTGGACCAACTTCGACTCGACCACCGGGCAACTGTCCGGAACACCTACCCAGCCCGGGACCTTCTCGAACATCGTCGTCAGTGCTAGCGACGGCACTCAGACCGCAACGCTTGCCGCTTTCAGCATCACGGTCACTGCGCCGACCAGCGGCAGTCCACCGACCATCGTCGGCACGCCACCCAGCTCGGTCACGGCCGGCTCCCTTTACTCCTTCACTCCGCAGGCTTCCGACCCGTCCGGCAAGCCGCTGACGTTCAGCATCCAGAACCAGCCGGCCTGGGCGAGCTTCAGTACCAGCACCGGCTCGCTCACCGGGACACCCACTTCCGCTCAGGCCGGCTCCTACGCCGGCATCGTGATCAGCGTGAGTGACGGCTCGCAGAGCGCATCGCTGGCGCCGTTCAGCGTTAAGGTTGTCACGCCGCTCACGATCTCCGGGAGCCCCGGGACCCAGGTGGTGGCTGGCCAGAGCTACTCGTTTACCCCCACGACTAACGCACCGGCAGGCAGCTCACTCACCTTCTCGATCCAGAACCGGCCGACGTGGGCGACCTTTAGTGGCACCACGGGGCTTCTGAGCGGAACTCCGAGCGCCACTCAGGCAGGGACATACTCGAACATCGTCATCAGTGTGAGCGACGGCTCCCAGTCAGTGGCGTTGCCGGCCTTCGCTATCCAGGTTTCGGCGGCGCTGAAGATTGCCGGGAGCCCGCCGACCCAGGTGACAGCGGGCAAGCCGTACGCCTTCCAGCCGACCGCCAGCGGACCGTCGGGCGCGACGCTGACCTTCTCCATCCAGAACAAGCCCGCCTGGGCGACCTTCAGCACCAGCACCGGGGCACTGACGGGCACGCCCTCCACCTCTCAGGTCGGCACCTTCGCGAGCATCGTCATCAGCGTCTCGGCCCTTTCACAAACGAGCGCTCTGCCCGCCTTCTCGATTGTCGTGGCTGCAGCGGGTCCGACAATCTCGGGCGTACCGCCCGCGTCCGTGAACGTGGGCTCGCCCTACAACTTCGTCCCGACGGTATCGGACAGCAACACTGTCACTTTCAGCATCATCAACAAGCCCTCCTGGGCGAGCTTCAATACCACCAACGGTGCGCTCACCGGCACGCCGAGCGCGGCCAATGCCGGAACGTACTCGGGCATCGTGATCACCGTGAGCGACGGCCCCGCGAGCGCCTCCCTGCCCGCCTTCAGCATAACCGTCAACGAAGTCTCCAATGGCACGGCCAACCTCAACTGGACCGCCGTCACGCAAAATACCAACGGCACGGCTCTGACCGACCTGGCCGGGTACAAGGTCTACTATGGTACGGCCGCGAACGCGATGAACACCGTCGTGGACCTCGCCAATCCGACCGTGACCAGCTATGTGGTGTCCAACCTTTCCTCTGGCACCTGGTACTTTGGAATTGTCGCGTACGCGACTGACGGCTCGCAGAGCACGCTCTCGAACATCGGCAGCAAGACGATCCAGTAACGGCGCGCAGCGCGCGTATCCGCCGCGCGGAGTTCCGCGCCATGTGCGGTAACCCGAGCGTTGCCGCTTTGCCGCAGATGCTCAGACGATGGGCGGCGAACGGTTTTCCTGGCGCGAGTGTCTCAGGCGGTCGCGGATGCCGCGCATCGCCAACTCGACCCGGAATCTCAATCGATTCCGCTGCAACACAATCCACGACATTACTCCGACGTCGGTGCCGAGCGCCTGCTTGTATTCGGCGTCACCGGCGAGGAAATCGTAGATATCGTGGCCGGAGTGGGCACAGAACTCGATCGCATAGGCGTGCGCGACCAGCCCCGGACGGTTGTGTTTATCGCAGAGCGCGTAATCGAGTCCGGACTGATAGTTATAGACGCGTCCCTGGTAGATGAAATTGTATATGTACCCCAGTCGTCGGCCGCCAACGTCCATAGCCAGCAGCTGGACCTCGCCCCGATTAAAAGCTTCGTCCACCAGTTGCCGATGGAACCGCTCGAAGAACGGGTTAGCGAATGCCCCCGGCTTCCCTCGGCTGATCCAGTAGCTCTGGTGCAGGGTCTTCAGGCCCTCGAAAAACTCTAGTGCCTGCGTCTTGTCCGTGGCCGCGTGCAGCGTCAGTGGCCCCACAGCGCCGTATTCTTTGCAGCTGCGGCGAATTCTCGAACGCGTTTTTGCACCGAGCAGACTCAGATAGCCGCCCGGAGCCTGACGGACCGCAGCCAGCTTCACGTAGTGATTCGCGTAGTGCTTGGCGCGCGGCCGCACGCCTGCGGCGTGTATTGGCCATTGCGGAGTGCCCCACAATCCATCGAGGACCAGTTCGTCCCAAGTTCTCTCCCTGGCGATGAGGTGGTTGAGCATCGCTAAACTGACCATCTCCTCCGCGCCGCGCGCAACCAAGAAGCCATTGCACTCGATTGCCAAAATGTCGAAATCGAGGTTGCCGGTAGCGTGCAGTCGCAGCGTCTTAGAGAAGATCACGCGGTTGCGGTGCTCTGCGCGGCCTACTAGCACGCCGAGCCCCACCGTCTGCTGCCCTGCGGCCGCGCGAATCAAGCGCAAGTCAGTCGCGTTGTTGAGCAGTCGAATCCACAGGCCAATCCAGGACCAGCTGGTGAAAAACGATCCGACGCTTCGTGACTCCAGATCACGCCATTCAGCTGCGAGCTCCTCTAGCGCCGGCAGGGGCGCGAGGTTCACCGATAGCGAGGCATCGCGGTGGCCGTTTCCGTTGGCAGCCATTTGTTTTTCTGTGTATTCGGAAGCAGCGAACTATATCGGATCCCTGTGCGCGCCGACGCGGGCAGTTTGATCCGCGATTTTCCTTATACCCGTGACTAAGCGATAGCCCTTACGACGATGTCCCTATTTTGTGCCCCTTCCAGTGTGCCAGATGCCGGTGTGGCGGGACTTAAGAATCGTCACACCCGAAGCTTGCGCTTTACCGCTCGCAGAAGTCGCAGCAGCGGCTGGGCGAGCCGTGGCGGGATCATGGCGGTGGAATAAAGCAGGACGGCTCTGCTGCGGCGCGGGTACAGGCGCAGACTGGCAAGAAGATGCGTCCTCGCTCGCGGGAGGTCGCCGGCATTGAATGCCGCCTCGCCCAGCCATAGGTGCCCATCAGCCAAAGAGCGCTTCAGCATCCATGCCGGTAAGGTCACCTGGGCTCGATCCGTCTCCAACGCCCGCTCCACCGTGCGCAGAAAATTCTGCGCGATCTCCACCATGAGGCCGCTGCGGCTGAGCTGATCGGACCGGCCGCACTGATAGCGAATTGCTGGCGCCTCCAGTAGGGCAACCGGGCCTGCGCGGCAGGTGCGCAGGTGGAAATCGTAGTCCTCGCCGGTCCTCATCGTCTCATCGAAGAAACCTACCTGCTCGTAGCGCGAGCGCCGCAGCAGCACCGTCGAGGTGTGCACCAGGTTACCCATGAGCATGGGAGAGAAGATGTCACCACTGCGCACGATGGGATCAAAGGCGAGGGCCGGCGGCATTTCGGGCATGAGCTCGGATAAGGGTTGCTGCACTGCAAAGAGCCGCTCGGGGGAGAACCAGCGATATGCGAGGTACATGTGCCGCAGAAACCGCGGCTGCAGAACCCTCCCGTCCGGATCGATGGCCTCCATGTCGGTCCATATCATCCCCACGTGAGGAAGAGCGCGCAGGCACGCCAGCTGCGCTTCGAGCTTCCACGGCAGCCAGATGTCGTCGGAATCCAGCAGCGCCAGGTAGTCCCCGGCCGCCGCTCGCAGGCCGAGATTTCGCGCCGCCGAGACACCGCGATTGGCCTGGTATAGGTAGCGCACCTTTTGACTACCAGACCAGAGCCGATCGACCAACGTGCGGGTATCGTCGGTCGAGCCATCATCGACCAGCACGACCTCGACGTTCTGGTACGTCTGTGCAAGCACCGAGCTCACAGCCCGCTCCAGGCAGTAGGCACGGTTGTACGTCGGTACCACAACGCTGACGAGGCCGAGACTCACGCAGTCATCCTGCGCCGCCTCAAGCTGGACGGCGACGCTGTGCCGCGGCGCGGGACCAGCAGGCGCCCATCAATGACTTCGTGCAGGTCGCTGCGATCGTAGGTGTGCGGGCCAACCATCCCGGTCTTCGCGAGGGAGATCGCGGCGCGGGGAGACTCGCGATAGGCTGACTCACTCAAAACGTCGATCGTGCGGAAGCTCATCGAACCACCGTAGCTGATGCTGCAATCCTGCGCGGGACGTAACAGCAGCTCGCCGCTGCGGAAGATACGCCCGGCGCCGCGTGCGAACCGCACGTCACTGCAGACCGGATTGGCCGGATGCCCGATCCAGTCACCGTCGAGGCGGTTCGAGCGGAACAACATCAGCTGCGAGGCGAGCGCGAACTGATCGGCAATGATCGAGGTGAAGAACCAGAACTGCTCGCCATCGTGATGCACCGAGGTGTCGAACGCGCGGCCTTGGTAAAGCACACGCACCAGTTCCCAGGTCAAGGGAAACGAGCGCGCCCGATACAGCTCCACTTTGCCGGCGATGCCCGACTCGGGGATCATGAAAAATTCCCCTTGGTGAGCAAATACGTGGGGATAGGACAGGTGATAGGGACGCTGCAAAACGGGCTCGAAGGCGCCGGTTCTGCCTTGCGAGTCAATTTCGGTGCAGACCAGTCGCGCCCGCCCGTCCGCATCGATCATCTGCTCCACGAAGAGGTAGTCGCGGCCATCCCGGGTCGCGAGAAACGGGTCGGCGATCCAGCTGCCGGTCTGTAATGCCAGCCAGGCGTAATCCTCGACGCTTGCATAAGAGCCCTCGCGCGGGCCGCGCGGTCGCAGCGCCACGCTGTACTGCTCCTTCCACGGCGTGGGCCGCACCCGGCCGTAGAGCTTCTTGACCAGGGTTCGGGCCACCTCTCCCAGCAGCGTCGCTGACCCCACCGCCCTTGCGGGACCCGCCGATGCAGACTCGGTAACCTCAGGGTACGTACGTGATGGCGCGGCCCCGATGCCGCCGTGTCTGACGCGCCGGAGCGCGGCCAGCAGCAACTCGCATCGCACCGGCACCAGGGCCTCCAGGTTCTTGGCCACAAACAGGTCCGAGCGCGGGCGCGCCGAAGCAAAATCCAGCACCTGCGGCGCAGCGCCGCAACTGAACCAGAGAGATTCTGCCGCGGGCGCGCGCCCCAGCGCCGAGCATAAATGCCGTGCCTCGCTGGCAGAGGGATCCTCGGAGGGCGCAGCCGCGAACCACCACACTCCATAGCGCGCGGCCGTGGCGTACTGCCGCAACCCGTCGAACGGCTGCAGGGCGATGACCACGTCCAGCCCCAACTCCTCCAGGTCCGGGACTGAGACGGGCGGAAACCGCGCGGTCGTCGCCACTTTCGGCGTCGCACGCCGCTGCAGCCCTCGCTGCAACCTGAGCGCAACTGAGCGGCGCCGAACCCCGCGCGGGGCCGCAACCCGGGCCGTTGCCACGGTGACGAGTTCGAGGAAGCCGGCCGCAGCGAGAGCACAGCGGATCTGTGCCTCGCTCTGTAGCATCTTCGGCTCAGCAATGAGCAAGGCGACCCGCAGGCGCCCGCCCGGGTTGCCGCGCGAAGCATCTGCTGCAGGGGAAGCTGCGGTCTCAGGCATGCGCGAACCGCTACGCTGACAACTCAGCCGGACCGGGGACAAAGTAGCGTTTAAGTGCGAGGCAGCGCTTCTCCAGCAGCTGATAGCTGACAAAGGCGAGCAGGTAGCTCGCGACCAGCACGACGCAGGCGTAGATCAGAATGACCTGCGTGGCGGGCTGTTGGCCGAAGTGCGCCACCATCCACGGATCGCCCCACAGGCGGTGCAGAAGATTGTGAAATATGTAGATCGCGTAGCTATAACGACCGAATGAGCGCAACGCGCTGACCGAGAAAACCGCTCGCACAGGTCGCACGGCACGCGCTTCGGGCAGGCTCAGCGCGGTCACAAAAAGTGCCGAACACAGCGCGAGTATGAGGTAGCCACTGGTCTCGCCGGCCGCGCTGGCCGTGTTGTAGGTGTGGGTTGCAGGGATTCCGACTATGAACAACCCGAGGCAAAGCGATGCGATCGCCGCGAGATGCTTGACCAGCCACGCACGCTCCTCGGGGGAGAACAACAGGCAGGCTCCGGCGCCACCGAGCGCCAGGGCGTCCATGCGACAACCTGTGCTCGCGTAGATCGTCCAGGGGTCGGCACCGTGCAACACCATGATCACCCTGAGCCCCAGCGCAGCTGCGGCAATCACTCCGCAGACGCCCAGCAGACGGCGCGGAGGCAGCCACGCGACAATTATGGGCCAGAAGAGATAGAACTGCTCCTCCACGGACAGCGACCAGAAGTGCGCAAATCCATAGGGAAGCTCCCGAGAATAGTTTGCGACAAAGAGCCACAACGGCGCGCGCGCACCGCCTTGAAATGGCGTGCCCCGGAACAGCGGCCAGATGACCAGCAGAGCGAGCAGCACCGCGTAGTAAAGCGGCAGAATGCGCAGCGCTCGCCTGGCGTAGAAATTGCGGAAGTAGCCGGGTCGTTGCTGCGTCGCCAGCAAGCCCGCCGTGATCAGGAAGCCGGACAGCGCGAAGAACAACTGCACGCCCACCCAACCGGTGTGTGCAAACACCATGGCCAAGTAGGCCGCTCCGTGCGCTACGCCGCTCGCCCGGTCGGTGGTGTTGTGAAAGACGACCCAGATGATCGCCACGCCGCGCACGCCATCCAGCGCCGACACGTGCGGCAGCGCGCGCACGTGCCGCGACGTACGCTCCGCGTGGTCAGCCTCGGTCATCTAGGCGGCCGTCAGGCCCACAAGGCCCCAGCCGGCTCGAAACAGTAGGCCGCGTCATTGTCGAGCATGCGCACCCCGAGGGGCCTTGGGGACGCGGCCATTCCTGCAGGCAGGCGCACCTGAACCGGCACGCGGAAGCGGGCACGGAACCCGCTGCCAGTCAGCGCCGCGGAAAAAGCGCTATCGCTCGCGACAGCCACCACCTCGGCAACGTCGGGATCCTTACGGGCCTCCTCGACCGCGCATCGCAACACCGCCTGCCAGTCAGCTTGCTCCTGCGACTGCAGCCAACAATCGGCAATCCGGACCTGCCCTGGCGCGAAAGCCAGCAGAAAGTACCCACGCAGAACACCCGCATGCTCGGCGGCGTACAAACGCATCGAAAGAATCGGGCAGTCCAACATGTACTGCAGCTGCTCGACGCTGCGCCCGAGGATATCGGCTCCAGCCAGCTGCGGCTGCGGCAGCACCGCGGCCACCGCGGCTGCCGAGTCACGGCTGAGCCGCCGCGCGTGCCACCCGGACATGTCCGCGGCGCGCATCTGCTGCGACCAGAGCCAGCTGCGCAACAGGCGCGGAAGCAGCCGCCAGTTGCGCTGCCGGACCGCGCGCAGCAGGCGCCGTGGGCCCAAAGTGAGCACGTACCCGACCGCCGTGCCGGCGGGGCGGAAGCCGAGATAGGGCAGCACCTGCTGGGTGCCGATACTGCCACCGATCGACAGCAGCGCCTGTGCCTGTCTTCCCATGTGCTTCATCAGCATCGTGCCGGCCCCGGCTGCTCCGCCACGAGCGGCCCAGTCGATCACGTGAATGAGGCTCATCCGTTGACCTTCAAACTCACACCACCCGGGCACGATCGCTCCGTGAGCGATCAGCTCATCGCCGCGGGTGAGTACGAAGGAGCGTGGCCCGGACCAGTCGGCGCGCGGCTGCCAGTACTTCCAGCGCAGGTCCTCGGGGCGGCTGTTCGGCCGCAAGCCGGCTTCAGCGAGCAAGCGCACGATCTCAGGGGCGTCTTCCGGGACAGAGGGCCTGATCGCTGAGTGCGTCGCGGGGGTTACGGCCATGGGTGAGGGGGTTAAATGGGAACGAAGAACTCAATCTGTGAGGTGATGTGGCCGTTGCGGACCTGAATGAGATCCACGAGCTCGGTGGCCACGCTGACGCCGGTGATTTTCGATTCGATGTTTACCCGCCAATGAGCGGCCGCATTCGATCCCTCGACCGTCAAAGACAGCAGCTCATAGCTACTGAGGCGAAAGGTCTTCACCAGAATCGACAGCCAGGGCTTGATGCGGGTAATGCGACTGGCATCAATGGCGATGGGCTTGCCATCACTTGAGCCCGCAATCCGCAGGCGCGCATCCGCCGCAAACACGCTGCAGAGCCGGTCAAGATCACCGGCCACGCGCGCGGCGTGCAGCTCCTTGACGAGATGTTCAACCTGGGAGCGATCACTCATTTGCCCTGCTCCTCCGCGCTTGGTCCACCCTCGAGCAGCGTGCGCAGATCCGCGCCCATGCGCACAAACGCCTCGCCTGCATAAGGAATCAGTCCGCGCATACCGTAAAACAGGTGAATCATACCGGGATGACAACGGTAAAGCGTTCTGACCCCCGCGGCATCGAGCCGCTCGGCGTAAGCGTGACCCTCGTCACGCAGTGGATCGTATTCCGCCGTATGGACTGCCGTGGGTGGCAGCCCGGCGAGCTCCACGGCGCGCAGGGGGGAAATGCGGGGGTCGGCCGGATCATCCGTGGGCCCGAGGTAGTACTGCAGGTCGTGCTGGAGGGTTTCGCGATCCACCAGGTAACCGCGCGCCAGCTCGCGCCGCGAGGCGCTTTCCGCGGCGAAATCGGTGATCGGACAGAGCAGGAACTGGAACGCAAGGGACGGGGCGCCCTGCCGCACGGCCCGCTGACAGACCACCGCCGCGAGCGTCGCCCCGGCCGAGTCGCCGCTGATCCCGAGCTTGCCGGGCAGGACATGGAATTCCTGAGCATGATGGGCCAACCAGACCAGGGCCGCCCAGCCATCCTCCAGGGCAGCCGGGAAACGGTGCTCGGGGCCCAGGCGGTAGCCGATTGAGAACAGGCGACAGCGGCTGGCGTTGGTCAGCGCTCGCGCGATGGCGTCGTGGCTGTCGATGCTGCCGGCCACCAGCCCACCGCCGTGGAAATAGATCAGGCCCGGAAGCGGCTCGGTGACTGCGGCCCCGGAGGGCGCGTACACCCGAAAGGCAACCGACCCCGCGGGGCCCGGCAGTATCGCGTCGGTCACGGCGCCTACCGGCTCGGAGTGACCGGAGAAGCTCAGCAGGTGCTGGAGCGCCGCGCGCCGCTCCGGCGCACTGAGCGACAGAACGCCGGGGGGATTGAGTGCCGCGAGCTTATCGAGGAAGCGCTTGGCGCGCGCATCGAGAGTCATGGGAAGCGCGCGCCGCCTGCCGCCGCGCCGGCTGCTTACAAGGCTAGTGCGCGGCGCACAGAGCCCGGCCAGCGCGCCGGATCGACGCCGTGGTTGGCGAACAGCGCGACCGCCAGGCGGTCCATGCCGAAGGCCACGCAGCCGGTGTGCGCGTGCTCATGACGCTCGTCATACAGCCCCCAGACCTCGCCGAAATGCGCCTGGTGGTAGTTGAAGCTCATGCAGGCGGTGGGCCTGGCGCCGGGGTAGTACGGAATGAGGAGCTCGAACTTGAGCGAATTCTGCACCTGACTCACGGCCATCATCTGCCCGACGCGGCCGAAGAAGGGGTCGCTGGCGACATCCAGCGTGTGCGGCAGTGCCAGCTCATCGGCCAGCCCCTGGGCCCGCGCCATCCAGCCCTCACGGAAGGTCTTGATCTCCTCCGGAGAGCCGATCCGCACGTACTCACGCATGCGGAAAGACTGCAGCCGATCGAGCGAGCGCGACGGCTCGCGCCGGAAACAGTCGGCGGCGACGTCGAATATCAGCCCCCCCGCCGGTACCGGTCCGCGCGCGGCCACGATCGGGTAGACCGGGTAGCAGGCAGCCGGCGAGAGCACCAGATCGGCGGCGGCGAGGGAGCTGGTCCAGTCCCCGCCTTCCTTGTAGCGGTCCGCGGCGCTGCGGATCTGCGCCTCCGTACCATGCAGGGCGCACACGCACCCGAGGAGATTCGGAAAGCTGTCCAGGTAGCCCGACTTCTCGAGCTGCTTGCGGCTCATCACCGGTGGAAACCGCACGACCTCGGCGCGTGCATCGCGCTGGCGCGAGATATAGGCGGTCAGTTTCTCGATCACGCCCTCATACAGAGCGCTGCGGGCATAGACCCCGTCAACGCCCATGTCGCGGAACAGGGCCGGCGCAAGGTGCGCCAGCGGGTCCTCAGGGCTCGTGGTGGCGGGAATAGCGGTCATCGTCGCTCGGCTCCGATAGTCGGGCGGTCAGGGGACAAGGCGGTGACCGGCCCTACTCGCGCAGCGAGGCCGGGATGGCGCTCATCAGCGCAGGCGTCGCCAGGTTCGTAAGGATGCGGTCGTTGTTGATCATGATCGGCGAGGAAAGGATGTCGCGCAGGTGCCGGCCGAGGGTGTAGTCGCCGTCGTTGCGGTAGCCCGCCAATCCACAGGCGCGCATGGCACTCATCACCGTGGAGGCGGCGAGCTCGGAGGCCTCGACCTTGGTGAGCGTAATCAGCGTCTGGAAATCGAGGGCGGCGAGAGCCTGCGGATCATCCATCAGCTGCTGGTAGCGCAGCAGTGAGGTGGTCAGCATGCCGCGCAGGGTGCGCAGCGTGGCCATCGCCTTGGTGAACTGCGGCGCGCCGGGGGGAAGCTGGCCATTGCTGTGTCGCATCGCGGTGCGCACAAACGCCTGCGCGCGGCCCGTAGCGCTCGCGGCGATGCCCGTCCACACCGAGCCCCACAACAGGTGCGCAAAGGGCACCATGGTGCGCGAGTGGATGGTCTCGTAGGGCTCGGACAGCACCTGATCGGCGGCGGCGTTGGCCTTGAGCATATAGCCCTCGCTGCACGTACCGCGCATGCCGAGTGCGTTCCAGCCCTGGTTCTTGGTGAGCGTGTAGTCGCTCTTTAGGAGCGCGACCAGCACCTGGTCGGATGAATTGGCATCGGCGGCGCGGCGTGCGGTGGTGACCACCCCGTCGGCGTAGGCGCCGTAGGAGATGACGCTCGCCTTGCGTTCGAGGCTGATGCGGCCCCCGTCCAGCGGCTGGATCGGAGCCTCGCTCGAGCGTACGTTGCCGCCGCCCTGCCCTTCGGTCGTGGAGGAGGCGAGCAGCAGCTGCTCGGCGCACAGGCGCCGCAGCAGCTGAGTCAAAGAAGCGCTGGCGCCCATATGGCGCGTGATGCACGCGATCTTGATCTGGTGCATCGCGTAGATCATGCCGGTGGAGGCACACGACTGGCCGAGCTGGTAGCACACGTCGGCGACGTCCGCGATGGATGCGCCCTCCCCGCCCAGCGCCCGCGGCACCATGATCCCAAGCAGTCGCTGCGCCTTCGCGGCGGCAAACGACTCGGCCGGGAAGCGCGCCTGCGCGTCGACATCCAGGGCATGAGCCGCGGCGACGGCCGCCATGGCCTTCGCACGGCCTGATAAATCACCTACCGCGGCATCCGCCACGCCGGTCGGCGTCCCGCCGATGAGCTGCGCTTCCATTAACGAGACCCC
Source organism: uncultured Pseudomonadota bacterium (assembly GCA_963825385.1). GTDB lineage: Bacteria > Pseudomonadota > Gammaproteobacteria > Steroidobacterales > Steroidobacteraceae > 13-2-20CM-66-19. The sequence continues at coordinate 367,178 of CAWGSX010000004.1, read as the reverse complement.
CGGATTAGTTTTCCTTGTGGGCAGACTGTAATCTGACCAACCCATGATACATCAGCCATTTGTGACGGCCTTCGCAGTCCGTCACAAAAGAGAGCACTGGAAAATAAGTGAAATATCATGCCGGTAGCCCTTGAAGCACCCATACGGTCACCGTCGCGGCATCGCACCAGTGTGGGGCAGTCCCCGACGGGGCAGTCGCTGCGGATCGGGCTCATCAATAACATGCCCGATACGGCGCTCCAGTCGACCGAAGCACAGTTCTGTGGCCTGCTGACGGCGGCTGCCGGCACGCTGGGGGTTACGGTGCGCTTATCGGCATTTCCGGAGCTGCCGAGGGGCGCGGAGGCTGCGGCGCGGATCGCCGCTGCCTACTGGCCCCTCGAGGACGTCTTGCGCGAGCCGCTCGATGCGCTGATCGTTACCGGCACCGAGCCGCGCGCGGCGCGCCTGAGCGAGGAGCCCTACTGGCCGCGCTTCGCGCAGCTTCTGGAGTTCGCACGAACCCGTACCTATGCCAGCATCTGGTCGTGCCTGGCGGCGCACGCGGCGGTTGAGGTTCTTGATGGCGTGCAGCGCCAGCGGCTCGCCGAGAAGCGCTGCGGCATCTACCGTCACGACACGCTCGCGGACCATGCCCTGCTGGCCGGCGCCACGGCCCCCCTGTACATGCCGCACTCACGCTGGAACGAGCTGCCCGTGGGCGCGCTCAGGCAGGCAGGGTACACGCTGCTTAGCTGGTCAGCCGAGAGCGGCGCCGATACCTTCATCCGCGACCGCGGCAGCCTGCACCTGTTCTTCCAGGGACATCCAGAGTACGAGGACGTGACGCTGCTGAAGGAATACCGGCGCGATGTCGGGCGGTACCTCAGCGGCACGCAGGCCCACTACCCGACCCTGCCGGCAGGCTATCTGGCCGCGGCGAGCCTCCCGGCGCTGGAGGCCTTCAAATCCCGCGCGCTCGCGCAGCGCGATCCGGCCCTGCTTGCCGAGTTTCCCTTCGCCGAGATTGCCGCGAAGCTCGAGAACAGCTGGGCGCCCTCGGCCGTAGCGCTGTACCGTAACTGGCTCGGCGTCATCGTGAGCGCGCGGCGCGCTGCCCGCCGCCCCGAACCGGTATCATTGTCCTCACCGACACGATGAACGACAGCGCCGCTCAAATTCCCAGCCCCGATGTGCGCGAGCGCCTGCTCGCGCTCGTTGCCCAGATCCTCGGCACGGATGCCCGCAGCATTCCGGTCGAGGGGCGCCTCGCCGAGCTCGGCATGAGCTCCATCAAGATGGTGAATCTGATGCTGGCGGTCGAGGGCGAATTCGACCTCAACATCCCGCAGGGCGACATCACCCCGGACAACTTCCGCTCGGTGGTCTCGGTCGAGACGCTGCTCGCGCGCCTGCTCGCTGCTAAGAGCTAGCCTCGAGCGCAGTCACCAGTTCCTCGACGTCCGCGGCCGAGGTCTCACCGTGGGTGACGCACACGCGCACCACGTCACGCCCTTCGGTCTTGCTCACCGCCGCCCAGGCACGTCCCGAGGCGAGGAGCTTTTTCACGATCTCGCGCACCGGTGGCCGCCCGGGAGGCGGCAGGACGCACAGCACCGCGAGCTGCGAATCATTCGCCACCTCCCAGCCGCGCGCCACCAGCCGCTCGCGCACCCGGTCCGCCACCTCGGTGGCGCGCTCGACGTGCGCGGCATAGCCCTCCCAGCCGGCGGCCGCGAGTGACAGGAACAGCCGCAGGCCGAGGAAGCGCCGCGACCACTGCACCGTATTCAGGTAGGGGTCGAGCTGCGTCACCGAGGAAGGCATGAAGGCCGCATCGACGGTGAAGGTGGCATGGAGAATCTGCGGGTCGCGGGTGATGAACATGCCGCAGCCCATGGTGGTGGCAAACCACTTGTGGGCATCGATGGTCACCGAATCGGCCCGCTCGATCCCGGAGAGCAGCGGCCGCAGCCGCTCGGAGGCCAGCGCCGCCCCGCCCCAGGCGGCGTCCACGTGGTGCCAGATGCCCTGCGCCGCGCACAGCTGCGCACACTCCGCAAGCGGGTCGATCATGCCCGCACCGGTGGTGCCGGCGGTCGAGGAGATCAGCACCGGCACGACCCCGGCGGCGCGATCCCGGGCGAGGAGCTCCTGCAGCGACGCCATCGACAGGCGCCCCCGTCCGTCGGTGTCGACGAGCCGCAGCGCATCCCGCCCGATCCCTGCCTGATGGGTGATCTTGAACCAGGCCGGCTGGCACTCGCGCGAGGTGTACATGGCCACCGGCGCCCCGTAGGCACGCACGCCTTCGCGCCCGAAGCGCGGCTCGGCGCGCGTGAGCGCGCACAGAAGCGCGGTGTAGTTCGCTTCCGAGCCGCTGGTGGTGAAGTGACCGGCGCTGCTCGGCGGCAGGCCCGCGCGCGCGGCGATGGCGCGGATCACGTGCGCCTCCATCTCCACCGGTGCCGGCGAGGAGCCGGAACTGGCCAGCTGCGGGTTGAAGGCGCCGGCAATGCGGTCCGCCAGCTGCGCCGGGAAGCTCGCCGCCGGATTGAAGAGGCCAAAGTAGCGCGGGTGATTCATGTGCGTGAGCCCGTGCTCCATGCACTTGAGCGTCCACTCGATCACCGCCTCGAGCCGCAGCGGCCGGGCGAAGTCGAAGGCGGCGAGCTCACGCCGGAAGGCTTCACGGTCAAAATCGGGCAGCACCGGACCGGCCGCGACCCGCGCGTTCGCGCTCAGGAGCGCGCGGGTGAGTGCGTCCTCGATCCGCTCACGCGTGGCGGCGTCCGGGAACAGCGCCGGTGGCGGCGGCCGCAGCGCGCTCATGCGCGCGTGGCGGCCGCGAGGGCCTGATCAAGGTCGGCGAGTATGTCGTCGATGTGTTCGATGCCGATACTCAGGCGGATCGTCTCAGGTCCAACCCCCGCGATACGCTGCTCCTCGGCTGACATCTGCCGGTGGGTGGTCGAGGCCGGGTGGCAGGCGAGTGATTTGGCATCGCCCAGGTTCACCAGGCGCTTGAAGAGCTTAAGCGCATCGTAGAAGCGCACGCCGGCATCGAAGCCGCCGCGGATCGCGAAGGTCATGAGCGAGCAGGCGCGACCCTGCAGGTACTTCTGCGCCAGCGGGTAGTAGGGATTGTCGGGGAAGCCCGCATAGCTCACGGACGCGACGCGCGCATCGTCGCGCAGAAACTCGGCCACGCGGCGCGCGTTGTCCACGTGACGCTCGACGCGCAGCGCCACGGTCTCGATGCCCTGCAGCAGCAGGAACGAGTTGAAGGGCGAGATCACCGCACCGATGGTGCGCTGAAACACGCTGCGCACCCGTCCGAGGAAAGCCTTGTCGCCGTAGTGCTCGGTGTATATCAGGCCGTGGTAGGACTCATCGGGCTGGGAAAACATCGGATAGCGCGTCGCCTCGCGCGTCCAGGGGAATTTGCCGCTGTCGACGATCGCACCACCCAAGGTGGTGCCATGACCGCCGAGGAACTTGGTGAGCGAGTGCACGATGATGTCGGCACCGTAATCAAAGGGGCGGATGAGGATCGGGGTCGGGACCGTATTGTCGACGATCAGGGGGATGCGGGCGCGCTCGGCGACCTTCGCCAGCGCCTCCAGATCGCAGATGTTGCCGGCCGGGTTGCCCACCATCTCGCAAAAGAGCGCCCGCGTCTCGGCATCGATCAGACGCTCGAGATCGGCGGCGCGGTCGGAGGGCGCAAAGCGCGCCTGCACGCCGAACTTGGGCAGGATGTGCGCAAAGAGCGTATGGGTCGTGCCGTAGAGCTGCGGCACGGAGATGATGTTCTGTCCGCGCTCGGCCAGATTCGCCGCCGCATAGTAAAGAGCGGTCTGACCCGAGCTCACCGCGAGCGCGTCGATGCCGCCTTCGAGCTCGGCAATGCGCCGCTCCAGCACCGTCGTGGTCGGGTTGCCGATGCGCGTATAGCGGTAGCCCTCAACTTCGAGATCAAAGAGCGCTGCGCCGTGCGCGGCGCTGTCAAAGGAATAGGCCACCGTCTGGTAGATGGGAACTGCGACGGCTTTGGTGGCCGGGTCCGAGTCGTAACCGGCGTGCAGGGCGATGGTTTCGGGCTTCATCGTCACATTGTGCGCCGACCGGCACTTCGTGCGCACGGGGCGCAATCGGTGGGTGTGATTTGTATCATAGCCATGTACGGTTACCTCAAGTGGACTTCCCGCCCCCAAGGTGTTCCGGACCCGAACCATGGCAGCGCCCAGTGACGAAAACAAGCGATCGCCCCTCAAGGCCTGGGTTCGTGCCCTCGAGCGCACCGCGCCGATCGAGCGCGACCGCACCGGAACATTCCCGCAGCTCATTGAGGTGCTGGGCGAGCGCTTTGGGACAGCCTGTGCGCTGAGCTCGCCCGCCGAGTCGCTGAGTTACCGCGGGCTCGCCGCGCGCTCGCGCGCCGTCGCTGCCTGGGGCCTTGCGCAGGGGCTCACCGCGGCGGATGTCGTCTGCCTCTTCATGGACAACTGTCCGGCCTACCTCGCCATCTGGCTGGGCCTGACCCGCATCGGCGTCACGGTTGCGCTCGTCAACACCAATCTGCGCGGCGCGGCACTGGCGCACTCCCTCGATACCGTGGGCGCCCGTTATGTCATCAGTGGCCCATCCCTGGCGCCGCACATGGAGGCGCTCAACCGGAAGCCCGAACACTTGATTTATGGCGCGGGGCTGCCCGGGCTGCCGCGCCTGGATACGGCCCTTCAGTCACTGGCCGCGACGGCTCCCGACCCCGCACGGTTCCGCGTGCCCACACTGAGTGACCGTGCGCTGTGCATCTACACCTCCGGGACCACCGGACTGCCCAAGGCCGCCAACGTCAGTCACTACCGCCTGATGCAGTGGAGCCACTGGTTCGCCGGACTGATGGACGTCACCCCGGCAGACCGGATGTACAACTGTCTGCCGCTCTATCACAGCGTCGGCGGGGTGGTCGCCGTAGGCGCGACACTCGTCGGCGGCGGCACCGTGGTGCTGCGCGAGCGCTTTTCCGCGAGCGGTTTCTGGAGCGACGTGGTCCGCGAGCGCTGTACGCTCTTTCAGTACATCGGCGAGCTGTGCCGCTACCTGCTCAACAGTGCTGCGCACGCCGACGAGCGCCGCCATCAGCTGCGGCTCGCCTGTGGCAACGGGCTGCGCGGCGAGGTGTGGGGTCCGTTCCAGGAGAGATTCGCCATCCCGCAGATACTGGAGTACTACGCCGCAACCGAAGGCAACTTTTCTCTCTACAACTGCGAGGGACGCCAGGGGGCCATAGGTCGCATCCCGCCTTTCCTCAGCCATCGCCTGCCGGTCGCACTGGTGCAGTTCGATCCCGCGAGCGGGCTGCCGGTGCGTGATGAGAGCGGCCGCTGCGTGCGCTGTAAGCCCGGGGAGGCAGGCGAGGCGCTCGGGCAGATTCTCAACTCCCAGGACGGCTCGCGCTTCGAGGGCTACACCGACGCGGGCGCATCGGCGCAGAAGATACTCCAGGACGTGTTTGCCCCGGGCGACCGCTGGTACCGCACCGGGGATCTGATGCGGCAGGATGCGCAGGGTTTTTTCTACTTCGTCGACCGTGTGGGCGATACCTTCCGGTGGAAGGGTGAAAATGTCTCGGCCACTGAGGTCGCGGCCACCATCGCCGCCTGTCCCGGCGTCAGCGACGTCGCCGTCTATGGCGTGTCGCTCCCCAATCGCGACGGTCGTGCGGGTATGGCCGCAATCGTCGCCGGGGCGGAATTCTCCCTTCCGGCGCTGCATCGCGCGCTGGTGGATAAGCTTCCCGCCTACGCCCGCCCGCTGCTCGTGCGTCTGATGGGGGCTCTGGAGGTCACCGGCACCTTCAAGTTGCGCAAACAGGAACTCATGCGCGAAGGCTATGACCCAGGCGTGGTGAGCGATCCTCTGTACGTGGACGATCCGGATACCCGCACCTACATACCGCTTGACACCGCCGCGTTCACTCGTCTGCAGGCCGGAACCATGCGCGTGTGAGCCGCGCTCGGGTGTCGGAAGAGGCGTGCCGCCGAGGCTGCGGTCGCAACGCAGCGCTCTCGCAGCGCATATGTCATACGTGCGATCGAGGCGGCCGGCGCCGCTGATACAATCCGCGCTCACGGCACATGCGCGGACATAACCACAAAATCGCAGCCGCCGCGGCCCCAGCAATTCCTGCGGTCGTTGTCGGAGGGTCATTGAACGCGCTCGGGGTGGTCCGCAGCCTGGCGCTCGGGCGCATGCCCATTTACCTGCTCGACCCCTCGCGCGGCTGCCCGACGGCCTGGTCCCGCTTCAGTCATTTCGTGCGCATCCCGTCCCTTGACGGCGCGCCGTTCATCGCTGCCCTGATAGAGCTGGCGAAGCGGCTCGGCTGTCGTCCGGTACTGGTCCTGACCAGCGATCAGTGCGTCGATGCGGTCTCGGCCGCGCGCGAGCAGCTCGAGCCGTGGTACCGCTTCAGTCTGCCGGATGACAAAACCGTACGCGCGCTGGCCGACAAGACCCTGTTCCAGGGTCTCGCCGAGCAGTTGCGCTTCGAGGTTCCCCGCGCCGTGTGCCTGGCAAGCGTGGCCGATCTGGACCGCCTGAGCGAGGTTAAGCCCCCTCTGGTCGTGAAACCCGGCGACAAGACGCTGGTGCTGCGCGGCCTGGTCGAGCGCGCGGTGCGCTGCGAGAGCCTGGACGAGGCACGCAGCGCCTGCGCACGTATGCTCGCCACAGCCCCGAGCCTCATCGTCCAGGAATGGATTGACGGGCCGGACTCGGCCCTGCTGTTTACGCTTTTTGCCTGTGATGGCCAGGGGAAGCTGCTCGGGGCCTTTCACGGCCGCAAGCTCCTCTGCGATCCGCCGGGTGTCGGCAGCACGGCCATCTGCCGCGGCGCGCCCGAGATGGCGGCGGCGCTTATCGGGCCCACCCGACAGTTCATCGACCAGGTCGGTTATCGCGGGCTCGGAAGCCTCGAGTTCAAGCAGGATGCGACCCGCAACCGCCTGGCCATCATCGAGCCCACCGTGGGACGGACCGATTGGCAGTCGGAGATCGCCACGCTCGGCGGCATCAACCTGCCGTTGCTCCTGTACCGCTCCGAGCTCGGTGACGCGCCGCCGCCACCGCCGCCGCAGGCACCGGCCGCGTGGCGCTCATCGGCCGGACACCGCCTCGCCCGAAGCGGCGGCACCCAGGTCGTGGACGGATATTTCCGCTGGGAAGATCCGCTGCCCGCGATCTATTACTACCTTTATGAGCGCGGCTGGCTGCGCGTCTGGAATAGACTGCGCCGCGCGGTGCGCAATGCCCGCCCCGGGAGCGGCACGAGGTCATGAGCTTGGACTTTGAAAACACCATCGTTGGCGCAGGGCCGTATGGACTATCGATCGCCGCGCATCTGCGCGCGATGCGCCGGCCGTTCGCGATCTACGGCAGCGCGCTGGAGAGCTGGCGGACCTACATGCCGCAGGGCATGGTCCTCAAGTCCGAGCCGTTCGCCTCGAATCTGTGGGACCCGCAGCGACACTTTACCCTGCGGCGCTACACCGAAAGCCAGGGCGTGCGGTTTCAGGACGTCGGCGCTCCGGTGAAGCTGTCGCGCTTTCTTGAGTACGCGGACTGGTTTCAGCACCAGGCGGTGGGTGAGGTCCAGGACGTGAGAGTCACGCAGCTCTCGCGTCGGCAAGACGGTGGCTTCCGGCTGCAACTCGCCAACGGTACGGAAGTCACGAGCCGCCGTGTGGTACTGGCGACCGGGCACATGGCGTATCGGGTCGTGCCGAAGGAACTGAGCGCAATCCCGGCACCGCTGGCGATGCACAGCGCGCTCATGGGCGAGGTGCGCCAGTATGCGGGGCGCGACGTCTGCGTCATCGGCGCGGGCCAGTCGGCCCTGGAAACGGCAGCACTGCTGCACGAGGCGGGCTCTCAGGTTCGCGTCCTGGTGCGCAAGCCGAAGGTCGGTTGGAACCCGCTGTCGGTGCCGCGCCCGTTCTGGCAACGGGCGCTTACCCCGGATGCCGGCGTGGGAGCGGGCTGGGCCTCGTGGGCCATCTCCGAGCTGCCGCGGATCTACCGCTGGCGCTTCTCGCCTGAGCGGCGGCATCGCTTCCTACTCGATTCATACGGTCCAACCGGGTCCTGGTGGCTGCGCGAGCGCATCGAGGGACGGGTTGAGGTGCGCTTGAACACCCAGCTCACGGCAGCCGCGCCACGCGGGCAGAAGGTGATTGTGACTGTGAGCGATCCGCAAGGAACCTCGCAGCTGGAAACCGACCACGTGATCGCGGGAACGGGCTACCGGGTCGACATCGACCGCATCGACTACCTGGAGCCCTCGTTGCGCGGCAGCATCGCACGCGAAGCCAACGGTATTCCGGCCCTGAGCTCGCACTTTGAAACCTCGGTCCCCGGATTGTTCTTTGTCGGCCTCACCAGCGCGCCGGTGTTTGGACCCATCATGCGCTTCATGTATGGCGCCAAACACGCCGCGCCCATCGTCGCGGGCCGCTTGGCTTAGCTGGCGCCCGTCGTTGCCGGCAGCGGCTGGTGCCGAGAGGGCGCCCGCTCCCGGGCGTGCGGGGCTCGCTCTGCTCAGGCGGTGTTCCCGGCATCCACCGTGAGCGTGGTGCCGGTGATGTTGCGCGCCTGCTCGCTCAGGAGAAATTCCACCGCCGCGGCGACGTCTGCAGGCTCCGCCAGGCGCTTGAGTGCGCTGCGGCGCCGGATCTGCTCGCGTTGCGCGCCCTCCAGCGACTCGGTCATGTCGGTGTCGATGAAGCCGGGCGCCACGGCATTGACCGTGATGCCCAGTGGCCCCACTTCGCGTGCCAGCGAGCGCGTAAATCCAATGAGCGAGGCCTTGGTCGCCGAGTACACCGAGAGGCCGTGATAGCCGGTCGAGGCGACGATCGAAGCCATGTTGACGATGCGCCCGGCCTTCTCGCTCATCATGCTGCGCACGACGTACTTGGTGAGCAGGATCGGCGCGAGCGTGTTTAAGCGAATGAGCCGCTCGAGCTCCTCCTCGCGCATCATCGCCAGCACACCCGCGGTGCCGAGGCCCGCGTTGTTAATCAGTCCGTACGGTGCACCGAACTCGCGGCGCAGCGCGCTGACAAAGGTCGCGAGCCGCCCGCTCTCCAGCAGATCGCAGGCGCGGAACTGCAGCGCCTCACCGGCCTGCGCGAGCGCCCCATCCAGGGCGGGAGAGGATTTACGGGCGACCGCGATGACGCGGTAGCCGCGCGCGACCAGTGCCGTACTGATCGCAAGTCCGAGGCCGCGGCTCGCGCCGGTGACGATGACGTTACGCAAGGGGACGCACCAGTTTGCCGGAAGGGGAGATCTCGAGTGCGGGCACGACGCGGATCAGCGCCGGCACCTTGTGCGCGGCGAGTGCCTTCTTGCAGCGCTCGGTGAGCTCGTGCACCAGGGTCTTCTCCGGCGGCGCCGGACCCTGACCCTCCTTCAGCACGATATCCGCGGTCACGACCGCCCCGGTGATGGGGTTGCGGCGCGCCTTCACCAGTGACATGCGCACCCAGGGGTGCTGGTTGATCACCGCCTCGACCTCCTCCGGATGCACCTTGAGGCCCCCGACGTTGATGACCCCGCCGCGGCGGCCCATGAAATAGTAGCGCCCGTCGCGCAGCTCCACCCGGTCACCGGTGTCGACGAAGCCATCCGCCGCGCGCAGCACCTCCGCGCCCTCCCCCAGGTATCGTCCGGCCGTGCCGGCGGAGCGGATCTTGAGCGTCTCATCGACCTTGAGCTCGATGCGCGAGCCGGCAGCGCCCACCAGAGCGGCCGGGAAACCCGCCTGGCCGTCGCGCACCTCGAAGGCGACCCCGGCCTCGGTCGAGGCGAAGGCATGCGCGACGATGGCCTCGGGGTATGCGGCACGCAGGCCATCGAGCACCGCCTGGTCGGCAATCTCGCCCGAGAGCCGCACGTAGCGCGGCGCAAGACGCGCGGTGAGCCCGCTCATCAGTGCCTTGCGCCAGTGCGAGGGGGTGCCGGAGATGTGGGTGACACCGGCGCGCGCGGCGCGGCTGAGAAAATCCCCCACATCCTCCTGCGGATCGGAGAGCAGCAGCGCACCGCCCAAAAGGCCCCGGAAGAAGATCTGCAGGCCGCCATAGCGGCGGATGTCGTAAAACGTGGTCCACACCACACCCGGCTCAGGCGCTGCCCCGCCGCGCAGCGCGGCGGTGAGGGTGGCGAGGGTGTGCAGGACGAGTTTCGGGGCTCCGGTCGTGCCGGAGGTGAGGAGTATCCACTCGGTGGTAAGCGTGCGTGCTCGCGCCGCACGGAGCGGGCGCAGCTGCGCACTCGCCTCGACAGCGTCGATGCCGATCTCGGCGGCCGGCGGGCTCCAGGCGTCCCGCACGCACAATTCGGCTTCCGCGGTGCGGATCACCCCCGGGCGGTGGGCGGCGGCGAGATCCGGCGTGCACAGCACCACGCGCCGCGCGACGCCATCGAGCTCGATGAGGGCCAGGGCTGCGGTCAGCTGGTCCTTGCAGGCGAGCAGCACGCTGCGGCCCTGCGCACGCTGAAGATCGGTGTCGAGACAGGTGCGCTGAGCGAGGTCAGCCAGGGTGATGCGCCCGCGCAGGCCCTGCAGCCACGCACCCGCCGGGGCGGCCTGAATCAGCTCCCAGAGTGACCCGGCCTCACTTGGCAAAGTTTTCGTACAGCCTGACGAAGTCGCCGAACGTGACCGGAAACTCCACCGCCTCGGCGGCGTTGAAGGGGTCGATGCCGAGGGCGTCCTCGAGCCGCGCGACGATGATCGCGAAGCTGAGCGAATCCAGCCCCGACTGCACGAGCTTCAGTTCGTCCGAGAGCGGTGAGAGCGTGCGTTCCTGCTCGATGGCAACCTGTTGGAACTGCGACGTGATCGTGGACCTCACCGACATCTGGCGACTCTCCGGGGTGTGAACTGCTCAGGGCACGCTATCTTAGCGCGAGCGCCCCGAGGGCGGCGGGGCTTGCGTGCCAGCGGCGCCGTTTTGCATAAGGAGGACGGCAGAAGGTAGCTGCGCTAACTGCCTGATTGCGAAGGTAGAAAGGCCCTCCGCGGCGACCGACGGTCTCGCCGCCGCGCCACCCGCCGCGCCACCCGCCGCGCGCGCTCGGGAGCGGGCACGCCTGTGCGCTACGGCGCCCCGATCGTGAGCGTTCCGCCCACAGCGTCGTCAGCCCGCACCGTCATGCCCGGCAGCCGGGCACTTGTATAATGAGCCCGGATCAACCGCAGGCTTGGGCTACGTCGAATGTCCGATATCGCATCTTCTTTGAAGCAGTCCGCTCCGGAAAAAGGCAACGGGGCCCTCACCACCGAGGTCGCCGCCCTGATCGTGGCCGCACTCAACCTCGAAGTAGCCCCGCAGGAGATCGACCCCGATGCACCGCTCTATGGTGAGGGGCTCGGCCTCGACTCCATCGACATCCTGGAGATCGCCCTCGTGGTCTCCAAGCAGTACGGGGTGCAGCTGCGCGCCGACAACGAGGACAACGAGCGCATTTTCGCCTCGCTGCGCCACTTGGTTGACTACATCACCGCCCACAGGACCAAGTAGGCTCCTGAGCACGCTGCCGCTGCTCGCGCACGCAGACGCCGACGCGGTCGTTGCGTACCGCGGCGGGGCACCCATCACCGTACGTCGCTTCCTCAACGATGTGGCGGCGGTCGCAGAGGTTCTCGGCCCGACCTCGCACGTCCTCAACGCCTGTGGCGACCGCTACCGCTTCGCGGTGGGCTTTGCTGCAGCCCTGGTGTCCGGGCGCGTCAGCCTCCTGCCCTCGACCCATACCCCGGACGTCATCCGCAGGCTCAGAGGCTTCGCCCCGGATGCGGTGTGCCTCACCGACGCCGAGGCGTGCGACATCGAGCTGCCGCAGGTGCGCTACCCGCTGCAGACGGGACCGATGCACCCGCACCCCGCGGTGCCGCAGATCCGCGCGCAGCAGCTCACCGCCTGGGTCTTCACCTCCGGCTCGACCGGGGCCCCGATTCCTTATCGCAAGACCTTCGGACCCCTGGTGCGCTGCGTGCGCGAGGAGGCCGAGCGGCTCGGACTGGATGGCCCGCAACCCTGGACGTTCGTGGCCACCGTGCCGCCGCAGCACCAGTACGGCTTCGAGTCGAGCGTGCTCATCGCGCTCGCCAACGGACACGCCCTGGCCGCCGAAAGGCCCTTCTACCCGGCCGACATCACCGCGACGCTCGCAGCGGTGCCGCGCCCGCGCGCGCTGGTCACCACCCCGGTGCACCTGCGGGCGCTGCTCGGTGCCGGGGTCGAGATTCCGCCGCTCGACCTGGTGCTCTCGGCAACCGCACCCCTCGCCCGGCAGCTCGCCGCGCAGGTCGAAGCGCGCTGTGGCACGCGCCTGCTGGAGATCTACGGCTCGACCGAGACCGGACAGCTCGCGGCGCGGCGGCCCACGCAGACGGCGGAGTGGGAGCTGTGGCCGGGCGTCACCTTCGCACAGCGCGGCGCGGAGACCTGGGCCGATGGCGGCCACATCGAGCAGCCGACGCGCATGTGCGATGTGCTCGAGCTCACCGGCCCCGGGCGCTTCCTCCTGCACGGCCGGGTCGCCGACCTGGTCAACATTGCCGGCAAGCGCAGCTCGCTCGCTTACCTGACGCACCAGCTCAACGCCATCGCCGGGGTCGAGGACGGGGCGTTTTTCCACTTCGAGGATCCGCGTGCCAAGGAGACGACGGTCGGCCGGGTGGCGGCGTGCGTGGTCGCCCCTGCCCTCGATGCGCCCCGGCTTCTGCAGGCGCTGCGCGAGCGAGTCGACCCGGTGTTTCTGCCGCGCCCCCTGCTGTTCGTCGAGCGCCTGCCACGCAACGGCACCGGCAAGCTCCCCCAGGAGGCGCTGCAGGCCCTGGCTGCGGCGCACGTGAAGTCTTTCGCGGGATGAGCGCACCCTGTGCCCGTGTCCACCACCCTCACCCTCACGATCAGCCCCGACCACCCGGCACTCGCGGGGCACTTCCCGGGGCAGCCGATCGTGCCCGGGGTGCTGCTCCTTGATGAGACGCTGCGCTTGCTCGAGAGCCGCGAGGCGCTCGCGCTCACGCGCTGGCGCATCGGGCGCGCCAAGTTCCTGAAGCCGGTCGGACCCGGCGAGACGCTGCTGCTTGCCCACGAGCACCTGGCCGACGGCACGGTGCGCTTCGTGGTCTCAAGCGGCGGGCACGCCGTAGCCAAGGGCCTGCTCGTGCCTGCCACGCCCGGACCTTTCGATGGCGAGCAAGAGCGCTGAGCCGGGCGCCGCACCGCGCGCGGACTCCGCGCAGTGGACCGAGCGGCGCGAGCGCGGCAGCGCCCCGGTGCTGGCGGCGGGCGTATTCCTCGCGCTGCACATCGGCCGGCCGCTCTCGCGGCTGGGGCTGCACCTGGTCGCGGCGTACTTCTTCGTGTTCGGGCCCACGGTGCGGCGCTGCTCGCTCGCGTACCTGCGGCGCGTGCTGGGGCGCGAGCCGCGCGCCGCCGACCGTTACCGGCAGATCTACGCCTTCGCAACCACGATCCTCGACCGGCTCTACCTGCTGCGCGAGCGCTATGAGCTGTTCGAGGTCACGGTCGAGGGCGAGGCGCTCATGGCCGACCCCGGCGCAGGCGGCAGCGGCGCGTTTCTCCTCGGCTCGCACCTCGGCAGCTTCGCGGTGGTCAGTGCCGTGGGCGCCCGCCGCCCGGGACTGAAGGTGGCGATGGCGATGTATGCCCAGCAGGCGACCGTGCTGCAGCGCGCCCTCGATGCGAGCCGCGCCCCCAATCCGCCGCGGATCATCCCGCTCGGCCAGCTCGAGGCGATGCTGCGCATCCGCGACTGCCTCGAGGCCGGCACCTTCGTCGGCATGCTCGCCGACCGCACCATCGGCGATGCGCCCGCGCAGGTGGAGTCCTTCCTCGGCGAGCCGGCGCTGTTTCCCTCCGGTCCGATGCGCGTCGCGGCGGCGCTGCGCCGCCCGGTCATCTTCATGACCGGCCTGTACCGCGGCGGCAACCGCTATCACGCCGTCTTCCGCCAGATCGCCGACTTCTCCCAGGTCGGCCCGCGCGAGCGCGAGGCGGCGGTGCGCGCCGCGATCGCGACTTACGCGCAGGTGCTCGAGCATTACACCCGCGCCGAGCCCTACAACTGGTTCAACTTCCACGACTTCTGGCACGGCGGGGCGCGTGCCCGCGAGGCCGCCCGCGGCGGCAGCGCATGAAACGCCTCGCCGTGGCCGCACTGGCGCTGTGCGCCCTGAGTGGCGCGCTTTGCGCGCAGGCGCCCGCGGACCCTCTGGATGCCGTGCTTGCGCTCCTCGCGGCGCATCGTCACGGACACGTGAGTTTCACCGAGACGCACGAGATGGCGATGCTCAAGGAGCCGCTCATCTCCTCGGGGGAGCTCGTGTACGAGGCGCCCGAGCATCTGGAGAAGCGCACCCTGCAGCCGCGCCCGGAGACCTTGATCCTGGATCACGGCACACTCACGGTGCGCCGCGGCGGCCGCACCCGCGCCGTGGAGCTCGCCGCCTACCCGCAGGCCATTCCCTTCGTCGAGAGTATCCGCGCCACGCTCGCCGGCGACCGCACGGCACTGGAGCGCTACTTCACCCTCGCCTTCCACGGTGACCTCGAGCACTGGCAGCTCACCCTCACTCCTAAAGACGCCGCCATCAAGCAGAGCGTGAGCCGCATCGAGATCACAGGCGAGCGCGATGCGATCGCGAGCGTGGACATCACGCAGCAGGACGGCGATCACAGCCGCATCCGCATCGGCGCCGAGCTGCCATGAGGCGCGCAGCGCTGCCGCTTTTCGTCTACCTCGCCGCGATGCTCGGGTGCGCGCTGATTGCCGCCCGCGCGCATTACACGACGGACCTCTCGGCATTCCTGCCCGGTGCGCCCACGGCCGCGCAGCGCGTGCTCATCGAGCAGCTGCGCGAGGGGCCGGCGGCGCGCCTGATCATTGCCGCCATCGGCGGCGGCAGCGCGCAAGCCCGTGCCCACGCGGCCGAGGCCATGGTCGCCCGGCTGCGTCCCTCAAAGCAGTTTGCCAGCGTCAGCGACGGTGATGCGGCGACGCTGGCGCGCGACCGGGAGTTCCTGTTCGCGCACCGCTACGCGCTCAGCCCGACGGTGACGCCGCAGCGCTTCACGGCCGCGGGCCTGCATGCCGCGATCAGCGACTCCCTCGCGGCGCTCGCCTCCTCGGAAGGTCCGCTCCTAAAACCCCTGTTCGCGCGTGACCCGACCGGGGAGCTGCTCAATATCCTCGATGCCCTGGGCAGCGGCCACAACCCGCGCACCCGCGAAGGCGTCTGGAGCTCGCGCGACGCGACGCAGGCGCTCATCCTGCTGCAGACCCGTGCGCCGGGGGCGGACACCGATGCGCAGCAGCGTGCGGTGGAGGCGGTGCGGGGCGCCTTTGCCGAGGCCCGCAGCGGGCTCGGGGCGGACGGTGGGGGGCTGCGCCTGACACTCACCGGACCACCGGTGTTCGCGGTGGGCTCGCGCGCGCTGATCAAGAGCGAGGTCATGCGCCTGTCGGGGCTGAGCGCCGCGCTCATCGCGCTCCTGCTGCTGCTGGTGTACCGCTCGCCTCTGGCACTGGCGCTCGGGCTTCTCCCGGTGGCCTCCGGCGCGCTCGCTGGCATCGCGGCCGTGGCGCTCGGGTTCGGCGCCGTGCACGGCATCACTTTGGGCTTCGGGGTCACGCTCATCGGTGAGGCGGTGGACTACTCGATCTACCTCTTCGTGCAGGGCGCGGCACAGGAGGACTGGCGCATCCGGGTGTGGCCGACCCTGCGCCTGGGGATGCTCACCTCGGTTGCGGGCTTTGCTGCGCTCGTGCCGTCGCAGTTCCAGGGCCTGGCGCAGCTCGGCCTTTACTCCATTGCCGGGCTGATCGTCGCCGCGCTCGTCACGCGCTACCTCCTGCCGGCATGGCTGCCCGAGCGGCTGTGCCTGGGCAATCTGGCCGCTCCCGGACGCGTGCTCGGACGGGCGGTGACGAGGATCCAGCCACTGTGGCCCCTGCTCGCAGCCGTGCCGCTCGCGTTCGCACTCGTCCTCGCCGGCCATCGCGGCCCCATCCTCAGCCATGAGCTTGCGGCCCTAAGCCCCGTGCCGCTCGCCGAGCAGGACCTCGACGAGCGCCTGCGCGCGGACCTGGGCGCACCGGATGTGCGCTTCATGGTGGTCGCGCAGGCGGCCGATGCCCCGGGGGCGCTCGCGGCGGCAGCGCGCCTTGCCGCACGCCTCGACCCGCTGGTCGATCAGGGAGTCATCGCCGGATTTGATGCCGCGAGCCGCTTCCTGCCGCCTCCCGAGCTGCAGCGTGCGCGCCGCGAGGCGCTGCCGGCAACCTCCGAGCTGCGCAGCCGGCTCGCCGCAGCAGTCGCAGGACTGCCGCTGCGCGCCGAGGTGCTCGAGCCCTTCGTCAGCGATGTCGCCGCGGCGCGCGGCGCGCCGCCGCTCACGCGCGCGGACCTGGAGGGGACTTCGTTCGCCGCCGCCGCCGATGCGCTCCTCATGCGCTCAGGCTCAGGCTATGCAGCGCTCCTGCCGCTTGCCGGCGTCGGCGGCGACCTCAGCGAGCGGGCGGTGGCGGCAGTCAACGCCGCCGTCGCCGCCGGCCCCGAGCACGCGGTCCTCCTCAATCTCAAGGACGAGACCGACCGGCTTTACCTCAATTACCTGCATCAGGCCATCACCCTGTCCCTGGCCGGCTGCGCGGTGATCGTGCTGCTGCTCGCCCT
The DNA here is from genome assembly GCA_963825385.1 of uncultured Pseudomonadota bacterium. Taxonomy (GTDB): domain Bacteria; phylum Pseudomonadota; class Gammaproteobacteria; order Steroidobacterales; family Steroidobacteraceae; genus 13-2-20CM-66-19. The sequence goes on along the minus strand of CAWGSX010000004.1, from coordinate 350,413 downwards.
CGCCCTGCGCTCGTTCGCGCGCGTGCTGCGCGTCATCGCCCCGCTGGTGCTCGCGGTCCTGGGCGTCACGGCGCTCCTCATCGGCCTGGGTCAGCCGCTGACGATCCTGCACCTGATCGGACTGTTGCTGATCGTGGCGGTCGGCTCCAACTACGCGCTCTTCTTCGATCGGCTCAGGGAGCATCCTAAGTCCGCACCGCTCACGCTGGCCTCGCTCCTCATCGCCAATGTGGCCACCGTGCTCGCCTTCGGCGTGCTCGCGAGCTCGCGCGTGCCGGTGCTGGCGGCGCTCGGCACGACGGTGGCTCCGGGGGCGCTGCTCGCCCTGCTGTTCGCGGCCATGCTGGCCCCACCGCCTGCGCAGGAGACGCGCGCATGACGCCGAGCCGGCACGAGGCCGCGGTGCCGGGACGAACCGCACCGGTGACGGTGGTGCTGCTGCCGGCGGCCTTCACCGCGCCCGAGGATTTCATCGCGGCCGGGTTCGTAAGCGCGGTGCGCGAGCGCGCGCTCGATGTCGACCTGAGCTTCGGGGCACTGCGCTTCCGGCACGTGAATGACCGCGCCGTCGTCGATGAAGTGCTCGCCGAGCTCGTGGCGCCTGCGCAGGCGCGCGGCAGCGCCGTGTGGCTCGGCGGCATCTCCCTCGGCGGCTATGTGGCGCTTAGCTGCGCCGAGCGCGCCGCGCGCGCGCCGGTGGGCCTGTGCCTGATCGCGCCCTATCTGGGCAGTCACATCGTCACCGACGAGATCGCCCGCACCGGGCTTGCCGCCTGGCGCGCCCCGGAGGCGCTCGCCGAAGATGACGAGCGGCGCGTGTGGCGTTACCTCAAGGAGAAGGGCCCCGAGCCGCCGGTATTCCTGGGCTTAGGCAGTGAGGACCGCTTCGGTGCGCGCCATCGCGTGCTCGCGGCCGCGCTCGACCCGCGGGACGTCGTCACCGTGCCCGGAGGGCATGACTGGCCTACGTGGCGGCGAGTCTGGGAGAATTTTCTCGATGACCGACTGCGTGCCTGCCACCGAGCTTAGGGCGCGCCGCGTGGCGCCGCGGCCGTTGCTGCGCGCCTCGCTTGCGCTGCACGTGGGTGCGGCCGCAGCCGTGGTCGCACGCCCGGGGCTGTGGCCCTTCGCGCTCGGAGCGATCGCCGCCGATCACCTGTGCATCACGGCGGTGGGACTGTGGCCGCGCAGCCGGCTTCTGGGGCCGAACCGGACGCAGCTGCCGCCCGGGGCCGGGGCCGCCATCGCGCTCACCATCGACGACGGTCCGGACCCGCAAGTGACCCCGCGCGTGCTCGATCTGCTCGAGGCCCACAAGGCGCAGGCCACGTTCTTCTGCATCGGCACGCGGGTGCGGGCGCATCCGGCGCTCACCCGCGAGATCCTCGCGCGCGGCCATGCCATCGGCAATCACAGCGAGCGTCACGATCTGCGCTTTGCGCTGATGGGGCCGCGCGCCATGGCGAAAGAGGTGCTGCAGGGGCAGGCAACGCTGCGCGAGGTGACCGGCACCGACTGCCGTTTTTTCCGTGCCCCGGCCGGCCTGCGCAATCCCTTCCTCGAGCCGATCCTGGCGCGCGCCGGGCTTGAGCTCGTGAGCTGGACGCGCCGCGCCTTTGACACGGTGAACGGCGATGCCGCGCGGGTGCTGCACCGGCTGACCAGGGCACTCGCGCCACGCGACATCCTCCTCCTGCACGACGGCCATGCGGCCCGCACGCGCGAGGGCACGCCGGTGATCCTCGCCGTGCTGCCGCAGCTGATTGGCGCCGCGCGCGCGCGCGGGCTTGAGCCGGTGCCCCTGGGGTGCAGCGCCGTGCCCGCCGGCACAGCATGAGCGCGCCGCCCCCGGTGCCGGCGCTCGTGCGTGCCGCCGCTGCCTACTATCGCAGTTCGGGGCACTTTGCCTGGCGCTTCGCGCGCGGCAAGCTCGGCGGCGATCCGGCCTTCGCAGCGCTTCTTGAGCACGGCCTGCTCGCGCACGCCAGCGACGTGCTTGATCTGGGTGCCGGCCAGGGGCTTCTCGCCGCGTGGCTCCTGGCGGCACACGCCCACTACACTGAGGTGCCGAACGGCTGGCCACCGGGGTGGCCGGTGCCACCGCTCCTCAAAAGCTACACCGGCGTGGAGATCAACGCCGCGGAAGTGCGCCGCGCGCGCCGCGCGTTCGGCTTCGATGCGCAGGCGCGCGTGCAGATCGTGCACGGCGACATCCGTGACGTAGACTACGGCACCGCGGATGCGGTCGTGATCCTCGACGTCCTGCACTACATCGGCTTCGAGGCGCAGGAACGGGTGCTCGCGCGGGCGCGCGCGGCGCTGAGCCAAAAGGGCACGCTTTTGATGCGGATCGGGGATGCGGACGGCGGTTTGGGCTTCACCCTGAGCAAGGGGTGGGACCGCGCCGTCGCGCTCGCCCGCCGCGGGCGTGTGCTGCCGCTCAATTGCCGGCCGCTCGCCGAGTGGCGCGCGCTGCTTCAGCGTCTGGGGTTCCGCGTGCGCGATTGGCCGATGAGCGCCGGCACGCCCTTCAGCAACGTGCTCCTGGCGGCGCAGCCTGCATGAATCCCGTCCATCTCAGCGCCTACACCGCAACCAGCGCCCTGGGCTGTGGGCTTGCTCCCACGCTCGCGGCGCTGCGCGCAGCGCGCGGTGGGCTTGCGCCCTGTCGCTTCGAGACGGTCGAGCTCGACACCTATGTCGGCGAGGTGGCGGCACTCGAGGCGGTGGTGCTGGGCGCGGGCCTGGGCGAGTTCGACTGTCGCAACAACCGCCTGGCCTGGCTCGCGCTGCATCAGGACGGGTTCGCCGAGCACGTGCTGGCGGCCGCCGGCCGCTACGGCGCGCACCGCGTCGGCATCTTCCTCGCCACCAGCACCTCAGGAATCCTGGAGACCGAGATCGCCTATCGGCAGCGCGATCCGCGCAGCGGCGCGCTGCCGGCGCAGTTCCGCTACGCCGGCGCCCACAACACCTTCTCGGTGGCGGCCTTTGCGCAGCGCGTGCTCGGTCTCACCGGTCCCGCTCTGGTCATCTCCTCGGCGTGCTCCTCGAGCGCCAAGGTGTTCGCCTCGGCACAGCGCGCCCTGGCCGCCGGTCTCATCGACGCCGCCCTGGTCGGCGGGGTCGACTCGCTGTGCCTGACCACCCTCTACGGCTTTCACTCGCTGCAGCTGGTGGCCAAAACGCCGTGTCGCCCCTTCGATGTGAACCGCGACGGCATCTCGATCGGCGAGGCCGCCGCCTTCGCGCTCCTCGAGCGTCCCGCCGAGCACCTCGACACCGATGCGGTGCTGCTGCTCGGGACCGGCGAGAGCAGTGATGCGTACCATATGTCGGCACCCCACCCCGAGGGCCGCGGCGCCCGCGAGGCCATGCAGCAGGCGCTGGCCGCGGCGCAGCTGACAGCGGCTGACATCGAGTACATCAACTTCCACGGCACCGGCACGCCGAGCAACGATGAGGCCGAGGCGCGCGCCGTGAGCGCCGTGCTCGGCAGCGACGTGCCCGGCAGCTCCACCAAGGGCGCCACCGGCCACACCCTCGGCGCCGCCGGGGCACTGGAGGCGGTGCTGTGCGCGCTCAGCCTGAGCGCCGAGCTCATGCCCGCCGGCCTCAACACCGGTCAGGTCGATCCGGCCCTGCAGGTGAACTACCTGCTGCGCAACCGCGCCGAGCCGCTGCACCGGGTCATGAGCAACTCCTTCGGGTTCGGCGGCTCGAACTGCAGCCTGATACTCGGGCGGGCCGGATGAGCGCGCTCGCCGCACACCTCGATGGCATTGGACTTTTGGGTCCGGGGCTTACCGGCTGGACGCAGGGCGCGCGCGTCCTCGCCGGAAGCGAGCCCTGGCAAAGTGCGCCGACCGTGCTGCCGGCGCCGGAGGGACTGCCGGCCGCCGAGCGGCGCCGCACCGGGCCACTCATCCGCCTCGCTCTCGGCGTCGGCCAGGAAGCGGTCAGGGCCGCGCACGCGGATGCCGCCCTGCTGCCCGCGGTCTTCACCTCCTCCGGCGGTGACGGTCAGAACTGCCACGAGATCTGCGCCGCGCTCGCCACGGCCGAGCGCCAGATCTCCCCGACCCGCTTCCACAACTCCGTACACAACGCCGCGGCCGGCTACTGGGGCATCGCCACCGGCGCGACCGCGGCGGCAAATGCCCTGTGCGCCTACGATGCCAGCTTCGCCGCGGGCCTGCTCGAGGCGCTCACGCAGCTTCTGACCGAGCACACCGCGGTGCTGCTGGTGGCCTATGACACCGGCTACCCCGAGCCGATCCGCGCCGCACGGCCGATCCCGGAGGCCTTCGGGGTGGCGCTGCTTTTGCGTCCCGAGCGCGGGCCTGACACGCTCGCCCGGATCGAGGCACACTTGAGCGATGCGCCGGGGGCGAAGATGAGCGAACCGCTGGAAAGCCTGCGCCGCACGATTCCGGCGGCGCGCAGCCTGCCGCTGCTCGCAGCGCTCGCGCGCGGGGCAGCCGCCGAGGTCGTGCTCGACTACTTCGCCCACGTGCGCCTGAGCGTGGCGCTGAAGCCATGCCGCTAGACCACGCCTGGATCGAGCAGCACATCCCGCACAAGGGACGCATGTGCCTGCTGGAGAGCGTGCTCACCTGGGATGCGGACCACATCCGCTGCCTGAGCGTCTCGCACCGCGCGCCCGAGAATCCGCTGCGCGCGCACGGGCGCCTGGGAGCGGCCTGCGGCATCGAGTACGCCGCCCAGGCCATGGCCGTGCACGGGGCTCTGGTGGGGGCGAGCGCGCCGCTCACCAGCGTCCTGACCAGCGAGGTGCGCGGCAGCATCGATACCCGCGCCGTGGGCTTCATCGCGAGCGTGCGCAACGTGTCGTTCTACGTGACGCGCCTCGATGACCTGCGCGCGGACCTCGTGGCGAGCGCCGAGCGCATCACCGGCGATGCGCGCACCGTGCTCTACGAGTTCGCCCTGTGGGCGGACGCGCAGCCGCTTCTGAGGGGCCGCGCCAGCATTGTCATCGAACGCGCCTTCGCACTCGGCCCGGACGGGGGCGCATGAGCGCGCGGCGCGCCCTCATCACCGGTGGCAGCGGCGGCATCGGCGCTGCGCTGTGCCGCCGCCTCGCGCGCGAGGGCCACTTCGTCTACGTCCACGCGCACCTCGGCCGCGAGGCCGCCGCGCGGGTGGTCGAGGAGATCCGCAGCGCCGGCGGTGCAGCCGAGAGCGTCACCTTTGACCTCACCGACGGGACCGCCACGCGCGCCGCCCTGGAGCGCGTGCTCGAGGCGGGCGCGATCCAGATCCTGGTGAACAACGCCGGGCTGCACGATGATGCGGTACTGCCCGGCATGAGCGCCGAGCAGTGGCACCGCGTGATCGACGTCTCGGTCAACGGCTTCTTTCACGCCACGCAGCCGCTTTTGCTGCCGATGATCCGCACGCGCTGGGGCCGCATCATCAACGTCTCCTCGATCGCCGCCCTGATCGGCAACAAGGGCCAGGTGAACTACGCGGCCGCGAAGGGCGCGCTCAATGCCGCCACCAAGGCGCTCGCCCTCGAGGTCGCCACGCGCGGCATCACCGTGAACGCAGTTGCCCCGGGCATCATCGGCACTCCGATGAGCGAGGGCCTGTTCGATGCCAGGGCGATCGAGCGCCTCGTGCCCATGAATCGCATGGGCTCCCCCGAAGAGGTCGCAGGGCTGGTCGCCTTCCTCGCTTCCGAGGAGGCCGCCTACCTCACCGCCCAGATCATCTCCGTGAGCGGTGGCATGGCCTGAGGGTGCCGCACCGCGATGCACATTCGACATGAAGAGCGAGGCGACACCCGCGACCCCGGCCCCGAGGCCAGGCCGCAACCGGCCCGCATCGCCAGCACGTTGGTGAGAGACGAGTATGCGTATCACGCGCCGCACCTTGCTCGCTAGCGGCACTATCGTGGCCTCCCTGGGCGCGATCGGTCTGGCCGCGCAGCACTTGCGCCGCTCGGCGTACAGCCTCGCATCGGGACTTCCGGTCAAGCCACCCGAGGTGACCGCCGTTCACGGAAACATGCCCTACCGGCGCTTCGGGAGCACGGATCTGGAAGTGTCCGAGGTGGGATTCGGCGCCTGGGCGATAGGGGGCACCGCCTACGGCGCGGTCGATCATCAGGATACCTTGCGTGCCCTGGCGCGCGCGGAGGAGTTGGGCTGCAACCTGGTCGATACCGCGATGGTGTACGGGGATTCGGAGTCCGTGCTGGGCGAGTTTCTGCGTGGACGCCGCAGCCGCTGGGTGGTGGCGACGAAGTACTCCTATCAGGCGGACGGGATGGCGGCCACCCTCGAGAAGCAGCTGCAGCGACTCGGGACGGACTATGTGGACTTCTACCAGCTGCACGCGCCGCCGCAAGCGGCGGATGCGGCGCGCATCTTCGATGAGCTCTATGCCCTGAAGAAAGCGGGCAAAGCCCGCTTCATCGGGATATCGGTCTACTCCGCGCGCGACATTGACGACGCCATCGACCATCGCCGGATCGACGGCGTGCAGCTGCCGCTGAGCCTGCTCGATCCTGATCCTTTTTTGCAGCGGGTCGCGAGGCTGCGGCAAGCCGGTCTGGCGGTCCTGGTCCGCTCGACCCTGAAGGAAGGTTTTCTGGTTGGCAGGTTTCGGCGCGACGCCAAGTTCCCGGATGTCAACGATCAGCGCCACGGCTGGAGCGCCGCGCAGATTGCCAGGACAGTCGACGCGGTCGAGCGATTCCGCTTTCTTGAGGGCGAAGCAGGATCGCTGCTGCGGGCAGCCGTTGCCTACCCGCTGTCATTTCCGGAAGTGTCGTCGGTGCTTCTGGGAACGAAGACCGCCGCTCAGGCCGACAGCAATTTCGGTCAGATCCCGGGGGCGCGTCTGAGTACGGCAAGCCTCAGCCGCATCCTCGCCATTCAGGATGAGACCGACGCGGGCGGCCGCCGCGGTCTGCGGGCCATGGTTCGACGCATTCTCGGGCGGGCCTGAGGTAGCTTCGGAGCGGGCCCCCGCTTGACTCACCGGCGTGTTAGCGCTTGGCGGAGTCTTTGACCCAGCCGCTGATATACCTTGGGATTTCATCCCGCGCCGCGCGGCTGACGTACATGCCGATGTGGCCGGTGGCGATCTCGTGCGCCTCATAGCGCGCGCTGCCGGTCAGCCGGCCAAGCGGCGCACAGGCGCTCGGCGGCACGATGTGGTCGTCGCGGGCGTAGAGATTGAGGAGCGGCTGACGCACGCGCCGCAGGTCCACCGGCCGGCCATCAAGACGCAGCGTGCCGCGCATGAGGCGGTTCTCCTGGTAGAACCAGCGCACGAACTGCGCCAGCGCCCGCGCCGCCTGCGGCGGGCTGTCGAAGATCCAGCGCTCCATGCGCACGAAGTCCTCGAGCGCCCGCTCATCCGGGGCGGCGCTGAGCAGCCGCACGTACTTCTCCTGGGTGAGCTTAAGCGGCATGAGCGCAAGGAACAGCCCGTTCAGGAACTCGCCCGGCACGCTCTCGCAGGCGGCGACGAGCTCGGTATCCACCCCCTGCACCCAGCGGCTGAGCAGATTGTCCGGTGTGTGAAAGTCCACGGCCGTGGTGAGAGTAACCAGGCGGGCGACGTGCCCGGGGTGAAGTGCGGTGTAGCACAGACTCAGAACGCCCCCCTGGCAGACGCCGATGAGGTTCAGGGCCGGCGCTGCGGTGGCTGTGAGCACCGCCTGAACACAGCCTCCGAGGTGGGTCTCGATGTAGTCACCGAGCTCCATGTGCCGGTCGGCCTCATCGGGTGAACCCCAGTCGATCAGATAAACCGCAAGACCGGCCTCGAGCAGGCGGCGGATGAGCGAGCGGTCCGGCTGCAGATCGAGCACGTACGGTCGGTTGACCAGCGCAAAACACACAAGCACCGGCGCGGCGCGTGCGCTCGGGATGCCCGGCAGCGGCAGGTACTCGTACAGAGTCGTCTTACCGAGCTGCCACAGCGGGCGGCGCGGCGTGGTGCCGACCTCGACGCGGCCGAGGCACGCGAGCCGCGCCAACGTTGCGCCCATGCGCAGTGCCAGCTCAGGCAAGTGTGCCCCCGCGGGGCCGCTCAAGCGCGCCGACCCTTGGAGCGCGCACGGCGCGAGGTGGCAGCCTTAGGGCGCTTCGGGCGCGGCTTGGGTGCCGGGCCTTCGAGCTCGCCCAGGCGGCGGCTCAGGTCTTTGACGTGGGCGTAGAGTGCGTCGACCTCGGTGCGGGTCGGGAGCCCGAAGGCGCGCACCAGGCTCTCGGCCTGGCGCCGCTGCTCGACCAAGAGAGCGGCCGAGACATTCGCCAGCTCGCTCTGCAGCTGCGCGAACTCGGCGCTGCGCGCCCGGCCCGCGTACGCCTCCTCGGCGCACTGCACCCACAGCTGGTAGAGCCGCAGGGTGTCCTCCGCCGAGGCCGGCGGGCGGGCGCTCCCGGCACGCGCGACGAAGCGCTGGGCCGCACTGCGGGCGATCTCGGCCCAGTGCGCGCCGAGCTGCGCCTGCAGCTGCGACAGGCGCATCAGGATCTCGAAGCCGCGCTGCGCCTCCGCATGCGGTACCGCGCCCGGCCCGAGCGGCAGCGGACCCACCCCGAACGGTGCGCCGGGGGGCATGCCCGGCGCCGCATTCGGGGTTGCGGTGAACCAGGGCCCGGCGCTCTGGGAGAGCTTCAGCCACTGCTCGAACTGTGCCGCCAGCGGGCCGGCGAGTGCTGCGAAATCAGGGGGCGCTCCGGCCCCCGGTGCCGCCGCGGGGCTGAAGGATTTCAGCAGCTCGAAGAAGCGCTCGGCGGAGGCGGCGTAGAGCTGCTCGGGACGAAAGGCGCTGGCGAAGGGGTTTTCCATAAATGGGTGCGCTGCAAAAATTCAGGGTTCTGAGAATGCCTGCCTCATCCGAATGGAGTAGATGAGATTCGGAAAATTAAGGCTTTTCGCGCAACCGCCGGGGTTGCGACCGTTGTGAACGCCATCATTGTGCGCTGCATACAGTGGAGCTAACATCAAAGCCGTGGCGTTGCCGCCGCACTGTCAGGCGGTGCACAGGCAGCGCGCGGATGCCGATACGTCACCATGGCCGAAGAACGCCTCATACGCAAATACGCCAACCGGCGCCTCTACGACGCGCAGGACAGCCGGCACGTGACGCTCGATGACCTGCGCAAGCTCATCGCACGCGGTGAGCGCATCAAGGTGATCGATGACAAGAGCGGCGAGGACCTCACGCGCAGCATCCTCCTGCAGATCATTGCCGCCCAGGAGCAGTTCGGGACCCCGGTGCTGAGCACGCCGCTGCTCGAGGGGATCATCCGCTTCTACGGCAATCCGATTCAGCAGATGCTCACCTCGTACCTCGAGCAGAGCATCGGCGGCCTGCTGCGCCAGCAGAACCTCATGCAGGCGGAGATGGCCAAGGCGCTCGAGACGCCCATGGCCCCGCTCGCCGAGATGGCGCGCCAGAACATGGAGATGTGGGCCAAGATGCAGGCCTCCATGCTCTCCACGTTCAGCCCCAAGACGCAGCCGCCCGGCACCGACGAGAAACCCAAGAGCGACAGCGGCAAGCGACGCTGAGCCACACCAGATCCGCCGCAGCTTGTCGGGCCGCCCTGCGCGGGTCGCCATGCAGGCGCAAGCCCAGGGAGCAAACTGACCGTGGATGTTCGTGACAAGACCCTCGTGATCACCGGCGCAGGACGCGGCATCGGCCGCGCGCTCGCCCTGCACTTCGCGCGCGCCGGCGCCCACGTCGCCCTCCTCGACACCAACGCCGAGGACCTCGCCGAGACGCAGCGGCTGTGCTCCGAGGAAGACGTGAGCGCACGCACCTATGTCGCCAACGTCGCCAGCGAGGACAGCGTCGTCAGCACTTTCGCCCAGGTGGTGCGCGAGTTCGGCCGTTTCGACGGCCTGATCAACAACGCCGGCGTGCTGCGCGATGCGCTGCTCATCAAGGTCAAGGACGGCCAGGTGGTCGGCAAGATGACCCTCGCGCAGTGGCAGGCGGTCATCGACGTCAACCTGACCGGTGTGTTCCTGTGCGCCCGCGAGGCCGCGCAGCACATGATCGAGCTCGGCCACGGCGGCGTGATCGTGAACATCTCGAGCATCTCGCGCGCCGGCAATATCGGCCAGACCAACTACACCGCCGCCAAGGCCGGTGTCGCGGCAATGACCGTGGTGTGGGCGAAGGAGCTCGCGCGTTACGGCATCCGTGTCGGCGCGGTCGCGCCCGGCTTCATCCGCACCCCGATGGTGGCGGCGATGAAACCCGAGGCGCTGGCGAAGATGACCGCGCCGATTCCGCTCGGACGCCTGGGCGAACCGGAGGAGATCGCGCAGGCGGTGGAGTTCATCTTCGAGAGCGAGCTGTTCACCGGGCGGTGCCTGGAGATCGACGCGGGCTTACGCATGTAGTTCTGATGCGTCGCAAAATATTCCTGTCAGGTTATATTTGTTTTATTTATGTAATTCAGCAACTTAGGCCTAGGTATTTCTGCGCAGTAATTTCTCTTGCACTGCATACAAAATTGAGTAAAATACTCCTCGAACAGCGATAGCTAAACCCGTGTTTGAGGAGACGACCATGACCGACCAGACCTTCGACGCCAACAAGATTCTCAGCGCCACCCGCGAAGCCTTCGCCCCGATGCTCAAGGCTCACCAGGATGGCTTCAAGACCCTCGAGCGTCTCGCGCGCCTGCAGTACGCCGTCGCCGGTGACATGCTGGAGTCGGGTCTCGCGCGCATGAATGCCGCCTTCGCCGCCGGGACCGCCAGCGAGCTGGTGCAGAAGCAGACCGAGCTCACCACGCAGTTCGTGGACAAGCTGCGCGCCCGTGCCGAGGAGTTTGCCACCGTCACGACCGAGATCCAGACCAAGATCAACCAGTTCGGCACCGAGATGGCTGCCAAGGCTGTGCCGGCCCGCAAGGCCGCCTGAGCCGCTTGAGTCAGTAACATAGGCACCCGGGGGCCACACGGCCTCCGGGTGTCTTTTTATTTGGGGGAGACCGCCGTGGAAGCGCACAACGAGCCACCAGGACCGGCTGAGGCAGAGGCCAAGCGCGCGCTGCGCGCCCAGCTCGCCGCCTTCTCCGGCGGACTGGCACCGGAGGACTACGCCAGTGCCTGGTGGGAGTGGTACCTGAGCGTCGCCAGCCATCCGGACCGCCAGGCGGAACTTGCGCACAGCGCCTACGAGAAGCTCCTCGACAGCTGGCAGTTCATGACCCAGGCGGCCAGCGGCGCCCCGCTCGCCCCCGGCCACGAGAACCTGGGCTTTGGCGGTGCGGCCTGGAATGTGTGGCCCTTCAACGCCTACGCGCGCGCCTACGCCAACTGGGCGGGCTGGTGGCAGCAGGCGCTCACCCCACCCCCCGCTGCGCAGAAACCCGCGCTCGCGCGCGCCAACTTCGCCGGCCGCATGCTGCTCGAGGCGGCCTCCCCGGCCAACTTCCTGCACACCAATCCGGAGCTCCTCGAGCGCACCGCCGCGGAGTCGGGCCGCAACCTGATCCGCGGCTTCAAGAACTGGCTGGACGATGCGCGGCGCGCCGTCGAGGGCGGCCGCCCCCCGGGCACGGAAGCCTTCGCCGTCGGCAAGGACGTCGCGGTGACGCCCGGCAAGGTGGTCTACCGCAACCGCCTGATCGAGCTGCTGCAGTACTCGCCGCAGACGCCGAACGTGTATGCCGAGCCGGTGCTGATCACGCCGGCCTGGATCATGAAGTACTACATCCTCGACCTCTCGCCCCGCAACTCCCTGGTGCGCTACCTGGTCGAGCAGGGTCACACGGTGTTCATGATCTCCTGGAAGAACCCGGATGCGGGCGACCGCGAGCTCACCATGGATGACTACGTGCGCCTGGGCCTGCTCGAGGCGCTCGCGCAGGTACAGCGTCTGGTGCCGCAGCAGAAGATCCATGCCGTCGGTTACTGCATCGGCGGCACGCTGCTCGCCATTGGCGCTGCGCTGCTCGGAGCCGCCGGTGACTCTCCGCTCGCCTCGGTGAGCCTGTTCGCCGCGCAGACCGACTTCAGCGAGCCGGGCGAGCTGTCGGTATTCATCACGCCGAGCCAGATCGCCATGCTCGAGGCGATGATGAGCAAGGCCGGCGTGCTCGAAAGCGAGCGCATGGGCAGCGCCTTCGCGCTGCTGCGCTCGCGCGACCTGCTGTGGGCGCCTGCGGTCGAGCAGTACGTGCGCGGCGAGCGACCGCAGCTGAATGACCTGATGGCCTGGAACGCCGACGGCACGCGCATGCCCTACCGCATGCACAGCGAGTACCTCGAGCGGCTGTACCTGAAAAACGAGCTGGCCGCCGGCAGCTTCAGCGTCGGCGGCCAGCCGGTCGAGCTCACGCGCATCACGGTGCCGCTGTTCGCCGTCGGCACCGAGACCGACCACGTCGCACCCTGGCGCTCGGTGTACAAGGTGCGTGCGCTCACCCGCAGCCCCGACTACACCTTCCTCCTGACCAGCGGCGGCCACAACGCCGGCATCGTCTGCGGCCCCGTGCACCCGAAGCGGCGTCACCGCGTGCTTGCCCTGAGCAACACCACCGAGCAGGTGAGCGCCGAGGAGTACCTGAAGCGCGCGGCGCTGCACGAGGGCTCGTGGTGGCCGACCTGGGCACAGTGGCTTCGCGCGCACTCTTCCCAGGCGCAGGTTCCGGCCCGCACCGTCCGGGTCGACGGCCAGGTCCCGGCCGAGGACGCACCGGGCAGCTACGTGCACGGCTAGAGCCCGGCCGCGTCCCGCGAACGTCCCGCAATAGACGGCTGCGCCGAATAGGCGTAGTAATTGTCCCCGATTCAGCAGCCTGCGAGACGGGGGACAGGCCATGGGTTCGAAGCGCATCGCGTACGTCACCGGCGGCATGGGTGGCATCGGCACCGCCATTTGCCGGCGCCTGAGCTCGGCGGGGCACACCGTGGTTGCCGGCTGTGGCCCGGGCTCGCCGCGCAAGGAGCGCTGGCTGAAGGAGATGCGCGACGCCGGTTTCGCGGTGCACGCCTCCGAGGGCAACGTCGCGGAGTGGGACTCGACCCAGCGGGCCTTCGAGATCGTGCGCGCCGAGGTGGGCCCGGTTGACATCCTGGTCAACAACGCCGGCATCACCCGCGACGGCGTATTCCAGAAGATGACCAACGAGGCCTGGCGCGCGGTCATCGACACCAACCTCAACTCGCTGTTCCACGTCACCAAGCAGGTGATCGATGGCATGCTCGAGCGCGGCTGGGGCCGCATCGTCAACATCTCCTCGGTCAACGGCCAGCGCGGCCAGTTCGGCCAGACCAACTACTCCACCGCCAAGGCCGGTATCCACGGCTTCACCATGGCACTGGCGCAGGAGGTGGCCGCGCGCGGCGTCACGGTGAACACGGTCTCGCCCGGCTACATCGGCACCGACATGGTGCGCGCGGTGAAGCCCGAGCGGCTGGAGAAGATCGTAGCGGCCATTCCGGTCAAGCGTCTGGGCGAGCCGGAGGAGATTGCCTCGATCGTCGCCTGGCTGGTGAGCGAGGAGTCCGCCTTCGCCACCGGCGCGGACTTCTCCCTGAACGGCGGCCTGCACATGGGCTAGCGCCCGCCCGCCCGCCCGCACAGACCGCTTTCGCAAGCAGCCATGTTCCGAGCATGCGTGGTGGGCGCCGGCGCGATCGGCGGCTTTCTCGGTACGCGCCTCGCCGCCGCCGGCGAGGTGGCGGTTTCCGCCCTCGCCCGCGGCGCGACCCTCACGGCGCTGCGCGATCACGGCTGGCGCCTCGAGGAGGCCGGCGCGCAAGTGCGCGCCCCCGCCGCGCTCGCCAGCGACGACCCGGACGAGCTCGGTCCCCAGGACCTGGTGATCCTCGCGGTGAAGGGCCCGGCGCTGCCGGCGCTCGCCCCGACGCTCAAGCCGCTCATCGGCCCGAAGACCTGGCTGCTGCCGGCTATGAACGGCGTCCCCTGGTGGTTCGGCAGCGGGATCGCGGCACTCGGCAATGCGCCGCTTGAGAGCATCGACCCCGGCGGTGGCATCGCCGCAAGCCTGCCCTACGAGCAGGTCATCGGCTGTGTCGTGCACGCAAGCGTCGGCGTGCGCGCGCCGGGTGTTGCCGTGCACGTGCGCGGGCGCGGCCTCATCCTCGGTGAGGCCGCGGGTGGGGAATCCGCGCGCGTGCGCACCGTGGCGCAGCTCCTCGGCCAGGCGGGGTTCGAAGTGACCTGCTCGCCGCGGATCCGCTACGACATCTGGTACAAGCTCTGGGGCAACATGACGATGAACCCGTTCTCGGCGCTCACCGGGGCGACGATGGACCGGATCCTCGATGACGAGCTCGTCAGTGAATTCAGCGCCGCGGCCATGCGCGAGGCGGCGCGGATCGGCGCACGCATCGGTTGCGCGGTACTGGAATCCCCGCAGGACCGGCAGGCGGTGACGCGGCGCCTTGGCGCGGTAAAGACTTCCATGCTCCAGGACGTCGAGGCCGGACGTCCGCTCGAGCTTGATGCGCTGGTCGGCGCGGTGCGCGAGATCGGCGCACGCATCGGGGTCGCAACGCCCATGATCGATGCCATCTTCGGGCTCACCCGCCTCTATGGCCGCGTGCACGGCCTGTATCCGCGCTAGCTGCTGAAATAATTTCGGTGCTGCGCGCGCGCAGCAGCTCTGCCACGGCGCGCTTTCCCTGTAGCCATTTTCGCACGTCGCAATGTCGAGACATTTGCGATGCGCGCGCGTGCGCGTTTAACTGCGCCCCGAATCGCAGGACGGCGCCGATGCTGAGCACTGCACAGCAGTGCGTCCACTGCAAGGAAGAGCAAACCCGTCGCACGACGGGACGCAGGATCGCGCTGCTCCGTGCGCGAAGAGGCACGGAGGCAGCTTAAGGCTGGTGAGCCCGCATTGGGGTGCGGACCACCCGCCCGAAGATCTGCGGCGCGCTGAGCGCCGTGGCTGTGTCCCTTCGGCGATACCTCGATCGTGAAGGGGAAACCACGTGAAGCTAAGCAGCATTCTCATGCGCGCCCGGCCTCGGCGCGTCACTCGTAATCTGATTGTCATCTCCGCCCTCGCCGCTGCGGCGGCGCTCCTGGCGCAGCCGGCCGCAGCCGACACCATCACCATCGCCGGCAAGCCGCCGAGCACCATCAGCGCCGGCAGCGCCTACAGTTTCACACCCACCGCGACGGATTCGGCCGGTCACAAGGTGAGCTTCACGATCACCGGCAAGCCGTCCTGGGCGACCTTCAACTCCGCGACCGGCGCACTCACCGGCACGCCAAGCTCCGGCAGCGTCGGCAAGTACAGCAACATCGGCATCTCGGCGTTCTACGAGACGAGCTACTCCTCCGTGCTTTGGTTCAGCATCACCGTGTCTTCCGGCAGCGGTACCCCGAGCAGCGCGGTCACCATCAGCGGCACCCCGTCCACCAAAGTGACTGCAGGCTCCGCCTACAGCTTCCAGCCCAAGGCGAGCGATCCGGCCGGCAAGACCATTTCCTATTCGGTCACGAATAAACCCAGCTGGGCCACCTTCAGCATCGCCACGGGGCTTCTGTCGGGGACGCCGACCACGGCGCAGGAGGGCTCGTACGCCAATATCACCGTGAGTGCGAGCGACGGCACAGCCTCGAGCAGCCTGGCACCGTTCACCATCCAGGTGACGGCGCCGTCCTCCGGCACCGGCTCGGCGACGCTCACCTGGTCGGACCCGACCAAGAACACCAACGGCACGGCACTGACCAACCTCGCCGGCATACGCATCTACTACGGCAGCTCCGAGGCCTCGCTCAACCACGAGATCACCGTGGCGAGCACCAGCGAGACCTCGTACACCGTGGGCGGGCTTGCTGCGGGGACCTGGTACTTCGGTGCCACGGCCTACAACACCGCGGGCGTCGAAAGCGCCATGTCGGCGCTGGGCAGCACGACGGTCCAGTAATCCACGGGCATGAAAAGCCGGGGCGGTCCGCGCAGAGGTTGCGGACCGCCCCGGGGTCGTCTTCACCGGCCCGGCTGCTTCAGAACTTGACGGTGAAGTTGGCGAAGAACACGCGACCGAGCAGGTCGTAGGTCGGGAAAGTGTTCGGCTGTCCAGTGCCCGTCACGTCGTTGCTGACGATGGGCGGATCCTTGTCCAGCAGGTTATTGACGCCCGCACGCAGCGTCAGCCAGTGGCTGACCTCCCAGATCCCGGCCAGATCCAGATAGCTGACCGAGGGCATGTGTGCATCGAAGATGTCGTAGGTCCCGCTGGTGAGCGCCGGGTTGGGTTGATTCGAGTCCAGGCCGACCGAGCCGATGTAGCGCCACTGGAGCGAGGCGAGCCAGCCCCAGGGGCTCACCCACGAGGCGCGCAGGGTGTGGCGCCAGCGCGGGTTCACGGTCTGGCAGGTAGTGCCATAAAGCCCGGCACAGTCGAAAGTCGTCGCCCCCGGGAATGAGGTGGTGGTCGACTGCTTGAGGTAGGTGCCGTTCAGCGTGAACTCCCAGGTGCCCTTGCGGCCCTCGAGCGGCAGGCGGTAGTTCGACACCACATCGATGCCGGAGACCAGCGCGCCGGCGATGTTCTGATTGGTACCGATGACATAGCCGCCGCCGGCGATGGTGGCACCAAACAGCGCCCCGGTCGGGGTACGCACGATCGCGTCGCAGTACACCGGCTGCCCGGTAGTCAGGCAGTTGTTCACGTAAGTCGGCGCGGGAGCGGTGTTCACCTCGTTCTTGAGATCGATGCGGTAGTAGTCAAGGCTCGCCGAGAAGCCCGGCAGCTGCGGCGGCTGGAAAGTGATGCCGAAAGAGGTGGTATCAGCCTGCTCGGGCTGCAGGTCCGGGTTACCCCCCAGGAGCGCGCCGCACTGACCTGCCGGGCACTGCTGGATATGCCCGTACTCCGCCGCCGTAACGCCGCTGTGCATGCACTGCGCCAGCGTCGCGGTCGGCGTCGCGCCGGCGCAGGGGTCGGCGGTCAGGGTCGGGGAGTTGGTGACCGCAGCGGGCGAGTACAGCTCGATGATGTTCGGGGCGCGGATGGCCCGCGCGAAGGAGGCGCGCAGCCGGTACCCCGGAATCGGCGCCCACTGCAGCCCGAAATTGAAGGTGCTCACCCCGCCTGCCGTGCTGTAGTCGGAATGTCGGTAGGCCCCGCTCAATGACAGGTCGTCCGCGCCGGTGTAATGCTGCACCAGGGGGACGCGCAGCTCGGTGTACACCTCCTTCACGTTGATGGAGTTGTTGACCGCCACCGCAGCGCCCGAGCCGCCACCGAGGTCCCCGGCCGCCGAGACCGCATCGGGGGTCCACACCAGGGCATCCGAGCGGTACTCCGCGCCCAGGGAGAGCGAGACGCCCTCGTTAGCCGTCGGCAGCTGCAGGCCGTAGCGGCCGAGCGAGCCCACGACGTTGCCAGAGGCAATTCGCTCCTCCACCGTGCCGTAAGCGGTACCGATGGTCTCCAGGAAGTCCAGCTGCTGCGGCGTGACACCGCCCTGCTTCCACACGTTCCAGGGTACGCAGCCCGCCGCAAATCCCTGCACCGTGGCCGAGCAGGTGGGCACCCCGTTTACATCAACGACGTTGAGGGCCTCGGCGGCGTTCAGGTAGTTCACGTACCCCGAGTTCGAGTTGTACAGCGAGGTGTAGTAGTAGCTGCCGTAGACGTCGTAGCGCCACACCGGATCGATGTCCCCGCGCACACCGAGCACCGCGCGGTAGTTCTGATGTTCGAAATAGCCGCTGCGCGGCCCCCCCTCGATGTTGCGGCGGCCGATGGCGACATTGGAGAGGTTGGTGCCCGGCGTCACGTTAGCGGGTGAGCACAGCACCGAAACCTCCTGCGCGCTCAGCAAGGGGTTGTCGCAGTTGATGTTGAAGCCGCCGTTGGCGCCGGGCTGCGGATTGCCGCCGTCGAAGACGCCGGACGGACCCACGTTAACCGTCGTGCGGTCGTTCATGAAGTTGAAATCGGAATAGATCTTGGCGTGCGGATTGAGGTCGAAGTGCGCGAAGTAGCCCGCCGAATAACGCTTGTCCTCGCGCGACAGGTACTGATACGGGCTGGAATTGAAGATCGCCGGCGGCGATGAGCCCGCCTGCGGCCAGGGCAGGAGCTGATTGCCGACCACGGTGTACGCATTGCCGTCCGCGGTGACGTACAGATTCGAGTTCGGTGAGCCGTTGCACACCGGCAGGTTGTTGTTCGTCAGCAGGCGGCATGCGCCCCAGTCGCGCGAGGCCTGGCTCACGGGCGCCTGGTCGTGGTAGTTCAGAAACGCGGTGATGTTGCCCCGCTCATCGGCAAAGTTCGTGCCGAGAACAACCGACAGGCTCTTGTTGCTGCCGTCGGTGACGTTCTTGGACGGCACGTTAAAGCCCTGCGCAGTCAGTAGCGGGTCCATCCAGTCTTGCTTGTTGGTGTGCTGGTCGAAGCCGTACTGATAATCGACCTGCACGCCCTCGAAGTTGTGCTTCATGACGAAGTTGACCACACCGGCAATCGCGTCCGAGCCGTACACCGCGGACTCACCCCCGGTAACGATGTCGATGCGCTCGATGAGCTGGGCGGGGATCTGATCCAGGTCCGGTGCCGGATTGGTGTTGGCAGTATTGGCATCACCGATACCCAGGCGGCGCCCGTCCACGAGCACCAGGGTGCGCTGCGGGCCCAGACCGCGCAGATCCGCGGTGGTGATACCGCCGGGACCGGTGAGGGGATTACTGGTGTTGGACAGGTCCGAGACACCGTTCTGGAAATTCTGCGGGATGTTGTTCAACAGGTTGACGACGTCGGTCGTGCCCTGCAGCTGCAGCTCCTGCTTGGTGACCACTGCGATCGGGCTCGTGCTCACCATGTTCGGCGCCACGATGCGCGAGCCGGTGACCACGACCTCTTCGACCGGTACCGGCGCCTCCTGTTCGGCGCTGGCCGCCGTTTGCGCCACGGCAAGCGGCGCGCCGAGGACACAGGCAGCAGCAGACAGCACGGCGCAGGCGCGCGATGCGGCGCGCCATGGCGCAGCCCACCACGGGCGGTTGGTTCTCATTGGCTCGTTCTCCCTGAAGTTGTGCGATGTTGTTCGCGGGCCGGCGCGCCGCGCATGTGAAAAAACGTAGCGAGCCGCGGTGCGTATCCGCAACCCAACAGGCGCAGGCGGAGCGGGCCGCGGCACGAGCGGCGCGGCGGCACGCACAGAGCGCGTGTGAAGGTGTCCCCTGCTGCGCGCGTGTCCGCGATGCAACGCTACGCGCGGCGCAGTGCTGCGCGCGGTCGCGGGCCTCCCAGTCAGCTGAACCGGCCGCTTGAGGTCACCGCGCGCGCCGCTCGTGCCCAGGTGATTGCCGGCCGCGCACGCGCGCTCCTACGCTTCTTGCCGCGAAGAGAGCTTTTCCTGGAGGTGGCGTGCGGCTTCTGGATCACGTGGCACAGAGCACCGCGCCCTGCGTGGTCGAGCAGCACGACGGCACCCGCTGGTCACTGCCCGGCACGAGCGACTTCGCCGCCACGCTACGCCGCTGTCCGCTGCGCTACGTGCTGTCCGATGAGCTGGTACGCACCTGCATCGCGCTCGCCTATTCCGATGGCGACGAGCTCGGCGGCTGCCTGGACCTGGTGCACTTCCCCGCCGAGGCGCTGTGGATCGAGTGGGACGAGACCGCACGCCAGATCGAGCTCGCGCGCTGTCTGGGGCCGGGCGCCCCCGGGTTATCTCCAGGCGCCGCGCTGCGCGCCGGCATGCTGCTGCGGGCCGAACCCTCCTGCCGCTCCGGACAGCTGCGCACGTTCTGGCTGGATAGCGCGGTGCCCCGTGAGCCGGTGCTCGCGCCGGTGCAGACCCTGCTCGACCTCGACGGGGGCGGATCGGCAGCGCCCGCCATGGCGCTGCTGGACGGAGCCGCGGTCTCGGTCGGCGATCCGGCCTCCAAGGCCATCGACGCGCTCCTGCGCTGCGCGCGCTTCCGCCTCGATGAGCCGTGGCGGCGCTATTACCTGCACGCGGCGCGCGATGAGGGCACGCGCCGCCAGGTCATCACGCGCTCGCTGGCTGCCGTTGCCTTCGATGTACCGCTGCTGTTCGCGCTGTGCCTGCTGCTCGCCGTGCGCGATGACCTGCAGCGCCGCCCGGTCAGCCTTGCCCGGCTCAATGCCAAGCGCACGCGCGCCGGCCGGCCGCCCCTGCTCGAGCATCTGGAGATCTCGGCACCGGTGTTCACGGCGCCCGCGCCGTGGCAGCACGCGGAAGGGCCCGGCACGCGGCGCGGCCCGCGCCTGCATCACGTGCGCGGGCATCTGGTACGTCGCGAGGACAGCGTCTACTGGCGCGCCCCGCACTGGCGCGGCCACATGCGCCTCGGGCGCGTGCGCTCGCGCACGGTCGCGCTGCGCCTGTCCGGCAGCTCACTCCAGGAGGAACGGCGCGAGCCGGTCGCGATAGCGGCGGCTGAGCGTAAGACGCGTCCCGCGCCTTAACACCAGCTCGTAGTCCCCGTGAAACAGCGGGTGCATCTCGGCGATGTGCTCGACGTTCACGAGGGTCGAGCGGTGCACGCGCACGAAGCTTGAGGGATCGAGCCGCTCCTCGAGCTGGCCGAGGGGCTGGCGGAAGGAGAAGCAGCGGCCGCCCGCGTAGATCTTCACGTGCTTGGCGGCCGCCTGCACGAACTCGATGTCACGCATGGCGAGCACCACCACCTTGCCGCGCTCGGACAGCAAGAGGCGCGTGCGGCCGGCGGCGAGCGCCGCCCGCGGCGGTGCCGCCGCTGCGTGGGCGGGCCCGGAGCGGATGAGGGACTTGGCGCGGGCCACCGCGCGCGCGAAGCGCTCGTCGTCGAAGGGCTTGAGCAGGTAGTCGATGGCGCCGATGCCGAAGGCGTCCATCGAACGGTCCGAATAGGCGGTCACAAAGATGACATAGGGCTGGATGCCGTTCTCGGCGAGCGTGGCGAGGAGCTCGAACCCGTCCAGCTCCGGCATGCGGATATCGAGCAGCATGAGCTGCGGGGGATTGCTGCGCGCGTGCTCGGCCGCTGCGAGTGCCGAGCTGAAGCTGCCCATGAGGTGGATGTCCGGGTCGCTGCGCAGCAGGCGCAGTACGCGCTTCAGCGCGAGCGGCTCATCATCCACCACCACCGTGTCGATGGTGGTGCTCATGAGGCGCGTCGCCGCCGCGCGCCCGTGGAGATAAAGTCCCGCAGCGGCAGGTTCAGGAACGCCGTGGTACCGCCGCGCGGGTCGGGTCCCACCAGCAGATGCGCATCGTTGCCGTAGGCGGCGCGCAGGCGCAGCTCGACGTTCGCAAGTCCATGCCCGTAGTCGGCCGCAGACAGGTCGCACTTAAGATGCGGGCTGCTGTTGCTGACGGCGACGCACAGCCGCTCACCGACCGCCGAGATCGCGACCGCAACGCGCAGCGTGGCGCCGCTGTCATCGCGGCCATGCACGATGGCATTCTCGGCCAGCGGCTGCAGCAGCAGCGCCGGCAGCGAGGCGTTGAGCGTCTCGGGTGCGGCATCGATGAGGATGTGCAGGCCGTCCCCGAAGCGGGCCTGCTGCACGGCGAGGTAGGCTTCCAGGCCCGCAAGCTCGGTGGCCACATCGACCCAGGGCCAGTGGCTGCTCTCCAGGGCGTGGCGCAGGAAATCCCCGAGCCGCGCCAACACTGCGCCCGCCTGGCGCGGATTCTCATCGATCAGCACGCTGATGGCGTGCAGCGCGTTGAAGAGGAAGTGCGGTTGCAGCTGCGCGGAGAGCATGGCCATGCGCGCGTCCGACCACTCGCTGGAGAGCTGCGCGGCGCGTAGTGCCTCGGCGTGATGGCGCCGCGATACCAGCACGAGCGCGGTGGCACACAGACCGAGGATGTAGGGCGGCAGGAAGAAGCGCAGCGGCATGGTCCAGTGTTCCCAGCTCGGCGCGTGCCAGGACTCGTGCACCAGGGCATGCCATTCCGAGGTATCCCCATCGATCAGTGCGGCGGTGATCGCCAGTGCGGATGGGGCGCAGCTGACGACCGCCAGCGCAACCAGCGTGTTGGCGAGCACTACGCGCGCCTGCGCCCAGCGCCGGCGCGGCCAGCCCCAGGCGAGCGCCGCGCGGTAGCCGCCGGTGGCAATGAGGAACACGAGCAGATGCTGCAGCGCCCGCGCGGTGGTCGAAACGAAGGTGGTGTCGCCGCTGCGCGTGCCGCTCGAGGGCAGCATCCACAGAAGTGCGGTGCCCGTGACAATGAGCCAGCAGATTCCGCCCACCCCGAAGATGAGCGGCCACACCGGTGCGCTGACCTCGCCGGTGACTAAGGGCTCCTCCGGCTCGGTGCGCGTGTGCAGCGGACGCAGGCGCGAGCCGTGCAGCGCACGGTAAGGCAGCAGGGACTCCGGAAAGGCCATGAGGGCCGAGTCTAGGGGCAATCCGCCGCCACTGGTCGGCGGGCCGGCGTGAGCGGGACTCGTCACGGCGCAAGCGGCGAGTCCGGGGATCCTTCAGGTAGCGCGGGCCTCGTCGGCGCGGATGGTGCGTCCGGCGCGCCACAGGTGCCACGCGCCCCAGAAACCGGTTGGGGCAAGGACGAGCAGCGCGCCGCGCAGGGACTCCTCGCCCAGACCGTGCCAGCCGCGCAAGAGATCGCTCAGCCAGCCGATCACCTGCGGCGCGACGATCAGGTTGCCGACGTTGGCCAGAAAGAGCAGCAGCGCGCAGGCCGTGGCACGCATATTGGCCGGCACCACATTCTGCAGCAGGCCGAGAATCGGGCCGATGTAGAAATACACGCCCGGCACGAACAGCCACAGCAGCGCCGTGGCGGCGCTGAGCGAATGCACGCCGTACGCCAGAAGCGAGGGCACCGTGGTGAGTGCGACGACCACAGCCAGCAGGCGCGCCACGAAGCGCGGATCTCGGGCCGCCGGCAGTGCCACGAGCACGCCGGCCAGACAGGTGCTCGCGGTTCCGGCGATGAGGTGCATGGTGCCGAGAAGATTGCCGGCCTGCGCGACGCTCAGGTGGTGCGAGCGCTGCAGGAACGCCGGAGTCCACCACATCAGGCCCCAGCTCCACAGCGTCGCCACCGAGCCCCCCACGATCAGATGCAGCGCCGAGCGCTGCGTGAGCAGGTAGCGGACCGTGACGAGGAACGGGCTCGGCGTCACCCGCGCACAGGTATCGAGCGCGCCGCGCGCGGGCTCGCGTACGGTACGCGCCACCAGAAACGCCAGCGCGACCCCGGGCACGCCGAGGGCGTAGAACGCCGCACGCCAGCCGTGCTGACCGGCGACGGTGCCGGCGACGGAGGCGCCAAGCCACGCACCCAGGCAGGCTCCCAGCGCGTAGACCGTGAGCGCGAAGGGCCGCGCGGCAGGCGCGAAGCGGTCGGCGAGCAGCGAAGTCGAGGGCGGGGTACCGCCGGCCTCGCCCACACCAACCCCGAGCCGCGCCAGAAACAGCTGCAGCGGACTGCGCACCAGGGCGCATGCCGCGGTCATCGCCGACCACAGCCCGAGCGCTGCGGCGATGAGATTGCGGCGGTTGGCGCGGTCGGCATAGGCGGCCAGCGGGATGCCGAGCACCACGTAGAAACCGCCGAGCGCCACGCCGGTGAGCGCCGCCACACCGCTGTCAGTGAGTCCCAGCTCCTGCCGGATGGGCTCGATCAGCGTGCTGATCGAGAAGCGGTCGGCGATGTTGAGGGCGTAGACACCCGTGAGCACCGCAAGCACGTACCAGCGGCCAGGCGACTCGCGCTGCGCCGCCGCCTGACTCAGCGGCTCCACTGCCAGTCTGCCGCGCTCTTGCGGCAGCTGCCTCCGCCGCCTTTCCAGGCGCGGCCGTGGAGTGCCCGGCCGCTGGCGGCGCCGGTGGCTTCGCTGTTGCGCAGTGCGCGCACGCCGTTCACCCACACATCGCTCACACCCGTCGCCAGCTGATGCGGATGCTCGTAGGTGGCGTGGTCCTGCACGGTGGCAGGATCAAAGAGCACTACGTCGGCGAAGTAGCCGCTCTTGAGCTGTCCGCGCCCGGACAATGCCAGCGTCTGGGCGGGGAACGCGCTGAGCTTGCGTATCGCCTCGGGCAGGCTGATCACGTGCTGCTCGCGCACATAATGCGCCAGCACGCGCACGAAGTTGCCGTAGGTGCGCGGATGGCGGCTCGATTTGAGGAACACGCCCTCGGGGGCGGGCGCATCGGCATCCGAATCGAAACTGACCCACGGCAGCGCCACCTCGCGCTCGACGTTGGGCTCCGACATCAGGAAGTACGCTACTCCGACGCGGGTGCCGTCCTCGATCACCAGGTCGATGACCGTGTCTTCCGGACTGGTGCCGCGCTGTGCGGCCACTTGCGCCAGCGTCTTGCCCGTGAGGGGCTTGAGCGCCGGATTCTTGAAGGCCAGAAGCAGCGTGCCTTGTGGACCTGCGGCGCCGAAGAGGTTTTCCCAGCCCGGGTGCGGGTCGCGCATCTCACCGATGACGCGCGCGCGGATGGCCGGGTCTTTGAGGCGGGCAATCCAGGCCTCCAGTCCACCGTCCTGCACCCACGGGGGCATTGCCGCATCAAAGCCGGTGGCCCCGGCGGTGTAGACGTACATGTCCGCGGTGATGCGCACGCCCTGACTGCGCGCCGTCTCGACCGCGCGCACCAGCGCATCGAGCTTGCCCCAGTTGCGCTCCCCGGCCGCCTTCAGGTGATAGATCTCCGCGGGCGCGCCGGAGTCGCGGGCAATGTCGATCGTCTCCTGCACGGCTTCCAGCAGCCGGTCACCTTCGCTGCGCATATGGGCGCTGTAGATTCCGCCACAGCGGCCGGCTTCGCGGGCGAGGGCGACCAGCTCCGGTGTCTTCGCGTAGGTGTCCGGCGCGTAGATGAGCGCGGTGGTGACCCCGACCGCACCCTCCTCCATCGCCTGATCGACGAGCGCGCGCATCTGCCGCAGCTGCGCCTCGCTCGGGGTCACGTCGGCTTCGCCCAGCACCGCGGTGCGCACCGTTCCTGCGCCGACGTAGGAGGCGACGTTCGGCGCGATGCCCCGGCGCTCAAGCTTCTGCAGGTATTCCCCGAGCGTCGTCCAGTCGATGGCGTACTTGATGTCGCCTTCGCGCTCGAGCGCGAGACGCTTCATCTGCGGACTCAACGGTCCCATGGAGTTCTCGCCCAGAACCTCGAGCGTCACGCCCTGGCGCAGATCCGACAGTGCGCGACCGTCCTCGATGAGGGACTCCTCGGGGTGGGCGAGCATATTGATGAAGCCGGGCGCCACCGCCTTGCCATGCCCCTCCACACGCTCGCGGGCGGTTGCGGGGGCCTTGGGGCCCACGTAGACGATGCGATCCTTTGTCAGCGCCACATCGCCTATATAAGGAGCGCCGCCGCTGCCATCCACAACCGTCGCGCCACTGATGAGCACGTCGTAGACCGGCGCTGCCGCTGCGCCTGCGCTCGCGGCAGCCAGCAGCGCTGCGGCGATCCATGAAGAATTCGTCATTCTCGAACGCCTGCGGGAACAACTCGGGCGACACCTTAGCCTAAGTGCTAACCGTCCGTCAGGTTGTCCTACGGCGCGACAGTGCGCGTGCCTACAATCGTACGCGGGACGTCATCGCAAGATAGGACTGGAACGGGACCGTCCCGTGTGAAGCAAGGGATTGATGCATGTCCAGCGTACGCGCCTCCGCTTCCGCTCCTGCCCCGGCAGGCGAGGACTTCCTCGTGAACCGCGGTTCGGCCCTGCCGCCGCATCTGTACGAGGATATCGATGCGCCGGCCCTGTCGTCGAACGGCGACTTGGGCGAAAGCGCACTCCAGAATTGGGACGAGCCCGCCGAGAAGCCTTACTGGGCGACCTGGGGTTTCTAGCATCCGGGGGCGGCTCAGCCGCCGCCGGCATCTTCCCGCTGTGCCCGCACGGCCTCCCCGCTCAGACCGGGGTGGGGATCGACCACGGCAACTGAGACCACTCCCGGGTCATCCCGCAGCCGCACGTAGATCTGGCCCGTCGCCGGATGGGGCACCTGGATATCACGTCCCGCGAAGCCGTCCGGTATCTGGACCGCCTGCGAGAACTGGGCATCGCCGGATACCGATTCCAGCAGGAAAAGATTCGTGCCACTTAACGTGCACGGGGCATCGGTGGCGTCCGGGCATTCCAGTGCTTTCAACTGTGGCAGCCTCACCAGTGTGGCAAGCGGATGCCAGTCCCCCGCAACCGCATCATTGACGATGCGGAATTTCAGCGGCCCGAAGGCGGAGGCGCCCAGGGCCCGCAGCGGATCGAAGCTGGCTACCGCGATGCGCGCGTTCTGAAAGGTCAGACCGCCGTTGCTCGCATCCAGCAGCGCCGAGGTGCCATCGTCGGTTTCCACCTCAACCTTCTCCTGATGCGTGAACGTCGCCGGAGTGAGCGCGCGCAGGGAGAAGGTGATCTGTGCATGCTGCGGCAGCTCCTGCGCGCCGGAGAGACGGATGTCGACACCGGTGCGGTCATCGAGTGCCTGTGCCGTCTTGTCGATGATGCGCGCGCTCGGCCGCGGGGCCTCGATCGCGATGCGCACGTCAAAGGCGCGACCGTCTTTGAGGGCCACGTGGCCCTTAGCGGTATCCCCCTGACGCAGCGCCAGGCTTGTCTGAGCCTGCATGGACAGCTCGTCGCGCCCGTCGCTGCTCTTCAGTGCTGCGGGCTGGAACTCGATGCCGTTGACGGTCAGCGTGCCGACCTCATCCAGGCGGTTGCCGGTGAGCACCCCCTCGCTGTCACCGGCGTGCAGGTTGAAGCTCTCGAGGTGCGCAGCCTCTGCGTACGCATGCAGCGGCAGGGACTGGGGATGATCGCTGCCGAACTCGCTCACCAGGAGCGAGAACTCGCCGGCGGCCGCGCTCTGGAGCGGAATTTTCACCTCGAGCTCGCCCGGCTTGACACTGTGCCACTCGAGCTTGGTTTGCTGACCGGCGGCGTCGCGTAAGGTCAGGTCCGCGACGCAATGCGCATCCTGGGCACGCACGTGCACGGTGTCCTGGCGGCCGACCACGAGCCCTGACTCATCCCCGGGCGCGAGCTGCCAGGACTGATCGCGCGCGTCGGCCAGCTGAAAGACGGGCCCCTGGTAGGGGTCAAATCCCCAGCGGCCCTGCAGGGTCGCCGCGGCCCCGTCAGCGAGCGTGAGACTCTTCAGGGGTCCGGTGTCCACGACGAACCCGCCACGCTCGGCCTCGGCACGCGCCGGCAGGATCATCGTCCGGCCGCTCTTGGTGAGCACCTTCAGGTTCATGCCGTGCGCAAAGTCGGTGGAGAACACCAGCGGTGCACCCTGCACCGGCAGCACGAGCGGATCTTGCGCGCGCACGCACAGACCTCCTTGGGATCGACCGCGATGCAGCGGCGGCAGCTGCGCGGCATCCACTGCCGGCAGCGACAGCACCAGAACTGACTTCGGATCGTGGAATGAGGGCGCGGTGTTTAACAGCAGCGCCGAGCTTGCGATCCTGGACGGTAGCCGAGCGGGAATGTACTGGTACTGCGCCGTATGAAAGGAGTCGAAGATCCGTGCGATGTCGAACAGCGAGCCGATATAGGGACCGTAATAGCCGTATCTCAGCTGTGCCGTGTTGCCGCCGCCATGGCCAGATCGCTCGCCGGCCCGGTGGTGAGGGCCTCGCACCATCGAGGTGCTGTGCCCGTCGCTCATGATCAGCGTCTCGCGCCCCTCCATCAGGCAGGCCGCCTGCAGGTCGGCCATCTTGTCGAGGCACTTCTCGTCCACCTTGATGGCGAGGCTGCGCGCCAGCAGCGGCGCGGCCTTTTCGAGCCCGCCGGATCCGCCTCGGAGCCGCACCGAATTCAGGTACAGGCTCCAGGCGCGAGCGGTCGAGGGTCGCCTGATTCAGGTCCTGGGAGGCGCGCACGAAGGCCCCGGGACGACCGCGCACCGCGCTGACCAGCGTCTTGAAATCACCGCCCGTTTCGGGGGCGAGAAAGACCAGGACCTGCTGCGCGTCCTTCGGCACGGTGACGGTCAGGCCCTGCTGGGCACACTTGCCCACCCACGTCTCGCATCGGATGAACCACTCCGCCGGCGGCGGATTGGTCGCTCCGCGCAGGAACGCGGCCACCATGAGGTAGTGCGATCCTGCTGCGCAGGCAGCTCCGCTCTTGAGCCACAGGCGATCGCCCGTGGCGAGGCTCGGCACGCGGGACGCGGCAGCGTCGCCTCCCCGCGCGTGACCTTGAGCTCGAGGGTCGGGCCGGTGAGATCGAACTGGGCCGGGTCCGCCTGAAGACCCCCGGCTGCGCAGGCCAAAAGGGTTCCCCCCAGCGCTGAAGTGAAGCGCCTGAACATCTGCCTATTCTAAGAAACCCGCCGAGAATTGCATGCGCCCCATCGCACAGAAAAGCCCCCGCTTGCGGCGGGGGCTTGGGCGGGGCGGGGCGGGCGCAGCCCGGCGGCGGGCCGCCCGCGATGCTGCCTCAGGAGCGTGGCGTGTAGCTGAACTTCTGGCCCGCGATGGTGGCCTGGTACATGGCGCCACCCTTGACGATGGTGAACACCGCGTAGCCCTTGTAGTAATGCCCGGCCGTGCGCGCATCCTTCATGCCACCGCTCGCATCCGCGCTCGCGCCGGTCGTCCCGACCGAACCGCCGGCTGCGGCGGTGATCGCCACGGCGTTCACGTCCGCACCGAACTCGAAATTGCCGCGGGTGAAGTCATCGAAGGCGGCCTTGTTCTCAAAGAACACAATCTGGCTGTAAGCCTGGCCGCCGGCCTGGAAGCCAATGCTCACCTGCGTCATCGAGGTGTCGCCCACATAGTGGCCGTGGACGTAGACGCGGCCACGTCCGTGTGCCCCGCCCACGACAAGACCACCCTTGCCGATGGTGGGGAATACCGCATACCCGTAGCAGTTGTTGAAGAATCCGGCGCTCTCGCCGGCATTCTTAAAGAGCGCGACGGTGTCGCTGTAGGTGGCGGCCTGGCTGGCCGCCGCGAAGACCAGCAGGGCAGCGGCGGTGGCGGCGCTGAAATATCGCTTAAGCATCTAAATGTCTCCTTCAAATTTAGGGGGAATCACACTAGCAGTCGCGGCGTCTGCGCGGTCAGTGGTTATTCTCATGTGGGGCCGCAGCCGCATGAGCAGGCGGATGCGGTACGGCGCGTTGCTCACTGGCGTGGCGCTCCTGCAGCTGCTGCGTCTGCTGCTGGTGCTGCCGCTCGAGGGTCGCCAGATCCGGCTGGCTGCCACCGCCCGGGGCATGCCCGAGAGTCGCATGCTCGCGCTCCTGCTGCTGTGCGAGCGCCTCCCGCTCCTGGTCCTGACGGGCATTGAGCGCAGCCTGCTGACGCGAGTACTCCCGCTCCTGGGCACTGGCGCCGGCAGGCGGCGCGGTCGGCTGCGCACTGCGTGGCAGATCGCGCGCATGGACCGGCGCGGCCGGTGGCCTCGGCGCCGCCGCTTCGCGCGCTGCGGGCGCTCCTTCCTGGACCGGATGCCCCGGCGCGCGGGCGGACACGCGTACGGGACCGCCGGCACGGGATGCGCTGACCACATGGTTCGAGAAATCATTCGGTCTCGCGGTCGCGGCGATCTGCGGCCGGCCCTGGTTTACCGAGGCCAGCAGATCGCGCCGCGAGCTCGCGCTCTCGCGATGCTGGATCTGGGCGCTCGTGGCCTGCACATGGTGCTCGCGCGCCGCCTGCTGCTCGGCGGTCGTGGGCTGCGCCTTCAGCCCTCCGGGGCCACCGGTGTAGCTGACATGGTTGACCGTGACGTTATTGACGACCGTGCGCGTGTAGACGTTGGTGACGTGCACGTCGCTGATGTTGTTGACCGTACGGTTGTAATAGAACTGATTGTCGCGCCAGTAGCCTCCCTCATAACCATGGCCGTAGTAGCCGTAGCCGTAATTCACGCCACCGTAGAAGCCGATCGTCGGCCCCCAGTAGCCGGCGTTCCAGGCGTAGATACCGTTGGACCAGCCCCACCAGCCCGGGGTCCACAGCAGCCCGACCGCTGGCGGTTCGACCCAGGTACCGGGCACCCAGAAATAGCCGTCGGGACCATAGGCCCAGTAGCCCGGGGTCCAGAGGTAGCCGGGCTCCGGGATCGGCGGCTGCTCGTATACCGGCAGCGGCGGTGGGGCCACTGTGATCGACACGCCGAACTGCGCCTGCGCGCCGAGGGGCAGCAGCAATGCCAGAACCAACATCCAACAGCGCAAACGAGCTTTGGGTGACGTGATCATCGGCTCCCTCATGATTCACAAAACGCTTTCCAACACCTTCGCACAGATCGCGCAGCGCTCCCAGCCGGCGCGCTGCCAAGTATCTGTAGGATGAAAGCTACAGTAGGCGGCCTTTACGGCGACTGAAGTTCCAACATCGCCCCGGTTCAGGCAGTGTTAATGCTGCATCCTGCCTGGCTTGCACCTGCTTAGCCTCGCGGCGACACTGTCCGCGCGGGCCTTGCGCGGTGCGGCCGCAAGCTGGCGCGGCAAACCCGTACACGGAGACAGCCATGCAATACCGGCGACTCGGAAAGAGCGATCTCGTTATCTCTGAGATCGGCCTCGGCTCCTGGCTAACCTTCACTGACGCCGGCCGCAAGGCGAGCGCGACGGCCTGCGTGCGGCGCGCGCTCGAGCTCGGAATCAACTTCCTCGACACCGCTAACGTGTACGGACGCGGCGCCGCCGAAGCCGTGCTCGGTGAGGCATTGGCTGGCGTGCCGCGCGAGCGCTATGTGCTGGCGACCAAAGCCTACTTCCCGATGAGCAGCACCGATCAGGGGCTTTCGCGCGCGCAGATCGTCAAACAGCTGGAGGGCTCGCTCAAGCGACTGCGGGTTGACTACGTCGATCTGTACCAGTGCCATCGCTACGACTTCGACACCCCGCTCGAGGAAACGATGGAAGCGCTCACCCAGGCCGTACGCTCGGGCAAAGTGCGCTACCTGGGGTTTTCGGAGTGGCCGCTGGATCGCATCGAGGCGGCATTGCAGCTGCCGCAGGTTGAGCGTTTCGTGTCGAGCCAGCCTCAATACTCGCTCCTGCACCGCGAGCCCGAGCACGGTCTGTTCGCACTGTGCGCGCGCGCCGGCATCTCGCAGGTAGTCTGGTCACCCCTCGCACAGGGTGTCCTGACAGGAAAATATGCGCCGGGCGCGCAGCCGCCCAAGGATAGCCGCGCCGCCGACCGCGCGATGGGCGCGTTCCTGAACCCGGCCTGGTTCGAACCGGCTATGCTCGAGGCCGTGCAGCGCGTCAGAGGGCTCGCCGGGCAGGCGGGGCTGACGCTGGCGCAGTTTGCGCTCGCTTGGGTGCTGCGCGAGAGCAACGTCGCGGCGGCGATCATCGGCGCGACGCGTCCGGAGCAGATCGATGAGAACGCGGGTGCCTCGGGCGCGCGAGTCGAGGCCGCGCTGTTTCACGAAGCCGAGCGCCTACTCGCCCTTCCCTGAAGCGGTCGCGACCGCACCCGGCACCTCCGGGCTGAGCGCAGAGTGTGTGAGCTCCCTGCGGAAGTACTCTTCGAGCTCCACCGTGAAGCGGCGGACGTCGCTGGGTGGCGGGAAACGCCGCCCGAGTCGCACGCGGTAGGTAACCGGCAGCACCGGCACGCGAAACAGCGGCCAGCCCTTGCTCAGATAAGCGGAGTCGGCCTCGATGAGTACCGGTACCACCGCGGCCTGGGCGTGCTTGGCGATGGCGCCGACGGTGAGCTGGAAGGGATTTACCGGGTCGCGCACCGTGCGCGTGCCCTCGGGGAAGAGCAGCAGCACCGCGCCGCTGCGCAGCGCCGCGACCGCCTCACCGATCATGCGCCGCGGCGGGGTATTGCTGACGAATTGTGCCAGCCGCGCCCCCGCCCCGAGAAAGAGGTTGCGGCCCAGGGATGCCTTCATCACGCACACCATGTTCGGATGGTAGGCGAGCAGGACCACCGCATCGATCAGGCTGGGGTGATTGGGCGCGAGCACGACCGCGCGCTCGTGGCGCAACGCATCCAGCGCAGTGGTGTCGATGCGGTAAAGCCCGAAGGCGCGCAGCACCATGACGTAGCCGCGGAAACCACCGCTGATACCTCCCCGGCCGAACGCGGCGCGCCACGCCGGCGGCAACAGGAATTGAGCGGGCAGCGCGATCAGCGACCAGGCCAGACAGATCAGACCGAGCAGCGGCACGCCCAGATAGATCTTGAGATAGTCAATCGGACCCGGGCTGCGCTCGCTCACGCCGCTGCTCCCCTGTGCCGACATGGCAGCGCCGGCGCACCGGGAAACATGCGCAAATATCGCCGCTGCAGTTCAGCCGCTGCTCGCATCGATGACTCGCAGCGCCTCGGGAACGGCCGGAGCGCAAGCAAGGAGAGATTTTAAGGAGAACCGGGGCGACTGAGAACCCCTTGCGACCGCGGCCGCGGTCACACGGCCCGTCACCCGTAACAGTAGTTAGGGTGCGTGCACTTAGAGTAGGCTTGCGCGCGGGGGAGGAATCAACTCATGAGAACGATGCGTTATCTGGCTTCTGCGGCGCTGCTTTTGGGCCTCATTGCCTGTGCCACCACCACCTTCACCTCCACCTGGCGGGCGCCCGAGGCACGCGGCCTGAGCCCGATGGGCAAGACCATCGGCGCAGTCTTCATCAGCCGCGATGAAGGCATGCGCCGCGCCGCCGAGGATGTGCTGGCGGCCGATCTGACCACGCACGGTGCGCACGGGATCGCGGCGTACACCGTGGTGCCTGACACGCTGCGTGGCAATGGCGAGGCGGCCCGCGACAAGCTGCGCGCCGCGGGGGCGGATGCCGCCGTCGTCATGCGCGTGGTCGGCAAAGACCAGAAGGTGACCTATACGCCGGGCATGGCAGTTCCGGTCGGCTACCGCGGCTTTGGGCCGTATTGGGGCACGGGCTGGGGGATGGCGTACGAGCCGGGCTCGCTGCAGACCGACACCATCGTCTCGGTCGAGACGCTGGTCTACTCGCTTAAGTCCGGTGCACTGTTGTGGGCGAGTACCAGCCGCACCACCAACCCTAAGAACCTCAACGCCCTCGTCAGCGAAGTCGCCCGGGCCACCGCGCAGGAAATGGTGAAGCAGGGCTTCATCGCGCCCTAGCGATCCCGGGACACGCTCCCCTACTGCCGCGGCTTGACGCGATCGAGGTAGTCGCGGAAGGCCTCGGCCGCACGCGTCGTGCTGAGCTCTGCGGCGCGCAGCGGTGTCAACCCCGAGGTGAGATTGACCGCCGAGGGACTGATGAGAGCCTGCGCGGCTGCAAGCACGCGACCAGTCTCGGCATCGTAGGCGACACCGGCGACGTTGATATCGCCCACGAAGGGGGCCGGCCGCTCCGTCACGCCTTTCGCCGCAGTCATCACCAGCCCCACGGGTGTGAGCCGCAGTGCGGTTGACAGCATGGGGCGGCTCTGGTCGATACCGACGAGGGTGAGATGAACGCGCACGACACCGGGAGCCGGGGCCTCGACCACCCGCATTTCGGCACCGAGCACCCGCCGGAACTCCGAGGTGAGCATCGCCGCGATGCGCTCGCGGTCGGCCTCACTCACATCGCCGAATCCGGCCTCACTGCCACGGTACACGTCCGCCCGATCGATCAATAGCCCGTGGTAGTTCCTGACGTCGAACCCCCGCGCCTCGTACGCGCGCACGTTCGGCAGCTTGGTCTCACCGATAGGAATCAGCCCGCTGATGTTGATGACATCCGGCGCCTTGCTGGCGCACCCGCCCAGTAGCGCGCTGGCGGCGGCGACCGCGAGACTGAGTGCCTTGAGTGAATTTGCAACCTGCACAGTTTTCTCCCCCGGCTTAGTGTTGTTTGTATGTTTGCGACACGCCCGGTCAGTCGCGGCGCGCGAAGCGCAATGGCGGCAGTTTAAGCCAGTGCCGCGACGGAAAGCAGCGACTCTGCGCTTTCCGCGGTCCACGATCGTTGACCCTGCAGCCGCGTCAAACCTAAGATGCCGGGCGTCAACCCACGCCCCGGACTACCGGCTGGCGCCAGGATCTGGCGCCTCAGCGGGACCAAAAAACAAGGGTCTGTCACATGAGACGATCGCCGCGCGTGCCCTCGCCGGCCCGTCTTTTCACTCCCACAGGAGACAAGCGAATGACTCGAGGCTTCCACGTGGCATGGCGTCTGGTGCTTTGTGTGGCGCTGGGCGCGCCGGCCCTGTCCGAGCAACTCTCCGACGCGCAGCGCTCAGCCATCCGCAGCGCCTGCCGGAGCGACTATATGAAGGTGTGCGCGAGCGTCCCCTCCGGCACGGCCGCTTCCTTGCAGTGCCTGCAGCAGCACAGCGGCGAGGTATCCACGGCCTGCCAGACCGCACTCCCCTCACCTGCCGCAGCCGCGACGCCTGCGGCCGCGGCCAGTCCGGCAGCATCCTCGAGCGCCGCGCCCACCCCGCCGGTCACGGTTGCCGCTGCCACGGCAGGCACTCCACCGGCGACCGTGCCCCTGCGGCCGCGCCAGGAAGCGCGGCTGCTGCGCACTGACTGCGGCACCGACTTTCACCGGCTCTGTGCGGATGTATCGCCGGGGGGTGGCCGCGGCATCACTTGCCTCAAGAGTCACGCGGCGGACTTAAGCCCACCGTGTAAATCGGCGCTCGTATCGCTCGCGCCGCAATAAGCAGCCAGTCTCCGGGCTCAGCCTGCCCCGGCGCGGGCAATCTGAATGGCCTCGGTCGCCTGCGGTGCGCTGTCCTCGGCGCAGGCGACACAGTTGCGACCCTGTTGCTTGGCGCGATACAAGGCCCGATCCGCGGCCGCTATGAGCATAGCGAGCGCCTCATCGCCTCCGGCGGCGGCAAGCCCGATGGACACGGTGATGCCCTCGAGCACCTCTTGCCGCTCGGTTCGCTCGAGGCGGGCACGGCTGACGGCAATCCGGATCGACTCCGCCACCGCGCGCCCGGGGTCAAGACCGGTGTCCGGCAATAGCACGATGAATTCCTCGCCGCCGAAGCGCGCTACGATGTCCCCGCCCTTGACGGTCTTGCGGATGAGCTGAGCCACGCAACGGATGACTTCATCCCCGAGCATGTGCCCGTAGGTGTCGTTGATCCGCTTGAAGTTGTCGATGTCGGCCATGATCAGCGCCGCGCCGCGCACTGCGCCTGAGCCATTGGTCAGCGCGCCGACCGCGCGATCGAATCCGCGGCGGTTCATCAGCTTGGTGAGCGGGTCGGTGTGCGCGTCGCTGTTGACCTGACCGAGCTGGTCCTTCAGCTTCTGGATTTCGCGGGTGCCGGTTTCTATCTGCTGCTGCAGCTTGCCGGTCGCGCTGATCAGCGACTCGGTCTGCACCGCAAGACAGCTGACGACCTGGCTCAGGCCCTCGGCATCCAGGGGGCCACTGAGCAGGGTGCTGGCCTGCTTCAGATGTTTCTCGAAGTGCGCAGCATCGTCGCCGGCCGACTGCGCGACCGAGCTCAGATGCTTCATCAGGTCTTCGAGGCTCTGCTGCAGCTTCTCGTTGAACTCGGCGTCGCGCGCGACGATGAATCGCGTGAACAGCTGCTCCGAATCGGCCGCCGAAAGCACCGGCTGATTGCGCAGCATCTCGTCGAGGTGGCGTTTGAGCGCCGGATGAGTCTCCGCCAAGTACTCGTACCAGAGCGTGTAATGCACCGGAGAGTAGTTGCGACCATGCTTGGTCATGTAGGGAATGACCCTGCGCAGCAAGTCCGCCGTTTGCGCTGCTGACTGGTTGTACCGCATTACCCACTCGCTTTTCTTTAGGCCAAAGCCCCCGTAGGGGCAGTCCCGTTGATAGAGATATCGGCGGCACGCTTCGAAACCGCTGACCTTAAGAATGTGTCTTTTGTGAGCGGTGTCGCAGTTCAGGCGCTTGTATTTCATCCGCCACCGCCGTCCGACCTGACAGCGAAGCCCTGGCGGCTCTTTCCCCCCGTCATGCTCCAGCGCCGCCAAGACCCCGGTCCCGCAACGGGCTCGCCCTCGTGACGCGCCCGCAAGCGCAGACGCGAACGGGGCCACGGAGGTGTCGCGGTGCGGGCTCATCGGACCGAGCACGCGTGTTAGTCTTTTTGTGACCCACGCTCGTGCGCGCAGGCGCCTAAGTGCCGAGCTGGGGCACCGGAAGTGAATCGTTGACCGCTATTCACACCTCACAGCTCCACCCGTCGACCTCGTGCCTGCACGTGCCTTACGCGCGCGCCGGGCTCGCCGCGTTGGCTCTGCTGGCTTTATGCGGCTGCCATACCGCGGTGCTATCACCGGCCGGTCCTGTCGGCGAAGGCGAGCGCACCATCCTTCTTGATTCACTGGCCATCATGCTCGCCATCGTGGTTCCCACGATCGGCGCTACGCTTGCCTTTGCCTACTGGTTCCGTGCCACCAACACCCGCGCCCGCTACCGGCCCACCTGGGCTTACTCGGGGCGGCTGGAACTGCTCGTCTGGTCGATTCCGGCACTTGTCATCTTCTTCCTCGGCGGCATTGCCTGGATCAGCGCACACCTGCTGGATCCGGCGCAGCCGCTCAAAGCGAATGCACAGCCGCTTGAGGTCGACGTGGTCTCGCTCGACTGGAAGTGGCTGTTTATCTATCCGCATGAGGGTGTTGCCAGCGTCAACGAGATGACCGTGCCGGTCGGCACGCCGCTGAATCTCAAGATCAGCTCGGCGAGCGTCTTCAACGTCTTCTTCGTGCCGCAGCTGGGGAGCGAGATCTACGCCATGTACGGCATGACGACACGGCTGAATCTGCAGGCCGACCGCCCCGGCACCTACGCGGGGCTGTCGGCGCATTTCAGCGGCGATGGCTTCCCGGGCATGACCTTCGCGCTGCACGCCGTCGCCCCGGGCGCCTTCGCCGCGTGGGTGAGCGGGGCCCGCGCGGCGGGCGGCACGCTCGATGAGGCGGCCTACCGGGACCTGCTCAGACAGAGCGCGGATGTGCAGCCGTACACCTACGGCGCCGTCGAGCCAGCCCTGTTCGAGCGCATCGTAACCCAGCAGCTCCCGCCGGGGGCGGGACCGTCCGCAGCGCAGGCGCGCGCCATGACCATCCCAAGCGCAGGGCCCGACTGAGATGTGGGGCAAGCTCACCTGGAGTGCTATCCCCTTTGATCAGCCGATACCGCTGGCGGCCGGCCTTTTGGTGGTATTGGGCATCAGCGCAGTCCTGCTCCGGGTCGGCGTGCGCGGCTACCTGCCTTACCTGTGGCGTGAGTGGATCACCAGCGTCGACCACAAGCGCATCGGCATCATGTACTGCCTGCTCGCGGTAGTGATGCTGCTGCGCGGCTTCATTGATGCGCTGATGATGCGGGCGCAGCAGGCCATGGCCTTCCACGCCGCCGGCTACCTGCCACCCGAGCACTATGACCAGATCTTTTCCGCGCACGGAACGATCATGATCTTCTTCGTGGCGATGCCGTTCGTCATCGGGCTCATGAACTTCGCAGTGCCCCTGCAGCTTGGCGTGCGCGACGTCGCCTTCCCGACGCTGAACTCGGTGAGCTTCTGGCTCACCGCCGCCGGCGCCCTGCTGGTGAACCTCTCGCTCGTGGTGGGCGAGTTCGCCCGCACCGGGTGGCTCCCCTATCCGCCGCTGTCCGAGCTCACCTACTCCCCGGGCGTAGGGGTGGACTACTACCTGTGGGCCATCCAGATATCCGGCGTCGGCACGCTGATGACGGGCATCAACATGGTGACCACCATCCTGAAGATGCGTGCGCCGGGCATGAGCTACCTGCGCATGCCGATCTTCTGCTGGACCTCGCTCGCCTCCAACCTGCTGATCGTTGCGGCCTTTCCGATCCTCACGGCCACGCTGGCCATGCTGCTCCTGGATCGCTATGCCGGCTTCCATTTCTTTACCAACGAGTCCGGCGGCAACGCGATGATGTTCATGAACCTGATCTGGGCATGGGGCCACCCCGAGGTATACATCCTCATTCTGCCGGCGTTCGGCATCTTTTCCGAGGTTGTCGCGACCTTCTCCGGCAAGCCGCTGTTCGATCGTCGCTCCATGATCATCGCCACGATGGCGATCTGCATTCTGTCGTTCAGCGTCTGGCTCCATCACTTCTTCACCATGGGCGCGGGCGGTGATGTGAACGGCTTCTTTGGTATCGCCAGCATGATCATCGCCGTGCCGACGGGGGTGAAGATATTCAACTGGCTGTTCACCATGTACGGCGGCCGCATCCGCTTCACCTCGGCGATGCTCTGGTCGCTCGGCTTCATGGTGACTTTCGTCATCGGCGGAATGACCGGGGTATTGCTCGCCTCGCCGGCGGCGGACTTCGTGCTGCACAACAGCGTGTTTCTGGTCGCGCATTTCCACAACGTCATCATCGGCGGCGTGCTGTTCGGCGCATTTGCCGGCTACACATTCTGGTTCCCCAAGGCATTCGGCTTCGTGCTCGATGAACGCCTCGGCAAGGGCGCCTTCTGGTGCTGGCTGGTCGGCTTCTATGTCGCCTTCATGCCGCTTTATGTGCTCGGCCTGGACGGCATGACGCGACGCCTGCAGCGCTACGATCACCCCGCATGGCATCCGTGGCTGCTCGTCGCGGCATGCGGCTCGCTGATCATCCTGTGCGGCATCGCCTTCCAGGTCGCGCAGCTGTGGGTATCGATCCGCAGCCGCGCGCGCCGGCACGAGTCCAGCGGGGATCCCTGGGACGGACGCACGCTCGAGTGGGCCACGGCCTCCCCGCCGCCGGCCTTCAACTTCGCCCGGCTTCCGCAAGTGTCGAGCACGGAACCCTACTGGGATCTCAAGCAAGGCGCGCGCACGCAGGGACAGGACGACAGTCCCGAGCCGGACTACTCGCAGCTTGAGATGCCCCGCAACAGCGCCACCGGCTTCGTCACGGCTTTCTTTGCCGTCGTGACCGGTTTCGCCCTGATCTGGCAGATCTGGTGGCTGATGAGCCTGGGACTGGTCGGGGCCTACGCGACCTTCGTCGTGCTGGCCTGGCGCGACACGCACGAGGTCACCATACCGGCGGCGGAAGTCGCCCGCATCGACGCTCTGAACCGCGCCGCGCGCGCGCAGCACTCGCGCCACGGGGACGCAGCATGAGTAGCTCCGCCGCTCGCGTGAGCGCCGGGCTCGGGCACGCAGCGCATGCGCGGCGTGCCCAGCGGACATGGCGCCGGTGGTCCGGCGCCCAAGCGTATCGTCGTCGGCTACGGCTTCTGGATCTTTCTGTTATCCGACGTGATCATGTTTTCGGCGTTCTTCGCCGCATACGCCGTGTTGTTCAAGAGCACCGCCGGCGGTCCCACCGCCCAGCAACTCTTCGATCTGCACAACACCGCGATCGAGACCGCATGCCTCCTCGCCTCGAGCTTCACCTGCGGGATGGCGAGCCTGGCCGTCGGACAGCGCAGCCAGAAGTGGACGCAGCTGACGCTGCTCATCACAGGTTTGCTGGGCCTCACCTTCATCGTCCTCGAAGCGCGCGAGTTTGCCGGCTTCGTGGCCCGGGGTGCTGGTCCGGGACGCAGCGCCTTCCTTTCCGCCTTCTTTACCCTCGTCGGCTGCCATGGCGTCCACGTCAGTGCCGGGCTGCTGTGGCTGGGGACCATGATGGCGCAGTTTCGCGCCAAGGGCTTCCGCGAGGACATTCGTCACCGCTTTCTGTGCTTCAGCCTGTTCTGGCACGCCCTGGATATCATCTGGGTCGCGATCTTCAGTCTCGTGTACCTCGTTGGCACGCTGCCTGCGGAGTTACTCCCATGAGCAATCCCCACGACTACGGCGCCGGCTCGGACGTTGGCGGCGACCGCGTTCCCGGTCAGCCGCTCGCGCAAGAGCGTACGCTTTCACAGGAGGTGCGCGGTTACCTGCTCGGGCTCGCCCTGGCTGCGCTGCTCACCGCTGCCTCCTTCTGGGCGGTCGAGAGCCACCTGATCTATCGGCCCGGCGCCGCGGTGGCTCTGCTGGTGCTGGCGGTGGCGCAGATGGGGATTCACCTGGTGTTTTTCCTGCACATCACGACCGCGCCCGACAATGCCAATAACGTGCTCGCGCTCGCCTTCGGTGTGCTCATCGTCTGCCTGGTCGTTTTTGGCTCGCTGTGGGTTATGACTCATCTCAGCGGCAACATGCCGCCGGTGGATCAGCTCATGGACATGCAGCGCTAGGCGGGACCGGGACGGTTACTTCTTGAGGATGAAATCGGCGACATCCAGCTGCTGTCTTTTGTGCTGGTCCAGCATGTCAAAGATCTTGAGCTGATAGCTCAAGAACTCATCCTTCGACACCTTCCCGTCACCGTTAGCGTCGATCTTGCCAAACATCTGTTCCGTCATCAGTCCGTGGGTGAAGCCGGCTGTGGCAAACGGGATTACGGTGGCCCCTGCGCTGCGGAAAAACTCATTCGGCTCAAGGTAGCCATCCTTGTCCTTGTCGAGCGCATCGAATACGCGTCCCTGGTACGCGGCCCATTCCTCGCGCGAAACCATACCGTCATGGTTGGCGTCTATGTCGTGCATCATCTGTTTAGTCCGCAGACCCTCCAGATATCCCGGAGTAGCGTACAGCACCATGTCCTGGGCCAGCGCTGCCTGGGCGCTGAGTGCCAGAGCGCCGATCGAGAAGATCCGGGCTGCTGTGCAAGTATTCATCGTATTTGGCCTCCGAATTGCGGAAAGGTAGAAAGACCCAAACGGTGCAGTGCCCTAACGCGCACACCACGCCTCTCTCTCCGCAGATGACCCGGCCATACGGGGATTTATTGCGGCCTGACCGCGCCCGGGCTTTAGGGCGCAGAACCGTTGCACGGACCTGCACGCAGCACCCGCGGCGTCGCGGGCCGTAAAAGCTCGCTTAGCGCCGTGAACGCCGCGCCGGGCGCGCGGGGTTGTCAACCGGCGCGGAGTTGGTGAGCGGCCCGATCTTCTCCACGATGGTCTCGAGTGTGGGCTGCTCGCCGCGCACATGCTCATCGATCGAGGCTCGCATCGCCGCCAGATGCTCGGGGGTTGTGCCGCAGCAGCCGCCGATGATGCGCGCACCACCGTCGATGGCGAGGCGCGCATAGCGGGCCATCAGCTGCGGGGTGCCGGAATACACCACTTCGGTCCCTTCGAAATGCGGTACACCGCAGTTACCCTTGGTGATGAGCGGAAATGGTGCCTCGCGCATCTGCACGAGGCTGACGAGGATATCAGGCGCCCCCACGCCGCAGTTGGCGCCCATGGCGAGCGGCGGCACCTTAAGATCCGCCACCGTCATCGGTGCCGCGCGCGGCTGCAGCCCCATCATCGTGCGGCCCGCGGTATCGAAGGAGTACGTAATCACATAGGGCAGCCCCACGGCGATCGCGGCTTCAGCTGCCGCCCTGGCCTCCTCGGGGGCCGACATGGTCTCGATCCATGCGACATCCGCGCCCCCGTCACGCAGACCCTCAAGTTGCGTCCTGAACGAGGCGACGGCGGACTCGTGGGTCAGGGCGCCCATCGGCTGGAACAGCTCTCCGGTCGGTCCGACGGATCCGGCCACCACCACAGGTCGCGGCGCCCCGTCGGCCACACTGCGCGCAAGCTGTGCGGCGCGCTTGGCCAGCTCGTAGGCGCGGTCCTGCGCCGCGTGCAGCTTCAACCGGTGGGGATTGCAGCCAAAAGTGTTGGTGAGAATGATGTCCGCGCCTGCATCGACGAAGCGCTGATGAAGTCCGGTCACCTCCTCCGGACGGTCGACATTCCAGAATTCCGGGGGCTCGCCCGAGCTCAGTCCCGCCTGGAAGTAGTTCGTGCCGGTGGCACCGTCGGCAAGGAGCACAGGCTTAGCGGCCAGGAGTTCGGCAAGGCTTATACGCATCAACGAGATGATAGCGCATCGGCACGAGCCTCCCGGTGGCGCTCGCGGAACTTAACTAAATGATTCAGTTTGCATTTTGGGACACAGCCATCCTAGACGCCGCGCTCGAGCGGCCGCTGCCTGCGGCGATCTTAAGGCGGACTGACTCCGAAATGCCGCCGCCGACAAGGCTCTTAGTGGCGAGCCTCAGGAAGAGCCGGTGTATCGGGAGCCCGGCGCGTTTGATACGTCTCACGCAGCGCGCCTCTTCCTCTCCGGCCGCCATGGTTACCGGCGCCGAATAAGAGGTGACCGGGGTGACAGCGCTAAGGACATCTGAGGCGCCTCGCAGCCGGCGCTCTTATGTCCCGACCGGGTACGCACGGCCACAGGCTTAAACGCGGCTGATTCGACGCCACTGTGTACACTTCGTATAGCCGCATATCTGGCAAATCGATAATGTTTAAGCGAAAAATCCGTAACGTGCGAGGATGCGCAATGACTGCTGATTCAGCTGAGAATCGCCTGCGGGACGCGCATCGAAACGCAGTGATTGGTTTAGCTGCGGAAGCACACGTTCCAGTGGAACTCGTCGCGGAAGCCTATCGTTTCGAATTGACCGAGTTGGAGCGGACCGCCCGAATCAGGCAGTTTCTGCCGGTTCTCGCGACGCGACGCGTGCGTCGCAAGTTGCGCACCTACCAAAATGCTGCCAAGTCCTTTCCGGCCAGCGTTCACATGTAAGTCGACTCACGTCTGTGCCGGACGACAGGGCGTCGGAGCGCTCTCGAGCGCGCTGGCGCTACGCTCAATCGCGCAAGCGAATGGCGCCGGCATTTTGAGGCCGGCGACCGCGCTTGTCCTTGTAGAACTCACTGATGCGGGCGAAATCAACTGCCGCATCACCTGTGAGCGTCAGATAGGTATCAATGCCCACTGTATGGGTCGCGTAGTCAATGTAGCCGAGGCCCACGGGCAGTTCGCCGGCGACTGCGATGCGGTAAAACCCGGATTTCCAGTGATCGGTACGGGAACGCGTGCCCTCGGGAGCGACTGCAAGCCACATGCGGTCTCGCCTGGCGAACTCATCGAGCAAGAGCTCTACCGATCTTGAGCGTTGCTCCCGCCTGATGGGAATCCCACCGAGCCGCACGAACAGCCCACGGAGGGGCCAGCGAAACAGGGTGTGTTTCCCCATCCAGCGTATCGGCAGGCCCGCGCCGATCTTGTACAGCAAGCCGACAATGAAGTCCCAGTTCGAGGTGTGCGGATAGATGATGATGATTCCATGCGGCACCGGCAGTGGGACGGCGACGCTGCGCCAGCCAAACAGCTTCAGGATTGACCGCGCGCAGCGGCTCGCGAGTGAGGGCGGCGGGGCGATCTCAACAAATGGCATATTCAAGGCTTGGATAACCCATAAGTAGGCGGCGGCCGCGTAGCTGCCGTCGAACACGGTTGGGAATTATAGGCGACGGCGACAGCCATCGCAGGCAGGTCAAGGTTCGTCGGAACCCGTTACGGCCACAAAGCGCGGAGTTCCATCACGCACGACACGCAGCAGCAACGGCATCTGAGGAGTTGGCTTACTCACGCTCGCCAGATCGGCGACGTCAGTCAACCGTTTCGTGCCGGCATGCGTTATCAGGTCGCCAATTTTCAGTCCAGCGAGTGCTCCCGCACCTGCGCGCCGCAGCTGTGTCACGATCAACCCGCCGGCCTCCGTGTCCGCCTTGAGCGCCTTGCGAATCTCGACAGTTGAATTGGCCAGCCCCAGCGCGAGATTGGGCACCCAGGTGTCCTGGCCCCCGGTCATCGCCGGGTCGGACGCCGGCTCAGGCAGCCGCCCCACCGTCATTGATATCGGTTGCTCGACACCACCGCGCCTGATGATCATGTCCACCCGGGTGCCCGGCACAAGACGCGCCGCGATCTTGGGGAGTGCGGCGAAAGTTACGGGTACGGAGCCGACCCGAAGCAGGACATCGCCCACCCACAGCACTCCATCCGCCGGACCTTTGGGTTCGAGCGCGGTGATCAGCGCACCGTCGAGTGTCTTGAGACCCAGCGCGGTAGCGATCGCAGGCGTGAGCGGCTGAGCTGAGGCCCCAAGGTAACCCCGAGATACCCGGCCATGCGCCTGCAGCTCGCGTATGACCGCTGAAACCGTTTCTGCCGGTACCGCGAAGCCAAGTCCCACCGACCCGCCGTTCGGCGAAAAGATAACCGAAGTAACCCCGAGCACGACGCCGTCCGCGGAGAGCAGCGGCCCACCGGAGTTACCGCGATTGATCGCGGCGTCGGTCTGCAAGAAATCAATATAGGGGTCTTCCTCCAGGGTGCGGCCGCGCGCGGAGATGATCCCCGCGGTGACTGACTGCCCGAGCCCGAACGGATTGCCAATGGCTATGACGGCGTCCCCGACCGCGGTCTTCTCGGAAGATCCCAGGCGCAGCGCCTGCAGGCCGCTCGCCTTTACCCTGATCAGGGCAATATCGGTCGCGGCATCAGCCCCAATGATCTGCGCGGGAAATTCGCGCAAGTCCGCCAGGCGCACCCGAATCGTGCGCGCTCCCAGAATGACGTGACGATTGGTGACGATGAGTCCATCTGCGGCGACGATGAATCCGGACCCGAGTACGGACGCGCCTGCGCCAGAGTCTGGACTACTACCGGGTCCTGACAGGAGTCGGCGCATAGCCTCGCGGATGGCGACCGTGGCGTCGTCACTGTTCGCGAGCACTCGGTCGGCAGCCCGTTGACCTGCGTCCTCGGCCTGCTCTGCCACGAGAACGGTCACGACGCTGGGCGCAACCCTGCGGACGAGCTGAGCGTAGCCTGAGGGCGCTGCGCTGGTGCTCGAGTGCACAACGAAAGCACCGATTAGAACCAATAACACCAGCACGAATGCCGCGCGCATGCTCGTGAACCCCGCCTCACATGGATCCAGTTCAGGCGAGTGTACCCCCTCGCTCCACGGCCCCGCGGTGGGGGATCGGAGAGCGGCACGAGCGAAAGCTGCAGGTCAGCGGTGCGCATGCACAGCACGACCTGCGGCACGACGACTGCCAGGTCCAATGGCCAAAGCCGCAGGCAATTGACGCCCAACACTTACCCGCGCTGCCTCCGGCCGTGGATCCGTGGTAATGCCGTGGCGCCGGAAGATCCTGGATTTGCGGACTGCCCCTGTTGGTATG
The DNA here is from genome assembly GCA_963825385.1 of uncultured Pseudomonadota bacterium. GTDB lineage: Bacteria > Pseudomonadota > Gammaproteobacteria > Steroidobacterales > Steroidobacteraceae > 13-2-20CM-66-19. The sequence continues at coordinate 305,455 of CAWGSX010000004.1, read as the reverse complement.
TTGAACTTCGCACGCGGTAACTCTGTGCTGGTTAGGCTTTCGCTGCCGCATGCGGCGGATGCGCGGACCGAGTGTGCGGCGACTTCGCCCCCAGGGTCATCGCGTCGATTCAATGCGGCGGGTCAGTTCGGATGAGCGCGAGCGCCTGAATAGCCATCAACTAGTTGATTTTATTGGCGTCCCCAAGGGGATTCGAACCCCTGTTACCGCCGTGAAAGCGAGCGGGAGCGTCCACCGCTATCCATGCGTCAATCGAAACGCCGCCAATAACAATCTCGTGGGAACTCGCTTACGTTCGGGAGGTCGCGTCCCGCGCTGAGCGATACTGGTGCTCGATCAAGCACGCGCGACATGTGCTCGGGTCGCGGGCGGGCGCATCGTTTGATCACCGCGCCGCACCAGCGGTCCTACAGGCCGAACGGATACGTGTCGGGAAGTCCCTTCAGTTCCTGTGTGTGCAGCGGTGTCACTGCGCTGGTCTCATCGAACCAGATAAATTCGTCAAATTGGCGCGGCAAAAGGGCATCAAAGTAATGACTTTGACGCTCGGTCTCGGGTCGATAGATCACGCCAATGGCTCGCTCCAACCGCGGTTGCAGTAACCCTGCACTGAGCACGGCCGGTGCCAGTCCTCTTAACGGCAACAAAAACCTCGGATCACCCGTTTCGTGACATAGCCGCTCGTAGCTCCCAGCCAAGGCCGGACGGACAATCTTGACCTGCATCGGCTCATCCCAGTTCGAAGCTGCTGCGACGGTTCCGGTGTTCGTTCCAAAGCCTATCGAGTAGCTCGCACTTCCGAATTCCTGGCGGCACAGATGACCGATGTTATATTCATCACGCGTCGACATTTCCGTCGCCGCCGAATCGCCGACGTGGGAATTGTGTGCCCAGACTATCGCTCTGCTGTTCGGTCCATGAAAGTTAAGAAGATTCTTCAAGGTTTCAAACATGTGACTATCGCGCAAATTCCACGAGGAACGAGACCCGTAGTACATGGTTCGATAATATCGCTCGGCGTTCGCGACTAGTCTGGCGTTCTGCACCGCATCCATGAACCGCTCGCCGTCGTGTTCAGCATAGGCGCGGCGCTTTTGCATGAGGTCGGCAAGCATGGAAGTCACTTCACGCTCGCACGTCTGATAGGAACCGGTGAGCGCCGCTTCGCCATAGGTAGCGGGGTCGGCCTGCCACGGTGTCAAGCATCCATAGCGTAGCCGCGCGACTTCGGCAGTTCGCGGATCAACGCCATCCAGGTACTCCAAGACCGACCGAATCGAGTTGTACAGGCTGTAAAGGTCGAGACCATGGAACGCCACCCTCTTCCCGGGGTCGACGTCGGCATTATGCATTCGCAACCAGTCAACAAACTCCTGCACCTCCCGATTGCGCCACATCCACACCGGAAAGCGGGCGAATGCCGTCCAGTCTGATGGTCGATACTCCTTGTGGCGAACGTAGTGATCGATGCGTGCAGCATCAGGCCAGTCGCCTTCAATGGCGACAAACGAGAACCCCTTGCGCTCAATCAGCTCGCGCGAGATCCGCTCGCGCATCCGATAGAACTCCGAGGTGCCATGAGTTGCTTCCCCGAGCAAGACAATGCGTGCATCGCCAACCCGGCGCATCAGCGGCGCGAGGTCCGCAGAATCGATACCCTCAAACTTCTCACCGGCTTTCGACACGGCTTGCGCCAACGACCCATCGCGCGCTTTGAAGGCACGATACCCACGATACCCTTGCGGTGCCCACCCTTCCGCACCGATCAGCGGTACGAAACGGACATCTGCGAGTTCCTCGGTGGTGTATTCATGCTCGGAAACACGGGTGACGCGTAGCAATTCCTGCAGACGCCGATCGGCACCGACAGGAATGACCAATCGACCACCGATCTTGAGCTGCGACCTCAGTGATTCGGGGACCTCGGGGCCGCCAGCGGCCACCACGATCGCATCGTAAGGAGCATGCTCAGGCCAGCCGACGGTTCCGTCGGCGTGCAGTACGGCAACGTTGCGGTAACCGAGCTCGGCGAGCGTCCCAGCGGATTTCGCGGCGAGCCCGCCGATGCGCTCCACCGTGTAGACATTCTTCGCGATCTGCGACAAGACGGCCGCCGCGTACCCTGAACCCGTACCGATCTCCAGAACCTTCTCACCACCTTGAAGTTCTAACGCCTCTGTCATCATCGCGACGATATATGGCTGCGAGATCGTCTGACCTTCAGCGATGGGAAGCGGGGCATCCTCGTACGCGAGATCCCAGAGATCCTCCGGCAAGAACGCCTCGCGCGGCACGGCTTTCATCGCTCGCAGAACGAGACCCGAGCGGACCCCACGGTGCGCAATCTGCCGGTCCACCATTTCTACACGGCGTTTTGCAAAATCGACTTTCTCCAATTGCCGAGGGACTGTATTCATATTTCACATGCCGGAGTATTCGGACCGCTGGGAACGCTTGCAACAATGGAGATCATTGGCTGCACTGCCAGCGGGTAGCCATACGCAATCGCCACACTAGGTATTTTCCCCTCTTTAGAGCAGTTTGCCCGCTATGCGGACGGCAGTGGTCCGCTTCCCTGCGGCAGAGGCCGAAGAACGATTGCGCACTTTTTGGTCAGCCAAAGCTCCCTTGCTCGCTTCGCGCGCGCGGTCTCGAGAGTGCGGACCGTGACCGCCCTAGCGGCTCGCCCCAAATCCGCTCGCGCGCATGATCTCCCTCCCTCCGTCAGTGCAACTGCGTATGGCGGTCATTTCGACGAACACCCAGCATCGGATCGATCGATGTTATGAGAACAGCTTCTAGCCCGTTGATGTCGGGGGTATTTCTGGCTCAATGAATGATACCGACAAACACGCGCAAAGCGCGCCGCGCACTGGTGAAATCTCCCCCGAGACAGTGCTGCAGGTCGTCACCGCACTGTACGCAGACCTGCATCAATCCGAGGCAGCCCCGCAGGCAGTCAGTATGAGCAGCCATCTCGAACGCGATCTCGGCTTGGACAGCCTGGCGAGGGTCGAGTTGGGGCTGCGCCTGGAAGTTCGCTTCGACGTGCAACTGCGCGATGCGGCTGTAGGCTCGGCTGACACGGTCGCTGATCTGCTGGGCCTCCTCACTTCCGCTGCTCGCGCCGGCGCGGGTGCTGGTCGTGCGGACGCCGGGGTGGTCCCGGTCAGTCCAATAGCAGCGCCTCGTCCACCGCTCGGTACCCCGAACACCGCTACGACCCTGAATGAGGTGCTGCTTTGGCACGCCGAGCAGCATCCCGACGTCACTCACGCGGTGGTCATCGGTGAGGCTGGATCACAAGCGGTGACTTACGCGCAGCTGCGCGAGGGGGCGCAGAAGGTGGCTGGCACGCTGCAGCAAGCCGCGGTGCGGCCGGGCGCAACGGTCGCACTGATGTTGCCCACGGCTGCCGAATACCTATACACGTTTTTCGGCGTACTGCTCGCCGGTGCGGTCCCGGTACCGATCTATCCACCCACGCGCCCCTCACAAATCGAAGACCACGTCCATCGGCACGCCGGCGTCCTCGCCAACGCTGGAGTGAGCGCGCTGATCACCGTTCCCGAGGCGCGCACCGTCGCACATTTGCTGCAGGCGAGGGTCCCGAGCCTCAAGCACATCTGGTCGGTCGCCGACCTGATGTCCGGCGCGCGCTTTCAGCCGCTTCGCGATCCGCCGTCTGGCGAGTCGATCGCGATGCTTCAGTACACCTCCGGCAGCACGGGATCACCAAAGGGAGTCATCCTCACGCAGGCGAATCTTCTCGCCAACATTCGGGCCATCGGCAAGCTGATCGACGCCAACGACTCGGACGTCTTCGTAAGCTGGCTGCCGCTCTATCACGACATGGGCCTGATCGGCGCGTGGCTCGGTTCCCTATACTTCGGCTGCCTCCTGGTCATCATGCCGCCCACAGCGTTCCTGACGCGGCCGGCCCGCTGGCTGCGGGCCATTCATCAATATGGCGGCACTCTGACCGCGTCACCGAATTTTGGATACGAGCTGTGCGCACAGCGACTCACCGATCAGGATCTCACCGGACTCGACTTATCCTCGTTGCGAATCGCATTCAACGGCGCCGAGCCGGTCTATCCGGATACCCTAGAACGGTTCAGCCAGCGCTTCGCCCCCTACGGCTTTCGCCGCGAAGCGATGACGCCCGTGTATGGCCTGGCCGAGGCCGCGGTCGGGCTCACCTTTCCACCCATGGGTCGCGGCCCGATCGTCGATTGCATCGATCGCGCTGAGATGACGGTCAGGGGGCGAGTCGTCTCGAAGCCGCAGGGTACCTCCAACACACTGCGATTCGTTTCCTGCGGCCGGCCGCTCCCCGGTTATCGGCTACGAATCATCGACACGGACGGCGCAGAAGCACCGGAGCGGGTCGAGGGCACCCTGCAGTTCACCGGGCCGTCCGGAACCGCTGGCTACTTTCACAATGCGGAGGCGACTGCGCGGCTGCTTTCCGGGGGATGGCATGACACGGGCGATCGAGCCTACATGGCGGACGGCGAGCTCTATGTCACCGGTCGGGTCAAGGACATCATCATTCGCCGCGGCCGACACATTTATCCCGACGAGATCGAAAGCGCGGTTGGCAACCTCGCAGGCGTGCGCAGGGGCTGTGTGGTGGCGTTCGGCACCCAGGAGCCAAGCACCGCAACAGAAAAACTCGTCGTGCTCGCCGAAACACACCTGACCGACCCGGCGGCGCAGGCGCTGCTCAAAAGGCGCATCACCGAGCGCGTCGTGGAATGCATCGGCGAGCCTGCCGAGGATATCGTGCTGGCCCCGCCTCACGCTGTGCTGAAGACGTCGAGCGGAAAGTTGCGTCGAGCAGCCACTCGAACCGCTTATGAGGACCACTCCCTAGGGCGCGCACACGCCGCGCCTCTGGTGCAGATGCTGCGCCTCATGACCGAAAGCTCCGTCCTGCGGCTGCGCCGTACCCGAGCAGCGGTCGCGCGCGTGACCTACGGTCTGTACGCGTGGGGCATTGTTCTTGTGATAGGCGTGCCTGCGGTCTTGCGGATCGCGCTCTGCCGAGAACAGGCTCACGCGTGGCATCTCAACCATCTCGCAGCAAGCCGACTGATTCGTGCCTGGCGGATCCCGTTCACCGCGAAATGGGAGACTCCCCCCGATCTGCCAGAACCGCACGTCGTGGTGGCCAATCATTGCAGCTACCTGGACAGCATTTTCGTCGCCGCGCTGCTGCCCCGTCCTCATATCGTCGTGGCGAAAGCCGAGCTACAACGCATCCCCCTATTCGGTGCCTATCTACGCAGCTTAGGAATCATATTCGTCGAGCGCTCCGCGGCCGAGAAGCGCGTGCGCGAAGTGCCGCAGATGAAAGACGCACTGGCGACGGGGACGTCCGTGATCATCTTTCCAGAAGGCACCTTTACGCGCGACCCGGGCCTGCGTGCCTTTCATCTCGGAGCATTCGAGATCGCAGTAGCTTGCGGCGCACCGATCATTGCTCTCACGTTGAGTGGGACTCGGCGAGTCCTGCGCGATGGCCAGTGGCTGCCCCGACGGCTGCCGGTCAGCGCCGTTATCGGCGCGCCACTGCCCGCCCGGGGCGGCCCCGATGCTTTCTCGGCCGCCGTGCAGCTGCGCGATGCGGCTCGCGCGCAAATACTGCGTCACTGTGGCGAACCAGGACTCTGATCGCAGGCGGTGACGTATGGACCGTCACGGCGTGCCACCCTGGTGATTGGAGCGCTCGCGATGGCCTCGAGCTCGTCCTTTAACTTGCCGAGCTCTGCTTCCCCGAGGCTTTCCTGCTCCAGCAAGGCCCTGGCCCCCGCGCTCGAGCACGCCGCGGCCGCTTGTCAGTTTGGCGCTCGCCCGATCGAAGGCAGCGCGCAGCGCCCCCGCACGGCACAGTCGATCTCGCGGGCGGTCGCCTCGCTGTGACTGTGCTCGCCATTGAACTCACGTGCGCCAGGGAGCAAGGGCGCTCTCTCGCTTTCATACGCCATGAAGCCGGGTCTTTCACCCATGCCGTAACGCGTTATGATGGCGCGAGCCATTTCGGTCGCCTTCACCAGATCGTCGGCTGCGCCTGTGGAGGGCATAGCGAAAATGAGTAGCTCCGCAGCCCGCCCGCCACGCAGCACCGCCATCCCGCTCTCCAGCTCATCCGATCTTCGGTCGGTCGCTGAATGGTGTAGCCCAAGGCGCTGATCCCGCGTGGGATCATGGAGACTTTCTGCACCGGATCGGTTCCGGTTAGCGCCATGGCCACCAGAGCGTGGCCCATTTCAGGGAGGCTCGGCCCACAACTACATTTCAGGCATAACTACGGATTGTTCACTGCGATGTGAAGTGTATTTTGGGCGAAGGTCATGGAGGTAAAGGCACATGAAACTTGATAGCGAGATCAAGCGCGATGTCGAAGCCGAGTTGAACTGGAGCCCAGAGGTGGATCAGACGGACTTGGCCGTGAAGGTTAGCAACGGCGTCGTGACTCTCACCGGTTTCGTACCTAGCTTCTTGGAGAAATACCGGGCTGAGGAGGTCGTCAAACGCGTCCTCGGTGTGGCCGGCATCGCGAACGATGTGCGGGTTCGACTGCAGCATGGACTGGATGATCCCGAGACCGCGCGCGCTGCGGTGGCCGTGATACAGGTGGAACTGCCCTCGAGTCCGGAAAGTGTGAAGGCTCTGGTTCAGGACGGACATGTCACGCTCGAAGGTAGTGTGGAGTGGAACTTTCACCGCGAAAGAGTAGAGGATGCGGTACGTCGGCTGCCTGGCGTGATTAGCGTGACCAACCAGATCAGGATCAAACCGCGCGTAAAGCCCAGCGACATCAAACGCATGATTGAGGATGCATTTCGCCGCAATGCCGAGGTCGACGCGCGCCACATTTCGGTGACGGCAGAGGGTGGGACCGTGACTCTGAGTGGAAGAGTTCGCACGTGGACCGAGCGTGCGCAGGCCCAGCAGACAGCGTGGTTCGCCCCAGGTGTGAGCGAAGTCAAGAACGAAATTACGATCAGAACATAGGGCCACTCATGCCTTGCTTGTCCGTCGCCGCAACGCGCAGGGCAAGATTATTTAGGCTGCTACATACTGTTACATAGGAGTAGAGAACATGAAGTTCGATACCGAAATCACGAAGGACGTGGAAGCCGAGCTCAAGTGGAGCCCGGATGTTGATGAGACGGACATTGCGGTTAAGGTGAAGAATGGCGAGGTCACGTTGACGGGCTTTGTGCGCAACTACCTGGAGAAATCCCAGGCTGAGACTGCAGTCAAGCGAGTCAAGGGAGTTGCCGCGGTAGCCAACGATATCGAGATTCGATCATTTGCAGGTACGCCAACTGATCCGGAAATCGCGCGTGCGGCCGTAAGTGCGCTGATGATCGAACTGCCGCAGATCTGTGAGAACATCAAGACCGTCGTGCAAGGAGGCCGAGTCCAGCTCGAAGGCACCTTGGAGTGGCACTATCAGCGCGAGCGTGCGGAGAGCATCGTACGCCGTCTTAGCGGGGTGGTCAGCGTCCTTAACCAGATCCGAATTGAGCCGAAGATTGCGCCGCAGGACATCAAGCACAAGATCGAGGATGCTTTCCGCCGAATGGCGCAGGTCGATGCCAACCAAATTACCGTGGAGGCGGAGGGTTCCGACGTTACGCTGCGTGGTGAGGTTCGATCGTGGGCCGAGCGAGATCAGGCTCAACAGACGGCTTGGTCAGCTCCCGGGGTCGCTAGGGTGATAAACGACCTTAGAGTGCGGACCTAAGCTCTTTGGGGGCGACGACCGGCAGGCCGTCGCCCCCCGGACAATTCGACGCCCGATCGGCGCCCTTGAGTTCTGATGGTCACGGTACCACGCGAAATCGAACTGAAGCTCGAGGTGGATCCGAGAGACGTTGCAAATATCAAGCGTCACCTGAGCCAACTCTCTGATACTAGCCCGCCCGTCGCGCAGACATCTGTTTCACTTTATTTCGATACGGCAGGTTGGACGTTGCGCGAGCATCGCCTATCGTTACGCGTGCGCCACATAGGCCGCGACTATGTGCAGACCGTCAAGAGAGATAGCGGGCTGGCGGTCGGCCTATACGATCGCGCGGAATGGGAGCATGTGATAGGCGGTCCGCAACCTGACCTGTCGTGGGCGACGCAGACGCCGCTAGTTCCTCTGCTCCACGGAAAGCCTGCTGCGTGCCTTCGACCTATGTTTGAGACGCGTATTCGGCGAACTACGTATCCATGGGCAAGATCGGGGGCAGTAATTGCAGCAACCCTGGATCAGGGGACCGTATACGCCGGCTCGCGCCACTGCAGGCTGTGCGAACTTGAGTTGGAATTGTTACGTGGCACGCCGCTTGCGTTATTCAGCCTTGCCAGAACGCTGGGAGACGTTGCTGCCCTGCATCTGTGTATCAAGACCAAGGCGGATCGCGGCTATGAGCTCCTGCAGGGAAAAGGCGCCGCACCAATCCCTGAGAGCATGCGGGTCTCCCCAACGGCCACCGTCGGCGGAGCCTTTCAGACTATCGCGCGCGGCTGCCTGCGACAAGTAATCGCGAGCGAGACGGCTGTGCTCGCACGCGACAGCGAAGCGCTGCATCGCATGCGCACTGCGTTGCGCCGACTGCGGACCGCGATCAGCGTTTTTTCGGGAGTGCTCGACGACAGGGAGGCGGCGAGATTCATGGCCGAGCTTCGATGGATAGGCGGGGAGCTCGGGCCTGCGCGCGATGTTGACGTGTTCATAAGTGATGTAGTGCGGGCGCTGCGCATGCGACATGCCCACGATCGCGGGGTGCGCCGTATCTGCTGCAACTTCGAACGCCGTCGCGGATTGCTGTACGGGGAGATCGCCAGATCGCTGCAGTCAGTACGATTCCGCCATCTAGAACTGGATTTGGCGCGCTGGATCGAGGCCGGACAACGGGTCACGAGTCCAAATGGCTCGGCCTCCCGGCGGCGCGATCGACTCGTCACACTGCTTGCAGCCGAAGTACTCGCCCGACGGCAAAAGAAGCTAAGAAAGGCGGGCCGGCACCTGACCAGACTCAGTCTGCGGGATCGACATGGACTGAGAATCCGCACCAAGAAGCTTCGTTATGTTATTGAATTCTTTTCTCATCTCTTTCCTGGCAAGAAGCGGGCAAAGCGGTGCCGAGCCATGCTATCCACGCTCAAGGATCTGCAGGATTCGCTCGGCGCACTTCACGATCTTGCCAGACGAGAGGTCCTGGCCTTTGATCGTGCGCAGGCGTTGGGGCTCAGAGCAGGCTCGTTGACCGGGCCCGGCGCTGCTCCAAAGGCGTTCGCAGCGCGCGTCACTTTTGCCGCGCAAAGGACGCGCGTTGCTCAGCTGTTGAATGAAGCCAAGAACGCCTTCGAGAGGTTCTGCAGCGTCAGCCCCTTCTGGGAATGAGTGGCAGCGCAATGCGGCTCCTGCGAGTGGGGCCTCACTCGGGGGGACGGGGATCAGCTGCGAGTAAGCAGAGGCGCGGCGGCGTTGAGCGATTGTCGATCCTTGAAAGGACTCGCTCCAGGGATCTGCGCGGCGAAGCCATGCCGGGCAATTCCATATGTTGAAATGGTTGGGATCAAGGTAGGTCTGACCTCCGACCATTGGAGCGGGAAGGAAACCGGCGCCCCATTCCTGCGCCGGGGTGGCCACCCGCGGGGGAGCAGCGATCGCGTGCGCGACCGCCAATTCATCTGGGTGCGCTGCTGGCGACCCTTGCGACGAAGGACTCGGCGCCTCGTGCTCACGGGAGCTGCGCTCTCCCCGGTGCAGCCTGATTCGCGACGACGATGCGGATGCGCAGGCCCATTTCCCGCGTGACCTGGCCTATATCTCAGACTCAGCCGTGGAATGTTCGTGCGCCTTCTCCGGCTTCTCGGTCATCGTCGCCTCCGTTAGCATCAGTACGCCGGCCACCGACACGGCATTCTCGAGGGCCGTGCGCACGACTTTCACCGGATCGACGATGCCCGCTTCCAACAGGTCCACGAACTGCTGGCTGGCAGCGTCGAAGCCGATATTGCCGGCGCTGTGTAGCATGCGGTCGACCACCACGCCACCGTCGGCGGCAGAGTTCTCGGCAATCTGCCGGGTCGGAGCCTCCAGTGCGCGCCGCAGGATCTGCACCCCGGTGCGCTCGTCACCCTCACATTCGGCTTCCGCCGCGGCAACGGCGGTACTCGCCCGCAGCAAGGCCAGACCTCCCCCTGCCACGATGCCCTCGGCCACGGCAGCCTTGGTCGAGCTGATCGCGTCGTCGAGCGCTTCCTTCTTCGACTTCATCTCGGACTCAGAAGGTGCGCCCACACGAATGACTGCAACGCCTCCCGACAGCTTGGCGAGACGCTCCTCGAGCTTCTCCCGATCGTAATCGCTGGTTGTCTTCTGGAGCTCCTTGCGGATCATCTGGATGCGGCCATTGATCTCGCTCTTGGCGCCGGCGCCACCGATGATGGTCGTGTTGTCCTTGTCAACGGCGACGCGTTTCGCGCGTCCGAGCTGCTTGAGCTCTACGTCCTCGAGCTTGATGCCGAGCTCCTCGGAAATGACCTGGCCGCCAGTAAGGGTCGCGATATCCTGCAGCAGCGCCTTGCGGCGGTCGCCATAGCCCGGGGCCTTCACGGCAGCGCTCTTCAGCACGCCGCGCATCTGATTGACGATTAGCGTGGCGAGCGCCTCGCCTTCGATCTCCTCGGCGATGAACAGGATCGGCTTGGCGGCCTTCGCCACCTGCTCGAGCAGCGGGATGATGTCCTTGATGATATTGAGCTTGCGGTCGCACACCAAGATGTAGGGATCCTCGAGGACCGCTTCCATGCTGTTAGAGTCGGTGACGAAATAAGGCGACATGTAGCCACGGTCGAACTGCAGCCCCTCGACCACCTCGAGCGTGGTTTCGGTGGTCTTCGATTCCTCCACCGTGATGACGCCATCGCCCCCGACTTTCTCCATGGCGTCCGCGACCAGCTCGCCGATGCGTGGATCGTTGTGCGCCGATATGGTCGCAACCTGGGCCTTCTCCTTGCGGCTTCCTACCGGCTTCGCCAGGGCCTTCAGCGCCTTGACTGCTGCCGCGAGCCCCCGATCCAACCCGCGCTTGAGGTCGACGGCACTCGCCCCGGCGGCTATGTTGCGCAGCCCCTCCGCATACATCGCCTGTGCCAGCACGGTGGCGGTGCTAGTGCCATCGCCGACCGCATCCCCGGTCTTCTCAGCGGCCTGCCGCAGCATCCGCGCGCCGAGGTTCTCTTCTGGATCGGCGAGTTCCATCTCCTTGGCGATCGTCACTCCGTCATTGCAGACGATCGGCGCACCCCACTGCTTCTGGATGAGCACGGACTTCGACTTTGGCCCGAGTGTGATACGCACGGCGTCGGCCAGCTGCGCGGCTCCCCGCAGCACCTTCTCGCGTGCAGCGGATCGGAACAAAACCTGTTTCACTGTCATGCGCGCACCTGACTTTTCGAGCGATTGGGCTAATGGCCACGGCGACATGCTGTTGCGTACGCGGGCCGGCCGCGATCCGCGGGACTACTCACAGGATCTGGCAGCCCATCCGCCCCGGCCAAAGACGTCGCCGCCTCCAGCATCAGAACGATCGGCCACGCCGCGAACTCCTGCCATTCGAGCGCGAGACCCGTAGCGTCCTCCCGAATCACCCAAGCGGCCACAGGCGGCTGCTCGCCCCCGCTCGCAGCAAACTCAACACTCAGTGACTGCCCTACGCGGACTTTCGCAGCCGTCACGACGTAAACTCCACTCAGACTGAGCTCACGTGCGCGACCCTCAATGCAGCTGTCCCTCAATTGCAATCGCACCGGCAGGTCGACGCTGCAACGTTTGCCCCAGCGATGCTCCATCGGTCATAACCTCATGGCCCAAGCCTAGCCCGCGCCATACGCCGGCCGCCGACACCTCTACTAGACTGTGATGATTTCCGTCTTTGGAATCCCCACCTCCGAGGTACTCACGGAGGTGCTCTCCTCCTCGGTCGTATCTTCCCAGGCTTCGGGGAGCGGCCGGTACGGCTCGAGCGGTTCCGCCCAATCCCCGCCCCTCATGTCGGTCTCCGAATAGCCGAGATCATCGCGCTCAACGTCGTCGACCGGCCCGGTCCAGTCCTCGGGAGGCTCGGCCAAGCCCAGTGGGAGGAGCCGCCAGGTCTCCTCATCGATCTCGTCCAAGTCCCCGCCGAAAGTCTGGATTTCGATGGTATGCGTCTCTTCGTCACGGCCGATCACCTGGAACATCTCGCCCTTATCCCGGTGCAGATACCACTGGCTGACCTGCGCATGCCCTACGTCGCTGTTCATATGCCACCTCAATTCCCCCCGTAGGCCCGACAGTGCGCGCGCTTTGCTGCCGCTGGAATACGCGAAAGTGCGCATCGCCCGCCTTGCGCCCCGGCCCGAGAGCGGCACCATACGCACATACCCGCACTCGGTTACCGGACCGGCGGCGGACTGTTTCAATCCATTTGCGCGCACGGATTTCTGCGCTTGGTGGTCTGCACACTCCCGGGTGGGCGTGGCGCTACCGACCGTAAACGTGGAGCGCACGATTGGGCTGGCCCAGCGTGCTGTAGTACTAAGACACTGTTTTTATTGGCGTCCCCAAGGGGATTCGAACCCCTGTTACCGCCGTGAAAGGGCGATGTCCTGGGCCTCTAGACGATGGGGACTGATGCGGTGGCTAAGTATGGAGACCGGGGCGCGCAAGATTACACGGCGAGCCCCGCACGGACAATGTACGCGGTATTAGCGGCCCAGAGGAGAAAGGCCGCCGCGGCTTATTCAGCCGCGGCGGCCGGCGAGCCTAGAACTTGTAGGTCGCTCGCACGTTCCAGAACGCTCCGGGCAGATCGTACGTGCCGGCGTCATAGCCGTTGAGCGTGCACGTGTAACAGATCGGCGGGTTGACGCCGAAGAGATTGTTCACGCCCAGATCGACCTTCAGGCCTTTAAGGGTGAAGGCATCGGTCCACGAGACCTGCAAGTCGTTGTAAAGGATCGAGTGCAGGTTGTGGTAGAGGTTGCCGTCGAAGGCGCCGTTGGGATCCTCGCAGCCGGGTACCGCGATGGTCGTTGGCGCATTACCGCACAGCTCGCTCACCGCCGAGATGAAGCGCAGGCTCCAGTTGACGTCGACTCCGGCGATGCCCCAGCCCAGCTGCGCATTGGCGCGCCAGCGCGGGATGGCGCTGTTGGCCACTTCGATGCCCACCTGACGCTGCGCCACGATACCCAGCTGATCCACCGCCTTGTAGTCGTTGACCCGTGTCGCCTGCACGGCCGCCGAGAGGTGGCCGAAGGGCAGCGGCTCGGACAGCCAGTTGAACTTGATGTCGACGCCGCTCGTGCTGATATCGGCCAGGTTCTGCAGAAAGTTCTTGGGCGGATTGAGCTGCGAGCCCGCGCCGCGCGAGAACGGCGCGCACAGCGTGGGATCGGTCCCGCCGGCGGCCAGACAGGCATTGAGCAGCTGCTGGATGTCCTCGGCCTCGATCGCACCCTTGATCAGGTGGTGGTAGTAGGTGGATTCGAGGGTGAGCCGGTCGGTTGCCGCGTGGCCCTCCGCCCAGGAGGCGCGGTAGACGATGCCGGCGGTGTAGCTCTCGGACTTCTCGGGCTTGAGGTCCGGATTGCCGCCGGTGAAGGTGGTGATCTGCGTGTTCGCCTGCTGGAATCCAGCCGGCACGCCCTGTGCCCGGCAGCCGGCGACGTACTGCGGCGAGACGCCGCCGCCGGTCGGTCCGCACGGGTCGACCAGCGTCGCACCGAACTGGGTGAGACCGTACAGCTCACCTAAGTTCGGCGCGCGGAACCCGGTGGAGTACGTCCCGCGCACGGCGAAGTCCTGTATGGGCTGCCAGCGCGCCCCGAGCTTGTAGGTCGTGGTGCTGCCGAAGGTGGAGTAGTCCGAGTAGCGCACCGCCCCGCTCGCTCCCAGGGTCTCGAGCAGCGGCAGGCTCACTTCCGAGTACACCTCGTTGACGTGGTAGCTCGCCGCAATCGGGAAGGCGAGGGAGTCCTGTGACTCGCCGGTCTGGCGCAGCGGATCCGGTTCGAAGTCGCCGTCGTACTGACGATGCTCGGCGCCGAGAGCCAGGCCCACATCACGATCCTGGATGTGGAAGATCGTGCCGGTGATGTTGCCGGAGAACATCTTCAGCACCTGATCGCTGGCATCGATCTGGGTCGCGAGGATGTAGTTGAGCATCGCCTGGGTGATGGGGCGTCCCTGGCCGCCGAACAGGTCGAGCGGCACGCATCCGGGGATCTGCGCGCACACGGCCGGATCGCCCAAGGCAATGCCGATCTTGGCGATGTTGTAGCCGCCGGTGAACTTCTGACTGGCGCTGTTATCCGAATCGATGAAGTTCAGATCCCAGTGAAAGCCGTTGAGGATGTGCAGCGTGCCGGTGAGGCCGGCGTTGAAATACCAGGTATTGACGTCCTGATCGAAGATACGCGGGCCCGCCTCCAGCGGCCGGCGCGTAATCCAGCCGAAGTTGGCGACATCGTTGCCAACACCTACCCCGCAGGTCGGGGATGCGACGGCACACAGGTCGATACCGTACGGATTGTAGGGGTTGAGGCGCGAGACGTTGATCGTGTCGGCGATACCACCGGTCCCGGCATAGGGACCGACGAAAATCGGCTCCGGCGCGGCCTCGTTGGTCGAGGTGCGGTTGATGAACATGCCCTTGGCATAGACCTGGATGTCATCGGTGGCATCGTAGGTGATGCCGGTCCAGATCGACTTGCGCTGCGAGGGCGTGAGCAGCAGGTTGTAAGGGGCGTAGTTGAAGCGGTCAGCGCCGCTCCAGTTGTGGTAGGTGCTCGGCGGAGCGGTCGGATCGTTCGGATTCCACACCGGGCTGGTGGTGCCGTTGTTCAGGGTCACGTCGTAGAAGTTGCCCTGGTCCGGCGTGCACGAGCCGTAGTTCGGCACGGCGATTCGCGGATCGCAGAACGTCGCGCGCCCCTGCGGGGTCGCCGAGCTGCCGGCCCCGATGCCGGCGAGCGGCTCCGGCTCCGAGGACTGCCACCACTTCGAGGAGCTGATCGAGTCCTGGTTGTAGAAGCTCGCCACAAAGAGACCGGAGAACTTGCCGCTCGAGCCGCCGGCGGTGAGGCTGGCCTCGGTGGTGCGGCCGCCCTTGCTGTATTCGCCCGTGTAGCCGCTGACCTCGACCCCATCGACCTTCTTGCGCGTGATGATGTTCACCACGCCAGCGATGGCGTCTGAGCCGTAGATGGAGGACGCACCATCCTCGAGGACCTCGATGTGATCGACGATCGAGAGGGGGATGGTGTTGAGGTCCGCGCTGCCGCTGACGCCGGAGGCCGAGGACTCGTTTACCCAGCGCAACCCGTCGACCAGAACCAGCGTGCGCTTGGAGTCGAGGTTGCGCAGGTCGACCTGCGCGGAACCTGCGCCGATGCCGCCGCCATCCGGCGGGTAGCCGAAATTACCGGAGGAGTTGAACTTGGCGTTGAGCGCGCTGCCGCCGGTGGTGAGCTGCTGCAGCAGGTCCCCGACACTCGCCAGGCCCGTCTTCTCGATCTGCTCGGAGCTGATGACCGACAGCGGTTGCTCGGCCTGGGCCCCGCTCTGCAGGATGCGCGAACCGGTGACCACGACTTCGGACACCTGCTGCGGCTCGGGTGCGGCCTGCTGCTGCGCGGTAACCGGCAAACTGGCCGCGGCAAGCAGCCACAGCAGACCCTGGCGACGTACTCGTAGATGCATCACTATCTCCCTGGCTTCGGCAGCTGCCCCGGGGAAATCCCAAGGCACTGAGACTTTTTGTTGTCAAAAGTTACAAATTCTTGCTTGCTTTGAGCCTACACCGGGGAAACGCGGGTAGCAATTTCCGTCTCCCTTTCGCCGCAAGGCGGGAATCTGGGTTTTCAGTGGATAAGCCGGAGATGTTGCGGTCAGGCAACGGCTAGGGGGCGATTCAGGAAGCTGGAAAGTCGGAGCGAGGAGGGTTTGGTGGAGCCAGGCGGGATCGAACCGCCGACCTCTTGCATGCCATGCAAGCGCTCTCCCAGCTGAGCTATGGCCCCACGTCGCGAAGGCGGCGCACGCTACGTGCGCGCCTGAGGCTTGTCAAGCGACCGCACAGCACCTGGAAAGCGCCCCCGCGCCGCGTGTGGCGCTACCTGGTGCGCAGCGCGGCGTCGATGCGCGCGAGGCTGCGCGTACGGCCCAGCAGCGCCAGCGTTGCATCGATCGGCGGGGACACGGCGCTGCCGGTGACGGCGACGCGCAGCGGCTGTGCGATCTTGCCCAGGCCCTGGCCGAGCCGGGTGGCAAGATCATTGAGCGAGGCGTGGATTGACACCGCGTTCCACTCCGTCAGCGCGCCGAGCCGCTCGCGCACCTGGGCCAGGGTGGCCGGCGCATCACCGCTTAAATGTTTCGCGGCAGCCTTCGGGTCGAGCTCGATCGCCTCGGTGAAGAAGAACCGGCTATTGAGCGCCATCTCCTTCAGCGTCTTCGCGCGCTCGCGCTGCGCCACGATCACGCCCTCGAGCAGGGTCTGGTCCGTGCTGTCCAGGCCGAGCCGCCTGAGTTGTGCGCGCAGGTGCGGCACCAGGGCGGCGGGAGCGGCGCGCACCATGTGCTGCTGGTTCAGCCACAGCAGCTTCTCGGGGTTAAAGGCCGAGGCTGCCTTGTTCACGTCGTGGATGTCGAAGGCGGCGATCATCTCCTCGCGCGTGAATACCTCCTGGTCACCGTGCGACCAGCCCAGACGCACCAGATAGTTAAGGAGCGCATCCGGAAGAAAGCCCTCCTCCTCATACTGCAGCACGCTGACCGCGCCATGGCGCTTGGAGAGCTTCGCCCCATCCGGCCCGAGTATCATCGGCACGTGCGCGTAGACCGGCAGGGTCGCCCCGAGTGCCCGCAGCATGTTCATCTGGCGCGGCGTATTGTTCAGGTGATCGTCGCCGCGGATGACGTGCGTGACCCCCATATCCATGTCGTCCACGACCACGCAGAAATTGTAAGTCGGCGTGCCGTCCGAGCGCGCGATGATCAGGTCATCGAGCTCGGTGTTGGCAAAGGTCACCGCGCCGTGTACCAGGTCGTCCACGACCACGCTGCCGTCCTGCGGGTTCTTGAAGCGCACGACCGGTGCGACGCCCTCGCGCGGCGTGCTGCGCTCGCGGCAGATCCCGGTATAGCGGGGTTTTTCCTTGCGGGCGATCTGCGCCTCGCGCAGCGCGTCCAGCTCCTGCCTGGTGCAGTAGCACCGGTACGCGCTGCCGGCGGCGAGCATGCCGGCAATCACCTCACGATAACGATCGAAGCGCTGGGTCTGGTAAAACGGCCCTTCATCGGCTGCCAGCCCGAGCCATTCCATGCCCTCGAGGATCACCCGCACCGCCTCGTCCGTGGAGCGCTCGCGGTCGGTATCCTCCACGCGCAGGATGAACTTGCCGTGCATGCGGCGCGCGTACAGCCAGCTGAACAGTGCCGTGCGCACCCCGCCCACGTGCAGCAAGCCGGTGGGACTCGGCGCGAAGCGGGTGACTACTGTCATGTGGGGCGGCTCTCTTAGAAGGAGCGGGCGCGCATGTTATCAAGCGCCACTGCCCCGGCGAGCACGCTTTCGGGCGACAGGCGTCAGTACTAGCCCGGGAATGGTGGCCGGTACAGGCCTTCAAGGTGTGAGCCCCGCCGTGCGAAACGGAAGTAAGGTCCTTACAGATCAACCATATGCGAGCCGGGCTACCAAATGAAAGGGCACTTGGTATCACGTGACGTCATTTGATATCACGCAGCGTCACGATCTGACTGTCCCAAAATTGTCCCAACGCCCGCTTTCGCGGGTGGATCATGACCCAAAGCGGAACGCGTCGGTGAACTCCGTCGGGCGAGTCGGACGATTAGGCGGGAACGTACGTCAACCTAATCACGTCCTCGCCGATTAGATCGCTGGTCACAAGGCGGAGCGGCGGCCGGGGGCCGACGAAGAATGGCTTGCCGCGACCAAGCACGGCGGGGGGTGGAGGTAGAGTCGATACTCATCGAGAAGACCAAGATCGGTGGGGACGCTGGAGTACCTGTCCACAAAGAAGCTCAGCATTTTGTGTCGCCGCGCGAAGCTCATCGACGTTCAGGTTGTTCATGAAGTCTCCAATGCGTCAATGGCTCGCGGTGCAGGCGAGCTCCACGCGCCGGTTGCGCGCACGACCCTCGACGGTGTCGTTGCTTTCCACGGGATGCGCAAAGCCGAAGCCCGTGGCCGTCAGCCTCCCGGGGGGAACGCCGAACTGCACTACAAGCACCTCGCGTACGGCCTGCGCACGTTTCTGCGACAGATCCTGGTTCAGCTGCGCGGTGCCGACATTGTCGGTATGTCCTTCAATGTCAAGTACCGGCTGTTTCGATTGCAGAACCGCCTGTGCGATGTTCCGCAGCGCCGGTTGCGACTCCGGCAGCAGTACCGAACTGCCGGTATTGAAATAGATGCCCGACAGCTCCACGTGGCAGGACTTCTGCAGCGCGTCGGCAATGCCGCCGAATTTCGGTCCGGTGTCCGGCGGCGGCCGATCGATCTTCGTGACCTGCTGGCTCGCCTTATGGCTGTCGCGAGTGAGGCTCCATTCCAAGGTGACCGGCCAGCCGGCACTGTCGAGCCACCAGAACTGCGCCTGGATCGTTTTGTCGCCGTTGGAGATCGTTCCCTGAGCGTGCACGGCCGGCAGGCTGACCCGTACGCCGTCCAGCAACACCGGCAGCATCACGGGTTCAGCCTCCACCCGCTTCAGCGTGCCCCGGTAATAGGTGTGGCCTGATGTGAACAGCGACGCCATGCCCGAAAGCGGCAAGCCCCCCGGCTTCGCTCCCGCGGATTGCTTCGTCACCTGCTGCATCATCGCCCCAATACCCCCCATCGGATCCTCGCCATCGATGACGCCGATCACGTACGGCACTTCCGCGCCGGACTTGAGCATCGTCACACCCTTCACGGAGGTCTCCTCGAAGGTCTGTCCCGCAAACATCTGCGGATCGACCGAGGAATAGAAGAGGTTGAGCCGCGTCGCCTGCGCGATGTCCTCGCGGCGTACGCTCCGGTGAATCACGAACTTCGCGAGGTCGGCGTTCGCCTGCGCATCCGCCGGCGCGCTGACGCGGAGCTGGTAGACAATCGCTTCAGGGGTCGCGTCCACCACAGAATCCCATTCCTCGACGTCGGTGCCCGAATACGATCGGTCCACGCCTGCGCCGCTGCTCACCACGAATGTGCTATGCACCGTGCTCGTCAGCACCAGCCCCTTCACCGGCTGAATGGAGGCGACATCGGCCGCGGCCTCATGCAGGGCGACCGCCAGGGTAAACACGGCCAGCCCACTCACGATCCGACCTCGCAGCCCTTGACCGGCGGATCGAGGACTTCATGGGTGTGCTGGAACACCTCTTTCTGCGTGCTCAACTTCTTGCTGATCACATCGGCGACGAACGGAATGGGCAACGGCATCACCTGTGTGTCGATGCCGACGTGCCCGTAGACGGTGTACGTTGTGCGCTTGCAGGGCGGTGTGAGCATGATCCCGGTGGAGACCGCCGCGGCGTTGGTCATCGTCACCACGTTGACAATATCGCTGTAGGCGACCGAGGACGCGCCGAATACCCCGACGCCGAGCCCGACGCGGGGTGCCTGGATCGCAAGCACGAGCCCCGAGACGCCCGGACTGCTGGCGACCGTCGCGCCGACCGCGGGCTTCTCGCCGCTCATGCTGGTGTTGTCGGTCGCGCCCGCCCGCGTTGCCGTGAAGCCCGTGGATCCCGAGAAGGCATAGTCGCCGGAGAACTGCTGCGCCGCATGGTTGCCTGCGAGGAAGACATTCGCGCTGAAGTCGGTGCCGAGCTGGATCACCAGCGGGAATCCGCCGATCGGAAACGGGATGTTGAACACGAACGGCAGATGAACCACCGGCACCTTCACCGCGCCGTTGCCGGGCTTGCCCCAGCGTCCGACATAGTCGATGTGGATCTTACCCTTCATGTTCTTGAACTGTGCGCGTGCGCTCTGGAGGTCGCCGGCCACGATCTTGACCGCCCCGGCAACCTGGAAGTTGTCGACATCGGCCCGGACCTTGAAGCGCACGTCGAGGTTGTCCGAAATGATGCCAAACAGATCGACGAGTTTGCCGCCGACCTGCTTTAGTTTCTGCAGCTTTTCCTCATCCTGCTGCTTGATCGCGTTGACTGCGTTGCGCGTCTTGTCGAGCGAATTGATCTGATCCTCCAGCTTGTCATGGTCGAGCTGATGCTGCTGCGTCAGCGTCTGCGCGGCTGCGGCATCTCCCTTGGCCTGGAGGAAGGACAGCTGCTTCTGGTACTGCAGGTCCAGGTCCGCGAGTGACGCCTGGTCCGTGTGCAGGGAGGCGTCGAGCTCGGAGAGCTTCTTGAGGTTCTCGTGCAGTTCCTTTTCGTCCTGTGCCGCCTCCTTTTCGGCGTCCTGCATCTTCTCCTCCATCTGCTCCGGATCGCCGTCGTCTTTCTTGCGAGCCGTCAGATACAGGGTCACTCCGTCCGGCTGGGTAACATAGGACGTTGAATACTCGAATCCGAGCAGCTCCCCGGTATGCGCATCGCCGGGGGAGCGGGTCTCGCCGTAATCGCCGTCCGAATCATCCTCGCTGGCGGGCGCCGCATCGTCCGACACCTTGAGCAACGAAGGTGCCACATCCGCGTCGCCGCGCCATACCGCCGACATCAGTGTGCGCGGCTGATGCTGCCGCCACGCAGCGGTCGGGTGGCCGGTCTTCTGGTGCGGACGATACGCGGTGTAGTAGTCCACGAGACTAGGCGCGGCATCGAACTCGATGTCGGCGCGGGTAAAGGCCTGCGTCAGGCTCGCCGGCGAGGTCCGCACGACGACGGTGTCGCCCGCGGCGTCGACGCCATCGACCTTGCGTACGGCGATGTCGTAGATCCACAGGACGCTGCCGGGCCGGATGCGCTTCACCACCGGCTCGCCGGCGGCGAAACGAAAGGTGCTGCCGTCGCGGCTGACGCCAAGCAGCGCGCGCAGCGCTTCGTCCTTGCTCACCGCGATGGTGTCCGCGCTCCATTGGACGTCGAACTTCGCGGGCACGATTTCCTTGACCGTTTTGAGATAAGCCCGGATCTGGTCCACATCGTCGCCGTCGAAGAGGGTCCCGGCGATCGCCAACGTCGCACCTGGCGGCTTGCCGGCAGACTGTGCCGGCACTCCCGCCGATTCACCGCCATGGCGGCTGCACCCGACCATGAGGCATAGCATGGTGAACGCCATCGCGCCGCGCGGAAAGCCACCTTCGCCGCGGCGGGTGGGCCGCGTCGCGCTATTCATTCCCTCCACCCATGGTGGCCTGGGTGAATCCCTTCGGAATCGCGAACTGGTCTGCCGGCAGCGAGCGATGCTCGATGCGGGAGACGGTCAGCTCGCTTTCCACCTTGCCCCCTTCGAGTTCGCGCGTGCGCACCGGAAAACCATTCGCCTGAGCGTAGACCGCCATCTGCTGCGCGGTTGCGTGCGCCGCCGGCATCGAGGACAGCACGCCGCTTGCAGTCGTCGCGGCCTTGTGGACGGCGTCGACGAGTTCGTCGCCGCCCTCCAGCGACCCGCGCGACGCGATGCAGGCGTCACTTGACACCGTCCCACCCCTGCGCACCTGCCAAATCTCGCAGGGCCAACTGCCGACCTGATCACTCTTGCCGGTGTCGGTCATCGTGAAGGCAGGCTGCGATCGGGCCGCCATCATGCCTTGCATTCGCGCCTCCATCGCGGCGCGCTTCTCCGGAGGCAGGCTCTGCAACATCGCCTGCATCCTGCCCTGCATCTCGCTCTGTTTCCCGGAGAGCGCGGCCGGGTCGATCTGCATGAACGTCCGCTTTTCCATGTCCACTTGCCAGATGTTGCCGTCCCGTACGAGCACGAAATCGCTCACGTGACCGGCGGCATCGAGCGTATCCATGCGAAATTGCTGGTTCTGCGCATAGATCATCGATTGGGGGCGCACCTTGCCATCATCGGAGTCCTTGCGGTCCATGTGCACGATCGTGCCTCCCTGCGCCACGGCCGTGACTGCCGCTGAAACAAGAAAGAGAACCGGGACCTGTGTTTTCATTTTTCGTCCTCCCGGCATTGCCGGCGCCGTCAGAACTTACCCATCGCGGCAGCCACCAGCGCCCGGGCCTTACCGGCATCGGCCGACCAGCCGCCGCGCACCAGCACGTCTTTTTTCACCGCCTCGAACTTGCGCCCCACGGTGGCGGAACGCTCCCAGGGCCCGGTGCCAGCCGCGTTCTCATCCCCGGTCATGTTCATCTGTTGCGAGAATGTCTTGCCGTTCATCTGCTTCGCGACTTCGTCCACTGTCGTCGTGACGTTCTCAGTAACGGTGTGGGTGCGAACCGCAGGCGCCGGGCCTGACCCGGATGCGACCGCCGCCGGCGGTACGGAAGCGGCCCCGGGTGCGCTCACCGGAGGTGCATCGGACACTTGCTGCTGCATCTTCGCGGTCATCGATATGCTGCCCAAGGCCGCCCCGCCCATTTTTGCGGCAGACAGGTCTTGTCGGAAGCTGTAATTGCCGCCCGACCAGAAGAATTGCAGGTCGTAGATGCGCGGCGGCACATCCGGGAGCGGCGGCAGCGTGTAGGTACAGATGGACCTGTCCTCCTCCGGTGACTTCGCAAGGGCCGAGCCCAGGATGGCCTCGACCTCGGCCTGGGAGAGCACGCTGCAGGGCGAGATCGGTTTTGGACGTCCCCGGAGAAAGGTCTTCGCGGCCGCGACGTTCGCGTCACCATTCAAGCTGAGCGGCTTATCCATCCGCTTGAGCGCGGCATCGACGAGTGCGGCCGCAGCCTTGAGCGTCATCACCGAACCGGTGAAATCGATGCTGATCATCTGGTCGGCGCGCAGCGCATTGAAGATGCAGCAGTTGAAGGGTGTGAGCTTCGCCTCGTCCCATTCGCCGGCGATCGTCGAGCCATCCTCCGACACCATCGCCTGCTTGGCCTTGTCTGAGAGCGCACCGGTGCGCTTCACGGCGTTACCGACGAAATCCCCAATGTGATAGGCCTGTTGGCCTCCGTCCCAATTGACGCTCAGAGTAACTGTCTGGAAGCTCGCGGTCTGGTAGATGCAGTCATCGCCGCCCGGGGCAGGACTATTGGAACCGCCGCGATACGGAGGCGTTCCGAGCGGCCCCCCCAGGGCCGCCTCAACTTCGGAGGTCTGCAGCAGCGAGCACGGATCGTTGTGTTGGTCTGCGTCGTCTCCCGATTGCGCCATGGGCGGCTTGGCCGAGGCGTTTTCGGACAAGGGAGGCGGAGCCGGTTTGCTGCATGCAGCCAACAAGGTACCCGCCAGTACCGCGAACAGCCAGTACCACGCTGCACCTTGTATGCGGTGAGACACCGGAAGTTGATCGGCGATACCCACTGCTCCCCCTGCTGTGGAGTTTTGCCGAAGCTTACCTCCAGCCGATCGCACAATCCACATACGCGCACAAGGTGCGAACAACACAAATGCGGTCGGCGGCGAACCTGCAGGCCGAATGAATTCCAATGCCGCCGATGATCGAGCGCCCGTCCACCATCCCGCCGACGCATCACTCGAACACAAGACCACTGCATCGAATCAGATGAATTCATTACTTCAAGCCTTCGCACCCTGATAGGCCGATTTCGACGGCGCACCACCCAATCCTCAACCTCGGAATTTGCCCGGGTGACAGCGCCGATTGCCGCCATGATGGGGCGGCTTGTGCAGTAGCTTGGTGGCCACGAGTTCGAACAATCTAAGGAAACCTCACGGCGTGCTCAGCGATGGGCAATCAGACACTCGCGACAGACGGTCCGGGCGTTATGAGGTGACGGCGAGGTCTGCAGTACTGCCGAAGCCGGGTATGCCGGTGGAGGGAAGGGACCTCAGTTCAAGACAGACGCAAGAAGTAGCGTGGGCGTGGAGATTGGCAACCCAACACCTCCAAGTAGCGTTCAGAAGTGAACGATCGGGTTTTCTGAGCGCACCAATACGGCCGGCGCTGTTCGATTGTCGCCACGGGACAGTTCTCCTTCGAAGTGGCGTCTCAACGCGACCGCGCCACCGGCACTGTCCCAGAACCGTCCCAAAAGGCCTTTTCGACGACCATCCAGAAAATCACAACGACCCAGGCAATTTCCCAGATCCTTGTTCCGCCGACATTTCTGAATGGTGGGCGGTACAGGGCTTGAACCTGTGA
This sequence comes from uncultured Pseudomonadota bacterium, assembly GCA_963825385.1. GTDB lineage: Bacteria > Pseudomonadota > Gammaproteobacteria > Steroidobacterales > Steroidobacteraceae > 13-2-20CM-66-19. Next base: position 281,185 of record CAWGSX010000004.1, on the reverse strand, counting down.
CCCCTGCCGTGTGAAAGCAGTGCTCTACCGCTGAGCTAACCGCCCTGATTTTTGGGGAGCGGAAGTCTATAGGTGCCTCAGCGCCAAGGCAAATTTGCAGCGTCACCCGGGCTCGGGGTGACCCTCTGAGGCGTGCCGCCGCGTGAGGCAGCCACCCGGGCGGCCAAGCCGCACCTTAACTTTTCCGGGCCGCCGCCGAAACCCTCAGGACAGCTTAAGCCTTGGAACGGTGAACTTTGCGAGAGGGTATTCGTGCGATGAATGACGCGCACCGCACCAGCCGCGGCGTGCACCCCTGCGACACGTCCGCGCTGGAGCAGCTGCTCGCGCTGCGCCTGCACCTCGCCCGGCGACGGCGCGATCTGCTGCTCGAGCAGCGCACAGCGGGCGCCCGCCGCACGCGCGAGTCCCGCCCCGGGCACGGCGACTCGATGGTGCGGTCTTTGCCCTAGCCGCGGACGGCGCAAGGGGATCGCGCCGGCTTAGCGCGGCTGCGCGCGCAAGGTGCGAAAGCAGAACGCCCGCGTCTGCGGGCGTTCTGTATGTGCAATACCGCGAAAGAGCTTCAGCTGCGGCGTCGGCGCCGGCGAACAAAGCCCAACCCGCCCAGGCCGAGGGCCAGCAGCGACAGAGCGGCGGGCTCGGGCACGCTTGCGCCGGTGCCGCCACCGCCGCCCGGCGGGGTAACCGTGACATCGGTGTTGTTCACGTTGAAGGTCAGTCCCGCCTGGGTCTGATTGATATCCACGAAAAACACATCGAGCGAGTGCGAGCCGGCACCGATCGAGAACGGCGACACGCAGGTGCCTGCGGTTGAACCGTGCACGCCGCCGAGGTCGCAGACCTCCTTGCCGTCGAGAAACGCAAAGGCCATGTCATCCGCGCCGATGGTGAAGGAGATCGTGTCGGTCGCGCCCTGCGGCACGAGGATGTTGCCGGTCAGCTCCGCCGCCTGATAGCCCTGACAAGGCGAGCCGCCATCGCACGGCCCGGTCCCGTTCGGCGGGAAGAAGTTCTGCGGCACGTTAAAGGGCAGCGTCGTGGTCGCCGTGCCGGTCGACGTCACGAAGGGATTGAGCTTCGGATCCCAGTAGGTGATCTCGCCGGCTCCAGCGCCGCTGGTGACGAGGTTCGTCGGACCGCTCGGCAGCGAGAAGCAGTTGCTCGTGCAGCCGTATTGCGGGACGTTGAGCACGGGCAGCCCATCCGGGCCGAGCAGGTTCTCGACCTCATTCGATACCGTGCCGAAAGACAGATGATCGGCGTCCGGATCGCTCGCCGAGATCGTGAAGTACTGAATCGTTAGCGAGTCATCCGCAAAGGCCGGGAATCCAGCGCTCACGGCTGCCAGTCCCAAAGCGGCGGCAAGCCCGCGCCCCAGGTTCTTGTGCACTGCGGAACGACTCATGGTCTCTCCCTTCTTCATCTTCTGGTACGGGTTGACCCCTAAGGAGCAGCAAGACGCGTGCTAGAAAGCTGAATCCCTACTCTTTCAGTGACCTATGCGGACGTAGGTCGGAGGCTGGCGCCGCAATCTGTAAAGCCGGCCGACGCCTTTGTGTCAGCTGCAGGCGCAGCCGGCGGATAGGGGAATGGCGATCAATGGGCCCGCAGGCGGCCAACATGGGCCTGCCGCAGACGGGCTACGAGGGCGCGCAGCGTAAGTGGCAATGGCGGCAGACGGGCAGGAGACTCTGGCAGCGGAACCTGCGGAAAGCCTCCGATCAGCCGCTCACCGCGACGGATCAGCGGCCGCTCGATCAGGTAGTAGCTGAGGCTCGCACAGGCCAGGGCCAGGATGATGTTGAGGGGCGGCGCCTGCAGCGGTCCGAGCGCGCTCGAGCGCTCGGGATCCCATACCAGGAACAGCTCCTGCCAGAGGTAGAGGCTGAATGAAATGCGCCCGAGCCACATCAGCGGCGGCAGCTCGAGCAGCCGTCCGAGTAGGCTGCGCGGCTGCCACAGCGTGCCGAGCAGCAAGAGCGGCGTGGCGGCGGCGGTGAGACAGGTCAGGCCTCCGACGATCTTCCAATCGAGGCCACTCAGCACAACGCTGAGTATCCCCAGTGGCAGCGCGATGAGGCTCAGGAGCGGCGTTGCGACCCGGGCCAGCACGGCACGCAGCCGCGGCTGCTCGAGCGCGAGCGCCGCGACGCAGCCCCACAGAATCCAGCTGCCCTCAATATCGCTGCGCACCCACATGTAGGGCGAGTGCGCGATCTGAAAGCGCAGCGTCAGCGCCAGCCACAGCCCGAAAAGCGCGACGAGGCCCAGCGCGGCGCTGAGACGGCGGCGGGGTATGACCCAGAGGAAAAAGAGCGGCCATAAGAGGTAGAACTGCTCCTCCACCGCCAGCGACCAGAAATGCCCGGTGTACCAGCTCTGCGAGCCCATGGTGAAGTTGGCGAGTGCGGTGAGCGCACCGAGCCAGCCGGGCCAGGAGATCGCCAGCGCGCCCGCGCCGGCGAGCAGCGCGACGACACCCAGGTACAGGAGCGCGGCCGGCTGAATGCGGAACACGCGCCGCAGGTAAAAGCTGCGCAGACTCACGCTGCCGCAGTGCCGCTCGTCCACGAGCAGACGCCAGGTGATCAGAAAGCCGCTGAGCGCGAAAAACAGGTGCACCCCGCCGCGGCCCACGGGGTCTTTCAGGAAGGCGAAATGCACGGAGTCGAAGCTGCGCGGTGTCAGGCCGAGCACGGCGCGCAGCAACGGGTCGGCGCCGTGATCCAGCAGCACGAGCAGAATCGCGATCCCGCGCCAGCCGTCCAGCGTGGGCAGACGCCCTGCGGGGCGTTCGTTATGGCACTCGGTCGTCGACATCCTTGCCTATCCGAGAACCCGCAAGCCTGGCCACCCCGTACGGGTAACCTATCAGCCAGGCGGTTGTAGCCGCCTTTCGGGTAGAGTCTCCCACGGTGCAGCTGCCAAGCTCGCGCCGATCTTTCGCAGGGAGGCCCGTACCGATTCATGCTCGATGCGAACGGCAAAGCTCAGGAAGCCGGCGGGCTCGCGTACCCGTTCACGGCTACACCCGCACCGGGGGAGGCCCTGGAGGTGGCCGACGGGGTGTTGTGGATGCGCCTGCCACTGCCGATGGCGGGTCTGAACCACATCAATGTCTGGGCCCTCGCCGACGGCGCTGGCTGGACGCTCGTCGACACCGGCATGCACACCGCGGCGTCGGTTGCGCACTGGGAGCAGGCGCACGAGCGTGTCCTTCGCGGGCGGCCGGTACAGCGGGTCATCTGCACTCACATGCATCCGGACCACATCGGCATGGCCGGCTGGCTCACGCAGCGCTACGGGTGCCGTCTGTGGACGACACGACTGGAGTACATCACCTGTCGCATGCTGGTCGCCGACACCGGGCGGCCGGCGCCGCAGGACGGCGTGGGGTTTTACCGCGCCGCCGGCTGGGACGAGGCGGCGCTCGAGCACTACCGCGCCCGCTTCGGGGGTTTTGGCAAAGCGGTGCATGCGCTGCCGGACAGTTACCGCCGCGTGCGCGATGACGATGAGATCGCTATCGGGGAGCGCAGCTGGCGCGCCGTGATCGGGCGCGGACACTCCCCTGAGCATCTGTGCCTGCATACCCCGGAAGGGGCGGTGATGATCTCCGGCGATCAGGTCCTGCCGCGCATCACCAGCAACGTGTCGGTGTTTCCTACCGAGCCGGATGCCGATCCGCTCAGCGAATGGCTCGACTCACTCACGCAGCTGGCCGGGCGTGTGCCCGATGACGTGCTCGTGCTGCCCTCGCATAACGAGCCCTTCCGCGGACTGCATGCCCGGCTCCAGGCGCTGCATGAGGGCCATGAGCGGCGTCTGCAACGGGTGGTCGAGGAGCTCGGCACGCCGCGCCGCGCCGTGGATCTCTTCGCCGCGCTGTTCCGGCGCCCCATCGGCGTGGACATGATCGGCATGGCCACCGGTGAGAGCATCGCGCACCTGAACTGCCTGATCGGACGCGGTCTCATCACACGCGAGCCCGATGCGGCGGGCATCCTCTGGTACCGGCGGTGCTGAGTTCCGGGAGTGCCATCCCGCCGCTGCGACGACTTGCGTAATATCCTGAATATGACGACACCGCACCTTACTGCGCCCGCGGCGCGGACACGGCGAGCTGCCCATGCCTCAGGCCGCGCCGGGCGGCAACTGTTGATTGCGCTGTGTGCCTGGGGGTTCATTGGCGCGGCCGCGCAGGCCGAGGAACCGCCCGCGACGGCCGACAACCCGCCGTCGGTAAGCGCCGACGGCCCGCCCGCCGATCCATCGCTCGGCGCGGACATCAAGGCCTACTTCACCGCGCCGCTGCACTGGCAGGGAAGCGACTGGGCCTTCTTTGGCGGCAGCCTCGCCGCGATTGCCGTCGCGCGGCACTACGACTCGCAGGTACGCACGCACTTCATCGCCGAGGAGGGGCCCGGTGTCGGCAAGAACTCCGAAGACCTCGCCGATGCCATCCCGACCGTTGCCGTGCTGGGACTTACCTGGCTGTACGCCGGCATCATCGACAACAGCGCCGGGCGCCGTGAGGCGTGGGAGATGCTCGAGGCCGCCGGTCTTTCGGCGACCACGGCCTACGCCTTGAAGTTCGCCGCCGGGCGCGAAACCCCGTATCAGACGAGCGACCCGAGCGAATGGTTCAAGAGCGGCTCCTCCTTTCCCTCGCTGCACGCCACGGCGGCGTTCGCCGTAGGCACGGTGCTCGCCGAATCCGGTAACGATGAGTATCGCTGGCTGCGGCGCGTGCTGGGCTACGGGCTCGGCGCGGCGACCAGCTACGAGCGCCTGCGTCACAACGCCCACTGGCTTTCGGACGTCGTGGCCGGAGCTGCGCTCGGCAGCGCGAGTGCGCGCTTCACCTTGAACCGGCACGAGGGCGCGGGCCTGGAAAGCCACCTGGCGCTGGTGCCGGTCGAAGGCGGCGCCCTCCTCACCTACCGCATCACCCTGCCCTGAGCGCAGATGGCCTTCAGCGGCTGAAGTCCTCATCCGCGCCGTGTGCAGGCTCGGCGGAAGCCACCGGCTCGGCAGCCGTGCGCGCGGCGTTGCGCAGACGCAGCCACGCCTCGCGCGCCTGTGCGCGCACCGTCTCCAGATCCTGCGAGACCGCCGGCTGCTGCGGCTCGGCCCGGGGCGCCTCGCGGGCTGCCGCCGCAGCGCGCCGCCCATAGTCGGCGCGCACCCGCGCTGCGACCTCGCTGCGCACACCACGCTGTTCCATCTTCAGGTGCATGATGGGGATGCGCGGGCGCGGTTCGCGCTGCACGCCCTGCGCGAGGAGGCTGCGATGATCGATGCGCGCATCGATGTTCGCCTCGCGCAGCGCCTCGTTAGCCAGGCTCGCCCAGCGCTCGCGCAGATACAGAAACTCCGCGCGATGATCGGGCAGCTCCCGCCGGCGGCGCTCGCCGGCGGTCAGGTCGAGGCCGGTCTTCGCCCCGAGCCCGGCCGGTGTCACCTCGCGCGTCGTGGCGAGCAGGTGCGCGTGAAAATTGCGCGGATCGCCTTCGGGGCGCGGCGCATGCACCGCAAGGTCCACCGCCACCCGATAGCGCTCGGCCACCTCGCGCGCGAAGGCACGGGCAAGTCCCAGGCGCTGCAGCGGCGACAGCTCAGCCGGCAGATTGACCTCGATCTCGCGCGCCACGCGCGCATTGTGGCGCTTCTCGGCGTGCTCGGCCGTATTCCACAGTCGTTCACGGTTGCGCGCCCACTCAAGCGGCAGCGATTCGAGCTGCTGTGGCAGGAAGATCTCGCTGTGCAGTACGTCGCGCCGCCGCCGGAAGTCGTGCAGCTGCGCGCTGCGTTCGTCGCGCAGCCGCTCCCCCGCACGGTAGGCAGCGGCCGCGGTGGCGCGCCGTCCCGCGCCGCGGCTCACCGCCGAGATCTGCATGTGGAAGATCGCCACCGGCTAGCCCGCGGCGGCGAAGCGCACCCGCAGCCAGTGCGCGCGGGCCGCGGTCTTCACGAAGCCGCACAGATCCGGCAGTTGCTCGAGCTCGGCGGCGAGCACCGCCGGCTCGATCACGGGCTGCGCGCTGATGTTGGTGCCGCGGCGCGCGCCGCGCGCTAGTCCTGCGCCCGCATCGCGCGAGCGACTCACCTGGCGCCGCAGCACTTCACGGTCGCCGATCAGGCGTGCGGCGAACTGCGAGGTACCACCGTTCTCGCTGCCGGCACAGCGAAGAATCAGGGTATTTCCGCAGTTCTCCACGATTGTGTGGGCGTCGCCGGCGCCGTAGGTTGCGGAAACCTGGGCGATGACTAAAATCACCGCTATCGGCGTGAGCCAAGCCAAGATGTTCGTCTGCAACGCCGTCGCACCGGTCATAAAGGGCGAGGCGCTCTGCGCCAGGGCCAGTCCCGGCACGAGCACTAGCGCAAGAACGGGTGTTGCTTCGCGTCTTACCCGCGGCCGCGCTGCGCGCGTGAAATGCCTGCGTCTCATGTTGGTTCGTCCCCGTCGGTTGGCCTGCATCAGCAGGGGGACGCAAGTCTAGGTAGACGACCGCCGATTGGAACCGCTGCTGCGCGCCTCTTTGTGCAGAAATTCGCCTGCCACGAACCGCGGGTGCGGTGGGCGTGTATGTTGTCGTTCATTGGCAACCAACACGCGGGAGATGCTCATGAGCTTCGCCGATGCGCTGCGCGACGATGTCTCGGTCGAGGAATGTCTGGATGCCCTGGGAAGCGCCCTGGTCCCGTTCGCCTCACTGCCTCCGACGGTGCTCGCGGTCGCTCTGCGCGTGCACCTGCAGGCGCTGCTGCAGGCACTGCTTGAGACGCAGGTATGCAGCCGGGCCGAGGTTCGTGCTTTTCTCAACGAGCTCGAGCGCGAGACGCTCGAGTATGCGCACGACTGATGCGCCTGCGCAGGCGCAGCTCAGTGCAGCATCGTCGCGCCGGTAGAGGTGTGCGCGACCGCGGGCCGCCCGGCTTGTTCGCGCGTATCCGGCTCGTGTCCGGCATGGCTCGTGGAGGCGGGCCGCTGTGGCGCATGGGGTGCTGGCGCTGCTGCGCCGGTCGCGCTACCTACGCTTCTGGCCGGGGGGCGGTAGCGCGGGCCTGCGCCACTGACGCCCGGCGCGAGGGCGCCCGGGGCACTGGCAGCGGCAGCGAGATCCGCGCTCGCACCGCTCGCCGGCTGCGATGCCGCCGCCACGAGCACCGGCGCGGCCTGTGGGCGCGGCGCTGGCAGCACGCGTACCGGCGCGGCCGCGGCCGGTGGCTGCAGCCGGGCGAGTTCAGCGCCGGAAGGCGCATGCCCGCCCGAGGCCTCGATGGCGAGAATCTGCCGCTCGAGCGGAGCCGGCGCATGCGGTGGCGGCGTGCGTGCCAGGACCGGCCGGTTAAAGTAGGCGGGCGGCGGCCGCGCCACCGGCGCGGCGGAAGTGCCGCCGAGCACACTTTCGCTGCGCGGTGCCAAAGGCGGCGCACTTAGGCTGAGCGTGGCCCCGGAGAGCGCCGCGGGATCAAGCGCATGCGCGTTCACGGGCGCCGCCGACACCAGCACGGCGGCCGCCGTTGCGCTCAGGGCGCCGGGGCGGTTGTTCTGATAGCGCGCCGTCGCGGCGTCGCTTGCGAGCGCCGCGAAGGTGGCGCTGCTCACGGTCGTGTTGGCCACATTGACCCGGCGCAGATAAGCCGCGCTGGTCGCCACCGCCGGCACGTACGCCTCGTGGGGCGCCAGCGGGAACCAGCCGATGCCGGCGCGGCCACGCAGCCAGCCGACCGCTGCGGGTGTGTACACCGGACGCGTGCCGCGGGCGCCCGGAATCCAGCACCAGCGCGCGCCGGAACAGCCGACCCAGCGCCCGTAGTGAAACGGCGCGTAGCCCCACGGGGCCGCATCGATCCAGGTCCAGCCCCAGGGAGTTATCCAGGCCCAGTGGCCAAAGCGGTAAGGGGCCCACCCGGCCGGCAATCCAGCCGGCGCCCACGCGTAGCCGTCATCGGGCAGCCACTGCCAGGTGCCGTTCGCGTCCAGATCCTGCGTGCCCGGCGTGTCGGGCGGCACGTAGCTGGCGGACACGGCCGTGGCGAGCGCGTGCTCGCGTGCCGCCGACCAGTCATCGAGGCCGTCTGCCGGCGGCAGCGGGCCGCCATCGAAGGCCAGCGCCTGTATGCCCTGGAAGCGGAATGCCTGGTCCGCATCGATCGGGATCGCGCGTCCGGCACCGTCAGCCTCCGCGCGTCCCTCGCGCACCGCAACGACGGTGAGGTCGCCGCGATCATTGACGTCGAGGCGGTATGAGCCGGCCTCGAGCAGGACGATGGCCACGTTGGGGGTATCCACCTCGTAGAGCGCATCGGCGCGCTTGTCGCGCACGCGCACGATGAGCGAGCCGGTGTCGAGCTGCAGCTGCGTGACATGGTCATCGAGCGCGGCGAGCGCGAGCGCGCTGCTCCCACCGAGGCGCAGCACGACATCACCGAGATCCACCTCGGCGCGCGCACCCGGCTCGCTCCAGAGGCGGTCGCCGCCGGTGAGCGGACGATTCAGCGGCGCGGCCATCCACGTCTGCGTTCCGGCCGGCTCGAGCGATACCGTGCCTTCGGCGATACTCAGTCGACCGGCGCGCGCGGGCGGGTCGGCGCTCTGTGCGCCGGCAAACCCGGCGAGCAGAAAACACAGAAGCGCGGCCGCCAGGTGTGTCCGGCGGCCGCGCGCCGCAAACGATGGGCTGGGATCGGCGCTCACGTTATGGCAACTCGCGCGGCAGGCGCCGCACTCTTCTTATACGCCGCGCACCGCCGCACGCGCAGTGAATTCCGCGTCATGCGCTCACAGCAGCGCGGGCAGATGCTCGGCCAGACAGTCGATGAAGACCCGTACCGCCGGCAGCATGCCGCGCCGGCTCGGGAACACCACGTGCAGGATCCCCTGCGGCGCGTTCCATGCCGGCAGCACGCGCACCAGCGCACCGCTGCTGAGATCCTCGCGCACCACGCTCTCGGGCAGCAGCGCAATCCCCAGCCCGGCGAGCACCGCGGCGCGCAGCACGACGAAATCGCGGCAGGCGATGTGCGGGGCGAGCTCGGCGCGCACGGCCTCCCCGCCCGGGCCGAGCAGGTCCCAGATGCGGCGCTCGAGCTCCGCGGCGTGATCGAGCGTGTGGTGCTCGCGCAGCTGCGCCGGCGCCTCAAGCGGCGGGGCGTCCTTGAGATAGGCGGGGCTGGCGACGAGGAACTCATCGAGCTGCCGGAACGCGCGCATCACCAGTCCGTCCTCGCCGCTCGGCCGCACCCGCACCCGCAGCGCGACGTCAAAACCCTCGTTCAGCACATCGACGCGCCGATTGCTCACGTCGATCTGCAGGCGCACGAGCGGATAGGCGCGCGCAAATCTCGGCAGCACGGCGGCGAGCGCCGTCTGCGCCAACGCGACCGGGCAGCTCACCTTCAGCGCACCGCGCGGCTCGGCGCGCGCCAGCTCCACCGCCTCAAGGGCCGCATCGGCCTCGGTGAGCATCGCGCGGGCGTGTCCGTATACCTCCTGGCCGATGTCGGTAACCACGAAGCGCCGCGTCGAGCGCTGGATCAGACGCACACCGAGGCGCTCCTCGAGGGAGCTCACGTGGCGGGACAGCCGCGACTTGGGGATGCCAATGGCGCGGGAGGCGCGCGCAAAGCCGCCGTGCTCGATGACCTGACTGAAGTAGTAGAGGCCCTCAAGCGGCTGCGCGGTGGTGTCCATTTACATCCAAAATCAGAACAATCTGTTCCAAATCAACTAAATACCGGTTTATCGTCCTGCATATTAACCTTCTCCCAGCTGAAATTCACTGGGAGACGCCATGAACATCCTGCACATCGACTCGAGCATCCTCGGCGAGGCCTCGGCGAGCCGCACCCTCACCCGCGAGATCGTGGGCGCGCTGCGCGCCCAGCAACCGCAGGCCCGGGTGACCTACACCGATCTGGCCGCCGAGCCGCTGCCGCACCTTTCCCTGCGCTCCATCAGCGGTGCGGATGCGCAAGAGGCGGCGCGCAATGAGGCCACGCTCGAGGCCTTCCTGGCCGCCGACGTGATCGTGATCGGCACACCGCTCTATAACTTCAGCGTACCCACGCAGCTCAAGGCGTGGATCGACCGCATCGTGGTGAAGGAGCGCACGTTTCGCTACACCGCGCAGGGACCGCAGGGGCTGGTCCAGGGCAAGACGGTGATCGTCGCAAGTGCGCGCGGCGGCATCTACGAGCCGGGCGCGGGCACGGAGTTCGCCGAGTCTTACCTGAAGCTGATGTTCGCTTTCCTGGGCATCAGCGATGTGCGCTTCGTGCGCGCCGAGGGGCTCAACATTTCCACCGCCGCGCGCGAGCGTGCGCTGGCTGAGGCACGCCTTAGCATCGGCCCGCTCACCGCGCCGCCTGCGGCACTTGCCGCCTGAGGCGCGCGACCCCATGTTGGCGTTCATTGCCACCGTTGCGCGAGGAGTTCGCTCATGAGCGTTTCCGACCCCCGCCGTGTATCGCGCGTGGTGCACGGCCTGCCGACCTCGGACGGCGCCGGTGTGAAGCTGCGCCGCGTCATCGGCCAGCCGCAGCTGCCGGACCTCGACCCGTTCCTGATGCTCGATGAGTTCGGCACCGATAAGGCCGAGGACTACATCGCCGGCTTCCCCGATCATCCGCACCGCGGCTTCGAGACGGTCACCTACATGCTCGACGGACGTATGCGTCACCGTGACAACCACGGCAACGAAGGGGTGCTCGTGCCGGGCAGCGTGCAGTGGATGACCGCGGGACGCGGACTTGTGCACTCGGAGATGCCCGAGCAGCAGGAAGGTCGCATGCGCGGCTTCCAGCTGTGGCTGAACCTTCCGGCGCGCGACAAAATGACGGCGCCGAAGTATCAGGAATTTGGTCCCGAGCGCATCCCGAGCGCCCGCCCGGCGCCAGGCGTCACCGTCAAGGTGATCGCCGGCCGGGTCGGCGAGGTCACCGGCCCGATCCGGCAGCCGGCTACCGACCCGACCTACCTCGACGTCGCGCTCGCGCCGGGCGCGCAGTTCGTGCAGACGCTGCCCGTGGAGCACGCCGCGTTTCTCTACGTATTCGAAGGCTCGCTGCGCGTGGGCAGCGAGACCCGTACGCTCGCGGCACACGAGCTCGCGGTGCTCAGCGACGGCGCGCAGATCCGCCTCACCGGGGTGAGCGGCGGGAGCGAGGGGCAGACCCGGGCGATCCTGGTGGCGGGCCGTCCGCTGCGCGAGCCGGTGGCGAAGTACGGGCCGTTCGTGATGAACACCCGCGCCGAGCTGCAGCAGGCGTTCGAGGATTTCCAGAGCGGCCGCTTCTAGCACGGTCGCCCGTCGGCTCAGGGTCAATCGTGTGCCGGCTCGGCCGCGAGGCCGAAGCCATAGTGCTCAAAAAGCGCGCGGGCGGCTTCCGAATGCAGGAAATCGATGTAGCGTGCGGCCTCGGGGCTGCCCTGCGCGGTGACCGCAGCCGGATAGACGATCGGCGGATGCGAGTCCGGCGGGAAGGTGCCTACCAGGCGCACGCGGTGCTCGGCGAGCGCATCGGTGCGATAGACGATGCCGAGCGGCGTCTCCCCCCGCGCCACGTAGCTTAGGGCGGCACGCACGTTCTCGGCGCGCGCCAGATGCGGGGCCACCTGCTCCCATACGCGCAGCTGTGTGAGCGCGGCGCGCGCGTACAGGCCCGCCGGCACCGAGTCCGGATCCGCACAGGCCAGACGCCCGCCCCCGAGCGCGCCGAGCAGATCGAACCCCGGCGCAATCTGCAGTTGTACCGGGCTGGCAGCCGGGGCAATGAGTACGAGCGCGTTGGTGAGCACGTCGCGGCGTGTGGCCGGGTGCAGCAGCCCGCGCTTGTCCAGATAGTCCATCCACTCGCGGTCCGCCGAGAAGAACACGTCCGCCCGCGCCCCCGACTCGATCTGCTTCGCCAGTAGCGAGCTCGCCGCATAGGAGCTCTTCACCTCGATATGCATCGACTGGGTGAAGGCGCGGTCGACCTCCTCGAGCACGTCGGAGAGGGAGGCAGCCGCAAAAACCAGCAGCGAGGGCGCGGGGCGCGCGGCGGAGCCGGGCGCGGCCTCCCGTGCGGCCACGGTCACGCTTAGTAGACTCAGCAATGCACCTACAAGCCAGCGACGGCTCGATCGGGGCACTTGTCTGATTGCCATCGAGGGGACCCTTCGTTATGAGGTTATGTCATTTACGCAACGCTAATTGTGGCAGTTCGCCGGGGCAGGCACATCCGGGAAAGCCGGCCCCCCGAACTGCTACCTGCGGCAGCGGTGCCAGTAAGGATGGCGCGCACAATGCATCGATGTGTCCCAAGGTGCCCTGAGAGAGCCCAGTGCTGACGGCCAAGGCCGGCCGCGCCGGCGTGGGTGGCCGCCATGGGCGCGCCGTGCGCGGCATCGCCCCCCTTTTCACCGGTTGCCTGTTGCTCGCCGCGGCGGCGATGTCGGGGGCCGAGGAGGCGCCCCCGGTCATGGCCGGGGAGCTGGCCGCCGCAGAAGCCCTCACCCCCGCGCCGGTCGCGCAGCGCGCGGAAGCCCGTGAGATCGCCTCGCGGCGCTACGGGCCGCCGGAGACGACCCCGGAGGTTCCCTCGGATGCCCTGCTGCAGAAGGAGCACGCGGTCATCGGCCAGGTCCTGATCGACAACCAGAATATCTTCAACCTCGATGATCCGAAGGATGACCACAAGATCTTCCGCCTGGCGAACAGGCTGCACATCAAGACGCGGGCGACGGTGGTGCGCTCGCAACTGCTGTTCAAGCCCGGCGACCCCTACAACCCGCGCGTGATCCAGGAGTCCGAGCGCCTGCTGCGCTCGAACTCCTACTTCTACGATGCCTGGATCCGCCCCGTCGCCTACAGGGACGGCAAGGTGGATCTGAAGGTTACGACCAAGGACGTGTGGACGCTCGACCCCGGCTTCAACTACAGCCGCTCCGGCGGCACCAACTCCACGGGGGCGAAGCTCGAGGACTCCAATCTCATCGGCACCGGCGCGAATCTGACCCTGTCCTACCAGAGCAACGTCGACCGCTCCGGCTCCTCCATCGACCTGTCCGACCGCAACCCCTTCGGATCCTGGATCGGCTTCAACGTCAGCTACGGCAATTTCACCGACGGCCACATGCGCGGATTCGCGGTGACGCAGCCCTTCTACGCGCTCGAGAGCCGCTGGGCAGCCTCGGTCGCGGCGCTCGATGACACGCAGATCGATCCGCTCTATGACCGTGGCAACCTCATCGACCAGTTCCAGGACCGGCATCAGCTGGTGCAGGCCTACTACGGCCTGTCCTCGGGGCTTCAGAACGGCTGGGTCAACCGCTGGACGGCGGGTTTCACCTACGACCAGCACAGCTTTGCGCCGGTGAACAACTCCAGCGGCGCGACCAGCCTGTTCCCGTCCGACCGGCGCTTCGCCTACCCCTTCATCGAGTGGGACCTGGTGCAGGATGAGTATCTGAAGCTGTGGAACCACGACCAGATCGGCCGCACCGAGGACTTCACCCTCGGCACCACGGCGCAGATACGCCTCGGCTACGCCGACCGCCAGTTCGGCTCCTCGGCGAGCGCGGTAATCATGAACGCCTCGGCCAACAAGGGCTTCCGTGCCGGGGGCTCCACGCTGCTTCTGAACAGCGACTTCTCCGGACGGCTGCAGGAAGGGACATTGCACAACGGCCTGCTCGACGCTCAGGTGCGCTACTACGTGGAGCAGAGCAAGAACTGGCTCTTCTACAGCACCGTCAATGCCACTAAGGGCTGGAAGCTGGACCTCGATAACCAGATCCTGCTCGGCGGGGACAACGGTCTGCGCGGCTATCCGCTGCGCTATCAGGACGGCACCGCGCGCGCATATTTCAGCGTCGAGCAGCGCTACTTCACCGACTGGTATCCGTTCCGGCTGTTCCGCGTCGGCGGTGCCGTGTTCTACGACATGGGCCGCACCTGGGGTACCGCGCCGCTCGGGCAGCCCAGTCTGGGGCTCCTAAAGGACGCCGGCTTCGGCCTGCGCTTCGGCAATGCCCGCTCGGGGCTGGGCAACGTGATTCACGTCGACCTCGCCTTCCCGCTCAACAGCGGTCCGGGCATAAGCCGCGTGCAGTTCCTGGTGCAGACCGAATCGACGTTCTGAGCGCTCAGCGCTTCGGCGCGCTGCTGCCCGGCTTGCCCGGCGTCGTAGCGGCGGCCTGCGGTGGCAGCACCTCGACCGAGAGGGTGAAGGTGCGCTTCTCGGTGCCGGAGAGGCAGCCGACGTTGACCACCTGGCGGGCCACTTCCTCGCCGCGATCGTTGCGGACGGCGATCACCACGAAGTACTCCCACGGCTCCTGCAGCGGCGGGTGGCGGATGAGGCCCTCGACGCGCAGCGCGGAAGTGGCCGCCACCTGGCGCTTCGCCGCTTCCTGGTCGAAGCGCAGGTGGTGCATGCAGCCCGGGCAGATGCTCAGGCTCTCGAGGATGGCCGCCTTGCAGTGCGGGCACGTTCGCGTCTTGCCCGGCGTCACCGGGCGAGAGGCGACGTTCATGCGTTGCCGGTCTTGACGCCGCGCGTCTCGCCCTCGTAGCCGAACTCGACCTGGCCGCGCATGCGCGAGCCGGCCGCCACGGTCAGGGACCCGGCCTTGACGTCGCCGTTGATCACGCCGGACTCGAGCAGCTCGACCCGCTTGGCGTTCTCGATGTTGCCGATGAGCTCGCCCGAGACGCTGACGACGCTCGCCTTCACGTGACCTTCCAGGCGCGCACCGGAATCGAGCGTCACGTTGCCCTCGACGTGCACGTCGCCCTTGAACTTGCCGGCAATGCGCACATGCCCGGTGCCGGCGATCTTGCCCTCGATGGTCAGATCGGAGGCGATGTGGGATTCCTTCATCTCAACGCGCGAGGCAGCCGGAGCCGGACGGCGTGCCGCCTCCGGGGTCAAAGAGGCCACATTGGCCCGCTCGGGCTCGCGTGAGGCATGCGCCGGGGCCGGCGCGGGAGCCGGGCCGGCAGGGGCGGCGGCGGGGCTGGTTCCGGGAGTCGAGTCTTTCCAAAGCGCCATGGATAGTCCCTATGTAGTGAACGGTGGAAGGTACCTGCGGCCCAGTTCGGGGGGAAGTGTCTCCCGGGGCAGACGGTCAGCAAGACCGTCCGGCCAAGATAGAGTTCACGTCTTTCCGAATCGCGGCGACCAGCTTCAAGTGTAATCCGCGATCGTGTCGATGCAGCAACCGGGCGCGCTTAAGTGTGGAGATTTCGTGACGTGGTTCCTAAAGTCCTCCGCTTCGGGCTGCCACGAGGGAGCGTGAGGCGCCGCCGCCGCGGCGGGGCGGCATCAGGCCGCACCCCGCGCGACCGCCCGGTTTGCCGCCGGTACGCTGATCGCCTCAGGGGCGTGCACCCGCGTCGGCGTGGTCAGAGCATTCCCCATGCCGCGGGAACGGCACGCGACCGTTCCCCCGAGCGGTGGATGGCGCGGGCTACCGTACGATTCGCGCATGGCCTTCGCGCCTCCGCGAGACGCACCGACAGCCGTGCCGCTGCGCGCCGCGCAGCGCGCGCTGCGCGAAACCACCGAGCGCCTCGCACAGGCGCTCGCCTCACCCACCGTCCAGGCGCCGTCCTGGTCGCCGTTTGAGTGGCGCGTGGCCTGCGCGGCCGCGGCGCTGCACGGCATCGCACCGCTTCTGCATGCGCGCCTGCGCTGGGCCGCACCGCCGGTGTTCCGGCAGTTCCTCGCGAACCAGCACGAGCACACGCGCCGGCGTCAGGCGCGCTTCGCCCGCCTTCTTGACACCCTCGATGCGCGCGCCCGTGCCCGCGGCGTGGCGTTCCTTGCCCTCAAGGGCAGCGCGCTGCACCGGCTCGGCCTGTACCGCGAAGGCGAGCGGCCGATGGCGGACCTGGACCTGCTGGCACGCAGCACTGAGCTCGCCCCGCTCGGCGAGCTCCTCGAGCAGCTCAGCTACCAGAAGACCGCAGCCACCTGGAAGCACGCCGTTTACGAGCCGAGTGGCTCGCCGCTGGTAGCTACCTTCGGCGAAGAGGCGCGCAATGCGCTCAAGATCGACCTGCACAGCCAGGTGCGCGAGATCCTGCCGCGCCGCAGTCTGGAGATCGGCCCGCTCCTTTTCCCTTCGCGGCCCGCGCCGGGCCTCAATGACTACGCCTCGCCTGCGGCCCTGATGCTGCACCTGTTGCTCCATGCGGCCGGGGCCATCGTCTTTCGGTATGTGCGCCTGATCCAGCTGCACGATCTGGCGCTGCTCGCGGCGCGCTTCGCCACGCGCGACTGGGAGGAGCTGCTCGAACTGGGCGCCAGATGCGGCGGACTGTGGTGGGCGCACGCGCCCCTGGAGCTGACGGCGCGCTATTACGGGGGGATGCCAGCTCAGGTACGGCGCGCGGCGCAGGCTTGCGCCCCGCCCGCGCTGCTGCGCTCCTGCCGCGCGCTCGACCTCACCACGGCCTCGTACTCGGACCTGCGCCGTCAGGTGCTGCCGGGGATGGCGTGGACGCGCTCGCTCGAGGAACGGCTCGCTTACACGGGGCGGCGCGCGCTGCTCGCGGCGGCGACCTTCGGGCGCATCCTCGGCACCGGACGGGCCGCCCTGGCGGCCGGCAACAGCACCTACCGCGAAACCCGCTCGCGCGCCGTGCCGCTGCTGGGCTTGCGACCCGTGCGCCCGGCCGGCCTCAATGCCGTGCGCGCCGCGCTCGCCTTGCCGGAGTGATCAGCCGTCGAGCAGCGCCAGGACCTCGGCGGTCCTGGCGCGCATCAGCGGCTCATCCGCGCGCGATTCGACGTTCAGACGCACCAGCGGCTCGGTGTTCGAACCGCGCAGGTTGAAGCGCCACTTGTCGAATTCCATGGACAGCCCGTCGGTAAGGTCGATGGCGCGCGCCTGACTCTGGTAGTGCGCGCGCACGCGGGCGAGAATCGCCTTGGCATCGCTCTTGAGCTTGCGGTTGATCTCGCCGCTGGCCGGGAAGAGCCGCATGCGCTCCCCGACCAGCGCCGACAGCGGCTTGCCGGTGCTGCTGATGACCGCGAGCACCACCAGCCAGGGGATCATGCCGCTGTCGCAGTAGGAGAAGCGGCGGAAGTAGTGGTGCGCGCTCATCTCCCCGCCGTAGACCGCGTCCACCTCGCGCATCTTTGCCTTGATGAAGGCGTGCCCGGATTTGCACAGCACCGCCTCCCCGCCGTGGCGGCGCACGATGTCGAGCGTGTTCCAGGTGAGGCGCGGATCGTGCACGATCCGCGCGCCGGGCTCGCGGGCGAGGAACGTCTCGGCGAGCAGCCCCACGAGGTAATAGCCCTCAATGAACTGGCCGCTCGCGTCGAAGAAGAAGCAGCGGTCGTAATCGCCGTCCCAGGCGAGCCCGAGGTCGGCGCCGCTCTTGCGCACCGCCTCTGCGGTCGCGGCGCGGTTCTCCTCCAGCATCGGATTCGGTACTCCGTGCGGGAAGTGGCCGTCGGGGTCGTTCTGGAGCTTCACGAACTCAAACGGCAGCAGCGGCTCGAGCGCATCAATTATGAGTCCGGCGCCGCCATTGCCGGCGTTGGTCACGATCTTCAGCGGCTTGAGCCTGTTGAGGTCGACGTAGCCGAGCAGGTGCTTGAGATACTGCGGGCGGATGTCGAGCGCCTCCTCGGTGCCGGGCCTGGCGAGCTTGGGGGGCAGCTGGCCGGTCTCGATCAGCCGCCGCATGTCCATGAGGCCGGTGTCGCCGCTGATCGGACGGGCCTCCTCGCGCACGAACTTCATGCCGTTGTAATCGGGCGGATTGTGGCTCGCGGTCACCATGATGCCGCCGTCCAGGTGCTCGGCGAAGGTCGCGAAATAGGCGCCCTCGGTACCCCACAGGCCGATGTCCGCGACGTTGGTGCCGCAGTCCATGAGTCCGCGCTTCAGCGCCGCGGCGAGCTTGGGGCTGGAGAGACGGATGTCGTAGCCGACCGCGACGCGCCTGGGCTTGACGAAGGCGGCGTAGGCACGGCCGATGTCGTAGGCCAGCGACTCGTTGATCTCATCGGGGATGCGGCCGCGGACGTCGTAAGCCTTGAACGAATCGAGATTGCTCATGCCGTCCCCAAAGCCCTTAGGTCGTGGTGCCCTTGCGCCCGTAGCGGTCCTCGAAGCGCACGATGTCGTCCTCGCCGAGGTAGGAGCCGGACTGCACCTCGATGATCTCCAGCGCGATCATCCCCGGGTTCTCGATACGGTGCTTGACCCCGATCGGGATGTAGGTGGACTGGTTCTCCTCGAGCAGGAACTCCTCCTCCCCGCGGGTGATGCGCGCCGTACCGGCGACGACGATCCAGTGCTCGGCGCGATGATGGTGCAGCTGCAGGGACAGCGTCGCGCCGGGCTTGATCTTCAGGCGCTTCACCTGGAAGCGCGGCCCGTTCTCCAGGCTGTCGTAGCTGCCCCAGGGACGGAACACCTCGCGGTGCAGGGAGTGCTCGTAGCGGCCCCGCTCCTTCAGCTGCTGGACGAGCTTCTTCACATCCTGCACGCGCGCCTTGGGTGCGACCAGAACCGCGTCCTTGGTCTCCACCACGACGTGGTCCCTCAGGCCCACGGCGGCCAGGAGGCGGCTCTGTGCATAGAGGTAGGAGCCGGTGGTGTCCTCGATGATGACATCGCCGCGGGTGACGTTGCCGGCCGCATCCGGCGCGCTCGCCTCGTGGAGCGATGCCCAGGAGCCGACGTCGTTCCAGCCCGCCGCCAGCGGCACCACCACGGCATCGGCCGTCTTCTCCATCACCGCGTAATCGATCGAGTCGGACGGGCAGGCGCTGAAGCTCGCCTTGTCGATGCGCGTGAAGTCCAGATCACTGCTGGCGGCTGCATAGGCGGCCGCGCAGCACCGGGCCATCTCCGGGGCCAGGCGCTCGAGCTCGGCGAGGTAGGCCTGCGCCTTGAACAGGAACATGCCGCTGTTCCAGTAGTATTCCCCGGCGGTCACGAAGCCGCGCGCGCGCTCGAGGTCCGGCTTCTCGATGAAGCGCGCGATGCGGAACACACCGTCGGACTGCGCACCGCGCTGGATGTAGCCGTAGCCGGTCTCAGGCCCGGTGGGCACGATGCCGAAGGTGGCGAACTTACCCGCCTCGGCCGCCGGCATGGCGGCGCGCACCGCCATCTGGAAAGCCTCGCCGTCGCGGATCACGTGATCAGCCGGGAGGACGAGGAGCACCGGATCGGCGGCGCTGCGCAGCGCGGCATGCGCGGCGAGCGCGATCGCCGGCGCGGTATTGCGTCCGACCGGCTCGAGCAGCGTCGCCTGCGCGGCCAGCTGCAGCTGGCGCAGCTGCTCGGCCACGAGGAAGCGGTGCGCCTCATTGCACACCACTACCGGCGGGGTCACCGGCAGCCCCTTAAGGCGCAGCACCGTCTCCTGCAGGAGCGTGTGCTCGCCCACCAGCGGCAGCAGCTGCTTGGGGTAGAGCTCACGCGAGAGCGGCCACAGGCGGGTGCCTGCGCCGCCGGACAGGATCACCGGGGTGATGAGCGCGGTGTTCATGGCTTCAGCGAGCTCCGGCCGCGCCCGATGGCGTAGTAGGTGATGCCGAAGCGCGCCAGCATCGCCGGATCGTAGAGATTACGGCCATCGAAGATCACCGGCGTTTTGAGCGTCTCGCGCAGCCGGTCGAAGTCGGGGCTGCGGAACTCCTGCCACTCGGTAACGATGGCAAGTGCATCGGCCCCGCTCGCCGCCTCGTAGGCGCTCTTGCCGAGACTGAAGCCGCTTCTGTCCTTGAACAGTCGCTGCGCTTCCTCACCCGCCACGGGGTCATAGGCGCGCACGCTCGCGCCCGCCTTGAGCAGCAGTTCGATCAGCGTCACCGCCGGCGCCTCGCGCATGTCGTCGGTGTTGGGCTTGAAGGCGAGGCCCCACAGCGCAACCGTGCGCCCACTCAGCGCGCCGTCGAAGTGGCGCTGCATCTTGTGGAACAGCACCGCCTTCTGGCGCGCGTTGACCGCCTCGACCGCATCGAGGATCTGCGGCTCGTGTCCGGCCTCGTGCGCCGAGCGGATCAGCGCCTGCACGTCTTTCGGGAAGCATGAGCCGCCATAGCCGGTACCCGGGTAGATGAAGCTGTAGCCGATGCGCGGATCGGAGCCGATGCCGATGCGCACCTTCTCGATGTCGGCGCCGACGCGCTCGGCGATGTTAGCCAGCTCGTTCATGAAGCTGATCTTGGTAGCCAGCATCGCGTTGGCGGCGTACTTGGTGAGCTCGGAGGAGCGGATATCCATGACGATCAGGCGATCGTGGTTGCGGGTAAAGGGCTCATAGAGCGCCCGCATGAGCTCGGTCGTGCGCGGGTTGTCGGTGCCCACGACCACGCGGTCGGGCTTCATGAAGTCGGCGATCGCCGCGCCCTCCTTCAGGAACTCGGGGTTGGACACCACGTCGTACTCGAGCTTCACCCCGCGCTCGCTGAGCGTGCGCGAGAGCTCGGCGCGCACCTTGTCGGCGGTACCGACCGGCACGGTCGACTTGGTGATGACGATGCTGTAGCGGTTGAGGTGGGTGCCGATGGTGCGCGCTACCGCCAGCACGTAACGCAGGTCGGCGGAGCCGTCCTCCCCGGGCGGGGTGCCGACGGCGATCAGCTGGAACAGGCCGTGCTCGACGCCCTTCACGGCATCGGTCGTGAACTCGATGCGGCCGGCCTCGGCGTTGCGCTTGATCAGGGCATCCAGGCCCGGTTCATGGATGGGGATCTCGCCGCGCTTGAGGCGCTCGATCTTCCCGGCATCGACGTCCACACAGACCACATGGTTGCCGGCATCGGCCAGGCAGGCACCCGTCACCAGGCCCACGTAACCGGAGCCGAAAATCGTCACTCGCATTACTTAAGTTCTTGAGTGGAAAGGACTAAGGGGGGCGCAAGCCTAATAGAAGGCTGCGCGGCGCTCAAGCGCAGCGCCGTGAAACCGGTCAGGCGGGCGGGTTCTGCCCCTGGGGGGACTTGCCGGCCTCCTGCAGGCGGCGTTTGGCGGCGAAATCGGCCACTTTGGCCGCCGGCGCGTGCGGCAGCACCGCCTTGCGCGTCCAGACGTAATCGCGGATATCCACGTCCGCCTCGTACTCGGCCACCGCCTCGGCGAGCAGCGCGAGCGCGCGGTGGCAGTCAAAGCTCGCCAGCGCCACCAGCAGCTCATTGAGCAGCGTCTCCATGCGCGCCCACGGCAGGCGGTGCTCCATGGCGCGCATGATCATCGGGTGGTCGGTGCCGGTGACATTGGTGCCGATCAGCAGCTCCTCGAACAGCTTCTCGGCCGTGCGCAGGCCCGTGTACTCGATCTCGATGTCGCCTTCGAGATTGTTGGCATCGCGCACGGTGAGTCCCATGAGGTTCACCAGGCGCCGTGCCAGATCGTCGATGCGCACCGGGCGCCCCATGTCCAGTACGAATACGTCCCCGCCCTTGGCCATGGAGCCCGCCTGCATGACCAGCTGGGCGGCTTCAGGGATGGTCATGAAGTAGCGGATCACGTCCGGATGCGTGACCGTGACCGGGCCGCCGCGGCGGATCTGCTCCTGGAACAGCGGCACCACCGAGCCGGAGGAGGCGAGCACGTTGCCAAAGCGCACCATGCAGAAGCGCGTGTGCGTGGTGCGCTCCTGCAGCGCCTGCAGCACCAGCTCCGCCAGGCGCTTGGTGGCGCCCATGACATTGGCCGGATTCACTGCCTTGTCGGTGGAGATCAGCACGAAGGTCTCCACTCCGGTCTCCAGCGCCGCTTCCGCGGTGTACCAGGTGCTGATGACGTTGTTGTGGATGCCTTCGACGACGTTGTACTCGACGATCGGCACGTGCTTGTAGGCGGCCGCGTGGTAGACCGTCTGCACGCCGAAGGCCATGAGCACCTCGCGCACGCGGTGGCGGTGATGCGCATTGCCGAGCAGCGGCACGATCTCGATGTCGAGGTGTTCGTGCGCGGCGATGTCCTCGAGCTCGCGCTCGATGGTGTAGAGAGCCAGCTCGGACATCTCGAACAGCACCAGCCGGCTCGGGCTCAGGCGGATGATCTGGCGGCACAGCTCCGAGCCGATGGAACCGCCGGCACCGGTAACCAGCACACACTTGCTGCGGATGCAGGAACCGAACAGCTTGGGCTTCGGCGGCACCGGGTCGCGGCCGAGCAGGTCACTCACGTCGACGTCGCACAGTTCGTTGATCTGTGCGCGTCCGGAGATCATGTCAGACAAGCTCGGAAGCGACTGTACGTGTACACCGAGGGGCTCCAGGCGCGCCAGAATCTCGCGGCGCCGGCGCCGTGTTGCGGACGGGATGGCGAGCAGGATGCGGTCCACGTGCCGAGCGCGCACCAGCTCGGGCAGCTGCTCCGAGCCGTAGACGCGCAGGCCGTTGATGCTGCTGCCTTGCAGGGACTTCTTGTCGTCGATGAAGGCCACGGGCTCACAGTCCGGGCCGCCGAGCAGTACCGAACAAAGGCGGGCGCCGGCGTTGCCGGCGCCATAGATCGCCACACGCGCGATGCCTTTGCGGTAGCCATTGCGGTGCAGGAACAGGAAGCGCGCGACGAAGCGGCTGCCACCGACGTAGGGCAGCGCGAGCGCCCAGTAGATACAGATGGCCGATATCGGAATCTGATGCTGGGCCGCGAAGCGATCGAACAGTGCCAGCACCAGGGCCGAAAACGTCACGCCACCGAGCACGGTGAGCATCGCCTTCGGGCCGACGAACCGGATCACCGCACGGTAGAGGCCAAAGACCGCAAAGAAGAACAGTGCGGAGACGACGGCGACCAGGAAGTAAACGTAGGTGCGGTCGAGGGCGAGATCGAAGCGGTCGAACTTCAGCGCGAGCGCAACCCACAGGGCGGTCGGGATGGCGACCGCGTCCGCCGTCGCCATTATCAGACGCTTCGTCGCACGCGGCAAAGCGAGGATGCTCTGGGCCAGCGAGGCTCCGAATCGAGGGTGCCCGGGCTGGTTGTCCTTCATCCCCCCTCCATCATTCGCGTGCACATCCCATGTGGTTGGCATCGGCGCGTGTCAGGCGATGTTTGATTGTAGAGCAAACAGCGACCGCAAGCGACGCTGCAGTTCAATGAGCTTGTCGATCTAACGCAGCCGCCGTCGTTCAGTTGACGTTCACCCCTACGCCGCCTCATGGGCGAGCGCCACCGCAGGCGTGACGCAAAGCACCATCCGTGAGTGCGCGGCGGACGCGACGGGGTTGCCTCTCCAACAGTTGGTTACGAAGCGGGGCGTTCCGGGCGGCCGGCACCGGCGAGAATGGCGCCCAAACACACCGGCAGTAGGGCAGCACCGACCAGCGTAGCCGCCTGCGCCGGATCAGCGACGGCAAGGCGCGCGCAGGGATAGAGCCAGATGAGATTCACTCCAAGAAATAGCAGGGTCACGCGGCTGTGGGCCCCCCAGCGGCGTGCGAGCCATTGGTACGCATGGCTGCGGTGTGCCTCATGGACGCGCTCGCCGCGCAGCGTGCGCCTCACCAACGTCACGGTCGCGTCGGCGAAGAAGGCTCCGCCGAGGATGAGCCAGACCCAGACAGCGACCGCGTTCGTCCGGGCTGTCGCAAGCGTCAGCACGGCGATCACATAACCCAAGTAACCGCTGCCGACATCGCCCAGAAAGATCCGTGCCGGCGGCCAGTTCCACAGCAGGAACCCCGCGCAGGCGGCGGCGAGCAGTAACTCGAGCAGCCCGAGGCTGTGGGTTTGTCCCGTGCAGGCCGTCAGCGACGCCGCGGCCAGTACCACGAAGATCGCCTCGAGTGCGGCAATCCCGTCGATGCCGTCCATGAAGTTGAAGAGGTTGAGCACCCAGACGATGCCGAGCACGGCCACGATCTGCCCCACCCAGCTGTGCTCGACCAGATGCGCGCCGATGCGCAGCGGCGGCAGCCCGCCCATCCAGGCCACCGCCCAGATCGCCGCCGCGAAGTGCACCAGCAGCCGCACCGAGGAGCGCAGGGGCCGGTGGTCGTCGGCGAAACCCACCGCAGCGATGGCCACTCCTCCGAGCAGCGCGACGAGAAGTGCGCGGTCGATACGCTCGCGCAGGTACAAGGTGAGCACAGCCACGGTGAACACGAGCACGATGGCGATGCCGCCGCCGCGGGGGGTGAGGACGGTATGGGAGCTGCGCGCGTTGGGGACGTCTACGACGCCACGCGCCAAGGCGCGCCTGCGCGCCAGATAGGTGAGCAGCAGCGCAGCTACGAAGGCCGCAGCGACAGCCCAAAGGTCCCCGCTTCGCACGCGCGTCTCTACCCTACCCTCGCTGATTAACCATTAGCTCAAGTGACCGTCACGATGCGTCTGTCCAGCGCCGGTCATGCGAGCTGGCACACGTGCTGCCTCCCCCCCGTCAGCGGATTTTCTGAGCTACCCCGCCGCCGCTGATGCGGTTTGATCCCATGTTAATCTGGCTGCCCACCGAGGAGATGCCGATCGCGTTGCCGGAGAGCTCGTTGTCGCGCAGCGCGGTGACGTTCTGCACGTGATTCAGGGCGATCGCCCCCTTGGGCAGCGTGGCATCAAAGCGGTCACTTTGTCCGGAGATGTGGTTCTCGACGATCTCCAGATTGCGTCCGCCGGCCACGTATATGCCGCAGGACACGGGACTGGTGATGACATTGCCGGCCACTCTCACATTCTCGGGCATGAGTCCCGGCCGCTCATGGGCGCTGTGATACACGAGGATGGCGTAGCGGCCAAGCTCGGTGCCCGGGGCCGGCGGCAGATGCAGTCCCGCTTCGCCGACGGCGTTGTGCTCGATGGTGATGTCGCGCGTTCCGCTCCAGGAGGCTACGGCGTCCTTGACGTACCCGGCGTTGAAGGTGTTATTGCGCACAGTCACGTTCGTGACCAGCCCTTCGGCAGACAGGTCCGAGCCGCGCAACCAGACCATCGCGACCGGGTAGCTGATGCCGCCGGTTCCGGCACACCCGCCGCGCAGGGAAGCGTCGCTGTTGAATACGTTGTTGACGATCGTGACGCCGGTTATGCCGGGGCTGCGATCAGCGGCGGCGACCGTGATCCAGCTCTGGCCATTGAAATTGTTGAAGAAGTTCTTTGAGATGTCGACGCTGTTCACCGCGCCCGGCGCTCCGGTATCGGATTGCACATAGATGGCGTGGCCGTAGTCCAGGTGGCGGCTGCAGCCGCTGTCGTAGGAGCTGCCCTCGAAGCGGATGCCGCCAATGGCCACGTTGCTGACGTTGCGGACCCATAGCAGCGCCTGGAACGTTCCGCTGTCGGCGATCTTGAACACCGTCGCGTTGGGGCCATCGTAGCCCTCGCCGGCGAGTTCGGTATTCGCTGGCATCTTGATTCCCGGGGCGAAGCCGCTCGGACTGAACACGTAGGTGCCGTGCGGGATGTGAATGCGATGGCCCGCGCACTCGTTCAGCACGGTGGTGAGCGCGGCAACGTTGTCGCTGCCATCGGCGCGCATACCGTGCTCGGCGGCCTCGCAGCCGGGCCCCTGGGCTTGGACGGGCAGCGCCTGTGCGCCAAGCAGCAGCGCCGCGCACAGTACCACCGCCGCACGGATCCTTGATCTGAGCATTCCGAGGAAGATCTGACTTGCCATGCTCGGCTCCTTTGCGCAGCTTCCGTGGTGATCGGCCTGCTGCAATATGCCGGCTGAAATGATACCTAAGGGGGCGACCGTACGGCCGCGCTTTTTTTGCGCGGCGCGGGCACGGGCGTGGCAATTCACCAGCGCAACGTCGCCAGATTCGCGAGGTACCACCGGTACAGCTCGGCGATACCCTCGCGCAGAGAAATGCGCGGCTGCCAGCCGAGCGCGTTGATACGGCTTACATCGAGGAGCTTGCGCGGCACGCCGTCGGGCTTGGAGGTATCGAACTCCAGCAGCCCCGCATAGCCGGTAACGGTACGGATGATTTCACACAGCTCGCGGATAGTGACATCGGTGCCGCAGCCGACATTGATGATGCCCTCTTCGTCGTAGCGCTCCATAAGGCTCACCACGGCATCGGCTAGATCATCAACGTGCAGAAACTCGCGCCGGGGCGCGCCGGTGCCCCAGGCCACGACACGCGGTTCGCGGCGCTCCTTGGCCTCGTGGAACCGGCGCAAGAGCGCCGGCAGCGCGTGGGAGCTGTTGAGGTCGAAGTTGTCACCAGGACCGTACAGGTTCGTGGGCATGAGGCTGATGGCGTTGAAGCCAAACTGGCGCCGGTACGCCTGGCACATTTTGATGCCGGCGATCTTGGCCACGGCATACCACTCGTTGGTCGGCTCGAGCGGGCCACTGAGCAGCGCCTCTTCCCGGATCGGCTGCGGCGCCAGCCGCGGGTAGATGCAGCTTGAGCCCAGGAAGACGAGCTTAGCCACCCCGCATCGGTAGGCGGCGTCGATGACATTGTCCTGGATGAGAAGGTTGTCGCGGATAAACTCCGCCGGGCGGGTACTGTTGGCATTGATTCCGCCGACCCGGGCCGCCGCGAGCACGACGGCCTGGGGGCGTGTCGCCGAAAGAAACTCGCGCACCGCGCCCTGCTCCCGCAGATCGAGCTGCGCGTGGGTGCGCAGCAGCAGGTTGTCATAGCCGTGCCGCTCGAGCGCGCGTGCCACGGCAGCGCCGACCATGCCGCGGTGGCCCGCCACATAGATGAGTGCGTTCTTGTTGAGCGCCATACCGCGCTACTCGTGATGCCGGTAGATCTTGAAGCCTTCCTTGACAATCAGCGCGTCGCGGCTCGCCAACGCGGCGTCGGCCTGCACCATCTCCTGCACCAGACTCTCGAAACTGATCTCCGGGCGCCAGCCGAGCCGGCTGCGGATCTTGCTCGAGTCGCCCAGCAGTGAATCGACTTCCGCCGGCCGGAAGTAACGCGGATCGACCCGCACCAGCGTGCGGCCCGTGGCGCGTTCGATACCAACCTCGCCGACACCCGTACCCTGCCAGACGATGTCCATGCCGAGAAGCCTCCCGGCGAGCGCGACGAACTCGCGCACCGAGTGCTGCTCGCCGGTTGCCACGACGTAGTCCTCGGGCTGGTCCTGCTGCAGCATGAGCCACTGCGCCCGCACGTAGTCGCGCGCGTGGCCCCAGTCGCGGCGCGCATCGAGGTTGCCGAGGTGCAGCGTCTCCTGCAGCCCGGCGCGGATGCGCGTGAGCCCGCGCGTGATCTTGCGCGATACGAATGTCTCGCCGCGCAGCGGTGACTCGTGATTGAACAGGATGCCGTTACAGGCATACAGGCCGTAAGCCTCACGGTAGTTCACGCAGATCCAGTGCGCGTACAGCTTGGCCACGCCATAGGGCGAGCGCGGATAGAAGGGCGTCGTCTCGCGCTGCGGCACCTCCTGGACCTTACCGTACATCTCCGAGGTGGACGCCTGATAAAAGCGCGTGCGCTTCTCCATGCCCAGAATGCGGATAGCCTCCAGCATGCGCAGCGTGCCTACTGCGTCCGCGTTTGCCGTGTACTCTGGAGTTTCGAAGGAGACTGCTACATGGCTTTGCGCCGCGAGATTGTAGATCTCATCGGGCTTGACCTGCTGAATGATACGGATGAGGTTGGTCGCGTCGGTCAGGTCACCGTAGTGCAGCAGCATGCGCACACCGGACTCGTGCGGGTCCTGGTAGAGATGATCGATGCGATCGGTATTGAGCAGCGAGGAACGGCGCTTGATACCATGGACAATGTAGTCCTTGCTGAGCAGCAGCTCCGCCAGATAGGCACCGTCCTGCCCGGTAATTCCTGAAATCAGGGCGATTTTCGACAAAGCTCATCCTCGCGCCGGGATCCTGGCACAAGTCTAGCACCGGCAGCGCAATGGCCGGGGCTAGGGGAGCTGTGCGGCGTCCGGCAGGGCGAGTGAGCGGATGCTGTTCAGCACCCGGTCATTCGCGTCGTTCGGGTCGGTACCGCCCGTACCGCCCATGAGCACGAAGGTTGCCGGCGAATTGCCGACCGCGTAGCAGGTCGGCGCATGACGCGGTTCGAGTCCGCCATCGTCGGGAAGCTGCGAGCCAAGATCGGCCTTGTACTGCTTCCAAGTGGTACCGTCCTTCGAGTACCACACGTCGGCATGATTCGCGCCATAGCGCGGCGTGATAGTGCCGCCGAAATTGGTCCAGTCAGTTGGCGCGTAGCCGCCACCGAGCCACACGACGCCATCGTCGGTCGTGTCGACACAGGGCCACATGCGCGCAGACCACGCCGCCGGCTGCGTGTTCTGGGTCCAGTTGACTCCATCAGCGGAGGACCAGATGTCGTGATAAACGGCGCTGTAGTTGCACGCGCCGCCGCCCATGATCCACATGCGCCCCTGCAGCACGAACGCGGCGCCGCCGCAGCGCGGTGCGAAGCCGTGAATCGGACCCAAATCGGTCCAGGTCGAGGCGGTCGCGTCGGTGGTGCTGTAGACCTCGCCGGTGTCCGGCTGCAGAAAATACAGCGTCGTGCCCAGCACCAAGGCACGTGAGTTCTCAGTGGCACGGCGCGCAACGGGACCGGCGACCGCGGTGCCGTCGGACTGGTTATTGCGCGCCCAGTTGACGCCATCGGGTGACCGCCATATGGTCGCGCCGATCGCCGTCAGCTCGCCGTTCCACACCACCACCGCGCTGTAGGAATCGTAAAAATCCGTCGGTACCGGCGCGTCCATGACGCCATTGTTGCTCACCGGATCGGTATCGCGCGGGTTGGGTTGGCTGGCCGTGGCAAACGAGGCGGTGCTGTTCCAGCTCGCGCCGCGATCGTCGGTGCTCGACCACAGGTCGAAATAACTGCAGGTGGCGAAGCAGCTATCGGAACCGATCGGGTCGTCAAAGCCCCCGCTCAGCCATACGTGACCGAGAAACTGCGTGCCGTGGGCGCTGTCGCGGGCTCCCCAGGGGCCGTTCGCATATGAGTTGTTCCAGGCACTCACGCCGAGGGTGCTGCCACCGCCCGCGAGGTTGAGGCCATCGGGGCTGAGATAGACGGTGCCGTTGGTGAACTGCGCGAGCACGCCACCCCCGACCTTCACCAGGCGCACGATCGCAGGGTTGGTAGTGGCGCTGACGGTCGCCCCGCCGCCGCCCAAGTGGGTGTTGTCCGGACTTAGATAGGCTGCGCCGCTGCTGAGCAGCGTGAGCACCGCGGTCCCACCCATGGGCACGAGTTCCTTCACCGCAGCCCCGGAGTAGACCTGCACGGTTTTACCGCCGCCGCCGAGATTCAGGCCATCTGGGCTGTAGTACACGGCAGTGGTTCCGAGCACTGCATCAACACCCGATCCGACCACGATGATGCTCGTGATCTGGTCCTGACCGCTGTAGGCCGCGATTGTCCTGCCGCCCCCACCCAGGTTCTGGCCGTCGGGGCTGAAGAACGCCGAACCATTGGAGAGCAGCGCCTCGATGCCCCCGGCGACCGGCTCAATGTCGAGGACCTGCTGGCTGCCCTGGTACGCGGGAACCGTAGAACCACCGCCCCCGAGGTTATAGCCGTCTGGACTGTAGTAAGCCTTGCCGTCCCGAAACAGTGCTACCGCCGCTCCGCTGCTGCCGATCGGAACGATCTTAAGCGTTGCTCCGGTCTCCACGGAGGCCTGCGTCTGCAGGTCAGCGTCTCCCTTGCCGGCGCCCGAGCCGCCCGCGCCGCCGCACGAGCCGAGCAGCATCACAGCCGCCGCGAGCGCCCCCGCGCCTGCGCCGCGGCGGAGGAAGTCATAAGAATTGTGAGCTCGTCGCATGAGCGGATCGCCTGTCATTGAAGTCCTTACCTGCCGGTCGCGCATAGCTGTCACGCAGCCACCGAGGCCGCTCGTGCTTCACACGCAATCATGTATTCGATCTCGGCCTGTTGTGAGTGCGGTGGATACCAGCCAAAACGATCCTGCGCAATCCGCGGGTGGAGTAAGAACGCGTCAGTCAGGCGCGCGACGTCGGCCCGACGGCCGGCCATACGCAACATCAGCCGCATGATCGCCGGCGGCAGCGGTGCGAGCCAGGGGTGATGACCCGCGCAGGCGGCAATACTGCGGTAGAGGTCGGCGACCGAGGTCACCTCCCGATCCGCGACGAGCATGGTTCCGGCCACGGGGTGCGCCGATGTCGCCAGGCGACCCATAAGGTCGCAGAGGTTGCGCACCCCGATGAGAGAGCGCGGGGCACGCAGAGCGCCCAGCGGTAGTGGCCAGCCCTTAAGGGCGAAGCGCAAAAGACGCATTAGGTTACCGCGCGCGCCGGGGCCGTAGATGAGTGGCGGACGCAAAATGACCAATTCTGTCTCCGCGCCTAACTCGCACCGCAGGCACTCCTCAGCCTCCAGTTTAGAGGCGGTGTATTCGTCGTGAGGATGTGGGGCGGAGTCCTCGCGAAAGCCTTCGCGAGGCGATGACGCCCCAAGCACCCCTGCCGAGCTGATAAAGACGAATCGTTTCACGCCCGCACCTGTGGAAGCAAGGGCGGCGGCGCGAGTCAGCTCCACGTTGCTGCGGCGGAACTCAGCGCGCGGATCAGCCGCGTGCTCGGCCAACACGTGGACTCGTGCTGCCAGATGGACAAACGTGGTAGTTCCGTTAAGCATTGCAACCAACTCTTGCGAAGTGAGATCGGCGCGTGAGACCGGCCGCACCTGCTCGCCGCGGGCGCTCAACTCCTGACACAAATGCCTGCCGACAAAGCCGCCGGCACCCGATACCGCGATCACGCTCACGCCGCCTCCCCCGAGCGCTTGAGCACCTCGCGTATCACGGATTCATAGCGGGCAAGCCCGCGCTCGCGGGCGAACTCGCGCAGGTAAAAAGCGCGAGCACTGGCACTCAAAGCCGTAAGCCGTTCGTGGTTCTGCGCCAGCATGACCAGCGCCTGCGCCACGCCCGCCACGTCCCCGCAACGCACGCAGATGCCGCCGGTTGACGCGGCCAGGAAGCGCTCGATGTCGCTGTCAGGGCCTATGTAGAGCGTGGCGATGCCGCGCGCCATGTAGCCCTGCAGCTTGCTCGGGACGACTATGCCGGCAAATCCTTCGCGCATCGTCACGACAGCCACGTCGGCAATGCCGAAGCTCTCCGGCAGGCGCTGCGCTGGCAACAGATCGCTGAAGCGCACGAGCGCTTCGAGCCCGAGGCCGGTCACCAGCTCTTTCACCTCGGCCAGCCGACTGCCGCGGCCGATGATTACCAGGCGCAGTTGCGGCACCTCGGCCGCAGCCCGCCGGACGCCCTGCAGCAGGGTCTCGAATTCGTGCGCGAGACCCAGATTGCCTGAGTACAGCAGCACGAACTTATCCTCGAGATTCCACTCCCGCAGCAGGGCATTGCGCTCGCGCGAGATCACCCCGAGCGCACCCGTAGCCCAGTTGGGTATTTCCACGACGCGCGCCGCTGGCACGCCCTTGGCTTCAATACGCTCCCGCATCACAGGCCCGAGCGCGACGACACGTGCTGCGCGCCGGTACGCCCATGCGAACGTGCGCCGCAGAATCGGCCCGGCGCGTCCCACCGCGCCGCTGCCGTGCGCGATCAGCACCTCCGGATACACGTCCATTGCAATGATGACGAGCGGTCGGCGCCACACGGCGGAGGTTACCGCAAGGAGGACAACCGCAAGCGGCGGATTGGTCTGCGTGACGAACACGTCGGGCGGACGCCGCATAAGGATGAGCGGCACCAGCGCGGCGTAGAACCACAGCTGCCGCAGAAGCTTGGCGCGTTGAATACCGCCGCGCAGCAACGCGGGGATGCGCCGGATTCTGACGCCCTCGCGACGCGGGTCCGGCGGCGCCGGGCCATCGAGCGGTGCGTACGGCTCGGTGCCGCAGATGACCTCCACCGCAAATCCCGCGCGCGCCAGGTGCACGGTCAGATCGAGCGGCAGCTCCGCGCCGCCCCAGCCGTCGGGGTAATAAAACTGCTCGACGAAAAGCAGCCGCGGCGGTCGCATCAGGCGGTCCTTACGTGCGTGCGTGCCTGCTCGCAGGCCGCCGTGAACTGACCCGCAAACTCACCGATGCGCCTCTCCGCCGCGGCTGCCGCTGCCCGCTGCACGCTCAAACCCGCCGGCGCGCTCGCCCGATGCCATACCCGCAGCAGACACTGCGCGAGCGCACTGGCGTCGTCACGGGCAAAGAAATCCGCACCCTCCCCCACCTGCTCGCGGTGCACGGCCAGATCGGACAGCACCATGCGCACGCCGAGCGATTTCGCCTCCTCTACCGTCGTGCTCCATCCCTCGAAGAGCGAGGGATTCAGCATCGCCACGCTGGCACGCATGAGAAGCGCGACGTGCGCGCGCGGTACCTCGCCGAGAAAGACAAAGGCGCCCTCGAGCGCCGCCTGCGCTACCGCGGCCTGCAACCGCGCGTAGTAGTCACGCTGGCGCGGGTCCTGGGGATTACCGCTCGCGGCAACGATCACCGTCTCACCGACGGTGCGCAGCCGGCGCAGCGCCTCGATGACGCACAAGTGATTCTTATGCGCCCAAAACTGGTTCGGCAGATAAAAAAAGCGCGCCGGCAGGTGATAGCGCGCGGCGATCTGCGGATCGCACTCCCCTGGCGCGAGCGCTGCGCGCACCGCGAACCGTGCCACGGCGCTGCGGCCGCGAGCTGCGGCGTAGAAGCGCTCGCAGTCGGCGCGCGCATCCTCGCTGGACAGCAAGACCGTGCGGCCGCTGGCGAGCTGCAGGCGCAGCCCCAAAGAGCGCTGCAGGCGCGCGCGCCGGGTGAACAAGTGCGGCAGATGCCGGTCCTGGAAGTCCGGTACCCATGCCAGGCAAGGTACCGGGAAACGCCAGCCGTAGAACGTGGCTGCCTCGAATACGACGTCGACGCCAGTGCGCGCACACAGTGCCGCCACTGCGGCATTGCGCCCGGTAGTCACGCTGCGCAGCAGGCCCGCACGCAGTCCCCCGGCCAGCTCGCTCGCGCTTACCAAGCGCTCGCCGAGCAATGCAGCGAAGCGGCTGTGGAGCGCTTGCGGCGTCTGTGGGCTGCACAGGACGAGCGGCTCATAGCCGCGCTCCGGATGAGCTAGCAACGCACGACACACGGTTTCAAGGTAGTTGACGCCACCGGTCCAGACGCCGTCGTCCGGCAAACGTAGGGCGATGCGCCGCATCAGCGAGTCCGCACCTGCGCGAACCAATCCGCGTAGCGCCGCACTCCATCCGGCAGCGACACGCTGCAGTTATGACCGATGTCGTGGCTGCGGGTAACGTCGGCGACAAGCACCGCCGGGTCGCCGGCCCGGCGCCGGCCGTTGTAGCGTATTCCCTGACTGCTGTGCAGGGCCGCGGCAAGGAGGTCGACCACTTCGCGTACGGTCACGCCGCTGCCGCTGCCACCATTGTAGATGGGGCAGGTGTTGTCGGCCCGGGCCGCCACGCGCTGCAGCAGGTCGGCGGCATCGTCGACATGGATCCAGTCACGCAGCTCCTCACCCGTGCCGCCAAGCTCGATCGGCCCCTGCGCCGCACTGAGCTTGGTCGCGCAGTCCCATAGCAGCTGTTTGCGCAGCCCCTCCCCGTAGACCGAAAAGAGCCGCGCCACCGCAGTGCGCAGGCCGAACACCGCGGCGTATTCGCGGCACAGCTGTTCCATCATCAGCTTGTGGTGGCCGTAAGGTGAAACTGGCGCTGGGGCGCGCGACTCCTGCGCGGGTGTGCCGCCGGTATCGCCGTAAACGGCCGCGCTGGATGCGACGACCAGCTGAGCCGCCGGCGCATGCGTACGTAGCCATTCCAGCAAGCGCGCGGTGGTCACCGTCGTGCGCATGAAATCCTCAAGAGGCGTCAGCAATGACGCCCCGACCGTCGCTCCGCCGGCCAGATGAAATACCAGCTCCGGCATGCCGAAATCCTGCGCGAGCCTACCCAGTGCCTCGGGTGCGACTTCTGCGTTCAACCAGGCGGCGAGCCCTGTTTGCTGCCGCAACTCAAGGGGCAACTGTCCATGACCCACGCCGCAGACGGTCAGGTCGCGCGCTTGCAGGGCGCGCGCTAAGCGGCTGCCGATGAACCCCCGCGCCCCGGTAACCCATGCAACTCCCATAACTATGCGCCCGCCCCCGCCGCTACCAGGCAGCACCCCGAGCACACCCGAGCCCCGGCGCCACGACTCGTCCGGCGAATGACGCCACTTCCCGCACCAGACCGCCGCGCGTGACCATCATTCATGGAAGCGCTCATCCTCGGTCTGCTCGCGCAGCACCCGCGCCGGGTTGCCAGCCGCAACGGTCCACGGGGGTATGGCGCGCGTCACAACCGACCCTGCGCCGATGATAGCTCCCTCGCCAATCGACACGCCCGGCAGCACCGCGACGTTAAACCCGAGCCAAGCGCGATTGGCGATGGTCACCGCGGCCATCTTGACGCCGTGCCATTGCTTGCGCCCCGCCAGCCACAGCTTCACATCGGAGGCACGCTCCCGGGCACGCAGGCTGTGCGAGTTGTGGTCAACGACCGTTACGCCCCAGGACAGCAACACGTCATCACCGATGACAACCCGGGTCGCAACGGACATGAGTCCGAGACCAAGAAAGGTGCGTGCACCGATTTGCACGGCGGCTCCCGGCCGCTCGTACACGATCCGCGTGGCGACCATCGAGTAGGCACCCACGCTTAGGCTGTTGTCTCCGCACGGCTTGAGTTTCCAGAAATCCACGCGGCTGCCGGCGCCCACGGCCAGCGCGCTGTAACGACCTGCGCTCATCGCTCGCGCAGCCCCGGACAGTACCGGGCGAATCAGGCGCTTCATGGGCGCGGCCGCAGAGCTAAGCGATAGTCCTCTATGCGCCGCCGCACCAGCGCGTCCCAGCTGAACAGCTCGCGCATACGCCGTGCGCCCACCTGCCCGAGCCGAGCGCGCGCCTGCGGTTCGAGCAGCGTCTGCAGTACGCGCTCCAGTGAGGTCTGGTCATTCAGACGGTAGGTGAGCCCGTTGCCCTCGATGCGCTCCACCGCACGGAGCGTGTCGTTGACAACTACAGGCAGACCACAAGCGGCTGCATCCAGCATCGAGGTCGACTCCTGCGTCGGCCAAACTGCCACATCCGCAGCGCGATAGTACTGCGCCAGCTCACGGTGCGGCATGAACGGCAGGACGATGCTCGTCGGGAATGCGGCCAGCGCCTCGCGTTGCTCGCCATCGCCGATAAAGAGTGCACGGACTGGGGCTCCCTCGCCCCGCAGCGCTGCGACCGCCTGGGCGAGCAGCAGGGCATTTTTGGCCTGCGAGTACTGTCCAGTATAGATGAACAGCACCTCTTCGGCGCTGATGCCGAGCCGGGCGCGCAGGGCGTCGCGCTCCTGCGCCTGGCCCGCGGAGCTCACCGGACTCATGAGGTCCGTGTCCACGCCGAGCGGCGCGACGTCCACCTTGTGCGCCTGCACCCCGAAGAAGCGGATGGCGACGTCCGCGCAGTCCGAAGTTGCGGCATAGCACTTGACGGTCCGTGCACTCACGTATCGCCCCGGTAGCCAGCGTGCAGCAAAGTTGCGCAACCGCGCCGGCTCAAACCAGTGGGAGGCGCGGTTCGCCAGCGGAAATACCGAGGCAGTCGTGTGCGCGGCGGTGAAGAGCTGGTAGGCGAGCGCGTTGCGCAGGCGCGCCGCATCGAGCGCCACCCAGCCGATCGCCAGAAAGGACTGGACCACATCTGGCCGGATGCGGGCGAGCTTGTCGCGCAGGCCGACAAAGCGCGGATAGCCGCCAATCTGGCGATGTCCGAGACAATGCAGCCTGAACCCGTCGTAGCTCTCCTCCTGGCCGGCCGACATCGTGGTCAGCTGCGAGAAACTGTCGTAGGCACTCTGCTGGTTCTTGTTGAAGAAATAATGAGGCAGGTCCATGGTCAGGTAGTGAACCTCCACCCCTTGCCGCGCGAGGTAGCGAGGCAGCATGTTGACGATGTACCCCATGCCGCGCGGAAACCAGTAACTGAGCAATGCGACCCGCAAGTTCCTCTCCAGCAGCCTCAAATACCCTCAGGCCGTGATTCCCTGGACCCGCGCTCGCGCAAGTTGCGCAAGCACGCGGGCACCGCCACGCAGCTGCAGCCACAGGACAACGACTGCGCCCATCAACAGCCCGTAGGCGGGAAGGCGCCACAGAGACTGGATACTACGATGAATGAGTGCACCCAACACCACGGTCACCATGAGGGTGATTGCTGCTGAGGCGCACGCCCGCCAAAACTGACCGAGGTCGAACCGGCAGGCGACGAAAGTCACCAGAAAATAGATCCAATAGTAGACCAGGGCCAGCCCGGCAAATACCCACGTGACACTCACCGGATCCAGAATCTGCGCACAGCCTGCGACCACTGCAATGGCCGCAACCGTGAAGGACACCTCGAGTGTGAAAGCCACGCGCTGGCGACGGAAGGAGTCAAAAGCCCGATCAAGCCAACAGGTCGCGGCCAGCAGCAGCGCCGGCGCGGCCAGGGCGCTCAGGTAAGGACCGGTGCCGTGCCACTTTGGTGACAGCACCCGGTCAGTCAGCGTCGGCGCTTCGATGGCAAAGACCACGTAAGGCACGACCAGCACCACGAACAACGCCTCGACCAGACCGGCGGCGAACCTTCCGACCTCCGCCCGGCTATCCCGGCTGGCGATGCCATAGAACACCGGTGAGACAGCGCTGTAGACCAGCGAATTGGGCGCAAAGACCACGCGGTACGCGAGCCCGAAACGGCCCACCGCCGCAGCGCCGGCGCCGAACCCCAGCGCAAGCTGGATCAGGCGGTCACGGGCGGTTGACGCCAGCGCATAGCCAACCATGTAGGTCGGGAAGCGCCGGTATTTGCGCGCCGCCACCCACAGCCCGCGACCCGACTCGCGGGCACGGCCGCGCGGGGCAAGCACGTGCAGCTGCGCGTATCCCAAGCACGCCGCCTGCACCCCCAGCGCGCCGACGAAGCCCCACACCAGCGCTGCGAGCGGCGCCAGCACACGCACCAAGAGCAACTGCGCCATGACAGTGCTCAGTGACAGCACGAACTGCGCCCAGCCGATGGTCAGAAAACGCCCGCGGCGCACGCACCAGCTGCTGAGGCAACGCTGTACCGCGCCGATCAGGGTCGCCACCGCGAGCCCGTAGCCGAACACTGTCACGTTCGCTGCTGCACCGAACCCCGACCACAGCGTCAAGCACAGCGTCACGACGGCAACCAGGGCGGTGACCAGCGCTGCAATGGCGATGACGAGCCAGGTGAGCGCATGAGCGAGAACCGCGGCACGCGGCAACACGATCGCGGTGTCGTAGCGCACACCGGCGAGCACGCTGAGCACCGTGAAGGCGCCTACGAAGATCACGTACAACCCATACGTGGCCGGGTCGAAGACGCGTGAATACAAAGGCAGCGAGCCTACGATCAGCAGCTGACCGGCGGCGGTCAGCGCCGCAAGGCCCGCGACACGGGAAATGACCCTGACGGCCACAGCTTTCAGCGGATCCAGCGCAGGCGATGCTTCAAGAAGCGGAATAGGTTCAGGCCGTGGCGGAACAGCCAGTGATTCTGCAGATTTGGATAGTCCATGTAGCGCTTCTTGGGTGCCGCCATGATCGCCGCAAACTCCTCGCGCGAGATTCCCAGCTTCTTGGACACGAAGGTCATGTCGCTCTCGACCGATTCAGGCGGGAAAGGCGGAACGGCGATCTCGGCCAGGGCTGCCTTGCGCGTCATCTGGCCACTGCAGATCAAGGTGGAGAGATGCATGCGTCGTTTGTCGTAACCGAACTTGTGCGGCAGGATCCAGCCTTGGTAGAAGCGGGTGTACACCGACTCGTAATGCTTGCCACCGTAGTCGTCCCAGCCGTACTGCTCGATGAGCATCTGCTTGGCCGCAGTCTTGTCGTAGTCGTAGTAGTCGAGCAGGAACACGTTACGCGGTCGGTGCAATACGATGTTGAATACCAGCTTGCTCACCGGTATCAGCGGAAAGTGCCGCAGACGCCGTCCAGTGAAGCGCCGGTAAACGCTGCGGATGTAGCGGCTGTCCAGGTGTCCCTGCGACC
Source organism: uncultured Pseudomonadota bacterium (assembly GCA_963825385.1). Lineage (GTDB taxonomy): Bacteria > Pseudomonadota > Gammaproteobacteria > Steroidobacterales > Steroidobacteraceae > 13-2-20CM-66-19. Next base: position 243,193 of record CAWGSX010000004.1, on the reverse strand, counting down.
ACTCCCGCACGTGAATGCCTTCGGTGCGGAAATTGATCCCGCTCAGGCAATAGCCGACGTGATAACGACTGGCGGCCGCATAGAAGGAGGCCACGATCGCGTGATCGGAAGGTATCTCCGAATCCGGAGTCGAGGCGCGCAGAAAGGCGAGCTGGAGGTCGCGGAACTCCTTCCAGTTCAGCACCACCGTCGACAGATCGATGCGCAGCGGATCAAGGATGCGCTTGATGTTGCCGACGGCTTTTTCTGAGTTCCAGCCATTATCCACGTGGATCGCCAGCGGCCGCAGCCCGAGCTCCTTGGACTTGATGGCGACGTAACTTGAATCCACGCCCCCGCTCACGCCGATGATGCAGTCGTACTCCTTACGGTGGCCGGCACGCTTGATCTCCTCCACCAGGGTATGCAGTCGCCGGGTGCGCTCCTCGAGCGGCAGGCTGTAGAGGCTCTCGCGCGCGAACCACCCCGTGCAGTGATTGCAGACGCCCCGCTCGTCAAAGACGATGTCCGGATCGCTCGTATCCATGATGCAACGGGTACAGATTTGATAGGGCCTGCTCATTAGTTCGTTCATACAGCGCCCCGCAGGGCCGTGATCTCGGCCGGTTTCGGGTAGCTGACCAAGGGGGCACGGTGCTTGCCGTGCAGCACAAACATGGTGCCGGCCGCCGCGGCCGCAACGCGGGTGGAATTGAGCAAAAGACGGATGTCCTCGAGGCTGCCGGCGCCGCCGCAGCCCACCACCGGTATCTCCACCGCCTCACTGATCAGCCGTAACAGCGCGATGTCGTACCCGGAGCGCGCACCTTCCAGATCAATCGACTGCACAAACAGCTCGCCAGCACCAAAGTCCTGCATGCGCCGCGCGTAGGCAACAGGCTCGGACCCAGTCGCGCGCGTACCGCTGCGCACGTAAACCTCGCGGCGACCGAGCAGCGTTTTGTGCACGTCGATCGCGGCGACGACGCTCTGCGAGCCGACCACCGCGGCGGCCGCGCGGATCAGTGCACCATCGCTTGCCGCCGTGCCGATGACCACTTTCTCGATTCCGATCGAGAGAATGCGCCGGATCTGCGCGACCGAACGGATCCCGCCTCCGTAGGTGAGCGGCATGAACGCCTCGGCGGCAAACTCCTCGACCAGCGCGTAGTCCGGTTCGCGGCCTTCCAGAGTCGCGCGGATGTCCACTATGACCAGCTCGTCGCACTCCAGGTCGTTGAAGAGCTTGACCGTGTTGATGGGGTCACCAAGGTAGAGCGGCTCCTTGAAACGGCGGGTTTTGAGCAGCTCGCCCCCAGCGAACTGCAGGCAGGGAATGACACGCGGCCGCAGCGAGATCATGTTTTTGCGAAGTTACCGAGCAGTTGCAGCCCGAAACGATGACTCTTCTCGGGGTGAAACTGCACGCCGGCGATATTGCCGCGGACGATTGCGGCTGCGAAGGACTCCCCGTAAGTGCACCTCGCCAGTGCATTCTCCGGCAACTCGCAGCTGACGCGATAGGAGTGCACGAAGTAAAAGCGCGGGCTATCGCTCAGGCCCTGGGCAAGCGGATGCGCCGGTATCTCCCAGCGCACCGCATCCCAACCCATGTGGGGGATGCGCAATCCCGCCAGGGGCGTGAAGCGCTGCGTGCGAGCCCGGATCAGGCCCAGGCCGGGGCGCGCGCCCTCCTCGCTCCCGAGCGTCAGCATCTGCATGCCCACACAGATGCCCAGCAGCGGCTTGCCGCTTGCGGCAAATTCCAGCACTGCCTCCTGCAGGCCCGAGCTCGCCAATGCCTCCATGCAGGCATCGAAGGCGCCGACGCCCGGAACGACCAGGCGCTTGGCCGCAAGCGCCGCCGCGCGGGTCGTTACGACCTCGGCGACGGTGCGCTGCTTGCGGAACATGTTGAGGATCGACCCGGTATTTCCGATGCCATAGTTGAGGACGCTTACCTCTGCCACTGCGTCCGTCCTCGCGCCAGATCGTTCATAAGTCCCTGGCCGCACAACACCAGGAGGGGAATAAACACCAGCCCGCCGGAGAGAAAAGCCGTGAACGCCGAAGTGACCATCAGCTGGAACAGCCCGTACATGCCGCTGCCCAGCAGCGCCACCGCGAGCGGCGTCTTGCCGAGGCTCATTACATACAGGTCGACGGATTTCACGACAAAGCCGACGAGCACGGCCATGGCCAGCACCCCGACGTAGGAAAAATCGACCCAAGCGTCCGCGATGAAGAACGCATCGAATGTGGCGCCCTCCGCACCGAAGAAGTTGGCTACCTGGGTGTGTGCCGAGGTCAGCTCACCGCTGCCGAAAATGTTATGTATCAGACCGATATTCATCCCCCAGGTATGGGGCAGATGCTGCGGGTAGACGTAGAAGGTCTGATAGACGACCTCATCGTTGACCTCGAAAAACCGGTAAGCGAGCCACTCGACGATATTGGTCGAATCCAGGTCCGGCAGAGCGAGCAGGGCTGCGCCGATGGCGCCCGCCAGCAGCAGAGACAGGAATAGGAGGATCCGACCGAGACCGAACTCCAGGCGCCGGCACGCCTGATAGATAACCAGCAATTGAAGCAGGTAGACCAGCCAGGGGATTTTCTGAAAGGTGCCGATCTTGCCAGCGAAGACCGCCGCAGCCAGCAGTACGCCGGCTGCCAGCAGCGACAGCCGGCGTCCGGCAAAGCCCTTGATCAGGAGGAGGAAGCTCACAAACGGTCCAATCGAGGCGATGAGAGTCTGGTACAGGTAGCCACCCTGCCCGCCCAGCTCCAAACGCAGCTTCTGCTTTTCCTTGGTAAGGTCGATGGCAACGAAGCTCGAGAGCTGACTGGGCTTGCCCATGCCGAAGAACATCCCGAAGATGAACAACGCCATCAGCACGCCGAGCAGGACGAGCAGCTGGTCAACCCCGGGGTCGTCCCGCAGCGCCAGAGTGCGCCAGCCGCGCAGCGTGCGGGCGGCCTGATCGGCATACGCGGGGAGCGCGGCACGACTCAGCTCGATGCCCAGGACTAGCCCGAGCCACATCAGGATCAGGCAACTCGTTACCGTATCGCGCACGTCCTGCACGGTGTCGGCGCCGGCGAAATACACCAGCGCCCCGACGCCGTAAAGCACGAGGAAGCCCAGCAACATCAGCGGGGTCAGCAGCAGGCGCGGCGGCTCGCGCAGCCACATGTAGAGCGCGATGCCGACCAGGCAGACAGCGTGCAGATAGTCCAGTGGTTGCACGGCAACCGAACCTCAGCCGGAGCTAATCTTGGCCCGCCGCTGGCGCGAAGCGGCAATAATCACCCCCAACAGCAGTCCGAACACCGCTCCCAGTGCTCCATAGAGCACCTTGTCCGGACTATCGATGTCCTTCTTGTCGCGCACGATCGCCGGATCAAGTACCTTGAAGGCATAGGCATCCCTTGTGCGCGCCAGCATGGCATCGCGCAGCTCAGACTCCATAGTCTTGGCGATCGCCGCGCGCAGCTCGACCACCGAAGTGCTGGCGGTCTCGTTCGTCAGGTAGTCGGTGCTGCGGTTGTATTCGGCGATGGCACGCTGGCGCAGCTCATCGTCGGCTTCGGCGATGAGCATATTGGCCCACTTTGCCGCCAGCTCTCGATCGCTCCAGACGATGGCGAGCGTGACGATCCCGGTGCGCCGATCCTCGGTAATCTGCCGCACCTTTTTCGAGAAGCGCTTTTCGCCGTCCGAGAGCGTCGGAGGATCATCAGTATTCCACTGGTGGCGCTGCGCGTCCCACTTGCGCGCGAACAGGACCGGCAGCAGCTGGTGTCGCTCTATGAAGCGGCGCGTGAAGCCTTGCGAACGCAGGTATTCGAGAAACTCCTCCGAGCGTTTGCCGCCACCGCCCAGACTCAAACCTGCCAGTGCGGCAAGCCCTCCGAGGTTGCCCCCGGCCAGATCGCCAATCCCGCCCCCGCCCGAGCCGTTGGTCGGCGAGAACTTCACCTCCGAGCGATAGTACTGGGTGCGCGCGTAAGCCAATCCGACCGCGGCCGCCGCACTCAGGATGAGACACAGGCTGATCACCAGCACGTGCCTCCACAGAAACCGCCCAATTGCAAAGAGACTGATCTGCGGGCGCAGGGAATCCATGCTGTCGTTCATTGCGGCAACTCACACAGGTCACAAACGGCTTCCACCACGGCGCGGGCGGCGGCACCGCCACCAAACGCCCCTCGCGCCGGGTGCTCGCGGGCCGTACGCCCGAGCTGTCGGCGCACCAGCTCCGCCACGCGCACACCGTCGCTGCCGGCGAGAACATTGGCCCCGTCGTCCAGGGTTTCCAGCCACTCGGTCTCGTTGCGCAGCGTGATGCACGGTCGACCCAGGAAGTAGGCCTCCTTCTGCAGGCCGCCGGAGTCGGTGAGCACACAGCTGGCTTGCTGCACCAGCGCCAGCATGTCCAGGTAGCCAAGCGGATCGATCAATTGCAGCTGCGGTACCGGACGCCAGTCGGCCAGCTGCCCCTGCAGCATCGCACGGGTGCGTGGGTGCAGCGGAAATATCAGGCGCCCGCACAGTACCGCGGCTTCGTTGAGCGCCCCCAGCAGCGGTCGCAGCGCCGCCGCGCTGGTGTTCTCAGCGCGGTGCACAGTAACGACCGCATAAGCGTCGGCCGCGAGCCCGAGGTTCCGCAGTACGTCGGAGCGCGTTCTCGCGCGCTCAGCATTGAACAGCACGGCATCGTACATGACGTCGCCGGTAAGGCGGGCGCGCGCGGCAAGCCCCTCGTTTGCCAGATTGTCCATCGCGGTCGGCGTGGGCGCGCACAGCATCTGCGACAGGTGGTCGGTGACGATGCGGTTCAACTCCTCGGGCATCAAGCGGTTGAAACTGCGCAAGCCGGCCTCGACGTGAACCACGGGGATATACATTTTGGCGGCGGCGAGTGCGCCGGCGAGCGTTGAGTTGGTATCGCCATAGACGATCACCACATCCGGCCGCACCTCAAGCAGCAGCCGCTCGAGCGCCTCGAGCATGCGCGCGGTCTGGGCACCGTGCGAGGCGGAACCGATTGCCAGATTCGCTCCCGGGCGTGGAATGTCCAGCTCGTCGAAGAACACCTCGGACATCGAGGCGTCGTAGTGCTGCCCGGTGTGTACGACCAGGTCCACAAAGGTGCGCCGCGCCGAGGTCATGGCACGGGCGACCGGGGCGAGCTTGATGAACTGCGGACGGGCGCCGACGATACTGACGCTGCGCAGCGGCTGAACCGCAGGATCACTCATGGCGGGGTCGCAGCCGGCGCACAGACCCCGTCGCGCAGCACGTAGCTCTCGCCGCTCGTCGCGCACACCGCCGCCCCGTCGCCGGCCAAGGGCAGCTGCAGACGCTCGCCGTGGCGGCTGATCCAGCCGAGCTGGCGCGCCGGCACGCCGACCACCAGCGCGAAGGGCGCAACGTCGCGGTTGACCACGGCACCGGCACCGACAAAGGCGTGCTCGCCGATCGTGACGCCGCAGACGATGGTGCAGTTCGCGCCCAGAGTGGCGCCGCGACGTACCAGCGTGTCGCGGTACTCGTGCTTGCGGGTCACGGCGGAACGCGGGTTGTAGACGTTCGTGAACACCATGCTCGGGCCGCAGAAGACGTCATCCTCCAGCGTGACGTTGTCATAGACCGAGACGTTGTTCTGGATCTTGACGTTGCGGCCGATCACGACCTTGTTGCCGACGTAGACGTTCTGGCCGAGTGAGCAGTCCGCACCGATACGCGCGCCACTGCACACGTGCACCCAGTGCCAGATGCGCGTGCCGGCCCCGATGGTTGCTCCGGGATCCACGATGGCGGTCGGATGTATCGTGACCAATCCCTAGTACTCCAGCGGCAGCGCAACCCGCCGGCCATCGCGCGCCGACAGGTAGCTGGCGATGAGCACCTCGAGCGAGCGCAGGCCTTCGCGGCCGTCCGTCTCGGCCTCGGCCTCCCCGCGCAGTGTACGGATCACATTGTCGTAGTAGAGCGAGTGTCCGAAGCCGTAAACCGAAGTCGTGGAGTAGCTGGCTTCGGCAACCTGCTGGTCGTTCGGGTGCGGCTCGGCAAACTCCCAGTGTTCGATCTTGTTGACCGCGACGCCCCCTACGCGCACGGTGCCGGTTTCGCCGAGCACAGTGATCGAGCCTTCGTAGTTCTTGGGGTAGGTGAGCATGGTGGCATTAATCGAACCGAGCGCCCCGGAGCGCCAGCGTATGCCGACCACCGCCGTATCCTCGACCTGGATGTTACGTGCCAGAGTTGCAGTGTAGGCCTGCACGCTTTCCACCGGGCCTATCAGCCAGTCGACCAGATCCACGTAGTGGCTGGCCTGGTTCATGAGCGCGCCCCCGTCGAACTCCCAGGTGCCGCGCCAGCGGGCGCCGTCGTAGTAGCTCTGCGGACGGCTCCAGAATACGTTCAGGTTCACCATGTAGATGCGACCGAACCGCTTTTGGTCCACCGCGTGCTTGAGCAGCTGCAGGGTGGCGTTGCGCCGGTTTTGCTTGACGACGAACAGTTGCACGTTTGCCGCATCGCACGCCTCCACCATGCGCTTGCCGTCCGCCCAGCGGGTACTCATGGGTTTCTCCGTGACCACGTGCCGTCCTGCGGCCGCGATCTGCACCGTCTGCGCGGCATGCTGGCCGCTCGGCGTGCAAAGCACCACCAGATCCGCACCGCTGTCCGCCAGCAACTCGCTGAGCGAGTCGTAGGGACGCGCCTTGGTCTTCTCTGCAGCGGCCTGCAGTGCAACCGGGTCGGTGTCACAGACGGCTACCAGCTCCAGGCGCTCGGCGTGCGCGCCGATCGCCTCGAAATGCCGCTGCGCGATGCGCCCGCAGCCGACCAGACCCACGCGGATCCGCCGTCCCATCACCACATCTTTAATGCTCATCCGTCCCCCACAGCATCCGCAGCTCGTCACGCGCCGGAGTCGCGCGCGGCTGTCATCGCCAAACCCACGCGTGCGTCATCGCTTTCGCGCTGTAATTGCTCAATCTCCGCGCGCAGAGCTTCGTACTCACGCATCTTGATCAGCAGAAAGCGCCCGGTGAGGTAGGCCCTCTGCTCGATGCCGCGCGGCGTGAGCAGGTACCGATAGGCCACCTTGTTCTTGCTGTTCTTGAAGCGCACCGCCTTGATCCAACCCCTATGGACCAGGGCCCGCAGGCAGTAGTTGACCTTACCGAGGCTGATGCCGAACTCGCCGGCAACGTCACGCTGGCTGATGCGCGGATTGGCCTCAATCAGGCGCATAAGCTTCAGGGGCATCTCGTCACTGGGCATGGTTCCGAGCCTGGGCCGTCGCGTTCAATGATTGAACAGACAGCCTAGGAGCCCCCGGGCTCCGTGTCAAACCACGCTAGAACGAGCGTATCGCCGCCACGGCGATCGCGACGTTATAGAGGATGCCGGTGACCGCCTGCCAGAACGGCAGGGGTGGCATGCGCTCGGTGTCGAGCGGCACGACCACGGTATCGCCGGGCTTCATGCGCACTCCCGAATGCTCGAACCAGCGACTGCCATCGCTCGCCACGACGCTGCCGTTGGCGCGCACTACGTAGGTGCGCCCGCGATCGGCACGCCGCGTCACCCCGCCGGCGAGCGAGATGTAATCGTCGCGCGACAGGCGCGGGTTGTAGAGCAAGGAGGTGGAGTTCTGGACCTCGCCCAGCACCGTCACCTGCTGCTGGAAGCGCGGCACGATCAGCTGGTCACCGTTGCGCAGCACCACATCGTCCGCAGACCCGACCGGCTCGCGCATCAGCCTGGGCAGGTCGATGACCATGCGGCCCACGGCCCGCGCACCGCGAATCTGTCCAAGCAGGGACTGGCCCAGGGTGAGCGTGGCTGCGCCGCCACCCTGCACTCCGGAGGCGGCGCTGGCGATGGCCAGCGCTGTCAGATCGGTCTGCATGCGCTGGGCGAGCATGTCGAGCTGCTCCTGCTCGCGCTTGCGCAGCCAGTCGCGTGTGAAAACGCTGCCTTCCGGGAAGGCGAAAGTGGTCAGCCCGCCCGCTCGCTCGATCACCGAGCGCAGCGTCTCACCGCGCCTGATCGAGTAGGAGCCGGGGAAGCGCACCTCGCCCTTGAGAACGATGGTTTCCTGCTCGCTCCACAGTGGCACCTGCTTGACGGTCAGCGTGTCAAAGGGCTGCAGTGCGATATTGGCGGCCGGATCACCCCTGAGCGCCGCGCTGAGGTCGATCTCGATCAGTTGCGTCTGCCGTGACTGACCACCGCTCACGCTGTAACGGGTGAGTTCAGCCTCGGCACCGTAGGCGGCGTCGGCGGCCCCGCCGCCGGCGCGGATCAGGTCCGCGACGTGCATCCCGGGCTCGAGCGGGTACTCACCCGGCACCTTCACCTGTCCGGTTACGTGGACCGTTTCGGTGGGGTGCGAGGAGGTGCCCTGGACACGCAGCTCATCGAGCAGCGGACGGATCACGTGATCGCGGCCCGAGGCCAGATCAAAAACGGTGATGCGATCGCGCGGCATCAGCTCGACATTCGCTGCCGAGCCGGGGGCGGCCAGCGCCGCCGCGAGATCTGCCGACAGTACACTGATGCGCCGATCCGGCGGCAGTTCGCGGCGGATCAGCAGGTAATGCAGGTCGGCATCCGGCCGCAGCTCGTCAACCGAGCGAATCACGTCGGTGAGATGCATGCCGGGGCTGAACGCAAACGCGCCGGGCGCGAACACATGCCCCTGCACGAGGATGCCCGAATCGAGAGTTGGCCGAAGACGCATGACGCGCACGGTGTCGCCGTTGTGCACGGCTTCAGTGCGTGAACCGGCGCTAAGGCTCACCGGCACGACTATGCGGCGCTGCGTGGCGTCGATGCGGGTGAGCATCGCGTTGGAAAGGTCGGCCTCCGGTGTCACGCCCCCGGCAAGCTGCAGCACATCGGCCACGGTCGCTTCGCCCTTGATCTCGTAGATGGCCGGGCGCCGCACTTCCCCGTCGATGCTCACCGTAGGACCCACCGGCGGTACGAATATCACATCCCCGGGCAGGAGCCTGGCATCGTCGCTCGTGTCACCGCGTATGAGCAGGTCATACAGGTCGAACTGCCGTACCAACACGCCCTTGCGCTTGAGCTGAATGGTTCGCAGCGAGCCGGCGCGCTTGGCACCGCCAGCGGCATAGAGAGCCGACGTGATGGTGCTCAGGCCGCTGATGGTATAGGTGCCCGGGTACTTCGCCTCACCGACCACGAACACGCGTATCGAGCGGGTGTCGCCCATCGAAACGCTCGCGTGCACCCCAATCATCTGCCGCTGCACGCGCGACTCGACGTTCGCCCGGGCGGAGTCGAAGCTCATGCCGGCCACCTCGACCGGCCCGATGTCGGGCAGGTTGATGCGGCCGTCGCGCCCCACCACCAGCTGCAGCCGGCGGTTCTGGGTGCCATAGAGTTGCACGACCAGCTGATCACCCGGGCCCACGACGTATTCAGCCGGCACCGGTACGTTGGTGGATGGCGCGAAGGTCGACAGGTCGTGGTCAAAGAGGTCGTAGCCGAAGGGCTTTAATCCCTCCGTCCCGGTCTTCTTCAGGGGCAGCCGGGTGAGGCGTACGTCGATGCCGCGGAACGCCGGCTCGACTTTGAGGCGCAGCGTCGCCTGCTCCTCCGTCAATCCGAGCAGCGCGATCGGCGGGAAACCCGGCAGCGCCAGTGAGCCATCCTGCGAGAGCTGGTACGGATCGCGCGAGCGGATAAGGGTCATGAGCGCCTCAAGGCGCGCCCGCTCATCGTCGGTGAGCGAAGCCTCAAAGGCCGTAACCGGGACACCATTGGAGTTGGTGATCGGCATGCCGCTCGGGCTCAAAGGCACATTGTTGTTCGCGTTCGAGATAGGAGGCGGCGGCGCATTTTTCTGCAGGTCCGCTGCGCTCGGCGTCGTGGGCGTGGGCTGCGGCGATTGGGCGGTTGGCTGCGTGATCGGCTGTGCGTACAGCGGCTGCATATAAGGGGCAACCGGACGCGGCGGCAGCTGATAATCGATCTCGATGATGACCCAGTCGCGTGCCTTCAGAATCGGTATCGCCGGCTCCTCCTCTTCCTCCTCCTCTTCCTCGTTCTTCTTCTTGCGCTGCTCTTCGGGCTTGTTCTGGTCCCCGCTGCCCGGGGCCATGGTGCGGGAGCGGCCGAATTGATCCGTCGATTGCGCCGAGCCGCTCGCCCCGGACTGGTCCATGCCGCCGCCGCCCTTGCCGAGCTGCTCGAGGATGGCCTGCTGCTGCTCCGGCGTCAGCCCCTGGAAGATCTGCAATTCCGCCGCCGTCGGCGTCTGTCCGGCTACCGGCTCGCACAGGAGCAGCAGGCACGCAGCCATAGCCGCAAGACCCGCCAGGAGTCCGTGGCGCACTTGGAACAATCGCATCGTTAGCCTTTTTCTGTCCGCAACAAGCGCATCGAGCCAGAGCCGCCTAAGTGTCCGGGCGTGGCGGGGTTTTCCCCGCACGAAAGCGCGATTGTACTGGATAGGCGCCGCGGCGCGCGCGTGATGCTCGGAGTCGGACCAACCACGGAACTTCTGCGCCGCACCTGCATCCGTGTCCCGCAAAAGAGGCTGCCCACACCGCCTTCGGCTGCGACATCAGGCGACTGTATTGTCGCGGACCGCCTACATGCCGCCCGCGGCCCAGACCGATTGCAAAGCTGAAACCGCCTCACCCGGATGCCGCCTGCGGCCGGGCGGCACCGCCCGTGCCGGTCACCGCGCACCAGGCTGCAAAGACCGCCTCCGCCGGGATGGCGTCGGCCCGGTGCGATTGCGGTGGGCCGCCGACGCTCGCCACCGGGGACCCCGCGGGGCTGCGCGGGAGCCAGTGGCGGGGATTCTCCGCACCGTACAGCACCACCAGCGGTACGCTTAGTGCCGCGGCGGCATGCGCCGGCCCGGTATCGACCGAGACCATGCTGCTGGCGGCATCGCACAGCGCATACAGCTCGCGCAGGGTGGTACCCACAGCCACCGCAGCGGAGTCCGGCAGCCTGGTTTGCGCCAGAATCTCATGCAGCATCGGCACTTCTTCCTGGGAGCCGCGCAGCACCAGAAGCGCCTCGGGCCGCGCACTATGAATCCGCCGCAGCAGTTCCGCCCAGCGCTCCAGCGGCCACCATTTGTCGTCGGTATTGAGCCGGCGCCAACGCTCGCGCCGCGGCCCCATGCTGCGATGGTTGCCCGGCTGGATGAGAACGAGCTCCCGCCCGAGCCAGCCCTGCGCGCGCAGCCACGCATCGCGATTGGCGCGTTCCGTTTCCAGTATGTACAGACGCGGGCCATCCAGCGTTTCAACGGGCGGCACGGGATAAGCTGCGGCGCGCAGGCTCGGCGGTGTGCGCGCGCCGAGCTTGACCATACGATCCACCAGATGCTCACCGGGGATCACCGGCCCGTCCGTTAGGAACACGCAGCGCTCCGGATCGATATTGCTCCAGCGCAGCATGCGGCGGATGCGCGGCAGCTGCCGATAGTGTCGCTCGCAGATGTAGATCGGGCCTGGCGCACTGGCGCGCAAGGCGCGCCGCACCGGACGCCACGCAGCATCCAACATGAACGGCAGATGGCGGTGAAAAGCCCAGACCCCGCTTACATCGGGGTTGCCCTCGTAGGTCGTCGGCGTCCACGAGCCGGTGCCGATGATCTGGCACGGATGACCATAGCGCCGGTGCAGCAGATTCAGCATGCGCGTGACCATCACCATGTCCCCGAGGCGACAGAAGAAAAACACGGTCGGCGTCAGCGCAGCGCCGACGGAAGCGGAGACTGTGGGCGCTGCATCCGCGGTCGTCATCGCGAGAGCCCTCGGGAGCGGTTGCAGCACAGCCAGGTCACTAGGGTTACCTCAGAACTTGCGCGAAATGTAGAACGTGGCCATGGAAATGTCGTAGTAGGCGTCGGGCCGGTAGCCGCCCTGGGGATCGGTCGGCAGGGTGCGCACGCGGTCCACTTTGGCCGCGTAGCGATAGTCGACACCAACGTCCCAATGCGGCAGCACGTCGCGCCACTGGATGCCGGCGCCGTAGTAGAAGCCGTAGGCCGGCGTGGCCGCGGCATAACGGGAGGCGCCGAGGAACAAGTTGAGCGCGATGGGGCCATCGAACCGATAGCGGTAGTCGATGATGCGCGCGCTGAGCAGCGAGACGCCGTGGATGTCATCGGCTTCGAGCGCGGCACCCAGGTCCTGGTGCTCGGTCACCCCGCGTCGTGCGCCGATGGTCAGATGGGGGCCGTAGCCGGTGCCGGAGTAGATCCGCGGGGTATCGGAGGTTATATCACTGACGATATGGCTGGCGACGATCCCCAAATCGACGTGCGCCTCGGCATGATCGGGGCGTGTGTAGGCTTCCTCGCCGTCCTCGCCATCGTCCGCGTCGTGCAAGGCGTCGCCATAACGCAGGAAGGCAGACAGACGCGCGTAGTGGTCGCCGAATACGTCGCGCCCGTAATCGAGCTGGGAACCGACGATGTAGTCCTTCCACGGATAGGAAAAGGCCAGCGTTCCCAGCACTTCGCGCTTGTAGGCAATGGCCGAGTAATACGAGTCATTGGCGAGGGTGCGCAGGGTGAGCTCAAGTCTGCCACCCACGTGGGGCTCCCAGCCCACCCGCAGCATGTCGCTCTGCCCACCCACGGCATCGCCGAACTGGCGCTGATCACCAAACCAATGACCGATGCTCAGCAGATAATTGGTGATCCCATCGCCGTATCCGGTCTGCACCGAGCTCGCGCCGTGCACGTACCAGGTCGGCTGCCATTCTGAGAACTCGAGCGTCAGGTCAAAGGGTCCGAGACGCGGAAACTGCAGACCCACCGACAAATCGGTCTTGGAAAAAGACAAACGATTGCCGGACGCGGTGTCGTTGCCGGCGTATTCGAAGTACACCGAGAAGGGAATGCGGCCCGGATAGATAAAGCGGCTCGTGAGCGAGGCTTCCTGCTTGGCGACCACGTTCTGCGAGCCGAAGCCGGTGGTCTGGGACTTGGTCGGATCGAAGAACGCCTGCAGCACATCCCACACCGACTGGCCGCCGGCCGCGCCGCCGCCAAAGACGAGGATACGGTTGGCGGAGAGTGACCAGCCAGAATTGGCCGGCTCAATCCCGAGGCGCGCGCCGGAGAACTTGGGATAACCCTGGGTAAGCTCACCGTTGGTGAGCTCGATCTTGTCCGAATAGGACATGCGCGCGAGAAACACCTCGTACTGCCAGCCGAGACGGGTCAGCGGCTCGTAGTTGGACAGCGAGATCGAGGGCATGGTGGGAGCTTCGGTGCTGACCAGCATCGAGCTGTCGGTCATGGGCGACCACCAGCGATCGCGATAACCGAAATCAAGCTGGGCCCAGTCCCACCCCAGGCTCACGAAGGAGCCGGTGGCGGTCTCACGCCCCTGGTAGGCCACGCCGCCGAGATTCACCAGCAGATAGTCGCTCGGCTGCACGTAGCCCGCCCCGGCGACCTGGAAGGGACTCTGCGCATCCTGTCCATGCTGGTTGGGAAGAATCGTTTTGGCGCCGCTGCCGCCCGAGACTTCCAGGCTGCCAAACTCCACACCCGTGTCCCGCATGTACGGGCGCAGCGCGCGACGCACGCGCCCGCACAGCCGGGCATCGACCGCACAAGCCTTCGGCAGGGCCTCCAGCACGAGGGCGGCCGGAATCGGCCGGGTCATTACCGGCTTGTCCCCGAGAATAAGCACACGTTCGACCTCGCGCTCGAGTTCGGGATCGAGGTTGAGCGGCAGGTAGGGGCTGACCCCGCGGGCCAGCGCGGCGGAAGCGCAAGCCGTGATGAGAGCGAAGAACAAGACGCGACGCATGCGGCTCATTGCTTAAACCGATTCCAGGGTGCTGCGTGGTGCCGGGCGCGCACCGGCTCCGGCCCTTCCGGAGCTTTCAAAGCCCGGCACTATACGGAAATTCGCGCGGTGCCGGTCGCCCCCGCGCTGCCGGCCGGGGCGGGCGGAGTGCGCGTCGCGGGAAAGGCGACCCCGGAAGGCCCTCCGGCGCCGGTCAGCTCCCGTCAGGATTTAGCTTTGCCGGGCAAAGTTCCGCGCCAGCGCGCAACCGTGGCGAGCAGCCCGAGCACGCCGGCCGCGGCGCCGTGGCCCACGGCGGGGTCTTCGACCGCCGGGACCAACTGGGCGGTCAGCTTCTTACCCAGCTCCACACCCCACTGATCGAAGGCGTTGATACCCCACACCACGCTCTGCGTGAACACCGCGTGCTCGTAGAGGGCAATGAGGCGCCCGAGAGTCGCCGGGTCGGTCTGCTGGAACAGCACGATCGTGCTCGGCCGGCTGCCCGGATTGAGTTTGTGCGGCAGCAGCGCCGCGATCTGCTCCGGCGTCAGCTTCTGACGCTCAAGCTCGCCGCGCACCGTGTCGGCGGACTGGCCGTTCATGAAAGCCTCTGCCTGCGCCAGGCAGCTGGCGATGGCGAGGTTCTGCTGCGGCTGGTTGCCGCAGGAAGAGCGCGCCGGCAGCAGGAAGTCGAGCGCTGCGCGCGGAGTGCCCTGATGCAAGAGCTGGAAGAACGAGTGCTGGGCGTTATTGCCCGGCTCGCCCCAGATCACCGCCTCGGTCTCGCATTCTGCGGGGGTGCCATCGAGCAGCACCGACTTGCCGTTGCTCTCCATCTCCAGCTGCTGCAGGTAGGCGGGGAAGCGCCGCAGCGAGTCATCGTACGGCAGCACCGCCAGCGTCGGCAGCTTCATGAAGTTGATGTTCCACACGCCGATCAGCCCCATGAGCGCCGGCAGGTTGTCGTGCCAGGCGGTGCTGCGGAAGTGCTCATCGAGCTCGTGCCCCCCGGCGAGGAAGGCGAGGAAATTGGCCCGGCCGATGGCGATTGCCAGTGACACCCCAATCGAGGACCAGATCGAGTAGCGCCCGCCTACCCAGTCCCACATCTTGAAGCGGTAGTCCGGATGCACGCCGAACTCATCCATGGCCTGGGTGTTGACGGAGACGGCCGCGAAGTGCTGCGGCACGGCGGCTTCGCCGAGCCTGCCCGCGAGCCAGGCACGCGCGCTGCGCGCATTGGTCTGCGTCTCGAGCGTGGTGAAGGTCTTGGAGGCAACGATGAACAGCGTCGTGTGCGGATCGGCCTGCTCGAGCACCTCGGCGAGGTGACAGCCGTCAACGTTGGAGACAAACTCGCAGCGCGGCGCGCCGCTGGTGTAACCGCGCAGCGCCTGCACCGCCATCGCAGGCCCCAGGTCCGAGCCGCCGATGCCGATGTTCACCACCACGCGGAACGCCTGATTGGAACTGCCGCGCAGGGTGCCGCCGCGCACGCCGTCGGCGAAGTCGAGCATGCGTTTGCGCTCGGCCATCACCAGCGCCTCGATGGCCTCGCCGCCGATGCCGGCCCCGGGCGGCTGGCGCAGCGCCACGTGCAGCACGGCGCGGTCCTCGGTGGTGTTGATGTGCTCGCCATTCCACATCGCCTGCGCACGCTCGCGCAGGCCGACCGCGTCAGCCAGCAGCAGCAGCTTCGCCAGCGCGACCTCATCGAGGCGCTGGCGGGAGAAGTCCATGCACAGGCCAGCGTGGGTACGTGAGAAGCGCTCGAAGCGCCGCGGGTCGCGCTCGAACAGCTCGCGCACCGGTACGGCGCTCAAGCGGGCGGCACTGGCCGCAAGCTCGGCCCAAACAGGCGTGCGCGGTCCGGGACGTAACATGAAGCTCATCTGCCTCTCCTTAGCAAGCGCGGCCGCACGGGCGGCCGCTCACTTGCGGT
This sequence comes from uncultured Pseudomonadota bacterium, assembly GCA_963825385.1. Taxonomy (GTDB): domain Bacteria; phylum Pseudomonadota; class Gammaproteobacteria; order Steroidobacterales; family Steroidobacteraceae; genus 13-2-20CM-66-19. The sequence goes on along the minus strand of CAWGSX010000004.1, from coordinate 227,448 downwards.
AGAAGGCCACGATCGTATCGACCACGTACTGCAGCTGCGTTTCGGTCAGCTCCGGGAAAATCGGCAGCGCCAGCGTCTCGGTGGCCGCACGCTCGGACTCGGGGTAACTGCCCGCCCCCTCGCCCAAGTATGCGAAGCACTTCTGCAGGTGCAGCGGCAGCGGGTAATAGATCTCCGTGCCGACACCGCAGGCGCTGAGATGCTGGCGCAGTGCGTCACGATCGCGCGCCCGGATCACGTACTGATTATAAATGTGTCGCACCCCGGGCACAGCGTACGGCGTGTGCACGCTCGCACCGAGCGCCGCCGCGCCGAAAGCCCGGTCGTAATAGGCGGCGTTGCGCTGGCGCGCGGCCGTCCACTCATCCAGATGCGGCAGCTTGACGTTGAGAACCGCGGCCTGCAGCTCATCGATACGAAAGTTGCCGCCAATGAAGGCGTGGTAGTATTTCGGCTTGCCACCGTGCACGCGCAGGATGTCCATGCGCTCGGCGAGCGCGGCATCGTTGCTGACGCACATGCCGGCATCCCCGAAGGCGCCCAGATTCTTGGTAGGGAAGAAGGACAGGCAGCCGACGTCGCCGCGGCTGCCGGCACGGCGTCCGTGCGCGTCCTCCGCGCCGATCGCCTGCGCGGCGTCCTCGATGACCTTGAGCCGGTAGCGCTGCGCAACCTTAAGCAGCGCGTCCATGTCGGCAACCTGCCCGTACAGGTGCACCGGCATGAGGGCGCGCACCCGCCCGCCGGTGGCGCGGTTGATCAGTGCGCCGCCGCGCTCCTCGCAGCGCTGCGCGATGCAGGCCTCGAGCGCCTGCGGCGCGAGGTTGAAGGTGCGTGGGTCGATGTCGCAGAACAGCGGCCGCGCCCCGGTGCGGGCGATGGTGCCGGCGGTGGCGAAGAAGGTGAACGGTGCGGTGATGACTTCATCGCCCGCGCCGATCTCCAAAGCCATGAGCGCGAGCAGCAGCGCATCCGTGCCCGATGAGACCCCGATGCCGTGCCGGCACTGACTGTAGCGGGCCACGCTCGCCTCCAGCTCCTTGACCGCCGGCCCGAGGATGAAATGCTGGCTGTCGCACACGCGCGCGATGGCCTGCTGGATGGAAGCCTCTAGTGCCCGGTACTGCGGCTTGAGGTCAAGCAGCGGCACCTGCATCTTCGCGCCCGGGGCGGTGTTGGGATTGCTGGCCATCGTGGCGCTCCTGCTCAGCGTGCGTAACCGTAGTAGTCACAGAACCAGTCGACGAAGTTACGCACCCCGACCTCAATGGGCGTCGCCGGCCGGTAACCCACATCCCGTACCAGGTCATCGATGTCGGCGAAGGTCTCGGGCACGTCGCCGAGCTGCAGCGGCAGGAAGTTCTTCTGCGCCTTGCGCCCGAGGCACTCTTCGATGACTTCGATGTAGCGCATCAGCTGCACCGGTTGATGGTTGCCAATGTTGTAGATGCGAAACGGCGCGGAACTGGTGGCCGGATCGGGGGCGTCACTGCGCCAGGCCGGGTCAGGCTGGGCGATGCGCTCGCTGGCACGGATCACGCCCTCGGCGATGTCCTCGACGTAGGTGAAGTCGCGGCGGTGGTGGCCGTTGTTGAACACATCGATGGGCTTGCCCTCGAGGATGTTGCGCGTGAACAGGAACAGCGCCATGTCCGGGCGTCCCCACGGGCCATACACGGTGAAGAAGCGCAGCCCGGTGGTCGGCAGCTTGAACAGCGCCGAGTAGTTGTGCGCCATGAGCTCGTTGGCGCGCTTGGTCGAGGCGTACAGCGACAGCGGATGGTCGGCGCCGTTGTGCACCGAGAAGGGCATGTTGGTGTTGGCACCGTAGACCGAGCTGGTCGAGGCGTACACCAGGTGCTCGACGGCGTTGTGGCGGCAGCCCTCGAGCACGTTGAGCGTGCCGGTGACGTTGCTGTGCACGTAGGTGTGCGGCTCCTGCAGCGAGTAGCGCACCCCGGCCTGTGCAGCCAGATGGATGACGCGCGCGAACTTCTCGCGCGCAAACAGCGCGCGCATGCCGGCATCATCGGCAAGATCGAGCTTCTCGAACCGGAAGCTGGGGTGGTCGGTCAGGCGCTTCAGGCGCGCCTGCTTCAGCGTGACGTCGTAGTACTCGTTGAGGTTATCAAGACCGACCACCTCGTAACCGCGCGCCAGGAGCTTGTGCGCCGTGTGCGAGCCGATGAAGCCGGCGGCGCCGGTCAGCAGGATCTTCATAGGCGACCGTCGACGGAGGCGGCGGGAAAGACGTGCTTGATGTCGTAGACGACGTGGTTCCTGCGGCACAGCCGGTGTACGCCGGCGGCACCTAGGTCGCGGAACTGACGGTGCGCCACGGCAACCACGGCGACGTCGTAGTGTCCGCGCTTGAGCTCGCGCACCGGCGCCAGCCCGTACTCGTGGCGGCACTCCTTGCTGTCAGCCCAGGGGTCGTAGATGTCGACCTCGGCCCCGTGACTTTGTAGTTCGCGTACCACGTCGACGACCTTGGAGTTGCGGATGTCGGGGCAGTTCTCCTTGAAGGTGATGCCGAGCACCAGGGCGCGCGACGCCGTTCACGTGGATGCGCTTGCGGGCCATCAGGCGCGTGATCTCGTTGCTCACGTACAGGGCCATGTTGTCATTCAGGCGGCGCCCGGCCAGGATCATCTCGGCGTGGTAGCCGATCTCCTGCGCCTTGTGGGTAAGGTAATACGGATCGACGCCGATGCAGTGGCCGCCCACCAGCCCGGGCCGGAACGGCAGGAAGTTCCACTTGCTGCCGGCGGCATCGAGCACTTCCTCGGTATCGATGCCGAGGCGGTTGAAAATGAGCGCGAGCTCATTGATCAGCGCGATGTTGACGTCGCGCTGAGTATTTTCGATGACCTTGGCGGCTTCGGCGACGCGGATGCTGGAGGCCTTGTGCGTGCCGGCGGTGATGATTGAGCCGTACAGGCGATCGACGAAGTCGCGCACCTGTGGGGTCGAGCCGGAGGTGATCTTGCGGATCGTCGTCAGACGGTGCTGCTTGTCGCCCGGGTTGATGCGCTCGGGGCTGTAGCCGACGAAGAAGTCGCGGTTGAACTTCAGCCCCGAGACGCGCTCGAGGATCGGCACGCAGACCTCCTCGGTGCACCCGGGGTAGACCGTGGATTCGTAGATGACCACGGTACCGCGGCGCAGCACCGCACCGACACTCTCGCTGGCACGCTCGAGCGCGGTGAGGTCCGGGCGCTTGTATTCGTCAATGGGCGTCGGCACCGTGACGATGAACACCTGGCAGCGGCGCAGCTTGTTCAGCTCCGTGGTGAAGCTCAGCCGCTTGGCGCCCCGCAGCTCCGCAGGCGAGGTCTCGAGCGTCATGTCCTGGCCGCGCTCTGAGCTGGGCGATGCGGCGCGATTTGACGTCGAAACCGACCGTCTCGTAGTGCTTACCGAACTCCACCGCGAGCGGCAGGCCCACGTAACCGAGACCGACGACGCCGACGCGGCATTTTCTTATTTCCGGAATCATGGACTCTTTCAGGCGCTGGAGCGTTGTGGTTGCTGAGCCGCCGCCGGAGGCACAAGTATGCTGTCGAGTGACCACAGGCAGTGCCCGCCGCTCGCCTTGGCAATGACCGCCAGCATCGCCTCGTGCGCGGCGAGCTCCGCCTCGCTCGCCGCGACGATGGCGAGCGGCACCACGGAGCGCACCGGCACGCGCGCGCTGCGCGTGCCGTCGGCGGCCGCCGCCTCGCGCGCGTCGCTGAGCGCCAGCGCCGCCTGGCCGCCAGTCATCGCCAGATAGACGTCGGCCAGTATGCGTGCATCGAGCAGCGCCCCGTGCAGCTCACGCGCGGAATTGTCGATGTCGTAGCGCTTGCACAGGGCGTCCAGGCTGTTGCGCTGGCCCGGGTGCAGCTCGCGCGCCAGCGCCAGGGTATCGAGAACCTGGCACAGCTGCGTGACCTGGCGTCGCTCGCCGGGCAGGCGCGCGAGCTCGGCATCGAGGAACGCGACATCGAAGGCGGCGTTGTGGATCACCAGCTCCGCCCCGGCGACGAAGGCCACGAGCTCCTCGGCGACCTCGGCAAAGCGCGGCTGGCCATCGAGCTCGGTGCGCGAGATGCCGTGCACGGCGAGGGCACCGTCGTCGATCTCGCGCTCCGGATTCAGGTAACGGTGAAAGGTGCGCCCGGTGGTGCGGCGGTTCAGGAGCTCGACGCAGCCGATCTCGATGATGCGGTGGTTGAGTTCGGGCTCGAGACCAGTGGTTTCAGTGTCAAGGACGATCTGGCGCATGGCAGGGGGGGAAGTCTACCGTATGGACTGATGCAGGGCGTCGATCGCCGCATTCGCCAGGCGGTCAACGCGCTCGTTGCCCGGCACGCCGGCATGGCCGGGCACCCAGTGCCACTCGAGCTGATGTACTTTGGCGAGCGCCTCGAGTTCCTGCCACAGATCCTGATTCTTCACCGGTTTCCGGTCGGCGGTGCGCCACTGGCGTGCCTTCCAGGCGACGAGCCACTCGGTGATGCCGCGGCGCACGTACTGGGAGTCGGTGTAGATGCGGGCCGCCACGGGGCGCTTGAGCGCCTCGAGCGCCCGGATCACCGCGGTCAGCTCCATGCGGTTGTTGGTGGTCAGTGCCTCCGCGCCGCTCAACTCCTTCTCGTGCTCGCCCAGGAGGAGCAGAGCCGCCCAGCCGCCGGGCCCGGGATTGCCGCGGCAGGCCCCATCGGTATAGATCTCGATCACGCGCGCGAACGTGTCGTCGGCTTGACCAGGCCACCGATGACTGCGGGCTTGTCCCGCAGCCGCGGCCGGACCGGCGTCACGGTGTAGACGCGCTTGCGCGCCTTGAGCAGATAAGCCCCAGCGGGCAGCGGATAGGTCAGTCCCGCGCGCAGCATGCGCGCGGGACCCTCGCCGGAGGCAAGACCGCGACTGAACGGCCCGGCGTAGAGGTAGCGCTGCTCGGCAACCACCTCGTAGCCGAGCAGCACGAGCCACTCGCGCACCAGCCGCGCCGACAGCAACCGGCGCATCCCGGGCGGGAAGCCGGCACGCGTCCAGCGTGCGCGCAGCCCCCACAGACTCCAGGGACGGAAACCCAGCAGCAGCAGCTGCCCCTCGCCGACGAGCACGCGGTCGACCTCGCGCAGAATCGCATACGGATCGGCGGCGAACTCAAGCGTGTGCGGCAGCAGGGCAGCATCGACGCAGTCGCTCATGATCGGCAGCCGCGAGGGTCGCGCGATGATGTCCGCCTCATCGGCCAGGCCTGGGCTGCTCACCAGGCTCTGGCGGCGCGTGCGGCTCGCCCGCAGCAGCTCCCGCGCCGTGCCCCAGGCGCCGATCTGCAGCAGCTCCCAGCCAAATACGTCCTCTAATGCGGCGCTCAGCAGCTCCGCTTCGGCCGCCAGCAGCGCCCGTCCGAGGGGGGCGCCCCACCAGCTTCTGAGCGCTGCGTCGCGGTCCGCGATACCGGAAGTGCGAACTGGTGCCATAGAAATGCTGGCAATACTGTGAAATTAACGGTTAAATTCGCCGACTTGAACCAGTAGCGTCCTTAGACGAATAAGGACCCGTGCCCCGGCGCGGGAAAGTAGCACGCCGACAGAGGGTACGGAAATTGACGACGCCAAGACTGCGTGATTTGCGTCCCGGTCTCCTGATTCTCTCTCTGCTGGCCCTCGCGGCCTGCGCGCACAGCCCCGAACGCTCGAAGGTGCCCGCCGCGCTCGCGAGCGTGCCGCCGCAGGCGGCCGCACCGCTCACACCCGCCCCGCCGCCCGTTGACACTGCGACGCCGGAGCCGAGCGCCCCCGAGGCGCCGCGCCCGCGCCCGCGCCCACCCAGGTCGCGGGCCTCAACCCCGACCAGTATGCGGATCTGTTCGATCGCATGCGCTCGGGGTTCAAGCTCGATGACGACACCGCGCGCCGCGCCGTGGACGATCAGCTGCGCTGGTACGCCGCCAATCCGGAGTATCTGCAGCGCGCCTTCAACCGCGCGGATCTGTATCTCTACTACATCGTCGTCGAGCTCGAACGCCGCAACATGCCGCTCGAGATCGCGCTGCTGCCGGTCGTTGAGAGCGCGTTCGAGCCGTACGCCTATTCGCGCGCCAGCGCCGCGGGCCTGTGGCAGTTCATTCCCGGCACCGGCTCGCGCTTCGGGCTCAAGCAGGACTGGTGGTATGACGGCCGGCGCGACATCGTCGAGTCCACGCGCGCCGCGCTCGACTACCTGCAGTACCTGCACGATGAGTTCAACGGCGACTGGCTGCTCGCGATCGCCGCCTACAACTGCGGCGAAGCCATGGTCGAGCGCGCGGTGGAGGCCAACCGTGTCGCCGGCCGCAGCATCGACTTCTGGAGCCTGTGGCTGCCGGGCGAGACGCGCGCCTACGTGCCGAAGCTCCTGGCGATGAAGCGCCTGGTGAGCGATCCGGAAACTTACGGGCTTGCCATCAGCCCGATTCCGAACCAGCCCTATTTCGCACGGGTGCCGACCGACGGGCAGATCAATCTCAAGCTCGCCGCCGAGATCGCCGGCATCAGCCCGGATGAGCTGTACGAGCTCAATCCGGCCTTCCACCGCTTTGCCACCGACCCGGCCGGCCCGCACTTCCTGCTGTTGCCGGTGGAGTCCGCCGAGGTCTTCTCCGAGAACGTCACGCAGCTCTCCGAGGAACAGCGCCTGGGGATGATGCGCTACACCGTGCAGCGCGGTGACTCGGTGGCCTCGGTCGCCAAGCGCTTCCATACCACCGCGGCCGTGATCCGCGAGATGAACGATCTGCCACAGGGGCCGCTCACGATCGGCGGCGACGTGCGGGTGCCCGGTGCGGTGACCGATCTGCCCGCGAAGGTGATGCTCGCCGCCGCCCAGGTGGACGGTAACGGCCGCGGCACGCGCCGCGCGCACGTGCAGGTGGTGCGGCGCGGCGACTCGCTGTGGAGTATTGCGCGCCGCCACAACATGGACGTACAAACCCTGGCGATGATGAACGGCCTGCACCCGGATGACGCGCTGCGCGCCGGGCAACGCATCAAGCTCACCAGCGGCTCGGCCACCCCGGCGCACAAGGTGCGGCGCATGACCTACACGGTGCGCGAGGGCGATACGCCGGCGCAGATCGCGCGCCTGTTCCAGTGCAGCGTGCCGCAGCTTCTGGCCTGGAACGGCCTGCCCTCGAAGACCCATCTGCACACCGGGCAGAAGCTGCACATCCATCTCGGCGCGCACCACGGCTGAGGCTCTCCGCTGCGCAGCCGCCGCGGGGCCGCCCCCGCGGCGCCGCGCGTTTGCGGCATAATCCGCGCCGGAGGGCCTCAAGCCATGGGATTCCTAAGCGGCAAGCGCGCATTCATCGTCGGGGTGGCGACCGACCGCTCCATCGCCTGGGGCATTGCCCAGGCCATGCACCGCGAGGGTGCGCAGCTCGCCTTCTCCTATGTGAATGACAAGATGAAGGAGCGGGTGGAGCCTCTCGCCCACTCCCTCGGCTCGCGCCTGACGATGCCGCTCGATGTGACCGACGATGCGCAGATCGATGCCGCCTTCGCACAGCTGCAGAGCACCTGGGGCCATATCGACATCCTGGTGCACGCCGTGGCCTACGCGCCGCGCGAGGCGCTCACCGGGACCTTTGTGGAGGCCACGAGCCGCGAGGGCTTCCGCATCGCCCACGAGGTCTCCAGCTACAGCCTCACCGCGCTGGCGCGCGGCGCGCGCCCCCTGATGGCCGGGCGCAAGGGTGCGCTCATCACCCTCTCCTACCTCGGGGCGCTGCGCTCCATTCCCGGTTACAACGTCATGGGGCTCGCCAAGGCGAGCCTGGAGGCCAATGTGCGCTTCCTGGCCGCGGACATGGGTCCGGAGGGCATCCGCGTGAACGGCATTTCTGCCGGCCCGATCAAGACGCTCGCCGCCGCAGGCATCCCGGGTTTTCGCAAGATGCTCGGCCGCGTGGCCGAGATCGCGCCGCTGCGGCGCAACGTGACGCTCGAGGATGTGGGCAATGCCGCGGCGTTTCTGTGCTCGGATCTGGCGGCCGGCATTACCGGGGAGATCCTCTACGTCGACAGCGGCTTCAGCACCGTGGGCATGAGCTTTCCGCTCGAGGCGGAAGGCTAACGCGCAACGCGCCTCTACTCGAACGCCTTCGGGTTCTTCTTCACGTCCGCGGTGCGCCGCACCTCATCGAGATAGGCGACCACGTCGTTCTGTCCGGCGCTCTGCGCCTCCTGCACCGCGCGCTCGAGGTTGGCGTTTGCATCGCTCGGCGGCGCCGTGCGCACCGCGCTCACCTCGAACACCGCCGCGCCCCCGCCCAGCGCCACCGTGCCGAACACCGGCTTTCCGGCCGGAGGGGCGACCGCGAACATGGCCTTGCGCAGTGAGCCCTCCACCGAAGGATCGTTGCGACTGATGAAGTGCGCGGGCTCCGCGCTCGCCTTCTGATCCTGCGCCACGGTCTCGAAAGGCGTTCCGGACTGAAGCTGGGCGCGCGCCGCCTGCGCCGCCTGAAGCGCCGCCTGGGTGGCCTGCTCCTTGGTCATCGCGGCGACGATCGTGTCATGCACCGCGCTCAGGGGCAGTGGCTGCGGGGCATGGTGCTCGAGCACCTTGGCCAGCACGAGCCGGTCATCCCCAAGCAGCACCGGGCCTGCGATACGCCCCGCCGCCAGCGGGGTCTCGCCAAAGAGGGCTTCCTGCAGCTGCGGTGCAGGGCCTAGGGGGGCACCGCCTGCGCCCTTGACGAAGGCCGCGACGTCGCCGTGATCGAGGTGGTACTGCTCGGCGAGCGCCGTCACGTCCGCGCCCGGCTCGGCGAGCTTGGACTGCAACTGCTCCTGGATCTCCCCGAACCGGTCGGCGGCCCGATCGCGGCGCAGCTGCGTCTCAAGATCCGGCCGCGCTTCAGCGAAGGTCTTGCCCTTGGGCGCCTGGATCTCATCGAGGCGGATGATGTGATAGCCGTACTGAGTCTTGACCGGCCCGCGGATTTCCCCGGGCTGCATGCTGAACAGCGCCTGCGCGAAGGGTGCGACGAAGCTCGAGCGCTCCGCCCAGCCCAGATCGCCCCCGTTGCGCGCCGAGCCCGGATCCTGGGAGTACTGCTGGGCGAGTGCGCCGAAGTCCTTGCCGGCCTTGGCCTGAGCGAGCACCTGCTGCGCCTGCGCCAGCGCGCTCGCATCGTCCTTGCCGGTGATCAGGATGTGATGCGCGTGGCGCCGCTCCGGGGCGAGCAGGTGGGCCTTCTGCTTCTCATAGGCCACCTTGAGATCGTCCTCACTGATCGTCTGTCCGGCGGTGAGGCTGTCCAGACGCAGCTCCGCGTACTGGATCTTGTCCGACTCGGGCGTCATGAACTGCGCCTGATGCGCCTTGTAGTAGGCCTCGATGCCTGCGTCATCGATCTTGGCCGCGCCCGTGTATTTGTCCTGCGGCAAGAGAAAGTAGCGCACCTCGCGCTGCTGATCTTCGAGCGCCGCCATGCGCGAGAGCTCCACCGGCGTCATGAAGTTCGAGGCGCGGATGCCGCCCTCCAGATGCACGCGCCGCACATCCACGCGCAGCTCGTTCTCGAACGCCTCCATCGGCATCCCTACCTGGGCCAGCGCGGCGCGCGCGGCCTCGGGTGAGTAATGCCCGTCGACCTGGAACGCGGGCTCCTCCTGGATCGCCTGGCGCAGCTCCGCGGTACTTGCCCGGTAGCCGAGCTTCTCGGTGCGCTGCGCCATGAGCGCGCTGCGGATCAGCGTCTCCAGGGTCTGGTCCTGCAGCGTGTCGCGCAGCTGCGCCGGCATCTCGGCCCCGCCGAGGCGCTGCTGCCACAGGCTCTGCTGGCGCAGCCAGGCATTGCGCGCCTCCTCGACCGAGATCTTGCTGCCGTTCGCTTCGGCGGCGTAGTTGGACCCGCCGATGTTCAGATTGACGATCCCGAAGGCGCCCCAGGCCACGAACACCAGGGATAGCGCCACCAGGACGGCGTACATCGACCAGCGGACGAAACGGTTCTGAGAGGTGTTCTTAAGGGCGTCGCCGAATCGCTGCAGCATGGTGAGTGGGGATTAAGGAGAAAAATGGCGGAGCGGACGGGACTCGAACCCGCGACCCCCGGCGTGACAGGCCGGTATTCTAACCAGCTGAACTACCGCTCCGAATTTGGGGGGCGAATCCTAACGGATTGATCAATAAGGCCACAAGCGGTTTTCGCGCCGGCGAGGGAGCACGCGCAGCGGAACCTCGGGCTGTGAGGTGTGGTCAACGCCATGCCCTCCTGCGCGCTGTGTTTCCCTCAAGGACACGCCTTTAGCCGGAAACGTGCGTTATGTCGTCAATTCAAGACAGATTAGGGCATGGTCCCTGTGCATAGGGCACAATGCGGTTAAAAGGACTTTAAGGATCCAATGCATGAAGTTGATGCGTATCAGCCTCATTCCCGCGGCGCTGGCCGTCCTGGCCTCGGCCCCGGTGCTGGCCGCCCTCGGCGGTTCGCTCGACTCGGTGCAAGGCGACATGGTGCGCCTCAAGGGCGCCGTCCGCGTCACCGCCAATGCCGGCTATACGGTGCATGAGATCAGCACCGGCTACGGCATGACGCTGCGCGAGTTCGCCGGCAGCGACGGCAAGGTGTTCGCCGTGGCCTGGAGCGGGCCGGTCTATCCGGATCTGCAGCAGGTGCTGGGGAGCTATTACAGCCAGTTCGCGCAGGCCACCCCGGTTGTGCACAGCCACCGTCGCCTGAGCGTCGAGCAGCCCGGGCTCGTGGTGGAGAACAACGGCCGCCTGCGCGCCTTCAGCGGCCGCGCCTGGGTGCCGAGCATGCTGCCTGCCAACTTCCCGGTCGACGCCATCCGCTAAAGCCCGCGGCCCGTCGCCTCTCAAGGAATTCATCGTTATGCGTAAGCTTCTCGCACTCATTCTCCCGCTCGTGCTGCTCAGTGCCTGTGGCGGGGGCGGCGGCTCGAGCTCCGGTGGGGGCGGAGGCGGCGGGGGTGGCGGCGGCCAGGTGATCGCCAAGGCCGGCCCGCCCAACGTCGAGCCCATCGTCATCGACGGGGGTCCTGCGGCCCTGACGTCAGCGGCGCTCAATACCGCCTACGTCACCGTCAAGGTCTGCGTGCCCGGAACCAGCACCTGCCAGAGCATCGACCACGTGGAGATCGATACCGGCTCCTCCGGGCTGCGCATCCTCGGCTCGGTCCTGACCGTGAGTCTGCCTCCGGCTAGCGTCAATGGCGCCGCGCTCGCCGAGTGCCTGCAGTTCGCCGACGGCTCAAGCTTCGGACCGGTGGCCACCGCGGATATGGAGCTGCCGACTTCCGGGGAGAAGGCCGCGGCCATCAACGTGCAGATCATCGGCCAGTCGAGCTATTCGACGCTGCCGAGTGACTGCCAGACCGGCCCCGAGAACACCGTTCCGACCTTCGGGGCGAACGGCATCCTCGGCGTCGGGCCCTTCATGCAGGACTGCGGCAGCGCCTGCGTGAGCGCGGTGATCCCGAGCACTTATTACAGCTGCCCGACGCCGGCAACCTGCACCGGCACGATGGTCACCCTCGCCCAGCAGGTATCGAACCCGGTCAATTCCTTTGGCACCGACAACAACGGCGTCATCGTCGAGCTGCCGACGGTTGCCGCCAGCGGCGCCTCCGGCGTGGACGGGGTCATCGTCTTCGGCATCGGCACCGAGAGCAACAATGCGCTCGGCAGCGCGGTCGTCATGACGACCGACGATGTGGGCTTCATCCGCGCCGCCTACAGCGGCACGACGGGACTTGATGCCACGCTCGACAGCGGCTCGAACATCACCTACTTCACCGACAGCACCATCCCGACCTGTACGCAGGCGCCGGAGCTGTACTGCCCGAACTCGACGCTGTCGCTCACCGCGACGCTCTCGGGCATGAACAATGTCTCGACCACGGCGGACTTCACGGTTGCGAACGCCTTCAACGTCCTGAACGGCAACAACTCGACCGCGGTACCGGGGCTGGCCGGTCCCTTGTCGCTGGTCAACAATCCCCAGGGCGAGACCATCCAGTTCGACCTCGGCATGCCGTTCTTCTTCGGCAAGAACGTCTTCACGGCGCTCGAGAGCAAGGACGCCGGCGGCACCGTCGGCCCCTACTTCGCCTACTAGACCTATCGGTTAAGCGCAGCCGGCTATCGGCCGGCTGCGCACCTTCAGCGGCGCGCGAAGCGCCGGCGGTACTGCATCGGGGTCGTGCCGAGGCGCCGCCGGAAGTGGTGGCGCAGCGACTCCGCACTGCCCAGGCCCACGCGCTGCGCGATCCCCGCGGCGGAGAGCCGGCTCGCTTCCAGAAGCTCCTTCGCCCGCTCGAGCCGCTCACCCACGATCCACTGATACGGCGCCTGCCCGGTAGCGCGCGCGAACTCGCGCTGCAGCGTGCGCGTGCTCATCGCCGCGCGCGCCGCGAGCGAGCGCAGGGTGTGCCTCTCACCCGGATGGGCGCGGATGAAATCCAGCAGGCGCGCCAGCCGCCCGCGCTCATCCGCCGCGACCGGCCGCGGCACGAACTGCGCCTGGCCGCCCTCGCGGTGCGGGGCCATGACGAGGCGCTGCGCCACCTGATTGGCGACCCGCGGGCCGTAGTCGCGCCGCACCAGGTGCAGCAGCATGTCGAGACCGGCCGCGGAGCCGGCGGAGGTGAGGATGCGCCCCTCATCGACGTACAGGGCGTTACGCTCCAGGCGCAGCGCCGGATAGCGGCCCCCCAGGGCATCGAGATACCTCCAGTGCGTGGTGGCGCGCCGTCCGTCGAGCAGCCCGCACGCCGCTAGCAGAAATGCGCCCGAGCAGATCGAGCACAGGCGCGCGCCGCGTGCATAGGCGGCGCGCAGGCGGGCCACCAGCGCCGCCGGCGCCGGCTCGGCGGGTCGCCGCCAGCCCGGAATGATGATGGTGTCGGCGCTATCGAGCAGCGCAAGACCGCCGCGTACCCGCACCTGAATGCCGCCCGCGGCGCGCAGCGGGCGCCGCTCGGCCGCGCAGACCGCGAACTCGTACCAGCGCACGTCGAGCTCCGGACGCGGCAGCGCAAAGAGCTCGACGACGCAGCCGAACTCGAACGTGCACAGCTCATCGTAAGCCAGGGCGACCACGCGGTGACGCATGTCCATATCTTAACGCCTAAGGGCATACCAGCCAGTGCCGGGCGCAGGCGGCGGCGCCGACAATAGGCCCGGAACGACCGCCAAGGGAGCAAGCCGCATGACCAGCCGTGTCGCCGAGATTCCCGCCGCCGAAAGCGCGCAGGCCCTGCAGCACTTCGAGGCCGCCCTGCGCTTCGAGACCGACTGCTGGGACGTGCATGAGGCCCAGGCACACGGCGCCGACTTCGTGCTGGTGGACGTGCGCTCACCGGAGCAGTATCGCGCCGCGCACGTACCCGGCGCGGTCAATATCCCGCACGGCAAGCTCATCGCCTCGCGCCTGAGCGTCTACCCGCCCGGCACGCTTTTCGTCACCTACTGCGCCGGCGTGCATTGCAACGGCGCACAGCGCGGCGCCATCCGCCTCGCGCGTCTCGGGCGCCCGGTCAAGATCATGCTCGGGGGCATGAGCGGCTGGCGTACGGAGGGCTTTGCCGTGGCGAGCGATGCGGGCTGAGGCGAGCACCATCAGCGAGCCGGGCCCGTGGCATCATAGGCCCCATGAGCGCCCTGCAACGCATCACCGCGACGGTGTTGGTCCTGCTCCTGGCGGCCGCCTTCTACGGCATGTGGGCGACGCGCGAACCGCCCGCACCGGTCACCGTCGAGAGCGCACCGAGCAATCACATGCCGGTGATCGACTACAACACGCTCTACACCGCGCAGCGCCTGGCGCGCATGGCCACCACGACGGAGGAGCAGCCCCTGGCTCAGGCGGCGGTGCAGACCGCCGACCACGAGCTCGACCTCGCCTTCATGGGCGCGCTGCGCGGCATCGAGGCGCACCCGCTGGTCCTAAGCCCCGAGGCCCTGAAGATCCAGGAGCGCCTCGATGACGCGCAGAAGCGCCTCGCCGCGGACACCGCGACGCTGCAGACCCTCGCCCAGAAGATGGGACAGGCGAGCGAGGCGGACAAGCCCGACCTTCAGGATCAGCTGGACCTCATCGGCTCGCAGATCGAGCTCGAGAAGGATGAGATCGATGAGGCCAACAACGATCTGATGGCCGCCGGCGGCAACGTGCACCAGCGCATCCAGAAGGCGCAGGAGGAGCACGCGGCGGCTGAGAAGGACGCCGCGACCCCGCCGCAACCTGAGCCGGCAACCGCCCTGTCCTCGCTGCACGGCATGGTGGCGCAGCTGCGTCAGTGGCTCGCGCTCCACACAAAGCGCGCCGCGCTCACCGCCGCGCGCCACAACGCCGCCGAGAGCGCGGCCAAGCTCGGCGCGCAGCGCGCGCAGATCACCGATGACCTGGCGAGCGTGCGCCAGCGCCTGGCGCAGCTCGGCAGCAAAGCCCCCGCGCATCCGCCGCGCTCGCCCCCGGCGGCCGCCGCGGCCGCGCCGTCCACCGCCACGGTCCCCGCCGCGGCGGCCAACGGTGAGGCCGACACCGTGCTCGGACTCACCCGCCAGCTCGCCACCGACCAGCGCCGGCTCATGGTGCGCGAGCAGCGCATCAGCGCCCGCAACAAGCTCGCCGACATCTACGGCAAATGGGACAACGTCGTGGCGAGCGCGCAGCGCGCGGTGCTGCGCCAGTGGCTGATCGGCGCTGCGGTGGTGCTGGCCGCCCTCCTGCTGCTGCTGTTTGCGGATCGCTGGATCAACCATCTGCTCGGCCGCACGCACAACATCGACCGCCGCCAGCTGGCGACGCTGCGCAGCGTGATCGGCGTCGCCCTGCAGCTGGTCGCCGTGCTGCTCATCCTCTTCACCCTCATCGGGCTACCGGGGCAGCTTGGCACCATGCTTGGCATCGCCGGTGCCGGCCTCACCGTGGCGCTGAAGGACTTCATCGTCGCCTTCATCGGCTGGTTCGTGCTCATGGGCAAGAACGGCATCCGCATCGGCGACTGGGTCGAGATCAACGGCGTGAGCGGTGAGGTGGTGGAGCTCAGCACCTTCCACACCGTGCTGCTGGAGACCGGCAACTGGACCGACGCCGGCCACCCGACCGGACGACGCGTCACCTTCACCAACAGCTTTGCGATCGAAGGCCATTACTTCAACTTCTCGACTTCCGGGCAGTGGCTGTGGGATGAGCTCACCGTCACCGTGCCCTTCGGGCGCGATCCGAACGCGGTCGCGGAAGCGATCCAGAAGGAGGTCACGGCCGCGACCGCCGACAGCGCCCAGCAGGCGCAGCTCGAGTGGCAGCGCGCTTCGCGCGGCCTGCGCGGCAGCACACTCGTCGCCCAGCCCGGTATCGCCGTGCGCCCGGCCGCCGGCGGGGTGGAGATCGCCGTGCGCTACGTCACGCGGGCGAGCGAGCGCTATGCACTGCGCGCCAAGCTCTATCAGTCGGTCGTGCAGCTGTTGGCGCAGAAATGAGCCCGCCAGCGCAGCCGGCGCTGTTCCTCGGCCACGGCAACCCGCTCAACGCACTCGCCGATAACGCCTGGACCGCCGCCTGGCGGGAGCTGGGGCGCACGCTGCCGAAGCCCAAGGCGATTCTCGCCATCTCCGCGCACTGGTATGTCGAGGGCGTTGCCGTCACCGCGATGCCCGCACCGCGCACCATCCACGATTTCGGCGGGTTTCCGCCCGAGCTCTACGGCGTGCGCTACGGCGCACCCGGCAGTCCCGCGCTCGCCGCACGGGTGCGTGCCCTCCTCGCCCCGCTCGCGGTGAAGCTCGATGACAGCTGGGGCCTGGACCACGGCACCTGGTCGCTGCTGTGCCACATGTATCCGCAGGCGGACGTGCCCGTGGTGCAACTGTCGATCGATGCGCGCCAGCCGCCGCAGTTCCACTATGAGCAGGGGATGCTTCTGCGCGCCCTGCGCGCCGAGGGCGTGCTGGTCCTCGGCAGCGGCGACGTCGTGCACAACCTGCGCGCCTATGCCTGGGACGGAGCGCAACGCCAGCCCTACGACTGGGCCGAGCGATTCGAGGCGCGCGTGCGCGCCCATCTGGATGCCCACGAGCATGCGCCCCTGATCGACTATCCGGCACTGGGTGATGAGGCGCGCCAGGCCGTGCCCACCCCCGAGCACTACCTGCCGCTGCTCTACGTCATGGGAACGTCCACCACCGCAGAGCCTGTCGGCTATCCGGTGGAGGGGATGGACGGCGGCTCGGTCTCCATGCTCGGCGTACGGTTCGGCTGAACGATGGAGAGCTGGGCCAATTTCTTCGTCGCCGCGGCCGGTGCCGCGGCCGCGCTCGCGGGACTGCTGTTCGTGGCGATCTCGGTGAACCTCGGCCGCATCCTGCAGTATCCCGGCCTGCCACTGCGCGCCGCCGAGTCACTCGGCGTGCTGCTGCTCGCGCTCCTGCTCAGCCTCCTGGCGCTGGTGCCGGGTGAATCCGTGCGGGTCTTCGGAGCCGCGGTGACCGCGCTTGCGCTCGGCGGCTGGATCGCGCTGACCATGGCGCTCGCACGCGGCAGCCGGCCACAGCGGCGGCCGTTGCTGCGCGTGCTGATGAATCAGCTGCCCACGGTCATGCTGGTTATCGCCGGCGTCGCGCTCTTCTCCGGCCATCCCGACGGACTGTATCTGCTCGTCTACGCGCTGCTTCTGGCCTTCGCCGCCGGCGTGCTCGGCGCTTGGGTGCTGCTGATCGAGATCCTGCGCTAGCCGGCCGCCGTCAGCGCCGCCTGTACCACTACCAGGCTCTCCTGGCGCGGCTGGCGCGCCCGCAGCCAGCGTAGGATGCGCCGCAACTGCGACGCGTGTGCCCAGGTACCGCCATGCAGCAGCGGGTGCGAACCGGCGAGTGACTGGCGCAGCGCACGCGTGTCGGCCGGAGGCCGCAGCCGCGCCCCGACGTAGCGCAGGGCCTCCGCCGGCGTGTGCGCCCAGATCAGCCCCGGGAAAGCGCGCACCCACAGGTCCGAGAGCGATACCTCACTGACGGTTACCCGCTCGAAGCTGCGGCGCAGGCGCCGCGGACAGACCCGCGCACAGTGCTCGAGCACGCCTGCGGGCACGCTGGCGAAGTAGCGCTGCGTGAGGGCGAGCGGCGGGTACAGCCACCAGGCAGCACCGACCCGAGCGGCGGCATCGAGTAGTGCCTCCCAATCTGCGCCGGTGAAGGGAGTGCTGAGGCGCGCCAGGTCATACAGGTGCAGCAGACGCACGCTGTGATCGGTCAGTGAGCCGGCAGCGTGCAGCAACAGATGCAGTGCCAGCATCGGGTCCGAGGGATAGTCGGCGATGCCGGGCGCGGGCGCCGCGCTCCACATGAGGGCCGACAGATCCACGCAGCTCACGGGCAGCCGCTCGTGCACGTGGGTATGCAGCTCGATGCGGATGGGGTTGCCGCAGTCCTCGCCGAGTAAGGTAGTCAGGGAAGCGGCTGCCACGGGCTCGAACACGCGATGCTTCCAGGTCACCGGCCCGGGACGATACCCCAGGGAGGCGATGAGCTCGCAGGCGCGCGCTTCGTCGGCGACGCGCACCAGGAGGTCCACGTCCGCCATTGGCCGCTCGCCGCTGCAGTACACCCCGCGGCGGTGCAATGCCGCGCCCTTGAGGGCAACCAGCGCAATGCCGCGCTCGCGCCCCTGGGCATCGAGCCGCGCCAAGAGCGCGCCGATGCGCTGCCCCCGGGCGGCTGTTTCGTGCTGTTGGCGCGCAAGGTAGGCGGGCCACTGCCCCGGCCCGCGCCAGCGCAGTCGTTGCCCGAGCAGGGCGCCGACACCGTGGATAGCGGCGGCGGCACGCCCCACCCGCCATTCCAGCTGCGACCAATCGGGGGCTGCCGCCTGCGGCCGCGCCAGCTCACCCGCCAGGCGCTCGGTAGTGGATTCCAGGGCTCCCTGCAGGCTGCGCAGTGAGGGAAGCTCCTGGGCGGAGTCGCGCATCTGAACCGGGTCTAAATGTTGCGCGTTGTAACCGGCGCGCGGCCGGCGCCCGATCCCGGCGCCGTCTGACACGACGGCACGCCGCGGCTTGTTAGGATCACGCCCTCGTTGTGCACAAGGAATAACACGTGACCTCCCTAGCGAAACTGACTGTGGTGAGTGGCTTTGCGGTGCTCGCAGGATTGATCGGGAACGCCGTTAGTGCGCAGGAGCACGAGCACCCTGCGCCGGCAGCGCATGGGCCCGTGGCGCATGGCGAGCCGCATCCCGGCCCGCGCGGCTACGAGCGCGTCACCGAGCCGAAGGGCTGGAATGCCCGGCCGCAGACCGTCGACCGATCGGTCTACCAGCACAACTACCAGGCCGCCCGCGTCTATCACGTCGGCGTGTACCGCCGTCCGGCCGGCTGGGTGCATCACCACTGGGGCTACGGGCAGATCTTGCCGCGCGCCTATTGGGCGGCCCCCTACATCCTCGCCGACTACTGGCTGTTCGCCCTCGAGGTGCCGCCGGCCGGGTATGAGTGGGTGCGCGATGACACCGATGCCCTGCTGGTAAACACCTCGACCGGCGAGATCCTGCAGGTCGAGTACGGTGTCTTCGGCTGAGCTCAGCGCCTGGGCGATCCGCCGACACCTTAACCGCCGGACTAGCCGCGGGGCGGCCGGCCGACGGGGTTGAGGGTCACATCCGCGTGGACTAGTCTGCAGCCACCGCCCCGGAAAGGGGCCGGGGAGCTCCCCGCGGGCACACAGGCAGCAGAAAATGTCCAATCTCCTGGGAGAGCAGTATCAGGCTCTCTACCGCGACTACTACACCGACGGCGAAGTCGCGGAAAAACGCCTGCTTTCGGCGCGGGACGCGCTCGCGCACATCCATGCATTCGTGGGCGGCCAGCACTTCGACCGCGTGGTCGACGTGGGTGCCGGAGAGGGCAGCCTCCTTAAGCTTTTGGACGAGGACTCCCTCGCCAATCAGCTTTACGGACTGGAGGTGTCCGAGAGCGGGCAGCACGCGGTTGCAAAGCGTCAGCTGCGACGGCTGGCGGAATGCCGCACCTTCGATGGCTACGCCATCTCCTACCCGGATCAGTTTTTCGATCTGGCAATCTCGATACACACACTTGAGCACGTGGAACACGAGCGCCTGATGCTGCGTGAGCTGCGGCGGGTCGGGCGTCGCCTGCTCATCGAAGTGCCCATCGAGCTGAGTCTACGCGTCGAGCGCTCGATCGCCGTCAGCGGCCGCTACGGACACATCAACTTCTATTCGCCGCCAACCTTTCTGAATCTGCTGCGGACCGCGGGATTCAAGGTACTGGGATCGCAGGTCTTCACCTCATCGCTGGCCTATGAGCAGTACTGCGGCGGGCGGCTGCGCGGCTTCGCCAAACACGCCATTCGCCGCGGCATGCTGGCCGCCTCGCAGCGCCTGGCGCCGCTGCTCATGACCTACGTGATGATGGCGCATTGCGAGCCGCAGTGAGCCCCGGGCCCCAAGGCTCGGACTGCATTGTCCAGTTCTAACTTGCGGACTGATCCTTCTTGATTTTTTCGAATACCGCGATAGTCTGAAGCTCAAGGGGCCAGAACGCGTAAATTGAGGGGGCGCCCGTCGCGAAGGCGGCGGGTTTGCAGACGCCGGCTGGGCCGGACGCACCCTCACTTCGGTCCCGAGTGGGAGGCTAAAACCGGTGAGCCCCGTCGAGAGCCGTGCAACCATCCCGGCGGCCGCCGCCTTCGAGCTTTTGCATACGCTCGAGCGCGTGGGCACACCTTCCGCGCCCATCGCGAAGCGCCATACGCTCGATGATCTCTTGGCCACGCAGCCGCTGCCGGCGCACATGGCACGCCTGTCGGTGAGCCAGTTCGCGCCCCTGTTCCGCGACTGCACCCTCGCGCTCGAGGCCTTCGCCTGCCGCCAGGAATCACGTCCCACGCATCCGGTCGACTACATGCGCATGTGGTGTCATTGCGTCATTACCTGTGGTCGGCTCGCGCAGGTCCTGGAGCGCTCATGCGAGTTCTTCGGACTGCTGAGCGCGCTGCCGGGTACGGCGACCTTTGCGATGAGCGTGCCCGGCGAGCGCGCGATCTTCCATATGCAGACGCGGCGCCGCCATCGCGGGCCTGCCGGTGCGATCACCGATCTCATCGGTCTCGCCGCGCAGGCGCGCCTGTTCAGCTGGCTGATCGGCGAGGAGCTGCCCATCGAGGAGGCGCATCTGAGCTATGGGGAGAGCGTCAGGGAGCTGATGCCGACGGCGCTCGCGGCCTACCCGCTGCGCTTCGGGGAGAGCTGCAACCGTCTGGTGTTTGCGGCGGGCTATCTCAACCGCCCGGTGGTGCGCACTGCCCGGGATCTCGAGCACTACCTGCACCTCTATCCCTGGGACCTCGCGCTGGCCGAGCAGCCGCCCGTCCCGCTCGCTCATAGCGTGGCGGGCGTGTTTCGCGCCGCCCTCATCGCGCGCACGGCGATTCCGAACCTGACTCAGCTCGCCGCTATGTTCGGCTGCAGCGCCACGACTCTGCGCCGCCGCCTCGATGCGGAAGGCACCTGCGTGCACAGCCTGAAGGAGAACTGCCGTCGTGTGCTCGCCCAGGAGCTGCTGCTTGAGAGCGACTACCCCTGCGAAGCAATCGCCGCGCGGCTTGATTACAGCGACGCCGGCACGTTCAGCCGCGCATTCCGCGGCTGGCTCGGCATGACCCCCGCGGCTTTCCGCCGCGAGGGCGGCGCTCAGAAGCGCGCGGCCAACTGAGCGGCCGCGTGCATCGCGCCGTCGATGTAGCCCACGCCGGTGCAGTCGCCGATCGGGTGCACGGGTAACCCGAGCTCCTTGAGGGAGTTGGCGACCGACAGATCGGCGACTGCGCCCTGGGCAACGATCACCTGGTCGGCCGGCAACTCCTGCACCCGGCCCTGCACCGTGCAGGTCACGCCCGGGTTCGCTATGCGCACCTGCTGAGCCTGCCCGAGCACGGTTACACCGAGCGCCTTGAGCTGCGCGAGCAGCCGCCAGCGGCGCACGATCGCGAGTCCAGCGCCCAGCCGTCCCTGGTCCTCGACCACCGTCACGCTTCGACCGCGCTCGGCAAGGAAATGCGCGAGCTCGAGTCCGACCAGCTCCCCGCCGATGATGACGATGTGCTCGCCGAGCGGCATCCAGGCGCGCGTTGCGGCGCGGATCAAGGCGGGGCTGCGGTTCAGGCCCGTGACGGCGCCGAGGCGCGCCGCGATGCGCGTGCCCCAGCCGGTCTTCGCCGTGAGCGCCTCGAGGTCCTCGCCCAAGAGCAGCCGCCGCAGGTCCTCGCCGCCGAGCACATGCGGGCCGTCCGCTCCGGCGAGCGGCGGCAGCGTGCGCCGCGCCCCGCTGGCCACGATGATCGCGTCGGGCCGCAGTGATCGCACCAACTCGGCGGTCGCCGGCGTGCGCAGGTGCAGCTCGGCGCCACAGGCCTGGACCTCGCGCGTCAGCCAGGCGAGCAATGCCTCGTTCGGCTCGTAAGCTACGGCGGCGAGCGCCAGGGTGCCGCCCAGCCGGTCACTCCTCTCGAGCAGCGTCACGCGGTGGCCGCGCGCCCGCAGGCGCCGCACGCTCTCAAGGCCGGCGGGGCCGGCGCCAACTACGACCACGTGCTGCGGCACGGCCGGGGCCGGGGCGGCAAGCGGTGCCGCGAGATCCGGATTCACGCTGCAGTGGGTCGAGCGCCACAGGTAGATCTCGCTGATGCAGGTGTAGCAGTAGATGCAGTGGCGCACGTCGGCCTCGCGCTCCTCGCGCAGCTTGCGCGGCAGATCCGGGTCTGCGAGGAGCTTGCGTCCCATGGCGACGAAGTCGCAGTCCCCGGCACGCAGGTGCTGCTCGGCAGCCTCGGGGGCGATGCGCCCGGCGGCGATGACCGGAATCTTCACCGCCGACCTGATGGCGGCGGCGTTGGGGATCAGCAGGCCGGGTGCATCCGGGGTGTGCGAGGCGGAGTGCAGCGCGCCGATGGCGGCGTCGTGATATGCGGTCACGGTAATCGCATCGGCACCGGCGCGCTCGGCGAGCTGCGCCGTCTGTTGCGCGTCCGCGAGCGCGATACCGCCGGCGAGTTCGAACTCCTGCGAGTCGAGCTTGCACCACAGCGGGAACTGCATCCCGATCCGCGCGCGGATGGCGCTGAGGATCTCGATGAGCAGGCGCGCGCGGTTCTCCACACTGCCGCCGTATTCGTCGTCACGCCGGTTGCTGAGCGGGGAAAGAAAGGAAGAGATCAGGTAGCCATGGCCGCCGTGGATCTCGAGCCCGTCGGCGCCGGCGCGCAGCGCGCGCTCGGCGGCCGCGGCGAACATGCCGACCACCTGGGCGATGTCGGCGCGCTCGAGCACCTTGTAGTTTGGCGCCAGGCGCGCAAAGGGCGCTTCGGCGAGCTCCTCCGGCAGAAAGGCATCCAGCATGTCCCCGGCGTGCGGCTGCGGCACCGAGGGCGTCCAGGCCGGGTTGCCCTTGAGCATGTCCTCGACCGCGACCAGTCCGCCGAAGTGCAGTTGCACCGCCAGGCGCGCGCCGTGCTCGTGCACGGCGTCGGCAATGCTGCGAATGCCCGCGATGAAGCGATCGTCGGAAAGGGCGATCTGCCGCGGGATATTGGCCCCCACCGGCCAGCCGACCCCGACGACTCCGAGATTCACCATCGCGGCGCCGCCGCGCGCCACGCGCGCGCAGAAGTCCCGCATCGCATCGGTGACGTAGCCCTGGCCATCACCGAAGTTGACCCCCATGGCGGTGAGCAGCATGCGGTTGCGCAGCGTGAGCGAGCCGATGCGGCCTTCGCTCAGGAGCGTGGGGTAACGGTTGGGCACGCGCACCTCGGCATGTGGGTAACGACCGGCAGCGGCGATTATCACCGCAAGCCGGCCCGCGCCGACAGGGCGTACGGGCGCAGGCAGCCGGGCAAATCTGCTCACCTGGGCAGTTTTGCCTGCCGGCGTGGGCGCAAGCGCTCTGGGAGCGCCAAGCGCGCGCCACTAACCTCCGGCGAGACGCGCAGCGCCTGCGCGCAGGGGGACTCATGGGGAAGCGCTTGGCCTTGGGGCGTCCGCATCTGGCGGCCGCCGTACCACTCGTGCTCGCCGCGGCCGCCGTCACGGCGCCGGTGTGGGCAGACGATGAATCCACGCTGCAGGAGGTAGTGGTCACCGCGCAGAAGCGCGAGGAAAACCTGCGTGACGTACCGATCGCCATCAGCGCCTTCGGCAGCGATCAGATCGAGCAGCGCCACCTGGAGACCGCGTACGACCTGAGCTCGATCGTGCCCAACCTGCAGGTGAGCCACACGCCCAACAACGTGCTCTACTCGCAGATCTCGATGCGCGGCAGCAACTCGATCAACCCGGCCATCTACAACGACACCACCGTCGGCATCTATGTCGACGGGGTGTACATGGCAAAGTCTGCCGGCTCCCTCATCGACCTCCTGGACCTGCAGCGCATCGAGGTGCTGCGCGGTCCACAGGGTACGCTCTATGGCCGCAACACCCTCTCGGGAGCTGTCAACTACGTGACCCGCGAGCCCTCGGGCGAGCTGTCCGGCTCAGCAAGCGTCGATGGCGGCAACTACAGCCTCTGGTCGGCGCGCGCCTCGCTCGACCTGCCCAAGGCCGGTATCGCCAGCATCACGCTCTCGGGGCGGGTCGAGCGGCGCGATGGCTGGATGACGCTCGCGGACGGCAGCCCCGGTGCCAGCCTGGGCGGACTGCACGATGACCAGGAGCGGGTGGCCGTCAAGCTCGACTTCACCGACAACTTCAAGGCGCTCTACGCCTTCGATATCGCCGACTACAACCAGCCCTCCGCAGCCACGCAGCTGTACAGCACCAATCCGGCCTTCTGGAATGCCATCGGGCTCAGCATCTTCAACAGCTTCGCGAGCACCCAGCGCCAGAGCGAGGTGGGCATCGACTACCCCTCCAGGGAAACGATGCGCTCGAGCGGGCATTCGCTCACCTTCAGCTGGAGGCTCGATGAGAACAATGTGCTGAAGTCGATCAGCGCCTACCGCGAGCTCGACTCCAACGACTTCTTCGACCTCGACGTAAGCCCGCTCAATATCGCCTCGGTCAACCGCCATCAGCGCTACCAGCAGTGGTCGCAGGAATTCCAGCTGACCGGCAGCGCCGGCTCCTGGAACTACGTCGGCGGTCTGTACTACTTCGGCGACCACGGCAGCTCGGCGGACCCGCAGAGCTTCTTTTTCGGCGCCGTGGCCTCCGATCCGACCTACGTCATGAAGACGCGTGCCTATGCCGCCTATGGGCAGCTCGACTACCGCCTGACGACGGCCCTGACGCTGAGCGCGGGGTTGCGCTACAGCCACGAGACCATGGACACCAATACCACCGTGTATGACGACGTGCACGGCGGCTATCTGGTACCGGCGACGCCGGGACACTCCTCCGACGGCAAGGTTACCCCGGTGGCACAGGTGGAGTACCGGCTCACGCCGCAGGTCAACGCCTATGCCAAATACTCCGAGGGCTTCAAGAGCGGTGGCCTGAATCCGGAAGGCGGCAGCGTGGCCGAGGTGTCGACGCCGTATAAGCCCGAGACCATCGACGCCTTCGAAGTCGGTACCAAGACCGAGTTTCTGAACCATCGCGTGCAGTTCAACGCCGCGGCCTTCTACAACAGGATCTCCGACCTGCAGCTCAACATCTTCCTGCCGGGCGCCTCCACCGTCTCGGTGCTGCGCAACGCCGGCAAGGCCACGGTCTACGGGCTCGAGCTGGAGGGGAACTTCGCATTCACCGACTGGCTGCTGCTGCGCAGCAGCTACGGCTATCTGCACAGCCAGTATGACGAGTTCATCGACGGCGGCATCGACGAGAAGGACAACCGCGCTTTTCCGCACGCGCCCAAGAACTCCTTCAGCGCTGCGCTCGACGTGCGGTTCGCGCAAGGCGCCTGGGGAACGCTGCGCGGCATGCTCGACTACACCTACACCAGCGACTTCTACACCTACGCCTACCAGCTCGCGAGCAGCGGCCCGAACTACAACCCGACGCAGCAGGTGGCCGCGAACACCATGGTGCGCAGCGTGGGACTTGCCAATGCACGCCTGTCACTGGGCAACGTGCACCTCGGCTCCTCCGCCACCGCGGAACTGTCGTTGTGGGTGCGCAACCTCGCCGACATCAAGCACGCCAACAACTTCATCGACTTCGGACCGGCCTTCGGCAGCCTGACCACCGCCTACTGGGACGATCCGCGCACCTACGGGGCGACGATCAACCTACGCTGGTAGGCACGTGCCGGGGCCGACGCGCGGCACTCGTACGGGCGCTGCGGCTCCCAGGGCAGGAGGAGTCAGTGGCAGATGGTGCCTCGCGAACCGTTCGAGAGGCAGCCCGCCATGTCGTGCTGCAGATGCTCGGTAACCTCTCGCCCCTCGCGCGCCATGGCGTCCGCCTCGGTGGCGGTTATGCAGTGCAGCACCGTCGGCAGGTGTGAGCCGAGCGGTACCTCGCGGCGGCAGTACATCTCCTCGCCATTGCTCATGCTCAGCTTGTAGCCCTGCTGCCGCAGCAGGCGCTGGGTGATGCGCTCGCTGGACGGATTCGGCGTGGCGTTCGCCGAAGCGGTAGCAGAGGCCTTGGCCGCGCTATCAGCCGCCACCGGGGCAGGCGCCGTGCTGGCGGCGCTGCTCTGCGCGTTAACCTCCGCAGCCGTGCTGTCGGCAGCGCTGTTGCCCGGGGCCGGGGCGCTCCGGGATGGCGTGTCGTCCGGCGCGGCCGGCGGCTCTGCAAACGCAAGACACCATCCGGCGGCAGTGACTATGGTAAGCATGGCAACCATGGGTTTCATGCATGCGCCCTCAGAAGATGTCGCCGCGGACGCGCCATCGGTTCACCTGGGGATGACGCGCCGTTCGCAGCCTTACGGCTGTTTCAACCAGCGAATCTTGCATAGTGACCTGCGCCGGGCAAGTGCACTGCGCGGGGCGGACGGACGGCCGCATGCGAGAGCGAGTGGAAGGTGGACGAAGCCGGAGCTCGCGAGTGGCGCTCGTGGTGCAGCTACCCACGACGCATGCCCAGGCAGGCCTTGACACCTTGCAAGAGGAAACGCGTTTACGCGCCAGAGTAGCGTCTGGTGGGTGCTGACGGCTCGAACCGCCGACATTCGCCCTGAAAGGGATCACAAGCAGTATCGCTTGCCCTGAGGCGGTTCGCTCTGGCCTCGCGGGCGCCGCCGGACCTACGGGCAACACTGCCTGTTCCGACACTGTAACCCAATGGGTTGCCTCGGCGCGGCCCCGGTACCCGGCAAGTCCTCGACTTTGGTGGGTGCTGACGGGATCGAACCGCCGACATTCGCCTTGTAAGGGCGACGCTCTACCAGCTGAGCTAAGCACCCGCCTTTGAGGGGCCCGAGGCGCCCCGGCGCATTCTAATGCGCCGGGGGTATCTGCTTGGTGCGGCGGACGCCGCGGCGTGCCGCCTTGTCCTCGGTCACCGCCGCGGTGGCGGCGGCCGCCACCGGCACTGCCGGTGCGTCCGCATTCTGCTGAGGCATGGGCTGCTCGGTGAGCGCCACCGCCAGCACCTCGTCGATCCACTTGACCGGCTTGATCTCGAGGTTGCCCTTGATGTTGTCGGGGATCTCGACCAGATCCTTCGCGGTTCTCATCGGGGATGAGGACCGTCTTGATGCCGCCGCGGTGCGCCGCGAGCAGCTTCTCTTTCAGTCCGCCGATCGGCAGCACCTCGCCGCGCAGCGTGATCTCACCGGTCATGGCGACATCGGAGCGCACCGGGATGCGCGTCAGCGCCGAGACCAGCGCCGTGCACATGCCGATGCCTGCGCTCGGTCCGTCCTTCGGGGTCGCCCCTTCCGGGATGTGCAGGTGCACGTCGAGCTTCTGATAGAAGTCCGGCTCCAGCCCCAGCACCTGGGCGCGGCTGCGCACGACGGTCATCGCCGCCTGGATGGACTCCTGCATCACCTCGCCCAACTGGCCGGTGTGCTGCAGCTTGCCCTTGCCCGGAACCACCGCCGCCTCGATGGTGAGGAGCTCGCCGCCGACCTCGGTCCAGGCAAGTCCGGTCACCTGGCCGATGCGGTTCATGTCCTCGGCCTTGCCGTAGCGGAAGCGCCTCACGCCGAGGAACTTGTCGAGGTTCCGCGGGCGTGACCGCGACTGACTTCTGATCCTTCTTGTGCAGCAGCATCTGCTTGACGGCCTTGCGGCAGATCTTGGCAACCTCGCGCTCGAGGTTGCGCACGCCGGCCTCGCGCGTGTAGTAGCGCACGATGTCGAGCAGCGCCGGCATCGGACACCTTGAGCTCGTCGGGCTTCAGTCCATTGTTCTTCATCTGCTTCGGCACCAGGTAGCGCCGCGCGATGTTCATCTTCTCGTCTTCGGTGTAGCCGGGCAGACGGATGACTTCCATGCGATCCAGCAGCGGGGCCGGGATATTGAGCGAGTTCGCCGTGCACACGAACATCACCTCCGACAGGTCGAGGTCGACCTCGAGGTAGTGGTCGTTGAAGGTGGAGTTCTGCTCCGGATCCAGCACCTCGAGCAGCGCCGAGGACGGATCGCCGCGGAAGTCCATCGACATCTTGTCGACCTCATCGAGCAGGAACAGCGGGTTGTGCACGCCCGCTTTGGACATGTTCTGCACGATCTTGCCGGGCATCGAGCCGATGTAGGTGCGGCGGTGGCCGCGGATCTCGGCCTCGTCACGCACCCCGCCAAGGGACATGCGCACGAACTTGCGGTTGGTCGAGCGCGCGATGCTCTGGCCGAGCGAGGTCTTGCCCACACCGGGCGGTCCCACCAGGCACAGGATCGGGCCACGCAGCTTGTCGACCCGCTGCTGCACGGCGAGGTACTCGACGATGCGCTCCTTGACCTTCTCCAGGCCAAAGTGGTCCTCATCCAGCACCTTCTCGGCGCGGGCGATGTCCTTGATGATCTTGGTGCGCTTCTTCCACGGCACCTTGACCAGCCAGTCGATGTAGTTGCGCACCACGGTGGCTTCCGCCGACATCGGCGACATCATCTTCAGCTTGTTGAGTTCCCCGGAGGCCTTCTCGCGGGCCTCCTTGGGCATGCCGGCCTTGGCGATCTTCTGCTCGAGCTCGTTGATCTCGTTGCCGCCCTCGTCCATCTCGCCGAGTTCTTTCTGAATGGCCTTCATCTGCTCATTCAGGTAGTACTCGCGCTGGCTCTTTTCCATCTGCGCCTTGACGCGGCCGCGGATGCGCTTCTCGATCTGCAGCACGTCCATCTCGCTCTCGATGGCGACCAGGATGTGCTCGAGGCGCTTCTTGACGTCGAGGATCTCGAGGACCTTCTGCTTCTCGGCGAGCTTCAGCGACATGTGCGCCGCCACGGTGTCGGCGAGGCGCCCGGCCTGCTCGATGCCGGCGAGCGCGGTCAGCACCTCCGGCGGCACCTTCTTGTTGAGCTTCACGTACTGCTCGAACTGGGAGATGACCGAGCGCGCGAGCACGTCCATCTCCTTCTCGTCGTAGCTCTCGGCATCCGGCAGCGGGGTCGCATCCGCGGCGTAGTACTCCCCGGCGTGCAGCCGCTCGATGCGCGTGCGGTCGACGCCCTCGACCAGCACCTTGACGGTGCCGTCCGGGAGCTTCAGCAGCTGCAGCACGGTCGCCAGGGTTGCGATGCGGTACAGGTCTTCCGCCTTCGGGTCGTCGACGTCGGCCTGCTTCTGCGCCACCAGCATGATGCGCTTGTCGGTGCGCATGGCCACATCGAGGGCCTGGATGGACTTTTCCCGCCCGACGAACAGCGGCAGCACCATGTGCGGGTAGACCACCACGTCACGCAGTGGCAGCACCGGCACGTTCTGCAGCTCGGCGGGCAGGGAAGGAGACGGATTGGTAGGTTCGGACACGCTCAAGCCCTCGATGAACCCCTGGCAGGACGGTCGCGGAGAGGCTTCCCCGGCGACCGGACGGCATTTATGGGACTAGTGTAGCGGGAATTGCGGCGCGCACGCCGCGTTTCAAGAGTGACGCGTTTCTCAGGCGGCGCGTGGCGCGCAGCAGCAGTGGCGAGAAATGCGAACTCAGTGATGATTTGATCCCGAGACGCGACGCGGCTCGGTCTCTTCCGAGCCGTAGACGACGTAGGGCTTGGTCTGCCCGTCGATCACGGTCTCGTCGATGACGATACGCGCCACGTTGCGCATGGAGGGCAGCTCGTACATGGTGTCGAGCAGCACCGTCTCCAGGATCGTGCGCAGTCCGCGCGCGCCGGTCTTTCTCTGCATGGCGCGGTGCGCGACTGCGCGCAGCGCCTCCTCGCGGAACTCAAGCTCAGCGCCTTCCATCTCGAACAGGCGCCGGTACTGCTTGGTGAGCGCGTTCTTCGGCTCGGTCAGGATCGAGATGAGCGCGCCCTCGTCGAGCTCATCGAGGGTCGCCACCACCGGCAGACGCCCGACGAACTCCGGGATCAGGCCGTACTTGATGAGGTCCTCGGGCTCGACGTCGTGAAACAGGTCGCTGCCGTGCGGACGGGTATTGATGTCACGCACCTCGGAAGTGAAGCCGATGCCCGACTTCTGCGTGCGGTTGAGAATGATCTTCTCCAGGCCCGCGAACGCGCCCCCGCAGATGAAGAGGATGTTGCTGGTGTCGACCTGCAGGAACTCCTGCTGCGGATGCTTGCGGCCGCCCTGCGGCGGCACCGAGGCGATGGTGCCCTCGATCAGCTTCAGCAGCGCCTGCTGCACGCCCTCGCCGGAAACGTCACGCGTGATCGAGGGGTTGTCGGACTTGCGCGAGATCTTGTCGATCTCGTCGATGTAGACGATGCCGGTCTGCGCCTTCTCGACGTCGTAGTCGCACTTCTGCAGCAGCTTCTGGATGATGTTCTCGACATCCTCGCCGACGTAGCCGGCTTCGGTGAGCGTCGTGGCATCAGCGATGGTGAAGGGCACGTTGAGCAGGCGCGCCAGCGTCTCGGCGAGCAGCGTCTTGCCGCAGCCGGTCGGCCCGATGAGCAGGATGTTGCTCTTGGCGATCTCCACCTCATCCTTGGCGCGCGCGGTGCCCGAGCGCGTCTGCAGACGCTTGTAGTGGTTGTAGACCGCCACCGAGAGCACCTTCTTGGCGCGCTCCTGGCCGATGACGTACTCGTCGAGAACCTTCTTGATCTCGTGCGGCTTGGGCAGCTTGTCGCGCGCCCGCTCGGCACGGTCCTCGAGCTCTTCGCGGATGATGTCGTTACAGAGCTCGACACACTCGTCGCACACGAACACCGAGGGACCGGCGATCAGCTTGCGGACTTCGTGCTGGCTCTTCCCGCAGAAGGAGCAATAAAGGAGCTTGCCGTCGTCGTGACGGTTGCGGGAATCTTCAGTCATCGAGGTCCCTCATTGGCTCCGCGTCACACGGCTGAAAGAATTCGCACCGTGCAGTTTCTTATAGCACGGGCTCCGCACCGGGTGCAAAGCGCCCCGGCACGGCTAAGTCCTTGGGCCGGCGGCAGATGTATGACCTGGTTCACCACTTTGACATTTGCTGGATGCAGGTACTGCTCAGCCCTTGCTTGAAGGCACCGGGACGATCGAACCACGCTTGTCCAGCACGCTGTCGACCAGGCCGTACTTCACCGCCTCGTTACAATCCATGAAGCGGTCCCGGTCGGTGTCCTGCTTGATGCGGTCCACGCTCTGGCCGGTGTGCTTGGCGAGGATGCGGTTCAAGCGGTCGCGGGTGTCCAGCATCTCCTTGGCATGGATCTCCATGTCTGCCGCCTGGCCCTGGAAGCCCCCCAGGGGCTGATGGATCATGACGCGGGCGTGCGGCAGGCAGTAGCGCTTGCCGTGGGCGCCGGCCGCGAGCAGCACCGCCCCCATGCTGGCGGCCTGGCCGACGCAGATGGTGCTCACGTCGGGCTTGATGAACTGCATGGTGTCGTAGATCGCCAGGCCCGAGCTCACCACCCCGCCGGGGGAATTGATGTACAGCGCGATGTCCTTCTCCGGATTCTCGGACTCGAGGAACAGCATCTGCGCGACGACGATATTGGCCATGTAGTCATCGACCGGACCGACGATGAACACCACCCGCTCCTTCAGCAGGCGCGAGTAGATGTCGTACGCCCGCTCGCCGCGCGCGGTCTGCTCGACGACGATGGGAACCAGATTGAGATTGCGTTCGTTCATGTGCCGCTCACCTGTAGGGGGTGGACTCAGGCGCCCGGAGACGCCTGCGGGGGTTCCTCTGCGTGCGCGTGATCGTGACCCTCGTGGTCGTGATCATGCTCTGCTTGGGCATCACCGAAGCCGGTGAGTTCCTTGAAGCTCATCGGCCGCTGCGTGACCTGGGCGCGCGCGACCACCCAGTCGATCACCTGCTCCTCAAGCGCCGCCGATTCGAGCTGGCGCATCGCGTCCTGGTTCTGCAGATACGCGCGCCGCGCCTGCTCGGGGTCGGGGTAGCTCTCGATGAGCTCGGCGAGCCGCGACTGTACACGCTCGCGCTCGACCTGCATGTTCTCGTTCTGCACGATCTGGCTGACCAGGAGCCCGAGCGCTGCGCGCCGCTGCGCGGGCTCCTCGAAGCGCTCGCGCGGCGGCAGGGCACGGGCATCGCGGATGCCGAGGCGCCGCGCCGTATCCAGCTGCAGCTCCTGCACCTGCTGGTCGATGAGCGCGCGCGGCACGTCCACGGGATTGGCGCGGTACAGGCCCTCGAGCACCTGCGCGCGCACCCGTGAGCGCACCACGCCCGCAAGCTCGCGCTCCATGCTCTTGCGCACCTCGGCGCGCATTTCCTCCAGTCCGCCCTGCTCCACACCGTAGGCGCGGAAGAACTCCGCGTCCACTACCGGAAGGGAGTGCTCCTCGACCGCCCGGACGGTGACCTCAAGCTGCGCCAGCTGGCCGGCGAGACGCTTATTGGGGTGGGCGGTCGGGAACGTCGCCTCGAGCGCCTTCGCTTCGCCTGCGCTCATGCCCTTAAGTCCCGCTTCAAGCTCAGGCATCGCCTGGTTGGCGCCCAGCACGATATGCACGCCCTTCAGGTCGCCGTCCTCGATGAGCTTGCCGCCGATGCGCGCCTGGTAGTCGAACATGACCCGGTCCCCGTCCTGCGCGGCGCGCGCTACCGCGCTCCACACCGGGCGCTGGCGGCGCATGTTCTCGATCATGCTGTCGACGTCACTCTCGGTGACCTCGGCGGACGGTCTCTCCAGTGTGAGCGTCTCAGGGGATGCGACCTTCACCTCCGGCAGCACCTCAAAGTGCGCGGCGTACTTCAGATCGGCCTCCGGCCCGAGGGCGATCGGCTCGATGCGCGGGCCGCCCGCCGGGCGCAGCTTCTGCTGATCGACCGCCTGCGCAAACGAGCTGCGCATCAGATCGCTCACCACCTCGGCACGCACCTGGTCGCCGAACTGCTTGGCGATCACCGCCAGCGGCGCCTTGCCGGGGCGGAAACCCTTCAGACGCGCCGTGCGCGACAGCTGCTTCAGGCGCTGCTGCACTTCCCGGCTCACTTCCGCGGCCGGGACCTGGACCTCGAGGCGGCGCGTGAGGCCGCCGGTGTCCGAGACAGAGACTTCCATCGATTGAATTCCTTCGGCTCCCCGGCACCCCATCGCCGGAAAGCGCAAGCCGCCATGACCTATGAACCTTGGAGAGAACTGGTGCGAAAGGAGAGACTCGAACTCTCACGGGTTTCCCCACTGGGTCCTAAGCCCAGCGCGTCTACCAGTTCCGCCACTTTCGCCCGGGCCGCGAGCTCCGGACTCACCGGACGCCCCACACCAGTCGGCCGTGCGTTTGGGGTGGCGAAGATTATAGCCGATACCTCGCACTCGGCCCCCCGCACGCTGGCGCCGCACATCCGCATGGGGGCTCTCATGCGTGCTGCCGCGCCCGATCTCAAGAGCCCCGCCAGCGCTGCGGAAGCCCGTTCCGCACACGGCTTAGATAATCTCAGTTAAATCATCGTGTTACATAACCCGGGTGCGCCCGGTCCGCACGGACGGACGCCGCCGGTGAACCCAATCCGCCTGGCACCGGCACTTACCTGCAACTCGCCCCGCGGCGGCGCGGGCTTCCAAGGCGCACGGCCGCCCGCGGCGCGCGGTAATCCACTGAAGAAGAGGCCGATGCGATCGATCCTGGTGGGCCACTCCTATTTTCTGCGGCTGGACCCCAAGCAGTTCGAGCGCGCCAAGCCCTATCCGCCCTTGGCGACGCTGCAACTGGCCGCCGCGCTGCGCGAGTGTGGCCATCGCGTCGGACTCTTCGACGCCATGCTTGCGCAAGGGCCGGAGGAGTTCGTGCGCGAGCTCCGGGCACAGCGTCCCGAAGTCGTCGTGCTCTATGAGGACAACTTCAACTTCCTCACCAAGATGTGCCTGGCGGCCATGCGCGAGGCCTGCTGCCACATGATCGCGGCTGCGCGTCTTGAGGGGGCGCGCGTCATCGTGGCCGGCTCGGATGTCACCGATGCCCCCGAGCCGTACCTGCTTGCCGGGGCCGAAGTGGCGCTGATCGGCGAGGGCCTGGGCACACTCATGGCACTGATCGCGCGCCTCGATGCGCAGCCCGAGGCGTCCCTGGAACTGCTCAGCGCCGGCCTTAGCGGACTTGCGCGAATGCACCACGGCGCGCTGCACCGGGCCGACCCCGGGGCGGCGCTGCCCTTCACCCCGCCGCAGCAGGCCGCGTGGGATCTGATCGAGGTGGAGCGCTATCGTGCCGTGTGGCTGCAAGCCCACGGCCAGTTCAGCCTGAACATGCACGCCTCGCGGGGCTGCCCGTTCCGCTGCAGCTGGTGCGCGAAGCCGATCTGGGGCAACCAGTACGCACAGCGCACGCCCGAGGAGGTGGCCGCGGAGCTGGCCTACCTCAAAGGCGCCTTTGCCCCCGATCACATCTGGTTCGCCGACGACATCTTCGGCTTCCGCACCGTCTGGGTGCAGCGCTTCGCCGCGGCGGTGCGGGCTTTAGGGACGCAGGTTCCCTTCAGCATCCAGATCCGTGCCGATCTGGTCAGTGAGGCGATGGCGGCGGCGCTGCGCGCGGCCGGCTGCGCCGAGGCCTGGATCGGCGCAGAGAGCGGCAGCCAGCGCATCCTGGATGCCATGAACAAGGGCACGACGGTCGCGCAGATCCTGAGCGCGCGGGCGCGCCTGAAGGCCCACGGCATCCGCGTCGGCTTCTTCATCCAGCTCGGCTACCTCGGCGAGCAGATGGACGACATCCTCGCGACGCGCGAGCTCTTGGAAGCGGCGCAGCCCGACGATGTCGGCGTCTCCGTGGCCTACCCGCTGCCCGGCACCAAGTTCTACGAGCAGGTGCAGGGAAAGTTCCTGAACGGCAAGACGCACTGGCGCGACAGCGGCGACCTCGCGATGATGTTCCGCGGCACCTACACCTCGGAGTTCTACCGCACCATCCGCAATCTCCTGCACGAGCAGGTGAGTGCCGCACAGGACGCGCCGGCACCACGCGGCCGCGCGCAGCGGCGGCTCGCGCGCCGCTGGGCCGCGCTCGCCGGGAGCGAGGGCCGCTTCCGCGTCAGTGCGCCGCCGCGCTGAAGCCGCCGCCCATGGCGCACATCCTCCTGAGCCACGGCTACTTTCTCGGCGAAGACGAGAAAGAGCGCCAGATCATGAAACCCTATCCCCCGCTCGGGCTGCTGTACCTGAGCGCCTACCTCAAGGAGCGCGGGCACGGGGTCGAACTCTACGACAGCACCTTCGGTACCCGCGCCGAGCTTGCCGGCGAGTTCCAGCGCACCCCGCACGGCATCCTCGGGCTGTACACCAATCTCATGACCCGGCCGGCGGTGCTCGCGCTCATCGCCGCCGCGCGCGCCTGCAACTGGCACGTCATCCTCGGCGGCCCGGAGAGCGCGAACTACGCCGCCGAGTATCTCGCCGCGGGCGCCGACGTCGTGGTCATCGGCGAGGGTGAGCTCACCCTCGATGAGCTGCTGTGCGCGCTGCCGGTCAAGGGCGTACACGGGCTGCACGACGTGCGCGGCATCGTCTTCAAGGATCCCGGCGGGGGGCTGGTGCGCACCCCCGAGCGCACGCGCATTTTGGACCTCGATGCGCTGCCGCTGCCGGACCGCGCCGCGATCGATCTGCCGCGCTACGTCGAGGTCTGGCGCCGCCACCACGGCCGCGGCAGCGTCAACCTCATCACGGCGCGCGGCTGCCCGTACCGCTGCACCTGGTGCTCGCACGCGGTGTACGGCTACTCGCACCGCCGCCGCTCGCCCGCGGCCGTCGCCGCCGAGGTCGCGCACATCCTCGCGCGCTACGAGCCGGAGCAGCTTTGGTATGCCGATGATGTGTTCACCATCAGCCACCCCTGGCTCACCCGCTACGCCGCCGAGCTCGGCGCCCGTGGCCTCAGCCGCCCGTTCGAGACCATCACCCGCGCCGACCGGCTGCAGAGCGAGCTCGCCGCCCGCACGCTGGCCGAGCTCGGCTGCTACCGCGTCTGGATCGGCGCCGAGAGCGGCAGCCAGCGCATCCTGGATGCGATGCGCCGCGACGTGACGCTCGCGCAGGTCGAGCGCGCGGTGGAGCTCGCACACCGCTTCGGGCTCGAGGTGGGCATGTTCCTCATGTGGGGTTACGAAGGCGAGGAGCTGGACGACATCGCCCAGACCATTGAGCTCGTACGACGCCTGCGGCCGGAGGTGTTCCTCACCACGGTGTCCTACCCGATCAAGGGCACGCCCTATTTCGAGCGTGTGCGCGGCCGGGTCGAGCTGAGCGTGCCGTGGGCGGCCGGATCGGACCGCGACTACTGCATCGCCGGGCGTCGTGACCGCAGCTACTACCGCCTCGCCGATGAGTGGCTGCGCAGCGCGGTCGAGGCTGACCGCCTGGGCCCAACCGATCCGCACCGCGCCGCAGCGCTCAGCGCCACGGCGCGCAGCGCACGCGATGCCCTCGCCCGCATCCCCTGAGCGGCTGCCGCTCAGCGGCGCCCCGAATGTCGCCGGCGCGGACTATGTGCGCGCGCTCACGCGCCGCCCCGCGGACCTGCGCGCGCGCGCGGCTTTCCGGCAGCTGGCGCTGGAACTCGCCCCGCCGGGCGCACGCATTCTGGAATTCGGTGCCGGGCCCGGACTCGATGCGCACTTCTATGCCGAGCGCGGCCGCGAGGTGGTTGCCTACGACGTCGACCCCAAGATGTGCGACTACTTCGCCAGTCACTGCGCCGCCGCCATCGCCGACGGGACCGTCACGCTGCAGACCGGCAGCTACGAGACCTTCCTCACTCAGCCGGCCCCGGCCCGGGCGGCGGATCTGGTGACCGCCAACTTCGCGCCCTTCAACCTCATCGACGACCCGGCCCGGCTCTTTGGCACCCTCGCGCGCCTCACCACGGAGGCCGGGGCGGTGCTGGTAAGCGCGCTGAGTCCGGGCTACCTCCGCGATCTGCGCTACGCGTGGTGGTGGGGCCACTTGCCGCAGCTGCTGCGCCACGGCCGTTTTGCGCTCCCCGGCTCACAGGCCGCGATCTGGCGCCGCACCCCCGCGGACTTCGCGCAGCAGGCGCAGCCTCACTTCGAGTTCATCCGCGCCTACCGCGGCCTCACCGACCGGCACGGCCGCGCCGATCGCAGCGGGGTCCCGGGCACGCCGCGCGCCTGGCGCTACGGCCTCACCTGCCGGTTTCTGTTTCTGCTCTTCCGCAAGCCCGCGCGGCACACGCTCGCGTAGAGTGCCTCAAACAGCTCGGCGGTGCGGTCGGCGTCGGCGCCACGCACACGCCGCGCCGCCTCGCGGGCGAGCGCGAGGCGCCGTGCCTCATTGCCGAGCACCGCCGCCGCAGCGGCCGCGAGGGCCGGCGCATCCGCGACCGGGACGACGCAGGCGGCCTCGGGGGACCATTCGGCGAGATGGCCGACAGCGGTGCCGACCGCGGGCACACCGAGCGCGGCGGCCTCCAGCAGGGCCACCGGACCTGCCTCGTGGCGCGAGCTGACCACCAACAGGTGCGCGGCGCCCAGAAGCGGCCGCAGCTGTGCCTGAGTGAGAAACCCATGGAAGGTGAGGTGCTGCTCGAGACCCAGGCGGCGCGCGAGGCTCTGGATCTCGCCTGCGAGCGTGTCCTCGCCGACTAAGTCCATGTGAAACGCCACGCCGGCGGCGCGCAGGCCCGCCAGGGCGTGAAGCAGGGTCGTCTGGTCCTTGACGCGGTTGAGACTGGCAACCTGGATCAGCCGTGCGGGCTCACCCGGAGCCCGTCCCGGTGCAGCCCCAGGCCCCCAGGCCCGCAGGTCGATGCCGAGCGGCACGCGCACGGCGCGGATCCCGAGCCGGGCGAGCGCATCGATCATCGGTGCGCTCGCGGCGCTGACCCGGCTCGCGGCGCGCAGCACAACCGCCTCGCGCAGCCGCCCGAGCGCGGAGCGCCGGCCGCCATAGCCGATATCCGCAAGCGCCACGAGCTCGCCGCCCGCCACGTGCACCAGACTGGGCACGCCGAGGGTGCGTGCCGCGGCGACGGCGACCGCGCCACCCCACCCGGACCACACTGCGTGCACGACGTCGAAGGGTCGCTGCCGGTGCTGACGGCGCAGAGCGCCGAAGGTGCGCGCGAGGGTGCGCGGCTGACCGACGTTGTGCACCTGCGCGCCCAGAAGCGGCCAGTCGTCCGGCTGCCCGCCCTGGGCGAGCGCAAACACCTCGAGCTCGTGGTGCCGGGCCAGCCGCTCGATGAGCGCGAGCAGCACCGGGATGACGCGATAGGTCGCAGACCGGTCGACGCCGCCCGGGACGATGAGCGCGACTCTCACGGGGCCGCCTGTGCGAGCGCCGCGCGCACGGCGGCCAGCTGCGCTGCCGGCGCCGCGCGGCGCAGCTCGAACGCCGGCAGCCGCGCCAGTCGGGCAAGCAAGCCCGCCCCGCCGCGCTGCGCGGCCGCGTAACGCTGGGAGCGGCCGAGACGCCGCAGCGCCTGCGCCGGGGTCAGCGGCCGCAGCAGCGATCCCGCAGCCCGCCGCGGCGTCAGAAACAGCAGTGCCCGCACCGGCAGCGGCGCGGCCGCGAGCCGCCAGCGCGATGCGCGCAGATCGATCTCAAGCTTGGCCACGCCGCTGCGTCGCCGGATCAGCGGCGCACGCCGCAGGCGCCGCACCGCTGGGGTTGCGCCGAACAGGCGCAGTGTGCCGGGCGGCGCATGCAGGAAGTTCGCCAGACCGAAGGCCTGGAGACTGCGATCGAGCAGCACGCTGTCCTCGGCGAGGAATTCGGCTCCGCCCAGCACGCTCGCCAGTGCCAGGGTCGATTTGCCCGCTCCGCTCGCGCCGAGCAGGAGCGCGCCGGCGTTGCCGAAACCCACGCACGCGGCATGCAGGGGCAGGAGCCTGCCGGCGCGTGCCGCCAGCACGTAGGCGGCGAACTCGATGAGCTCGTAGCGCACGTGGTAACGCCGCCCGATCAGCGTCCGCGGCACGACCACGAGCGCCGCGCGCTGCGCCGGGGCGGTGCTCATGAGTGCCGCGCCGTTCGCAACTCCGCACAGCACGCCGGCCGCCGAGAGCGGCTGCAGGGGCGGCGGCTCGCCGCGGCGATGCGCGAGCGGCTCAGTGAGCACGAGCTTCACGCGCAGTGGCCGCCCGCGCCGCGCGGCACGGCGCGCCGGCAGGCCCGCGAATGCCTCGCGCACGAGCGCCATGAGCTCCGGGCTGTCGCTCTCGAAGACAAAGCGGGCCCCGAGCACGGCCGCGCGCAGCTTCAGTGCGCTTGCGGCCTGCTCGCCGAAAGGATCCGGCGGCGGATCGCAGGAGGCGCGGCTCATGCGGCCCGGCGCGCACCGGCCATGCCGGCCGCAAGGTCTGCATAGGCCGCGTGCAGCTTGCTGCCGAGCGCTGCAAAGGACAGCTCGCGCTCGAACTGGGCGCGCGCGGCCTGGCGTGCCGCGGCGCGCGGGGTTGCCTGCGCTGCCAGCAGGGCGCGCGCGCAGTCGGCCGCATCATCGCAGCGCCAGTGGAAGCCCGCCGTCCCGGCCAGTGCGCGGAACGAGGGAATCGCCGTGACGACGGGCGGCAGTGCGCACGCCAGTGCCTCGAGGAGCGCATAGCCGCTGCCCTCGTGGTGACTGCCGAGCACGAACAGGTCCGCGGCGCGCATGGCCGCCTCGATGTGCGCGTGCGGGGCGGCGCCGAGGAGGTGTACCCGGTGTGCGAGGCGCGGTTCGCGTCTCAGGCGGCGCTCAATGGGCGCACGCAGGGGGGCCGAGCCGAAATAGCACCACAAGTGCGGATCGGGCAGGCGGTCCCGGGCGAGCGCGAGGCCGTCGAGCACGGTCAGCGGGTCCTTGTTGGCATCCAGATGCCCCACCCACAGCAGGCACGGATCGCCGTGCAGGCCGGTGGCACGGCGGGCCGCCGTCGCATCCCCCGGGGTAAACCGGCTGGTGGACTCGGGGATGCCGTAGAGCCGCTGCTGCGGGCGCAACAGATGCCGGCGCCGGAACGGCTCGGCCTGCTCGCGTGCGCAGAAGCTGACTGCGGCTGCGGCGCCGAGCCCCCGTCGCCAGCGCAGCCAGCGCCAGGGCCCCGGCACCCGGCTCGCGTGGTCCTGAAGCAGGATCGGCACGCCCGGAGCCGCGGCGGCAAGCGCACCGACCTCGGTGAAATAATGCAGTCCGTGTACATGCAGAACCTGCGGCCGCAGCTGCGCGAGCAATGCGCGAAAGGCAGCTCCGCTTGCCAGCGGCGCGGATGCGGCTTCGCGGCACAGGAAGTGATAGCCGACGCCATCGCGCTCGAGTCGCTCGGGCCTG
Source organism: uncultured Pseudomonadota bacterium (assembly GCA_963825385.1). Lineage (GTDB taxonomy): Bacteria > Pseudomonadota > Gammaproteobacteria > Steroidobacterales > Steroidobacteraceae > 13-2-20CM-66-19. The sequence goes on along the minus strand of CAWGSX010000004.1, from coordinate 187,672 downwards.
GCGGCAGCCTGCAGCACGCTCACGGTGAGACCTGCGCTGGCGGCGGCGCGGGCGATGTCCGCAAGAGACGGCCATGCCTCCAGCAGCGCTTCCCCCGCGCGCCCCTGCGGGTCGCAGAAGAAACTCACCTGGGCGATGCGCAGGGTGTCAGCTGCATTCACAGGCTGCTCGTGCGCGGGTCCGCCAGCTGCACCAGGCGGCGCGCCGCCGCCAGTTCCCAGGGGCGCCCGTAGAGTGCGAAGCGGTAGCGCCACGCGGCGGCGGTGCGCAGGGCGCGCTTGGCCCAGGGGGGCGAGCGCGCATCCTGCAGCGTCGGGAAACGGCAGTTGAGCACGGTGACGAAGTCACGGATGCGGCGCTTCAGCCGCGCACTCACCCAGGGTGCGTCCGCGTGGCAGGCGTACTCCACCCAGCGCCGCTCGGTCCACTCCTCCGGCGTGGCGGGAAAGCGCAGGACCGCGCCGTTTTGGTCGCGCAGCAGCGCGGCGTGTGCGCGCGCGCGCTCGGGCAGGCTCTGCGCCGGCAGCGGCGTGTACACGTAGACGATGATCTCGGCCTGCGGGTTCTCGCGCTTTACGCGCCGGATGAAGCCGAAAGTGCGCTCGGTCTCTCCTTCCGGGTCCTCGGGCGGGGCAACCATGAAGGACAGCTCCGGGATGACCCCGTGGCGGCGACACAGCTGCGCGACCTCGAGCGTCTGGTCGGCACGCGTGCCCTTGCGGATCGCGCGCAGCATTGCATCGTTGGGCGTCTCGGCGCCGATGTAGGCCATGCGCAGGCCGCTCGCGCGCACGAGTTTCCAGGCTTGCGGGGAAAGACTGAGGAGCGCATCGGCGCGCGCGTAGCACCACCAGGGCATGCGCATGCGCGCCAGCACCTCCAGAAGCGGCAGCATCTCCGCCTCGCGGTCAAAGAAGTTGTGGTCGTAGAACTGCAGCGAGTCGGCGCCGAGTTCATCGCGCAGATGCGTGAGCTCGGCCTCCAGACGCGCCGCCTCCGGCAGCGCGGTGGCGCCGGCGAACATCGCCGCGACGCCGCAGAAAACGCAGCGGAAGCGGCAGCCGAGGGCGGCTTCGTAGGCCGCGGTGCGCTGCCCCATGAAGGTCTTCACCAGGTACTGCCGCGGGCTCCTGAGCTTGTCGTAGGGCAGCGGCGCCCGGCCGCGCGGACCTGCGAAGGCCCGCCCCGCATTGTGCACCTGCGCGCCGCCGTCCTTGAATGAGAGCCCCGCGATCCCGCGCAGGTCGGTGCCGGTCTCGAGCGCGCTCAGGAGTGCCGGCAACGTCGCCTCCCCCTGCCCGCGCACCAGATAGTCGACGTAGGGCGCGTTCAGGGCCGCCTGCGGAAACAGTGTCGGAAAATATCCGCCCCAGACGATCGGCAGCTGCGGGTGGGCAGCGCGCACCGCGCGCGACAGCGCGATGGCGCTTTCCACCTGCGGACCGCCCATGACGCTCACCCCCAGGGCAGCATGCGGAGCGGCCTGCAGCTGCGCGAGCGTGGCGCGGATGGCATCGCGCTCGTGATTGCCGTCGATGAGGCTCGCGGGCCGCCCCCCGGCCTCGAGCGCGCCGGCGAGCGTCAGCAGCGACAGCGGAAAGCGCGCGCGGCGCGCCGAGGTGATGCGCGGATTGGCGAGCAGCATGCGCAGCCTGGCACTCACGACAGCCGCTCGCGGGGCCGCAGCCAGTTCGCCACATTCATCTCGATCGGGAAGCGGTAGTCATCGCGGCGGCAGCGGGCGCGGGCGAGGCGCTGCAGCAGGTCCCAGCCGGCGGATGCGCGCCGCCAGGCGAGCTCCTGAAAGAACTTGAAGCGCTCGATCAGCTCAAATTTCGCCCGGCTCACCCACGGTCCCGGCAGCCCCGCGACGAAATCGAACTGTGACCACTCGCTCAAGGTTTCCGGGAGGCGAAAGCCGTTCTTGACCGCCTCGAGCACGATCGCGCTGCCCGGGTAGGGCTTGAAGTAGAAGATCGGCGTCTCGAAGTCCGGGCTCATCGAGCGCAGGCGCTTCACACACGTGAGGGTGGCGCGCACGCTGTCGTCGCTCTCTTCGGGAAAGCCGACGATGAAGGGGAAGTTGCCGGCGATGCCGAGCTCCCGCATGCGCTCGGCGGTGGCAAAGACCTGCGCGATGGTGATGTCCTTGCGGATGCGCTTGAGCATCGCATCGTCGCCGGATTCCACACCGACCAGCAGGCGCCGCAGCCCCGAGCGGCGCGCCAGACCCCACAGCTCCGCTGGCAGGCGCACACCCTGGTCGGCGCGCATCGTCGCCGCCCAGCTGGTGGCTACTCCGGCGTCGATGAGCGCCTCGGCGAGCGCCTGCACGCGCTCGCGGCGCGTGAAGAAAGTCTCGTCCTGGAAGTTCACGTCCGTGAAGCGGTAACGCTGCCACAGCTCGTGCAGCTCCGCGGCGACGCGACGCGGCTCGAGGCCCACCCATTTGCGCCCGTAGACGAAGGGGTCGGAGCAGAATGCGCAGCGGAAGTTGCAGCCCTGGGAGGAGATGTAGTCGACCTGGCGCTTGCCCTTCAGGGCGAAGTAACGCTCGACCGGAATCAGCCGGTAGTCGTGGCGGCGGAAGCTCTCGAGCGGCTGCAGCTCGCGCGGCGGATTGACGACGATGCTGCCGTCAGCTTCCCGGTACATGCACCCGGCACAGCCGCGCAGCGAGTCTGCGGCCGCAAAGCGCGTGACGATCTCGGCGAAGGTCGCCTCGCCCTGCGCCTGCACGGTCACATCCACACACGGCTCGCGGAGGCATTCGCGCCCAAACATCGAGGGATGCCAGCCGCCCCAGACCACCGGCAGGTCGGCGCGGTAGTTCTTGGCGGCCCGGGACGCGCGCAGCGCGTCGGCGATGGGCGCACCCGTGAGCACGGTCACGCCCAGGCACAGGGCGCCCTCGAGCTGCGCCAGCAGCGCGCGCTCGGGGTCTTTCTCCAGGCGCGCATCGACGATAACCACCTCGAAACGCTCGGGGTCGAGGTGCGAGCCGATCGCAAGCAGTGCCAGCGGCATGGTGAAGAACACCGCCTGCGGGTTGTAGAGCACGACCTTGTGACGGGCCCGGCTCACGGTCGCAGCACGCGCAGCAGTGCGATGCGCTCGCCGACATAGCGGCGTGTGGCCAGCGGCTGCAGGGCAAATCCTGCGCGCGCCAGCGCCAGCTCAAAGGCGGTCGCATCGCCATAGCTCGACAGCACCAGCAGCGCCTCCCCGGCCGCGGTGAGGTGCGCCGCGAGCCCGTCGGCGAAGCGCTCGGCCACATCGAGCGCGCGCCAGGCGCGGTCGCGGTCGGTGCCGGGCGCGGCGCGGTAAAAAGGCGGGTTGAACAGCACGCGGTCGAAGCGCTCGGTGCCCACCGGCTCGAACAGGTCGCCGTGCAGTACCTCGATGCGATGTTCGCAGCCATTGAGCACCGTGTTCAGGCGCGCGCAGTGCGCCGCTGCGGGATTGATGTCCACCGCCACGACCCGTCGCGCCGTGCGCGCGGCAAGGATCGCGCACACGCCCGAGCCGGTTCCCATGTCGAGCACGCGTGCGTCCGCGGGCAATGGCTGCGCGGCCAGCGCCCGGGCAAAGAACGCGCCGCTTCGCAGGAGAAGCGGATTGAACACGCTCGGCAGCACCAGAAACGGCGCGCCCTCGACCCACTCGAGGCGGTAGTCATCGTAGCGGGCGAGTCCGCGCGCGCGCCGTACGCGGTGCAGGGCGCGGGCCGCGAGCCGCTCGAGGCGGTGCGGGGCGGGCAGCGTGCCGAGTGCTATGAGCTCAGGCATGGGCGGCTCGAGCCTCGTCGGGCGCCCGCGCTCCCTGCGGGGGCCGCCACAGCGCGCACACGCAGGTGCGGCACTCAGCGGCTGCGCCGGCGCGGATTTCGCGGCGCTGCGCCAGGCTGGCATCCTGATTCAGCGCGCCGCAGAGCCCTGCGGCGTCGAGGCGCGCCGTGGGCGGTCCGGGGATGAAGAAGCAGGGACTCACCCGCCCCTTCGCGTCCACGACCGCGGAGAACTCCGGCGCGTTGCAGCGCACCGCAGGATAGGCTCCCTGCCCGCACACCGCAGAGAAGTAAGCGGCGATGGCGCGCAACCGCCGCGGGCTCTCGGCGATGAAGCCGGTCAGGAAGTCCTCGGCATGTTCGCGCTCGAGCTCCTGCAGCAGGCGCGCAAACTGCGGGAGGTCCGCCGCGGTGAGCGCGAGCGCCGGCGCCGGCGCGCCGGGCGGGCGCGCAAAGGCGTGGGGATTCGCCACATCGACGGCGAGGAAGGACACTGCCCGTGCTCCCAGTGAGCGCGCGAGCGCTACGAACTGCAGCAGCTGAAGGTAGTTGGCACGTTGCAGTGTCACGCGCACCGTCACGTTGACTCCGAGCCCTGCGGCCGCACGCACCCCGGCGCACACGTTGTCGAAGGCGTCCAGGCCGCGGATGGCCTGGTAGGTGGCGGCATCGGTGCCATCGAGCGAGACCGTCACGCGCTCGAACAAGGCGGCGACCCGGCGCGCATGCTTTAGGAGCGCCAGCCCTGAGCTGAGGAGCCAGAGCTTCAGGCCCTGCTCGCGCAGGCGCCACGCGATGGCGGGCCACTCGGGATTAAGCAGGGGCTCACCGCCGGAGAGCAGCACCAGCTCGGTGCGCAGCGCCGCGAGCGCCGGCAGCAGCGCTTCGACGGCGGCAAGCGTCAGATCCGTGCGCCCAAAGCGCCAGTAGTCGCAGCTGATGCAGCGCGAGTTGCAGCGCTCGCTCAGATATAAGGTGAGCAGCGGCAGGCGCTCGAGCCGGCCATCCGCGCGGCGCTCGGGGCCTCGGGCGGGAAAGCTCATGGCCGTGACTCCCCGCGATACGTGGCCTCGATCAGGTAATGATCCGCCCAGGCCGCGAGCGCACTTGAGCCCTGCGCGGCGCGCTCGGCGCGGCTGAGCAGCGCGAGCACGCGCGGGTGCCGCTCGAGCCACGCCGTGGCATATGTCGGCGGCAGCGCGACGCCCAGCGGGCGCACGGCGTCGATGCGAAAGCGTGGCTCGAGGAGCGCAGCCAGAGTGCGCGGTGAGGGGTAGCCGAGCGTAAGTCCGCGCCAGGGAAGCCGTTCGCGGCGCAGACGGCGCAGGCCGATGCGCGGCCGGCCGCGCGCGAGGTACCAGGTCCATTCCCAAGGCACCCGGCGGCCCATCGGCACCCACAGCAGGCGCGCCCCTGGGCTCAGCCGGCCGGCGACCGCGGCGATGAGCGCCGGGAGATCCGCGACACAGTTCAGCGCACCGAAGTTAGACAGCACCCCATCGAAGCGCATCGGCGGCAGCTCGCCCGCAAGGCGCTCCATCGGCAGGCAGCGGCAGTCAACGAGCGCCTCGAGCCCCTGTCGGCGCGCCTTCGTGCGCGTGCGCTCCAGCATGGCGGCCGAGGCGTCGAGGGCGACGACGCGGACGCCACGCGCCGCGAGCCGCAGCGCGTCCTCACCGGTGCCGCAGCCCAGATCGAGGACGCAGCCGGCGGTGCGGAACAGCTCATCCAGACGCGCCCACACCAGCCCGCGCAGCGCCGTGCCGACGGGACTTTGGCTGAAGGTGGCGTCGTACTCGCTGGCCAGCCCGTCAAAGGCCGAGTCGTGCAACGGCAGGTTCTCCGGGAACGTCGCGAATTTGGCGTTTTCCTCCGGATGAGTGCACGCCGTCGCGTTCCCGGTTCAAAGCGCCGCCTTCGGGTTGCGGCGCCCTGCCCCCGGCTCTCGCCTACTTGAGGATGTTTTTCAGCTGGTCCTGCAACTTCTGCTGCAGCTCGCCCTTGTGCTTGTCCAGCTCCTGCTGGACGCGGGCCTTCGCGACGCCTTCAAGGTCCGGCGTGACCTTGGGGCTGCTCAGTGTGCCGCCGATGTTGACCGGGACCGCCGCCAGCGTGTTTGCGGGCGTTACCGCGCCCGCCGTTGGCTGTCGCAGTACCGTGGCGTTTACTTTGTAGTCAATCGCCTCGGAGACCAAATTCACCGTGCCGGCCCCCGCCACGCGCAGGTTCTGCGAGATGATGCTCAGATCCTTGGTCGACGCCACGCCATTGGTGATATCCGCGGAGGCGTGAAAGACGTCAAACCTCGTCCGTCCGGTGCCGGAGCCCGCCGGCAGGCTCTGCTTCTGGATCAGGCTCGTCGCGCGATTGATCTCGAACCACAGGTCCATGCCCTCGATCGCGCCGTTGTCCACATCCACCGTGGCGCGGCCGTTGAGTGAGGCCAGGAGCTGATCCGCGCCCAGTCCCTGGGAGGTGAGGTCCGAGACCACTTTGCCGCGCCCGGAGACCCGCGAGGTCTTGGCAAAATCCTTCAGCAGCGCCCCCACGTCCACGTTAGTAAGGGTCTGCGTGATCTTCAGCGTCGGCACGGCGGCACGGCTGTCCACGCTGATGTCACCGAGGTAACTGCCACCATAGAGCTGCGCCTTCACCGGCGTGATGTGCATCACGCCATCGCGTGCTGTCAGCTTGGTGCTGAACGCCGTCGCCTTGAGGTTGGCGACCGTGGTCCGGGCGACTGCCAGCGAGCCATCGAGAATCAATGATCGCAAAGCCGCAGGCTCCGCCGGCTGAGCCGGGGCCGAAGTCGTGCGCGCGGGCGCGCTCGCGGCACTCCCGAGCGCCGGGGCGCGATAGCGATCGAAGTCAATCTGATCGAGGGCCAGATCGAAGCGCAGGGCCTGAGTCTTGAGGTCCGTTATCGCAACGTCGCCACGCAGCGTCGAGTCATCGAGACTCACCTGCAGCTCATGTGCTTCGGCCGCGTTGCCACCGTAGGAAAACGCCCCGGCGCCGCTCAGCCGGGTCAGCGCCATCGGATCGCGGGTTGCGGGCAGCTGCGTGCCCAAAGTGCTCAGCAGCGCGCGAGGGGAGACGGGGTCGAGCCGGAAGGTCCCCTGCAGGCTCGGCGCATCGACGATGTGGCTTCCCTGGAGCGCGCCACTCAAGTGCGCTGGTCCGAACTGGAGGCTAAAGGTCGGGGCCGCGAGGGTCTGCGCCTCCAGATCGGCGCGCAACTGCGCCGCGGCGAGCTTCAGAGTAAGGGCCGGCGCCGCCGCAGCCGCCGCGCGGGTGCCGCTCAGCTCGAGCTTCGTCAGCTCGAAGCGGCTGGCCTCGAGGTTCGCCTGCAGCGCGAACCGGGCTTCCACTGCCACGGGCGCGGCGCCCGGCGCGGTGCTGAGACGCAGTCGCGCACTCACCGGCGCGCTGACACCGCTCTTCACGCGGCCGATCTCAAGATTCACCTGATCGGCGGTGAGACCCTGGAAGCTGAAGCGGCTGTCGCTGACGTGAACGCCACCCAGATCCTGCAGCGCGGCGGTTGAGGACGCTGCTGATGACTTATCAGTGGCCGCAGCGGCCTGTTCGCCCTGGGTCAGCTGCCAGTTGCCTTCGCCGCGCGCGTTCTTCTCCAGACGCAGATCCAGTCCCGATACGTCGATGCGGCCGACCTCGAGCTGCTTGCGCAGCAGCGGCAGCAGGCGCACCCGCAAGGCGACGTGCTGCACGGCCATGAACGGTGTTGGGGAAAACCCCGGTGGATTACCCAGGGTGGCCGGCCCGAACTCCACGAACACCCACGGGAACACCCCGAGCTTCACATCCCCCGGCAGTGACAGCTCGCGGCCCGTCGCTGCGCGCACCGCGCGGACGATGCGCGGCTTGAAGTCATTGGGGTTGACGAGCAGCTTGGCCGCCAGCAGCAAAGCGATGACCAGCGCCACGAGAGCGCCGACGACGATTCCGGCAACCTTTAGAGCGCGCATGAGTCTCCTGTCCTGCCCATAGGCCTCCTGGCTCGCGTCACGTGCGGACCAGCGCTGCGGTGTGGCAAGTCCGCCGGCCCCTAGCAGACGCCAACTTCTAACCTGCGGCAAGCGGTGACGGAGCCGTTGGCTGACCCACACGCTATGGCCGGCGCCAAGGGCCGTGAACCGTGGATAACCCTGAGTGACGCGTGACGGTGCGATCGCGCCCGGACCTGCAGTCCGCACGGCGCAGCCCTTCTCAGTAACCGGTGAGATGGAGACCGAGGATCAGCAGCGCGGCGGCGAGGCAATAGAGGCCGAACAGATACCAGCGGTCCGTCTCGAGCCAGCGGCTGAGCCACCGCAGCGCCCCAAGGCCGGCGACGAAGGCGATCACCGCGCCGAGCACGCTCGTCCCAAGAGCAGCACGGACATCGCTGCCGCTCAGCGCCTGCGTGTGCAGGAGACGCGAGAGCTCGCGCGCGATCGCGAGCGGTGTCAGTACGACGGCGAGCGCGAAACTGAAGGCCTCGGCGCGCTGCCGGGAAACCCCGAGCAGCATGGCCGTCGATATGGTGGCGCCGGAGCGCGAGAAGCCGCGAAACGGCAGACACAAACCCTGTACCGCGCCTATCACCGCGGCCTGGGCGTTGGTCGGCTCACCACCCGCAGCCGCCCGGCCGCGGCTGAGTGTGCCAGCGGCAAGTATCAGGATCCCGGCGACCGCGAGCGCCGGAGCGATCAGCTCGAGCCGTCCGAACAGGTCCTCGATCTGGCCGCCCTGCCCTCCGGCCCCGGCGCTACGTTCAATAATGGCGACCAGAATGCCGCCGATGATGCCGGTCAGGAGCGTGGCGAGTAGCACTTGCACGCCGAACAGCCGCAAGGCGGCGGCGTTACGGAAATAGGTGTCGCGCCAGGTGCGCCAGAAGTAGGCAATCACGGCGAACATGGTGCCGGTGTGCAGCATGACCAGAAGCAAGGTCATGGCTGGTGCCGCAGGATTAAGGCCCAGCAGTTTCTCCGCAACCACTACGTGCGCGGAACTCGAGACCGGCAGAAGCTCCGCCAGTCCCTGGATCACGGCGAGAATCACGACGTCCGCAAACGGCACGATGTCCCTTTTTATGTGAACGGATCACTGACCCATGGTGGGCTGTTGACCCACACTGCCGGCGACCAGTAGGCGCTGGGCTTCGAGCCTGGCAGGGGTCACGCGCATGAATCCGGAAAACCCATACACCATACCATCTGCGCAATGCTAAGCACCGTTGAGTATTGGGCACTCCGTGACCGTCGCCCGAGTGTGCCGCGCGCTTCGTGGGGTATCCTGCTGCCTGACACCGCTGCGAGGAAGCGCCGGACTTCATGGCCATAGGAACCAGGGCGACGTTAGCCGAGCTCAGCCGCGGGCGTGATAACAACCTCAATCTGCTGCGGCTTTTAGCTGCGCTGGCCGTCGTATACGCCCACGCGTACGGTGTAACCGGTCAAACGAATCTCGAGCCGTTTCATGCGGCCTTCGGCATCGGCCTTGGCGACGTCGGGGTTGATGTGTTCTTCGTAATCAGCGGCTTTCTCATCGCCAAGAGCTTTCAATCCAAACCGCTTCTTGAATTCGCCTGGGCGCGAGTCATGCGCATCTTCCCGGCTCTGTGGGCCTCGTCTCTGCTGCTCGTCGCGGTGTGCGGCCTCTTCACTTCGCCGCTCGGACCCGTACGCTTTTGGGCGCGACCGGACACGATTCACTATCTGCTCAAGAATGCGACCATGCTGCCGGGGATCGGCGCGCAGATGCGGCTGGCGTTTGCGTTCAACGGCACGAACAACGAATTCAACGAGTCATTGTGGACGCTGCCGCACGAACTGCAGATGTACATGCTGCTGGCGATCGTGGGCTGCCTGGGCCTCGTGCGCATGCGCTTTGTCTATCTTGCGCTGGCGCTCTTCGGCGCTGTGGCCTTCGCCGGCAACGTGATGGGATGGTTTCATCTGCTCAACGCCGATCGCGCGCGCTTCATCGCCTTGTTCTTCACGGGCGTAAGTTGCTACATTTTTCGCCAGCACGTGAGGCCAAGGGGCGCGTTTCTCGCGGCGTGGCTGCTGCTCCTCGCGCTCAGCGCTCACCGGCTACCCGACCCGCTGAACCGCCTATTACTTGCTGCCGGAACCCCGCTGGCGGCGCTCTGGTTCGGATTCGTTCCCGGAGGCTTTATCCGTCTCTACAACCGCCTCGGTGACTACTCGTACGGCACTTACATCGTCGCAGGTCCGGTGCAGGTATATCTCATGACCACCCTGCACACATCGGCGCTGCTGAATCTGGCACTTGCACTGCTTATCGTGCTGCCCATCGCCGCGATCTCGTGGCACGGTCTTGAGAGCAGGGCCCTTGGCGTAAGCGCGCCGCCCTGGGTGCAACGCTTTACAGCGCCCAGTCTGCTTCCCGAGCAACGCCCTTGATCCGAATCTGCTCCGAGCGCTGTTCCAGGTGTCGCAGCCCGCGGTTGCCTCAGCGGAAGACCCTCGGGCGGAGTTGGAACTGAGGCGGCGCCTAGGAGGACATCGGCCGCTTTTCTGTCGGCCATTCCGCAAAGGCGAGATAGTAAATAAAGATCAGGTTGGCCAAAGGCACCACCGTCAGCAGGCTAAGCCAGGGGGGACAGCCCCACCCTGGTACAGATACGCCAGAAAGGCACGACTGCGATCGCCGCGATTAGCAGCCAGGATGGACCCCAACCGTAATGGTGCATAGAAATTCTCCTTGCAACAGGACGAGATCTTGCGGTGTCCCCGCGTCAAGACTTAGGAGCCGCGAGGCGCGCTTTGACCGTGCCGGCTTGGCACTTTTCTCGCCCACCGCCGCGGCAACTCAGCCTTACCCCGGATATCTGCCGTTCTTCGCATCTACGCGCTCCTTCATGTCGGCGTACGCCGTTTCGATGAGTCTCAGCAACGGCGCGACCGGAACAGCGTGCGCCGGCCTCAGCTTGACATGACGCATGAACTTCCCGGTACCTTCCAACAGGCGTTCGGGATCAGCAATTGCTGCGCCACGGAAAAAGCCCACGTTGACGTGCGCGGTGAAGGCGTTGACGTAGCCAAAGGCCGCATCGCCGACACAAGCGGTCGGTGCTCCGTCATGTAGCAACTCTCGAACGTCGTCCCCGCAGTGGCGCATGACTTCGAACCAGCGGCGTGCGCTTGCTCCCAATTCGCCCGCATGCTCGCGCATCCAGATCTCGATCGCTGGATCGCGCTTGACCGAACTAGGGAATCGCAGAAGCCGGCTGTTCGCGATCTGCAGGCGATGCTGACCCATGAGACCGGCTCGTACTAAGCCAACTCAGCGGCTGCGCCGCCAGTCGGTACGACGAAGTTATGGCGCCATTTACCCATGAATCTTGCACGCCTCACAGCCGCCTTCTGCGCCGGACCGGCACGGCGTGAACCGCTCCGAATCGAACGGCAGGTGTGGAAGGTTTTCAAAATCTGTATCCCAGCCCGAAGAGAACGACGTCCGTATCGCGACTGTAGTCGGTCACGATGCGGTGCCACATGAATCGGACGTCGAAATTCTGCAGCGCACTATTCTCGAGTTTGGCCAAGGGCCGCGCACTCACTGTCGCAGAAGCGATGTACGAGACGTGCCGGCCCGGGGCGGGTCGGTACTTATCAATGGCCGAGTATCCGCCAAATCCCGCGCCGATCGAAAACATCCCGGAATCAAAGCTGGGCTCCGCCCAAAGCTCAGCGGTAATGCCATTACGGCGAATGAGCTGCGCGTTGCCTTCATTGAGAAAGCCCACTGAGAAGCGCAGCTCCTTCCAGATTTTGCGCCGGTACTCGATCTGCTCGGCGCGCGCCGACTGCGAGGAGAAACTGTTGACAACCGTCTTCCAGTAGTAGGCGCCAACCTCATTCGGAAGAAAGCCTGCCGCCGCGTCGGGATGCGCGGTGTCGTGAACGTCCGAGAATCCCCGATAGCCGATTCCCAGGCCAACCGAGTTGGTTTCTATGCTTTTTGCCGGCGCGGTATGATCGAACCTCGCTTCGAAGAATACATGTGACCACCATCTGTCTGCGCCATTGAGCCAGGGCTGATAGATCACGTCGAGGCTTGCGAGCCAAGCCCAGCCGTGCGCGTCCGCGTAGCCCGACAAGGTCTGAGCCTGGACGGTGTCGTAGTAGTAGAACGGGCCGCCGCCCACGCTGATGGTCACATGGTCTGAGAACAGGTTGACGGGAAGCCATGCCTCAGCGGTGATTCCATCCCGGTGGTGGCCCGGCAAGTGTCCATCATTCAGGTAGGCAAGGCTGAGAGCAAAATTCGAGGCGATTATCTTCCGGTAGGAGATGCCCCAGGCAGATGAGCGGGGCCATTGATTTGTGCTGCTGACCAGCTCGCCGAAATAGGAGATCTCGTCCGGGAAGCTCTGTGGCGCATCGGCGCTGAGCGCGAGAGTCGGAATCGAGAGAGATGCGAGCAGCAAAGCAAGAGCTAGACCGCAGCGATTAAAAGGAGACAGCCACGCCCGCAGCACGCTCGGGAATTGGCACGCGATTACTGGAACTTCTCGCAAGGACTCGGATAACCGCTAAGAACTGCGCGCCTCAGCTGCTCGGGTGCCGCGCCCAGCCCATAATGCGGTGCTTCAGGTCCCGCAGCCCCAGGTCGCCTAGCCATTTCCTCATCTGGCGAGTATGTGTGCGCAGCCGGAAGCGCCCGAGCAGAAAGGGCCGCTCGTACCGCACCAACATGGCGCCGAGCGCCCGATCAACCACGTTGAGCGGCGGGAAGAGTCCCAGTACCCAGTCGTTAACCTTCATGTCGAGCACGAGGTGTACCCGGTCGACATCGCTGTCGTTTCGTACTGCATGCAGGTGGCAGACGTTGGTGTACCAGGCACTGCCCTCCGTCATCGGCAGACGCTTACCGCTGACGAAGAAGTGCACATCAGGGTGCGTGCGCACGGGGATATGCACACGGATATAGCCGCGGATCAGGCTGTAGCGCTGCTCCCCGTAATCCCGATGCGGCAGGATGTCGGCCCCGGGTTTGAGTTTCATCAGACGTGCCCGGTGCACTTCGGTGCGGAACGTCCCAATCACTTCCTGAAAGTAGGGACACTCTGCCAGCACCGCGGTGGGTCCACTGGTCTCGCCGCGGTAGCGCAAAGACTGCGGATCATCGGGGTCAGTCTGACTCGAGGCGATCAGGGCGATTGCGGTCCAGTCCCCTGGGCGGGCGACAACCGTATAATCGGGGTGAACATGCCAGCGAAGCGCCCCCTCGATTTGCTCGAGCTCATCGCGCATGCGCCTGGCATCAAATGCAATCGGCAGCGCCATCGCATCCATAGGGCAACCCCCCCGCTTGCTCAGGGCTGGAAGTTACACCCCGGCAACGGATTTCGTGAGATTTTAGTGGAATTCGGTGCGCCGCCTAGGGATCGAACTAGGTCCAAGAAATATATAAGAGTCCAATCCGACGGCCACTTGGTAATAGCGAACACGGCAGCGGGCACAAGCAAATTCAATTGCTTGCGGAGCTTCGCAGGTGGCACGCCTCGCGCCGTCTTGCCGAAGGGTTAGAAATCAGGCAGATGCGTCACATAGCCGTTGGACCTTTAATCGATGACGAGCGGGCACGGTCATCCCGGACATCTGTCGGAGCCGAGACGCTGACTATGATCTGCAGGGAAGCTTTCCTGTCATGACCCGCATGGCTCCCGCCTCGCCGTCACCGCCGAATAACCCGCCGCAGCTGGAATCGGGGAACGACGCGCGGCCAAAGATCACGGGAAGCCTGCAGGCCCTTACGCTCGGCGCCCTGGGCGTAGTCTTCGGGGATATCGGCACGAGCCCGCTTTACACCCTGAAAACCGTACTCAACCTGGCCGGTGCCAAGCCAGATACTCTCACCGTGCTCGGGTCGCTTTCGCTGGTCATCTGGACCCTGATCATCGTCACCTCGATCAAGTACGTGACGGTCGCCATGCGCATCGACAATGACGGCGAGGGCGGCATCCTCGCCCTGATGTCGCTGTTGGGGGTCAAAGGCCGTCATCGACCGGCCATCGTTGCGGTCGGTCTTTTGGGTGCCGCCCTGATCTATGGCGATGGCGCGATCACGCCTGCGATCTCGGTGCTGTCCGCGCTCGAGGGCCTGAAGATGGTGGCTCCCGCCTTCAACCCCTATGTGCTGCCCGCCTCGGTCGCAGTCCTGATCGTCCTTTTTGCCGTGCAGCCCCAGGGAACTTCGGCGATCGGTAGAGCCTTCGGTCCCATCATGACCGTTTGGTTCGTGGCCATCGGGGTCCTCGGCGTGTGGGGCATCTCCCAGCATCCGGCGGTGCTCTGGGCGCTCGATCCACGACACGCCGTTGCGTATCTTTTCTCCGGAGGCGCCACCAGTTTCCTCGTGCTCGGTGGCGTCTTTCTGTGCGTCACGGGCGCGGAGGCCTTGTACGCCGATATGGGCCACTTCGGGGCGACGCCCATTCGCCTCGCCTGGAGCGGACTGGTGTTTCCGTGCCTGGTCCTTAACTACGCCGGCCAAGGAGCACTGGTGCTTGCCGGCGCACCGACCGCGGACAACATCTTCTTCCGCCTCTGCCCTTCTGCGTTGCTGCTTCCCTTGGTGGTGCTCGCGACGGTGGCGACGATCATCGCAAGCCAGTCCATCATCACCGGGGCCTTCTCGATGACGCGCCAGGCCATTCAGCTCGGCTGGATGCCGCGACTTCCGATCAAACAGACCTCGAGCGCGGGGTACGGCCAGATCTACGTGGGCCCGGTGAACTGGCTCCTGATGCTGGTCACGCTCGGGCTGACGGTGGGCTTTGGCAAGTCGGATAATCTGGCTGCGGCGTACGGCATCGCGGTATCAGCGACGATGCTAATGACCTCAGTACTGCTGTATATCGCCATGCGCGAAATCTGGCACTGGAGCGTACTGGCCGCTGGGTCCGTGGCCGCCGTGTTCTGCTTGGTCGACGCAGGTTTCGTGGCGGCGAATTTCCTCAAGATCACCGACGGCGGCTACGTCCCGCTCCTGCTGGCGGCGGCCGTCTACGCGGTCATGTGGGTTTGGCATTACGGCGCGAACTCGGTAGCGGCGCGCATTCAGGCCTTTCTCATTCCCATCGACGAGCTGCTGGCGCAAATCGCTGCGCAGCACGTGCCGCGCGTGCCAGGCACGGCGGTCTTTCTGACCCGCACGCAAAAGGACGCTCCTCCGGTTCTAGTCTGGCACCTCAAGCACAACCGCGCGCTGCATGAGCGTGTCTTGATCCTGACCACACTTATTGAACCAGTACCGCGCATACGGGGCGGCGCGCGGTTAAAGGTAGCGGATGTCGCGCCGGGGATGTGGCGCGCCACTGCGCATTTTGGCTTCATGGAGCGACCGGACATCCCGGCGTTGCTGCTTGAGGCCAATGCGCTCGGCTGCCGCCTGAAACTAAACGACGTCACCTACTACGTCGGCCATGAAACCCTGGTAAGACGCGAGGACGGCCAGGGCATGCCGCGCGCCGTGGAAACCGTGTTCGCCTTCCTGCAGCGCAACTCCATGCACGTGAGTGATTACTTCCGTTTACCGCCGGACTCAGTGGTGGAATTGGGGCGCGAGATCGCCATCTGAATTAACACGGAGGACCGCTGGAGGCAGCGACTTGGCGGCGAACAGTTGCCCGCAGTACGACCCCGCGAGGCTCGCTCAGAGGCACGGCGGCGCTATGCAACGCGAGCCCGTGGTCGCACGTCTCCAATGAGCTCAACTGGGAGCGGCAAAAACGCAGCGTGAGTGATCCCCCTGCCGAGCATCGCCCACCCGCGCTGACCGTCGCTCACCGGTATTCACCGCAAGCACATCAGTCGGGCCGGCGTGACGAGGTCCGCGAGCGACAAGCTGCGCCGGGCGCCCGCGAACTGAGTGATTCAGCGAATCTGCAGATGCGCCGTACCTTTTCTCAATCTCAGGTCTAGTGGCGGGAGCCCGAAGGCTGTCGTGCGCTCGCTGATCTGACGGAAGATCTCCGCGACGCGCTCCGGGCTGCGTTCGAGTCGCGGCGTACCACTGGTGCGCAGCGGGTCGCCGTAGCCTAGCGACACAGGGAAGAGCGTAAGCGCCGCAAGGCGGCCACCTGCGAATCTGACCTGCGCGAGAATCGACTCAAAGGTGTAGGGGGTTGCAAATGAGGCCGCGTTGAGCGGCGCGGTCAGATCGTAGTCAGTGGCACGCTCGGGATGCGCATACGAGTGCTCGAGCAGCGAGCGGTTGAGGGCAAAGAGTTCACCAGGCACCGGCTCCTGGATGTCACTCCAGAAGAAGTTGGCGAGTCCATAGAAGACCGGGCGGCCGTGGTAAATTTCGATGGGGCCGAGGTTGTGGATCCCCGTCGCCGCAAACACGTCCGCTCCGGCATCGATGGCGCCGTGCGCGATGTCCTTCAGGAACTGTCCGGGCAGCATCGGCCGGCCGTGCTCGCAATCCCAGGCGCATTCATGAGCGTGTACGGCAACGATGACCAGGTCGGCGTGCTGGCGTGCCTCGCGAATCGAGCGTCCCACACTCTCCAGGTCGGCGCGATCGATGAGGTACTCGTTGAATTCATGCTCGTCGAGCACGTAGGTGCTGCCGCCGAGAGTGAGCGTGGCAGGCACGCTGCCGCAGCTGCGCTGGTACAGCTGACAGTCGGCGGCGGCAAGTGAGCCCATCGCCGCCGCGCGAACGTGCACGCGCAGCGTCAGATGTACCGCGCTGAGGCCGGGCCGCCCGGGCGCACTGCCGTGCGGGTCACGGGCATCGGTCGTGGGCCGGAATGTGGTCGCAAAGGAGACCAGCGCCACGCGCCCCTTCTTGCTCTCGTAGTAAGCCGGCGCGCGCGCGAGCGCCGCGCTTTCTCCACAGCCGGCATAAGCGACGCCGGCCTCATCCAGGTGCCGTCCGGTTTCGCGCATCCCATCCAGTCCCCAATCCATGGCATGGTTATTGGCCCGGCCGACGATGGCGAACCCCATGCGCTTCAGATCCGGCGCAACCTGCGGAAGTGCAATGTTGGCCCAGTCGCCATCGAAGGGATAAGGCGCGCCGCTGAAATGGCGGATGTCGATGAGCGAGGTTTCCAGATTGCCGAAGGCCGCGTCACTCCCGCGCAGGACCGCCAGCAGGTCATCGAAGCCCGGCACGGGCGCAGCCTGGGTCAAAGGGCGCGCGATGATCAGATCTCCGACCATGGCGAGTGTGAATCCGTCGGCGACCGTCAAGCGGTTCTCCTGCGCCGGCGGGCGGCGTGCATCGAATCGCTCAGGGTGCGTGATCTGCGGATCTGTGGCCGGCCAGAGCGGCTCAGCCGCAGGCGCCGCGGGCGCCGCTTGTGCGAGCAGCACGCTCACCCAGGCGATGACGGTTCGGGCGGCCTTTTCCAACATAGGTATTTCAGCCTTTCGCGAGGGACGGGGCGCGGCTACGCGAGCTATGCCGGTAGAGGGGTGCCGTAAGGGTCTGCCGGCGATCAAGACTCGGCGCACAGCCAAATGCAGAACGATACACACGCGAGAAGTGCTCGAGTGAGCGGAAGCCGGAGGTGAGCGCCACCTCGGTAACCGACAAGTCGGTCTGCTCGAGCAGATTGTGGGCGCGCGACAGACGCAGGCCGAGGTAGTAGCCTGCGGTCGTGTCGCCGGTGAAGCGGCGGAAGTGGCGGCGCAGGTGGCGCGCCGAAACCTGCAGCTCTCGGGCCAGCTCATCGGCAGACAGGGGCTCCTCAAGATGGCGCTGCATGAGCGCGATCGCTGCATCCACCAGCTCGTCGGCCGTGCATTCGGCGCCAGCACCGCCGTGCAGCTGCCGCTGCGCTGCCGGGCGCGTTGGACCGAGCAGCATCTCCTGCGCGACCTCTTGCGCGAGCACGGGGCCGGTCTCACGCCGCACCAGGTGCAGCATCAACTCGATCACGGTGGTGCCTCCGGCGCAGGTCAGGCGCCCGCGCTCGGCGGTGTAGAGTTGCTCGCGGGAGTTGACATGCGGATAGCGCTCGCGGAAACCATCAAGGTTCTCCCAGTGAATGGCCGCGGCGTGTCCGTCTAAGAGGCCCGCATCCGCCAGCACCTCGCTGCCGGTCTCGACAGCGCCGATCTCGGTGCCCGCGGCCGCGGCGCGCTTCAGCGCACTGCGCAAGCGCGGCTGACCGACGTGCTGCTTCGGATCGAAGCAAGCCAACACCAGCAGCGTGTCCAGCTGCTGCCGCCCGCTGAGGGCGGCCTCCACCGCTACCTTGCTGCCATTGCTGGCACGCACCTCAGCACCATCCAGCGACAGGCGGAGCCAGCTAAAGCGCGCACGTCCCGCGCGCCAGTTGGCAAGAAACAGCGGCTGCACCGCAGCGATCAGCCCGAAGTAGGAGAATTCGGGCAGGAGCAGGAAGCCTACTTTATACGGTCGCGTCTTGGTCATGGCCTCACCCGAACTGGCGCGGCGGCGCGCCGCCATAGTGGAGGATCTGGGCTCAGGAATTTGATGAAAATGGCCATGACTGTGCATGTCCGTATCGTGCAGTTGGCCGAATTCGTCAAGTGGCCGCCGCCGTCGTCGTTAGCATTCGGGGCGCATGAACCGGGATACCCCGCGCGTAACCCCTCTCGCTGCCGGCCTCCAAGGCCGCCTGCAGCGTCTGCTGCGGCCACGCAGCATCGCGCTTGTTGGCGGTGGCCCCTGCGCCGAGATCATCCGCCAGTGCCGGCGCCTGGGTTACGGCGGACGCATTTGGCCGGTGCACCCCAGCTCGGACCGGATCGAGGGTATCCGCGCCTATCGCAGCGTCGGCCAGCT
Organism: uncultured Pseudomonadota bacterium; assembly: GCA_963825385.1. Lineage (GTDB taxonomy): Bacteria > Pseudomonadota > Gammaproteobacteria > Steroidobacterales > Steroidobacteraceae > 13-2-20CM-66-19. The sequence continues at coordinate 169,077 of CAWGSX010000004.1, read as the reverse complement.
GCCGCACGGGCCGGATGCAGCCTTCGTCGCGGTCAATCGCCGCACGACTATCGAGGTAGTGCGCGCGCTCGCCCTGCGTGGCAGTGGCGGTGCAGTGTGCTATGCCTCCGGCTTCACCGAAAGCGGCGCCGCCGGGGACCAGATGCAGCGTGATCTCGCGGCGGCCGCGGCCGACATGCCGTTCTTCGGCCCCAACTGCCACGGCTTCATTAACTATCTGGACGGCATCGCCCTGTGGCCAGAGCAGCAGGGGGGACAGCGTGAGCAGCGTGGCGTCGCCCTGATCACCCAGTCCGGCAACATCGCGCTCAATCTCACGATGCAGGCGCGCGGCCTGCCCCTCAGCCACGTCGTGACGCTCGGTAACCAGGCCAACCTCACGCTCGCCGATGCCATAGAGGCACTGATCGAGGACGAACGCGTCACCGCCATCGGCCTGCATATCGAAGGCATCGCGGAGCCGGCGCATTTCCAGCGCGCGAGCGCGCGGGCGCGCGCGCGCGGCGTCGCGCTGGTAGCGCTGAAAGCAGGCAGCTCCCCCCTCGGTGCCAGTCTGGGGCTCACCCATACGGCCTCACTGGCCGGCGCCGATGCGGTCGCAGCGGCTTTCCTCAGGCGTGCTGGGGTCGCTCGCGTCGCATCGCTGCCGATCCTGCTCGAGACCCTAAAACTGCTGCACGTGCACGGCCCCCTGCGTGGTGCGGCCATTGCCGCGATGAGCTGTTCGGGTGGCGAGGCGGGGCTGGTCGCCGACGCCGCAGTGCCGCACGGCGTGGACTTTCCACCCTTCAGCGCGCCGCAGGCGCGGCGCATCCGCGCCACGCTGCCGGAGATCGCGCACGTCACCAACCCGCTCGACTACCACAACTTCACGTGGAATGACCCGGTGGCCCTCGAAGCCACCTATTCTGCGGTGCTCGCGGCTGGACTTGATCTGACGCTACTGGTGCTTGACTTCCCGCGCACCGATCGCTGTGCGACCGCCGGCTTTGACCCACCGCTCCGTGCGTTCGTATCGGCAGCCGCGCGGACCGGGGAGCGTGGTGCCGTGGTTTCCACGCTGCCCGAGAATTTTCCGGAGGGGCGCGCCCGCGAACTGCTCGACGCAGGGATCGTGCCCTTTCTCGGGCTCGAGGAAGCGCTGGCCGCCGTCGAGGCAGCCGCCAGCTGCGGGAGCGCACCGCTCAGGCTCGCCGATCCGGTTCACCCCAGCACTCGCCCGGATCGCGCCCGCGCGCAGACCTGGTCGGAATGGACCGCGAAGCAGGCGCTGCGCGCCTACGGACTTGCCGTGCCGCGCGGACACAAGGTCGACTCAGTCACCGGCGCGATCGCAGCTGCAGACCAGATCGGCTATCCGGTGGTGCTCAAGGCCGTGGGTTCCTCGATTGCCCATAAGACCGAACTTGAGGCGTTGCGTCTTGACCTGACAGACGCTGCAGCGGTGGCGGAGGCCGCGCGGCAGCTCCTAGCAGTACACCGCACTGACCTTCTGGTGGAGGAAATGGTGCATGGAGCGGTCGCGGAACTCATTGTGGGAGTTGCAAGCGACCCGGTCTTCGGCCAATACCTCGTGCTTGGCTCGGGTGGCGTCCTCGTCGAGCTGGTGGCGGACCGCCGCACCCTCCTGTTGCCGGCATCGGAGGCCGAGATCCGCACTGCACTGGGTTCGCTGCGCGTGTCACGTCTGCTCGCCGGCTACCGCGGGCGGCCCGCGGGTGACCTGGACGCCGCGGTCGCCGCGGTGCGCGCGATCCAGGACTTCGCCCTTGCACACCAGCACCGCCTGCTGGAACTCGACATCAATCCTCTGATCGTGCTTGCCCACGGTGCGGTCGCCGTAGATGCCCTGCTGCGGACAGCCGGAGACTGAGGTGAGCATGCAACCGAGCGTGCGCACGGCCAGTCGCGACGGCATTTTCGAGATCACTCTCGATCGCCCGAAGGCGAACGCCATCGACGCCGACACCAGTCGGCGCCTCGGCGACGCCTTCGTGCAATTCCGTGATTGCGACGCGCTGCGCGTCGCAATCATCACGGGCGGCGGCGACCGCTTCTTCTGCGCGGGCTGGGATCTGGTAGCGGCCGCGAACGGCGAGCCGGAAGACGCCGACTACGGAGTCGGCGGGTTCGGCGGCCTGCAGGAGCTCCCCGGACTCAACAAGCCGGTGATCGCGGCCGTCAACGGGATGGCGGTCGGAGGCGGATTCGAGCTGGCGCTGTCCGCCGACCTGATCGTCGCGGCCGAGCACGCGCGCTTCGCGCTGCCCGAGATCAACGCCGGCACCTTGGCAGAATCGGCCACGCTGCGGCTGCCGAAGCGCATTCCGCACCATCTGGCGATGGAGCTGCTCCTCCTCGGACGCTGGATGGACGCGCGCGAAGCACATCTGCGCGGCCTAGTCGGCTGGGTATGTCCGGTCTCTGAGCTCCTGCCGCAGGCACGCGCGCTTGCTCACACTCTCGCGCACGGGCCGCCTCTCGTGCTCGCGGCCATCAAGGAGGTGGTACGCGAGAGCGAGACGTTGCCTTTCCCGGAGGGCATGGCGGCGGTTCGCGCGCGGCGATTCCCCAGCGTCGCGAAGCTGTATGCGAGCGCCGACTGGCGCGAGGGGGCGCGCGCCTTCCGCGACAAACGCGCACCGCGCTGGCAGGGACGTTGATGAAGATCGAGATACGCTCGATCGACTATGTGCCGGCGGCGGAGCGGCACGGGAGGGCGTGGCACCTGTGGCCGGTTTGGTTCACGAGCGGTACGCAGCTGGCCAGTGTCGCGACGGGCGTGATCGGCGTGGCGCTGGGCGCGAACTTCCTCTGCAGTGCGCTTGCGGCGGCCGGCGGCTGCGCGCTCGGCACCTTCTTCATGGCGCTGCATTCAGCCCAAGGACCGCAGCTTGGTCTGCCGCAGATGATCCAGTCGCGGCCCCAGTTCGGCTACATGGGCGCCCTCCTCGTCTGGGTCATCGCGCTGATCAGTTACATCGGCTACAACGCCTTCAACGAAGTGCTCGGCGGAGATACGGCCGCGCGCCTGTGGGGGCTGAATGCACACGCCAGCGGCACGGTCTTCACCCTGCTCGCACTGGGTATCTCTGTGGTGGGCTACGACCTGATCCACCGCGCGCAGCGCTGGCTTGCCTACCTGCTGATTGGCGTACTGATGACTTTCACCGTCGGAGCGGTATTTGCGCTGCAGCTCCCGGCGCATTCCTGGTCACTGCGCCCTTTCCCGCTGACCGCCTTTCTGACCCAGTTCTTCGCCGCCGCCGCCTATCAGTTAAGCGGCGCCTTCTATGTTTCGGACTATTCGCGCTACCTACCGCGATCGGTCGGTGTGCGCGCCCCGTTCTGCTGGACTTACGCCGGTGCGTTTGCGGGAAGTCTATGGGCGATGCTGGTTGGCACCACGGCGGCGGCCGCTTTCCCGAAGTCATCGGTGACGGTGGCACTCAGCAATGCCGGTGATACAGTCTGGCCGGGATTCGGTGGCCTGCTGCTCGCCGTCGCACTCCTCGGTCTTCTCACCATGAGCAGCCTGAATTACTACGGCGCCTCGCTCACGCTGCTGAGTGTCGCGGACTCGTTCCACCCGCTGCGCCCGTCACGGAGCAAGCGCATCGGCAGCGTTCTTGCGGTCGGCGTGGCTGCGCATGCCCTGGCCTACGGCTTTTCCGGAGATTTCGTGCGTGGCTTCAGCGAGCTCTTGGCGATCCTTCTGTGCCTCTTCACACCGTGGACCGCCGTGAACCTGGTCGACTTCTATCTGGTGCGCCGCACACACTATTCGGTCCGCGAGATCTTCAATCCGCGGGGCCTTTACGGGCGGTGGAACTGGCGGGGACTCAGTGCGTACGCGGCGGGCTTCATCGCCATGCTCCCTTTTGTCAACACCGAACTCTACGAAGGAGCGGTGGCGCGCGCGCTCAACGGTGCGGACGTATCGATGCCGGTCGGGCTCGCAGTCGCCGCCGCACTGTACTATTTGAGTTACCGCGCCGTTAATCTTGAGCCGGAATTCAAACGCGCCCGAGCTGCCGACCGTGGTCTCGAGGCTGAGTGCCACGCGTGATGAACGAGGCGGTGTTCATCACCTGCGCCGTTACCGGATCGGGCGATTCCGCCGGTAAATCACGACATGTCCCCGTGACCCCGACGCAAATCGCAGCTGCGGCGCATGAGGCGCGTCACGCCGGCGCCGCCATCGTGCACCTGCACGTGCGCGATCCGGTAACCGGCAAATCGAGCCGTGATCCGGCTCTCTTCCGGGAGCTCTATGAGCGGGTACGCGATAAGGACTCGGAAGTGATCATCAATCTCACCGGCGGCATGGGTGGGGACCTGCTCTTCGGGCCCGAGGACCGACCCCTGGAATTCGCCCCTGGCACAGACTTCGTCGGACCGCGCGAACGCATCGCTCACATCCTGACGCTACGACCCGAGATCGGCACGCTTGACTGCGGCTCGCTTAACTTCGACGAGTCTCTCTACGGCACCACGCCAATGTTCCTACGCCAGATGGCGCGTGCCTACCGCGCTAGCGGCGTGCGCCCCGAGGTGGAGGTTTTCGAGCTCGGGCACATCGAACTTGCCCGGCAGCTCATGACTGAGGGATTGCTCGACTGCAGCGCACTGTTTCAACTGTGTCTCGGCATCCGCTTCGGCGCACCCGCGACCCCGGCGGCGATCTTCGCCATGCAGCAAGCGCTTCCGCCGGGGGTAACCTGGTCCGCCTTCGGCGTCGGGCGCCGGCAGATGCCCATGGTCGCGCAGGCGGTGCTCCTCGGCGGTAATCCGCGCGTCGGGCTCGAGGACAATCTCTATCTCGATAAAGGTGTTCTGGCCACCAACGGACAACTTGTTGAACGTGCCGTACGGATCGTCGAATCGCTCGGCGTCCGCGTGCTTTCCTGCGCGGAGACGCGCATCCAGCTGGATCTTGGGTCCTGCAACGCGGGTATTGGCGCAGCGCGAGGTATCGACATCCCCGCGCATGACTGAACGATATAGCGCCCCTCGAGCGCCGTGCTTTCGAGCGACGCCGCCCACGCCTTGGCTTCCTTGAGACTTTTGCATGCGCCGGACTCTGCGTGTTGTGTTGGTAAAACGGGTTCGCTGTGTCGGGATTGCACCTAGCGGCCGCCTCGACAAACGCCCGGCGATTGCCGCGTTGACGGAACGTGAGTTGCCTTATATGCAAAGTCGCCTGCTCCGTTCCGTAGCGATACGGGACGGTATCTGGCAGCTGCTTCGTGCCAGACAGCCGCCGCGGCCCTCGATCATGAGCGTCGGGCGAAATTGATAGCCGCGCAGCCCCACCGCCGGCCGCTACCCGGCTAAAGCGCGGCGAGGAAAGCGACCAGGTCGGCCTTCTGCTCCGCTGTGAGAGCCATCTGGAAGCGGTCGTTGTAGAAATTTACGACCTGCAACAGATCCGCAGCCGCGCCGTTGTGGAAGTAGGGCGCACGGGCGGAGAGGTCGCGCAGGACGGGTACTTTGACCTTGTAGACGTCACTGCACTTGCCGGTAATCAGCGCGCGCCCCGGATCGGTCGTGTAGAAGGACACGGTCTGCGTCGGATCGGTCGTGTCCGGGCAGCCGCTAATCAGGTACACGGGCAGGTCGGGTACGCTCAGGTCGGCGAGCGCCGCGGAGACCTGTGCGCTGCTCTCCGTCCCCGGCAGTGGACTGTGAGAGGCGCCGATGTCGAACATCGCCGACAGCGAGTGATTGCCGATCTGGGGCGTGTCGTGACAGTTGGCGCAATGCGTGACGCCGCCCCCACCGGTAATGAGGGGAGCGGAATTGAAGATGGCCTCACCGGCGGCGATGGCGGCCCGCGCCGCATCGCGCCGGCCATCCCCCGAGGTCGTGGCGCTGGTTGATGTGGCCCACGCGGCGAACAGCGACATGGAGGCCGGGTTGAACGGCGCGCCGGTAGGATCGCCCTTGGGATCATTGATGCCCGGATAGTACTGCTGGCCGGCAAGCAGCGTGGCGCCCCCCAGCGCCCCGTCCTGCATCAGCCCGCCGGCAAGCCAGTCGAAGGATTGCGCCGTGTACAGTCCGAGCTCGAAATTCACAATGTCGGTGAGTTGCGCGTCGGTCGGCGGCTGCGGCGCCTGCGCGTGCCCGGTCGTCGCATCCGATGCCTGCTGCTTCAGATCCGTGATGAGGTTAGGGAAGTAGGTACTCTCGGTGCCCAGGGGAACGATGCTCTCGCGACCGTCGATCATCACGTCGCTGAGGAAGACCAGGTTGGTCGCAGGCAGCGGCCGTCGGTAGACCGAGATGTCCTCCTGGCCCGTCCTGGGATCGATCGTGATCGCACACCCGTAGGGATCGTGAACCGCGGTAATGGTGAACTGCGCATTGGCAGGCAGCGCAATGCTGATGCGAAACAGTCCATTCCTGAGCAGCAGGCTGTGCGCCGCGGGATCGTTCGCTCGCGCAGTGGGACAATTGGCGCCATCCACCGGCGCGAAAATCGGATCCTGTCCATGGGAGAGCGCGAACGTCAGGCTGGCGCCCACCGCGCTGACCGAGAAACCCTCCTCGGGGATATGACAGCTCCCGCAGGAACGACCGTTGGTGCCGAGGGACTGGAAGAAGGTTCCGTGCCGATCGATGCGGCCGGTGGTACTCAGTGTCTCGAAGAGGCCGGTGAAGTCCGGAAACGCCTGCGACTGTGGTGCCGCACCCGGACCGGCGGTGGCCGGCGCTGCGAAGGATCCGTCGATGAGCGCGGCCGAAAGACCGAGCACGACCAGCATCGAATTTTTCATAATCGGTATCCCTGAATGCGGGCCTTTGGAGGCCTCTGCCCCTTAGAACGGATTCGGCGGGCGGATCACGACATTGCCATCTCGGGAGCCGGTCCAGCGGGAGCGGTCAGCCGCGGCGGGCGTCCGTGGCGCCTCCTCACCTCCCGCAGCGGGTGTGGACCTGTGAGGCGCGTTCGCGCTGCAGCGCAAGGCGGTCAATGAACTTGTTGCACAGCGGGGCCCGCAATCGGTGCCGCCGGCCATGATGAACAAGCTCGGCTTCTACCAGGTCCGGGTCGAGGAGTCGGGCGCCGGGCTATCAAGAGACGGAGCCGCGCACTATGCTCCGCATGCCCGAGAGCTTCGCCGCCAGCGCAGATCTGCGATCGAAGACCCAGTTCGCCAGTCCACCCGCGAATCACATGCGCAGCGCGCTCCTGGATGCTGTGGAAGCAGCTCGACCCGGACGCCTAAAGTGAAGCAGTCCGCATCCGCGTGGAGCGCGAAATGAACCAAATGGCAAAGCAACCGCCAATCAACAATATATCGCTGCCGTGAGGCATGCGTCGTTCCGCCGCGCCACCGCTGAACTTTGCCGCCATGTGGGCTCGTAACCAAGCAGCCACTTCACCGCTCGGGGCGGCGCGACCGCTCGGCATCACAGCGATGAGCGCGTTCTTCGTTTCCGGGATGCTTGCCAGCGGCCTCGCGGCTGTCTCATTACTGACGCCTGGTGGGTATCTGGAGCCGCTCTGGCGCCTGAATCCTACAGGTCATGCCGGCCTCACGGAGCTCGGCGCCTGGGGACCTCTCATCCTGACTGCTGTGTGTCTCGCTTGTGCTGCAGCCGCCTACGGCTTTATTACCCGGAAGCGCTGGGGATACCGACTCGGCGTTGTCTTACTGCTGGCAAATCTCATCGGGGACTTGGTAAATGCGGTCTTCGACCGCCGGGCCCTCATCGGCATGCCTGTTGTGGTACTGCTCCTGTGGTATTTGTCGTCTCCAGCTGTGAGACGGTACTTTCGCTTTGCGGAACCATTCACCGCATAGCAACCGATTCTCAGGAATGCGTGAACAGGCGCCCCCAACTCCGCTACAGCCGGTCCGACGAACGGACTCTCAGACTTCCGGCGTTACGCATGAAGGCGTTCAGAGATCATGCCGCGCGGGGTCTGATGCTTTCAGCGAAGGAGTCGGCGACACGTTCTTTGGAAGTTAGTTCCGTAACGCTCCTGGGTCCCCGGGAACCCTCGGCTCTGGGTCGACTACCTAGTTCTTTCGACCTGCTGTTACCGCGGTGCAACCAGGGCCTCGAAGCCGGAGATCACGTCGAAAAGCTCTTCGTCAATGCCGCTTTGGCGCAATTGATGGAAAGAGCCATGGAGCTGCTCCAGCAGATCGTTGATGTTCTTTTCAGCACGCTGCATTGCCGCGAGGCGGCTCGCGTTCTCGCTTGACAGGGATTCCGCGCAGGCGCGGAAGAGCGAGATGAAAAGATGCTCACGTATGAGTGCGCGCGCGGTCGCAGTGTGGACGCCGATGACCTCGGGCAGATTGACGCTCGGCCAGTGGATTTTCGCCAAATCTTGGCGCCATGGCGCGTCGAGGGGCAGGAGCCGCTGGCTAACCGGCGTATAGAGCGCACCGGGCAGCGGGCGATTGTGGAACACCCATAGGGGCGCATTCTTGTCTTCGGTGCGACTCGCCTCGCTCTCAATTTGAATTTGTCCGACGAGCGGGGAAATGGCCTCAATTGAGTTCGGAACGATGAATAGTCCCGCCACTGGCAGACCCGCGTCCGCCAGGCGAGCGCGGACGCGCTCGCCTACGGCCCAGACGCGGGGCTTCCCGGCAAGAGACGCGAGTGTCTTGACCGCGTACTCGGCCACCACGTCATTGAACTGCCCTACCAGCCCTTGATCGGATCCAAAGATGACCGCCCTGATCTCGCTGGGCTGGGTCGATACCTTGCGTTCCAGCGTGGTGATACCGGGCCCATTCGCCCGAAAGCACGCGCCCAACCCTAATTCCACGGTCCGATAGTAGTCGGACAACGCACGGACTGCTTTCTCGTACTGTCCGATGCTTGACGCCGCCAAGGCTTTCATCGCCCGAACGACCGCTTGGAGCTCCCCCGCACTGCTGATCTTGCGGCGCAGGCTCTCCGGAGTGTCACTCATGACTTATCCTTGTCTTCTGTCCTGCGCTCGGCTGCGACGTCCGGCTCAGTGTTTCCCTCAGGCCCCGCATTGGCTCTCGAGTTCGATACCAGATTGAATTCGCGTCTACTATTAGCCACAGACGCGCTTTCCGGCGTATGTACGGCTGGGACGTCGTCTTTGGGAATAGCTTCGCCTTTGCGACTGCGGCTTGAGTTCAAACGGAGCAAGCGCCTGGCGGGCAATTTCAATGATGGCGTTGCGATCCTGCTCGCTCAATTCGTCGGCGGTCTCGAGGCGAGCACATACCTCCACCGTAATTGTCGCGGCTGCGCTTTGAACAGCCCGCTCGGCGTCCGGCATCGCATCGAGTGCCACGTGGTCGAACAGTTCCAGGGTCAAGGCGAGCAAGACAGCGATTTGCGCACGCACCGAGACCGGGGCGCATTCCGCCTGTTTGAGACAGGCGCGTATGCGCCTTCCGTGCGCGATGATGTTGCTGGTGTTTTCATCCAGGCGAGCCCCGAACCGGGCAAAACTCTCAAGTTCCTCGAACTGAGCGTAAGCAAGCTTCAGATCGCCAGCCACGGCACGATACGCCGCCCGTTGCGCTTTACCCCCCACGCGCGACACCGATTTGCCGACATCGACGGCCGGCAGCACACCCAATTCGAACAGTGAGGGGGAAAGATAAATTTGCCCGTCTGTAATGGAAATCAGATTGGTCGGAATGTAGGCGGAAATGTTTTGTGCTTCGGTCTCGATGATCGGCAGTGCGGTGAGGGAACCCCCGCCGAGCTCTTTACGCAAGTGCGTGGCGCGCTCAAGCAGTCGCGCGTGAATGTAAAAAATGTCGCCGGGGAATGCTTCGCGGCCCGGGGGGCGCCGCAACAGCAGCGACAGCTCGCGATACGCGCGCGCATGATGCGTCAGGTCGTCATAGACGATCAGCACGTCGCGGCCTTGCTCCATGAAATGCTCAGCGATACTGGTCGCGGCGTAAGGTGCGATGTAAGCGAGTCCCGGCGGGTCGTTGCCCTCGGTCACGACGACGACCGTGTGCTCCATAGCGCCCTTTTGCCGCAGGGTCGCCACAGCCTTGGCGACCGCTGACGCGCGCTGGCCAATGGCGCAGTAGACACACAGCACATTCTGATCGCGCTGGTTGAGGATGGCATCGATCGCGATGGCGGTCTTGCCCGTCTGCCGGTCCCCGAGAATCAACTCCCGCTGCCCGCGCCCGATCGGAATCAGGGCGTCGATGACCTTCAGACCGGTCTGAAGCGGCGCTGTGACCGGTGCGCGATCCATGATGTGTGGTGCGGCGCGCTCGATGGGCAGGCGCTCGTGGGCGGCGACGGGACCATATCCGTCGAGAGGCTGGCCAAGCGGGTCGATGACACGCCCCAGCAATCCCTCGCCCACAACCACATCCATCACGCGGCCCGTGCGCTCCACTTCGTCGCCGGCGTTCAGGTGCCAGTATTCACCGAGCAGCACAACGCCGATTTCGGCCTCGTCAACGTTGAACGCGATACCGAGCACGTCCCCAGGAAATCTTAATATCTCCTCGAAGCCCACCCCCGGGAGTCCCGAAACCTTGGCGATCCCTGTGGAAATGCTGGTGACCGCGCCGACTTCGCGCGGCGTCAGTCGGGGCGTGAACAATTCCCTCGCCTGGGCTATTCCTGCAAACGTGAAATCCAAGATACCCTGCAGATCTTCAGGCCCGACGATCATTGATGCTGTGCCGACGGCTCGGGTTCGTCCTGCTTCGGCGCGCTGCTGCTCAGCGGTTGAGGCGCGGTTTCCAGTCGAGGTATGGCCTCGACCCTTTCCTTCGGTCTGTCCTTTTCCTGCACAAGCTCCTCGACTCCCTTTTCAAGCTCTGTGAGGTAATCAGAGATGCTCCAGGCTATTCTTAGTCCGTTCGCCGTAAGCTCTATTCCGCTGATCAGCTTCGGCGCCGTCTCGAAGCGGACCTTCCCTTCGAACGCGAAAGTCTCATTGATAGCCTTTTGTATTGTCGCGCGCTGCGCAGCAGGGAGGTCAAACGCGCTGCGCACGAATGCAGGCTGAGACGCTGTCTGGAGCGCCGCCTCGAAGGCATTTTTTGCCTTCTCGTCCATCGCGCGCAACCGACGACAGAATACCTCGCTCATGGTCTGTTCCAGACTAACAGTCGCGAGGTCGGTCAGGGTCTTGCGCGCGATGGCGAAGACTTCCTGCTCGGTGCGGCGGCGAATGGCATTGTTTAGCTTATGCGCGTCGCTTAGCAGCTCCTGTGCCCGCTTCGCCTGCAGAGCATCGGCTGCTTTTCTCGCTTCATCGAGGAGTTGGTGGCATTCGATCTTCGCTTCGTCTGCGGCATGCGCCAAGAGTACGGCGCGCTGTTGACTAAGGTCTTCGTTCCTGCGTCGAAACTCGTCACGCTCCCGCTGTGCTTCCGCCTTCTTTGAGTCCGCCTCGGCGAGCTCCGTGGCGATGCGCTTCTCCCGAGCGTCAACGGCGTTGAGGATCGGCTTGTAGAGGAAGCGCTTCAGTAACCACGCCAGAATGACGAAGTTGAGCGCTTGCGCACCGACAGTGAACCAATCGATGAGCATGAATTACTTCGTGGCGGTTTGGGCGATGGCGTGGTTCCAGAACGGATTGGCAAAAATGAGAACCATCGAGACCACAAAGCAATAGATCGCTATGGACTCGACCATGGCCAGCCCAACAAACAGGGTGCGTGTGATGGTCGTGGCGGCATCGGGCTGCTGCGCTAACGAACTTAGCGCAATAGCGACCGCACGTCCTTCACCGAGCGCGGGCCCTATACTCCCCAAGGCCATGGTCAGGCCCGCGGTGATGATTGAGGCAATAGCGATGATCGTCATGTTGTCCATAGCGTTTCCTCTCGTTGCCTCTGTTCACGCTGCAATGTTTTGCGTTGGCTCAGTCTTGCGTCCACGCGTGGCTGCCGCAATGTAAACCGCGGCTAGGACGCTGAAGATGTAAGCCTGCACCATGCCGGTGAGTAAACCGAGCACACTCATGGCGATCGGAAAGATGAAAGGCGTGATCGTCAGCAATATGGCCAGAATCATGGTTCCGCTCATCATGTTCCCGAAAAGACGGACCGCCAGGGCGAGCGTACGCGAAAGCTCGCTGATGATGTTAAACGGCAGCATGATCACAGTGGGTTCCAGGTAGGACTTGAGGTAGCCACCAAGCCCCTGTTCTTCGATGCCGAAGAAGGGCACAGCCACCAACACGCACAGCGCGAGCGCCGCCGTAGTCGAGAGCGACCCCGTCGGTGACTCGTAGCCCGGTATGACGGTGCAGAGGCTGGCCAACGCAATGAACAGAAAGAGCGTGCCCAGAAAAGCGACGTACTTTTTCGGGTGCCGGAGACCGATATCTGCGATCTGCTTCTCGATACCCGTAACCACGATTTCCAGCAGGTTCTGCCACCGCGACCGTTTCAATTCGGCGGATAAATTGCGCGTGATGAGCTTCGAACCGACGACCAGCACGAGCATCAGTGCCCACGTGAACACAACCGTGCCATTGAGTTTGATAAACCCATGCTGCCAGAAAATCATCGCGTCGGGACTAAGGTGCATAGGTCGTTTCAGGCGCCGGCGATGCACGGTGTTCGATCGGAAAGCGGGTTCGCCATGTCACGACTACGCGCCCCAGGATGAAACCCAATAGACATAGCAGCCACCGCTCCCAATGCTCGCGCCCGACAAAATAGAAACCCGCGAGGGTAACGGCAGTTCGCAGCAGCATGCTGCCAAAGAACCAAAGCTCCGGCCGTTGGGACGAAACACCCCTCCGTACCGTCCACCAAAGACCGGCAAAGAAAATCACGCCGAGCGCCGCTCCTGCAGCGAACGCCAACGCAAGGTGTGCGACTTCAATCATCTTCCCGCTCCTGTTCTTCGCGGATCTCCTTGCCTTCCTTAGCCACCCAACGCCACGCATTGAAGCAGCCGATTGCGAGCCCGGCAGCCAACAGCGCCAGCGTCCAACCATGCTTGCCCGGATAATGTCGGTCCAGCCATATACCGAGCGCCGCGCCGACCAGCGTCGGAATCACTACGGACCAGCCGATCAGCCCCATCATTCCTAGCCCAAACCAGACCTCTTGCGCCGAGTGACGCCGCGCCTTGAGCTTGCGCGCCGCCTTTGCCCCCACCTCCTGCGTAAGCGCCAGCTGCGACTTCGCGAGTTGGTCTTTCAGTTCATTAGTCATTGTGGAGGTTTGCCATACGACGGATGAGATCACTTTCCATCTTCGCCAAGACCGAGCGCACGCTTCGCTCTTGCTCATCCAGAGTCAGAAACTCTCGCTCCACGGCTTCGCGTAACCGGCCAAGGCCCGCCCCACCCAGTGCCCGGCGCACAGATACGAGTACGTCCGCACCGGTCTTGATGAGCACGCCCTCATCTACAGCCACAAAAACTTCTCCCTCTGATGCGGTCTCGTAGGTCAAAATTCCAGGCGCCAGCGCCGCGACGCAGTCCAATCGATGTGGAAGGAAGCCAAACGAGCCCTCCCGCGTCTCGGCGACAATCCGCGAAACGCCAATTTTTGTGGCAAAAATCTGGAATGGCAGGAGAATCCTGAGATTCATCGTGGCTACCGGCATATCTCAATCTCGCTCAAGATTGAGGTGTGGCATTTAGGTGCGCACCCGGTGCGGCCTGAGGCCGTGGCCGAGGCGCCCTTAGATCCGGGCGTGGCCCTTGGCTTGACTTGGTTGTCGGCGGCTCGGTTGCTTTGGCCTCCCCAATGCTCCCGATCATATAGAGCGCGCTTTCCGGATAGTCCTTGAACTCGTCGTTCAGTATGCGTTCACAGCCATCGAGTGCGTCCTCGAGTCTAACGAGCTTTCCTTTGAGGCCAGTGAATTGTTCGGTCGTAAAGAAGGGCTGCGTGAGAAACCGTTCCAGCCGGCGTGCGCGGCCAACCACGTTGCGGTCCTCAGCGGAAAGCTGCTCCAAGCCGAGCATGGCGATGATGTCCTTGAGTTCGGCGTATTGGGCCAGGGTCCGGCGAATCTCCTGCGCCAAGTGATAGTGTCGTTTACCGACGATGCCCAGCGTTGCCAATTTGGATGTGGATTGGAGCGGGTCGATGGCCGGGAAAAGCCCTTCGCTCGCGCGTTTGCGCGAGAGCACGATGGAAGCGGAAAGATGTGAGAACGTATGCACGGCCGCCGGATCAGTGAAATCGTCGGCCGGGACATACACCGCCTGGATGGAGGTTATAGCACCGGTATCGGTATTCGCGATGCGCTCTTCCAACCCCGAGAGCTCCGTCCCCATGGTTGGCTGGTAGCCAAGCCGCGATGGCATCTGGCCCATCAAGCCGGATACTTCCATGCCGGCCTGGATGAAGCGGAAAATATTGTCGATGAGAAGGAGTACGTCGCGGTGCTCGTCGTCGCGAAAGTACTCTGCCATCGTGAGTGCCGCGTGCCCGACGCGGAACCGGGCGCCGGGTGGCTCGTTCATCTGACCAAAGACCATCACCATATTCGGCAATACGCCCGCTGCCTTCATCGCAGCATACAACTCCTCGCCTTCACGACATCGTTCCCCAATTCCGCAAAAAATGCTCACGCCTTCGTGATGACCGATCATGTTGTGGATCATCTCGGTCAGCAGCACTGTCTTGCCAACGCCCGCTCCGCCGAAAAGACCAGCCTTGCCGCCGCGCTCCAGCGGCACCAGCACGTCTATAATCTTGATGCCCGTCTCAAAGACCTCCGACTTGGTGGACCGTCGCGCCAAGGACGGCGGAGCCCGGTGAACGGAACGCCATTCCACGTCAGACAATTCGGCTTCGCGGTCTATAGTGCTGCCGAACACGTCGAACATCCGAGAGAGAACGGCGTTGCCGACCGGCGCTTGCAACGGTCCACCGGTGTCCTCCACCGCCATACCCCGCGCCAAGCCCTGCGTGGCGTTCAAGGCAACCCCGCGCACGTGATGCGGGTCTTGCTGCGCCAGAACCTCGATGAAGATTTCCTTTCCAGCGCCTGCGCGCAGTACCGAATAGATGGGCGGTAGGCGCTCATCGAAGCGAATGTCCACGATGCTGCCACGCACCGCGACGACTACCCCGAGATTCGATAGACCGGCTTTATCTTTCACGCTTGCTCTCGAGGGCGATTCCTTTGCTATCGACGGGAGTGCTGTAGCGCCTACTGAAGTCTCACGAATGCTCAATCCGCGGACCCTCATGGACCGTATCACAAACCCCGACTTGTGCTGACCTCACCGACCGCCCGTAACGAAGGTGGGCACCGCGGAGCTCACGCTCGACCTTACCGGTGTCTGCCGGAACTACTGCGCCGCAAAGCGTCGGGCGCTCATTCGTCGGATGGTGCTATGCGAGTGGACTGCCGGCCATCGGGCACGGAAATCGCCGTGCTTACAGAATTGCGTCCGATGCGGCGTAGGGTCTAATACTTTCAGCTACGGAGTCGGCGACATGCTCTTTGGTGATCAGGCCCGCAATATTCTTGGTGCGCGGGATCCTTTCCTCGGCTTCCACAACGATCGCCATGATCGCCTTCCTGCGCCACATGCGACCGATTACGTTGAACATGATGTCGTCGCCGCGCGCAATGGTGAAATTCGGGCTGGCGACGTCCCCAAGCGACAGCCCGGTGAAGGAGCCTTCAAGGCCACGGCGCAGAGCAGTATTGACTCGCAGGACGCCCGAAATCTTGTCGTCGCGCGTGACCACGACGTGACGCATTCGGCCCTCGTGCTCTGGTAACCTCAGAAAATCGTCGAACGCCGTGGTGTGCGGCAGAACGAGAATGTCCCGGTCCATGACATCAACAGCGCGACGCACCAGAAACATATTCGCGTGCAGCGCTTTCGGAATGAAATGTCGCCGCGCGAGAAGCTTGATCGTATAGATGTTTTCACGAGACAGAACACGTCGGCAGCCGATACTGATCGCAACCGCGATGATCATCGGCATCACGATGCCGTAATCCAGCGTCATCTCGAAGATCATAGTGACCGCCGTCATCGCGGCGCCCGTGCCACCACCGACCATCGCGGCCATGCCGACCATCGCGAAAGCTGGAACGCTGATGTCCGCGGAGGGGAACAGCAAGTGGCAGACCGCACCAAACGCCCCACCGAGCGTCGCACCCATGAACAGAGAAGGCGAGAAGATCCCGCCTGACGATCCCGATCCAAGGCTTACCGATGTCGCGACAAGCTTCGCAACCGCAAGGAGCGCCAGAAGTGGAGCGGCCGCCAGCCCACCCAGCAGGACATCTTGTATCGTCGAGTAGCCGACGCCTTCAATCCGGTAGTGACCGCTATAGCGAAGGAACGCGTACATCATCGTACCCACCATGCTCATCCCAATCGCATGACGCAGGTAGGGGTTCTTGATCCGATCGAATTTGTCCTCGGCGAGATGCAGGCCGCGGATGAAACCGGCTGCCGCAATCCCCGCGATGACGCCCAGGACTGCGTACAGCAACAGCACGTAGATCGCCGATGGGTGAACGGACAGGGATCCAAGAGCAGGCACGTCAAAGGCTGGCCGCGGGCCAAAGAAAATCCGCCCGACGAACGTCGCGGTTCCGGTCGCGAGCGCCACCGGCAAGAATGTGCGGGTGCTGACCTCCGGCATCATGAGTTCGATGGCGAAAATTACCCCTCCGATCGGGGTGTTGAAGGTGGCAGCGATGCCCGCCCCCGCCCCCGCGGCGACGAGTGTGATGCGCTGCCACGCCTCGAGCCGAATGACCTGGCCAATGCTCGAACCTAACGACGCGCCAATCTGAATGATGGGACCTTCGCGCCCGACGGCCGAACCGCTGCCAATCGACAAAGCTGAGGCAAGTGACTTTACCGCCGCGACAACCGGACGAATGCGGCCTTCTCTATAGAAGATCGCATCCATGACCTCCGGGACGCCGTGTCCGCGTGCCTCCGGCGCAAACGTCTTGACTAGGAAAACAACTCCCAATCCGCCGATAACTGGGACCAGAATTACCAGGGCACCCCAAGGAGAAGGCGGCGTGTAGACATTGGCGTCATAGACGGCCGAGAAGCGACCCAAGAAGAACAGGTTGTGAACAACTGCGATCAGGGCACGAAAGAATACCGCGCCAAATCCTGTCACTACGCCGACAAGGACGGCGATGATCGAAAGGACGAACAGATTGACGGAACGCTCGGTGGCACTCATCGCTTGAGATCTTTTGGTGAAGGATTTTTGGATGACCTGCGAGGGGACAACTCGGCCGCGATGTGTGCGTAGGCCCCAGAACGCAGAATCGGCGCTGCCAAAGAGCGCTGGGGCGCAACGAGCGGACTTCTGCGGCCGGCGCCTTTCACAAGACGAGTCGCGGATCTTTGTGTCGTGCTATTCGCAGCACATACTCCACAACGTCCCGGGCCATTCGACTGCTGAGCGGAGCATGGCCGAAGAGCGTGCGGTAATAGAACGGGCCGGTCAACATATCGAGTAGCAACTCGATGTTTAGATCTCCGCGTGTTTCGCCACGCGCTTCCGCGCGCGCAAACGCCTCCCGCATCGACTTGCGTCGCGTGGCGAGGACCTCGCGGCGTAGCGTGTCGGCGAGTTCTACGTCTTCAGCCATGTCAGCCACGAGCCCCGCCAATGCGCGCCCAAGCGGCCCGGAAAATGCACGCATGAGCGTGTCGACCGCAGCCCTAAGATCCTGACGCAGTTCGCCGGTATCCGCGGCCGGCCGATCGCCCAACTCCTGAAGAACCGCGTAGGTCACGAGGTGGCGTTTGCTCGGCCAGCGGCGGTAGAGACTTGTGCGCGCCCGCCGCACCGTGCGGGAGATGCCCTCGATTGTGACCGACCGGTACCCGTGACTGCGCAGCGCCTCGAGGACGGCCGCTACAACTTCCCGGTCGATGGAATCATCGCGAGGCCGACCCGGTCGGTCAACCGGCCGCTGGCAAACGCCCGGCAAACCATGAGCACCGCGGTGTGACAACTGACTCCGGAACCCATCGACGGCCCGTCGTCCACGTCCTGTGAGACTACGGTTGCTCATGGTTCAACGATCCGCCGGTCTGAATGTTCGAGGTGGGGACTTGTGCGCTGCCATCTGAGCCGGAGACGGCAGGGGCTGGAGGCTCACGCTGCGGCGCGATCCCAGAGGACTCCTGAGTCTTCGAAGCAGGTGCCTGTTGCGGGGCATCAGGCGGCGGAGGTTCGGGTGTCGCCGACGCGGCCTGCGCAACGCCGGGAAGCTGCGGAGTCTTAACTCTCAAGAGCGCGGTGCTGACCACGGAGGGGTCGTCACGCAACTTGATGTAGAGACGCCCCTCTACCGGATGCGGGACCAAAACCGCCTGCTCGGTAAATCCGTCAGGAATGGGTATGGATTGAGCGAATGCCGGATCGCGCGATATCGAATCGAGCAGAAAGAGGTCGGTGCCGCGCAATGAACAAGCCCCCTCCGGGTCTGGGGGGCAGTCCACTTCCGTGAGATTCGGCAGACGAACCAATGTGATCAGCGGGCTCCAATCCCCTGCCACGCCGTTGATGATGCGTCTGAACCGCAGCGGCCCAAATGCTGAGGCCCCAAACGCCTTTTGCGGATTAAGAGTCGCTACGGCGACCTTCGCACTTTGTAACACTACGTCCCCCGCCGCAACGCCAAGCACCACGGAGAAGGTGCCATCCGTCGTTGCCACTTCCACCTTGTCTCCTCGCGTGAACAGAGCCGGTGACTGCGCACGCAGGGAAAAAGCGAACTCGGCTTCCAGCGGCAGCTCATTCTCGTCGGATAGGTGTATGTCGTCTGCCCGCACCGGGTCCGATGTCTGGACGGTCTTACTAATTAGAACGGCGCTCGGACGCGGCGCGTCGACCAACACAGGCACCGTGAGTGTGCGCCCGTCTTTCAGCATCACCGCAGCCTTCGACGCCTCACCTGACTTCACGGCATGAACGGGCCGACTACCGTCGCTTAGCAGAGCGAGCTCGTCGCGACCGTCAGTGGTCGACAGCATCCCCGGGGAGAATTTCATATCCTGAAACGAGAGGCTCTGCACTTCGTCAAGCCGATTGCCATGCAAAGCCCCGTCGCTGTCTCCCGCATGGATGATGAAGCGGTCCAGGTGGCCGGCTTCCGCAAAGGCGTGCACCAGAAGCTCCTGCGGCTTGGAACCTCCAAACTCCTTGATGGAAAGCGTCAGGTCTCCTGCATTCACCTCCTGAAGTGGAAGCTGGGCTTCGACCTCAGTGCTGCTCGTCTTTTTCCAATCCACCTTCCACTGCTTCGCCGTCGAACTCATCAGGGACAATTCCTCAAGACAGTCCACATTATCCGCGTGAAGGTGAATTGTGTCCGGCCGGCCTACAATCAAACCCGCTGCGTCCCCCGCACCGAACTTCCATTCTTGGCCGCCCGGATTGGCAAATTGAAAGCTTGGACCCTCGAACGCGTCGAATCCCCACTGTCCGCGTAAAGAGGCCCTGGCCGGAGCGGTTGAGCCGACAGAGTCCAGAGCTCCTGCTTCCACAATAAAGCCGCCGCGTGCCGGGTCCGCTCGCGTCGGCAAGTCGAGTGTTGTCCCGTCTTTGTTGATGAAGTGCAACACTACGTCATGCGCATATGCAGTGGAGAAAACCAGCGGAGCTCCCTCCACGGGCAGCACCAACCGGTCTTTCCTGGCGCAGAGAATCTGCTCCGGATTGACTGCATGCAGCGGTGGGAACTGCGGCGCCTCGATCGCGGGCAGCGCCACGACCAGGACCGATTTCGGGTCGTGAAACGAGGGTGGCGCGTTTAGGATTAGTGCGAGTTGGCGACCCTGTGCGATCGTGAGCGCGGGAAAGTATTGATACTGGGCGGTATAAAGAGAATCCAGTATTTTAGCGATATCGAATATCGAGCCGATGAACGGCCCGTAGTAACCGGATCTCAGCTGCGGGGTGTTGCTGGCTTCGATGGCTAAGTCACTCGCGGGTCCTGAGGTCAGTTGCTGGGCAATAGACGCGCCGTGGCCGTCGTCCAGGATGAGAGATTCTCGCCCCTGGGCCAGGCAGGAAGCCTGCAGCACCCCTATCTTTCCGAGGCACTTCTCGTCTACCTTGATCGCCAGACTTCGGGCCAGTAGTGGTGCCGCCTCCTTGAGTAGGGACGGATCGGTGTCTCCGAGGCTCCGAACCACCGTCAGATAGGCCTCCAGGCGCGAACGGTCCAATGTTGCCTGGTTGAGATCCTGCGAGGTGCGGACGAACGCTCCCGGTTTACCCCGCACCGCATTTATCAGGGTCTTGAAGTCACCACCTGTCTGAGGCGCAAGGAACACCAATAATTGCTGCGCGCCCGGCGGCACTGTCAAAGTCAGGCCCCCTTTGGAGCACCTGTTTGTCCATGTCTCGCATCGATAGAACCACTCGACGGGCGGCGGATTGGTCGCTCCACGCAGAAATGTCGCTACCATGAGGTAATGAGCCGACTGACCAGGCGCTAAGTCGGCCTTTAGCGATACCCGATCGCCCACAGCGAGATTAGGCACTTGCGAGGCCGGCAGACTTCGCGCACCGCGGCTGATCTCAACCTCAATGCTAGGCCCAGCCAGGTCAAAGGCGGCCGGATCTGCGTGCGCCAAACCCAAACCCAGAAAGCCTAGTAGCAGAATGGCGGCAGGCTTTCCTCGAGCGAAATTCATATGGACCAATGAGCCAAGCCTCTGTTTCGCTACATACTGTAGCGTATTGGCCCAAGAACTTCTCGTGACGAAGTGCTCGGTCCCAACGACCGCTGTGGCAAATTCTCACGGAAGCACAAACGCCGCACACAATGCCGTCTGGTTCTCTCGGCCTTGAAGACCTGCAGACTCCGCTACCATGCGCGACGGGTGTTACTACGGAGTCGGCCGTGGGGACAGGATCTTCGTGTTGGTCGGGCCGCCAGCCGAGGAGCGCCTCGTGACAAGTAGCATCGCACCGTGGACGGTTCTGCTCCTGGTGGCCAGCGTGGTGGGAGTGTTCGCGCGTCGTTTACACGTTCCGTACAGTGTCGGGCTGGTCCTGGCCGGAATCGCACTGGCACTGCTGCCCTGGCATCCGTCACTTGCCTTGAGCCGTGAGCTCGTCTACACCGGCATCCTGCCCCCGCTGATCTTCCAGGCCGCGTTTGAACTGCGCTGGGATTCGCTCAGACGCAATCTGGCACTGGTTGTCACACTCGCCACAGTCGGCGTGCTGCTGTCCGCGCTCGCTACAGGCGCGTTGATGACCGTCCTGGTCCACTGGCCCCTCTCTGCAGCCGTCCTCTTCGGCATCGTGATGGCAGCCACAGACCCAGTGACCGTTCTCGCCACTCTCAGAGAGATCGGCGCCCGCGGGCGGCTGGCTCTGATAATCGAGGCTGAGAGCCTGCTCAATGACGGGAGCGTCGCGATTCTTTTCGCAATGGCGATCGGCTTCGTCATCGGCGAACCGCTGACATACAAAGCGGTTGCCCTCACACTCTGGGCGACGCTTGCGCTTGGCCTGGCAGCCGGAACAATCGTAGCGGCTGTCGTGCTCGCAATAGTTGGACGCACTGATGATTACCTGATCGAGGTCGCAATGACGACGGTTGCGGCCTACGGATCATTCCTACTCGCCGAGCAATTCGGCGGATCCGGAATTCTCGCCACGCTCACTACGGGGATGCTGCTCGGAAATCTAGCCTCGCGTTGGGGCCTCATCTCAGAGGTTGGCGATCGCACGGTGCGCTCAACCTGGGAGTTCATCACCTTCCTCGCGAACTCTGTTGTCTTTCTACTGATTGGTCTTGCCGAGGGACACGAGGATTTCCGAGGTTTTTGGTGGACTGCGAGTGCCGCCGTAATAGCGGTGCTCGTCGGTCGCGCAACCGCCGTCTACCCCGTATGTGCCTTGTTCTCCCGAGGAGCCAACCGCGTCGGTGTCCTGCAGCAGCATGCGCTTGTCTGGGGCGGCCTGCGCGGCGCGCTCGGGCTTGCCCTCGTGCTAAACATCCCGGAGAACTATCCCTGGCGCCATCCGATCGTTGTCGTAACGTTTGCTGTGGTGGCGTTCTCAATCATCGTTCAGGGGTTGAACTGTCGGCCCCTCTTGCGCCGGGCCTGTCGGCCGAGTGCATGAGATTCCTAATCGCTTGGACGTTCGACCTCGCCGTAGCACACAACGAGGTCCTTTCGGTCATCCCGTCGACCATTGAGCTCCTGGCTGTCGGGGATAGCCGCAACCCCATGAGCGGCTACAGGCTTGTAATTTGACTAAAGGCGAGAAATTGGTGGGCCGTGTAGGGATCGAACCTACGACCAAGAGATTAAGAGTCTCCTGCTCTACCAGCTGAGCTAACGGCCCGGATAAAATCTGGGGTGGACGATGGGACTCGAACCCACGACAACCGGGATCACAACCCGGGGCTCTACCAACTGAGCTACGTCCACCGTCCATCCCCTTGTGCGCGGCTGGCGTGCCCGGCAGGACTCGAACCTGCGACCCTCGGCTTAGAAGGCCGATGCTCTATCCGCCTGAGCTACGGGCACGACTGCAAAGCGCCCCTAGCCGGCCCCGCCGCACGGGGGGCGCGAATCATACGTAAGTGGCTTAACCAGCGTCAATTTCTCCGTTGCGCGGCCGAACCCAGGGCAGCTAAGACCTTGAGAACATGGCGCCTTTGTTACACTGGCACAAGGGATCCCCGCCTTGCAGGATATCGAATGAAGCCCGCCGAAAGCGCAGGGGCCGAGATTGGCGTCGGCGCCGAACCCGCCACGATCGAGGCGATGCCCGGTCCCGCCGCCCAGCAGCTTGCGCTCAGCCAGCTGCGCGAGCACCTCAAGACCTGGATGCACCATGAGCCGGGCGCAAGGCTCGGGAGCGATCCGGAGGAGTTGCATCAGCTGCGCGTCGCCGCCCGCCGGGTCGAGGCAACGCTCGGGGTATTCAAGCATCAGCTTCCGCCACGCCTGTCGGTCGCGAGGCGCAGCGCCAAGGGCGTTTTGCGCGCGCTCGGCACCGCGCGGGATTTCGACGTGCAGCTGGCGGATCTGCACAAGTACTGCGAGAAGCTGCCCTCCAAGGAGCGCGCGGCGGCCGAGCCGCTTGCCGCGCTGCTGCGCAGCGAGCGCAGCAGCGCGGGGGTGCGCATGCTCGCCATGCTGGACTCCGAAGCCACGCGGCGCTGGCTTGAGACCTTGAACCTCGCCAGCGCGGACTGCACCGCCGAGACTGCCCAGCAGGCGCCCCGCGCGGTGAGCGTGATGCCTGAGCGCATCCAGGCACGCTATCGCAAGCTGCGGAAGGCGGTGCGCCGCATCGACTCGCATTCCTCGATGGATGACTATCATCTGGTGCGGCGGCGCGCGAAGCAGCTGCGTTACGCCCTGGAGTGCGGCAGCGGCCTTTTCGGCAAGCCACTGGAGGAGGAGCTGCGGGCGCTGCGCCAGCTGCAGGACGCACTCGGTGCGCATCAGGACGCGGATGTGACCAAGAGCCGCCTCGCGGCACTCGCCGCGGAGGGCGCGCAACTGCCGTCCGAGACCCTCTTTCTCATGGGCCGCCTCGCCGAGCATCATCTGCGCACGACCGCGGAGGCGCGCAAGGTGCTGCGCCGAGCCTGGCGGCGCGTCAGCGGCAAGCGCTGGAAAGCGCTGCGTGCGCGCATGCTAGCGCTGGGCGAGGCCGCCGCCCAGGCGCAGCTGGCCGATGCGCCCGAGCCCCCTTCGCCCTCCCCGTCCAAGGATGCGCTGCAGGCAGCGGGAGAGCCGCGCTCGCTGCGGCACTGAGCGCGCCCGGAGGGTCGCCGAGGTGGAGCTGCTGCTCATCCGCCACGCGGTCGCCCACGAACGTGACCCACGGCGCTGGCCCGACGACGACGCACGCCCGCTGACCTCGGAAGGGGCTGCCCGGGCGCGCCGGGCGGCCGCCGGCGCACGCCGGCTCTTCAAACGCCCGCTGCGTGTTCTCTGCAGCCCGCTGCTGCGCGCGCGCCAGAGCGCCGACATCCTGCACGAGGCCGCCGGCTGGCCGCGTGCGGTTCTGTGCCCGGAGCTCGCCCCCGGGGCCGGTGCGGCACCGCTCCTCACCCGTCTGCAGCAGCTTCAAAGCGCCCGCGTGGCGGTGGTGGGGCACGAGCCCGACCTCGGTCGGCTTTTGGGCGTGTGCCTGGGCGCAGACGCGCCGGGTCCCTTTCGCTTCCGCAAGGCGGGTATGGCGCTGGTGCGCTTTGCCGGAAGCGTGCGCGCCGGGCGCGCAGAGCTGATTGCTTTTGTGCCGCCGCGCCTGCTGCGCGAAGCACGCTAAAGGGGCTAGTGAGCACCCGAGGCCGAGGCGGCACCGCCGCCACCGCCGCGCAACGGGTGCGCCAGCCACACCAGCCCGATCAGCAGCACGAACAGGATTCCCGAGACGTAGAAGATGTCGTTGGCCGAGAGCATGAACGCCTGCGAGTCGACCAGCCGGTTGAGGAGCTCGTAGCTCTGATCCGTACCCATGCCGCCGGAGTGCAGGGTACCCAGGGCCTGTGAGGTCACGGGGTTAGACGGATCCAGCCGCTCGACCAGCTGCGCGTGGTGGAGCGTCGCGCGGCGGTCCCACAGGGTCGTGGTGATCGAGGTGCCGAAGGAGCCGGCCGTGATGCGTGCGAAATTGGACAGGCCCGAAGCGGCGGGGATGCGCTCGGGTGGCAGCCCGGAGAGGGTGATAGACATCAGTGGAATGAAGAAGGCCGCCATCCCTGCGCCCTGGATCACGGTGGGGACGAGCAGCGTGCCGATGGTCGCGTCGGTATTGAAATGCGCACGCATGAACAGCACCAGCGCAAAGACCGCGAAGGATATCGTGACCAGTACGCGCGGATCGAAGCGGTCAGAGAAGCGCCCGACGAAAGGCGTGAGCGCGATCGCCAGCAACCCCACGGGAGCAAGCACCAGACCCGCAAGCGTCGCGGTGTACCCCATGTACTGCTGCAGCCACAGCGGCAGGAGCACGACGTTGCCGAAGTACAGGCCGTAGGCAGAAAGCAAAGCGAGCGTCGCCACGGTGAAGTTGCGGCGCTTGAACAGCGACAGATCGACGATCGGGTGGTCCTCAGTCAGCTCCCAGATCAGGAATACCACGAACGACACGACCGAGACGCAAAGCAGCGCCACGATCTGCGAGGAGTTAAACCAGTCGAGGTCCTTACCCTTGTCCAACATGATCTGGAGCGCGCCGACCCACAGCACCAGGAGCCCGAGCCCGACCGTGTCCACCGGCACCTTAGCGGTCGGCGTCTCGCGCTTGTGGAAGATCATCCAGGTAAAGAAGGCCGCGCCGATCCCCACCGGTACGTTGATATAGAAGATCCACGGCCAGGAGATGTTGTCGGTGATCCAGCCACCGAGCAGCGGGCCGACCACGGGAGCCACCAGCGTCGTGATCGACCACATGGCCAGCGCCGATCCTGCGCGGTTTTTCGGATAACTCGCCAAGAGCAGCGACTGGGACAAGGGGATCATCGGGCCGGCGACCGCGCCTTGAATGACGCGGAAGAGAATCAGCGCCGACAGCGTCGGTGCCAGCGCGCACAGGAACGAGGCAATGACAAACAGGATGACCGAGGCGGTGAACAGGCGCACCTGACCAAAGCGGCGCGTCAGCCAGCCGGTGAGGGGCAGCGAGATCGCATTGGCCACGCCGAAGGAAGTGATGACCCAGGTGCCCTGATCGGGCGAGACCCCCAGATCGCCCGCGATCGCCGGAATCGACACGTTGGCGATCGAGGTATCGAGCACATTCATGAAGGTCGCGAGCGACAGCGCGATCGTGCCGATGGCGAGCGACGCACCACTCAGAGGCGGCTGTGCCGCCGGCGCCCCGCTCAGTGGTGCCGCCGGGGGCGCTGCCCCCGCAGCGCCCCCCGGCATCGGTCTGTCAGCATCGGTATCGGCCACGGATCGGCTCCCCGTCGCGCAAATCTCAATGCAGGTGCTTGCCTGGGGCGAGCAGATGCGCGTTGGCGGCCAGGAGTCCCGCAGCCGGCGCCACGGGGTTCGCGGCCGCCCGCACCGCAGCGCTCTGGTTCTCGGCGATGATGGTGTGCACCCGCTCGTCGGCGAGACGGTCGCCGCTGCCAAAGACCTCGGTCGACCAGGCCGCATCCTGACTGGCAAGCTGCGGCAGCCGCTCACCGTCATTGCCGTGCCGCACATCCACGTCGGCCTTCATCGACAGCCCGATCTGCAGCGGGTGGGTCGCGAGCTCACGCGGATCGAGGGCGACGCGCACCGGCACGCGCTGCACGATCTTGATCCAGTTGCCGGTGGCATTCTGTGCCGGCAGCAGTGAGAAAGCCGCGCCGGTGCCGGCGCCGAACCCGGCGACCTTGCCGTGGTACACCACATGGCCCCCGTAGAGATCGGCGGTCAGGGTCACCGGCTGGCCGACCCGCATGCGCGCGAGCTGCGGCTCCTTGAAGTTGGCATCGACCCACACCTGATCCAGCGGCACGACCGCCATGAGTGGCGCACCGGGACCGACCCGCTGGCCGAGCTGCACATTACGCCGCGCCACGAAGCCCGAGACCGGCGCCGGCAGCTCGGTACGCGACAGCGTCAGATAGGCATTGCGCACTGCAGCGGCGGCGTCGCGCACCTGCGGATGATCCTCGAGGGTCGTATTGTCGACGCGCGCCTTGGTGGCGGCGAGTTGCTGCTGGGCGGCAAGCAGATTCGCCTGTGCCGCCTTTACCGCATCCACAGAGTGGCGCAGCTCCTCACCGGAGACCGCGCCGGAGCTTCCCAGATGCTGCCGGCGGTCGAGATCGCTCTGCGCCGCGGCGAGTTCGGTCTGGCGCACCTGTACGGTCGCCTCCAGCTGTGAGGTGGTGGCGAAGAGGTTGCGTACGTCACGCACGGTGCGCGCAAGCTCCGCCTCGGCCTGGTCGAGCGCCACCTTGGCATCGGACTGGTCCAGGCGCACCAGAGGCTGCCCGGCCTTGACGAACTGGGTGTCGTCCGCGCCGATGGACACCACGGTCCCGGAGATCTGCGGGGTGATCTGCACGACGTTGCCGTTCACGTAGGCATCGTCCGTGGTCTGGTGATACCGCAGAACCTGGGCCCAGTAGAGCGTGTACCCCAGCGTGACCAGGAGCACCGCGCCCAAGAGGCCGCCCAGCAAACGCCAGCGCCGCGCGCTCTGGGAAGTGGTCTTTGCGTTCTGCGTGGTCATGGTTCGTCCTTCAACCTGAGTCCCTGTGTCTGCCGTGGCGAATAATGCCTAGGCAAGAAACTATGGAAAAAAAACCGTCCGCCTCAGGCGCTCGCCCGCTGCGCGCTGCCCTGGGCGTTCTCGAGCATGCGACTTAGCATGCTCTCGAGCTGGCGCGCCTCTGTCTTGGTGAAGCCGCGCAGGAAGCGGTTCGCCACCGCCATCGATATCTCACGCATACGCGGGTAGGCCGCCCGCCCCTCATCCGTCAGCTCCAGATGCATCAGCCTCCGGTCGTGGGGGCTGCGGTTGCGCCGAATGAGACCCTTGCTCTCCAACCGGTCGAGCATCCGCGTCATGGCACCGGCGTCATAGGAGATACCCTTGCACAGGTCTGAGGCCGATTTCGGCTCGTCCGTCCCGGCGAGGTTCGCGATGACGATGAACTGCGCTGCGCTCAGCTCGAGCGGAGCGAGACGGCGATCCGCCGCCAGCTCATCATCTAGTGCCGCCAGCATCTCCACGCGCACGCGACTTAGCAGCGCACCCACACTCTTCTTCGGCTGATAGGTCGCGAGGTCGTAAATGTCACTCACGGTAAGACTCCTTGGCATCTCCCCTTGGGGAGAATGCGTGCCCCTCATCAGGATCGCGAGAGATAATAGTTGCCTAGGCTGTCATTGTCAAGGCTTTGACTGCCGGGGCAGCCCCAGGGGTGATTCCGCGGCGCAATATGGCTGTAAAGCGTCTGAAGGCGCCTTGTCACACGCCTGCGGCAGCATGCCCCGCGTGTGCATGAGGATGCCGCCATGTTTCAGCTTCCCGCCTTCAGCCGCTGGAGAGCCGCATTGACGCTCGCCGGAAGACAGGTGCTGACTGCCCGCTGGCGCACGACGCTCGCGGCGCTCGAGAGTGCGCGAGCCGAGTACGGGCGCCTGCGTAGTGCCGCACTCACGGACGTACGTGCCGTGCGCAAAGCAGCGCAGCGTGTCCAGGAGCTCGAGCAGCTGCGCATGGTGCTGGCGCGCGAGCTGCTGGTCATCCAGTAAGCGCGACCGTCGGCTCCGGGCTTGTCTTAGGCAGTGATTCGCGCGCTGTCCGCGGCGGTGCTGCTCCTGTCGGCGTGGCGAGAGGCCGCAGCCGCACCGGCCGCGCTGTGTCCCCGCCCCGCCCCGGGCGCCGAGCTCACCCAGCCCGTTGACCTGCGCAGCCATAACGGGGAGTTGCGTCTCGATCTCTTCGCCCGCAGCACCCGCACAGCGAAGTCGCCCAGGTACTGCTACGAGCTCGCCGACGGTACGACCTCGCCGACGCTGCGTGTGCAGCCCGGGGATCTGCTGATCCTGACGCTGCACAACGAGCTTGAGGGAGCAAAGCCGGAGGAGCACCACGCGCATGGTGCCTCCGCCGACGATCCCTGCCACAGCGCTCTCATGAGCCCGGCCGCGACCAATCTCCACTTTCACGGCCTCACCGTGCCGCCGCGGTGTCACGCCGATGAGGTGGTCAAGACCTCCATCGCGCCCGGCGCTGCACCGTTTGAGTACCGCTTCCGCATCCCGGACGGTGAGCCGCCGGGGCTGTACTGGTATCACCCGCATATTCACGGCTTCAGCTCGCGCGAGGTTCTCGGAGGCGCCTCCGGGGCCCTCATCGTCGAAGGCATCGAGCGCGCCGAGCCTCAGTTGGCGGGCCTGCCCGAGCGTGTGCTCGTCATCCGCGACCAGGACCTTCTTCACCCCGACGCTCCGCCAGCCAAGTCCGAGCCGGTGGTACCGAAGATGCTCATCGACCGCGATGGCGATGCCGCCAACAACGGCACGGGCTTCGGCAAGCCGGCGAAGGACCTGTCGGTGAACTTCGTGCCGGTGCCGTATCCGGACTACCCGCCCGCACGCCTGCGCGTACGCCCCGCGCAGCGCGAGCTGTGGCGCGTGCTCAATGCCTCGGCGGTCACCTATCTGAACCTCGCGCTGCTCGTTGGCCGCGCCCCCCAGCCGCTCGGCGTCGTCGCCCTCGACGGCGTGCCGATCAACTCAGCCGGGCAACGCGCCGCGTCCGTGCAGTGGCTCGAGCACATCGGCATTCCGCCCGGCGGCCGCGCAGAGTTCCTGGTGACGACGCCGGCGGAAGGCGCACCGGCACTCCTGGTCACGCGCACCGTAGACACAGGCCAGGGCGGGGAAAACGACCCGAACCGGGCACTGCTGTCGGTGCTCGCGCAGGCGCAGGCCGCAGGGGCACCGGCATACCTCCCGGCCGCACTCACACCGCTGCCGCCGCCCAAGCAGCCGTGGCTGGGCAGCGTTCAGCCGGTGCGCGTGCGCCGGCTGTACTTCTCCGAGGAACTCGCCGACCCGAAAAATCCCAACAGCGCGACCACCTTCTTCATCACCGTCGAGGGACAGCAGCCCAAGGCCTTCGATCCGAGCTCGGACGTGCCGAACATCATCGTGCATCAGGGGGATGTGGAAGACTGGATCATCGAGAACCGCTCCAGCGAGCTGCACGCCTTTCACATCCATCAGATTCATTTTTTGCTGCTGGACTGGTCGGGAACGCCGGTGCAGGAGCCGTACCTGCGCGACACGGTGAACGTGCCCTACTTCAACGGCCGCACGCTGCAGTATCCGAGCGTGCGCTTGCGCATGGATTTCCGTGATCCGGACAGCATCGGCACCTTTGTCTATCACTGCCACCTGCTCGAGCACGAGGACGGCGGCATGATGGGTCTGATCCGCGTCGAGCCGCGCGATCCCGCCACTGAACCGCCAGCCTCCGGCTCGCGCTGACGTCGCCGCGTCACGATTCGATCACCTCGATGCAACACAGCGCACGTAAAACGATCGCGCCCGAAGCGCGGGCAGTTCAGGGAGAAATCGCATGAGACTCAAGACGCTCTCAGGGCGCGTCGCGGACGGCGTTCGTCTCGCACTCGGCGCAGTCGCACTTGCACAGCTGGCAGTAGGGCCGACGTTTGCGGCCACCGCCGCGGCGGCAAGCCCCGATGCGCGCACTGCATCGCCCATCAAGCACGTGATCGTCATCATCGGCGAGAACCGCAGCTTCGACCATGTCTTCGCGACCTACGTACCCAGAAAAGGTGAGTCGGTATGGAACCTGCTCTCCGAGAACATCATCAAGGCCGATGGCAGCCCCGGGACGAACTTCTCACGCGCTGCGCAGCAGGCGGCCTCCGATCCGGGCGGCGACGCCTTTCTCCTTGATCCGCCGAAGTCGACCTTTCCCAACGGCGTGCTGCCGGCACCTCTGGTGGGCGGACCACAGGACTCTTACGTTCCCGATGACAGCCTGACACTGGCACGCCAGTCGGAGAACGGCCTGGCCGAGGACTACTACGGCTTCCTCGTGACTGGGGGCACCGGTCAGACCTCCAAGACACCTGATCAGCGCATCAGCAACGTGAACGCGTTGGCGCCCGGGCCGTTCCAGCTCACCAACGGCGACACGTTCACCTACAACTCCTACGCCGCGAGCCCCGTGCACCGCTTCTACCAGATGTGGCAGCAGCTCGATTGCAGCCTCAAGCACGCGAGCGCGAAGATCCCGTCCGGCTGTGATGCGTCGCTGTTTTCGTGGGTCGAAGTCACCGTCGGCGCCGGAGCCAACGGCATACCCCAGCCGGCGAACTTCAGCACCGAGTACGGTCCGAATCTGAAGACAACCGGCGAGGGCTCGACCGCCCTTGGCTTCTATAACGTACAAAACGGCGATGCGCCCTACTTCAAGAACCTCGCCGACAATTACGCCATGAGCGACAACTTCCATCAGTCGGTCAATGGCGGCACCGGTGCCAACCACATCATGCTCGGCCACGGCGATGCGATCTGGTTCAGCGACGGCGCCGGTCATCCGGCCGCGCCACCGCACAACACCGAAGTGGCCACGGGCACCGCCAACCAGGGCATCGTGGATGAGGTGGAGAACCCGAATCCGGACACAGGCACCAACAACTGGTACAGCCAGGATGGCTACGGCGGCGGCTCGTTCGGCTCGTCCTCGTACGGCGGCGGCTCCTACACCAACTGCGCCGATGAGACCCAGCCGGGCGTGGCGCCGATTGTCGCGTACCTGCACTCGTTGCCACGGCCAATCAACCCGCGCTGCGAGGCCGGTCATTACTACCTGCTCAACAATTACAACCCGGGCTACTTCGGCAACGGCAACAATGCCTACACGGACACCAACTCCAATAACACCGTGTTCACGATCCCGCCCTCCACGGTGCGCAGCATCGGCGACAGCCTGCTGGAGGCGCGCATCTCCTGGAAGTACTACGGCGATCAGTGGAACAACTACGTGCCGGACCCGTATCAGCTGAACTATGGCGCGATCGGCAAGCAGACCGACGAGTACTGCAACATCTGCAATCCGTTCCAGTACGACACCTCGATCATGGCAAATGCAGCCATCCGCACGGCGCACATCCAGGACACCGCCAACCTCTACGACGACATCCGCAACGGCACCCTGCCGGCAGTGTCATTCGTGAAGCCGAGCGGCCTGGTGGACGGCCACCCGGCATCCTCCAAGCTGAATCTGTTCGAGGGCTTCACCAAGAAGATCGTGGATGAGGTACGCAAGAACCCGCGGCTGTGGAAGGACACCGCCATCCTCATCACCTTCGATGAAGGTGGCGGCTACTACGATTCCGGATACGTGCAGCCGCTTGATTACTTCGGCGACGGCACGCGCATCCCGCTCATCGTGGTATCACCCTATACCAAGGCGGGGCACATCTCTCACGACTACAGCGATCACGTCTCGATCCTGAAATTCATCGAGCGCAACTGGGGACTCGCGCCCGTTACCCGCCGCAGCCGGGACAATTTCCCGAATCCGGTGGTGGCAGAGTCGAACCCCTACGTGCCGCTCAATACGCCGGCGATCAGTGACCTGTTCGACCTGTTCGACTTCTCCGGCCACGATCTCTGACCCAGACGCAGGATTGCTCTCCTCGCGGGCGGCCCGGTTTGGGCCGCCCGAATTTTTTGAGGGGGCGGCCACCTAGCGTAGAATCGCGTCCCGCGGCGGGGTGTAGCTCAGGCTGGTAGAGCGCTACGTTTGGGACGTAGATGTCGCAGGTTCGAATCCTGTCACCCCGACCAAGTGCAATCAAAGACTTAGCGCATTCACAACGCTCAAGTCTTGCGAAGGGGTAGGACACCGCACCGTCAACAAGAAACAGAATAGGGGAGATCGCCGTGAAACTAAGTACGCTCCTCGCCATCGTAGGCGTCGTCGCAAGTCTCTTCGGAATCGCGTTCGTCCTGGCACCGGCTCAGCTGCTAGCGCAATACGGGATCACCGCGGATCGGTACACGATCTTCATGTCGCGCTTTTTTGGCTCCGCACTTCTCAACGTCGGCCTGCTCGTATGGTTCGCGCGTAACGTTGTCGATCCACTCGCTCGTCGTGCCATCGTAGTGGCTGGACTAGTGGCCGATTTCATAGGTTTCATCGTTGCCCTGGAAGCGCAGATGCAGGGTGTCGCCAATGCTCTCGGCTGGTCCACGGTGTTGATCTACGCGCTGTTTGCTCTCGGTTTCGCTTATTTCCAGTTTGCGCCTAAGCGTTCAGTCGCGTGACTTTTGGCGGTTTCTGGTTCTTGCGCTATCCGTGACCGCGCGCGCGCTGCAAGGCCCGGCGCGCCTCCTGCACTTATGAGTATGCGTTTGGCTCAGATCCCAGCTAACGTCGTCCATGAACCGCGAGACGCTCTCGAACTTTCTTGATCTAGTCGCCTTCCTCATGGTGACCCCTGACTTATATGGTCGGGACAACATGGCCCGGCTGTCCGCGCATTTGCTTAGTGCTCCAAGACCGTCACTGAAGCTCATCTTGTTTTGGCGCCGCGATAAGAAAGCCTCAGGAATAGTGGCGGGATTTCTCGGACTTGCAGGCTTAGTGTCAATCCTGAGTTGGATCGTGGCCCTTCCCGTCGCTTTCATTCTCGGCTTTCGGGGCAGCGGACCACCCGGCGCGCTCAAACTTGCCGCGTGGCTCGGTGGGCCGGACCCGAGCCATTGGCTCGCTTACAGCTTCAGGCTTAGTTTTATAAACATATTGCTTCTGATGATACTCGGGGAGGGCGGCGCGTTTTTGATCTCCACGCTCGTGCTGGTATGTCTGTTTGTAATCTGGGTAATCTCCAAGACGCTCGGATACATATGGACGACCATTGGCAGACTTGAGCGTATCGAAGGCACTATGTTGGCGGCTGGTGCTGTTCTTTTCGTTTGCGCCCGGCTGCTCGTTCTCGGACCGTACGTGTGGCAAACGTTTAACTTGGGCTCATTGTTGGCGTCCGTGATCGAGCGCCTCTGATCCCCATTCCGGGTACCGAGACTGCGCGCCATTCGCCGAACCGCTACTTTGATCGGCGCGCATGGCGGTCGCGTCTACGCCACGAACAATCCCGACCAGGGCGCGAGTATCTGGGTTGCGCTGCCCGTGGCTGGCACGGATGAAAGCGTACCGGTCTGAACGGTGGGGGCGCGCCCACTTCAGGCAACGACACCGGCCCATGCGATGCTGCGCCTGAGTCAGATCGCTGGCGCTAGGGCTAGGCGCCCGGCGACAACTTCCGGCTAGAGCGCGGACTCACACCGAAGGCGCGCGAATACGCCTTGCTGAAATGGCTCGCATCAGCGAAGCCGCACGCAAGCGCAACTTCGGTGATCGAAAGGCCCGGTTCCCGAAGCAACGAGTCACGCGCGCGCTGCAAGCGACGCTGCCGCACGAATTCCATTGGGGAGCACTTGCGGCCGGCACGAAAGGCGCGATTGAGGCTGCGGATGCTTACACCCGCTACAGCGGCAAGATCCTCGAGAAGGATCGGACTGTTCCAATTCGCGTCGATGTATTCTTCGGCGCGACGCAGCTGCCGGGAAGCCGCGGCCACGTGCGGCTCAGCCAAGAGCCTGTCACATTGCCCGCCGTTCAGGAATGCGACCAGCAGTGCCTGCTCGAGCTCGGCCAACAAAGTCGTCGAGAAGGTCGCCCGCGTGATATCAACGGCTGCAAGGGTCGCTCTGAGCGTATGCAGCAGTAAGCGCCCCTGCGGTGTGTCGAGAGCCAGCCTTGGATCTAAGGATGGGGCGGCCGCCCGAGCTCCGGTCAGCGCGGTGAGCGTGCTCGCGATTACCTGCTTCGGGATGCGCCATACCACCTGCTCGAAGTCCGCTGGAAAGTGTATGACGGCGCTCGCATCGGTCACGCAGGCGAGGTCCGGGGTGATTGCCTGCGGCTCCTGGTTCAGGTACGTGTAACCGGTACCAGCGTGCCTAAATTGCACGCGAATGAAATCGCCTTCCGAAAATCGCAACGTCATCGGCGTGCCGTAGGAGCAGAACCACAATTCGGTGGAAGGGAGGGAGTATCTGTTCGCGCGCGCGCGAACGACCGCTGCATTCACCGGCTCCAGGCACCGTGCATGCAGCACCGACTCGACGGCCGCACACAGCTCATCGGGTGTATCGGCCATGAAACTGGGGTACTTGCCCAGCGGAGCGCCACTTACGACCAACTTTTCCCCTCCCGGACTCTGTTGCGAATTTATCAAATCCTGATGGCTCCTGACGTTGACGCGGTTCCCAGGGCGGCAGTCTGACGTACTGGTGACGGATTGCCACCAACCTGGCCAGATTACACATGCGGGATTCCCGGTCAGCAATTGCCAGCAGGATGGCCGGCGTACACATGCACCCGCCGGACGCTTGCGGCGAACCTTGACCAATCAGGTCGGCTTGGGGTTACAGCAATGGAACTAGGCGTCCAGCGGTTCGCTTGCGCGACGCTCGGGGAGATTAAACAGGTGATCGCCGCGCGCGTCGCGCACCAAAGCGTTCATCATCCGCAGCAGCTCCCGAGCGACCTGGGAAAGCTTTTCTTCTTCTTATGGGGCCTGGCCGATCGCCACGGCGTTGATTGGTTTGCCGCCGCCGGATCCGAATTGGAGCGGAATACTGCGCTCGCATTGGTCAGCGCTCGGCCCGCGCGTCACGAGGTCGAATGAAGGTACGACACACACATTCTCCGGCCCCGTGCACATCGCTCGGGCGGCGCGCCCGCGCCCCTGTACCCGCTTTCCGGCACGGCAAGGACGCTGTGTCGGGACCGTGCGCGTGGACCTGCTCACCGCAACCTGCGCACCTGCCCAGGCAGCGTGGAGCCCTGATCGAGGTCGGCACGAACCTGGCCTGCGTGTTCCGCTGCTGTTCACGCGCTGCGGAGCCGTCCTTGCAAACTGAGTGGCCCGCTCAAGGAGTCATGTGAAATCACACGGTGAAACCGAGCTGGTGTTTGTGCGGGCCTTCCACTGCGCGCCGGAGCTCTTGTATCGAGCACACCTCACCGAGAGCTGCCTGAGGTTATGGCTGCCCGGGCAAGGCCGATGGAAAATGAACTTCTGCGTGAGTGATTCCCGGATAGGCGGACAGATCACCATTCTGTGGAGCGACGCGCATGGCCAACGCCTGCTGCTTGCCGGGGAATACAAGGCACTCGTGCCCCACCGCAAGATCGTCCACGTGGAACAGTTCTGCCTGCCACAACCCACTGCGGAAGTCTGCGTTCATACGCTGTTTGATCCGAGCGCAGACGGAGCCCGCATGACCCGCACGCTCACGTTTAAGAATCCGCAAGCCCGGTTGGCAATGCTGGCCAGCGGACTCGTTCCCGGCATCGAGGCCAGTTATGAGCGCCTGGATCGGCTCCTGGAGAGCGGGTACGAGCCTCAGTTGCAAGGTGCCGGATGCCTGCTCGCTCAGCATGGAACTGGGCTCGAGCACGCACGCGTACCTTGCCCCGCGTTCACTCATCCCGGTGAAGCGGTGGGCCACGAAGCCTCGTTGGCGACCGAGGCCGTCCAGCTCGCACGCTGAGGCGCGCAACGGCGCTTCAGGAGAAGGCAGCCGCGGCACCTGCCTGTTCGTCCGGGGTTCGCCCGAGACCGATCGCGGCTGGCTTGCAGGCTCCTCGGCCGGCAGCGGGCATCCACTGGGTGATCTGAGAGCATCGGGCATCCCCCAAGCGCGCCACCTGCCCGCGGGGGCACCCTTCGGATAAGATTTCCGCAGCGAAAGCCTCCGGTTCTGCCCATGACGACCCCGATCTCGGTCCGCGCCCTGCGTCGCGATGACTTCGCAGTCTGGCGTGCGCTCTTCGAGGGCTACAACACTTTCTACGGCCGCTCAGGTACGACCCGGCTCGCTGAAGAAGTACTGCTGAGCACCTGGTCGCGGTTTTTCGACCCGGCCGAACCCATGCAGGCGCTCGTGGCCGAGCGTGACCGCCAGCTCCTCGGACTCGCCCATATCCTGTATCACCGCAGTACGATTCACCTCGCACCGGTGTGCTACCTGCAAGATCTCTTCACGATCCCGGAGGCGCGCGGCCAGGGCGTGGCACGGGCGCTGATCGCGGCCGTTTATGAGCACGCCCGCCAGGCGGGATCCGCACGGGTCTACTGGCACACCCAAGAGACCAATGCCGTGGCCATGCGCCTTTACGACCGCGTGGCGCAGAGATCCGGGTTTCTGGTCTATCGCCACGACCTCGGAGCCTAGCGCGCGGCAGCTCTCAGGCGCGGAGCCTCGGTGATCGACCCCGCATCGGCGGGGCTGAGCGTCGTGTGAACATCGTCACAGGCCCGTTGCACAGGAGCGGATCTGCTTCAAGCAGCCGGGCGCCCCATCGATATTAGGATTCAGCTACACGCGGCAACGTTTCTGGAACCGACATGAAGGTCCGCTCACTCCTCGCCGTCTTCTTCGCCACGCTCGTGCTGATCCTGAGCGTCTTTCCCGCCGCCCATTCTGCGGACCACAAGCGCGCCACGGCGGTTCGGGCGAAGTAGCGCTCGGTACACTTCCGCGCCGCCCCGCGCCGATCGGTCATGATCGGGCCCGCGCCGGGCGGGCGTCGCGGGCCGCTTGCGCAGGTCTGCACCGTGCTGACGCATTGAAAATTAAGGTAAAGGCGTCGCGAATCGGCCGGTCGGCATCCCGTCCTGAACTTTGCCCCCGCCAGGCGCGTGGGAGAATGCAGTGGCACCTCACCCACCGAAGTCTCGCGCACGGAAGGTCTATGGCGGCAAAACTGATCGACGGCAGACAGCTCGCGGCGACGATCAAGGAGGGCATCCGCAGCGGGATCGAAGCACTGGTCGCCGGCGGCGCTCGCCGCCCGGGACTTGCGGTGGTCAAGGTGGGCGACGATCCGGCTTCGGCGGTGTACGTGCGCAACAAGCGTCGTGCCTGTGAGGATGTCGGCATCCTGTCTCTCGCCTACGACCTGCCCGCGGACACCTCGGAGTCGCGACTGCTCGCCCTGATCGATGCGCTCAACCACGACGAGCGCGTCGACGGCATCCTCGTGCAGCTGCCGCTGCCTGAGCAGATCGCGCGCACAGCCGTGATCGAGCGCATCAGTCCCGCCAAGGACGTGGACGGCTTCCATCCCTATAACATCGGCCGCCTGGCGCAGCGCATCCCCGTCATGCGCCCCTGTACGCCCTACGGCGTCATCCGCCTGCTGCAGCACATCGGCACGCCTTTCGACCTGAAGGGCCAGAACGCCGTCGTCGTGGGTGCCTCAAACATCGTGGGTCGCCCGATGTCGCTCGAGCTGCTGCTGACCGGAGCCACCGCCACCGTGTGCCACCGCTTCACCGTCGACCTGCGCGAGCACGTGAGCCGCGCCGATATCCTCATCGTCGCGGCCGGGAAGCCGGGACTGATCCCCGGGGCGTGGGTCCGGCCCGGCTCGATCGTCATCGACGTGGGTATGAACCGTCTGCCGAACGGCCACCTGGTGGGTGATGTGGAGTTCGCAGCCGCGCGCGAGCGCGCCGCGTGGATCACCCCCGTGCCCGGCGGGGTGGGCCCCATGACGGTCGCCATGCTCATGCACAACACCCTGCAGGCCGCGCAGCAGGCGCGGCATGCGCAGAGTCTCTAGGCCCGGCGCCAGCTCGTCTTACCGCCCGGCTTGTCCTCGAGCACGATGCCCGCGGCCGCAAGCGCGTCGCGGATGCGGTCCGACTCCGCCCAGTTCTTCGCCTGACGCGCCGCGGCACGAGCCGCGATCTGCGCCGCGACCTCGCCGTCGCTGAGCGCCACCGCAGCGCTCGTGACAGCATCGGCGCCTGCGGGCTTGCCCAGTCGCGCCCACTCCTCCACCGCAACGCCCAGCAGCCCCAGAACCTGCGCAAGCGCGCGCACTTCCGCGGCGAGGGCAGCGGCGCGCGCGCCTTCGCCCGCGTCCCGGGCCGCGTTCATCTCCCGCAGGATCGCCTGCAGCACCGCCAGCGCCTCGGGGGTGTTGAAGTCATCGTCCATGGCCGCGTGGAAGCGCTCGGTGTGCACCGTCGGCAGGTACGGCGCGGCAGCCACGCCGCGCAGCGCGAGATACATGCGGTTTAAGGTGGCATCGGCCTGCTCGAGCGACTCGCGCGAGTAGTTGATCGGGCCGCGGTAGTGACTGGCGAGCACGAAGTACCGCAGCACCTCCGGGTGCCGCAGCGTCGGCAGCACGTCGCGCACGGTGAAGAAGTTGCCGAGCGACTTCGACATCTTCTCCTCGTCCACGTTGACGAAGCCGTTGTGCATCCACAGGTTCACGAACTGATCGCCGCTCGCGGCGCACGACTGCGCGATCTCGTTCTCGTGGTGCGGGAACTTAAGGTCGAGGCCACCGCCGTGCAGGTCGAAGTGCGTACCGAGCAGCGCCGTGGACATTGCCGAGCACTCGATGTGCCAGCCCGGCCGCCCCGGGCCCCAAGGCGAGGGCCACGAGGGCTCCCCCGGCTTCGCCTGCTTCCACAGCACGAAATCCAGCGGATCGCGCTTGGCCTCATCGACTTCCACCCGTGCCCCGGCGCGCAGATCGGCGAGGCGCTTGCCCGAGAGCCGCCCGTAGCCCGCAAAACGCGCCACGGCGTACATCACGTCTCCGTTGGGCGCGACATAGGCGTACTCGCCCGCGAGCAGCTGCTCGACCATGGCGATGATCTGCGGCACATACCCGGTAGCGCGCGGCTCCTCGTCCGGGGGCAGTATCCCCAAACGCGCGCAGTCCTCATGCATGGCGGCGATGAAACGCTCGGTGAGCGCGCCGATCGGCTCGCCGTTCTCCGCGGCGCGGCGGATGATCTTGTCGTCGATGTCGGTGATGTTGCGCACGAAGGTGAGCCTGAAGCCGCGGTGGCGCAGATACCGGCTCACCATGTCGAACACCACGAGCATGCGGGCGTGACCGACATGCACGTAGTCGTAGACCGTGAGCCCGCACACGTACATGCGCAGCTCCCCGGGGGTGATCGGCACCAGCGCCTGCTTGGTACCGCCGAGGGAGTTGTGGATGCGGATCATGCGAAGCGCGCCAGCCGCTCGCGCGCCAGAACCGGCGGGCAGGGCGCGCAGGAGCGGCGCCAGCTCCGGCCCGTGCGCCCGCCCGGTGAGTGCCATGCGCAGCGGCATGTACAGCTCCGCTCCCTTGCGCCCGGTCGCGGCGCGCACCGCACCGGCGATCGAGCGCAGGTCGGAGCCATCCTGGGCGGCCGCGGCCGCGGCGGCTGCGAAGTAGCCGCTGCCGGCGCTGCGCACCACGGCCTGCGCCTCCGGCTCAAGTGCGGGCGGCGCGCCAAAGACAATGTCCACCCAGGCGCGGGCGTCCTCGGGCAGCACGAGGTTCGGCAGGAGCGCCTCGACGAAGGCCCGCGCCGCAGGCATCTCGAGGTTCGGGGGCAGCACCCCCGCCAGCCACGCAAGCGCAGCGTCGGGCGCCAGGCGGTGCACCGCGTCCTTCTGCCACACGTCGAGCTGCTGCTCATCGAAGCGCGCGGGGGCGCGGCCGAGATGGTGGGTGTCAAAGGCGGACGCCATCTCATTGCAGGTGAGCAGGCCGTGCGCGCCGCTCGAGTGCCCGAGCCGGAACAGATGATTGTTGAGCGCCTCGGGCAGGTAACCGCGCTCACGGTACTCGCGCACGCTCGCGGCGCGGTGGCGCTTGGAGAGCGGCGCGCCGTCGGGGCCGACAATCAGGGCGACGTGCCCGTAGGCCGGAGCGGGCAGCCCCAGCGCCGCCAGGATCAAGAGCTGCCGCGGGGTGTTGGTGAGGTGATCCTCGCCGCGCAGGACCTGGGTGACACCCATGGTGGCATCGTCGACGGCGTTGGAAAAGAAAAACGCCGCGCCCCCGTCGGCGCGCCGCACCACGAAGTCGCCGATGTCATCGGTGAGGAAGCTCTGCGGGCCGTGCACGAAATCGACAAAGGTGACCCGCTCACCTGAGGGCACGCGGAAGCGCAGGGTTGCCGCCGTGCCCGCCGCAGCACGGGCCGCGCGTGCGGCCACATCCAGGCTGCGGCAGGTGCCGGCGTAACGCGGCGGCCGTCCCGCGGCGAGCTGCGCCCGGCGCGACAGTTCCAGCTCGAGCGGGGTGCAGAAGCAGGGGTAGACGAAGTCCCGCTCGGCCAGCTGCGCCAGATAGCGCTCATAGAGCCCACCGCGCCGGGACTGGCGGTACGGGCCGCGCTCGTCCTCCCGATCCGGACCCACATCCCACTCGATACCCAGCCAGCGCAGGTCGCGCATGAGCGCCAGGGTGTGCGCCTCGCTGCTGCGCTCGGTGTCGGTGTCCTCGATCCGCAGGATGAAGCGCCCTCCCGCGTGGCGGGCGAGGAGCAGGTTAAAGAGTGCCGTGCGCGCATTACCGAGGTGCAGCTCCCCGGTCGGGCTGGGCGCAAAGCGGGTCACGGCCGTACCGGGCCCGCCTGCAGGTGAACTTCCGCTCGGCTCCATGACTCCATGTTACGGGAAACGCAACAATCGCAACAAAGCGCCGCGCGGCGGCGGCCTCATATAGAATTCCGCGCCGGTACGACCGCTCACCCGGCGTGCCTCACCCACGGAGGATCGATGCGCACTCTGTCCCGGATCCGCTTCGCCCTGATCGCCCCGCTGCTGCTCGTGCTGTGGCTCGGCCCCGCGGCGGCGCGCGCCGACGATGCCCCGACCCAGGTGCGGGTCACGACGAACATGGGTGAGTTCGTGATCGAGCTGCGCCAGGACCGCGCCCCGCTCACCGTGGCGAACTTCCTGCGCTACGTGCGCGAGGGCTTCTACACCAACACCCTCTTCCACCGCGTGGTGGCCAACTTCGTCATCCAGGGCGGCGGTTTCGACGCCACCACCCTCAAGGTGAAGCCCACCCACGACGGGGTCTTCAACGAGTCGGGCAACGGCCTGCAGAACAAGCGCGGCACGGTGGGCATGGCGCGCAGCGAGTCCCCGCACTCGGGCAACGCGCAGTTCTATGTGAACCTGGTCGACAATCCGGACCTGGATCCGGTGCCGACACGCTGGGGCTACGCGGTGTTTGGCAAGATCGTGCAGGGGATGGACGTCATCGAGAAGATCGGCGAGACCCCGACCGGATCGACCAGTACTTTCAAGGCCGATACGCCGCTTAAGCCGGTGATCATCGAGAAGGTGGAGATCGTCTCGGGCGCAGCGGCCGCTGCGGCGGCGCCGACCCCGGTGACTCCGACGCCCAAGCAGGACAACATCCTCTCCCCGAAGTAAGGCACGCGTGCGACAGCTGTTTGTCTCGGACGTCCACCTGGATGCGGGCGCGCCCGGGGCGACCGAGCAGTTTCTGAACTTCCTCGCGCACGAGGCGCGCGAGGCCGCGGCGCTGTACATCCTCGGCGACCTGTTCGAAGCCTGGGTGGGCGATGACGATACCGACGCGGACAAGGCGCGCGTGTCCGCCGGCCTCAAGGCCCTGAGCGACTCCGGCGTCGCGGTCTTCATCCTGCACGGCAACCGCGACTTCCTCTTGGGGGAGGCCTTCGCCGCGGCGAGCGGCGCCCGGCTCCTGCCTGATCCGGTGATCATCCGCCTCGGCGCGGAAGAGGTGCTGCTCACCCATGGGGATGCGCTGTGCGTGGATGACCGCTCCTACCAGGAGCTGC
This sequence comes from uncultured Pseudomonadota bacterium, assembly GCA_963825385.1. GTDB lineage: Bacteria > Pseudomonadota > Gammaproteobacteria > Steroidobacterales > Steroidobacteraceae > 13-2-20CM-66-19. The sequence goes on along the minus strand of CAWGSX010000004.1, from coordinate 126,951 downwards.
GCAGCGTGGTGCGCGATGGCACCTGGCAGCGGCGCTTTCTCACCCTGCCGCGCGCCAACCGCGAGCTTCTCGCCGACGGCCTGCGCGCCGGGAGCCGCGCGCACACCTCGCGCACCGTGCCCTACATCATGGATGTGAATGCGCAGGCGGTGGAGGCGGCGCTGCGCGCCGCACGCGTGCGGCGCATGATCCACGGCCACACCCACCGCCCCGGCGTGCACGAGATGATCCTCGATGGTGCAGCGGCGCAGCGCATGGTGCTCGGCGCCTGGTATGAGCAGGGCAGCTACCTTGAGTACGCCGACGGTGCCTACCGTCTGCGCGAGCTGCCGCGCACGGCGAGCTGAAGCGCCCGCAAGGGACACAGCGACTGCGCGAACCGCGGGCCCCGGGGGTCGGCCGGGGCCGGGAGGGTGCGGTTCGCGCAGCCGGGACTGTTTGAGATCAGGAGGCCGGCGGCGGCGCGCCATCCGGTGGCGACCCGCGATGGTGGCCCATGTGCTGGTGGTGCAGCTTCATCAGAATCTGAAACTTCTGCAGCTGCACAGCCGTGAGCACCGGAGTGAGCTTGGTGATGGTGTCCTGCTCGAGCTGCTGATGCAGCGCCTTCATCTGCGCGAAATCGGGCTTGGTGCCCTCGGCCTTCGCCTGCTCGAACATCTCCTTGATCTGCGCATGCTGGGCCTGCATCTGCGTGTGCTCTTCCTGCAGGATCGCCTGCACCTGCGGCTTCTGGGTCGCCGTCAGATCGAGCAGCGTCGCAAGATCACTCATCATCTGCGCCTGATGCGCCGCTGCGTTGGCCGGCGCAGGTGGCGTCTGCGCGATAGCCACGCCGGACATCACGAGCGCCAGCGCCAAAATCGTCGATTTCATACGGGTCTCCTCTTAGGGGGCAGTCCGTAGTTAAACCTGCCCCACGACCTAACATGCTACGGCGCTGTGGCGTCCGCGCAGTGATCAATCGTGAGCGAGTGTGACCCCCGCAACTGAGGGGTGTGGCGGGCTTGCGCTCAGGGCCCGCTGCGCTCGCGCGGCAGGCTGAGCACTGCCTCGAGGCCACCCGCGGCGCGGTTATGCAGCGTGAGCGTGCCGCCGTGCGCCTGGGCGATGTCGCGCGCGATCGTAAGCCCGAGGCCCGTGCCGCCGCTGTCGCGGTTGCGCGAGGACTCCAGGCGATAGAACGGCTCGAACACGCGCTCAAGTTCGGCTGCGGGAATTCCCGGGCCGGGATCGCGCACACGGATGACGAGCCGCTCGCCCTCCTCCACCAGCACCTCGGCGCTGCCGCCGAACTTGATGGCATTGACGATGAGATTGGTGAGGCAGCGCTTGAGCATCTGCGCCTGCCCGGTGAACAGCTGCTGCGCACGCCCGCTCACCGTCACTGCCCCGCCGAGCACGGCGCACTCGCTGCGGATCTTCTCCAACAGCGCATTGACATCGAGCACGCTCGCCGGCTCGCCATCGTCAAGACCGCGGAACAGCGACAGCGCCTCGTGCACCATGCCCTCCATCTCGTCGAGCTCGTGCCCGATGCGCTCCTGCAGCGCCGGGTCATCGAGAGTCTCGACCTGCAGCCGCAGCCGCGTGAGCGGGGTCTTCAGGTCGTGCGACATGGCGGCGAGCACCCGGGTGCGGCTGTCCAGATAGCGCCGCAGCCGGTCCTGCATGGTGTTGAAGGCGCGCGCCGCATCGCGCAGCTCCCGCGCCCCCCGCTCGGCCAGCTGCGCCGGGCGGGTGTCACGGCCGATGCGGTCGGCGGCCTGGGCCAGATCCGACAGCGGACGGGTGATGCTGCGGGCGCTGAGGTAGAGCACGATCACGAGGATCAGCACCAGCAGCACCAGATTCACCAAAAGGTTGCGCGGCAGCGGCGCGCCGCCGGCCATGCGTGTGATGCGATACACCACCGTGCCGCCGTCGGGGAAGCGCACGTTGACGTCGTAGCGCAGCGCTTCGTTCTGGTGGGCCGCGAGTTCGTGCGCTTCGTAGAAAGGCACCGGCACGGGCACCGCAGGCGGGGCAGGCGCGGCGGTGGCGGCGACCTCGATGCCGTACTCCGGGCCGAGCGCGGCGCGCAGCTGCTCGCGCAGCGTGTTCTCAAAGCCCGGCAGCATCGGCAGGCGCAGGAACACCCGATCCATAGGCGGCGGGTGCCCCGGGGCATCGCCGCCACCGTGCGGCCGTACCGGGTGGGTGATCACCGGCACCTCGAGCTCACTGACCGCCTGGGCGCGCTCGGCCAGCGCCAGCGGCTGCAGCATGAGGGTGGTCTCGGTGATACGGCGCGTCCACTCGCGCACGCTCCCCTGCAGCACGAAGTGCTCGCGCTCCTGGGCGATGAGAAACACCGCCACGAGCTGCGCGAGCAGCACCGCGATGACCGAGGCGGCGAGCAGCCGGCCGAAGAGCGACTGCGGCCACAGCGCCCGCAGCCTCACGCGCCCTCCGCTGTCAGTGCCAAGGGGGTGAGTGCGTTGCGGCAACCCTGGTAGGCCCGCGCCAGCGCGGCGCGCTGCGCCGGCGCAAGCGCCCCCGGCGCGGTCGGCTGTGCCGGAAGAACCCGTCCGGCGGCGATGCGCGCGCCCGGATCGCCGCGCACACCGGTAAAGGCGTGCCGCGCGTACGTGGTGCTGAAGCCGCCCGCGAGCCCGAGGAAAGCCGCAAGACGGGTGAGCAGGATCTCGGGTGTCCGGGTCAGGGTCTCGTACTCGATGAAGGCAGCGTTCCCGGGGCGGGTGAGCGCTGCGAGCCGCGCCAGGCTCCCCAGGCGCTCGAGGTAATAGGCGACGGCACGCTCGGGCGTCCAGGCATCCGCGTAGAAGCGCCGCGACAGCTCAAGGAGGCTCGCGACCGAGCTCTGCGGCTCGCGCAGCAGGAACACGAGCCGCACGCGCGCATCGGCGAGCAGCGCCGGGCACGGGGTGAACTGGCTGTGGTTCACCTGGTCGACCACGTACGCAAGCGGCCGGCGCCAGGGCCGCGCGGCGAAGCGGGTTGCCAGCGCAAGCCGCGCGAGATCGCCGCGCCCGCGGTAGGCGCGGTTGCGCTCGCCGACCGCGCCGACCTCGGGGTGGGTGATAAGCAGGTGCAGGAGCAAGGATGAGCCGCTGCGCATGTGACCGAGGATGAGGAGCCGGCGCGGCGCGGGCACGTGCACGAGGCCGAGCGCACCCTCGGCGAGGAGCGCGGCCGGGCCGAGCACGCGGTTCTTGAGCTGGACGAGTGCATATCCCATCGGCGCGGCCATCTTACCGGCCGCGGGTCGCTCGCGGGCATTTCGCGCCCGCGGCGCGCAACGCTAATCGGTAACGACGCTTACTCCGACGACATAGCCCTCGCCGTAGACGGTCTTGATGATCTGCGGTGCGCGGGCGTCGTCGCCGAGAATCTGCCGCAGCCGGCTCACGCGCACATCGATGCTGCGATCGAACGGGTCGGCGTCGCGGCCGCTGCAAGAGCTCGGTGAGCTGCGCGCGGGTGAGCACGCGATTGGCGCTGCCGAGCAGCACCGCGAGCAGCCGGTACTCGGCGCCGCTCAGGGAAACCTCCTTGCCGTTCGTGTCAATGAGGTGCGCGCTTGACGGTATCCAGCCGCCAGCCGCCGAAGGAGAAGCCGCGCACGTTCTCCGGGCTCGGGTCACGCGGCACGTGTGCGGTACGGCGCAGGATGGCCTTGATGCGCCCCAGGAGCTCGCGCGGGTTGAAGGGCTTGGCGACATAGTCGTCGGCCCCGAGCTCCAGCCCGATGATGCGGTCGACGTCCTCGCCGCGGGCGGTGAGCATGAGGATCGGCACCTGTGAGCGGCCCCGCAGCTCGCGGCACAGCGACAGTCCGTCCTCCCCGGGCAACATGAGGTCGAGCACCACGAGGTCGACGTGCGAGCGCTCCATGACGCGGCGCATCTCCTTGCCGTCGGGGACGGCGGTGGTGCGGAACTCGTGCTTTCCCAGGTACTGCGCCAGGAGCCCGCGGATCTCGCGGTCGTCGTCGACGATCAGAAGGTGTGCGCGGTCGCTCATTGCAGGATCACGGTCCGAATGACGGAAGGATACGGCAACAGACAGCCGCCGGGGCGTTTGGTGCCGCGCCGTTCCTTACGATTGGTTAACGCACCGGCGATTTGTAAAAAACTGTGGTCAGCCGTGCGACAGCGGCCCGGAGTGAAAGCGCAGCACCCCCTCCGGTGCGCAGATGAGCTCGGCCTCGCGGGCCGCAAGGCGTGCCAGACGCGCACGCCAGCCGTCCGGTTCCAGTGCGCGGGCGAAGCTGACATAGAGCTCGAAATGCCGCGCCTCACTCAGCATGAGATCGCCATACAGCCGCCCGAGCGGCGGCGGCAGATGCGGCGCAAGCAGCTGGAAGCGCTCCGCGGAGCGCGCCTCGATCAGCGCCCCGATGAGCAGCAGATCGAGCTTGCGCCCCGGGTCGGCGCTGCGCATGGCCGCGCGCAGCTCGTGTGCGTAGCGACCTGGGCGCTGACGCCTGAACGGCACGCCGGCCGCCTCCATCGCGCGCAGGACCTGCTCGAAGTGGCGCAGCTCCTCGCGCGCGAGCCGTGACAGCGCCAAGGCCAGCACCCGGTCCTCGGGGTAGGCGAACATGAGGGCGAGCGCGGTAGAGGCCGCCTTCTTCTCGCAGTTGGCGTGGTCGAGGAGCAGCTCCGGCCAGTTCGCGAGCGCATCCTCCACCCACTGCCGCGGCGTGGGCGCGGCGAGGATCTCCAGCGCCGCAGCCGGCGGCTCCTTCATCGGCGCTGCGCGGTGCGCCCGCGCCAGTGCCGGATCGTGCCCTCGAGCGCGGCGGCCGCGGCGCTGGCATCCGCATAACGGTCGCCCGGAAGCTTCGCGAGCAGCTTCTCGAGCACCGGCTGCACCGGCGCGAACTTCGCGGGCAGCTGCGGGACGGCATCCTTGCGGTGCTTGTAGACGATCGCCATCGGGTTGTCGGCGCGGAAGGGCTTCTGCCGCGTGAGCATCTCGTAGAGGATCACGCCGAGGCTGTACAGGTCGCTGCGGGCGTCCACCGCCTCGGCGTGGCCCTGCTCCGGGCTCATGTAGTGCGGGGTGCCGAAGATGGTGCCGGTCTCGGTGATGTCGAGTGCCAGGGCGGCATCCTTGGACATGCCGAAGTCGATGAGCGCAAGCGAGCCGTCCTCGCGCAGCATGATGTTCCCGGGTTTGAGGTCGCGGTGCAGGACCCCGGCGCCGTGCACGGCGGCGAGCGCGTGCGCGATGGCCGCGGCGTAGTTGAGGGCTTCGCGCGGGGTGAGTGGCGCGCGCAGGCGCCGCCTGAGGTCCCCGCGCGGGAAGTACTCCATGACGAGCCAGGCGTGCTCGTCGCTCACGCCGAGGTCATGCAGCTTCACCACCGCCGGGCTCGCGATGCGCTGGGCGATCTCGTGCTCCTGCAGGAAGCGGCGGAACGGGTCATGGGCGGCGCTTTGCTGCTCGCGCCGGTCGCGGGCCACCTTCAGCGCGACCAGCGCGCCGGCCCGCTCGCTCTCGCCCAGGTACAGATCCGTCGTCGCCCCGCTCGCCAGGCGCCGCACGCAGCGGTAGCCGCGGATGAAGGCATCCCCGAAGCGCTGGGTGTCGCGCCCGGCCAGGCTGGTACGCCACAGCGCCCGTGCATGCGCCTGGCGCTGCTCGGCGGCGCTGAGCACGTCGGTGAAGGCCGCGCGCTCGAGATCCTCGTGCGCGAGCGTATAGGCGCCGAGGGCCGCCGCCTCGCGCGCATCGGGCGCATCGGGCCCGCACAGCAGTACCAGAGGTGCGAACCCGTGGCGTGCGCTCAACTCGCGCGCCCAGCTCAGCCCGCGCCCGCCGGGCCAGTCCTGCGCGAGCAGCACCGCATCGTAGCCCTGCGCCAGGAACTCCGGGGCGAGCGCGCCTGCGCTCACCGGACTGTGCACGGTGAGCTGTGCCTGCGGCCGCCAGGCAGCAAGCCGCGCACGGATCTGCGCGCAGCGGCGCGCATCCTCCTCGATCAGAAGCAGACGCATGGGCGAACGATTACAGCACGCGTGAGCGCGGCCCGTCACGCAGGCCGGCGAGCGCTCGCGCCGCCTCTGCCGGCAGCTTAAGTCCAATGACCAGATCGCCGACGTTGGTTCCGGTGGGCCCGGTGTGCAGCAGGTCCCCGCTGGCCTGCAGCGCGCGGCCGGCATCGGCGCGCGCCAGACAGCCATCCGCATCCAGACCCGAAAGCGCGATGCGTGCGCAGGTCTCGGAATCCACCACCGCGCCGGCATCCTCGGTGACCCCATCGCTGCCATCGGTCCCGGCCGCGAGCAGCATGAGGTCGGCGTGGCCGGCCAGAAGCCGCGCGGCAGCCAGGGCCAGGTGCTGGTTGCGGCCGCCCCGCCCGGGCGCCTGCGGCAGCGTCACGGTCGATTCCCCGCCCCACACGCACACCGCGGCGGCCGACAGCGACAGCTCGTGCGCACAGCGCGCCGCCAGGCGCAGCGCCGGCTCATCGAAGCGCCGCGGCGCCGCCTGCACGGTGAGCCCGAGCTCGCGGGCGCGCGCTGCGACCGCGGCCGTGGCCGCGCCGATGTCGGCCACCACGCGCCGCTCGACCCGGTCGGGGCCCTGAGGCGCAGGTCCCATGAGGCCCGAGCCGATGAGCGCCGGATCGTCACCCGGTACGTCGGAGATGAACAGCGCCCGGGCCGGGCGGCCCTGCAGGAGCGCCGCGAGGCGCCCGCCCTTTATGGCGGAGATCGCCGTACGGCGCCGGTTGAACTCGCCGATCGACACCCCGGAGCTGAGCGCCGCACGGTTGAGCGCCTGCAGCTCAGCGAGTGTCGTCCCGGGGGTGAGCACCTCGACCAGGCTCGAGGCGCCGCCGGAGATCAGAAAGAGCGGCTCCACATCGGCGGGAAGCGAGCCGACGATGGCGAGCAGACGTGCGCCGGCGGCGAGTGAGCGCTCATCCGGCAGGGGGTGCGCGCCAAGCAGCACCTCGAGGCCCGGCTGTGCGGTGAGCGCAGCGGCGCTCGCGGCGTCACGGGTGATCAAGAGCGCGCGCTCGATGCGCCCCGGCAGCGCCTCGTAGGCGCCCTGGGTCATCGCGGCCGCGGCCTTGCCGACGGCAATCACCCACACGGGGCGCTGCGGGGAGCGCGCGAGGGTGCCAAGCGCTACGCGCACGCAGCGACGTCCGTCGACCGCGGCCAGCCCGGCCCGGAACAGCTCGAGCAGCAGGGCGCGACGCGGGTCTTGCGCCGCCGTGAGCTCAGCTCCCGCGGACGACTTTGAGCTTGCCGGTGCGCTCGCGGCGCGCCAGCTTCGCCGCATCGGAGCGCTCGAGCTGCAGCCGCTCGAGGTACTCCGGCGTCACATCCCCGGTGACGTACTCGCCGGAGAAGCAGGAGGTGTCGAATTCCTCCACGCGCGAGTCCTCGTGCTTGCAGGCGGCGATGAGGTCATCCAGATCCTGATACACCAGCCAGTCAGCGCCGATCAGGTGGCGGATCTCCTCCACCGTGCGCCCGCTCGCCACCAGCTCGCTCGTCGCCGGCATGTCGATGCCGTAGACGTTCGGGAAGCGCACCGGCGGGGCCGCCGAGGCGAAGAACACCCTGGCGGCGCCGGCCTCGCGTGCCAGCTCGATGATCTGCGCCGAGGTGGTGCCGCGCACGATGGAGTCATCGACCAGGAGCACGTTCTTGCCGCGGAACTCGAGGTCGATGGCATTGAGCTTGCGGCGCACGGAGCGCTCGCGCTGCTCCTGGCCCGGCATGATGAAGGTGCGGCCGATGTAGCGGTTCTTGATGAAGCCCTCGCGGTACTTCACCCCGAGGCGCTGCGCCAGCTGCAGGGCGGCGGTGCGGCTGGTGTCGGGTATGGGAATGACGACGTCGATCTCGTGGGTCGGCCGCTCGCGCAGCATCTTGTCGGCCAGGCGGTCGCCCATGCGCATGCGCGCGCGGTACACCGAGATGTTGTCGATCTTGGAGTCGGGACGGGCGAAGTAGACGTACTCGAAGATGCACGGCGTATGGCGCAGCGTCGCCACGCACTGCTGGGTGTGCAGCCGCCCCTGCTCGTCGATGAACACCGCCTCGCCCGGGGCGACGTCGCGCACGAACTTGAACCGACAGGCTGTCGAGCGCCACCGACTCCGAAGCCAGCATCCACTCGGTGCCGCGCGGCGTACGCCGCTCGCCGAGCACCAGCGGGCGGATGCCGTTCGGGTCGCGGAAGCCGAGCACGCCGTGCCCGATGATCATGGCGACCACCGCGTAGCCGCCACGGCAGCGGCGATAAACGGCGTTCGAGCGCCGCGAACACGTCCGCCGGGGTGATGCGCGGGGTGCCCACGCGCTGCAGCTCGGAGGCGAACACGTTCAGCAGCACCTCCGAGTCGGAGGTGGTGTTGAGGTGACGCCGGTCCTCGCGGATCAGGATCTCGGCGAGCTCGGACTGCGTTGGTGAGGTTGCCGTTGTGCGCAAGGCAGATGCCGTAGGGCGCGTTCACGTAGAACGGCTGCGCCTCGGATGCCGAATCGCAGCCGGCGGTCGGATAGCGCACGTGGCCGATGCCGACGTTGCCCTTGAGCTCGAGCATGTGATGCTGCTGGAAAACGTCGCGCACCAGGCCCTTGCCCTTGCGCACGTACAGCTCCCCCTGGCCGCAGGTGGCGATGCCCGCGGCATCCTGGCCGCGGTGCTGCAGCACCGTGAGCGCATCGTAGATGCGCTGGTTGACGGGACTCGTGCCGACGATGCCGACGATGCCGCACATATCAGCGTCCCCCCTCTAGGTGCGTGCCTGATGCGAATGCGCCACCTGCGCCTCCCCCACCAGCGCGCGCAGGCCGTTGGCCATGCTCTCGCCGTAGGGCATGAGCAGCGAGTGCCGCCACCACCCTTCCGACTGCAGCTGCAGCAGCTGCCCGAGAATCACGAACACGCCCAACAGCACAAAGCCGCGCAGGATCCCGAAGGCGAGCCCGAGCAGGCGGTCCATGCCGCTGAAGATCGACAGGCGCACGAAGTGCGACAGCAGTGAGCCGATCCCGGCCCCGACCAGAAGCACCAGCACCATGATGATGGCGCGCGCCGCCCAGGGGCGCACCGCCGAGTCGGCCATCAGCCCGCCGAGGTGCGGCTCGACCAGGTCGGCGAAATGCCAGGCAAGGAACAGCGCGATGATCCAGCTCGCGAGCGCCACGGCCTCGCGCAGAAAGCCCCGCAGGGCGCCGGCGACCGCGGAGATGACGATGGCGATAATGATCAGGTAGTCGGTGAGTAGCATCGCGACCGGTCGTGAGCGCGGGGGACTGCGCGCGGCGCGGATTGTACAAGAGAGCGCCGGGCTTGCCTAAGAGGGCCTTCACGGCGCCCCCGGCTACTTCGGCACGATGGCGCCGCTGTGACCGGCGGCCTTGAGTTTGCTCTGCAGCTGTGCCGCCGCGGCGTGATCGCGGACCGGACCCACGCGCACGCGATACAGGTGCCGTCCACTTGCGCTCTGGGACACCTGCGCGCTGAAGCCCTGGCTCTTCACCTGCTGGGCGAGATGTTCGGCGTTGGCGCGGCTCGCGAAGCTGCCCAGCTGCACCAGGTAGGCCCCGCCCGCAGACCCGCCGGCGGGGGCGCTGCTGCTCTTCGGCGGCGCCGGGCTCGGTCGCGGGGCGGGTGCGGGATTGGCCGGCGGGGGTGGCGCCGCCGGCTCCTCCGCCGGCGCCGGCTGCGCGGCCTGCCCCGACGCGGGCGTCACACTCGGCGTCGCCGGCTGCGTCTCGGGAGCGGCCTGCGGCCCCGGCGGCGCGGGCTCCCCCGGCGGCGGGGCCGCGTGGGTATGCGCGTCCTCGCCCAGGTTGATGGTGATCGAGCGTAATGGCAGTGCCTCCGATGAGGTGGCCACGGCCGGCGGTGCCGACTTGACCGGTCCGGTCAAGAGCTCGGGCACCAACACTACGATCAGCGCCACGAGGATGATTGCGCCCGTCAACCGTTCTTTCACCGACGACCACCCACGATTGGGGCAAAACTGCGCAAAGCAAGCGCAGCAGCGAGGCAGCTCGACCCTGCGGACCTCTTTAGTATATCCGAAGCCACTCGAGAGCCGGCCCGACTGTGTGCAGTGAGCCGCACACCACGACGCGGTCGCCCGGCCGCGCCGCGGCGCGTGCCCGCTCGCAGCCCGAGATCACCGACGGGGCGAGCTCGACTGCGGCCTGCGGCAGGGGAAGGCGCGCGGCCAGTTCTTCGGCGCTCGCACCACGCGGCCCGGGCAGCGCGCACGCGATCCACTGATCGATCCGCGGCGCGAGCGCCGCACCGATCGCGGCCGCGTCCTTGTCCTTGAGGATCCCCACCACCGCGAACGTGCGCCGCGCCGGATGCGCCAGCTGTCGCGCGCCGAGCTGCGCGGCGAGCGTGCGCGCGGCCGGCTCGTTGTGCGCGATATCGAGGATCCACTCCACCGCACCGGGGACGATCTGGAAGCGTCCCGGCAGCTGCACCGCGCGCAGTGCCGCACCGGTGCGTGCCGCATCGGGCGCTGCCAGGTGCGCGAGCATCCGCGCCACGCCCGGGCGCAGCGCGGGGCTCGCGGCGAGCGCCTCGAGGGCGGCGAGCGCGGTGGCGGCGTTGCGGTACTGGATCTCCCCGGCAAGCGCCGGCGGCGGCAGATCGCGCAGCGTGAGCGTGCGCCCGCGGTACTCCCAGTGCGCGCCGCGAACCTGCCACTGAAAATCCTCGCCGGCCACCCAGGCCTGCGCGCCCAACGCCGCGATGGCCGCATACACGCTCGCGGGCATGTCCGCCGTGCCGAGCACCGCAGGACGCCCGGCGCGCAGGATGCCGGCCTTCTCCGCGCCGATCTCCTCCAGGGTGTCGCCCAGATAGTCGCGGTGGTCGAAGCCCACCGAGGCGAGCACGGCCACGTCGGCGTCGAGAAGGTTGGTGGCATCCAGGCGCCCGCCGAGACCGACCTCCAGCACCGCCGCATCGACGGCGTGCTCGGCGAACAGCACGAGCGCGGCGAGGGTGTTGTACTCGAAGAAGGTGAGGGTCGTTGCGCCGCGGGCCGCCTCGATGCGCTCGAAGGCCGCGACCAGCTGCGCATCGCTCGCCTCGCGGCCGCCGATGCGGATGCGCTCGTTGTAGCGCACCAGGTGCGGGGAGGTGAACAGCCCGGTGCGCGCGCCGCGTTCGCGCAGCAGCGCCTCCAGGTCCGCCGCTACCGAGCCCTTACCGTTGGTGCCGCCGACGGTGAGCACCGCGGCCTGGGTGTCGGCGAGCCCGAGGGTGCGCGCCACGGCCGCCACGCGCTCGAGCCCCATGTCGATCGTGTGCGGGTGGAGCGCGTCCTGGAAGCTGAGCCACTCCGCCAGCGAGCGCATGACGCCTTGAGTGCCGTCCCGAGCGCGCCGTGCGCCGCTTCAGGCGGCGGCGGGCAGCTTCAGCAGCACCCGCAGCAGCGCTGCGATCTTGTCGCGCATGTCGCGGCGGTCGACGATCATGTCGATCGCGCCGTGCTCGAGCAGGAACTCGCTTCTCTGGAACCCCTCCGGCAGGGTCTCGCGCACGGTCTGCTGGATGACGCGCGGGCCGGCAAAGCCGATGAGCGCACGCGGCTCGGCGAGGTTCAGGTCCCCGAGCAGCGCGAGACTTGCCGACACCCCGCCCGTGGTGGGATCGGTGAGCACGGAGATGAAGGGCAGGTGCGCCTGCGCCAGGCGCGACAGCGCCGCGGCGGTCTTGGCCATCTGCAGCAGCGAGTAGAGCGCCTCCTGCATGCGCGCACCGCCGCTGGCGGAGAAGCACACGAACGGGCGCCGCTCCTGGATACAGTAATCGACGCCGCGCTTGAAGCGCTCGCCGACGACCGAGCCCATCGAGCCGCCGAGGAACTGGAACTCGAACGCGCAGGCGACGATCGGCAGGGCGTGCAGCGTGCCGGTGAGCACTATCAGCGCATCACTCTCGCCGGTGGCCTTCTGCGCCTGGGTGAGCCGGTCGCGATAGCGCTTGCTGTCGCGGAACTTCAGGGGATCCTCGGGGGAGATGCCCGCCCCGATCTCCTCCATCGTGCCCGGATCGAGGAAGCGCTCCAGGCGCTCGCGCGCTCCCATGCGCATGTGATGGCTGCACTTGGGGCACACGTACAGGTTGCGCTCGAGCTCGGCGCGGTACAGCACCGCATCGCAGGCCGGGCACTTGATCCACAGGCCCTCCGGGACCGAGCGCGTGCGGCGCTCGGTCTTGATCCGCGAGGGCATGATCTTCTCGAACCAGGACATTGTGGCGGGCCTTTAAGCGGCGCTGAGGGCGCGACTACTGGCGCCGGATCATAGCCTAACGGGCTCAGGCGGCCCCTCCGCAGGCGGCCCGGGCAGCGCGAACACCGCCGGGTAGCGCACCGCCTTCAGGTACAGGCCGGCCGCCGGGGCGGTCGCCGCCGCGCGGGTACGGTCCCTGCCCTGCAGCACCTGAGCGGCCCACGCCGGGGGGGCGTCACCGCGGCCGATGGCGATCAGAAGGCCGGCGAGATTGCGCACCATGTGATGCAGGAAGGCGTTGGCGGTCGCCTCGATGATGACGAAATCCCCGCGCCGCTGGACGCTCAGGCACTCCAGGCGACGCACCGCGGTCTTGGCCTGGCACTCCGCGGCGCGGAAGGCGCTGAAGTCGTGCTCGCCCTGGAGGCTCGCCGCGGCGCGCGCCATGGCGTCGGCATCCAGCGGGCGGTGCACCCAGGCGGCCCGGTGAGCCCACAGCGCGGGGCGCGTGCCGCGGTTGAGGATGAGGTAGCGGTAGATGCGCGCCTCGGCACTGTAGCGGGCATGGAAGTGCCCGGGCACGGGCTGGGCGAAGGTGAGACTCACATCGGCTGGCAGCTCGCTGTTGGCCCCGAGCACCCAGCTGCGCGGGGTGCGCTCCGCCTCGGTGTCGAAGTGCGCGACCTGCCCGATGGCGTGCACGCCGGCATCGGTGCGGCCGGCGCAGGTGAGCGTGACCGGCGCAGCCGCGATGCGGCTGAGCGCGCGCTCACTTGATTGCTGGATCGAGGGCGCCGTCGGCTGAGTCTGCCAGCCGGCGTATGCCGAGCCGTCGTACTCGATGCCGATGGCGATGCGCGCCACGGGCCTTAAGGAGCAGCGCTGCCCCGGGCCGCCGCCGCAGCCTCAGCCGGGCAGCGACTCGATCAGGCGCTGGGCTTCCTGCTTCTGCGCGGCCGAGCCCTCGTGCAGCACTTCCTCGAGGATGTTGCGTGCGCCATCCGGATCCCCCATGTCCATGTAGGCGCGGGCGAGGTCGAGCTTCGTGCCCACCTCGCTCATGGTCACCGGCTCTAAGTCCGGCAGCGCCAGATCCTCGGACGCCAGGCGCTGCGTGGCTGCGAAGGCCGCATCCGGGACCGTGGCCGTGCCGACATCCAGATCGAGCGTGCCGCCGTTCTGCGCCTCGTGCGTGCCGGTGGCTACGCCGACGTCGAGGTCGACATCGCGCGGGGTGACGTGGGTGCCGGTAGCCTCGCCGACATCCAGATCGACGCTGTCGTTGGCACTCAGGGCGCGCAGGCGCGAGGTGGCTGAGCCATCGCCGCCGAGGTCGTGGGACTGGGTGAGCGCAGCCTCCAGCTCCTCCTGATCGAACTGCCAGGCACCGGTGGTGGAGCCGGTCTCTTCCTTGGCGCGCCGGTGCGCATCTTCCATGATGCGGCGCGACTGATCGTCCATGCCGGCGACCAGCGTCGGCGCATCCGGCGAGGAGGCCTGCGCGGAAGCGATGCCGGGCTGGTCGACGGTGTCGACCGCGCCCATGTCGAGGCCGAGGTCGTCGATGGCGAGCTCGGCGGTGTGCTCGGTGCCGCCCTGGCGCATGGCGCTCTCGAGCTTCTGGCGGATGGTGGGGTTGTCCTGGGGACGGATCTGCGGCTGCTCGACCGTCGGTCCCTCCATCTCGGCGGTGCTGCCGCCCTGGCGCATGCGCGCGGTCATCTGCCGCGTGCTGCCGGTGCCAGCTCCCGCCATGGTGCTCTCCAGGGCGAGATTGCGGTCGGTGATCCCGGACTGCGACTCCGCGGTGGCGTCCAGATCGCCCACGGCCGAGCCGATATCCAGATCGACGCCTTCGTGGGCCTCGGCGGGCACGCCGTCGCCGAGCAGGTCGAAGTCCACGCGGCTCTGCCCGCCCTCGAGATCGAGATCGACACCGCCGGCGGTCGCACCCGCCACGGGGCCCGAGCCGGAGAAGAGCGGGTCTTCCGGCGCGAGCTGCTTGCCCATGATGAGGATCTTTTCCCACTCACCCGGTGCGGCTTCCCCGCGCGTCTGCGCGAGCTCGCGGGCGGTGGCGAGGAACTGCTCCTTGTTACCCCAGACGAAGAACACTTCGAGGAGCTTGAGCTTCAGGTCGCGGCGCGCCGGTTCACGCGAGATGGCGATGCGGATGAGGTCGGCGGCCTGGTCATACAGACCGTAGGCCATGTGGAAATCCGCTTCTGCCAGCGGATCGCCCTGGTCGAGGTTGATCGCAGTCTCGCTGCTGATCGTCTCGTCGCTCGCGACGTGCTTGGGCGGCGCCATGACCGGCTGGGTGCCGGTCATCGACAGGCGCGGACGCTCGTGTGAGCCGGTCTCCTCAACCAGGAACGCAGCTTCCGGGACCGCGGCGGCCGCGGCGGGAACGCGCGGCTGCACCGGGCGCGGCGGCGGCGGGGCGGCCGGCACGTCGGGCTCAAAGTTGTCGCGCGCGCTGATGCCGCCAAGGTCGGCGGTCTCCGCACCGGCGGCGGCGAGACGACCCAGGCCGTCATCGAACTCGCTGGTACGGCGCTGGCGCAGCGTGCGCAGGCCGAAGAAGGCGAGCAGCGCCGCCACGGCCACAAGGGCGAGCACCCACCAGTGGTTCAGGAGCGTGTCGAGGAAGGAACCGCCCGAGGGAGGCGTCGCGGCAGGCTTAACCTGCGGTGCCGGAGCCTTGGCGACCGGCGGGGGTGGCGGTGGCGGCGCCGCCTCTTCCGCAGGCGGTGGTGCCGTGGCCTCAGCCGGCGGCGGGGTCGGGGCCTGTGCGACCGGCGGCGGTGTCGCCGCCGGTGCCGGGGCGGGAGGCTTCTGCGCGGCCGCGGCGGCCTGCTGCTTGGCAGCCGCCTCGGCCTGCAGGCGCGCGAGTTCCTGGTTCTTCAGCTCAAGCAGGCGCTTCGCCTCGCTCGCCGCGGCCGCCTGGGCGGCGGCATTGCCGCTCGGCTTGGCCGCGCCCGCGCCCGCACCGGGCGTGGCGTTGGCCGGAGCCGGCGTATTCTCCGCGGGCGTCACGAGCTTCAGGCGCCCGGGCTTCTCGGCCGCGGCCGCCGGAGCGGCGCTCTCACCGCGCCATGCCGCGTACTGCCGGTGGATCTCGGCCGAGGCTTCAGCCGGCGAGATCGCCGCGGCGGCCGAGGACTCGGGGATGCGCAGCACCGCACCGGCGCGCAGCACATTCATGTTCTGGTGGAAGGCCGACGGGTTGGCCTGATAGATCGCCATCATCCAGCTGCGCGTCGAGGGCGCAGTCGGGGTGGCGCCGGCAACGCCGGCCGCAATCTGCGACAGCGTCTCGCCGCGCTCGACGGTGTGTGCCGAGCCGGCCTCCTCGCCCTGAGCCGGTGCGGGTGCGGGGGCGGCCGGGCTGGCCGCAGCGCGCGACGCACGGCTCGGACGGGGCGCCGCCGGCGCCGGCGGGGCGGGCCGTGGCGCTCGCGGGCGTCTCGGCCGTCTCGGCCGGTGCGGCCTGCGGTGCCGGCGTGGCGGCCGGCGCGGGCTGGGTACGGGCGATCGAGCCTTCCCGCGTGCCGCTGCCGGTGGCCGGTGCGGCGAGGGGGGCGCTCGCCACCGCGGAGGGATTAGGCGTGTACACGGGCGGATCGAGCAGCATCGTGTACTCGCGCATCAGGTCGCCGTGCGACCAGGTGACGTGCACGAGCAGGGTGACGAACGGCTCGGTGATCGGATCGGTGGACTTCAGCTTGACGACCTGGCGGCCGTCGGGCGTGCGCACGACCTTCAGCGAGACACTGCTGAGGTAAGCGGGCCACTCCAGGCCATTGCTGGCGAACGCATCGCGGGAGGCGAGCTGCACCTGCACGGTGTTCAGCTCATCCGGCGCTACGTCAGTGAGCTCGATCTCCGCATCCAGCGGCGCATTGAGCGGAGACAGGAGATGAATATCTCCCAGACCTAGGGCAAACGCTGCCGCCGGTGAGACGAGCAGCAAAGCCAGCGCCCGAGGGGAGCGTTTGGCGGACATCAGGGCACCCCGACAGGAATCATTGGGTGAAATATTGTGTAAGAACAACGAGATGGGTGATAAACAGCGACCCCCCCATCAATACCGCGGCAATATAACTTAAATAGGCCGGGAGGCCAAAGCCTCTGCAATCTGCACGCTATTGGTGGCCGCCCCTTTTCGAACATTGTCAGCTACAACCCATAAGTTAAGTCCACGGTCCGGGGCGAGATCTTCACGGATTCTCCCGACATAAACTGTGTCGCGGTTCGCTGCCTCGGTAGCGGCCGTGGGGTACCCGCCCACAGTGTGCTCGTCCAGAACCGTGACGCCGGGCGCATTCCGCAACAGCTCGCGCGCCTCGGCGGCGCCCAGGGGCCGGCGCGTGGCGATGTGCACCACCTCGGAATGACCGTAAAACACCGGCACCCGCACCGCGGTCGCGTTCACCGCAAGCTGCGGATCGCTCAGGATCTTGCGGGTCTCCCAGACGATCTTCATTTCCTCGCGCGTGTAGCCATTGTCCTGGAAGGCATCGATGTGCGGGACGCAGTTGAAGGCGATGGGCTTCTCGCCGTTGAGGCCCTCGGGCGCGCCCTTGCCGCTTAAGGCGGCGATCGACTGGCGGGCGAGCTCCTCGAGCGCTAGGCGCCCGGCCCCCGAGACCGACTGGTAGGTGGCGACGTCGATGCGTTTGATGCCGGCCGCGTCATACAGCGGCTTCAATGCCACCACCAGCTGGATGGTCGAGCAGTTGGGGTTGGCGATGATGCCGCTTGAGCCGACCGCGGCCAGTGCCTGCGGGTTGACCTCGGGCACCACCAGCGGCACCTCCTCGCGATAACGGAACTCGGAGGTGTTGTCGATGACCAGACAGCCCGCCGCGACCGCGCGCGGCGCGTACTCGCGCGACACCGCAGCCCCGGCGGAGAAGAACACCAGATCGCACTGAGCGAAGTCGAAGGCCTTCAGCTCCCGCACTCCGATGGCGCGGCCGCGGAAGCTCACGCTGCGCCCGAGCGAGCGCTCACTGGCGAGCGCATGAAGCTGCGCGACCGGAAATTTGCGCTCCTCGAGCACCGTGATCAGCGTCTCCCCGACCAGTCCGGTCGCGCCAACGACGCCGACGCGCCACTGCCTGTCCATGGGCTCTGCTCCTGCGGATGTTGCGCGCGCGCCGCTTCAGGGGCGCGGCGCGGTGATGTCGGGCGTGCCCGAGCGCACGTCCATGTTCTGCGCGCGGTGGCGCAGGTAGTGGTCCATGAGCACGATCGCGAGCATCGCCTCGGCGATCGGGGTGGCGCGCAGACCCACGCACGGATCGTGCCGCCCGGTGGTCTCGATCTGCACCGGCTGCCCGTGCACGTCGATCGTCTCGGCGGCAATCTGGATGCTGGAAGTGGGCTTGAGCGTCAGATGCGCCACGACGTCCTGGCCGGATGAGATACCGCCGAGGATGCCGCCGGCGTGGTTGCTCTTGAAGCCTGAAGGGGTGAGCTCGTCGCGGTGCTCGCTGCCTTTCTGCGCCGCCGCCTGCGTGCCGGCGCCGATCTCGACCGCCTTCACGGCGTTGATGCTCATGAGCGCGTGGGCGATATCGGCATCCAGCCGGTCGAACACCGGCTCCCCGAGCCCCGGGGCACCCCGCTCGCCACGACCGTCACCTTCGCGCCGATCGAATCGCCGGCCCCGCGCAGGCTCCAGATGAGCGCTTCCAGCTCGGCGATGCGCGAGGGGTCCGGGCAGAAGAACGGGTTCTGGTAGGCGAACGGCGGCTCGCGCGGCTCAAGGACCAGGGCGCCCACCTGGCTCAGGTAGCCGAAGATGCGCACGCCGAGGCGCGTGGCGAGATAGCGCCGCGCGATGGCGCCGGCAGCGGTGCGCATGACGGTCTCGCGCGCCGAGGAGCGGCCGCCGCCGCGATAGTCGCGCCGGCCGTACTTCTGCTGGTAGGTGTAGTCGGCATGCCCGGGGCGGAAGCGGTCCTTGATCTTGTCGTAGTCGCGCGCGCGCGCATCGGTGTTCTCGATCACAAGACCGATCGGGGTGCCGGTGGTGTGGCCCTCGAAGACCCCGGAGAGGATGCGCACCTGATCGGCCTCGCGGCGCTGGCTGACGAAGTGCGAGGTGCCGGTGCGGCGGCGGTCGACGTCCTGCTGCAGGTCAGCCTCGCTCAGCGGCAGCCCGGGCGGGCAGCCATCGACGATGCAGCCGAGCGCCGGCCCGTGGCTCTCGCCGAAGGTCGTCACCGTGAAGAGTCTGCCGATGCTGTTGCCGGACATGCGCTCTAGTGTGAACCCAGCTGCTCGCGGTAAAGGAGAAACACCCCGCCGCCGCCGCGCTCGAACTCGAGCCAGGTGAACGGCAGGCGCGGGAAGGCGCGCCGCAGCGCGCGCTCGGTATTGCCGACCTCGACGACCAGGATGCCGCCGCGGCCGCAGGTGCCGAGCCGCCTGCGCGAGGATCACGCGCACCGAGTCCAGCCCGGTGCGCCCGGCGGCGAGCGCCATGCGTGGTTCGTGCCGGTACTCCGGCGGCAGCCCGTGCAACTCGCGCGCCCCCACATAAGGCGGATTCGTGACGATGATATCGTAGCTGCGCTGCTTCAGAGCGGCGAAGTGGTCGGAGCGCACGAGCCGCACCCGCGCGCCGAGACGGTGCGCGCGCACGTTCTCGCGCGCCACCGCGAGGGCATCGGTGGAGAGCTCGACCGCATCGACGTGCGCCCGGGGGAAGGCACGCGCGGTGGCGATGGCGATGCAGCCCGAGCCGGTGCCGATGTCGAGTACGCGCCGCACCCGCTTCTCCTGCACCCACGGCTGGAAGCGCCGCTCGATGAGCTCGGCGATGGGGGAGCGCGGGATGAGGACGCGCGGATCGACCCGGAAGGTGAGCCCGGCAAAGCCTGCGCGCCCGGTCAGGTAAGGGGCCGGGATGCGCTCGCGGATACGCCGGCCGATGAGCGCTGCGGCGGCACGGGCGCCCTCGGGGTCCACGTACCGGGTGTAGTGGCGCGCCCCGCCCGCGTTGGGGAGCTTGAGCGCATGCAGCACCAGGGCCGCGGCCTCGTCCCAGGCGTTGTCGGTGCCGTGACCATAGAAGACCCGGGCCCGCGCGAGGCGCCGCGCACCCCGCGCAATGAGTGCCTGCACCGTCGGCGTGCCGCGCGGCCCGCGCCGCACGGGCCTGTGAAATAATCGAGGCATGAAAATGACCCTGAGCCGCTGGCTCCTGCTCGCCGCGGCCCTGTGCGCCGGCGGCGCCGGCTTCTTTCTCGCGCGACAAATTGACAGTACCGGCCCGCAGCTGGCAAGCGGCACCTGGTTTCCACAGGCCCGCGAGGTGCCCGCCTTCACCCTGACTGCCCACAACGGCGCGCCCTTCACGCGCGCCGACCTGACCGGCGCCCCGGCGCTGGTTTTCTTCGGCTTCACGCACTGCCCGGACGTGTGCCCGACCACTCTGGTGAAGCTCGCCGCGGTGCGCCGCGCCGCGGCCGTTCCGGGGCTGCGGGTCATCCTCGTCACCGTCGACCCGCAGCGCGATACCCCGGCAGCCCTCGCCGCCTACGTGCACGCCTTCGATGCGGACTTCATCGGACTCACCGGGCCGCCCTCGCAGCTTGAGGCCCTGGCGCGCTACTTCGGCGTGGTCACCAGTCGCGTCGACCTGCCCGGCGGGGACTACACCATGGACCACTCTGCGGTGGTGTTCGTGCTCGATGCGCGCGCCCGCGAGGTGGCGCTGTTCACGCCGCCGTTCAACATCCAGGCGATGACTTCGGACCTGAAGCGCGCCGCGCCGTACCTGCGGGCCGGCTCGTGAGCCCCGCGACGGCGGCGGAGGCGGACAGCGCCAGCGCACGCGCCTTCATCGCCCTGCAGTACGCGCTGCCGCAGCACTTGCTCGGGACGCTGGTGTACCGGCTGACACGCAGCCGCAACACCTGGCTGAAGAACCTGCTGATCCGCTCCTTCGTCAGCCACTTCCGGCCCGACATGAGCGAGGCGCAGCAGTCCGACCCGCTCAGCTTTGCCACCTTCAATGACTTCTTCACGCGCGCGCTCAAGCCCGCAGCGCGCCCGATCGCTGCCGAGCCGCGCGCGCTGCTCTGCCCGGTGGACGGCACGGTGAGCCAGCTCGGGCGCATCGATGGTTCGTATCTGCTGCAGGCCAAGGGGCATGCCTACACCCTCGAGGCGCTGCTCGATGATGCGGACTGGGCCGCCACGTTCCGCGGCGGCAGCTTCGCCACCGTGTACCTCGCGCCCTACGACTACCACCGCATCCACATGCCGCTCGCGGGCACGCTGCGTGCGGCGTGGTACGTGCCGGGCGCACTGTTCAGCGTCAATGCGACCACGGCGGCCAGCGTCCCGGGCCTGTTCGCGCGCAACGAGCGCGTGGTGTGCGTGTTCGCGAGCGGCACGCTCACCTTCGCGCTCGTGCTGGTGGGGGCGCTGTTCGTCGGCAGCATGAGCACGGTGTGGCACGGCGAGGTCACCCCGCGCCGCCCGCGCCAGCGCACGCCCCTGGCCGTGCCGCCCGCGGCGCAGCTGCCGGCCGGTGCGGAGCTGGCGCGCTTCAACATGGGTTCGACGGTCATCCTGCTCATGCCGCCGGCTGCCTGCCAGTGGCGCGCCTCGATCGGCAGCGGCAGCACGGTGCGCGTCGGTGAGATGCTGGCGCAGCTCGGATGAGCACGCCTGACTGGCGGCCGACCGCCACGCGTGGCCGCCTTGCCGCGCGCGCCGCGCTCCTCGCCCGCGCGCGCGCCTTCTTCGCGCAGCGCGCCGTGCTCGAGGTCGACACCCCGCTGATCGTCAACGCGCCGGTGAGTGATGTGCACATCCACTCGGCGCGGGTGGACCTGAGCTGCGCCGACGGCACGGCCGCCGCCGGCCGGCATTTCCTGCACACCTCGCCGGAGTACGCCATGAAGCGCCTCCTGGCCGCCGGCAGCGGCGACATCTACCAGATCTGCCACGTGGCGCGCGCGTTTGAGTGCGGACGGCTGCACAACGCCGAGTTCACCCTGATCGAGTGGTACCGGCTCGGCTTCAGCCTCGAGGCGCTGATGGCGGAGGTCGAAGCGCTGGTGCGGGTGCTGCTCGGGGCCGGTGCGGCGGCGCGGGCGGCGGCGCAGGTGAGCTACCGCGAGCTGTTCCGGCGCGAGCTCGGGCTTGATCCCCTGGACGCCCCCGACGGGGCGCTGCGCAGCGCCTGCGCCGCGGCCGGCTTTGCCGCAGCGCCGGACACCGCGCGCGATGCGTGTCTTGAGTTTCTGATGGGCGCGCTCATCGGGCCGCGCCTCGGCCACGGCGCGCTCACCTTTGTCTACGGCTATCCGGCCAGCCAGGCGGCGCTGGCGCGCCTGGATGCGGCCGATGCGCGCACCGCGCAGCGCTTTGAGCTGTACGCCGACGGCGTGGAGCTCGCCAACGGCTTCCACGAGCTCGCCGCCGCCGCCGAGCAGCGCCGGCGCTTCGAAGCCGACCAGGCCGAGCGCCGCCGCCTGGGGCTGCCGGTCGAGGCGCTCGATGAGCGGCTGCTCGCCGCGCTCGCGCACGGGCTGCCGGACTGTGCCGGCGTCGCGCTCGGCTTTGACCGCACGCTCATGCTCGCCACCGGAGCGGCCCATATCGATGAGGTCCTGAGCTTCCCCACCGAGCGCGCCTAAAGACACCGCACACCGCTACAATGCGCGCCCCTTGCGGGCGAAGTAACATGAGTCACGCCGCGAAAACCTGCGATTTCACCGACAAGCCGGCCGGTTACCGCGAGCTGGCGCGCGCTCTTGCGGCGCTGCTCGCCAACGAGCGCGACCTGATCGCCAACGCCGCCAACATGAGTGCGCTGCTTTTCGAGGCTCTGCCGCAGGTGAACTGGGCGGGGTTCTATTTCCTGAAGGATGGCGAGCTGGTGGTGGGCCCCTTCCAGGGTCGCCCGGCCTGCGTGCGTATTGCGCTCGGCCAGGGCGTGTGCGGTACGGCGGCGCTGAAGCGCTGCACGCTCGTGGTGCCCGACGTACACGCCTTCCCCGGTCACATCGCCTGCGACGCCGCCTCGCGCGCGGAGATCGTGGTGCCGCTGGTGCGCGGCGGGGAGCTCCTGGGGGTTCTCGATCTGGACAGTCCGGTGCCGGCGCGCTTTGATCAGGCGGACGCGGCGGGGCTCGAGCACGCGGCGGCGCTGTTCCTCGCGGCGGTCGCCCCCTGATGGCCGAGGCGCGGCTGTCCCCGCGCGGGCTCATGGCCGGCGCCGGCGCCTTCACCATCTGGGGGCTGTTTCCGCTCTACCTGCATCCGCTGGCCATCGTGCCGGCAACCCAGGTGATCGCGCACCGCATCCTCTGGTCGTGCGTGTTCATCCTGCTGTGGATGCTCGCGCGCCTGGAGCTCGGCAGCCTCACGTCGATCCTGCGCCGGCCGCCGCTGCTCGGGCGGCTGCTGGTGACGGCGTGCCTGATCAGCGGCAACTGGCTGGTGTACGTCTGGGGCGTCACTCACGGGCACATCGTCGATACGAGCCTCGGCTACTACATCAACCCGCTGATCAACGTGGTCCTGGGCATCTTCGTGCTGCACGAGCGGCTGAACCCCGTGCAATGGCTGGCGGTCGCGCTGGCGGCGGTGGCCGTGGCCTACCTCACCTTCGAGGCCGGGCATCCGCCGTGGATCGCGCTCACGCTCGCGGTGAGCTTTTCCCTCTACGGCCTGCTGCGCAAGATCATCAGCGTGGAGGCGCTGCCGGGGCTCGCCACCGAGACGGTGCTGCTCATGCCACTCGCGGCGGCCTACCTGATCGTGTGCGAGCTGCACGGCACCGGGGCGCTCGGCCGCGACGGTGGCGCGGTGCGCGCGCTGCTCATCGGCAGTGGCCTGGTGACCGCGGTGCCGCTGTTCCTGTTCGCATACGCGGCGCGGCTTTTGCCCTACTCCACCGTCGGGGTGCTGCAGTACATCGGCCCCAGCCTGCAGCTCGCCTGCGGTGTGCTCATCTTCCACGAGCGCTTCGACGGGGCGCGCGCCGCGGGCTTCATGCTCATCTGGGTGGCGCTGGCGATCTACGCAGCCGACGGCATGCTGCGCGCCCGCGCGGCGCAGCCGCTGGGTGCACGCAGCTAGGTGCGCGCCGGCCCCGCTTCAGAAGCGCACGCCGACCGTGATCGGCACGTACTCGAACTTCTGCGGCATCTGAATCTGGTTGTAGCGCGCCTCGACGAAGAGGTTCATGCCGCTGCGCAGCGCGAAGGAGACGCCCGCCCCCGCATTCCAGCCGAACTTGGTCACATCGTGCTGCGCCACCACCTGATCGCCCGAGGCGAAATAGCAGAAGCCCCACCACGGGTCGCACACGTAGCCGTAGCCGAAGGAGGTGAGGGAGATGCGCGTGTAGTAGCCGCCCACCCCGCCGATCAGGTAGCCGTAGACACCCGGGCCGAAGGGCACGCGGAACTCACCATTCGCGGTGAGCGACCAGGTGTCGGCCCAGCCGCCGGTGATCTGCAGTCCCGTGTCCTGCGAGCCCTGGTTGAGCAGCACGTGGGTCGCGTTGTTGTCGGCGTAGCTGAGCTCCAAGCGCAGCGCGAACGGGCTGCCGGCCTGGCGGAAGGCGACACCGCCGCCCACGGTCCAGCCGCCCTGCAGGATCTGGTTGGTGTCGCCGACGGGCTGGTTGTAGCCGGCCATGACATACCAGTGCACGGGATAGGAGTCCGGGGCCGCGCCGTAGCCGTAGTACTGGGCGTGCGCGCGCGGCACGAGCCCGGCGAGCGCCAGCAGGGCAAAGCTGAACAGGCGGATTCTCATGGTCGCAACTCCTTTTACTGGCGGCAGCCGATCCGTGGGCCACAACGCGCCGCCCGCGCCGGAGTTTACTGCTTGCCGCGCGAGATGTACTCACCGGTGCGCGTGTCGATGCGCAGCACCTCGCCCTCGTTGATGAACAGCGGCACGCGCACCACCGCGCCGGTCTCAAGCTTGGCCGGCTTCTGCCCGCCGGTGGCGGTGTCACCGCGCAGTCCGGGGTCGGTCTCGATCACCTTCAGCTCGATGTGCGGCGGCGGGGTGACCACCAGGGGTACGTTGTTCCACAGCGTCACGATGCACACGAGCCCGTCCTTGAGCCACTGCGCGGTATCGCCCACCGCGCTCTTGCCAGCGGTGTACTGCTCGAAGCTGTCGGGCACCATGAAGTGCCAGAAGTCACCGTCCTGGTAGAGGTACTGCATCTCGGTGTCGACCACGTCGGCAGCCTCGAGCGACTCGCCGGAGCGGAACGTGCGCTCGATGGTGCGGCCGGTCTTGAGGTTGCGCACCTTGATGCGGTTGAAGGCCTGGCCCTTGCCGGGCTTGACGAATTCGTTCTCGATCACCGCGTACGGGTCGCCGTCGAGCAGGACTTTCATACCCGCGCGGATCTCGCTGGTGGTGTAGCTGGCCATGGTGTTGGTCTCGCGCTGTAACGGCCGCCGCAGCGGGGCCGGCTCAAAGGGCCGCGTATGATAGCGGCAACGCCTGCACCCTGCCAGCGCGGCACGCCGCGCGGGGCCCTCAGGCGCTGCCGCAGCGCGCGGCGCGGATGCGCAGCCAGTGGGCGAGCGCGACGGCGATCGCGGCCACGCCCAGCCACTCATGCAGCACGCCCGCACTCTCATGCAGGGCGCCGGTCGCGTAGTAGAGCGCATAGCCGCTCACCACCAGCAGGCCCGCGCATCCCATCAGCCCCAGCCCCGAGCGGCGGTTGGCCGCCGCGCTCCAGCGCGACAGCACGTGACCTGCGATCACCCAGCCAAAGAGAAACACCGCCACGACCGCGATCAGTCCGTGCACGCGCATGAGTGGCGCCTCGAAGCGGTTGGGCAGCACCCCGAACTCGTTGTGTGCGGGAAAGACGTAGTGCGCGATGAGCCACAGCGCCCCCGAGAGCCACAGCACCGCGCAGACACTGAGCAGCGTGAGGCGCAGCGCGCGCGACATCGGCACGCGCGCCGCGCGCGGCGCCAGCTCGCTGGCCACGGCAACCGGCAGCGGCGTGCTCACGTGGCCGCCGGCGCTGCGAGCGCGACCTGCCACAGCGCGAGCAGCCAGCGCACGCCCTGCGTCACATGCGAGCACGAGAGCGTGGCGCCGGCGATGTTCTTGATGTCGGTGGCGACGCGCAGCTGCGCAAGATCCGCGCGCCCGGCGAACTGGCGCCGCCAGGACTCGTTGCGGATCTCCCCGCCGTGGCTCTCGCGGTAGCTGAGCACCTCGAGGGCGCCCAGCCGCCCGCTGGCATCCACGGCGGCGGCGTAGGTGATGAAGTCCTCCTTGCCGAGCACCTCATCCACGAACACGTAGCCGAGGGTCTGCGCGCCGTGCAGCGCGCGGAAGGCGCGCAGGCTGCGATGGGGCGGCTGTGCGCCGGCGAGCTGCGCCACGCGTGCGCGCTGCTCCGGGCTCAGCGCCAGCGCGATCTCGCTGAAGCTGTCCGCCTGCGGGAAGAGCGCGCGCTGCGCCTGCTCGACACTCAGGTAGTCGGCCGCGACGACGATGGCCGGCGGGGCGAGCGCGAGCAGCGCGAGGGGGCTCAGCCAGGCGGCGGGGACGGATGGCCTCATAGCTCACAAATGCGAATGATTCTTAATTACTATAGCATACTGCCGGTACCCCATGCCGCAGGCCCCTGATCGCACCCCCCGCCCTGCCCCGGCCCCCGCCCGGGTGCGCCGCATGCGGCCCGCGCTCGGAACGTTCGTCGTCATCGAGGCCGGCGGCCCCTCCCCCGACCAGGCGCTGGTGGCCCTCGAGGCCGCGTTCGCGGCCGTCCAGGGACTCGCCCGCAGCCTGCATCCGAGTGCTGCGGGGAGTGAGCTTGCGCGCCTGAACGCGGCTGCGCCGGGTGAGCCGGTGAGGCTCGCAATCGAGACGGCGGCGGTGCTGCGCTTCGCGCTGGCGCTCAACCACGCCAGCGGCGGTGTGTTCGATCCATGCCTGCCCACCCGGCCGGGACGCCTGTCGGACCTCAAGCTTGGCGGGGGCGAGGCGCCTGAGGCGGTGTGCCGGTTGCCGCTCGCCCTGGATCTGGGCGGACTCGCCAAGGGCTACGCGGTGGATGTGGCCATCGAGACCCTGCGCCGCGGCGGCTGCGATGCCGGACTGGTGAACGCCGGCGGCGATCTGCGCTGCTTCGGGGGCTACCGCGAGCGGCTGTTTCTGCGCCACGCGGGCGGTGAGCTCGCGCCTCTCGAGCTCGCCGACTCGGCCGTCGCGGTCAGTGACCGTGACGCACTGTCACGGCCCGCCGAGCACCGCGGCTACTATTGCCGCGTCGCGGCAGCCTCCGGCGAAGTGCGCTACGCGGCGGTGCGCGCGCCGACTGCGATGTGCGCCGATGCGCTCACCAAGTGCGTGCTCTTGTGTCCGCCGCGACGCGCCGGGGCGCTGCTCGAGCGCTTCGGCGCCGAGCGCCTCGCCTGATAAGGGCGCGCCCCGACTGGGGTTTTTCCGCGACTTCGCTCACGCGGGGCGCGCGCAGGCGGGTGCTAGAATCCGCCGCTGCTTGCGCTGTGGGAGGTGCGACTTGTCTGAGCCGAACGCCGTTGCGCTCATCGTGTTGAGCAGCGCACGCGATCCGGTCGAGGCGATCAACAGCGCGCTGCGCCGCGCGGGCAAGCCCGTGCACTGCACCTGGATCCCCGCGCTGCGCGATCTGGGCGATGCGCTGCCGCAGATCAACCCCGAGCTCGTGCTGCTGGTGGGCGGCACGCCGGCCGAGCTCGCTCCGGTCATCGCCATGCGCGACCAGCTCGCGCGCACCGTGCCGGTGCTGCTGCTCGCGCCGGCGGTGGATGAGGCGCTCATCGCCGCGGCCATGGAGCGCGGCGCCCGCGACGTCGTCACGCTCTCCAACACCGCGCGCCTCGCCGCGGTGGTCATGCGCGAGCTCGAGACCCACCGCACCGTGCGCGCACTCGATGCCACCGAGAAGTCCGCGCACGATGCCCGCAATCAGCTCGATGTGGTACTGCAGCGCTCCAACGACGCCATCATCCAGGTGCAGGAGGGCATCGTCACCGACGCCAATCCCGCCTGGCACGAGCTCTACGGCGTCGAGGACGGCATCGCCGGTCAGCCGGTGATGGACCTGTTCGAGGAATCCACCCACGCCGCACTGCGCGGCGCGCTCGCCGCCTGCCGCCAGGGGCGCTGGACCGATCACGCCCTGCGCGCCAACGCGCTGCTCGGCGATGGCACCGTGCTGCCGATCGAGATCACCCTCGCGCTCGGGGAGCACGAGGGCGAGGAGTGCGTGCGCCTGGTGGTGCCGGCGCGCCCGCGCCAGGAGCTGATGATCCCGGCTCCGAGCATGCCGGTGCGCGCCGAGGGCGGCTCGGCGCTGCTGCGCCGCGGCGAGCTACTGGTCGCGCTCGGCGAGCGTCTGGCCACGCCGGCCGCCGGCGGCATGCGCTGTCTGGCGCTGGTGCGCATCGACAAGTTCGACGTGCTCGAGCGCGTCGTCGGCGCGGTGGCGAGTGAGGAGGTCATCAACGAGGTCGCGCGCCTGCTCAAGGAGTCGCTGCACCCGAAGGAGATCTTCGGCCGCTTCGGCGGGGTGCGCTTCCTTGCGCTCCTCGAGCGCGGCAACGAGCACGACATCAGTGCCTGGAGCGAGCGCGTGCTCACGCGCCTGCAGCGCCACGTCATGCGCATCCAGGACAAGTCGGTGACCGTGACCTGCACCATCGGCCTGTCGGTGGTGCCGCCCGGGGAGGCGCGCCTCGATGCCATCATCCAGGATGCCGTGGAAGCGGCGCGCAAGGGCACGGCGCGCGGCGGCAACCAGTGCATCAGCTCCGACCGCGCCGACAACGACAGCCGCGTCATGTCCTATGACAAGGTGTGGGTGAAGCACATCAAGGCGGCGCTGATGGAGAACCGCTTCCGCCTGGTGCAGCAGCCGATCGCGAGCCTGCAGGGTGAGGATCCCGGTATGTACGACGTGCTGGTGCGCATGATCGACCAGCAGGGCAAGGAAGTGCTGCCCTCGGAGTTCATGGCCGCCGCCAGCCGTAACGACCTGATGAAGAACATCGACCGCTGGGTGGTCGGCGCCTCGCTGTCATTCGCGGCGCAGAAGCGCCCGACGTGCCTGTTCGTGCGCCTGTCGCGCGAGACCGCGCGCGACCCGGCCTTCCTCGAGTGGCTCGACAACCACCTGCGCAACAGCCGCGCCGATCCGCCGCGGCTGTGCTTCCAGGTGACCGAGGAGTGCGCCGCGAGCCACATCGATGAGGTGAAGGAGCTCGCCCGGGCGCTGCGCGAGCGGCGCTTCCGCTTCGCGCTCGAGGGCTTCGGTTCCGGGCGCGACAGCACCGGCATGCTCGACACGCTGGCCCTGGATTTCGTGAAGGTCGACGGCACCCTGGTGCAGGGCCTCGCCGGCGACCCGCAGCTGCAGCAGCGCGTGCGCCTCCTGGTCGAGGCGGCGCGCAAGCAGAGCGTGCAGACCGTGGCCGAGCGCGTCGAGGACGCCAACACCATGGCGGTGCTGTGGCAGATCGGCGTGCAGTACATCCAGGGCTACTTCGTCAACAAGCCCGAAGAGGTCGTGCTGCGCGCCGAGCGCTAGGCCCGCAGCGCGCCTTCAGAAGGCGAGCCCGAGGCCGAGGTCCCAGCGCTTGAAGTTCGCGTTCTCCTGGAACCACTGGTAGTCACTCTTCAGCACCAGGTGCGGGCCGAGGTAGAAGTTCGCGCCCAGGGTCCAGACGCGGTCGTGATTGAGCGGCCACAGCCCGTAGTCCCCGGGCGCCGCCGACAGCGGCACCTCCCCCGGGGGCAGCGCAGGTCCTGAGGTGCCCTCGTAGCTTGAGCCCATGTTGTAGCGCTCGAAGCGCACGAACGGGTTCAGCTTGTAATCGCCCCGGCTCCACAGCTCGTACGCGCCCTGGAAGTAATAGCCGTAGAAGGCGGCCGGGAGCGGATTGGGGGATCCGGGGTTGGCGGCATTCGCGCCGGCGGTGTTGCTGATCGTGCCGCGGGCGTAGAGCGCGCTGAGGTCAAAGCGCGCCGGCATCCAGCGCGCGTGCGCCTCCCACAAGGTCACACGCTGGTTGCCCGGCAGCGGCGCATTCGGCGGCGCCGCGACCGGCACCGCATCCCCGCTGCTCACGGCCGCGCCGAGGGTGAGACCGGGGATGCCGTAGTAGCCGAGGGCGAGGTACTGGGAGAGGTGGCGCGCGTTCGCGAGCGCGAGCTCCTGGTGCGTGGCCTGCAGCGGCGCGACGTCGCTGTCCTCGAGCGTGAGCGCGTTGCGGTAAGGCGGGAACTCGGGGGCGAAGTCCCACTTGGACAGATCAAAGCCGGTGGTGAGGCCGACGTTCCAGCTGAAGCCGGCCGGCGTGTCGCCGTGCAGGTTGAAGCCGCCCTCGCGCCAGGTGCTGGGGATGATCAGCGTCTCGATGAAGTTGCGCTGCACGCCGTAGAAGTTGGTCGGCTCATGATGCTCGTTCAGGAACCCGAACGGCATGAGGAACAGTCCGGCGCGCGCGCTCAGCGCATCGCTCAGGCGCCGGTCGACGTAGAACTGCTCGACCTCGAACTCGCCGACGTCCGAGGCCGAGGCCACCGCGTGCTCGACCTCGTACTCGGAGTTGAACTCGGTGCGTTCATCGAACTGGTAGCCGATGCCGAACACGGCACGCGCCAGGTCGAACTGCGACTCGCGCCGGTCGCTGGTCGGGTCGGTGTAGTAGACCTCCCCATAACCCCACAGCCGCAGGCCGGTGCCGAAAAGTCCCGGACCTGTCGTGCCCGGCTGCGCCGTGGCGGTCGGGGACAGCGCCGCGGCCTCGGGCAGTGCCGAGGCATTGGCAAGCGCTGCGGCATTTGCTGCAGCTGCCGGCAGCGCGGCGGAACCGGCTTGCCCGGCTGCCAGCGGCGCCGGGGCCGGCACGGCCTGTACCACGGCCGGGGCATTCGCGCCGCGAAGCTCGGCGAGGCTGCGGTCGGTTTCGGCCTGATGCTCGCGCAGCGCGCGGTTCTCATCCGCGAGCTGCCTGAGCGCGGCCTGCACCGCGTCGAGCTGCTGCTTGAGTGCGGCGAGGCTCGCATCGGTGCTCGGATCGGCGCGCACGGACGTGCTCAGGATGAGAGCGGCGAGGCACAGCGCAGCGCGCCACGGGGTGAACGGAGGTTGGGTGCGGTTCATGCGGGCACTTTCCATGGGTCAAAAGGGGTCACGGCGCACCCGGCAGGCACTGCGCGGGCACGTTGTAGGCATCGGGGTTCTTCGGGTCGTAGCCGTCGGTGAGCGTGCACAGGAAGGCGACGACGTCATCGATCTCGGCGGCGCTGAGTGTGGGCGCCTGGCCACCGGCGAAGGTCGGCGGCGTGTAGGGCACTTCGCCGATGTTGACGTTGGCGTCGTATGCGACCGGCAGGTCGTTGTACTGGTACAGATCCGGCGTGCCGGCGGCATTGAGGTACGCGCTGCCGAGCGGGAAGTACGGGTTGCCTCCTGGACCTGCCGGCACCGGCGTCGGGTTGTTGCCGGTGTTGTTGTTGATGTCGCGCGTGACGTACCACTGCACGACCTTGTGCAGACTCGGCAACGCGCCATTGTGGAAGTACGGCGCCGTGATCGCGGCGTTGCGCAGGCTCGGTACCTTGAAAAGACCGCACACCGTGGTGGTCTGCGTGAAGACCGGGCGCGGATGCGGATCGTTCGCCGGCGGTGCGAAGGGCCCGCACAGGCCCATGTCGTAGTAGCGGTACTCGGCATCGGCCGGGACGTTGGTCTGCGCGGGCACGTAGCCGAGCGGCACGCCGCTGACCGGACTTTCAGGGTTGGGAAGGTTGGCCGGGATGTTCCAGTTGCGCGGCACGCCGATGTTGTCGTACGTGAAGTCGGTAAAGAGCGCGTGCTGGCTGTAGCCCTGGCGCTGGCTCGGATGACAGGCCGTGCAGTTGCCCTTGCCGGGGTTATTGAAGAGCGCGAGCCCGCGCTGCTCGGCATCGCTAAGCTGCGCTTGCCCCCCGAGCCAGTAGTCGAACTTGCTCGTGAAGGGTGCGAACGCCGGGTCCTCGGTCTCGAAGGCGGCGAGCGCCTCGCCGATCGCAGCGAGTGTCGCATCGGGGTCGCTGAGGACGTCCGAGCCGAAGGCGTTCACGAACAGCTGCAGCGTCGCGGCCGAGGCCTGAAGACGCGTGAGCACTTCCTGTGCATCGGCATTCGCCATCTCGAATTCGGTGACGAAGGGCTGCTGGGCCTGGACCGCGAGCGAGGAGGCGCGTCCGTCGCGGAAAAAGCCGCCGGTGGGCGTGCCTGCGTCGAGGAAGAAAGCCGGCGCGAGCAGGTTGTAGACGAGGGAGGGGGTGTTACGGAAGCCGGGCAGGTCCATGTTCCTGCCGCCGAGCGGAACGGGCAGGCCCCGGTCGGTCGCCGGGTCCGCCGTGAATGCCCGCGCCGGCACATGACAGGTCCCGCAGGACTGCTGGCCCGAGGCGGAGAGGCTCTTGTCGAAGAACAGCGCCTGGCCGGCGGCGGCCTTGGCGCTCAGGCCCGGTGGCGCCGGGGGCGAGCTCGCCCCGCCTCCACTGCCCCCGCAGCCGCTGAGCACCACGGCCATAAGTGCGGTGAGCCGGGCCGCATGCTCCCTCGACATCTGCCACTCCGGACAAGGTTCAGCTGTCGAGAATACTAATGAGAATGATTCCTATTTACAACTTGAGGGCTTTTAGCTCTCCCGGTCGGGGAGCCGCGTTCAGCCTGACTGCGGGAGCCTGACATCGAGCCGGTCGATCTGACGCGGCCAGCCGCGCCTGAGCACCGCGCCGCGCTGGGCCCGCTCGCCGCGGTAGTCCTGCAGGTCCTTCCAGTCGAGGCTCTTCTGCGTCTCCCCGGACCACAGCACGAGGGTGGCGCCGGGGGGCACGACCGCAACCGCGGTCATGAGCTCGGTGCGCGCACTCGCCTTCTTGCCGGGAATGTCATAGAGCTTGTTGCCCTTGCCGCGCGGCATCTCCGGGACCTCGCTCACCGGGAAGACGAGCAGCTTGCCTTCGCTGGAGACGACCGCCACCAGCGCATCCGCGCCGGGCACCGGCGCCGGTGGCAGCACGTGCGCGTTCTCGGGCACGGTCAGCACGGTCTTGCCCGCGCGGCGGTCGGTGATCAGATCCTTCAGGCGCGCCGTGAAGCCGTAGCCGGCATCGGTGGCGAGCAGCCACAGCTCCTCCGGCTCCCCGATCATGACGCCGGCGAACTTGGCGCCGTCGGGGGGGTCGAGGCGCCCGGAGAGCGGCTCGCCGTGGCCGCGCGCCGAGGGGAGCGAGTGGGCCGGCAGCGTATAGGTGCGCCCGGTGCTGTCGATGAACACCGCCGGCTGCAGGCTGCGCCCGCGCGCGAGGGCCTGGAAGGCATCCCCGCCCTTGTACGAGAGCGCGCCGGGCTCGACGTCGTGACCCTTGGCCGAGCGCACGAAACCGCCGGTGGAGAGCACCACCGTCACCGGCTCGTTGGGAATGAGGCTCGTCTCGTCGATCGCCTGCGCGGCCTCGCGCTCGATGATCTTGGTGCGGCGCTCGTCGCCGTACTTGTCCGCATCGGCGCGGATCTCGGCGGCGATCAGCTTCTTCAGCTTGGCCTTGCTCTTGAGCAGCGCCTCGATCTCCGCGCGCTCCGCCGCGAGTGCCTTCTGCTCCTCGCGGATCTTCATCTCCTCGAGCTTCGCCAGGTGGCGCAGACGCGTGTTGAGGATCTCCTCGGTCTGCTCCTCGGAGAGCCTGAAGCGCTTCATCAGCACCGCTTTCGGCTCGTCCTCGCGGCGGATGATGCGGATGACTTCGTCCAGATTTAAGAACGCGATCAGGAGGCCATCGAGGATGTGCAGACGCTTGGTCACCTTGCCGAGGCGATGCTCCAGGCGGCGCGTGACGGTGCGCGTGCGGAACTCGAGCCACTCGCTGAGGATCTCCCTGAGGTTCATCACCCGCGGCCGGCCGTCGAGGGCGATGATGTTCAGGTTGACGCGGTAGTTGCGCTCGAGATCGGTGGTGGCGAACAGGTGGTTCATCACCTCGCTGAGGTCGACCCGGTTGGAGCGCGGCACGATCACGACCCGCGTCGGGTTCTCGTGGTCGGACTCGTCGTTGAGCGCGTCCACCATCGGCAGCTTCTTGGCGCGCATCTGCTCGGCGATCTGCTCCTGCACCTTGGTCGGGGAGACCTGATACGGGAAGGCGGTGATCACGATGTTGCCGTCCTCGATCTCCCAGGTGGCGCGCGCCTTGAAGGTGCCGATGCCCTTTTCGTAGAACTCCTTGAGGTCCGCGCGCGGAGAGATGATCTCCGCCCCGGTGGGCAGGTCCGGGCCCTTCACGAACTTCATCAGTTGCGCGGTGCTGGCCTCGGGCTCCTCGAGCAGATGGATGCAGGCGCTGGCGACCTCGCGCAGGTTGTGCGGCGGGATATCGGTCGCCATGCCCACGGCGATCCCCGAGGTGCCGTTCAGCAGCAGGTTGGGCAGGCGCGCCGGCAGGAATACCGGCTCCTCGAGCGTGCCATCGAAGTTCGCGGTCCAGTCGGCGGTACCGGCGGACAGCTCGGCGAGCAGTACGTCCGCGTAGCGGGTGAGCTTCGCCTCGGTGTAGCGCATGGCGGCGAAGGACTTCGGGTCGTCCTGTGAGCCCCAGTTGCCCTGCCCGTCGATCAGCGGGTAGCGATAGGCGAACGGCTGCGCCATCAGCACCATCGCCTCATAGCAGGCGGTGTCGCCGTGCGGGTGGAACTTGCCGAGCACATCGCCCACGGTGCGCGCCGACTTCTTGGCCTTGTTGACCGCCGAGAGCCCGAGCTCGCTCATCGCATAGGTGATGCGGCGCTGTACCGGCTTCAGCCCGTCGCCCAGAAACGGCAGCGCGCGGTCGAGGATCACGTACATCGAATAATCGAGGTAGGCCTTCTCGGTGAAGGTGCGCAGCGGCTGGCGCTCGATGCCCTCGAAATTCAGTTCCTGGTTCTCGGGCACGACTAGACCTGCACTTCCGCGAGATTGCCCTTCTCTTCGAGCCACTCGCGCCGGTCGGCGGCGCGCTTCTTGGCGAGCAGCATGTCCATCAGCTGGTCGGTGTTGTCCTTGCCGTCGATGGTCAGCTGCACCAGCCGGCGGGTGCGCGGGTCGATGGTGGTCTCGCGCAGCTGCGCCGGGTTCATCTCCCCTAAGCCCTTGAAGCGCGTCACCGTGGGCCGGGTGCGCGCGTTCTCCTTCTCGATCTTGCGCAGCAGCTGATCGCGCTCGGCATCATCGAGGGCGTAATGCACCTGCTTGCCCGCATCGATGCGGTAGAGCGGCGGCATGGCGACGTAGACGTGTCCGTTGGCGACCAGGGGACGGAAGTGGCGCAGGAACAGCGCGCACAGCAGCGTGGCGATGTGCTGCCCGTCGGAGTCCGCGTCGGCGAGGATGCAGATCTTGTGATAGCGCAGCTGGCTTAGGTCCGCAGAACCCGGATCGATCCCGAGCGCGATGCTGATGTTGTGCACCTCCTCGCTGGCGGCGATCTGATGTGCGTCGAGCTCCCAGGTGTTCAGGATCTTGCCGCGCAGCGGCATGATCGCCTGAAAGTCCTTGTCGCGCGCCTGCTTGGCGGAGCCGCCGGCCGAGTCGCCCTCGACCAGGAACAGCTCGCAGCGCCTGGGCTCCTGGCTGACGCAGTCGGCGAGCTTGCCCGGCAGCGCCGGCCCGCCGGCGATGCGCTTGCGCACGATCTTCTGCGCCGCCCGCGCGCGCTCCTGGGCATTGGCGATCGCGAACTGCGCGATGCGCTCGCCGGCATCGGGGTGACGGTTCAGCCACAGGGCGAGTGAGTCGCGCGCGAAGCTCTCCACCAGCGGGGCGGCATCGCGCGAGCCCAAGCGCTCCTTCATCTGGCCGGCGAACTGCGGCTCGTGGATCTTCACCGACAGCACGTAGTTGCACTTGTCCCAGACGTCCTCGGGGGTGAGCTTGACGCCGCGCGGCAGCAGGTTGCGGAACTCGCAGAACTCGCGCACCGCCTGCGCCACGCCCGCGCGCAGGCCGTTCACGTGGGTGCCGCCCTCGATGGTCGGGATGAGATTGACGTAGCTCTCCCCGATCGCGGTTTCCGCATTCGGCGCCCAGCACAGCGCGTAGTCGACCGCATCGTTATCGCCCGCCTTGGTGGCGGTGATCGGCTCGGCCGGGATGCGCTCCTCCTTCTGCAGCTCCTCGACCAGGTAGGCGCCGAGGTCGCCGGTGTAGAACCACTCGTCCTTCTCCCCCGTGGCCTCGTTCTTGAAGGTGATGCGCAGCCCCGGGCACAGTACCGCCTTGGCCTTGAGGGTGTGCTTGAGCTGCGGCACGGAGAACTTGTCGGAGTCGAAGAACTTCGGGTCCGGCCAGAAGCGCACCGTGGTGCCGGTGTTGCGCTGGCCGACCGCGCCGATCTCCTCGAGCTTGGTGGTGATCTTGCCGTCCTTGAAGCCGATGTTGTATTCCTTGCCGCCGCGCTTGATCCAGCACTCCAGATGCTTGGAGAGCGCGTTCACCACCGACACGCCGACCCCGTGCAGGCCGCCGGAGAACTTGTAGGTCTTGTCCGTGAACTTGCCGCCGGCATGCAGTCGCGTGAGGATGAGCTCGGCCCCGCTCACCTTCTCCTTGGGATGGATGTCCACCGGCATGCCGCGCCCGTCATCGGCGACCTCGAGCGAGCCGTCCTTGTAGAGCGTGACGTCGATCTGCTTGCAGTAGCCGGCGATCGCCTCATCGACGCTGTTGTCGATGACCTCGTGCGCGAGGTGGTTGGGGCGCGAGGTGTGCGTGTACATGCCCGGGCGGCGGCGCACGGGCTCAAGACCGGAGAGGACCTCGATGTCGGAGGCGGTATAGGACTGGCTCATCTTGTGGATGAACGCTCCAGGTCAAAGGTGGGCGCGCGACGCGCGGGGCGGCGCGAGTGTAGCAGCACCGGCGCGCACTGTGGCCGCAGGCGCACCACGGCGCACTTTGCCGGATTTAGGCGAGATCCGCGATGAGCGACTCGCGCACATCCTGCGGTGCCGGCACCTCGTAGCGGTACGCCGGATGGTCGACGCCGGCGGCGAGGCCGGCGCCGGACTTCAGCCGCGCGATCATCGCGGCGCTGAGTTCGAAGCGCAGGAAGTGCACCGCCGAGGTCTTCTCGGCGTTCTCACGCTCGAGATCCTCATCCGCGATGGCGAAGACCCGCTCGCACTGCGCCACCTGCACGTAGCAGCGGTCCTCGATCCCCTTCAGCCGTGCCAGCGCCGCCGGCCGCTCGGCCGGGTCGTACTCGATCAGCAGCGTCACCTTCCAGTTGCTGCCATCGGGGATGAGCGGATTGTAGGCCAGGAGCTCCTCGGCGATGCCGGCGGGCTCGAATATGCGCTCGGTGCGCAGCATCTCCTGCACCTGGTACTGCACGGTGAGGCGGTCCTCGAACAGCCAGGTGGCGTGCGGGCCGACGGCGAGCTGGCGTGCCGCCTTGTGCCGCAGCACGCGGGCGCGGAAGGCGGGACGCTCGCGCGCGTACTGCTCGAGGCTCATGAGGTCTGCGGGGGCGAGTTCAGCCATGGTGTGCACCCTCAGATGCCGTAGGCCAGGCGCAGCAGAGCCAGCGGGTGCTCGGGAGCGCGCTTTTCCTCAAGGATACTCTCGATCTGGTGCCCGGCCATGGGGCAGTCGCTGCTGTAGTGCGCGGCCTGAGCGCTCGCGACGCGCTGCGCCACGGGCCGGCCGATCCGGACGCTCGCCGCGCGGAACTCCTTCTTCACCCCGTAGGTGCCATCGTGTCCCGAGCAGCGCTCGATCACCTCCACCTGGGTGTCGGGCACGAGCCGCAGCACGTCGCGGGTCTTGAGCCCGAGGTTCTGCACGCGCAGGTGGCAGGCGACGTGGTAGCTCACCTTGCCCAGCGGCTGCTTGAAATCCGTGCGCAGCAGGCCCGCGGCGTGGCGGCGCATGAGGTAGTCGAACGGGTCGAAGATGCGCGCCGCCACCCGTTTCAGGTCCGCATCCTCGGGAAACATCAGCGGCAGCTCCTGCTTGAACATGAGCACGCAGGAGGGAATAGGCGCGACGATGTCGAACCCGGCATCGATCGCCTGCCTGGAGCTGCGGCAGGTTCGCCTCCTTCAGCTTCGCCACGCCCTCAAGATCGCCGAGCTCCAGGCGCGGCATGCCGCAGCAGCGCTCCTGGGCGAGGAGCGTCACGGCGATGCCGTTGTGCTCGAACACCGCCACCAGATCCTCATCCAGGGCCGGCGCATTGCGGTTGCCGTAGCAGGTGGTGAAGAGCGCGACCCGGCCCTTGGTATCGGGGGTCGGCTGCACCGTCACGGCCGCGGCCGGCGGCCGCGCGCTCGTGCCCAGACGCTTCAGGCGCGCGCGCGCCGTGCGGCTGTAGTACTTCGGCAGCGGCGCGCTGCGGTCCACCCCCAGGGTCTTCTCCAGCAGTGCCCGCCCGGGGGCGCTGTGGTTGACGGCGTTGACCAGCTCCACCAGCACCGGGATGCCGGCCAGTGAGCCCACGGTATCGGTATCGGCGAGCACTTTCTCGCGCAGCCCGAGACCCTCCTTGCGCGCACGCGCGGCCTTGGCGCGCAGCATCAGGTGCGGGAAATCCACGTTCCAGGGGTGCGGCGGCACGTACGGGCACTTCGTCATGAAGCACATGTCGCACAGGTAGCAGTTGTCCACGACCTGCCAGAACACTTTCTTGTCGACCCCGGCGACCTCCCCTTCCTTGGTCTCGTCCACCGCATCGAACAGGGTGGGGAAGGCGGCGCAGAGGTTGAAGCAGCGGCGGCAGCCGTGACAGATATCGAAGACGCGCTCGAGCTCCTGCTCCAGCGCCGCGGCATCGTAGAACGCCTCCGTGCGCCACTCGAGCGGGTGACGCGTGGGGGCCTCGAGACTGCCTTCGCGCCGCCCCTGCGGCGGCGGCACCGGAGTCGTACTCATGTGGGGCTTTCAGCCGCGCCGGGCCGCGGACCCGCAGGGCGCGGGTCCGCGGCGCGCGTTTTATCGCTGCCGCCGGTCAGCGGCACGCGTTACAGCGAATCCAGGGCCTTCTGGAAGCGGTTGGCGTGCGAGCGCTCCGCCTTGGCGAGCGTCTCGAACCAGTCGGCGATCTCGCTGAAGCCCTCGTCGCGGGCTGCCTTGGCCATGCCCGGGTACATATCGGTGTACTCGTGCGTCTCGCCGGCGATGGCGGCCTTCAGGTTGTTGCGCGTCTCGCCGATCGGCAGGCCCGTGGCCGGATCGCCCACCGCCTCGAGGTACTCGAGGTGCCCGTGCGCGTGCCCGGTCTCACCCTCCGCCGTCGAGCGGAAAACCGCGGAGACGTCGTTGAATCCCTCGACGTCCGCCTTGCCTGCGAAGTACAGGTAGCGCCGGTTCGCCTGCGACTCGCCTGCGAACGCCTCCTTCAGATTCTTCTCGGTCTTGCTGCCTTTGAGATTCATGACATTCCTCACTTAGACTGTGTCTAACCGCCGGTGCCGGACTGTAGTCCGCGGCCCCCACGCCGTCAACCGTGCGCGTTGACCGGCGCCCGGAGCGCTGTGTAACGTTGCGCGCCCTTCAACGGACCGCCCTACCGCGCAGGAATTCGCTCCTTGCCTACGCCGAGCAAAACCCCCGACTTCGAGCAGGCGCTCGCCGAACTGGAAACGCTGGTCGAGCGGCTCGAGAAAGGCGACCTGCCGCTCGATGAAGCTCTCAAGCTGTTCGAGCGCGGTGTGGCGCTGACGCGCCACTGCCAAGGATCGCTGCAGGTTGCGCAACAGAAGGTCGACATTCTGCTCAAGCGCAGCGGTGAGGCGCAACCGGTTCCGTTCGAAAGCGACGTGGCAGACGAGGAGTCCTAGAAGCCACCCGCCGCGCAGCGCCGCAGCCGCAACAGACGCGGGCGACGTCGCGCCAAGGCAACGTTGTCGGCCCGGAGCGGCCGCTTGTGTACACTCTCACGATGGTCGTCTCCCTGGATAACTACCCGCTGCTCTCCAAGATCTCGAGCCCGGCGGACCTGCGCCGCCTGAGCGTCAACGAGCTGCCGGCTCTGTGCAAGGAGCTGCGCGAGTTCCTGATTCAAAGTGTGAGCACCCGCGGCGGCCACTTCGCCGCCGGCTTGGGCACGGTCGAGCTCACCGTGGCGTTGCACTACGTCTACAACACCCCCTATGACCGGCTGGTGTGGGACGTCGGCCATCAGGCCTACCCGCACAAGGTGCTCACCGGGCGCCGCGACCGGCTCTATACCATCAAGCAGGACGGCGGACTTGCCCCCTTCCCGAACCGTGCCGAGAGCGAGTACGACACCTTCGGGGTCGGGCACTCGAGCACCTCGATCAGCGCGGCGCTCGGCATGGCGGTCGCCGCGGCGCACGCCGGCGAGGACCGCCGGGCGGTGGCGATCATCGGTGACGGTGCCCTCACCGCCGGCATGGCGTTCGAGGCGCTGAATCACGCCGGCTCGCTGCCGAGTGACCTGCTGGTGATTCTCAACGACAACGACATGTCGATCTCGGAAAACGTCGGCGCGCTGTCGAACCATTTCGCGCGCGTGCTCTCCGGGCGCGTGTACGCGCATCTGCGCGAGGGCGGCAAGAAGGTGCTGCGGCAGATGCCCACGGTGTGGGAGCTGGCGCGCCGCTCCGAGGAGCACTTAAAGGGCATGGTGCTGCCGGGCACGCTGTTCGAGGAGATGGGCTTCAACTACATCGGCCCCATGGACGGGCACGACGTCAAGGCGCTGGTGAGCACGCTCAGGAATCTGCGCCAGCTGCGCGGGCCGCAGTTCCTGCACGTGGTGACCCGCAAGGGCAAGGGCTACGCCCCGGCCGAAGCCGATCCGATCAAGTGGCATGGCCCGGGCCCCTTCGACCCGGCGAGCGGCACGATCTTCAAGGAGAAGAGCTCCGGCCCCACCTACTCGCAGGTCTTCGGCGAGTGGCTGTGCGACATGGCCGAGCGCGATGCGCGCATCGTGGGCATCACCCCGGCGATGCGCGAGGGCTCGGGCCTGGTCGAATACTCCAAGCGCTTCCCGGAGCGCTACTTCGACGTGGCGATCGCCGAGCAGCATGCGGTCACCTTCGCGGCGGGACTGGCCACCGAGGGACTGAAGCCGGTGGTGGCGATCTATTCCACCTTCCTGCAGCGCGCCTACGATCAGCTGATCCACGATGTGGCACTGCAGAACCTGCCGGTGGTGTTCGCCATCGACCGCGCCGGCCTGGTCGGCAGCGACGGGGCGACCCACCAGGGCAGCTACGACATCTCCTTCGTGCGCTGCATTCCCAACACCGTGATCATGGTGCCGGCCGATGAGAACGAGTGCCGGCAGATGCTCTATACGGCCACCACGCTCAACGGGCCGGCGCTGGTGCGCTATCCGCGCGGCACCGGCCCGGGCGTCGCGGTGCAGAAGGAGATGACGGCGCTGCCGGTCGGCAAGGCGCAGCTGCGGCGCGAGGGCAAGAGCGGACTTGCGCTGCTGGTGTTCGGCACGCTGCTGTCGGCCGCGCAGGCGATCGCCGAGCGTCTCGATGCCACGCTCGTCAACATGCGCTTCGTGAAGCCGCTCGATGAGGATCTGATCGTCTCCCTCGCCCAGCGCCACCGTGCCCTGGTGACGATCGAGGAGAATGCCGCGCAGGGCGGCGCGGGCTCCGCGGTCGGGGAGCTGCTCGCCTCCGAGGGCATCGCCGTGCCGCTGCTGCAGCTGGGCATACCGGACCGCTTCATCGAGCACGGCTCGCGCGATGGCTGCCTCGCGGCCGCGGGGCTCGATACCGCCGGCCTCAACGCCAGCATCGAGCGCTGGTGGGCGCTGCAGGGCGGGGAGCGTCTGCGCTCGGCCGGCGGGGGCTGAGCGCGCGGCCGTTCCCGCAAAAGCGGCGGCGACTTAACACATCATCCCTTGTGATCAGCGGCGACGTCCTTAATTAGGGGGATGGCCGCGGGGAACCTCCGGCCGGACAATGACAGTACGGATTTCGTGCCCTTTCCTGTAGGCTCCCGCCCATGAACCCACCCCTCTCCCCGGCGAAGCTCGGCCGCGCCACGGTTGCGGAGGTGGAGGACGTTCAGGCGCGCGCCGACACGCGTCAGCTGCCCATCAACCGCGTCGGCATCAAGGACATCCGCCACCCGGTACGGGTCAAGGACCGTTCGGCCGGCGAGCAGCACACCATCGCCAGCTTCAACATGTACGTGAGCCTGCCGCACAACTTCAAGGGCACGCACATGTCACGCTTCGTCGAGATCCTGCACGGCGAGCGCGAGATCTCGGTGGAATCCTTCGGCGTCATGCTGCGCACCATGACCGGGCGCCTGGAGGCCGACACCGGCCACATCGAGATGAGCTTTCCCTTCTTCGTCATGAAGAAGGCGCCGGTCTCCGGCGTCGAGAGCCTGATGGATTACCAGTGCACGCTCATCGGCGAGCATCGCCACGGCCACAGCGAGATGTGGGTGCGCGTCACCGTGCCGGTGACCAGCCTGTGCCCGTGCTCGAAGAAGATCTCAGCCTATGGCGCGCACAACCAGCGCTCGCACGTCACCATCAAGGCGCGGCTGCGCAGCCACATGTGGATCGAGGAGCTGATCGAGATCGCCGAGAGCGAGGCCTCGTGTGAGCTGTACGGGATCCTCAAGCGCCCGGACGAGAAATACGTGACCGAGCGTGCCTACGACAACCCCAAATTCGTCGAAGACGTGGTGCGCGATGTCGCCACCCGCCTCAACCGCGACGAGCGCGTCGCCGCCTACGTGGTCGAGTCGGAGAATTTCGAATCGATCCACAACCACTC
The DNA here is from genome assembly GCA_963825385.1 of uncultured Pseudomonadota bacterium. GTDB lineage: Bacteria > Pseudomonadota > Gammaproteobacteria > Steroidobacterales > Steroidobacteraceae > 13-2-20CM-66-19. Next base: position 84,876 of record CAWGSX010000004.1, on the reverse strand, counting down.
CGCCTACGCACTCATCGAGCGCGACAAAGACGCCCCGTAAGCGGCCCGCCGCGCCCGCCGGAGGCGCATGACGATTTCTTAATGGCGCCTGCGCGCCGGCCGCTCTAATTTCCCTTCCTCGGGCGCCCGCCGCACGCCCGCCCGGCCAGCAGGAGGTCCTGCAAGGAGAGCCATGAAGCTGCGCATCGCGACCGCCGTCGCCCTGCTCGCCGTGACGTATGGCGCGGCCCGCGCCGCCGAGCCGCCGGCCTCGCCCTCGGCCACCCCGATCAAGCACGCTGCGGCGAAGACCTGCATCAAGCGGGCCGATGCCAAGCAGCTCACCGGCAGCGAGCGTGCGCAGTTCCTCAAGGCCTGCCAGGCCCCCGGCAAGCCGCCTTAAGCGCCTCAGGCCGGCAGCTCGATCACCACGCGCAGTCCCGGCGCATTGTCCTCGAGCAGCAGCCGCCCGCGGTGCAGACGCACGATCGCCGCGACCAGGCTCAGGCCCAGCCCGCTGCCGTCGTGGGCCGCGGCGGCCGCAAAGCGCACGAAGGGCTGACCGGCGCGCGCGCGATCGGCGGCCTCGATACCCGGACCGTTGTCGCGCACCTCGAGCCGCACCGTGCCGGCGTGGGCGCGCACCGCGACCTCGATCACGCCGCCGCGTGGCACGTACTTAAGTCCGTTCTCGATGAGGTTGGTGAGCAGCTGCGCGAGCAGCTGCCGATTGCCCCTGAGCACCGCCGGCTGCGGCGCGGCACCGCTGAGCTTGATGCCCTGGTCGGCAGCCAGCGGCTCAAACAGCTCGATGAGCTCGGTGGCGAGCTGCGCCACGTCCACCTCCGCCGGGGCGGCGAGAGCGGCCCCTGATTCGGCCAGCGCGATCTGCAGCAGCGTCGCGAGCGTGCGCTGCAGGTGCTCGACCTCGCGCAGCGCGGACTCGACCGAGTCGCGCACCGCCGGCTCGAGTTGCGGCCGCAGCAGCAGCGCATCCATGCGCGTGCGCAGCCGCTGCAGCGGCGCGCGCAGATCATGGGCGGCGCTGTCGAAGGTGGCGCGCAGCGTGCCGGCCTGCTCCTCGAGCCGGTCGAGCACGCGGTTCACCGATACCGCGAGCGCGTCGAACTCATCGCGGCTGCCGGCCACCGGCAGCCGCCGTCCCGCCTCCCCCTGCATGATCCCCTGGCAGGTGCTGGCCACCTCGCCGACGCGGCGTGCCAGGCGGTAGCTGAACCAGAAGCCGGCGAGCGCCGCGGCGAGGGTCGAAAGACCGATGCCCCACAGCGTTGCGAAGCGGAACTTCTCGGCAAAGCGCCGCCCCTGGGAGATGTCCGTGCCGACCAGGAGCAGATCCCCGTCCGGCAAGGTGCGCACCGCCGCGCGCACCGGGTGCACGGCGCGCCGCCCCGGCTCGATGGTGGCGATCTCGAACTCCGGCCAGCGCTCGGTGGGCATGCCCTCAAAGGGCCAGTCGGTGACGTTGCCGGCGATCCGCTCGAAGCTCGCATCCGCCAGCATGTACACCGCGCCAATGCGACCCCAGCTGTCGATGCGCAGGTTGATCTCGTCGGTGACGCCGGGTACGCCGGCGCGCGCGAACTTCTCCTCGAGGCTGTTGAGCTCGGTGTCGATGATGAGGTCGACTTCGTCGGTGATCAGGCTCTCGGTGAGCAGGTAGGCGCTGCCCAGCGACACGGCGACGGCGAGCGTCACCAGGAGCGTGTAGCCCACCGACAGGCGGAAGGCCGTGGTGTTGAACAGGTCGAGGCGCACGAGTTTAGGGGTCGCGGGCCAGTACGTAGCCGCTGCCGCGCACGGTGTGGATGAGCGGCTGGTCCGAGCCGCGGTCGATCGCCTGGCGCAGTCGGCTGATGTGCACGTCGATCAGATTGCTCTGCGGATCGAAGTGCAGGTCCCAGACCCCCTCGAGCAGCATGGTGCGGGTGACCACCTGTCCGGCGCGACGCATGAGGTACTCGAGCAGCTTCAGCTCCCGCGCGGTGAGATCGAGCTCGTGCCCGCCGCGGGTGACCCGCCGCGCGAGCAAATCGAACTCCAGGTCCTCGACCTTCAGGCGCGTGGTGTGCGGCGCCGCCGGATGGCGCCGCAGCAGCGCCTCCACCCGCGCCAGAAGCTCAGTGAGCGCAAACGGCTTGGTGAGGTAGTCATCGCCGCCGGCTTTGAGTCCGCGCACGCGGTCATCGACGCCGCCCAGGGCGGACAGCACCAGTACCGGGGTAGCGATGCCGCGGCCGCGCATGGCCTCGATGATCGCGAGTCCGTCGAGGTGCGGCAGCATGCGGTCGGTAATGACGATGTCGAACTGGCCGCTGGTGGCCTGGGCGAGCCCGGCGCGGCCCTCGGCCGCGTGCTCCACGGTATAGCCGCTGTCGCGCAGCCCCTTGACCAGGAAGCGCGCCGCCTCGGTATCGTCTTCGATCAGCAGAGCATGCACGGGGCGCAAGATTAGGAGTCGCCGCCGCGGGCGCGCAAGCGCCGTTTGCGAAGGCTTAAGTGGCCGGGACGCTCGGGGCGCGCTCGGCGCTCTGCAGGCGGGCGATGAGCGAGCTCAGGAACACGCGGTTGAAGCGCAGCTGGCAGGAGGCGGAGACCTGCTCGAGCAGCGTCGAGCTCACCTTCAGTACCGTGACCGCCCCGCCGGCGCGGATGGTGGCGGTGCGCTTGGCGCCCGGCACGTAGCTCGCCTCGCCGAAGCAGTCACCGGTATCGAGCGCACCGATGCTCTTGCCGTGGCGCTCGACCACGCAGCCGCCGGTGACCAGGATGTAGAAGCGGTCGTCCATCTCGCCTTCCTTGACGATCTCCTCCCCCGGGGAGTAATCCTGCCAGCTGCTGGCGCGCAGTACCTCCCAGATCTCGGCGTGGGAGAACTCGTGGAAGAATTTCAGGCGCCTGAGCACCCCGAACTGCTCCTGACGATCGATGCGCGAGTTCGCCTCGCGCAGGTGCTGATGCACGCGGGTAAGCTCGGCGGCGAAGTCCAGCCCGCTCTTACAGCGCTTGTCCGGATCCTTCAGCATCGCCTGCGCCACCACCTGCTCGAGCTCCTCGGGGACCTCCGCACGCAGCGTGTGGATCGGCGGGGGGGTCGCATACACGATCTGATGCAGCAGCTTCTGCAGGTTGCCGGCGCGGAACGGGCGCGAGCCGGTGAGCAGCTCGTACATCACCGCGCCGAGTGAGTACAGGTCCGAGCGGTTGGTGAGCTCCAGGCTCTGCACCTGCTCGGGCGACATGTAGGAAGGGCTGCCGGCGATACCCTCGATGCGCGAGATGTCCGAGTCCGACACCAGGGCGATGCCGAAATCGATGATGCGCACGTCGCTGTCCTGCGTGAGCATGATGTTCGAGGGCTTGATGTCGCGGTGGATGACGCCGCGGGAGTGTGCGTAGTTCAGTGCCTTGGCGCACTTGAACATAATCTCCACGGTATCGTCGATGCGCAGCAGGTTGTCCGGGCGGCAATAGGCGGCCAGCGTGCGTGCGCCGTGCACGTGCTCGGTGACGATGTAACAGTGACCGTTCTCCTCGCCGGCATCGTAGATGGGCAGGATGTGTGGGTGCTGCAGCATCCCCACCAGGTGCGCCTCGGAAAGGAACATCTTGCGGGCGATGCGCGCGCGCTCCTCATCGCCCCCGGTGTCCATGTTGTAGACCTTGATGGCGACGTCGCGCCCGTAATACGCGTCGTGCGAGAGGTAGACGACCCCGGTGCTGCCGCGCCCGACCTCGCGGATCACCACGTACTTGCCGATCTTGTCCGGCATCCGGGCCCCGGGCTTGGCGGCAGGAATCGATTTTGAGGCCGGTAGTGACATGCGCGCGCGTAGGTCTTGACGGCGCGTCAGGATACGGGCTGTGGCGGCGGGACGACTGTGATGCACCCCACAGGGGTCCGCGCGGGCGGGAACGGCTGCGTCGCAGGCGCCGCGGCGCGCGCTCAGGCGTGTTCAGCTGAAATGCTGGTAGCCCGAATGCGAGAACTCCATCACAGTACCGTGCTTGCTCACGCGCGCGCCGCTGCCGGCACTCAAGGCACCGATACGCGTATAGCCCCAGCGCTGCGGCGGCAGCCGCTCGGTGAGCGCCGCCACGCGCGCCGCCGGCACGGCGAAGCACAGCTCGTAGTCATCTCCGCCGGTCAGCGCCTGCACGCGCGCCCCCTCCTCGCCGAGCGCGCTCACCAGAGCCTCGGACACCGGCAGCTCTTCGAAGACGAGCTCGGCGGCCAGCCCGCTCGCCTGCGCGAGTTTGCCGGCGTCGCCGAGCAGACCGTCGGAGACATCGATGCAGGCGCTGGCAAAGCCACGCAGGGCATCGCCGAGCGCCAGCCGCGGCGTCGGCAGGAAGAAGCGCTCGCGCAGGTACGCCCGCGCCGTCTGCGGTGCGCTCAGGCGCTGCTGCTCGAGCGCCAGCCCGGCGGCGGCATCTCCGGGTGAGCCGGAGACGAACAGCTGGTCCCCGGCGCTCGCCCCGCCGCGGCGCAGCGCCGTTCCCTGCGGCACGTGCCCGAGACAGGTGATCGTGACGGTGAGCGGCCCGCGGGTGGTATCCCCGCCCACGAGCGCGACGCGGTGCGTGCGCGCAAGCGCGCTCAGGCCCGCGGCGAACTCCCCGAGCCACACCTCGTCGGCCTGCGGCAGCGTGAGTGCGAGCAGCGCCCAGGCCGGACGCGCACCCATGGCGGCGAGGTCGCTCAGATTGACCGCGAGGGCGCGATGGCCGATGGCGGCCGGCGCGGTGGCGGCGGGAAAGTGCACGGCGTTGACGAGGGTGTCGGTGGTCGCGACCAGATCGCAGCCCTGCGGCACCGTGAGGAGCGCCGCGTCATCGCCGATACCCAGGCTCACGTCCGCACGCTGCGCGCCGGCGGCACGGAAGAAGCGCTCGATGAGCGAGGTTTCACTCAGCGCCATGGCGCGATGCGGCCGGTGCGCCTAGTGCTCGTGCGGCCGCAGCTCGCGTGCGGCGCGATCCAGCACCGCGTTCACGAACTTGTGGCCGTCGGTGGCGCCGAAGCGGCGCGCAAGTCCTACCGCCTCGGAGATCGCCACGCGGTACGGCACCTGCGGCTGCGCACTGAGCTCGTACAGGCCGAGCAGCAGCGCGGCGTGCTCGATCGGATCGAGCAGGTGCGGCTGGCGGTCGCCGAGCGTGGCGAGGCGCGCATCGAGGTCGGCGCGCGCGTGCCACACGCCCTCGACGAGGGTGCGAAAGTACTCCCGGTCCGCGCGCGGCATGTCCTCGGCGTCGCCGAACTCCTGCACCAGGTCCTGCCAGGGCGCGGCGTTCAGCTGCCAGCGGTACAGCGCCTGCAGCGCGAGCTTGCGGGCCACGCTGCGGGTGCCGCTGTACTCGCGGGTGCCGGAGCTCATCGCAGGTACCTCACAGCCGGTCCATGACCGCGGCCATCTCCAGGGCGGCTTCCATCGATTCGCCGCCCTTGTTCATGGCGGTGGTGGCGGCACGCTCGAGCGCCTGTTCGAGCGTCTCGACGGTGAGCACCCCGAAGATCACGGGCACGCCGGTCTCCAGGCTCGCCAGCTGCAGGCCGCGGGCGCACTCACCGGCGACGTAGTCAAAATGCGGCGTGTCGCCGCGGATCACGCAACCCAAGGCGACGATGGCGTCGTAGCGGCCGCTGCCGGCGAGCTGGCGCGCCACCACCGGCAGCTCGAAAGCTCCGGGCACACGCACCACCATGAGCTGCTCGCCCTCCCCGCCGCGCTCGCTCCACGCCGCGCGCGCCCCCTTCAAAAGGCTCGCCACGATCAGATCGTTGAAACGCGCGGCGACGATGGCAACCGTGCGGCCGCGGGCGCTGGCCTCGGTTTCGCTCAGCTCCGCGGAGCTCACCCCTCGTCCCCGACGTAACCCTCGATCTCCAGCCCGAAGGCCGAGATACCGTGCATCTGTTTGGGGGCCGACAGCACCCGCATGCGGCTGACGCCGAGATCCTTGAGAATCTGCGCGCCGACACCGAAGGTGCGCAGCACCCCGCCCTCATCGGCGCCAGCATCGGCGAGTGCCCCGCTGCCGCCGGCAGCCGCCGCGAAGGAGCGCACGGCATCGGCCAGCTCGCGGGCCGACTCCTGCTGGCGCAGCACCACCACCACGCCGCTGCCGGACTCGACGATGCGCTGCATGGCGGCGCGCAGCGTCCAGGTGCGCGCGCTGCCGCCCTGCAGGCCCAAAAGGTCGCGCAGCGTATCGGCCAGGTGCACGCGCACCAGCGGCCCAGGATCACCACCGAGCCGGCCGTGCGCGAGCGCGATGTGCACTTCCTGGCTCACCGTGTCCTGATACGCGTACAGGCGGAACTCGCCGAGCTCGGTCTGCACGCTCTGCTCGGAGAGCCGCTCGACCGAGCGCTCGTTGCGCAGGCGGTGGCGGATGAGATCGGCGATGGTGCCCACCTTCAGGCCATGCCGCCGCGCGAACTCCTGCAGCTGCGGACGGCGCGCCATGCTGCCGTCATCGTTCATGACCTCGCACAACACACCGGCCGGCTTGAGGCCGGCGAGCCGGCACAGGTCCACCGCCGCCTCGGTGTGCCCGGCGCGCACCAGCACGCCGCCGCGCCGCGCGCGCAACGGGAAGATGTGCCCGGGTCGGGCAAAATCGCTGGCGCGCGAGCCCGGATCCGCGAGCGCCCGGATGGTGGCGGCGCGATCAGCCGAGGACACCCCCGTGGTGGTGCCGGCGCGCAGGTCGACCGAGACGGTGAAGGCGGTGCGGTGCGATTCGCTGTTCACCGGGACCATCTGCGGCAGGTCCAGCCGCAGCAGCTGCTCATCCTCCATCGGCACGCAGATGATGCCGCTGGTGTGGCGGATCATGAAGGCGACGGCATCGGGGGTGGCGTGTTCGGCCGCCATGATCAGATCGCCCTCGTTCTCGCGATCCTCGTCGTCCATGATGACGACCATGCGCCCGGCGCGCAGCTCGGCCACAATCTCGCTCACCGGGCTGAAGGACAGCGCGGTGTCGGGGGAGGCGGATTTTCCGCTCAGCGGCAGGACTTTGGACATACGCGCAGATCAGGTGGGCGTGGGCCATTGAGTATACCCGACACGGCCGCGGGACGGCCCCGCCTGAGGGCCCGGAACGCAAGCGGTACGGGCATAGCGGCTGAGGCGCCTAGGGTAGGTAACTCAGACCCACGCTGAAGGTGTACTTCGGGAACAGCTGGTAACCGTAAAGATTGCTGTAGGCGGGCAGTTGCACGAAGCCGAACGCGTGGAGCCGGCTGACGATCTGAACGGTGATGCCAGGGCTGACGTACAGCACGTTGCCCGCGGTGTTCTGCACATCCGCCAGAGCCCCCTGGTCGGGTGACTTGTGCAGCAGATTCAGCTGCAACTGCGGCACCCAGCGCGGATCGCGCTCGTACCGCACGCCCACAACTCCGGAGGTTGAGTTGCCTGGTCGATAGTCGTTGCCGGGTTGGTCCATGTGATGCCGCACCGCGCTCTGAAACTGGGCGCTTGCGAACAGCTCGACGTTGTCGCTGACCGGGTGATGATAGTAAGCACCCAGGATCACATCGGTGCTGCCGGTGCCGGGCTGCAGGCTCGCATCGACCGGGGTTCCGGCCGCAGGGCCGCCGTTGAAGTCGATCGCTGTGCCGTACTTCCCGCTCGGCAGCTTAAGTCCGAGCTGTATTCCGAACTCACGGCTGGGCAGAAATCCCTGATAGTTCACAAGGAAGCGGACATCGCCGATGCTGGAGCTGTGCGAGGTGCTCAGCTGCGGCAGGGGCAGCGTCGGATCGTAGTCGCCGTAGGTCGAGTGGCTGCGGATCACGTACGGCACGAGCAGCTGGTAGTTCCAGTTTGCATTCGGGGCGTAGTTGATGCCCGCGGTGACATAACGGTTGAGTGTGTCGTGCTCGAGCTCCTCACCGGCCGGCACTGCGTTCACTGAGCGCGTCCCGCTGCGCAGCTCATCCTGATTGATGTAGTCGTATTCGAGACTGAGCCGCCAGCCGGTAAGCGTGGTATAGCCAAGTGCCGCATCCGAGCTCAGCGTGCAGCCGCAGGTGGCGCAGCCGTACGCGGCTGGGGCCGCCGCGCCGGCCGTGAGCCCGATAATAAGTACCGGCAGCAGCGAGCGCGGCCCCCTGAACCCGGCAGGCGCCAGGCAATGCATCTGTATGATCATGTTGTCTCGCATCCCTTAAATGGCGCGGGACCGGCGGAACGCGCTAGAAGCACGCCGCCTGAACCACGCGCAAATCCACGCCACGGCGCGCTGCGCGCCCGTGGCTCTTTTTAGAGCTGGATCTGGACTGGGGAGGGAGGTGCGCGCGGGGACTGGGCGCGCTCGATGGAGGAGATCGTTGCGGTGCGCGCCTGCGCCGGGAGGGTCCGGAGCGTGCGTGCGGGAAGGACCAGCTGCCCCGCCAGGGCCGCCGGAGCAAAAGCCGGCGCGCTGCTCGCGGCGAAGAGACAGGGTGCGTGATGCTCCCCGGCTGGCTGGCCGCCGCCGTGCCCGGCACCATGATGCATGTGATGCATGTCATGGGCCGGTGTCCCGGCTGCGGGGACCGTCACGCCCGGGCACAGGCCTATCGCGAGGCCGCCGGCATCGGCCACGGGCATGAACCCGGCCGGGATCAGCAGGCGCAGCGCGAGCAGCGGCAGCACCAGGATGAGGATCCGGCGCGCCGCGCGGGAGGATGCCCGGTCGCTGAGCATGGGGCCCAGTCTAACGCCGCAGCATGACTTTGCCATGCACAGTTCTACCCAGGGATGCTCAGCGGTCCGCAACGGCCAGCAGCCGCGCGACATAGCGTGCCAGGAGGTCGATCTCGAGGTTGACGTGCGTCCCCTTGCGCAGGCTCCCGAGGGTGGTGACCGCCTGCGTATGCGGGATGAGGTTCACCCCGAAGCGCGCATCCTCGACCTCGTTCACCGTCAGGCTCACCCCGTCGACCGCCACCGAGCCCTTGGAGGCGATGTAGCGCGCCAGCGGCGCGGGCACCCCGAAGCTGACCCGCTGCGAGCGGGCATCGCCTACCAGCTCGAGCACCTCGCCCACACCGTCGACGTGTCCGGACAGCAGATGGCCGCCGAGGGCATCCCCGGCGCGCAGCGCCGGTTCGAGGTTCACCGCCGCCCCGGGGCGCAGCTCGCCGAGCGTCGTGACCGCGAGCGTCTCGCGCGACACATCCGCGGCAAAGACGGCCCCGGCGGTTTCCACCACGGTGAGGCAACAGCCCTGCACGCAGATACTGTCGCCGATCGCGAAGCGCGCGGGGTCGAGGCGGTCGCAGCGGATCACCAGACGCATGTCGCCCGCGCGCGGCGCCAGCTCTTCGACCTTACCGATGTCCTGCACGATGCCGGTGAACATAATAGTTGCCGCTCAGACCGGCACCGGCCGCAGCCGCAGCCGCAGATCCGCCCCGACCGGCTGGGCCTCGATCAGCGTGAAGGCCGGAGCGAGGGTCAGCGCCTCGAGCGGCGGCAGCTCGACCAGCGGGCGCGCCTGCGGACCGAGCAGCTTGGGGGCCACGTACAGCAGGAGCTCGTCTGCCAGGCCTTGCCGCAGCAGCTGTCCGGCGAGGGTGGGACCGGCCTCCACGAGCACTTCATTGGCTTCGAGCTCCGCGAGCCGGTCGAGCACCGCGCCCAAGTCAAGTCCGGCGGCCGCCTCGGGCAGCGACTCGACCCGCGCGCCGCGCTCACTGAGCGCCGCCGCACGCTGCTCATCCAGCCCGGACAGCGCGGTGAGAATCAGCACCTCGCCCTCGCTGGCGAGCAGGCGCGCGCCCACGGGCGTGCGCAGATGCGTATCCAGCACGACGCGCAGCGGCTGGCGGCGCGACTCGCCCGCGAGGCGCACATTGAGCTGCGGATCATCGCCCAGCACGGTACCGACGCCGGTGAGCACCGCGGAACTGCGCGCACGCCAGGCGTGGCCGTCGGCGCGCGCCGCCTCGCCGCTGATCCACTGACTCGTGCCGTCGGCGAGCGCGGTGCGCCCGTCCAGGCTCATGGCGAGCTTGACGCGCACGAAGGGGCGCCCGTACTGCATGCGCTTGAAGAAGCCGGCGTTGAGCTCGCGCGCCTCCTCCTCCATGAGCCCGGCCTCGACGGCGATTCCCTGGCTGCGCAGCGCCTGTGCTCCCTCACCGTTGACCTTCGGGTTGGGATCGGCGATGGCGAAGACCACGCGCGCGACGCGCGCTCCCGTCAAGGCCAGCGTACATGGCGCGGTGCGACCATGGTGGCTGCAGGGCTCGAGGGTCACATAGACCGTGGCGCCCTGTGCCTGGGCGCCGGCGGCACGCAGCGCCGCCACCTCGGCGTGCGCCTCCCCGGCGCGCTCGTGCCAGCCCTCACCGACGATGCGCTCGCCGCGTGCGATGACACAGCCGACGCGCGGATTCGGATCGGTGCTCTCCAGGCCCCGGGCCGCGAGCGCAAGTGCGCGCTGCATCGCGCTCCTGTCGAACTCGGAGAATCGTCCCGGGGCGGCGCGGCTCATTTGTCCTTCTCCGGGCCGCCGTTGCCGGTGTCGGTGTCCTCGGCCGGCAGCAGCGGCAGCTGCTCGCGGTGCGCCACGCGCCGCCCGCTCTCACGCTTGTGCGCGCGGCCATGGGCGGCAGCCGGAGTCGTGGGGCGTGCGCTGCGCAGGCGCTGGATCTCCTCGTGGAAGGCCTCGACGTCCTCGAACTGCCGGTACACGGAGGCAAAGCGCACATAGGCCACCTCATCGAGGTGGCGCAGCTCCTCCATCACCAGATCGCCGATCGCCCGTGAGGTCACCTCGCGGTCGCCGAGACTGCGTACCTTGTGCACGATACGGCTGACCGCCTCGTCGATCTGCTCGCGCCCCACCGGGCGCTTCTCCAGCGCCTTCTCCATGCCGGCGCGCACTTTGCTCTCATCGAAGGCCTCGCGCGCGCGATCGCCCTTGATGACCAGCGGCATGACCAGCTCGGCGGTCTCGAAGGTGGTGAAGCGCTCGCCGCACTTCAGGCACTCGCGGCGCCTGCGGATCTGGCGACCCTCGCCGGCGAGGCGCGAGTCATTCACCTTGGTCTCTTCGTGGCCGCAGAAGGGACAGTGCATGCGGCACGCGGCGCCTTCAGCGCCTCAGGCTCCGTAGACCGGAAAGCGTCGGCACAGCTCGATGACCTGCGGACGCACGCGCTCGATCGCCGCGTCCGCCCCTTCCGCATCGAGCACCGCCGCGATGAAATCCGCCACGTGCTCGATCTCGGCCTGCTTGAAGCCGCGCGTGGTGGAGGCCGGCGTGCCGAGCCGAAGGCCACTGGTCACCATCGGCGGCCGTGGATCGTTCGGCACGGCGTTCTTGTTGACCGTGATGTTGGCGCGTCCCAGGGCCGCATCGGCCTCCTTGCCGGTGATGTTGCGGTCGGCAAGGCTGAGCAGGAAGAGGTGATTGTCGGTGCCGCCGGAGACGATCTGGTAGCCGCGCTGCGCGAGACGTGCGGCCATGGCGCGCGCGTTGTCCAGCACCTGGCGCTGGTAGTCGCTGAACTCCGGCTGCAGCGCCTCGAGCAGTGCCACAGCCTTGGCGGCGATGACGTGCATCAGCGGGCCGCCCTGAGTGCCGGGGAACACCAGCGAGTTGAGCTTCTTGGTGATCTCGTCGTTGGCGCGCGCCAGGATCAGGCCGCCGCGCGGGCCGCGCAGCGTCTTGTGCGTGGTGGTCGTCACGACGTCGGCGTGGGCGATGGGGCTGGGATAGATGCCCGCGGCGACGAGCCCGGCGACGTGCGCCATGTCGACCACGAGGTAAGCACCGACGCTCTTGGCGATCGCCGCGAAGCGCGCCCAGTCGACGATGCGCGAGTAGGCCGAGAAGCCGGCGATGATCATCTTCGGCTGGTGCTCCGCGGCGAGGCGCTGCACCTGCTCGTAGTCGATCTCACCGGTGTCCGGGCGGATGCCGTACTGCGCCGCGCGGAAGAACTTGCCGGAGAAATTGACCTTGGCGCCATGGGTGAGATGACCGCCGTGGTCCAGGCTCATGCCCAGGATCGGGTCGCCGGGCTGCACGAGCGCGAAGTAGGCGGCGGCGTTGGCCTGCGAGCCCGAGTGCGGCTGCACGTTGGCGTAGTCGGCGCCGAAGAGCTTCTTGGCGCGGTCGATGGCCAGCTGCTCGACGATATCGACGTACTCGCAGCCGCCGTAGTAGCGCTTGCCCGGATAACCCTCGGCGTACTTGTTGGTGAGCACCGAGCCCTGCGCCTCGAGCACGCGCGGGCTCGCGTAGTTCTCGGAGGCGATGAGCTCGACGTGCTCCTCCTGGCGGCGCCGCTCCCCGGCGAGGGCGCGGGCGAGCTCAGGATCAAAGCCCTCGATGGTCATGGACGTCCGGAACATGCAGCGCGCCGCCTCTGGGGAAGATCCACGGATGGGGCGCGGATTGTACCTAAAGCCCCACGCGGCCGCCCTTGTTGGCAGGCGCCGCCGGCACGTAAATCGTGCGACAGCTTGCCGGAACGCGGCGCCTACATGAGGTTTTCGACCACCGTGTTCCAGGCCTGGGCCAGGTTCTGGCGGTTGTAGCCCCCGCCGCCGAGGGCGAGCACCCGCCCGTGCCCGAGCTTTTCGGCGAGCGCGCTGAGTTCGCGGGCGGCCAGTCCGTGGGATTGCGGTGTCAGGCGCAGATGCGTGATCGGATCGCCCTCAATGCTGTCCGCCCCGCACTGCAGGATGATGAACTCCGGGGCGAACTTCTCCAGGTGCGCGATGACCTGCGGCCAGATGCGCGCGAAGTAGGCGTCGTCCGCCCCCGGGGGCAGCGGCACGTTGAGCTTGGTGCCGGCGGCGGCGCCGGTGCCGGTCTCTTCCGCCGTGCCGGTGCCCGGGTAGAGATAACGGCCATCCTCGTGCAGGTCGGCGAAGATCACCGCCGGGTCCTCCTGGAAGGCGTAGAACACCCCGTCACCGTGGTGCGCGTCGATGTCGACGTAGGCGATGCGCTTCAGTCCCGCACGCTTCAAAAGCTCGATGGCGACGCCGCAGTCGTTGAACACGCAGAAGCCCGCGGCGCGCTCGCGCGCGGCGTGGTGCAGTCCGGCGATCGGCACGAACGCGCGCCGCACCTCGCCGCGCATGATCGCCTCGACCGCGGCGAGCGTCGCCCCGACCACCACCGCGGCGGTCTCGTAGACGCCGCGAAACGCCGGCGTGTCGCCGCCGTCGAGGAAGCCGCTGCCGCTCACCGAGCGTTCGCGCACGAACTCCAGGTACTTGCGGCTGTGGAACGCCGCCAGCTCCTCCTCCGAGGCCACCCGTGGCTCGAGCACGCGTACGCGGCGCTCGAGCCCGCGCGTGTGAAACTCCTTGAGGAAGGCGCCATGCCGGTCGGGGCCGAAAGGATGACCATCGCCAAAGCCATAGCGGGCGAGGCGCTCGCTAACCACCACGCCCACGCTCGGGGCATTTGCACTGCTGCTGAGGGAGGCTGCCACCGCGCGCAGCCTAACACAGCGCCGGGCCCGGTCCCGGGCGGCCGCATGGCGTGGACCGGCGACGATATAATCCGGGCCGCCGCTCGTTTTTCATCCACTTACCGAGAATCCATGGCCCAGTACATCTATACGATGAATCGCGTCTCCAAGGTCGTCCCGCCCAAGCGGATGATCCTGCGCGACATCAGCCTGTCCTTCTTTCCGGGCGCCAAGATCGGCGTGCTCGGGCTTAACGGTTCGGGCAAGTCCTCGCTCCTGAAGATCATGGCCGGCACCGACAGCGGCTTTGACGGCGAGGCGCGCCCGCAGAGCGGCATCCGCATCGGCTTTCTGCCGCAGGAGCCGCAGCTCGATGCGGACAAGGACGTGCGCACCACGGTGATGGAGGGGCTGGGGGAGACCTTTCGCCAGCTGCAGGAGTTCAACGCGATCTCGGAAAAGTTCGCCGAACCGATGGACGATGAGCAGATGAACGCCCTGCTCGAGCGGCAGGCGAAGCTCCAGGACGCCATCGATGCCGCCGGCGGCTGGGAGCTCGAGCGCAAGCTCGAGATCGCCGCCGACGCGCTGCGGCTGCCGCCCTGGGAGGCCACGATCAGCACTCTCTCGGGCGGCGAGAAGCGCCGCGTGGCGCTGTGCCGGCTGCTGCTCTCGGCCCCCGACATGCTGCTGCTCGATGAGCCGACCAATCACCTCGACGCGGAGTCCATCGCCTGGCTCGAGCGCTATCTCGAGGAGTACCCGAGCACCGTCATCGCGGTAACCCACGATCGCTACTTTCTCGACAACGTCGCCGAGTGGATCCTCGAGCTCGATCGCGGTCACGGCATTCCCTGGCAGGGCAACTACTCCTCCTGGCTCGAGCAGAAGGAGCAGCGCCTCGCCCTCGAGCAGCGCGAGCGCGAGGCGCTGCGCAAGACCCTCGCCCACGAGCTCGAATGGGTGCGCCAGAACCCCAAGGCGCGGCAGGCCAAGAGCAAGGCGCGCCTGCAGCGTTACGAGGAACTCGCCTCGCGCGAGTTCCAGGAGCGCAACGAGACCAACGAGATCTACATCCCGCCGGGGGAGCGGCTCGGTGACCTGGTGATCGAGGTCAAGGGCCTGAAGAAGGGCTACGGCGAGCGCCTGCTGATCGACAACCTCGCCTTCAGCCTGCCGCGCGGCGGCATCGTCGGCATCATCGGCCCAAACGGTGCGGGTAAGACCACGCTGTTCCGCATGCTCACCGGGAGTGAGCAGCCGGATGCGGGCGAGATCCGCGTCGGCCCGAGCGTGCGCCTCGCCTACGTCGATCAGTCGCGCCAGTCGCTCGATGACAAAAAGACCGTGTGGCAGGAGATCTCCGGTGGCCTCGACATGATCAAGGTCGGCAGCTATGAGACGCCCTCGCGCGGCTATGTCGGCCGCTTCAACTTCAAGGGCACCCAACAGCAGCAGCTGATCGGCGAGCTCTCCGGCGGCGAGCGCAACCGCGTGCACCTGGCGAAGGTGCTGCGCTCGGGGGGCAACGTGCTGCTGCTCGATGAGCCCACCAACGACCTCGACATCGAGACGCTGCGCGCCTTGGAGGAGGCGCTCCTCGCCTTCCCCGGCTGCGCCGTGGTCATCTCCCACGACCGCTGGTTCCTCGACCGCATCGCCACGCACATCCTCGCCTTCGAGGGCGACTCCCAGGTGGTGTGGTTCGAGGGCAACTACCAGGAGTACACCGAGGACTACAAGCGCCGCAAAGGCGAGGACGCCGCGCAGCCGCACCGCATCAAGTACAAGCCACTGACGCGCTAGGCCTGCGCGCTCGCCAACCCGTGTCCTCCGAAGAAACCGTATCGGCCGCGAGTGCGCAGGAGCAGGAATCGAGCCTGTGGCGCTGGCTCGGTCCGCTGGCAGCGCTCGCGGTGTTCGCACTCGTGGTGGTGGTGCTGCACCACGAGTTCGCGCACCTGCACATCCGCGACGTGCTGCGGCACCTGCACGACATCCCGCAGCACCAGATCGCGGCCGCGCTCGGCTTCACCTTCCTCAGCTACTGGCTGCTCACGACCTACGAGGCGCTCGCACTGCGCTATCTGCGGCGTGCCATTCCCTACACGCGCGTGCTGTTCACCTCCTTCATCGCCTACTCCTTCGGTCACACCCTCGGCTTCGCGGTGTTCACCGGCAGCGCCATCCGCTTCCGCCTGTATGTGACCACCGGTATCAGCGCCATCGAGGTGGCCACGATCACCGCCTTCTGCAGCCTGTCCCTGGGCATCGGTCTTGCGACCATCTCGGGACTGTCGCTGCTGCTGTCGCCGGCGCACGCCGCGAGCGCCTTGCACCTGCACCACAACTGGTCATTGCTGGTCGGCGCGCTGCTGTTGTGCGCGGTCGCCGCCTACGCCGTGTGGGCGTGCGCGGCACGCAGCGCCTTCGAGATCCGCGGCTGGGCGCTGCGGCCGCCGGGGCCGGGGATCGGGCTGACGCAGCTCGCGCTCTCGGTGCTCGACCTGTCGCTCTCGAGCGCGGTGCTGTGGTCGCTCCTGCCCGCCGATGCGCACGTGCCCTTCATCGGCTTCCTCGGCGTGTACGCCGCCGCGGTAATCGCCGGCATCATCAGCCACGTGCCGGGCGGTGTCGGGGTGTTCGAGGCCGTGGTACTGCTCACGGTGCCCAACGTGCCTCCCGATGCGATGCTCGGCTCGCTGCTCGCCTACCGCGCCATCTACTACATCCTGCCGCTGATCGTCGGCACGCTGCTGTTTGGCGGCAAGGAGCTCGGCGAGCAGAGCGCGCGCTTCGCCTGGGCGCGGCAGCTGGCCAGCATCTACGTCGCCCCGGTGGTGCCGCAGATCGCCGGCGCGCTCACCTTCCTGGCCGGCGCGCTGCTGCTGTTCTCCGGGGCCACCCCCGCGATCGATGAGCGCCTGGCGTTTCTCGACCGTTTCCTGCCGCTCGCCGTGCTGGAGATCTCCCACCTCGCCGGCAGCATCGTGGGCCTCGGGCTCCTGGTGCTCGCGCGGGCGCTGTTCCGCCGCGTGCAGGCCGCCTACCACATCTCGGTGTGGCTGCTGATTACCGGCATCGCCGCCTCGCTGCTGAAGGGGCTGGATGTCGAGGAGGCCTCGCTCCTGGGCCTGGTGCTGGTGGTGCTGTGGCTCGGGCGGCGCGCCTTCTACCGCCCGACGCAGATCCTCTCGGAGCGCTTCACGCCGGTGTGGGTGGTGGCGATCGCCGGGGTCATCCTCATGGCGGTGTGGATCGGCGCACTCTCGTACCGGCACCTCGAGTACTCGCGCGAGCTGTGGTGGACGTTCGCGCTCGATGGCAACGCCCCGCGCATGCTGCGCGCCTCGCTTGCGGTCATCGTGCTCGGGGCAGCTTACGTCATGTGGAACATGCTGCGCCCGGCACGTCCGGAGCCGGCCGTGGCCGGCGCCGAGGAGCTGGCGCGGGCCCGCCCGCTGATCGCGCAGAGCGATTTCACGCTCGCCAGCGCCGCGCTCACCGGCGACAAGCGCCTGCTGTTCTCCGACGCCGGTGACGCCTTCGTCATGTACCAGATCGCCGGGCGCAGCTGGATCGCACTCGGCGATCCGGTCGGCTCCCAGTCCGGCGCCGAGGAGCTGGTGTGGCGGCTGCGCGAGATCTCCGACCACCACGGCGGCCAGACGGTGTTCTATCAGGTGTGCGGCGAGCGCCTCGCGCTCTACGTCGACCTGGGCCTCGCCGCGCTCAAGATCGGCGAGGAGGCGCGCGTCCCGCTCGAGCGCTTCTCCCTCGAGGGCGCGGCGCGCGCGGACCTGCGCCAGTCACACCGCCGCGCGCAGCGCGACGGGGCGAGCTTCGAGGTGGTGCCGCCAGAGCGCGTGGATGCGCTGCTGCCGGTTCTGCAGCGTATCTCCGATGCATGGCTCCTGAGCAAGTCGACGGGCGAGAAACGCTTCTCGGTCGGGGCCTTCACGCCGCAATACGTGCGGCAGTTCCCGATCGCGCTGGTGCGCTCCCAGGGAGAGCCCGCCGCGTTTGCCAACCTGTGGACCACCGGCACGAAAGCCGAGCTCTCGGTCGATCTGATGCGCTTCGATCCGGATGCCCCGCGCGGCGCCATGGACTATCTGTTCATCGAGCTCATGCTGTGGGGCCGCGCCCAGGGCTACCGCTGGTTCAATCTCGGCATGGCGCCGCTCTCGGGACTCGAGGCGCATCCGCTCGCGCCGGCCTGGCACCGCGTCGGCAACTTCATCTTCCGGCACGGCGAGCATTTCTATAACTTCGAGGGCCTGCGGCGCTACAAGGCCAAGTTCGACCCGGCCTGGGAGCCGCGCTACATCGTGGCGCGCGGCGGCATCGCGCTGCCGCGCGTACTGGTGGATGTCTCGGTGCTGATCGCCGGTGGCATGAAGGAGCTGTTCGCCCGATGAGGATTCCATTCGGAAGGCTGTGCGCGCCGGGCGCGCTCGTATGTGTCGCGCTGCTGGGCGGCGCTGCCGTCCCGGCACTGGCCGCACCGCCGGGCGCCGCGCCCGCCCCGGTGAGTGCGCCGCCGCCCGACAGCGCCCACCCACGCCATCTGCCCGCCGGACGCTTCGGCACGGTCACGGTCTACACCCCCGAGGGGGTGCCCAAGAGCGTCGCGATCTTCCTCTCCGGCGACGGTGGCTGGGAGCTCGGCGTCATCAACATGGCGCATGCGCTCAGGGAGCTCGGCGCGGTCGTGATCGGCGTCGACATCCGGCAGTACTTTGCGAGCCTGCGCAGCGCCGCGGCGCGCCCCGGCGCCCCCTGCCAGATGATCGCCGCGGACTTCGAGACCCTGAGCCACAACGTGCAGAAGCAGATCGGACTCAGCGACTACCTCGTGCCGGTGCTGGTGGGCTACTCCTCCGGGGCCACCGTCGCTTACGCGACGCTCGTGCAGTCCCCGCCCGGCACCTTCGCCGGCGCGCTCAGTCTCGGCTTCTGCGCCGACCAGGACTTCGCCGGCGCTAGCCTGTGTCCCGGTGCCGGGCTGCGCTACGCGCCGAACGCGCAGCATGAACTCGTGTTCGAGCCGTCGGCGACGCTGCGGCAGCCGTGGGTCGCCTTCCAGGGCGAGAAGGACCAGGTCTGCGACCCCCATGCCGCGGAGCTCTTCGCCGCCAAGGTGGCCAACGGCGCGATCGTGCGCCTGCCCCTGGTCGGTCACGGCTTCTCGGTGGAGCGCAACTGGATGCCGCAGTTCAAGGCGGCCTACGCGCGCCTGAGCACACCGCCGCAGCGGCCGGGCGCCGCGCCCGCGGCGGATGTGAGCGACCTGCCGGTCGAGGAAGTGCATGCCAGCGGCACGTCGGCGGAATTCGCGCTGCTCATGACCGGTGATGGCGGCTGGGCGGGGCTCGATCAGGAACTGGCCGCGCGGCTCGCCGCAAGCGGCGTACCCACCGTGGCACTGAACTCACTGAAGTACTTCTGGAGCGCGCGCACGCCGGAGCAGACCGCACACGATGTGGCACGCCTGCTCAACTACTACTTCAGCGCCTGGCACAAAGAGCGCGTGCTGCTCATCGGCTACTCCTTCGGCGCCGACGCCCTGCCGTTCGTGGTCAACCGCCTGCCCGCCGCGCTGCGCGCGCGCGTGGCGAGCGTGAGTCTGCTCGGCATCGACGCCAAGGCCTCCTTCGAGGTGCACCTGTCCGACTGGGTGGGCGGCGATGACTCGGGGCCTGCGAC
The DNA here is from genome assembly GCA_963825385.1 of uncultured Pseudomonadota bacterium. Taxonomy (GTDB): domain Bacteria; phylum Pseudomonadota; class Gammaproteobacteria; order Steroidobacterales; family Steroidobacteraceae; genus 13-2-20CM-66-19. The sequence goes on along the minus strand of CAWGSX010000004.1, from coordinate 65,729 downwards.
GCAGCCGGAAGTGGCCCGCATCGGCGCGTTACCGGTACTGTGTCTGTATGGCGAGGGCGAGAAGGACTCGATCTGCCCGGGCCTGAGCGGTGCGCGGATCCGCCGCGAGCAGGTGGGCACCGGCCATCACTTTGGCGGGGAGTATTCGACCCTCGCCGAGCGCATCCTGGCCTTCGCGCACACGCCCCCTGTTACATAACGTGGCGCTCACGTTCAGGCCCGGCGCCGCCATTCGCGCCGCGCCGGCAGCTTGAGTAACATGGGCTTGAGCGGAAGACATAAGAATTCACCGCCGCCGCCAAGGCCATGTCGCTGTACATCGATTCCGCGAGCCGCCTGCACCACGACCTGGAGAAAAACCTGGTCGTTACCTGCCCCAATTGCCAGGCGGTAGCGCACATCACGGCGAGCGCCGTGCCGCGCTTTGAGGACCTGCAGCTGTACCGGCCCAAGCAGGTGGGCCTGGTGTACCTGTGCGACGCCTGTCATGCGCCGATCTTCCTGCGCTACACGGTGCGCGTGTACGGGGCGGCGCGGATCGAGCTCGCGCCGCAGTTCACCGAGGTGGAGCGGGCGCGCGAGAAATTCAGCTTCACCTACATTCCCGAGGAGGTCGAGCTGCTGTTCCGCGAGGCGCTGACCTCGTTCTCCAACGGCGCCTTCAACGCCTTCGCCTCGATGTGCCGCCGCGCCGCGCAGGCGATGTTCGCCGACCTCGGCGAAGCCGGGAAGCTGCGCCTGTTCGATGAGCTCAACGAGGTGCGCGAGCTGGCCAGCATCGCCCCGGAGATCTTTACCAAGATGAAGAGCGTGCTCTTCGGCGCCGAGCTCGATGCGCGCTCACCGCTGCCGCTGCTTGATGGCTACGAGGCCGGGATCATGCTCGAGGTGGTCAAGGACCTCTTCTACGAGGCTTACGTGCGCAAGGGCAAGCTGCAGCAGGCCATCATGGTGCGGCGCTTCTTCCTCGACGAGACCGGCAGCAACGTCACCCCGTTCATCTCCGCGAGCTGAGCCTTCAGCCGACAAAGCGCCGCGCGTTGCGGAACAGGCGCGTCCAGCCGCTGTACTCCCCCACATCGCGCGGGTGCCAGGAGTTCTGCACGTAGCGGAACGAGCGCTCCGGGTGCGGCATGGTAATGGTGACCCGGCCGTCGGCATTGCTCAGTGCCGCGATGCCAAAGGGGGTACCGCTGGGATTGGCCGGGTAGCGGGTCGCGATGCTGCGGTCGTGGTTCACGTAGCGCAGGCTCACGAGCCCGCTGTCGGCGCAGCCGCGCGCGGCCGCGGCGTCCGCAAACTCGGCGCGGCCCTCGCCATGCGCCACCGCGATCGGCAGCAGCGAGCCCTCCATGCCGTCGAACAGGACCGAGGGCGACTTCAGCACCTCGACCAGCGAGAAGCGGGCCTCGTACTGCTCGCTGCGGTTGCGCACGAAGCGCGGCCACGCCTGCGTCCCGGGAATGATCTCCTTCAGCGCCGCGAACATCTGGCAGCCGTTGCAGATGCCGAGCGCGAACGTATCGCCGCGTGCGAAGAAGCGCTCGAACTGCTCGCGCACGCTGCGGATGGAACAGGATCGACTTGGCCCACCCTTCGCCCGCGCCGAGCACGTCGCCGTAGGAGAAGCCGCCGCAGGCGACCAGCCCCTTGAACTCGATGAGCGAGCGCCGCCCGCTCAAAAGATCGGTCATGTGCACGTCGTGCGGGGTGAAGCCCGCGCGGTCGAAAACCGCAGCAGTCTCCACCTGACTGTTGACGCCCTGCTCGCGCAGGATCGCCACGGCCGGGCGCACGCCGCGCGCCACGAACGGGGCGGCGATGTCCTGCTGCGGGTCGAAGCTCAGTGCCACGGCGAGCCCCGGGTCCTCCGGATCGGTGACGGCGGCAAACTCCTCGTCGGCGCACTGCGGGTCATCGCGCAGCCGCCGCATGCGCCAGGAGGTCTCCGACCAGGCGCGCTTCAGATCCGTCCACGACTCATCCAGGTGCAGCGCTCCTACCCGCATCTGCACCCGCAGATCCATCACCGGGGCGCCGAGATAGAGCGCGGCCTCGGCAAGTCCGTGGCGCGCGAGGATCTCCAGGAACGCCGGCTCGTCCCCGGCGAGGATCTGCACGACCACGCCGGGCTCCTCGGCGAAGAGCTGCGCGAGCGCCGGCCCGCGCGCGGCCGGCAGCGCGATATCCAGGCCGCAGTGGCCGGCGAAGGCCATCTCCACCAGGGTTGCGAACAGGCCACCGTCGGAGCGGTCGTGATAGGCGCGCAGCATGCGCTGCGCGCGCATCTGTTTTAGCGCCGCGGCGAGCTGCACCAGGCGCTGCGGCACATCGAGGTCAGCCGGCGCCTCGCCGAGCGCGCCGTAGACCTGGGCGAGCGCAGAGCCGCCGAGCCGGTTCTTGCCGTGCGCCAGATCGATCAGCCACAGCGAGGTCGGGCGCTCATCGAGCTGCAACGCCGGGGTGAGGGTGCGGCGCACGTCCTGCACCGGGGCAAAGGCCGAGACGATGAGTGAGACCGGCGCCACGACGCTCTTCGCCTGCGCCCCGTCGCGCCACGCGGTCTTCATCGACAGCGAGTCCTTGCCCACCGGTATGGCGATACCGAGCTGCGGGCACAGCTCCTGGCCCACCGCGTGCACGGTGGCATAAAGCGCCGCATCCTCGCCCGGCACGCCGCAGGCGGCCATCCAGTTGGCCGACAGCCGCACGTCCGCGAGCGCGCCGATATCGGCGGCGAGGATGTTGGTGAGCGCCTCGGCAACCGCGAGCCGCCCGGAGGCCGGTGCGTCGAGCACCGCCACCGGCGTGCGCTCGCCCATTGCCATCGCCTCCCCGGCGCTGCCGTGGTAGTCGGCCAGCGTGACCGCGACATCGCTCACCGGCACCTGCCAGGGACCGACCAGCTGGTCGCGGCTGATGAGGCCGCCGACCGTGCGGTCACCGATGGTGATGAGGAAGGTCTTGTCGGCGACGGCGGGCAGGCGCAGCACGCGATACGCCGCATCGCGCAGATCGATGGCGCTGAGATCGAACGGGCGCGGCGCGGCGGCGAGGCTCCTCACATCGCGGGTCAGGCGCGGCGGCTTGCCAAGCAGCACCTCCAGGGGCATGTCCACCGGCTCGTTGCCGAACAGCGGATCGACGACCACCAGCTGTCCGCCGGCATCGATCTCGCCGACGACCGCATAGGGACAGCGCTCGCGCGCGGCGATGGCGCCGAAGCGCTCGAGCGCGGCGGCCTCGATGATCAGCACGTAGCGCTCCTGCGCCTCGTTGCACCACAGCTCGAGCGGCGACATGCCGGCTTCGGCGCTCGGGATGGTGCGCAGGTCGAGGCGCGCGCCGCGCGCGCTGTGCGCCACCGCCTCCGGGATGGCGTTGGAGAGTCCGCCGGCCCCGACATCGTGAATGAGAATGATCGGGTTCTGGCCGCCGAGTGACCAGCAGTGATCGATGACCTCCTGGGCGCGGCGCTGCATCTCCGGGTTGCCGCGCTGCACCGAGGCGAAGTCGAGTTCGGCGCTCGAGCTGCCGCTGCCGAGCGAGGAAGCCGCCCCGCCGCCCAGGCCGATGAGCATCGCCGGTCCGCCGAGCACGATGAGCTTCGCGCCCACCGGCACCTCGGGTTTCTGCACGTGCAGGCGCCGCACGTTGCCCAGACCCCCGGCGATCATGATCGGCTTGTGATAGCCGCGGATGCGGCCGGGCGCATCGTTCGCTGCGGCCTGCTCGAAGGTGCGGAAGTAGCCGGCGATGGCCGGCCGGCCGAACTCGTTATTGAAGGCAGCCGCACCGATCGGGCCCTCGAGCATGATCTCGAGCGCCGAGGCGATGCGTGCGGGCGCGCCGAATTCGCGCTCCCACGGCCGCACGTATCCCGGAATGCGCAGGTTCGAGACCGAGAACCCGGTGAGTCCGGCCTTGGGCTTCGCGCCCCGGCCGGTCGCTCCCTCGTCGCGGATCTCACCCCCCGAGCCGGTGGCGGCACCGGGGAAAGGCGAGATGGCGGTCGGGTGGTTGTGGGTCTCCACCTTCATGAGGATGTCGATCGGCTCGTGGCTGCCGCGGTAGATGCCGGAGACCGGATCGGGGAAGTAGCGCACGCCCGGGGAGCCTTCGATCACGGCGGCGTTGTCACGGTAGGCCGAAAGCACCCCCTGCGGGTGGCGCGCGTAGGTGTGACGGATCATGCCGAACAGGGTGTGCTCGCGTGCCTGCCCGTCGATGACCCAGTGCGCGTTGAAGATCTTGTGGCGGCAGTGCTCGGAGTTGGCCTGCGCGAACATCATGAGCTCGACGTCGGTCGGATCGCGCCTGAGCTTGGCAAAGCTCTCCAGCAGGTAGTCCATCTCGTCGGCCGAGAGCGCCAGCCCGAGGCGTCGGTCGGCCGCCTCGAGCGCGGCACGGCCATCGCCGCCGCCCAACGCGATGGTCGCCAGCGCGCGCGGCGCGCTCTGCGTGAACAGCTGCTGCGCCTCCTGCGTGCGCAGCAGTGCCATCTCCGTCATGCGGTCGGCGAGCGCCGGGGCCAGCGCGAGCAGCTGCGCGGCGCTGAGCGGCCGTGTGCTCGCCAGGTGGTATTCGATGCCGCGCTCGAGGCGGCGCACGGCGCCGAGCCCGCAGACGTGCGCGATGTCGGTGGCCTTGCTCGACCAGGGCGAGATGGTGCCGGCACGCGGCACGACGAGCAGGCTCGCAGCCCCGGCCGGCAGCTGCGCCTGCGCCAGGGTGGGGCCGTAGGTGAGCAGCGCCTCGAGCACCGCGCGCTCGTGCGCCGCGAGCGGTGAGGCGAGATCGGCGAAGTGTACGAAGCGCGCCGTCAGTGCCTGCACGCCCGCCTCGAGCTCCTGCACCCGCTCGAGAAGCTTGGCGATGCGGAATGGGGACAGTGCCGGCGGCCCCGGTAGCAGCAGCATGATCTAACGCCGCCTCACTTCTTTTCGCCGGGCGGCGTCGAGTACAGCGGCATCGGAAACTGTGCGACGTTGGCCCCGCCCTCGAGCGCGGTGATCTTGCTCACACCCTGCTTCTTCACTTCATCGATGCGCAGGATCGAGTGCAGCGGCAGGAAGGTGCGCTTGACGCCGGCGAACTCGCCCTTGATGCGCTCCTCGCCCGGGTCGAGCACAACCGAGGAGCGCTCTCCGAACACCAGCTCCTCCACCTCGATGAAGCCGAAGAGCTCGCCGTGGTTAACCTTGCGGGCGTAGACCTCGTAAACCTTGCCCTGATTCACGAACATAATCCGGAAAATGTGACTGGTTGCCATGGCTCGGCTTAGGTCCACTGCTAGCGTTGAGGCTGGCCATTATATGTCCGGGCGCACCCGTCTCGCTGCGGCGCGTCCGTACCGGGGGGCCCGTTCTTACCCATTACGACGGACGGATCGTTTTGAGTCGGGGAAGCATGCTCAAGCTGAAAATCATCAGCGACCAGCGCCGGGCGCTGGCTGACCGCTCCACTGCGGTCTTCTCGGTCGAGGGCGGCACCATCGGCCGCTCGGCGGATAACGACTGGGTCCTGCCGGACCCCTCGCGCTATGTCTCGGCGCACCATGCCCGCGTGCAGTTCCGCGAAGGTCACTTCTATCTGCAGGACGTCAGCACCAACGGCGTCTATGTCAATGACGATATGGAGCCGCTGGCCAAGCGCGGCTCGAGCGGCTACCGCCTCACCAACGGCGACACGCTGCGCATGGGCGAGTACCACATCGTCGCCGCGCTCGAGGCGCGCGCCCCGGCGGAGGAGCCGCTGGCGGCCGTGCCCACCAGCATCCAGGTGCTGCGTCCGCTGAAGCGCGCCGGGGACGACATCGGCGCACCTATCAACCTGGAAGAGCTGCTGCTGCCTTCGGAGGAGTCCGGCCCGGTGCTGCCGGTGAACGCCTATGGGCAGGCGGTGGAATCCGGGCCGGTGCGCGCCCTCGCCCGCACGCTCGACCCGCCGCCGCCGCTGCGCGGCGCGCCGGCTGAAGCTGAGGCGCAGGAGGTCACGCCCGAGTCGATCTCGCAGCGCATGGCGCGGCTCGCCGCGATCGTGGCGCGCGAGCCGAAGAACGGCAGCAGCGTGGTCGCGCTCGAGGACGTGCGCTCGGGCCTGGACGCCTTCTGCCGCGGCGCCGGTATCGAGCCGGAGCGGCTGCCGGCCGAGAGCCAGACGCGCATGCTGCATCTGGCCGGCCGGCTGTGGCGCGAGTCGCTCGTGGGCCTGCGCGATCTGGAGCGCAGCCGCGACGAGACCCGCAACCGCTACCGCATCGAGACGCCCCCGTCCGACAAGGACGATCCGCGCCCGGTGCTCGCGCAGCAGACCGTGGAGGAGCTCATGCTGGCGCTGTTGCTGCAGCACGAAGGGCGCCGCCTCGACTCGGTACAGTGGATGCGCGACACCTTCGGCGAGAACAAGCTCCACGAACAGGCCGTGGCCCAGGCCACGCGCAGCGCCTTCGTGGAATTCCTCGACCGCCTGGACCCGGCCGAGCTCGAGGCGCGCTTCGAGCGCGCCGCGCGCCGCGGCAAGGCGCGCACGGCGGACAAGGCCCAGTACTGGGAGTTGTTCACGACCTTCTATCGCAATCTCATCGAGATGCCGGCCGATCACCTGCCACACACCTTCGTGGAAGCATTTGCCGCGGCCTATCGCGAGAGTCTGAAGAAGCCGCCCGGCTGAGAGATTCGCGAACGCGGCGCACATGGCGGAGAGGGTGGGATTCGAACCCACGTGCCGGTTTTACCCGACCATCCGATTTCGAGTCGGCGCCGTTATGACCGCTTCGGTACCTCTCCGGCTGCCCTGAGCGCGGGGGCTGGTATTCTAGCCGAAAGCCCCTGCGATGAGGTGAGTTAGTGCGCGCAGTTGCCCTCGCTGCGGTCATGATGCTGCTGACGGGGCTGGTCAGCTGCGGCAAATTCGAGCCGCCCGGGATCTTTCAGAGCAACGCGCTCGAGCAGATCCACGCGCGCGGCGAGCTGCGCGTGGTCACGCTCAACCTGCCCACCTGCTACTACTACGGCGCGCAGGGCCCGGAGGGCCTGGAATTCGATCTGGCCACGGCCTACGCGGCCGCGCTCGGCGTGCGGCTGCAGATCTATCCGGTCGCCAACGAACGCGCCATGCAGGCCGAGATCGCCGCCGGACGCGCCGACCTCGCCGCGGCCTCACTCACCGCGACGCCGGAGTGGAGCCGCGTCGCCGCGGCCGCCGAGCCGTACACGCTGATTCCGCAGCTCGTGGTCTACCATCGCAACGGCGTGCGGCCGCGCGACACACTGCAGCTGGAGTCGGCCAGGCTCGCGGTACGCGCCGGCAGCCCGCAGGAGGCGCTGCTCGAGCGCCTGAAAGCCACCGTCGCCCCGACCCTGCAGTGGGTGGAGACCGCGCCGAGCACCGCCGACCCGGTCGAAGACGTCGAGTCCGGGCAGGCCCAGTACGCCATCACCGACGAGCGCGAGTTCTCCTTCGCGCACCACCTCTACCCCAACGTCGAGGTGGGCTTTGCGCTGCCGGAGCGACGCCCGGTGCAGTGGATGGTGCGCGCGCACGCACCGGAGCTGCTGGTCAGCGTCAACGTGTTCTTCAAGCAGCTCGCCACCTCGGGGCGCCTGGGCAAGCTGGTGCAGGAATCCTCCGGCGACACGCGTCCCTTCGCGTACGAGGAGTCGCGCGAGTTCCAGGCGCACGTCGGGGATCGCCTGCCGCAGTTCCGTGCCTGGTTCGAGCAGGCGGCGCAGGCTGCCGACATCGACTGGCGGCTGCTGGCGGCGATCGGCTACCAGGAGTCGAAATGGGACCCGCGCGCCGCCTCCGGCGAGGGCGCGGTCGGCATCATGATGCTCACCGGCGACACCGCGCAGGCGCTCGGGGTCAAGGACCGCACCAATCCGCAGCAGAGTATCGACGCCGGCGCCCGCTACCTGGCGCAGGTGCGCGAGATGATCCCCGACCGCATCGCCGAGCCGGACCGCACCTGGCTCACCATCGCCGCCTACAACGTGGGTTTCGGCCATCTCGAGGACGCGCGCATCCTCGCGCAGTCGCGCGGCAAGAACCCCGATTCCTGGGCGGACGTGCGCGAAGCGCTGCCGCTGCTCGCACAGGAGCGCTGGTACGAGCGCGCCAAGCGCGGCTACGCGCGCGGCTGGGAGCCGGTGCAGTTCGTCGACCGCATCCAGCGCTTCCTCACGCTGCTCGAGTGGCAGCCCGGGGAGACCCGGGCGGCGGTGGTGACGCCAGCGCCTGCGGATCCGGCAGCGGCCGGCGCGGGGGGCACGGCGCCGGTTGCAGCCGCAGTGGGCGCAGCGCCGGCTGTCCCGCTGCCGGCGAAATAGCGAGCCCGTCAGCGCCGCGCGGCAAAGAACTGCTGCAGCAGCGCCCCGCACTCCTCCATCAGCACGCCGCCGAAGACATCGACGCGGTGATTGAGCGCCGGGAGTGCGAACACGTTGAGGATGCTGCCGGCGCCTCCGGCGCGCGGATCCCAGGCACCGAACACCACGCGCCGCACGCGCGCGTGCACGAGCGCGGCGGCACACATGATGCACGGCTCGAGGGTGACGTACAGCGTGGTGTCGGTCAGCCGATAGCTGGCCAGCGCGCTGCCGGCCGCGCGCAGCACCGCCATCTCGGCGTGGGCGGTCGGGTCATGGCTGGCGATGGGGCTGTTGCCGGCGCCGGCGATGATCGCCTCCTCGCGTACCAGCACCGCGCCGACCGGGACCTCGTTGCGGGCCTGAGCCGCGCGCGCGTGCGTGAGCGCAGCGCGCATGAAACGGCTGTCGCGGCTCTCCTCAGCCGCCGCCGTCATGGCTTTCCCCGTTGGGCACGGGCGGCAGGAACAGGGCGGGGTCGACGAAGTTGGCGTTCAGCGCGACGCCGAAGTGCAAATGCGGACCGGTCACCCGTCCGGTGGCGCCGACCTTGCCGAGCACCGCACCGGCGCGCACCTTCTGTCCCGGATGCACGTCGATCCGGCTCATGTGACAGTACATGGTGATGAGGCCACGGCCGTGATCGAGGATCACGGTGTTGCCGTTGAAGAAGTAATTGCCGGTAATGAGCACCCGCCCGTCGGCGGCAGCCAGGATCGGGGTACCGGTCTCGGCGGCGATGTCCATGCCCGAGTGCGGGTTGCGCGCCTCGTTGTTGAACACGCGGCGCGAGCCGTAGGAGCTGGAGCGGATGCCCGGCACGGGCGCCAAGAGGCGCAGTGTCGCGGGCATCGCCTCGGAGAAGGTCGCCACCGCGGCGCGGATCTTAGGCGTCTCGCGCTGCACGCGGGCCAGGTCCTTCGCCGTGAGGTCCACCTTGCTCGGCGGCACCGTGAGGCGCTGCACGGTGTATTCCTTGTCGGCAACCTCGAAGCCGAGCGTGGTCCCCTGCGGCGTGCCGTCATCGATGCGTACGGCGGCCGGTCCCGGGGTCTGCGACAGCGGGATGCCCACGACCGCAACCCAGTGCCCGCCCTGCGGCAGCACCAACACGCGGCGCTCGGCAAAAGTCACCACCGGGGCGGTCGCGGCGGCGCCGGGGATCGCCAGCACGGCGACTCCGCCCGGGACGAGCTCGGCCTGCGGCAGGTCCGCCTCGGCCGATGCCGGGGCGGCCGGCGTCAGCGCCAGCAGCGCAAGCGCGGCCGCGCCGTAGAGCGCTCTCATGCCTTGCCCGTGACCTGCGCCAGCAGCGTGCCGTCCGCGAGCTGGGCGCGGATCTCGGCGCCGACCGCGACGGCAGAGGCGTCGGTGAGTAGCCGCCCATCGGCCGCCGTGACGATCGCGAAGCCGCGGCCGAGGGTCGCGAGCGGGCTTACGCTGTGCAGCGCCCGCTGCGCCAGCGCCAGGCGGTGCGTGGCGCGCGCCAGCGTCGCGGCCAGCGCGTGCTCCAGTCGCGGTGGGAGCGACTCGTGCCGCGTGCGCAGCTGCGCGAGCCGGGTGCGGGGCGAGGCGCGCTCGAGGCGCGCGCAGGCCTCGCTCAGCTGCAGCCGCTGCTGCTGCACGGCGGCGCGGGTCGAGGCGGCGAGCCGCAGGGTCAGATCATCCAGACGCTGCATCTGCTGGGTGAGGCGCACGCCGGGGTGCGCCAGCTGCAGGCGCCGGGCCAGAGCCTGCAGGCGCACCCCGAACTGACGCAGCTCCCGGCGCATGCCGCTCGCGAGCCGCTGCAGCGTGCGCTCGAGCGCCTCGAGACAGGCGAGCCGGTCGGGCGCGACCAGCTCGGCGGCCGCCGAGGGGGTCGGCGCCCGGGCATCGGCCACGAAGTCGGCGATGGTGAAGTCGACCTCGTGGCCGACCCCGCACACCAAAGGCAGTGCGCACGCATGTATGGCGCGCGCCAGACGCTCGTCGTTGAAGGCCCACAGGTCCTCGAGCGAGCCGCCGCCGCGGGCGAGGATGAGCACGTCGCACTCGGCGCGTGCGTTGGCCAGCTCCAGGGCCCGCACCAGCGCGGGCGCGGCGGCGGCGCCCTGCACCGGGGAGGGGTAGATGAGCACGCCGGCCGGCGGATAGCGCCGCTCGAGCACGTGCAGGATGTCGCGCAGCGCCGCCCCGCTGGGCGAGGTGATGACCCCGATGCGGCGCGGGAAGCGCGGGAGTGCGCGCTTGCGGGGCAGCGCGAAGAGTCCCTCGGCCTGCAGCTGGCTCTTCAGGCGCTCGAACTCGCGCCGCAGCGCGCCGAGTCCGGCCTCCTCGAGGTGCTCGACCAGCAGCTGGTACTCCCCGCGCGCCTCGTACACGCTCACCCGGCCGCGCACCAGGACCTGGCTGCCGCTGCGGGGGGTAAAGCCGATCAGCATGTTCTTGGTGCGGAACATGGCGCAGCGCAGCTGTGCGTCGCGGTCCTTGAGCGAGAAATACCAGTGCCCGGATGAGGGCTGAGAGAAATTCGAGAGCTCCCCCTCCACCCACACCACCCCGAGCCCCCGTTCGAGCAGCGTCCGCACCTCGCGCGTCAGGCGGGCGACGGTGTAGACCTCCCGGGCGGACCCGGGAGCGGTCCCAAGGTCAGGATTCGCGTGCATAAGTCACCTTAGCACGAGGTTTACCGGCACGGACCGGGCGCATATAATTACGCATGCGCATCCTCGAAGAAGCTCTCACCTTCGACGACGTCCTCCTGGTTCCGGCCTACTCGGAAATTCTGCCACGCGAGGTCGATCTCTCCACCCAGGTCACGCGCCGCATCCGGCTGAACGTGCCGCTGCTCTCGGCGGCGATGGATACGGTCACCGAGGCGCGCCTGGCAATCACCATCGCCCAGGAAGGCGGCATCGGCATCATCCACAAGAGCATGACCATCGACGCCCAGGCGCGCGAGGTGGGCCGGGTGAAGAAGTTCGAAAGCGGAGTCATCAAGGACCCGATCACCGTCTCGCCCAACATGAGCATCCGCGAGGTGCTCGATCTGACGCGCGCCCGCGGGATATCCGGGGTGCCGGTTGTGGTCGGGCGGCGCGCGGTCGGCATCGTGACCCATCGCGACCTGCGTTTTGAGAACAAGTTCGATGCCCCGGTCTCCTCGGTCATGACTCCCGAGGAGCGCCTGGTGACGGTGCGCGAGGATGCGCCCAAGGAAGAGGTGCTGGCGCTTCTGCACAAGCACCGCATCGAGAAGCTCCTGGTCGTCAACCGTGCCAGCGAGCTGGTCGGCATGATCACGGTGAAGGACTTCCAGAAAGCGACCGAGTTCCCGCGCGCGTGCAAGGACGATGGCGGCCGGCTGCGGGTCGGCGCCGCAGTCGGCACCACACCCGATACGCTCGAGCGCGTGGCGGCGCTGCACGAGGCGGGCGTGGACCTGGTCGTGGTGGACACCGCTCACGGCCACTCCAAGGGCGTCATCGACACCGTGCGGCGCATCAAGGCCAGGTGGGGCGATGCCCAGGTCATTGCCGGCAACATCGCCACGGCCGAGGGCGCCCGCGCGCTCGTGGACGCCGGTGCCGATGCGGTCAAGGTCGGCATCGGACCGGGCTCGATCTGCACCACGCGCATCGTCGCCGGCGTCGGCGTGCCGCAGATCTCCGCCGTAGCGAACGTCGCCGCGGCCCTGCACGACACGGCCGTCCCGGTTATCTCCGATGGCGGCATCCGCTTCTCCGGTGATATCGCCAAGGCGCTCGCCGCCGGGGCGCACGCGGTCATGATCGGTGGCCTGTTTGCCGGCACCGAGGAGTCCCCGGGCGAGGTCGAGCTGTACCAGGGCGCCTCTTACAAGTCGTACCGCGGCATGGGCTCCCTCGGCGCCATGGGTGAGCGCCACGGCTCGGCGGACCGCTACTTCCAGGACGCAGCCTCCGAGCTCGAGAAGCTCGTGCCCGAGGGCGTCGAGGGGCGCGTGCCTTACAAGGGCAGCGTCGTCACCATCCTGCACCAGCTCTCCGGCGGTCTGCGTGCCGCCATGGGCTACACCGGCAGCCGCAACATCACCGAGCTGCGCACCAAACCCGTGTTCGTGCGCATCACGACCGCCGGCGTGCGCGAAAGTCACGTGCACGACGTGACCATCACCAAGGAAGCACCCAACTACCGGGTGTCCTGAAGCGTCAATACCATGGCCAGCGTTCCCCGCCCCGCCGCCTCAGCCGCAGCGCCGGCGGCTCATCCCGACATCCACGCCCACCGCATCCTGATCCTGGACTTCGGTGCGCAGTACACCCAGCTCATCGCCCGCCGCGTGCGCGAGCTCGGCGTGTACTGCGAGATCCATCCCTGGGACGTGAGCGAGGCCGAAGTCCGCGCCTTCCGGCCCCGCGGCATCATCCTCTCGGGCGGCCCGGAATCGGTCACCGACCGCGACCCGCCACGCGCTCCGCAGAGCGTCTTCGAACTCGGCGTACCGGTGCTCGGGCATCTGCTACGGCATGCAGACCATGGCGCAGCAGCTCGGCGGCCGGGTAACCCCCTCGAGCGAGCGCGAGTTCGGCTACGCCGAGGTAACCGTCACCGGCGCCTCGCGCCTGCTGGATGCGCTCGCGGACCGCCGCAACGGCACCGGTCAGGCGCAGCTGGATGTGTGGATGAGCCACGGCGACCGCGTCGAGGCGCTGCCGCAGGGCTTCACCGCCACTGCCAGCACGGCCACGATCCCCTATGCGGCAATGGCCGATGAGGCGCGCCGCTTCTATGGCGTGCAGTTTCACCCCGAAGTGACCCACACCACGCAGGGCGCGCGCCTGCTCGAGCGGTTCGTGCGCGAGATCGCCGGCGCCGATGCGCTGTGGAGCACCGGCAACATCATCGAGGACGCCATCGCGCGGGTGCGCGCGCACGGTGGGCAGCGGCAAAGTGCTGCTCGGTCTGTCCGGCGGGGTCGACTCCGCGGTGGTCGCAGCGCTGCTGCACCGCGCGATCGGCGCGCAGCTGGTGTGCGTGTTCGTCGATCACGGCCTCTTGCGGCTCGGCGAAGGCGACCAGGTGATGAGCACCTTCGCCGAGCACCTGGGCGTGCGCGTCATCCGCGTGGACGCCGAGGCGCGCTTCCTCGCCGCGCTGCGCGGCATCAGCGACCCGGAGCAGAAGCGCAAGATCATCGGCCGTACCTTCATCGAGGTCTTCGATGAGGAAGCGCACCAGCTCACCGGCATCGGGTTCCTCGCCCAGGGCACCATCTACCCGGACGTGATCGAATCGGCCGGGGCGCGCACCGGCAAGGCGCACGTCATCAAGTCGCACCACAACGTGGGCGGGCTGCCGGAGAAGATGCACCTGAAGCTCATCGAGCCGCTGCGCGAGCTGTTCAAGGATGAAGTGCGCCGGCTCGGCATCGAACTCGGCCTGCCCCGCGAGATGGTGTATCGCCACCCTTTCCCGGGTCCGGGATTGGGCGTGCGCATCCTCGGCGAGGTGCGCAAGGAGTATGCCGATCTGCTGCGGCAGGCCGATGCCATCTACATCGAGGAACTGCGCCGGCACGATCTCTATGACCGGACCAGCCAGGCCTTCGCGGTGTTTCTGCCGGTGCGCTCAGTGGGCGTGATGGGCGATGGGCGCCGTTACGACTACGTGGTGGCGCTGCGCGCGGTCGAGACCATCGACTTCATGACTGCGCACTGGGCGCGGCTGCCCTACGACTTCCTCGACCTCGTTTCACGCCGCATCGTCAATGAGGTAAGCGGCATATCGCGCGTGGTCTACGACATTTCCGGCAAGCCGCCGGCGACCATCGAGTGGGAGTGACAGGTCATAGGAGCGCGCCGGGCTCCGGTTTGCCGGCGCGCGCTGTCAATGCCCCGTTGACCGATCCGAGCTCCAGCCATCGATCGCCACTGGCCTGGCTCCTCGACGAGTCCACCGCAGCCGCGGTGCGCCGGCTACTCGGCGAGGCCGAAGTTATTATCGCTTCCGACCTGACCCTGATCCCGCGCGGCCGCGCGCGCCAACCATTCGCTCGTTCGCAGCCATGTCGGTGCTGCTCGCGCGCGACACTGCTGCGGGCGCCGGTCAGAGCCGGGTCCCGCGTAAGCGCAGGGCGTTGCCGATAACGGAGACGGAACTCACCGACATGGCCGCCGCTGCGATCGACGGGCTCAGAAGAAGCCCGAATGCCGGGTACAGGACGCCGGCGGCAATGGGAATAGCCAGCACGTTGTAACCGAAGGCCAGCACCAGGTTCTGCCGGATATTGTTCATGGTCGCCCGGCTCAACGCCCGGGCCCGGGCAATACCGGCCAGATCGCCCTTCACAAGGGTGACGCCAGCGCTGTGGATGGCGACGTCTGTGCCCGTTCCCATGGCGATACCGATGTCTGCCTCCGCCAGCGCCGGTGCGTCGTTGACGCCATCCCCGGCCATCGCCACGACACGCCCCTCGCTGCGCAAGCGCCGCACGAGGGCGCTTTTCTGATCAGGCAACACTTCAGCTACGATATCCGTGAGACCCAGCTTGCGGCCTACGGCCTCGGCGGTGATGCGATTGTCACCCGTGAGCATCACGATCCGGATCCCCTCGCGCGCAAGGCTCGCGAGCGCGGCGGGCGATGTCGGCTTGATGGGATCGGCAACAGCAATGAGCCCGGCCGCCTGGTTGCCGATGCCCACGTACATCACCGTCGCGCCGTCACGGCTCAGGAGCTCCGCCTCCCCTTCCAGGGCGCCCAGATCCACGCCTGTGTCCAAGAGGAGACGGCGATTCCCGAGGAGCGTGAGTCGTCCGGCCACCGTCCCGCTGACACCTTGACCCGTGATGGACGTGAAATTCGCCAGGGGCAACAGCTCGCTGCCATGTTCGCGAGCCGAGCTGACGATGGCGGCCGCGAGCGGATGTTCGCTCGCGCGCTCAAGGCTCGCCCCGACCGACAGAATCGTCGCCTCATCGAATCCTTGCGCCGCCCTGACGGCGATGACCTGCGGCTTCCCCGCGGTGATCGTTCCGGTCTTGTCGACGACCAGAGTGTCCACCTTCTCAAGGCGCTCAAGAGCTTCCGCGTTCTTGATCAGCACGCCCACGCTCGCGCCCTTGCCGACCCCGACCATGATGGACATAGGTGTCGCGAGCCCCAGCGCGCAGGGACACGCAATGATGAGTACCGAGACAGCGGCGACCAACGCGTAGGCCAGCGAGGGTGCGGGACCGAACAGGAGCCAGACGGCGAAGGCGAGCTGCGCGACGGTGATCACCGCGGGCACGAACCAGCTGGAAACGACATCGGCCAGGCGCTGGATGGGCGCGCGGCTTCGTTGCGCCTCGGAGACCATCTGAACGATGCGCGCGAGCATCGTATCCGCGCCGACCTTATCTGCGCGCATGATGATGGATCCCACACTGTTGATGGTCCCGCCAATGAGCACTGAGCCAGGCGGCTTTTCCACAGGCATCGATTCGCCCGTGACCATGGACTCATCGACGGCGCTCGAGCCCTCCACGACGGTGCCATCGACTGGTATGGCCTCGCCCGGACGGACCCGCAGGCGATCGCCGACGCTGACCTGATCGAGCGTGACTTGCTCATCCTCGCCATGGAGGCGTAGTCGTCGGGCGCTCTTCGGCGCGAGGTTCAAAAGCGCTCGCAGGGCACCCCCGGTCTGTTCACGCGCGCGCAGTTCCAGTACCTGACCGATGAGTACCAGCACGGTGATGACCGCGGCCGCCTCGTAGTACACCGGCACGAGCCCACGGTCATCGTGCAGACCAGCGGGAAAGAGCCCCGGCGCAAAGCTTGCCGCGAGACTGTAGAGGTAGGCGGCCCCAACCCCCAGGGCAATGAGGCTGAACATGTTGAGCGAGCGATGCCGCACCGAGTCCGCCGCACGCTCGAAGAAGGGCCAGCCAGCCCACAGCACCACCGGTGTCGCGAGCGCGAATTGGATCCACTGCAACAGCAGAGGCGACACCAGCTGCCGCAGATTCAGGTTCGGAAAATGCGCGCCCATCTCCAGAACGGCAAGCGGCGCAGCCAGGGCTGCACCGATCCACAGACGTCGCTTCATGTCTCGGTATTCTGCGTTCGGACCGTCCGCTGGCGCGGCCTGCATGGGCTCGAGGGCCATACCGCAGATCCGGCAAGTGCCCGCGCCGAGCTGGCGCACTTCCGGGTGCATGGGGCAGGTGTAAATGCTGCTTCTCTGGGGTTGCGCCGCTGCG
This sequence comes from uncultured Pseudomonadota bacterium, assembly GCA_963825385.1. GTDB lineage: Bacteria > Pseudomonadota > Gammaproteobacteria > Steroidobacterales > Steroidobacteraceae > 13-2-20CM-66-19. The sequence continues at coordinate 49,151 of CAWGSX010000004.1, read as the reverse complement.
GTCAGCTGCGGCCCGAGGTAGGTCTCCGGCGCAGCCTCGAACCGGTCCTTGCAGTGCTGACTGCAGAAGTATTGCCGCCGGCCCTGGCGTTCTGAGTAAAAGACAGCGCTTGCGGGATCGACCGCCATGCCGCAGACCGGGTCGCGAGCGGCGTGCGAGCCCGCCTCGGAGCCATGTCCACCGGTGTGTTCTGAATCAGAGCCCGCGCAGCGGTTCATAAGCGTGTTCCCTTGATCGGCCGGCTCCACTGTTGCGGTCCGATCCGAAGAGGCTCGCAGCATGACGCCGTTGCGGCGCCGCGCCCCCGCCTGGAGGGTCGACGAGGGTTACCCGCGCCGCGGTCTTCGCGACCGTCGTACGGAGCCGGCGCCGGCCGGGGCGGACTCGCTGGCTACGACCGGTGGCAGGGTCGCCGGCAGCGACTTGTCCGCGCCCATGCCGGCGCGGATGATGTCGAGCATCTGCGCGTCAATCCGCGCATCGGTCGGCGGGGAGACGTAGCTGCGCAGCAGCCGCTCCACCTCGCCCTTGACGCGCTGCTCGAGCGAGCGGCCGCCTTCCTGCAGCCAGGTCTCCCGGCTCACCCGGTCGAAGGACGGCCCCGGCAGGTACAGCTCCTTGGGCCAGTGCGTGAGTGTGTGGGGTGCGGTGAGCAGGTGCTTGTCGCGCAGCAGCTGCCGCACCAGCTCCACCGTCGGCAGATCGTCCATCACCGCGAAATCGCGGCAGAAATGCAGCGCCTGGCCGCACAGCTCGTCATCGAATACGAGCTTCTCGAGACTGAAGGTGAGGACATAGTCGAGCATGCCGGGCCCGGAGACGGAGTTCACCCCGCTGATGGCCGCGAGCAGGGCCCCGGCGAAAGTCTCGGCACCGGCCTGGGCATCGAGGAACTTGCCCTCACTGAGTGCCATGTAGCCCTGGGTCGGCAGACCCAGGTGGCGCGCGATCTCGACGTACGCGACGTTCAGATGCAGTGTCTCGATCGCCGCCATGGGCGACATCGCGGTGCGCATGTGGAAAGTCGCCGGGGCGCCGCCGAACAGCATCGGCGTGCCCGGCTTGACCATCTGTGCCATGGTCACCCCGGCGAGCACATCGGCGACGTGCATGACGGTCGCCCCCACCAGCGTCACCGGCGCGATCAGCCCCATGAGCGTTACCGGCACGATCTCCACCGGGATGCCGAATGCGGCGCAGTCGAGCAGGTTCTGGCAGGAGTCCTCGCTGTAGCGGTAGAAGCCGGTCGCCGTCACGGTGAAGATCGACATGGGCCGGGCGATGAGGTCAGCCTGATCGCGGCGGAACAGCTGCATCAGCTGCGCCATGCGCGGCACGCCGTGCTCGGTGAAGGCACCCGAGACGACCGGCTTGAGCGAATTGGTCAACACCAGGTACAGACGCCACGCATCCGAGACCTGCGGCTCGATATCGTTGGTGGAAAAGGCGGTCGCCAGATAACCGAGGTTCTTCAGCCCGTCCGCAACGCGCACGAACTCGATGAAGTCCTGGGTCTTGGAGTGGCGCGTCTCGCCGGTGCGATGATCAAGAATCTGCAGCCCGCTCGAGCCGGGCACGAAGTGCACCTTGTCGCCGCCGAGCTCGGTGTAGGGCGCGCCGTCGCGGTTGTAGAGCGCGAAGCGCTTCGGCGTGCTGCGGATAGCCGCATCCACCACCTCCGGGGGGAACAGCACCCGCTCGGCATCGTCGGCGGTGCGCGCCGTCTTCAGCCCCTTCTCGAGCAGCAACGATCGCAGCGAGGCGCCGCGTACCTCCACGCCGATCTCGGCCAGGATGCGCTTGGCCTCATCGAGAATGGGAGTGACGAGCTGTTCGGGTACGACGCGAAGCTTCGGCCTCATCTGTAACCTTGCCTGAACCGGTAGGAGCAAACCGCGACACTATACCGGGCCGCCGCTGCCGCGCAGCAGGGCGCCGGCAGGTCGGGACAGCGCGAGAAACCCTTATTGTGAGGGACCGGGGCGCTGTGCGGGCCGCGTAGCGGGCTTCTTGGCGCCGCAACTGCCCAGGAGCGTACTGAGCTGCGCGGCGGCACCGCTGCCGGCTCAGGGCCGCGGCGTCCTCGCGGCCTCCGCGAAGATCCAGTCACGGAATGCGGCGATCTTGGGTTCATCGCGCCGGTCGCGGCGGCACACGAACCAGAACCCGAACGGACTTGCGAGCTCGCCGGAGAAGGGCCGCACCAGGCGGCCGCTGGCCAGATCGTCATCCACCAGCGGGGTGAGCCCGAGGGCGAAGCCCTGACCGGCCACCGCGGCGGACAGCGCCATGTGACTGTTGCCGAAGAGCGCGCCGCCACCCTCGACGCTGCGGGCGATGCCGGCCTGTGCAAACCAGCCGTTCCAGGTCGGCAGTCCCGGCGCCACCAGCGAGGACTCGTCATGCAGCAGGAGCGCGGCATCGATCTGCCCGGGGTCGGGGCCGCAGCGCCGCGCCAGCTCGGGGCTGCACACCGGGAAGGCCACGGCGCGCGCGATCTGCTCGTGGTGCAGGTCGGGGTAGTGGCCATCGCCGTAACGCAGCCCCACATCGATGCCATCGCGCTCGAAATCCGCGCGCCGGTCGGCACCGTGGATGCGCACCTGCAGATGCGGGTAGCGCGCGATGAAGCCCGCCAGCCGCGGCGCCACCCACTTCGAGGCGAAGGTCGGCATGGCGCTCACCTGGAGCGAGGTGGTGTCAAAGTCGGCAACCTGCGAGAGCAGCTGCTCCATTTCCATGAACAGCGAGGTGAGGCGCGGTGCGAGCTTGCGCCCGGTGGCCGAGAGCGCGACCGAGCGGTGGCCGCGCACGAACAGCGGCGTGCCCACCCAGTCCTCCAGGCGGCGCACCTGCACGCTGATCGCCGCAGCCGTAACCCCGAGTTCACCCGCGGCGGCCGCAAAGCTCAGATGACGCGCGGCGGCATCGAAGCTGCGCAAGGCGTTAAGCGGCAGGTTACGCAGCGGGGATGCCATGAGGGCCGTCCTTCAGCGTGGCTAACAATTTCTTGCTCCTGTGCCGAGAATTAGTCGTTTGCGCAGCGCCGCGCGCCGCAGGCATCCTCATCCTCACCGTAATGCCCCCGAAGAGCCCGGACGTTGAGGCCAGACACCACACCGTTTTTGTCGAAGCCCGGGTCCGGCGTCAAGAGCGCCGGCGCCGGAGCGCCATCCGGCCGCGTCCGGACGTTGATCCCGTACCCCACCCAAGCGGAGTTCCGACGATGCCCAAGCTCAGACTGATTAGCGCTGCCGCCACGGCGGTGGCCACCCTGGCGCTGCTGCCGGCCCACGGCGCCGATGCCCTGCCCCTGCCCCTGCCCTGCGCGATGGCGCGCACGATTTCGACTTCAACATCGGCACCTGGCATACACAGATTCGCCGCATCGCCGATCCCTTCGCGGCCACTCCCGCCATCGAGTTCGGTGGCACGGTGACGGTGCGCAAGGTCTGGGACGGGCGCGCGCAGCTCGAGGAGATCGAGGCGGACACTCCGAGCGGTCACTGGGAGGGTATGACCCTGTTTCTATACAACCCCAGCGCCCACCAGTGGACTCAGGCCTACGTCAACAGCAAGAACGGCGTGCTCGATGTGCCGCTGATCGGCGAATTCCACGATGGCCGCGGCGAGCTGTACGCACAGGACACCTTCAAGGGGCGCTCGATCCTGGTGCGCGCCACCTGGTCGCAGATCACCCCCGACGCGCACCGCTTCGAGGAGGACTTTTCGCAGGACGGCGGCCGTACCTGGGCGCCGGCGTTCATCGCCAGCCTGACGCGGGTCAAGTCGTGAGCGTGGCTTTGGGTGCCGGCCCGCGTGCGCTGGCCCTGCGGCTCGCCGTCTGTGTGAGCCTCGCGGCCGGCGCTGCGGTGCCGGCCGCAGCCGCGGCGCGCGACGGCGCGCACGACTTCGATTTCGATCTGGGCAAATGGCACACGCACTCGCAGCGGCTCCTGCACCCGCTGACCGGCTCGAACACCTGGGTGACGCTGGATGGCACGACCAGCGTGCAGGCGCTGTGGCAGGGCCGCGCCAACCTCGCCGAGTTCAGGGCCGAGGGCAGCGCCCGTCGGGTCGAGCTTTTGTCACTGCGCTGGTACAACCCCGGCAGCGGGCAGTGGAACCTGGACTTCGCCACACCGGGGGTGGGTACCCTCGGTATTCCCGGCGTGGGTGTGTTCGTCAACGGCCGCGGCGATTTCTACGACCAGGAGACCTTCAACGGCCGCACCATCCTCGTGCGCTTCTCCATCTGGGGCATCAGCCCCGACACCGCGCAGTCCGAGCAGGCTTTTTCCGCCGACGGCGGCAAGACCTGGGAAACGAACTGGATCAACCATTACACGCGCGCGCATGACTAGCGCGCCTGCCTAGCGCTCGCGGCGCTTGCGTCCCCCGGCGCGGCGGCGCGGCTGCTCGTGGCGCGGGCGTCCGGCGCGCTTGTACGGGTTGGCGTCGGTGCGGTACTCGATGAACACCGGCGTCGCAAACAGGTCGTAGCGCTTGCGGAAGACGTTGGCCAGGTAGCGCGTGTAGGCCTCCGGCACCGCGGCGGTCTGGTTGCCATGAATGACGATGCGCGGCGGGTTGCGGCCGCCCTGGTGGGCGTAGCGCAGCTTGATGCGTCGCCCGTGCACGAGCGGCGGCTGATGCACGGTCATGGCGTGCTCCAGTGTGCGCGTCAGATCCTTGGTGGGCAGCGCGCGCATCGCCGCCTCGTAGGCGCGCACGGTGGCCTCGACCAGTCCGCCGACCCCGGTGCCGTGGCGTGCCGAGATGAAGTGCAGCGGCGCAAAGGGCACGAAGTCGAGCTTGAGTGACAGCTGGCGCTGGACCTCCTCGCGCTGCTCGGCCGGGATGCCGTCCCACTTGTTCACCGCGATGATGAGCGCGCGGCCGCGCTCGAGCGCGAGCCCGAGGACGCTCGCGTCCTGCTCGGCGATCCCCTCGTGCGCATCGAGCACCAGGATCACGACGTGCGCCTCGTCGATGGCCTGCAGGGTCTTGGCGACGCTGGCGCGCTCGATGACGTCCTCGACCTGTGCGCGGCGGCGCACGCCCGCCGTATCGATCAGCAGGAAGCGCGCGCCCGTCGCGCTCGAAGGGTACGAGGATGCTGTCGCGCGTGGTGCCGGGCTGCTCGCTCGCGATCACCCGCTCCTCGCCGAGCAGGCGGTTGACCAGGGTCGACTTGCCGACGTTGGGGCGGCCGATGATGGCGATGCGGATGGCGCTGTCGTCCTGCGCAGCGCTCTCCGGGGCGCCAAGCCCGGCGAGCACCTGCTCCATCGAGCGTCTCGCAGCCCTGGCCGTGCGCTCGCGGAGATCACCACCGGCTCGCCGAAGCCCAGGGCGTGGAATTCGGCGGCGACCACGTCGGCATCCAGTCCCTCGCCCTTGTTCAGCGCCAGGGTGCACGGGCTTGCCGGAGCGGCGCAGTTCGCGCGGCGACGAAGTGGTCCTGCGGCAGTCAGCCCGGAGCGGGCGTCCGCGAGGAAGATCAGGCGGTCGGCCTCGGCGACGGCGCGCTCGGTCTGCGCACGCATCTGCGCCTCGATGCCGACGGATCTCGACCAGGCCGCCGGTATCGATCGACGACGCAAGGCATCGCCCACGCGCCCGAAGCCGTACTGCCGGTCGCGCGTCAGCCCGGGATGTCGGCCACGATCGCGTCGCGGGTGCCGGTGAGCACGTTGAACAGCGTCGACTTGCCGACGTTGGGCCGGCCGACCAGTGCGACGACAGGCAGCATGGCGGCTTACGGCCTCGCGCGCGGCCGCTATTTGCTCTCCTCGGGCGGCGGGGGTGGCGGCGGCGCGGGAACTTCCGGCGGCGGCGCCTTGGGAGCGGCCTTCGCACCGGGCAGCGCACTCACATGATAGGCATTGATCTGGCCGCGGTCGTTGGCCACCAGCACGATGTCACCGACCACCACGGGCGCGGTGCTGACGCGGGTCTTGCTGCCCTGGGTGCGGGCGATGATCGCGCCGCTCGCCTTGTCGAGCCAGTGCACGTAGCCCTGGAAATCGGCAACCACCAGCGCATCGTCCATCGCGGCCGGGCCGGACAGGCCGCGGTGCAACAGCGCGCTCTGGCGCCACACCTCCGCGCCGGTGCGCGCGCGCAGCGCCACGACCTCGCCGTCGGCGGTGGCGATGTACAGCATCTCATCATCCAGACTCATGCCGCGGTAGCTCGACAGCTCGTGCGACCACCAGATCTGCCCGGTGTCGAGGGCGAGCATGGCGACGCGTCCCTGGAAGCCGACCGCGTAGACGTTCTGCCCCTGCACCTGCACGCCGGCGTCGATGTCCGAGAGCCGCTCGAGCTCGGTGCGGCCATGGGGAGGGGTGATGGTGGCTTCCCAGGCAACGCTGCCGTCGGCGGCGTTGACCGCGAGCACCTTGCCGTTGTCGAAGCCGCACAGCACGCTCTCGCCGACGATCACCGGGCGCGACGTGCCGCGCAGGGACAGGCGCGGCACCTGTTGCTCCTGACTCCACAGCTCGTGGCCGTCTTGGGGGGAGAGCCCGTGGAGCTTGCCGTCCACGGTGCGCAGCGCGATCACGTGCGCGGAGATCGCCGGCGGGGCGAGCACCTCGCCGTTGACGCGCGTCTCCCAGCGCACCTTGCCGTCGGCGGCATCGAAGGCGAACAGGCGCCCGTCGCTGGTGCCGACGGCGAGCAGCCCGCCCGCGACTGCGGTGCCGCCGGCAAACGGCGCCTTCACGCGCGTGCGCCACAGCGTCTTGCCGCTCTTCACATCGAGCGCCACCAGCTCCCCCTTGTGGCCGGCCGCGTAGACGCGCCCGTCGTCGACGGCGATCCCGAGCCCGAGGCGCAGCGCGATCGCCTTCTTGTCGTCGACCGAGACCTCCCACAGGTGTTGCACGCGCAGCTGTGGCTGGATGGCGGTGAGCTTGGCCGGCTGATCGATCGCCTTGTCTTTGGAGCAGGCGGCGGCAAGGAGCGCAAGCCCGAGCGCGCCCATGAGGCCAAGGCGGCGCATGCGGTTCACTTCGCCACCGGCGCGGCGGCTGCGGCCGGCGCGGGAGCCGGCGCATCCCCGGCCAGGTCAGCGATCTTCAGATCGAGCAGCGGATTGGTGCCTGCGCCGCTCTGCGCGCTGCGGTATTCGGCGAGCGCCGCGGCCTTGTCGCCCTTGGCGTAGTAGGCATCCCCGCGCACCTCGTGGTAGCGCGGCGCGAAGGCCCCGACATCGGTGCCCTGCAGCGTGGTGAGGGCGAGGTCGGGCTTGTTCTGGGCGATCTGCACGCGCGCCAGGCGCTGGCGCGCGACGATCGCCAGTTCCTTGTCCCTGGAATGCTGCGCGACGGAGTCGAGCTGGGCGGCGGCCTTGTCCAGCTCATTGGTATCCACATACACGCGGGCAGCGAGCATCTTGGCCTGGTCGGTGTAGGGGGAGCCGGCGTGGTCGCGCTCGAGCCCGCCGAGCACCACCAGCGCCTGCGATTTGTCGCCCTTCTCCAGTGCCTGCACCATCTGCAGGTACTGCGCGCTCGCGGCGAGACTGGCGCTGTCCTGCCGCCCCTGCCACCAGCGCCAGCCGGCCACGGCGGCCAGCACCAGCACCACCGCCAGCACCACGGCCGGCGCGTTGACGCGCACCTGCTCCTTGATCCATTCCCACTGTTCTTTTTCTGACAGATAGTCTTCCACGCATCCTCCCCAAAAGATCAGTCCGGCAGTGCCGCGCCGGCAGCAAGCGCGGCGAGCGCTGCATCAAGTGCGCTCGCCACGGACGCAAGCGGGCACTCGCTCTGACCGCTCTGCGCGCGTAAAGGTTTCATGGCCACAACACCGCGCGCCAGCTCATCCTCACCGAGGATCAGCGCCAGGGGCGCCCCGCTCTTGTCGGCCCGGCGGAATTGTGCCTTGAAGTTGCCCCCGCCCATATTGAACTCGAGGTGCAGGTGCGGGCGCTCGCTGCGCAGGCGCTCGATGAGCGCCAGAGCCGGCGCGGTGGCGGCCGCGCCGCTCACCACGACGTACGCATCCGGTGCGCGGGGTGCCGGCACCGAGCCGGCCTCGCGCAGCAGGCGCACCAGCCGCTCGACGCCCATGGCGAAACCGATCGCCGGGGTCGCCTCCCCGCCGAGCTGCCCGATCAGGCCGTCGTAGCGCCCCCCGGAGCAGACCGCGTTCTGGGCGCCGCTGGCGGCGGTGTTGATCCATTCGAACACGGTGCGCGAGTAGTAATCCAGCCCACGCACCAGGCGCGGGTTCACCCGGTAAGCCACGCCCACGTCCTCGAGCATGCGGCACAGCTGCTCGAAGTGCCCGCGTGAGTCGCCATCCAGGTAGTCACTCAGCACCGGCGCTGCGCCGATCAGCTCCTGCAGGGCCGGATTCTTGCTGTCCAGGATGCGCAGCGGATTGGTGCCGAGGCGGCGCACGCTGTCGGCATCGAGCTCAGCCTCGTGCCCCCTGAAGTACTCGACCAGACGCGCGCGATACGCGCGGCGGCTCTCGGGGGTGCCGAGCGAGTTCAGCTCCAGGCGCACGCCCTTAGCGATGCCGAGGCGCTGCCACAGGCGCGCGCTCATCGCGATCAGCTCGGCGTCGATGTCCGGCCCGGGGAAGCCCACCGCCTCGACATCGACCTGCCAGAACTGGCGATAGCGGCCCTCCTGCGGTGCCTCGTGACGGAACATGGGACCTGAGCACCACAGCTTGTGGCGCGCCCCGCGCAGCATGCCGTTGGAGATGAGCGCGCGCACGATGCCCGCGGTCGCCTCGGGACGCAGGGTGAGGCTCTCCTTGCCGTCGGCGAAGGTGTACATCTCCTTGCTGACGACGTCGGTGTGCTCGCCGATGGCGCGCTTGAAGAGCTCGGTGTGCTCCACCACCGGCACGCGGATCTCCGCGTAGCCGTAACTGGCAAGAAGCTCGCGTGTGGTGGCTTCGAGGTGCTGCCAGGCGCCGATCGCCTCCGGCAGCACGTCGTTCATGCCCTTGACCGCCTGGATCTGCGACACCTCAGTCTCCGTGCGCAGGCGGCAGCGGCGCTGAGAGCGTGCCGCCGGCGGAGACGAGAAAGTGCGCATCGCCGCGGCGACGCACCAGCCCCTCGAGCTTGGCCGGATGGCCGTTCACTTCGACGGCCACGGCGGGGGCATTGCCGAGCACGATGCGCAGCGGCGGCGGCCCGCTGACCGAGCGCACGCTCCCCGGAGGCTGCACGCCATCCAGCAGCACCTTGCCGCGCGCGTCGGCGATCTGCACCCAGCTGTCGCCGGAGAAGTGCAGCGTCACGGTCTCGCCGGCCCCGGGGGCAGTGGGTGCCGAGGGGAGCGCCGCACCTGCCCGCGGCGCCGACTGCGCCGCCGCCGGCGCGGCGCTCGCGCTCGCAAGGGGCTGCGGGGTGAGCGGCGGTGGCGGCGGCAGGGGCTGGGGCTTCGCGCCCGGCTGCGTGAGCAGCCACCACAGAAGCCCCGCCGCGGCGAGGCACACCGCGACCACCAGGGCCGGCAGCGCGAGGCGCGCCGACTCACTGGTGCGCTCCTGGCGCGGGATGCGCGTCAGATCCGGACGGGCCGCGGGCTGCACGTTGGCGTACAGCTCCTGCAGCTCGGCGCCGGACTCGCCCACCAGCTCCGCGTAGCGGCGCAGGTGACCGCGGACGTAGACATCGGCGCCGAGGGAGGCGAAGTCCTCACCCTCGAGCGCCTCGAGCATGCGTGCATCGACGTGCAGCTTCTCGGCGGCCTGCAGCACCGTCAGGCTGCGCCGCTCGCGTGCGGCACGCAGCCGCGCGCCGATGCCGACGCCTGCTACTGCTCCCGTCATGCCTGCTCAGCCGGGATTGTGGTCGAGCGCAGCCAGGGCGCGCGCCTGGTCGGTACCCGGAAAGTTCATCTGCAGCTTGCGCGCGTAGCTGCGCGCGGCGACCGGATCCTTCTGGGCGCGGGCCACACGCACGCCGAGCAAGAGCAGGTCCGGGGTCTCGGTGAAGTTCGCCAGGTACGCATCGATCAGTGCACGCGCCTGGGTGAGGTTGTTCTGCTGCAGATCCAGATCGGCAAGCTGCAGCACCGCGTCCGAGAAGCTCGGCTTCAGCTGCAGCGCCTTGATGAACTGCGCGCGCGCCGCGTCATCGCGCTTGGCAGCGCGCAGGCACACGCCGGCATTGGTGTAAGCGGCTTCAGGCGTGCGATAGAGCGCGTTCCTGGCCGCCTGCTCGAAGCGCTTCACGCCCTCATCGGTGCGCCCGTTCTGGCACAGGTACACCGCGTAGTTGTTGATGACGTTCGGATCGTTGGGAGCCAGGCGCAGCGCCGTGCGGTATTCCGAATCGGCCTCCTTCGGCAGCTGCATGCGCTCGAACAGCATGGCGCGCACGCTGTGCACCTCGGGATTGTTCGGGTCCTCGGCGAGAGCCTTGTCGAGCTTGTCCTTGGCGAGCTGCAGCTCGCCCTGATTCATGTAGGCACTGCCGAGCTGCATGTTGGCAATGGCCGCGTCCTGCGGCTTCGACAGGTGGCCCTGGGGATTGGTGGCTGCGCAGGCACTCAGCAGCGCCAGCGCGGCGCCGCCGGCCAGACGCAGAAGGAACGCCGCAAGACCGTACACTGATATGTTCATGGTTGAGCCGTGACGCCGATGACCTTGTTGCCCAGACGCACCGTGGTGCGATCGATGACGCGACCGGCGAGCTGCCCGCAGGCGGCGTCGATGTCGTCGCCGCGCGTGCGCCGCACCGTGGCGAGCACGCCGCGCTTGAGCAGCTCGTCGCGGAAGCACTGGATGGCCGCGGGTGTCGAGCGGCGGTAGCGCGTGCCGGGGAATGGATTGAAGGGGATGAGATTCACCTTGGCCGGGTGCCCCTTGAGCAGGCGCACCAGCGCCCGGGCCTGCGCCGGGGAGTCGTTCACGCCCTCGAGCATCACGTACTCGAAGGTCACGCTGCGGCCGTTCTGCTCATCCAGATAGTGCCAGCACGCGGCCAGGAGTTCGGCGATGGGGTGCTTGCGGTTGATCGGCACGAGTTCGTTGCGCAGCGCGTCATCGGGCGCATGCAGGGATACCGCGAGCGCGACGTTCGTCTCCTCCGCGAGCCTGTAGATCTGCGGCACGAGGCCCGAGGTGGACAGGGTCACGCGCCGGCGCGACAGATCGAAGCCGAAATCATCCAGCAGAATGGCGAGCGCCGGCACCACGTTGCGGAAATTGGCGAGCGGTTCGCCCATGCCCATGAGCACGACATTGGTGACGTGGCGCTGATCCCCGGCCGGGGCGGAGGTGTCCGGCGCCCCGTACAGGCGCTCCAGCTCGCGCGCCGCGAGCCACACCTGGCCGACGATCTCCGCGGTGCTGAGGTTGCGATTGAAGCCCTGCTGTGCGGTGGAGCAGAACGAGCAGTCGAGCGCGCAGCCGACCTGGGAGGAGATGCACAGCGTGCCGCGATCGGTCTCGGGAATGAAGACCATCTCGAAGGCCTGGCTCGCGTCGGCGCGCAACAGCCACTTGATGGTGCCGTCGGCGGAGCGCTGCGTGCTCAGGATCTGCGGCGTGCGCACCTCGGCGCTGGCCCCGAGGCGGGCACGAAACTCCTTGGCGAGGTCGGTCATGTCCGCGAAGGAGCCGACGCCGCGCTTGTAGATCCAGTTCATCAGCTGACGCGCGCGGAAGGGCTTGCTGCCCTGGGCCGCGACGAACGCCTCGAGCGCCTCACGCGGCAGGCCGAGGAGGTTCGTCCGCTCGGGGACCAGGGCTTCCGCGGCGCTCATGCGAGGTGTCCTGCGCCGCGCCTCAGGCGCGCGGATGCAGCTCCGTGGCGCTGAAAAAGTAGGAGATCTCACGCCCGGCCGTGTCGGGGGCATCCGAGCCGTGCACCACGTTCTGCTCGATGCTCTTGGCCAGGTCGGCCCGGATCGTACCCGGTGCGGCCTTTTTGGGATCCGTGGCACCCATGATCTCGCGATTGCGTGCGATGGCGTTCTCGCCCTCGAGCACCTGGACCATGACCGGACCTGAGGTCATGTAGCGCACCAGATCCTTATAGAACGGCCGCTCGCGGTGTACCGCATAGAAGCCCTCGGCCTCGGCCTGGGACAGCTGCCGCATACGGGCCGCGATGATCCTGAGGCCGGCCTTCTCGAAGCGGCGGTAAACCTCGCCGATGAGATTGGCCTGTACGCCGTCGGGCTTGACGATGGAGAGAGTGCGCTCGAGCGCCATGCTTAACCTTTCGAAACTGATGGGATGCGGGAGTCCCCCGGCCAACCCCTGCCGGAGCCCCGGAGGCAAGCCGCTAAGTGTACCTTGAGGTGGCCCGAGGCGGCAACGAAACGGCGCATGGAAGTGCCCGTCCCATAAGGAATTTTTTGCACACGGCCGCGAGACGGCCGTGCGGAGCCTCAGACCGAGAAGCTCTCTCCGCAACCGCACTCGCCCTTCACGTTCGGGTTACGGAAGCGGAAGGCCTCGTTCAGGCCCTCCTTCACGAAGTCGACGATCGTGCCGTCGATGAGCTTCAGGCTGGAGGAGTCGACGAAGACCTGCACGCCGTGGTCCTCGAACACGATGTCCCCCGGATCGGGGCCGTCGGCGTAGTTGATGACGTAGGCGAACCCGGAACAGCCGGTCTTGCGCACCCCGAGCCTGAGTCCGATGCCGCGCCCCCGTGTGGCCAGGAAGCTCTTAACCCGGGAGGCGGCAGATTCCGTCAGCGATATGGCCATCGGTCCTCGTATTGTAGCGTCTCAGTGCCACTGTGTAAGGCAGTCACGCAAAGCATCTTCGACCACCAGCAGTCGTCCCAGTTTCTCCACCGGAACGGCGCGCTCGGCCGCCCACTGTGAGGGGCTGCCCGGAATCAGCGCGCCGCGGGCGCGACCGCGCAGCTGCGCACACAACCACGCGGCCGTATCCACAGTATGGGGGCAGGCGAACGCCTGAAAACGTGCGTCCTTCACAATGTCCCCGTCGATGAGCAGCTCAAAGCGCACCCAGGTCCCCTGCGCCTGCGCTCCCGCTTCGCCCTGCACCGTGCGTCGCCCCGGCGCCCAGTCCGCGCTCGGCGGGGAAGCCGGTGACAAAGCCCGCAGCCGCTCGACCGCGGCTGCGGTGAGGCGCACCGCCCTGTCCACATCGGCGGCGGTGGTGAGGCGGCCCAGGCTGAAGCGCAGCGAGCTCTCGGCGAGGCGGGCGCTGCGCCCCAGGGCCTTGAGCACATGGGAGGGCTCGCGACTGGCGGAGCTGCAGGCCGAGCCGGTGGCCAGCGCGAGTTCCGGGAGGGCTGCGATCAGACTCTCACCCTCGACACCCTCGAAAGAGACATTGACGATCCCCGGCGCCCGCGGCGCCGCAGCGCCATTGAGATACACCCCGCCTAAGGGGGCGAGGCCCTGCCACAGGCGCCTGCCGAGCTCCTCGAGCCGCAGCCCTTCCACGGCGAGGGTGCGGGCGGTGAGCGCGCACGCCGCGCCGAAGCCGGCGATCTGGTGCACCGGCAGCGTGCCCGGGCGCAGGCCGCGCTCCTGGCCGCCGCCAAAGGTCACCGGCTGCAGCAGGGAGCGCGCAGCGGCGCGCACGTACAGCGCGCCGATGCCTTTGGGACCATAGAGCTTGTGTGCCGTGAGCGAGACGAAATCGAGGCGCGCGGCATGCACATCCAGCGGCATGCGCCCGGCGGCCTGCGCGCAGTCGCTGTGGAAGGCGACGCCGCGCTCGCGGCATACGGCCGAGAGCGCGGCGAGGTCCTGTACCACGCCGGTCTCGTTGTTCACGCCCATGACCGAGACGAGCACGGTGTCGGCACGCAGCGCCGCGGCCAGGGCGGCCGGGGACAGAAGACCATCGGGTGAGGGCACGAGGTAGGTGACCTCAGTCCCCTGACGTTCGAGCTGGCGGCACGGATCCAGCACCGCCTTGTGCTCGGTGCGCATCGTGACCACGTGGGCGCCGCGATCGGCGTTGGCGCGCATACAGCCAAAGAGGGCGAGATTGTTCGACTCGGTCGCCCCCGAGGTGAACACGATCTCTTCCGGTTCGGCGCCGATCAGCGCGGCGACCTGGGCGCGGGCCACGCCGACGCGCCGCGCCGCGGCGCGGCCGAGTGCGTGCATCGAGGCGGGATTGCCGAAATCGCCGCTCGCCGTCAGGCATTCGTGCATCACCGCGGCCACGGCCGCATCGACCGGCGTGGTGGCGGCGTAGTCCAGATACAGGGCAGCTGGCGCGCTCATCGCGGCGGCTCACCGGCGTGGCGGCGCCGGCTCTGCACCGCAGTGAGGATGCCCCGCAGGATATTGACCTCGTTCTGGTCAAGCTCGGCGCGCTGCAGAAAGCGCCGGATGCGCGACATCAGATGCGTGCCGCTCTGGGTGCGGTCGCGGAAGTCGATCTCCTCGAGCACCTGCGCCAGGTGCTCGAACAGGCGCTGCATGTCCTGTGCCGAGGCGAGCGGGGCCGCGAGCGGCCCCTGCGGCGGCGGCGCGACAGCTGCGGCGCGGAACAGCTCGTACGTGACCAGCTGCACGGCCATGGCGAGATTGAGCGAGGCGTAGGCGTCGTTGGCGGGAATGCGGATCAGCGCGTGCGCGGTCTCGAGCTCCTCGTTGGTGAGCCCGGTGCGCTCGGCTCCGAACACCACCGCCGCGGGGGCGCGCCTGGACTCGGCGACGATGCGCGTCGCGGCCTCGCGCACGTCCAGCACGCGGAAGTACTGATCGCGCAGCCGCGAGGTCGTGGCGGCGACGAAGCCGCAGCCGGCGAGCCCCGCGGCAAGGCTGTCGACTACCCGTGCGGCGTGGAGCACATCATCGGCCCCGGAGGCCCGCGCGGTGGCCTCCGCATCGGGAAATACCCGCGGGCGCACCAGCACCAGCTCGCTGAGCGCCATGTTCTTCATGGCGCGCGCGACGGCACCGATGTTGCCCGGGTGGGACGGGGCGACCAGCACGATCCGAATGGCGGGGGAGTTCATCTGCTAGGCTAGCGGGAAATGTCAGGTTCGGGTGAGGCCTCCGGCGCTCCCCGGCAGCGACGCCTCATGCGAGCTTAAGGACCGTGCAGCCGCTTCTCAATATCGCCGTGCGCGCCGCGCGTCGCGCCGGAGAACTCATCATCCGGAGCCTGAACCGGCTGGAGTCGCTCACCATCACCTCCAAGGGCCGCAACGACTTCGTCACCGAGGTCGACCAGGCGGCCGAGCAGGAAATCATCGCCATCGTGCGCCGTCACTACCCGCAGCACGCCTTTCTCGCCGAGGAGAGCGGCCAAACCGGGGAGAGCGAGACGGTGTGGATCATCGATCCCCTCGATGGCACCACCAATTTCCTGCATGGCTTTCCGGTCTTCGCCGTCTCGATCGCGGTGCAGATCAGGGGACGGCTCGAGCACGCCGTAGTCTACGACCCGATGCGCGGCGAGCTGTTCACCGCGAGTCGCGGCAGCGGCGCGCACCTGGACAGCCACCGCATGCGCGTGAGCAAGGCGCGCAGCGTCGAGGGCTCACTCATCGCCACCGGCTTTCCGTACCGCGCCAACGTGCGCTACCTGGACGCCTACATGGGCATGCTGCGCGCGGTCACCGCGCAGGCCGCCGGCGTGCGCCGCCCGGGCTCCGCCGCGCTCGATCTGGCCTACGTCGCCGCCGGGCGTACCGATGGCTTCTGGGAGATCGGGCTCGCACCGTGGGACACCGCGGCCGGCACACTGCTCATCCAGGAAGCCGGCGGGCGCATCGGCACCCTCACCGGCGCGGAGTACCGCCAGGCGGGCCACATCGTCGCCGGCACGCCCAAGGTGTACGCGGCTCTGCTCGAGCTGTTGGCGCCGCACGTGCCGCCGGAGCTGCGCGAGTCATAATGCGCCAGGTGCGCCGCGCATACCGGCGGCCGCCTCGCTTTCCCCAGGGTGCTTGTGTAGAGTCCTCGCGCAAAAGGCGGGGGTCTCATGGCATCACAGCTGACCGCGACGAAATCGATCGATGAGCTGCACCAGCAGGAAGGCGCGCACAACCAGCTGCGCCGCGCCCTGAGTGCGACACAGCTGACGCTGCTCGGCATCGGCGGCATCATCGGCACCGGCATTTTCGTGCTCACCGGGACCGCTGCGGCCAACTACGCCGGCCCTGCGCTCGCACTTTCGTTCATCCTCGCCGGCGTCGGCTGCACCCTCGCCGGGCTGTGCTACGCGGAATTCGCCGCGATGATCCCGGTCTCGGGAAGCGCCTACTCCTATTCTTACGCGACCCTGGGTGAAGGCGTCGCCTGGTTCATCGGCTGGAATCTCGTGCTGGAATACCTGCTCGCGGTCGCGACGGTGTCGGTGGGCTGGTCCGGCTACGGCGTCAGCCTGTTGAATCAGGTCGGCATCCATCTGCCTCCAGCGCTCTCCAACGCCCCCTTCGCGGCCGTGGGCGAATCGCTGCACGTGGTCAGCACCGGGGCGATCGTCAACCTGCCGGCGGTGATCGTCGTCGCCGTGATCGCCACCGTGTGCTACATCGGCATCAAGCAGTCGGCGGCGTTCAACTCGGTGATCGTCACCATCAAGGTCATCGTGGTGCTGCTGTTCATCTTCTTCGGGGTGAGCTACATCAACACCGGCAACTGGCACCCGTTTGTGCCACCGGAGAATGCCGCCGGCCGCTTCGGCTGGCCCGGCATCATCGGCGGCGCCGGGGTCATCTTCTTCGCCTACATCGGCTTTGATGCGGTGTCGACCGCGGCACAGGAGTCCAAGAACCCGCAGCGCGACATGCCGATCGGCATCCTCGCGAGCCTGATCATCTGCACCATCTTGTATGTGATCGTGGCGAGCGTGCTCACCGGCATGGTCAGCTACAAGGAACTCGACGTGGCCGCGCCGGTGGCGTACGCCATCGACAAGTACCCCTCGCTCCACTGGCTCGGCATCCCGGTCAAGCTCGGCGCCGTCGCCGGCATGACCTCGGTCATGCTGGTCATGACCATCGCCCAGGCGCGCATCTTCTTCGCCATGGCGCGCGATGGGCTGCTGCCACGCTTCTTCGGTCACGTACATCCGCGCTTCAAGACCCCCTCGACCGGCACCGTGATCACCGGCATCTGCGCCGCCGTAATCGGCGGCCTGTTCCCGGTGAAGATGCTCGCCGAGATGGTCTCGATCGGCACCCTGAGCGCCTTCGTCACCGTGTGCATCGGTGTGCTCATCCTCAGGCGCACGCGTCCGGATCTGCACCGCCCGTTCCGGGCCCCCTTCGCCTGGGTGACCTGCATCGGCGGGGCGGCGGTGTGCCTGTTGATGATGGTGTTCCTCGGTCCCCCGAACTGGATCCGGCTGGTCGTGTGGACCGCCATCGGCCTCCTGATCTACCTCCTGTACGGTTACCGGCACAGCCGCGTGCGCCACGGCGGCGGCAGCGCGCTGTGAAGGTGCGCTAGCGCCGCCCTGGCGGGTCGATGCGCCGGCGCAGCCGCATGTTGAGCAGCTCCACGCCGACTGCAAAGGCCATCGCAAAGTACAGATAGCCTTTCGGGATCTCGAAGTGCACGCCCTCGGCCACGAGGGCGAGCCCGATGAGGAGCAGGAAGGCGAGCGCGAGCACCTTGATGGTGGGGTGGCGCGAAATGAAGGCGCCGATCGAGCGCGACACGACCATCATCACCGCGATCGCGACGACGATGGCCGCCACCATGATCTCGAGGTCGCGCACCAGGCCGACGGCGGTCAGGACCGAGTCGAGCGAGAAGACGATGTCGATGAGCCCGATCTGCACGATCACCGCGGCAAAGCCGCCGCGCAGGCGCCGCCCGCTGCTCGCCGGCGCGCCACCCTCCACCGTCTGATGCATCTCCAGCACGCTCTTGGCGAGCAGAAACAGTCCACCGCCCAGCAGCACCAGATCACGCAGCGACACCGCCTGCCCGCCGAGGTGAAACAACGGCCGCACCAGGTGCGTGAGCCACACGAGCGAGAGCAGCAGCACGATGCGCGTGCCCATGGCCAGCGCCAGTCCGCCGAGCCGTGCGCGGTTCTGCTGCTGTGCCGGCAGCCGCGCCACCAGGATGGAGATGAAGATGAGGTTGTCGATGCCGAGAACGATCTCCAGCAGCGACAGGGTGAGGAAGGCTAGCCAGGCATGCGGATCAGCGAGCAGCGCGTCCACTGCCCGTAAGCTTCAGGGCAGGTGATCCAAGGCCGCCTTGCGCACGCTCGGGAACACGTGTTCGGCGGTCAGCCCGCAGTCGAGCGCGATGGCGCTGGAGATGTAGATCGAGGAGTAGGTTCCCGCGACGATGCCGATGAGCAGCGCCTCGGAGAAGCCCTTGAGCACCGGGCCACCGAGGAACAAAAGCGCCACCACGACGATCGAGGTCACCACCTTGGTCATGATGGTGCGCGAGAGCGTCTGGTTGATCGACTCGTCGAGCACGGTCGCCGCAGGCGAGCGCCGGTTGGTCTCGAAGCGCTCGCGGATCCGGTCGAACACCACCACGGTATCGTTCAGGGAGTAACCGATGACCGCCAGTATCGCCGCCACCACCGCCAGGTCGAAGGAGGTCTGGGTGATCGAGAAGAAACCCAGCACCAGGATGGGGTCATGCATGACCGCGAGGATGGCGCCGAGGGAGAGCCGCCAGGTGTGGAAGCGGAAGGCGATGTAGATGAAGATGCCGAGCAGGGTGAACACCAGCGCCCAGGCGGCGCTCTGCTTGAGCTCACTTCCCACCTGCGGGCCGACGACGTCGAGCTGGGTCACCTGCACGTTGGCATCGAGGGTCTTGAGCGCCCCTTCCAGACGCCCGCGCACCTCGGTGGGCGTGAGCTTGGCATCCGGCGGCAGGCGGATGGCGACGTCGCGCGAGGAGCCGAAGTTCTGTACCACCGGCTCGTGGAAGCCGGCCGCGGTGAGCTTGCTGCGCACCGCCTCGACGTCCGCCGCCTGCGTGAAGCTGACCTCGGCGCTCACCCCGCCGGTGAAATCGATGGCGAGATTCAGGCCGTGCGTGAAGAACGACACCAGCGAGGCCACCACCAGCAGCGCCGAGAGCGAGTACCACCACCGGCGGGTGGCCATGAACGGGAAGCTGGTCTGGTGCGAGAAGAATTCCACGTCGGATCCTTAGGGCAGCGCTGCTGCGTCAGCCGATCGCCAGACGGCCGACCCTGCGCCGTCCGCCGTACATGAGAGTAAGCAGCGCGCGGCTGCCCATGAGTGCCGTGAACATCGAGCTGCCGATACCGAGAATGAGCACCACCGCGAAGCCCTTGATGGGCCCGGTACCGAGCACCCACAGCACCACGCCCGCGATCAGGGTGGTGATGTTCGAGTCGGCAATCGCCGAGAAGGCCTTCTCGAAACCGGCGCGGATCGCGGCCTGCGGCGAGACGCCCTTGCGCAGCTCCTCGCGGATGCGCTCGTAGATCAGCACGTTCGCGTCCACCGCCATACCCACGGTGAGCAGGATGCCGGCGATGCCGGGCAGCGACAGCGAGGCGCGCATCATCGACAAAAGCGCCGTGAGCAGCACCACGTTGGCGAGCAGCACCAGGTCGGCCACGAGCCCGAAAACCTGATAGTAGAGCGCCATGAACAGGAATACGCCCGCCATGCCGACGATGAGCGCGGTCACGCCCTTCTCGATGTTCTCGCGCCCGAGGCTCGGGCCCACGGCGCGCTCCTCGATCGGATAGAGCGGGGTCGCCAGCGAGCCGGAGCGCAGCAGCAGCGCAAGATCGCGCGCCTCACCGGCGCTGAGCCCGGTGATCTGGAACTGATTGCTGAACACGCCGCGGATGGTGGCGTCGTTGATCACCTGCTCGTCGGTGACCTCGTGCGCGATCTTCTTGCCGTCGACGTCGGTGACCTCGCGGCGCTTCTCGATGAGCACGACCGCCATGCGCTTGTTGAGGTTGGCCTTGGTGGTCTTGAGCATGTTCTCGCCCGCGCGCGCGTCGAGCTTGATGTTGACCGCCGGACCTTCCTGGGACTGACCGCTGGTGGCGTTGGTCAGCTGGTCACCGGTGGCGATGACCTCGCGCTTGAGCAGGATCGGGCGCTGAAAGCGGGTATTGAGGTACAGCTTCGACCCCAGGGGCACGTGGCCGGTCTCCTTGGCCTCGACCGGATTGTTCTGCATGTCCTCGAGGCGGAACTCGAGTGTCGCCACGCGCCCGAGCAGCTCCTTGACGTCGGCGGAGTTCTGCACACCGGGCAACTGCACGTTGATGCGGTCCACGCCCTGGCGCTGCACGATCGGCTCGGAGACGCCGAGCTCGTTGACGCGGTTGCGCAGCGTGGTGATGTTCTGCTGAATGGCGTAGTCCTGGCGCTCGCGGATCTGCTGCGCGGTCATGACGCCGGTGATGGCCGAGCCGCTGGCGAGACTCTCGGTACTCAGTGAAAGCCCGGCGAGCGCGGTGCCGAGGGCGCTGCGCGCCGCGCTCACGTCCGCCTCGGGCGGCAGCACGATGCGCACCGCGTTGGGCGCCGCCGCGGACAGCGCCACCGGGGCGACATCCTTCACCGGGATGCCGGCGGCGGCGAGCGCGCGCCGCGCGTCCTGCGCATAGCCATCCAGCGCCTGGGCCACCGCGGCATTCACGTCCACCTGATACAAAAGATAGAGGCCACCGCGCAGATCGAGGCCGAGAGGCATCGGCCGCAGGCCGAGCATGCGCAGAAACTCCGGCGTGCGCGGCGCGAAGGACAGCGCCGTGGCGTAGTCGCGCGAGTATTTCTCGTTGACCGCGTCGCGGGCCGCAAGCTGATCGGGCGAATTGGCGAAGCGCACCATCAGCCGCCCGCTGTCGATGTAGCTCTTGCCGAAGCGCAGGTCGCGATCCTTCAGGAAGGCCTCGAAGTCCTTACGCCCATCGGAGGTGATCGCTTCGTGGTCCTTGCGGGCGATCTGCAGGGCATAGTCCTCGCCGAAGAAGTTCGGCAGCGCGAACAGCAGCGCCAGAAGCAGGACCGCGGCGATGAGGACGTACTTCCAGCGGGCGTACTCGAGCATCTCAGGCGCTCTTCAGCGTGCCCTTGGGCATCAGCTGCGTGATCTGCACCTTCTGCACCTTGATGCGTACGTTGTCGGCGATCTCCAGGGTCACGAAAGTCTCACCCACCTCGGCCACCTTGCCGAGCAGGCCACCGCTGGTAACCACCTCATCGCCGGCGGCTAGCTTGGAGAGCAGGCTCTGGTGCTCGCGGGCGCGTTTCTGCTGGGGCCGGAACAGCAGGAAGTAGAAGATGGCGACGAAGGCCACCATCATCACGATCACCTGCAGCTGGCCGCCCTGCGAGGCGGCGGGCGCGGCCTGCGCCCAAGCGTCGGAAATCAAACCGTTCATAGTGAGGGGTCCGGGGCGAAAAGGGCGGCATTATACAGGGTCAGTGCCCGCGCGCCGCCGCGCGAGAAATTCCCCCGCCCAGGCGGCGGCCCGCCCCTCACCGATGGCCGTCCGCAGCGCCCGCAACAGTGCCAGGTAGAAATGCAGGTTGTGGATGGTGTTGAGGCGGGCCCCCAGGATCTCGTTGCAGCGATCGAGGTGCCTGAGGTAGGCCCGACTGTAGTTGCGGCAGGTGTAGCACTCGCAGGCCGGATCAACCGGCCCGGTATCGCTCTGGTGGATGCTGTTGCGGATATTGATGACGCCGGTGGCGGTGAACAGGTGACCGTTGCGTGCGTGCCGCGTCGGCATGACGCAGTCGAACATGTCGATCCCGCGCAGCACGGCGGCGACGATGTCCTCGGGGCGCCCCACGCCCATCAGGTAGCGCGGACGATCCGCGGGCATGTGCGGCACGAGGCCCTCGAGGATCTCCAGCCGCTGCGCCTCGGTCTCGCCCACCGCAAGACCGCCCACCGCAAGCCCGGGCCAGTCGAGCCGCAGCAGCGCTTCCAGGGAGGCCAGGCGCAGCGCTGCGTGCATGCCGCCCTGCACGATCCCGAACAGGCCGCCGGGCGGCTGCCCGCCGGCGTAGTAGGCGGCGTGGCTGCGCGCCGCCCAGCGCATCGAGCGCTCCATCGAGGCGCGCGCCTGTGCCTCGGTGGCGGGGTGCTCGGTGCAGTCATCGAGGGCCATGGCGATGTCAGAGCGCAGCGTGAGCTGCATCTGCATCGAGTCCTCGGGCGTCAGGCGCACCTCGCTCCCATCGATCGGCGAGCGGAAGCGCACCCCCTCCTCGCTCATGCGGCGCAGGCTCTTGAGGCTGAAGACCTGAAAGCCGCCGGAGTCGGTGAGGATGGGGTGCTGCCAGTGCATGAAGCCGTGCAGACCCCCATGCGCGGCAATGACCTGCGGCCCGGGGCGCAACAGCAGGTGAAAGGTATTGCCGAGGATGATCTCGGCACCGAGCGAGGTGAGCTCCTCGGGGGTCATCGCCTTCACCGTGCCGTAGGTGCCCACCGGCATGAAGGCCGGGGTAAGCAGCGCACCGTGCGCGGTCAGCAGCCGCCCGGCGCGCGCCGCGCCGTCGCGCGACTCGACCGTGAACACCGGGTTCATGCGGCGCTCCGGGTGAGCAGCATCGCATCGCCGTAGCTGAAGAAACGGTAGCGCGCGCGCACCGCGTGCGCATACGCCTCGAGCACCGCGCGCTGCCCGGCGAAGGCGCACACCAGCATGAGCAGGGTCGACTCCGGCAGGTGGAAGTTGGTCAAAAGCAGATCAGCCACCTGGAAGCGAAATCCGGGACGGATGAACAGGCGCGTCTCCCCGCTCCAGGGCGCGAGCACCCCGCCGCCCTCGAGGGCGGCGCTCTCCAGCGCCCGGATCACCGTCGTGCCGACCGCGACGATACGGCCCCCGGCGCGGCGCGCCCGGGCGATGGCCTCGCAGGCCGCCGGCCCCACGCTCACCCGCTCGGCGTGCATGACGTGGGCGGCCAGGTCTTCGACACGCACGGGCTGAAAGGTGCCGGCGCCGACATGCAGCGTCACCGTCGTGCGGCCGATGCCGGCTGCCTGCAGCGCCGCGGCGAGCGCCTCGTCGAAATGCAGACTGGCGGTGGGTGCGGCGACGGCACCGGGCTTGCGGGCGAAGATGCTCTGGTAGCGCTGCCGGTCGGCGCCATCCGCCGCGCGATGGATGTAGGGCGGCAGCGGCACGGTGCCGAAGCGTTCGAAAAACTCCAGTGCCGGCCCCGGCAGCTCGAGCCGCCACAGATCCGCGTCGCGCTCGAGTACCCGCACCTCTCCACCCGCGGTCGCGACCGACAGGCCTGCCCGGACCGGTTTGCTCGCCGACACCTGGGCGAGCGCGGCATTTCCCGGCAGGGCGCGCTCGAGCAGAATCTCGACGCGGCCGCCCGAGCTCTTGTGCCCGAGCAGGCGCGCGGCGATGACGCGGGTGTCATTGAGCACCAGGAGATCCCCGCCACGCAGCAGCTGCGGCAGCTCGCACACGTGGCGGTCGGCCGGCACACCGCGCACCGGATCGAGCACGAGCAGACGACTCGCGGAGCGCTCGGCGAGCGGGGCCTGCGCGATCAGCTCGGGAGGCAGGTCGTAGGTAAAGTCCTGGCGGCGCACGCGCGCATGTTACACGCCGCCGCCCGGGTTGCCCGTGCGCTCAGGTGCTGCGCTCGGCGCGCGCGGACGCAGGCTCGCGCGAGCGCATGCGCGTCTCGCGCGAGCGCTCAGGCAGGGTCGCATCCAGATCCATGGCCTTGTGCTGGCGGATGATGCGCATGGTGATTTTCTCGCCCGCCTGGTAGGAGCCGAGGATGCGCGTGGCGTGCGCGGCGCTGCTGGGCTCGCGGCCACCGATGGCGAGAATGACATCGCCGTCTTCGAGTTTCAGCGCCCCATCGGCGGGGGCGCGCACCACCAGCACTCCCTTGTCGCTGCCGAAGTAGCTGCCCAGGCGCGGCGTCAGCGTGGCGAGCTCGAGATCCATGAACGGACAATGCACGATCATGCCCGGCAGATCCGGGAGCTCCAGGTGCTGCGGCAGCTCAAGATCGATGTAGGGCATGCCGCGCATGGAGGCAACCAGCCCGGTGCCCCGCGGGGTCACCGACAGCTCCAGCGTCTTGCCCTCGCGCTGCACGCGTACCGCCACCGGCGTGTCGGCTTTGACCGTGCGCAGGATGCTGCTCACCTGATGCGACGGAGTCGGCCCCTTAAGCTCGACTCCGTTCAGGGCGAGGATCAGGTCGCCCGGGCGGATCCCGGCCTCGGCGGCGGGGCCGCCCGGGCTCACCACGTGCACGCGCGCGCCGAGATTGTCCGGGCCGGGTCCGAGCTGCACGCCGATGATGGGCCTGCCATCGGTGAAGGGCATCACCTGCTCGAGCAGCGAGCCGCTGAGCTCAGTGGACAGGCGCGCCACATCATGCGCCGCCCGCTCGAGCTCTCTCTGTGCGGCCGCCAGCTCGGCGTCGAGTGCCGCTTTGCTCGGGACCGCGGGCACGGCCGGTACCGCCGGGGCAGCCGGTGCCGCCGGGGCAGCCGGGGCAGGCGGTACGGCCGGGGCCGGCGGGGAAGGATCAGCCGCTGCTGCCCGGACCATCAAAAACGTGGCGGCGAGCGCAGCGGCGAAGGCGGCGGGCAGGGCACGAGTGGAAGCAAAGCTCATAGTGACTCCAGTGTCAGGGGGTCGCGTTGGCGAGCGTCTCGGCGTAGCGCACCTGCATGAGGGTGCCCATGAGGCGCACACGCTCCTGCTGCAGCGCCTGCAGGCGCACGGTATCGGGGCTGACGCGGGCCGCACTCAGCAAATCGTCGACCTGCGCGATGCGGTCCTCGAGCCCCATGACCGCGGCCCGCGTGCCCACGCGCACCACCGCCGGCTCGTGCGGCAGCCGCTCGAGCCAGCGTTGTCCCTCCCCCGCCCCCGGCGGCAGGTCCTCGTCCTGCGGTCCCGGCGCAGTCGGTGCAAGGGCGGCGCCCGCGGGTGCCCCGGGGGTGAGCAGGAGTGAGGGCGAGCTGACGCGCACGAGCACCGCCAGCACGCCCACCAGCGCCACGGCTGCCACGGCCAGGCGCGGGCCGGGCGCGGCATGCTGCGCCTGCCGCCTGCGCAGCGCAGCGCGCCGCTCGAACTCTTCGTATCCATACGGCGGGGCACCGGCGCTCGGCAGCTCGCGCAGCAGCCGACCGTAGCCATCCGGCGGGTCTAGATCAGCGTGCATGAGGGGGGCTGCTCCTGCGGCTCGAGGCAGGCACGCAACCGCGCGTGTGCCCGGGCCAGCTGTGATTTCGAAAAGCTCACCGTACGACCGAAGGCCTGCGCAATCTCCTGATGCGAGTAGCCCTCGACCTCGTACATCCACACCACGGCGCGCGCCGTCGGCGCAAGGCCAGCCAGCGCACGCTCCACATCCATGAGCTCCCCGTGGTAACCGGGAGTAATGAGCGCGGCCACCTCGAGTGCGACGCCGCCATCGTCGGGCTCGAGGCACATGCGCGCGCGCTTCCAGGGCGAGCGCAGATACATCAGGCAGCGGGAGATCGCGATCTGGCGCAGCCAGGCGCCGAGGGGTGCCTCGCCGCGGAACTGCGGCAGGCGCTCGAACAGCAGCATCATGGTGTCCTGGAACAGGTCCTCCGCCAGGGCACGCTGGCCGACCACACGGCGTATCAGGCTGAGGGTGGCGGGCGCCACGGCCAGATAGATCGCCTGGCGCGCGGCGGGTTCGCCGGCGGCGGCGCGCCGCAGCACCTCGGGGGGCATCGCAATTTCAGCCAGGCGGGTCACGTGGGTTTAGATGCGCCAGGGTCCGGAAAGGTCGCAGGGCTCAACCATACCCGTGCCGCCCCGGGCGGCCCTATACTGCGCTGCCGCCGCCTCGTGCGCGCGGCGACACTCGCAGCCCGAGTGGCGGAACTGGTAGACGCAGCGGACTCAGACAACACAACTTGAGCCCCCGCGGAGAAATCCGCAGGGTGTAGCCCGTCAAACTCGGTGAAGGCCCTGAGCCCTGCAGCTCGCGCTCACGCCGAGCCAAGCCCTCGCGGCGCGAGGGAAGGTGTAGAGAGCAGACGGCGGGCACCTAAAGCCTTAGGGCCATGGTGAAGGCGTGCTCCAGACCACGAACCCGCGAAGTGATGCGGGGCGGCGAAAGCCGAAGTGGCAGGAAAATCCGCCGCCCTTAAAAGCGTGTCGGTTCGACTCCGACCTCGGGCACCACCCCATAGCTAAGTGATTGTTTTTGCGTGACTACGATGGGGGTAGCACTAGGGGTATATCAGGTTCCGGGGGTAGAATTGGGGGTAACGCAGGCACCCGGGGGTAGGTCCCGTCGTGAAACTAACAGCGGCCGCCCTCGAGGCGCTTAAGGATCCCGCCACCGGGCAGCGCAAGGTCTTCGATGGAAACGGGCTCTACCTTTTACTGAGCCACACAGGTGCGCGCGGCTGGCGTTTGAAGTACCGCTACGCCGGCAAAGAGCAGCTCCTCTCGCTCGGCGCATATCCCGCCGTCGGACTCTCGCAGGCACGGCAGGCAGCCAAGGACGCGCGCGACCTGCTGCGCGAAGGTGTCAATCCGTCGACAGCCCGCAAGGAAGAGAACGCGGCCCGGCGCGATGCGGCGGAGCAAACATTCGGCAAGGTTGCACTCGAGTTCCTTGGACTCAAGGACTCCCTCGCGGTGCGCACGCGGTCGAAGCATCAATGGACCTACCGTCTGCTGCACAAGCTGCACTCGACGCCGATCGGTAAGCTCAAGACACCTCAAATCGTCCAGACCCTGAAGGCTATTGAGACGAGTGGCGATCGCCGCGAGTCCGCGCACAGAGCGCGCTCGCTCATCGCACGGGTCTGCCGCTACGCGGTGCAGGTGGGCTATAGCAACAGCAACCCCGCCGCAGATCTCAGGGAGGCGCTGAAACCCGTCAAGTCGACGTCGCTTCCTGCGATCACCGATCCGCGCACACTCGGCATTCTGCTCCGAGTCATTGACCTGTATCAGGGCAGCGCGAGTGTCTCGAACGCGCTCAAACTAGCTCCGCATGTATTCGTGCGTCCCGGCGAGCTACGGCAGGCCGAGTGGGGTGAAATCGATCTGAGGGGCGCCGAGTGGAAGCTGCCTGCGCACAAAATGAAAATGCGCAAGCCTCACGTTGTACCGCTGTCGCGCCAGGCGTTGGCCATTCTCAAAACGCAGCACGCGATCTCCGGTGCTGGCAAGTACGTCTTCCCCGGACCCCGCACTTTGCGCCCACTGTCTGACATGTCGCTGACGATGGCGCTGCACAACATCTCGCCTGCTTTCGGCAGGGAGGATCATTCCGTGCATGGCTTCAGGAGCACGGCGAGCACGCTGTTGCACGAGCTCGGTTACGAGTCCGAACTGATCGAGCTGCAGCTGGCGCACGTCAAAGGGGACAAGGTCGCAGGCATCTACGACCGATCCCAGCGGATCACCGACCGCCGCAAGATGATGCAGGCCTGGAGTGACTATCTCGACGGCCTTCGAGTCGAGTCACTTACGCGCTGATCTCGGGCAACATTTGCCCGCGGGGCTCAGTAATCAAGCGGCCGCGATCCGTGCGGCGCGGGCTTTCGCACGACGTTTCTTAGCACGTGCCCGCACCATCACTTGGTAGTGCGCCGGGGGCCTGCGCTTCATTTCACCGGTGCCCGCCTCGCCTCCCTTCTTTCCAAGGGCGGCGAGGTAGCGTCTCATGCGCTGGTTTAGCTTATCGGGGTGCATGGACCGCAGCCTATCCCACGCAAGCCGCTTGCGTTAGTAACCCAATTAAATCTGCGGATTAGTTCACGGAACGATGCCGAGGTGCTTGCGCCGTCGCGCCTGTGTATTTATACAGTTAACCCGATACGGACTACCCAAAAAGGGCGCCCATGAACTGAACCACTGACCTGCGTTGGCGCATGCCTCCGGGGGATCGACGATGCCGCACGAACAGCACTCAGGCTCTGCGCCCTCCCGCGCTCCGGTTTCGGCCGTCGAGCCAAGAGCCCTTGTCTTCATACCCGTCTCTCTAATCCGCTTTCGCCCGACTAGCTCGAGCCCAAACAAGGGCTCACCGAGCCCGTCGCCTATTTCTTGAATGAAGGAGCACAGATGAAAGTCATTACCCGCGGTGTCATCGACTGGGCAACCCTTGAGGTCGAAGAGACCGAGTGCTTTGAGTACTTCGGACCGGTCGCATTGTGCGGCACGCTGGCCTTCGCCGCTGGCGGCGGACTTGCTGGGCTGGGCTCGGGATTTAACGAAGTCGGCAAGGAGGCAATGAAGGATATCCACGATGACGCCCTCACTCGGCTCACCAAGTGGTACGCCGATCAGCGCCAGCAGACAGGGATTCAGGCGCAGCAGGCTGCTCAGCAGGCTGGGTTCGCCGAGCAGGAAAAGATGCACGGCCTCGAGCACGGCGAGGCAGTCGCCGCGGCCGGCGCGCAGCGGCAGTTCCTGATCGAGCAGGAGCAGGCACGAGAAGCAGCTGCGCAACGGCGCACCGAAATCACCGCGAAGAGCCGAACTGATGTGGCGACTATCCGCGCGCAACAGGCCTCTCAGCAGGCTTCGGTCAAGACGAACTCAAGCGCGCTGTTCAAGAAGGGCGAGACTTACAACGTGCCGGGCGGCAGGGACAAGTACGGCAACCCGCTCCCGGGCAAGAAGATTCCGACCTACATCGGTCCCGGCGGCATGCGTTTGGTGCAGGTGCCCGGCACTTTCGACCCCAACAATCCGGCTGCGACTAAGTACGCCCCGCTAGGTCCCAACGGAGAGATGCCGACCATTAAAGCGCTGGGGCGCGCTCCGCAGGTGGACATCCAGGATGCATCGGACAATCCGAGCCACGTCCAGGGCTTCCTCAGCAAGTACGGCTTTGTCACGCAGGACCACGTGCTGAACGCGGTGCGTCCGGGACAAAGGCCGACGGGCATCCCCAAAGGTCTGCCGGAAGGCACCACTGTCAGTCCGGCTCCGGGCGAAGTTGAGACCGACAACGCGGCAGAGGACGCACGTGCGGATGCCGAGGACGATGCGGCGGCTTCGCAGCAGGAAGCGGATGACAACGCACCGGCGCGCGAACCGTAAACAGCCATGGCAGATCCGACGGCTCCGGCCGAACCAACGCAGACGACCTATGACCCGGCGACCGGACAGTACGTGGGCTATGCGTCTGTCGCGTCCTCGCAGGGAGCGGCGACAGCTGCTGCCCCCGCGCAGGACGCCAACGGCGATGAGCTGACACGCACTACTTGGAACCCGGCCACGGGGAGATATGACGGTTGGCCAAGTGGCAAGCCTCCAGCTCCACGCACCGCGCCCGCACCGCCCTCCTCTACGACTGAGCCGTCGGTCGTCTACGACGCCGCTGAGTTCAAGCGGCGGGTAGGACGTGACCCGGAGCCGGCGGAGCTCGAGAACTTCGCCGCCAACAAAGGTGTGGGCTGGGCGCCTGCGAACTCCCTTTCGCCGATAAACCAGTACATCCAGGACACGCTCCTGAATCCTGCCTACACCGGCGCGGAGAAAGCGCGCCAGATTGGCTCTGTGCTCGTCAGCCCGGCCCGCTCAAATGAGGCGACTGCGGAGTCGATCGCGGACGCTCAGAAGAGTCTTCCGCCCGAACCGGAGTTTTTGCGGATCGCCGATCAGCAGCTCGCACAGTCGAAGGGCTTCTTCGGGGCTTTGGATGCATACCTGAGCAACCCGCGCGCCGCGTTCGCCAAAGGGGTACAGGGACTCGTGCAGAGCGTTGGCGTAGTCGGCGCCTCGACTGCTGGCGGTGCGGCAGGTGGGCCGGCGGGCGTCGTGGCCGCTGCCGCCGGCTCCGGATACCTCGACAAGTACGGCGAGACGATCCTAAGTACGCTCTCCGCGCACGGTGTGAACCTCGCTGACAAAGGCGATGTGCTCAAAGCGCTCAACGATGCGGCGCTGATGAGCCAAGCCAACACGGCCGCCGCAAAGGCCGGTGTGCCCGCGGCAATCATCAACGCGTTTTCGTTCGGAATTGCGGGCCGTGTATTCGGTCCAGTCGCGAGCGCAGTGGGCCGCGGAGTGGTCGGCAAGGCTGCCGGAGTGGGCGCAGAAGCTACCTCACAGGCTGCCATTGGCGCAGGCGGCGAGGCGGCGTCGCAGGAATACACCCAGGGCAAGATCACGGACGTGCCGGCGATCGTGGAGGCCGGCGCGAGCCAGGCCGCGATGACGGCGCCTTTTGCCATTGCGCACGCTCGAGCCGCCGCGCACGGCGTGGCTCCTGCGGCAAGTGCGCCCGAGTCCGGCGGTATAGCTCCTCTGCCTCGAGGCCCGCTCGCCCCGATGCGAGATCCGGCGCAGGCCATCGCCGCAGCTGAGAATGCCGCTGAGACCGACAACCTCGGTACTGTCGTGCAGGAGACGGCGCCTGCCCGCCGGCCAGTGGTCGAAGCCGGTCCGGTCAATGCGATGGAGCACGCGCAGGTCGATGCGGCCGCCGCCGTGCGCGCTGCGGGCGGCGACAATCTCGATCAGGTCGTGGCTGCCACGCAGGTGAACGCGCACCTCGGCGCGGTCCACGATGCTGCGGCGGTTGGCGCGCTGCGCGAGCGACGCATGGCTGCACTGGAGGCGGCGCGACAGGAGGCCGAGAACGAACAGGCCCAAATCGATCAAGGCCTGCGCGAACAGGGACTCAACGCAGCGCAGCAGGCCAACGCCTCTGCCGCCCCCGCTCCGGCCGACGTGTTCGCTAAGCGCGAAGCGCAGCAGGCGGCGCAAAGAGATCGCGATTTCACGGCGGCACGCAATCAACAGGGCGACCAGACCATTGAGGCCGCGAATCAGTCTGTCGAGGGTGCCGAGCGCGGCGGGGCTAACGAGCCGGCGCCGACGCTGGCGGATTTCCTACCCGAAGGACAGAGAGCAAAGCTCGAAGCCCTGAAGGCGAGGCGGCTGGCTGATCTCCAGGCAGCCACTGCCGCCGAAGGCCGAGAGCCGAGCGTGCAGGAGCTGATGCGTGCGCAGGCTGAGGGCACTCCCGACGACATCCGTGAGCTGCCCGCTGAAGCGCCCAAGGCTCCGGCCAATCGCCTCGATGCCATCCGGCAGGCCGCGCTGAAGAGGCAGGCGGCAACGGCGACAGCCTCGGAACCGCCCACGCAAGCCAAGGCCACGGACGTGGAAGAAGAGCTGCCCGAGAGCGGGCCGCCGCCAGCCACGACCCAGACGCTGGCCGAGCGACGCCAGGCGGCTTTGGACAAGGCGATGGCCAAGAAGGTAGGCCGCGCGGCAGCCGCCGAAGAATCCCCGGGCGAGGTTGCTGCGTCTACTTCCCGGCAGCGCACCGCCGAAGGCCTTGCGGATCTACTGGGCCGTACCGGCAAGCGAATGGCTATGGAGGAGCACGGCCAGGGCGTCCTTGACGACCTACAGGAGAAAGGAACGCCTGTAAATGAGGTCGCCAAGAAGTTCTGGGACGACACCTACTACAAACTTCCCGCGCAAGTGCAGGGCCGATTCCGCCGCATGCTCGCGGAGCATGCCGGGATGGATAACACCGTTGATATGGACGTGCCCGCAACGGTTCGAGATCGGATGGATCTTCCGGACAACCCGGAGCATCTGGAAGGCACGGATCGCGGCTTTGTCGCTCTGATGGATGAAGCTAACCTGCGTGCTGCGGCCCCCGAGTCGTCGGCGCAAGGGCCTCGACAGCGGACGACGCTATCGCTTGCAGATCAGACGAAGGGCCGCTTCGCCGATGCCTCCCAAGCGGTACGTCCCGAAGACGTGCAGCACAGCGTCGCTGCGGACGGCACGCATATTGCGGAAACGCCCGGCGGTAAGACGACTGCAGTCGAGAGGCCGGATGGCGACCTTCAGGTCAAGAGCTCCGAGACGTCCAGGGGCGTGCGTAATGCCGGCGAAGGGACCGCCAGGGTTGAGCGGCTCGCCCAAGAAGCGCACGCCCGCGGCGGAAAGCTCGACTCGGACACCCGCGTCTCCGGACCCGCGCAGCGCGTATACGAGCAGCTGCGCCAGCGTGGTTACCAGATCGAGGAACGGCCCAACAAGGTCGATCCAGGCACGGGGGAGAAGGTCAGTGCCTCGGAGATGCACGGGGTGTACTCCGTCGGCCCGCGCGATCTGACGAAGCTCACCGGCCTACAGCTCAAGCGGCTCGCTCACACGGGCGACGCGGCCGCTCAGGGAGAATATGAGCGTCGGCTCAACACGCCCTCGATCGAGCACGAGGCCGCCTCAGAGTCGACACCCCCGAAGGGGACATTTGCGGACCGCCGTGCGGCCGCGCAAACGGGTGATGCAGGCGGTTCCACGCCCCGTCCCGGCGCTGTGAGCAAGGAAGCTGTTCAGCGGCACCTCGCCCCGCTGATTGAGCGCACCGGCGGCAAGCTGCGGATCCACGACTCGCTCGCCGACGCCGACGTGCCGCAGTATGCCCGCGACGAGGCTGCCGCCGGTCTTCACGACGACCCGCGCGGCTACTTCGACCCGGCCACCGGGGAGATGGATATCTTTGCCGGCTCCAAGGGGCACGAGACCGCGGCTGATGCGGCGGACACCGCTGTTCACGAGCTCGCGCACAACGGCATTCGTAGCTACCTCGGCAAGGACTACGCCGATGCACTTCAGGACATTCACGACAACATCCACAACCGGAAGCTCCATCGCCTCGCCAATCGAATGCGTCGATCGGACTACGGCGCGCGCGTGGCTTGCTGACTACATGCAGCAGCACGGCTTCGACCCGAAGAACAAGGTCGCGCAGCAGGTCGCGGCGGACGAGTACGTCGCTCACCTGGCCGAGCAGGATGCGCGTGATCCTGGGCACAGCGAGAATCCCGGCCTTCTTCGCCGAGTGATCGACGCGGTGCGCGCGGGGTTGCGCAGGCTGGGCATCGTGCACGAGTGGACGGACAATGACATCCGACGACTCCTCCGCGAGTCGAACAACAACACGCTCTCAGCGCATGCCCGCGCCGCCGCCGAGTACCGCGGCAACGGTCTGCGGTGGGCGGACGCGGACGACGGCAGCGCCTCCCAGATTGCCGTCATGAGATCCACGCGCGATCGCTCACAAGTTCGGGCTCACCGTTGAGGAGCAGGCAAATCACAGTCCGGGCTATGTGCGTTCCAGGGCGGACGCGCTCGAGGCCATCAAAGACAAGTTTGACCGCGAGGGTGCGCGGGATTGGGATCCCGAGAATCTGCGGGAAGCGGCTCTTGCCACGGTTCCCCTGCGCCAGGTTCCGGATTTCGCCGACCCGGTGCGCCTGTCTGCGGCTCGCGAGTTCATCCGGGCGTGGGACAACCGCACGATTCGTCGCAGCCAACTCGAGCGGCAGAGCAACGAGACGCTCGCCGAGTGGCTGAAGTGGGCGCGCGAGAACCCCGCGCTCGACCGGAAGCTGCAAGATCTGATGATTCACTCGACCCGTGCAGAAGCTGACCCGAGCAAGCCGTTCGAGGAGCGGTACTCCGCGGAAGCCCGGGCCAAGCGCGGTCTGCGACCGACAGCCGACAAGCCGGAATACGCGATGGCCGATGCGGCGCGCAAGGCCGAATACGATCGTCGGCTGCGACCGCTCTACTATGCTCTCGATCCGAAGGGACGTGATCTACGGCGCCATTCGCGACCAGATGCGGGAGCGAGGAGATGCCTACTTCTCAGGGATCGACCGGCGCGCGCAGTCGCTCGGTATGGATGAAGGCTCCCGCAAGGGCCTGATGACCCTCCTCGGCCGCAAGTTTGAGCGCGGTCGCATCGATCCGTATTTCCCTCTCAGCCGCTTCGGCCAGCGTTGGAGCGTCGCTCTCGACGGAGACGGCAACATGGTCTCCTACGCCCGATTCGAGAAGCAGAAGGCGCAGAACGACTGGGAAAACTCCGCCCGCTCCCAGGGGTTGACCGTCGACGGCGGGCACAAGCTCGCGGTTGATCGCGAGATCGTGAGCCGAAGCGATCCGCAGTTCATTAAAGACATCGAGGAAGCGACTAAGAACATCAGCGACGTCGCCGAGCGTGACGCGCTGCGCGGCGAGATTTACCAACGCTATCTTGAGCGGCTGCCCGACTCCTCGATCCGCAAGCATTCCATGCGGCGCACGGGCGTGCCCGGCTTCACCGGGGATATGCGCCGCGGCTTCTCCGACTACGCGCAGAAGAGCGCCAATGCCATCGCTCAGCTCGAACACAATCACCTGATCGACGCCAAGCTGGGCGAGATCAAAGAGCAGGCACGCGAGGTCGAGGCCGAAGCTCGCAGTACGAATGATCGGCGTTTGTCGGTTGAGGCGCAGTGGGCACGCTCGATTGCCGATGAGTTTACGGAGCGCCGCAAGTGGATGGATAACCCGAGCAACCACTGGCTGGCGAACGCCTTGACCCGCAACGGGTTTAACTGGTTCCTCGGCTGGTCCCCTGCCTCTGCAATCCGCATCCTCTCGCAGAACAGCATGATCGCCGCGCCCCGGCTGGCGTCGATTCACGGCTTTGTCACCGGGCGCCGCGCTCTATGGCGCGCCAACGCCACCTGGGCGGCCCACCATATTCAGAACGCGCAAAACATCGCCACGCTGCAGTGGGCACGCGTACACGGCCCGTTGATGGACTCGCTGCGCGGAGATGAGCGCCGCGCCATGGAAACCGCCGCAGACCGGGGGCTGTTCAGCGCTACGCAGGCGAACGCCTTGACCGAAAGCGCCCGCGGCAAGCTCTCGGCGAATCCGTCGTTCTTCCGGAAGTACTTCATCAATCCGGCACAGGCCTCCGCGAAGTTCCTCTTCCAAGCAGCCGAGATGCACAACCGCGAGACGACGATGCTGGCCGGCTATCGTCTAGCCCGGCAGGCAGGAATGTCGCATGAGGACGCGACGTGGCACGGCATGAGAATGTCCGACGAGAGCCATTTCGATTACAGCCTCGAGGGGCGCCCACGGATCCTCCAGAACAATTACGCCAAGGTCCTCGGACAGTTCCAACAGTACCGCATTGGCTGATGTACCGGTTGCTCCGCGACGGGCGCGATGTCTTCAATTCAAGCTTGCCGCCGGAGCAGCGCGCTGTCGCCGGCAAGATGCTCTCGCAGATGATGCTCAACGGCTCCCTGTGGTTTGGCGCTGTCGGCCTGCCGGTGGCCTCAGCGATCGTCAGCGCGATGGCCAGCCGCTACATGAGCATCAATCAGGGACAATCGGTCGGCTCCGCCCTCCTCTCCCCGACGGTGGACGCCCGCGCCCTGGCGCACGCGTGGCTCCAGCAGCACATGGGCCGCTTCACCGCCGACAGCATCATGACCGGCATTGTAGGCGCCGCGACGCATGCCGCGCTTTCCGATGGCGCGAGTTACGCTGATCTCTTCTATCACCCGCCTGATCCTAACGAGAGCGCGCGCGTGCAGACGCTCGAGAAGCTCGCCGGGCTCACAGGTCCTCCGGGCTCGCTGGCACTGGATGCTGTGCAGGGCGCAAGTCATCTGATCGACGGGCATGTGGAGCGTGCGCTCGAGCACTTCCTGCCGTACGGCTTGCGTGGGCCGATGAAGGCCGCGCGCTTCGCGAGCGAAGGTGTCCAGTCCCCGAATGCCCCGCCGGGCGACCCCAACGCGCTCCCCGGGGAGATCGGCAACACGCAAGGATTGGCAGTTGTTCCGCGCAGCGAGCTGAGCCCCTACGACATCGCGCTGCAGGGACTCGGGATCACTCCCTCGGTTGTGGCTGATCGCTACGAGGAGAACACAGCCAAGAAAGGCGTGGCAGCTAAGATTGAGTCGCAGCGCACGAACATCCTGCGGCATGCCCTTCTGGCGCGCGTCCACGAGGATCCGAAAGAAGAGGCGCAGGTCAATGCCGAGCGTGAGGCCTTCTTCAAGGCGCATCCCGGCTACCCGATCACGGACAAGGACATCGACAGGTACGTGGCTGACCAGTACGCGAAGGCGCGCACCGCGAATCACGGCCTGACGTTGCCCAAGGGACTTCAGTATGAAATCGAATCGAAGTACGGCGGCGATGTTGGGCCGCCGCCGCAAGAGCTCAACAGCGCCGGCCTCTCTGGCCCGGCAGACGAGGAGGACGCGCGATGATCGAGAACTCAGACAAGATCTTGGAGGTGGTCGGGCGCATTGAAAGGAAGCTCGACAATCATGCCGCGCGGCTCGACCAGCACTTCCTCGATGACGCTCTCGTCGCTCACGACGTGAGAATGCTCATGCGCCAGAAAGGCTTCATCCGCTCGAGTCTCGCCGCGCTTGGTGCGGGCATTGGGGCAGCCGTCCTCCTGGCGGTGCGCAAGCTGACGGGGCATAGCTAGACCATGGCCGGCACGGCGACATCTACAACGACGGGCTACGCCCAGAACAACTTCACCTACGATCGGAATATCTCACCGTTCAATCAGACGTTTTCGTCTGCAGTATTCGCCGTCATCTCCCGGCTGGGCCAACAGATCGAGTCTGTCCTTGCACCCTACCTGCCCGGTAGCTTGCCGCCTTCGTACGCTCTCACGACACAGGAAGCCGCGGCGGGAATCACATCGGCCGATATCAACACGGCTTGGGAGCCCGGAGACGTCCGGCGGTTCAAGCCGGCACTCGACGGTGCGACGGACGACACGACGCCCCTCCAGAAGTGGGCGAGCGTCCTGGGCACCCACACCTTCCCTATCGTCGCGACGGCGTTGATCTCTGCGGCGATTCCTCTCGTCAGCGATAGCACGTTTGACTTCGTCGAAGGCGCTACCATCGCGACGGCGACCACGGACATCAACCTCTTTTCACTCACCAGCCTCAGCAACGTCCTCATCCGCGGCGCGTCCTTCAGCTCCTCGGTGGCGAGCACCTCGCTCGAGACCGGCGGCATCATTCTGACCGGCTGCTCGAATTGCACGGTTGAGGACTGCTCCTTCACAGGGATGCAGTACAACGGCATCTGGGGCGTGTCAGGCATTAACTACTGCACATTCCGGAATAATCGATTCACCAG
Source organism: uncultured Pseudomonadota bacterium (assembly GCA_963825385.1). Lineage (GTDB taxonomy): Bacteria > Pseudomonadota > Gammaproteobacteria > Steroidobacterales > Steroidobacteraceae > 13-2-20CM-66-19. The sequence continues at coordinate 12,281 of CAWGSX010000004.1, read as the reverse complement.
CAGCCGCGCCGCTCAGCTTCAGGACTCGGGCGACATACAGATCACGACTGCCTCGGCCGCGCCGTCCACCTATAACGTCATCGATGGGAACTACTGCTTCGGTGGCGGTGAGTTCGGCATTGCGGTCTGGGATCCGTACGCAGGCGTGCTGCCGTTGCACAACGTGATAGCGAACAACCGCGTCGGCAACGCGAGCGGCTACGGCATCCTGATGTATACGACTGTGTCCGGTGACAGCTGGAACCAGATTGTCGGGAACCACGTCGACACGATCTACGGCAACATCAGCTCGAACACCTCAAGCGGCGCCGGCATTTACATTGAGGGTGCGGGCTGCGGCGGTACGGTGGTCGCGAACAACACCGTGCGCAACTGCTGTATCGACACCGCCAACGCGACACTCGCCCCGGCCGGCATCGGCGTGAACGGTGGCCCGGGCTCGGGCGGCGTGCCGATGACGATCACAGGCAACACGATCTCTGACGTGACCCAATACAACGGAATCCTCGTAACGGGTTCCAACGGCGTGTCGATTACCGCAAACACCGTGCGCATGCCCGCCACTCAGACCACGATCGGGCACGGCATCTTCGTGGTCAACAGCACGAGCGTCTCGGTCGCTGATAACTCGGTGCTCAACCTCACGACGACCCAGAACCAGTGCTGCATCGCCCTCGAGGCGATTGGCGCGAGCTACACCGACGTGTCGATCACGGGCAACACGCTCGACGGCGGTCACTCGGCCCAAATTCGCATCATCGCCAACAGCCACCAGTACTCCCACGTATCGATCATCGGCAATGTGTGCTCCGGGGGTGACACGAATTGCATTCCGCTATTACTCGACAGCAATGGCTCGTCCGACGTGGTGGTGAGTGGGAATTCGTTCACGTCGCAAGGCGCGACTGCGATTTCACACGTCGCCTGCACTAACGTGCAGTACACCGCGAACTATCTCACGGGCACCGCTGCGATCTTCAAGACCTCCGGCGCCTGCACTGGCAGCGTATACGACGTCTCGAATATCGGTGCCGGCCTCGGGACCGGGGTAAGCAACGCCGGTACCGGTCTCCTCGTTCAGCAGCTGGGCACCGCGGCTCCGACAGCGGGCACCTGGGCCGTCGGTGACGCGGTTCGCAATAGTGCGGCTGCGGTTGGTTCTCCGCTGGGCTGGCGTTGCACGGTGGCAGGCGCGCCGGGGACCTGGACGGCCGAGATAAATCTGGGCTTCGGGGTAACCAGCGCCAACCCTTCCGCCAACGTGGGGCTCTCCGCGGTCAATGGAACCGCGACGACCTTCCTGACCTCGGACAGCGCTCCCGCGCTGTCCACCGCCATCTCGCCGACCTGGCTCGGGACGCACACCTTCACAACGCCGACCGTCTTCACTGCCTCGGGCGGAGGCAAGGTTGCGGCCGTGCAGGTTCAGGCGGCAGCGCCCGCCCTATCACTCGAGAGCACAGGCGCGGGAACGGACAGCAAGTGGTGGGACATTGGCTCAGGTGGCACGACCCAGCTGTCTTTCCGGGCGCTGAACGACGCAGGTAATGCGGCGAGCAACTATCTGCAGATCACACGCAGCGGCAGCGCCATCTCCGCGGTGGCCCTTGGTAATGCGACGGACAACCCCTCGTACGCCTTCTTGGGCACCAATACGGCGAAGTTCAGCGGTCCCATCAGCGCGGCAGGCACCGGCGCCCAGATCATCGTGGGAACCTCTACCAAGTACGCGTGGGGGACGGGGACTAACTATCCGATCGTCCAGCTCGCAGGTGTCGGAGCAATCATGGGCACCGACACAGTGGGCGTGGTGCTGATGGGCGGCGGCCTCTATTACGACGGCACAAATTATCGTTATGGACAGGCTGGCACCGGCGTGCAGGCGACGCTGGGGACCGGCAGCTTCACCGTCTCCTGCTTCAGCACGTCCGGCACAGCCGGAGGCACCGCTACGCCGACCGTGGTGTTCAGCATAGGGGGCACGGTGACCTCGAACACGATTCGGGGATACGGACCCAGCGCGGCGACACTCGTGGATATGACCCCGACTTCGTCTCCACGGCCATCGGCACGCTGAACGGCGTGAGCCCGGCTGTGTTCGGTACCTGCACTCTGGCGCGCGTTGGCAACCTCGTGACGGTTTGGATACCGGGGCTGACCGGCAACGGGGTGGGCACGAACACCGCCTGTACGGTCACGATCCCCATGCCCTCGGCGTTCTCACCGACGGGGGCCCAAAACCTCATAGCTTGGGTCGAGGCAAACGGCACCTCGCAGTTCGGCGGGTGTCAGGTGGCCGGCACGACCGTCACGCTCTTTCCCACCCCGTTTGTTTCCGGAACGTTTACAGGCACCTTGGCGCGCGGCCTACCGAATGGCGCGCAGCTCAGCTGGCTCTAAGAGAGGTTGAAATGAAAGACAGAACTCTGAATAACGAGGAACTCGAGCGTGCGCAGCGCCTGCTCGCCGTGCCCTACACCGACGAGGAGCTGCGGCGCGTCCGCGACGTGGTCGCCGACTGGGTGCCCTTCGCCGATGAGGAGTTCCGCCGTGCCCACAGCGTCGCGCGGGCCTTGTGTGTGCCGGGTGGATCAACTGCAGAATTGATTGGAGAACAAGCATGAGCGCTGTCATTGAGTCGCCGGGCGTCGAGCTAGAGGCCTGGAATCGATTCCTCAAGAGCATTGCAGACGGCGCGACGCTACCGGAAGCACTGGAGCGGAATCGCATTCTCTGGCGTGAGGTGGAGGCAGTCGTCCTCTACAGTCCGCTGGAGGGTAAGCGCTGGCGCGAGGCCCAGCTGCTGGGCAAAGCATCGCGCTGGCCGCTGCTCGACAGGGACGAAGTTTTCTCTCGCATCGGAGCAGGTGTCGAGGTGGAGCGCGCAATCACTGGTGTGCGAGGCGGCGAAAACGCCGAGCGGGACCTGAACGAGTTCTTCGAGCTGTGTGAAGCCTTGCCCGACTGGCAAGAGCGGCTGGGCGCTGCCATGCGAACGCGTGGTCTGCGTGAGGAACGCGAGATCCTGGAGATCGCCGATGACACGAGTCGCGACACCATCGCAGGCCCCAAAGGCGACATCCCCAACATGGCCGCGGTGAACCGAGACCGGCTGAGGACTGATGTGCGGCGAGCACGCCTGGCCGTCTGGGACCCGGATCGCTTCGCGGACCGCAAGAGCAACGTTCAGGTAAACGTGCAAGTCAACCACGCGGAGCGCCTCGAGGAAGCTCGCACGCGGGTCAAGCGCGGCACCGCGTCCCGCGAGGAGGTCCCGCGCGCCCAACTGGCGAAGGCGATCGACGCCGTCTTCAAGCCGGTGACGGTCGAAGCGACCCCCGCGCCGCAGGAAAGCGCGGTCGCACAGAGTCGCACCCAGGCCACCGAGCCGGCCCCTGTAGCCGCCAACGCTTACGATCTGTTGGAGGAATAGCGCTTCGCGCGGCGGCGTGCGTGGCTTAGTGCAAGTTCGGCGGGAGTGAGCTTCGCATCGCGAGCTGCGCGATGGTGCGCAGCTTCGGCCTTTCGGAGGCGCAGCGGTCGAAGCCGAGCCATCGCATGCCCCTGCTTACGGATGCCAGAGCAGCCCAACGACAAAAGGGCCGCGTCATCGAGGTCCAGCAGCCTAAGGCCTAGGCGGGTCGACTGCGCACCTTTAACAAGCAGATAGCGAGAACGCCACTCGGGCTTTCGCCAAATGATCCTGAGCAGGCTGATGTACGAAGATTTCGAGAAGCCCCGGCGCATTACCGCGCGCTGAAGCGACACATTTGTCCCCGTAATCTCGTCAAAAATCTCATTCACGAGGAGTTCGGGCCAACGGCGTCTCTTAGCGTATTTCTTGGCAACGTTAAACTCCTCCTGCAGTCGCGGCTCGCTGCGAACATAGCGACGGAACACCCAAGGGCTTATGTCTGCGCGTTGCAGCGCGAGGGGCGTGCGCACTCCCCCGAACGCGATGGTGTTCATCAGGGCACGCCATTCGTGGGTCTTTATCAGTTCGTGAGTAGCCAGCTGGTCAAGTGTCGGAACGCCCGACAGTGCTTTGGATGCCGGTGAGTCCTGCAACCCCTGAAGCCGATCGGCAAGCGCAACGGCGAGTGTCGGGATCAGACCGCGCAGCCAACTCGTGCTCCGCCTCGCCCACAGCCGACCGGTGTCGGGATCAATAAGCTGACCGCGCCGACGTGCACGCTCTAAACTTCTCATTGGGTCCGTTCCGGTGGTCCCACAAAGGTGGACTGGGCGATTATTGCAGCGGTGTCTGCTGCGACGAACCTATGTGCGGCATCGCGCACCGCGCGCCCCAATTCTGCCACGACCGTGCTCTTTAAAGCCCAAAGCGGATCCTCGTCGGGTGCAACTGGAGCGCCCACGTAGTAGACCAAGTCCCTCGCGGCGTGGACCAACTCATCGAACGCAGCGATGCGCTTGAGCTCAACCTCTTTCATTGCGGTCACCCTCTGGCGCAGTGGGTTTGGTTCGCCCGTTTTCGTCGTCTGCAATGAGCGTCGCCTCGTAAACCAGAAATTCCTTCTCGCGATAGAGCGCGCCAAGCCGCTCGGCCTCGACGCGGGCACCGTTTGAAGTCGCATGTCGCTTCTTCGGGCACAACTCTGTCGGTGCCCATACGAACCAGAAATGCTCGCGCGCGACGTCGCTCGCTGGGATCGCGGAGGGCTCGCTCGGGGCTCGCTGCCATTTCAACGTAATGGTCGGGCGAGACATCGCGCGGCCTCCTCTCGGGCGAGGTGCAGCTCCCACCTGGCATCCCCGGCGCGCTCCCACGCCTCTTCAAGCAAACGCTTGGCGAGCGCGAGATCTCTCTCGGCGTCCATATGCTGCAGGTGTCGCTTCTTGAGCATATCTTCTGCGGTAGCCACATCACGCTCCAGATCGGCAATCGATGGGATATCGTTCTTCATACAGGGTCCTCTTCTTGGCAAAATTAGCGCGATCCCCTCGCGCCCAGAGCTCCTGTATCGTCATTGCATTACCTAACATATGATTCCTAACTCCTGACTGCGCACCCTAAGCATCACACTCATACCCTTCCGACCTCTCACACAGGTGTCCTTACTCGTCGAGCACCAGCGCGGCACGGTATTCGGCAAGCGCCGCTTGAAGCGCGTGGCGCGCGCCAGCACAGCCGTACAGCTGAAGATGACTGGCCAGTTCAGACGCGTTGCGGCGCACTTTGTGCAGGCGGCAGTCCGCGATGTAGTCGGAGGCAAGGTCTCCAATCGGATCGTCACGGCCCTTCTGCCGTCTCAACCACCGAGTGAACCCCGCGTCCGATGTATTTACGTCAGCGTCCATCATGTTGTCAGGCGGCACGAGATCCTCCTTTTGTAAGCGCCTGCCGCGCCCAAGCCTTAAGGCCCGAGACCACTTCGGCCGTGAATTTCGTAGGGTTCAACGCGATGATGCTCTCAGGGTCTGCGCTGGCAATGTCCTGCGCACTGCCGAAGAACCCGTTCACAAGCTCAGTCGCGCTTGCGCGCCCGAGAGGCTTGCCGCGGGGATTGGGCCCCAGCTCTTCGATCAGCGCCCGTACCGCTGAGTCCACGACCACACACCCGTTCTGCTGGCTCGCCGGGGTGCACTCCGTACTTGTCGCGACCGCCCGACCGCAAACCGCCGGCGTATGCGAAATTGCACGTCCCGACCTCTCCTTGACAGGAGCAATTTCGTCCGCGCCTTTTACTGTTGGAATCGCGTGCGCCTCTTCATCTTGAGTCGCGATCCGGGCCCACTTCCACTTAGCTCCGCCACCGTGACCAGTGCCCGCATTGAAGAGTTGGTGAGTGCCCACTACACGTCCCTTGTAGCGCCTTAGCCAATTGCCAAGGGCCGTTGAAGGGTCGCGCCCGGCGGTAATCCGCGCCAGCAATTCCGTTAGAAGATCCCTAGCGGCGGCGTGCTCCTTAGCAGCGGCACCCGGACTGTCGTAGTCGCACGTACCGTTGTGCAATTGCTGGACCGTGACCGCTTGTTCCCCAAAGAGCTCGAGCCATACCGCGGCGAGTGCATGTAAATCGGCCGTCGCCGGATCTTCGGCTCGAATGATGGCTTGGCTCGCAATCACATCTTCGCACCCGAGCCACACTAGTGCCGCGGATACAGTGGAGCACCATGCCTCGAATCCTGCCAATGGCCTGACGCGTACTCGGTCCCCGCTGTTGTAGTAGGCGGTGATGATCGTGTAGGCCGCGGCAAGCCACCTACTTCGGTCTCGCTTAACCTCCTCCTTGAGCGCATCGCCGCTGCGTGTGAACTCTCGTTCGGAAGGGTTCTCCATCCTGGGGTCCAACTTACACGCGATGAAACGCCGCGCCAGATCAGCCGCGATCTGCACATTTACCCCGTTTGCAATGACTAGTTGAGTGCACTCGATGTTCGGCGCATTGCTGACGCCGAGAATGCGCACCTGCCGAGTTTCGGCCGTGATGGTCTGCGCCAGCGAGATACTGTTGAACGTGCTGCCGGCGGAGATGTTATCGAGGATGATGCTCACGCCCCCTTTGAGGCAGGTTGAGTCGACCTCCTTATCGATCTCGACTTGAGACTTGGAGGCATTGATTCCCGGTGCGGTGCTGCCCGTAAGAAGGATGTTTATCAGGTCTGTAAGGAGTGACGCGCCCTGCCCGTGGTCGGTTTTGGTGATGAGGATTGCCGGCGCGCGAAACGAAGCGCGCGTAGCCGCAGACAGGAGTGCCGCGATGGCGGCCGAGCGGCTCAGTTCATCGGCGAAAGCAAACTCCCGCAGCTCATTCCTTAGAAACTTGAGTGCTGCGATGGCTGCAGCCTTGTCGCATACCGCTGGCAGCGACACTACGGGCGCATCAATCCAGATGTTCTCTCCAGGATCAAAGCCCTGATTGGCGTACAACTTTCCCGCCCGCCACACCGGGGTCGTCGCCACTCTCTTGATTTCGATGGCGCCCAGGCGGTGGGTCTGTCCGAAGATCGCCCGCCGCAGGTCGGAGGGGCATGGCACTCGCTTTGTATCCCCATTTGCTTCCTTACCGAACGCAATCTGTGCCCCAAGGCGAGCCGCGAAAGCATCCTCGTTGAGTGCTATGAACCGATCGGCTGCTTGCGTCTGTGTGGCCTCTACTATCTGACCGGCAAAGACATAAAGGCCGAGTTCATGCCCGTAGGTGTTGAGTGCGTGAATGAGAGGATCAAGCGTAAAGAGCGAGCAGCCCGGGGTGAACGTTATAACTGTACGAACACGATCCATTATCAGCTGCCGCATTTTATCGAGCACAGTCTTCGCAAGCTCGGGATGATGTGCGATGTTGCTCAGGCTACCAACGCCAATCTCGCGCTTCAGATTCAGTGCAACCTCCGCGACCTTGGTGTTAGCGTTCACCGTGTCGCCGGCGCAGCATTTGAGCGCGTACTCATCGCGCACCGACTCGAGCCGGGCAAGCACGTCCGTAGTCATGTGCCACCGCCTTGCGCGTAATCCTGGTAGCGCAGCCCCAGACCCGCCGCGTCGGCGAGCGCGGCCGTGCTGTCCGAGAGCTGGACGGCTTCGAGCGGTAGCGGGAATGCCCACGCAACTCGATCAAGCCCGGCCTGCCACTTCGCCAGCTGCTCGGAATCTCCAAGATCGAAGCCCAGCTCCCACTGATTGGGGCGGATGTCGATGATCAGCAGGGTGAAGGGTAATAGCCGCCGCGCCCACAAGCGGCGTAGATATCTTATTACGCGCTCATCGCGCGGCCCGTGCCACATGACAGCGTGCTCCTGATACGCACCGCGATCGGGCCCATGCGTCGGCAAGCGGAGCACGGTGATTCCTTTTCCGTAATCTTTGCGCCAGAGAACGGCCGGCAGAGGCTCGACCCCTTGCGGCTCCTCGGTCTCGTCGACGAACTCGAACCAAGCGGCCGCACCGGTTTCTGTGTCCTGGTCAGAACAATTGTTCGGCGGCGCTTGAAAGCTGGTCAGCGAAGCGGATAGGCTTTCCCCTGACGAAAGTGATTTTGGTTTCGACTCAGTGGGCGCGTGTCTCTTGTCGGGGGCCGCGCCCGTGTCGTTTTCCGGAGGTCCTTTCATGTGGCGCCCTCCGTGGCGCGGGCCGATTCATAGGCCTCGCGCAGGCGGCGCACGGCCGCGTCCCGGCCGGCCTTCTTCGCATCCCGCGACCGAAGCCAGCTCAGGGCTTTGCTCATCGGCACGCCTTTGTGCTTCGGGTCTAGAGGCAGAGCCTCCGGCTCCTGTTGAGCGAGCAGGTAGATGTACCGGCTCGAGCAGCCGGCGATCTTGGCGAGCTCAGCTACTGGAATGAGGGGGTCGCCTTGGGGGGCTGCCACCTCGGCAGATGTTTCGGTCACAGTCGTCTCCGTGCGCTCGAATCGTGGCGTCTACGGAGACAGGCGAGCGGAATAATCCCGGTCCGTAGACCGAGACGGGACGAGCGACTCTCGGAGGGACGGCCATGACACCAGGCCGGGCTGCAACCGTTGCCACGTCAGCGAACTGGAGCGTGGTCGGACTGTCCCCGAACGACGCCGGGGCAGATGGCACCTTTCTACCCTCTGCCTTTGGCTGTGTCGATACGCCGACGCAGAAAGTGAGAAATCGCCACGAAATATCTGCGCACGCGCGCCGCTCACTCATCAAGGGAGGCGCTGTGCTTTGGAACCCACGGTCGAGAGTCCCGCACTCGAGTTGTGGCCGCATGCCGTGGTCGCTGGCGGGCGATCGGTAGCCAGCGCGTGCGGGCTCTCTCGTACACCGTGCGTGGCGCCTGCGCGGTCCTATTGCGCCAACCAGCATGCCGGCGTTGAGCGTTCGACGCGTGCAGGCGTCGGCTCCGGGGAATGAGCGCTGAAGCGTTATGACCGGTAGGGCCGTGATGAGGAGTAGCCGGTATTGGGTAATCCGTAATCCTGGTCTGCGGTGCGCGCCGTCCGCGTCGAGCCTGACGGGAGGCCTCTTTGGCGCGCCGGGGCGGATCCCCGATCGAGCCGCGAGGAAATCGTCGGAAGGCCTCTATTTCAAGTGTCTAGGACACTGGTGACGGTGGTGATGGTGGTGACGCGGTTTAGACGCTATAGCCTTTTTATAATTTTTTGCGCGTAGCTTATAGGGTGTCACCAGTGTCACCCGTGTCACCACTATTCCGTCACCGCCGGGGTTCATCAGCGTCACCGGTGTCACCAGTGTCACCACTTTCCAGAGTCGAAGCGTCTGCCCCCGGGGCGTGGCCTGCCCGGTGAGCCCCACCAGGGTTCCCGGGTGCGCTTTAAATCGGCAGTCCTCGCGCGCCCGCGCACGCGACCCCCCGCGTGCGGCAGATCTTATTAATATTCCGATGCGCGCCCGGCAGACGTTCAATAGGGTGCGCAGTCGAGGCTAAGGAGAGCGCGCCGGGATGACCCATGACGCAATGCCCCACGCAGGGCAACGGGGCAAGCGGGGTCACGCGCACGGCTCGTGGTGAGCTCGTCCCCGCTCTGCCGGGCGAACCTCGTGGTGTTCTTAATCAGGGTAGCTGACGGTAGGAGCCGCTTACCCGCAGCCGCCTGCTGCATTAAGAGGAGGGAGGCGCCACGGCGAGCGGCCATCGCGGGGCCTTAGGTCGACCACCAGGAGGTGTCATCGCCATGCCCGTTCTCCCAAAACCGCCAAGTACCGGGCGGCTGCGGTGCCGCCATAACCGGTGGCGGCGCCTGCTGGACGCCTTGCCTCGCCGAGACGGCTTCGGCAGCCGCCTCATTGTGCGCCTCGTCCATGACCTCATCACGTCGGGCGGGCGCCTGTGCCGCCGTGCCAGAGGGCTGCTCCACCTCTCTGGGGTACGTTCGGCGACCGTCATGGGCGACAGGGCCGATACAGCCACAGCAGAAGCTACGGGCGCCGGGTGTCGTTTGCTGCAGCGGTTGTGCGATATATCACTTCCGGGTCAGGGCAAGGATCCACCCCGAGACTAACGTGCCGCACTAGTCTCCAAAACCTGTCGCACGGATTTCGGAGTGTCAGGGCTGGTGCTCCCTGCCCTCGCTTCCGAGTGGAACCGGCGCGCCCGGTGCCCCCAGGCAGCCCTTAGGAGAGCGATTCGACGTCGCAACTCATCAATATCCACCTGCTTAACATAGCGAGATTCAATCCACCGCAGGACGGCCACATACTCACCCAGCCTTACTCGCCCAGACCTTATAACGCGCAAATCGCAGTCAACCTCCGTGCAAAATCGAAGTCTTGCCGTCTGCCAATAAATTGCGGGATTCCACGCTAGGATAACCCGTGCAGCAGACGCGGCCAGTCCAGTCCATTCGTCGTAGGCCTTCAGATGCTGGAGCTCGTGCAAAATAATTGGCCCCTTAATTGTTGCCGGCGCGGCATCTATTTCTGCGGGAAGCAGAATTACAGGTTTAAAAAACCCGACAATCCCTGGCAAAACTCTGCGGCAAACCTCCAGGCGCTTGTTTTCCACGGTCTCCGCGCGTAATACCGTGGCGCTCGGACGTCTGGTGAGCAGCATCCACGCAAAGGAAATCACAGAACACCCCAAGAGATTTAGCACCACGAGTCCGTCGATAGGGGTTAATGGGATCCCGGCCTTCGCGAACTGAATATAACCTGCCAAAGTCGTTGCGAAAGACAAAGCAATTGAGCACATCCAAATCCACCGCGTTTGCCAGCGGGCGCGCTGCAACTTGCTCTCTAGTAAAAGCCCCAATGGGATCGACACAAACGAGACAACAATTGACAAAGCCAGCACTACAGTCATGACACCCTCAATCGCGCGAGCGCGATGCGGTTCCACTTAGCGATGGCTTGATGACCAAAAACCATAACGGTGCCCCGACTATAACCCCTAAGGAACAACTCACGAATGCAATCCATGCAAACCAAGATGGCGTCAAAGTCCCCTCTGCAAAGTTAAGCGCTGTCATCATGATGAAGAACGGGAGCGCAACCCCCGCCTGAAAGAGAATGAGCGTCGCCCCGAGTCCACGACGCCCAAAACGCCGAAGTTTTGTCAGCAAGCTAATCACTGGCAGGTCTTAGTGGTCACCGCATAAGCAGCAACGCCGCCCGCAGCACTGCCATACATACCGCCGTAAATAGCCATGGCGCCAGGGTGCGAGGCAGCGAACGCCCACCCTATATTCCCCCACCCGCCTCGGCAGCCTCGACCTCTGGAAAGCCAGCAACGTTCGCCGCAACGACTCCAGTTACTACTGCTGCCCCCGCGCCTCCGGCCAACATACCCATCCCATAATTGGTCACCTTATTCGGATTATTAGACCTCGATGGTGGCATTCCATTCGGGCAAAGATTAAGAGCAGCAAATATGGATTGCATCGTACTCTTTGAAACGGTGGGCGGTTGCGGCGGGTCTATTGGCTCGAGCGTCACCGGCACCGGTGTGACGGGCGGCACCGGTTTAGGCTTCTGAGCCGTAACTACCACTTCGGGAAGGCCATCTGGGGTTGAGCCGGGATTCACTGGACCGGCTCAAGGTCAGGATCGTAACCGTCATAGCTGACCGAATCGCCTCCTAGCCGGGACCCCGTTACGGTAACCTCCTGGAGCGGAGGGTTGTTTGGCAGGCAATTTCCTGCAGTGTCCTTCGGACAGTCGAACCCGCTCGGATCGATAAAGGTAAGCGGATTTTCATTTGCATAGCTATATCGGTTGTAGCTTTGAGCGTTCCCTACCTCCGGCACATAAGGATCCGCGGACAAAAAGCGCCCAGAGAAGGCGTCCTGAACACGGCCATTCATGTGGTTAAGGCCCATCCAAAGACCGAGCTGTGTCTGGAACGTGTACCCCTCACGCGTGATGCCCGCAGCTAGTCGTAAGGTCCGAATCCGGAGGGCTCCCGACCACGTTGAGGCGTTACGCCGCGTTCCGAACGGGTTGTAGCTCTCCCCGACGACTTGCGCACCGCTACTGTTCGTCAGCGAGAGACGGCCCTGGTGATCGCCGAGACATGTACGAGAACGTATTAACGCCCGAATTCTTACGGGAATAAACAGCGACCGCCTCGCCATCCGCGTAGATGTAGTGTCGGTAATCGAGCGTGCTCCCGCTAGACACGAATTCTAGTAGTCCGCCAATGTAGTCTGTCGTCTCAGTCGTTCCGTTGCCGGAGTACGTCTGCTGCCAGCGCTGCCGGTCCGGCCCATATGCGAAACCGACTGTCTCCGGATGTATTCCTGTACCGACGTTTATGCTGATCGGGTAGTTGTAGCTTGCCCACGTAGCGTCCCGCTGGGACGGGTGAGTGCGTTACCGTTAGCGTCGTAGGTGTA
>CAWGSX010000003.1:0-1809283 GCA_963825385.1 uncultured Pseudomonadota bacterium | reverse complement strand
TGACCGTGCTCGACCTGGCCAGGTGAATGAGCGCGGCCCCGAGATCGCCGCGTGAGCGCGTCAGTGGCGACAGGCCGTTCGCGATGTCGCGCGCGCTGCGCGTCGCGGAGGAGATCCGTTCTCCCAGCTGTACCAGGTCCTCGAGGGTTGGCAACTTCCCCTCTTCCACCTGCATGGACACCTCGCCGGTGAGGATGGAAGCGACGGTCAGGTCCTGAGCGAGGCCATCGTGCAGATCCTGACCGAGGCGGCGTTGCTCGCTTGAGACCGCGTTGACCAGTGCGCCTTCGAGCGCCTTGCGCTCCGAAACATCGAATGCGAACACGAGCCACGCCGGCTGACCCTCGTAATCGATGAGTCGCGCCCACGCCTCGACGTCGAGGTCCCTGCCGTCGCAGGTCCGATGCCGGACAGCCAGCGGTTGCGCAGCGTCCGGCGTCAGCATCGTGGCGAGAGTCAGTTCCTCAGTTCGCGGGGCGAGCAGCTCGATGGTCGACTCGAGGAATTGCGCGCGGCTGTAACCGTATTGGCGCTGGGCAGCGGCGTTTACCATCAGAAAGCGCTGCGTTGCACGGTCGTGCACCCACAGGGGCTGCGGGCAGGTCTCGAAAACCTGTACATAGCGCCGCTCGAGGCGGCGTTGCGCGGCGATAAGCCAGGTCAGCAGCAGGGGCGGAAGGCTTACGGCGGTAAGGTAGGTCCACAGTCCGACGATGCCCCGCAGCCGGTCTATACCTTGAAAGATCCCGATGTCCAGGGCGAGACAGCACATCGCCGTGGCAGACAGCAGCAGGCCGGCGGCGCTGCCCGGAACCAGTCCGAAGCGCAGCACGACTATGACCACCATCAGCGTCGAGGCCAGCTGTATCGGCGGACGCGCGACCTCTGCAGGAGACACCAGCGGCGGAACGACAACCATGGCGGCAACCAGCCCCACCAGCACCAATGCGCAGGCGAGCGCGGACAGCGGTTGCTCGCTCAATGGCTCCAGGCTTTTGCGGCGCAGCGCCACCAGGAAGGGCCCGAGCAGCAGCACACCCAGAACGTCGTTAAGCCACCAGCGGACGAAGTCGATGAAGGTCCAGGGTGTATTGTCGATCGGATCGATGGCGTAGAAGGTGGAATACACCGCAACGCCGACGGCCGCCGGGATCGCCATCCCGATGAGTGCCGCTGCAGTGAATACCGGCATATCCCGGCTGCGCTCGAAGCGCAGGTCGAAACGCCAGCGCCGCAGGAGCCATAGCGACAACAGCACCCCGGCGGGCAGGCCCACGCCGGCAATGAGCGCCGGTAGCGGGGCGCGCCGGTAGAGCACGTCGATCACCACCTCGGCGCAGTACACCGGCAGAATCTGCAGTGTGCCCCAGCGTGCGACGGCTGCCAGAGCGATACCGCTGCCGAGCATCCAGATGGCAACCCGGCCGGCCCAGTTGGGCGGTGCGACGCCAATCATGCCTACTGCCAGGATGGTCGCGAACACCAGCGTCGCGCGGGCAAAAGCGATCAGTGCGCTCACCCCCAAAGAGCGGCGCTCGCGGCTCGAATCTGTCTGCGCACTAACCGACATGAACTGGCTGCCCTGCCCGGTCGCTGACTGCATGGGGCCCTGTTGCGCCCATTATGGACTCGTGGCGATCCATCCCCATCCTGCAGGAGAGATAGTGAGACGCCCGGCAGCAATCAATTGATCGAATAGCGGGCGTAGTGCCAGAACTCGACGCCAAAGAGCACGATTACGCCCCCGTAGTGGACCCAGCGCGCGTGTACACAGGCCAGGGTGACGGGGATCAGGACCAGGAGCGTCCACTGCGTACCGATCATGGCGAGGATTGGATTGGGGAGGTGCCCGGGGGTGGCCGACAAAAAGAACGCGCCCAGTGCCACATAGACCACCTCAAAGACGGTGACCAGCAGCCAGAAGTAGCGGCGGTTGCCCGCGTAGAAGGCCCGCAGGTCGACGTCCCCTGCCGCCTCATCCGGGAGGCTGGAGGCGGCGATGAGGAACAACACGAAGAAGGCCCCGACCAGTGCCAGGTAGAGCAGGAAGTGGCGCACCGAGGTCGCGTTACGGATGCCCCACAGGTCGAACCACATCCCCACCGTCATCACCAGCGCGAACAGCGCGGCGAGGAGCGTCAGTGGATCCCAACGGACGTGGTCCGCATTGCGCACCAGCCGATGGAAGCTGGTCGCGACGTCGGCAACCGACAGGCCAATCAGGACCGAGAACAGCCCGAGGGCAAATTCAAAGGCGCGGATTTCCGGAGTCACCCCCAGATGATGGCACAGGTTACGCTGCGCGCCGAGGGCTCAGCTCTAACACTGAGAGCGCCGCGACGCTAACGGTCGCCGCGCACGGTGCTGCCCTTACAGCACGCTGCTGTTGCCCGGTAAATCCTGGTCAGGGTCGGTGATCGCCTTCGGCGGGGTCATGCCTACGCAGGAGGCGCTGACCATGTCTCCCTCGCTCGCGAACGGCGTGGCGATCTGCAGCGCCTTGGGGATCGCCTCCTTGCACGCGCTTTCGTCCTTGAACAGATACGAATCCACGTACGTCACCTCGAGGGTCTTAGGTGCGTAGTAATACAGGTGCATGACCGCCGTGTTGCCGAGCGTGCGGGGTTCCTTCATCTCATCCGCCCACGCGCTCACGGACAAGGCGGCTAGCAGCACGAGAGAAATGCCGGATCTCATGACTACCTCACTTGCCGCCGGTGCGACGGCGGCGTTGTCTGGGCCACTGCTCGAGCGAGTAAAGTCTGCGCGCGCGCGCGGATGAAGCGGAAACGGTGGCGTGCGCCCGGTGAGTTTCGCCGAAAGGCAGTGTCGGCGGGGTCTGTCCCGCTGGCGCATGGCCGACAGATTGCGCCTCGGCACCCCCCTGCGGCGCACCTTGCCTCCCGGAACGCGGTGCAGCGTCTGGCGCAGACCGCGGCCACGCTGCGGAACGCGCCTTCGGGAACGGCGCGGGCGTCATCTGCCGCGCGGTGAGGTGCTCCGTCACGTCCAGATCGAGCGGTATGGCTATGGGCTCAGCGTCGCTGCGCACCACGAGTGAGTCCACCGGCTCGGTCGGGCGGAGATTTCGCTCCTGATGAGCACGAACGGCCGGAAGAAGGCGAAATATCCCGGCCCTGCCTCCGCCACGTATTCAAGGCAGACGCCCCAGCGCAGCTCGGTGTGGCCCCGCATTACCAAGAGCGCGAACTCGTGACGGCCATGGTGGTGGGGCCCGGTGCACTGCGCGGGGCCGAGGCGCACCCCGCCCATCCAGGTCTTGTCTCCACCGCTGCCCGTAAAGTGACCGGCGGTCACGCGACCGGTGCCACCCGGATCGCGCCGCGCGGCTTCCAGCTGCACGCCACGCACGACCCGTACGCCGTCGGCTCCCCACTTATCGGTCATCGCCGTTCCCGGAAAGCTGCGGACCCGAAGTGATGAAGCCTAGGGCGTACGGGGCCGGCCGTCACCTAGCTGCGCAGCGCGGGGTCCTGTCCGGGGCGTTGCGTACCGAGCGGTTCGCGCTTGCCGGCATGGTGCTGCCCGAAGAGCTTGAGCATCTCGCGGTTGAATGCCGGCAAGTCATCGGGCTTGCGGCTCGTGACCAGGTTGTCGTCGACCACCACCTCCTCGTCCACCCATTCGCCGCCGGCGTTGCGGATATCGGTCTTGAGCGAGGGCCAGGAAGTCATGCGGTAGCCTTCGGCATTGTCGCTCTCAACCACCGTCCACGGCCCGTGACAGATCGCCGCGACCGGCTTGCCGGCGGCAAAGAAGGCCTCCACGAATTCCACCGCCTGCGGCTGCATGCGCAGGGCGTCGGGGTTCATCACGCCCCCGGGCAATACCAGGGCGTCATAGTCATCCGCCTCCACTGCATCGAGCCTGCGGTCGACCGTGACCGACTGGCCCCAGTCCTTGTGGTTCCAGCCTTTGATGGCGCCGTCCTTGGGCGAGACGACCTCGGTCTCGGCGCCGGCCGCCTCCAGCGCCTTGCGAGGCTCGAGGAGCTCGCTCTGCTCGAATCCGTCGGTCGCCAGAATCGCCACGCGCAGACCGTCGAGTTTGCTGTCCATGTCATTACCCTCCACATTCGGTTCACGGGGAGGCGACACCCTCGCAGGATCGCAGCCGCTTCTTCAGCGGCGCACGCTCTGCTGCCGCGTCGGTGAGCGCTGACGCGGGGTTCAAGCCCCCGCCTTCGCTCCATCTAAAAGGAAGGCGCCGCCCGGTATGGGGGCCGCCGTTGCGGGAATGTGACGCTTTCCGCGGCGTTATGTGCAGCCAGCGCGACCGTCCGTACCGCCGCAGGGGCCGCTTATCGGGCCGGCGGGCTCATGTGACGCAGTACCACTTTCCGGGTGTTGCGGCTCGCGTACATTCGCTCGCCATGAACAGGTACCAAAAGGGCTTCACTCTGACCGAGCTGATGGTCGTGACCGCCATCGTCGCGATCCTGCTCGGCATTGCCATCCCCTCGTACAAGTACCTCACGACCTCGTACCGGTTGTCGGCGGAGCTCAACGATCTGGTGGGCGACCTGCAGCTCGCACGGGAAGAGGCCCTCAAGGAAGGCGTCACGGTTACGGTATGCCCCTCGGCAAACGGCACCGGGTGCACGGGCGGGACCGAGTGGAATGTCGGCTGGATCGTCTTCTCCGACCCGAATGCCAATGCGACCGTCGATCCCGGTGAGCGCATCGTTAAGGCCCGTAACGCCTTCAGTGGCACGACTCCGGACACGTTTGATTCCGGTAACGGCGTAACGGCCGTGCTCTATAACCGCGAAGGCTTTGCGAGCACTTCGGCAGGTCTCAACCAGACCAAGTTCCTGCTCCAGGAAAGCACCTTGAACAACGCCTACACGCGCTGCCTGATCCTTTACCCGGTCGGCATGGCACAGGCCCAGACACGCGTCGGCAACCCGGCGACCTGCTAATGAAGCGCAACCACTCCAGGCATTCCGGACAGCTCGGCTTCAGCCTCGTCGAGGTGATGGTGGCCGTGGTGATCATCTGCATCGGCCTGCTCGGCATCGCCAAGATGCAGGCGATGTCGCTTTCGAACTCGAGCATGTCCCGGCAGCGCTCGCTGGCGGCGATCGAGGCCGCGAGCATCGCCTCAGCCCTGCACTCGAACCGCAACTACTGGGGCAACCTGACCACGACGGTCACCGCCTCGATCGTCGCCGGGAGCCCCGCGGTCGTAACCGTCACGGGCGACGGGGCACTGCAGGCCGCGACGGCCGCTGACGTCGCGGTTGCGGGCGGGAGCGCGGCCTGCGTCGGTGACGGGTCGCAGAATTCCATGTGCACGCCGGTGCAGCTTGCGGCCTACGACCTCGCGCGCTGGTGGACCAATTCGGTCTCCCTGCAGCTCCCCAATCCGACCGCCACCGTGCAATGCCCGCAGGTTGCGGTGGGCATCCAGGCCCCCGTGACCTGCACCGTGCAGATCACCTGGACGGAGAAGGCGGTCGCCATGAACGCGCAGGAGGCGGCTCAGGAGCACGCCGCTCCCGGCCAGAGCACCAACGAGATTCCCACCTTCACGCTGTACGTCGAGCCATGAACGCCGTAAGCAACATGCATCGCCAGGGCCCGCGCGCGCAGCGCGGCTTCACACTCGTCGAGCTGATGGTGACGGTGGCTATCGCGCTGTTCCTGCTCGGCGGACTGGTGACCATCGTGCAGAACGTGCGCCAGGCCAACCAGAGCCAGACCGCCATCTCGCTGCTGCAGGATGAGCAGCGCTTCGCCATGACGGTACTGACGGATGCCATCCAGGCCGGCGGATATTTCCCTGATCCGCAGGCCTATTCCAGTGCGAATTTCGGGGTACTGGGTGCCTTCCAGTCCGGCTCCGCCTTTGCCGGCAGCCACGTGACCGGCGTGGCCGATTCCGCCGCCCAGGACACCATCGCCACGCGCTTCTGGACCGAAAAGGACTACGGGCCGATTCTGTGCGACGGCACGGACACCTCGGTGCCGGCCGGCCCCACCGAGTACACGATTACCTTCTCCCTGGCGGGGAACACCCTGCAGTGCCAGGTGAACAACGGACCGCAGGTGCCCCTGGTCACGGGTGTCGCCGCGATGGCCGTCTATTACGGCGTGAATCGCGTCAACCCCAATGCCGATTACAACGTCGACACCTACGTCACCTGGGACAACATGAATAACCAGGATTTCACCAACATCAATGCCGTGCGCATGGTGCTGACTTTCGTCAACCCGATGCAGGGTCAGCCCGGCCAGCCGCCGCTGATCACGGTCGAGCGCGTGATCGAGGTCATGTCGCGCGCGGGAGTGCACACGTGAGCCCCCGGCACCTGAAGCGCCGCCAGCGAGGCGTGGCCCTGGTCACGAGCATGTTGCTGCTCGTCATCATCACCATTTTGGCGCTGAGCATGTTCCGCAGCTTCGGCACGCAGGAAAAGATCGCCGGCAACCTGCGCGAGAAAGAGCGCGCGCTGCACGCCGCGACCACCGCCCAGCAGTACGGGGAATGGTGGCTGCTGCAGAACGGCAATACGGCGAATGGTGCCATCGCCTGCACCGCCTCACTGGCGGCAAGCCCGACCCAGGGCCAGATCTGCAACCAGACGCCGCAGCAGATCTACGGCTCGGTGGGCGCGGCCATCGCTGCGATTCCCTGGGCCACGCAGGTTACCTACGCACCGGACAACATGGTGTTCGGCAATACGGTGTCGGCCAACAACACCAATCCCCCCTATTTCGCCACGCCCGCTTTCTGGATCACCGACCGCGGCACCTCCGCGGACGGCTCGGGCGAGGCCTATCAGGTTGATGCTTACGGGTACGGCAGCGCGTCCACCACGGTCGCGATTGTCGAAAGTTTCTACGAGGTCCAGCAGGGCGTCGTTAATCGAGGTGGTTTGTGATGAACCGCAATAGCATTCTCAAGTTCCTCGCCGGCATCGTCGCGCTTATCCTGCCCTTCGCGGCCGGAGCGCAGACCTCCATCAGCGAGGATTTCACCAAGCCCACTACCACCAATTCCTGGTGGTTCTTCAACGGCGCCTGCCTGACTGCCGGCAGTTCGACGGGCGTCGAGCCGAGCAGCGGCGCTGGAGCGGTCCCGGGCTGCACCACGATCGCCAGCAGCTACTACAACAAGACCAGCGGCGAGGTCCTGGTCGGTGGCTACAACGGCAGCTTCCCGGATCCTTCGGGCAGCGGCGCGCTGCGCTTCACCAACGGCTACCCGTATGGCTACAGCGAGAACGGCGGCATCGTCTCGACTGCGCCGTTCCCCACCGGGCAGGGCGTCTCGATCACTTTCAAGACGGTGACCTATCTTGGTAACTCCGGCGGTGGCGGCAGCGACGGGGCCGACGGCATCAGCTTCTTCCTCATGGATGCCTCCAAGCTCGTCACCAGCACCATCACCGGCCAGGCGGCCGGCGATGGCAACGGCCTCGGCTCCTGGGGTGGCAGCTTGGGCTACAGCTGCTCGAACTCGAACGTGCCGTATAACGGCCTGAACGGTGGCTACGTGGGCCTGGGGATCGACGAGTACGGCAACTTCCTCAACGGAACCACCAATACCCTGAGCGAGACCGGCACGACCGCCTCCGGTGACAACACCGCCTCGGGCGGCGGCTACCAGCCGGGGCGCATCGGCCTGCGCGGCGCAGGCTCGATCTCATTCACCGCCCTGAACGCGGCCTACGGCACCAATCCGAACAACGCGTCCCTACCCTACTACCCCGCCTCGCTCCTGACCTCCTGCAACATCAACGGAGGCGTCTACAACTCGAGCACCAACTCGTGCATGACCTGCCCGACCGGTGATACCTATCAGTCGGGTCCGAACAACTGTCTCACCCAGAGCTGCACGAGCGGCACGTACAACAGCACCACCGGCCAGTGCGAGAGCTGCCCGACCGGGGACACCTACCAGTCGAGCCCGAACAACTGTCTGACCAAGACCTGCTCGACCGGCACGTACAACTCGACCACGGGGCAGTGCGAGGCATGCCCCACGGGTGACACCTACCAGTCCAGCCCGAACAACTGTCTGACGCAGACCTGTGCCACGGGCACCTACAACTCCAGCGCCAACAAGTGCGAGACCTGCGCCACCGGCACCTACAACCCGGCCAACAATAAGTGCGAGATCTGCAGCACTTCGGGTTACACCTGGAACTCCACCACGGGGCTGTGCACGAACGCGCTCGGCGCGACCAAGAGCCCGACCACCGCCACGCCTACTGCCACGACGCCACAGACGATCAGTGCCAGCGCCAGCTCGCCGCAGACCATCGGTGCCACGGGCACCGGCCCGAAGACGGTCGCGGCGACCAGCAACCGGCCCGACTGGTACTACTCCGTACAGAACACCTGCCGGTACGGCACGCTGTACAATTACTCCACGCCGAGCTCGCCGACCAACGCGGGCCTGACGGCGCTCACCAACCCGGCCAACACGGCCGGCATCCTCGACTACGGCGCGCTGCCCGGCGGCTACACCGTGCTGCCGACGACCACCAAGATCGCCAATGAGAGCGCGACGACCCGCGCCGGGGCGACGCCGATCTACTACCAGCTGAAGATCACCCAGAACGGGCTCCTGAGCCTGTCCTACTCTCTGTGCCCCTCGACCGGCTGCGGCGCCTGGACGGCGGTGCTGACCAAGCAGAACATCACCACCGCCAATGGCCCGCTGCCGGCGAACTTCCTGTTCGGCTTCGCCGGCTCGACCGGTGGCAGCTCGAACATCCACGAGATCCTGTGCTTCCGCGCGGATCCTGCGACCTCCGCGTCCGCCTCCGCGGGCGCGAGCGAGAAGCAGTCCGCGAAGCTCGAGACCGGTGTGCAGGCGTACTTCGCCTACTACAACCCGAGCAACGGCTGGACCGGACGGGTGACGGCGAGCAGCCTCGAGTACGACTCGTACGGCAACATCACGATCGCCCCGACTCCGAACTGGGACGCCTCCTGCACGCTCAGCGGCGTGCCTTCCGGCACCACCTGCTCGACCACAGGTACCTCGGGCCCGATCGCCGCGCAGACACCCAACAGCCCCTCGACCGCGGGGGCGCGGCAGATCATGACCTGGAACGGCAGCAGCGGCACCGCCTTCCAGTACGGCAACCTCACGGCCGCGCAGCAGCAGGCGCTTACCCTCGGTGACTCGATTCAGGGCTACCCCTCGAGCTACCAGGCGAGCGACCGCCTGAACTACCTGCGCGGCGACCGCACCAATGAGATCAACAGTGCCGGTACCGGCGAGTTCCGGCGCCGCTCGAGCATCCTCGCTGACGTCATGGACTCGAGCCCGATCTGGGTGGGTATCCCCGGAGCGCCTTACGGCGCGACCTGGACGGACCGCATCAATACGACGGCGACGAATCCGGAGAACGGGAGCGGCGCGCAGAGCTACTCTGCCTTCGTCACCGCCGAGGCGAACCGTCAGCAGGTGGTGTACGTCGGCGCCAATGACGGCCTGCTGCACGCCTTCCGCAGCGGCACCTACAACGGCACCGGCGCCTGCGCGACCACGCCGTTGCCGAGCTGCTTCACCAACAACGACGGTCTTGAGCTGCTGGCGTACATGCCGGGCGCGACGATCGCCGGCACCGCGGCCAACCTGATCCATCCGGATCTGTCGAACCCGCTTACCCAGCTGAACAACGTGCCGATCGATTACTCGAACCCGCAGTACGGCCATCAGTACTACGTCAACGCGACGCCGGGCGCCGGGGACGTGTTCTACAACAACCAGTGGCACAGCCTGCTGGTGAGCGGCCTGGGCGCCGGTGGTGCGGCGATGTTCGCGCTCGACATCACCAACCCGACCACCTTTGCCGAGAGCAACGCCGCAAGCCTGGTGCAGGGTGAGTGGACCAACACCAGCATCACCTGCGTGGGCAACTCAGGTTGCGGCGGCAGCCTCGGCAGCACCTTCGGCACGCCGCAGGTGCGCCGCATGCACGATGGCCGCTGGGCGGTCATCTTCGGCAACGGCCTGGGCAGTGCCAACGGTGATGCCGGCATCTTCATCATGGTGCTCGACCCGACCACGGGGCTCAAGAACGCGAGCATCTACTACCTGAGCACCGGTGTCGGCAGCGCGGCTAGCCCGAACGGCATTACCTTCACAACGCCTGCGGATCTCGACGGTGACCACATCACCGACTACATCTACGCCGGTGACCTGCAGGGCAACGTCTGGCGCTTCGATGTCACCGATCCGAGCGAGGCGAACTGGACGGTCACCCCGGGGCCGCTGTTCCAGACCGGCGGCCAGCCCATCACGACTCAGCTCGTGGTGGCCTCCGGTGCGCCCTCACCCGGCATGGTCCAGCAGCTGATGGTGCTGTTCGGCACCGGCCAGAAGGTCGGGATCACCAACGCCTCCGCGGCGACTTACGCCACCGGTACGCAGAGCCTCTACGGGGTCTGGGACTGGAACGTCACCGCCACCGACGGTGGCCGCCTTGGCCCCGGCAGCGGCCATCCGCAGGGCTGGGACGGCGTCTCTACGGCGCAGTATGCCGGCCTCACACAGGCGCAGGCGGGCCTGACCACGCTCACCAGCGCCAACCTGCAGGCGCAGACCGTGACGGTCACCAGCTACTACGACGCAGCCAACCAGACGACCTACCAGAACCGCGACATCACGGCCAATGCGAGCATCTGCTGGACGGGCAACTGCCCCGGCCAGAGTGCGCGCCAGTACGGCTGGTACTTCAACCTCCCGGGCGGCCAGGAGCAGGTGATCTATAGCCCTGAGCTGGTCGCCCAGGCTCTGACGGTGAACACCATCGTGCCGGCGGTGAACCTGCCGACCTCCTGCTCGAACAACAGCGACATCGGCTTCACCTACGTCGTGCAGGCGATGACCGGCGGCGCGTTTGCCTCGGTGTTCCTGCCCCCCGCCGAGCAGGCGGCGCTCAATGCCAGCGGCAATACCGTGTTCTCGGCCCCCTACCAGGACCCGACCGCGGTCGCCATGCAGACCAACGCCACCGGCAGCTCGTTCGTGACCACCAACACCACGGGTACCCAGTACCTGGTGTACGAGACCAACCAGGTCGAGGGCACGGTGAATGGCTCGACCTCAAGCAATGTGCTCCAGGGCGGTACGCTGGGCCTGAACCTGCCGCCCAATACCATTGGTAAGCGCATCGCCTGGATCGAGCTGCGCTAAGCGGACGCTCCCCGGAAGGATGACCATGAACATGCAATCCCCCCGCCATGCGCGCGGCATGACCCTGATCGAGCTCATGGTGGTGGTGGTGATCGCCACGATCCTGGTCTCGATCGCGGTCCCCTCCTACATGTCGCAGGTCCGTCAGTCGCGGCGGGTAGAGGCGAAGACGGCGCTTCTCGATCTGGCCGGGCGTGAGGAGCGTTACTTCAGCACGAGCGTTGCCGGAGCGAACTACTCTGCGACCCCATCGGATCTGGGCTACAGCGGTGCCGGGTGGCCGATCGGGGTCGGCAGCGGTTACTACACGGTCACGGTGACGGTCTGCGCCCTCAACGCGAACTGCGGCCCGAATGGCGTCCCCGGCCCTTCCTACTACATCCAGGCCGATCCGGTGGGCACTCAGGCCAACGATACGCAGTGCATGTCCTTCGGCGTCGATTCCGTCGGCTCGCAGTTCGTGACCAACGGCGCGACGCAGACCGCCCCGTATTGCTGGGGTAATTAGACTTATATTTCATAAGGTTACAGTGCTTATCTCGACAGGTATGCGCTGAATCGGTCTTGCGGCAGCAAATCCGCGCCTGTCGCCCCCCGCGGCGTGTCTTTTCTTAATGCGTGCGCTATATTTCCCGCGCAGCCGCTTGTGCGGGCTTGAATTTCCCTGTCACCGGATAAGAAGAACTAACCGACGCCGCCGTCGTGCGAGCTCGCACCGGCCCCACCGACCGAGGCGTCACCGAGGTTGTAGTGATGAACACTACGTGGGAACAACTGGAAGCCGCAGCCCTCGCGCTTGCGCGCTCCGGCTCGATCAAGGACCGTCTCACCGACGCCTTCCGCAATCACCTCGCGCAGATCAACAGCGAGGAGCTGCCCGATGCCCTGCGCGCACAGTTCCGCGCCTGTCACGAGGCACTCACGCGCGAGCGGCCGCAGCCCGGCGAGGACGCCGTGCGCGCCACCGTGCGCAAGCTCTCCGCGCCCGAGGCCGATGCGCTCGCCTGCAGCGTGGTGCGTCTCTACGGGGATTTCGTGCGCGAGGCGACGCACAGCGTCGCAGCTACCGAGGCCGCCGCGGTCAGTACGCTGCTCACGGGGACCCGGGCCAAGAAAGCCGTGCCGCAGGTGATCTCGCTCTACGCCCACGAGGGCTGAGCGCGCAGCGCTAGTCGAGTTTGAACTCGATCGTATCCCAGCGCCCGGTCTTCTCCTGCCGGGCGTGAGTGCGGATCGCATCCACCAGCGCCCGCTCGTCCCACTGCACCGTCTCGTTGGCCAGATCGAGGATCGCCTTGGGAGGCTCCTTGCTGACTCCGAACGGACGCATGAGGACCACCGGCTTCTTGCTCGCCTGCGCGTACAGCAGCTCGAAAGTCAGCAGGTCCTTGTGGGCATCGTAGAGGCTGGAGAGGGCGATCACGCACTCTACCGGCTGGATCTGGCGCCTGAGGTCCTCGCGCAGCACCTCGCGGTCGCCGGTGACCGGCTTATCGGGTGTGCTGAAGTTTTTATAAAAGAAGTTGCGCGCGCTCTCGAGGTACTCAAAGACCCGCAGATAATCGTCACTCAGCTCCCACGCGTGGGTGATGAACAGCCGGATGGGATTGGCCTGCGACACATCGGGCAGTCTGGCACAAGCGCGCCTTTGCGGGAACTCGGCCGTGCCGCGCACCCGACGAGCGGTGGCGCGGCTGCGCCTGCAGGGGCGAATGTCGGTGGCGCACCGACACCTTAAGGCGCGGCACACGCTAGAATCACTCCTTTGCCATTCAAGAACTGCCACGCGGACTCCTTGCGCATCCGGTGCGACTGCTCGTCTACAACATCCGCTATGCCACCGGCACCGGACCTGCTTTCCACCTGCCTCTGCCGGGCGCGGGCTACCTGCGCAGCAACAAGAAGGTGCTGGGCGGGATCACCTCCTTCATCCGCGACGAGCATCCCGACGTGGTGGGCCTGATCGAGGTCGACACCGGCTCGATCCGCACCGGCATGCTGAACCAGGCCGATCACATCGCGCGCGAGCTCGGTCACTACTCGACCTACCAGACCAAGTACGGCGCCGACTCGCTCAACCAGTTCATGCCCATCGTGCGCAAGCAGGGCAACGCGTTCCTGTCCGCCCCGACCGTGCACGGGGAGCGCTTCCACTACTTCGACACCGGCATCAAGCGCCTGATCATCGAGCTCGAGCTCTCGGACGTGTGCGTGTTCCTGGTGCACCTGTCGGTCAAGTTCCGCCACCGCCAGTACCAGCTGCGCTCGCTCCATGACCTCATCGTGCAGTCCGCGAAGCCGGTGATCGTCGCCGGCGACTTCAACACCTTCTGGGGCACGCACGAGATCTACCTGTTCATGCGCGCCGCGGGCCTGCGCAGCGCCAACACCGCGGGACTGCCGTCCTTT
Organism: uncultured Pseudomonadota bacterium; assembly: GCA_963825385.1. Classification (GTDB taxonomy): domain Bacteria; phylum Pseudomonadota; class Gammaproteobacteria; order Steroidobacterales; family Steroidobacteraceae; genus 13-2-20CM-66-19. The sequence continues at coordinate 1,795,693 of CAWGSX010000003.1, read as the reverse complement.
CCGGCGCGCACACCGCGCATCGAGCTCGACTTCGTGCTGGTGAGCGAGGGCATCGAGGTCACCGATTTCCGTGTCCCGGACGTGCGCTTCTCGGACCACCGCCCGCTGGTGTGCGACTTCGAGGTGCGCCCGGGAGCGGCCCGCGGACGCGCGAGCGCCGCCTGAGCACCGCCCTGCACGCCTGGAGTTCCACGCCATGACCGATCCCGCCGCCCCCGCCTGGCAGCTCACGCGCGATGCCGAGGGCATCGCCTGGCTCACCCTGGACAAGCCCGGCACCTCGGCCAACGTGCTCTCGGCCGCCGTGCTCGCCGAGCTGAATGAGCACCTTGCGCGCTTCGAGCGCGAGCGGCCCCGCGGTCTCGTGCTCCTCTCTGCCAAAAAGAGCGGTTTCATCGCCGGTGCCGACATCAGGGAATTCACCGCCATCCGCGACGAGGCGGAAGGGTACACACTCATCCGCCGCGGCCAGGAGGTCTTCGACCGCTTGGAGGCCCTGCCCTGTCCGACGGTCGCGGCCATCCACGGCTTTGCTCTCGGCGGTGGTCTTGAGACCGCGCTTGCCTGCCGTTACCGGGTGGGCGTCGAGGATGCGCGCCTGTCGCTCGGGCTGCCGGAGGTGCAGCTGGGACTGCACCCGGGCTTTGGCGGCACGGTGCGCACCGTGCGCCTGATCGGCGTACGGGCGGCCATGGAGCTGATGCTCACCGGGCGCCCCGTGCGCGCCGCGAAGGCGCTGAAGCTGGGTCTCATCGACCGCCTCGTTCCCGAGAGCGCACTGCGTGAGACGGCGCGGGCGCTCATCCTGAGTCCGCCGCCCAAGCACCGCCCGCCGCTCAGCGAGCGGCTCCTGTCGAGCGCGCCGGTGCGGCCGTTCCTGAGAAAGCCCCTTACCGCGCAGGTCGCGCGGCGCGCGCCGCGCGCTCATTACCCGGCACCCTACGCGATCATCGATCTGTGGCTGCGCCACGGCGCGCACGGACCTCAGGCCTACGAGGCCGAGGCGCGCTCGATGGCGCACCTGTTCCTCACCGAGACTTCGCGCAATCTCGTGCGCGTGTTCTTCCTGCAGGACCGGCTCAAGGCCTCCGGCGGCAAGGCGGCCCGCGACTTCAGCCACGTGCACGTGGTCGGCGCGGGCGTCATGGGCGGGGACATCGCCGCCTGGTCGGCGCTGCGCGGCTTCACCGTGACCCTGCAGGACCGCAGCGCCGAATTCATCGAGCCGGCGCTCAAGCGCGCCGCGGAGCTGTTTGAGAAGCGCGTGAAGGATCCGACGGAGCGCGCCCAAGTCGCAGCGCGGCTGCGCGCCGACGTCGAAGGTGCCGGGGTGCCCGGCGCCGATGTGGTGATCGAGGCGATCTACGAGAACCTCGAGGCCAAGCAGGCGCTCTATGCGCAGCTCGAGCCGCGCCTGAAGGCCACGGCGCTGCTTGCCACCAACACCTCGAGCATCATGCTCGAGCCGCTGAGCGCGAAGCTTGCAAACCCCGCGCGCCTGGTCGGCCTGCACTTCTTCAATCCCGTGCCGCAGATGCCGCTCATCGAGGTGGTGCACGCCGCCAACACCGATGCCGGCGCGGTCCAGGCGGCGACCGGCTTTGCGCGCCGCATCGACAAGCTTCCCGTGCCGTGCAAGAGCGCCCCGGGGTTCATGGTGAACCGCGTGCTCACCCCCTACATGTACGAGGCGATGCTGGCCGCCCAGGAGGGGGTGGCGCTGGAGAGCATCGATCAGTGCGCGGTGCAGTTCGGCATGCCGATGGGACCGATCGAGCTCATCGACGTGGTCGGGCTCGATGTCGCCGCGCACGTCGGTGAGCTCATCGCCGCGCAGCTGAAACGTCCCGTGACCGAGATCGCGCGCCTGAGCGAGCTGATCGCGGCCAAGAAGCTCGGCCGCAAGAGCGGCGCGGGCTTCTACGCCTGGCGTGACGGCAAGCCCGTTAAGGCCGCCGGACCTGCGCCGGCGGCACCCGCCGACCTCACCGACCGGCTGATCCTGACGCTCGTGAACGAGTGCGTCGCGTGCGTGCGCGAGCAGGTCGTGGCCGATGCCGACCTTGCCGATGCGGCGGTGATCTTCGGGGCCGGTTTCGCCCCGTTCCGTGGCGGACCTCTCACTTACGCGCGCTCCCGGGGGGTGGCGGAGGTGGTGGCGCGACTCGGCGAACTCGCGGCGCGACACGGTGCACGCTTTACGCCGGATGCGGGCTGGAGCGCCCTCACCGGCCCCGGAAAAGCGTGACCGGCGTCCGGCGCGCCAAAAACCCTGTGCTACCATCGGCTGTGTCGTCCCGCTTCGGCAGGGCGGCTGTAATTGTTTTAGATTCCGGAACGTTAGACCCGATTTAGCAAGCCGCCAGAAAGACATGTCCGAGGAGCAGGCCGCCACGGTTCAGGTGCTGCAGAGGTTCGCGCCGCTGGATGGCATGAAGCGCGAGAACCTGGTGGCGCTGGCCAAGAAAGTGAGCGTCAAGGCGCTCTCGCGCGGCCGCGCGCTCTTCAGCCAGGGTGACACCGACAAGCGCACGCTGTGGCTGGTCAACGGCCGCCTCGAGGCGCTCGAGAACGACCGCGTGATCGCGACCGTCAAGGGCGGTACGCCCGAGGCGCGCAATCCCCTCTTCCCGAGTCTGCCGCGGCGCTGCACGGTGCGCGCCATCGACGATGTCAGCTACCTCTCGATCGACAGCGACCTGCTCGACGTCATGATCACGTGGGACCAGACCGGCTCCTACGAAGTCGAGGAGCTGCAGGCGCAGCTCGCCGGCGCCGGCTCCGATGACTGGATGACGACGCTGCTGCAGACCAATGCCTTCCACCGCATCCCGCCCGCCAACATCCAGGCGATCTTCCAGCGCCTGCAGCGCGTTCCGTGCCGCGCCGGCGAGGTGGTGATCAAGCAGGGCGATGAGGGCGACTACTTCTACATCATCGTGCAGGGCAAGTGCGCGGTGACCCGCGAGACGCCCCTGAGCCGCGAGGGCATCAAGCTCGCCGAGCTCGGCGTCGGGGACTCCTTCGGCGAGGAGGCGCTCATCGCCGAGGCCAAGCGCAATGCCACCGTCACCATGGCGACCGATGGCGTGCTCATGCGCCTGAACAAGCAGGACTTCCGCGAGCTCATGAACGAGCCGCTGCTGCAGTGGGTGACACCGGATCAGGCGCGCAAGGTGATCGAGCGGGGCGGCCGGTTTCTGGACGTGCGCCTGCCGAGCGAGCACCAGAACCTCAGCATCGACGGCGCGCTCAACGTGCCGCTCTATCTGATCCGCCTGAAGCTCTCGACCCTCGACCGCAACAAGCCCTACATTGTCTACTGCGACACCGGACGGCGCAGCTCCGCGGCCGCGTACATCCTGGTCGAGCGCGGCTTCGACGCCTACGTGCTCAAGGGCGGCCTCGGCAACGGGGCGGGACTGACGCTCGCCCGCGGCGGCGCCGACAAGCCTTAGGGCTCCCCCGCCCCGGCGCCCGGCGCGCTCTGGCGGGCGAAGAATTGTCAGACACGCCCCCGGGCGGTCGTATCCCGAAGGACCTGCCGGCTAGCATCGGCCTCATGGCAGCGCTGTCCACCTTCAGGCGCCTGCGTCCCGGGACTCTCCTCGCGCTTGCAGGTCCGGCGTTTGCGCAAACGCCTACCCCGGCCACGCCGCCATCGCCCGCACCCCCTTGCAGCAGGTGACCATCGAGGCGCGGCGCCTCTAACGCGCCCAGTCCAGCCGCACTTCGGTGAAGGGCACCTTCAGAAAGTGGGCGGGCTTCATGTCGGTCTCGATCCGGACCAGCTGCCCGGACTCGTTGAAGCCGAGCTGCAGGTGAGTGCGGTCATCGCGGTAGAGGCGGCACACCCTGTTCTTCACCGGCACGCCGCTAAGCAGCGCCGGGCCCCCCGCGCAGACCTCCACCTCGCGCGGCGGTGCGTCCTCACAGGTCTGGGCGCTCAGGACCTGGAACGGCAGGCCGCTGGCGGCGAGAAACGAGCGCGCCGCGCTGAAGGTGAGCAGCTGCGGGCGCGCGCGCTCGAGCAGGGCGGTCGCCTCAGCGAACTCAGCGTCGCAGGCGCCGTGGGTGAAGAAAGGCGGCAGCAGGGCCAGCCACAAACCAACGACCGCAAGAACGATGACCAGGGCACGCATGGCGCAACTGTAGCCAAGCGCCGGCCGTCTCGGCCAGACGAGCTGACATTGCAGCGCAACCTGGCGCGCGGTGGCTGCGAGAGAGCTTCCGGGCCGCGGCCTCGAAGGGGTCGCGCGCCACCTTCTCGCCGTGCACTGCACTGATCGTGCACTTTCATGTGGTTTCGTGGCTGGTGCTGTTCACCGTGCAGGTCGCGCTGATCCGCAACGCGCGGGCGGACCTGCACCGGCGCCTGGGCATGGCGGGCGCGGGTCTTGCCGCCGCGATGGTGGTGCTCGGACCTGCGACCGCGCTGCATGTGGATGCCGCGCGCTTCGCGGCCACGGGGCGCACGCCGGAATTCTGGCCGTGCAGTTCAGCGACATTCTCGCCTTCGCCGGGCTGACCGGCGCTGGTCTGCTGCTGCGCGCGTGCCGGCGGCGCACAAGCGCCTCATGTTGCTCGGACTCATCTATATCAGCGACGCGGGGTTCGCCCGGCTTCTCAACGGCTTCGTGGCCGCGCCGCTCGGCGAGAGTCTCGCAGGTGAGATCGTCGGGCTGTATCTGGGCAGTGATCTTCTGAGGCGGGGCTTAGGTGGCTATGACCTCGCCACGCGCGGCAGATTGCACCCCGCCTATGTCGCAGGCGCCCTGTGGACGCTGTCTCTGCAGTTCACCGGTCTTGTGCTGCTGAACAGCCCGGGCTGGAAAGCTCTGTCATTGCGCCTGATCGGTCACTAAGGCCGGGCCGCCATGGCGCCTGCCGCAGCGGGATGCGTGAGAGTTGTCGGACTGATCGGCGCCTGAGGGCGCAGCGGCGCGCAAGCCGCCCGAGGCTACATGGTATGCGTGGCCTTATCGCCCGAGAGGGCGCCGGCCAGATAGGTCTCGATCTTCTTCTGCGTCTGGCCGCGGTCCTGCTCGGAGAACTGCACGCCGATGCCCGCGGTGCGCTTGCCCTGGTTGCCCTGCGCGCCCTTGGGGGTCACCCAGATCACGCGCCCGGCCACGGGGAGTTTTTCATCCTCGCCCATGAGGTTCAGGAGCATGAACACCTCATCGCCCAGGCGGTAGTTGCTGTTGGTGGGGATGAACAGCCCGCCGTTCTTCACAAAAGGCATGTACGCAAGGTAGAGGGCGCTCTTGTCCTTGATGGTGAGCGTCAGAAGACCCGGTTTGTTGCCGCCCGCGCGCAAATTCCTGTCCCCGTCGATGCGTACCGGCTGTGCCGACATTCCTTCTAGCCCCTTACCCCTGCTCCTGCCCTCGCCGGCACGAGCCGCCTGAAGAGATCTTCCAGTGCCACGCCCCGGTTCAATGGGACGTCGAGCGTGGCACGGAGTTCCCGTACCTCATCCAGCAGCCGGAAGAGCTCCCGTATATTCAAGACCGGACGGCCCCCTGGCAAGTGGGGGCCAGCACGCAGTTCTGTCATAAAGGCCCCCTCGCCCGCAGCACCCCGGATGCGTTCTGTGAGCCAATTCTCAAAGCACAGCAGGCGCAGCGGCAGCTCCGCGCGCGCCCAGCGCTCGGCGGTCGCGGCCGGGTCGGCCTGCGAGCGCTCGAGCGCCTCCAGGTTCTCGCGGCTGTCGCGACCGGCCGCGGCGATCTCCGCAGGCGCCATCCCCAGCACCTGAAACGGCGCCACGCCGATCACGCCGAGCGCCTCGGCCCAGGGCGCCTCCCCGGCGGCCTCGTGCAGCCAGGTCAGCGCCGCGGCGCGGGTCGGCGCCGGGAGCGCGAGGCGCTGGCAGCGGCTGAGCACGGTCGCCGGCAGGCGCGAGGGCTGCGCGGTCACCAGGATCAGCAGCGTGCGCGGTGCGGGCTCCTCGAGGGTCTTCAGAAGCGCATTCGCCGCGAAGCGGTTCATGGCATCGGCGGGGCTGACCACCGCGACCTTGTAGCCCGAGGCGTGCGCGGTGAGGGCGAGCTCGGCGGACAGATCGCGCACCTGCTCGATGCGCACCTGGCGGGCGTTGTCCTCGAGCCCGAGCCAGCTGAGGTCGGGGTGCGCACGCGCGCCGGCGCGGCGACAGCCGGCACACAGGCCGCAGGGGGCGCGCTCGGGGTGCTGACACAGGGCGAGCTGGGCGGTCCACAGCGCCAGCCATTCGCCCCCGGCGCCGGGGGCTTCGTGGATGAGGAGCGCGTGCGGCAGGCGTCCTTCGCGCTGTGCACGCGTGAGCGCTGCGCGGGCGCTCTCGGTCCACGGTGGCGGCGGCAGGGGATTACGGGCCTCGCTCACCTCGCCCCCGCAGGCGCCGCCAGTGCCGCCAGTGCCGCCGCAATCTGCGCCTGCACCTCAGGCAGCGGCACCTGCGCATCGATGACCTGCACCCGCGCGGGCTCGCGCTGCGCGATCGCGTGATAGCCGGCACGCACCTTCTCGAAGAACGCGAGCGTTTCGGCCTCGAAGCGGTCCGCGCCCGCGCCGTGGCGCGCGCGGGCGCGCGCGAGTCCCGTGGCCACCGGCAGGTCGAGCAGCAGTGTGAGATCGGGCGTGAGATCCCCGTGCACCGCCTGCGCGAGAGTGCCGATGAGCCGCTCGTCCACGCCGCGCCCGCATCCCTGGTAGGCGCGGGTGGCATCGGTGAAGCGGTCGCATACCACCCACTCCCCGCGCGCGAGCGCCGGGCGGATGACATTGTTCACATGCAGTGCGCGTGCCGCGAACATCAGCAGCGTCTCCGTCACCGGCGTCACGGTCTCGCTGCCGCGCTCGAGCACGATCTGGCGCACGCGCTCGGCGAGCGCCGTGCCGCCCGGCTCGCGCGTGGCGAGCACCTCTCAGCCCGCGCGCGCGCAGCGTTGCGGCCACGAACTGCGCCGCGGTGGACTTGCCGGCGCCCTCGATGCCCTCGAGGGTGATGAAGCGGCCGCTCACGGATGGGTCCCCGGGGCGGCGCGGGCCTGCGCGCGCAGCCTGCGCGAGGTAGGCCTGCACGGCCTGATTGTGCTCCTCGAGGCTCATGGAGAAGTGGTGGGCGCCGTCGCCTGCGCCGGTCGCGACGAAGTACAGGGCGCCGGTGTCGGCCGGATGCACGGCGGCGAGCAGCGACTCGCGCCCCGGGAGCGCGATCGGCGTCGGCGGCAGGCCCTCACGGGTATAGGTGTTGTAGGGGGTGTCGGTCTGCAGGTCGCGGCTGTGCACCGAGCCATCGTAGCTGTCGCCGAGCCCGTAGATCACCGTCGGGTCGGACTGCAGCCGCATGCCGCGGCGCAGGCGGTTGACGAACACCCCGGCGATCGCGGCGCGCTCGCTCTTGAGCTGGGCCTCCTTCTCGATGAGCGAGGCGAGGATCAGGGCCTGGTAGGGCTTGTCGAAGGGCAGATCAGCGCGCGCGGCCGGCCCAGGCGGCGGCGAGCTCGCGCTGCATCGCCTCGTAGGCGCGCAAGAGGATCGCGACATCGGGGGTGCCGGCGGCGAACTTGTAGGTGTCGGGGAAGAACTCCCCTTCCGAGGGCTCCCCGGGATGGCCGATGGCGCTCATGAGCTCGGCGGCGCTCTTGCTCTTGAGCGTATGCGCCACGTGGCTGTCGGCTGCGAGCACTTCGAGGAAATCCGCGAGCGTCGCCCCCTCCACCACGGTGAGCTGCTCGAGCACCACCTTGCCCTCGGCGAAGAGGGCGAGGATCTGCTCGGGGCTCGCGTGCGCGGGAATCTCGTAAAGGCCCGACTCGACCTTGATGCGCGTGCCTTTCACGCGCAGGTACCAGGCCACGGCGCGCGCATTGCTGAGCACGCCCGCGCTCTCCAGGTGCGCGAGCACCGTGCGCAGGCTCTCCCCCGGTGCCACCGGAACGCGCGTCACGGCCGCGGCCGGCCCGGGGGCGTGGAAGTTGCGGTCGAGAAAAACGTAGCCGGCGCCGATGCCTGCGGCCAGAAGCACCACGAGGACGAGGAGCACGGTCACTGCCGCGCCGGCGCTGCGGGGAGCGCTCACGCCCCGGCCTCCGCGGCGAGGTAGCGCGCGAGCGCCTGCTGCAGATGGTGCGTTACGGGGCCGGCACCGAGCGGGCGCCCCGCAAGCTGCGCCACTGCGCGGATGCCGGTCAGTGCGTTGGTCAGAAAGATCTCCTCGGCGCGGTCCAGGTCTGCGCAGGTGAGCAGCCGCTTCTCGAAGTGTAACCCGCTCGCCTCGGCCAGCTCCGCTACCACCTCGCGCATCACTCCGGCGACGCCGCACAGCTCCAGGCGCGGGGTCATCAGCACCCCGGCGCGCACCAGAAACACGTTGCAGGCGGTGCCGCAGACGAGTGCGCCGCCTACGCTGAAGTGCAGCGACTCGGCGATCGCAGGGTCACTCCACTCGGCCCGCGCGAGCACCTGCTCGAGGCGGTTCAGGTGCTTGATGCCGGCGAGTGCCGGGTTCTCCGCCAGGCGCAGCTGCCCGAGCCGCACCGCGACTGCGGGCGGGGCGGTGGCAAGCTCGGCCGCCGCCGCCGGATAGCGCAAAAGGATGCGTGTCGGGGCCTGGTTGAGCGGAAAGGCATAGCCGCGCGCCGCCGCAGGCCCGCGCGCGAGGATCAGTTTCACCACCGCGGCCGCGCCGGTCCCGGCCGCGCCGCTGATCTCCCCGGCGAGCAGCGCGAGATCCGGCTGCGGCAGCTGCAGCCGCGCGCAGCCGGCGACGAGGCGCTTGAGGTGCCGCGGCAGGAGGCGCGGCCGCCCGCCCACGCAGGCGATGGTCTCGAACAGCCCGTCCCCGTAGTGCAGCCCGCGCTCGAGCACGGACACCTCGCCTGCGGGGCGGCCGTCCACCCACACCGCATCCGGGAGCGAGGCGCTCACGGCCGGGCCCCGAGCGCCACGAGGAGCCCGCGCGCCTTGGCGCGCGTCTCCTCGAGCTCGCGCGCGGGGTCGGAGTCGGCGACGATGCCGGCGCCGGCATGGAAGCGCACGCGCTCGCCCTCCAGGGTCATGGTGCGGATGAGGATATTGGCATCCAGGCGCCCGTCGCGGGTGAGATAGCCGAGCGAGCCGGTATAGGCGCCGCGGCCGGCACCCTCGAGCTCGGCGATGATCTGCATGCAGCGGAACTTCGGTACGCCGGTGATGGTGCCGCCGGGGAAGACCGCGCGCAGGGCCCCAAGCGGCGTGACCTCGGGCCTGAGCCGGCCGCTCACGTTCGAGACGATGTGATGGACGTGGGTGTAGGACTCGATGCTCATGAGCTCATCGACGTGCACCGAGCCGGCTTCGCACACGCGGCCGAGATCGTTGCGCTCCAGATCGATGAGCATGATGTGCTCGGCGCGCTCCTTGGGGTGCGCGGCGAGCTCGGACATCTCGCGCGCATCATCCCCGGGGCGGCGGCTGCGCGGACGGGTGCCGGCGATCGGGCGCGTGTCGATGCGCCGGCCGTCGATGCGCACCAGGCGCTCCGGCGAGGAGCTCACGATCGCCACCCCCTGCCACTGGGCGAGCGCGGCGAAGGGCGCGGGGTTGGCGGCGCGCAGGTGCCCGTAGAGCGCCGCGGCGCTCGCGGGAGGCTCAAGCACGACCTCCCAGGGCCGCGACAGGTTCGCCTGGTAGATATCCCCCGCGCGCACGTATTCCTGGGCGCGCCGCACGCGCTCGAGATAGGCCGGCGCGCCCTCCTCGTGCACGGTGAGCACCCGAAGGGCCGGCGCCTGCGCGAAAGCGGCGGCGGCGGCGAGTGCGTCGCGGGCGAGGATCTCGAGCGCGGCCTCCTCCCCGGGCTCTGCGGCTGCAAACACCTTGCCGCTCTTCAGGTCGTGGACGAGCGCGGCGGGCGTGCGCAGCGCGAACGCCGCCCACGGCAGCGGCGTCGGCGGCAGCACCAGCTGCGGCTCGATCTCCCCCGCGAGCTCGTAGCTCAGGTACAGCGCCCAGCCGCCGGCGAAGGGCAGGAAGGCATCCGCGCGCGAGCTGCGCTCGCTCAGCCACCACTGCTCGAGCGCCTCGAGGAAGGTGGCGCCCCGGCGGGCTCATCCCCTGCCCGTGCAGGCGCCCATCGCGCCCGAGCCACAGCGCCGCGCGCGGCAGCGCGTGCAGGACCGAGGCGCCGCTCAAGGGCCCGTCGGCGGCGCTGTCGAGCAGGAGCGGGTAGCGCTCGGGGCGCGTCGCGGCGAGCGTGCGCAGCACCTCGGGCGGGACGTCGAGCTCGCGCGGAGAGGAGAGCGTAGGCGGATCCGAAGCGCTTGCGGCCGCGCGCGGCGGCGCTAGAAGCGCTTGAAGATGAGCGAGCCGTTGGTGCCGCCGAAGCCGAAGGAGTTCGACAGCGTGATGTCGATCGGCATCTGCCGCGCGCTGTTGGGCACGTAGTCGAGGTCACACTCCGGATCGGGCGTCACGTAGTTGATCGTCGGCGGCGCCACCTGGTCGCGGATGGCGAGGACGGAGAAGATCGCCTCCACCACGCCTGCGGCGCCGAGCAGGTGCCCGGTCATCGACTTGGTCGAGCTCACCGCGAGCTTTTGCGCGTGCGCGCCGAAGGCGCGCTTCATGGCGAGCGTCTCGGCCTTGTCCCCGAGCGGGGTCGAGGTGGCGTGCGCGTTGATGTACTGCACCGCCTCGGCGGGCAGCTGCGCATCCTTGAGCGCGTTGACCATCGCCAGGCGCGCGCCCTCCCCGTCCTCGGGCGGCGCGGTGATGTGGTAGGCGTCCCCGGACATGCCGAAGCCGACCAGCTCGGCGTAGATGTGCGCGCCGCGGCCCTTGGCGTGCTCGAGCTCCTCGAGCAGCACCGCGCCCCCGCCATCGGAGAGCACGAAGCCGTCACGGTCCTTGTCCCACGGGCGGCTCGCCTCCTTGGGGGCCTCGTTGCGCGTGGACAGCGCCTTCGCCTGCCCGAAGCTGCCGAGCCCGCAGCGCGTGGTGGCCATCTCGCCGCCGCCGGCGATGATGACATCGGCATCCCCGTACTGGATGGTGCGCATGCCGATGCCGATCGCGTGCGTGGAGGTGGTGCAGGCGGTGACCACGCCGAGGTTCGGGCCCTTCAGGCCGAAACGGATCGAGAGATGTCCGGCGATCATGTTGATGATGGTGGCCGGCACGAAGAACGGCGAGATCTTGCGCGGACTCATCGCCTTCAGGTACGCCTCGTACTCTTCCTCGATGGTCCACAGTCCGCCGATGCCGGCGCCGCACACCGCGCCGCAGCGCGCCGCATCCTCCTTGGCGAAGTCGATGCCGCTGTCGGTGACGGCCTGGATCCCGGCGGCGACGCCGTAGTGCATGAAGTCGTCCATGCGGCGCGCCTCCTTGCTCGGGATGTACTGGGTGACGTCGAAGTCCTTCACCTGCCCGCCGAAGCGGGTCGGGAAGGCGGACACGTCAAAGCGCGTGACCGGGCCGATCCCGCTCTCACCGCGCAGCACCGCCTCCCACGCCTGCGCCACCGTGCTCCCCACCGGGGAGACGATGCCCAGACCGGTCACTACGACACGGCGCTTGCTCACGCGCTATCCGTATGGCGCCTGATTCGAAAAACGCAGGAGGGAGTTACGACTTGCTGCGGCGCTCGTTGATGTAGTCGATCGCCTGATGAACGGTGGTGATCTTCTCGGCGTCTTCGTCGGGGATCTCGATTTCGAATTCCTCTTCGAGAGCCATGACCAGCTCGACGGTGTCGAGCGAGTCGGCGCCCAGGTCATCGACGAACGAGGCATCGTTCGTGACCTGCTCCTGTTTGACGCCCAGCTGCTCGGCAACTATGGCTTTGACCTGCTGCTCGACTGTGCTCATTAGCGGATGGTCCTTGTATAGGCTTTGAAAAAGTCAGAGCCGCCTTGGGCCGGGCCTTTCTTTAAGGGTCCGGCAAGCGGGCGCGGTATTCTAAGGGAACATACAGGGCGGTTCCACTGACGCGAGTGATTGTTTTTACTGGCGAAACTGCCCGCCGTTCCCCATCCGTCACCCCCGGGCGCCGCCCCTGTGTCGCGCGGTGCCAACGCCCCGCTCGCGCCGCGTGCGCGTGCTGGCCCCGGTGCGCCGCGTGCTCTCGGGCGCTTAGCCGCGCCGGAGCCCGCGCTGTGCTGCGCTGCCCGCGGCGTCGTATGGCGGCAACGCAGGCTCGTGTGGCTATAGTTCGGCGCAAGCCTCCGCCACCGAACTGCCAGGAGCCGCCATGTCCGATCCCGCACCCCAGCTCATCGAGCGCCGCGCGTGTCTTGGGATTCTCGGGGCTGCGGCCCTGCTCGCCCCCGCGCTCGGCCGCGCCGCAACTGCCGCCGCAGCGAGCGCGGACCTGTCGGCGAAGCTCGAGCCGGTGCGGGTGAAGTACGGGCTGCCGGCGCTGGCTGCGGCCCTCACCGATCACGGGCAGGTGGTCGCGGCGGGCTGCACCGGGGTGCGCGCCCACGGCAGCGCGGTTGCCGCAACCATCACGGACCGCTTCCACATAGGCTCAGACACCAAGGCCATGACCGCGACACTGGCCGGTATGGCGGTCGAGGCCGGGCAGCTGAAGTGGGACTCGAGCCTGGGCGAGGTGCTCGGGCCTTCCGTCGCGGGCATGAATGCGGCGCTGGCTGCGGTCACCCTGGAGCAGCTGCTGTCGCACTCCGGCGGGATCCCCACGGATACCGAGGAGCTGCTGCGCCTCTACTTCAACACCGACGCCTTCGAATACAACCTGACGGCGCTGCGGCTGCGGCTGATCGAGGCCTGGAAGAGCCATGCGCCGGTGAGCCCGCCGGGCAAGGCGTTCCACTACGCCAACCTCGGCTACCTGATGGCCGGGGCGATGCTCGAGAAGGCGACGGGAACACCGTGGGAGGCGCTGATCACCGAGCGGCTGTTTGCGCCCCTGGGACTGAAGAGCGCAGGTCTTGGCGCCCAGGCCACGATGGGGCGGCTGGATGCCCCGGTGGGCCACAACATCGATGCCGACGGCACCATCCGCCCCATGACCTGGGGAGCCGCCGCGGATGCACCGCCGGTGATCGGGCCTGCGGGCATCGCGCACATGTCGGTGCTGGATTTCGCCACCTGGGCGGACTGGAACTCCGGGCGGGCCCGCCGCGGGCCGAGACTTGTCAGTCCCGAGACGCTCGCGCGCATCCACCGCCCGCACGTGAGCACCGGCCGGATCCCGAATCCGCGCCCCGGCACCCCGGCCGAAGGGGAATACGCCCTGGGATGGGGGGTGGTGCGCTACCCGTGGATGCGCAATCCGGTGCTGCAGCACAACGGCTCCAACAGCATGAACCTCGCCAAGATCCTGGTGGACCCGGTGGCCGAGGTGGGCATCGTCGTCCTAACCAACTTCCCCGGGCCGAAGGCCGAGGATGCCACCACCGAAGTCACCCTCGGGCTCTACCCGCAGCATCTCAGGGTTTGAGCCGCACGGCTTTCAGGGCATGTACATGCCGCCATTCACGTGCAGGGTCTCGCCGGTGACGTAGGCGGCCTGCGGGGAGGCCAGGAACGCCACCGCGGCGGCGACATCGGCCGGGGTCCCGAGGCGCGCCATCGGGATCTGCGCCAGCAGCGTGCTCTTCTGCTCCTCGCTCAGGCCCTTGGTCATGTCGGTGTCGATGAACCCCGGCGCCACCGCGTTCACGGTGATGCCACGCGAGGCGAGCTCCTTGGCGAGCGACTTGGTAAATCCCAGAAGCCCCGCCTTGGCGGCAGCGTAGTTCGCCTGCCCGGCGTTGCCGGTGAGCCCCACCACCGAGGTGAGGTTGATGATGCGGCCGTGGCGCTCCTTCATCATGCGCCGCACGCAGGCCTTGCACAGCCGGAACACCGCCGTCAGATTGGTGGCGATCACCTGGTCCCAGTCCTCGGGCTTCATGCGCACGAGCAGCGTGTCGCGGGTGATCGCGGCGTTGTTGACGAGGATCGTCGGGGATTCGCCCTGCGCCTCGAGCTGCGCCATCAGCGCATCGATGGAGGCGGGGCTGCTGGCATCGAGCACCGCGCCGTGCCCCCTGATGCCGGCGGCCGCCAGGGCTTCAGTGATGCGCTGCGCACCCTCGGGCGTCGTGGCCGTACCGATCACCCGCGCCCCGGCTTCCCCCAAGGCCCGGGCGATGGCCTCACCGATGCCGCGCGTGGCTCCGGTCACCAGCGCGACGTCATTCTCCAGCATGGTTCTCTCCCCGCACGGCGGCATAGGCGGCGCTCACGGACGCCGGGTCCTCGAGCGCAAGGTAAGTGAGGTCGGCACGCTTCTCGATGCGGCGGTTCAGTCCGGTGAGCACCTTGCCCGGGCCGCACTCGATCACCTGATGGATGTCCGGGGTGGCGAGCGCGCGCAGCGTCTGCGGCCAGCGCACCGGGGAGGACAGCTGCCGCACCAGGATCGCCCTGATGTCATCGGGTCTTTGGTGCTCGGTCCCATCCACGGCGCTGACGTAGCGGATCGCAGGCTCACGCACGGTCACGGCGGCGAGGCGTCCGCGCAGCCGCTCGGCCGCGGCCAGCATCAGGCTCGTGTGCGAGGGCACACTCACCGGCAGGAGCACCGCGCGCTTGGCCCCCAGCGCCTTGGCCGCCTCGATGGCGCGCGCCACCGCCTGCGCCTCGCCTGCGATCACCACCTGGCCGGGCGAGTTGTAATTGGCAGGCTCCACCACTGCCCCCTGCGCGGCCGCCTGGCAGGCACTCGCCACCTGCGCATCCTCGAGCCCGAGGATCGCCGCCATCGCACCGCTGCCCTCGGGCACGGCCGCCTGCATGACCTCGCCGCGGTAGCGCACCAGCTCCAGCGCGGCGCCGAACTCGAGCGCCCCTGCGCACACCAGCGCGGTGAACTCACCCAGACTGTGGCCGCTCACCGCGGCAGGTGTGCCGCCGCCTTTGAGCTGCCACACCCGCCAGGTGGCCACCCCGGCCGCAAGCAGCGCCGGCTGGGTGCGCACGGTTGCATTGAGCTCAGCCTCCGGGCCGGTGCTGACGAGCTTCCACAGGTCATAGCCGAGCACCTCCGAGGCCTCCGCGAAGGTGGCCCCGACGGCGCCCTCGGCGGATGCGAGCGCGCCCAGCATGCCGACCGACTGCGAGCCCTGGCCCGGAAAGACAAAAGCGAAGGACATCCGATCTCCCCCTTCCCGGGGCGCCACGTTCAGGCCCCGCTCCGACGGGCGCGGATTATAGCGGTCGCGGGCGCGGCTTCAGGGCGAGCGCCGCGGCGGCCCCGCCCACCACCCCGTAGAGGTGTGCATCCACCACCACCTCCGGGCTGCCCGAGAACGGCAGCGGGCCGACCAGCTGCTCCCAGGTGAGCTTGCCCAGAAGAAGCACCAGGAGCAGCACCCCCTCGCGGTCGCGGCGCTTGAGGTGCGCCACGGTGCCAGCCGCCAGAAGCCCGTGCAGCACGCCCGAGGAACCGACGTACCAGGCCACGGTCTGATCGAGGAACCACAGGCCCGCATCGAGGGTCAGTAGCGCTGCGAGCGTGATGAGGAGCCACGCGCGGGGGGCGTAATCGCGGGCGAACAGCGCCCACAGCAGAACGAGGCCGGCGGCGTTGACGAGCGCGTGCCGCAGGCTCAGGTGCACCACGTGGGCGCTGAGGAGCCGCCACAGCTCGCCTGAGGCGAGCGCCGCCCGGTCGTAGCGCAGCGCCAGGCGCCCCGGGTCCCCGGCGAGCTCGGGCAGCACGAGCAGCGCCACCGCGCCGAGCAGCCATAACCCGAGCCGCCCGTCGCAATTGAGAGACTCGGCCCAGGTGGGGGCGCGCTTCACAGGCCCAGGGCCGTGCATTTGTTATGATCCGGACCCGTTTTTTGAGGCATACCGTGGCCTTAGAGCCACCGACGGACAACGCATGAACCGCAGCTTCGAGGTTAGCAGACCGCGTACTCCCGGGCGTGCGCGCGGCTTCACCCTGATCGAGATCATGGTGGTGGTCATCATCATCGGTCTGCTCGCCGCGGTGATCGTGCCGACCGTGATCGGCAAGGTCGACGAGGCGCGCGTCACCAAGGCCAAGGAGGACATCCGCGCGCTGGAGACCGCGCTGCAGATGTTCCGCCTGCAGAACTCCAAGTACCCGACCACCGAGCAGGGCCTGCAGTCGCTGGTCACGCAGCCGACCGACCCGACCATCAAGCACTGGCAGCCCGGCGGCTATATCCAGCGCATCAGCAAGGACCCCTGGGGGAATGACTACCAGTACGTGAACCCCGGCACCCATGGCAAGGAGTACGACCTCTTCACCTACGGGGCCGATGGCGCCCCCGGCGGCGAGGGCATCGATGCCGACATCGGCAACTGGAACATCGGCGACTGAGCGGGTGCGGGGGCGGAGGCGGGCCGGCGCCCGCGGCTTCACGCTCATCGAGATCCTGGTCGTCGTCGCCATCATCGGCATCCTGACCGTGGGGGTGCTGTTGTCGGTGAATCTCACCGGGCGCGACCGTGAGCTTCAGACCGAGAGCGACCGGCTGTACGCGCTCCTGAAGTACGCGCGCGAGCAGGCGGCGCTGCAGACGCGCGAGTACGGTGTGCTCTTCGACGATGACGGCTACGAGTTCCTGGTGTTCGACAACCACGAGCAGCGCTGGCGCAGCGTCTCGGAGGACGATGCGCTCAGCGCGCGCAAGCTCCCCGACGGCCTCACCTTCCGCCTGACACTCGATGCGCGGCCGGTGGTGCTCAAGCGGCCCGCCGATGCCAAGGACAAGACCCCGCAGCTCATGATCTATTCCAACGGCGATCTCAGTAACTTCTCCGCCGTGCTCATGCGCGACGGCGGCCTGCGCAGCGTGACCTTCACCCAGGACGAGAAGGGCGAGATCAGCGAGGGCGAGCTCATCGAGGCCAAGCGCCCATGAGCGCGCGCGCCGCCGGCTTCACGCTGATCGAGGTGCTGGTGGCGCTGGTCATCGTCGCGGTCGGCATGGGCGCGGTGCTCTCGGCCCTGTCCTCTTCTGCCAACACCTTGAGCTTCCTGCGCGATGAGACCTTCGCCCAGTACGTGGCGCTGAACCAGATCGCCACGCTGCGGCTCGCCGGCCAGCAGCCCCCGACCGGCAACTCCGACGGCGATCTCGACTATGCCGGGCGCAGCTGGCACTGGCGCCAGGAGGTGGTCACCACGGATGTGCCCGGGATCCTGCGCATCGACGTCAAGGTGCGCCCCAAGGAGGTCAAGGGGGGTGATGATGACTCCTGGACCACCACGGTGAGCGGACTGTACGGGGCTGCGATCGGGCGCGCCGACGGCTACAACCCCTCCTGGGGGGCGCAGATGCCCACCTACGCGCCCAACGCCAACGGCCAGGGCCAGACCATCGGCGCGAACGGGGTGATCGGCTCCCAGCCGGGCGGGGCGACGCTCGGCGGCACGACGACGCTCGATGGCAGCTCCTCCGGTTTCGGCTCCCCGGGCGACAGCTCCGGCCTCTCCTCGACGGACAACGGTCTCGGCAGCTCCGGTAACACGCAGCCGGCGCCCGGCCCGCAGTCACAGCCATGAGGCGTCAGCGCGGCTTCACGCTCATCGAGCTCGCGGTGGCGATCCTCATCGTCGCGGTGATCGCCGCGCTCGGCTACGGCACGATCTCGCAGGCGGCCAAGAGCCACGAGATGCTGAAGGACCAGCAGACGCAGCTCCTCAACCTGCAGAACACCGTGCGCATCCTCGAGCAGGATTTCATCCAGGCTGCCCCGCGCCCGGTGCGCCAGGCGGTCGGCGATGACCCCCCGCAGCTCGCCTTCGCCGGCGCCCCGCCGGGAACGCAGCCGGTGGTGGCGCTCACCCGCGACGGCTGGTCCAATCCGGCGGGACTGCAGCGCCCGGGGCTGCAGCGCGTCGCCTACTTCCTCGAGAACGGCACGCTGCGGCGCGAGTACTGGAACGTGCTCGACCCGACCCTCGCCAGCACCACCGTCAAGCACAACCTCATGGAGCACGTGAAGAGCTTCTCGCTGCGCTACATGGACGTGAACCACAACTGGCAGCCGCAGTGGCCGCCCTCCACCAACTGCCAGGGCTGCGCCTCGCAGGAGCAGGCGCTGCGCCAGCGCCCGCTCGCGGTGGAGATCACCATCGAGACCGAGGCGTGGGGCAAGGTCGTGCGCGTCATCGAGATTGCCGCATGAGGGCGCTGCCACGTCACGGCCGCTCGCCGCCGCGCCAGCGCGGCGTCGCCCTGCTCGCGGCGATCCTCATCGTCGCGCTCGGCACCATGATCGCCGCGGCGGTGGCGTACGAGAACGCCATGACCGCGCGGCGCGGGGTGGCCACCTACGCCTTCGACCAGTCGGTGCTCATCGCCGAAGGCGCCGAGGCCCTCGCCGCCTACGGGCTGCGCCAGATCGTGCAGAGCGATCCCAAGGAGGTCTACCTCGGCCAGGGCTGGGACAAGCCCTACGGCCCGCTCGAGGTGGTGCCCGGGGTGATGCTGGAAGCGCAGCTCGAGGATCTGCAGGGCCGCTTCAACCTCAACAACCTCGTGCAGCAGAACGGCACGCCCGACCCGGTGATGACGGCGGCCTTCACCAAGCTCCTCACTCTGGTCGGACTCGAGGAGAAGTGGACCGGCTACATCGTCGACTGGATCGACATGGATGGCACCCCGAGCATTCCGGAAGGCGCCGAGGACAGTGTCTACATGGGCCAGACCGTGCCCTACCGCACGCCCAACCGCTACATCACCAGTGCGAGCGAGCTGTTGGCGCTGCCCGGGTTCGGGCGCGACCGCTACCTGAAGCTCGCCCCCTACGTGACGGCGCTGCCGTGGGGCACGAAGGTCAACATCTGCACCGCCCAGGGCGTGGTGCTCGATGCCTTCAGCGCCCCCGGCCACACCGAGTTCAGCAACGACCCCGAAGGCCTCACCAAGTCGCGCCAGGGGCCGGGCGCGGCGAGCGCGAGCGCAACGGCGCCGGGCGCCGCCACCAGCACCGGCTGCTACCCGACGCTGCAGAACTACCAGGCGACCTTCGATCCGAAGACCTGGGCGGGCACCGGCACGGCGACCACGCAGGCCGGGCAGATCCAGCCGCAGGGCATGATCACCACCCCGGGCGTGAGCCCGATCGGCCGCACCGGCAGCCGCGGCGTGCAGAGCTACGTGGGCACGACCTCCAACTACTTCCGCCTGACCAGCATCGTCAGCATCGGCAGCACCGAGTTCGACGTGTACAGCCTGCTCTTCCAGGACAGCCAGCAGCAGATGGTGCGTCCCATCCAGCGCAGTTTCACGCCGGATTAGCCCCGGGATGCGCGCCTTTTCCCCCGTGACCGGATCGCTGGACCTCAGGGCCACCCTGCGGGCAGGATGCGCCCATGGCTGAGACGCTCCTGCTGCGCCTGCCGCGCGATCCGGATCAGGCGGCCACCTGGCTCATCGTCGACGGCCGCGGTGCCGCGGTCGGTCCCCCGCAGTCAGGCCCGCTGAACCTCGCCGCGCCGCGGGTGAGCGGGCGGCGCGTGGCGGTGCTCGTGCCCGGCGCCGACGTGCTGCTCGCCGAGCCTGACATCCCGGCACGCGCCGGCATGAAGCTGCAACAGCTGGTGCCCTACGCGCTCGAGGAGCAGCTCGCCGAGGACATCGAGGCGCTGCACTTCGCCATCGGCAGAAAAAGCGGCGCGAGCACGCGCGTGCGCGTGGCGGTAGTGGCGCGGTCGCTCCTGAACGAGTGGCTGGCGAGCTTGCGCGCCGCCGGGATCACCCCCGATGCGCTCTACGCCGACAGCGACCTGCTGCCGGAGAACCCCGGCCAGGCGGTGATGCTGCTCGAGGAGGACGCCGTGTACGTGCGCCCCCCGGGGGGCGGCGTGGTCACCCTGCCCGCCGATGCGCTCGCCCAGGGCCTGGAGATCGCGCGCGCCGCGGCCGATACCGCCAGCGGCGCCCGCGGCCTGATCCTCTACACCGGCGCACCCGAGTGGCAGCTGCACTCATCCCAGGTCGAGGCGCTGCGCAGCTACTTCGACGGCATCAAGATCCAGCTCCTGACGGGCGGCCCGCTGGCGCTGTTTGCGCAAGCCCTGCCCGGCGGCGCCGCCATCAACCTGCTGCAGGGCGAGTACGCGCCGCAAAGCTCGGTGGCCGTCGGCTGGCAGGCCTGGCGCGTGGCGGCGATGCTGCTCGGCGGACTTCTGGTGCTGCACGTGGCCGGCAAGGCCTACCAGCTGCATTACCTGAAGACCCACGAGCGCGCGGTGGATGCCTCGATCCGCGACACCGTGCGCCAGGCGATGCCCAACGATCCCAATGCGCTCGATGCGCGCAAGCGCATGGAGCAGCGCCTGGCGATTGCGCGCGGCGCCGGCAGCGGCCTGCTGCCGGCGCTGCAGGCGCTCGCCCAGGCACGCGATGCCGCCCCCGGCACCAACCTGCAGTCGGTGAACTTCCACAACGGCTCGATCGAGATGAAGCTCTCGGCACCGGATGCCGCAAGTCTCGCGCACGTGAGCGATGCACTGAAGAGCAACGGCTGGCAGGCGGACCTGCTCGGCGGCACCAACACCGGCTCCGGCTACGAGGGACGCCTCGCCGTGCGCGGTAACGGCGGCTGAGCATGAAGATGACCTTACCGAAGGGCCTGGACTCGCTCTCCCTCGAGGGCCTGCAGCAGCTCTCCCCGCGCGACCGCAAGCTCCTGCTCGGCTGCGTGGTGGGCGCGCTGCTGCTGCTGATCTTCGCGGTCATCGTGCCGCTGGACCGCGCGGTCTCACGCGAGCGCGCCAAGCTCACCCAGAAGAACGCAGACCTCGCCTGGATGAAGAGCGTCGCTCCCGAGATCGCCGCCACCGCACCGCCGCCCTCTGCCAGCGGGGAGTCCCTGCTCGTCATCATCGACCGCTCGGCGCGCGAGTCCGGACTTGCCAGCGCGCTCGCCGGCAGCGAGCCCGGCGCCGCCGGCAGCCTCTCGGTGCGCCTGGAGAAGGCCCCCTTTGATGCCCTGATCGGCTGGCTCGCGCGCCTGTCGGCGCAGAACGGCGTGCTGGTGGACTCGGCCACGATAGAGAAGGCCGGCGCGCCGGGGCTGGTGAACGCGGCCATCGTCCTGCACTCGGACTGATGGGCCGCCCGCTCCTGATCGCGGTCGCGGCGCTTCTCGCCTTTGCGGCCATCCTGATCGCGCGGGCGCCGGCGAGCTGGCTCATCCCTTCCGGTCCCGGTGCGCCCTTCAGCTGCATGACGCTCGAGGGCACGGTGTGGGATGCGGCCTGCACCGGACTTACCGTTGCGCGCCAGAGCTACGGCGATCTCACCTGGGAGCTGCATCCCGGCGCGCTGCTGCGCGCGCGCCTCGGCGCGCACGTGACGCTCACGCGCGGCGCGGCGCACGGCTCAGGGGATCTCGAGCTCGGCTTCGACCAGAGGATCGTGGCGCGCGACCTCAGTGCCGATCTGCCGCTCGACCCACAGCTCCTGCCCGGGGTGCCGCGCGAGCTGCACGGCACCGTGCACGCGCAGCTTGCGCTCGTCGGCCTCACCCGCGGGGCCCTCACGCAGCTTCAGGGCCGCATCGAGGCGCATGATCTTGAGGACCGCGGCGGCAACGTCACTCCGCTCGGCAGCTACGTCGTCACCTTCCCGGGCAACGAGGGCGAGCCGCAGGGCACGCTCAAGGACCTGGGCGGCCCGCTCGCGGTCGAGGGCACGCTGCGCCTGACGCGCGCCGGCGGTTACGATCTCGAGGCCTTCATCACCCCGCGTCCGGGGGCAGCGCCCGAGCTGGTCTCGAACCTGAAGTTCCTCGGCAGCCCCGATGCCAGCGGGCGGCGGCAGTTCTCGATGTCCGGCACGTTCTAGGGCTGAAGCCTCAGCTGACTTCGCGGAACGCCTTGAGGAGCGGAAAGTACAGCCCGGCGCGCACCGGCTCCGGACCGAGCGCGCGCGCCAGCGCGCGGTAGGTCGTAAGCTGCCCGCGGTAGCGTGTCAACTCCTCATCGAGGAAGGCCTCGCGCCCGCCGCCCTCGTGGCGGCTGGTCTTGTAGTCGATCACCCAGCGCACGCCGTCCGCATCGATGAAGGAGCGGTCGATGATCACGCTGCGCAGGCTCCCCTCCACCACCCCGCTGAGCGCAAGCTCGGCGTGGGCGCCGCGGCGCGCCTCGAGGATCCAGCGGCCGCGCGCATCTTCCAGAGTCTGCGTCACGGCCTCGCGCACGCGCAGGGCGGCCTCGTAACGCTCAGCCTCCGGGACGCCGAGCCGGGCCAGCTGCCCCTCGAGCGTCGCCACGGACAAGGGCGCATCAGCGCTCGCCGCGCGCTCGGTGGCGGCGAGGCGGGCGAGATAGGCGTGCACCAGGGTGCCGATGTGCCGCTGCGTCTCCCCCACCCAGCTGAACTCCACGGCGTCGCTTGCGAGGTAAGGTGCCGGCAGCTCAACGATCACGACCGGCGCGGGGAGCGGGGCCGGCTCCCACAGGCCCTGCAGGCGCTTGAGCAGCAGCGCGCGCGGCGGCGGCGGCTCCTGAGGCGCCGCGGCACGCTCGAAGCGTGCCTCGAGCTGCGGCCAGATGATGCCGAGCGGACTGCGCCGGTCGGCGCGGACCGCACCGCTCTCATCGGTGGCCGGTGCTGCTGACAGCCACAGCGTGCGCCGCGCCCGCGTGGCGGCCACGTACAGCAGGCGCCGCCGCTCGTGGGCATCGCGCTCGCCGAAGAGGCGCTTCAGGTAACTGCTGAGAGCGCTCTCCCCCGAGGCGCCCACCGCCGGCACCGGCGCCATGAGGAGGTCGCTCCCGCCGCCCGGATCGGGCAGGTCGATCAGGCGCATGAGCCGCCGCTCGCCCTGGCGCGTCACGCGCTCGAGCGCGGGCAGGCACACGTGCTCGAACTCGAGCCCCTTGGCGCGGTGCACGGTCATCACCTGCACCGGGTTCGCGCCGGAGGCGCGGCCCGGGCTCGTCAGGTTCTCCAGCAGCGCCGGAAAATCCTGCGGCCCGCGCCACTCGAGCCGCGCCTCGCGCGCGGCGAGCGCGGCGAAGAACACCGCGCGCGTCCTCGAGCTCCGCGGCGGTGGCGGCATCCGCCCCGCCCAGGGCGAGCCACACTCCCTCGATGAAATCCGCGGCCGGCTGCTGGCCGCGCCGCGCCAGTGCCGCACGCAGCTGCGCGTGCACGCGCGCCAGCCGCGCCCGCTCCCCTCCGGAGCAGCGCGCCAGCCGCGCCGGATCATCCAGCGCCGCGCACAGCAGCTGCGGGTCATCCGCCTGCGACAGCGCGCTCAAGGCCGGCAGCGTCGCCCCGCACCAGGGCGCGCGCAGCACGCTCAGCCACGCACGCCGGTCGCCCAGGTCATAGAGCGCGCGCGTGAGCTCGACCAGGTCGCGCACCACCGCCCGCTCGCGCAGCGGCACGAGATCGACCCCGAGCGCGGGCACGCCGCGCGCATCCAGTGCCTCGATCACCGGCACCGCGTGGGCGTGGGCAGTGACCAGCACCGCGACGCTGCCGTGCGGGTCGGCGGCGCGCAGCTGCGCGATGTGTGCGGCGAGTGCGCGGCACTCACCGCTGCGGTCCGCGGGGAAGAGCCGGAGCGCAAGCGGTGGCAGCTGCGCGAGCGGCGCGCTCGCGCGGCGCGGGATGCTGGCGCGGTAGGCGACGGCGCCGCTCGCCAGCTCGTCCGCGGGCGGGAACACGGCGGCGAAGAGCGCGTTGTTGAATTCGACGATCTCCGGCACCGTGCGGAAGTTCTGGGTGAGGCTCAGAGGCGTCAGCCGCACCGCGCCGATCCCGGCCGCGCGCGCCTGCATGAAAAGACTCACCTCCGCGTCGCGGAAGCGGTAGATCGACTGCATGGGATCCCCGACCACGAACAGCGTGCGCCGATCGTCAGGCTCCCAGCCGACCGTGAGCTCCCCGAGGAGCTGGAACTGGCTGAGGGAGGTGTCCTGGAACTCATCGACCAGGATGTGGCGCAGTCCCGTGCTCAGGCTGAGCGCGAGCTCGGTGGGCTCGCCCTCCTCGCTCAGGGCCTCGCGGGCCGCGGAAGCGAGGTAGCTGTAGTCCACGCGCTGTGCGAGCGCGAACTCGGCGTGCAGCTCCGCCGCGGCGTGCTTGAGGATGCGTGAGAGCGACTGAAGGAGCGCCGCATCCGCCCCCGAGAGCTGCGCCTCGGGCGCATCCCGCAATGCGAGCAGCGCCTCCTTCGCCCCCGCGATGGCGCGCAGCTCGGTGATCAGGCCCGTAAGTGCCGCCACGGCGCCTGGATCGCGGAACGCCGCGCCGCACCAGTGTGCATTCACCTGGCGGCGGAAGTCCGACTGGGTGAGGAGGAGCCCGGCCAGGGCCTGCCAGTGCGGCAGGTCGGAAGCCTCCCGCCCGAGGCGCCCGACCCCGGGGAGCGCTGCGGCGCGGGCGATGAGCGGCGCCGGCAGCCGTGCGGCCAGGGCCGCGAGGCGCGCGGCGGCGAGGCGCGCCAGACCCGCATCGATGCCGCGGGTGAGTGCCGCAGGCTCGGCCCGGGCGATGAAGGGCAGCCAGTGCGCGCGCTCGGCGAGGAGCTGCGCGATGAGGCCCTCGAGCGCCATCCAGTGATTGTCGAGGTGCTCGAACAGGCGCTGCGCATCGCCCTTGAGGGCCGCCGCGCGCTCGGCATGCATGAGGGCGGCGCGCGCGGCGCGCCGATACAGCTCGCGCGGGTTCTCGGTGACGGTGAGGGTGCCGCCGGCGCGCGAGGCGACCGGGAGCGCGCTGGCGAGGGAGAAGTTGAAGGCGTCGATGGTCTGGATGCGCAGGCTGTGCGGATGCTCGAGCAGCGCCCAGCCGCGCGGCACGCCGTGGGCGAGGGCCGCCCGGGCGAGTGTGCCCAGCACCCCGGCGTTGGGGTCCCGGGCGGCGAACTCCCCGCGCAGCGCGCGCGTGATGCGCGCACGCATCTCCGCGGCCGCCTTGCGGGTGAAGGTGATGGCGAGGATCTGCTGCGGATCCTCGACGGTGGTGAGCAGGCGCAGGAACCGCTCGGTGAGCACGGCCGTCTTGCCCGAGCCGGCCGGCGCCTCGAGGATCACCGAGCGGGCCGGGTCGACCGCGGCGCGGCGCGCGGCCGCATCGCTCAAGGCCGCCTCACTCATCGGTGTCCTCGCTGCCACGCTCATCCGCCCGGTGCGCGCCGATGCGGCACAGCGCGGGCAGGTGGCAGTACTCGCACGCCCCCGGCGCCGGGTCGACGCGGGCATCGCCGGCGAGGAAGGCAGCGATCAGCTGCGCAATCAGCCCGCGCCAGCGCGCCTGCTGTGCGGGCCAGGGCCCGGACGCCTCGGGCGCGGCGCTGAGGGCGCGCACCTTGGGCAGCACCCCCTCCGCGGCCGCGACGCCACTGAAGCGCACCTCGCGCGCGGTGACGTGGACGGTGGCGAGCGCCACCACCTGCGCGCCCACGGCGGCGAGATAGGCCAAAAGCTGCGGATGCGTCGGGCGCTCGCCGAACCAGTCCGCGCTCAGGTGCCGGCCGCTCTTGTAGTCGAGGATCACCGTCCCGTGCGCGGTGCGGTCGATGCGGTCGAGGCGCATGCGCAGCCGCCCGCCGCCCAAGGTGAGCTCCATCGGGGCTTCGGTCGCCTCCACCGTGAAGGGTGCGCGCGTGCGCTCGAGCGCACACAGCCGCAAGAGCAGCGCCTGCGCGCGGCGTACCTCGCGCTCGAGCGCCGGCGTCAGCTGCGTGAACAGGTCGAACTGTCCCTCGCTCGCGCGCCGCCCGCGACGGCGGCGCGGGCTCTCGCCCTGCAGGGTCTGTGCGGCGAGCAGCACGCTTTCCGCGATCCAGCTCTCGAGCACGCCCTCACCGACGGTGGCAAGCGTGGCGGAGTCCTTGAGGCGCCGCCACAGGAGCTCGAGCGCGGTGTGCAGGAGCCGGCCGCGCTGGTCGGCCGGCACGCCCGGCTCGGCGGCCTGGGGTGCGGGCAGCCCGAGGCGCAGCTCCGCGTAGGCGCGGAACGGGCAGGCGCTCTGCAGCGTGACGGCGCGCGTGCCCTGCGGAAGCGGGGTGAGCGGATTGAAGGGCACGCCGCTCTCATCGGCGAGCGTCTCGGTGAGCCCCGGACGGCGCAGTGCCAGCGCAAGACCACCGCTGCCCTGCAGGGTGGAGTGCACCGTAAGGCCCGCCAGGAGCGGGCTTGGCAGCAGCTCGAGATCGCCCGCGCGGGCGGCATAGGACACGGCGACCTCGCGTCCCGCGGCCCGGAAGGCCGCGAGCAGGCGCAGCGCTTCGGCCTGGCGTCCCGCGGGCGAGGCGGCGGGGATGCCGGCGGCGCGCTGCGCCGCGGCCGGCAGAAACGGATCGGGGGCGAGCGGCTGCGGGAGCACGTCGGCGCTCAAGCCCGCGACCCACAGCCCGTCGTACTCGAGCACGGGGTCGGCGAGCGTGCCGCTGATGCTCACCGGCACATCCCCGGCCGGTACGCGGAAGGGCGTGCGCTGCGCGCGTGCGAGAAGCAGCGCGAGTGCCTCGTCGCGCCCGAGAAGCGGCCGTGTGAGGCTGAGACCGGCGAAATCCTCGAGGAGCTCGTGCACGGCCTGCCGCGCCTGCAGCTCGACCGGCGCTGCGCCCTCCCCCGGCCAGCCGAGCGCGGCGAGCGCATCGGCCACGCGCTCGGCCCAGCGCTGCGGGGAGGCGCTGACGCTGCCGAGCTTCGCGGCGGCGCGCTTGAGCGCCCCGTCCAGTGCCTGTGCCGCGGCGCGCAGCGCTTTAGGCAGCAGCTGCAGCTCGCCCAGAAGCGTCTTCAGGTCCGCACCGGGGAGGCCGCGCTCGCGCAGCCAGCGTCCGAGCGCGGCGCGGGCGACGGCGGCGGGTTGCAGCCAGGCAGTGGCGTTCAGCCAGGCGCACAGTGTCTCGAGCTCCAGGGTGGCGCCGCCCAGGAGCGCAAGGCTCGACAGCGCCTGCGCGCCGAGCGGGCTCGCGGCAAGCGGCAGGGCATCCTCGGTGGCGGCCCAGGCGCGCGCGCCGCGAAGGCTCGCACCCGGATCGAGCTCCTGGGTGATGAGCGCGGCGAGGCGCGTGCGCGCGCCCGCCTGACCGGGCAGGATGACGTGCAGGCGCGCATCGGCTCTGGCGCGCAGGTGCCGGGCGCACCACGCGGCGATCGCAGCGAGCTCCGCCGCCGGCTCCTCCGCGCGGTGCAGCGCGAGCGCTGCGGCGGGTGCCCGGGGGAGGCTCGACTCGCTCGCGGTGAGCCCGGCGAGCAGCGGCGGCACGTGCCCGAAGCCTGCGAGCCGCACCGCCGGGGCGTGCGCCGGTGCACCCGGGAGCGCTGCGGCGAGGGCGTGTGCCGGCAGTGCGCCGAGCTCGCGGCAGCGGGCCTCGAGCAGCGCGCGGGCGCGGGTGAGCAGCGCCGCCTCGCTCCCCGGCGGGCCGCCCGGGAGCGCCAGCCGATGCAGCACCGCGGTCTGCACCGCGCGCGCCAGGGATTCCCCGAGCGCTCCCTCATCGAGGAAGGCGCCCGGGGCGCACTCGCGCACCGCGTCGCGCCACAGCAGCCACTCCTGCGCCCGGGTGAGAACGCGCAGCGCCGTGTCCGGGTCGGACTCGGCGCGCCGCACGTACTCGCGCCGCAGCCAGCTCTCGGGGGTGAGGACATCGGGGCTCGCCCACACCTGCGCGCCCCCCTGCAGGGCGTGTGCGGCGTAGGCCAGCTGGATGGCGCGCACCCGCGCCTGCGCGGGCACGAGCAGCGTGCCCGCGGCGCGCAGGTGGGCGCCGATGGCCTCGGGCAGCCTAAACAACGCCGCGGCGCTTGGGCTTGCGCCAGCTCACTTGAAGCGACCGGTGATCACCTGCGCACCCTGGCTCGCAGGTGAGGGTCCGGAAGTGGCGGCGTAGCCGGCCAGCAGATCCTCGATGCGCGTGAACACCTCGCGCAGCGTCGCGGCTCGGGGAGGTTGGTGATGCGGAAGCGATTGCGGTAGGGGACGTTGAAGCTCACCCCGGGCGCGACGAGCACGTGCTTGTTCTCGAGCAGGTCGAGCGCGAAGGGCTGATCGTCGAAATCCGGCAGCACCTCGCGCGCGACCCCGACGAAGGCGTACATGCGCGCCCATCGGGGCACGCAGCTCGAGGAAGCTGCTGCGCCGGCGCGGCCGCGAGGATCGCCGCGCGCGACTCATACAGCCGGCCGCCCGGGCGCGTGAGCTCGCGAATGCTCTGGTGGCCGCCGAGCGCGGTCTGCACCGCCCACTGCGCCGGGACGTTGCTGCACAGGCGCAGCGAGGACAGCAGCTCGAGCGCGTTCAGGTACTCCGCCGCGGCGTGCGTGCGCCCGGAGAACACCGCCCAGCCGACCCGGTAGCCGCAGGCGCGGTAGACCTTGGACAGCCCGCTCATCGTGCAGCACAGGGTGCCGTGCACCAGCGTCGCCATGGGCACGAACTCGGCGTCGTCGTAGATCATCTGGTCGTAGATCTCGTCGCGAAGCACCACCAGGCGATGCTTCTCGGCGAGGCGCGCGATCGCCTCGAGCACCGCGCGCGGATACACCGCGCCGGTGGGATTGTTGGGATTGACGATGACGATGGCGCGGGTGCGCGGCGTGACCAGCGCTCGATCTCCTCGGGATCGGGCATGAAGCCGCGCTCCGCGCGGCAGGGATAGTGCACGGCGCGGCCGCGGTTCAAGTTGACCGCCGCGGTCCACAGCGGGTAATCCGGGCTCGGCACCAGCACCTCGTCGCCCGCGTTCAGCAGCGCCCGCAGCGTCGAGATCGATGAGCTCGCTCACGCCGTTGCCGATGAACACCTCCTCGGCCGTGACGCCGCGACGCCGCGCTCCTGCTGCTGCATCACCACGGCCTCGCGCGCCGGGAAGATGCCCTTCTGGTGCACGTAGCCCTCGCTCAGGCGCAGATTCTCGATCATGGCGAGGCGCATGGTCTCGGGCGTGCGGAATCCGAAGGCGTAGGGATTGCCGATGTTGAGCGAGACGATGTCGTAGCCCTGCCGCTCCAGCTCGAGCGCGCGCCGCGCCAGCTTGCCGCGGATCTCGTAGCGCACGTGCTCCAGGCCCTCGCTCGGGCGGATGCTGGCTTCACTCATGGGGCAAAGGATAGCAGCTGCGGCGCGCGGCTCTTGAGGAAGGCGCGCAAACTGTGAACCGGCCTTGGCGCGCCGGCCGCTACGGCGGGGCGAGCGCGCGCCAGTGGTGGCAGGCGAGGAAATGCCCCGGGGCCGCCTCCTCCCAGGCGGGATTCTCGGCGCTGCAGCGCGCCGTGGCGTACGCGCAGCGGGTGCGGTAAGGGCAGCCGCTCGGCGGATCCAGCGGCGAGGGAGCTTCACCGAAGCGCGTGGCGAGCAGCCGCTGCGGCTCGAGCTTCGGGTCGAGCACCGGAACGCAGCTCAGCAGCTCCCGGGTATAGGGATGGCGCGCAGCGCCCGGGAGCATGGCGGCAGGCAGCAGCTCCATCATGCGCCCGAGGTAGAGCACCAGCACCCGCTCGCACAGCGCGCGCACCAGGGCGAGGTCGTGGCTGATGAAGAGGAGCGTGAGCGCTCCGCCGGCCTTGAGCGCACGCAACAGGTCGAGTATCTGCGCCTGGGTCGGGACATCGAGTGAGCTCAGGGGCTCATCGCACACCAGCACCGCCGGGTTCACCGCGAGCGCGCGCGCCAGCCCGACGCGCTGGCACTGTCCGCCGGAGAGCTGGTGCGGATAGCGCGGCGCGAGCTCCGGCGCGAGGCCCACCCGCTCGAGCGCGCGGGTCACCGCCGCGCCCTCCCCGGCCGGCGCAGGCGCGGCGCAGGCGCGCAGCGCCTCGCGCACGGCATCCTGCGCGCTCTGGCGCGGGTCAAGACTCGCCAGCGGATCCTGGAAGACGATCTGCAGGTCGCGCCGCGCCGCGCGCAGCTCGCGCGCGCCGAGCGAGCCCGCCTCGCGCCCGAGCCACAGGATCTGGCCGCACCGGCGCGGCAGGAGGCGCAGCAGCGCCCGCGCGAGCGTGGACTTGCCGCTGCCGGACTCCCCGACCAGCGCCAGCGACTCCCCGCGGCGCACCGCGAAGTGGATGTCCTGCAGGGCCTTGAGCTGCCGCACCGGCGCAAAGAGCGCGCGCCGCACCGCAAAGCTCACCGCCAGTGCGCGCGCCTCGAGCACCGGCTCCCCCGGCGCCAGCTGCGCGGCCGGTGTGACGGCGCGCAGCGCCTGAGCGGATGTGAGGAGCTCGCGGCTGTAGGCCGCGCGCGGCGCTGACAGCATCTGCGCCACGGGCGCGCACTCGATGAGCCGGCCGGCGCGCATCACGGCGACCCGGTCGGCAAGTCCGGCCACCGCTCCCAGGTCATGGGTGATGAGCACGAGCGCGAGGCCGCGGGTGCGCTTGAGCTCCAGAAGCAGCGCCAGGATCTGCGCCTGCACGGTGACATCGAGCGCGGTGGTCGGCTCATCGGCGATGAGAACCTGCGGGTTCGTGGCGAGCGCGAGCGCGATCAGCACGCGCTGGCGCATGCCGCCGGAGAGCTCGGCCGGGTACTGGCGCAGCCGCGCCTGCGGGTCGCTCACGTGCACGGCGCGCAGCAGCTCGAGCGCGCGCGCGCGCGCCCCGGGGCCGGGGGCAAGCTCGGTGAGCTGTGCCCCGATGCTGAGGTGCGGGGTGAGCGAGCTCATCGGGTCCTGGAAGACGAACGCGAGTCCGGAGCCGCGTACCCGCGCCCAGCCGGCCCGGTCAAGGCCCAGGAGCGACTGACCGGCGAGACGCACCGCCCCGCTCACCTGCGCCTGCGCTGCGGCCAGCCCGGCGGCAGCGAGAAAGAGCTGGCTCTTGCCGGCGCCGGACTCGCCCACCACCGCGAGGCACTCCCCGGCTGCCAGCTCGAGGGTGACCTGGTCGACCGCGCGCACCGTCCCGCGCGCGGTCGCAAAGTCCACGCACAGCTCGCGCAGCTCCAGCAGCGGCGCGGTGCGTTCAGTGCCCATGCGGGTCCAGGGCATCGCGCAGCGCGTCCCCGAGCAGGTTGAGCGAGAGCAGCAGCAGCACCAGGATGAGTGCCGGCACGGTGAGCATCCACGGTGCCGAGCTCATCTCCTGCGCGCCGACCGCGATCAGGTTGCCGAGACTGGCGCGCGGCTCCTGCACGCCCAGGCCGAGGAAGCTCAGGAAGCTCTCGAACAGGATCATCTGCGGCACGGTGAGCGTGGCGTAGGCGAGCAGGGGCCCGAGCAGGTTCGGAATGACGTGCCGGACGAGGATCAGGTGCGGGGGCAGTCCGAGCGCGCGCGCCGCGTCGATGAACTCGCGGTGCTTCAAGGCCAGGGTCTGGCCGCGCACGATGCGCGCGCTGGTCAGCCAGCCGACGCTCGCCAGGGCGAGAAACAGCGCCGCAAGGCTGCCGCGCGGCAGCAGGCTCGTCAGGATGATGACGATGAACAGGTACGGCAGCGCGTAGAGGATGTCGACCGCGCGCATCAGCAAGGCATCGGTGCGCCCGCCGGCGTAGCCGGCGATGGCGCCGTAGGCGATGCCGATGGCCAGACTCAAAAGGCTCGCCACGATGCTCACCGCGAGCGAGAGCCGCAGCCCGAGGAGCGTGCGCACGAAGAGGTCGCGCCCGAGCCGGTCGGTGCCGAAGTAATGCGCCGCGCGGTGAAACGGCGGCTGCGCGAGGTGCTGCCAGTCCAGGGTGTCAAAGCGCCACGGGCTCAGGAGCGGCCCGAAGAGCGCGAGCGCGATAAGGAGGACGAGCACGGCGGCGGCGGCACGCACCGGCGTGCGAACCCCGGGCATGCGTGCTCTAAAGGACATGGGGCGCATCAGACATGGCGCGCAGCCGGATCGAGCCAGCCATAGAGGAGGTCGGCCAGGAAGTTAAGGAGCAGCGTTGCGACCGCGTAGACGATCACCATGCCGAGCACCAGCGGGTAGTCGCGGTCGATGGCCCCCTGCACCAGGTAGCGGCCGGTGCCGGGGAGCCCGAACACCGTCTCCACCACCAGCGAGCCGGTCACGACGAAGGCCGCCGCGGGCCCGAGATAACTCACCACCGGCAGAAGCGCCGGCGGCAGCGCATGGCGCCACAGCACGCGCGCGGCGCTCAAGCCGCGCGCGCGCGCGCTGCGCACGAAGTTCGCCTGCAGCACCTCGAGGAGGCTCGCGCGGGTGAGGCGCGCCACGGCCGCCGCGACGGGCAGGGCGAGCGTGATGGCCGGCAGGATCAGATAGCGCGGCGCGCCGGGCACGTAGCCGGCCACCGGCAGGAGGTGGAGCTTCAGGCCGAAGATCAGGGCGAGCAGCGGACCTACGACGAAGCTCGGCAGCGCGAGCGCGGTGGCCCCGAGGGCCCCGAGGGTGAGATCGGCGGCGCGGCGGTGCCACAGCGCGGCCGCGATTCCGGCGGCGAGGCCCGCGCCGAGCGCCAGCAGCAGTGCGCACGCGCCGAGCCGCGCGCTCACCGGCAGCCCCTGGGCGATGAGCTCCCCGACGCTGAAATCGCGCTCGCGCAGCGAGACCCCGAAGTCCCCGCGCGCCAGCCCCCCGAGGTATTTCAGGTACTGCGTCCCTAAGGGCTGGTTGAGCCCGTAGAGCCGCTCGAGATTGGCGCGCACCGCGGGGCTGAGCGACTGCTCCTCGTCGAAGGGGCCACCGGGTGCCAGGCGCAGGATGAGGAAGGAAACGGTGATGATGATGAGCAGCGTCGGGATGAGTCCAGCGAGGCGCCGGAGGACGTAACTCAGCATGAGATCTGGACTTTAGGGAGGGCGTGCGCAATTCGTCAACGCCGCGGCCTGTCCCGGCAACACCCCCGGGGCCGCCCCGTTATACTGCCGCACTTGCCTGCCCGCCCCGTGCGGGCGCCCTTTTTGGAACGAGTGCGGAAATGAAGCGCATCCTGGTCGGCATCAAGCGCGTCGTGGACTACAACGTGCGCATCCGGGTGAAGCCGGATAATTCGGGCGTCATCACCGATGGGGTGAAGATGAGCGTCAACCCCTTCGATGAGATCGCGCTCGAGGAGGCGCTGCGCATCAAGGAGAAAGGCGGCGCGGACGAGGTCGTCGTGGCCACCGTCGGGCCGGCCGACACGCAGCAGCAGCTGCGCACCGCGCTCGCCATGGGTGCCGACCGCGCCGTGCACGTCGAGGCCGGCGGCGTCATCGAGCCGCTGGTGGCCGCCAAGGTGTTCCTGAAGCTCATCGAGAAGGAGCAGCCGTTCCTGGTGATCCTGGGCAAGCAGGCGATCGATGACGACAACGGCCAGACCGGGCAGGTGCTGGCGGCACTGTGGAACCGGCCCCAGGCCACTTACGCCTCCAAGCTCGAGCTCGCCGGCGACAAGGCCAAAGTCACGCGCGAGGTCGATGCCGGTCTTGAGACCCTCGAGATCGACCTGCCGGCGGTCATCACCACGGACCTGCGCCTGAACGAGCCGCGCTACGTGAAGCTGCCGGACATCATGAAGGCGAAGAAGAAGCCGCTGGAGAGCCTGCCCCTCGCCAGCCTCGGGATCGAGGCGCGGCAGCGCCTGAAGCTGGTGCGCTTCGAGCCGCCGGCGCAGCGGCAGAAGGGCATCCGCGTCAAGGACGCGGCCGAGCTGGTCGAGGCACTGAAGAAGAAGGGCATCCTGTGAGCGCCAAGATCCTCATCGTTGCCGAGCACGACGGCAAGAAACTCAACCCCGCCACGGCCAAGTGCGTCGCGGCCGCCAGGACCCTCGCCGGCGCCGAGATCAGCGTCGCGGTGTGCGCGGCGGATGCCTCCGGACCTGCCGCGCAGGCCGCGCAGCTCGAAGGCGTCAGCCGCGTCGTCACCATCGAGAATCCGGCCAACGAGCACGCCCTCGCCGCGGTGCTCGCGCCGCAGATTGCCGCAATCGCCGCGCCCTACACCCACCTCTTCGGCCCCTCGACCACGTTCGGCAAGGACCTGATGGCGCGCCTGGCCGGTCTCCTCGATGCGCCGCAGGTGAGCGACATCATGGCGATCGAGAGCGCGACGCGCTTTAAGCGCCCGATCTTCGCCGGCAACGCCATTCTCACCGTGGAGAGCCCGGCGGATGAGAAGCTCGTCGGCACCATCCGCGCGGCCTCCTTCGAGGCCGCCCCCGCAGGCAGCGCTGCGGCGCCGATCGAGAAGGCCACGGTGAACGTCAGCCTGCCGACCCACACGCGCTTCGTGTCCGTCTCGGCCGCCAAGAACGATCGCCCGGACCTGCAGACCGCCGCGCGCGTCATCTCCGGCGGCCGCGCCTTGGGCAGCGCCGACGGCTTCAAGCTCCTCTACAGCCTCGCCGACAAGCTCGGCGCCGCGGTCGGCGCCTCGCGCGCGGCGGTGGACGCCGGCTACGCCCCGAACGAGATGCAGGTCGGGCAGACCGGCAAGATCATCGCCCCGGAGCTGTACGTGGCGGTGGGCATCTCGGGGGCGATCCAGCACCTCACCGGCATCAAGGATGCGCGCACCATCGTCGCCATCAACAAGGACGGCGAGGCGCCGATCTTCGAGGTGGCCGACTTCGGGCTCGTGGGCGACCTGTTCCAGGTCATCCCCGAGATCGAGCGCCTGATCGGCTAGAGCTGGTTGAGGACGTACTCGGCCGCGGACACCTTGAACTGTCCGGGAGCCTCGACCTCGACGCTCTTCGCCACCCCGTCCTTGACGACGAGCGCGAAGCGCTGCCCGCGCGTGCCCATGCCGAAACCCCTGGCATCGAGCTCCAGGCCGAGCGCCTTGGCGTAGTCGCCGTTGCCATCGGCGAGCATCACGATCTTGTCGCCGACGCCGGAGGCCTTGCCCCAGGCATTCATCACGAACACGTCGTTGACCGCCATGCAGGCGATGGTGTCGACGCCCTTGGCGCGCAGCGCGTCGGCGAGCTCGACGAAGCCCGGCAGGTGCTTGGCATCGCAGGTCGGGGTGAAGGCGCCCGGCACCGAGAACAGCACCACGGTCTTGCCCTTGAACAGCTCGTCCGTCGAGAGATCCTTAGGTCCCTCCTTGGTCATGCGCTTGAACGTGCCCGCGGGCATCTTCTCGCCAGCCTTGATTGCCATGTGTCAGGTCTCCTTCAGATCGTGCGGTATGCGGCCGCGCAGAGGCGCCGCGCCCGCTGTTGGAATGAAAAGGGCCGGGGATCTCCCCGGCCCTCGTGCCTATTTAACCGCTCCGCACCCGGCGCCGACAAGCGCCGCGGCGCCCCTCAGGCGGCGCCCGAGCGCGCCTTGAGCGTCCACAGGTACGCGAGCCGCTCCTGGGTCTGATCGCCCTTGACGCTCTTGAAAGCCTTGATGGCGTCGTCCTTGTGGCCGGCCTTGAGCTCGGCGATGCCGAGCAGCAGGCGCGTATCGGCCTCGTTCTTGAGTCCGCCCTTCTGCACGGCCTTCTGCAGCTGGTCGACCGCCTTGTCGTACTGGCCGTAGCCGTAGTACGCAAGCCCTACCGCCGCGTTCTTCTGCCCCTGCGGCGCCGCGTTCGCGTCCGTCTCGGCCTTGGGCAGCGTGCCCTGGTCGTTGGCGGCGCTCTTCTTCACCGTCTCGAGCAGGCGGGAGTTGCGGTCCTTGGCGCGCTGGTCGTTGAAGGCGTTGGCCGCGAAGCCCTTCTCCAGGAGGTGCTGCGCCTCGCCGGGCGAGCCGGCATCGACCGCCAGCTGCGCCGCCTCGTTCCAGTCGCCCGGATCCTTGAGCGTGTCGGTGTCGGCCATCAGGCGGTACAGCTGCAGGTTGTCGGTGTCGTTCGAGGTGCCCTGGCGCGCGCGCTGGATGAGGAACGCCCAGTACTCCGGCTTCGGGTAGTACTGCACGAACTTCTCGAGCGCCTTCTCCTGGCAGTTCTGGTCCTCGAGCTTAAGACAGCTGTTGAGCACCAGGCCGAGCTGCTGCTCCTTGGGCGCGTGGCCGGCCTTGATCTCCTCATCGATCTGGGAGTTCTCGGTGGCGAGCGTCCCCTTCCAGTCGCCCTTGAGGTAGTAGGACTGGCCGAGAATCACCTTGGTCTCATCGGAGGCGAAGCCGCCCTTGACCGCGCGCTGTCCGAACTCGATGGCCTTGTCGTAGTTCTTGATCTGGTAGTTGAGGGAGGCGAGGTTGCGCACCAGCCCGGGCACTTCGGCTTCCGGCATGAAGCTCGAGTTGACCTTGGCTTCGCAGTAGCGCGCTGCCTCGGTGTAATTGCTGGCCCCGGCACTGGCCGCACAGCCGAACTCATCGATGGTGTACACATCGAACGGCGTCTTGTCGGAGACCCCTTCGGCTTCCTTGATCTTGACGAGCGCGTCGTTGTACTTCTTGGCCTGCAGGGCCTCCTCGCGCGGGCTTGAGTATCTTCGCCACCTTCTCGCTGTTGGTATTCTTCGCCGCCGCCGCCCAGGCGGGCGCCGCCGAGCACCACTGCGGCCGCAGCCGCCGCCAGAGTTACCGATGTCTTCATAACGATGTTTCGCACTGTCTAAGATCCTGCTGCTCAGTTACCGAACTCGGCCACGTTGGTGAAGCCGATCTTGACCATGTGATTGCGCTGCGCGGCGGCGAGCACCTGGGCGACCACGCCGTATTTGGCGCGGCGGTCGGGGCGCAGATGCACCTCCGGCTGCGGCTCCTTGACGGCCTCGTTGTGGAAGTAGCCTTCCAGGGTGTCCATGTTCGCGACCGGGGTGCCGTTCCACACCACCGTGCCGTCGGAGTCGATCTCCAGGTCGATCACTTCCGGCGGCACATCCGGTGGCGGCGGCTGCGCGTTGGGATTGGGCATGTCGAGCTTGACGGCGTGGGTCATGACCGGCAGCGAGACGATCAGCGTCACCAGCAGCACCAGCATCACGTCGATGAGCGGCGTGGTGTTGATGTCGCACATCACGTCCGAGCCTGAACCGACACTCATTGCCATGGGGGAAGTTCCTTAAATCTTTCAGCGGTAGCCGCGCACACCGTGATCCGGCTCGGTGAGGAAGCCGACCTTGACCACGCCGCCGCGCTGGATCATGTACATGACCTTGCCGATGGCCTCATAGCGGGTGTCCTTGTCCCCGCGGATGTGGATCTCCGGCTGCGGCTTCTGCACCGCGGCCGTCTTGACCTTGGTGAGCAGGTCGTCGCGGTTGGCGAGCATGCGGTCGTTCCAGTAGACGTTGCCGTCCTTGTCGACCGCGATGGTGATGTTCTCCGGTTTGGTCTGCGTCGGGATGTTCACCGCCTTCGGCAGATTCACCTTCACGGTCTTGTTGATGACCGGGATGGTGATGAGAAAGATGATCAGCAGCACGAGCATCACATCGACCAGCGGGGTCGTGTTGATGGCCGCGATGGCGCCCTGTTCCCCAGAGGCCGGGCCGACACTCATTGCCATGAGCGACTACTCCTTAAGGTGTTGTCCGGACAGCGTGGGGCGCACCCGGCGCCCCACGCTCCAAGCCGTGACCGGTAACAGCCTTACTTGTTGGCCGACGCCTTGGCGGCCGCCGGACGCGCACCACCCATCGAGGGGGTCATTGTCTCGCCGCCGACGCGCGCACCGGCTACCAGGTAGGCATGCAGGTCGCCGGTAAAGTTCCGCAGCGCATCGAGCAGGCCCTTGTTGCGTCCGAGGAGCCAGTTGTAGCCCATGACCGCGGGCACCGCGACGAACAGACCGATCGCGGTCATGATCAGCGCCTCACCGACCGGTCCTGCCACCTTGTCGATGCTCGCCTGACCGGCGATACCGATGCTGACCAGCGCCTGCAGGATGCCCCACACCGTGCCGAACAGGCCGACGAACGGGGCGGTCGAGCCGACCGTCGCCAGAAGCCCGAGCCCGCTTTGCAGCTTGCTCGAGACGCTGTCGACGGCGCGCTGCAGCGACATGGAGATCCACTCGTTCAGATCGATGCGATCGGTGAGGCGGCCGTCGTGGTGAGCGGCGGCGCGCAGGCCGTCCTCGGCGATGCCGCGGAACTCATCACCCTTCTTCAGGCGCTCGACGCCGTCCTTGACCGACGGGGCGGTCCAGAACTGCTTCTCGACCGCGCGGGCGGACTTCTTGAGCTTGGCCTGATCCCACAGCTTGGTGAGGATCACGTACCACGACGCGAGCGACATCACCAAAAGCAGGATGAGTACCGAGCGCGTGACGATATTCCCGCCGTTCCAGAGTGCGGCAAGACCGTAGGGGTTGTCAGTGGTCATTGTGGATGAAGGCAAGGCGGGTGGCGTGGCTTGGTTTTCCATAGTTTCCTCGAAAAAAAGCCGCCCAAGGTGAGGCGGCGTCAGATATATGAGTTGTTAGCTGTGGAGCTTGAAGCGGACGTTGAAGCTGAGGCAGCTCTCGGGTAAGGGTTTGCCGTCCTCGCTGGCCGGGATATACCTCCCGGCCTTGGCATAAGTGATCGCAGCGGCATCGAGGTTGGAGAAGCCCGAGCCCTTCTCCACCGTCGGGTCGGAGAGCAGCTTCGCGTTCGGGCCCACGCACACGTGCACCTGCACGACGCCCTCCTCGTTGTTACGGCGCGAGGCCGGCGGGTAGTAGTCCTCCGCCTGCGGGAAGTGCTTGCTGTCGATGCTGGCGCTCTTTTTCACGATCTGGTGCGTGGGGGCGGCCGGCGCGACATGCTGCGTGGTGGTGTTGCTGATGGCGGTGGTCTGCACCGCCTGCGGGATCTCCACCACCGTGTCGGTCGGCGGGATCTCCACCGGCGGGCGCTCGAAGGTCGGCGGCGGCGGCGGCGGCGGCGGCGCTTCCTTGTGGGTCTCGGTCTCGATCACCGTCTGGATTGGCGGTGCGATCGCCTCGAGTGCTTTGTTCGCAAGGCCCGTGGCGAGCGCCCAGGCGATGAACACGTGCAGGCCGAGGATTGCCCCGACGACCAGTCCGCGTCGGGTAAAGAAGCCGGAAGTATCTTCAAGACGTGCCGTCGACATGTTCTGCTGGTCGTCCGTCCTAGAGGCCTATAGTCACCGGTGTTGCTTCAGCGTTTGCGGCCGCGCCGCATTTCGCGCCAAGAAACCCCGGACCTCGGGCCCGCCGGAAGTCACCCCCCGCGGCCCCCTTGCGATCCAAACGCTAAACAAACCTTTCCGACATCCGGCCGTTAGGGCGCGTGATTATAAGAATCGTCCCACGACACAGCGTGCGTTCAAGCGCAGCAGCGGATGCTTGAGCGAACTCTAACCGCTGCCCTTAGGACTGACAACTCCGGCGATGGCTTAGGAATTGCGCCGACGTGCCTGTATCGTCTCAGTCACCGCTCCCTGCGAGGCACTGCCCACCAAGTGGGCATATTTCGCCAGCACGCCACTGTCTGCATAGGGCCGATGCGGCTTCCAGCTTGTACGCCGGCGACGCAATTCCGCCGCAGAAAGCGCTACGTGCAGCTCACGCTTGCGCGCATCAATCACGATCCGGTCGCCGGTCTTTAGCAGTCCGATCGGTCCGCCGACCGCCGCCTCGGGCGAGATATGTCCGACCACAAAGCCGTGGCTGCCCCCGGAGAAGCGCCCGTCGGTGATCAGGGCCACCTTCTCCCCGAGGCCGCGTCCCATGATGGCCGAGGTGGGCGAGAGCATCTCGCGCATGCCCGGGCCGCCCTTGGGCCCCTCGTGGCGGATGACGACGACGTCCCCCGGACGCACGCGCCCGGCCAGGATCGCCTCCGTGGCGCGCTCCTCTCCGTCGAACACGCGGGCGCGGCCCTCGAAGTGGCTGCCTTCCTTGCCGGTGAGCTTGGCGACCGCCCCTTCCGGGGCGAGGTTGCCGTAGAGGATCACGAGGTGGCTGTCCTTCTTCAGAGGGTTCGACAGCGGACGGACAATGTCCTGCCCACTCATGTACATGGGAACCTTTTCAAGATTCTCTTTCAGGGTGTGCCCGGTGACCGTCATGCAATCCCCGTGCAGGAGCCCGCCCTCGAGCAGCATCTTCATGAGCGGCTGGATGCCGCCGATCGCGACCAGCTCCGACATCAGGTACTTGCCGCTCGGACGCAGGTCAGCGAGCACCGGGGAACGCTTGCCGAGCCGGGTGAAGTCCTCGAGGGCGAGCTTCACGCGGGCGGCCTGGGCGATGGCCAGGAGGTGCAGCACCGCATTGGTCGAGCCGCCGAGCGCGATCACCACGGTGATGGCATTCTCGAAGGCGCGGCGCGTGAGGATGTCGCGCGGCTTAAGGCCCGCCTTCACCAGGCGCACCACCGCCTCCCCCGCGCGATGGCTGTCGGAGCGCTTGGCCTCCCCGACCGCCTCCTGGGCGGAGCTGCCGGGTAAGGACAAGCCCAAGGCCTCGATGGCCGAGGCCATGGTGTTGGCCGTGTACATGCCGCCGCAGCTGCCTGGTCCCGGAATGGCGGTGCGCTCGATCTCCAGGAGCCCCGCATCGGAGAGCTTGCCGGCCGCGTGCGCCCCGACCGCCTCGAACACCGAGACGATGTCGCGGCGGTGCAGGCCCGGGCGGATCGTGCCGCCGTAGACGAACACGGAAGGCCGGTTCAGGCGCGCCATCGCCATGGCGCAGCCGGGCATGTTCTTGTCGCAGCCGCCGATGGCGACGAAGCCATCGAAGCCGGCCGCACCCACCACCGTCTCGATGGAGTCGGCGATGACCTCGCGCGAGACGAGCGAGTAGCGCATGCCGGGCGTGCCCATCGAGATGCCGTCGGAGACTGTGATGGTGTTGAACAGCACGCTCTTGCCGCCGGC
Organism: uncultured Pseudomonadota bacterium; assembly: GCA_963825385.1. Classification (GTDB taxonomy): domain Bacteria; phylum Pseudomonadota; class Gammaproteobacteria; order Steroidobacterales; family Steroidobacteraceae; genus 13-2-20CM-66-19. Next base: position 1,755,103 of record CAWGSX010000003.1, on the reverse strand, counting down.
GGCATCGACTCCGGCGCAGGCCTCGCGCGCCAGCTCGCCGATGTGCATGTTGCAGGGAGTGACGTTGCCCCAGGTGGAGGCGACGCCGATCTGCGGGCGCTGGAAGTCCGCATCCGTAAATCCCAGCGCGCGCAGCATGGCGCGCGAGGCGGTCTGTTTCACCCCGTCGGTCACCACGTGTGAGTAAGCGCGCGGGTCGATCGTCTTCTTGCTCATCGTCAGCCTTTGCAGTTGCCTGCGTCCGCCCGCTCTAGTCCCGCAGCGTGCGGCGCATGCGGTTAAAGCCCAAAGCTCCGGCCGCCGTCATCGCCACCGGCAGCAACAGCGCGTACTCCCCGGCACCGAAGCGCCAGTGCTCGAGCGCCATGTAGGCGAGCACCCCGAGTGGCGGGGCCAGTCCCCCGCGCAGCCCGGTGAGGGTCACGTGCACGCCCATGTAGTGCTGCGCGCGGCCCAGGGATGCGAAATCATTGTGGCCCAGGTTCCAGCCTAGGTTAGCACCGGCCTGGGCCGAACCGAGCAGCACCGCGCCAAACCACAGCAGCGGCCCCGAGCGCGCGAACACCCCGAGGGTCAGGGTCACGGTGGCGAGCACCAGCGCCCAGCCCTGGCGCGAGCGGTAGCGCACGACGTGCGAGCCGTCAAAGAGCCGCGCCCAGGCCGGCATGAACAAGGGCTGCGTGACGAGCGGCACGACTGCGAGCAGGCCGATCTGCGTGGCGCTGGTGAGCTTGAGGTGCTCGGTGAAGATGAGCACCAGCTGCGCGGTGAGCATGAGGTTGCCGGCGCCGAAGACGCCCATCCACAGCATGTACTCGCGGTAGGCCGGATCGGCCCGCAGGATCTCGCGCAGCATGCGCAGGCTGAACGGCTCGCTCATCGCCCCCGAGGCCGCTTCCGCGGCCAGCAGCTGGAACTCGCGCCGCACGCGCATGGCCCGGTACAGCCAGGCCCCCAGCAACCCGGCGAGCGCGCCGGCGCCGTACAGCCAGCGCGCATCCACCGCGCGCGCCTCCAGCACCACGCCCACCAGCGCCGCGGAGGCGGCGACCGCGAGCACGTTGACGATGACGATGCGCCCGGTGATGCGGGCGAGCACGTTGCGCGGGTAGTTCGCGCTCCACACCGCGGCACGCACGGTGAGGATCCCCGCCCAGATGACGCGCGCGGCGATGATGGAGGCGACCGTGAGCCACAGTCCCGGCGCGGCGCGCGAGGCGAGCGCGACACAGCCCACGGTGAGCGCAAAGGCCGCCTGCAGTGCCACCATCAGCTGCACCCGGGCGCGGCCGTGGGCGACGTTGGCCCAAAGGAAGGCCACGACGTTGGAGAAGGCCGGCGCGCCGCTCACCAGGGCGACGGCGAGGTTCACCGCGAAGGGGGAAGCGACGCCCTGGAAGTGCTGCTTGATGAGGATGGCGGCGGTAGCCCCTTCCACCAGGCCAAGCGCCAGCCCAAGAAGCCCCCAGGGCAGGATCTCCCGTCGGAAGATGCCCTCGGCCAGAGCACTGGGCTTACCGGTGGGGCGAGGTGGCACGCGCGCAAGCTTACTGGCCCTGGGGCGGGCGCGGACAGGGTCGTTGACAAGCCCCGACCCCTTGTGCTCCCATCGGGCGCATCAGGATTTGTTCGCCACGCATGAGTCACACCGCAGCATTGCCGATGTCCGCCGCAGCACCCGCAGGTGCCCTGCGCGCGCTGCTGCTGGTACTGCTGCCCGGGCTGCTGCTCCTTAGCGGAGCACGGTGCGGGGCCCGCGCGGACGCCTGAACTAAACCAGGCACGAGCGACAAGACACCAAAAAGACCCCGCACCGGCCCAAAGCCGCTGCGGGGTTTTTTACGTTTGTACACGCCCCGCCTCTGGCGGGCACGAGGAGTGAAACCGGATGAAGCTGTATTCGCACAAAGACGTCGACAAGAAGGCCCTGAAGGGCGCGCGCATTGCCATCCTCGGCTACGGCAGCCAGGGCCGCGCGCACGCGCTCAACCTGCATGACTCCGGCTTCGACGTCGTGGTCGGCGTGCGCAAGGGCGGCGACGGCTGGAAGAAGGCCAAGAAGGCCGGCCTCAAGGTCGCCCCGCCCGCGCAGGCAGTGAAGGGTGCCGATCTGGTCGCGATGCTGATCCCGGACACCGCGCAGAAGGCCTTCTACCAGAGCATCAAGGAGCACCTGAAGCGCGGCGCCACCCTGCTCTTCGCGCACGGCTTCAACGTGCACTTCAAGCAGGTGAAGCCACGCAAGGACCTCGACGTGGTGCTGATCGCGCCCAAGGGCCCGGGCGATCTGGTGCGGCGCCAGTACCAGGAAGGCGCCGGCGTCCCGTGCCTGCTGGCCGTCGCCCAGGATGCCTCCGGCCACGCGCACGCCAAGGCCCTCGCCTACGCGCACGGTATCGGCGGCACGCGCGGCGGGGTGCTCGAGACCACCTTCGCCGAGGAGACCGAGACGGATCTGTTCGGTGAGCAGGCGGTGCTGTGCGGCGGGGCCACCGAGCTGGTGGTGAAGGGCTTCGAGACCCTGGTCGAGGCCGGCTACCAGCCCGAGGTCGCCTACTACGAATGCCTGCACGAGCTGAAGCTGATCGTCGACCTGCTCTACGAGGGCGGCATCAGCAAGATGCATCGCTTCATCAGCGAGACCGCCAAGTACGGCGATCTCACCCGCGGCCCGCGCATCGTCAACGAGCGCGTCAAGAACGAGATGCGCAAGGTGCTGAAGGAAGTGCAGTCCGGCAAGTTCGCACGCCAGTGGATCAAGGAGAACGAGACCGGCAAGGCGAACTACCAGAAGCTGCTCGATGCGGACATGGACCGCCAGATCGAGAAAGTGGGCGCAGCGCTGCGCGCGCGCATGCCCTGGCTGCAGGAGAAGCGCGCCTGAGCTTGAGCGGCGCGCCGCGCCTGCCCCGTAAACTTACGAAACCTGGAAGTGCCTTATGGTCGCCAAACCCGACCGCGTGATGATCTTCGACACCACCTTGCGTGACGGGGAGCAGTCCCCGGGCTGCAGCATGACGCGGCCGGAGAAGCTGCGCGTGGCGCGCGCGCTGGCCGAGCTCGGCGTCGATGTCATCGAGGCGGGCTTCCCGGCCGCCTCGCGCGGGGACTTCGAGAGCGTCGAGGCCGTGGCGCGCGAGGTGCAGGGTCCGATCATCTGCGGCCTGGCGCGCTGCAACCCCGACGACATCGAGCTGGTCGCCCGCGCCGTCGCCGACGCGCCAAAGAAGCGCATCCACGTGTTCCTGGCGACCAGCGCCATTCACCGCCAGTACAAGCTCAACATGGCGCAGGATGAGATCCTGCGGCTCGCCGCCACCGGGGTGGCACGGGCGCGCGAGCTGTGCGAGGACGTCGAGTTCTCGCCCGAGGATGCCTCGCGCACCGAGATCGAGTTCCTGGCCCAGGTGGTGGAGACCGCGATCGCCGCCGGCGCGAGCACCGTCAACATCCCCGACACCGTCGGCTACACGGTGCCGGATGAGTTCGCGGAGCTGTTCCGCTACCTGCGCAAGAACGTGCGCGGCATCGACAAGATCCGCCTCTCGGTGCACTGCCACGATGACTTGGGGATGGCGGTCGCCAACAGCCTGACCGCGGTGGTCGCCGGCGCCCGTCAGATCGAGTGCACCATCAACGGCATCGGCGAGCGCGCCGGCAACTGCTCCCTCGAGGAGGTGGTCATGGCGCTGAAGACGCGCGCGGCGTTCTTCAACCTCGAGACCGGCATCCAGACCAACCGCCTCTACCCGACCTCGCGCCTGATCTCGAGCATCACCGGCCAGCCGATCCCGCGCAACAAGGCGGTGGTGGGCGAGAACGCCTTCGCGCACGAGTCGGGCATCCACCAGCACGGCATGCTCAAGCACCACTCCACCTACGAGATCCTGCGCCCCGAGGACGTCGGCCTGTCGCGCAGTCACCTGGTGCTCGGCAAGCACTCCGGCCGGCACGCCTTCCGCGAGCGCGTCAAGAGCCTCGGCTTCGAGCTCGATGAGTTCGAGTTCAACCGCGTGTTCGAGGAGTTCAAGGCGCTCGCCGACAAGAAGAAGGAGCTCTTCGACGGCGACATCGAGGCGCTGGTGCTGCGCGCGGAAGGTTCCGCGCAGGGACCGTGGACGCTCGCCGAGCTCAGCACCGAGGCGAAGACCTCCGGTCCCGCCCACGCGGTGGTGCAGCTCACCCACGCCGACGGGCGCGCGGTGGAGTGCAGCGTGAGCGGCGACGGCCCGGTGGATGCCGCCTTCAAGGCCATCGAGCAGGCCACCGGCATCCGCGTGGTGCTGCGCAAGTTCGAGGTGCACGCGGTTTCCGAGGGCGAGGACGCCCAGGGCGAGGCGCGGGTGTACGTGGAGTACAATCACAAGACCTATCGGGGCGCGAGCGTCAGCACCAATATCGTCGAGTCGGCGACGCGGGCGTTCCTGGAAGTGATCAACCGCATCGAGCTGGCCGCCGGCGCGCGCTCCCGACCGCGAGCGGGTCGCGGCCGCGACCAGCGCCTGAACTCTTAAGGAGCGCTCATGCCCATTCCGGCCACGCAGTTCATCTGGTTCAACGGCAAGCTGGTCCACTGGGAGAAGGCCACGGTGCACGTGCTCACGCACGCGCTGCACTACGGCTCCTCGGTATTCGAAGGCGTGCGCGCCTACGAGACGCCCAAGGGCGTCGCCATCTTCCGGCTGCGCGACCACACGCGCCGCCTGTACGACTCGGCCAAGATCTACCGCATTCCCGATCCCCTACTCCGCCGAGGCGCTCAACCAGGCGCAGCGTGAGGTGATCAGCGCCAACGGCTTAAAGCGCGGCGCCTACATCCGCCCGGTGGTGTTCCGCGGCTACGGCGAGATCGGGGTCACCCCGAAAGTCGAGCCGCCCACGGAGGTCGCCATCGCCGCCTGGGAGTGGGGCAAGTACCTCGGCGCCGATGCCGAGGAGCAGGGCGTGGATGTGTGCATCTCCTCCTGGCAGCGCGTCGCTCCCAACACCCTGCCGGCACTGGCCAAGGCCGGCGGCAATTACCTCTCCAGCCAGCTGATCGGTGCAGAGGCGCGCCGCCTGGGCTTCGCCGAGGGTATCGGGCTCGCCGCGGACGGCACCTTGAGCGAGGGCTCGGGGGAGAACCTGTTCCTGGTGAAGGACGGGGTGCTGCTCACCCCCGCGCTTGCCCACTCGGTGCTCGGCGGACTCACCCGCGACAGCGTCATGCGCCTTGCGCGCGAGCGCGGCCTGGAAGTGAAGGAGTGCGCCATCCCGCGTGAGCTCCTCTACATCGCCGACGAGGCCTTCTTCACCGGCACCGCGGTCGAGATCACGCCCATCCGCTCGGTGGATCGGCTGCCGGTGGGCAGCGGCAAGCGCGGGCCGGTGACCGAGACGCTGCAGAACGCCTTCTTCGGGCTGTTCAGCGGCAAGACGCCGGACAAGTTCGGCTGGCTCGATTACGTCGACATGGCCGCGCCGCGCGTTGCGGCCTCCGGCTGACGGCGCAGTGTTTGGGGGCAGGATGTCCGCAGCGCGTACGCTTTTTGACAAGGTCTGGGCGCAGCACGAGGTCGTACCCGAGAGCGCCGCGGCCCCGGCGGTGCTCTACATCGACCTGCACCTGATCCACGAGGTCACCTCCCCGCAGGCCTTCCAGGTCCTGCGCGAGCGCGGCCTTAAGTTGCGCCGGCCCGAACGCACGCTCGCGACCATGGATCACTCGACCCCGACCCTCCGAGCCAGGTGTTCGGCGGCACCCCGATCGCCATCGACTCCGCCGCGCGCCAGGTGGCGCAGCTGGAGAAGAACTGTGCCGAGTTCGGGGTCGAGCTGCTGGCGATGCGCCACGCGCAGCGCGGCATCGTGCACGTCATCGGCCCGGAGCTCGGGCTGTCCCAGCCGGGGACCACCATCGTCTGCGGCGACAGCCACACCAGCACCCATGGCGCGCTCGGGGCCCTCGCCTTCGGCATCGGCACGACCGAGGTGGGGCACGTGTTCGCCACGCAGTGCCTGCTGCAAAGAAAGCCGCGCGCGCTCGCGGTCAACGTCGAGGGACAGCTGCACCCGGGGGTCACGGCGAAGGACCTGATCCTCGCCATCATCGGCACCATCGGGGTCGATGGCGGCACCGGGCACGTGATCGAGTACCGCGGCGGCACGATCACCGCGCTCGGCATGGATGAGCGCATGACCGTGTGCAACATGTCGATCGAGGCCGGCGCGCGCGCCGGCATGATCGCCCCGGATGAGACCACCTACGAGTACCTCGCCGGGCGGCCGCGTGCGCCGCACGGGGCCGCGTGGCAGCGTGCGCTCGAGCGCTGGCGGGCGCTGCCGAGCGATGCCGGCGCGCGCTTCGACCGCGAGGTCGATATCGACGCCGGCGCGCATCGAGCCCATGATCACCTACGGCACCAACCCCGGCATGGTGATCCCGATCGGCGGGGCGATCCCGGCGCGCGATGACCCGGCCTTCAGCCGCGCGCTCGATTACATGGGCCTCGCCCCCGGCGCGCCCATCAAGGACCAGAAGGTGAACGTGGTGTTTCTGGGCAGCTGCACCAACGCGCGCCTCTCGGACCTGCGCGCGGCGGCGGCGCTGCTGAAGGGCCGGCACATCGCCCGCGGACTTAAGATGCTGGTGGTGCCGGGCTCCCAGGAGGTCAAGCGCCAGGCCGAGACCGAGGGGCTGGACCAGGTGTTCCTCGCCGCCGGGGCCGAGTGGCGCGAGTCGGGCTGCTCGATGTGCCTCGGCATGAACGGCGATCTGGTGCCGCGCGGGGAGTACTCGGTGAGCACCAGCAACCGCAACTTCGAGGGGCGCCAGGGCATCGGGGCGCGCACCTTGCTGGCGAGCCCGCTCACCGCCGCGGCCTGCGCGGTCACCGGGCGCGTCACCGACCCGCGCGAGCTGATGTAGGAAACAACACCATGCAGCCCTTCACGGCGCTGCGCTCGCGCACGGTAGTGCTCGGCGCGGCCAACATCGATACCGACCAGATCATCCCGGCACGCTTCCTCACCACGACCACGCGCGAGGGCTTAGGGCAGCAGCTGTTCGCCGACTGGCGCTACGGCGCGAACGGCGCGCCGCGCCCCGACTTCGTCCTCAACCGTCCCGAGGCGGCCGGCTGTCAGGTGCTGGTCGCCGGGCGCAACTTCGGCTGCGGCTCCTCGCGCGAGCACGCCCCCTGGGCGCTCACCGACTACGGCTTCCGCGCCGTCATCTCCACCGAGATCGCCGACATCTTCCGCAGCAACGCGCTGAAGAACGGGCTCCTGCCGGTCATCGTCGGCGACGAGGTGAGCGAGTGGCTGATCGGCCACCCGGGAAGCGAGGTGAGCCTCGATGTCGCCGCCCGCACCCTCACCTACGCCCACGGGCTCGTCACGCACTTTCCTCTGGAGGCCTTCGCGCAGCAGTGCCTGCTCGAGGGGGTCGACGAGCTCGGCTATCTGCTCGCGCGCGACGGTGCCATCGGCGCCTTCGAAGCGCGCTCATGAGGGCGGTGATCGCGGTTCTGCCCGGGGACGGGATCGGACCGGAAGTGATCGCCCAGGGCCTGCGCTGCCTTGCGGCCATCGCCGAGCGCTTCGGCCACGAGTTTGAGCTCAGCTCCTGCGCCTTCGGCGGCGCGGCCATCGATGCGCACGGGGTGGCGCTGCCGCAGGACACGCTCGCGGCCTGCCGGCAGGCAGATGCGGTGCTGCTCGGCGCGATCGGCGGTCCGAAGTGGTCGGGCGCGAATGCGCCGGTGCGCCCCGAGCAGGGTCTGCTCGCGCTGCGCGCCGCGCTCGGCACGTTCGCGAACCTGCGCCCGGTGCACGTCTATCCCGAGCTCGCCGATGCCTCGACGCTCAAGCGCGCCGTGGTCGAGGGCGTGGACCTCGTGTTCGTGCGCGAGCTCACCGGCGGCATCTACTTCGGCGCCAAGGAGCGCACCGCCGAGCGCGCGAGCGATCTGTGCGTCTACACCCGCCCCGAGATCGAGCGCATCGTGCGCCAGGCGGGGGAGCTGGCGCGCACGCGCCGCCGCCACCTCACTTCCGTCGACAAGGCCAACGTGCTGGAGACCTCGCGCCTGTGGCGCGAGGTGACCAGTGAGCTCATGGCGCGCGAGTTCCCCGACGTGACGCTCGAGCACATGCTGGTCGACTCGGCGGCCATGCACCTGATCCGCCGGCCGCGCGACTTCGACGTGGTGGTGACCGAGAACATGTTCGGCGACATCCTCACCGATGAGGCGTCGATGCTCGCCGGCTCCCTCGGCCTTCTGCCCTCGGCCTCCCTCGGCGACGGCGCCCGCGGCATCTACGAGCCGATCCACGGCTCCGCGCCCGATATCGCCGGCCGCGGCATCGCCAATCCCTACGGGACGATCCTCTCGGTGGCGCTGCTGTTGCGCCACTCGCTCAGGCTCGAGGCGGAAGCGCAGGCGCTCGAGGCGGCCGTGGCCGCAGCCCTCGCCGCGGGGGCGCGCACCGCCGACCTCGCCGCTCCCGGCACGCGCGCGCTCAGCAGCGCGGAAGCCGGCAGCGCGGTGCTCAGCAGCCTGCCGCGGCGCACTTAAGGGTCGGCGCCTCCAGCACCCGTCCCACCCGCGCAAGTCCGCGCTCGAGATCGGCGCGCAGATCCTCCAGCGCCTCGATGCCGACCGAGAGGCGCACCAGCCCGTCGGTGAGCCCGGCGCGCTCGCGCGCCTGCGCATCCATGGCGGCGTGGGTCATGGTGGCCGGATGCGCGATCAGGCTCTCGACGCCCCCCAGGGACTCGGCGAGCGAGAAGCACTCAAGTCCGGCGACGAACTCGCGCACCGCGTCGTGGCCGCCCTCGAGCTCGAGGGTGATGACCGCCCCGAAGCCCTTCTGCTGGCGCCGCGCGAGCTCGTGCTGCGGATGCGCCGGCAGGCCCGGGAACCACACCCGCCGCACCGTGCTCTGGCCGGTCAGCCACTCGGCGAGCGCCTGGGCGTTGCGGCCGTGATGCTCGAGACGCGCGTGCAGGGTGCGAAGTCCGCGCAGCGTCATGAAGCTGTCGAAGGGGGCGCCGGTGAGACCGAGGCAGTTGGCCCACCAGGTGAGCTCGGCCGCCACCGCCGCATCGCGCGCCACGACCGCACCGCCGACCACGTCGCTGTGGCCGTTGATGTACTTGGTGGTGGAGTGCACCACCACATCCGCTCCCAGGGTGAGGGGCTGCTGCCAGGCCGGCGACAGGAAGGTGTTGTCCACCACCACCAGGGCGCCTGCGGCATGGCCCGCCTGGGCGCAGGCGGCGATGTCGGTGATGCGCAGCAGCGGGTTGCTCGGGGTCTCGATCCACAGCAGCGCCGTCGGCTGCGCCAGTGCCGCCTTGAGCGCGCGCGCATCGCCGAAGTCGACGAACTCGACCTGGCGCTCGCCGCGGCGCCGCCAGGCATCAAACAGGCGATAGGTGCCGCCGTAGCAGTCGTGCGGCGCAACGATGCGCGCCCCGGCCGGAATGAGATAGCCGGTGACGGTCACCGCGGCCATGCCGCTTGCGGTCACCACCGCGCCTGCGCCGTGCTCGAGCTCGGCGAGCGCTTGGCCAAGGAGGTCGCGCGTCGGATTGCCGGAGCGGGTGTAGTCGTAGGTGCGCTTCTCGCCGAAGCCGCGGAAGGCGAAGGTCGAGCTCAGATGCAACGGGGGCACGACGCAGCCGGAGGCGTCGTCGCACTCGATGCCGGCGCGCACCGCGCGCGTGACGTCGGAGGCGCCGCTGTTGGCGGCGCACTTGGGGGTGGGGATTGCCGTGGGCTTGCTCATGGGCGCACTCCCGGGCAACAGGGACAGGCCGCGGGATTCACGGGACTTGGGTTCGCTGCAACAGACATCGCACACTCCGCAAAGAGGTAAGACCGGCTCATCGGTCTCCTGCGGAGCGCGCCCGCGCGGGAGGATCCTCGCGCGAACTGCCGCGTCCTTCCCGAACCGGTGCGTCGAGCACACCGCTTCGGGCCACGCGGACCGCTCATCTGTCGACACCTCAGAGGGCGTCGCAGGAGTTGGCACCTTTCCAGATTGGTTAGGTCTGGCGGTTGCCCCGGCGTCTAAGGGCCTTATCCCTCAGCCGGTCTCGATGAGTGCTTTTGGAGTGTAGGGTGCGCCGGCCCTGCCGCGCAAGCCTAAGGGGCTGGCGGGGCGGGATTTTGAGCGTTCCGTCAGTGTGGACTTAAGCCCTGCGCGCGCTGCTCGGCCTCGGCGGCCTCGCCGTTGCGGCCGCGTGCCTTCAGGGCATCCCCGATCAGGTGCCAGGCCGCCGATTGGGCGGCCGGGTCCCCGGTGCCGAGCGTGAGGGCCTTCCTGCCCATGGCGTCGGCCTGGGCAGGGTTGTTCTCCTGCAGGCGGATGCGGCCGAGCTCGATCCACAGGAGCGGGTTATCCGGCTCGATGCGGATCGCCCGCTCGAGCGTCGCGGCGGCCTGGCCCGGATCCCCGGCGGAGGCCTGGGTGCGTGCCTGCGCCACCAGCGCCGCAGGGGCGCCGCTTAAGTGAAACTGCCGCGGCGGGGCGGGCCTTTCGGGGGCCGCAGCCGTGGCGGGGGTACCGGGTGCCGGGATTCCGGGCTCGGGCAGCGCGCTCCCCGGCTGCGCTGCGGCTGCCGGCGGCGGCTCCGGAAACGGAGCCGGCCGGGTGAGCGTGCAGGCCGCAGGCACCAGGGCCGCAAGAAGAATAAGGCTCGCGCGCAGCATGGTTTCGCGTTCTCTCAGTGCACCAGGCGGCGCAGCAGTTCCTCGGCCTTGTCCTTGAGGGTACTCAGGGCCGAGGGGCCGTTGTCAGGCGTGGTCGGGGCATCGGGGAAGCCGCAGCCGGGCTTGGCCTGAAGCGGTGTGCCGACCGGCACCGCCACTGCCACGAGCTCGTCCGCGCAGCCCGGCACGGCGCGCAGACCGGTGGCGAACTCCAGGTGCACCTCGGCGAGCGCCTCGGGCATCGCCGCATCCCAGGAGCGGGCACCGAGGCTGGCCATGATGTGTGCCCATACCGGGAGTGCCCCGGCTGAGCCGGTGAAACCGGTGGGGGCGTTGTCGTCGTAGCCCACCCAAACCACCGCGAGATGGGTACCGGAGAAGCCGGCGAACCAGCTGTCGCGGTAATCCGAGGAGGTGCCGGACTTGCCGGCGACGATCAGATCGGGCGGCAGAATGGCATGCGCCGCCCGCCCGGTGCCGTGGTCCATGACGGCGACCAGCATGCGATCGAGCTGGTAGACGTTCTCGGGCGAGGCGATCGGGGTGACCTCCAGCGGGAAGGCCCTGAGGGCCTTGCCGTCGTTGCCGACTACGGCGCGCACCGCGCGCAGCGGGTTCTTGAAGCCGCCATTGGCAAGTCCGTTGAAGAGCTGCGCCGCCTCGAGCGGGGTGACATCGACCGCGCCCAGGAGCATCGCCGGCACCTGCGCGGGCGGATTTGTGAGCCCGAAGCGCTCGAGCGTCTCGGTGACCTTGGGCAGGCCGAGCTGCAGCCCCACCCCGACGGTGGCGAGGTTCAAGGACTCGGCGAGTGCGCGCACCACCGGTACCGCGCCGTACACCTGGTGGGTGAAGTTCTCCGGCTTCCAGTGGGTGCCGTTCTGGAGCTTGAGGTCCACCGGCTGATCCTCGACCACGGTGGCGGCGGTGTAGCGTCCGCTCTCGAGCGCGGTGAGATAGATGAAGGGCTTCACCAACGAGCCCATCGGCCGGCGCGCATCGAGCGCGCGGTCGAAGCCGTCGTAGCCGACGTCGCGGCCGCCGACGATGGCGATCACATCGCCGCTTTGCGGGGTGGTCACCACGACCGCTCCCTCGAGGGGCTCCTTGGCGCCCTTCTTCAGCTTGTCCAGACGCGAGAGCTCCCGGTCGAGTGAGCGCTCGGCGTCCTCCTGGGCGCGCGGCTCAAGACTGGTATAGATGCGCAGACCCGCCTCGGTGAGATCGGCCTCGTGGTAGTCGCGCCGCAGCGTGCGGCGCACGAAATCGAGGTAGGCCGGGTAATAGGCCCCGGCGGGACGCGCGCTCACCCCGAGCGGCCGCTTCGCCGCCTGGGCGGCCTCCTCCGGCTTCACCACGTGCTGCTCGGCCAGGATCTTCAGCACCAGGTCGCGCCGGGCGCGGGCGCGGTCCGGGTGGCGCCGCGGATCGTAATAGGAGGGCCCGCGCACGATCGCCACCATGAGGGCCACTTCCGCCAGATCGAGCTCGGCGAGCGGCTTGCCGAAGTAGAACTGGCTCGCGAGCCCGAAGCCGTGGATGGCGCGGTCCCCGTCCTGTCCGAGGAAGATCTCATTGATGTAGGCGTTCATGAGATCGGCCTTGGGGAAGTGCGCATCGAGCGCCATGGCCATGATGGCTTCGCGCAGCTTGCGCGACAGGGTCTGGCGCGAGTTGAGGAAGTAGCTGCGCACCAGCTGCTGGGTGAGGGTGCTGCCGCCCTGCTCGATCTGGTGCGCGCGCAGGTTAACCCACAGCGCCCGCAGCATGGCGGCCGGGTCGACGCCGTGGTGGGTGTCGAACTTGCGGTCCTCGACCGCCTTGAGGGCCGCGGGCAGAAGCGCCGGCACTTCCTCGGGGCTGACCACGATGCGGTCCTCGCCGTGGTTCGGAAAGATGCTGCCGATCAGCAGCGGCTCCAGGCGCAGCACCGGCACGTCGTGGCCGGAGCCGTCCTGGAGCGCGCTGAGCGCGTGCGCGCCGCTTTGGATACGCAGCAGCTGCGCCGGGCGCGACTCATCGGCGAAGCGCGCCGGTCGCAGGTTCACCTCGTACTGCACCCCGCTCACGTGGTAGGTGCCGGGCTGGTCGGCGCGGTCCGCGCGCCGGTAGTGCAGCCGCGCCAGCTCCGCCTCCAGATCCGCGGCCGCAAACGGCAGCCCGGCGTACAGCTCCAGCGGCGCCGCGAACACCTGCGCCGGCAGCGTCCAGCGCCGCCCTTCGAACTGGTGCGTGACCAGCCGGTCGAGGTAGATCACGTACGCGGCGCCGATCAGCAGCGCCACGGCCGCGGCGAACAGCAGCGGCCGCCTGAGCTTCTTCAGATGAACAGCTCCGCCGCCGGCGCGCGCAGGTTGTAGTGCGAGCTCATGGCATGGCCGTAGGCGCCGGCGTTGGCGATGAGCAGCACGTCCCCCTCGCGCGTCACCGGCAGGAGCCGGTCGTGGCCGAGCACATCGGCGCTCTCGCAGATCGGGCCGACGATGCTCACCAGCTCGGTCGCCGGCTCCTCCAGGCGCGTGAGGTTGACGATCTCATGGTATGAGCCATAGAGCGCCGGGCGGATAAGGGAGTTCATGCCGGTGGCGACGCCGACGAAGCGCACACCGCCCTTGCTCTTGAGCTGCGTGACGCGCGCGAGCAGTACGCCTGCGCCGGCCACGAAATAGCGCCCCGGCTCGAGCCATACCTCGAGCTGCGGGTGCTCGGCGCGCACCGCGGCGAGGAGCGTATTGAGCTTCTCCAGATCCACCGGCGCCTGGTCCGGGCGCTCGGGCACGCCCAGTCCGCCGCCGACGTCGATGATCTTCAGCTGCTCGAAGCCGCGCGCCGCCTGCGCCAGGACCCGCGCGGTGTGGTCCCAGCTGGTGACGTCGAAGATGCCCGAGCCGACATGGGCCTGCAGGCCGATCACGCTGGCGCCGGCGGCCTGGGCGAGGCCGGCGAGCATGCGCAGCTCCGAGAGCTGCACGCCGAATTTCGAGCGGCTGCCGGCGGTGCGCACGTGGTCGTGGTGGCCGCGGCCGACCCCGGTGTCGACACGCACGAAGATCTCGCGGTCCCTGAACAGCTGCGGCCAGCGCTCGAGCACGTAGGCGTTGTCGACCGTGACGCGCACGCCGCGCGCCAGCGCCCACTCCAGCTCCGCACGCGGGGCGAAGTTGGGCGTATAGAGAATGCGCGCCGCGGTAAGGTCCGGGCACAGCTCGGTGAGCCGCTCGACTTCCCCGCGCGACACGCACTCGAAGTCCACCCCTTCGGCGCGCAGCGTGCGCAGGATTTCGGCGTTGGGATTGGCCTTCATCGAGTAGTGCACGCGGCCGACCGCGCCCAGATGCCTGAGGGCGCGCGCCGCTTCGCGCACCTGGTCGAGGTCGTAGAGGTAAGCTGCGTCCTGGGCCGCGAAGCGCTCGAGCAGGCGCGGGCGCGCGGCGCGCCACCACGGCCCGCGCGCCGCCTGAGCGGCGGCGGGCTTGGCGAAGAGCTGCTGCCAGGTGGGGCCGAGCACGCGGTCGCCGTCCACCGGGCGGATGAGCAGCTCATGCAGCTGCTCGACCAGGCGCTGGCCCTGGCTCTCATCGACCACGAAGGTGAAGTTGAGGTCGTTGGCCGCCTGGCTGACCAGGTAGATCTTCTGCTCCTCGAAGAACTCGAACGCGCCGCCGAGCTGGTGGAGGATGGCGCGGATGTTGCGCCCCACCAGGCTCACCGAGGCACACGGGCCGATGACCTGCACGCGGCACAGGCGCGACAGATCGGCGACCAGCTCGGCGACGCGGGCGTTATCGAGCGTGTTGGCGGCCGGGTCGAGCGAGACCGTGACGTTGGTCTCGGAGGTGGAGACCAGGTCCACCGACATGTTGTGGCTCTTGAACACCTGGAAGGCATCGGCGAGAAAACCGACCTGATGCCACATGCCCGGGCTCTCGAGCGAGATCAGCGTGATGCCCTTCTTGGTGCACACCGCCTTCACCTGCGCCCCGCCCTCCTGGCCTTCGGCGCCGAGCACGGTGCCGGCCAGCTGCGGGGCCTGGGTGGCATAGACGTGCAGCGGGATGCGGTACTGGCGCGCCGGCAGGATGCAGCGCGGGTGCAGCACCTTCGCGCCGCTGGTGGCGATCTCCTGCGCCTCGTCATAGTGCAGCGCGCGCAGCAGCCGGGCGCTCGGGGTGAAGCGCGGATCGGCGCTGAACATCCCCGGCACGTCGGTCCAGATCTCCAGCCGCCGCGCGCGCAGCTTCGCGGCGAAATAGGCGGCCGAGGTATCCGAGCCGCCGCGCCCGAGGAGCACGGTATTGCCCTCCTCGTCGCTGGCGATGAAACCCTGGGTGATGACGAGGCTCGTCAGGCCGTTCAGCTGCGCTTCCAGCGCCGCATCGGGGGCGAAGCTGCACACCGCCGAGAGCATGCTCGCCCGGGCGGCGCCTGCGGCGCGCTCGGCGCGCATCATGGTGCGCGCATCGGTCCAGGTGACCTCGAGCCCCTGGGCGGCCAGATAGCGCCGGCCGATGTGGGTGGCCATCAGCTCCCCCATCGCCATGACGCGCGCGCGGGTGCGCTCGCTCACTTCACGCAGCAGCGCAGCGCCGGCGGCGATCTCGCGCAGCTCCTCCAGGTGACGCTCGACCTCCTCCCCGAGCGGCACGCCCAGCTCCTGAGCGAGGCGCCGGTGGCGCTCCTCGATGGCGCGCAGCTCCTCATCCTGGGACTGGCCGATCGCTGCATCGAGCAGCCGCTCGAGCCGGTCGGTGATGCCGGAGATGGCCGAGTGCACCACGAGCACACGCGCACCTTCTGCCAGGCGCTCGCGCAGGATGCGCGTGATATTCGACCAGTTGGGTTCGCTGGAAACGCTCGTGCCGCCGAACTTCAGCACGATCCAGGCCGAGGGGGCGGTCACGTCACGTTCTCCAGGCGCATCCTTACGAGCCGGCGGCGCACCTTCGGCACTTGCGCGCGGCGAGAAACTGCCGGTGCCGTACGGGGGAAGCTCTACAGCTCCTCGTCGTCGAAGTCCTTCAGATCCTTCTCGAGCTTTTTGTCCGCGAGGACCTCTTCGAGCCGGCTCCACGCCGCTTTGCCGCGCTTGCCCTGCGTGCGCACGCGCTTGTCTACCCGGTCGAGCAACCGGTCGTAGTCGGTGCCGTCTTCGGTCGGACCACTGCTCAGGAATTCATCGTCGAGATCGAAGCTCTCGTTGTCTCGTTCCGACATCTGGCGGCGCAAATCCTGAATTAATTCAAGCAGTAACGTGTCGTAAGGACACGGGCAAGGCTGCGAACTATAGCCGATTCGCGCCGCCGATCAACTTTTGAGCAGCGCCGGCAGCCGGACGCGGCGGCCGAGGGGGCTCAGCGCGGCCGGCGCGCCCAGGCGCTGACCATAAACGGCCAGGAAACGGCGGCCCCCGCAGCCTGCGCATCGGCACGCAGCCGCTCAGCGAGCCCCTGCGGATCAAGGTCCAGCTTGAGCCCGAGCGCGGGCGCCCGGAGCTGGAGGCTCCGGTAGGCCTCGGCGGCGGCTTCCGCGAAGGCACCCTCGCTGCCAAAGCCGAGGGGTGCCTCGATGCGCGCCTGAGGCTCGGCAAAACCCGCCGCGGCCAGCAGGCCCGGCAGCCGCAGTCCCATGTCCGCGCGCGTGGCGCGGCTGAAGAACTCCCGGTAGGCGCGGCGCACCTCATCCCACAGCGGCGTTGCCGGGTACGAGGGCGCAAGCGTCGCGAAATCATATTCCTGGAAGGCCACCAGGCCCCCGGCCGGGAGCAGCGCATGCACACGGGCGAGCACGGCGGCGGGATCCGCGGTGTGAATGAGGATGTGGCGCCCTAACACCGCATCGAGCGCGTCCTCGGGCTCATAGGTATCGAGCGCGCTGCACACGAAGCGCACCTGCGCAAGGCCGGCCGCGCTCGCGCGCTCGGTGGCGCGTGCCAGCGCCGCCGGATCAATATCGATTCCGGTGACGCTGCCTGCGGCGCCGACACGCTGCGCGGCGAGCAGCGTCACGTCCCCGAGTCCGCAGCCCAGATCGAGCACGCGCATCCCCGCGGTCAGTCCGGCGCGCTCGAGCAGCGCCGCGGTAAGGGGGTTGAGCGCTGCAGCCTGCTGCGCGAGCCGGCGCCGCTCGCGCTCGGTGTGTCCCATGAGGTAGTCACCGGCCATGGCCGATGAGCATACCGCCGCACCCGCGCCGCTGCGCCCCTCAGGGCTGGTCGGTGCGGTCGCGCACGATGACCGGCGCGCCGCGACTCAAGCCCAGACCCTCGGCCGCCGAGGCCTCGGCGCGGGCGATCTCGATGACTCCGAAGGAGTTGACCAGCGCCAGGTACTCCCCGGGGCGGGTCTCCCCGTAGGTGCGCAGCATGGCAAAGGCGCGGTTGCCGGCATGCACGAGCGGCAGGCGGAAGCGCTCGGTCAGGGCCCCGTCGATGTTGGTGATGAGGTTGCCGAAGTGGTCCTGGGTGATGATGACACCGGCGACGCTGCGTGCCTCCACCGTCGGCTCATCCACCCAGGCGGGCACGAGGCTCGTGACCGGCTCGCCGAGTTCGTGCGGCCGCACGCGCCCGGCGGCGAGCTCGGCGGCGACCGGGGCGAAGATGTCGCGCCCGTGGAAGGTGGCGCTCACGCGCTGGATGTGCAGGCGCGTGAGCTCGGCGGCGCCGAGGCGTGTGAGGGTGGCGGCGCGCGCGCGGCTGACGACCGGGGCCAGCAGGCCGTTGTCGGGGGCGAGGAAGATGTGTCCGTCCGCCTCGACGCACAGGATTGCGCGCGAGGTGCCTACGCCCGGATCCACGACCGCGACGTGCACGGTGCCGGGCGGGAAAAACCCGTAGGCGCGCGAGAGCCAGAAGCCGGCCTCGGCCGGCCAGTGCACCAGGATCTCGTGCGTGAGGTCGATCAGACGCGCCGCCGGGAAGCGCCGCAGCATCGCCCCTTTCATGACCCCGACGAACGGCCCCTGGTGGCCGAAGTCGGTGGTGATGGTGATGACGCCGCTCGGCGCGGCCTCGCTCATGGACGCGGCGCACCGCGGCCCGCGCCGCGCTCGGCGCAGGCGCGGCAGCGGTCGGCATAGGGCACGGCGGCCAGCCGCTCCGGCTCGATCTCCTCGCCGCAGGCAACGCAGCTGCCGTAGCGGCCGCGCTCGAGGCGCTTCAGTGCCGCCTCGACCTGCTGCAGCTCGAAGCGCGCCGAGTCGGAGATGGCGCCCAGGACATCGTCGTTCTCGCGCTGCGTCACCTGCTCGGCGAAGTCTGCCGAGAGCGGGTCAGCCTCGTGCCGCGCCTCGGCGCTCGCCGCACTCGCGCGCGCGCGCAGCTCCTCGCAGCGCCGCAGCAGTCGCTCGCGTATCGCCTCGGTATCCACGCGGACCCCCTGCCGTCACCGCGATGCGCCGCGCTTCAGCGCGGCGCGCTGCGCTTGGCTTCGAGCCACTGCTGCAGTTTGTCGAACGGCTCGATGAACTTCGCGACACCCTCGCGCTCGAGCTGCGTGGCCACCTCATCGAGATCCACGCCCAGGCGCTCGAGCCCCTCGCGGGTATCGGCGCCGTCGGCGAGGTGGCGCTCGAGGCGCAGCTCCGGGTCGCCGATGCGGCGGTAGGTATTCAGCGTCTCCAGCGGCAGGGTGTTGACCGTGCCGGGCACGATCAGCTCTTCCACGTACTTCACCGGGCTGAAGGTCGGATCCTTGCTCGAGGTGGAGGCCCACAGGAGCCGCTGCGGACGCGCGCCGCGCGCGGCCAGGCCCTCCCACTCGGCCGTGGCGGTGATCTCCTCGAACACCTCAAAGGCGCGGGCGGCCTGGGCGATCGCGGCCTTGCCGCGCAGCGTGCGCGCCGCCGGCTGGCCGTGGGCGGCGAGTGCATCGAGGGCCTTGTCGACCGCGGTGTCGATGCGCGAGAGGAAAAGCTCGCCACGGAGGCGACCGAGGCCAGCGGCCGGCCCTGCTCGGCGCGGATGCGCAGCCCGTCGATATAGGCCTGCGCCACCTCGCGATAGCGGTCCGGTGAGAAAAGGAGCGTGACGTTGACGTTGATGCCGGCGGCGATCAGGTCGCGGATCACCGGCACGCCGGCTTCGGTGCCCGGGATCTTGATGAGCGCGTTGGGAATCTTCAGACGCTCCCACAGGCGCCTGGCCTCGGCGCGGCTGCCGTCGGCGTCGTAGGCCAGATGCGGGGACACCTCCATGCTCACATAGCCGTCGGCGCCGCCGGCGGCGTCGTAGCCGGGGCGCAGCAGGGCGGCGGCGTCCTGCAGATCCTTCAGCGCGAGCTCCTCGTACAGCGCCATCGAGGACTGCACGCGCGACAAAAGCTGCGCGATCGGCGCCGCGTAGCGCGGGTCGTGCATGATGGAGTTGGCGAAGATCGAGGGGTTGGAGGTGAGGCCCGAGACGCCGTCCTCGAGGATGAGGCTCTTCAGGCTCCCGTCCTCGAGCATGCCGCGGCTGATGTCATCCAGCCAGACGCTCTGGCCGAGTTTCTTCAGCTCGAGAAGGGGGTTGGTCGCTCTCACCATGGGCACACCTGCCAGCTGCGAGAGTAACCGAAGAGCGCCGCGGCCGTCTCGCGGTTTCGGGCCGGATGTGCGTAAATCAGCGGCTTAGCCACCAAAAGCAACTGCGCAGGCGCTGTCATGAACGAGACACTGGATGCCGGAAAGCTGGCCGACGAGCTGCGCTCACTGGTCAACGAAGCGGAAGCGCTGCTGCGCGCCGGAATTGCCAACGGCGGGGCGGAGCTGCAGGACCGGGCTCAGGATGCGGTGCGGGATATAAAGGACCGCCTCGCGGGCCTTGAGCAGCAGCTGAACGAGCGCGCGCGCGAAGTCGACGGTTACGTGCGCGACAACCCCTGGCAGGCCGTCGCGATCGCCGGCGGCGTCGCGCTCCTGCTCGGGCTGATCATGGCGCGCAGGTGATCGCCGAGCCTGAGGCGCCGCCGCCCCCGCCGCCGCGGCCGCGGCCGCGGCTGATGGCGACGCTCGTTGAGGCGCTGCGCACGCGGCTCGATCTGGCCGCCGTCGAGCTGGAGATCCATGCCCTGCTGCTGGTGCGCCTGCTCGCCTGGGTGCTGGGCGCGATCGCCTGCGTGCTGCTCGGGCTGGCCTTCGCCGTCACGGCACTGATCGTTGCGCTGTGGAACACCCATCGCATGCTCGGCCTGCTCGGGGCCTGCCTGGTCTTTTTCGTGCTCGCGGGCGTGCTCGCCTACCTCGGCCTGCGCACCGTGCGCGGCCGCGGGGGCCCGCTGGAGGCTTCGCTCGAGCAGCTGTCCGAGGATGAGCGGCGGCTCGGAGGCCTGCCGTGAGCCGGCTGCGCGAACTGCAGATGCGGCGGCGCGTGCTGGTCGCACGCTGCGATCTGCAGCGCGCCGAGCTCGGCGCACGCCTCGAGGAGGTGAAGGACAGTCCGCTCAGCCGCCTGGCGGCGGCGCTTTTGTCACGTGCGCCGGGCGGGGCGCGCGGCGGGCTGCGCCCGCTGACACTGCTCGCGACGGTGGCCGGGATCGTGCTGCTGCGTCGCCCGCGCCAGCTCGGCACCATTCTCGCCCTCGCCGGGCGCGCCGCGGCCTTCGGCTCGCGCGCCGCCCTGGTGCTGCGCCTCATCGAGCAGCTGCGCGGCGCCCGCAAGGGCAAAACTGCCCCGGGGGCGAGCTCCTGAGCCTGACCGTCAGGCGCGCTTGAGGAAAGTGATCACCGCCAGCGCCAGGAACACGAAGCACAGCACCTTCGCGATGCCGACGGCGCCGGCGGCCAGTCCGCCGAAGCCGAGCACGCCGGCGACCACGGCGATGAGCAGAAAGATCACGGCGTAATGCAGCACGGCGGCGAGATCCCTGCGGCGCTGGCTCAGCGCCGCTGCGCTGCTGCGGCGCTGCGCGCAGCCGCGGCGGCGCTGCGGGTGCCCGCGGCCGGGGCGCTCGTGGCCTGGGCCGGCGTGCCCGGCTCATCGGCCGCAAGCCCGATGAGGGTCGGCATGCCCTTGGCGGCCTGCAGCGCTTCGCGTGCCACATCCCAGTTGATGGCGACGTGATTGTTGCCGAGCGCCTGCTCGAGCAGCTTCGAGAGGTCGGAGAGATTGGGCTCCTCCTCGCTCTGGCCCTCGGCATCCACTTCCGGATGCGCCTCGACGAAGAGCTGGCCGTCCACCCAGGCGATCTTCACCGGCTCGTTGACGAGGCGCACCTTGGTGCCGACCGGCACGGTGGCGAACACCGCGGCGACATCCTCCGGATACATGCGGATGCAGCCGTGGGTCACGGCCATGCCCACCGCGGTGGGGTTGTTGGTGCCGTGGATGAGATAGGTGCCGTTGCCGGCGGCGAGCCGCATCGCGTAGTCGCCGAGGGGGTTGTCGGGTCCGGGCGGCACCACGCGCGGCAACGGGTCGCCGTTGGCCTCATGCTCCTTGCGCACCGACTCCGGCGGATACCAGGGCGGGTGTTTGATCTTGGCGATCACCTGCGTCGTCCCGAGCGGCGTGCGCCAGTCCATCTTGCCGATGCTCACCGGGTAGGTGATGACCACGGGGCGGTCGTGGCCGTTGGGCTTGGGATAGTAGTAGAGGCGGTGCTCGGGGAGGTTGACGACGATACCCTCGCGCGGACCGGCCGGCAGGATGCGCCGTCCCGGCAACACGATCTCCTTGTCCGCGCCCGGGATCCACACATCCACCCCCGGGTTCGCCCGGATGATCTCGTAGTAGCCCAGGCTGAAGCGATGGGCGAGATCGGGCAGCGTGTCCTCGTACACGGTCTTGACGCTCGAGTCCTCCCCCACCACCGCGGAGCCGTCGGCGGGTAACGGGAAGACCGAGGCGTGCGCGCCGGGGAGGACGCACAGTGCGACGGCGGCGAAGATCCCTGCGATGAGTGCGGGCGCGTCCTGCTTCATGTGCGTCCGATGCTTGAGCGCTAACTTATTGATTTGACAGAGTACCTGTCCAGCCACGGGCCGTGCGCGTGCCATTGTAGAGGATTCCTTTACCATCGCGCGCGGTGACTCGAGCCAAGCCCCCGCGCCGCTTCTTTACGCAAAGCACCCTGACGGTCGCCCGGGAGCTGATCGGCATGCACCTGGTGCGCGCCGACGGGGCGGTCCTGCGCCGCGGCCGCATCGTCGAGACCGAGGCCTACCAAGGTCCGCAGGACCGCGCCGCGCACTCCCACCGCGGATGCACCGCGCGCACCGCGGTCATGTTCGGCCCGCCCGGACATGCCTACGTCTACTTCATCTACGGCTTCTGGAACTGCCTGAACGTGGTCACGGCGCGCACCGGTGTGCCGCACGCGGTGCTGCTGCGCGCGCTCGAGCCGCTCGAGCACGTGGAGCCGCGCACCTTCGGGCCAGGCCTTCTGTGCCGCGCGCTCGGCATCGACCGCTCCTTCAACGGGGTGGATCTGCTCGGCGATGCGCTGTGGCTCGAGCGCCCAGCGCCGCGGGCGCCGCGCCCGCGCATCGCGCGCGCCACGCGCATCGGCGTCGAGTACGCCGGGCAGTGGGCGCAGCGGCGCTGGCGTTTCTACGACGCGGACTCCCCGTACGTGTCCACCGCGCCCGCCCGGCTGCGGCGCGAGCGTGCCTTGAGGGGCACGCTTGGGAAATAATGGCGCCCCCTGGAGCGGCGGGACGACCATCACCATGCATCTGCCACGACTTGGCTCCTTCATCGGCGCGGCGCTCCTGAGCGCCTGTGCGGCCACGGGCGCCCCCCACGGCGCCGCCAGCGCGCCCGCCCCGGCGCCTGTGCCCCCAGCTCCCGCACCACCGCCTCAGGCCCAGAGCTTCTACCCCTCCACCTATCAGGTCCCCACCAGTGCACCGGTGCTCATCCGCGATGCGACGGTGCTGACCGGGCTCGGCACGCGCCTGGAGCACAGCGACGTGCTCCTCGCGGACGGCAAGATTCAGGCCGTAGGCACCGCGCTCACCGCCCCCGCGGGCGCGCGGATCATCGACGGCGCGGGCCGCTGGGTAACCCCGGGCTCATCGACATCCACTCGCATCTCGGCGTGTATCCGAGCCCGGAGGTGGAGGGAAACTCCGACGGCAACGAGGCGACCTCACCCAGCACCGCCAACGTGTGGGCCGAGCACTCGGTGTGGCCGCAGGATCCGGGCTTTCGCACGGCGCTCGCCGGCGGCGTCACGACGCTGCAGATCCTGCCGGGATCGGCCAATCTCATCGGCGGGCGCTCGGTGGTGCTGAAGAACGTGCCGAGCGTGACCTACCAGGGCATGAAGTTTCCCGACGCGCCGCAGGGCCTGAAGATGGCCTGCGGCGAGAACCCCAAGCGCGTCTACGGCGACGGCAAGAACGTCTCCCCTCGACCCGCATGGGCAACGTCGCCGGCTACCGCGCGCAGTGGGTCGAGGCGCAGGAGTACATCCGCGACCAGGATGAGTACCAGAAGAAACTGCGCAGCGGCGCCAAGGACGCCAAGGCCCCCAAGCGCGATCTGCGCCTCGAGA
This sequence comes from uncultured Pseudomonadota bacterium, assembly GCA_963825385.1. Classification (GTDB taxonomy): domain Bacteria; phylum Pseudomonadota; class Gammaproteobacteria; order Steroidobacterales; family Steroidobacteraceae; genus 13-2-20CM-66-19. The sequence continues at coordinate 1,731,927 of CAWGSX010000003.1, read as the reverse complement.
CCCTCGCCGCGGTGCTGCGCGGGGAGATCATCGTGCACATGCACTGCTATCGCGCCGATGAGATGGCAGCGATGCTCGACATGTCGCGCGAGTTCGGCTACCACGTCGCCGCGTTCCACCACGCCGTCGAGGCCTACAAGATCGCCGACCTGCTCGCCGCGAACCAGGTGTGCGCGGCGATGTGGGCCGACTGGTGGGGCTTCAAGATGGAGGCCTACGACGGGATCCAGGAGAACATCGCCTTCGTGGACGCAGCGCCGCACGGCTGCGCCATCGTGCACTCCGATTCCGAGGAAGGCATCCAGCGGCTCAACCAGGAAGCCGCCAAGGCCATGGCCGCCGGCGCGCGCGCCGGGCTCGAGGTCCCACCCGAGCGCGCCATCCTGTGGCTGACGCAGAACCCGGCGCGCTCACTCGGCCTGTACGGGCGCATCGGCTCGCTCGAGCCCGGCAAGATGGGCGACGTCGTGGTCTGGAACGGCACTCCCTTCAGCGTCTACGCGCAGGCGGACCTGGTGTACATCGATGGGGCGCTGCGCTATGACCGCGCGCACCCGGAAGTGACCCCGGTCTCGGACTTCCTGCTCGGGCAGCCGGCCGCGGCGCAGGTGCAGCCATGAGAGCGCTGCTGCTCGCCCTCGGGGCGCTCGCCGGCGCCGCGCATGCCGACACCGTCCTCATCACGCACGCCACGGTGCACACGCTCACGCCCGCGGGCGTCCTCAAGGACACCGATATTCTCATCCGCGACGGCCGCATCAGTGCCCTCGGCCATGGGCTCGCAGCGCCTGCCGACGCGCAGCGTATCGAGGCCGCCGGGCGTGCGGTGACTCCGGGTCTGTTCGGGGGCGCGGGCTTTCTGGGACTAGAGGAGATCGGCCAGGAACCCCCGGTGGATGACTACGCGCTGAAGCTCAACGCCATGCGGCCGGAGTTCGACGTCACGCCGGCCTTCGACAGCGAGTCCCCGGTGCTGGGCGTCGCCCGTCTGGGCGGCATCACCTTCGCGCAGCTCGCCCCCGCAGCCGAGGGCGGGCGCAGCGGCAGCGGCTCGATCATCGCCGGCCAGGGGGCACTGGTGCGCCTGGACGGCACGAGTGCGGCGCCGCGGGCCCTGTTCATCGCTCTGGGGGGCGAGGCCAATGCGCTCGCCGGCGGCAGCCGCGCCGGCCAGTACATGCTTCTGGCGCAGGCCTTCGGCGAGGCGCGCAATCCGCAGAGTCTCCTCGGCAGCGATCTGCGCCTGCTCACTCCGCAGGGGCGGCGGGTACTCGCCCAGTACCTCAAGGGCTCCGGGCGCGTGGTGTTCGAGGCGCAGCGCGCCACCGACATCCGCAACGTGATCGAGCTGGCGCGGCGCGAGCATCTGCAGGCGGCGGTGAGCGGCGCCGATGAGGGCTGGCGGGTCGCGCGCGAGCTCGCCGCCGCACGCATCCCGGTACTGATCGATCCGCTGGATGACCTGCCGGCCAGCTTCGACAGCGTCGGCTCGACGCTCGAGAACGCGGCGCGGCTGGCGCGCGCCGGGGTGACGGTCGCCTTCAGCTTCGGCAGCCCCGAGCCGCACAACATCAGAAAGCTGCGCCAGGGGGCCGGGATCGCCGTGGCGCATGGGTTGCCGTGGGAGAGCGCACTCGCCGCCCTCACCGTCAACCCGGCCGAGATTTTCGGGGTCGCCGACCGCAACGGCACGATCGCCGCCGGGCGCGTCGCGGACCTGGTGCTCTGGAGCGGGGATCCGCTGGAGGTCACGACCCTCGCCGACGAGGTGTTCGTGCAGGGCGTGCGCCAGGTGATGCGCTCGCGCCAGACGGAACTTCGCGACCGCTACCTGACTAAGCTTAAGGCGCACGCCGCGCGCTGACGGTCATCGACAGAAAGGAACCGCATGAGTCTTCGCCGTGTTATGCCCCTGCTCGCCGCCCTGTGCGCCGTGGCGGCGCTCGGGGCCCACGCTCCGGCGCGCGCCCAGGCCGAGGGCACCGACTACCGGCTGCTCGCCAGCCCGCAGCCGACCGCGACGCCGGGCAAGATCGAGGTCATCGAGTTCTTCTCCTACGCCTGCCCGCACTGCGCGGAGTTCTATCCGCTCATCAGCGCCTGGGTGGCCACCGCACCGAAGGACGTGGCCTTTCGCCGCGTGCCGGTCGGCTTCGACCGGCCGGTCTGGATCAACCTGCAGCGCGCCTACTTCTCCCTGCAGGCGAGCGGGGATCTGGACCGACTCGACGGCAAGCTGTTCCACGCCATCCATCAGGAGGGGCTGCAGCTGTTCGATGGCCCCTCGCTCGCGGAGTGGGTGAGCAAGAACGGCGGGGAGGCCGACAAGTTCATCAGCGCCTACACCTCCTTCGGCGTCAACAGCCTCACGGTGCAGGCGGACAAGATGGTGCAGGACTACGAGGTCGACAGCGTGCCGAAGCTGGTGGTCGAGGGGAAGTACGTGATCCTGGGCGACAGCTTCTCCGAGATCATCGCCAACACCGACAAGGTGGTCGCCAAGGTGCGGGCCGCACGCGGCGCGGCCATGCCGAAGAAGAAGTAGCGCGCCCTGTCAGAGCGCGCGCTTGAGCTCGAGCAGCGCGCTGCCCTCGCTCACGCGCTCGCCCTGGGCGTAATGGATCGCGGTCACCTCCCCGGCATAGGGGGCGCTGATCGCGTGCTCCATCTTCATCGCCTCGATCACCATGAGCAGCGTGCCGGCTTCGACCTGCTCGCCGAGCTTCACCGGCACGCTCACCACCACGCCCGGGAGCGGTGTGGTGAGACCGCCCTCGGCCGCGCTCGCGGCGAACTCCTGCGTGCGCTCATCCTCGAGGGTGAACTCGCGGTGCTCGGCCAGACTCCACAGGTGCACACGCCCGGCGCCGCTGTGAGTGTGCGCGCTCAGGCGCAGCTCAGCGCAGGTTGCCGCCACCGTATCCCCTTCCCGGCGCACCTCGTGCAGCGCCAGCGGGGCGCCGGCATCGACCCGCGCGCGCACCGGCTCGCCCCCCTGATACTCAAGGGTCACGGCGTGGGTGGTGGCGCCTTCCTTCAGATGCAGGGGGACCTGCGCGGGGAGATTCGGGATGAAGCCGTCGACCGCGCCCCAGGGGTCGCGCGCGGTGCCGGCGCGGTTGACTGCGAGCGCAGCGAGGGCGAGCTCCGCCTCGCTGACCGGCTCGCCCTGGAACTGCGCGGCGGCGCGGTCCAGGAACGCGATGCTGTGATGCAGGCCGAGGAACTCCGCGCCGCGCAGGATCCGCGCGAGGAAGCGCTCGTTGGTCTTGACTCCCGCGAGGCGCGTCGCATCGAGCGCCCGCGCGAGCTCAGCGGCAGCCAGTGAGCGCTCGCTGGCGCTGACGATGACCTTGCCGAGGAGGGAGTCGTAGCTGTCGGGGACCTTATCACCGCTGTCGAACCCGGCATCGACGCGCACCTGCGCCCCTTGCGGCCAGGCGGCGAGCTCGAGCCGCCCGGCGCTTGGCCGGAAGCCGTGCGTCGGATCCTCGGCGCACACCCGCGCCTCGATCGCATGGCCGCTGAAGCGCACCTCCTCCTGCTTGAGCGGCAACGCCTCCCCTGAGGCGACGCGCAGCTGCCACTCCACGAGGTCAAGGCCGGTGACCGCCTCGGTGACGGTGTGCTCGACCTGCAGGCGCGTGTTCATCTCCATGAAGTAGAACTGCTCGCCCTCGAGCAGGAACTCGACCGTGCCGGCACCGACGTAGCCGACCTCGCGCGCCACCACGAGTGCGGCGGCGCGCAGCCGCGCGCGCAGCGCCTCGGGCAGCCCCGGGGCCGGACACTCCTCGATGAGCTTCTGGTGCCGGCGCTGGATCGAGCAGTCGCGTTCGCCCAGGTGCAGGAAGTGTCCGTGGCGGTCGGCGAACACCTGTACCTCGATGTGGCGCGGCGCCTCGAGGTAGCGCTCGATGAGCAGCGCGCCGTCGCCGAAGGCGCTCTCGGCCAGGCGCCGCGCGGCGCTGAGCGCGGCGGCGAGCTCTGCGGCGCTGCGCACGATATGCATGCCCTTGCCACCGCCGCCCGCGGCGGGCTTGATGATCAGCGGCAGCCCGGCCGCGAGCGCCTCGCGCTCGAGGTGCGCGAGGTCCTGGCGCTCCCCGGCGTAGCCGGGCAGCACCGGCACCCCGGCCTGCGCCATGCGCTGCTTGGCGAGGATTTTCGAGCCCATGGCGGCGATGCTCGCCGCCGGCGGCCCGACGAAGATGATCCCGGCGCTCTCGCAGGCGCGGGCAAACGCGGCGTTCTCGGACAGAAATCCGTAGCCGGGATGGATGGCCGCAGCGCCGGTGGCGCGCGCCGCGGCGAGGATGCGCTCGATGCTCAGGTAGCTCTCGCGCGCCGCGGCGGGACCGAGGCGCACGGCCTCGTCCGCCGTGCGCACGTGCCGCGCGGTGGCATCCGCATCAGAGAACACCGCGATGCAGCGCACGCCCAGCGCGCGCGCGGTGCGGAAGATGCGGCAGGCGATCTCGCCGCGGTTGGCCACGAGCAGGCTGCGGAGCATGGCGCGCCCTACATCCGGAAGATGCCGAAGCGGGTGGACTGCCGCGGCGCGCGCTGCGCGGCGGCGAGCGCGAGCGTCAGCACGCGCCGGGTATCCTGCGGATCGATGACGCCATCGTCCCAGAGCCGGGCCGAGGCGTAATAGGGGTGTCCCTGGCGCTCGTACTGCTCGCGGATCGGCAGCTTGAAGGCCTCCTCCTCGGCCGCCGACCACTCCCGCGCGCCGCCCTTGAGCTGCTCGCGCTTGATGGTGGCGAGCACGCTCGCCGCCTGCTCACCGCCCATCACCGAGGTGCGGGCGTTGGGCCACTGGAACAGGAAGCGCGGTGAGTAGGCGCGGCCGCACATCGCGTAGTTGCCGGCGCCGTAGGAGCCGCCGATGATCACGGTGAGCTTGGGCACGGCGGCGCAGGCGACCGCGGTCACCATCTTGGCGCCGTCCTTGGCGATGCCGCCGGCCTCGGCACGCTGCCCGACCATGAAGCCGGTGATGTTCTGCAGGAACAGCAGCGGGATCTCCTCACGCGCGCACAGCTCGATGAAGTGCGTGCCCTTCAGAGCGCTCTCGGAGAAGAGCACGCCGTTGTTGGCGATGATGCCCACCGGGTAGCCGCCCAGGTGCGCAAAGCCGCACACCAGCGTCGTGCCGTAGAGCTGCTTGAACTCCTCGAGCTGCGAGTCATCCACCACTCGCGCGATCACCTCGCGCACATCGTAGGGCTTGCGCAGGCTCGCCGGCACCACCCCGTAGAGCTCGGCCGGGTCGTGACGCGGCGCAGCCGGGGCCGCCGGCGCGCGCGCATCGCGCCCGGGCTTCAGGCGCGCCACGATGCCGCGCGCGAGGGCGAGCGCGTGCGTGTCGTTCTCGGCGTAGTGATCGCACACGCCGGACTCGCGGCAGTGCACATCCGCCCCACCGAGGGATTCGGCATCGATGTCCTCGCCGGTGGCCGCCTTGACCAGTGGCGGTCCGCCCAGGAACACCCGTCCCTGGTTGCGCACGATGACGTTCTCATCCGACATGGCCGGCACGTAGGCGCCCCCGGCCGTGCACGAGCCGTGCACGACCGAGATCTGGGCGATGCCCTGGGCGGACAGCGTCGCCTGGTTGTAGAAGATGCGCCCGAAGTTCTCGCGGTCGGGGAACACCTCATCCTGCGCCGGCAGGAACGCCCCGCCGCTCTCCACCAGGTACACGCACGGCAGGCGGTTGTCGGCGGCGATCTCCTGCGCGCGCAGGTGCTTCTTGACCGTCATCGGGTAGTAGGTGCCGCCTTTGACGGTGGGGTCGTTGGCGACCACCACACACTCGCGCCCGGCGATCCGGCCGATGCCGGTGACGATGCCGGCGCAGGCGATGTCGCCGCCATACATGCCGTGCGCGGCCAGCTGGGAGAACTCGAGAAAGGGGCTGCCGGTATCCAGCAGCACCCGGATGCGCTCGCGCGCGGTGAGCTTGCCGGCGCTCTTGTGCTTGGCGGCCGCCGCGGCCGAGCCGCCCTGCGCCACGCGGCCGACTTCCGCCGCCAGCTGCGCGACCAGCGCACGCATGGAGCGCTCGTTGTCACGGAACTCAGCCGAGTGCACGTCCAGGCGCGAGGCGATGCGGGGCATGGGGGTACTTGCCACTTTTGCCGGTTTGTCCGACAATCATACGATCGTGGCCCAAGGGAAGGCAAGCCCATGAATCCCCTCGACTGCACCGACAGCGACTTCGGACTCGGAGCTGAGCTGGAGGAGGTGCGCGCCCAGGTGCGCCGCTTCGCCAGCCAGGAGATCGCCCCGCGCGCGGCGGCGATCGACCGCGACAACGCCTTCCCGCGCGATCTGTGGCCGAAGCTGGGAGCCCAGGGGCTGCTGGGCATCACCGTGCCGGAGCGCTACGGCGGCGCGGATCTGGGCTACCTCGCGCACGTCATCATCATGGAGGAGATCTCGCGCGCCTCCGGCTCGGTCGGCCTCTCCTACGGCGCGCACTCCAACCTGTGCATGAACCAGCTGCGCTTGAATGGCAGCGAGGCGCAGTGCGCACGCTACCTCCCCAGGCTCGTCAGCGGCGAGCACGTCGGCGCACTCGCCATGTCCGAGCCCGGGGCGGGCTCGGATGTGGTGTCGATGCAGCTGCGGGCGGAGGCGCGGCGCGACGGCTACGTGCTGAACGGCCGCAAGATGTGGATCACCAACGGCCCGGACGCGGACCTGTTCATCGTCTACGCCAAGACCGATGCGCCGGCCGGCCCGCGCGGCATCAGCGCCTTCCTCATCGAGCGCGGCACGGCCGGCTTTGACACGGCGCAGAAGCTCGACAAGTTCGGCATGCGCGGCTCGGGCACCTGCGAGCTCGTGTTCGAGGACTGCTTCATCCCGGCCGCGAACCTGCTCGGCAGCGAGAACGGCGGGGTGCGGGTACTCATGTCCGGGCTCGACTACGAGCGCGTGGTGCTCGCCGGCGGCCCGCTCGGGCTGCTCGCCGCCGCGCTCGATGTGGCCCTGCCCTATGCGCGCGAGCGACGGCAGTTCGGTCAGCCGATCGGCAGCTTCGAGCTCATGCAGGGCAAGCTCGCCGACATGTACGCCTCGCTGAACGCCTCGCGCGCCTATGTCTACGCCGTGGCGCGCGCCTGCGATACGCGCACGGTGCGGCGCCGTGATGCCGCCGCCTGCATCCTGTTCGCAGCCGAGCGCGCCACGCAGGCGGCGCTCGAGGCCATCCAGACCTTAGGGGGCAACGGCTACATCAACGACTACCCGGCCGGACGGCTGCTGCGCGATGCCAAGCTCTACGAGATCGGCGCCGGCACGCAGGAGATCCGCCGCATGCTCATCGGCCGTGAGCTGTTCGAGGCCGCGGCATGAGCGTCGAGTTCGCGCAGATCCAGATCGAGCCGGCGTACCGCAAAGTCGCGGCCGCGATCGGCGAGCGCATCCGCTCGCGGGTGCTGGCGCAGGGGGAGCGGCTGCCCTCCGAGACCGAGCTGGCGCGCCAGTTCGGTGTGAACCGCTCCACCGTGCGCGAGGCGCTGCGCGAGCTCGAGAGCCGCGGCCTGGTGCGGCGCAGCCCGGGCTCGAAGCTCATGGCGGTCAGCCGCCCGCAGGAGGCCGCGGTGGCCGCCGGCGTCAGCGATGCCCTGCTGCTGCACGATGTGACCGTGCACGATGTCTGGCAGGCCCTCACCATCCTCGAGCCGCCGATCGCGGTGGCGGCGGCCCGCGCACGCACCGCAGCAGACCTGGCCCACATCGGCGAGGCGGCGCGCGCGCTCGCCCGCGGGCAGGCGGACACCGCCCAGGCCGTGCGCCACACCGCGGAGGTGTTCCGCCGCATCGGCCGCGCGACGCACAACCCGGTCCTCGCCCTTGCCCAGGAGCCGCTTTTGATGCTCCTCGAGCCCTCGCTCCGGGTGATGATCGACAAGGTGCCGCAGGCGCGCTCGCGCATCGTCACCGCCCAGCGCCACCTGGTGACGGCGCTCGAGGCTCAGGACGTGGCCGCGGCGGAGACCTGGATGGCACGGCACATCCGCGACTTCAGCAAGGGCTACGAACTGGCCGGAATTGACCTCGCGCTGCGCCTGAGCGCCGACAGCTGAGCGCGCCGCGCGCCGCAGGGGGCGCCCGGGCGTGAAGCGAACCGCAAATCGGTGCTCGGGCACCGGTGTTGGAAGTGAGCGCGCGGTATGCTTGGCGGCGTCAGGTCTGCCACGCAAACCGTGAGGTACGTCACATGCTGCCCGGGCTCATCGTGCTCTTTCTGATGGTCGCGCTGATCGGTTACCTGATCGGCGTCTACAACGGCCTGGTGCGCGTACGCGCCGCGGTGAAGCTCGCCTGGTCCAATATCGATGTGCTGCTGGCGCAGCGCCACGACGAGCTGCCGAAGCTGGTCGAGGTGTGCCGGCAGTACATGCAGTACGAGAGCGGCACGCTCGAGCGCGTCATGCGGGCCCGGGCCGGCGTGGATGCCGCGCGCGCTTCCGGCAGCATGCAGAACCTGGGCAGCGCCGAGCGCGAACTGCGCAGCGGACTGTCGGGCCTGTACGCGGTGGCCGAGAACTACCCGCAGCTGAAGGCGAGCGAGCCGTTCCAGCACCTGCAGCAGCGCATCAGCGCGCTCGAGACCGCGATCGCCGACCGCCGCGAGGTCTACAACGACGCGGTGAACATCAACAACGTGCGCATCGCCGCCTTTCCGGACCTGCTCGTGGCGCGGCTCGGGGATTTCCCGGAGGCGCAGCTGCTGCATCTGGCTGCCGACCAGAAGGCCGATGTCGACCTGAAGGCGGCCTTCTCCGGCTGAGCCGCCTACCCGGACCACAGCGCAGCGGGACCTACCGTGCAGCCGGTCATGACAGCCGTCGGTGCCGGCGGCGCGCTGCTCGGGCTGCTCGGGGCGCTGCGGCACCTGCGCCGCGACCGCCTCATTGCCGACACCCCACCGGTGCGCATCCGCTCCGCCGCCCAGGGCTACGTGAAGCTCAGTGGCCGCGGGATGCCCGCGCATCTTGAGCCGCCGCGTGCGCCATTGAGCGGGCGGCCGTGCCTGTGGTGGGCTTACGAGATCGCCCAGGATGAGAGCGAGCGCCCCGGACGCACGGAGTGGCGCACGGTCGAGCGGGCCGCGAGCGTCGAGCTGTTCATGCTGGTCGATGACGATGAGGCGCGCTGCCTGGTAGGTCCGGTGCGCGCCGAGATCAGTGCCACCACCGTCAATGTCTGGTACGGCGAGGAATCGCGCCCCGCAGGTCCCCCGCCGGCGATCGCCCCGCCCCTGCGCCTGGGCAACTGGCGCTATACCGAGCGGCTGCTCGATCTGAACACCCGCCTGTCGGTGATCGGCGAGCTGCGCTCGCACTCCGAGGTCGCCGACGTCGACCACGCCACGCAGGAGAAGCTGCGGGCGTGGAAGCAGGATCAGGCCGCGCTCCTTGCGCGCTTCGATGCCAACCACGACGGCCGGCTGGATGCGACCGAGTGGGAGGCGGCACGGCAGGCGGCCGCGCAGGAAGTGGAGTCGCAGGAGCTCACCCAGGGGGTGAGCCGGGTCAGCGTCATCACCCAGCCGGTCAATGGCGAGCCCTTCGTCATCGCCCCGCTCAGCAGCGCCCAGCTCGTGCGGCGCGAGAAGTTCTACGCGGCGGCGTTCTTCGTGCTCGGGCTGGCCGGCGTCGCGCTGTGCGCCGCGGGACTCAATCACCCGCCCTAGTGGGTGGTGCCGACCGTATCGACAAGCGCAGCCGCCTGCTGCTGCAGCAGGGTCGCGAACAGCGGGGACAGCTGGGCCAGCTGCGCCTCGCTCAGGACCTTCGGATCCGCCGCGGGCGCATAGGCGCTCCAGGGCTGGGTGAATCGCCCGCCCCACTCGCGCGCGCCCAGCACCGGTCCCTTCGGGGTCACCACCACCAGGATAAGCTCGGTGAGATTCAGGAGCGTGGGCAGTGCCGCGCCTTCCCCCGAGACGACGCACCAGCCGCGCAGATACTCCGGCAGCTCCTTGCGGCGCGTGGACTGGGCGTGGGTGGAGTCGTTAAGCCCCGGGCCCAGCACGATCAGCGCCACCACCTGCTCGCTCGCGGCCAGCTGTGCGTAGGGCGCGGCACACTCGCGGCTCAGGGGTTTGGTGAGGTTGGCATTGAGAAAGCAGCTCTCGCGCGCGCGTGCCAGGCTCTCGCTCGCTGCGACCGGAACGGCGACGAAGCCTGACTGAGTGAGCCGCGCGCGCAGTGCCTCGGTCAGCATGCCGGCGACCGGCCAGGGCACAGGGTAGGTCTTGAGGAAGCTGTCCTGCACGCGGCGCGCGCTGTGGAAGTAAGTCACCTCGGCGTCCAAGAGGTTGACGATCCCGACGCGCGCGCCCGCCGGCAGCGTGGCCGCCACGCTCGCCGCCGCCCCGCGCTGCGGCGCGAGGCAGGCGAGGAACCCTGCCGCCAGGGCAACTGCAAGTGCTCGGCCCGCCGTCATTACGGCCCCCAACGCGATGCCTGACCCCTTGGCCGATGAGTCTAACCCGCACCTTCCGCCGGCGCGCAAGCTTTCCTCATCAGTGGCCGCCCTCGACCAGAATTCCGGCATCGGCGAGCGCGGCGGCGAGCTCGCTCTCGATGCGTGCCGCCTCGGCGCGCGCCAGGTATTGCAGATGCAGCGTCGGTCCGGTGAGCACCTCGAGCCCGCGCTTGAGCACGCTGCCGGCGGCGCGGATGCCCGCCTTGTGCTGGTCGAAGCGCTCGGCCGGGGTGTAGTTACTCATGCCGACGTATACCCCGTACGGGCCGCGGCGCCGGTCGGCGAAGTCGAGCAGGATGAGATAGAGATGGGAGCGGCCGCGGCGCTGGCGGCGGAATGTCCCGGCCACCTCGTACAGCTCGGGCAGCCACTCGATATAGCGCATCGGCAGCCACTCCGGGATGGTCGCCGCGCAGCGCTGCCACAGCTGCTCGAGCGCCTGCTCGATGCGCTGCGGATACTCGTGGCGCATCCACAGCTCGTGGATGCAGTGCGCGCCGCTGACGGCGTCGGCTGCCGCGAGCGCGGTGCGCAGCTGTGAGGCGAGCGCGGCGGCGGACAGCGCGCGCAGCGGCCGCTCGAGCGGCGTCGGCGCCGCGGCGCGCGCCATCAGCGCCGGCTGCGCGGCGCCGGGCCGCGCGCCGCGCCGAGCCAGATGATCCCGGCTATGAGGATCGCCGCCGGCACCAGCAGCACGGCGTGACCGAGCGCGCGCGCCTCCCCGAGCACGGGCGCAAAGTGATCCGAGATCACGCCGATCAGCACCGGCGAGGGCACATCGCCGAGCAGGTGGATCACGACCATAGTGAGGGCCGTCGCCGAGGCGCGCTCGAGCGGGGAGACCAGGTTGACGATGGCGGCGTTGATCGGGCCGGTGGACATGAACAGCAGCAGCTCGGCGGCGATGATCGCCGGCAGATACACCGCCCGGTCCGGGGCCGCGAGCGCGACCCAGGCCACGGGGGCGGCGAGCACGGTGACGCAGCCGGAAAACCACAGGTACGCCTGCTGCGCGCGCTTCAGCCACAGATCCGCAAGCCACCCGCCGGCCATCGTGCCGATGACCCCGGTGCACAGCACGATGAGCCCGAAGTAGGTCGAGGCACTGGACTTCGACAGGCCGCGCACGCGCTCGAGGAAGGCAGGCATCCAGAAGGCGAGTCCGCCGAGGGCGAAGGTATAGGCGGCATAGCCGAGCACCACCGTCGGGAAGCGCGCGCGCCGGGACAGCCCGAGGTAGACCTGAAGCGGTGAGCCCTGCGGCGGTGCGGGCGCCGCGCGGCCGCTCTCCTGGATGCCGCGCGCCGGATCGGGCAGCCACAGCGAGCCGATGGCGAGCGCGATGCCCGGCGCACCGGCGACGAAGAACGCCGCGCGCCATCCGAAATGCTCCCCGACCGCCCCGCCGACCACGTAGCCGAGCGCGGCGCCCACCGGGATCGCCATGTTGAGCACGGCGTAGACCCGCGCCCGGCCCTGCGGCGGAAAAAGATCAGCCAGGAGCGCGGGGGCGATGGCGACCACCGAGGCCTCGCCGATCCCCACCAGCGCGCGCGTCGCGAGCAGGTGAGGATAGCCGTGCGTCAGCCCCGAGAGCATGGTCGCGAAGCTCCACACCCCGACCCCGAGTGCGATCGGACGGGTGCGCGAGCCGCGGTCCCCCCAGGCCCCGAACAGCGGGGCCGCCAGCATGTAGACCAGGATGAAAGCCGGAATCAGCCAGCCGAGCTGCGTGTCCGAGAGCCCCATGTCGCGCTTGAGGTCGGAGGTGAGCGGCGTGATGACGTAGCGGTCGAGGTAGTTGAGGAGGTTGATCGCCGTGAGCACCGCGAGCGCGGTGTAGGCGGCGCGGCGCGAGGGGGCGGACTTGGGGGAGCGCGCGGCTTGGGACACGCGCGCGACTTTACCGTGCCGGGTCAGGCCGGCGCGAGCTTCAGGCGCTCGATATAAGCGCGCACCGGCTCGCGGTACCCTTCACTGCTGGTCACCGTCGTGCCGCCGGCGACCACCAGGATGAAATCCCCGCGCGGCGTGCGGCTCACTTCCCGCACGTGGCGCATGTTGACCAGGCACGAGCGGCTGATGCGCAGCATCGGCTGGTGCTGGAAGGATTTCTCGGCCTGGGCGAGCGTGCTGCGGGCGTGGAAGGTCTCGCGGCCGATGATGAGCTTCACGTAGTTGCGGTCGGCCTCGACCACCTCGACCTGGCCGACATCGAGCATGTGCATGCGGCTGCCGGCCTCGGCCAGCACCCGCGGCTGCGCATCGCTGCGCGCCCGGCCGCGGGTTTCGAGCTCCTCGAGCAGCGTCTCGAGCGCGGCGTGGCGGTCAAAGCCGCCGGCCGTCTGGTGGCGCCGGCGCACACGCTCGACGGTGGCGCGGAAGCGCGTCTCATCGAAGGGCTTGAGGAGGTAGTCGACCGCGCTCACCTCGAAGGCCTCGAGCGCATAGTGATCGTAAGCGGTCACGAACACGATCAGCGGCAGCGTCAGCGGATCGAGCGAGCGGGCGAGCTCCATGCCGGTGAGCGAGTCCATCTGGATGTCCAGGAACAGCAGCTGCGGGGGATGCGCGCGGATCGCCGCCAACGCGGCGGCCGGGTCGCCGTACTCGCCGATGACCCTGAGATCGCGCTCGCGCTCGCAGCATTCGCGCACCGCGCGGCGCGCGGCCGGCTCGTCATCGACGATGACGACCTCCATCACGGCGCCGGGCTCCCTCCGCGGACCGCCTCCGGGCCGTCGCGCAGCAGCGGCATGCGGATCTCGGCCATCCACACCTGCGGCTGCACCGCTTGCGAGCTGAACGTGGCACGCGCGCCGAACTGCACCTCGAGCCGCTCGCGCACGTTGGCGATGCCGATGCCGGCAGCGCCCGCACCGCGCGTGCCGCCGATGCTGTTGATGACGCGCAGCACGAGCGTCTCGCCTTCGCTGTGTACCTCGACGCGGATGCTCACCGGGCCCTCGTGCCCGGCCATGCCGTGCACCACCGCATTCTCGACCAGCGGCTGCAGGATGAGGCTCGGCACCCAGGCACGTGGCAGCTCCGAGCGTGCCGGCACGGTGACGCTGAGGCGCTCGGCGAAGCGCTTCTGCTGCAGCTCAAGATAGAGGGTGACGAACTGCACCTCATCGGTCAGGCGCGAGAACTCGCGCTCGCCGGCGGTGAGCAGGCGCCGCAGCAGATCGCCCAGCTGCACCACCATGGTCTGCGCGGCCGGCGGATCCCAGATGATCTGGCCGCGGATGGTGTGCAGGAGGTTGAAGAGGGTGTGCGGCGAGAGCTGCATGCGCAGCGCCTGCAGATGCGCGCTGGTGAGCGCCCGCTCCAGTGCCGCGGAGCGCAGCTGCGCATCGCGCAGGCGCTGGTAAAAGGCGAAACCGGTCATCAGTGCCAGCCCGAAGCCGTAAGTCACGAAGAAGGTGGTGGCGCTTGCGATCCAGGTGGGAATCTCCGGGCCGGCGAGAAACTCCTGGAACGTCGGCCAGCCCTGGTCCATCTCGTGTGCCGGCAGCCCGTACCACTTGCTGGTGATCACCTCGCCCAGCATCAGCAGCGGTGAGGCCGGGATCACAAACAAAAGCGCCAGCAGCAGCTGCACGCTGAGCGTGCGCCAGCGCGGCGGCCCCCACCCGCTGCGCAGCGAGCGCCACATGCACAGGATGAACAGCGGATAGAGCATCAGGTGCTGCAGCAGGCGCGCATCGGCCGGCGCGAACACGTGCTCCACCTTCATCTGCGAGAGGCTGGCCTGCATGTTGGTGGCGTACATGACGTTGGAGATCGCCACGTAGATCCAGAAACCCGTCAGCAGCAGCAGGAACGGGCGGAATGCGGCCGCCGTCGGGCGCGCCGCGGCCTGCGCCGGCAGGGTCGCGGTGCCGAGCGCGGGAGCGATGCGATCCAGAGGTGAGACGCTCATGGGTACCGTGCGGGGGCCTGCAACCCCGTTCCTTAGGTGTAAGCGTACGTGAACTGCCGCCGGTGTGCGCGCCGCCGGCCACTTCCCGGGACGAGACCGTGAGCAGCAGGGACGAGTCCGCGGCCGGCGATGCCGAGGGCGCGGCGCGCGGCACAAAAGCGCTGCCGGCGCGCCGTGACGCGGCCAGACGCTGCGGTACCAACGCGTGATTTTCAGGGATCAACACGCCGCGGCCCATCTAGGCCCGCCCGCGCCGCGAGCGTCTCATACACAGCGTCGGTCGATGTACTGACATGCGCCCAAACAACCACTGCAGGAGACTGTCATGACCCGCTTCAACCCGACCCGCACCGCCCTCTTGGCCGTCCTCACCCTCGGCGCCCTCGCCGCAACCGCCGCCGCCAATGCCGGCGCTTCCGCCAGCGAGCCGGCCGCCATGAGCGCTGGCACGAGCGTGCGGGTGAATTTCCGTGACCTCGATCTGGCGACCGATGCCGGCAACCAGGCGCTCTATCAGCGCATCAGCCGCGCCGCCCAGCGCGTCTGCGCGGTGAGTGACATACGCGACCTCAATGCCATGGCGCAGTCCGCCTCGTGCGAGCGCGCGGCGGTGTCGCAGGCAGTCAGCCACGTGCACAGCGAGCGGCTCGCCGCGCTCGCGGCCCGCGCCGAGCAGCACGGCTGACGGTGACGCCCGCCGCGTCGGCGTGGACGCACCGGCTGGCCACCGGAACGTCCGCGCCGGGCGCCTTAAGGCGCAGCGCCACGGCGAGGAGTAGCATCGCCTCTGTCGCGCCCCTTTTTGCGGGCGCCGCAAGAGAGCGCCGCCATGCCCACCCTCCGCCGCCTCACTCCCCTTCTGATCCTGACGCTGCTCGCGCCGCTGGGCGGCTGGGCGGCCGATCGGGTCGACCCCGCACAGGCGCAGTTCGGCGGGCAGTGCGCGGAGGGCCTCGCCGAGGGGCAGCACGTTCCTACGCCCTGCAACATCACCTTCACGGACAAGGACGGCAAGATCTACTGCTTCAGCAGCGCCGCCGCCAAGGCCTCCTTCATGAAGGACCCGGCGGGGAATCTGGCCAAGGCGCGCGACTTCTACGCCGCGAGCAGCACCGAGTCGACCGAACAGGCGATGCAGGCCTTCGACAGCAGTGACGCGGAGAAGGTGGTGAAGGACCACATCGAGGAGGCGAGCAAGGCGAACGGTGGCAGCTACCCGCTGGAGGATCCGCTCACCGGCGCGAAGCTCAAGCTCGCATTCGACGGCGTCGACTTCACGCGCACCATCGATGGCTACGGCTTCTTCCCGGATGTGAAGTTCCACGACGTCGCCGCTGCCGACAAGCGCTACCTCGTCGACTTCTGGGTGGCCCCGGCACAGGGGGCGCTCAAGATCCAGGAGGTGCGCATTTACAAAGAGCCGGTGAAGGCCGACGGCGCCTGGCAGCTCACCGCGCGCAGCCCCATCCCCTGGTGGTGGATCCCGGCCTCGGAGCATCCGGGCCACATGGCGAACAAGCGCGGCTGGGAAGTGATGTCGGCGGTCGAACAGGGTGCGCTCGCCGAGCAGGCGCGCAACCACGGCGTGTTCAAGCTCAAGGACGACAAGACCGGCAAGGTGCTCGACCTTGAGTTCATCGACACCCACCAGCCGATCCGGCAGCTGGATGAGAACGGCCACTACTTCGCCTGCACCGATTTCCGCGTGGTCGGCACGACCGATCAGATCTATGACGTTGACTTCTGGATCAACGACAAGGACGGCAAGATGACCGTCGAGCAGGCCAAGGTGCATAAGGTGCCGGAGCTCCACGACGGCAAGTGGATCCAGGTACCGCGCTATGAGTGGAAGGACCTGGGCAGCTCCCACGTCGTGCCCTGACCCGCCCGCCCTACAGGCGGGTGCGCACAAACAGCATGAACGACGTCGGGCGCGACCCGTAGGTCGTGTTCAGCGCCGCGCTGAAGCTGTAGGTGCTGATGAGGCCGCCGATCCCAGCGCGCGCTGCCCCGAGGCGCATGAAATCGTAGATGTAGCCCACCGAGAGCTTCTCGATGGTGAACATGTCGCCGTAGAGGGGCTGGCCGGCGAGGAACAGCTCGTCCTTGCCGACGCGCTCGAAGCGCGCGAACACGGTGTGCGCATCGGCGGGCCGCAGCGCCGTCTCTGCCAGCCACGCGTTGCTGGCTGCGCCCTGCGAGGGGACATTGCGGCCGAAGGCGAAGGTGCTCTGCCACCACTGTCCGAACGGCGCGTTGTAGGTCGCCGATAGCGTCGAGCGGCGCACGCTGATGTTGGGCTCGAGCTCCTCCGGGCTCGCCAGGCGGCCAAAACTCGCCTGTACCGACAGGTTGGCGCTGGCATTCACGGTGGCGCGCACCGCATAGGAGTCGAGCGCGCGTGTCTCGATGTTGTAATGAAACTGATCGGGCTCGCGGCCGTTGAAGCCCGAAAACTCGAGCTTGAGTGCCTGCCAGGTGTAACCGCCGGTGACCACCCCCCAGCTGATGTGGGTCGAGTCGAGCCAGTGGTGCGTGATCGGCGCCTCGGGATTGTCGATGCCGGAGAGCCGGTGCATGAATGCCTCCGGACCGAGCGCCGGCTCCCCGGGCAGTCCCAGGTAGAGGAACGCGGAAGCCCGCGCCGTGAGCTCGCGGCTGTAGCTCACCGCGGCTTCCATCAGCAGGTCGTGCGGGTGCTGCCGGTCGATGAGCGGCGTCTTGCCGTCGGCCGTCTCCCCGGTCTGGAACAGGAGCGGATAGCCGAACTTGCCCATGAACGGATCGGCCGAGAGCATCAGGTGCAGTCCCAGGGCGCCTGCGGAGAGCTCCCGGCGCGCCATCAGCATGAGCATGCCGGTGGAGAAGGTCTGCGTGCTGCCGCGCGGGCCGCCCTGGTCGTCGTAGATGAGCTGCGCAAAACCCTCGACCATGCCGCTCCAGGGTCCGCGCATGGCCATCAGGCCCGCCATGGGCGTGGAGTCCGGACGCCAGCTGGTGCCGGAGCCCTCGCGCGCCATCGTGTAGGAACCAAACAGCCCCGCCATCGCGTCCGCGGTGTCCTCCTCGGCCGCGGCGCCGTGCGCGAGCACGAGGAGCGCGATGAATAGCAGTGACCGCCGCGCGTGGGGCTGCCGTGCCGGACTGATCAAGAATGGACTCGAATTAACATGTATATATTACTGATTATAATCCACAATATTAATAATTACCGGGGCGGTGACTGCGCGCTCTCTCTTTATATACTGCGCGGACGCCTGCGGCCGCATCGCCTGCGCAGCAGGGCAGCTTGATAAGATTTCCGCGCCGCAGACGCGCGCGGCTGTGGACCGGACTGCAAGGGACGAATGATGGCCGAAAAGATGTCGCTCGCGGATCTCGCGAAACACGTCGGGCAGGAGATGGGCGTGTCGTCGTGGGTGACGCTCGACCAGGCGAAGATTGAGGAGTTCGCGCACTGCACCGGGGATCATCAGTGGATCCACACCGATCCGGAGCGCGCCGCGCGCGAGAGCCCCTTCGGCGGCACGATCGCGCACGGCTTTCTCACCCTGTCGCTGATCGCGCCGACCGCGTTCGAGCTCCTGGTGGCGCGAGTGGAAGCCAACTCGGTGGTGAACTACGGCATCGACAAGGTGCGCTTCGTCACGCCGGTCCGCTCGGGCAAACGCGTGCGTAACCGCATCAAGCTCGCCGGCGTCGAGAGCCGCAGCCGTCTCGGCTTTCTGGTCACCACCGACAACACCATCGAGATCGAAGGCGAGACGCGCCCCGCCCTCACCGCCAGCACGCTCGCGTTCTTCAAGTAGCGCGCGGCGCCTTAGGCGCGCATGCGCGTGCCCTGCGGGTCAACCACGGCGCCGTTCTCGCGGCGCGCCGCGTACCGCTCCCCGATGATCTCGATCTCGAAGCCGGCATCGGCCTGGGCGAGCTCCTTGGGGACGTAGCCTAAGGCCAGCGAGCGCCCGACGCTGTGTCCGTAGGTCCCCGAGGTCACCCAGCCCACCACGCGCCCCTCGTGCCAGATCGGCTCATCGCCGCTCGCATCCGCTTGCGCGCCGGCGATACTGAAGGTGGCGAGGCGCAGCCTGCCCCCGCTCTCGCGCTCCGCGAGCGCGGCGTCCCGGCCGATGAAGTCCCCCTTGTTGAGATCCACAAAGCGGCCGAGGCCGGCCTCGTAGGGGCCGTACACCGGGCGGTACTCGCGCGCCCAGCTGCCGAAGCTTTTCTCGATGCGCAGCGTATTGAGCGCGCGTCCGCCGAAGAGCCTGAGGCCGCGCTCGCGTCCGGCCGCGCTCAGCAGCTCATACAGCGCCCGCTGATACTCACTCGTCACCCAGATCTCGTAGCCGAGCTCGCCGGTGAAGCTGATGCGGCCGACGAACGCCGGGATCATGCCGATATCGAGCGCGCGGAAGCTCAGGAACGGGAATGAGGCGGTCGACAGATCGTGCTGCACCAGGCCCTGCAGGAGCTCGCGCGACTTCGGTCCCGCCACGGAAAGTCCCGTGTACTCCATGGCGCAGGGGCGCACGCTCACACCCGCAGGCGGCGCGTGGCGCTCGAACCAGCGGCGGTAGAAGACCTCCGCGGCGTAGGTGCAGATGAGAAAGACCCGCTCCGCAGATACCCGGCACAGCGTGAAGTCGCCGATGAGCTTGCCGCGCTCGTTCAGCATCGGGGACAGTGCGATACGGCCGGGCGGCGGCACGCGGTTGGCCATGATGCGCGACAGCCATGCCTCCGCCCCCGCGCCGGTGATCTCGAACTTGCCGTAGTTGGAGGTCTCGATCAGCCCCACCCCGGAGCGCACCGCGGCGCATTCCGCGCCGATGTGGGTATGAGCGCTCGAGCGGTGGAAGGTCACCTCCTCGTGGGCCTCCGCGGCGCTGGGTGCAAACCACAGCGCATGCTCGAGGCCGCAGTAATCGCCGCACACCGCGTGCGCCTGCACCAGGCGATCGTAGATCGGGGTGGTGCGCAGCGGGCGCGCCGCCGGCAGTTCCTCGTTGGGAAAGCGGATGCGGAAGCGGCGCGAGTAGTTCTCGCGCACCTTGGCATTGGTGTAGGCGAGCGTCGCCCAGTCACCGTAGCGGGCGACGTCCATCCCCCAGATGTCAGCGCCCGGATCGCCGTTCACCATCCACTGTGACAGGGCGAGCCCCACCCCGCCCCCCTGGCTGAACCCGGCCATGACGCCGCAGGCCACCCAGAAGTTCCTGAGCCCGCGGATCGGGCCGACCAGCGGGTTGCCGTCGGGCGCGAAGGTGAACGGCCCGTTGACCACCTTGCGGATACCGACCTCGGCCAGAGCCGGAAAATGCTCGAAGCCCACCTCCAGGCTCGGCGCGATGCGCTCCAGGTCCTCGGGCAGGAGGCTCTGGGAGAAATCCCACGGCGTGACGCGCGGCGACCAGGGCACGCCGGCGCGCTCGTAGGTGCCGAGCAGCATCCCGCCGCGCTCCTGGCGCGTGTAGATCTCGCCCTCGAAGTCGATGGCGTGCAGCTGCTCCTTGGTGCCCTTCAGCTGCGGCAGGTCCTCGGTGATCAGATACTGGTGTTCCATGGCGAGGATGGGGAGCTCGAGCCCCACCATGCGCCCGACCTCGCGCGCCCACAGCCCGCCGGCGTTCACCACGTGCTCGGCGTGCACGCTGCCCTGCTCGGTGATCACGTCCCAGCTGCCGTCGCCGCGCTGCTTTAAGTCCACCACGCGGTTGTGGCGCACGACCTCGGCGCCGCCGAGCTGCGCGGCCTTGGCATAGGCGTGGGTGACGCCGTAGGGATCGACGTGGCCCTCGATCGGGTCGTACAGGCCGCCGACGAAGTGTTTCTTGTTCATGAGCGGGAAGATCTTCGCCGCCTCATCCACCGAGATCACCTCGAGCTCCATGCCGAGGTAGCGGCCGCGCGCCTTGGCCATCTTCAGCCAGTCCAGCCGCGCGCGCGTGCCGGCGAGCATCACCCCGCCGGTGAGGTGCATGCCGCAGGACTGCCCGGTGAGCTCTTCGAGCTCCCGGTAGAGATTGATGGTGTACTGCTGCAGCTTGGCAACGTTCGGATCGCCATTGACGGTGTGCATGCCGCCGGCGGCGTGCCAGGTCGAGCCGCAGGTCAGCTCGCCGCGCTCAATCAGCAGCACGTCCTTCCAGCCGGCCTTGGTGAGGTGATAGAGCACGCTGACCCCCACCACACCACCGCCGATCACCACCGCCTGAACCTTACTCCGCACCGTCCGGTCTCCCTTTACTCGTTCGATACCGCCAGCTGCACGGTCGCCACCGGCAGCTGCTGCGCACCGCGTCCGAAGCGCTCGATCAGCCAGGAGCGGAACAGCGCGATCGCGGTGTCCGCAAGCCCCTCCGGATGCGTGGCGAGGTAGTAGCCGTAGCCGTCATCGAGCGTCGCCTCGAACGGCTTCACCAGGCGGCCGCTGCTGATCTCCTCGGCGAACAGGTTCGTGTCCACGAGCGCAATGCCCTGGCCGCCGAGGGCGTACTGCACGGCGAGCACCGCGGTATCGAACACCAGGCCGCGCTCGATGCTCACCGCGGTGAGCCCCTGATTGCGCACGAACTGCGACCACAGGTGGTGGCGCGGCTGCTCGGCCAGGCGCACGTGCACGATCTCGTTCGCCTCGATGAAGGCGGCGAGATCCTTGCCGCGATGCGCGGCGGCGATGCTCGGATGACACAGGACCGAGAGCCGCACCGGCCACAGAAGATCGGTGACCAGGTCGGTCACCGCCGGACGCGAGTAGACCACGGCGACGTCGACGTCGTTGAGCGGCGGGCCGACGCCGTAGGGGCTGATGAGGTCGATGTCCACCTCGGTGCTGGCGCGGCGGAAGTCGCGCAGGATCGGCACCGCGAGCTGCACTGCGAAACTCGGCGGCATCTGCACCCGCAGGGTGCGCTGCGCGGGCGCGCCCTCGTTGCGGATGTCATCGAGCGCGTACTCGAGGCGATCGAAGGACTTCACCACCGCCGGCAGCAGGTGCTGGCCGGCCTTGGTGAGGGTGAGTGCGTGCGGGCGGCGCTCGAACAGCTGCACGCCGGTCAGGCGCTCGAGCGCGATCACGTGCCGCGACAGCGCGCTTTGGGAGATCAACAGCGCGTTGGCGGCGGCGGTGAAGCTGCCGTGCTTGGCGACACCCTCGAAGGCGCGCAGCGCATTGAGCGGCAGCCACCGCCGGTCGATGGATTTCTTCTGCATCGTGGATTCCTTGGCGCGGGTGCGGTGAACGCCGGCCGCTGGACGCTAAGTCTCGCGCAAGCGGCAGCGTCCTGCCAGGGAGCATTGTTTTCCAATGCTTTTTTTCGATGCCGGTAGTGAATTTCTCGGCTGTTCAGGCCGTGCCGCCCTATGAAAGGCTGCTTGCAAAAGAACTCCCCGGGCGCGCCATGAACCACCCCGCCGCCGGTCATAATTCCGGCCACAAGATCGCCTCGATCCGCATCACCCATCACCGGCTGCCGCTCAAGCCGCCCTTCAACGCCAGCTGGGACACCAAGCCGCGCGTGCATTTCGATGCCACGGTGGTGCGCGTGCAGACCGATAGCGGTCTGTGCGGTGTGGGCTCGGGGGACTTCATGCTCGGCTTCGCCGGCCACGAGGACCTCTTCGTCGGTCGCGATCCGCTCGCCCTCGAGCGCCACTACCGGGTGCTCTCCAACATCGACTTCCACTACGGCCGCTGCTGGCCGCTGGACCTGGCGCTGTGGGACCTCGCCGGCAAGATCCTCGGCGCCCCCTGCTGGAAACTGCTCGGCGGGCTCTCCAGCCGCGTGCGCGCCTATGCCTCCTCGGGAACGCTGCGCGACCCGGCCGCGCAGGCCGATGCCGCCGAGCGCTACCTCGCCGCCGGCTTTCCGGCACTGAAGCTGCGCTTCCACCGCGGTGACTGGCGCGACGATGTCAAGGCGCTCGAGGCCGTGCGCGCCCGCGTGGGCGAGCGCCTCGAGCTCCTGGTCGACTGCAACCAGGGCTGGCGGCTGCCCTGGGACACCGAGGCCGCCTGGACCTTCAAGGACGCGCTCGCCGTGGCGCGGGAGCTGGAGCGGCTGAAGGTCTACTGGATGGAGGAGCCGCTGCACCGCGCCGACCACGCCGGCATGCGCGCACTGCGCGAGGCGACGGATGTGCGCGTGGCCGCCGGGGAGATGACGCGCCAGCTGCACGAGCTGCGCGATCTGATGACCGGCGGGTGCGTGGACGTGCTGCAGCCGGATGTCGCCCTCGTCGGCGGCATCACCGGCCTGCGCCGGGTGGCGGTCATGGCGCAGGAGCATCACCTCATCTTCACGCCGCACACCTGGACCAACGGCATGGGCGTCACTGCCAACGCGCATCTCATCGCCGGCCTGGGCGACACACCGTTCCTGGAGTTTCCCTACGATCCGCCGGAGTGGAGCCTGGAGCGGCGCGACTTCCCCCTGCGTACCCCGCTCGCCGTCGACGCCCAGGGCTGGATCAACCTCAGCGAGACCCCGGGGATGGGTTACGAGCTCGACGAGGCGCGACTGGCGGCGACCGCCATCGCCGGCGTCACCCGCCCGTTCTAGGAGGCGGCGGCGCGCGGCGCGGCCGCGGCCAGAAGCGGCAGCAGCGGGCCGAGATGCTTCTCGTAATGGCGCCAGCGGCCGATTGAGGCGCGGCTGAGCTTCTGGCGCACCTGCCAGCGGCTGGCGGTGCGCACCACGCGCTCGCTCTTCCAGAACTCAAGACACGCCGGCTCGAAGGGCAGTCCGATGAAATCCAGCATCCGGCGCGTCCAGCTCTCGCTGTCCTCCACCAGACTTTCGTAGGGCACCTCGAGCAGGCACTGCGCCGGCAGCACCGCCTCCCAGTGCGCCATGCTCGAGCGGTAGGCGCGGTAATAGTGCGCGAGGGCCTCGAGGTCGTTCGCGTACGCGCCGACATTGAAGAAGCTCTGGAAATACACCGACAGACAGGTATCCAGCGGGTGGCGCGTCATGTGGATGAAGCGCGCCTGCGGCAGGGCCGCGTGGATAAGGCCGGCGTAGAGAAAGTTCGCCGGCAGCTTGTCGATGATGCGTGCGGCGCTGCCCGCCTCGCTGCCGATGCGGGCGAGATACTCCTGGGCGACGCCACCCAGCGCGGCCGCATCCTTCGGCCCGCGCCGCTCCAGGCGCGTAAAGGCGCGGTCCCAGAAGCGCACCTCGCCGGCGCCGTACACCGCAGAGTGCGAGGCCAGGATCTGCTCGGCAAGCGAGGTCCCCGAGCGCGGCATGCCGATGATGAACACCGCACGCTGCGCGAGCGCGGGGTCCGGGACGGGAACGGGTGCGAGCGCTGCCGCACTGAAGGCCTGCACGCGCTCGATCAGCGAGGTGAGCCCCGCGGCGTCGTAGGCAGCGTGCTGGCTCTTGGCGAGCTCATTGGCGTCGCGATAGCTGGCGAAGGCGCGGTCATAGTCCTTGAGGTCATCGAAGTACTTGCCGAGCGCGCTGCGCAGCTGGATCTCTTCGGCGCGCCGCGGCCCCTTGCGCAGCGCCCGCTCGGCGCCCTCGCGCCACGGGCCGTCCTCGGCCTGCATGCGCCGGTGGTTGGCGATGCCGCTCAGGGCCGGCGCGCAGTCCGGGTCGATCTCGAGGGCGCGCCGGAAGGATTCCTCGGCCTGCGCGAAGCGGCCCTGATCCCCGCACAGCTCCCCGATGAGCACGTGCACGTCGGCGCGGCGCGGCTCGAGGCGCAGCGCCGCCTGGGCGTATTTTTCGGCCTGCGCGATGTGTCCGAGTGCCCGCAGGGCACTGGCAAAGCCCAGCTGGGCGGCCACGTAATCGGGCCTGAGCTCGAGCGCGCGCCGGAAGGCATCGAGGGATTCCTCGATACGCCGCGCCTCAAAGAGCGCGAACCCCAGGTTATAGTGGCCGTCGGCACGCTGCGGGGCGATCTCGAGCGCCCGCTGGCACAGCTCGATCGCCTCGGCCCGCGCGCCCTCATCGAGGAGGGCTGCGCTCAGGTTGTGCAGCGTCTCCAGCGAGCGCGGGTTCAGGCGCAGCGCCTCGCGGTAGCTGGCGATGGCGGCAGCGCGCTCGCCCTGCGAGGCGAGGAGCACGCCCTGCAGGTTGTACGCGGCCGCAAACTGCGGTGCGCGCGCGATGGCGCGGCGGGCGGCGGTAAGTGCTGCGGCCGGCTCGCCGTTCTGACGCATCGCGTCGCCGAGATTGCACAGAAACCCGGGCTCCTCGGGGGCAAGCTCGAGCGCCCTGCGGTAGCAGCGTACGGCCTCGGCAGCACGCGGCAGCATCAGAAGTGCGTTGCCGAGGTTGTTCCACACCGCCGCGCGGTTGGGGTCGATCTCGAGCGCCCACTGGTAGAGCGTGACCGCCTCGCTCGCGCGCCCGGCCGCGCGCTGCACTTCCGCTCCCTCAAGGAGCGCATCGAGGTTACGGGGCGCGAGCGTGAGCGCGGTGCGCAGGCTCGCAAGCGCCTCCTCGTAGGCGCCGCGGGCGCGCAGCGCGGCGCCGAGATTGACGTGCGCCTCGGGGTCCTGGGGCAAAAGTTCCACGGTGCGCCGCAGCGCCGGCAGCGCATCCTTCCCCTGGCGCATCTGCGCGACGCTCAGCACCTTCCACAGAAGGCCCGAGTCGGGCTGCCCGGCGAGGCGCTCCTGAGCGTGGGCCTCCGCCTGCGCCGGCTGCCCCGCGTGGATCGCCCGCACCAGCGTTGCGATCTCGTTGAGGTCCGGCGCGGCGGACGGGGTGGCCGCCTGCGCGCTGCCGCAGCAGTGCTTGTAGCGCTTGCCGCTGCCGCACGGACACGGATCGTTACGGCCCGGGGTCACGCCTCTTCCGGAGCGTCGCGGTAGGTGGTGAGCGCATCGCCGAGGGCCGCCTTGAGCGGTCCCAGCCACGGCTCGAAATGCTTCCACTGCTCGAGGCCCTCGCGGTTGATGCCGCGGCGCACCTGCTCGGAGCTCGCCGTGCGCACGCTGCGCCGGTTCTCGTGGAAGGCAATGCACTGCGGCTCGAAGCTGAGGCCGCAGAACCCGAGCAGCCGCCGCACGCTCCCCTCCAGATCCTCGACCACATCCTCGTGGTGGACACGCAGCACGCGGCCCGGGAGCACCCGGTCCCAGTGCCGCATCAGCTCAAGATACGTGCGGTAGTAGCGCGCGATGTCCTCGATGCCGTAGGTGAATTCCTGGCCGTTGGCGAAGAGCTGCTTGAAGTTGCTGAAGCAACAGGCCATCGGCTCGCGCCGTGCATCGATGATCTTCGCGTTCGGCAGCATCAGATGCATGAGCCCGAGGTGGCGGAAGTTGTTCGGCATCTTGTCGATGAAATGCGGCCGGTCGCTGCGGTAGACGCGCGTGCCGGTGAGATACTCGCCGCCGAGCTGGGTGAAATCGGCGGCGCTCAAGCTCTCGAGGATCTTCGGGTAGCGCGGGGTGGCGCTCTCGGGCCCGAAGCCGCGCATGCGGCTGACGATCTGCTGTACGTTGGGCAGCTCCTGGGTGCCCTCGACCTGGGAGTGCGAGGCGAGGATCTGCTCGATGAGCGTCGAGCCCGAGCGCGGCAGGCCGATGATGAAGATCGGCTCCGGGCTCGGGTCACCGAAGCCGCGCCGCGCCGCGAAGAACTGCGCCGTACAGACCTCTTTCTGCAGGCGCGTGTTCTGCTCGATGAGCTCCGGGCGGTAGCGCAGCTCCGGGCGCTTGAGCTCATTGCCGCGGGCGTAGTAGCGGAAGGATTCCTCGTACTGGCCGCGGTCCTCGAGCGCCTTGCCCAGCGCAAAGCACAGGTGATAGCGGTCGATGGTGGAGGTCGCCGCGGCATCCACCGCGCTGCGCATGCACGCGAGCTCCTGGTCCGTGAAGCGGTAGGTCTTGAGGTTGGCGAGACTCCAGTAGGCATCACCGAAGTCCGCGCGGCTGTGCGCGGCGGCGCGGTAGGACTCGATCGCCGCGGGCGTCTCGCCGAGGGTCTTCTGGGCGTGCCCGATCGACAGGTGCGTCTCGGCATCGAGCGGGCCGCCCTTCAGAAAGCGGCGGTAACGCTCCACCGCCTCGGCGTGATCGCCGATGCCGGCGCAGGTCGCGGCGTAGAGCGCCTGCAGGCCCGGATCGTCCGGCTCCTCGCGCATGAGCGTGTTCAGCTCCTGGCGCGCCTCCTGGTAGCGGTGCAGCTCGACCAGCGTGAAGGCGTAGTCGCGCCGCGCCGCACGGTAATCCGGCGCACGCTCCAGCACGGCCTGCAGCAGCACCTGGGCGTCGAGGAAGATGCGGTGCGCGATGCCGATGCGGGCGAGCAGGCGCATCGCTTCGATGTGATCGCCCTGTCTGAGCAGGAAGGCGCGGATCAGCGATTCGGCCGGCTCGAGGTCCCCGTCGGCGAACCAGCCGGTGGCGATGACCACTTCCTGCGGCAGTGACTTGAGGGTGGCGACGTGGCCTGCGGCCATGCGCTCGTTCTCGCTCTCCCCGCGCATGCGGTACAGCCCCTCGAGCATGCTCCAGCTGCCCGGCAGTGCCGGATTGATGTTGACGCCGCGCAGGAACGCCTCGATCGCCTCGGGCGCGCGCCGCAGCTCCACGTAGCAGCGCCCGCGCTCCTCGTACAGGCGGCTGAAGCTCGGGTGGTGGCGCTCGAGGGTCGCAAGCGTGGCGAGGGCGTCCGGGATCCTGCCGAGGTAGCGCTGCGCCACCGCCAGGCAGAAGAGCGCCTCACGGTCCTGCGGCTCCTGCACCAATGCCGCATCTGCCACGCGCACGACGTCGGCGAAGCGGCGCTGGCTAAGCAGCTCGCGCAGCGCCGGGGGTGCCGGAGTCGGGATGTCGGTGCGTGGGGCGGAGGCTGGGTCCATCGGCAGCAGGCAATAAAAAGGGGCGGACCCGACTGGGTCCGCCCCGAGTTTAGCTCAACCGGCCGAAGGTCGGCGGCTCAGGTGCTTACGCTTAGAACTTATAGCCGATATTGAACATGATCACGCGCGGGCGCAGCGGAATCTGCGACTCGATGAACTGCCCCGAGGAGATGTTCGTCGGGCCGTAGGCGTTGCCGATGTTCTGCCCCGAGACCTGCGCCGACCACTGGTCCTTCATGACGCCGATGGCCGCGTCATAGGTGGTGTAGCTCGGAATGTCATAACGCAGCAGCGTCGTGGTCGGATTCGTTCCGGCCTGACCGGCCGGGAAGCTCGCCGGCTCGTTGCTCTGCGGACCGATGTGGCTCGCACCCACCCAGGCGTAGGGCTTGTAGGTGCCCATGACCCACTCGTAGCGGGCCCGCACGTTGAACATCCATGGCGGGGAGAACGGCGGACGGGTGCCGAGCACGCCGTACGGGTTGGTATAGGCGTTTTCCTTGACGATGGAGATGCACTGGCCGAGCGGCGTCGGATTCCCCGCCGACACGCGGTTGCTCGGCAGACACGGCGCGCTGGTCTGCTCGGCGCTGTTCACCGAGGTCGAGCCCTCGAGGGTGAAGCCCTCGAAGAGCTTGGCGACGAACTGCACCTCGAAGCCCTTGACCTTGTAGGTCGGTCCGTTGACATCGAAGGTCGTGTTGCCCAGGTGCACGGGGTCGAACAGCGGCAGCTGGATGTTGCTCCACTTCATCACGTAGCCCGAGACGTTGAAGAGCAGGTGATGATCGAAGAACTCGCTCTTGAAGCCGATCTCGTGGTTGGTCAGCTGGTCGGAGTTGTAGCCGACCGGCTTGTTGAACTGGCTGGTGTTCAGGCCCGGCGAGCGAGCCGCCCGTCGCGCAGCGCGGGTCCGGATTGGTCTGCACCCCGTCGATGCTGCCGCAGTACTTGGCGACACCCGACAGGCTGACCACGCCGTTGGCGGAGCTGGTGCGGTTGAAGCCGCCCGGACGGAAGCCCTCCGAGTAGGTGTAGTAGGCCATCAGGTCCTGGGTGATGTGCCAGGTGAGGTTGCCGCGCCAGCGGTGGCCGCTCTCGGTCTTGTCCAGATCGATCGGGAAGCCGCACAGCCCGGCCGCCGTGCACACCCCGTTGAGGTGGTTCACCACCAGACCCTGCCCGCTCGGGCTGAAGGAGCCGCTGGTGGACTCGCTGTAGTACTCCGAGCCGTGCTCGAACTCGTCGTAATGGAAGTAGCGGAACCCACCGGTCAGGGTCAGCACCTTCGGGATGATGTCGAAATCCAGGGAGGTGAAGCCGGCGATCTGCTTGTAGCCGCGCTGGTCGTCCTCACCGAAGGCGGTGTTGGAGTTCTCGCGCAGGGCGCCGTTGGTGGCGTACGAGCCCGGCACCGGGCCCACCGCCGACAGACAGTCGGGGCCGGTACCGGCGAGCGCCGCATTGAGCGTCGCCTGGTCGCACTGCGGGATCGCCAGGTAGTTGAAGTTCATGTTGTCTTCGATGACGAACTTCTCCCAGTAGGCGCCCACGAGAGCCGCGGAAGCGGTTGTCCGCGTTGGTGCTCAGGCGGATCTCATGGCTCTGGTGAATGTTGCGGGTGGTGTCGTGCCAGTCACCGACCGAGGGGTAGCACTGGGTCTTGTGACCGGTCAGCTGGTTCGGGAAGTTGCCGGCGTTGAAGTAGCCCGCCCCCGCGCCGATGCAGGCGTAGTAGGAACCCACCACGCTGCGCATGTAGTTCGAATAGTCCTGCTGGCCGTCGATGTTACGGATCATGTAGCTGCCGGTGTACAGCAGGCTCAGCTGATCGTTGATCTTGCCGTTGACCGTCCAGGCCGTGCTCTCGTAGCGATCCTTGGTGTAGGCCGGGGTGAAAGCCGAGATCTGGTACTGGCCGAGCGCCTGGCCGTCGGTGCTGGTCGGATAGGCGTAGAAATAGCCGTCCGCCTCCATGTTCTGGTAGTTCTGCTGCAGCAGGATGTCCCAGTTGTCGTTGACCTTCCACAGCGCGGACAGGCGTGCACCCTGGTAGTCCACCGGGTTGGTGTTGTTGGCCACCAGCGGGTAGTTGTTCGCGGTCGGATTGCCGTTGGTGTACGGAATCGTGCCGGGGAAGTAGCCGATGGTTGCCGGGACGTTGTCGATGTAGCCGCCGCGGCGCTCGGAGAAGATCACGCCACGCAGCGCGAAGTTGTCGGTCAGCGGCACGTTGAGGACGGCGTTCAGCTGCGTGTTGGGATCGCCGCCGGCAGTGACGCCGTAACCGGCGTTGAACTCGCCCGACACCGCATCGAACTTCGGCTTGTTGGTGATGTAGCGGATGGCGCCGGCCTGCGCGCCGCCGCCGAAGAGGGTGCCCTGCGGGCCTTCGAGAATTTCGACGCGCTCCATGTCGACCAGGTACACGTCATTGTTACGTGCCGGGAACTGCATCGACTGCTCATCGAGGTACAGGCCGACGTTCGGGAAGGGCGCGGTGGTTGACTGGGACTGGTTACCCGAGCCGACGCCACCTAAGCCACGCATGAAGATGTTGCCGGTGCCGGGGCCGTTGCCGCTGAAGGAGACGTTGGGCGTGTACTTCATCAGGTCGTTGAAGGACACCACGCTCAGCTGCTTCAGCTGATCACCGCTGATCGCCTGCACGGTGATTGGCACGTCCTGAAGATTCTCGGTGCGCCGCTCCGCGGTGACGACGACCTCTGTCAGCTGGTCGCTGCTCGCGGTGGCCTCGCTGCTCTGGTCGGCGGCGGCCGCGAACACCATCCCCGTGCCCGAGGCACCCAGGATGGCCGCAACAGCCGCAGAAATCTTCGGATTAGGCTTCATTCGTTTTGTCCCCTGAGGGTTGGTTGTAGATTCCCCACGCGAGCGCCATAAGCCCGCTGGGCGACTCCCCATACGACTTCTATACCACTCGCCGGATGTGTGCTTGAATAAACACGTCATCCGCACATGACACAGCCGCAGGCTAGGCCTTTACCCTACCGAGGCCTTGCTACAGCCGCGTGACGATCCCGCAGGAGCTTTTCACACCTTTCGCGGCACCGACAGTGCAGAAATTGAATAGCCCCATCTGAAAAAGGAATCCGCGGTGCGCGCGCGCGGTGCGCGGGTGCGCAGCCCAGGGGCCTAGGGGGGGTTGTGGCGTCCGGCGCGCAGGTGGCGGGTGAGACCCCGCAACTGTTGCCTGCACGCATCAGGGATGGGCGCTGCGCCCGCGGGGCGTCCGGCGCCTGGCACCGGCCACCCCGCAGGCACTTTCAGCATCGCTCAGTGAGTAGCTTCCGCGGCGCTGATGGCGCCGTGGGTGGCATCGATGGCGGCATCGATGTGCACGACCGCCCGGTCGCGCAGCTGGCGGGTGAGCGGGTCATCCTCTTCGCGTGCGACGTCCGCGTGCACCTTGTTCAGGATCTCGAGCGCCTTGTGCAGCCGTCCGCGGGCATCCGGCGGCACGTCCATGGCCAGGTGGTCCTCGATGTTCTTGCCGTCATCGATGGCGGCCTTCTTGATCGCGCCGATGGCCTTGTTGATCTCGGCGATGGCCACATCCTCGTTGGCGCTGACCGCGGCATCCCCGGGGCGGTGCGCGAGCATCCAGCGCGCCGTGCGCAGGTCCGACAGCGCATGCAGGTAGTAGGGGTGCCGGCCGGGCAGATCTGCGCTTGCTCCCATCGATACCAGCAGCGCCGCCGCGGCCAGAAGCAGTTTTGTCGTAAGTCTCATCAGTCCTCCGGTGTTTAACCTAAGTCGAGCCGCCGCGAGGTCCGCGGCCACTCCGCCGGACAGGAACGGGGCGGGCGGCCGGGCGTTGACGGGGAGACGCCAAGTGTCGCGCCGCCCTTGCCTTGCGCCACCGAATTCAGTAAGGCTTCCGGGGCTTCACGGCCGCGGGGGGATCAGGCATGGCACAGGCGCAGACGCCAACGGGTCGGGTGCACGCAGGTGAGCTCATCGCAGAGTGCCTGGCCACCTTCATCATCCTCGCCCTCGGGGACTCGGTGGCCGCGATGTACGTGCTCTACGACCCGAGCCCCTACCAGCACGCCTACTGGGGCGTGTGTATTGCCTGGGGACTCGCGGTTACCACTGCCATCTACGTCACCGGCGCGGTCTCCGGGACGCACGCCAACCCCGCCATCACCCTCGCCCTCACCCTCTTCCGCGGCTTCCCGCGTCGCAAGGTGCTGCCGTACGTCGGCGCACAGGTGCTGGGCGCATTCCTCGGCGCCGCCGTGGTCTACCTGCTCTTTGAGCCGGTGATCGACCACTTCAACTTCGTGCATCACCTCACCCGCGCCGGCGACGGCGGCGCCGCCGGGGTGTTCTTCACGCATCCGGGCGCCGGCATCAGCCCCGCGCACGCCTTCGTCGATGAGATCGTGCTCACCGGGTTTCTCGTGCTCGGGGTGTTCGCGATCACCGAGCAGTACAACACCCTCGCCCCACAGGCCAACACCGGCGCGCTCATGATCGGGCTTCTGGTCGCAACCATCGGCGCGAGCGCCGGCTACCTGGAAGCCTGGCCCATCAACCCCGCACGCGATCTCGGGCCGCGCCTGTTCTGCTTCATCTCCGGCTGGGGAGCTCAGGCCTTCCCCGCGCCGCAGAACTACTGGTGGGTACCGATCCTGGCCCCGCTCATCGGCGGCGTGCTCGGCGGCGGCCTCTATCAGCTCGCCGTGCACCGCTACCTGCCGGCGCGACCCGCACGAGTGCCCACATGAGCGACACCGTACTCGCCATCGACCAGGGCACGACCTCGACGCGTGCGATCCTCTTCGACGTCCAGGCGCGCGCGCATGCGCTCGCGCGGCGCGAGTTCGCACAGCACTATCCGGCCTCGGGCTGGGTCGAGCACGACGCCGAGGACATCTGGCGCGACACGCTCGCGACGGTGAGCGAGGTCATGGCGCGCGCCGCCTCCGCGCGCACCGCCATCCGCGCGCCTCGGCATCACCAACCAGCGCGAGACCGCGGTGGTCTGGGAGCGCGCCACCGGCCGCCCGCTGCACCGCGCGATCGTGTGGCAGGACCGGCGCACCGCCCCGGTGTGTGCGCAGCTGCGCGCCGCCGGGGCCGAAGCCGAGGTGCGCGCGCGCACCGGCCTGCTCCTCGACCCGTACTTCTCCGGCACCAAGGTGGCGTGGATCCTCGATAACGTCGCCGGCGCGCGCGCCCGTGCCGAGCGCGGCGAGCTCGCCTTCGGCACCATCGACTCGTTCCTGCTGTGGCGCCTGACTGCCGGGCGCGTGCACGCCACCGACGTGACCAATGCCTCGCGCACCCTGCTCTTCAACATCCACACGCAGCAGTGGGACGAGGAGCTCCTGCGCCTGCTGCGCGTGCCGCGCGCGCTCCTGCCCGAGGTGCGCGACAGCAGCGAGGTCTACGGCACCACTGCGCGCGGGCTGTTCGCGCAGGAGCTGCCGATCGCGCGGCATCGCCGGGGACCAGCAGGCGGCGCTCATCGGCCAGGCCTGCTTCGCGCCCGGCATGGCCAAGTCCACCTATGGCACCGGGTGCTTCCTGCTTCTGAACACCGGCGAGGCGGCGGTGAGCTCGACCCGCGGACTGCTGACGACGGCCGCCTACCGCATCGGCGGGCGCACGAGTTATGCCCTCGAGGGCTCGATCTTCGTGGCGGGGGCCGCGGTGAAGTGGCTGCGCGACGGCCTGAAAGTGATCAGCAACGCCGCAGACACCGCCGCCGCCGCGGCCAGCGTGGCGGATGACCACGGCGTCTATATGGTGCCGGCTTTCGTCGGGCTCGGCGCCCCGCACTGGGATCCGGCCGCGCGCGGCCTCATCTGCGGGCTGACCCTGGATGCCACCGCGGCCCACCTCGCGCGCGCCGCGCTCGAGTCGGTGGCCTACCAGACCTGCGATCTCACCGATGCCATGCGCGGCGACGGCGCCCACCGCCCGGAGGCGATCCGCGTCGATGGCGGGATGGCGGCCAATGACTGGTTCTGCCAGTTCCTGGCGGACGTGCTCGAGGCGCCGGTGGAGCGACCGGCAGAGCTCGAGACCACCGCCTTGGGCGCCGCCTTCCTCGCCGGCATCGCCACCGGGGTGTGGCGCGATCTGGCCGCCGTCGGAGCCATCTGGCAGCGCCAGGCGCTCTTTCAGCCGCGGATGGACGCGGCACGGCGTGCCACCCTGCTTAAGGGGTGGCAGCAGGCCCTGCGCCGCACGCTCCTCGGGCCGGCCTGAACGGCGCCAAAGCCGAAGCCGCGCGACATATCCTGGGCCGTCTGTGACGGGCGACGGGGTGCATCCGCGCCCGCTTTGAGTATGATCCCTCAGATGAGCCGTCCGCCGCGCATCCCCCTGCCCCATTCCCGCCGCCAGTTCCTGCGCGGCGCGGGATCGCTCGCCCTGGCCCTGGTGCCGGTGTCGGCTCTGGCTAAAGCCGCGACGACCCGCTCACTGGCCCTCATCCACACCCACACCGGTGAGCGCATCGAGAGCACCTACGTGCGTGAGGGTGCCTACGTGCCCGCAGAGCTCGAGCGGCTGAACCACCTGCTGCGCGACTTCCGCACCGGCGATGTCTATCCGATCGCCCCGCAGACCCTGGACATTCTCGCCGAGCTGCGCGTGCTCGCTGACCGCGACGAGCCCTACGAGGTGATCTGCGGCTACCGCTCCCCGCACACCAATTCCATGCTGCGCGAGCGCTCCCACGGCGTGGCCGAGCACAGCCTGCACCTGCAGGGCCGCGCCATCGACGTGCGCCTGCCGGGGGTGCCCACCGCGCGCCTGCGCGATCTGGCCCTGGGGCTCGGCCGTGGCGGCGTGGGCTACTACGCGCAGTCGGACTTCGTGCACCTGGACAACGGCGCCGTACGGCGCTGGTAGCGGCAGGCTTCAGCGCACGGGCGTGAGTCCGAGCTGCTGCTCGAGCCTTCGGTCGTAGCCGTAGATATCGTCGAAGAAGAGCACCGGCCCCCCTCGGTGGCAAGCGCCGTGCCGTACACGATCAGCACGCTGATCGGGCGCTTCAGGTTCACGCGCTGGGAGTTCGCACCCCCGGCCATCGCCTCCAGGATCTTCGCCCGCGTCCAGTCACCGTCGGTGTCCTTGAGCACCAGGCTCGCCAGCGCCACCGGATGGGCCACGCGGATGCAGCCGTGGCTGAAGGTGCGCACGGACTGCTTGAACAGCTGATGCGCAGGAGTGGAGTGCAGGTAGACGTTGTAGCTGTTCGGGAACATGAACTTGATGAGCCCGAGCGCGTTGTCCTCGCCGGGCTGCTGGCGCAGCCGCAGCTCACCGTGCGCAAGCCGCGCGAGGTTCTGCGGCGTCGGCGGGACGACCGGTGAGTTGTCGCTCTGGCCGGCGACGAGCTCGAGATGCTCGTGTGCGAGGTACCCGGGATTCGCGTGGATCTTCGGCAACAGCTCGTTGCGCGTAATGGACATCGGTACGTCCCAGTAGGGGCGCAGCACCACGTAGCGCATCTCACCTTCGAACACCGGCGTCTGCGTGTGCGCGAAGGTGCGCCCGACGATCACATCCATCTGCAGGATGTCGGCGACGCGGTCCTCGGTGGAGCGGAACGCGTACAGCCGGAACTCGGGGATATTGACGATGATCGGCGGGGTCTTGAACGGGGCGAGCCAGCGCCAGCGCTCGAGCGTGAGCGTGATCTGGCGGATGCGCTGCGCGAGCGGGGTGCGCAGCTGCGCGAGCGTGCGCTTGCCGAGGAAGCCGTCGTCATCGAGCCCGTGGCGGTCCTGGTAGGCGCTCACCGCCTTGGCCAGCGCCGCATCGTAGGTGGTATCCGTCGCCGACGGGGGTGGACCCGGCGGCAGGTCACCGAGCACCTGTAGCAGGTGCCGCAGCGCCGGCGCGCCGGCGTAGCTATCGCCCACTTTGACCGTCTTCGTGATCGGCGGCAGGGCGGCCGGGTCGACGCTGGCGGCGATCTTGCGGTACTGCGCCAGCGCGTCCTTAAGGAGCTTGTAGTGGTAGAACACCGGCTCGGTGGCCGTCAGCGCGCCGGAGACGTCCGCGGCCGTGGCGATGCTCCTGAGCGCCTGGACCAGATCGAACGGCTCGCGGGGCTGGTCGAGCTTGAATCCCGCCGCGGCCGGTGAGACGCGCCCGAAGTGCAGGTCGGAGATGAAACGCAGCGCGGCGCAGGTCAGGCGCGCGTCAAAGCGCGCCAGGCGCTGCTCGCGCGCCGGCCCCGCAGGCGCTGCGCCCTCGAGCAGGTGCGCAAGCTCCGCGCCGCCGTAATCACCGGCACGCAGGCCGTAGCTCTCGGCGCCGCGCAGCTCGTTCAGGAGCGCGCGCGCCTGAGCGGTCGGCTCCCCCTCGCGGCTCCACAGCGGCGTAGCGGCATCCTGGGCATAAAGCTGCGCCAGGGCTGCATCCGCACCGTGGGTGATGGCGGCGGCGCCTAACAGCTTGGCCGCCTGGGGCACTTCGCTCGCGATCGCCTCGCGTACGCCCTCCACGGACTGCGCCCCGAGCACGCCGCTGCCGAGTACCAGGGCGCAGGCGCAGGCACGCAGCGCGCAGCGCCGCACACGGTCAGAGGTGGAGCGGATTGGCATCACGATGAAGCCTGTTTCGGCCGAGCGTTCGGGCGCCGATTATCGCGCACAGCCTTTGCTCCGGTGCGGTCCCTTCAGGGCATATCGAGCAGGGTCTCGCGGATCCAGCCCAGAAGATGCGGCGCGAGGCCCCGGTCGATGAGCAGGCCGAGATCCTCGGCAGCGGTGGCGAAGGCGAGCACCGGGACATCCGCCAGGCGCACGCGGCGCGCCTCGCCGGGCTGCGGGTGGGTGTTCGCACCGCCCAGGCGCGCAGTGAGCTCGTCCGTGCCGCGGCCGCTGATCTCGAGGAGGTTGAGCGCGCCGGTGAGCTCGATGTAGCAGCCATCGCGCACCGCCGCCACGGCTTGTTCGAGCCGCTCGAGCGCCTGCGGCGTGCGCGCGAGCGCTAAGGTTTCGGTGGGCGTGCGCCACAGGGTGAGAAGATCGGGCCCGGTGGCGAGGCGCCCCGGCTCCGGCAGGCTCATCTCCTGCGCGGCCAGGGCCGCCGCGAACGCACCCTCGCGGCCGAAGTAGCGCAGCGCCGCACAGCAAACGCCCGCGTGCTCGCGCACGGAGAGCCCCCCGCCCTGCAGCAGCGCCTCAGCCATGGAGCCGCTCCCCCGCCGGATCGAGGAACGGGAACTCCACCACCCGGGCGCCGAGGCGCCTGCCCAGGTGATAGACCGTGAGGGTCTCGCCGGTGCGCTGCCTGCCGCCCCTGAGCATCGCCAGCGCGACCGGACGTTTAAGGGCCGGGCTGAGACAGCTCGAAGTGACGTGACCTTCGGTGAGGGTCGGGGGCGGCGTGCGGGCGATCTGCCCGCCGACCGGCAGCACGGTGCGGCCATCGAGGGACTCCAGGCCGACCAGCTGCAAGCGCTGCGGATCGCGCCCGGCGGGGCGTGTGAGCGAGCGGCGGCCGACGAAGTCGGCGCTCTTTTTGTCGAGGCCGCGCGCGAAGCCGACATCCTGCGGCAGCGTCGTGCCGTCGGTGTCGGTGCCGATGTGGAGATAGCCCTTCTCCATGCGCAGTACCTCCAGCGCCTCGATGCCGTAGAGCGCGCCTTCGGCCGCGGCGCGCGCGCGCCACAGCCGCTCAAGAGCCACGTGGCCTTGAGCGCGGGGACGTTGATCTCGTAGCCCACCTCGCCGCTGAAGCTTGCGCGCAGCACCCGCAGCGGCACCCCCTCGAGGCTGATCTCGCGCAGCGTCATGTGCGGGAAGGCGCGCGGGGCGTGCGCGGCATCGAGGCCGATGCGCTCGAGCCAGGCCAAGGCGCGCGGACCGGCAACCGTGACATTGCCCCAGCGCGAGGTCACCGGGGTCACGAGCACCTCGAAGTCCGTGTACTCGCACTGCAGCCACTCCTCGAACGCGGCCTGTGTGCGCTCGACCCCCGCGGTCGTGGTGTTGACCCAGAAGCGTTCGGGCCCGAGGCGCGCGACGATGCCGTCATCCACGACGATGCCGTTCTCGTTCAGCAGCAGTCCGTAGCGCGCCTGGCCCGGCTTCAGGCTCGACATCGTGCCCACGTACATGAGATCGAGAAAATGCGCCGCATCGGGGCCGAACATCTCGAGCTTGCCGAGCGGGGAGCCGTCGAAGAGCCCGGCGCGCTCGCGCACCGCTAAGGCTTCGCGCTGCGCGGCCGCTTCCAGGCTCTCCCCGGCGCGCGGATAGGCGGCCGGCCGGCTCCAGTTGCCGAATGTCTCGAACAGGGCGCCCTGCGCTGCGTGCCACTCGTGCGCGGGCAGGGTTTTCAGCGGGCGATACAGCTCGCCGACCCGGCGCCCGGCGAGGGTGCCGAGCGTCACCGGCGCGAACGGCGGCCGGAACTTCGTCGTGCCGACCTCAGCCGGAGCACGCCCGGTGAATCTGCCCATCAGCACGAGCGCGTTGACGTTGCTGGTCTTGCCCTGATCGGTCCCCATGCCGGTGGTCGTGTAGCGCTTCAGATGCTCGACCGAGCGGTAGTTCTCGTGCGCCGCGAGAGCCACGTCGCCGACCGTGACGTCGTTCTGCAGGTCGACGAACTCCTTGCCGCGCCCGGGGGGTGCGGCGGGGGCGGCCACGCGCCCGAGACCGAAGGCCTGCGCGGCGGGCGCTGCTGCCCGTGCGCCAGCGCCGTCCCGGTGAGGCGCGCGTGAGCGGCGGCCGCCTCGCGCGCGAATACCCCGGCGCAGGCCCCGACGCTCGTAAGTCCGGGGGCCGCGCCGTCGGGAACGAACATGGCGATGTCCTCCGAGCCAGCGCAGTCTGCCGCCCGCCTGGGAGTGCAGATGCACCGCCGGGGCGCAGCCGCCGCTGCTCAAGATGAGATCGCACTCCAGGCGCTCGCGTGCGCCCGTCGGAAGTTGTGACGGTGCAGCCGTCGATGCCGCGCGTGCCGTGGACCGCGCTGATGCGCGCCTGGGCAAAGACGGGCGCCTGCAGCGGTGGCGGTCGCCGTGCGCGCTCGATCCACGAGCGCGACGACCTCGGTTCCGGCTGCGCCGAGGCGCGCCGCGTCCGCATAGTCCGCCGTCGCTGTTGGCGGCGATGACCACGCGGCGCCCGCAGGCGACCCCGAAGCCGAGCGCATACTTCTCCGCGGCGCCCGCCAGCATCACGCCCGGACGGTCGTTGTTCGGAAAGATCATCGGCCGCTCGAACGCGCCGGTGGCAGCGATGACCGCGCGGGCACGAATCTTCCACAGCCGCTCGCGCAGCACGCCCGTGGGCAGCGCCGCTCGCCGGCGTGACTGCAGCGCCTCGCGGGCGCACACGAGATTGTGGTCGTAGATGCCGAAGGCCACGCGTACGGGGCAGCATGCCGCACGCCGCGGCGCCGCGCCTCGAGCTCAAGCGTCGCCACCTCGCGTCTCTCGCTGCCAGCCCAGCGCGCCGCCCAGCGCGGCCCCGCTGGCGAGCAACAGCGTGCGCGCGCCCGCCGCCGCTGCGGCCACCGCGGCGCTCAAGTCCGGCGAGGCCGCCGCCGATCACCAGCACGTCCGCCTGGGCGCTGTCTCCTCGTAGCGATCGGGATCGCGCTCGCTCGGGGCATGGCCGAGCCCCGCCATGCGGCGGATCGCGGGCTCGAACACATGCCAGCTCGGCCATTTGAAGGTCTTGTAGTAGAAGCCGGCCGGCAGCAGTCCGCGAAGAGCCCGGCGAGCGCGCCGAGATCGAAATCAACGCTCGGCCAGCAATTGACGCTCGCCGCCTCGAGCCCCTCGT
The DNA here is from genome assembly GCA_963825385.1 of uncultured Pseudomonadota bacterium. Lineage (GTDB taxonomy): Bacteria > Pseudomonadota > Gammaproteobacteria > Steroidobacterales > Steroidobacteraceae > 13-2-20CM-66-19. The sequence continues at coordinate 1,692,867 of CAWGSX010000003.1, read as the reverse complement.
ACAGCTGCAGGTAGGTCGCGCGCATGTTGGGCGTGCGCCGGCCGCCGCGGCCCACATCCACCAGCGCGCTCGGCTCCTCGACGCCGCAGGACCAGATCCCGCGCGGCCGGTGCAGCTTGAAGCTGCGGCCGACGAGCCGCACGCCGTTCGCCGAGCAGCGCCGAGGCCAGCGTATCGCCGGCAAAGCCGGTGAGCAGGCGCCCGTTGAAGCGCGCAGTGACCGGCCGGCTGCGGTCGATCAGCACCCCGCCGGGTGCGGCGAGACGGTAGCTGCCCTCCCTCACGCGCGCACCGGCGGCGCAGCGTTCATGGCATACACTGCGAGAATCTCGTGCGTCACGGTGTGGCGCGCGAGGTTGAACCATTGCCCGCAGCCGAAGTCGTGCCGCCAGCGCTCGAGGTGCACGCCCTTGGGATTGTCGCGAAAGAACAGATACTCCCCCCAGTGCGTATCGTCGGCCGCCACGGCCGGACGCGCGATGTGCGAGGTGCCGCCGCAGTGGAACTCGCTCTCATCGCGCGGGCCGCACAGGGACATTGGATCTGCATCATGAGCGCGTCTCAGTCCTTCAGTGCGCGATCCCGGAGGCGGCGGCCTCGTCGATCAGGCGTCCGCTGACGAAGCGCTCGAGCTGGAAGGGCTCGGCCAGCTCGTGGCTCTTGCCGGTCGCGAGCACGTGCGCGAGCGTCCAGCCGCCGACCGGGATGGCCTTGAAGCCGCCGGTTCCCCAGCCGCAGTTGATGTACAGACCCGGCACCGGGGTGGGCCCGATGATCGGGCTCGAGTCATGCACCACATCGACGATTCCCGCCCACTGCCGCATGAGCTTCAGCCGGCTGAAGCTCGGAAACATGGCCAGCGTTGCGGCGATGATGGCTCTGCTTGACCGCAAAGCTGCCGCGCTGGGCGTACGAGGGGAACAGATCGAGCTCGCGCCCATGACCATCTCGCCCTTGTCCGACTGGCTGACGTAGGCGCCGGTACCCGGGCGAGAGCACCACGTGTCCAGTACCGGCTTCAGGGGCTCGGTCACCATCGCCTGCAGCGCATAGCTCGTCACCGGCAGCTTAAAGCCTGCGAGCTGCGCCAGCACCGAGCTGTGTCCCGGCGGCGGCGATGCCGATGCGTTCGGCGCACGATGCGTCCGCGACTGGTCTCGACCCCCGTGACGCGCCCGGAGCCGCTCCTTGACGAACTCCGGTCACCTCGCAGTTCTGAATGATGTCGACGCCCGAGGGCACGGCGGCGCGCGCATATCCCCAGGCGACCGCATCGTGCCGCGCCGTGCCGGCGCGGCGCTGCATGAAGCCGCCGAGCACCGGGCAGCGCGCCTCGCGGGACATCTCCAGCAGCGGTGCGCGAGCCGCCGACCTCCTCGCGGCTCAGCAGCTGCGCGTCGATGCCGTTCATGCGCATGGCGTTGGCCCAGCGCGCCATCGACTCCAGGTCATGGCGGCTGTGCGCGAGCAGCACCAGCCCGCGCTGGCTCAGCATGATGTTGAAATTGAGCTCGTGCGAGAGACCCTCGTAGAGCTTGAGGGAGAACTCGTACAGACGCGCGCTCTCGGGGATAGAGGTAGTTCGAGCGCACGATGGTGGTGTTGCGGCCCGTGTTGCCGCCGCCGAGCCAGCCGCGCTCGAGCACCGCCACGCGGCTGACGCCGTGGTTCCTGGCCAGATAGTAGGCGGTGGCGAGGCCGTGACCGCCGCCGCCGACGATGAGCGCATCGTACGCGCTTCTGGGCTCGGGGCTGCGCCAGGCTTCCCGCCAGCTGCGCTGTCCGGACAGAGCGCCGCGCAGCAGCGCCAGTGCCGAGTACCGCACGCGCCCCGCCCTGCCCGCCGCGCGCCTAACGCGCGCGGCGAGCCCGCGCCGGCGCCCGCGAGGCCGACGTCTCCCACGCGCCGCGCGCGCGCGTGCCTGCGGGTCTTGCCTGCCCTGTCACCGTGCGCGGCATGGGATCTCTCCGTGATAATGAGCGCCGCGGTGCGGTGCCGCGGGGCGCATCATTCTAATCGGGGATGAGCGCGGTCCGATGCCTCTTTTAGATGGGGCTATTCAATTTCTCGGCGCGGCGGCGCCGCCAAACCATGGAAGCTAGTGCCATGAGCAGCCTTTCCGTTCCGAAGGACAAGAGTACCTGGGAGCACCTCGCCGCGAAGCTGCAGATCGAGGGGCGCGCGCTCATCAACGGCCGCCCCACCGAGGCGCGCGACGGGCGCACCTTCGATGACGTAAGTCCCATCGACGGTACGGTGATCGGCCGCATCGCCCGCGGCGGTGCAGCGGAAATTGCTCAGGCGGTGGCCGCTGCGCGCCAGAGCTTCGAGGACGGGGTGTGGCGGCGCACCGAGCCGCGCGAGCGCAAGCGCGTGCTGCGGCGCTTCGCGGAAGCGATCCGTGCCGATACGATGCGGCTTGCGCTGCTCGAGACGCGCGACGTCGGCAAGCCGATCAGCAACTCCGTCAGCGTCGATGTCGCCAATTGCGCCGACTGCATCGAGTACTACGCCGAGTTCGCCGACAAGCTCTACGATGAGGTCGCCCCTACCGGACCGGACGACCTCGCCCTCATCCGCCGCGAGCCGCTCGGCGTCGTCGGCGCCATCGTGCCGTGGAACTATCCGCTCATCATCAGCTGCTGGAAGGTAGGGCCGGCCCTGCTCGCCGGCAACAGCGTGGTGCTGAAGCCGGCCGAGCAGTCGCCGCTCTCGGGGATCCGGCTGGGGGAGCTTGCGCTCGAGGCCGGTGTCCCGCCCGGGGTGTTCAACGTCGTCCCCGGTTACGGGGAGGAAGCCGGCAAGGCCTTGGCGCTGCACCCGCAGGTCGATCTCATCACCTTCACCGGCTCGACCGAGGTCGGGCGGCTGATGCTGCGCTATGCCTCCGAGTCGAACCTGAAGCGCGTGGCGCTGGAGCTCGGCGGCAAGACCCCGCAGGTGGTGTTCGCCGATGCGGACCTGGCGGCGGCGGCGGCCGACATCGCCTGGGGCATCTATTACAACAGCGGCGAGACCTGCCACGCTGGCTCGCGTCTGATCGTGCACGAGAGCCGCAAGGATGAGCTCATCGAGGCGATCGCCACGGTCACCTCCGGCATCAAGCTCGGCCACCCGCTTGAGCCGGCGACCCAGATGGGCGCACTGATCGATGAGAAGCACATGCAGCGCGTGCTCGGCTACATCGACGGCGGGGTCGAGGCCGGCGCCCGGGTCGCTTTCGGCGGCAAGCGCACGCTGCAGGACACCGGCGGCTTCTACGTCGAGGCCACGGTGCTCGATCAGGTGCGCCCGGAGATGAGGGTCGCCCGCGAGGAGATCTTCGGGCCGGTGCTCTCGGTAATGACCTTCCGCGATGAGTCCGAGGCGGTGCGCCTGGCGAACGACACCCCCTACGGGCTCGCCGCCGCGGTGTGGACCGCCGATATGAACGTGGCGCACCGGCTGGCTGCGGCATTGCGCGGCGGCACGGTCTGGGTCAATGCCTTCGACCGCTCGACCATGGCGACACCGTTCGGTGGCTTCAAGCAGTCCGGCTCCGGACGCGACCGCTCCCCGCACGCGATCGACAAGTACTGCGACCTGAAGACGATATGGACCGCCTACCGCTGAGCCCGGCCGGCGTGGCGGGCCGCGGCGCCGGTGTCGCGCTGCGGCGGCGCGCCTGAGACTACAGCGGCCCTGCCGTGCAATCCAGATGCAGCTCCCGGCCCTGGTAGGGATGGCGCGCGAGGAAGGCCTCGTTCAGCTCCACGCCGAGGCCGGGCTCTGTGGGCGGGATCACGTAGCCGGACTCCCAGCGGATGGGCTTTTTGAGCACGTCCGCGTGAATGCCGCCCCAGCGCTCGATGCTCTCAAGGATGAGAAAGTTCGGGCTGCAGGCGGCGAGCTGGATGTTGGCCGCGCCGACCACCGGACCGCAGTACAGGTGCGGGGCGAGCTGCACGTGCTGCACTTCCGCGAGCGCGGCGATCTTCTTGGCCTCGAGGATGCCGCCGCAGCGCCCGAGATTCATCTGCAGGATCGCCGCAGCCTGCGCGCGCAGCACGCGCGCGAAGTCGTACTTGGTGGTGAGCCGCTCGCCGGCGGCGATCGGGATGCTGGTGGCGCGCGCCACCAGCGCCATCTCCTCGGGGGCATCCGGTGGCACCGGCTCCTCGAACCACAGCGGCTCGTAGGGTTCGAGGTGGCGCGCCAGCCGGATCGCGCCCGCCGCGGTCATCTGCCCGTGCGTGCCGAAGAGCAGGTCGGCGCGCGTGCCCACCGCCTCGCGCAGCTTGCGCATGAAGTGCTCGCACAGCGCCATCTGCTCCAGCGACAGCTGCCGTCCGTCGAAGGCCGTGTACGGGCCGGCCGGGTCGAACTTCAGCGCCGTGAAGCCCTGCGCCACATATTCGGCGGCGCGCGCCGCGGACAGGTCCGGGTCCTGGTAGACGTCCACCTTGTCCCCGGGACGGGCGTAGATGTAGGTATAGGAGCGCAGCCGCTCGTGCACCCGCCCGCCGAGGAGGTTGTAGACCGGCTGCCCGGCCTCCTTGCCGATGATGTCCCAGCAGGCCATCTCGAGCGCGGAGAGCACGCCCATCAGGGTGAGGTCCGGATGCTGGCTGTAGCCGGCGCAGTAGACGCGCCGCCAGATGCGTTCGATGGCGTGCGGGTCCTCGCCCTCGAGGTAGCGCGCGAAGGTATCGGCACACAGCTGCGCCACCAGGTCGGGATGAAACGGCACGCAGTAGGCCTCACCCACGCCGCTCACGTTGCCGTCGGTGGTGAGCTTCACGAACACGAAGTAGCGGCCGCCGTAGCCGGGGGGCGGGTTGCCGACCACGAAGGTCTTGATGTCCTTGAGTTTCATGTTGGAATGCTTATCACAGAATGAACGAATATGACTACATCATCGTAGGTGCCGGCGCCGCCGGCTGCGTACTGGCCGCGCGCCTGAGCGAGGATGCGCGCACGCGCGTGCTGCTGCTGGAAGCCGGGGGTTCGGACCGCTCGCCCTGGATCCAGGTGCCGATCGGCTACGGACGCACTTTCAACGATCCGCGTTTCAACTGGATGTACGAGGCGCAGCCCGACCCCGGACTCAACAACCGCACCCAGTTCTTCCCGCGCGGCAAGGTGCTCGGCGGCTCGAGCTCCATCAACGCGATGGTCTACGTGCGCGGCCAGCCCGGGGACTTCGATGACTGGGCCGCCGCCGGTGCCAGCGGCTGGGGCTGGCAGGACGTGCTGCCGTACTTCATCAAGTTCGAGGATCACGCCCTCGGCCCCTCCGCCTATCACGGCGTCGGCGGGCCGGTGCACGTGAGCGATGTCTCCGCGCTCGTGCATCCGTTGTGCCGCGTGTTCCTGCGTGCCGCCAGCGAGATCGGCATTCCGGCCACGGCCGACTTCAACGGCGCACACAGCGAGGGCGCCGGCATCTGGCAGGTGACCATCAAGGACGGCGTGCGCGTCTCGACCGCGAATGCGTATCTGCGCCCGGCACGCGCCCGGGCCAACCTCGAGGTTCACACCCACGCACTCGCCAGCCGCGTGCTGTTCACCGGCACGCGCGCGAGCGGGGTCGAGTACCTGCGCGGCGGCGTGCCCGCACAGGCGCGCGCGCGGCGCGAAGTGCTGCTGTGCGGCGGCTCGATCAATTCCCCGCAGCTGCTGGAGCTGTCCGGCGTCGGGGATGCGCGCCGCCTCAAGTCCCTGGACATCGCGGTGGTGGCCGATTCCCCGGCGGTGGGTGAAGGATTCCAGGATCACCTGTGCGTGTCGTACTTCTATCGCTCGCGCGTGCCGACGCTCAACAACGAGCTCGCGCCCTGGTACGGCAAGGTGCGGGCGGCGCTGCGCTACGCCCTCACCCGCGGCGGCCCGCTGTCGATGAGCGTCAACCAGGCGGGCGCGTTTCTGCGCAGCCGCCCCGGCCTCAGCCGTCCCAACCTGCACCTCTACTTCAATCCCGCCAGCTACAGCACGACCACCCACGGTGCGCGGCGGCGCCTGCTGAACCCGGATCCCTATCCAGGGTTTCTCATGTCCTTCAATACCTGCCGCCCGGTGAGTCGCGGCTCGATCCACATCGTCAGCCCCGATCCGCGCGTGAGTCCGGCAATCCAGCCCAATTCGCTCTCCGCCGCGCAGGACATCGCCGACGTCTACGAAGGCGCACGCGTGCTGCGGCGACTGTCGGCGGCGGGTCCTCTGGCGGCGGTGACGGCCGCCGAGCGCGACCCCGGCGCTGAGGTACGCAGCGACGCGGATGTGCTCGAGGATTTCCGGCGGCGCGCCGGCTCGGTGTTCCACGCCAGCTGCACGTGCGCGATGGGCAGTGATCCGCGCCGCTCGGTGCTCGACCCGCAGCTGCGTGTGCGCGGCGTCGCCGCGCTGCGCGTGGTGGATGCGTCCGCCTTCCCCAACGTCACCTCGGGCAACACGCACGCACCCACCATAATGCTGGCCGAGAAGGCGGCGGCACTGATCCGGGCAGACAGCGCCACCTTGAGTAGCGTAACCTGACCGCGACACATCGGGGACGGCGAGCGCGCATGAGCGAAATCGAATCGAGCGTGAATTCCGCCGCCGCACGCGTGGGGCTGGCCCCGCCCCAGAGCGCCTCCTTCACCGAGCGCTGGTACGTGCTGATCATGATGTGCCTGGTCTATACCCTCAGCATCGCCGACCGCTACGTCGTCTCGACCATCCTCGACCCGATCAAGGCCGACCTGCACCTGAGCAATCTCGGCGTGGCCTTCGCCACCGCCTGGCCGCTCGCCTTCTTCTACGTGTTCATGGGCTTTCCGCTCTCGTGGCTGATCGACCGCTACAGCCGGCGCAAGATCATCGCCGCCTGCCTGGTGGCCTGGTCGGTGATGACGACGCTGTGCGGACTCGCCCGCGGCACCATCCAGTTCGCGCTCACGCGCGTCGGCGTCGGTGTGGGTGAGGCCGGCGGTACTCCCGGCGCGAGCTCCCTCCTGTCGGATTATTTCCCGGCCGCACGCCGCGCCATGGCGCTGACCGTGTTCTCGCTCGGCGCGCCGATCGGCGCCTGGATCGGCTACCAGGTCGCCGGCACCATCAACGACTACTACGGCTGGCGCGCGGTGTTCTTCGCGCTCGGCGTGCCGGGAGTGGTGGTGGGCGCTGCCATCTATTTCACGGTGCGCGAGCCGCAGCGCGGCTGCCTGGATGCCGGCACGCAGGACTTGGCGCCCTCGATCCGCGAGACCCTCAAGTTCTGGTGGTCGCAGCGCTCGGCGGTGCACCTGATGATCGGCAGCGCGGTGTGCGCACTGTGGGGCTGGGGACTGATGTACTGGACGCAGGCCTTCGTGCAGCGTACCTACAACCTAACTCCCGGCGATGCCGCGGGGGTGACCTCCAACGCGCACCTCTTCGGCGGGGCCCTCGCCACCATCGCCACCGGCTGGCTGATGGCGCGCCCGGCGATGGCGGACGCGAAGCGCATCATGTGGCTTCTGGGCGTCGGCACCTTCATCGCCACGATCGCCTCCGGGGTCGCGTACTGGACGCACGACCTCGCGGTCGCGCGCGTCATGTTCTGGATCTTCATTCCGGCGATCTACTTCTACATCGGCCCGTGCTTCGGGCTCCTCAACAACCTCGCTCCCTGCCGCATGCGCGCCATGTTCTGCGCCATGACGCTGTTTCTGGCGAACGTCGGCAACCTCGTCATTACCCCGCCGCTGATCGGCAAGCTCACGGACCTGTTCGCGGCCGCCCACTACTCGCAGGCAGACGCTCTGCGGCTGGCGATGCTGTGCATCGTGCCCACCGGCCTGTGGGCAACGCTGCACTACTTCATCAGCGCGCGCGACATCGAGAAGGATCAGCTGCGCGCCCGCACTTTCCCGTACTAGAGCTCAGCGCGGCTGCGGCACCGGCTGAATGGTCGGTGGCGTCGGCCGTGGCGGCCGCGGGCGCGGCGGCGGCGGCGGCCGCGGGGGTGGTGGCGGCGGCGGTCGGTAGCCCGGCGGCCGGTGATGCGGCGGCGGGGGCAGCACGCCGTGCGGGTAGCGGTTCCAGTAGTTGTAGTAGTACGGACGGCGTGCGTACCACGGCCGGCCGCGGTAGTAGGCATCCCAGTACGGGCCGAAGGCGAAGGTGACCACGGGCCAGCCCAGCATCACCGCGCCACTCGCGACGATCACCGGACCGGACGGGCCGATGGCCTGCAGGTATTGCGCGGCGACCCAGCCGCGGTTCACGCCCACCTGCGCATCGCACCAGCCGTAACCTTGTTCGCAGCCATACACCTGCACCGGCGTTCCGGCGCCGAGCATGGCGACGACGGGGTACGAGGTGCTGGGACCTGCGCGCATGTGTATCGGGCCGACCGTGGTGGCGGTAAAGGCCGCCCAGGCTGCAGGCGCGAGCGCGAGTCCGAGGATGGCGCACAGCAGCACGAAGCCGCGCGCGCGCGTTCCCTTGTATGCCGGCATGCACCGCATCCGTGACGACGGATCCAACCGTCGGGGGCGAGTGTAGACCGGCTGCCGGCCGCGGCCCAGTGAAGGAATGTTAGGAGCCAACATCGGCATGGCTCAAGGCAGCGCTGCACGGCCGGATAACGGCAGGCAACTGCGCTAGCGGTTGCCCCTGAGGCGGAGTAAGAATCCGCCACGCGGGTTCATCGCTTGCCCCAACCGTTCTAACACCAAGGAAGCAGGGGAATAAAACATGGCTACCTCAATGCTGGACTCCGTCCTGAGTCTCGTCACGCCGGAGATGCAACAGACCCTCGCCTCGCGCTTCGGCGCCTCCACCCAGGCCATCCAGGGCGGACTGACCGCGACCACCGCGGCCACCCTGGGCGGACTGGCCGCCAAGGCCGGTGACTCGGGCTTTCTCAACCAGATCCTCAGCCTCGCTGGCAGCGCCAACAGCAGCAACGTGCTCGGCTCGCTCTCCGGTCTTGCCGCCGGCGATGCTGCTGGCGGCATCGGCGATCTGGTCGAGCGTTTCCTGCCGATGGTTTTCGGTTCGCAGCAGTCGCAGGTCACCAGCGCCATCGCGCAGTCCTCGGGTCTCGGCGCCGCATCCGTCGGCGGCCTTCTGAAGATGGCGGCTCCCTTGGTGCTCGGCTTCCTCGGACGCGCGCAGAGCACCGGCTCGCTCAACGCCGCATCGCTCGGCAGCACGTTGCAGGCGGAGCTGCCGACTCTCAAGGGCTATCTGCCCACCGGCCTGCTCTCGGGGCTCGGCTCCGGCGTCGGCGTGGCCGCCACCGCGCTCAGTTCGGGAGCGCGCACCGTGGCGGCACAACGCCCGCGCTGGCTTTTGCCCGCGGCCGCGGTCGCCGCAGCGCTGCTACTGGCGATTCTCCTGGTCCGCAATCTCGGTCCGAAGCCGGTGACGCCCACCGCGTCCACGATCGCGCCGGCCATGACCGGCGGCGTCAGCGCAGGTCCCACGCTGCAGGTGAAGCTCCCCGACGGCACGGTCCTGAACGTGCCCTCCGCCGGTGTGGAGGCGCGACTGGTGCAGTATCTCAATGACGGCACGAGCGTGGTCACGGATGAAACCTGGTTCGATTTCGACCGGCTGCTGTTCAACAGCGGTTCGGCGACGCTCGAGCCGATCTCGCAGGAGCAGATCAACAACGTCGCAGCGATCCTGAAGGCCTACCCGAATGCCAAGGTGCGCATCGGCGGCTACACCGACAACACCGGGGATGCGGACGCGAACCTGAAGCTCTCCCAGGCGCGCGCCGAGACGGTCGTCGCGCAGCTCACCAGCCTCGGCGTCGACCCCTCGCGCATCGATGCCAAGGGCTACGGCGAGGAGCATCCCGTGGCGGATAACACCACGGACCAGGGGCGCCAGAAGAACCGCCGCATCGCCATCCGCGTCGCGGAGAAATAAGGGCCGCCGGCGGTGCGGGCGCGCGCCGTGGCGCGCCCGCACCGGGGCAGCCCCTAGTGCGCCGCCACGGCCGGCGGATCGGGCATCAGCACCTCGAGGCTGAGGCGCGTGCCTCCCGGAGTGAGCTGGTTCGGCACGCAGGTCGAGCTGTACTGCTCGTTGCGGACCGTGAACAGCGGCAGGATGCGGCTCTTCACCTGCTCGATGAGCTCACAGTCCCCGGCAGCATTCAGCGGCTCGCCGCGCGGGGCCACCACCACCGGCTGCCAGTGGGCATTAACGACCTCGGTCCCCGCCGGCGGGGCTTTGTCGCCCACCGGCTCGAGCACGTTCACCGTAGCGCTCACCCCCGGGAACGGGCTCGGGCGCCCGAAGCCGCCGCTGCAGCCGCTGTAGTTGAGCTTTAGGTCCTTGCGCGCGCCGAGCAGCAAAAGGATCTGCCGCATTTTGTCGCGCAGCCCGTCGCAGCTGTATTTCGCGGTGAAGCCCAGGTAGGTGAAGCGCAACGGCTTCGCGGTCCACACTGCCTGTACCGGCGGCTCGTCCGCCTGTGCCGCCGTCGCGGACAGAAGTACGCCGCACACGAGGGCGGCAGGCAGGAGGCGGACCAGGGTTCGGCCCAAAGCGGCATGCATGATGATCACCTCGGTGATGCAGTCTGACCTGTTTGAATTGGATCTGACCTTAGCACGGCAGTTCCGCCGCCGCCGAGGCCGTGGCCACGACGGGGGCGTTCCGCATGCGCTCAGTGCGCGACGTCGTCGAGCAGGGCGGGCAGCTCCTCCAGCATGGCCGCGCGCACGCGCACTCCCGCGCGGACGTTCTCGGGATGCTCATCGGTGACGTCGCGGGCGAAGACGATCGTGCGCGGCCCCTTGACCGCCCAGCCGACGAACCAGCCGAGCTGGCGGGTCAGATCCGGGCCACCGTCACCCTTCATGGCGAAGCCGGTGCCGGTCTTGCCATGCACGGTCCAGCCGTTCGGCAGACTGCCGAGCGCCGTGATACGCGCGGTCATGTCGTAGGCGCGCGCGGATACACCCAGCTGGCGGGTCACGACCCGGTGCAGAAACGCGACCTGCTCAAGCGGTGAGATGCGCAGCGAGGAATCGAGCCAGGCCTGCGTGAGCCCGTCGTTCATGCCCGGATTTCCGGACAGGTCCTGGTTGCCGTAGCTGAAACGCACCACGTAGTCGTGCAGGCGGTCCTTGCCGAGCCACACGGTGATCTGCTGCGAGTACCACACCACCGAGTTCGCGACCCAGGAGGTCGGATCCACCGTGGTCTTCCAGCTCGGATCGCTCGCCACGTACCCCTCGCGGTAGGGCAGCGCCGGGTGGCGCTCGTCGGTAAGGAAGCCCGCATCGAAGGCCATGAGGCTGAGCGCGATCTTGAAGGTCGAGGCCGGGGTCTGCCGCTCATCGCAGCGCCCCTGCTGCCTCAGGATCCGCCCGCTCGCCCCGTCGGCCAGCACGGTGCACAGGGGCGCCGCCCCCGCGCTGGCTGCGAGGCCGGCACCGAGGACCGCCAGGAGGTATCGGGCGATACACGGCATGAGCTTGCTGACCCAGGCGGGGCGACCGAGCCCCCCGGATGCCGCCGATCATAGTCGAGTCGGTGGCGCGGCGCGCAGGCGCCGCAGCGCTTCAGGGCTGCCTCAGGTGGACTGCAGCACCGCGCTGCCGCCGCGTCCCTTGAGCGCCAGTCCGAGCGCGATCAGCCCGCCGCCCTCGAACACCAGGTCGATGCCGACGGCGAGGCCGAGGAACCACAGACTCGAGGCGGGCAGCTGCGCGAGCAGCACCACCCCGAGCAGGAGCGCAACTGCCCCCGAGGCCGCCGTCCAGCCCCAGTTGGGGAAGCGCAGACTCGCCGCGCCGGCGATGCGGAACACACCGCCGACGATGAAGAGCGACGCCAGCAGCAAGGTGAGCGTGAGGGCCCCGATGACCGGGTAGCGCACCAGCAGGAACCCCGTCACGACGCGCAGCACCGCGCTCAGGAGGTAAAGAAAGAAGCCACTCCAGGTGCGGGTGCGGAACGCGTGGACGAGCGCGATCGCGCCGCTGATGAGCAGGAACCAGCCGAGCACGAGCACCGAGATCAGCGTCGTCTCGACTTCCCCGAGGATGCACACGATGCCGAGGAAGGTGAGCAGGACGCCGAAGCCGACGAACCAGCCCCAGGAGCGGTGCAGCTGTTCGAAGCCGGAGGCGAGTGAATGCAGCGAGGGTCTCGGGTCGGACATCTTGGCGCCTTTCTTATTGATGTGCGGTCTCACCGAGCGCACCACTCCGTTGCGGCGCGCCGCGAGGTGCGGCAGAGCATGGCGCAAAGGCCCGGCGCGGCGCAACGGGTGCCCGGGCGGTGACCCACTTGTCACCGCCTGGCTACTGCAATGCGATCGCTCCCCGGGCAGGCTGGGCCCGTCACCCCTTCGCAAGGAGCGCCCCATGCATCTTCTGAGCAATGACGGACCTGACCGTGAGCGCGGCGGTGAGCCGGGACGTCCCCTGCGCAGCTGGCTGCGGGGCAGCTGGGCGGTGGTCTTCTCCCACCCGCAGGACTTCCGCCGCTGTGATTTCGAGCTCGACCGCTGGCTCGCGGTCATCCGGCGCGCCTTCGCGCATGCGCGCGTGCGCGCGCTCAGCGTGGCGCGCGCGAGCGCCGGCTGGAGCGCGCACGCCGACGGGGAGCAGTGCACGCTTCTCTTTGCCGGTGGCGATCCGGCCGAGCGTGCGCTCGCGGCGCACCTGTCGCAGTTTGCCGGCCGGCGCTTCGTGCTGGTGATCGATGAGCGCCTGAGCGTGCGGCGTACCTATTCCTACGATGCGCTCACCGAGGTGCCCTCGCCGCTGGAGTTCCTGGGCTGGGCCCAGGCCGCGCGCGAGCGCACGCCGCTTACGGCCGCAGGCGCAGCGCCGCGGCGTCTGCGCCTGGCCGGCGGCAGTCCGTAGAGGGCTCAGCCGCGCCGCGCGCGGGCCTCGACCGCACCGCACTCCACGGCGAGCTGGAACAGCTCGATATCGGTGCCGATGTTGAGCTTCTGGCGGATGAGCGAGTGCTGATTGGTGATGGTCTTGACGCTCAGGCACAGAAGATCCGCGATCTCTTCGTGCGTCTTGCCGCTGGCGATCAGCCGGAAGATGTCGAACTCGCGCACCGACAGCCCGAGGGTCGGCTGCGCGGCCGGGTCACCGGCATTGCGCGCCAGGCGGCCGGCCAGATCCGGACTGACCGCGAGCTCGCCGCTGAGCACGCGCCGCACCGCGGCGACCATCAGCTGCGGATCGCTGGACTTGGTCATGTAGCCGTTGGCCCCGGCACGCAGCGCCTGGATGGCGAACGCCAGGTGGTCGTGCATGCTGAACACCAGCACCGGCAGCAGCGGCCAGCGCAGCTTGAAGCGCCGCAGCGCCGAGAGCCCCCCTTCCCCGGGCATGGTCAGATCGAGAATCACCACATCGGGGGCGAGGCGCTGCAGCAGGGCATAGCCCTCCTCGCCCGAGCCGGCCTCGCCGATCACGGCGTACCCGGGCTCCTGCTCGAGAAAACGCCGGTAGCCGGCGCGCACCACGGCGTGATCGTCTATCAGCACGATGCGTACCGCGGCGCCCTCAGCCATGGCCGTCCGCGGCTGCCTGCAGCGGCATCCACGCCTCGAGCGTCAGGCCCTCGGCCGCGCTCTCGGTCCTGAGCGCCCCGCCGAGTGCCTCGACGCGCTCGCGCATCCCCAAAAGCCCCATGCCGGCACCTTCGCGGGCGTTCTCCGGCGTCCCCGCGCCGGATTCCTGCACCCGCAGCCACACGCGCGGCGGGTGCTCGGCGCTGCCGGCGCCCTCGGCGCTGAGGCGGATGGCGAGACTGTGGGCGTGGGAGTGGCGCACGGCATTGGTCAGGCACTCCTGCACCAGGCGGTAGAGCGCGATGTTGAGTGCTGCCGAGAGGTGGTCGGCCTCCTCGTTCATGGTGAGCGCGCAGCGGAAGCGCTCGGCCACGCGTGTTTCCCAGCTGCTGATCAGATCCTTCAGCGACTCGCGCAGGCCCACCGTCTCCAGTCCGTGCGGCCGCAGTCGCGCCAGCATGCCGCGGGTGAGCTCCATCACCTGCGCACTCAGGGTCTCGATGCTGCGCGCGGCCGTCTCGATCGCGGGCGTGCGCCCCCGGGCCTCGCGGGCGATGAAGGCCGCATCGACGGTGATCGCGGTCAGACTCTGGCCGAGCTCGTCGTGCAGCTCGCGCGCCAGGCGCGTGCGCTCCTCCTCCTCCACCCCGATCAGCCGCCGCGTGAGCTCGCGCCGGCGCGCCGCCGCCTCCTCCAGCGTCGCGGCGCAGTGGTTGAAGCGGTCGCAGATCTCATCCAGGTCCTTCAAGCGAAAATGCGGCAGCCGGGTCTGCCATTCACCGGCGGCGAGGTGATTGAGCGCCGCGTTGATGCGGCCGATGGGTCGCAAGCCGCGACGCACGATCCAGGAGATGCTCACGCCCATGGCGAGGATCGCCAGCGCGAGCAGCGCGATGCTGCGGGTGACCTGATCCTCGAGCTCCTCGAACTCGGAGAGCGGATTGGTGCGTACGCGCAGCGTCCCCACGGGCTCCGCGCCGTAGCTGAGCGGATAGCTCACTTCCCGCCCCGGGCCCTTCGGCAGCAGCATGCGCGCCAGCCATCCGCCGGGCGGGGTGTCGTTCGGGGTGGCGGCGAGGGACTGTCCGTCCGCGCCCAGCAGCGCAAGGCTGACGTGGCGCAGGTGCCGCGCGCCATCGAGCTCATGCGCCGCGGCGGCGCGGGCGCCCGCCGGATCGGTGCTGGCGCGCACCGCCGCCTCGATGCGCAGCAGCACATCCGACAGCTGCATCGAGGCGTCGGTCTCGCGCGCGACATCGCTGCGCAGCGAGCTCAGGGGGCCGAGCACACTCACACTGAGCGCAATCAGGGTGATGGTGAGAATTCCAAGCAAGAGCCGGCTGTGCAGGTACATGCGCCTCCAGGCCTGACTTCCAAGGCGGCTGGCCGGCAGTGTAGTACGTGCGCGGCAGCGGCGGATGCCGCGCCCCTAGTCGAAGCTCAGGCGTACCCCGGCCCAAACCCCCAGGGGCGCCCCCGGTGAGACTGCGTTCTCGTTGGTCCAGTCGTCGGGATTGAAGCGGAACGAGCCACTGGGATTGAAGGTGTTGGTGGTGAGAAAGCCGCCGGTGGCGTAGTGCTTGTCGAGGAGGTTGGCGATGCGCGCGAATACCTCCACCGACTTCGCCACGCGGTAGCTCGCCTGCAGGTTCACCAGCGCATAGCCGCCGATCCAGCCCGAGCCGCTGATGTACGCCCCCTCACCGTTGACAGCTCCTGCCTGGTTGGCGTTGTTCTCGTTGCCGTGCAGGTAGGATCCGGAGACCACGATGAGGTTGCCGCCGACCTGCAGATCGCGCGTCAGCTGGTAATCGAGCACCAGGCGGCCGGTGCTGCGCGGAATCAGCGGCAGGCGATCCCCCGGGTGCACCTCGATGTTGCCGTTCCCATCCGCCGTGCTGTTGGACTCCGCGCTCACCGGGAAGGCGGACTGGAAGGTGGCGTCCACGAAGCTGTAGGCCAGCTTCCATCTGAGCGCGCCGGACTTGCCGCCCACGGCCAGATCGAGCCCCTGGCGGCGCGTGTTGCCGACGTTGTCGAAGTAGCCGGCGTTGGTGGCCGTGGCGATGAACTGGATGTCGTCGCGGTTGATGGTGTGGAACAGATCGGCACTGTAGTGCAGCTCCGTCCCGAGATCGCCGCGCACGCCGATCTCGAAGGTGCGCGCCACGACCTGCTTCAGATCCGGGTCGCTGGCAAAGTCGTTCGGCAGCCCGCACGGCTGCTGCGGGTTCGCGCAGCCGAGCTCGATCACGGTCGGCGCGCGGCTGGCCTCGTTGTAGTTGGCGTAGTAGGTCAGCTGCTCGTTGGGGGTAATGGTAAAGCCGAGCGCCGGATTGAGGCGGCTGAAGGTGTGCGCGCCGTCAAGGGGCGAGGCCTGATCGAAGCCGTCGCCGAAGTCGCCCACGTCGGTGTCGATGCTGTAGCCGTTCAGCGTCTCGGAGCTGCGGTTGTAGCGGGCCGCGACGGTGACGTGCACCAGCTCGCTCGGCGAGACGGTATCGGTGAAATAAGCGCCGAAGATGCGGTTCGCGCCGCTCAGGGAGATGACGGTCTCGTTGTTGAGCGGACTGTCGAAGTACACGAGCGTGCGGTTAGGGGCAAAGCTGCCGTACTGAAAGGTCTGCGCGAAGCCGTCACGCGCGTCGCTGTAGTCAAGCCCGAGCAGCCCCTGGTTCTTCAGGCCGAGCAGCGGCGCCGACTCGGTCAGCTGCAGCCCGAACCCGAAGGTGCGTTGCGTGACGTCCCCCACCTGGGTGGCGGCCGGGGAGCACCAGGCGATTGCGGCCCGCTGCGGTGCCGCCGCGCCGCAGTCGAGCGGCGGACCTGCGTAGTCCGGATCGAGGTAGTTGTCGTTGTTGCTGCCGTTGCTGCTGCCGGTGACCAGGTGGCGGTAGTACGCATTCCCGGACAAAAGCAGCGTCGGGGTGAGGAACTGTGTGCCGGTGAGATTAACGAAGTGCAGGAGGTTGTGGGTGATGTCCGGGGTGTAGCTGCTCGCGTACTGATAGTCGAGCATGCTCTGCGGGGTCGCGCCGTTGCCGAAGAGACTGGTGTCGGCATAGGTGTAACTCAGATCCAGATCGCTCTTCTCGTTCTGCCAGCCGATCTTGCCGAAGGCCTGCCACAGCCGCGAGGGCGAGAGCTGCCGCCAGCCGCTCTCGTCGAAGAAGTGCACGGTGGCGAAATAATCGAAGGCGCCGAGCGCCCCGCCGGTCTCCCCCTCGAAGGAGCGGCGGTCGAAGGAGCCCGCATAGGCCTCGAACTGCGTGCCGGGATTGTCGTGCCCGCTCTTGGTCTGGATCGACAGCGCGCCGCCGAGCGTGTTCAGGCCGAATACCGGGTTCGAGCCCGAGATCAGTGACACGGTCGAGATCGCCGACTCGGGGATGAGATCCCAGTTGACCGTGTCGCCGAAGGACTCGTTGATCCGCACCGCGTCGACGTACACGGACATGCCCTCCGGCGTGCCAAGCAGTGGTGAGGCACTGAAGCCGTGGTAGTAGATGTCGAGCTGAAAGGGATTGGCGGCGCTCTCGGAGACGGTGACGCCGCTGAAGTTGCGGTTCAGGTAGTCGGCGACGTCGGTGCTCTGCTGGCGCTGCAGGTCCGCGCTGTCGGCGGACTGCACGTTCGAGGGGACCTGGTTGAGCGGCAGACCTAGCCCGGGCAGCGGCGCGTTGGCGATCACCCACACCTGGGGCAGCTCGCGCGCTGTTGCCGAGTTCGCCGGCGCGGGCGGGGCGTCCGGATCGGCGCGGACCACGGGTGCGCCCAGCACCACGAGCACGGCCCCCAGCGCCGCTGCGCCCCTCACCCGCCTGGCCATCCCCGCCTCCTCCCCTTAGTCATCACCCGGGCGCAAGGCACACCAGGCACTTACAGCCGAAAGCTCGACGGCGTGTTACCGCGGCCGGCGCAAAAGCTGTGCGGGCGAGGTTAGCCGAAGGCGGTTGGGAAATTTTCCCGAGCGCTGGGGAGGACCAGGCCAGCCGGCGCGGGGGCGGGGTCAGGCGCGCGGCTCGGCGAGCACCTGCACCCAGAACAGTCCGTGGCGGCTGCCGCGGCCGGCCGCATACGCGAGCCCCATCTGGGCGAAGCGCGGATCCATGATGTTCTCGCAGTGGCCGACGCTGCCGAGCCAGCCGCGCACGACCTCATCCACGGTCTGCGGTCCGTAGGCGATGTTTTCCCCGACCAGCTTCTCTTTATAGCCGGTGGCGCGCACGCGATCCGCCGGGGTCTGCCCGGTACGATCCTCGTGCTCGAAGTAATCATGCGTGGCCATGTCGGCGGCGTGCCCGTAGGCGACGGTGCCTAAGGTGCCCGAGAGCGTCAGCGGCGCAACCGGTGCGAACTGCCGCTGTCCGCAGCGCGTGCCATGGGTGCGCACCTCGTTCACCAGCTCGAGCGCCCGGTCCGATAATGCGGCGGTGGGCGATGCGGTCGTGATGGTGCGTGCCGGCTCAGACGGCGGCAGCGCGGGCCTCACCGGCGCGACGGCTGCGGCGCGGCTGCGGGCGGGGGCGCTGCGCCCGCCAACACCAGCCAGGCCTCCGCGCCGCGCTCAAAGGCGCCGATCTCCTTCAGCTGCGCTCCGGTCACGGCCGCGCAGTCGGCGCGGCGCATGCGCTCCACCAGGGCGGTGCCGGCACCCATGACGTGCACGCCCGAGACGCGGCCGCCGCGGTAGCCACTGCGCAGCGCCACCTGCGCCAGATCGCCCCCGTCGGCCCACTGGCGCGCGACCAGATCGAGTGAGAGGTTGTGCTTGAGCGGCGCGGTCAGCGGCACCAGCCCGCCGCAGCCGCCGGCGCGCAGCACCTGCACGGCGCTGAGCGCCGCGGATTGCGTACCGGCGCAGGCCAGTGTCACGAGCAAACCGGCGAGCCAAGCGCTGCTGCGACTCCATCGGCTCACGGCCATGACCTTCTCCCTCGCCGCATGGTGCGGAAGACAAACTTACCCGACCCAACGCGGCGCCCGGCACTTAGATGACCGCAGGATGGGGCCTGGCTCACACAACGCCGGTAAGCCGGGAGGCGGCCAGTGCGTTCACCGAGGCAGAGATCCCTCCCCTTCGGGAGAGCCCCGGCCTTACTTAATCGGGTCGGCAGATCTCCCGCGTGGGGGCCGCGGGCGAGATGCCGCGCTTCCTACAATTGCGCCATGTCATGGCTTCAGTGGTGGCTCATGGAATTCATCGTTCTCGATGTGGCGGCGACGCTCGTTCTTCTGGGCGGCTATCTGGCCGTCGTCATCCGCCGCGGCGTTCTCTGAAGACGCGGTCTTCGTATACTGCCGACGCGGGGCGGCTCCCTTGCCGCAGTCCACTCCGGGGTAGATCTCATGTCCAGGATGCGTGCGATGGTGGTGAGCGGGCCGGGCGCGAAGCTGCGCCTGGAAGAGCGTGAGCTGCCGGGGCCCGCTGCGCACGAGGTGCGCATCCGGGTGCACGCCTGCGGGGTGTGTCACAGCGACGCCCTGACGGTGAACGGGCTCATGCCGGGGCTTAAGTTTCCCCGCATCCCCGGCCACGAGGTGATCGGCACGGTGGAGGAATTGGGCGCCGGGGTCGAGGGCTGGAGCGTAGGCACGCGCGTCGGCGTTGGCTGGTCCCCGGGGGCCTGTGGCTACTGCGAGCCGTGCCGGCACGGCGATGCCTTCGCCTGCGCCAACATCCACGGCGCGACCGGTGTGACGCGCGATGGCGGCTATGCGACCCACATGCTGGCACTGTCGAGCGCCTTGGCCCGCGTGCCCGCCGAGCTCGACTCGGTCGCCGCAGCGCCGCTGCTGTGCGCGGGCATCACGACCTTCAATGCGCTGCGCCACAGCGGCGCGCGAGCGGGCGAGCTCGTGGCGGTGCACGGCGTCGGGGGACTGGGGCATCTGGGTATCCAGTTCGCCGCGCGGCTGGGCTTTCGCGTGGCGGCGGTCAGCCGCGGTGCGGACAAGGAGAAGCTCGCCCGCTCCCTGGGTGCGCATGAGTACATCGACAGCGCTGCGCAGGATGCCGCCAAGGCGCTCTTAGCGCTCGGCGGTGCCCGCGCCATCATCGCCACCGTGACCGATGCCAAGGCGATGCAGTCGATCGCGGGGGGCCTGGGCGCAAACGGCGTGCTCATGGTGATCGGCGCGGTCGGCACCTTTCCGGTCGACTCGATGGCGCTGCTGCAGAAACGCGCCGCCGTGAAGGGCTGGTACTCCGGCACGAGCGTCGACTCGGAGGACACACTCAACTTCTCCCATCTGCAGCGCGTCACCTCGATGAACGAGGTCTATCCGCTCGAGCAGGCGCAGGCCGCCTACGAGCGCATGATGAGCGGGCAGGCGCGCTTTCGGGTGGTGCTGCAGGTCTCCTAGGGTCCCCGCTTCCGACACCGGCTCGGCAGGCTGAAGAGCGCGTCCGGCACGCATCCGCCGGGGGCGACTTTACGGGGCGGCTTCCCGACCCTTCGGGCGATGCGTGCTGCTGCGCGATCCCCGCCTTCTTGATCGGCAGCGCAACGGTGGCTTACAGTCCGGCGTCGAGCACTGATGCCGCAGCGCGGCGCGCTTGCGGTCGCGCCATTTTCCGTGCCGCCTCGCATCAGCGGTCCATGACAAGAAAAGGGCACACGGGGTGGATGCCGCGGCGGAAGCGAATGCGTCCGGGATGACTGCGCAGTCGCGTGCAGCTGCGCTCGGCGCCGTGATCGCCGCCGTGCTCAGCCTCACGGCCTGCAAGGTCGGTCCCGATTTTCATCGTCCCGACTCCCCCGTTGCCGCTCACTGGATCGGCGAAGGCCCGGGCAGCGCGCCTGCCGAGCCGGACACCGCCGCATGGTGGACGGTGTTCGGTGATGCGACCCTCGATGGCTTCATCGACACCGCCTACCACAACAACCTCTCGCTGCAGGTCGCGGGGCGCGCGTGCTGCAGGCGCAGGCCCAGCTCGCAGTCGCGGTCGGCGAGCTCTTCCCGCAGCAGCAGGTGCTCGCCGGCCAGGTGCAGACGCAGCACCAGAGCCGCGACACCTTCGTCGGTCCGCTCGATCCGACCGTGCACTCGAGCCAGCTCGGTGTCAGTGCGACCTGGGAGCTGGACTTCTGGGGCAAGTACCGCCGCGGCATCGAGGCCGACCGCGCGGCCATGCTGGCTTCCCTCGCCGCCTACGACAGCGCGCTCGTCAGCCTCACCGCCGGGGTGGCCAGTGCCTACCTCAACATCCGCACGCTGCAGCAGCGCATCCAGGTCGCCAACGACAATGTCGAGACCCAGAAGGAGAGCCTGCGCATCGCGCGCGCGCAGTACGAGAACGGCGAAACGAGCGAGCTCGACGTGCAGCAGGCACTCACGCAGCTCGCGCAGACCCAGGCGCAGATCCCGGGGCTGCAGAATTCGCTGCGCCAGACCAAGGACTCCCTCGCCGTGCTGCTGGGCATGACCCCCGACCAGGTCGACGCCCGGCTCGGCGCCGGGAGCGAGATCCCGGGCGCCCCGGGGGAGGTGGCGACCGGGATGCCCAAGGACCTGTTGCGGCGGCGCCCGGATGTGCGCCAGGCCGAGCTCAGCGCGGCGGCGCAGTCCGCCGCCATCGGCGTCGCCAAGGCGAACCTCTACCCCGCCTTCTCACTCGCCGGCAGCTTCGGGTTCGCGACCTCCTCGATCAACGGCAACTCGACCACCAACCTCTTCTCCTGGGGCAACCGCGCATCGAGTGTCGGCGGCTCCTTCGTGCTGCCGATCCTCAATTACGGCCGCATCGTCAACTCGATCCGCGTCCAGGACGCAGCCTTTGAGCAGGCCGTGCTGAACTACCAGAACGTGGTGCTGCAGGCGCAGCAGGAGGTCGAGGATGCGCGCAGCGCCTTCAGTGCCGCGCAGGCGACGCTGGTGGTGCTCACCGAGACGGACAAGTCCGCGAGGCGCAGCACGGAGCTCGCGATCGTGCGCTACAAGGAAGGCGCCTCCGACTACACCACCGTGCTCAGCGCCGAGCAGCAGCAGCTGCAGGTCGAGGATGCACTCGCCAGCGCCCGGGGCGGCGTGCCGCTGTCGCTGGTGGGCGTGTACCGCGCCCTGGGCGGGGGCTGGCAGCTGCGCGAAGGCCAGGCCCTGCTCGCGCCGGAGGTCCGCAAGGACATGAAGCAGCGCACTTACTGGGGCAGCATGCCGGACCGCGGCGATCGTCTGCCCCGCACCGAGGACGACCCCAAGCCGTGAAGCGCCCAATCTCCGCCCCTTACCTGCTGGTCGCCGTGGCTGTCGCCTTCGGTGCGCTCGGCGCCTGCGGCAAGCGCAACGAGTACCAGCCGCCGCCGCCCCCGCCGGTGAGCGTGGCGCATCCGATTCGCGGCCCGGTCACCGATTACCTGCTGGGCACCGGCAGCATCGCGGCCTATCAGACCGTCGATCTCGTGGCACGTGTCGAGGGGTTCCTGCGCAGCGTCGAGTTCAAGGACGGCTCGATCGTCAAGGCGGGGCAGCTGCTGTTCATCATCGAGCCCGAGCCCTACCAGGCGAAGCTCGCCTCCTACCAGGCGCAGCTCGCCAACGCCCAGTCCGAGTACGAACGGCAGCTGCGCCTGATCAAGGAAAACGCCACCTCGCAGGCCAACGTGGAAAAGTGGCGCTCGCAGCGCGATCAGGCGCAGGCCTCGGTCACCCTGGCCAGGATCAACCTCGGCTACACCCGCATCACCGCCCCCTTTGCCGGGCGCGTCGGGCGCCACCTGGTCGACCCGGGCAATCTGGTCGGCGCCACCGGCAGCTCGACCAAGCTCGCCACCATCGAGCAGATCGAGCCGGTGTACCTGTACTTCAGCGTCAACGAGCGCGACGTGCTGCGCATCCGTGCCGCGCAGCTCAAAGCCGGCGCCGACGTCGCGGTGGTGCCACGCGTGCCGGTGTACGTGGGACTGCAGACCGAGGCGGGCTATCCGCACGAGGGCACGCTCGATTTTGCCGGCACCGGACTGGACACCGGCTCGGGCACGCTGCAGGCACGCGCCGTGGTCCCGAATCCCGACCTCATGCTCCTGCCGGGGCTGTTCGCGCGGCTGCGCATCCCTCTGGGTGAGCCGAGCGAGCAGCTGCTGGTTCCGGACAAGGTGGTCAGCAATGACCAGGCCGGCAGCTACGTCATGGTGGTCGGCGAGGATCACAAGGTGCACCAGCAGCGCGTCGAGATCGGTCCGGCGCAGGAGGGCATGCGCGTCATCCGCACCGGCCTCGACACCGCAAGCGAGGTCGTGGTCGATGGCCTGCAGAACGCCGTGCCCGGCAATGCCGTGACGCCGAGCTCGGTCACGCTGAGCTTCACGCCGGCCCCGCGCTGAAAGGCGCTCATGCTCGCCAAATTTTTCATCGAGCGGCCGGTGCTGGCCAACGTCATCGCCATCCTCACCATGGTGCTCGGCGCGGTGGCGATCTACGGGCTGCCGGTGGCGCAGTACCCGCCCATCACGCCGCCGACGGTGCAGGTGACCACGCGCTACCCGGGCGCGAACGCCAAGACGCTCATCAACACCGTCGCGCTGCCGATCGAGCAGCAGGTGAACGGCGTCGAGAACATGATCTACATGCAATCGACCAGCACCAACGACGGCAACTACACCCTGACCGTTACCTTCAGGGTCGGCACCGACCTGGACTTCGCGCAGGTGCTGGTGCAGAACCGCGTCGCCGCCGCACTCGCCTCACTCCCGGCCGCCGTGCAGACCAATGGCGTCGTCACGCGCAAGAAATCCACCGCCATCCTGCAGATCGTCACCCTGACCAGCGCCGATCCGCGCTACGACAGCCTGTTTTTGAGCAACTACGCCTCGATCCGCATGCGCGACGTGCTCGCCCGCCTGCCCGGCGTGGGCGATGTGAACGTTTTCGGCATCGGCCAGTACAGCATGCGGGTGTGGCTCGACCCGCAGAAGCTTCTGGCCCGCTCCCTCACCCCGAACGATGTCATCAACTCGATCCGGCAGCAGAACCAGGAAGTGGCCGCCGGGCAGATCGGCACACCGCCGGCCGCCGCCGGTCAGGACTTCCAGCTCACGGTGAACGTCCCCGGCGCTCTCAACGACGTCGATGAATTCGAGAACATCATCGTCAAGACCGACAGCGCCGCGGCCGGCAGCCGCGCCATCACCCGCCTGAAGGACGTGGCTCGGGTCGAGCTCGGCGCCCAGACCTACAGCCAGTTCTTCACCATGGACGGCCGTCAGGCCGCCGGCATCGCCATCTACCAGCTGCCCGAGGCCAACGCGCTCGACGTCGCTCAGGCCGTGCAGGCGCAGCTCACCTTGATGGCCAAGGACTTCCCCGCCGGGATCGCCTACAGCATCCCCTTCGACACCACCAAGTTCGTCTCCGCCTCGATCCACGAGGTCTACCGCACCCTGATCGAGGCCGGGATCCTGGTGCTGATCGTGATCCTGGTGTTCCTGCAGAACCTGCGCGCGACCCTGGTGCCGGCCACGACCGTGCCGGTGACCATCATCGGTGCCTTCGCCGCCATGGCGGCGATGGGGTTCTCCGTCAACATGCTCACGCTGCTCTCGGTAGTGCTCGCGATCGGCATCGTGGTGGACGATGCCATCGTCGTGGTCGAGGGCGTGAGCCAGAACATCGAGAAGGGCGAGTCGCCCAAGGAAGCCTCGATCAACGCGATGCAGGAGCTCTTCGCGCCCATCGTCGGCATCACGCTGGTGCTGATGTCGGTGTTCCTGCCCGCCGCGTTCATGCCCGGGATCACCGGGCAGATGTACCGGCAGTTCGCCCTGGTCATCGCCGCCACCGCACTCATCAGCGCCATCAACGCGGCGACGCTCAAGCCGACACAGTGCGCGCTGTGGCTGCGCAGGATCGACCCGAACCACAGGAAGAACTGGTTCTACCGCGGCTTTGACCGCATCTACAACCCGATCGAGGCGCGCTATGTGCACCTGATCGCGCGCATGGTCGAGCACAGCGGCAAGACTTTCCTGGTCGCAGCGCTCCTCATCGCCCTGTCACTGTTCGCGCTCACCCGCGTGCCGACCGGGTTCATCCCGCTCGAGGACCAGGGGTATCTCCTGGTCGCCGCCCAGCTGCCCGATGCGGCCTCGCTCGAGCGCACGCAGAAGGTGCTGAACCAGATCACGCAGGTCGCGCTCGCCACCCCCGGGGTCGAGCACGCCATCACCATCGGCGGGGTGTCCGCGCTCGATGGCAACGCCTCGCTCGCCAATGCCGGCGTCATCTACCTGACGCTCAAGGACTGGGACGAGCGCTACAAGCACAAGGGACAGGACCTCAAGGGCCTCTACCAGAAGCTCTCGGCGCAGCTCGGCCAGATCGAGTCCGCGCGCGTGCAGGTGGTGCCGCCTCCGCCCATCCAGGGTATCGGCATGTCGGGCGGTTTCCAGATGCAGGTCGAGCTCACCGACGGCAGCTTCGATTACACCAAGCTGCAGCGCGTGGCTGACCTTCTGGTGAACGAGGCCAACACCCAGAGTGGCCTCGAGCGGGTGATGACCACGTTCCGCGCCGATGTGCCGCAGATCTCGGCCGACATCAACCGCGCCAAGGCACAGATGCTCAACGTTCCGGTCGGCAACGTGTTTGAGACCCTGCAGAGTTACCTCGGGTCCACCTACGCCAGCCAGATTGCCAAGTTCGGGCGCGTCTTCCCGGTGTTCGTGCAGGCCGACAGCGACTTCCGCCTCACCCCACAGGACGTGCGGCGCTACTACGTGCGCAGCGCCGCGGGCGACATGGTGCCGATCGGCACCCTCGCCGACGTCGACTACAGCCACGGGCCCGCCGTCATCAGCATGTACAACCTGTACCCGTCGGCGAGCGTCAACGGCATGACCGCCAATGGCTTCAGCTCCGGGCAGTCGCTGGAGACCATGGACCAGCTCGCCGGGCGCTCGCTGCCGCCGGGGATGGCGCGCGAGTGGACCGCCATGTCCTACCAGGAGAAGCTCGCCGGTAATTCCGCCTACCTGGTCTTTGCCCTGGCGATCCTGCTTGTGTACCTGGTGCTGGCCGGGCAGTACGGCAGCTGGGTGACGCCGGCCGCGGTCATCCTCGGCGTGCCGCTCGCGCTTCTGGGCACGGCCGGCGCGCTGCTCGCGCTCGGCATCGCCAACAATCTCTACACCCAGATCGGCCTGGTGCTGCTCATTGCGCTGTCCGCGAAGAACGCCATCCTCATCGTGGAGGTGGCGCGTGAAGGACGCGAGGCCGGCAAGAGCATCCACGATGCGGCGGTGGAGGCGGCGCGCAAGCGCTTCCGCCCCATCATCATGACCTCCTTCGCCTTCATCCTGGGCGTGCTGCCGCTGGTGCTCGCCAAGGGCGCGGGGGCGTCCGCACGCGCCTCGATCGGCATCGCGGTGTTCAGCGGCATGCTGGCCTCGACCTGCCTTGCGGTGCTGTTCGTGCCCTCCTTCTTCGTCATCCTGCAGCGCTGGCAGGAACGGCGGCGCCCGGCGGCACCGGCCGCGGCGGCGCTGGAGAGCTAGCGCGGCGGGGGCTTCTCTGCGGCGACTGCGCCACAGTCCGGCAGATCGAGATCGGGGTGCGCAGCACACTGCTGCGGGGTCGGCGCCGGATGCGGCGGCGGTGCCGCGACCGGGACGCCGCGCGGCTTGACGCATTCGGCGAAGCCGCTGACCGGATTCACCACCGCGACCTCGCAGCGCGGCGCAGCCTGGGCGGGGGCAGCGGGCGTCTGCGCCGCCGCTGCGCCGGTGATCACCATCGCGCCCAGCCCCAGGGCCATGCGCCGCAAAGCGCCGCCCACCTCAGGCCGGATCGGAAAAAGCGCGCTCATTATCCGTGCCGAAGCGCGCGCCCTCGCGCCGCTCGACCCGCGTGAGAATCGAGACCACGGCCTTCAGCAGCGCGGCGGCACGCTCGAGCTCATTGCGGGTCTCGATGCCGGTGACGGTGAGGCCAGGAATGTTATCGACCAGGCGCGCCACCTCATCGGAGGCCTGCGCGACCTCGCTCCACAGTGCCTGCGCCTGCGGATCGTCCTTGAAACTGCCGGACAGCACGGTGCTCATGGTTTCGACTTTTTTGCAAAGCGTCCGTATCGCGCCCGCCGCCCTGGCGGGTGCGGCGCGATGAGTCATCGTCAGCGGATAAAGTGAAGCCTAGCATCTTGTGGCGGGCGTGGGCAGCCGCCCGCCTGCGGCCGCTCAGCTACAGCGCTGCGCACGCGGCAGAATCTTCCCGCGCTTCGCGCAGATACGCCGCGGAGTGAGCGCGGCACGCTAAGTGCCGGCGTGCACTTCGCGGACATCGCGCACCGGGCATCTTGACTTCGGTGCGCATCATCCGTTAGGCACGCGCGACGTGCCCGGGAAAGCGCGCTTGGTCGGCCGGCGCCCGCCCGCAAGGCGCGCGCGGTGCGCGCTAATGCTCGTGCTCGCTGTGCTCCGGCGCATGCTGCGGATGGTAGGCGGGCCCGACCGGCTTCGCTGCGGTCACGCCACCGCCCGTGAACGCCCCGGCACGAGGCGTTGCCGCAACGGGCGGGCGCCCTTCGTTGCGCGCTGCGTTCTGCATCGGACTGGTGCGCGCCAGGTCGTGGTGCTCGATCTGCGGCTGCGTGTAGGGTGTGCGCACCTCACGTGCATAGGAGGACTCGGTGCGGCTCGGCTGCGCACGCGTGCCCGGGGCACCGACGTAGCTGACCCGCTGCACGGTCGTATCGTGCACCGAGACATTGCTGATCACCGTCTCGCGGTAGACGTTATGCACCACGTTCACGTTCACGTTGGTGACTGCGGTGTTGTACTGGAAGCGGTTGCCGGCCCAGCGGCCCCCGGCGAACCCGTAGCCGGTGTAGCCGCCGCCGTAGTTGATGCCGCCGTAATAACCGACGTGCGGACCCCAGTAGCCGGGGTGGAACACGTAGGCCGCACCGGCCAGCGCCCAGTAGCCCGGCGTCCACAGGAAGCCGACCTGCGGCGGCGCCACCCAGGTTCCCGGCACCCAGAAATACCCTTCCGGGCCCCAGCGCCAGAGCCCCGGCGTCCAGATGTAGCCTTCCTCCGGGCACGGCGGCTGCTCGTACACCGGCAGCGGCGGTGGCGGCTCGGGGGCCTCTTCCGTCTCCTGACTGGTCACCGGCGCCGGCTCCGCGTAAGGGGTGACGACGCATCCTGACAGCGGCATGGCCAGAAGGAGCGACATCAGGGCGAGGCGATGCAGCGCGGGCATGGTGCGTCCTTTAGGGATACGTTGCATGAATGCGCCGCCATCCTACACGTCCCATGGCACCCTCGCGCGCCACGACGCTGCGCGGGGACTGGTAAGCTCACGCGCCCATGAGGACCCCAGCTGACCTGAGCGCGCGGCAGCGCTTCGCCGATGTCATCGCGCTTCTGCAGCACAAGCGCACCGACCTGCCGGTGCTGTGCTTCCTGCCGCACAACGTGCGCACCGCTGCGGCGCAGTTCAAAGCGAATTTTCCGGGGCGGGTGCTGTTCGCGGTAAAGGCCAACCCGGACCCCGAGGTGCTGGGCTGGCTGGTGGAAGCCGGTATCGATGCCTTTGACACCGCCTCGCTTGCGGAGATGGCGCTCGCGCAGGCGGCGCTCCCCGGTGCGCACCTCGCCTACAACCACCCGATCAAGCCGCGGCCGGCCATTCGCCGCGCGTACCGCGAGTTCGGCGTGCGCGATTTCGTGGTCGACCACGCCGCCGAGCTCGACAAGGTGTTCGCCGAGGCCGGCACGGATCTCACCGTGCAGGTACGCGTGGTCGCGCCGAACGCCACGGCGAAGGTCACCTTCAACGAGAAGTTCGGCGCGGCCCCTGAGGCCGCCACGGCGCTGCTGCGCGCCGTGCACGCGCGCGGCGCCCGCGCTGCACTTACCATGCACGTCGGCTGGCAGACCACCGACCCGCAGGCCTACGCGCGCGGGCTGCGGCTGATGGCGGACATCGCCGGCGCCGCGGCGGTGCGCCCGGAATACCTGAACGTCGGCGGCGGCTTTCCCAGCATCCTCATGCCGGCGGGGCGCACGCTGAATGACTTCTTCGCCGCTATCCGCGCCGCGCAGGCCGCAGGTCCGCTCGCGCAGGTGCCGCTGCGCTGCGAGCCGGGGAGCGCGCTGGTCACGACCGGCGGGGCGGTGCTGACGCAGGTGCTCCTGGTGAAGGAAGGCGCGCTGTACCTCAACGATGGCATCTATGGCGCGCTGTGCGAGCTCATCCACTCGAAGTTCCAGCCCCCGACGCGTGTGCTCAGCGGCCAGGGCGAGGAGCGGCGCGGCGCCCTGCGCTCGTACCGCATCTTCGGGCCCACCTGCGATTCCTTCGATGTGAGCCCGGTGCCGTTCGCGCTACCCGAGGACGTGCGCGAGGGCGACTGGCTTTACCTGAGCTCGATGGGCGCCTACTCGGCGCCGCTGATCACCGACTTCAACGGCCTCGGCGCGCACGAGTTCGTGCTCCTGGAGCGCTGAAGAAGAGCGGGCGCGCGCTTCAGGGGGGCGCTGTGATCTCGAGCGGAAAGCTCAGCCGAAAGAGCGTCCCCTCCCCGGCCTCGCTCTGCAGCTCGATGCTGGCGCCGAGAAGCTCGCACAGGCGCTTGACGATCGACAGTCCAATGCCCTCGCGCGGCGGGGTGTGCTTTGCCTGCGGCGTCACCGGCGCATCGGGTGCTGCGCTTAAGGTCGGACCGGCCGCCGGCGGTGTGCCCTCGCTCTCGTGCGCCTGATCGGTCGCCTCGCGCAGCGCGCGCGTCAGCGGCGTCGCGTGCGTGCCGCGCAGGCCGGGGCCGGTGTCCTCCACGGTGAGCGTCCAGCGTGCCTCGCCGGCGTGCGCCGGCGCGGCCCACGCCAGGCGTACCCCACCGGACTCGGTGGCACGGACGGCGTTGAGCACCAGGTTCTGCACGATGCGCTGCAGCTTGGTGCGGTCGCCGCGTACCGGCAGGCTGTCCGGGCCCTCGACCTTGAAGAACAGGTTGCGGGCCGTGGCCTCCGCGCGCAGCGAATCGCTGAAGGCGCGCAGCACCTCGCTGGCATCGAAGGCGCTGATCTCCAGATGGTCCTGGCCCGCCTCCAGGCGCGTAAGGTCGATCAGGTCGGTGAGCAGCGACTGCGTCGAGTCGATCGCCCGTCCGAGGATGCGGAAGAAATCGGCGCGCAGCTCCTCCGACTCGGTGCGCGCGAGCACCGCAGACGCGTTGGTGATGATCCCCACCGAGCCGCGCAGGTCGTGGGCCGCCTGGCGCAGTATCTCGGCGCGCTCCTTCTCCAGGGCGCGCAGCTGGCGCACCACGCCCTCCAGGTCGCGCATGCGTCCGGCCGCCTCGGCCTGCTGCAGGCGCGTGTAGCGCGCGGCGCTCTCGCAGGCGCCCTCCCCGCACAGCCGCACCAGTGCCTGGCGCGCGCGCCGCATCACGGTGAGGTGCAGTTGCGGTGCCTGGTCACTGAAATGTTCGAGCTGCGCGAGGATGCAGCGGTGCAGGTGCGCCCACTCGCGCATGGTTTCGCGCAGGTCATAACCCTGCTGCCAGCGGTGCAGACCGTGCTCGGAAGCCCCCTCGCGCTGCTCGATCGCGGCGAGCGTATCGCCGATGGCATCGTCGGCCTGCAGCGCGTGCTCGAAGGCGTCGAGCACCTTCGGGATGCTGTCGGTGAACTGGCTGTGGGTAATGGAGGAGGCGGTCGTCAGCTCCGGATCGTGATCGACGCGCTGGTGCCAGGCGGCCAGGATCTCCTCGCGGTGCTGGCGCATGTAGGCCGCCAAGGCGGTACATTGACCCCGAACGTTATCCATCAAGTCTCCTTGCACGCCCGGTCGGGCGCACGCCGTATCCTCCCCCCGAAGGCGCAGCGGCGACTTCACCGCGGCGCCCATTGCCGCGCAGTGTTCCGCCCCGCGCGCCGCGGCGCAACCCCTGGGCGTCTCGGCTCCCTTGCGCCCCAGCCCGAGCTTGTTGGCCTGGGGCGCAGCTGATTGCGCTAGGCTGTCACCGAAGCGCAACAGGCGACGGAGCCCTGCGATGACTACGCCCCTGACCAAGCCACTGAAGCGCGCGCTGAGCATCGGCGGCCGGCCGTTCGTGCTCACCCTCACCGCTTCCGGCCTGAAGCTCACCGAAAAAGGCCGGCGCAAGGGCCTCGAGCTGGCCTGGGAGGCGCTGGTGAGTGGCGATGCAGCTCTGGCCGTCGCCCTCAATGCCTCACTCGGACAGCTGAGGCCCGCGAGCCCGCGGGCAGCGGTCGCGGTACCCGCCTCATCTGCGCCGGCTGCACGGCCCAAACCCGGGAAGCCTGCGCACCGCGCCCGACGCTGAGCGCCCGCGGCGTGGCTTGAGGGCGTGCCGGGTCAAGCGGCGCGTATATAAGAAAATTCCGTCTGCGCGCTCTCAAGATCTGCCGCGTGCGGCCAATATAAATCTCGACGATCGCAAACTCATCGAAAGGTGAGGACGCAAAGCCTCCGGTCTAAGGGCGGAAAGCCTACGACAGCGGGGTTGCCGGGCAAGGCGCGGGCCGCGGCCTGCGTGCCCCTCAGGGGCTGGCGCGCTGCGCGGTGCCCTTGTGCTCGCCGATGCGGTCCATCACGGCCATGAGTACACCGGAGACCACGAAGGTGAGATGGATGGCGACCATCCAGGTGAGCCGCTCCCGGTCCACACGGCTGCCGGCCTCCCCGAGCAGCAGAAAGGCGCGCAGCAGCGCGATGCCGCTGATGGCCACGATCGAGGCGATGAGCTTTATCTTGAGGTCCGAGAAATCGACGTGACCCATCCAGGCCGGGCGATCTTCGCGCTCCTCGAGGTGAATGCGGGCCACGAAGTTCTCGTAGCCCGCGAAGATGACGATCAGCACGAGGTTACCGGTGAGTGACAGGTCGATCAGCGACAGCGCCAGCACGATGACGTGCTCGCCGTCGAACTCACCGATGTGCATCAGCTCGGCGAACAGCTCGCGCGCGAACACGACGAGGATCGCGAGCAGCGCGAAGATCATGCCGAAATAGAACGGCGCGAGAATCCAGCGCGACGCGAACAGGATGCGCGCAAATCCCCTCTCGAGCCTCGGTATGGCGTTGCTCATCGGTCGCTACAGCCCCGGACGGAACTAACCTACCAACCAGCGCCGGCGCGGTCCAGCCCGGCCCGCGCGGCGGGCGGGCGTTGCGCCGCCGCGCGGGCGTTGGTTAGGGTGCGGCCATGCCGGCATCGCCCCCGCCCCTGGAAGTACACCTCGACGGGCTCAACCTGACACGCGCGGGCCGTCCGGTGCTCAAGGCGATTCGCTGGCGGATCCGTCCCGGGGAGCGCTGGGTGGTGATGGGCGAGAACGGCGCGGGCAAGACCCAGCTGCTGAAAGTGCTGGCCGGCATCGTGCGCTCGGCGGACGAGGCACCGACGCTGCGCTACCGGTTCGCCGGCGAGTGGCACCGCGTGCCGCAGGCGGTGAAGGCGCACATTGCCTACCTGGGTCCGGAGCGACAGGACAAATATCAGCGCTATGCCTGGAACCTGCCGGCGCGCGCCGTGGTGGCGACCGGACTGAGTGCCACGGACCTGCCACTCGGCCCCTTGAGCACTGCGGCCCGCCGGCGCGCGGGGCAGGCCCTCGCCGCACTCGGGGCGCGCGCACTCGCCGCGCGTCCGTTCCTGGAACTCTCCTACGGCGAGCGCCGGCTGGTGCTCCTCGCCCGCGCCCTGATCGCCAATCCCTCCTTGCTGCTGCTCGATGAGGTGTTCACGGGACTCGATGCGCCGCACCGGGCACGGCTTGCGCGCTGGCTCGCCCGCCAGCGCGGCCGCCGGCCGCTGGTGCTGGCCACGCACCGGATCGAGGACATCCCGCCCCGGGCGACGCACCTGCTGATCCTGCGCCGCGGGCGCATCGTCTACCGCGGCCCGCTGCAGCCGCGGCGCGCGGCGCGCGAGCTTCGCGCGGCAACGCCCGGTAGCGTTTCCCGGCCGGCGCGGCGGCGCAGCGGGCTGCAGCCGGCCGCGCTCGTGCAGCTGAAGAACGCGCAGATCTTCCTCGAGGATCGGCCGGTGCTGCGTGAGCTCGGATTCACGGTCCGCGCGCACGAGTTCTGGGTCGTGCATGGCGGCAACGGCAGCGGCAAGACGACCCTGCTGCGGACCCTCTACGGGGATTACGGCGTCGCCCGCGGCGGCACGCTCCGGCGCATCGGCATCGGTCCCGGGGTGCCGCTGGAGCAGTTCCGCAGGCGCACCGGGTTCGTGGCGCCGCACTTGCAGTCGCGCTATCCGCGCGACACGCGGGTCGATGCGGTGGTGCAGTCGGGCCGGTACGCGAGCATCGGGCTGCATCAGACGGGCACCGCCGCCGGGCGACTCGCCGCCCGGCGCATGCTGCGGCGCCTCGGACTGGTACACCTGGCGCGGCGTGAGCTCGGCGAGCTGTCCTACGGGCAGGCGCGCCGCGTGCTCTTTGCGCGCGCGCTGGTCGCTCACCCGCGGCTGCTGCTCCTGGATGAGCCCCTCGACAGCGTCGATGCGGCCACGCGGCGGCGCCTGCTGGCGCTGATCGGCACTCTGACGCATACCGGGATGGCCATCGTGGTCGGCGCACACAGCATCGGGGACTGGCGGGCGCTGGCCAGTCACGAGATCGAGCTTGCCGGGGGCCGCGCGCGCTATTCAGGTCCGATCCGGCCGGAGCCGCGCCGCCGCGGCCGGTAGAACCCGCACCGGGGCGCTTGCCTCAGCGCGGGACGAGGGCCTCGGCGGCGGTTGCGCGGTACCAGTTGTTGAAGCGAATCACGAGCTCCTCGGCCCCGCTCGCGTACGGGCCGGGCCGGTAGCCAAGGCCGTTCACACCGCGCTGGTTGTTCTCAGCCAGGGCCCGGTCCTGGAGGTTCGTCTGCGTCCACACCTGCGTCAGTTCGTTCAGGTGGTAGTCGACACCCTCCTGTGCATCCTTGGGCACCAGCCACTTGGAGACGACGCGCGTCTCCTGCGGGCCGACCGGGATGGCGGCAAACATGAAGGCGTAGTCGGTGAAGACGTGGCAGAAGGAGTTGGGCTCGGTCGCCCAGCGCAGTCCGCCGATGGCCTGCCCGCCGGTATCGAGCAGCCGCGAGCGCACTACGGCTTTGCCGTCCATCGAGACGCTCTCGACCCCCGGATTGAGCGGATAGCGCCCGACGTGCCACCACAGGCCCGTCTCCGGGCCCACGGGCATACCGCGTGCGCGCATGGCCTCGAGGTAAGCGCCGTTGCGTGAGGGATCGGTGGCCCGGAAGCCGGCGTTGAAAACGACCGGGAAGGAGACTTTGAGTTCCGGGTGCCCCGTCGCGCAGTGATAGCACTCGCGGGCGTTCTCCATCACGAGCTTCCAGTTGGCCTTCTCGATGAGCACGCTCTCGTGGGCGAGCTTCGCCTGCGCGAGGCGGTAAGGCCTGAGGTATGCAGCGGCGGCCTCTCGGAACGGGGCGAAGTCGGGTGCGGCATCGGTGAGCGCGACGTAGAGGCAGCCCTCGAGAAGCTCGACCCGCACCGGCACCAGGCCGTGCTCGTCGCGGTTCAGCCCTTCGGGCATGCGCGCCGCGGCCATGAGGTGCCCGGCCAGGTCGTAGGTCCACTGGTGGTAGGGACACACGATGCGTGGGGTGGTGCCGCTGCCCTCCGGGCAGATCTGCGCGCCACGGTGCCGGCAGGTATTGTGGAACCCGCGGATGACACCATCCTTGCCCCGTACCACCAGCACCGGATGCGGACCGATGGTCACGGACAGGTAGGCGCCGGGTGCGGCGAGCTCGGCCTCGAATCCCAGCATGAACCAGCTGCGGGTCAGCACCGCCGAGACATCGAAGGCGTAGAGCTCCGGATCACCATAAAAGGGCTGCGGCAGCGTGTGTCCGGGGCGCGCCTCGCTCAGGAGCTCGGCCAGGCGCCGCTCACCGTACATGACATCC
This sequence comes from uncultured Pseudomonadota bacterium, assembly GCA_963825385.1. GTDB lineage: Bacteria > Pseudomonadota > Gammaproteobacteria > Steroidobacterales > Steroidobacteraceae > 13-2-20CM-66-19. The sequence goes on along the minus strand of CAWGSX010000003.1, from coordinate 1,658,455 downwards.
TTCGCACTCACTGCCGTCTCCATAGGTTGCAGCGCCACCGGCGCCCCGCCGCACCGAACCGGTTCCATTGCCATTGTAAGAGCAAACCGCCGCTCGGGCGTGGCGCGCGCGGGCGGGCCGATCCGCGGAGCACTCCACGCTTCCCTTCGCAAAGTCACTGCGGCCCGGCGCTCCGCGGCGAGGTCTCGTCCCATCGCCAAAAGACCGTCCGGCCGGAACGTGCACGCGGCCGGCCCCATGGCCGATCCGGCGCGAGCCGGCCAGCCCGCTTTCGGTCTTCCGACCCACAGCGCGCGCGGCCGTCATTTGACTTAAGAATCGGATTGTCCGACCGACCACACCGCGGCGAGTGCGGGCTGCAGACATATATTAGTGTCGCTACGCAATCGCGGCGTCAGCGGCCGCCCGGGCAACGCAATGCAGCACGCCGGAGCCTGAAAAGTACGTGTTTATGCGGACTCGGATGCACCTGCGAGGACGGTAGCGTCGGCGCTAATCGGAAGCTGTGTCATAGGGCCGGGTATGGTCTCGAAGTCGATGTTGCAGATGCATCTGGAGCAGACCGAGCAGGACATCCAGCAAAGTGAGGAGCAGCTGCGCAAGCAGCGCGATCTGATCTGCATGCTGAAGGAGATGGGACTGGACTCGGTGAGCGCCGAGCGGCGCCTGCTGCATATGGAAAAGGTGCTGGCGCTGCGCGTGGCCGCCTGTCAGCGTGTCCGCGAAGCGATCGGCAAGATCGAGCGCTGGGAGCCGGACAGCCCGCAATCGGCCGCGGCCTGAGGCCGCCGTTACGGTGCTGGCAAGCCCGGCCCGCGGATCACCAAGAATATTTAGAGCCGGGTCGACGCCGGCCTTTCCGCTGCCGCTGTCACCTGCCCCGCCCGCCCTCGTACGCGCACGCCCCATCCAGAAGCGTGAACCTGGCGGGAGCTGTAAAATTCTTTGGAACTGACCCCGGCCGGGAGCGGTCCAAATGACAGACTTCACGAAGCGCGCGGACAGGCAGCTCATGAATGCTCACCGCACCGGCGTCTGGGTGCTCAGCTCGGCGCTGGCTCTTCTCTTCGGCGCACTCGGCCTGACGGCACGGGGTGCGGCTCCCGCACCGCAGAGCCTTCCGGCCGTGTGGAGTCCGCACGCGCTCATCGTCGATCTGAACAGCCTGCCGCGGGCCTATAACTGCCGCGAGCTGTGGTACCGCGTGCGCGGCGTACTGCTCACGATCGGCGCCGACCCGGAGAGCGCCAAGGTGGTGCCGTACCAGTGCAACAGCCGCTCCCCGAGCGTCGAGGTGCAGTTTGCCCTGCCTGAGACCCTCAAGCCCGACCAGGGCCGGCTCGCGGAGTTCGAGGCGCTCGAGCAGACCGTCACGCTCGGGCCCGGGCACCCGGAGTCACTGGATCGCTCCGACTGCGAGCTGCTGCGACAGATCCGGGAGCAGCTGCTGTCGCAGCTGCCGCTTAAGATCCTCGGCCCGGGACTTGAGTGCGCCGGAAAGTCCGCCGGCAAGACCCCCTACGCGCTGCAGGTTCGCGCACTCAGGGCTGCCGATGCGGGTGCGCCGAGCCAGGTGGCCACCAACTCGGGCCCGAAGCCCGCGGGCGCAGCGGCGGTGACCTCAGGCACCCATCCGCCGAGCTGAGCACATTCCGCGAGCGGGCTCTCAGCTAGTGCCCCGCATTCGGACCCGGACCCGGGGAGGCATGCGTGAAGGTCGCCGCCGGGGTGGTGCCTGCACTGCCCAGGAGGCTCTCGAACTCGCGCTCGCTCAGGCAGTTCGGCGCCAGATGGGAGCCGGTCGCCGAGGCGCCCGGGCAGAACGAGGTCCGCTCGCCGTTGGTGACCACCTTGAATCCCGCGCGCTCCGCCGCCGCGATGTTGGCGGCGTGCTGTTCGGGCGTGCGTGCCGCGCGCGGCGCGGCGGTTCCGCAGCCGATCAGCCCGAGCAGCAGCAGGTACACAGCCATTCTCATTGCAGCGCTCTCCTCATCGGGCGCGCGCTGCGGTCCCGGTGCGTCCGTCACCGCAAACCAACATTGCGCGGGCTCAGTCTAGCGGGAAACCGCACCTGTGCGCGTGCGGGCTGGCACTTGAGGTGCAGCGCGTAGATCACCGGCGGGGCCCGCCCAAGAGCCCTACGGCGCGCCCCTCACTCCTTGCGCACGATGAGCCGATCGAGCGTGGCGGCACCGATATGCGCGGCTGCGAAGTCGGCCAGTCGCTCGAAGGTCTCATCGAGCGTGGGCGCCGTGCTTCCAAAAAGTGCGCGCAGCACCGGACCGTTCTCGAACAGCCCGTGGGTGTAGAGAGCCAGGGTCGCTCCGCACTGCCAGCCGAGCCCCTCGCCGAGGGCCGCGACCGGCGGCGTCGGACAGCCGGCGATGACCTCGGTGCGTCCGTGGCGAATCTCGTAGCCTGCAAATGCCAAGCCCGAAAGCGGCGCCCAGAACCCGGACAGTTTCCCGAAGCTGTAGCGGCCCTGGCGGCAGCGCTTGTCCGGCTGGTACTCGGTGCGCAGTGCGAGGAGCGCGAGCCCCTCCCCGGCCCCCTCGACTCCCTGCGGATCGGCCAGGCCGTGCCCGAGCATCTGCAGACCGCCGCACATGGCGAGCAGCGGCTTGCGCTGTGCGGCGTGCTGCCGGATGGCCGGCTCGAGCCCCCGCTCCCGCAGCCACACCAGATCCGCGGCGGTGTGTTTCGATCCCGGAAGGATCAGCAGATCGGCTGCGGCCACCGCCTGGGGCGAGCGTACCCAGCTGACCGCGACGCCGGGAATGCGCTGCAATGGCGCGAACTCGTCGAGATTGCTGATGCGCGGGCAGGCCACGATCCCTACGCTGAGCCCGGCGCCTGCGGGTCGCTCATCAAACACGCCGTCCTCCTCGGGCAGGCCGTGCTCGCGCCACAGGGGCAACACGCCGAGAATGGGCACGCCGGTCAGGGCCTGCAGCTGCTGCGGCGCAGGTGCGAGCAGGTCCGGGTCACCGCGGAATTTGTTGAGCACAAACCCGCGGATCAGCTGGCGCTGTGAGGGCGGCAGGAGCAGGTAGGTCCCATACAGATGCGCGAACGCCCCGCCCCGGTCTATGTCACAGACGATGAGCGCCGCAGCGCCGGCCGCCTCGGCCACGCGCAGGTTCACGATATCGGTGTCCTGCAGATTGATCTCGGCCGGAGAGCCGGCGCCCTCGATCAGCACGAGGTCATTCTCGGCCAGGAGTGCCTCCAGGCACTGCTGCACGGTGGGCCACAGCTCGACGGCCCGCGCGCGCCACTCCTGGCGCGCGAGCCGGTCATCGCGGCGGCCGAGCAGCACCACCTGGCTGTGCGCTGTCGGTCTCGGGCTTGAGCAGCACCGGGTTCATGCGCACGTCCGGAATGCGCCGCGCGGCGAGGGCCTGCAGGTACTGGGCGCTGCCCATCTCCCCGCCGGCAACGACGCGCGCGTTGTTGCTCATGTTCTGGGCCTTGAAGGGCGCCACCTTGAGCCCGCGACGCGCGTAGTAACGTGCCAGTGCCGTCACCAGAAGGCTCTTCCCGGCGCCGCTCGTGGTTCCACAGATCATCAGTGCCGCCGCGCGGTCGCGGCCGGGGTTGCTTGCGGGCATGGCGCAACCGTAGCGCGCGCGGCCGCAAGGAGAAGGGCCGCCGTGGCAGCAGCCGCTGAGCCGCCCGTGACGCTGCGCAAGCGCCAGGTTCTCGCCGTGGTCATCGGTAACGGCCTGGAATTCTATGATTTCGTGACCTATGCCTTCTTCGCCGCGCAGATCGGGCGCACCTTCTTTCCCTCGGACACGCCCGGGGTCAGCCTGCTGTCATCGCTCGCCACCTTCGGTGTGGGATTTCTGACCCGCCCGCTCGGGGCTCTGGTCATCGGACGTTACGGCGACCGCGTCGGGCGCAAGCCCGCCATGCTCCTGTCCTTCTGGCTGATCGGCGTTGGCGTCATCGGGCTGCCGCTCATTCCCTCGTACGCCTCGATCGGCATCGCCGCACCGCTTCTGGCCATCGCACTGCGGCTGCTGCAGGGCTTTGCGCTCGGCGGCGAAGTCGGTCCGAGCACCGCCTTCCTGATGGAGGCGGCGCCACCACAGCGCCGCGGCCTCTACGTGTCGCTGCAGGCAACCAGCGCCGACCTCGCAGTGTTCATCGCCGGCCTCGTCGGCGTCGCGCTCGCGAGCGTTCTCGATGCAGCGGCACTCGATCGCTGGGGGTGGCGGGTGGCTTTGCTTCTGGGAGCGGTCATTGTGCCGGTCGGCCTGGTGCTGCGCCGCACCCTCGCCGAGACCCTGCACTCCGCCGAGGTTGCGGCACCAGCGCGCGCACACGGTCATGCGCGCCTGATCGTTGTGGGTCTCGTCCTGCTCGGCACCGCCACCACGACGAACTACGTCCTCGAGTACATGACCACCTACGCGAGCGTCACGCTCGGCATGCCGGCGCGGCTGGCGTTCGGCGCCACCGCCGTCATCGGCCTGAGCGGGGTCATCTGCGATCCGCTGGGGGGCTGGCTTTCCGACCGCTTCGGACGCAAGCCCGTGATGGTCATCCCCTGGCTGATCCTGGCGCTGGCCATCTTCCCCACGTTCTGGATACTGGAGAGGCTGCGCAGCGGCGCGGCGCTGTACGGCGCATGCGCCCTGCTGGGCGGGGTCTCCACGCTGTCTTCGGCGACGATCATCGTCGCGATCACCGAGTCTTTGCCGCAGCGGCTGCGCTCGGCCGGGATCGCGCTCATCTATGCGATCGCGATCTCCGTGTTCGGGGGCTCGACCCAGTTCCTGGTCGCCTGGTTCATTCGTGCGAGCGGCAACCCGCTGGTTCCCGCGTGGTACATGCTCGGCGGCGTCCTCATCGGGCTTGCCGCGCTGTCGCAGCTGGCAGAAACCGCGCCGGTGCGCGTCGCGCCCCGCAGTCGTCCCGCCCCTGCGGCAGGGGCTTAAATACCCGCCGGGCCGTGTCCGTCTTGGTGCGCGCTCAGCTGCCCTGAACCGACAGATCGACGCGCACGTTGCCACGCGTGGCATTTGAATAGGGACAGATCTTCTCGTGCGCCTCGCGCGCGAGCTCCTCCAGCTCGCTCTGCGGGATGTCGGTGTCGAGCACGTGCAGCTTCACGGCCAGGCCGAAGCCGCCACCGTCGCGCGGACCGATGGAGACGCTGCAGGTCACTACCGCGTTCCTGGCGTTCTTCTTGTGCTGCGCGCCGACGAAGTCGAGGGCTCCGCCGAAGCAGGCGGCGTAGCCGGCCGCGAACAGATGCTCGGGGGTGGTGGTGTTGGGTCTGCCCGGACCGCCCATGGCTTTCGGCACGGACAGGTCCGCGCTCACTGAGCCATCCTCAGCCTGCGTGTGACCATTGCGGCCGCCGCGGGCGGTGGCGACTGCGGTGAAGAGGGGCTTGATGTTGTCCACGAGCTCACTCCCTAGGCTTTGCGGAAGCAGAGTCTAGAATCGCGGCAGCGGCGCAGTAAATGGTGCCGCGGCTCAGATCGCGTCCGTGTACAGCGCCCAGGTCGTCGCCAGGTCCTGGACCACGTGACCGAGGGATTTGTAGACGGTGATCTCGCTGGCCGACTGCCGTCCCGGGATCTGCCCGTCGAGCACCTGGCCGATCTCGGCCACGACATGATCATCACCGATCACGCCGGCCTCCTTCGCTTTGAGGAATTCGGCGCCCTGGCGCAGCACCCCCTCACGGCTGTCGGCGACGAAGCGCGCGCGCACCACCAGATCGGTGTCCACCTCCACCGGTCCCGCCATGCCCGAGCCCACGAGATTGACGTGCGTGCCGGGCTTGACCCAGCTGCCAAGGAGAATCGGCTCGCGGGCGCTGGTCACGGTGCAGACGATGTCAGCGTCCGCAACGGCCGCCTGCGCGTGGGCCTCGGGAATGAACGGCAGGCCGAGTTCCCGCTCGAGACGCGTGCAGAACTCGGCCGTGTGCGCCGGCGAGCGACCCCAGACCCGGACCTGCTCAAGAGGCCGCACGTGCTGCAACGCCCGGGCGTGGGTATGCGCCTGCTCCCCGTAACCGAGAATGGCCAGCCGCCGGGCATCGGGGCGCGCGAGCGCCTCGGTGGCGACCGCGCTCGCCGCCGCGGTGCGGATGGCGGTGATCTCACCGGCGTGCGCGATGCAGACCGGCGCCCCCGTGGCGGGCTCGAACAGGACCACGACCCCCTGGTGGGACTGCACGCCCTTGGCGAAGTTGTCCGGAAAGACGCTGATCAGCTTCGCGCCGAAGGCGGCGGATGCGCCCAGCGCGCCGGGCATGATGCCGAAGACGTGCCCCTGTGCCAGGGGAATGATCGCTCGCAGGAGCTGCCGGGTTTCGCCCCGGGAGAAGGCGATCATGGCCTGCCGGATGATTGGGATGCAGGCCGCGTAGGTCAGGCGGCGCGCCACTTCCTCCTTATCGATGATGCGCATACAGCCCCGTTGTTGCTTGAAAAATGCGTCGCCCGCGCTCCGCGGCGCAGTCTAAATCGGAAGCGTTGCCGGCCGAAACCGCGCACGGCGCGGCGCGTTCAGTGATGTGGCCATTTCTAACCCGGTGTTGCGAATCTGCAGGGGCCCACGCGCCCGCTCTAAGCCCGGGCGCGGTTGCTTATACTGCGGCGAGTCCCTGAGCCGGAGACGCCTGTGTCATACAACCCCGCTCCGTACCGCTCCCGCCGCAGCTTTCTGCAGCTGGGCCTCCTGTCGGGCACCGCTGCGCTCCTGCCCTGGCGTGTCCACGGTGCCGATGAGTCGGCCCTCATCACCAAGCCGATACCCTCGAGCGGGGAGCACATTCCGGTGATCGGACTCGGTACCAACCAGTTCGGCCGGACGCCCTATGAGGACGTGCGCGCCATCCTGCAACGCATGCAGCAACTCGGCGGCACGGTCATCGATACCGCGGCACTCTACGGCGAGAGCGAGACGCAGATCGGCAAGGCTCTCGGGGAGCTGCATCTGACCAAGCTGATGTTCATCGCCACGAAGCTCAATGCGCCCGGCGGCCCGCGCGGAGACGGGGTCGGGGGCCTGGCGAGCTTCGAGCGCTCGATGCAGCGCCTGCAGAAAATCGATCTGCTCTTCGTCCATTTCGTCGACAGCGTCGAGGCCATGATGCCGGTGGTCGCCGATCTGAAAAAACAGGGCAAGGTGCGCTATATCGGCATCACCTCGATCCACCCGTCCGAGTACCCGCAGCTGCTCGGGTACCTGCGCAAGTACCCACTCGACTTCCTGCAGGTGAACTACTCCCTGGGCGATCGCGCCGCCGAGGCCGAAGTGCTGCCGCTGGCTCAGGAGCGCAAGGTCGCCGTCATGGCGGCCGTACCCCTCGGCGGCGGCCGCAATCTTCTCATCAGCCAGGCGGGCACTCGCGCGCTCCCGCCCTGGGCCGCGCAGTTCGGCATCGCCAGCTGGGGGCAGTTCTTCCTCAAATACGTGGTCTCGCATCCGGCGGTCACCTGTGCGATACCGGGCTCGAGCAAGCTTGCGCACCTTGAGGACAACCAGGCGGCCGGGCACGGTCGGCTGCCCGATGCGCAGACCCGCCGCAAGATGGAAGAATTCTGGGCCAGCGGGGCGTAGCACGGGTCAGGGTCCGGGCCGCCCGAGGCGGGATCGACCCAACAAGTTACACGCGGCAAGAGCCGTTGCAGTGACGGCGCACAGCCGCATCGCTCCGCGCTCGACTCTACGACACTGAGTTGGAACGATGCGGAAAGCTTGCCCGCTCCTCGAGCGCGCGCGTCGCGGCCGGAGCGCTGGCGCAAGCGCACACGCGTCACCTCAGGGGGGGCCGGTTCCCGCTGCCGCGCGGCAAACCTCCCGCGAGCTCTTTGCAGGGCGAAGCCCTGTGATTTCCGGAACTTGCGCATGGGTGCACCGCTAGTTAGGCTGTCGGGAGGATCTGCGCGCCGCACTCGCCCGCGAGGCGCGGCGCACCCGGGCGCCGGGTTGATCGGTGCGGTGTCTCGAATGTCTGAGTGGGTGCTGTGCTGGAATGTGTTCAGAAAATCGCCGCGACTGACGGGGACCACACCACCGAGCACCGGCCCGCGTTTCGCGCCACACCTCACGCACGGATGAGGGCCAGCAGCGGCTGGGCTCTGCGGGCGTGATGGGGCGCCGATCCGCGAGCGCCGGCCGCTGTCGCATCCGCTCCACCGCGCGCTGGCGCGCACTCGCTCCGTCGCAACCCTCATGGCTCGGGTGCGTCCCCGCGCCCGGTTCAGCCGCCTGCTGCTGAGCTTCCCGTTGCGTCCCCGTTTTGTCGGCGCGTGGGCGGTCCTGGCAGCCGTTGCCTTTTGTGTGTTGGGCGCATCCTTCGCCCACGGCGCCAATGAGGCACTGCCGCCGCGTAACGAATGGCACGCCAGCGCCTCCTCGGCCTCGCCCCGAAGCATGACGCCGGCGATGGCGATCGACGGGGACACCGCGACGCGCTGGGACGGCAACTTTGCCCCCGGCAACTGGTTGCAGGTGGATCTCGGGCGCGATGTGATGATCGGCGGCGCCATCATCCACTGGGATGTCGCATTCGCGCCCGCTTACAGCATCCAGGCCTCGATCGACGGACAGCACTGGCAGAACGCCTTTCAGACGGCCGATTCCCTGGGCGGGATCGACTACGTGCTCTTCCCGTCCGTGCGTGCGCGGTATCTGCGCCTGTTCAGTCCGAAGGATGCCGCCAATGCCGGGGTCTCGCTGTTCGAGTTCGAGCCGCTGCCGGCCAGTGATGCCCCCCGCATCACCGGAGTTGATCCGGGTCTTGATGCAGCAGGGCTGTGGAGCGCGATCGTCCACAGCGATGTGGTCGAACCCGGCCCCGAGTTCGGGACCCGCCAGCTGCACATTTTCTTCCCGAAGCCTCTGCCGGTGAGCGGACTGGAAGTCTTCTGGAATTCCTCGCGCCGCGGCGCACGGCTCGAGGGCCTCGATCCGGGCGGCGAGTGGCGCCTCATGGGCGAGGACGCAAGCGCGCTCGGGGACAGCTCCTACCTTGCCGCAGCCGCCGCGCGCCCGGTCACTGAGCTGCGCTTGACGGTGTTCACCGCCGGCCACGAGACGCCGGACATCCGGCGGCTGCGGCTCTTGAGCAGCACGCAGGTCATGACCGCGCTCAAGCGCTACGAGATCCTCGCCGGCCGCGACCATCCGGCGCTCTTTCCGCCAACTCTGCATCACCAGCAGGTGTACTGGACGGCGTTGAGCGTGCCGGCCGGCGAGGAGAAAAGCCTCTTCGATGAGTACGGCGACCTCGAGCCGTTCAAGGGCGGACCCCTGCTGCAGCCGCTGTGGCGGGATTCCTCCGGCCGCGTGGTGGCCGCGTTCGGCGCCACGCGCACGCAGTGGCTGCGCGAGGGCTGGATGCCCATGCCCGAGGTGCAGTGGTCGCCGCAGCCCGGACTTGTGCTGCGCAGCGAGGCGATCGCGGTGCCCACCGCGGCGGGGCCTGCCACGCTGGTGCGGCATCACCTCGAGAACACCGGGTTCGCAACGGTGGATGGGCAGCTCGCGCTCCTGGTGCGGCCCGTGCAGGTGAATCCGGTCTGGCAGAACGGCGGCATTTCCGAGATCCGCGCTGCGAGCTTCGAGGGAATGGGCTCGAATACCCAGCTCATCGTCAATGGCCGCCGCCTCCTGACCTCACTGACCGGGCCCGCAGCCCAGGGTGCGGCAGCGTTCGGCAGCACCGGCCAGACCGAGATCACGCGCTACGTGATCGAAGGCGGCGTGCCGGCCTCCTCCTCGATCCGCGCCCCAACGGGCCTCGGTGCAGCGGCAATGCTCTATACCGTGCACCTCGAGCCCCACGAGGTGATGGACGTAGTGGTGGTATTTCCCCTGGGCGAGAGCACGCCCAAGCCTGCCGCTGCGGCTCGCACGGAAACGCGGCCCGAGCCCGCGCTGCCTGCGGTCACCTCACCTGCGGATTTCGACAAGCTGGCCGCTCTTGGCGAGCAGGAGTGGCGCGCCCGCCTGCTGCACGTCGGCATCGAGCTGCCCGACCCTTCGCTGGTCGATACGCTGCGCGCGCAGCTCGGCTACATGCTGGTCAACGCCAAGGGGCCGATCCTCCTGGCGGGCCCGCGCAACTACAACCGCTCCTTCATCCGTGATGGCTCGGCCACGGCGGAGATCCTGCTGCGCATGGGCGTGGCCGGCCCGGCGCGCGAGTACCTGCACTGGTACGCCGATCACGGCGTACGCCCGAACGGCCTGATCTCCCCCATTCTCAACGATGACGGCAGCGTGAACCGCGGTGTCGGCTCGGAGCTCGAGTACGACAGCCAGGGTGAGTTCGTGGCGCTGGTCGCCGCCGTCGCCCGCCTGAACGGGGGCGCGGTGAGCGTACGCGAGTTCCTGCCGGCGGTGCGCGGGGCGCTGCAGTACCTGCAGACGCTGCGCGAGCGCACTCTGGTGCCGGGCTACATGGCCGCAAGCGAGGCGCCGCAGCGCTTCCGCGGCATCCTTGCGCCCTCGATCAGTCACGAGGGCTACCCGGCTCCGACCCACAGTTACTGGGACGATTACTGGGCGCTCAAGGGCTGGCACGACGGGGTCTGGCTCGCCCAGCAGTGGCAGCTGAACGACATGGCCAAGTGGGCGCAGGAGCAGGAGCGCGCGCTGCACGAGGCCATGGCCGCTTCCATCCGCGCCACGATGGACTGGAAGCACATCGACTACATTCCGGCCTCGGCCGACTTCGCCGACATCGACCCGGCGAGTGTCTCGATCGCCCTGGACCCGGCCGGCGCCCAGGACGTGCTGCCCGACACCGCACTGCGCACCACCTTCATGCGCTATCTCGATGAGGTGCGCCGGCGCAGCTTGCCCGGCGCCCATTACGCCTACACGCCGTACGAGTTCCGCAACGTGCTCACCTTCGTGCACCTGGACGAGCCGCTGCTCGCCGAGGATCTCCTCACCCGCCTGCGCACCGCGCGCAACCCGACCGGCTGGCAGGTCTTCGCCGAGGTCGTGCGCTCACCGATGCGCTCGGTGTTCTACCTCGGAGACATGCCGCACACCTGGGTGGGCGCCGAATACGTCCGCGCCGTCATCGGCATGCTCATGCAGGAGGGCGACAAGGGTCTTGCGCTTCTGCCCGGAGCGCCGCCGGACTGGGTCGCCGGCAAGGGCGTAGCCATCGATCGCCTGCCGACGGCGTTCGGGCTCCTGTCGATGACGGCCCAGCAGGATGAGCGCACGCTGCGAGTGACGCTCGGCCCCACGCTCAGTCCGACCACGGAGGTGGTGGTGAGCTGGCCCGCAAGACAACGACCGAAATCCGTGACGGTCGATGGCAAGGCCCATGGCGACTTCGGCGATGAGGGGATGCACCTGCTGCACCCGTTCCGGGAGCTCGAGGCGCAGTGGTAGCAGGCAAACCCCGCGGCGTCAGGGACTGTGCGCCCCCGCGGATGCGCGCGCCGGCACCGTTATCAGCACCACTCCGTCGGGCGGGATGTCGAGGTTCAGGCGCTGCGCCTCGAGCGGCTCGGTGACCGCAGGCGGCAGGTCGGCCGCCTGGCGCAGCGCATCGAGCTGCTGCTGCGTCGGGTAGCGCGGCGAGCCCATCGCCGCGTAGGCCTCCGCGAAGTTGCCATGCTGCGGATCGAGCAGCTGCACCTGGGCGGAGCGGGCGTCGGTGTGCACGAAGCTCACCGCGACCTGACGCCGGTCGGTGCGCGCCGCGCCGGCCTCGCGATAGTTCCACAGGGCAAGGACCAGCGTGCCGTCGCCCCGGCGCGTCAGCAGCGCCTGCTCGGTCTCGGGGCTGAAGCGCTCCTCGCCGAGCTGGTGCAGCAGCACGAAGGCGTTGAAGGAGGGCTTGGGGATCCCGCCGGCAGCGCGCAGGCCGAAGCCGCCGTAAAAGGGTGTCTTCACCACGCCCTGCTCCTCGAAGACGTCCGAGAAGCTCCAGTACGCCATGTCCTGTGCCAGCCCATCGCACTGGCGCACGGTCTCGGCCAGCCACGGCCCCATGAACGGCGCATCGGTCACCTCAGGGTGATTGGCGAAGCTCGCATTGAATTCGCTCATCAGCAGCGGCAGGTCCGGCCGGGTGGACTCCAGGATCTGTTTGTGGACCTTGGCCACGGCACGACACACGAACTCGCGGCGCGGCACTGGCTGGTGTGATCCGAAGATGAGCGGCGTGTCGTCACCGTAGACATGCGTCGAGAGGAAATCGACCGGGATCTGATGGCTCGAGGTGAAGCGGATGAAGTCCGGTATCCAGGCCACCTGGGCCGTGGCCGGCCCGCCGACGCGCAGGCCACTGTCCACCCGTTTCAGGGCACGCGCGGTGTGCTCGTAGAGCGTCCAGTAGGTTGCCTGGCGCGGTGAGCCGGCCCAGAAGTCGAGGTTGGGTTCGTTCCAGACCTCGAAGTACCAGCGCCTGACCTCTTCGCTTCCATAGCGCTCCACCAGGTGCCGCGCCAAGGCCTCGATCAGCGCGTCCCAGCGCCGATAGTCCTTGGGCGGGGCAATCACCGGGTGGTACCAGAAGCTATGACGGACCTCGCGGCTGGCGAGATCGCGCGGCATGAAGCTCAGCTCGACGAAGGGCCGCACCCCGTTAGCGAGCAGGCCGTCATAGATCTGATCGACATAAGAGAAGTTGTAGAGGGGCTGTCCGTGGGCGTCCTCACGGTAAACCCCGACCTCATCGTGCAAAATGGCATGAAAGCGCACGTACCCGAGCGCGGTGACGGCCTTCACCGCGCGCAGGTCCCCACGATAGCTTTCCCGCAGGCTCAGGATCGCGCGACCGGAGCCGAAGGTGTGCTCCCAGAAATGCGCGAAGGGCCTGGTCGGGGCGGTGGCGTCCACGGTAATGGTCTGCGCATCCTCAGCCCGTGCCGTAGTTGCGAGCGCCAGCGCGAGAGTGAGCAGCAGCACTGCTCGCGTCTGCCCCATAAAATCCCTAGCCCGGTTCAGTTTGACCTCCCGCGTCGGCTCGCAACTCTCACGCCGCCGCGATGATAGCGATCTTCGCGCTGAGGTTGTACACAGCGGCCCGAAGCCGTGCACGGGCGGCGAATGCTGCGGCTACTTCGGGCGCCGCGCGCGCAGCCCTGGCGGGCGCGTCCGCGGCGTCGGGCGCGACGCCCATACCGCCTTAAGCAGGCGCGACGGACGGGCCTCCTCGTGCAGTTGCTCGAGCGTGCACTGCGTGGGCGCCTTGTCCGGGCGCCAGCGCAGAAAGCGCGTGCCGTGGCGGAAGCGCTGACCGGTTACCTGGTCGTACTGCACTTCGGCAACCAGCTTTGTTTGCAGGGGCTGCCATTGCGTGCTGCGCTCGGTCGACCAGCGACTCGGACCCCCGGGCGCACTGCCGGTGAATCCCGGCCCGCCGCGCAGCGCTTCCAGACGCCGCGTGAGGGCTGCGCGGCCCGCGCGCGCGATGCCCGAGGTGAAGCCCACGTGGTCGAGCTTGCCTTCGGCGTTGAACAGGCCGAGCAGCAGTGACCCGACCTCGCGGCTGTCGCTGGCATAGCGAAAGCCGCCCACGACGCAGTCAGCGGTGCGCAGGCATTTCACCTTGAGCATGGCGCGTTCGCCGGCCCGGTAGGGACTCTCGAGCGGCTTGGCGATCACGCCGTCGAGCTCGGCGCCGCCGGCACGGGCCAGCCAGCGCTGGGCGACCCTGCGCTCGAGCGACAAGGGCGACAGCCGCAGCACCTCGGGCATCCCCTCGCGGTGCAGGAATGCCTCGAGCGCGGCGCGGCGCACCCTAAGTGGCTCAGCCAGCAGTACGCGCGGGCCATCGAGCAGCAGGTCGAACGTCATGAACAGCGCCGGGTGTTCCCGGACGAGCTTCTGGACGCGGCTGGCCGCCGGATGCAGGCGCATCTGCAGCGCCTCGAACGAGAGGTGACTGCCGATCGGGATCAGGAGCTCCCCATCCAGAACGAAGCGTCGCGACTTGAGCTGCCCCAGCCCCGCAACGATGTCGGGGAAATAGCGCCCGAGGGGCTTTCCCGACTTGGCCTGCAGCACAACCTCGCCGGCCTCGCGCCGCGCGAGGCAGCGAAAGCCGTCCCACTTCGGTTCGAACTGCCAGCGCCCCTGCCGCGGCAGCTCCGCCACCAGCGTCGCTTCCATCGGCGCAAGCTCGGGTGGCCACGCGGCGCGAGCGGCGCGCACCTCAAGCCGCTTGTCGCTTGCCAACGAGTTTCTTTAGGACCTGCAGCAGCGGCCGCGTCGCCGCGGCGTACTCTTCCCAGGCCCGCGAGCGGGCGAGGAGCGCGGGCACCGTCCGCAGCGTGTAGCGCTGCGGATCAAGTCCGGCCTTCACCTGGCTCCAGGTGAGTGGCATCGAGACCGGCGCGCCCGCGCGGGCGCGGGGCGAGAGCGGCGCGACCGCGGTCGCCATCCGGTCGTTGCGCAGGTAGTCGAGAAAGATCCGCCCGGTGCGATCCTTCTTCGCCATGGTGGTGAGATAGCGCTTCGGGCTGTCCGCGGCCATGCGCACGCAGATCTCGCGCGCCATCGCCTTCGCGTCCGGCCAGCTGATGGGCGCGCGCGCCGTCACGCTGAAGGGGGTTACCACGTGCAGACCCTTGCCCCCGGTGGTTTTGCAAAATGACTCAAGTCCGAGCGCCGTGAGGCGCTCGCGCAGCTCCAGGGCTGCGGCGACGACACTGGCGAATGCCAGCTCCGGCGCGGGGTCGAGGTCAAACACAAAGCGTCCCGGGACCTCAGGCTGCCCGGGGGCGCAGTTCCAGGGATGCAGTTCCACGCCCGCCACCTGGGCCACCGCGGCGAGCCCTTCGACGCGATCGATCTGCAGATACGGCTTGCGGTCGCCTGCGACCGTGACGGTGGTGAGCAGGTCCGAGGTTCCGGGCATGGCATGGCGCTGGAAGAAGCGCTCGCCTTCGATGCCATCGGGAGCCCGGATGATCGAGCAGGGGCGCCCGCGCACGTGCCCGATCATCCACGGGCCCACTGCCTCGTAGTAGCGCGCGAGATCGAGCTTGGTGATCGCGGCGCGGCCGGCGGCGCCCGGCCACAGCGCCTTGCCGGCGTTCGAGATGCTCACGCCCATGACGACGTTACTGTCCGCTTGCGCACCCGCACGCGGGGGAGGGTCGGCTTTGGAGCGCGCCTGGAATCCGGCGGTGGCGCCGGCCGCGCGCCGCCGCCGCGGTTCTGCGGGATCGGAGCGGCCTGCACGGCCCGTGCCGACGGTGGGTTTCGCGCCGGTCCGCGGCGGCCGCACCGCGGCGCGCCTCGCCGCCGGCTCGGCCTCCCCGGTGCGGTTGGAATCCCACACCGCATCGGGCCTGAAGCCGCCCTTCCTGAGCATGAACGGGGTTGGCTTGCGGCCGGTGCCGGCCGCTATCTGTGCCATCGTGCGACCCGAGGCCACCGAGGGCCCCTCCTCCAGGAGCCTCTCATCGCTGCCGCTCTTCGCATAGGCGTCGCGATGCTTGATGAGGAGCCAGTTGCTGCGCTTGCCGCCATCGCGATCGGTGCGCATGCGCACCAGCACCCAGCCGCCCTGCAGTCTCTGGCCGGCGAGGATGAACTTGAGGTCGCCGCGACGCAGCATCGCCTCGGCGGACTCAGTGCCCTCGGGACGCCAGAAGCCGCGGTCCCAGAGCTGCACGGTGCCGCCGCCGTACTGGCCCTGCGGGATGGTGCCTTCGAAATCGCCGTAATCGAGCGGATGGTCCTCCACCTCGACGGCCAGCCGCCGTACCTTCGGGTCGAGCGAGGGTCCCTTGGTGACCGCCCAGGACTTGAACACGCCATCCAGCTCGAGGCGAAAGTCGTAGTGCAGGCGCCGCGCGGCGTGCTTCTGGATCACGTAGCGCAGTTCCGGCGCCCGTCCGACGCGACGCGCGCCGCTGGGCTCTTCGGTTTGCTTGAAGTTGCGCTTCGAGCGGTACTGCGCGAGCTTCTGGTTGGCCATAGGGATCCGGCGTGCAACAAGCTTGGCCGAAGTATGCCGCTGTCCTGTGAACCGCGTTGGTCAGGTGAGGCGCCCTGCGGCCGTCAGTCAGTGACTACGCCTGAGGGGCCGGGCGGCAGGAGGTCGGTCCTCGGACCTCAGCCTGCGGCCGTGCGCCAGCTAGGGCGGCAGACCGGAGGTGCGGACCAAGGCGCCAAAGAGGCTGTCCAGATCGACCGGCTTTACCAGGTGATGGTCGAACCCGGCCTCTTCGGCGCGTCGCTTGTCGTCCGGGCGCCCCCAGCCGGTTACCGCGATCAGGGTGAGGTCCTTCCCCCAGCTCTGGGCGCGTACCAGTCGCGCCGTGTCATAGCCGTTCAGGCCCGGCATGCCGATGTCGAGTATCACGACGTCAGGCTGATACACCGCACCCATCGCCAGCGCCTCGCGTCCGTCGTGTACGCAACGGCTCTCGTGGCCCTGAAGCCCGAGCATGAGGGTCAGACTCTCGGCCGAGTCCCGGTTGTCATCGACGACGAGCACGCGCCGCACCGGCATGCGGGGAGTGAGGCCATCAGGAAGCACTTTGGGGGGCGGCGGAACGAAGAGGCTCTCGGGGAGCCAGACCGTGAACTTGCTGCCGCGTCCGCGGCCGGCACTCTCGACGCCGACCGTGCCACCGTGCAGCACGACCAGGCCCTTGACCAGCGCGAGACCTATCCCCAGGCCGCCGCCGGAGCGCTCGATGGCATGGGTGCTCTGGGAGAACATCTCGAACATGCGCGGAATCATCTCCGCCTCGATACCGATCCCGGTGTCGGTCACGCAGATGACGAGCTCGCCGTCCGCCTGTTTCGCCGTAAGCTCGATGCGCCCCTCCGGGTCGGAGTATTTGGCAGCGTTGGTGAGGAGGTTCGACAGGACCTGCGCCAGTCTCAGGGCATCGGCTTCGAGCCACACCGCAGCGGACGGCAGGTGAACTTCCAGGCGATGGCGGCGCTCGTCGATCAGCGGCTTGGCCGTCTCCACCGCCGTATCGACAATCGCCGCAAGCTCGACCCGCTCGCGACGCAGCTGCAACGTCCCGCGCGTGATGCGCGACACATCGAGCAGGTCATCGAGCAGCAGTCCCATGTGGCTGACCTGCCGGTCGATGACGTCGTAGCTCCAGCGTCGCTGGGCCTCGGTCGCCTGCGGCGAGCGGGCCACCTGGCTGGCGTTGCGGATCGGAGCGAGGGGATTGCGCAGCTCGTGGGCGAGTGTCGCAATGAAGATGTCCTTACGGCTGTCCGCTTCGCGCAGCGCCTCTGCGGCGGCGCGCTGTTCGGTGATGTCGGTATGGACGCCCACCCACTCGGTCACCGCGCCCTTGGCGTCAAAGAGCGGCACGGCGCGCACGGAAAAGCGGCGCCACTCGCTGCGCGACTTGTGCCGCACCCGGTGCTCAAAGACGAACGGCCGTCGCTCCACCACGGCCTGCTCCCAGGCGGCGATCGTTCCTTGCACATCGTCGGGGTGAATCGCCGCGGACCAGCCGTAGCCCTGATATTCCTCGTAGCCCTGACCGGTCAGGGAGGCCCACCCGGGCTGCTCACCGGTCATCTTCCCGGTCGCATCGTTAGTCCACAGAGTACCTTGCACCGCAGCGACGGCGGCGCGAAAGCGCTGCTCACCCAGGCGCAGTCGCTCCTGTGCCTGATGAGTAGCGGTGACGTCGAACCCCTCGCAGAAGATCCCGACGATGTGCCCGGCCTCATCGAAGAAGGGGGCGTAGATGAAGTTGAGATTCGGTGACTCTACCGGTCCGTCCGGCGTGCGCCGGTAGCGCACCTCCACGCCTTCGGCGCGGAAGGTCTTGCCCGTGGCGTAAACCTCGTCCAGCGATTCGTAGAAGCCCTGCTCGGCGATGCTCGGGAACGCCTCACGGATCGGCTTGCCGACCCAATCGGCGCTGTTGAACGCCGCGCGGTGGGCGTCGTTCACAAATTCAACGACGTGTTGCGGCCCGCGCATGACGATGATGAAGGCCGGTGCCTGCTCAAAGAGTCGCTGCTGCCGCAGGCGCGCCTCCTCGCGGCGCCGGGTTTCGAGCACACGTTGGGTGGTCTCCGTGCACAGCACCAGCACCCCGCCGACCCCGCCTTCGTGATCGATCGGACTGTAGCTGTAGGTCCAGTAGACCTCATCGATCTTGCCGTGTCGCTCGATGGGAACGAGATGATCCTCATGCCAGGTGGCACCCTCACCGGCCAGGACACGGTCGACGTCGGGACCGATGATCGCCCAGATCTCCGCCCACATCTCCCGACCCGGCGCTCCCAGCATCTGCGGGTGCTTTTCCGGACCCAGCGACAGGGCATAGGCATCGTTATAGAAGCAATAGAGCTCTGGACCCCACCAGATGAACACCGGGTGACGGGTGGTCAGCATCAGCCTGATGGAGGTTTTCAGCGCCTGCGGCCATCCCGCAGGCGGGCCCAAGGGATGCGATGCCCACGGATAGGCGCGCATGCGCTCGCCCATCTCACCGCCCTCCTGCAGGAAGTCCGGCCTTCCCGCGGCGGCAAACGGTGAGTCACTCCAAGCGGTCTTTCTTATAATCTCGAACAAGGTTACGGCCGCTTTGCGACGGAAAGCCGAGTTTACAGCGGCCGCGTTGAGGCGTGAATCGCTCCCGGGTAAGTGATTTGCCGCGTTACCTGTGTCTGCCCCGTGCGGGGGTTGCTGCCGGGTTGATCCGTCCCGGGCGCGACACGCAAGAAAAAAGGACCTGCCGCGAATTGCAAAATCACTGGGAGATGCCGGCAGGCCGATCGCCGCATCCTCTGGGCTTTACCCCGCCTCATGTCGCGCGGTGACCTCTGCATGGCGTGACTTACGGACACTCCCCCGACCGCCTGGCCTGCAGGGACGAGCGGACGGGGGCCTCTAATTTCTGCACTCGCGTCGTGCAATGGAGCGCGCTGCACAGCTCACGCTTCCGTCGCAGCCGGATCCGATGACTCTCGATGCCGTAGACCGCAATGGTGACGGCGCGGGAAGACTTCGCGAGCTCGGAGCCCACATGCCACCGGAATGGTCCCGCCGGGGATCCAAGCGCTCTTGGCTTCCAGCTGATCGCGGTATTCAACGACAAATTCGCTAAGGCCCTGCCGGCAACTGCGCAGTTCTTGCCTTGGCCGCCATCGCACTGGTGGCGCTTGCCATAGCTCTCATCATGGCTCCGGCTGCGTACCACCGCCAGGTCGAGCGCGACCGCGTGTCGCAGTATTTTGCCGATTACGCTTCACGCCTGATCACGATCGCGCTGGGTCCTCTCCTGGCAGCTGTCTGCATCGATGTCGCGGTAGTCACGTTTGCGATTGCGCAATCAGCAGTCCCTATCGATCCTCTTGGGCGTAGCGCCGGCCGCGATCTATGCGTCGCTGTGGGATGCATTTCCGCGCTACAAGGCGCGCGTTGGCGGCAAATGAGGCTGGACCTTCGGAGCGCCGCGCTCCCGTTACGTACCGAGGCATCAATCCAGGCGCAGCGCCTGCCCGTCGAAGCCGGCGCAGCGCTACTTCATTGACTGGAATCCCGGCTCCTGAGCTTAGACATGCTATCGTTTGGACGCCTTGGATGGCCTGCGTCCTGTCCTTTGAGAGATATGCAATGAAATGCCGAATTTGGTGGGTCCTGTCCGCAGTGCTGGTCGGGGGAATCGTCTGCGCCGCTCCGGCTTCTGCGGCAACAGCAAATGCAGCGGTCACGGGGTCTGATCAAAGCGCTGAGGACAGTGCACGCAAGAGCGCTGCCGAAGCCAGGCAGGCGGCACAGAAGGCAGCCGATGCCGCGAGATTGGCTGTGCAAAGCGCCGGCCACGCTGTCACTGAGATGTCACAAACAGCGGCTGAAGCGGCCGCGCAGGCAGCGCATAAGGCCAACAAGGCCGCCAAACGCGCCGAACGCAAGACCGTTGAAGCGGCCACAAAGGCGAACGCAGACACCAAGGAAGCCGCGCGTGCGGCCGTCGAAGCGGCGCAAAGTGCGGCGGCAGCCACCGCCGCTGCGGCTCAGAAAGCGGAGCGTTCCGCCAAGGAGGCCGCTCAGTCCAGCCAGGATGCCGCCCGCGCAGCCGCGGAGGACGCCCATGACGCTGCGCAGAAGGCCTGGGAGGCGACCAAAGAGGCGACGGATAAGGTACTCAAGGCATTTTGAGAGCACACCGGGTTTCGGGCAGATACACGCATTCGACGCACTCCCGTACCCAGCGGCCACTGCACGGTCACGGCAAGTGTTTCTGGCTGGCCTCAGAAACCACGCTTATTGAAGAAGTCGGCCCACCAGAGCACCCTCCTCCTTCCTGTCAGCGGCACTCTGACCTGCGTGCTGGTTCTCGCAGCACCGCCCCCGTTAGTCCGGGGATTTCCCGCTCCACAACCTGTCGGGAATAATCCGGGAGACACCGCCCAACCTGCCGGATGATGTAACTACGCGGATCACGACCGTCGGTTAAGCTGTTGGCGCTCCGTCCAGAAAATAGACGAGCTCAAACCATTGGCCGCTATTTTGCCCAAACGCCTGCTGGCGTCTGACCAGCACAAGCTGCGCACGATTCGCGTCTCGCCAGTCGTGGCGGAGGCCGCAGCTTTAGACCTGCCCCAGGTCTACGCGAGCTTAGACACGCGCCCCGAAGGGTTGACCGGCGTCGAGGCCCAGGCGCGTCTCGAGCGCTACGGGCCCAACGTCCTCGCCAAGGACCAGCGTCCGGGCATCCTGCAAGCTGCTCTGGCGCGCGGTGCTCAACCCGCTCGTGATCCTGCTGGCGGTGCTCGCGACGATCTCGTTTGCGACCGGCGATCTCGCGGTCCGCGGTCGTGATGCTGTCCATGATTGTCCTGAGCGTCGGCCTGAAGCTCATTCAGGAGGCCAAGGCCGACAACGCCGCGG
Source organism: uncultured Pseudomonadota bacterium (assembly GCA_963825385.1). Taxonomy (GTDB): domain Bacteria; phylum Pseudomonadota; class Gammaproteobacteria; order Steroidobacterales; family Steroidobacteraceae; genus 13-2-20CM-66-19. Next base: position 1,637,610 of record CAWGSX010000003.1, on the reverse strand, counting down.
CGAAGCTCAAGGCCATGATCTCGGTGACGGCGACGGTGCTTGCGCGACGGCGCGACCGCAGGAGATCGCCGTCGCGCAGCTTGTGCCGGGCGACGTGGTCCAGCTCGCCGCCGGGCGACATGATTCCCGGCGACGTGCGGATCGTTCAGGCGAAGGATCTCTTCGTGATCCAGGGATCGCTGACCGGCGAGAGCTTCCCGGTCGAGAAGTTCGAGGTCGAGAAGAAGCGCCGCGGACGCGGCGACCGCACCGCTCGAGCTGCGCAACATCGCGTTCCTGGGCACCAGCGTCGAGAGCGGCTCGGCCAGCGCGGTGGTCGTGGCGACCGGCAAGGACACCTACCTCGGCGGCATGGCCGAGTCGCTCCAGGAGCCGCAGCCGCAGACGGCCTTCGATCGCGGGATCGCGCAGTTCACCTGGCTCATGCTGCGCTTCATGTTGGTGATGGTGCCGCTGGTCTTCGTCATCAACGGCCTCACCAAGGGCGATTGGGTACAGGCCTTCTTCTTCGCGCTGGCGGTGGCGGTCGGTCTGACGCCGGAGATGCTGCCGATGATCGTGACCGTGTGCCTGTCCAAGGGCGCGGTCGCGATGGGACGCAAGAAGGTCATCGTCAAGCGCCTCAACGCCATCCAGAACCTCGGCGCGATGGACGTGCTCTGCACCGACAAGACCGGGACGCTGACGATGGACCAGGTCGTCCTCGAGCGCTACTGCGACGTCATGCTGCGCGAGGACGAGGGCGTGCTCGCGCTCGCGTACCTGAACAGCCACTTCCAGACCGGCCTGAAGAACGTCCTCGACCGCGCCGTGCTGGCGCACGCGCGAGACGCATGCCGCAGGCCCACGTCGCCGCATTCACGCAAGGTCGACGAGATCCCGTTCGACTTCCAGCGCCGCATCATGTCGGTCGTGGTCCGCACGCCCGAAGGCAAGGACCGGATCATCTCCAAGGGCGCTCCCGAGGCGATCTTCCCCAAGTGCCAGAGCGCTCGAGCTCGACGGCGCGCTCTGCCGATGGACCACCAGCACGTCGAGGATCTCAAGAAGGAATACGAGCGGCTCAGCGCGGACGGCTTCCGCGTGCTGGCCATCGCCACCAAGGACGTCGAGCCGCGCGGCACCGTGGCGGCCGGCGCGACGCCCTACGGCAAGGCCGACGAGCGCGAGCTGATCCTGCGCGGCTACGTGGCGTTCCTCGATCCGCCCAAGGAGAGCGCGAGCCGCCGCGATCGAGGCCCTGCGAGCGGCACGGCGTCGCGGTCAAGGTGGTCACCGGCGACAACGAGCTCGTGGCCCGCAAGATCTGCAAGGAGGTCGGGCTTCCCAACGGAGTTCGTCCTGCTGGGCGATGAGGTCGAGAAGATGACCGACGCAGCAGCTCGCCGAGGCCGCCGAAAGGACGACGCTCTTCGCCCGCGTCTCGCCGGCGCACAAGCAGCGGATCATCAAGGCGCTGCAATCGCGCAAGCACACCGTCGGCTTCATGGGCGACGGCATCAACGACGCCCCCGCGCTCCACGCCGCCGACGTGGGCATCAGCGTCGACACCGCCGTCGACATCGCCAAAGAGTCCGCCGACATGATCCTGCTGGAGAAGTCGCTGCTGGTGCTGGACGAGGGCGTGATCGAAGGCCGCAAGGTCTTCTCCAACATCATCAAGTACGTGCGCATGGGCGCGTCGAGCAACTTCGGCAACATGTTCAGCGTGCTCGGGGCCAGCGTCTTCGTGCCGTTCCTGCCGATGCTGCCGATCCAGATCCTCGCCAACAACCTGCTCTACGACATCGGCCAGACCGCCATCCCCACCGACGCCGTGGACCCCGAGCGGATCGTCACGCCGCGCCGGTGGGACCTCGAAGGAGCTCACCCGCTTCGTCCTCTTCATCGGCCCGTGCTCGTCGATCTTCGACTACACGACCTATTTCATGATGCTGTACCTGTTCAACTGCTGGGACGTCTCGACGCCGCAGACGGCCGCGCACAGCGCGAGCCTCTTTCAGACCGGCTGGTTCGTCGAGAGCCTGCTGACGCAGACGCTGATCATCCACGTCATCCGAACCAACAAGATTCCGTTCCTGCAGAGCCGCTCATCCTGGCCGGTGACTGGCGATGACCCTGGTCATCATGGCGGTCGGCGTCGCTATCCCGTTCACGCCAGTCGGCCCGCTACCTGGGATTCTCTAAGCTGCCCGTGCTCTACTGGCCGCTGCTGGCGGCGACGCTTGCTGTGCTACGTGCTGCTGACCCAGGGCGTGAAGATGCTGCTGCTGCGCCTCAAATGGATTTGAACAAGCAGTGCTAATGCGCGACGCTTCGCCTGCTTGCGGCAGCTGCAGCAGCTACGAGCATCTGCATAGAAGCTTCGCAACCGTTCCACCTCATTGGCTCGCATCATGCTCCGGCACATGAATTGGAAGCTGCTCGGGTCCCTGGCTGCTGGGACCGTCGCGCTCGCCGGAGCGGCCGCCTATTGGATTGCGAACCGCGCCGCGCCCCCGCATTACGTGACGGCAGCAGCCACAGTGGGAGACGTCGTCACCACCATCACCGCCAGTGGATCGGTCAATCCGGTGGTTGTCGTCGAGGTGGGGAGCTATGTCTCGGGCACGATCGAGACGCTCAGCTGCGACTACAACACCAGGGTTCATAAGGGTCAGCTGTGCGCAAAGATCGACCCCAAGCCCTATCAGATCATTGTGGATCAGGACAAGGCCGAGTTGGACGTCGCCAAGGCTCAACTCGTCAAGGACCAGGCCAATGTTGTCTACACGAAGGTCAATCACGAGCGCCTGGATCTTCTGTTCAGCGAAGACTCGACATCCCACGATGCCGCCGACGCTGCGCTCAACGCCTATGACCAGGCGGTTGCGCTCGTTCGCCTTGACGTCGCTCAGATCGCACAGAAGGCTGCGGCGCTGAAAGCGGCGCAGATCAATCTGGATTACACAAACATCGTCTCGCCGGTGGACGGCACGGTGGTATCGCGCAATGTCACCGCCGGTCAGACCGTGGCCGCGAGCTTTCAGACACCGACTCTGTTTCTCATTGCCACCGATCTGACCAAGATGCAGGTCGATACCAATGTCAGCGAGTCCGATATCGCTGGCGCGGTCGAAGGCGCAAACGCCAGTTTCACCGTCGATGCCTTCCCCAAGCGTACGTTCCAGGGACGCGTGGCCCAGGTCCGGCAGGCCCCGGTCAGCGTGCAGAACGTGATTACCTACGATGCGGTGATCACGGTCGATAATCCCGACCTGCTGCTCAAGCCGGGGATGACGGCGACCGCCAGGATCGTCACCGCCCAATCGCTGAATGTCCTTAGAGTCCCATCGCAGGCGCTGCGATTTACGCCGGCCGCCGCGGCCAAGCTTGGGCCCGCCAAGAGCCGCCGAACCCGGGCAGCGGGTGATCTGGGTGGAGCGGGACGGCAAGCTGGTCTCGATCGCCGTCACGGTGGGGCTCGTTGACGACACCTTCGCCGAGATCAAGGCCGGCGATCTCAAGTCTCGGAGATCAGGTCGTCACATCCGAGGCTGCGGCGGGCGCGCCTCAGGCCTCATCCACCCCCGCGCTGAAATTGTAGGAGGACGGACCGGCATGACCGACCCCGTTGTCCGCCTCATCGATCTGACGCGAACCTTCCAGCTCGGAGATACGCGAAGTTCATGCACTGCAGGGGGTCAGCGTTTCGGTCGGTCGCGGCGAATTCGTCGCCATCATGGGATCGTCCGGGTCGGGCAAGTCGACGATGATGAACATCATTGGCTGCCTCGACCGGCCGACCAGCGGCCAATTCGTCTTTGAGGGGCGTGATGTGGCGCGGCTGTCCGAACCGGAGCTGGCCGACATCCGCAGCAGGCGGATCGGCTTCGTGTTTCAGAGCTTCAATCTGCTCGCCCGCACGAGCGCGCTCGAAAATGTCGTATTGCCGCTGCTTTACGGCGCCGCGGCGGCGCTGACCTCAAGCGAACGGAACGACTCGCGGCCGCGACGATGCTCGCGAGCGTCGGCCTGGCTGACCGCGCGCGTAACATGCCCAACCAGCTCTCCGGGGGACAACAGCAACGCATCGCGCTGGCCCGGGCGCTCATCAACCATCCGGCCGTGCTGCTTGCCGACGAGCCGACCGGCAACCTCGATACGCGCACCTCCCATGAGATCATGGAGATCATTCGCAGGCTCAATCGCGAGCAAGGCGTCACGGTGATCGTGGTAACCCACGAATCGGATATCGCCGCCTATGCGGATCGGGTGATCGTCATGCGCGATGGACGAATCCTTTCTGATGAGCATCAGGTCGCCGTCGTAACGCCGGACGCGCAGACAGCCAGCGCCACGGCTGCGGTCGCGGCCGGCGCAGCCATCGCGGCGTTCCCGACGGCGCCTCCGGCCTTCGCCTGGCCTTCCTGTCAATGATCTTTTCCGCCTCTTTACAGGCCCTGGCACGCAACAAGCTACGCTCGGCGCTTGACCATGTTGGGTGTATTTATCGGAGTGGCTGCGCTCATCGCGATGGTGGCCGTGGGAGACGGCGCCAGCGCGGCGGTGAAGAAACAGCTGGAAAGCCTGGGTACGAACATGGTCGTCGTCCAGCCGGGCGCCACGACCGCCGGCGGCGTTCGCGCCGGGGCAGGCAGCGCTTCAACTCTGACCGTGGTCGACGCCGAGACCATCCTGCGCGATGACCCTGCCGTGCAGCGGGTCAGCTATCTGACCCGCCAGGCCGGCCAGGTGGAATACGGCGACCAGAACTGGAGCACCGCCATCCAGGGCGTGACGCCAAGCTATCTGGACATCGTCAGCTGGCACATCGCCAGCGGCAGCTCCATGACCGAACAACAAAATGACGCCGCCGAGACCGTCTGTTTGATCGGTCAGACGGTCTATCAGAACCTATTTCCCCCGGGAGAGGATCCCGTCGGCGCGATCATCCTGATCAAGGGCGTTCCGATGCGGGTGATCGGGCTCCTCGCAAGCAAGGGGCAAACGGGCTTTGGACAGGATCAGGACGACGTGGTGATGATCCCGTTCAGTACGGCCGAGCGCAAAGTCCTGGGGGTCGCGACGCCGCAAACGGCTCAGAACCTCGTCAGCACCAACTATCCGGCGGCGCCTAACGCCTTCGGCATCAGCCCCCGCATGACCGGCTATGTCAACAGCATCTACGTCCAGGCCGGAGGGGCCGATCTAGTGAACACGGCGATCACTCAAGTAACTGCGACTCTCGCGCGGCGCCACCATATCCAGATCGGGTCAACTTGACGATTTCAGCGTCCGTAACCTCAGTCAGATCGCGGAAGCGCAGGAGAGCAGCAGCCAGGTCATGGCCGCGCTTCTGGCCATGGTCGCATCCATCTCGCTGCTGGTCGGCGGCATCGGAATCATGAACATCCTTTTGGTGTCCGTCACCGAGAGGACCCGGGAAATCGGCATCCGGATGGCAATTGGCGCACGTCGCCTTCAGGTGCTGCTGCAGTTCCTGGCCGAATCCGTGCTGTTGAGCGTGACCGGCGGCGTGGCCGGAATCGGCTTTGGGCTGCTGGTGTCATTCATCATCTCCACGCTTGCGCATTGGCCGACCCAGATCTCCGTCACCGCCATGCTCGGCGGTTTTGCGTTCTCAGCGGCGGTCGGAATCTTCTTCGGCTACTATCCGGCTCGCAAGGCTGCCAACCTCAACCCTATTGACGCGCTTCACTACGAATAGACGCCAGGCCCAGCGCCCTCACCTTTCGGTCGAAACGGCATAGAACGCCGCGGTCGCAGCGCCGAGCCCGCGACCCGCCAAAGTTCTACCTGACAGCTAGCTCTTCTTGCCGCCGAGCAGCAGGAGAACGCCGCCAATCGCGATCGCCCCCACTCCTGCCCAAACCGGGATGTTGACGGTCTCTTTGTCCTTCACCGTCAGCTCGATCGGCCCGACCTTGGCCTCATGCGTATTTTTGGTATAGCTGAAACTGCCATAGACAAGCCCCAGAACACCGGCCACCACCAGGACGAGTGCAGCCGCTTTTATCGGGTTCATCTCTTCGCCTCCGAGTGAACAAGCCTCAGCAACCAGTAGGTTATTCCTGGGGGACTGCGGGTGCTACTGCGGCCGGCAGGCTCGGGGGACGTGGTTGTCTCCCACGACCCCAGCACTGCGACCGCTATTGCCATGACGGTCGCCAGAAGAATGAGCAAGAGCAGTAGCCCATCCTCGCCGAGATAGGCCAGTGAAATCACGGCGATCACGACTGTGCGGATGCCGCCGCGCAGGGCGTCGATACCAGGAACCCGCTTCCACCCTACGCTGTGTATGGTAGCGCACAGACCGCCCGGACTGTGCGGCCTAGCTTAGGCCTACTGTCAGTGAGCACCCAATCGCTCGGTCGCATCGTGTGGCCACGGTGGATCGTGGTTGGGAGACATGTTGACATGCGGGGAGTATTTATGAACTACCAGGTCGCGTCCGCTCGCCCGGCAACGCCGGCGCGAGGAGAAATTACGGGATTGTGCTTGGTCGACACCCGAGCTCATGTTTCCCGCCCTGATAGGTCCCAACACCGAAGTGAGTTCGCGGACCATCCTCGTCACCGGCCGCGCTTGCGTGGCGAAGAGCCTGGCGCCGCGGTTGGCGATAACAATGAGTTCATGACCGTTCTTTCTCATGAACTGCGTAATTGTCTATGCGCGGTGCGCTTTGCAGCCGGTATCCTGCGCATGGAGACGTCCGCTCCACCCGCCGCAGTGAAAGCCAGACTGCTGATCGAACACCAAGTCGCCCACATGACCCGCCTGGTGGATGACCTTCTCGACGTGTCGCACATCCGTCACGGCCGGTTGAGTCTGCAGCCACAACGCGTCGATCTGTGCGTCGTCGTGGCTCAGGCGGTAAAAGCCGTCGCCTTCGCAGTGCAGGAACGCCATCATCATCTGAGCACTTGCCTCCCCGCCGCCCCGCTATGGCTGACGGCCGATCCCGCCAGACTCGAGCAAATACTGGTCAATCTGCTTCTCAACGCGGCCAAGTACACCGACCCGAATGGTCGCATCTGGCTGTCCGTCCAGCGCGACCAAACGGAAGCAGTCGTTCGCATACGTGATACCGGGATCGGTATCGAAGCGAATGTCTTGCCGCGGGTGTTCGATCTCTTTGTTCAGGCAGATCCGTCATCGCAGCGGGCGCAGGCCGGCTTGGGCGTCGGTCTTGCGGTAGTGCGCAACCTGGTTGAACGTCACGCGGGCCGCGTCGATGCGACAAGCGCAGGCCGCGGAACTGGCAGCGAATTCACCGTTCGCCTCCCAGTGGCGCCAGCGTAGCCGGCCGGAAGCGCCCCGAAGCGCTGGTACTGCTTCCTCGCTGATTGCGGGCTGTCAGTTTTCGCTGACCCCCGCTCGTTACCAGGGCGATTGCTTAGGCGCCTCAAGAAACTCCTGAGCGCAGCGCCCCTGGCACGAAATTCCGCACCGCGCGCTCCGTCACATCGACGCTCGTACCAACGTGACGCCGATCACGGCAGTTATGTCGTATCGAGGGTTTCATAGCCCACGCTCAGGGCCCTTAGCTGAAGGATAGCCGGCATGTCACCTGTCGAACGTTCCGAGAGCTGCACGGAGGTCTGCGGCTGCGCGCCGGCAGATGCGTCCGATCCAAGAGCGCGCGACCGCCGCGTCAGTCGCGCCCGCCGTCGCCGGGAGATCCGCCGATGAGCAGGAAAACCGTGATGCCGAGTGCGCAGGATGCCTTGCCCGGGCGCGCGGCAGCGCTCAGCGTGCCGCAAACCCACTTTGTCAACGGTCACCGGATCGTTCCGCCGTTCCCCGGCGCCTTGCGTGAGGCGGTGTTCGGCATGGGCTGCTTCTGGGGCGTGGAGCGGCTCTTCTGGCAGCTGCGTGGGGTGTACGCGACCGCCGTCGGCTATGCGGGTGGCTTCACCCCAAACCCCACTTATGAGGAAGTGTGTACCGGCGATACCGGGCATGCCGAGGTCGTGCGGGTGATTTTCGATCCCGCCAAAGTCCGATACGAGGACCTGCTCAAGGCGTTCTGGGAGTCGCACGATCCCACACAGGGCATGCGGCAGGGGAACGATATCGGTACGCAGTACCGCTCCGCGATCTACCTGACGGACCAGGCACAGCGCGACGCCGCCGAGCTTTCCCGGAAGGCATATCAGGCGCGGCTCACCGCCGCCGGACACGGCACGATCACCACCGAAATCCGCGACGCGCCGCAATTCTTCTACGCCGAGGAGTACCACCAACAGTATCTGGCGAAGAATCCCAGTGGCTACTGCGGACTCGGCGGCTGCGGAGTCCCCTTTGAGTCGGCAGAGTTACAGGTGAGCCGCAAGGCCTCCCGCTAAAGGGTAGCGGGCGATGCTATGAAGAGCGCCGACGGGGGTATTGCCGGGCAGGAAGTGGAAGCGCTCTTGGGCGAGTCCCCGCCCCGGCACGTGGGGACGTTATTTCGCAATACCGTCGAGGATGCGCCCGTCGGCATCGCCTTCGTCACTCGTGACGGTCGCTATCGCCACTGCAACCGCGCCTTCTGCGCCATGCTCGGCTTCGATCCCGGCGAGCTTACGGGCGAATCGATGGCAAACCTCACGCACGCCGGAGATCTTCAGTCCACAACCGCAGGCCTCGAGCGCCTGTGGCGCGGAGAGATTACCCATCTGGATGTCGAGAAGCGTTACCTGCACAAGAACGGCGGTGCGCTGTGGGTTCATGCCAGCACTTCGCTGGTCAGCAGCGGCGGTGCCGAGCCTGAGTGCTCCGTCGAGTTCCTGCTCGACATCTCCGCACGCAAGCAACTGGCTGCCGCCCTGCTGCAGAACCAGACCCTGCTCGCCACGGTCATCGCCGAACTGCCGATTGCCCTGCTCGCGTGCGACGTCAGAGGTCAGGTGACGCACCACAATCGTGCGGCGGCCGAGCTGCTTGGCATCACAGAGGAAGGAGCTGACGGGGCAGTCCCGCGCAATCCCTATCCGCTTACCTCGAAGGTCTATCTCGCCGACGGCATCACGCCGGTGCCGCGCGAGGACCGTCCGCTGGCGCGAAGCCTGCTCGGCGGCAAGGTACGTGACGCCGAGTTCGTCATCGTCCGCCCGGACGGGGTACGCCGCACGGTGCTGGCGAGCGCGCAGCGCATGATCGGTGAGGCCGGCCAGCCACTGGGTGCCCTCGGGGTGATCGAAGACATCACCGAGCGCCGGCTTGCCGAAGAGGAGCTCGAGCGCGTTCACAAGCAGCTGCTGGTCGCCTCGCGGCAGGCGGGCATGGCCGAGGTAGCTACGAACGTGCTGCACAACGTGGGCAACGTACTGAACAGCGTCAATGTTTCGGCGAGCATCGTCTCCGAGCGCATCAAGAAATCAAAGTGCGCTGGGCTGTCGCGAGTCGCGGCACTGCTGCACGAGCATGCGGCCGATCTGGCGACCTTTCTCACCGGTTCTCAGGGCCGGCACCTGCCGGTGTACCTGCAGGAGCTCGCCACAGAGCTCATCGCGGAGCGTGATGCGGCCGTCGCGGAACTCGCGGAGCTGCGCGGTAACGTTGAGCACATCAAGGAAATCGTCACGGTGCAGCAAAGCTACGCGCGCCGCGGCGGCGTCACTGACCTGGTCGACATTCGCACCCTGGTCGAAGACAGCCTGCGAATGAATGAGGGTGCGTTCAGCCGTCACGGAGTGACTCTGGTGCGCGACTTTCAGGAAGTGCCGCTGATCACCATCGACAAGCACAAGGTACTGCAGATCCTGGTGAACGTGATCCGCAATGCCAAATATGCGTGCGATGATTCCGCCAGCGCCGAGAAGCGCGTGACCGTGCGTGTACGGGCGGCCGAAGGCAGAATGCTCATAGCGGTGAGCGATACCGGCGTCGGCATACCGCCGGAGAACCTCGAGCGCATCTTCAGTCACGGCTTCACCACACGCAAAGACGGCCACGGCTTTGGTTTGCACAGCTGCGCGCTCGCAGCCAAGGACCTCGGCGGCTCGCTGCAAGGCGAGAGTGCCGGCCACGGGCAGGGAGCCACCTTCACTCTGACGCTGCCCCTCTCCAAGGCGGAGGCGCCCCATGGCCGATGAACCTGACCCGCTGACCCACCGCCTGCTGATGATCGACGACAATCCCGCCATCCACGAGGATTATCGCAAGATCCTCGCCGGCCGCGATGACGCGCGCATGTCGGCGGCGGAAGCGGCGCTCTTTGGCGAGCCGCAGTCGAAGGTTTCCCGGCCCGTATTTGACGTGGACTCGGCGATGCAGGGTCGCGACGGGGTGGAGTTGGCGCGTCAGGCGCTCCTCGCGGGGCGCCCTTACTCGGTCGCCTTCGTGGACATGCGCATGCCCCCCGGCTGGGACGGACTGGAAACCATCGAAAACCTCTGGAAGGTCGACCCCGAAATACAGGTCGTGGTCTGCTCCGCCTACAGCGACTATGACTGGATGGAGCTGCTGGCGCGCCTCGGCAGCTCCGACAAGCTCATCGTCATCAAGAAGCCGTTCGAGCCCATCGAGATCCTGCAGTCGGCGAGCGCGCTCAGCCGCAAGTGGCAGAACGCGCGGGCACTGAAGGGCTACGTCGAAGGCCTCGAGCGCGTCGTCACCGACCGCACTCAGGGACTCGAGGCGGCGAACCGGCAGCTGCGCCACCTCGCCTCGCACGACTCCCTCACCGGGCTTCCCAACCGGCTGCTGCTTGATGACCGCATGAGTCAGGCGATTGCCCAGGCAAACCGCCAGGCGTACGGCTTCGCCGTCGCGGTACTGGATCTCGACCGCTTCAAGCTCATAAACGACTCACTCGGTCATCGCGCCGGTGATCAGCTGCTGTGCGAAGTGGCGGCACGCCTCAAGGGCGCCATTCGCGCCGTGGACAGCGTCGCACGCCTCGGCGGTGATGAGTTCGTGATCATCTTCGACGGGCCAATGACGCCGGCGCAATCCATGGAGATGGGCACCCGTCTGCTGAAGGTGATGGAGCCTTCCACGCGGCTCCTCGGCATCGACGTGCACGTCTCACCCAGTATTGGCATCGCTTTCTATCCGCGCGATGGCGCGACGATCGATACGCTGCTGGCGCATGCGGACGCTGCCATGTACCACGCCAAGGAGCGCGGCCGCAACAACGTGCAGTGCTACACCGAGAGTATGGGCACGGTGACGCAGCAGCGCGTGAAACTCGAGAGCGAGCTGCACGAGGCCCTGCGCGATGGTCAATTCGAGCTGCATTACCAGCCCAAGGTCGATACCGCCACCGGCCGCATCAACAGCGCCGAAGCGCTGATCCGCTGGCGACATCCGCAGCGCGGGCTGCTGATGCCTGCCGACTTCATTCCGGTCGCGGACGAGTGCGGTCTACTCGACGCCATCGGGGAGTGGGTGCTGCATGAGGCATGTCGCCAGGGGAGCATCTGGCAGCGGCGCGGGCCGCGTGCGCTGCGCGTCGCCGTCAACCTCGCCCCCTCCCAGTTCCGCCTGATGGACCTGGTCGGTCAGATTCGCCGCGCGCTCGATGCCTCCGGGCTCGACCCGGGACTCCTTGAGATCGAACTGACCGAAACCGCGGTCATGAGCGATGCCGAGGAGTCGGTGCACATCCTGGAAGCCATCAGCCGCATGGGTGTGCTGGTATCGGTCGATGACTTCGGTACCGGCTACTCGAGCATGAGCTATCTGCGCCGCTTTCCGATCGACAAGCTCAAGATCGACCGCTGCTTCGTCGAGCAGATGACCGCACGACCGGAGGACGCCTCCATCGTGGGCGCGATCATCTCGCTCGCCCATAGCCTGCGTTTGAAGGTGATCGCGGAAGGGGTGGAGACCCCCGAGCAGCTGCAACTGCTTACCCAGCTCGGCTGCGACCAGTACCAGGGGTTCTACTTCAGTCCCGCACTCATACCTGCGCAGTTCGAACAGCTGCTACGGGAAGATCCGCTCCTTAACGAGGATGAATCGGTGCGGACCCACAGCAAGCTCGCGGGCTTGAAGGGTTAAGAGAGATCCAAGTCGGTCCGAGCGTAACGCCTGCGAGGGCTGACTGTAGTCCGACTCGTCGAGCGCGAGTTCGTTGACGCCCGGACACTCTCTTTCGTGCCTCGGGCAGCGCCGATATCGGGGGCGATGACGATCAGGCTGCCGTACTTCGAGCCCGCGAGCTCGTGTTCTTGCCGGCCCCCATGTGTTCCCATACAGGCCGCTAGAGACATCCAGGCTTGCGTAGCGAGGCGCACGACTCACATATCCCCGCCGGTCATTGAACCTTAGTCCACCCTGCCCAGGCCGTTGACTTCGCATTGGCCAGTCGCGCTCTCGAGATCAGGGTGCGTTCTGAGAGCGCGGACCCGTCCGCATTTACTGCGGAATGTGGAATGTCTGGATCAGGAAGCTGTGTACCCTCTGCAACGCATCGGCACGCGCCGCAGCTGTTTGGATGCAGCTCCGCGCCGCGCTGCATGCATCTTCGCATGTAGCGGATCAGGGCCAACCCGGACACCCCGCTCACGGGTTTCCGATGTCCATCCGGACCACTTGACCGGTAGAGAAATCAACGACCACGTCGCAGTTACGGGCCGTCTCGACCGAACTCACCGATCCATCGATCCCCTTCTCCACGTCGAAGTCATGATAGACGCCTGGATACGTCTGGAAAATGACGGGGTTGCCCTGCGTCTGAATCCAGTTGGCGAATTCCCGCGTAGGCCCCACTGGCACGACGTTATCCGACTCGCCGTGAAAGAAGAGCATCGGCGCATGGTCGGTGGCTGTGTCACGGTACTGTGGAGAGGCCATCCCGTAAAAGACGATATGCGCAGCGAACTTGGGATCGGCGGGCGCCAGCACCGCCAGTCGTGCGCTCTCGAGCGCCGTCTCCATCGCAATCGCACCGCCACGTGACCAACCGATGATACCGATGCGGCCGGGGTCGATCCTCGGATCGGCCCCCAGCACCTTCAACGCCGAAAAAGCGTCAGCGAGATCAGCCAAGACTTCGTCAGTTTGCTTTGGTCACTCGCGCTTTCACCAATACCGCGTGGCGCAAAACTGTCGACGACAAAGGCTGCTATACCCCACTCATTCAGGCTCGCGGCCCATGCGCGGATATTGTCACCTTGCGCCCCGGCAAGCCCTGCGCTTCCGTGCTTGAGGATCATTGCCGGCACAGGTCCTCTCACGTTGCTTGGCAAATACAGATAGCCGGCGACTTTCACCGCCGCGCCTTGACCGTGGATATACTCGGTCCAAGTGCTTGGTGTTCGGGAGGGAATGTCTACCTTCTCTTGAGTCATGCCAATTAAAGGCACCGCCCAAGCCACCGATAACGCTACCGATAACGATCGGATGCGCGTAAAGAAACCCTCCTTCTCGTGCGAATTCACGCTGTACTCCTCGTGTGGCCGGAGTGTGGGGCTTACCGATGCGATCGCCAGTGTGTCTTCTACTTACGCGTGGCCCAGATCGGGTCCGGCAAGCGTGGCGCACGCGTGGAAACCCAGGAAGGAAGCGGTCGCAGAGGAACTAAGGCAAGCTGAGTCATCCAGTCAGGACATGGGAGGGAACAGCGCCGCAAGGCGTGCAGCCGTCCAAGGGGCCGCGGATCGTTTTCGTCCCTAGAGACGTCCCATGGCGAAAATAGGATTAACCGCGGAATTAAACGGGGGGCGTGAAGAGCTGGCGTGTGAAGTCCCAAGACTAAGGTGACATTCTGGCTCCCTTCTCGACCCCGGAGTAGAGAGCCCATGACCAAGAGCGAACAGAACCGGATCGTGGCCTGGCGGCTAAAGCTGCTTCGTGAGGCTAGCGAAATGCCGAGGAACGTGGCGCAGGCGTGTCGGCATTTCGGCCTCTCTCGTAATACCTTCTACAAGTGGCAGGCCAGACATAGGGCCCGCGGCGAAGCCGGACTGCTGGACCGCTCACGGGCACCGCGGCGCTCCCCCCGAGCGACACCGCGGGAAGTCGTTTCAAAGATTCTCTACCTTCGGCAGCGATATCACTTTGGACCGGGCAGGATTGCCGCTTATTTGCGGCGCTTTCACGGTTTGAGCATCGCCTGCTCTTCCGTGCACCGCATCCTGATCCATCATGGGATGAACCGCCTGCCGGCCAACCAGAAGCGCAGACCAATTGGGCGGCCCTGGAGGCGGTACGAGAAGCCACAGCCCGGGCACCGCCTGCAATTAGACGTGAAGTTCCTACGGGCGGCGCACCCGAACGACTGGTTCAACTACGTGCCTCGCGAGACGCAGGATTACCTCCGGCGCGCGCAGGCGATCGCGGCGACGCAGGGCATTCGGATCGACATCTACAAGCCACCGGCGGCTCGGCCATCATCGCCGGTAGCCAGCTCGCCGCCGCCGTGCCTTGAGCGCCCCGGAGGACGTCACACCGGCGTGGCTCGACGTCCCCGCGCCCTGCGACGACTGTAGATTCCGGGAGCGGTGCAAAGCGGAGCTGATCGCCTGCGCGGCGTTCTCGCTGTTCGTCGCCTGCCGCGATTGGACCGTCGCCCCGCGGGTGCCGGACCGGGAGGGGTACGAAGTTATATTCGACGGGCGAATATCGGAGGCGAGAATGGTTGGTAAGAGGCGGCAAACATCCGCCGCCACTAGCCAACCCGCGGCCCCGGGGGCCGGTTGCTGACCGTTGGTGCTGCTGCGCGACGCGCTTGCGGTATAGAAAAAGCGACGCTGTAACCGCCTCTAACTTTTGTCGCGCCTGGCAATTCTTTGCCGGTCCGCCTCTGGTACGACCGCTACGTAGAGCTTCTGCACCTTAGCAGGACGGGTGATCAACTCGTCCGCAATTACGTTCACTAATTCGAAGAGTTTTAGGGCGGTATCACGATTATCGCGCAAGTCGATTTGCCCTGAATGGACGGCGTTGTTACCGACAACTCGTACGATATCGAGCGCCTGTTGCACGTGCGGATCCAACCCCTTGCTTACGAGATTCGCTATGTCGTCATTGAAATCTTCCCTGGTTCACCGAGTTGAATGCACAACTTCTGGATGCATAAGCGCAAAAGGGCCGCCGCGCCGCGAGGGGACGCGTTCAGTATCTGGCCGGCTTCGCGGAAGTCCGCTTTAATCTCGTCGGTCAAGTCTTCATTTGGCTCAATTCCCGCTGCCGCTACTGGTGGATGAACTATATGGTCATGTACCCAAAGTGAGGGCTTCGAACAGCTAAAGCAGACGCTGACCCACACGTTCTCTAGCAGGGACGCGATAGACATCCTCTGCGTCGCCGACGAACACTTCGCCACGGATTAGGCGGTCGACGTACTGGACTAGCCTCGCTTTTTGGTCTGGAGACAGTTCGCTGTCTTCGCTGATCCTAGCGGCATACTCAGGATCTGTCTGCGGCGGCACCTCCTTGTTGAGACTTCGCACGAAGGCCTTGTGCCACTAGTGATGGGTGTAAGCGCCACAATTCGGACAGTCGAATCTGGTTAATTCAATCGACGGGTTTACGGGACCTCTGCTCACGGCCCAAATCTACCACGCGGAGTCATACATCTGGGCACGTATCCAGTAGTGCTTGGCTCCCCCACTGAGTAGACGCACCGCAGCACCAGCGCGAGAATCCGCGGCGTGCCTACCCTCGATCTCACCGACTTCGACGAGCAGACCGCCGCGATGGCGTGCCGGGCGATGGCGCACCGCGAGCGCGAGGCGCTGAAGCTGATCGACAACCCCACGATGCGCGCCCCGGCCGAAACCACCGTGAAGCGCGCCGCGACGCTCGCCGAGAAGTTTGCGCGGGCGAGGAAGGCTTCAAATAGGGGTTAGGCGTAGAATGCGCTCGCATTAAGCGGAGCGACAATCTATGCCCGACATTGATAAAGAAATCTTAGAAGCTACGAGACCATAGGCGGGCGCAGGGACGGTTTTGTTGCCGGGAACATCGAAAGATGACTACCAAAACGCAAGTTACTGACTCTCGGTGCGGCCATAGTTGCTGCTCTATTAACCATATGCTTGGGAATCTGGCTGCAATGGTCAGAAGGCGTCTATACCCTTATTGCGGCATTCGTGGCTATTGTCGTACTCGTGCCCTTATTCGGCTCGAAGAAGCCGAAGTGAACCCGTCGAGAGCGCTGAAGAATGCCACGAGGCGCGTACGGAGAGATTCGAGAGGGCGAGGAAGCTTGTTAAACTGCCACGATGAGCCGCCCGATCTGGCCCATTTGCTGCGCAGCGATTCTCGCCTCTTGTGCAACCCCACAAGTCGCACCTCCCGCGAGCGGCCCCGGTCCCGCTGACCTACCGCTGACGACGGTGGTGATAACCGCTAGCGGGCCGTCCGAGTCACACTCATCGCTGCAGGCTGAGGCGCACCGACGTGCGACGAAATTCTGCGGCGAGACGGGTCGGGTAGCGGAGTTCCTGTCGGACAGGTTTATTAGCGGGCAGAGCGGCCGCTGGGCAATAATGACCGACGTCTTTTCGCGTCCCTCCGTCACCGTACGTCACGCCGGAGTTGAAGGACGCGGAAATAAGCAGCCTTAAGGCGTCACTCGAGAAGCACCAAATTACGCAAGCCGAGTTCGACGAAGACAAGGCGGCAATCCTCGCGCGCCCTGAATGGTGGCACCAATGTCTGAACAAGCGGGCCGACATCGTGCAAGCGATGGCGTAAAGTGGGGAAGTCCATAAGCTCTTTAGGCCCCGCCGCCGATGCTTCGAGTCTCACTGCTGCTACTCGCCTCGATGATGCTCGTTGCGTGCGCCGCACCGAAGCAACGTGTCAGGTCGTCCGTAACTGTTTTCCACACTCTGCCCGCGGCGGGGAGCGCCTCGACCTTCGCATTCATTCCCCTCCCGAGTCAGGAAGGCGATCTCGAATATGCGGCCTACCGCGATCAGATTCGCGATGGCCTCATTGCGCATGGGTGGAGGGAGGCGCCCGCCCGATCGAGCCGACAAGCGCTTCGTGACGTTCGCCTATGCCATCGACCAGGGCGCGTCGCTACAGTGAACATGCCCGTCGGGGCCAAACCGGAATCGCCGGCGCGACAACGTCTGGCACATATGGGTACGGGCCGCACCGGAACCACCACGTACACGCCCGAATACGGCGTTACCGGCTTCGTGCCCATATCGGTAACGCAGTACTCCCGCGTGCTTCGAGTCGAGATAGTCAACCGGGCCGCGAGTCCGACGGAGAAACCTCAGCGCGTCTATCAGGCGGATGTGATCAGTGTCGGGACTAGCGGCACTTTGGCGCGCGTCATGCCGGCGATGATCGAGGGGTTGTTCGAAGCGTTCCCAGGTCAAACAGGGCAGACACGCGAGGAATCGGGCGACGTCCGTTAGGCACTCTGTGAAGAGCACCCCGAGCCTCCGCCGCCTCTGGACCATGTACAAGTCGCTGCTGGTCGAGGACGGCATGAGCCGCCGCGATCAGATGCTGGCGCAGGCGGCGTTCTACTCCGGTGCTCGTTGCGTCCTGAAGGTGCTGGGTTACCTCGTTGAGGCCGGAGACGTGGGAGGAATTGCAGCGCGTAGTGGGCCGCCATGCCCGCGCAATCTGGCGGCTCGAAGGGTTGGCGCCGCGAAAGCGGCGGCACTAGAACAATGGGAGGGCCAAAACTGTGAGCGACAGCAAGTCCTACGTTCTCCAGGCCGAGGCAGCGAAATTTACTATGTCAGGGCAAGGCATTGCGGCAGCAGTGGACGAGGGAACCAGGGTCACCCTTAACGACTTTAACGGCGGGTGGGCTTCCTCGTGGCGCGATAGTGATGGGCGCATTCACGTATTGCTCAGCAATTCCCTACTGCGCGGGAGGCCTAATGAGCCTTCTGTGCGCGACGTTTTGAGTCAGCTTCTAAAAGGCGCCGCCGAAAAAGGTGACGATGCGCGTGGGTAGGATGCCAGACTGCGCACCGTGGACGGCGAAATACTCACGATCCAGATCGTGACGGTGCCTCCCGAGGAAGAGATAAACCGAGAGATCCGAGAAGGCCGAACGGTCGAGCGCGTCCTGACTGATCGCCAAGCCGCCGAGTGGATTGGCAGTTCCATCCAGAAGAAGCTTCCAGTCGCTGCGCCAACGACCATCCTCGCTCTGGACGCCCGGCCATACGGGATCCTGACTGACCACGCAGTGCTCTGCGAGTTTCGTGCGAACTTCCCAGCGCTGCAAACCTCTGGGTTCAATCAGATCTGGCTGGTGGGCCCGATAGCCGCGCGCTCAGCTCGGCTGAAGTAAGGTTGCGGGCGTGATAACTAAGCGGGTCGTTTTCTTGCTGGGCGCGGGTGCGAGCCGCGGGTACGGCTACCCGACCGGCGCCCAGCTGATGCCGGCCCTCGCGAGCATCAGCGGTGATCAGCTGTACGAATTGGAGAGGATCGGAGGCGATGCGCAAGAAACAAACGAGTTTCAAGAGCGCTTAGGTGGCTGCGGTCTTAACTCAGTCGATCTTTTCCTCCAGAAAAATCCACGGTTCGCGCGCGCCGCAAAGGTAAGAATCGCTCAGGAACTGGCGGCCGCAGAATACAAAGCGGCACGAAGTGCCCCGGAGGACACTTGGCTTCAGTACCTCTTTGCAAATTTCATGGACGGCGGCAGCCTGGATGCATTTACCAGGAATAACTGCACGTTTGTAACGTTGAACTATGACCGGTCGCTTGAGTTTCACCTGACAAAGATGCTCAGCAACGCGTATGACGCACCCTGGAAGGAAGCTGCCGATACCGTGCGCACAATAAAAACGATTCACTTGCACGGGTTACTCGCGCCCTTACCGGATCATGAGCGGCTCTACGGATCACCTTTTGGATCGCCCGAGATGAATGACGCGGTTAAGGGCATCTTGATCCTTGGCGAATCGGGCAGTGAGAAGGAGTACGTAGCCGCCAAGGAGGCTCTTGCCGCGGCGGAGGTCATTTTCTGCCTCGGTTTCGGGTTTCACAAAGAGGTCATCAACAACTTGGATTTGCGGAATGGGACCTTGGCGATTCACGGTTCGTGTCAAGGGATGACGCAATCGGAGGTGACAAGTGTCGTCCGGCAATTCGCGCCACGGCAGTTCGTCGAATTACACCGGGACGGTGCGACATGGAATCACAGACCTAGGGAGCCGGGTCCGGCCGTGGACTACCTTCGCAGCAACGTAGAGCTGCTCGTGTAGGAGGCCCCCGACCGCCTCCAAGAAGCCCGCAACCGCCCCCTTATCCCGAGCCTGGGATAATTACGGGATAAAGGCGGCGAAATCTCAGAGGGCTTCTAGTGCAGATTTGCCGTTTGTGAAGTCCCAAGACTAAGGTGACATTCTGGCTCCCTTCTCGACCCCGGAGTAGAGCAGCCCATGACCAAGAGCGAACAGAACCGCGATCGTGGCCTGGCGGCTAAAGCTGCTCCGTGAGGCTAGCGAAATGCCGAGGAACGTGGCGCAGGCGTGTCGGCATTTCGGCCTCTCTCGTAATACCTTCTACAAGTGGCAGGCCAGGACATAGGGCCCACGGCGGAGCCGGACTGCTGGACCGCTCACGGGCACCGCGGCGCTCTCCCCGAGCGACTACCCGCGGGAAGTCGATTTCAAAGATTCTCTACCTTGCGGCAGCGATATCACTTTGGACCGGGCAGGATTGCCGCTTATCTTGCGGCGCTTTCACGGTTTGAGCATCGGCCTGCTCTTCCGTGCACCGCATCCTGATCCGATCATGGGATGAGCCGCCTGCCGGCCAACCAGAAGCGTCAGACCAATTGGGCGGCCCTGGCAGGCGGTACGAGAAGCCACAGCCCGGGCACCGCCTGCAATTAGACGTGAAGTTCCTCGAGCGGATCGCGGGCAGCCGAAAGCGCCTCTACCAGTTCACCGCCATCGATGACTGCACGCGCATCCGGGTGCTCAAGATCTACGACGCCTGCAACCAGTCTGCGGCGATCCGCTTCATGGACGAGGTCCTTCGAAGGCTGTCCTCGTGGTCCAGACCGACAATGGAGGCGAGTTCCAGTCCCGCTTCCACTGGCACCTCGAGTCGCACGACATCCGCCATGTCTACATCAAACCGAGAACACCATCTGAACGGCAAGGTCGAACGATCACATCGGGTCGATCAGCAGGAGTTCTATCAGCTGCTGGACAAGGATGGCATCGCCGACGACATCCACCTGTTCAATGACAAGCTTCGTGAATGGGAGGACTACTACAATTACCATCGACCGCATGGAGCTCTCGACGGTCAAACTCCGTACGAGCGCCTCATGGCAAGATCAGCCGCCAGTCTGTCGACGAAGTCCTGAGACCTTACAGTTGCCCTTTCGGCACGTGGCTCCCGGAGTATTCCGGGCACATCCGGTTGCGATGACCTTCCCTGCCGCCTACGCAGCGACACACAAGGATCTCAATGCCCGCGTCTTCTCCGATGTCGGTGGCCACCAGAAGGCGGCTCTCTCGTGGATAGTCTGCGGCTTCGGGTGGCTGCGCACCATGCTCTGGGGGGACTGGGAAGATCCTTGCGGCTACGCTAAGGAGGGGTTTCTGAAAACTGGCCACAGAGCTGGCCACAACTGGTTTCTATAACGCTGCTAAGTCATTGATCGGAGCGCCGAGATTTGAACTCGGGACCCCTTGCACCCCATGGAATTCGGGGGTGCGACAACCCGCAACGGCCCGCAACACGCTGAGTGCATGAAAGTGCTGTGATTAAAGGCACTGGAGCGCATCAGCTTCCCGATTGCGTTTCTTTTCACTATGATGCAGCCCGTTGCAGCCAAAAGGGACCACTGTGGGACCACTCAAGAACGTTGCACGGTTGACAAGCGGTCGCGTCGAATCGCTGAAGGCACGGGACCACCCGGTACGAAATTAACAATCCCGCGTGCGCCGGATTGCAACTCCGGGTGTCCGACACGGGAGCGAAATCCTGGCACTGGCGGTTCTACTGGCATGGCAAGCGGGCACGTCTTGTGCTCGGCACCTGGCCGAAAACGAGCCTCGCTAACGCGCACGAGAAGGCCGAGGCAGCGCGCGCCCTCCTCCGCCGGGGTATCGATCCGCGGCGTGCCGGGATCACCGTCGCGCCACGCGTAAAGCCTTGACAAGCCAACCGCAGAACGGGCCGCCGGGGCATTCGGTCGAACATTTGGCCCGCGAGTTCATGGCGCGACATGTCCAACGCCAGCGCCGGCGGCCGGAATACGTGCAGCGGATCCTGGATGCGAATGTGTTGCCGCGCTGGGGCAGCCGCGACGCCCGTACGATCAAGCCGCGCGAGGTCATCGAGCTGCTGGATGAGATCGCCGACCGTGCGCCGGTCATGGCCAACCGTGTGGCCGGGATCCTATCGCAGATGTTCCGCTTCGGAATCCACCGCTCGACTGTCGAGACGACTCCCGTGCAGCTCCTGCTACCGCCCAGGGGGCAAGGAGAAGCCCCGGGCGCGCGTGTTCTCGGAGGCGGAACTCAAGGCCTTCCTCGGCGAATCTGGATGACGCGTGCCGCTTCCAGCGCCTGCCGCACGTGCTGCGAGTGCTCCTCCTCACCCTGCAGCGGCGCAGCGAGCTCGCCCTCGCCGAATGGCGCGAGTTCGACTTCGCCGGGAAGACCTGGACCATCCCCGATGAGCACGCCAAGGCCGGGCAAGGGCCACGTGCTTCCCCTCTCCGACTGGGCGATCGCGGAGCTTCGAGAAGCTCAAAGTCATGGCGGGCGGGTCGCGCTACGTGCTTCCGAGCGCCGACAAGTCAGGGCCGGCCGATCCCGAAGTACATCACGCGCAGCGTGGCCCGCTGCCTCAAGCGGTTCAAGAGACACGGGGTCGGCGCCTTCACTCCGCATGACTTGCGGCGCACCGGCCGCACCGGCCTGGCGAAACTGGGCGTGAAGGTCGATATCGCCGAGCGGGTGTTGAACCACGCCCGTGAGCGAATCGAGGCGACCTACGACGTACATGAGTATCTCGACGAGAAGCGCGATGCGCTTGAGAAGTGGGAGAAGCACCTCGATGGAGCTGCGCGATGCCGCTATGTCGTCCAAGGAACAGGATCGCGCTTACATAAGGTGAAGCCAATCTCAGCAGAGCAACGGCGAAACCTCGTGAATGCGATCAGCCCAAGAGTCCTTCCCGACCCGAATTTCCACGTGGCGACCAACGTCCTCGCCCGTTCCATATGGCTTCTGTGGCAAGGTATCCGCCTCCCGACGTTTCTCTTGCTGTCGATTCTCGAGCCGGTCGTCAGCTTCGTGTTCGGCTCGCTCGCATTACTCGGCGTGCTGACAGCGTTCTTCTGGAGGCTTGTGGGCCCGCCGCACTTCCCGTTTCTTTTGGTACTTGGCGTTTCTCTCGGCTTCGAGCTCGTCCTCATCCTTTATCGTAAGCTGTTGGGCCTTCTCAGCCGTTAACTCGCAAGGCGGCTACGCTCGATTTTGCATATCTGGGGCCGCGATGCGCGCCGGGAGCGGGCGATCGCGCAAGGGTAGGCTATTCACGCTTCCGACCCCTTGCCGTCCTACAGACGCGTCCGCTTTCGGGAGGACTGACGCGAGCCGCAGCTCCCATGGCTCGCATGAAACGGCCGTGTCTGCTCGTTGGAAGAGGAGAGGTTCACGAAGCGCGGGATATTCTGCAGCATAGCGGAGGGAACGACCCGTTCAGCCGGCCTACCTGCGCCATCGCGACTCGGCGCTGAGAATATGCTCTTCGGTACAGGGTGGCCGGTAACGCGCTCCACGAGCGCAAGAGCCTTTAATACCGTCTCTCGCTGCGGATTGAGGTCCACGTTGCTCAGGATCACGCGACGAGCCTGACCGTTGAATTCTAGATCTATCTGCCCAATTGCCCTTCGGTACCTTGCGCTGGCCAGAGATCCCCACGCTAAGAATGGTGAGGATGCCCCGTATCTGATCGTTACGCCCTCGTCAGTTACTGTGAACTCCGAAAAGCAGCGCATACCAGTTCCGCGCGGAGAGCCCGGCGATCCAGCCGAAGGCAACGCCCAGCAATCCCAGGAAGACAGCCTGCAATTTCACCGCAAAGCCGCCATCCAACCGCATGAAGGTAAAGAGCGCAGCGCCCAGCAGGGTGATCGACAAAAGCGCAATCACTGGCAGTCCGATGAAAGTGAGCCAAACCATTGGACGGCTGTAACTTGAATACGAGATCGCCAGTGGATTCCGCGGTAGACGGCTGCTTCTCAGCGCGTATAACTCCGAGTAATCTACTCCTACTGAGACCGGTATGACCGCATATGTGCTCACCGATGGCTCCTGCGAGCAGACAGGCAGACAAGCCAATCAGCGCCTTCCGGGGCTTGCGCGCCCATAACCCGACGATTAGTGGAACCGTGGCTCACCGACCGCGCCTATCAGAGCGCCGGTCTTCGCGGCTGAGATCAATACATTTGTGGCGGACAACTCGGCCCCCCCCGTTATCTATCGCTGGATTGCTCGCGTAGTAACCGAGAGTCGACTGTCTGCTTTTCCGAGGACCGATGCTATCACCAAGTGCCTGCATTTGGCCGATTGCAGCCTGCACATCGGCTGTGGGCACTCAGGTAACCACGACCCACTCCACCCAACAGACCGGCGCGAAGGACCCATCTTTCGTGGTCATGAATTTCAAACCGAGAGGTCCGTCTCCACTATTCGTAATGACGTCGACTGTGCCCCGATCGGTGGACTCCACGGAAAGTGCGGGCGCTGAATCCTTTGGTTGCTGCCAAAACTCGTTCCGGTACTTTTCCCAACGACGCTGACTCTCGGCGTCTGCCAGCCGCCCGCAAGCCTCCGGAGCGCGCGCCGCACTGTCCAGAATCTCTTCCGTAGTCCGCACGGCTAGGGCACGAGCGCGCACCAGTCCGGTCTCACCGTCGAATGACACCTCGACGCGGCGCAAACATCCGCCCGCCTCGACGTACACCCAGATCAACTGCCGATGCACTGGTACTTCGCACGCCCATTCCCCAGTCTCACGTTTGCATTGCACCGCCCACCATTCTGTTGCCCCGTCGGCTTCGGCCTCCGGTGCTGTACTGAGCCAAGCCAGGGCCGAGCCTGGATTGCGACAAACGGTGGGGAGACTCTCCACGGGGACATTCATCGGGAGGACTCTCTGTATAGCCAGGCGCAGTCGCTCGTGATCGTGGGTGTCCGTGTAATTCGACTTGCACCTGAGCGTCTGTGCTGGGACCCGAGAGACGGGCAAAACCGCCGCCGCGAAACGGATTGAAGCCAAGTAGTATCCAGCGTGCCACTTGCAGGAAGCCCCTACGCTGACCCGACGCCTTGAATCACAATACGCTGACCGAACGTCCGCAATCGAGCAGATTCACTCGACGGGTTGATTGCCGCTCTTGGCCTACAGCACGCGTTCTGAGCTCGACCCTGAGTGGCCGCTGGAGTCAGAAGCGAAAGTCGCCGCGTAGGGCATTGGCGGGCAAAATCGATGACCCGCTGCTTAGGAGATGAGACCGGCAAGAACAAGGGCCCACGAGGAGCTGTGACGTAAGCCCCGGAATTTCAAGCTTTCACGGTCCGGACTCTGCGAGCTCGTTTTGGTTCGTGCGGTTGGGAGCGGTAGCAGGATGGTAGCATCGCCGCTGCCATGACCATGGAAGTCCCCGAAGGTGTTCAGGCTTTCAACCTGTGGGCATTGTGGATCATGGCGCGCCTCTGGGAGGAGTTCCCGCGGCTGGTGTACTTCAACACTACCCCGACCGTCGTGCGTGCCACGAGCAACCCGGCGCTGGCGGGAGACCCGATCGGTCCGGAGGGGCCGGAGCAGGTGCAGCTCTTCGCCCATAGCCTGAGCTGGTTCATCAACGAGGGATTCGTCACCGGAAGGACAAACGGGGCGGGAGCATTCGCGAATGTGCGGCTCACCACGAGGGGTTTCTCCGTGCTCAACCTGGCGCCACGCTCGCTCGCCGGGAGGCCGGCGGGCGAGGCCGACAAGTCTCTGGGCGACCAGATCCGCGAGGCCGTCAAGAAGCACGCGGTCGACGCAGCAGCAACTCTGATCCAGAAACTGCTGCTGCCGCATTCTGATGGGCCTTGAAGTACAGCCGGCACTGGAAGCCGCGTTCCAGGAGGCCGACAAGCCCGAATCTCAGCCGCTCGACGAGTTCCTGCTCCGCGATCGACTCTCCGGATCCTTTCGGATCTCCCAAAGCCCAACGCTGAGCAGCGCAAGGGCAACTTCGCCATCTCGTCGCAGCCTTGGATTTCCAGCACCCGCGGCTCTATGGCTCCCCGGTCCTGGGAGATGCACTGGCAGCCGATGTCCACCGGGACCCAATACGGCAGGCGTCGACCATCACTGGCCGGACGTCGCGCTGGCGGATGACGAGGTGATCGACGAGTGGTCCAGGCGGGCGGGCACGGTGAGGCACCCGCTCCTGAGAGCGCGTTACGCGGACCTCGCCTGGGAGATAACCAGGTTTCGCCGCAGCGAGCTGACGCGCCGCGCCGATGTCCGCATGGCTCATGCGGCCGTCGACGGGTACCTCGACGCGGTCGAGCGAAAGCTCACGGCGGGAGGACCTCTACGCCTGGGTTTACATCGAGCGGGCGCTCGAGCTCGCAGCCTCGATGGCACCCCCCGCACGCGGGGACGGCGTGGGAAGGCGGTCCTTTTTTGGTTCCAGGCCGACTGCGAGGCGCGCGGGCCGCCCTACATGTTCTGGCGTCTGCTCCGAGATTGCGTGGAGCCAGGCGCGAGCACTCGAGCTGTCCGATGCCGACAGGGCCGTGATCGTCGAGGCGCTCGAGCGCCAGCTTGCTTTGCGCTCCATACATCGACGACCGCCAGATGTTCGATCCGCACCTGTCGCGCACGGCCCTGGCGGATCTCCTTGCCAGGTGGCGGGATTTCGCCGGGTCACGGGCCAGGCGCGTCGAGCATCTCTCGCCGCCGGCACAGCGTTTGAAGCGGCCGCGGCGAAGGCGTCGGGCCTCACAGCGATCGCATGGCTCAGTGAGCAGGCCGACCGATACAGGCAGCTGGGCGACCTGGCAGGCCGTCGCCCGCGTCGAGCGGACGATCAGGGAGCGAGCGGGCGATGCGCAGAGCGAGATGAAGCGGATCTCCGTGCCGATCGAGATCCCGCGCGAGGAACTCGACGCCTGGGCGGACCGCGTGGCCGGCGAGAGCCTGGACGCAGGGCTTCGGCGTTTCGCCGCCGCCGGTTTGGTCGGCCGCGACTCCAGCGAACGCACGGTGCTCGATCTCGCAACGCAGGCGCCTCTGAGCGCGCATATCTCGATCAGCATTAGCGGCCGGGACGGGTTCACAAAGGCCACGTACCGCCGGGTCGACAAGGACCTCGATGGGCGCACGGTCCATCACGCAACGCAGTTCATGTCCCAGAGCGCGCCGTTTCTCCAGGTGGCGTGGGAGCGACTCAAGGCGAAGCACTCGGTCGATCTCGAGCAGCTCATCGCGTGGCTGTCGCAATCCGAGTTCTTTCCGCCGACTCGCCGGCAGTTCGTTCGCGAGGGCTTGGCGGCCTGGCTCGCCGGCGACATGGTGAAGGCGATACACGTGCTCGTGCCGCAGATCGAGGCGGCGCTCCGCGATGTCCTGGCCGCCCTGGGCGGTGTGGTGACCAGGCCCAACCTCGATGTGGGCGGATTCCAGATGATCTCCCTCGGCGAGGTTCTGAGCCATGCGCGGTTTCGGGAAAAGGTCTCCGAGGACATCCGATTTCACTTCAGGGTCCTGTACCGGACCGCGTGGGCTCAACGTGCGGAACGATCTGGCCCACGGTATCGCCGCCTCGAGCTCTTTGGCTTGGGACTCGCGAACATGGTGGTGCACTCGATCGTTGTGATCGGGACCTTTCGGGTCGAGCGCAAACCGGAAGGCGGCGCGACCGCTCGCGCGGCCCGGACGGACCCCGCGTGATCGCTGGCGACCCGAACCTCGACCCGGAACTGAGAGCCCGCGCCGACGCCGCCTCCGCTGTGGTGCCCGTGGTGCTCAAGGCTGCGACCAGGCTTCCCGGCCCGCGTGAGGAGAGCATGGCGCAGGTATACGCGCTCGGGCTCTACGGCACCATCACCGAACTGCTGTCCGGCTGCATCCTGCTCGCTCAGTGGGGCGAGCCGACTGCGATCCCGATCCTCCTGCGCTCGATGTACGAGGCGCTCGTCGACCTCGACAACCTGGTGCAGGACGCGAGCTACCACTGTCGCATCGAACACGCCAACCTCAGGCAGACACTCAAGATCATGAGGAGCGGCCCGCTGCGAAAGACGTTCCAGCAGGGGCGCAAGGACGACTACGGGCAGTTGGCCGCTCGCCTCGCCGAGCTCGAGGACGAGGGCAAAGCGTCGCTCAAAATCTCGCAGCGCTGCGCCGCTGTGGGGCGCAGCGACGAATACGACAGCCTCTACGCCATGTTTTGCCTCGACACCCACAACAACGCCTCGGCGCTCGCCGAGCGTCACGTGAGTGAGGCCGAAGACGGCTCGCCGGTGGTCTCGTTTTTTGGAGCGTACGATCCAAAGATCGTCGCAAGCCGACTCGACTTCGGCTTGCAATTCCTGTTTCAGGCTGCGCGCATGGTCCATGGGGCCTTTCGAGTGCCAGCGCCCGAGATCGAAGCGCTCGAGGCGGCATTCCAGCGGGAGCGGAGAGCGCGCGCCCTCTCAGGCTGAGGGACTGCCCCGGAAGCAGTCAGTCACACCCAAGCGCACCGCCGACGAGCGAGAACTCGGACGGCGGATCAACGCGGCCGCAGTGGGCACTGCATGCGCGGGGAGGAAATGGAGTTGAGGGCAGGATAGCGAAGTGTCCGCGTTTGCAGCAGAAACCGTCTGACCTGCCGATCACTGAGCTCGCCGTCATCGTCAGTTACTCGTCGCCCCTCCGAGGAGTGAAGCCAATGGCTTCCCCCATCGTGCGGTCGCGAATCTCCGCGTACCCGCTTCGGCGTTCACCCGAACACTCCCGTCCATGATTCGAGATGTTGCTACGCGGGCAGCTGCGCACCGTGTTGTCCATTGGTGTCTAACAGCGTCGTGGCGAGTTAATGCTGAAAAAATAGGCAAATCCTCCCCTTTTCTTTTTTGAAAGACTGGCGTAATCCTAACGGCGCGAGCGATTCAGCTATCACGCTGCCCTGAGCACCGAAGTCAACACTCGTACCCTTGTCCGTGGCCTGCCGATCCACACGACCGCTTCCGTCGATCACCGCTCGCCCCTCACCCACCGAGAAGGAGCGCTTCGCCGCGCTCGCCGCCCGCGCTGGGATTTCGGAATCCGCTCTTGCGCTGATCGCCATTCGCGACGTGCTGAATCCGGACGCCAAGCCGATCGGGGAGAGTGAGCCGCCGCCGGCGTTGGGCCCCGCAAAGGACCGGATCACGATTCGTCTCCGCCCCGGGGACGGTGTTTCCATTGCTCGGCGGGCGGCTCAGCGTGGAATGAAGCCGTCCGCTTACCTTGCTGCCCTGGTTCGAGCACATGTCGCCCGGAATCCGCCCTGGCCGGAGAACGAGCTCGCGACCCTCAAGCAAAGCGTTGTCGTGCTTGCAGGGATGGGGCGCTTACTGGCGCAGGCCGCGAAGAGCACATCGGGGATCGCACGCGACGATTTGCAACGCACCCGAGCCGCCATGACTGCCTTGGAGCAGTGCACGCACGACCTCGCCAGAGCGGCGCTGATCAGCTGGGAGAGCCGCAGTGGGTAGGCAACCCTTTCGGCTGCAGAGCGACGGCACGCCGTTCCTGAGCATCTTTAGCGAAGGCCGGAGGGGCCCAGCCGGGTCCGGCGGATTCTCCGGCGCCCAAGTCGACCAGATACGACGGACCGTGAGGCGCACGCCAGAAGTCATGGTCAAGGTGACTGGCGGGGGCAAGACGGTCGGCGCGGTCGTTGCTCACCTGGCCTACATCAGTCAGCGGGGAGAACTTGAGATCGAGACGGACGAGGGACAGCGAATATCCGAAGCGGAGCAAAAGGCACTGGTTAAGGACTGGCACCTTGAGCTCACGGCCGGGCAGTACCGGAAGCCGGTGGAACCCGACAAGCCGGGCCGCAGCATCAAGCTGGTCCACAACATCGTGCTATCGATGCCGGCGCCGACCCCGCCGAACAAGGTGCTGGCCGCGACCAGGGTGTTTGCGCGCGAGAAGTTCGGCCTCAAGCACCGCTACGCCATGGCACTTCACACGCACCAGCAGCACCCGCACGTCCATCTGGTCGTTAAGGCCGAGGGGATCGAAGGTCGGCGCCTGCACATCGACAAGGCCATGTTGCGGGAGTGGCGCGAGGACTTCGCCCGAATGATGCGGGACCAGGGCATCGCCGCGAACGCCACTCCGCGAGTAGTTCGTGGCCAGGGCAAGAAGGGAATGCCGCCGGCGCATTACCAGACCCAGCGTGACGGCCGCTCCCATGCCATTCGGGCACGGGTCGAAAGCATCGCCCGCGAACTTAAGAACACTGGAGTCGTCCGCGACCCGTCCCACAGCAAGCTGGCCGAGACTCGAAAGGCGATCGTTGCCGGTTGGAAGGCCGTCGCTGATGCGCTGGACGCCCAGGGCGAGATCGCTCTGGCGGGCGAAGTGCGCTCATTCGCCACGCGCTTGCCGCCGGTGCTGACCGACCGGGAGCGGCTGGCGCTGGAATTCATTCGACACGTGAAGGCAGCGAGGTCTGCGAGAGCCCCGGTAGCCGAGCGGGCCCGCGATCGCGGAGACGAGCTAACGCGCTAAAGGTCCGACCACATGAGCATCGACAACAAGCAGATGGAGCTCTTACTGCCGCCCGCCACGCCCCAGCAGCGGCCGCGAAAGCCGCCCACGCCCGGTCTTCGAGACAAGCAGCGTGTGGAACGGTTGCCGGAGATCGACCAGGTGCTCGGCACGCACGACGTCGAACGCATTACCGGCCGACACCGCTGCACGATCTACCGCTGGGTGTGCGCCGGGACTTTCCCGCCAAAGCGCGCTGGCGGCGGACGGGGCTGGCTGCGGTCCGACGTTGAGCGCTGGCTCAACGGACCTGGGATTCGTGCTTGACCGGCTGCACACCCGCCATCTGCTCGCATGGACTGGCGCGCACGCAGCTGTATCCTTCCTTGAAGCCCGATGATGTGGCCGCCGCGGCGATCGCGTACCCCGCCGAGCTTGCTCGCTAGCCTCGACCTTTACGGCCAAACGGACGCGCCCAAAACCACAGCCCTACGGGGGGTGTCGTCGCGGCCTGATGACTACACCGCCAGGGCCCTCAGCACGTGCGTCGGATCGCGACTGATCGCCTTAAGGAGCGCTTTGGCAGGTCCGGTCGGCTCGCGCAGTCCCTGCTCCCAATTCCGCAGGGTGCCGACATTCACGTGCAGCAGGGCGGCGAACTTCGGCTGACTCAAACCGATCTTCGAGCGCAGTGCCTTGATGGCGATTGGATCGACGTGGAATTCGCGCGATGGCGCGCGCTCACCCCGCACGATCTCGTTCATCTGGGTCATGCTCTCGACCAGCTCGGCAAACAGCTTCTTGTTCACGGCAAACCTCTCACCAGTCCCGATTCAGCTTGCGGAAAGTCTTCTTCTCCGCGGCGGTCAAGTCGTCCTTTACGCCCTTGCGGTAAATCAGCAGCAACCGCAGTTGGCTCTGCGCCGCAACGTGGAAGTAGATCACGCGCACCCCGCCGCGCTTGCCGGCGCCGGGCACCGACCACCGCACCTTGCGCAATCCACCTGTTCCTTGAATGACCTCGCCGGCGCGCGGGTTGAGCGCCAGATACCACTGAAACCCCGCGTACGCTTCATCGCTGAGGAGCTCCTGCACCTGCCGGGTGAAGACCGGCGTCTCGATGAAGACCATGCGGTATCATACACCATTGGTGTACGTACATCAATGGTGTACGCCTACGAAGCCTCTGGCCATCCACCTGCAGGCGGTTGCGCCGTACGCGGAACCATGGGTTTTCTTACTACCGGTCGCAACCCAGCGGCGGCCGCGATTGAGGTCTCGTCGAGCAGAAGTTTCACGCCACGCTATGCGTCGCGTACCGACGCTCGCGTTCCGCCGCGTAGGCCAAAACGGCTCGGATATGGTCTCGCGTCAGGCTCGGAAAGTCCCTCAGGACCTCATCCTCGGTCATTCCCCCGGCAAGGTATTCCAGAACGTCAGCAGGCGTGATGCGCGTGCCGACCAGGCACGGCTTGCCACCACGCACACCGGGCGTCACGTCAATGTACTTAGTCCAGTCCATCACTGGCTTGCTCATCCGCGTACGTTAGCCGTGCGCAGGCATGGGACAAAATCGGCTAGTTACGGGTGTTTCACCCCGCCCCTCGCGTTCGGCGGTCTACTCGCCGAGAAATGGGACCACTCATGGGACCACCGGAGGTTTTTGAGATGCTCTGAAAGGCTGGTCGGAGCGCCGAGATTTGAACTCGGGACCCCTTGCACCCCATGCAAGTGCGCTACCAGACTGCGCCACGCTCCGACTCGATTCTTCTTATTGGATGCAGATCGCGCGGTGGGGAAGTGCCGCGCGGGGGCGCAATGATACGCCCTTTTGACTTTTGAATGCGAAAGCCTCAGCGCCGCAGGATCTTCATCAGGTCTTCGAGCTCGACCCGCACCTGCTTGACGATCTGCTGACTCTGGGACACATCGCTGCGTGCTTCCTCACCGGTGAGCTTGTTGCGCGCACCACCGATGGTGAAGCCCTGATCATAGAGCAGGCTGCGGATCTGCCTGATGACAATCACATCCTGGCGCTGGTAATAGCGGCGATTGCCGCGGCGCTTCACCGGCTTCAGCTGCGGAAACTCCTGCTCCCAGTAGCGCAGCACGTGCGGCTTCACTCCGCACAGCTCGCTCACCTCACCGATGGTGAAGTAGCGCTTACCGGGAATCGCCGGCAGCTGAGCGTTATTCTTTGGCTCCAACATAGGCTTCGACCCGTGCCTTCAGTTTCTGCCCCGGACGGAAGGTCACCACGCGCCGTGCGCTGATTGGGATCTCCTCGCCGGTCTTGGGATTGCGACCGGGACGCTGGTTCTTGTCGCGCAGGTCAAAGTTGCCGAAGCCGGAGAGCTTCACCTGCTCCCCGCCCGACAGCGCGGCCCGCACTTCCTCGAAGAACAGATCCACCAGCTCACGCGCCTCACGCTTGTTCAGCCCGAGTTGGTTGAACAGCGCTTCGGCCATCTCCGCTTTCGTCAGGGCCATCTCTTTATTCTCGGATTCTTGCGTTCAAGTTCTCACGCAAATCGGCGACTACAGAGGCCATCAGGCGCTCCACATCATCGTCGGTTAGAGTGCGAGAAATATCTTGAAAAATCAAGCCTAAAGCGATGCTTTTTCGACCTTGTTCGAGGCCTGGACCCCGATAAACGTCGAAAACGCGCAGCTCACGCAGAAGGCTTGAGGCCGACAAGGTTACACGCTCGGTCAGCTTCCTTAAAGTCACCGACTCATCCACCACCACGGCGAGGTCCCGGCGTACCTGCGGGAAGCGTGAGATCTCCTGGTAGGCGGTACGCCTGACCGCCAGAGCCGCCCGGTCCAGCTCGAACAGCACCGGCGGATATGTAAAATCCATCGACTTCACAAACGTCGGATGCAGCTCGCCCATCCAGCCGACCGGCTCCCCGAAACGGAGTATCCGTGCGCTGCGGCCCGGATGCAGCGCCGGATGCTTCCGCGCCTCGAATACAAAGGAAGCCACCTCGCCGGTAGCGGCCAACAGCGCCGTGACATCCGCCTTCACGTCATAGAAATCCACCGGCGCCCGCCCCTCCTTCGGCACGCCCCACTGCTCGGGGAGCCGTGCGCCGAGGCGATTCCTGCGATCGAATCGATCTCGAGCGTGCCACCCGCCGCGCTGCGAAAGCGTGTGCCGTGCTCCATCAGGCGCACGCGCTCCTGCTGGCGATGCTGATTTTCCTGCGCCGCCTTCAGAAGTCCCGGCCACAGCGACACGCGCATCACCGAGAGGTCACTGGCGATGGGATTGGCGAGGGCGAGCTCCGCCTCATCGGGGAACAAGGCGCGCTGCACCAAAGGATCGACGAACGCGAATGAGATCGCTTCCTGGTAGCCGCGCGCGGCGAGGATCTCGAGCAGCGCGAAGGAATCGGCATGCTCCCCGGGAAGGTTCCTGAACGCCTGCGGCACCCCGGCATCACGCTCCGGGATCGCCTCGAACCCGACGATGCGTGCCACTTCCTCGATCAGGTCCGCCTCGATGGCGATGTCGAAGCGTGCCGGCGGCGGCGTGGCGCGCCAGCCCTGCGGCTGCGTCTGTACCTGCATCCCCAGGTGCTCAAGACTCTCCCGCACGCGCTCGCCCGGGATATCCGCGCCCAGCAGGCGTTTCAGCTGACTTGCGCGCAGGCTCACGGCCGCGCGCTTGGGGATATGGGCCGCTGACTGCGCCACCTGAAGACTCTGCGCGCTCCCCTGCCCGAGAAGCATCACGGCCCGCTCAATCGCGCGCTCCTGGCCGGACGGGTCCACGCCGCGCTCGAAACGCTGCACCGCGTCGGTCAGGAGACCGACGCGCCGTGCGCGGCCGACGATCGCCTCGGGTGCGAAGAATGCGGACTCGAACAGCACGTCGCGCGTCTCGGCGGAGACCGCCGTGCGCTCACCGCCCATGATGCCGGCAAGACCCACCGGGCCCTTCGCGTCCGTGATCAGGAGCATATCCGGATCGGGGGTGATCTCGCGTCCGTCAAGGAGCGTGAAAGTATCTCCGCTGCGCGCGTGGCGCACGCGGATCTCGCCTTCGAGCCGGGCGAGATCGTAGGCATGCATGGGCTGGCCGAGCTCGAGCATGACGTAGTTGGTCACATCCACCACGGGGCTGATGGCGCGCACCCCCGCGCGTCGCAGCCGCTCGCGCAGCCACGGCGCACTTGTGCCGCGGTTGTCGATCCCGCGCACGATGAGCGCGGCGAAGCGCGGACAGGCGGCCGGCGCATCGAGCGTCACCGGGAAGGTCTCGGTGAGCGCGCGCGGCAGCGCGGATATCCTCGGTCCTGTGACTTTCGTGCCGGCAAGCGCGGCCACCTCGCGTGCGATGCCAAGCACGGACATGGCATCGCCGCGGTTCGGCGTCACGTTCAGATCGAGCACGACTTCGTCGAGTTCGAGGTAATCGCGCAGCGCAGTGCCCAGCGGCGCATCAGCGGCGAGCTCGAGGATGCCGCTCGAGGCCTCGGCAAGTCCGAGTTCCTTCGCCGAGCACAGCATCCCCTGCGACTCGACGCCGCGCAGCTTCGCGGCTCTGATGTGCAGGTCGCCCGGCAGCTGCGCGCCCACCACGCGCGAGCGCGCTCTTGCAGTCCCGCGCGGGCATTGGGCGCGCCGCACACGATCGTCAGCGGCGCACCTGAGCCGGTGCGTCACACGGCATACGCGCAGCTTGTCCGCCTGCGGATGCGGCTCGGCGCTTAGGATCTCGGCCACGACCACGCCGGTGAAAGGCGGCGCCGCCGGCACGAGCGCCTCAAGCTCGAACCCGGCGATGCGTCAGGCGCGAGCCGAGCTCCTGCGGTGTCCAGGGAATCCCGACCCACTCGGCGAGCCAGCTGTAGGGGATCTTCATGTGCCGAGCGAGCGGAACTGCCGCAGGAACCGCAGGTCATTCTCGAAGAACAGGCGCAGATCGTTCACCCCGTAACGCAGCATCGCCAGGCGGTCGATGCCGGCGCCGAAGGCATAGCCGGTGTAGCGCTCGGCATCGACGCCGCTCGCGGTAAGCACATTCGGGTGCACCATGCCGCAGCCCGGATATCTCCAGCCAGCCGGTGTGCTTGCACACGCGGCAGCCCCTGCCCTCACAGAACACGCAGGACATGTCCACTTCGGCCGAAGGCTCGGTGAAGGGAAAGTACGAGGGCCGAAGGCGCATCGCCAGGTCCTTCTCGAAGAAGCCTTCAGGAACCCGTGCAGTGCCGCCTTCATGTTGGCGAAGCTCACGTTCTCGCCCACCACCAGCCCCTCGAGCTGATGGAACATCGGCGAGTGGGTCATGTCCGAGTCGCAGCGGTAGACGCGCCCCGGCGCGATGATTGCGATCGGCGCGCCGCGCTCCTGCAGCGCGCGGATCTGCACCGGCGAGGTATGCGTGCGCAGCAGACGCCCGTCGGCGAAATAGAACGTGTCGTGCATGGCCCGCGCCGGATGGTTGGGCGGGATGTTGAGGGCCTCGAAGTTGTGGAAGTCGTCCTCGATCTCTGGACCGGCGGCGATTTCGAAGCCGGCGCTGCGGAACAGCCGCTCGATGCGCGCGCGCGCCTTGCGTGACCGGGTGCAGGCCGCCGCATTCCTCGCCGCGCCCGGGCAGGCTCACATCGAGCGCGCCGGCACTGAGTGCCCGCTCGAGCGTGGCGCGCTCGAGCGCCGCGCGGCGCACTTCGAGCGCCGCCTGCAGCTGCTCCTTCGCCTGGTTGATGCGCGCGCCCGCGGCCGGCCGCTCGGCCGCAGGCAGCGCGCCGAGCGCCTTCAGCTGCTCGGTGAAGGTGCCCTTCTTGCCAAGCCAGCGCACGCGCACGTCCTCGAGCGCGGCCAGGTCGCCGCAGCCGGCGACCTCGACCAGTGCCCGGTCGGTGAGGGCCCCGAGGTCCGACACGACCTGCCCCTTTCAGGTCAGGTGATGCCGAGGGCCGTCTTGGCCTGCTGTGCCAGCGCCCCAAACGCCGCCGTGTCGTGCACGGCGATGTCGGCCAGCACCTTGCGGTCGATCTCCACGCCGGCCTTGCCGAGGCCGTTGATGATGCGGCTGTAGGAGAGCCCGTAGATGCGGGCGGCCGCATTGATGCGCGTGATCCACAGTGCGCGGAACTCGCGCTTGTTCTGGCGCCGGTCGCGGTAGGCGTACTGCCCGGCCTTGATCACGGCCTGCTTGGCCGCGCGATATACCTTGCGCCGGGCGTTGTAGTAGCCCTTCGCCTTGGAAAGAACCTTCTTGTGACGGCGCCCGGCCGTCACGCCACGCTTAACTCGTGCCATGGTCTAGCTCCGCTTACTTGTGATAGGGAAGAAGCTGCTCGAGACGACCCTGGTCGGTGTGATCGACGAGGCTCGAGCCGCCGGAGCGCGCCTGGCGCTTCACTTTGCGGGCCTTGTGGCCGAGATTGTGGCGGCGATTGGCCGCGTACCGCTTGAAGCCCTTCGCTGTCTTGCGAAAGCGCTTCGCCGCGGCCCGGTTGGTTTTCAACTTGGGCATCGACGTTACTCCTTACTTTGTATGCTACCGCTCGCAAGATGCACGCGCATCCGCTTGCGGGCGAACGCTTCGCGTCGCCGGCTGTGCAATCGCCGATGAGCTTGAAGCGTTACTTCTTCTTCGGTGCAAAGACCATGATCATCTGCTTGCCCTCCATGAGCGGGTTCTGCTCGACCACCGCGTGCGGCGCGAGGTCGGTAGAGACCCGGTCCAAGAGCTTGCGACCGATGTCCTGGTGCACCATCTCACGGCCACGGAACCGCAGGGTTACCTTGGCCTTGTCGCCCTCGGCGAGGAAGCGGATCAGGTTACGCAGCTTGATCTGGTAATCCGACTCGCCCGTGCCGGGACGAAACTTCACTTCCTTAACCTGAATCTGCTTCTGCTTGCGCTTGGCGGAGTGGGCTTTCTTGTTCTGCTCGAACAGGAATTTCCCGTAGTCCATGATGCGCACGACGGGCGGCTCCGCCGTCGGCGACACTTCCACCAGATCCAGCTCCGCGGCCAG
This sequence comes from uncultured Pseudomonadota bacterium, assembly GCA_963825385.1. Taxonomy (GTDB): domain Bacteria; phylum Pseudomonadota; class Gammaproteobacteria; order Steroidobacterales; family Steroidobacteraceae; genus 13-2-20CM-66-19. The sequence continues at coordinate 1,600,960 of CAWGSX010000003.1, read as the reverse complement.
CGCCATCTGCAGCGCGTCGTACCGCGACATCACTCCAGCCTGCGACCCATCGGCCGCGATCACGCGCAGCTGCGGCGCCGTGATGTCTTCGTTGCGCCGGACGCGCTTTGTTGCACTAGCGATTCGTCATCCCTCCACACTCTGGCGCCCGCGGCTTTCGAGCTCGACGCGGAGTCGTTCGGCGAACGTCTCCGGGACCATCGTGCCCAGATCCTTGCCGCTACGTGTGCGCACTGCAAGCAGGTTCGCGGCCACTTCCTTGTCGCCCGCTACCAATAGATACGGAACACGCTTGAGCGTGTGCTCGCGGATTTTAAAGCCGACCTTCTCGTTACGCAAGTCGGATTCGACGCGAAATCCCTGATTTTTCAGGGATTCCGTGATGCGACGGACATATTCGTCCTGCCGGTCGGTAATGCTCAGGACCACCGCCTGCACCGGCGAGAGCCACGCCGGGAGCTTGCCCGCATGATGCTCCAGCAGAATTGCGAAGAAACGCTCGAGCGAGCCGAACATCGCGCGGTGCAGCATGACCGGGGTGCGCTTGGCCGAGGTCTCGTCGATGTAATAGGCCCCGAGGCGCTCGGGCATGTTGAGGTCGACCTGGAGCGTCCCGCACTGCCAGTCCCGGCCGATCGCATCGCGCAGCACGAACTCGAGCTTGGGCCCGTAGAAGGCCCCCTCGCCCTTGTTCAGGCTGTACTCGATCCCGGCGGCCGCGGAGGCGGCCTTGAGGGCGGCCTCCGCGCGATCCCAGATCGCATCCGACCCCACGCGCTTGGGCGGCCGGTCGGCGAACTTGATGCGCACGTCCTCGAAGCCGAAGTCGCGGTAGATCGTCGAGGATGAGCTGGGTGATCGCCACCGATTCGGCGGTGATCTGCTCCTCGGTGACGAAGCAGTGCGCGTCGTCCTGGGTGAAGGCGCGCACCCGCATGAGCCCGTGCAGCGCCCCGGAAGGCTCGTAGCGGTGCACCTTGCCGAATTCGGCGAAGCGCACCGGCAGCTCCCGATAGCTGCGCAGCCCGTGCTTGAAGATCTGCACGTGCCCGGGGCAGTTCATGGGCTTGATGGCGTAGGTGCGGTCATCCGGGGTCCGGGTGAGATACATGTTCTCACCGAACTTCTCCAGGTGCCCGGACTGCGCCCACAGCTGCGCATCCATGAGCTCAGGCGCGTTGACCTCCTCGTACCCGGCCGCGCGCTGGCGCTCGCGCATGTACTGGATGAGGGCCTGGAACACGGTCCAGCCCTTCGGGTGCCAGAACACCGCCCCCGGCGCCTCTTCCTGGATATGGAAGAGATCGAGCTCGCTGGCCGATGCGGCGGTGGTCGCGCTTCTCGGCCTCCTCGAGGCGGTGCAGGTATTCATCGAGCTGCTTCTTGTCCGCCCAGGCCGTGCCGTAGATCCGCTGCAGCATCTCGTTGCGCGAATCCCCGCGCCAGTAGGCGCCGGCGACCTTGATGAGCTTGAACGCCTTGAGCTTGCCGGTGGAGGGCACGTGCGGCCCGCGGCACAGATCGACCCAGTTGCCCTGGCCGTAGAGGCTGATCTGCTCCTTGTCCGGGATCGCTGGCGATGATCTCGGCCTTGTAGTGCTCGCCGATGTTGCGGAAGAACTTCACCGCCTCCTCGCGCGGCATCACGCGGCGGTTCACCACCTGGTCCGCCTTGGCAAGCTCGGTCATCTTCGCCTCGATGGCGGCGAGGTCCTCGGGGGTGAAGGGCCGCGAATAGGCGAAGTCGTAGTAGAAGCCGTCCTCGATCACCGGGCCGATGGTCACCTGCGCCTCGGGAAAGAGCTCCTTCACCGCCTGGGCGAGGAGGTGCGCGGTGGAGTGGCGGATGACCTCAAGTCCGGCCGGATCCTTCTCGGTAACGATCTCGAGACTCGCGTCGCGATCGATCGGGAAGGAGGTGTCCACGAGCCTGCCGTCGAGGCGCCCCGCGAGTGCCGCCTTGCGTAAGCCCGGGCCAATGGCGCCGGCGACCTCGTCCACCGTCACCGGGTGGTCGAAGCGCTTCTGGCTGCCGTCCGGCAGAGTGATTACGGGCATAGCGGACTACTCAACAACGTCTCGGGCGGTCAGTGGCAAAAAAGGGCGCCGCGGCAGCAAGCCGCGAGCGCCCTCTTGTGCGGTATCTGGTAGGCGCGAGTGGGATCGAACCACCGACCACCACCATGTCAAGGTGATGCTCTACCACTGAGCTACGCGCCTGCAAAATTAAATGTCGCCCGAAGGGGCGCGAACGATACAGGACGGCTGCCCCACAAATCAAGCTAATTCTTGACTTTCCAAGTACTTACGTTTGCGTCGAAGGAGTCGGGAACCCGAGCTCGAGCTGCTTCAGGCGCTCGATCTCATCGCGCAGCCGCGCCGCCTCCTCGAACTCGAGATTGCGGGCCTTGCGCAGCATGTCCCCCTCCAGGCGCTTGATCTGCTTCACCAGCGCCTCGGGCCGCAGCTCCTCGGCGGTGAGTGGGCGGCCGCGCCGGCCGCGCTCGGGGACCGGCGCGGCTTCCGCGCGCGCCCCCTCCATGATGTCCATGACCGCCTTCTGGATGCCCTTGGGGGTGATGCCATGCACGGCGTTGTACTCCACCTGCTTGGCGCGCCGGCGGTCGGTTTCCTCCATCGCGCGCTGCATCGAGCCGGTGATCCGGTCGGCGTAAAGGATGGCGCGACCGTTGATGTTGCGCGCCGCGCGGCCAATGGTCTGGATCAGGGAGTTGTCCGAGCGCAGGAACCCCTCCTTGTCCGCATCCAGAATCGCCACCAGCGACACCTCCGGCATGTCCAGGCCCTCGCGCAGCAGATTGATCCCGACCAGCACGTCGAATTTCCCCAGGCGCAGGTCACGGATGATCTCGGTGCGCTCGACCGTCTCGATATCGGCGTGGAGGTAGCGCACCTTCACGCCGTGCTCGTTCAGGTACTCGGTCAGATCCTCCGCCATGCGCTTGGTCAGGGTCGTGATGAGCACCCGCTCTCCGCTCGCGGTGCACTTGCGGATCTCCGACAGCACGTCATCGACCTGGGTGCCCACGGGGCGCACCTCGACCTCCGGGTCGATGAGGCCCGTCGGCCGCACCAGCTGTTCGACCACCTGCGCCGAGTGCTTCGCTTCGTACGGTCCCGGGGTGGCGGACACGAAGATCATCTGCGGGGCAAGCTGCTCCCATTCCTCGAACTTCAGCGGCCGGTTGTCGAGCGCTGAGGGCAGCCGGAATCCGTACTCCACCAGCACCTCCTTGCGCGAGCGGTCACCACGGTACATGGCACCGAGCTGCGGGATGGTCTGGTGGCTCTCATCCACGAAGAGGAGCGCGTTTTTCGGCAGGTAGTCGAACAGACACGGCGGCGGCTCCCCGGGGGCGCGCCCGGACAGATAGCGCGAGTAGTTCTCGATGCCGGCGCAGTAGCCGACCTCCTTGATCATCTCCATGTCGAACATCGTGCGCTGCTCCAGGCGCTGCGCCTCGAGCAGCCGCCCGGCATCGCGCAGCTCCTTCAGGCGCACGCGCAGGTCATCGCGGATCTGGTCCACCGCCCCGATCAGCCGCTCGCGTGGGGTCACGTAGTGCGTGCCCGGATAGACGGTGAAACGCGGCACCTTGCGATGAATCGCCCCGGTGAGCGGGTCAAAGAGCGTGAGCGCCTCGATGGTGTCGTCGAAGAGCTCGACCCGCACCGCTTCGCGCTCGGACTCGGCCGGAAAGATGTCGATCACATCGCCGCGCACCCGGTAAGTGCCCTGGGTGAGATCGAGCTCGTTGCGGGTGTACTGCATGTCCGCGAGCCGCCGCAGCAGCCGGCGCTGGTCGAGCCGGTCACCGCGTTTCAGGTGCAGCACCATGGCGAGGTAGGCCTGGGGGTCGCCCAGGCCGTAGATCGAGGAGACGGTGGCCACGATGATCGAGTCGGAGCGCTCAAGCAGCGCCTTGGTAGCGGACAGGCGCATCTGCTCGATGTGCTCATTCACCGAGGAGTCTTTCTCGATGTAGGTGTCCGAGGAGGGCACGTAGGCCTCGGGCTGGTAGTAATCGTAGTAGGAGACGAAGTACTCCACCGCGTTATGCGGAAAGAACTCGCGGAACTCGCCGTACAGCTGCGCGGCGAGGGTCTTGTTGTGGGCGAGCACCATGGTCGGGCGCTGCACGCGCTGGATGACACAGGCCGCGGTCATGGTCTTGCCGCTGCCGGTCACCCCGAGCAGCGTCTGGTGAGCGAGGCCCTCGGAGAGGCCCTCGACCAGCTTCTCAATCGCCTGGGGCTGGTCCCCGGCCGGGGTGTAGTCGGCGATAAGCTCGAAAGGACGCGATTCCATGCGTGGCGTGCGGCGAAACCTGCGGTGATGGCGGGCGCAGCGCGTGGCCGCCACCCGGGTAATCCCTTAATATAGTCGCGCCGCCGGATTTGAAGCGAACCCGAGGAAATAAAAGTGACGGTGCCCGTATCTCGCCGCGTTCAGCGCGTGAAGCCCTCCCCCACCCTCGCCGTCACCGCCCGCGCCGCAGCGCTGAAGGCCCAGGGGAAGGACGTCATCGGACTGGGTGCGGGGGAGCCGGACTTCGACACGCCCGAGGCGATCGCCGAGGCCGGCATTCAGGCCATCAGGAGCGGCTTCACCAAGTACACCCACGTCGAGGGCACCAACGAGCTGAAGGACGCCATCGCCGCCAAGTTCCAGAAGGACAACGGCATCAGCTACGAGCGCTCGCAGATCCTGGTGTCATCGGGTGCCAAGCAGACCATCTACAACCTGTGCATGGCGGTGCTGGACCCGGGCGACGAGGCGGTGATTCCGGCGCCCTACTGGGTGTCTTATCCGGACATGGTGCTGCTCGCGGACGGCCTGCCGGTCATGCCTTTTGCCGGCATGGCCCAGGGCTACAAGATCAGCCCGCGGCAGCTGCAGGCGGCCATTACGCCCAAGACGCGCCTGTTCCTCCTGAACAGCCCCTGCAACCCGACCGGCGCGGCCTATACGCGCGCTGAGCTGCGGGCACTGGGCGAGGTGCTGCTCGAGAACCCGCGCATCGTCATCGGGACCGATGACATGTACGAAAAGATCTACTGGGGCGAGGAGCCGTTCTGCAGCCTGCTCACGGCCGTTCCGGAGCTCTATCCGCGCACCGTGACCATCAACGGCGTATCCAAGGCCTACGCCATGACCGGCTGGCGCATCGGCTACTGCGGCGGTCCGAAGGAGCTCATCCAGGCGATGAGCACCATCCAGGGCCAGTCGACCTCGAACGCCTCGAGCATCTCGCAGAAGGCGGCCACAGCCGCCCTCACCGGCAGCCAGGCTGCGGTTGCCACCATGAACGCCGCGTTCAAGCAGCGCCGCGATCTCGTGGTGCGCGCGCTGAACTCCCTCCCGGGGGTGAGCTGCCTCCCCGGCGCCGGCACGTTCTATGCGTTCGCGGAAGTCTCGCGCGCCATGGCCGCGCTCGGCTGCCGTGATGACAACGAGTTCGCCGAGCTGCTCCTGAACGAGGCCGGCGTCGCCGTGGTGCCGGGGTCCGGGTTCGGCGCCCCGAACCACATGCGCCTGTCCTTCGCCTGCAGCACCGAGACGCTGGAGAAGGCGCTGTCGCGCATCGCGCGGCTGCTCGTCGAGCGCGTCGCCGCCTGAAGCGAGGCGCCTGACCGGCGCGCGCATCATGTTCTGGAGCCTGTTCGCCGATGGCCTGGTCATCGCGCATTTCGCGTTCACGCTGTTCGTCATCTTCGGCGGCTTCCTCACCTGGCACTGGCGCAAAATCGCGTGGCTGCACATCCCGGCGCTTCTCTGGGGCGTCTGGGTCGAGGTATCGGGTTCCATCTGTCCCTTAACCCCGCTGGAGAACGCACTGCGCGTGCGCGGCGGCGCGGCTGGATATTCCGGTGGCTTCCTCGCTCACTATCTGCAAGGCGTCCTGTACCCGGCGGATCTGACTGCGCCCATCCAGTGGGTGCTCGCCGGCGCACTCATACTCATCAATGCGCTCGCGTACGGGCGCTCGCTCAGGCGGTGGCTGCGGCGCCGCTGAGCGCGCAGCGCTACACTTGAGCTTCGCGGCCGCCCGTGCTGCATCCGGGTGGCTCACGACAATAAAAGACGGGGACGGACATGCCGCATCCGCTGCACAGCGCCGAACTTGACCCGGCCGCGCCACAAAGGAATGTGCTCGGGCACATGGCCCTGCACCTGTGCATGCTCGCAGGGGCAGCCGGCGCCTTTGTCGCCTATCAGCATTTCAAGCTGGCCGACCGCCACACGCCGGCGCTGGTGAGTCTTGCACTGGCCGCCGTGCTCGTGCTGGCACCCCTGCGGGCGCTCCTGGGTGCGGTGTTCTCCGTCGAGCGCCGCGTCCTGCACGCCTGTCACGGCCTGGGCGCGCTGGCTCTGATCGGACTCACCGCCGGCGGGGCCATCTCCGGGGCGCCGCTGCTCAGCCACGCGGCGATGGCGCCCTTCGCGATCATGGGCGCCGCCCAGGCGCTGATGCATCAGAACCACCCGCGCAACGCCGAACAGGCGGCTGCGATGCAGCGCTTTGCGACGAGCCTGCCGGAAGTGGCGCAGTTCACGCGCGGCGATCTCACCTCCCCGGCCAACGCGGCGCGTGCCGTCAGCGTCCTCAGCGACCTCATCGGCAAGGCCGAAGTACTGGGCGAGACCGAGCTCAAAGCCGATCCGAATTTCCAGAGCGCCCTGGCGCGTGCGACCACGCACACCGGGCTCACACTCGGTCTGGACAGTGCCGAGCAGGCGATCAACCGCCTTGCGGCCAACCCCGCGACCGCAGGCGCGGTACCCAAGCTGCGGCGTGAGCTGGCGCAGGCGCGCGCGATCGCACGCGCCGATGCACACCCGGGCGGCTAGGCGCCCGAAGGTCCCTCAAGCGCAAGCCCCTCTCAGGGCGGCGGCGCCACAGTCCATTCGAAGGTTCCGTTCTGGAACTTGTCGTAGTACGTGCCACGGATGACGCCGTGGCTGAACTGGCCTTCGAACGTCACCTGCGTGCTCACCGACCCGTCGGGGTAGCGGCGCTGCACTCCGCCCTGACTTCCCAGGTGGGTGACGGAGGAACCGGTGACGTGGTTGTCGGACCCGATCGTTAAGGTCGCATGCGTGCGATCACCGTTGGTCGCGAGGGTGTCCACCGATCCGTCAGCATTGACCGTTGCCGTGCCGGTGCCGACCAGCCCGGGAAAGAGATTGGACGTGCCCTGCGCGGGGTACGGGCCACCGGGCTTGAGCTTGGGCGCGCTCGCCAGGGCGGCGGGTGCGGCGGCTACGGTCTTGACCGCGACCGGGTGCGCGTACTTGCGCGCGAGCATCTGTGCTTCGGCTGCGTGCAGTCCCTTCGGAAAACTGCCCAGATACGCGTTGAAATCCGCCGCATCCGTGCTGCCGGAGATGCGCTGCCAGTAGGACTCGTCCAGTTCCTGCGCCGTAGGCACGTGGATGGCTGCGGCAGCGACCGCGCCGGCCGGGGCGGCAGCCCCCGCCACGCCCGGACGGAAATAGAACTCCCCCAGGGACTGATCGTACAGCGCCGGTACCTGCTCGTGCGGCGGGTCGGCCTGACTGGCCATTTTGACGACACTCATCTGTACGTTCTTCAGCAGCACACCCGCGGTCAGGCCGGGCTTGCGCATTTCCTGCAGGAGCACGCGTGTGAACACACCGTTCGGGTCAGGATCACTCTGACTCAGCCGATCGAGCGCCGTCTGACCGGCGCCGGCGGAGTACATGATCATCTGCCCGGTCGCAGGATTCACCGGCGCAAGCCCGCGACCGCCGATGGCCCGCCCGGTCTGCTTGAACGGGTTATTGCGGCACGCATCGATGATGGCGAGCGTAAAGCGCGCCTTCTGCTCGTTGAGATCATCCAGCACGCGCTGCAGCGGGATCGCATCATCGGCCACCTGCGCTTCGCTCTCGGCGGTCATGTCCACCGGCACGAGGTAGTTGGTCCCCCCGAACTGCACGCCGTGACCGGAGAAATAGAACAGGACCTCATCACCCCCCTGCACGTGCGACTTGAACTCGCGCAGGTTCGCCTTGAGCTGCTGCTGGTTGAGGTCCTGCTTCAGTGTGACGTCGAAGCCGATGGTCTTGAGCTCCGCGGCGATAGCGCGGGCATCGCCGCGCGCGTTGCGCAGCACCGGCAGATGCTCGTAATTGTCGTTGCCGATGACCAGCGCCAGGCGCCGGGCCGACACCGGTGCAGCCTGAGCCCATGCCAGCAGCAACAGCGCAAGCAACCACCAGACCCGCCCCAGTCGCGGCGGTGTGCGGCGCAAATGGCGCGGGCCGGCAGCGGCCTGAGCTTCGATGCGGGCAGGCTTCATAGTCCTCAACCCAAGTACGCGTACTTTCCCAGACCCCGACTTCTTATTAGAGGGGTCTGACGGGCGGTTATCCTACGACGGTGCGACCGTGACCGGAAACATGCGTCCCGGGCGCGGTTCCTTGACGGGGGCGCCTCACGTGCCGGAGAATCCGCGCCCTTCTTGAATCCCGCTTGTTCCCCGGTAGCTCAGCGGTAGAGCGTCGGACTGTTAATCCGTTGGTCGTTGGTTCGATTCCAACCCGGGGAGCCAATAAAACAAACACTTAGCGAGTATTCTTGAGGCTCTACTGAGCCGGTGTTTCCCACTGGGTTCCGAGGCTGGGTCAGCACCGGGCGGCCTAGACTTTGTCGGCCGAGTCCTCATGCTTACGCGTCATAGTGCGCGCGCAGCTCGCCGACAGTCTCGCGCACGGCGGCGCACTCAGGAATCTCTATCAGCGCTCAGGCGCAACTTCGCCCTCCAAGATCTGCCCTGCGAGTACACCGGACACCGCCCAAAGCGGGGCTCTCCGAGCTGCGCACAATTAAGCCACACGCTGAATCTCGATGGTCACGTGTGAAAGCGCTCGAATGCGTCCAAGTTGCTCCCGATAGAACCTCGGGTCCCGTGGCTCTCGGGTTTCAACGGCAAGAATTGCGCCGAGATGTCCGGGCCCCAGCCGCCACAGATGTAAATCCGTCAACCGATCTCCCGCCATCTCCACCGATTTCTGAATACGCGCTTCAAGGGCCCGGTCCGGAGTCATGTCGAGAAGGACGCGGCCGGTGCCGCGGACGAGACCTAAAGACCAGCTCGCGATCACGCATGCACCGACGATGCCGGCCAGCGGATCCATCCACAACCACCCGAATTCCCACGCGAGCAGCAGGCCGACGATAACCAGCACCGAAACCGCGGCATCCGCCGCGACATGAATGATCGCCGCGCGCAAATTGTTGTCGCGGTGGGCGGCGGCCAGCGAGTTCCGTTCATCCTCTGAATGTTCGTCCTCGACAGCGGCGTCGTGCGGATCCCGGTCATGGTCATGACTATAGCGGTGATGATGAACGTGGCTGCCGCGGGACAGCAGCCACGCCGAGACAAGATTGACTACCAATCCCAGGACCGCGATCGGGATTGCCTCCTGGAACTGAATCGGGATCGGGTTGAGAAATCGACCTATCGCCTCCCAGGCGATCAGCAGCGCGATCATTGCCAGAATGACAGCGGAGGTAAATCCGGCCAGATCGCCGAGCTTGCCGGTCCCGAACACAAATCGCCGGTCGCCCGCATGTCGGCGCGCATATCGGTAAGCCAGAGCCGCCAGGAGCAACGCGCTGGCGTGAGTGGACATGTGCAAACCGTCGGCAACCAGAGCCAGTGAGCCAAAGAGCATCCCGCCGGCGATCTCGAGCGCCATCATGACGCCGCAAAGCCAGATCACCGCCCAGGTCTGGCGTTCGGCGCGCTCATGGCCCTCACCAAGAAACACATGATCGTGTTGCGGCTCGAATAGGGGCGTGTCGGTCTCAGCCATCTGGCTCACCGTACGTAGGTACGAACGACGGAGAGGAGTTCTTCAACGGCTTGCGGCTGCAAGGCGGGGGGATGGGCTTTAGGGTCTACAAGGTGAGTCCGAACATGGTCCTCAACGACTTCGGCCATTAATCCTGACATCGCCGCACGGGAACTTGAGAGCAGGTGCATGACGCGCTCGCAGCCGGCCTCCTCCTGCAGCGCACGTTCGATGGCCTCTATCTGGCCTTTGATGCGCCGCACCCGCGCCAGAAGCTTCTGCTTTTCGATGATTGTATGTGACATCGTCCGAATATAGCATAGGGCCCTACCCTATACCGTCGCAATGACTTGCACCGGGCCCACTCAACCCATATGGCGCGCCGCCGCCCGCAACTGGCGGCTTTGGGCGCTAGTCGCGGTTTGTCTGGTAATCGCCGGGGTCGCAGCATTTCTGGGCTACGACTGAACGACCGTATGCACATACGCTCAGTGATCCGTCGACATAGCGTGACGCGGGTACTGACCGTGAGGTGATTAGCAGCTATAATCACCTCATGGTCTGAGGCGATTATGGCTACCAAGCACCTCAAGCCCTGGATCTGGCAGCGCCCGGACTGGCCCGAATTTCACTGGGATTCGGCGCGCCTGGCGCGACCCCTCGCTGCCGCTCGCAGGGCTCAGGGAGAGCTCGCCGGCATGGCGCGGCTCCTCGACCCCGACTCCGACATGCACGCTCAGCTGGAGGTACTTACCTCGGAAGGAGTTGCAACCAGCGCCATTGAGGGCGAGCACTTTGATCCTAATGCCTTGCGCAGCTCCCTGGCCCGTCGTCTGGGATTGCCGACCGCCGGACTGCCCGCCCCACCCCGGTCCATGGAAGGGCTCGTCGATGTGTTACTCGATGCCACACAGAGACTCGAAAAGCCGTTGACGCAAAAAATGCTCGCTGGATGGCAGGCGGCGCTTTTTCCAACAGGACGCACCGGGCTGACCGAGATTCGTGTCGGCGTGCTGCGCGGAGCCTCTCCCATGCGGATCGTATCCGGTCCGATCGGGCGCCAGCGAGTCCACTATGAAGCGCCCCCGCGGCGAGGCCTGGAGCACGAACTCAAGCGACTTCTGACTTGGTTCAACAAACCGCTGGCAGACGTGGATGGCCTGTTGCGCGCCGGCGTGGCGCACGCCTGGTTCGAGCTTATTCATCCCTTCGAAGACGGCAATGGGCGGGTCGGCCGCGCCCTTCTGGATCGCGCTCTCGCACAGGACGAGAATCGATCATCCAGGCTCTATAGCCTCTCGGCGCGGTTCATGGCTGTACGCAACGAGTACTACGACGCGCTTCAAGGGCTCTCTCGCGGCGATCTCGACGCTACGGCGTGGCTGAACTGGTTCCTCGAACAGGTGGTAGCCGCCTGCGGAGCGAGTGCCGGCACTGTGGAGCGAGTTCTGCAGAAGGCCCGCTTCTGGGTGCGACATGCTCATACGGCCTTAAACGAGCGGCAGCGGAAGGCCCTCAATACTCTGCTCGATGCGGGCATTAGTGGCTTTCTGGGCGGAATGACCAACAAAAAGTATGCGCATCTCACCCACGTCAGTCCCGCCACCGCGCAGCGCGATCTTGCCGAGCTTGCCGAGCTTGGAGTACTTCGTGCGCAGGGTGCGGGTCGCAGCGTGCGTTACGAGCTCATCGACTAGCGAGCTGCGCGGGCCTCGATCGCGTCCTCGCCCCCGAACCCCACCATTCGGCTTCAGCCCAGCGGAGCAACCGAGAAAGGTCGTAGGTAGGGGAACTTCGAACGCTCGCGCACGCATCCGCTCTTGGGTGGAAGCATGAGCCCAGCGAATGTCTGCACCGCGGGCACGGCCTGCGCAACCAATGCACGCAAACCTCAACCTGTGTCACATCCTTGAACCCCGCCGGTCACCTGGCGACTAGGAAACCAGACCGCTGAGGCGCTACACTCCGGCGGTGGCCGCAGGCCGATTCGCGTGAATATGCATCGACGGTCTCTTTCGTGGGTTCTATCGCTGCTGCTGCTGCTTGCTCAGCACGGAGCGGTATTGCATGAGCTGAGCCATCTCAGTCACGGCAGCAGCACCCACGGTGCGACGCTGGATCAGCGTGACCAGCTGCCCGACAACGGCTCGTGCCCGACCTGCCAGGCCTTCTCGCAGGTTGCAAACCCCGCGACCGCCTCGACGTTAGTCTTAGCACCTTGTGCAACCGCCTTTATCCCCGCTCCCGAGCCTTTCTACGCGATTGTCGGCGCCGAGATTCCGACGCCCCGCAGCCGCGGTCCTCCGCAAGTCTGAACTGAGCTTTCGATTCTGAACCATGCAGCGCGCGAGTGATCCGCGCTGCGTCGTCTCTTCAGTTCTTGTGGAGTAGTTTCATGGTTAATCCCCGAAACCGGGCTGCCACGCGTAGCGTGGTCGCCGCAGTTGCGTCTATTGCATTCGGACTCTTGATCACGCCCGAAATCCGCGCCGCAAGCCAGTGATGACGGTTCCTCCGTCGCGACTACGGATGCATCCGCCGCACCCGGCAGCGCTTCTACCGCATCCGACGCCAGTGACTCCCTCGCCTAGCGTCGTGGTCACCGCGCGGCGGCTGAACGAAGCGCGTTCCGAGATCGAAACGCAGACCGGCGCTTCGACCTACACGATCACGAGCGATGCCATTGCCGCGACGCCGGGGGCGAAAACGTGCAACTCAACCAGGTGCTGCTGCAAGCACCGGATGTCGTGCAGGACTCCTTCGGGCAGCTGCACGTACGCGCGGACCACAACGACCTGCAATACCGCCTGAACGGGGTGATTCTGCCGGAAGGCATCAGCGTCTTCAGCCAGACCTTAAGTCCACGGCTGATCTCCTCGCTGAGCCTGATCACCGGCGCGCTCCCCGCGGAATATGGCCTACGCACAGCCGGCGTCATCGACCTCACCACCAATAGCGGCTTGCTACAGCCGGGCGGCGAGGCATCGTTCTATGGCGGCAGTCACGGCACGGTGCAGCCGGCGGCCGAGTACGGCGGAAGCACCGGAAACTTCAGCTACTACCTGACCGGCGACTACAAACAGAATAACCTGGGCATCGAATCACCCGACGGAAGCTCAGACCCGCTGCACGACCACACGACACAGGGTCATGCGTTTGGTTATTTCGAGCAGATTCTCGACCCGCAGAACCGCCTCTCGCTTATCGTCGGGCTGTCCAACGATCACTTCGAGATCCCGAACCAGCGCGGGCTGCAACCGAGTCTGGGATATCAGGTGCTGGGGCAGAGCGAGTTTCTCAGCGACAACCTCGACGAAAACCAGCACGAACTCGCCGAGTACGCCATCGTCAGCTGGCAGCATTCCCAGGGAGATCTCAACTGGCAGACTTCCCTGTCCGCCCGTTATACCAGCCTTCATTTCGCGCCCGACTGGGTTGGGGACCTGCTCTATAACGGTATCGCCCAGGATGCGTTCAAGGATGACACCGCTTTCGCATGGCAGACCGACGGGTCATACAAGATCACCTCCGCACATACCCTGCGTGCGGGCTTCTATGTACAGCACGACAGTGCCGACAGCGAGACAACCTCCAACGTCCTACCCATCAATGCTCAGGGCATGCAAACGAGCGATATCCCTCTCACCATCCCTGACAACGGGAAACAGTCGCAGGCCATCGAGAGCGCTTACCTGCAGGATGAATGGCAGGTCTTTGCCCCGCTGACACTCAACTATGGCGTGCGGTTCGATCATTACAGTGCCTACTCGAGCGGCAGTCAGTTGAGTCCGCGCGTGAACTTCGTCTGGCAGCTTCCTACGGGAACGACCGTCCACGGTGGCTACTCGCGCTACTACACACCGCCACCATTTGAGCTCGTAGGCAGCGAGACCTTCACCAAATTTGCGGGCACTTCGGCCATACCCCCGGGCACGGTGACGCAGGACACCCCGCCGATCGCCGAACGCGCGAATTACTACGACTTCGGCGTGCAGCAGAAGCTGCTGGCTAACAGCCTGACGCTGGGCGTGGACACCTTCTATGAGCAGGCGCAGCACCTGATCGACGAGGGGCAGTTCGGCGCGCCGATCATCCTGACGCCGTTCAACTATCGCTATGGGCTGATCGGCGGCGTGGAGTTCTCGGCGAACTACACCGTCGAAGAATTTCTCCACCTATGCGAACCTCTCATTCCAGGCCGCGCACGGAAAGGACGTCGAATCCTCGCAGTTCAATTTCGGGGCCGACGACCTTGCCTATATTCAGAACAATTACATTCACCTGGATCACGAGGGACGCGTAGCGGCCTCTGCAGGCGCCTCATATCTCTGGTCCGGCACCCGTTTCAGCGCCGATATGCTCTTTGGCACCGGACTGCGGCAGGATCTGACGCTGCCCGACGGATCATCGATCCCAAATGGCGATCACACGCCGAGCTACACGCAGATCAATTTTGGTGTCAGTCACGAGTTTCGGCTCGCGCGGACGGGCCCGCTCACCGTACGCTTCGACGTCATCAACGTCACTGACAAGGTCTACCAGATTCGTAGTGGCACCGGGGTAGGCGTGTTTGCTCCTCAGTATGGTCCGCCGCGAGGATTTTTCGGAGGTCTTGCTTGGCAGTTCTAGGCCCTAGGGCCGCGAGTCTCTAGCGAGTGAGGCGCGGCAGCCACCGGCACTTGCGCCGGTGGCTGTGCTATTGCTGGAAGCCGCGGGCGCGTTGGGGATGGCCCAACCTGGAGCCTTCGTCCGATAAAGTGCTTGCGTCAGCGCGCCTTGTTCAACCCGTGGAGCCAAAATACACTTATATTTCACTCACTTCCGAGCACCAGGGCGGAAGCGCAATTCAGTGCATGCGCCACCGATGTCTATATATTGCCGCCAGAGCTTCGGTCCTAAGCATCGGCCATCTGCAGTACTCGCTGCGGGCGGCGCATACCAGCCGGTCCACATGCTTCCCGTAGGAGCGGCGAATGATTTATGGCACTCGGCGACACCATCTACGTATTTGACATCGAGCTTGCAAACTCCGACAGCGGTATCTACGAGTCGCTGAGGGTTCGCGTAGCACGTCATCCCTCAGAGACGCCGGAGCACATGTTGACGCGGCTGCTCGCCTATTGTCTCGAGTACACCGAAGGGATCGCGCTCTCGAACGGATTGTCCGAGCCAGACGAGCCGGCGATCACGGTGCGGGACCTCACGGGGGTGTTGCAGGCGTGGATTGACGTCGGCGCCCCGGACGCGGCACGGCTGCATCGGGCGAGCAAGGCTGCGCCGCGCGTAGCCGTCTATGCCCACAAGGACGCCCGGCAACTGGCGGCACGGCTTCGCGCGGAGCGGATCCATCGCAGGGAGGCGCTCGAACTCTACGCAATGGACTTCGATTGGCTCTCAGATCTCGCGCAACGGCTGCAACGGCGCACCCAGTTCACGCTGACGGTGTCTGAACAGCATTTGTATCTCTCGCTCGGTGCAGAGACGCTTTCGGCGCTCGTCACCCGAATTCCACTGGGGCCGTAGAAACCGGTTCGGCTTTTGCGTGGTTCATACCGCCCTCATCCGCCGCAGCGACGCTGCGCTCCCGCAGTCCTAAAGCGCGCTGCGCTTCTCGAACCAGCCCGCGCGGTATTGGGAACGCAAAAGGTCGGGAGATCGATTTCGTCCCTCGCCACGGGTGGCGACTTAGTGCTCCGCACCGAATGATTCACACCCGGAGCGAGCGCCCCCGCAGGGGCGCCCAAAGGTGGGCCATTGGGCCGAATCAAGCCAGGCGCTGGCACGGGCTACTCCCTAGGCCGCAGCGCATCACGTGCGGTACCCTGCACTCGCCATGCGCCTCCTCCTCGTCACCCCCCCGATGATCCAACTGAATACTCCGTATCCCGCGACGGCGTATCTGATGGGCTTTCTGCGCCTGCACGCAGCCGACCTCGGGCTCGAGCTGACACAAGCCGACGCCTCGCTAACGTTATTCCTACGGCTGTTCTCGGCGCCGCTCGTCGCACGCATGGCCAGCGTGCTGCGCCAGCGCGCGCGGACCGCGGGAAAGCGTGCCCCGGTGCCGCCGTCGATAGCTCACTTTCTCAAGCATGCCAGGCGTTACGTCGACACTGTGGGCCCGGCCATTCGGTTCCTACAACGCCGCGATCCGAGCCTGGCATTTCGTATCGTCGGGCGCGCGTTTCTTCCCGAAGGGCCGAGCTTCGAGCATTTGAGCCCGCCTCCCACGGACGAGCATGCGCCGTTGGACGAGCAACTCCTGTCCGCGTTCGGCACCCTGGGCACCACGGAGCAGGCTCGTTACCTTGCGAGCCTGTACATCGACGACCTCGCCGACGTTTGGCGGATAGGCATCGACCCACGCTTCGAGCTCGTGCGCTATGGCGAGCGGCTCGCCGCAAGCGCCACGTCGTTCGAGCCGCTGCACGAGGCGCTGACGGGCGAGCCCACACTCGTCGACACAACGCTCGACGAGCTCACACGTGAGTTGATCACGCAGCCGCCTGACGTCGTCGCCGTGACCGCGCCATTTCCCGGTAATGTCTACGGCGCATTTCGCATGGCGCGCACCATCCGCGCGGCTGCACCGAAGGCCACGCTGATTCTCGGCGGCGGCTGGGTCAACACCGAGCTGCGTTCGCTGCGCGATCTACGCGTGTTCGACTACTTCGACTACGTGACGCTCGACGACGGCGAGCGCCCTCTGCTCAATTTGTTGCTGCGGCTGCGGGGCCGCCCGGCGACACTCGTGCGCACCTACGCGCGCAAAGGCGCGGACGTCGTGCTCGAGAACGATCCCACTCAGCATGACATTCCGCAACGCGCCACGGGCATTCCGACGTACGATGGTTTACCGCTCGGCCAATACGTGTCCGTCATGGAAATGCTGAACCCGATGCATCGCTTCTGGTCGGACGGCCGCTGGAACAAGATCACGTTGGCGCACGGCTGTTACTGGAAGAAATGCTCGTTCTGCGACGTCTCGCTCGACTACATCGGCCGCTACGATCGCCCAGGCGAGGACCTCGTCATGCAGCGCATACGGGCGCTGATCGCGGAGACGGATGAGACCGGCTTCCACCTGGTCGACGAGGCCGCACCGCCGGCAGGCATGCGCGCACTCGCACAGCGCCTCATCGACGAGAAACTCAGCATCACGTGGTGGGGCAACATTCGTTTCGAGAAAACCTTCACGCCCGAGCTGTGCCGTCTGCTCGCCGCGGCTGGCTGCGTAGCAGTGAGCGGCGGACTCGAAGTGGCGTCGGACCGATTGCTCAAGCTCATGCAGAAAGGGGTCACCGTCGAACAAGTGGCGCAGGTGACTCGCGCGTTCAGCGACGCCGGCATCATGGTGCACGCCTATTTGATGTATGGCTTCCCGACGGAGACCGCACAGGACACCATCGACGCCCTCGAGCGGGTGCGGCAGCTTTTCGCGGCGGGCTGTATCCAATCGGCGTACTGGCATCGCTTCGCGGCGACGGCGCACTCACCCATAGGTCTGCATCCCGAGAAATACGGTATCACCCTGCGGCCGCGACGTAACGTTACCTTCGCACATAACGACATCGAGTTCGACGACCCCGTGGGCACGGATCATGACTTCTTCGGCAGCGGCCTGCGCCAGGCCCTTTACAACTACATGCACGGGGTCGGCCTCGATGCCGACGTGCGTGAATGGTTCGAGCCGCGCAAGGTAGGCCGTCGTCGGGGCGGCCGGCATCACGGTCGCCGCGGTTTGCCTCCTTCCGTGCCGACCACGACCGTGCCGCCGGACTTAATCGAACGCTTCCTCGCTTAATAATGCGTCACACGTGCTGATCGCCTTCAACAAGCCGTTCGGTGTGATCTGCAAGTTTCGCCCCGAACCCGGCCGCCGCACGCTTGCCGATTACATCAGCGTCGCCAACGTGTACCCCGCCGGCCGTCTCGATACCGACAGCGAAGGCCTGCTGCTGTTGACCGATGATGGCGCCTTGCAAGCACGCATCGCGAACCCACGTCATAAGCTCCCGAAGGTCTATTGGGCGCAAGTCGAAGGCGCGCCGACCGAGGCGGCACTTACCCGGCTGCGTAACGGCGTAGACCTCGGGGATTCCAGGACAAAACCTGCCGGCGCGCGACTTATCGATGAGCCTGATGACCTGTGGGCGCGCGATCCGCCGATCCGCTTTCGCGCCAAGATTCCGACGGCGTGGCTCGAACTAACGCTGCGCGAGGGCAAGAACCGCCAGGTGCGCCGTATGACGGCGCGCGTCGGCTTCCCAACGGTGCGACTGGTGCGGGCGGCTATTGGGCAGGTGAGTGTGCACGGCCTGGCGCCTGCTGCGTGGCGTGAGATCGACGCGGCGGCGCCGTGGGCCCGCACGTAATTTGACCTGATGAGTGCCTCGCGCCTGCGCGCGGGCTCACCATCAGGGAGGCGCGCCTGCCGAATGCTCCTCGACAAACGTGCGCATAGTGTTCCACGCAAACCTGCTCTCCTCCAGCCACGGGAGAGTGAGCGGCCAATCGTGCTGCATCCCCTTGCCGATCAGCACGGTAGCGCCCGTCCCTTTCTGTCTTGCCGCGTCACGAACGCGCAGCGCGTCATCGAGCAGTAGCTCGTCTTCTCCAACCAGAAGTAACAGCGGCGGCAGTCCCGAAAGGTCAGCGAACACGGGGGAGAGATACGGCGAGTGTCCGTCCGCACGGCCCACGTAATAGCAGGCCCAGGTTTCCAAGTGTTTGCGGGTAAACCATAGATCCTTGCCGTGGTTGGATTCGATTGATGCCCCGGAGACGGTCAAGTCGGTCCAGGGTGACAGTAGGACTGCCGCGTTCGGCATGGTGAGGCCAAGATCGCGCAGCCGCACGAGTAGGCTAAGACTCAGGCCCCCACCCGCCGAGTCACCGGCTACGAATGACGGCGCGCCCTGTCGGAGGTTCTTGACGAGCTTCCATGCTGCAAGGGCGTCGTCGAGCGCTGCGGGATAAGGGTGCTCTGGTGCGAGGCGATAAGCGGGGACGAAGACCTCCGCATGGCACCGATAGCTCAGACGCATTGCGCGGTTACGGTAGGAGGCTGGCGAGCCCATGAAGAACGCTCCGCCGTGCAGGTAGAGAATGACCCGGGTTGGGGCTTCGACGGCACAGATCGATTCAATGGTGAGTTCGCCGGTGGCGTGGTCCTGGAACAGGAGCCTTGGGTACTTACGCTGCAGCTTTTCTCGCGACACGCGACTGAAGCGCTCGAAACGGGCTCGCATACTTAGCGGCGAGGCGGTTGCTCCGAATAAGGTGCTGGTGAGGAGCCCGTAGGCGCGCAGGGAGAGCCAGCGCTTCCAGGATTTCTCGGCCCGCCGCTCCCGAGCTTGATCGACCTTGTTGGTCATCGACCCGTAGCCTCCCCGTCAAGGACACAGCTTAAAGTTAGACTCTGGGGCTGTAAAAGACTCGATGCAGCTACATGGCTGACGCAGCGTTTGAACAACTTTGCCGCGAGTGACAGCTGACGGCTCAGAAGATTGAAGTCGTACACGACCGGTCTTGGCCGATAGTCGCCTGGGAGTGACAATTGGCCTCGGATTCACGTATTAAAAGACCGCTGCCGAACAGCTCCCGCCCTTCCCGATTGGCAGCTTTACGGCGGGCATTTCCAGGCGCATCGTCGTGTAAATTTCGTTTTCAGCTGAACTTGCGTACGTGGTCCGTATGATCCAGCCGTTGAAGATACGCGGCTACGAATCGAAAGGGGAGATCGTGAACCGTCACTGCGCCGTCACCTTGGCTGGCTTATTGCTTGGATACTATCTGGTCGCCGTCGCTGCAGATCTGCCAGCCGACCTCGTCCTGCTTCACGGCCGCATTCACACTGAGGATTCACAGCGCACCGTCGCGCAGGCGCTCGCGCTTCGCGGCAAGACGATAGTCGCTGTCGGCAGCGATCAGGCCGTCAGCGCACTGATCGGGCCGAAGACCCGCACGATCAACCTGCACGACAGGCTGGTGCTCCCGGGCATCATCGACGCGCACATCCATCCGGCCGAGAGCGCCCAGGATCTCGGTAAGTGCAACCTCAAAGACCAGACGCTCACCCCCGGGCAGATCAGAAGCAAGGTGACAGAGTGTCTCAAAGAGGAACCCGCCGAGCACCCCCCCTGGTTCGAGGTCGTGCAAGTCAACTCCTCGAATCTGACGCTCACGCGCCAGGATCTCGACTCGATCATGTCCAAGCGCCCGATGCTTCTGGAGGACACGAGCGGTCACACGATATGGGCCAACTCGGCCGCGCTTACGGCCGCAGGTATCGGCGCCAGCACCAAGGATCCGGCCGGCGGGCGCATCGAGCGCGATGCCGCGGGCAATCCGACGGGCACGCTGCTCGACGTGGCGGCCGAGATCGTATCGGCCGCGAAACCTCCGCCGGGTCTCGAGTTCGAGGCCGCGCAGCTTGCGAAGGCGTTCGAGGCGATGCGCGCCACTGGCATCACCTCGGTGCAGGACGCGGACACGGACGAGCACGACATGCGCCTCTACAAGCGGCTTTACGATCAGCACCGGCTGAACATGCGCGTGCGCGCGACCTTCGGCCTGAAGCGTACGGACCGACCGGCCGACGAATTGATCCGCGAGGCGATCGAGTTCCGCGCCCGCTGGGCAATCGACCCCGACTTTCTGCGTGCCGATGCGATCAAGATCTTCGCCGACGGCGTCATCGAATATCCCTCACAGACCGCGGCGCTGCTCGAGCCCTATCTAGATAGCCAGGGCCGGCCGACGCAGAATCGCGGCCCGACCTACTATTCCCAGGCGCACTTGAACGACGTCGTGAGCGCCGCGGACGCCGCCGGCTTCACGGTGCACATTCACGCTATCGGCGACCGCGCGGTTCGCTCTGCGCTCGATGCGTTCGCCGAATCGCGGCGCCGCAACGGCGTGCTCGATACGCGCGATCAGATCGCCCACCTGGAGCTCGTAAATCCGCAGGACTTCCCGCGCTTCAAGACGCTCAGCGTGATAGCCAATTTCCAATTGCTCTGGGCCGAACGCGACCCTTACATCGCCGCCGGCACGCTGCCGTATCTCGGGCCCGAGCGCTCGCGATACCTGTATCCGGCGCGCTCGCTCATGGATGCCGGTGCCTTGATTGCGGGGGGCAGCGACTGGGGCGTCAGCAGCTTCAATGCGTTCGAGGCGATGGAGCATGGCATCACGCGCTGCGAGGCGCGCGGTCACGAGCCGCTCTTTCCCGAGCAGAGCATTCCGCTTGCGACCCTGGTCGACGCCTACACGATCAACGCCGCCTTCGCACTCAAGCAGGAGCGCACGACCGGCAGTCTGGAGCGCGGCAAGCGCGCCGACTTCATCGTTATCGACCGCGACATCTTCGCGATCGATCCGTTCGATATACACGACACGAAGGTGTTGGCGACCTACCTGGACGGTCGGCAGGTCTATGCTGCCCAGACGCGGTGAACGAGCCGATCGGCGTTCGGTGGAAGCCTTTGGTCGTGCTCGATTCAGTCACGGGCAACGCAGGTGGTTAGGATGCCAGCGGCCGCTCTCCTGCGGCCAATCCGGGATGTGAACTTCCAGATGAAATGCGCCACCGCATAGCAGAACCCCAAAGCAGAGCATGCCCCGCCAATTTGTGCCAGCGCGCCCGGCGAAATACACTGATTCGGTGCCCTCGCTCGCGCTTAATTGCCGAACGCATACCGCTCGGCCGCACGACAGGCGGGTAAGTGACAGCGGTACCGGAGAAACCTAGCGTGAAGTTCAGAATAAAGGTGTGGTGCTTGGTCATGGTGTGCGCCACGGTGACGGCCTGCGACACGAAGGAGTCCGCGCAATTCAAGGCCGCTCTGACACTCCAACGAAGGGTCACGGAGATCGCCGGCCACGCTAATGGCGCCGCCCCCGCTGCAGTCGATCCGGATACCAGACTGGGTGGCGCGAGGGCCTGGCCAGGACTGAGACTGACCGTGATCGGAACGGTCAACATCAATCGCGGAACGTGCGTCGCACTGAGCGGCCCACGCACAACCTGACCGAATTGGCTGCACCTGGCCGTCTGCTGAGGGATTGGTCCGCAGGACCGATTTGACCCCTTGCAGCCTCCCGCGAGCGACCGCTTGGGAGGCTCGTGTTGAGGGCGCCGTAAGAGGTGCACGTTGAAATGGAACGACGTGGAGACTAGCCGTCGGCTAGGCACGCGATCAGTGCATAGCGGGATAGTGGCCGGAGAAAATGATCAGACAATCGAGGGTATCGGTGACCCCATGCGCCACGATCGGTGCAATCAGGTTGCGACCGCAGCCGATATACAAAAGCGCAAGCAGCGCTCCGTCGATGCTGTTTTCGATGATTCCCGTCCAATCCTGATAGGAATGGGCCAATCCAAAAACGACGCTGACAATACCAATCGCCGTTGCCCAGCCCAGGCAACGCCGTCCAAGCAAGTCAGCGACGCGATTGAGTATGTAGCCTCGCCAAACTAGTTCTTCTCCTACACCCGCGATAATCCACGATCCAGCGACTAACAGTACGAGCAACCTGACATTGCCGATAAGATCACGGAAGTCTGACAAGTCAGGATACTTACCGGTCAGTGCAACCAACAGCGGCTGTGTCGCAAACAATTCGAGCAGTTCCATTGCGATGCCAGCCGCGACGCCGATCAATAGGAGACCCCGCCAATTTGGAGGGAAGCTCAAACCAATATCGCGCCATCGCTGGCCGCGAAGCCGCATCGATAACCATCCCAGAGCCAGCAGATAAGGCGTCTTGCTGAATAGGATGAGGTGATACGCGTCAGCCACGAACACGGCGGCGATCAAAGTCAGTTCGGCGGCAACGACCCAGGGACTCTCTTGAAGTTTTTTGCGCCAGTGAATCCCCTGACGGTTTATGGTGCTCATACCGTAGGACGCGCCCCGGCGCTTTGCGGCCGTGCCAGCTCCTGAATAAACCGTAGGTCAATGCGGTATGTCAGGGATGCACAGATGGTGCCGACCATCAGGCCTATTGGAATGATCCACCAGCCCAGAATCTCGTGACCTGCAGCGCCGGCCCCATGTCTGCCCAGGGAGAGCGACAAGTCGCCCGTCGGATCGGGCAGCAACCAAAGACCAACACGCTCCGGCGCAAACGGCTTGGCAAGCGCAGTCAGAAGCCAGCAGCCGGCAAATGCGTATCCAGCCAGCGAAAGAATGAAAATCAAGAGCCCTTTCCCGCCAATAGCCGCCAGGCGGGAGAGTGTGCGCGCGACGGTCAGCGGTGTTGGATGGGCGACAGCGACGGCAGCTACTCGCATACGCAAATTGACTCGCGCGATCTCCCGCGGGTCTCCGAGCCTCGTCAACGTTGCGCTGACAGTGGCGTTGGACAAGTCACCTTTTACGCAATCCAGAACATGGCTGCGCAATTCCCGAATGATCTCCGAACTATCCTCAGGGGACAGCAAGTGCAGATGATCCCTGACCGTCTGCAGGTACATTTCCAGAGGTTCAGGATGCACGACGCTTGCCACGGCCCCGCAGCTCCAATGGGGCAAGCAGCTGGTTCATACCCCTTGCGAACTCGTGCCACGATCGGGACAGGCCTATCAGATAGCGGCGACCACCTACCGTGAGGCGAAAGTATTTCCGTGGATGGCCGGCTTCAGCCTCAACCCAATCCGATTCAATGAAGCCAGCCGCCTTGAGGCGATTGAGAAGCGGATAAATCGTGCCTTCGGCCACGGTGAAATTCGCGATCTGCTCCAAGCGTCGGAGAATTTCGAGTCCGTACAGTTCGCCATTCCACAACGATGCGAGCACCGCGAGGGACAGACTGCCCTTGCGCAGCTGAATCTCCCACTTGCCGAGGTCAACCTCGAAAGGGTCGTCTGGTGAATTCATAACATTATACTTAGCATTGCATGGTATCTTGTGTCAACAATCAAGCCGAGGCGCCCGGGCGCAGATCGTGACGGGTGAGCCCTAGGCCAGTTCGGCCACAGTGCCAAACGCGATCTTGCCGAGCCCGCAGCCGTGGAATCCTGCGCACGCAAGGTGCGGGTCACAGCGTGCGCCACCTGCTGCAACCGTGAGAGGGATGTGCCCCCTCAAAGCGGCGGGAACCCCAAATCCTCGCGCTGAACAGCCGGTCTTCAGTAAATTTCCGCCGCCATCACCGCAGCGGTCGCGCGGACCTCACGGGCGATTTCCCACACTCGAGAGCCCGTCTGCTCTGCTGCCAAGCGATTGCGCGCTTCTGACGCGCCGGCCGCCGGGTGGTAGCATCGCCTGCCATGAAAACAATCGCATCTCTCACCGGTCCTCTCGCTTGCCTCCTGCTGCTGTTCTGCGTTCCCCTGAACGCGAAGAACGTCGCTTCGGTTCAGGAGCGCCTCACCGCGCAGAATGCCCTCTTTGATGAGTACTACGAAACCGAGCTCAGGACTCACCCGGAGATGGCCACGGCCTACGGGGACTATCGTTATAACGACCAGCTGAATGACTACTCGCTGGCCGGGGCCGAAAGCGACAACGAGCGCGATCAGGCCTATCTCGTGCGCCTGAGAGCGATCTCGGTCGCGGGATTCACGGAGCAGGACGCACTGTCGCACGAGGTCCTGGCGCGCTCGCTCGAGCAGCGCATCGCGAACCACGCTCTCAAAGAGTACGAGATGCCGGTCAGCCAGATGGCCGGCCCGCAGACGCATCTTGCCGATCTGCCGCTCGCCGTGCCCTTGGATTCGGTGCGGCATTATCAGGACTACATCGCACGACTGCACCAGATTCCGCGAGTCTTCATGCAGACCGAGGAAGTGCTGCGTGCAGGCAAGCAGGATGGCCTCATACCGGTGCGTTTCCTCCTGGAGAAGGTGCCCGCGCAGTGTCTGGGCGTAATCGCGGCGGATCCGTTCCTGCTGCCGACGAAGAAGTTTCCCGACAGCATCCCGGCCGAGGAGCAACCGCGGCTGCGCAAGGAGATCATCGAGGCGGTGGTGAAAGAGGTGCTGCCTGCGTACTTGGACTTCGCCAACTTCGTCCTCGATGACTACGCCCCGTTCGGGCGCACTTCGCTGGCGGTCACCTCACTACCTGGTGGTGAGGGGCGCTACCTCAACGATATTCGCGCCCGCACGACCCTCAGCAAGCTCACACCGGATCAGATCCATCAGATCGGGCTGCGCGAGATGAGCCGGATTGAAGCGGAGATGCTGGTGATCGCCCACAGGGAGGGCTTTCAGGACCTCGCCGCCTTTCGCGAATCGCTGAAGAGCAATGCTCGCTACCGCCCGACTTCCGCGAATGCGATCGTCGAGGATTTCCGCAGATACATCGCCCAGATGCAGCCAAAGCTGCCCGAGCTGTTCGGTTTTATTCCCGGGTTGCCCCTGACGGTTGAGCCCATGCCCGACTTCGAGCCGGGCAACGCCACGCACTACCAGTCCGGCACGCCCGACGGCAAGCGCCCCGGTCGCGTCGTGGTCGCGGTCTCCAACTTCGAGCAGCGCTCCCTGGTTGACGACGAAGCCACCGCCTACCATGAGGGCATACCGGGTCATCACATGCAGTTGTCAGTGGCGCAGACCCTGTCCGAGCTGCCAAAGTTCCGCCGTCATGGCGGCAACTCCGGGTACATCGAGGGCTGGGCGCTGTATGCGGAGCAGCTCGGCAAAGAGGTCGGCTTCTACCAGGATCCGGTCAGCGACTATGGGCGGCTGTCGAGCGAGCTTTTCCGGGCCGTGCGCCTGGTTGTGGACACGGGTATTCATTCCGAGGGATGGAGCCGCGATCAGGTGGTGGAATTCTTCCGCAAAAGTGGCGCGGTCGATGAGCCCACTATCCAAGCCGAAACGGACCGTTACATCGCCTGGCCGGCACAGGCGCTCGCGTACAAACTCGGCCAGCTGAAGTTCCTGGAGCTACGCGAGCGCGCCCGCAAGGAGCTCGGGGCCCAGTTCGACATCAAGAGCTTCCACGATGAGATGCTAAATGGCGGCGTTCTGCCCCTCGACCTGCTCGATGCGCGTACCAACGACTGGATCCGAGACCAGAAACACAGCGCCAAGCTCGCCGGAAGATAGGTTCCACGCCACGCGGCCTTGCGCAAGCTGGCAAGATCATCAGCTGCGGCCGCACATCCTGTTCCGTTCGTCGCCGCCAGGCGCCGGTCTCAATCCACCGTAAGCACGACCTTGCCGCGGGCGTGCCCCGTTTCGACATACCTTATCGCCTCCGCAGCCTGGCTGAGCGGGTAACGCTGATCGATCACCGGCGTGAGCTTGCCTGACTGCATGAGGCCGGCCAGATAGCCGAGATCGTCGCGGTTGAGGTGTGCCCCCATCATGCCGAACTTCTGTTTGGTGAACCACGAGACCACCGCGCCCTCGAGCGGCTGCGCGAGGAACCCGAACCAGTTGCCGAAGCGGGCCGAGCCGATCCAGAGGTACAGTCCGTCGGGTGTAAGCACTCGCCGGTAGTCGAGCGGTGAGTGGGTGGCGACGTTGTCGAGGATCAGGTCGTAGCGCTCCGTGCCCTTGGTGAAGTCCTCGCGCGTGTAGTCGATGACATGGTCGGCGCCGATCGAACGTACGAGCTCCAGATTTTTCGTGCTGCACACGCCCGTGACCTCCGCGCCCTGCGACTTGGCGATCTGCACTGCGAAGGTACCGACCCCGCCTGAGGCGCCGTTGATCAACACCTTTTGCCCGGCTCGCAGCCGGCCGCGGTCGCGCAACGCCTGCAACGCGGTGACTCCCGCGATCGCGACAGTCGCAGCCTGCTCGAAGCTCACGCTTGCAGGCTTGAGCGCAATCGCCCGATCCTCGGGCACGGCCAGGTACTGCGCGAATGAGCCGTACTGGCCGCCAAATACCTCATCGCCCGGCTTGAAGCGCGTGACGCCCGTGCCGACCGCCTCAACGGTACCGGCGAAGTCGACACCGAGGCGCGGATTTTTCGGGGCCCCGAAGCCCGCGTCGGGGTCGGCGCGCACCAGGTACGGGGTGCCTGCCAGGTAGTGCCAATCCAGCGGATTCACGGATGCCGCGTGAACTCGGACCAGGACCTCGTGCTCGCCGGGGCTCGGCTTGGCGATATCCTCATAGCGGACCACATCCGGCGAGCCGTAACAACGGCGTACGACGCTTTTCATCAGTGTCACGCCCTGAGGCGGGGCTGGCTCCGCGCCGCACGGAGAGGTGTGGCTGACGAAGAGCCCTGCCGCGAGCACTGCCGCGATCGCCAGAACGAGGATGCCGCTCAGGATCTTGTAGCGCAGTTTCATGAGCTTCTCCGGGTGCCGCCGCGCCTGCGATCAATCTTTGGCTAGGTGAGGCGCCGACGATTGGTCGAATTTCCCTCAGCGTACCCTCTCCCATGTGAGAGCGTACTCAGCCTCCGTCTTGCTTGTGGGGTCCGTGAGGCGCGTTGTGAGAATGAGCGTGTTCCCGTTCACCTGATATTGTCGAATCTGCTCGGTACCCGTCCACGTTTCATTCCAGGAAATATCGACGTGGTGGGTGATCCGGCCGGCCGCCACCGAGTATGTTCCGGCGTACGCGAACATCGTGTCATGGAGCGCGGCTCGCTCCTGCTCGGGCGGACTCGGGCCGGCCGGTACCAGCCGGCCGTGCGCCGCTCCGATCACCTGCATGCGGCCATCGGCTGTGTAACTGAGGTAACCGGTCGGGTTCTCCCCATAGGGAGTTGTCCGCGCGCCGGCTGCCGTCAAAACGACGTACGTCTTCAATTTCCACGTGCCGAGGAGCGCTGTCCCATCCACGATGAGCGGCAGGTTACTCACGGGCGGTTTGTCTTGTCCAATCTCGCGGGTTGACGGCGCATCAAGAGGACCCACGCGATCAACGCCCGGTCACGGTTCGATCGCCCTCGCGCCAAATTCGGCGCCGCACCGGCTGGCACAGCCTCCTCCAGTGCTTCAGAGCATAAGCACGATCTTGCCGACGTGGGACTTCTCCATAAAGCTGCACTGCGCCGCGGCAATCTCGTCCAAGGGATAAGTCGCGCTGATTACGGGCCGGATCTCGCCCCGCTCGAGGTAGCCGACGAGATTCGGGAAGACCTCCGGATCGGGAATCGTGCATCCGAGCAAACGCAGGTCCTTCAGGTACAGCGTGCGCAAGTCAAGTTCGACCACCGGTCCGGCGATCGCGCCGGCGACCGCATAGCGCCCTCTGCGCACCAGAACCTCCAGAAGCTGTGAAAATCGCGCGCCGCCGACGACGTCGATCACCGCATCGATGGACTCGCGCCCGAGTGCGGACAAGAGATCAGCGTCTCGGTCCAGTACCCTCGAGGCTCCGAGCGCTTCAATTGCCGCTGATTTCTCTCGCCCCGCGACCGCGATTACCCAAGCACCCCGCCTCTTTGCCAGTTGCACCGCCGCTGTGCCTACGCCCCCGGATGCACCCGTGACGAGCACCGTCTCGCCCGCCACAATCCCGGCCCGGGTGAGCATGTTCTCGGCCGCGAGGTAGGCGCACGGAAAAGACGCGAGTTCGGCATCCGAAAGCGCGCTGTGAATGGCGCAGGCGTTTACTGCCGGGACGGCGGCAAATTCCGCGAATGAGCCCTGCGTGTCGGAGCCAAAGTAAAGAGGCGTCCCTGAAGCACGGCGCAGCACCGGATCGATGAGTACCCGCTCGCCGACGCGGCTGCTGTCCACATCAGGCCCAACCGCGACGATCTGGCCGCAGGCATCCGCGCCTTGTATTCGCGGGAAGCTGAGCGCATCGCCTGCCCACCCGGAATCGGCGGCTTGCGCTTGCTCAGTCTGAGTACTGCCGGTTCCTGCTGCGATCGACTTCGAGTACCAGCCGATCCGCGTATTTATGTCCGTATTGTTGATGGCCGCGGCGCGAATGCGGATCAATACCTCGCCCCTTGCCGGGACCGGAACGGGCACGTCGCTGCGCAGTTCGAGGCGATCCGTCCCGCCATGACCTTTCAGGAGCACGGCTCTCATGTACTTTGGCACGATCGTCTGCTGGGGTGTCATGGACGAGACCTGCAAGGGGCGCTGAGATAATCTAGATCTAGCCGGTCACTTTGCGGAAGCATACCTGACTGGGACGCAACGGCGTTCCTGGATCTGCCGCGCCCTCACCGCGTCGTCGCCGGGCTGAAAATGCGCGCGACACGTTCTGACAAGCCACAACTTCGAGCAAAGGACGAACTGTGCGACACATTCTCTGCGCTACCTGCTTGTTTGCCATTGGCGCGCTCGCAGCCGAGCCTGCCCCGACTCCTCACTTTGACCGCATCACACCGACGGAGGTGCGCTGGCATGACATTCCGGGGGGCCATGGCGCGCAGATGGCTACCCTCGAGGGGGATCCGGATAAGCCCGGCTTCTACGTCATACGCGTCAAGTTCCCGCCGCACGTGATGGATCGGCCGCACTGGCACCCGCACACGCGCTACGTGACGGTCCTTGAAGGGACCTGGTACGCCGGCACCGGCACGACCTTTGATCCGGCTCGGGCCATCCCTCTGCCCCCCGGCAGCCTGATGGTGCACCCCGCACGCGCTTCCCATTGGGACGGCTCCGCGGGCAATGACACCGTCATCGTGCAGATCGTTGGCGAGGGCCCGGGCTCAAGCACACCGGTCGATCCGACGCAGCCGTTCTGGGCCGAGGTGTCCCGGTAAGCGGCGCACGACCGGCCGAGACAAGGGCTTTTCCTGCCGCGTGCCAAGAACGCCGCCGAGCACTGCCATGGGCTTGACCGGTCCTCGGACCGGTCCTTCGTTGGTTCGAGTTTGCCCGGGTGAGGACCTGGGGCTGTCAGCGGGCCTAGATTCGCGGCAGCGCAGCCAAAGCAATCTGACGCTGTTCCCGTTCGGTTAGGGCCTGGTAAATACCGAGAACCCTTGGGACGTATTCGAGCGTTTCGATGAAAGGCGGAATCTGTCCCGAATTACGATCCACGGCGTCTTCGCCGGCATTGAAAGCGGCGAGCGCGAGACGCACGTTCTGACGGAACCGATTCATCAGAAAGCCAAGGTAGAGCGCGCCGCCCCGCACGTTCTGACGCGGATCGTAGCGATTGGAGACGCCGAACCGCGTCGCCGTCGCCGGCATCAGCTGCATGAGTCCCACCGCGCCGCGCTTGGAGACCGCACGGGAATTGAACCCCGATTCGACGACGATCACGGCTCTCAGCAGGTTGGGCTCAACGCCCGCGGATTTTGCCTCCGCCTCGATAATGGCGTCGTACTGCCCCGCCCGGGCCAGGAGCCCCGGATTGTAATGATCGCCACTGCGAGTCAGCCCATGAGGGGCCAGATCAACCAAGCGGTAGCGTCTCGAGTCCGGCTTATCCGTGAAATGTGCGACGCCGTCGGCATCGACATACTTGTAGATGGGGGGCGATGCGCTGCAGATCGCGGCCGTACAAACGGCCATGGCAGCCACGGCATATCTGACTGACATAATGAGCGGCTTCCTCCTCTAGAAGCCTACCCGGATCGTCGGCGCACCGCTGGGACCAGGGTCACGGCTGAAGGGCGGAGCCGGGATCCCAAGCGGTAGCCACGTCACGTCCCTGCCGATATCGTGCCAGTCTCCTCCCCCATCGCCTCCGTAGCGCTAAATGGGCCCCGCCATCGAATGCAGAAGTGCGGCGGTATCGGAAAGGCGTTGTGCTTCGGCGTGGCTGCGATCGAGGTTGCTCTGCAAGCTGTCGCGCTCAGCATCCAGCAGCGACGCCTCACTGATTCCACCTACGGCGAAGCGGCGGTGGGCGATATCGTAGTTCAAACGGGTTTGGTCGAATGCCGCAGAACGAGCTTGCACGGCGAGCGCGTCGGCGTCCAGGGCGCTGAGCCCATCGGCCACCTGCTGGAAAGACTCGAGCACGGTCTCCTGGTAAGCGTTGGCGGCCGCATCGTAAGCCGCCTGCGCCGAGCGCCTGCGCGCCCGCAGTTCTCCCGCATGGAAGATTGGCTGCACGAGCTTCGCTCCAATGCTCCAGACGTTAAAGCTGTCCACCAGGTCCGACGCGTTGGTCCGGTCAGATCCGGCCGAACCCGAGAGCGTAATGGTTGGAAAGAGGTTCGCCGTCGCCACGCCAACGTTTGCGCTGGCTTCATGCCACAGGGCCTCGTAAGCCTGCACATCGGGCCGGCGTCTTACCAGATCGGCCGGGAGCGTGACCGGGATGGACTTTGGCTGGTGCAGATCGCCCAGCCCCAGTGAGGGGATATTGCCATCCGCCGGCGTTTGCCCGAGGTAGATCGCAAGCTGGTGCTCCGCCTGATCGCGCTGCGCCATAAGTGGCGCCAGTCCCGCGCGCAGCTGCTCAAGTTGCGTGCGCTGCCGCTGCAGATCCTCAAGCGACACTCCGCCGGTGGCATAGCGCTCTGCAGCGATCTGATACTGCCGCTCTGCCGCCCTCAGCAGTTGCTGCGTGAGCCCGACCTGTTGAAGCAAGTCGGCGCGGCGAATCGCAGCGGCCACGACATTGGCTGCAAGGGTCAGTTCCGCTGCCTGAGTCTCGTAGTGCTGATAGTCGCGCTGCGCAAGCGCAACTTCCACCGTGCGTCGATTCGCGCCGAAGAGATCCAGGGTATAGAAGACATTCACCTGGGCGTTATAGAGGGTAAAAGGCGGAGCGCTCGGAATATTCGGGATGCCGAATGCGGCGGGATCCACCTTCTGCCGCGTCACCCCGAGCTGGGCGTCGACACCCGGATACAGCGTGCCGCGACTTTGCGCGGTGAGATTCTCCTGCGCTTCACGCAGTCGCGCCCGGGCTTCCAGCGCGGTCGGGCTGCGCTGCAGCGCTTGCTCGACCAGTGCGTTCAGTGCATCGCACTGGAACGACTCCCACCAGCGGTTCGGCACGGGCTGGCCGTCCACGAGCAACGCTGCCGCCGGCTTCACCGCGTCATCGGCGCTCGCGGGGATATATCGACTCGTAGTCGGCGCCGCAGGCCGCCTGAAGTCCGGCCCCACGGCGCAGGCGGCCAGCGCCAGCGCAAGTAAGCATCCGACCCCTCGAGCGTACATCCGGCGCCTCACGATCAGTCCAGGGTCTTGCGGTAAAAGCGCAGCGCCACGAACATCACGATGCCGATGAAGATCGCAATTGGCCAGATGTCGGTCCAAAGATCCGGCCAGCCGTTGCCCTTGAGCAGGACCCCGCGCATCAGTCTGTTGAAGTGCGTAAGCGGCAGCGCCTCGCCGATGAACCGCGCCCAGGCGGGCATCCCCTGGAACGGGAACATGAAGCCGGACAGCAGGATGTTCGGCAGGAAATAAAACATGGTGAGCTGCATGGCCTGCAGCTGATTGCTGGCAAGGGAGGAGAGCGAAATCCCCACCGTCAGGTTCGCCGCAATAAAGAACAGCGCCGCGCAGTAAAAGGTGAAGAGATTTCCTTCAAAAGGCACATGAAACATCAACCGTGCCATCAGGAGGATGATGCTGACCTGTACGATGCCGATGAAGATGTAAGGCACGATCTTGCCGCTCATGACCTCCAATGCCGTTATGGGCATCGCCAGCAGGTTTTCCATGGTCCCACGCTCGCGCTCACGCGTGATCGCAAGCCCCGTCATGAGCACGAGCGTCATGCTAAGAACCACACCCATCAGCCCCGGCACGATGAAGTATTGGGTCAGCCCTTCGGGGTTATAGAGGTTGTGGACCAGGACGCTGAAAGCGGGTTGTCCCCCGGCCAGCGGTGCCAGAGGGCCGATCAGGTCCTTGCCGGCAACCGAAAGCGGCAGATTCAGAGCCGCCGCAACCGCGTTGCCGGTGGCCACCGGATCCGTGGCATCAGCTTCGAGCAGGAGTGACGGCCG
This sequence comes from uncultured Pseudomonadota bacterium, assembly GCA_963825385.1. Classification (GTDB taxonomy): domain Bacteria; phylum Pseudomonadota; class Gammaproteobacteria; order Steroidobacterales; family Steroidobacteraceae; genus 13-2-20CM-66-19. The sequence continues at coordinate 1,568,302 of CAWGSX010000003.1, read as the reverse complement.
CTCGCCGCGCAGAAGGCGCCGTGTAAAGTCAGGCGGAACGGTGACGACGAACTGCACCTTGCCTCGGGCGAGGGCCGCACGCCCGGCCTCTTCATTGGGCAGCTCGCTGACAAAATCGAAATAGTTCGAAGCTGTCATGCCCGCAACGAAGGTGCGGGTGAAGGGGCTGTGATCCTGTATGAGAAGCCCGGTGAGCAGGTGCTTCGGATCCGAGTTGATGGCGTATCCGAACAGTGTCAGCTGCATGATCGGGATGCCCACTATCATGGCGAAGGTGATGCGGTCGCGGCGCAGCTGCAGGAACTCCTTGCGGACGACACCCCACCAGCGTGCGACCGAAAATACCGACCGATCAGTCACGGTCTTGCGGCGCCTTGCCCGCCTCGGCCTTATTCATGAGATAGATGAACACGTCCTCGATTCCCGAAGCCACACTCTCAGCCTGCAAGCCGAGCTCTGCTGCCACGCGTGTCACCGTGCGCTCGAGCGTTGGCCCGTCATGACCTGTGATGTGCAGCGCGGAGCCGAATATGACCGTCTGGTCCACGCCAGCCTGGTCTTGCAGCCGCCGGGCGAGTTCGCCCAGATGTTCGCCGTGCACCGACCAGGTGCTGAGGTTCTGACTGTTAATGACCTCGGCCGCCGTGCCCTGCACGAGCAGTTTGCCGTCGGAGATGAAGGCGAGCTTGTGGCAACGCTCGGCTTCGTCCATGTAATGAGTGCTCACGAGAACAGAAATCCCCTGGCCGGCCAGGCGGTGCAGCTCCTGCCAGAAGTCGCGGCGCGCGGTCGGATCGACCCCAGCGGTGGGCTCATCAAGGAGCAGAAGGCGCGGCCGGTGCAGCATAGAGGCTGCCAGGGCGAGTCTTTGCTTCCAGCCGCCGGAGAGCTCGCCCGCCAGTTGCCCTGCCCGTTGCTTGAGACCCAGGGACTCCAGGGCGCGCTGGACCACCTGACCGCGGTCGGACATCTCATAGATGCGGGCTACAAAGTCCAGATTTTCCTCAATGGAGAGGTCCTCCCAGTACGAGAACCGCTGCGTCATATAGCCGACGTTGCGCTTGATCTGTGCGCTCTGTGTGCGGATGTCATACCCAAGGCAGGTGCCGCTTCCTGAATCCGGCGTCAGCAGTCCGCACAGCATCCGGATCGAGGTGGTCTTGCCGCTGCCGTTGGGACCCAGAAATCCAAAGATCTCTCCGGGCATGACCCGCAGGGACAGATCACTCACCACGTGCTTGTCACCGAAGCTCTTGTTGAGCCCGCGCACGTCAATGGCCGGCTCGGCCGTAGCGCTCACTGCAAACGCACCGTCAGCGGCTGCCCGGGGTGCAGCTTCGTGGCATCTGCCGGTGAGGGGTGGGCCTCGATCATGAACACGAGTTTGCTGCGGGTATCGTTGCTGTAAATGACCGGCGGGGTGTATTCCGCCTGCGAAGACACGTAGGTGATCCTCGCCGCGATGTCCGCGCCGCAGCCGTCACAGTGCAATGTGACCGCCCGACCGACGCTTAAGCTCCCGACCATCGACTCCGGGACAAAGAAGCGGATCTTCACGTTTCCCGGGGGCAGCAGGCTGACTACCGGGCCTCCCGCCTGTACCCATTCCCCAGCGCGGTACAGGGTGTCGTAGACCAGCCCCGCCTGGGGCGCGCTGACGGTCTTCTGGTCCACGCGCCAGGTCGCCTGGGCCAGCACGGCGCGGGCCGCCTGCACCTGCTTCGACTGGGCCCGAAGCTGCTCCGCACGGCCCGGCAGCCGGGCCACATCGAGCTGACTCTCCAGCTCACTCACCCGGGCCGCATCACTGGTTGCCTGCGCGACCGTTGCCTCAAACTGCTCCTTCGATATGCCGCCTGCGCGGTACTGAGCCTCATCCCGCTCCCGCTGCTGCGCTGATTTCTGCGCGCTGGCCTGCGCCTGGCGCAATTGAGCTTCGATCACCGCAATCTCGGGCGGGCGCTTGCCGGTCTGCAGGTCGGCCAGCTGCGACTGCGCCGCCGCGAGCTGCTGCTCGGCCTGCTGCTGCTCGGCGATCTCGACGGTTGACTCCAAGGTAAAGGCGAGCGCGCCCTGCTCGATCTGCTGGCCGCGCTCGACTGCGAGGCGCTGCAGATGGCCCGGTTGGGAGGACGCCAGATAGACGAATTCTCCCTCAACGTAGCCCTGATAAGCCGGAGGACTGAGTTGGCCACAGGCCTGCAGCAGCGCAAGCAGGCCAATTCCAATGCACGTGTGGCGCCATGCAGCCATGGATTCTCCTAGCGAGCCTTGGGGGCGCGCGGCGGTCGTTCGGTAAAGGCCCCGACAACCAGCGCCTGCGCGTGGCGCGCAATGTCACGCTTATGGATGCCGCGCAGTGCCGGCATCTGCTCGAATAGCGCGATGCTCGCCAGAGGCAGGAGCGTTAGCCCCAGGAGCGATGCCGGCACGAGCCGCGCATCGAGATCGCGGCTGATTCCTCCCTGCTTTTGCGCGGCGCGGACGGTGCCGATCAGGTGCTGGACGTAGGCCACCGGCACGATCTTCAGCAGACGTGTTCGCAGGTGACCTCCATCGCTGATGACTTCGCGGAGCCACAGGGACGGCAGCCAGGAGTGCTCCTCAGTGGCGCTGAATATGCGCTGGACCAGCCCGGCGAGCATCGGTCCAACCTGCTGCGACTCCAGGACCGGAGCCCAGACGCCCGTGACTATCGGCCCGAGTCGCTCGACCGCCACCGCATCGACCAATTGGTCGCGGTTCGTAAAATAGTAATGGACCATCGCCGCCGTGACCTGCGCATGCAACGCGATCTCGGCCACCGTGGTGCCCGCGACGCCCTTGCCGGCAAACAGTCGCACCGCGGCGTCAAGAAGATCGCCGCGAGCGTCACTGCGATGGATCTGGCTTGGACGACCTATCGTGCGCCGGGCTTTAACCCTTATGGACATGCGGCCATATTAACTAAATAGATAGTTAATATCATTGCAAGGTTTAGCTCGGCAGCGCCCGCTGCGCGCCAATCAAAAAGGGGGGCGCCGGCGTACCGCGTCGGTCCGTCCCCCCGCCGCTCATGTGGATCCTGCTAGGCAGCCCGCTCAGGTCGCCCTCTGCAGAGGACGAGGCCCCCAGGGCGTGTCGAGTTGGCCTGGCGGGTTAGGCCGCTTCCCGCAGCAGGGAGCCTAGCGCCGGGTTCGCCAGAAGCTGTCTCAGGCGGCTCCGCCGAGGGCCTGCTCGGCCAGTTGCAGCAGCTGCGGCGTCGTAGCAGCAGAAAGGTCGGCGCCGATTTCCGCCACGACGCGCTGATAAGTCTCGCGGTGATGCGTGCGCAGGTACTCGCTCAGGTGCTGCGCGGCGTTACTCTTCCCCGTTCCATGCCCGACCACGACAATGCGGCCGCCGGCAGCCACGGCATCGCTGATCTGCTTGTAGAAATCAGCCTCCTCCGGTGCCCGCTGGCCCTGCTCCCGTGACTGACCCCGATGAGTGAGGTGGTGCAGGAAGTGATGCGGGTCGTATGGCCTGATCTCCTGCTTCGACGGGTCACCAGCCGCCCGGTCGATGCGGTAGATCTTCGCGCCATGATGGTCCATTACAACCATCAGGCTGGGCGCCGCCGGCACGGGATGGGCTGCGGCCTGGGAGGGACCACCGGGGTCCCATCCGGCACGTTGCAGAAAATGCCTCAGGTCAACCACCTCAGAACTAGTGAGGTCCTTGGTGTGCGGCTTGTGCATCTGGTAGTGCTCTGCGCCGACGTCGAAAGCGAATTTGGTGCCCTCGCGCGCCACGGTGCCGATTTTCTCGATGAGCCCGACCACGTCCATCCATTCGAGATTGTGAGCGGTCGGATGCCGGAACAATGCCTCGAGCGTCCTCAGGTGTGCGCCATGCAGCGCCGAGCGTTCTGCGGGTCTTACGGCTTCAGCGCCGCTCACTTCGTCACTTTTCATGGGGCACACCTTGGATTAGAAGTCTCGCGATCCTAGCAGCGAATGGAGTTGCTTCAAGTACGCATTGGTGCATCACCTGCTCGCAGCGATCTGCCAACCAGCTGCCCTGCGCTTACCGCAGGTGCTCAAGCTCAATCTCGGCGGTGTTGTTAGCTCTCTATCGCCAAGCCTGGGTTCAGGCCATGTGAACGCCCGCCAAAGTGCCCCTCTGGCGCACAAAAAAAGGCCCCGCGAGCGGGGCCTTCCAAAGCACATCCAAGTTGTGCGAAACGCGCTCGTCAGGCCGCAGCGGCCAACAGTTGCCAGCTCTTCGGCAAGATCACCGCATCGATAGCGTGCACAACACCGTTCGTTGCGACGCTGTCCGCCTTGGTGACCCGCGCCCCATTTACGCGCACGTCCGAGGAAGAGACCACCGCCATCAGGGAACTGCCCTGCAGCGTCGTGATCTCTCCCGACTTCAGGTCTCTGGCCATGAAGTGACCCGATATCACGTGATAGTTGAGAACGGCCTTGAGCTTGCCCACATCGCGGAGCAGGCTGTCGTACGCGCCCGCCGGAAGCTTCTTGAAGGCCTCGTCGGTCGGTGCGAATACCGTGAACGGACCCTTGCCGCCCAGCTCAGCGGTCAGACCTGCGGCCTTAATTGCGGCAGCGAAGGTCGTGAAATGACCCGCGTCGATCACTGTTTCGACAATGTTCTTCGTGGGTGTCGTATGCGTGTTCCTGGTGGCCTCGCCGGCCGGAACGCTCTTTAACTGATCCATAAATTGAACCTCAACGTACAGCCAACGAGAATTCGCCGGCCCAATCAGCTCGCATGCGGCTGAGTGCGCGGAGTATGCGCGCGATATGCAGTGCGTGCCGCGCACCGGGAAAATAAACATTTGCCGCTCAGGATCTCGCGTAGCGCGTTGACATCTGCGAAACGCGTAACAGCGGCGCGGAGTAACTCAGCAGCGCGAGCACACCTGATGCCTGTGTGCGAACGATGCGGCGACAGTGGCAGACTTCAACGGCGCTCGGTTGAGCTGCGCTGCATTCATCACCTGGACTGGTCGGCCGGAAGTGCTGGACAGAGCGGAGGTTGCTTCTCGGTCGGAGTGTCTCAGCCGAGTGAAGTAAACAAGTCGGCAAGTTGCGCGGGACCTACGGGCTTGATGAGGTAGCGCTCGACTCCAGCGGCCCGTGCGAGTTCGCGGCCGGGATGCTCGTTGTCAGCGGCCAGGGCGATGAGCCGCACACCCTGCAGCTGCGGGTGTTGAGACAGGTGGCGCGCGAGCTCGTAACCGCTCATGTCGGGCAGCTCCAGATCCACGAGAGCAATCGTAGGCGCGAACTTAGCCGCCAGAGCAAGAGCTGTAGCGCCACTGTGCGCCACGCGGGCATCCCCGTATCCGGATGAGTGCAGCAGGGATGCGAGAGCCTCCGCGCCACTCACGTCGTCGTCGACGATCAATATGCGCGGCATATCGCCAGTAACCTTCGCAGCGCCCTGCTTGGCGGATGGTGTCTGCGGATCGGAAGCCACGAACGGCAGCTCAGCGAAAGCTAACAGGCCTGGGATGCAGATTGCGTGCCTCAAAGCCCCTGATCTGCCGTTCGGCTTCAGCTCCCGTGAGAGCGTAGGCGTCCTCAATATTGCTTGCCAGATGCGCGCGCCGGCCGGCAATGAGGTCAAGCTGAGCCTCCGTCAAACGCCGCCAGTGCGCACGCACCTCGTCCCTGAATTGCGGCCAACTGGCTTCGATAAAATTCCAGTCCATCTTGAGGCTCCTGCGTGCCCGGCGCCAGATCACGATTCCAGCTGACGGCGCGGCTCAAAGCGGGCCCGGTAGCGGCGCCGCACTCCTTTGCGCCCCACGATATTGGGGCATTGGATGCGTTCTAAAGGATCCGAGGGCGACATTTCTCGGGACCCCCTCTACGCGCACCGCAGCCTATACCACCCGGCGAGATAAGGGCGTCCTGCCACGGAATCTCGTGTACAAAGGTACGCAGCGCTGGATTCACTGCCCGTTCACATCTTTCAGCGCCAGAGGAGATCTTCGATGAGCTCACTTTCGGAAGCCGACCAAGAGTCGGTGCGGCACGAGCGGGCAGTGAGCAGTCTGAGCGATCGTACCGGGGCGCCGCTTGCGGAGGTCCGCGATCTGTTTACGAAGGAATTCTCCCGGCTCGAACCCGGCGCCAAGGTGCGTTCGTATCTGGCTCTCCTGACGGCGTCGCATGTACGCGCGACGCTGCGGCGCAAATACGCCTAGCGAGCACCGCAAGACGCTGTATGAGAACCAGACCGCAAGAACCCATCCGGCGAGTGCAACGGCGATGGGCCGCTTGAGCAGCCATGGATAAGTTTCCCGTGGTAGCCGTGGCATTCTCCGCAGGCGATCTGGAGCCCGTCTCCGAACTGCTGTCGGCTCTGCCGTCCGCCTGTGGCGCAGCCCTGATTATCGTTCAGCGGCTCGATGCGACCCGGGAAGAGTTGCTGTGTGCCGCTCTCGCTCAAAGAACTTCCCGCCTGGTCAAACGCGCCGAGGACGGTGCGGCCCCGCAGCGCAGCTGCGTCTACGTCTGCCCTCCGAACGCGACCCTGACGATGATGGGGGGGCGCTTTCATGTGACGCCCAAGGCAGGCTCTCCGAATCCGGGTGACGTTCTGTTCAGCTCCCTCGCCGAGGACAGCGACGGCGAGGCAATCGGCGTGGTTCTGTCGGGCGAAGGCTCCGACGGCGCTTCCGGTCTGCAGGCCATCCACCGGCACGGCGGCACTACCCTCGCACAGTATCCCGGGTCGGCACGCTTCCCCAGCATGCCCATCAACGCGATCGACACCGGCTGTGTGGATTTCGTGCTGCGCCCGAATGAGATCGCACGCAAGCTGGCAGACTTGGGTGGCTACCCGGTCGGCCCAGCGGATCGTGGCTTAAGGGGCGTGCGCGACGCTGCGGCTGCGGTGCTGACTGGCGCCTGAGGCATCTGCCCGCGAGGCGTCGTCTCGCACGAGGTCGTGCCTCGCTTAAGCAGTATCAACCGGATTGGCATAATGCCCCGGCATCCGGGTTGCGCCAACTCGCTCGGTGTCAGGCAGCGGGGTCCCTTTGCCAGCCGGACCGTAAGCCGGTGCCTGTTGCGGGCGCGCGGCCCGATGGAGCCACATCGCGGAGAAGCTCATGATGAACGATGCTGTCTTCATTACCTGCGCCGTCACCGGATCGGGTGATTCGGCCGCCAAGTCGCCTCACGTCCCGGTGACGCCCGCGCAGATTGCTGCCGCTGCGATCGAGGCTCACCGCGCCGGGGCGGCCATCGTGCATCTGCACGTGCGCGACCCCGGCACCGGCAAGGCGAGTCGCGACCCTGCCCTCTTCCGGGAGCTTTACGAACGCGTGCGCGGTGCGAGCCCGGATGTGATCATCAACCTGACGGGCGGCATGGGGGGCGATCTGCTCTTTGGCCCGGCCGAGCGGCCGCTGGAGTTTGCCGCGGGTACCGATTTTGTCGGCCCGCTGGAGCGCATCGCGCACATCTTGGAACTGCGCCCGGAAATCGGCACGCTCGACTGCGGCTCACTCAACTTCGACGAGTCCCTTTACGGAACGAGTCCGAGCTTTCTGCGGCAGATGGCGCAAGCCTACCACGACTGCGGCGTGCGCCCGGAGGTCGAGGTATTCGAGCTCGGCCACATCGAGCTCGCTCGGGAGCTCATGAAGGAAGGCCGTCTCGAGGCGAGTGCGCTCTTTCAACTCTGTCTGGGCGTGCGCTTCGGCGCCCCCGCCACACCTGCGGCGATGCTGGCCATGCGTCAGGCGCTGCCGCCCGGTGTCGTGTGGTCCGCTTTCGGCGTCGGCCGCATGCAGATGCCGATGGTGGCCCAGACCGTGCTCCTGGGCGGTAATCCACGTGTCGGCCTCGAAGACAACCTGTACCTGGAGAAGGGAGTTCTGGCCACCAACGCCCAGCTCGTGGAGCGCGCTGTGCTGATCGTGGAGTCCCTTGGCGCCCGAGTGCTCTCGGCTGCGGAGACCCGCTCCCGCCTCGGACTCCGTCGGGGTGCGGCGGGCGCTGAGCGCAGCTAAGTCCGCAGCGCCCGGTCAGCGCGCGGTGAGTGCGGTGCCGACTGCCTTGCTGAGCTTGTGGACGATCTCCTCGAGCTCGGCATCGGTCGCGTTGTAGGGCGGCGCGAGAATGACGGTGTCCCCCGCCGCCCCGTCCACGTTACCCGAGCAGGGATAGCAGATGAGCCCGTCCGCGAATGCGCGCTGTCCGATGTCGTAGCTGAGGCGGCGTTCCTGTGGAAAAGGCGCGCGAGTCTTGGCGTCCTTTACAAGCTCGATACCGACGAAGTAACCCCGCCCGCGCACATCACCCACCTCCGCGAATCTGCCGAGTGACTCGCGCAGCGCGCTTTGGAATTGCGCTCCCGCGGTCCGCACACGCTCGAGAAGGCAGTCTCTTTCGATGATCCGCTGCACCGCAAGGCCGGCTGCGCAGGCTGCCGTATGCCCGGAAAAGGTGTGGCCGGTCAGGTACGCGCCGTCTTCGCTGAGGATGGGCTTTGCGACGCGCTCAGCCACCAGGGTGGCGCCGAGTGGTATGTAGCCGCCCGCCAGCCCCTTGGCGATGCTCATGATGTCGGGCACAACCTGATCATGTTCGAGCGCACGCCAGGTACCCGTGCGCCCGGCGCCGCACATGACCTCATCGGCGATCAGGAGCACGTCGTACTTGCGGCAGACCGCCTGCACCGCAGCCGCATACCCCGGAGGCGCCGGCACGACGCCACCGGCGGCGCCGACCACCGGTTCGAAGATAAACGCGGCCACATGCTCGGGGCCGGCTGCCACAATGGCCTGCTCGAGCTCCTGCGCCAGGTGAGTGCTGATCGAATCCACAGCGCACCCCGCCGGCGGCCGGTACGTGTTGGCCGCGGATACGAAGGTTACATCCAGCAGACTCCCCTCGAACGCACGGCGCCGCGCCGCGAAGCCCGAGACGGACAGGGCGCCGAGGGTATTGCCGTGCCAGGAGCGCTGCCGCGCGATGAAGCGGCGTTTCTTCATCTGGCCCCTGGCCGCAAAGTGCTGCAGCGCTACCTTGAGCGCCGATTCGACCGCCTCCGAGCCGTCCGAACTGTAGATAACGTCGCGGAAGCAGCGCCCCGATACCCGCAGGATCAGTTCACTCAGCCCTTCGAGCGCGGCACTCGAGAACAGATACCGGTAGGCGTAGGCGATCGACGCGAGCTGCTCGCTGATCGCCGCGTTCACCTCCGGGTGCGCATGTCCGAGGCAAAAGACGGCAGGGCCGCCCGAGCCATCCAGATAGGCTTTGCCGGACTGATCGTAGACGTACGAGCCCTTGCCGTGTGATATCCGGCTGAGGTCCGAAAGTCCGAAGCCGCTGCCTCCGCCTCTGGCCACGTTCGCTTGCCTTTCGCGCGCGTCAAAGCGCGGCAGTTTAGCCGATCGGTAGCCATTTTTTTCGCGCAATGCGGCCGCAAGCGCGCCGGCAGCGCCGCCCGCAAGCGCGGCCGCGTTGCCACAGCTCGGCTCAGCTCGGCAGCCCCGTCCGCGCTCAGTTGCCGCTCAGATTGCTGGTACGACGGATGAAGTCGGCCACGTTGTCGTGCAGCTGATGGAGCGAGGCATCCTTGGCGTACACCATGTGGCCGGACTCGTAGAAGCGATACTCGATGTTGCCCTGCAGCTTCGCGGGTATCGGCAGATGGTGCATCTCGTAGACGCCCTGATAGAACGGCGTCGCCAGATCGAAGTACCCGGCGTTCAGCTGCACCCTGAGATTGGGATTGAGCTTCATGGCGTTGGCGAGGTCGGGCATGACATTCGTACCCTGGCGCGCCGAGAACGCCTCCTGCTGTCCCGGGAGCTGGTGGGCAAAATTCCAGGTGCGGAACGTCTGGATGCTCGGCTTGAAGATCTTGTCAGCGCCCCAGCGCAGCTCGCGACGGGCGTAGTCATTGAAGGCGCTGACGTAGGCCGAGCTCAGAGCATTCGCCTGCGGATCGTACTCGGCGCGCTGGCTGAGCGGATCGAGGTCCGGGCCGGAGAAGCGCGAGTCGAGACGTCCGGTGGTGAGACCGTCATCCTCCTGCAGGGTCTTGCGGAACTCGCCTCCGTCGATGCGCAGGTCGGCCTTGAGGATATAGTCGAGCGGCAGCCCGGTGTAGTCGTGGAGCTTTGCGGCCACGGCGTTGCGCTCGGCGGCATCGAGTGTCTCCCCGGCCGCCAGTGCGCGCGCGTAATCGCCCATCGCGAACTGCTCCACCTCGGTGAGCAACGCCTCGAGGTCGGGGTGCTCGGCGGACAGCTTGTGGTGGTACCAGGCGGTCGCCGCGTAGGTCGGCAGCGACGTCTGGTACGGCAGATCGACCCCGGGATTGTTGGTCGGGCGGTCCGGGCTGAGATCGAAGCTCAGAATCTGCGACAGCAGGATCACACCGTTCACATCGACGGAACGCTCGGACTCCAGCTGGTTGACGACGACCGCCGAGCGCGGCGTGCCGTAGCTTTCTCCGAACAGATACTTCGGCGAGTTCCAGCGCCCGTACTTGGTGAGAAACTGCGAGATGAACTCGCTGAAAGCGTAAGCATCCTGATCGACCCCGAAGAAAGCCTTCTCCTTGTCCTTCCCGGCAATGCGGCTGAAGCCCGTGCCCGGTGCATCGATGAACACCATGTCGGTCGCATCAAGCAGGCTATAGGCGTTGTTGACCAGGGAGTAAGGCGCGGCCGGGGTGTGTGCGTCCGTGGCAGTGAGGATGCGCCGCGGGCCAAATGCCCCGAGGTGCAGCCACATCGTGGAGGAGCCCGGACCGCCGTTATAGAAGAACGTCAGCGGGCGCGGGCCCGGGCCGCTCTTGAGGTAGGCCACGTAGAACATCGATGCCTGCGCGCTCGGATTGTCCGGCTCAGCGGCTTTTTCCGCGCCGCCAGGCGCGGCTTTTTCGGCCCCCGGATCGCGCGGCACGTCGTCCCATCCCTTCGGATGCACGATGAGCGTACCGGCGATGGCTTCGTACGCAACGGCGCGTCCGGCGATCGTGACACTGGCATTGGTGGTTACCGACTCGGATTTGAAGGGCTCGAAGCGGTGCCCTTCGGCGCGCTCGCCCGGCTCGCCCGCTTTCTTATCCGGTGGGGCATTGTCGCCCGGAGCTGCGAGCGCGGTACCTACACTCAGGCAGATGACGGCGGCGAAACAGGATCCGGCGAACAGTCCGCGCATGGCAGCTCCCTAAAAGTTTCCAGTCTGCGTCGAGCCGCGCAAGTCTAGCTGAGCGCCCCGCCAAAGTGAGCCGCGTCAGCACCCTGCGCGAGCGCTGCGAGCAAAGTATTGTCAAGAGAATGGGGAGACAGGTTTCCGAGCCGTCAACCCCCGGGGCTGCTGCCGGCACGTAGGTCCGCGTAGAACTTCTCGATGACCGGCCGCTGTCCACCCGCGATCTTGCGCAGCGCCGTTTCCCGAGCGAACCAGGCGCCGCGGTCTACCTCGGGGAACCGCTCCTTGCGGCCCGAGCGCAGCGGCCATTCCATCTCAAAGAGGTTGCTGCGCAGGCGTGCGGGGTCACAGTCACCTGCGACCGCCCACACGTGCAGACGCTTGCCGCTCGGCAGGCGAAAGCTGCCGAGATCCTCAGCGGCAATCGGGTCGGCGAGCTCGAAGCCGGTCTCTTCCGTGAACTCCCGCCGTGCACAGGCGAGCTCATCCTCGCCCACACCCACCAGGCCCTTCGGCACCGACCAGGCCCCGTCGTCCTTTTTTGCCCAGAAAGGACCGCCGGGATGGACCAGGAGAACCTCTGCTCCCGCGCTCATCCGCCGGAAAAGCAGGATGCCCGCGCTTACCTGCGACACGGGTTGCGCCTCGCCGCGGAGCGCCCTGTGCTCAAGCGCCTTGGTCCAGAGTCTCCAGATAGGTCGCGGACGGCGCAAAGAACAGGCTGCCGGTCACGGCGCGGCTGAAATCCAGCAGCCGGTCATAATTTCCCGGCGGCCTGCCGACGAACATGTTCTCCAGCATCTGCTCGGTATGGCGCGGCGTGCAGCAGTAGCCGATGAAATAGGTGCCGAACTCACCGCGACTCGGCTGGCCGAAGGGCATGTTGTCGCGCAGGATCTTCACCTCGCGCCCCTCCTCCTCGATCGTAGTCAGCGCGTTGTGCGCTGAGGCGGGCTTGAGCTGATCACTGAGCTCGATGTCTGAGAGCTTTCTGCGCCCTATGATGCGCTCCTGCTCCTCAGTCGAGAGCGCATTCCACTTGCCGACGTCGTGCAGATACTTCTGGATGATGACGTAGCTGCCGCCGCAAAATTGCGCATCCTCAGCGCCGACCAGCGCGGAATCCAGCGCCACGTTGCCGCGCGGGTTTTCCGTGCCATCGACGAATCCCAACAGGTCGCGGTCGTCGAAGTAACGGAAGCCGTGAGTTTCGTCCACGGACGCGACGGCACCCCCGATCCGCTCCATGATCTGCGCGACGAGTTCAAAACACAGATCCATCTCGCGCGCACGGATATGAAACAGCACATCGGCGGGAGTCGCCACGGCGTGACGCTCGCCCGCGCGGATCTCGCGAAACGGGTGCAGCTCCTTGGGACGCGGCCCCTTGAAGATCTTGTCCCACGCCTCCGAGCCGACCGCCACGACACAGGAGAGCGCCGACTCGATGCGCCGGAAATCCACCGCGCGATAAATCCCCGGCAGATCACCGAGGAGCGCGCGAACGGCCGCGCAGCTTTGCGGGTCGGGCTTGATGCACGCGACCAGAAAAATGGCCGCGCGCGTCAGCGGCGCGAGCACAGGCTGCGGAACCACCTCGGGCTGCGCTCCCTTCGGCACCGTCATACGCAGTGTTCCTGGGACTCACGGCCGGCGCGGCCGTCACGCAAAGTGTGCCCTATTCCGCCGGCGCTGAACAATTCACCACGGCCGCTTCCCGCCCGGGAGCTCCCCTCGCCGGCCGGTGTTCATCGTTCAAGCGCAAGCCCCCGCGCCTGAACCGCGCGCGCTTGCCTGGCGGCGGGCGCCGTTCGGATCTACCATGACCGCCACACCCGGATCCCCAGGAGACGCCGTTGACATTCGTGTCCTCGATGCCCGCCCATAACCGCCGCACAAGGCCGGCGCACGCTGTGCTGCTCGTGCTGGCGCTCACAGCCGCACTGCTCAAAGCGGTGTCGGCGGCGGAGGTACCCGCGGCCCGCCCGAGCGGCTTTGCACCTCTGCCGAAGGTCACCTCGGTGCGGCTCTACGTCATCGACTGCGGCACGCTCGTCTACAACCGTCCCGAGGATTACAACCTCACGCGCGAGGAGGTTGCCGACACCAACATGTCGGTGCCCTGCTTCCTGGTGATCCATCCCAAGGGCATCCTCCTCTTTGATACCGGACTGTCCGATCGCCTGGTCGGACGGCCGCTGTGGGAGAATGTCGACGGGGGTTACGGGCAGATCAAGTTCAACACGCTGCGCGGCCAGCTCGCCGACATCGGCGTCACGCCCGCCGACATCACCTTTCTCGCCATCTCCCATTCCCATTTCGACCACGTTGGCAATGCCAACGACTATGCCGGCTCGGTCTGGCTGACGCAGAAGGCCGAGCTCGAGTTCATGTTCGGTCCCAAGGCCGAGAAGCAGTATCTGCCGCTTTATTCGGCGCTGGCGCAGTCACGCAAACAGGTGTTCGTGGGCGACCACGACGTCTTCGGTGACGGCACCGTGGTGCTCAAATTCACCCCGGGACACACCCCGGGCCACCAGGCGCTTTTTGTGAAGCTTGCCCACACCGGTGGCGTCGTGCTCTCGGGTGACCTGTACCACTATGCCGAAGAGCGCCCGCTGCACCGCATGCCTAAGGAAGAGGAAACCGCCGGCACGCCCGCCTCGCGCGAGTCGATCGAGCGCTTCCTGAAGTCGCAGAACGCACAGCTGTGGATCGGACACAGCACGGCCTTCATGAAGAATGCGATCAAATCGCCGGGCTGGTATGACTGAGCCATCGCGCGCCCTGTGGCGCCGGGGGCGCGAGGCTACGTCTCGATAGTGAGCGCTTTCACTTCGCGCGCATCGGGTAGCGCTCGAGGTGATAGGCGAGTCCCGCACTGCCCCGGCCCCCGTAGGCAATCTGCGCGATCAGCAGGGAGAATGGCTCGACATAGCGCGCCGCGGACAGCCCGCCGACGTCTACCGGGTGAAAGCCGGCATCGCGGATCAGGCGTGCGGCGCTGCGTTTGGCCCCCGCATGATCCCCGCAGTAAACCAGCTCCGGCCGCGTGCGGCGCCGCCGCCGCGCGAATACCGGCAACAGCACCTCGCTCGGGACGGTACTGAAAGCCGATACCACCCTGGCATCCGGGATCCTGTGTGCCAGCACTTCCGCTCCGGAGCTCTGGTGGCCGATCACCAGATGGCTGTCATCCGCACTCATGGGCAGTGAGCAGCTCACCACGGTCTTTCCGGCCAGTTTCCCCGCCTGGGCCAGAACCTCATCGACACGCAGCCAGTGCACCGCCAGCAGCACGACGTCGGCCCCCGCGGCAGCCTCGGCCGGCGTGCCAGCGCGCGCGCCCCAGCCGGCGCGGCGCGCCAGCTGCTCAAGCTTGCGTGCCCTGCGTGAATAGCTGAACACGACCTCGTGCCCGGCGCGCGCGAACACCGTTCCGAGCTTGCCTCCGATCAGTCCGGAGCCGAGCACGCCGATACGCATACAACCTCCCGGACCGCCCCGGCGACCCTCAATGGCTCGCGCGCATCAGGGGGCCCCTGCGAGTGCGCGTCGCCGTGCCTTCAAAAGGACGTCCACGGCCTCGGGCCGGTCGTCCCAGTAGTCCAGGCGGATGCGTGCGTCCGGGAGCTGGCTCACAGTGGCCGGTACGGAGCTGAAGGTGAGGTACCAGCCGGAGGGCAGCACCACGGCATTACGGGGGCGTCCGAGACTGCGGTCGAAAACCAGGTCCTCCCCTTCCAGCCGATAGCTGGCCGCTGCGGTGTAGGTCTCGGCGATGCGTAGCCGCAGGCTCTGACCGGGTTGTATCGCCGCGAACGGGATCACGACCACATGGGCCTGAGGTTCGACGCTCTCGCCGACGTTGAGCTTCGATTCGATGAGCGCAGCCCCGCTCATCTCACGCACCGACAGCTGCTCGCCGGTATCGAGGATGGTCGCGGAGGGGTGGCTCGCAACGCTGCCCGGCCGTACCACGTTGGCGTAGCCGTTCACTCCCGGTCGGCTCTCCGTGTAATCGTGGTAGAGCATGAAGGCGTGCGTCTGCGGCTGCTGCAGGAAATAGACGATCTCGCGGTCCTCATGCGCCCGCTCCGCGAGACGCTCCTCTTCGGTCTGCCCGGGAAAGGGTGCCTCCCAGCTGCGCTGCGCAGTTGGCGCCCGCGGCGTCGCTCCAGGCCCCACCGCCGCATCCCTCACGGCGCGCAGCTCGAGCGGTGCCTCCCCGGCTCCCGCATGCAGGAAGCTGACGGCGATGCGCCCGTCCGGGCTCGGTGCGCACCTGCGAGGGCACGCTCAGGCTCACCACTTCGTAACCGGGCGGCAGCACGACCTTGTTGCGCTTGACCCCGAGCGGCCGCGAGAACACTAAGGTCTTGCCCTCGAGGTAGTAGCTCTTGGGATCCCGATAGGTTTTCAGGATCAAAAGCCGGCTCTGGCCGCGCTCGGGCACCGCACGCGGCAGGGTCACCTTGATGTAGTCGGTCGCTGCATCCGCATCGGGCATGAGCGGATCCTTGCGTGCCTCGCTCCCGCTCACCACTTCGAAGGGCAGCGCGCTGCCGCGCATGGCATCGAGGACGCTCTCATCGCTCGCCACGCTGCCTTTGCGGATCGGATTGTAAAAATAGCGGGCTCCCGCGGTGGTTGCGGTCACCTCATAGCGGATCCGGAAACTGGCGGTTTCCGGTGCCAGGAGCTCATAACTGGTGTACTCGTCGGTCTCTGACTGTGTGACCGGCACGGGAAAATACATACCGTCCCTGGCGGCGGTGCCCGGGCTGGACCGGGCCAGCTCAGAGGCGGCACAAGCAGCAGCGGCCATGAGCAAGATCCTGCCTAGAAAGGGTGCGCGCTGAGCGACTACCATGCGATTGCTCCCCGCCAATTCTTCAAACCACCGTTGGAGATGCTAGCCCTTACCCCGGCGCAGCGGCGGTCTCGCGCCCGAGACTGCCGCGCGAAGCACCGAACGAGCTCTCCCCAGCAGTTAGAGAGTAACTCACGGCCCTAGCACCGCGAACGATGCATCAGCCAATCGCCGAAGCGAGCAATACCAAGACGCAAGCTGCCCCGACATGAAGAGGCCGCCGGTGCGTTTTGTGTACCGACGACGCGGTGGCGCTGCCCTGCAG
Source organism: uncultured Pseudomonadota bacterium (assembly GCA_963825385.1). Classification (GTDB taxonomy): domain Bacteria; phylum Pseudomonadota; class Gammaproteobacteria; order Steroidobacterales; family Steroidobacteraceae; genus 13-2-20CM-66-19. Next base: position 1,551,987 of record CAWGSX010000003.1, on the reverse strand, counting down.
GCAAGCAGCAGGGCTGCGATGCCGCAGCAGCGCTCCGGCCTCGTTTAAGTCACAATGCCGGTGTGCTAGTTGCCTCGCCTGGGCAGAACAGACGGGATCCCGATGAAAACTTGGATACTCAGCTGCCTCACGTTGTGCCTCGCGGGCCTTAGCGACATTGCGCGCTCCGATCCAGTTACCTACGACTTCACCGTCACGGCCAGCGATGGACCGCTGCGCGGGGACGTCGCGAACGGTAGCTTCACCTTCGACAGCAGCATTGCTCCGGCGCAGGGCGGCTGGGTGAATCAACCTGGGCTTCTCACCGCTCTGTCGTTCACGTGGGACGGGATCAGCTATTCCTCTTCCACCGCCAATACGGGCGCATTGGGGTTCAGTGCAGCGGGCGCCATGACGGGAATCCTGTTTGGCAACGACTGCGAGGCCGGCCTGTGCGCATCATCAGGAGACAGTGAAGCCTGGTTCGTTGAAGCCTCTGCCGGGGGGGCCGGATTCGTCTACGGGAACCCCTCGTCTGCTCTGGATTTTGACGGCACGGTTGTCTTCTCGCCCGGCCTTGCGCCGCTGGCAGTCCCCGAACCCGCAACGCTTGTGCTGCTTGGCCTCGGCCTTGCCGGAGTCGGCTTAATGAGAAGGCGAACGCCAAGGTCGGCCGCGCCGGGCAGCCCAAGGCGATGACGCGAAGCGAATGGCGCTCTCATTGCTTCTGCCGAGGCGTAAAGGGCTAGCTCGACGATGACCGCGCCGCTCGCCCGCTCCTAGGTGAGTGAGTGAGCTGCGATCGGAAGCGAGCGCAGCCGCTTGCCGGTTCCCGCGAAGATCGCGTTGCACAGCGCCGGGGCAACGCACGGCACGCCGGTCTCACCGATGCCGCCCGGCTTCTCGGTGCTGGCAATGATGTGTATGTCGAGTGCGGGCAGCTCATCCAGGCGCATCACCCGGTAGTCATTAAAATTGCGCTGCTGCACACAGCCGGCGCGCAGCGTGATCTCACCCCACAGTGCCGCGCTGAGGCCGTACACGATGGCGCTTTCGAGCTGCGACTCGACGATGCGCGGGTTCACGGTCTGCCCGCAGTCGATGACGCAGCTGATGCGGTGCACTCTCAGGCGGCCGCTCTCGATCGAGAGCTCGGCGATCTGGGCGATATACGAGCTGTAGCCCTCCATGAAGGCCAGCCCCTGGTAATGACCCTGAGGCGCATGGCCCCAGTTGGCGCGCTCAGCGACGAGCCGCAGCACTTCCAGATGCCGTGGCTTACCGGCGAGCAGCTCGCGGCGAAACGCCAGTGGATCCTTTCCGGCCAGGTGCGCGAGCTCGTCGATCGAGCTCTCGATCGCAAAGCAGTTCGGGGTATGGCTGACCGAGCGCCAGTAGCCGACGTTGAAGCCGATTTCCTGGCGCGTGTAGCGCAGATCGAAGTTGCCGACCGCGTAAGGAAAGTTCTGCACGTACTCGATCACCGAATCGAACGGATCCTTGTTGGTCGGATCGAAGCGGCCGGTGATGGAGGGACTGGTGACGTGCAGCGCCCAGGCGCTGAGCCGGCCCTGCGCGTCGAGGCCGGCCTGCACCGCCTCGCGCGCGGGCGGGCGGAAGGCGTCGTGCGTCATGTCGTCCTCACGCGTCCACACGAGCTTCACCGGTGCGCCGACGGCCTTGGAGGCGATGACCGCCGCCGGCACGAAATCCACCTCCAGACGCCGGCCGAAGCCGCCGCCGAGCAGCGTCGTGAAGACATTCACCTGCTCGGGCTTGAGGCCCGCGGCCGCGGCGGCCGTCGACTGAGTGAGCGCCTGCACCTGCGTGCCGACGTACACATCGCAGCGTCCGGGCTTTACGTCGGCGGTGCAGTTCATCGGCTCCATGGTCGCGTGCGCGAGCAGGGGCAGCTCGTAGACGACATCCAGGGTCTTCGCCGCCTTGCTGAGCGCTGCCGCGGCATTGCCGCCCTTGAGCGCCGCCGAGACATCATCACTGGTAAGCGCCGAGAGGCCTGGTTTGGTCGCGCCTGCATTGATCTGCGCCCAGATCGCCGTGTTGTCCAGCCGCGCGTTCGGGCCGCTGCGCCAGAGGATCTTCAAGGCGTCGCGCGCTTTCTTCGCCTGCCAGAAGTGCTCGGCGATGACGATCACCGCATCCGGGGTGGGTAGCACGCGCCGTACCCCGGGCAGCGCGAGCGCCGCCGCGGCATCGACCGAGCCCACCGTGGCGCCGAGCTCTGCCGGCATCGCGATCGTCGCATACAGCATCCCGGGGAGCTTGACGTCGAGCCCGAACTGCGCGCTGCCGTCCACCTTGGCCGGCGTATCCAGCCGCGCCAGCGGCTTGCCGATCAAGCGAAACTCGCTCGCCGGCTTCAGCGCCACGTCCTTGGGCACCGGCAGCCGCGCGGCGGCCCCCGCCAGCTCACCGTAGCTGGCGCTGCGGCCGTTGGCGTCCAGGACGCGGCCGGCACGGGCGCGGCAACTGGCTACCGTCACACCGAAGCGCTGCGCGGCCGCGGCAACGAGCATGGTGCGCGCCTGCGCGCCGGCCTTGCGCAGCTTCTCCCAGGCTTCCGGCACGCTGTTGCTGGTACCGGTGATCTGGCCGCCGTTCAGGGCGTTCACGTACGCCTCGCCGACCGGGGCGGCCACTACCGTGACCTGGGCGGGCTCGATTTCGAGCTCCTCGGCGATGAGGGTGGGCAGAGCGGTGTAGACCCCCTGCCCCATCTCCGATCGATCGACCAGGATGGTGATGGAATCATCCGCTGCGATCTGCAGCCACGCGTTGATCTGGCTCGATTGCGCGCGCGCTGCCGCGCGCGTGCCGCCCTTCAGAGGCGGCAGCGTGAGAGCGAGCACCAGGCCGCCGCCTGCGGCGGCGGCGCGCTGCAGGAAGACGCGGCGCGAATGCCCGAGGCGCGCGCCGCTCATGCCTTCCCGGGCTCGCGCAGGATCTCGGCCGCGCGATGCACGGCCTTGCGGATGCGCACGTAGGTGCCGCAGCGGCAGATGTTTCCGGCGAGCGCCGCATCGATGTCGCTGTCGTTGGGGGTCGGATTGCCCGCCAGGAGCGCGGCCGCCGACATGATCTGGCCCGACTGGCAATAGCCGCACTGCGGCACGTCGAGCTCGATCCAGGCGCGCTGCACGGCGTGGGTGCGGTCCGCGGACAATCCCTCGACGGTCGTGACCGCCTTGCCCTCGAGCGCTGCGAGCGGCAGCTGGCAGGAGCGCACGGCGGCGCCGTCGATGTGTACGGTGCAGGCGCCACACAGGGCAAGCCCGCAGCCGTATTTTGTGCCGGTGAGCCCGAGGTGATCGCGCAGCACCCACAAAAGCGGCGTATCTGCCGCAGCCTCCACGCTCTGTGGCTGGCCGTTAACCGTGAACCGAACCATCGTGAACACCACCCCCGTACGCCGCCCGGAAAGATGCTACGCGAATCGCCCGGCCCGCGACACAGCCGGCGGAGCTGCCGCTTTTTTGGCCGCTCGCGCTTCCAGGCGCGCTGCGCGGCAGCGCATGCGGAGTCGTGCCTTCGGCGCCGCGGGGCGCCTTTGCGCCCACCGATCTGCACGCCGCGGTCAAAGTTGAGGCACACTTATTCGTGTCCCGATACCGGGACCTACCGGGGAGCGTCTATGGCCGGATCCAGCGCGCACGAGGACCGCTACGCAATCGAGCAGCTGCTCTACACCTACGCCTGGATGGTCGATCAGCGGCGGTGGGAGCTGATGGACCAGGTGTTCGCCCCGGATGCGACCATCGATTACACCAGCACCGGCGGCAGGAAAGGTCCCTATCGGCCCACACTGGAGTGGCTCGACCGGGCGCTCGCCCCCTGGCCCATCAACCTGCATCACATCACCAACATCGCCATCGAGCTCGACGGGGACGAGGCTCGCTCCCGGTGTTATTTCAGCGCGCCCATGGGGCGCCGCACCGCCGATGGATCGCAGGAGGTGATCACCAATGCGGGTTATTACCTCGACCGCCTGGTGCGCAGCGCCGCGGGCTGGCGTATCCGCGAGCGCGCCTGCCACCAGACCATCATGATTGGCCAGCTCCCGCCGGGCTATGTCATTCCGGAATGAGTACGGCTTTTTGCCGCCAGCGGTCAGTTGGTTCAGCAGTCCTGCGGCGCGAGTGCCAGCGCGCGCTGACGCGTGACCTGTCAGTCGTGCAGGTTTCTTGCAAAAAAGCGCACGATGGTGTCGTAGGCCTCTTTCGATTCCGGGATCTCCGGGTCAGAGAAGAACGAGTGCCACATGCCCTCCCACACGTGCAGTTCGGCGGGCACGCCCGCGCGCACCAGCAGCGCATGGCTGTGGAGCACCGAGCTCATCGCCCCATCGCGCGTCCCGGTGATGAGGAGCGTCGGCGGAAAGCCCGCCAGCAGCGCCGCAGACAGCCCGGGCTGCACCAGCGGGCTTTTGACATCGACGCCATGGAAATACGGCAGTGCGGTGAGGCTCAGGCGCTGCGCCGGCACGCCCTGGCCATTCAGCAGCGGGCCCACGTAGGAGGAATCCCCGCCCAGATCGACCAGGGAGGAGCAGAAGGTGCCGATCGCGCCCGGGACCGGGAGCTTGTCGGTGAGAAAGCGCGCCACGGCCTGCGCGGTGAGCGCACCCCCGGCTGAGCAGCCGTAGATGCCGATCGCCGTCGGGGCATGATCCTTCAACAGTTCCCGGTACACCGCCTCGACGTCCTCGCTTGCCGCCGGGAAAGTATTTTCCGGCCCCTCGCGGTAGTCGACGCTCACCACCTCGATCCGCCCCAGAGAGGCGATCGGGATCGACTCGACGAGCCCGCCGCTGTGCGCGCCCCAAAGAAATGCGCCGCCGTGCAGGTTGATGAGAACGTGCCGGCGGTTGGCCGGCGCGATACCCGCCGCCGGGGTGACGATGTCTACCCCGACCCCGGCGATGCGCGCTGCGCGGGTCCTGACCGGGTACAGGCGCGCCAGGCGTGCCGCGCGGTCGCTGTTGATCCGGTCATAGAAGGCGCGGCTGTCGGCTATCGGGCCATCGAGCGGCGGTGCCTTGGACCCGGCCGCGATGATCTTCGGAAACAGAGCCCGCGCCTCGGGTGAGGCGAGCTCCGAATACGGGATCGCGACATCCGCAGCCGTGGCCGTGCCGTCCGCGCGCAAATGCGGCGTCCCGCCCACAGGTGCGGCGGCAGCCGATGGCAGCGCGAGAAGGAGAGCGGCGGTGGCGAGGGCGGGAGCTCCGACTCGGTCGATCATGGTCCTGCCCCTTTGCGGTGCTCAGCAGAGTGGGAAGTCTACAGCCGCCAAGCGCCGCCCCGGGAAGGCCCGCTCAGCCCCCATTGCCCCGCAGCCCGCGCGGAATCGAGCACTCACACGCTGCAGATGCGGCAGGCTGCCGCGAGTGCCGCGTAAGGCTCACCGCGCGCCTTGAACTCGTGCGCGACAAAGCCCTGAAACCCGCCGTCCGCAATCGCCTGCGCGATCGCGTGATAGTTGAGCTCCTGGGTCGCATCGATCTCGTGCCGCCCCGGCACCCCGCCGGTATGGAAGTGCCCGATGAATGCCTGCTGCGCGCCGATCGTGCGGATTACATCTCCCTCCATGATCTGCATGTGGTAGATGTCGTAGAGGAGCTTCACGCGCGGGGAGGCGACGGCAGTGATCACGGCCGCGCCGAAGGCGGTGTGATCACCCTGGTAGTCGGGGTGGTCGATTTTGCTGTTCAGAAGCTCCACACACACCGTCACGCCGTGCGCCTCGGCCAGCGGGGCCACCTGCTTAAGTCCGGCCACGCAGTTGGCGATCCCCTGCGCATCGCTGCGTCCGCGGCGGTTGCCGAACATCGCGATCAGATTCGGTACCCCGGCGGCGGCGGCCCGCGGGATCGCCGCCGTGAGCTCCCCGACGAGGAGCGGGTGCAGCGCAGGATTGTTGAAGCCTTCGGCGATAAAAGACTCGCGGCGTGAGGCGTAGCCCATCGAGCAGGTGAGTCCCGCCGCGCGCGCCACTTCCCACTCCTCCGGATAGAGTAGATCGATGCCCGAAAGCCCCAGGGCCCGCACGCGCTGACAGACCTCGGGCAAGGAGCCCGGCAGCGTCCAGCGGCACACCGACTGGTGCAGCCGCCCTGCGGCCACGCGCTGAACGGGGGTGGCGGCAGTGCCGCTCGGCCTCACTGCGGTATAAGCCAGCGCCGCGCCGGCCGCACGCAGCAAGCTGCGCCGCGACAGAGCGCGCACTAGAGCTCGCGGCGCTGGAGCTGCCGCACCGCGTAGTCACAGGCCCGGGCCGTGAGCGCCATGTAGGTGATGGACGGGTTCTGATTGCCCGAAGAGGTCATGCACGCCCCGTCGGTGACGAAGAGGTTCGGCACATCGTGCGTCTGGTTCCAGCCATTCAGCACCGAGGTCTTCGGATCCCGCCCCATCCGTGCCGTGCCCATCTCGTGGATACACAGCCCCGGGGGCAGCTCGTCGTCGAAGGTACGGATGTGGGTGGCGCCTGCGACCTCGAGGATCTCAGCCGCCGTCAGCTGCATGTCCTTCAGCAGCGCCCGCTCGTTCGGGCCGTAAGTGCACTGAATGTGCAGCGCAGGTATGCCCCATTTGTCCTTGAGGGTCGGATCCAGCCTCACGAAGTTCTCGCGCCGCGGCAGGCATTCCCCGAAGCCGCCCATGCCGAAGCGCCACGGGCCCGGGTCACGCAGCAGCGCGCGCTTGAAGTCCGCGCCAAATCCCGGCGTGCTCGCCCCGCGCCGCCAGTCCCAGCGCGAGGCGCTGCCCTGGAACCCATAGCCGCGCACGAAATCCGTGTGCCGTTCGCGCACATTGCGGAAGCGCGGCACGTAGATGCCGTTGGGGCGGTGGCCGAAGGTCTTGTGCTGCCTCATCCCCGGCAGCCCCCCGATCGCGCCGGCCCCGAAACAGTGGTCCATGAGGTTGCGGCCGAGCTCGCCGCTGGAGTTGGCAAGTCCTGCCGGGAAACGCGCGCTCGCTGAGTTGAGCAGGATCCGTGCGCTCTCGAGTGCGGAGGCGCACAGGAACACCACCCGCCCCTGGAATTCGATTGCCGCACCGCTCTCGGCGTCCACCCCGCGCACGCCGCGCGCACGGCCGGTGCGCGCATCGTAGACGACCTCGGCGATGACGCTGTTCGGTCGCAGCGTCAGCCGCCCGGTCGCGGCGGCGGCAGGCAGGGTCGAGCCGTTGCTGCTGAAGTAGGAGTGCGTGATACAGCCGCGCTGACACGGCCCGCAGTAGTGACAGGCCGCGCGGCCTTCATGCTCCCGGGTGAGGATCGCGCAGCGGCCGATGGTGAGGAGGCGCTCGCGGCCGAAGCGCTGCGCCATCGCGGCGCGCACGTGCAGCTCCCCGCAGTTAAGCGCCATGGCTGGCAGGAACTCCCCGTCGGGGAGCTGGCTCAGGCCCTCGGCCTGGCCGCTCACGCCGATGAAGCGCTCGACGTAGCTGTACCAGGGCGCGATGTCGGCGTAGCGGATCGGCCAGTCGACCGCGATGCCTTCCCTGGCGTTCGCCTCGAAATCCAGATCGCTCCAGCGGTATACCTGACGGCCCCACATGAGCGAGCGGCCGCCCACGTGGCGGCCGCGGATCCAGGCGAACGGCTTGTCCGGATCGTTGGAATACGGGTTCTCGTGGTCATTCACGAAGAACTTGCCGCTCCACTCGTCGCAGGCATCGGTGAGGGACTGTACCGGCTGCTGCGCGCTCAGGCGGCGGCGGTTGCCGTAGCCGTGGTACGGGAGCGCATAGGCGCGCACGTGCTCCACGTAGTCGCGCTCGGGCACGATCGGGGGCCCGGCCTCCAGCACAAGCGTGCGCAGTCCCTTCTGCGTGAGCTCCTTCGCCGCCCAGCCGCCGGAGATTCCGGAGCCGACGACGATGGCATCGAAGCGGGTAGCTTCAGACCGGGACACAGCCGTCATACCTGCCCGGGATGAGCGGGTCGTCGAGGAGATCCTTCATCACCGGCTCAGAGGTGAAATAGCCGAACACGACGAGGTATTTGAGCTGCTCGAAGCCGCGCTCGGCGGTCATGGGCGCGCGCGCCTGGGCCTCCTGCTCGGCGTGCGTGAGGTTGGCCGGTGGCCAGTGCACATCGAGCGCCGCGATGAATCCGGCCTGCTCTGCGGCGCTGAGTGCGACAAAAGGCGCACCGTGTGCGGAGCGGCTGCGCGCCTCCAGGGCCTCGAGTCCGTCGAGGAAGCGCGTGCGCGCGCTCTCGAGCATCGCCTCGCTCAGCAGCAGGTCGATGAAGCGGTCGACGCCCACATCGAGCGCTCCGACGCTGTCGGTGGCAGGCAGGAGAAGATCGGCCATCCGCGCGAGCAGTGCGTGCTGAGCGGCCGACAGCGTGCGCAGCGCACCCGGCTGCGCGGCGTGCTCGTGCAGAGCCTGCGCGCGCAGGCACGAGAAACCCGCCGGCAGGAGGGCGAGCGCTGAAGCGCCGGCCGAGAGGCGGCCGAGCGTGGCGAGAAACTCACGCCGCTGCATGCCGGTCCCCGAGCGGCAGATCCTTCATCGGACGCGCCGATTCAGCCGCAGCCTCCATGCGCCGCACCGTAGCAGAGTGCCGCCGCCCGGTCACGGGCGGCACCGCTTCTACAGATGCGCGCCGGAGGAACGACTCCAGTGCCTTAAGGAGCTGTATCCGGCTCTCACCGTGGGAGAGCCAGTGATCCTCGGCCGGCAGAGCAGCGTCACCGGCTTGCCCGCACACTTCAGGGCCTGCGCCATCTTCTCGCACTGGGCATTTGGACCACGCCGGCGCCGGTGCCGCAGACGATCTGGACCGGAGCCACGATCGCACCGGCCGCATGGAGGGGTGACTTACGATCCAGGGCCGCATCGCCCGGGGCGCCGATCCGCTCCTTAGCAATAGGACTGCGCGTTGCAGACGTAGTGCACGAGATTGGCGTACATCGGCTCCTGCCGCGGGAATGCGACGAGGGAGCGATGAAGATTAAGGAGCCGCCGCAGTGAGCGCCAAACGCCGCAGCAACTATTGCTAGGTTATAGCTTGAGTTTACTCTTCGGTAATTACGTGCGCTTTCTTCGCGGCCGCGGCACGGCGAGCGGCCTCGCTAGCGGCCGTAAACTGGCGCGGACTCAGCCCTGTCCGACGAAAGTCAGCCGCGCCCCTGACGGGCGCAGCGCCGCCCATCGCGTAGCGTCTTGCAAAGCCGGCGGCCCTGCCGCCTGGGCAGGCGCCGGCAGCACCGTCCCTGGAGTAACCGACCAGCCCGTGCGCGCGCACGCGCGGAGGACCTCATGAAGCACCGTTGCGCTTGCCGGCCGTTACGCCCGGGACGCCGCGCACTGCAGGCCCTCAACTTCTCCATGGCCGACATGCAGGCTGGAGTCGGGCCCTTTCTTGGTGTCTGGCTCCTGGCCCACGGCTGGCAGAGCGGGTGGATCGGCTCGGTCATGACGGTGGGTGGTGTGGCCGGCGTGCTCATGACCACTCCGGCCGGCGCGTGGGTCGATCGTACCCCCCACAAACGCGGCCTCGTGGTCGTGACCGGCCTTTCCACGGTGCTCGCCTCCGGGGTGGTGCTCATCTCGCAGTCATTCTGGCCGGTGGTGTCCTCGCAGATCGCCACGGCGGTCGCAGGCGCCGCCATCGGCCCGGCCGTCGCCGGGATCACGCTCGGCATGTTTCGCCAGGAGGGCTTCGGGCGACAGCTGGGCATCAATCAGGCTTATAACCACGCCGGCAACGCGGTCGGCGCTGGCCTTTCGGGCCTGCTCGGCTGGATGTTCGGCCTAGCAGCGGTCTTCTGGCTGGCCCTTGTTTTCGCCGTTGCCTCGATCGTCTCCGTACTGTGTATCCCGCGCGGTGCCATCGACGATCGCGCCGCGCGCGGCCAGCGGGCGGGCGGCGCAAGCGATGCGGTGAGCGCGCTGTCGGTGCTGCTTCGCTGCCGCCCGCTCCTGGTGCTCGCCGCCGCCCTCGCCCTCTTCCACCTGGGTAATGCGGCTATGCTGCCCCTGTACGGGCTTGCAGTGGTGGCCGCCCGCCAGGGCGACCCTGCGACCTTGGTCGCGGCAACTATCGTCGTGGCACAGACCACCATGATCGCCACCGCCCTCATCGCCATGCGCATGGCCGGCACGCGCGGCTACTGGCTCGTGCTCCTGATCTCTTTTGCGGCGCTGCCGGTCACGTGCGCTGCTTGCCGCGGCGCTGATCAAGAGCTGGGGCGTGTTCCCGGTACAGATACTCGATGGCGTCGGCGCCGGACTGCAGAGCGTCGCGGTGCCCGGCCTTGTGGCGCGCATCCTGAACGGCACCGGACGCGTCAATGCCGGCCAGGGTGCGGTGATGGCCGCACAAGGAGTCGGCGCTTCCCTCAGTCCGGCGCTCGGGGGCTGGATCGCGCAGTGGAGTGGCTACCCGGCAGCATTTCTCAGCCTCGGTGCCTTGGCGGTCGGTTCGGTGCTCATCTGGGTGTTCTTCTCCGGGCTCGTGCGGCCAGCCTGCGCGGAGGCACCGCACGAGGCAGCCGTACCCAGCGGCTGAGGCGTGCGCGGCGCCGCTTGTGACAGGGGAGCGAGCAACGCGTTCTCAACCGCTGCGGATGCGCCACACCCCGATGACGATGGCGAGGACGGCCGCGAGGCGTGCCAGGCTCACGCGCTCATGCAGCACGAGCACGCCGAGCGCGGTCGCAAAAACGATGGCGGTCTCGCGCACGGCCGCGACCGCGGCGACCGGAGCGCGTGTCATGGCCCACAACGCTGCCGTATAGGACAGGAGCGAGCAGGCGCCGCCGCCGCCTGCGATGGCCAGTCCGCGCAACGGCAGGCGCGGCCCGTCACGCCACAGCGCCCAGATGAACCACGGAATGCCGGTCAGGAGGAAGATCCATGCCCCGTAGGTGAGGGCCTGCCCGGAGGCGCGCACACCCAGCCCGTCGATCATGGTGTAGGTTGCAATGATGAGGGCGTTGAGAAGCGCAAGACGCGTCGCCGCCCCGGCATGCCCATGGGGGCGGGCGTCGCTCATCATGAGGAGAATCCCGCCCGATACCAGGAGCACGCCCAGCCATACCGAGGGGGAAAGATGCTCGCCGACGAAGACTCCGCTGCCTAAGGCGACCAGCAGGGGCGCCGTGCCCCGCATCAGGGGGTAGGCAAGGCTCAGGTCCCCGATCTGGTAGGCCGCCGCGAGCAGCACCCCGTAGAGCACCTCGACGCCTGCGGATGCGGCCAGATACGGCCACGCCGCGCCAGACAGCGGCGGCAGAAACGGCAGCGCGGCGGCGGCGAGGACGCCGGCTCCCGAGTACACCCACGCGGTCATGCGACGCGTATCGCTGCCGGTCTTGATCAGAAGGTTCCAGCTGGCGTGCAGCAGCGCGCCAGCCAACACCACGAGCAGCACGGAAAACGACATGGTTGCGGCGCTGACCCTCCGAGGCGGCTGCGCACCCACCGCGCGCTGTGCCGACCCCCGCCATCATAAGTCCTCGAAGCCGCCGCGCCGGATTCCCGTGGCGGCTGCCCTGACGGCACGGTCGAGGAGCGCTACAAGCTCCCACGCGCCACGCTGCTCTGCGCGGGGTCCCGGAATCGGTGGCCTCAGCGGCTCGGCCTGGTTGAGCGCGGAACGGAGCCCGAAGTCATCGGCCGTCACGATGAGCCGACAGGTCTCACGGACCGCGCGCACAGGAGAGCCGGCGCCCCTCCTCCCACTGCCAGGAGACCAGCGCGGGGATGCCCCAGGCTAGCTCGCGCAGGCGTTTGACGAGCGAGACCGCGAGGGCGAGCTCCGCGTTGATCCCGAAGGATGCCCCGAGCAGGACGAGCGCACCTTCCTGCACGCCGAGCGCCCCGGGCACCATGAACGCCACGTGCCGCGCGGCCTGCGTCAGGCTCTCGATGACGATCGCCTCGCGCGCACCGAGCGGATGACCGAAGAGGCGCAGCGCCAGCCATACCTCGAAGGCGCCCGACACAAGCGCCAGCAGCTGCAGCGTCCCCGAGAGCGCGAGCGCCGTGTAGCGCCGCAGCGTCGCGCGCACCGCCATATCGAGCGCCTGTGCGCCGGGGACGAGTTGACTCAGCCCGAGCAGGCCGCTCAGTGCCCGCCCGAGGCGGCCAAAGACCGCGCCGGAATGCAGCAGCAGCGCAAGTCCCACCGGCAACGCGACACCGCCGGCAAGCAGCGCGGTCAGCGCCAGCGGTGCCAGCCCGGTGTGGCCCGCGCCGCCGAGCAGCGCCATGCCCAGGAGCGCGAACACCCAGACCGCGAGCAGTGTCAGCACGACCTCCACCACCACGCTGGCCGCCCCGGGGCCGAAGCCGATGCCACGCCAGCGCAGCAGGCGCACCGCGACCACCGCGCCACCCACACTGGCTACCGGCAGCAGCCGGTCGATGCCTTCGCGCACCGTGGCTACCCAGGTGAGGAAGCGAAGCGTCGCGCGCCGCGTCGGGTCACAGGGCGCAAGCAAGACGGCCCAGCCCAGGGCGTAAAGCACGAAGAAAAGCAGTCGGTAAGGCACGAGCCAGAGAAGTCCCGCGCCGCCGAGCCGCAGTGCTCGTGCGATGCCGGCGAGGTCGGAGCGCGCCAGCAGCCACACCAGGAGCGCCAGCCCGAGAAGACCGCCGATGTAGGCCGCCCGTCGCACGCCGCGCGAACTCTAGGGCGTGCCGCGCATCAATCCGTGCGGATCGACCTCAAACTCCCCTCCCCGCCAGCTTACGCGCGAGGTCAGAAGCGCGCGCAGCCAGGTCCACAAGAGCAGCGCGTCGCGCAGCGGCAGGAGCAGCAGATCGGCGAGGGCGCCCAGCGGTTGGCCGCTACGCACCAGCACCGCCAGGGCGAGACGGCAGGCGAGCGTGAGGCCTGCGAGGAGCAGCGCCGGCAGCGGCGGATGTGCACCGCACAGGGCAAGACCGGCAACCAGCAGCGGCAGCGTAAAGCTCACGCACAGAAAGCGGAAGCCGCCGGGCGCGAGCAGTCGCACCGTGCGCATCCAGCGCAGCTCATGGGCGGTGAGTGCCTGGAGTGTCGGCTCGCACTGGACGGTGTCGGGCACGTAACTGGAGAGCATGACCCGCAGACCCAGGCCGCGCACGTTCTCCCCCAGCTGATAGTCATCGGCCAGATGGTTTGCAACGCTCTCGAAGCCGCCCATGGCACGAAGCGTGGCCCGGCGCAGGGCGACGGTCTGCCCGGAGACATAGCGCCGGTGGCCGAAAAGCCACGCCAGCAGCACCGAGGGCATGTACCAGTCATCGATGTACATCGCCCCCAGCCGCGACCACACCCCGCCGGCCGGGAGGCAGCGGTAGATGCAGGTGACCAGGCCGTTGCGCGCATCAGCGAGCGGCGCGGTGACGGCGCGCAGATAGTCGCGGCCGACGCGCGTGTCACTGTCGGCGACGACCAGCACATCGTGGCGGGCGTGCGGGAGCATGTTGGCGAGATTGCTCACCTTGCGGTTCGTGCCGCACGGCGCCGCATCGATGGCGACGTGCATGGGCAGCGCGGGAAACTCCCCGCGCAGCTGCGCCACCACCGCCAGCGCCGGGTCGGCAGGATCGCGTGCCCCGAAGATCAGCTCAAAGCACGGATGGTCCTGCTGGCAGAACGATCGCAGATTGGCGTACAGGGAGGGCTCATCGCCACACAGGGGCTTCAGCACCGAGACCGGCTGCAAGGCGGCGGCCGGAGCCGCGCGGCGCAGCCGGAACACGAGGGCCGCGGTCAGGGTCAGAAGGCATGGGCGGCGGCGGCAAAGAGCAGCGTGACGCCGATGATGCTGAGCAGGGTATGCAGTGCCATCGGCGCGCCGCTTCGGCTCAGGCGGCGCGCGTGCGCAGGAAGTGGAAGAACTCGACACCCTCGCGCAGGCGGCGGCGCATCATCTCGGGGCTGGCGAGCATCTCGCGGACGATTTCCCAGATCTTTGCCGGACGGAAGTAGAACTGACGGTAGAAGGTCTCGACTCCGCCGAAGATCTCCGCGCTCGACAGATGCGGGTAACTGAGCGCGGCGAGCTGCACACCGGCGGCGTTCACCAGTTGCGCCACCGGCCTCCTCCTTGAGCCAGCCCTGCTCGAGCGCCTGCGCGTGCAGCGTCGTTCCCGGATAGGGAGCGGCGAGTGAGACCTGGATGGTGTGGGGATTGATCTCCTTCGCAAACTCGATGGTCCTGCGGATGGTCTCGGCCGTCTCACCGGGCAGTCCGAGGATGAAGGTGCCGTGCACGGTGATGCCCAGGCGCCGGCAGTCGCGGGCAAAGCGCCGCGCGATGTCGGTGCGCAGACCCTTCTTGATGTTGTGGAGGATCGCATCGTCGCCGGACTCGTAGCCGACCAGCAGCAGCCGCAGGCCGTTATCCTTCATCACCTTGAGCGTCGCATAGGGCACGTTCGCCTTGGCGTTGCAGCTCCAGGTCACTCCGAGGCGGCCGAGTCCGCGCGCAATCTCCTCGACGCGCGCGAGATTGGCGGAATCGGTGAAGGTGTCATCGTCGAACATGATCTCGCGCACCTCGGGCATGTGCGCGCGGATCCAGGCCACCTCGGCCAGGACATTGGCGCTCGAGCGCACCCGGTAGCGGTGCCCGCCCACCGTCTGCGGCCACAGGCAGAAGGTGCACTTGGAGCGGCAGCCGCGACCGGTGTAGAGGCTGACGTAGGGGTGCTTCAGGTAGCCGATGAAATAGTTCCGCAGCGTCAGGTCGCGGCGGTAGACCGGAGCGACGAACGGCAGCTCGTCCATGTTCTCAAGCGGCGCCCGTGCGGGAGTGTGGCGCACCGCTCCCGTCGGCGGTGCGGTAGGACAGCCCGCGCACCGCAGCGAGCGGTGCGCCCGCGGCGACCTCCTGGCAGGTGTAGTCAAATTCCTCGCGGCACACGAAGTCGACCGCCGGCGCTGCCTGGAGTGAGGCCTCTGCACGCACCATGACGCTCGCCCCGACCATGCCGATGAGCGCCTGCGGGTTCTGCTCCTTCAGCAGCGCCGCGAAGCGCGCATCCCCCGGGAACGACGGGGTACTCGTGTGGATGATGACGAGCGCGTAGTCGCGGGCGAGATGCAGCACCTGCGCGACGCTCAGTCCGTCGGCCGGAGCATCCACCAGGCGCGAGCCGGGTACCAGTGCCGCCGGCTGCGCCAGCCAGGTCGGATACCAGAAGGAGCGGATCTCGCGCTTCGCCTGGTAGCGCGAGCCGGCCCCGCCGTCGAAGCCCTCGAACGAAGGTGCCTGCAGGAAAAGAGTCCGAAGAAAAGAATCGCCTGACTGGCCCTGCGACATCAGTTCATCCTCCGCGCTTCGTTCAAGGCGCGCTCAAGCTGCCGGTTACTTTGCAACTCAAAGTATCCATCCCGGAAGCACTGCGCAATCGCGCATAAGGGGCAGCCGGTGTTGCGGCCGGGCATGGCGCTTCTCCTTTCGCGCACTGTAGGTATCCGAACGTTACGGAGCGTTGACGTTCCCCGATATCGGCGACCAGCACATCCCGGCGCAGCCCGCCGGGCAAGGCAGCTTGCGACATGCCCCGATAGGTGACCAACCCGCCCTAAGTTATTGTTTGTAGTCTCCTTCCTACACTTAAAACAGGTGGGTTACGCACGGACTCGGGCTTCGCAGTCGCCGACCATGCGCTCACCGCCAAGAGCTTTCCGCTGACACGACTAAGGATGTGACGGATGTATCGGGCGACAGAGAAGGCCAGCACAGGCGTGCCGGCTCTGGACGACATCCTCAGAGGCGGGCTGCTGCCGGAGCGGCTGTATCTGGTCGACGGCAACCCCGGCTCCGGCAAGACCACCTTCGCACTGCAATTCCTGCTTCAGGGCGTGCAGCAGGGAGAGCGCTGCCTGTACGTGACGCTGTCTGAGACGCGGCAGGAGCTCGCCGAAGGCGCTGCCTCCCACAACTGGTCGCTCGAGGGTCTCGACATCGTCGAGCTCATCCCGGATGAGGACCTCGGCTCGAACGGGAACGGCGCCCTCACCATGATCCATCCCTCCGACGTCGAGCTCAGCGAGACGATGCGCAAGATCTTCGCGGCCATCGAGGAGCGCCAGCCTACCCGCGTGGTTTTTGACTCGCTCTCGGAAATGCGCCTGCTCGCGCAGAGCTCGCTGCGTTACCGCCGCCAGATCCTGGCACTGAAGCAGTTCTTCGTCGGCCGCAGGTGCACCGTGATCATGCTCGATGACCGCACCGCCGAGGGTCCCGACCTGCAGCTGCACAGCATCGCCCACGGCGTCATGGCCCTGTACGTCTCCGCACCGGTTTACGGACAGGCCCGGCGCCAGCTGCAGATCCTGAAATACCGGGGCAGTGATTTCTCCAGCGGCTACCACGACTTCACCATCCGCCGCGGCGGACTGCACGTCTACCCGCGCCTTATCGCCGCCGAGCACGGCACGGAATTTGACAGATCGGTGGTCACCAGCGGCGTTGCGGCGCTGGACGCGCTGCTCGGCGGGGGCGTCGAGCGCGGCACCAGCACCCTTCTGGTTGGCCCGCCGGGCTCGGGGAAATCGACCATCGCGCTGCAATACGCCGCCGCGGCGACCGCCCGCGGCGAGCACGCGGCCGCGTTCATCTTCGATGAGACCAAGACCGCACTGCTGGCACGCTCGGCCGGGATCGGGCTGCAAATCCGCGAAGGTCACCGCCGTGGCGAGATGCTCTTGCGGCAGATCGATCCGGTGGAGATCTCCCCGGGCGAATTCGCCGCCGCGGTACGTCGCAGCGTGGAGCAGGACGGCGCGCGGATGGTCATCATCGACAGCCTGAACGGCTACATGAACGCCATGTTCCAGGAGAATTTCCTCACCGCGCAGCTGCACGAGCTCCTGTCCTATCTGGCCAACGAGGGCGTGACCACCTTCATGGTCATCGCCCAAAGCGGCATGCTCGGTGCCAATATGGCCCAGCCGATCGATGCCAGCTACCTCGCCGACTCGGTGGTGCTGCTGCGCTACTTCGAGCACGGCGGCGCGGTCAAGAAGGCCATCTCGGTCATGAAGAAACGCACCGGCGACCATGAAGACTCCATCCGCCAGATCTGGTTCGACGGGCGCGGGATCCAACTGAGCGAGCCGCTCCTGAATCTGCGCGGTGTGCTCACCGGCGTGCCGGTGGATGTGCGCCACGGCAACGGCCCGGCAGCGCCGGGCTCACCGCGCGCGCTGTAAGCCCCGATGGACGAGAACCGCGTCCTCATCTTCCCACCGACGCGCCGTGATGCCGAGGCCGCACGCAACCTGCTTGAGGGCGCGCGCATCGTCTGCAGCGTGTGCGCCTCGCCGAGCGAAGTCGCCGCCGGCATCCGCGACGGCGCCGGGGCGCTGGTGTTGACCGACAGCGCCCTCAATGCACAGTATTTTGACGCGGTGCTCGCCGAGCTCGTGCACCAGCCGGCCTGGTCCGACCTGCCGGTGCTGCTGATCTGCAGCGCGCGCAACATCTCCTCGGCAGCCACCCGCATGATCGCGGCCCTGACCAACGTTACTCTCCTTGACCGGCCGGCTTCCGCACGCGCCCTGATCAGCGCCATCCAGGCGGCGCTGCGTGCCCGGCACCGCCAGTACGAGATGCGTCAGCAGCTCGCCGCGCTGCGCGAGGCGGAGGAGAACCTGCGCGCGCGCGAGCGCGACCTGCGCATCGCCGACCGGCGCAAGGACGAGTTCCTCGCCATGCTGGCCCACGAGCTGCGTAACCCCCTCGCCCCCATCCGCAGCGCGAGCGAACTGCTTACCCGCGTGCTGCCCGAGCAGTTGCAGGTGCGCACCATGGCGGAGATCCTCAAGCGCCAGGTAGCGCACCTCACCCGCATCGTCGATGATCTGCTGGATGTGTCGCGCATCACCCAGGGCCGCATCGATCTGAAGCGCGAGCCGGTAGCCGTCAGCCGCGTCGTGGCGGATGCGCTGGAGGGGGTCGAGCCGCTGATACGCGACAAGCGGCACCATGTGGCGGTGCGCGGCGCTCCGGCGGACCTCTTTGTCGACGGCGACAGCGCGCGGCTGGTGCAGTGCGTTTCCAACCTCCTTACCAACGCCATCAAGTACACCGACCCGCCGGGACGCATCCAGGTCGAGGCCCGGGCCGAGGGCAACGAGGCCGTCATCAGCGTCGCCGACAACGGCGTGGGCATCACGCCGGACCTGCTGCCGCAGATCTTCGATCTTTTCGTGCAGAGCGCGCGCTCGCTCGATCGCGCCCAGGGCGGCCTGGGCATCGGGCTGTCGCTGGTGCGGCGGCTCATCGACATGCATGGCGGACGCGTGAGTGCCTTCAGCGACGGCGTGGGCCGCGGGGCGCGCTTCGAGATCCGCCTGCCGCGCGTCGCGGCACTCCCGGCCTCGGCGTCCGAGGCGCCGCGCACGGCGGGACCGGGGCGCCGCATCCTGATCGTGGATGACAACGAGGACGCGGCCGATTCTCTGGCGATGATCCTCAACTCCATGGGGCACGCCGCGCAAGCCGTATATGGTCCGGAGGCGGCGCTCGAGCACCTGCGCGAGCAGCCCCCGGATGCCGTGCTGCTGGATATCGGCCTGCCGCGCATGAATGGCTACGAGGTCGCCGCACGCATCCGCAACGGCGGTTCGGCCGTGCGCCTGATCGCCGTGAGCGGTTACGGCCGCAGCGAGGATGTGCAGCGTGCGCAGGCGGCCGGTTTCGATGCGCACCTGATGAAGCCCGTCGACATGCTCCTGCTCGAGAGCGCGCTCGCAGCGCAGCTTCACCCCAACGCGCTGCCGGCGCCCCCCGGACAGGCCGGCAGCGCTTAGGCGTTCAGCCGGTCGCCGATCGCCAGCATCACGTCCTGGCGCGTGACCTCGCCCAGCAGGTCGTTACGCCACTGGTCGGAGGTTACCGGGAGCACCACGGACCGCTCACGCATGAACCCGTCGAGGGCCGCCCCGAGGGTCATGTCGGGGGTGAGCGCGAACGCCACCGGCTGCGCCACCGTGCCGGCCGCAGCGTCGGGTGAAATGACCCCGCGGGTGACCTTCTCGAGCAGCTCGCGCGGGTTCAGCCAGGCGATCACTTCCGCACCCTCGACCACGTACACCCGCTCGACGGGCTTCGCCGGCAGGTTCGCGAGCATCTCCCTGATCGGTGTGCCGGGGGCGACCGTCGCCGAGACCGGCTTCACCAGCGGAGCCACCGTGCGCAGCTCCCAGGCCTGCGCCGCCTCCTGCGTCGGACGGCGCGTGAGGGCCGCGGAGTAAACCGACTCGCCGCGGCTGTAGACCTTGGCGGTGTAGTGCGCGGTCACGCAGGCGAGCATCAGCGGCAGCACGATGCCGTAATCGAGCGTCATCTCGAATAGCATCAGGATCGAGGTGAGCGGCGCATGCGTCGTCGCCGCTAGGAACCCGCCCATGCCGACGAGCGCATAGGCCGCCGGCACCGACGTTATGGTTGGCAGCAGCGTATGCACGACCTCCCCGACCAGGGCCCCGACCGCGCAGCCGATGAACAGGGTCGGTGTGAAGATGCCGCCCACGGCGCCGGAGCCGACCGTAGCGGAGGTGGCGGCGACCTTGGCAACCAGCACCAAGAGCAGGAGCAGTCCCACTAGCTCGCCGCGCAGAATGGCGCTGACCACGCTGTAGCCGTTACCCCAGACCTGCGGCACGTAGATCGAAATCGCCCCCACGATCAGGCCGCCGAGCGCCAGCTGCCAAGGCAGGGCGAGTCCGAGTTTCACGAAGCGCGCCTTGGTGAAATCCAGGATCTTGAGAAACGGCGGCGCCAGATGGCCCAGCAGCACGCCCATGACGAGGTAGAACCCGAGCTCCCAGTTGGAGACGAACTGCACGTGCGGGACGTCGTAGACCGGGCCGTAGCCGAGGATCCGGTGCAGCGTGGCCGCCGAGGTCACCGAGGCGACGACCAGTGGCCCGAAGCTCTGCATCGAGGTCGAACCAAGCACGATCTCGGAGATGAATAAAGCGCCGGAGATGGGCGCGTTGTAGGCCGCCGCGATCCCCGCTGCTCCCCCGCAGGCGACCATCAGCCGCAGCCGCGGCACCGGCGCACGTGCCAACAGGCCGAGCTTGGAGCCAAGCATCGCGGCCAGCTGCACCATCGGTCCCTCGCGACCGATGGAGCCACCGGAGGCGATGCTCAGCAGCGAGGAGAGGCTGCTGAATAGCGTGCTGCGCGTGCCGATGCGCCCGTCGCCCACCAGGATCGCTTCCATGTAGTCGACCGGTCGTACGGAGATGCGCTGCCCGACCTGATGCAGGATCAGTCCCGCCAGTGCCCCGCCCAGGGGCGGCACCAGTGCGCGGTGCCACCAGCGCAGCTGCGCGGCCGCCTGCACCAGGCTGTCCGCCTGTCCGGTGAAGACGAACTCGAACAGCCGCGTCAGCTCACGGAAGGCCACGCTCGCCAGCGCGCCGCAGAACCCGACCAGGGCCGCCCAGAAGACGATGCCGGCGAGATCTTCGTGGCTGACCAGGATTAGCCGCAGGCGCGTCAACAGCGACAGGGGAAGGCGCGCCAGAGGGATTTTATCTCCCCCCGTGGCCGCGCGGGTCAGTGCCTTCTCCGGCTCGCTCCCCATGTCCTGCGTCACAGTCTGCGGTAATTTGCGCGTACGCCCGGCGGCACCGTCCTCCATGATGAATCCGGCTCGTGCGCGGCGCAAACCCGCGCCGGGTACGCGGCCGCGGGAGCTCGCCATGCACTGCCTCGACATCGGACCGGCCCACCGCTTGGCGCGCGAGTGAGTGAGCCTGGTGCTGCTCAGCGTTCGCACCGTCGCGAGCGGCCCGGCGCGCTGATCCCGGCCTGCTGGACGTTTTGCCGCTCTTTAGGCGCGGGATCCGCTCCCGTCCATCGCGCGCTCGGGGCGAGCACGAACGCGAGCGCCGCCGCTGCCGCATCCGGAACCTAGCACCCCGCCGGCCCGCGGCCGGGGGAACGGGCCGCGGGCCGCGCTTAATCCCGCGGGTTACTGCCCGGCCTTGCCCGAGCTCGACCCGAGCTTCTGACAGGTGGCGCGGATCTGCGCATCCGTTGCCTGCGGGTTGTTGGTCTTCTGCTGCGCGACGCAGCCCTTCATCTGCCAGTTGCGATCACCGCTGCCGTTGCTGTAGTTGGCGGTACCGGTGGTTGAAGGTGAACTCATCGATGAACTGGGCGGGGCGTTCGGGTTGCTTGCGGACGGCTGGCTGCCGGTGGATGGAGGCGGCGTCTGGGACCACGCGAACGTGGCACCTAACACCAGGCCGGAGGCGAGAAGCGGGACGAGGACACGCATGGCTGACTCCTTAAGGGGAAGGTCCCTGATGATGTCGCGCCCGCTCAGCCGCCCCTGTCCGCCCCTCCCGCGACCGGCTGTCATCACCGGCTGACCCACGGCAGGAGCGCCGCGCGGGACAGATCCCGCGCGGCGCACACTTCTTACCACCACCACATGTGGTACCAGGGCTTTTTAGCCTGGTCCTTGGCCGGTTGCTGCTTCTGTGCCTGCTCCGCGGCGTTGCTCGCCAGGGTCTGCGAGTTCATGCCCGCGTGCTGCCAGCTCTCCGGGTGTGTCGCCGAGGCGGTGCGCCACGAGTCGCTCGCGCCAGCCGTGCCGTTGGCGGCGAGCGTCTGCGTGCCGGTGCGCATATCGCCCGCGGGCACGCGGTTGGTAGCCGTGCGCTGGCTGATGGCCTGCTGCGTGCGCAGGTCCTGCCGGTCGGCGCGCAGATCGCGCTGGTCGGAGCGGATGTCACGCTGATCCTGCGCGATGTCGCGCCGGTCCGCGTGGATGTCCGCCCTGGTCTGCGCGATGTTTTTCTGCTCGTTCACGCCGGCGCGCTGCTGCGCGTAGTCCTGCCGCAGGTCACGCTGATCCGAGCGTATATCGGCGCGGTCGCGGGTGACATCCTGGTGGTCGCTGCGGATGTTGGCGCGGTCCTTGGCGATGTCGCGACGGTCACGCTGCTCGGCGACCTGACTGTGCAGGTTCGCCTCGCTGTCGCGCAGGTCGCTGCGATCCCGGGCCAGGTCCTGCCGGTCGTTGCGGATGTCGGCCTTGTCATGCTGGATGGCCTGGACGTCGTTCGCACCGGCGCGCTGCTGCGCATAATCGTGGTGCAGATCGCGCTGGTCGGTCTTGAGGTCCTGCCGGTCCCGGCCGATGTCCTGGCGGTCCGTGCGGATGTCCTGGCGGTCCTGACTGATGTCGTCGCGGCTCTGCTGCGCGTAGTCCTGCCGCAGATCGCGCCGCTCGGCCTGGGCGTCGGCGCGGTCGCGCGCAAGGTCCGCCTCGTCGGTACGCAGGTCCTTGCGATCGCTGCGGATGTCCTGCCCATCGTGCGCTCCGTCACGCCGCGCGGCCTCATCGGCCCGCAGGTCGCGCTGCTCGGCGCGGATATCGGCCCGGTCGCGGGCCATGTCCTGCTTATCGCTGCGCAGCTCGCTGCGATCCTTCTGGACGTCCTGCTGCAGCTGGGCATTGTCGGGTGGATTTGCGGTGTTGGCCGGTGCCGGTGCAGGCGCCGGCTGCGCCACCGGCGCCAGGGGGCCCGCCTGCGCCTGGGGATCCGAGGCCGACGGTGCCTGCTGGGCGGCCAGCGCCGCCGCGGCCGGCAGTGTCAGGGCAAGTACGCTGCGGACCGTGATCGCGATGAGTCGGGTTCGATGCTGCATAGTCCCTCCTTTGCTCTCACTCAAGCTCACTTAAGATCTCCTCGGACGGGGCGCTTAGTTCCCGCCGCTCATGTTTCAGCGGTTATCGGGCGCGGGCGCCTCGCGCTCCGCGCCGGCTGCCGCCTGACGCGCGAGCGGCCGCTCCTGGGCGATCAGGCTCTGCACGACCCCAAAGAAGCGGTCGTAGAAGCCCGGGTCGTAGATGGTTTCGCGGCGCACGGTGCCGAGCACCTGCGCGGAGCCTGAGGGCATGGTCAGAGTCGCAGGTCCCACGCCCATGCTGGTGGACTGCTTCATCTTCTGCAGTCGGCTGTCCTCGCGCGTCGCGGTGACAAAGACGATGCTGGTCCCGTCGCGGTTGTCCGCACACGTGGTCTGCAGATGCAGCGTGACGTTCAGCTTCTCGGTCGGCTGGAAGTCCCGGCTGCCGGTGAGTACCCCGTTGTCGGTGCTGCGGTCGAGCATGTAGCCCTGACTGAGCATCGCGCGCTTCACGCTCCAGCAGACCGTGTCGCCGCTACCGGAGAATGTTTTGCTGAAGGGCGCCTGCGGGTTGATGCTGTCGCGGGCGAGGTCATGCTTCTTCGCGGCACAACCCGTTAGCGCGAGAGCCCCTGCCACACCCAGCACCAACAGCCCCTACCCTGCTGCACCTCTGACGAGCCTGTTCACGGTGGTCTCCCGCTTCGCTGCCCAAGTTGGCGCCACGGTAGCGACGCGGGTGGCGCGCGGGTGTATCCCGCGACCCACAGCACGGGTCGGTCAGGGAGCGCGCCGGGCGTCGGCAGGAGCCCGTGACGTGCGCTGGCGACACTGCCGTAGCGCACCGGTGTCACGCCCGGGGGCCGCGTAACTGCCGCGTCGGGCACGGCGCAGCCTGCGATCGCGTGTAGGTCTGTCACTTTGCTGAACCGGATGTAAATCCACCGCAGCCTGCGATTTGCGCCCTGCCGCGCTACACTGCCGTGGCGCGGCCAACACCCACGCACGGCGCCGCCGGCGGAGTTTTCAGTGCAGATTCGCTCACTCAGCGCGGTCGACGCCGAGGCCCTCTTCGCGCTGCGGCGTGAGGCACTGGAGGATGCACCCCTGGCTTTCTCAGCCTCCGCCGAGGATGACCTGTGGACCTCGGCCGAGGTCGTGCGCGCCCAGATCGAGATCCGCGGCGGCTCACAGGTGTTCGGGGCCTTCGAGGGCGGTCTGCAGGGCATGCTGGGCCTGACCCGTGCCCGGCACGTGAAGGCGGCCCGCAAGGTATTCCTGTGGGGGCTGTACGTGCGAGCGCCGTGGCGGGGCCAGGGCGTCGCCCGCGCCCTGTTGAGCAGCGCCGTTCAGCACTCCCGCAGCCTTGCCGGCGTACGCTCCGTGCACGTCAGCGCCACCGAGGCTGCGCCGGCGGCGCGGCGCCTGTACGAGAGCAGCGGCTTTCGGCTGTGGGGAACCGAGCCGGACTCGATCCAGGTGGGCGAGCGGCTGCTGAGCGAATACCACTACGCGCTGCGTCTCTAGCGGGCCGCGCCGGAAGCCGCGCCCGGTGCGGTCCGAGCGGCCCTGGGTCTACAATGCGCTGCTGCAGCGCCGCGGTGAGGGCTGCGGTGATGCACCTCGCTTAACGTACAGGCCTGCCGATGACCAGCGAACCCTATCTGCTGACCCCCGGTCCGCTCACCACCTCCCTGCGCACCCGCCAGAGCATGCTGCGCGACTGGGGCTCCTGGGACAGTGACTTCAACAGCATCACCGGGCGTCTGCGCGAGCGGCTGCTTGAGGTCGTGCACGGCGCGGCAACCCACGAGTGCGTCCCCATGCAGGGCAGCGGCACCTTCTCGGTCGAGGCCGCCATCGGCACGCTCGTGCCGCGCGGCGGCCACGTGCTGGTCCCGCAGAACGGCGCCTACTGTCAGCGCCTGGCGCGCATCGTGCGCATTCTCGGGCGGCGCCTGACGACCATCGACTATGCGGAAGATGCAAGTGTTGCGGCCGCCGACATCGAGCGAACGCTCGCGGCCGATCCGTCCATCTCGCATGTCGCATTGGTTCATTGCGAGACGAGCACCGGCATCCTCAATCCGCTCGCCGAGGTCGCCGAGGTGGCAGCGCGCTTCGGCCGGGGCCTCATCGTCGATGCCATGAGCTCCTTCGGCGCGCTCGAGATCGATGCCCGCACGATGCCCTTCGATGCGGTCATCGCCGCCTCCGGCAAGTGCCTGGAGGGTCCGCCGGGCATGGGTTTCGTGATCGCCCGGCGCGCGGTACTGGAGCGCGCCGAAGGCAACTGCCATTCCCTGGCGCTCGACCTGTACGACCAGTGGGTCTACATGCAAAAGACCACGCAGTGGCGCTACACCCCGCCCACGCACGTGGTCGCGGCCTTTGACACGGCCGTCACCCAGTACCTCGAGGAAGGCGGCCGCGCGGCCCGCTATGAGCGCTACGCGCGCAACTGCCGTACGCTGATCGCCGGCATGGCGGGCCTCGGGCTGCGCAGCTTCCTGCCCGAGGCAATTCAGGCGCCGATCATCGTCACGTTTTTTGCCCCGGACAGTCCACGCTACGCTTTCAAGAGCTTCTACAACGCCGTGAAGGCGCAGGGCTACATTCTCTACCCGGGCAAGCTCACCACGGTCGAGACCTTCCGCGTCGGCTGCATGGGGCAGCTGGGCGAGCGCGGCATGGAGGGCGCCGTGCAGGCGGTCGCGAAAGTACTGGCGGAGCTGCGCGCGGCAGCCTGACGCGCCGGCCCGAGGTTAGACAGGAACTATGAAGCAAATCGAAGTCAATGGACGCACCTACCGCCTGCCGGCAAAACCGGTGGTGGTGGTGTGCGTGGACGGCTGCGAGCCGGACTACATCTCCCAGGCCGTGGCCGGCGGTCACATGCCCTATGTGAAGGAGATGCTGGCGCAAGGCACCAGCGTGATCGCCGACTGCGTCATGCCGAGCTTCACCAATCCCAACAACCTGTCGATCGTCACCGGCGTGCCCCCGGCCGTGCACGGCATCTGCGGCAACTATCTGTACGACACCGACAGCGGCACTGAGGTCATGATGAATGACCCGAAATGGCTGCGGGCACCGACGCTCTTGGCCGTCGCCGCCGAGGCGGGTGCCAGGGTGGCCGTCGTCACCGCCAAGGACAAACTGCGCAAGCTCCTCGGACACCGCCTGCAGGGCATCTGCTTCTCTGCCGAGAAAGCTGATCAGACCAGCCGTGCCGAAC
The DNA here is from genome assembly GCA_963825385.1 of uncultured Pseudomonadota bacterium. Classification (GTDB taxonomy): domain Bacteria; phylum Pseudomonadota; class Gammaproteobacteria; order Steroidobacterales; family Steroidobacteraceae; genus 13-2-20CM-66-19. Next base: position 1,526,125 of record CAWGSX010000003.1, on the reverse strand, counting down.
ACGGCATCGCGGAGGTCCTGAATCTGGTCGGCCTGCCCGTGCCGAGCGTGTACAGCGCGGCGCTGTCGGAGTTCGTCTTTGCCGCCGGCGTCAAGCTCATGCAGACGCAGCGTCCCGACATCACCTATCTGTCCACCACCGATTACGTGCAGCACAAGCACGCCCCCGGCACCCCCGAGGCCAACGCGTTCTACGCGATGATGGACCGGTACCTGGCGCAGCTTAAGCCCCACGACTCAACGGTGGTGCTGACCGCCGACCACGGCATGAACGCCAAGACCCGGCTCGATGCCGCACCCAACGTCATCTACCTGCAGGACCTGCTCGATGCGTGGCTAGGGGACGGGCGCGCGCGGGTCATCCTGCCGATCACCGACCCTTACGTGGTGCACCATGGTGCACTCGGCTCCTACGCGACCGTGTATCTCCCGCCGGGGCTGCCGCTGACCGCGCTGGCGGACCGCCTGGCGGGACTGCGCGGCATCGAGCTGGTGCTGACGCGCGCCGACGCGGCCCAGCGCTTCGAGCTGCCGCCGGACCGCATCGGCGATCTGGTCGTGGTCGCTACCCGCTCGGTGGCCCTGGGCGGCGCGGCGGCGAAACACGATCTGTCCGGCCTGGATGCGCCGCTGCGCTCGCACGGCGGGCTGTCGGAGCAGCCGGTGCCACTGATCTGCAACCGCCCCCTGGCACAGATCGACCTCAATCGCCGCTGGCGCAATTTCGATGCGTTTGACTGGGCACTGAACCATGCCGGCTGAGGCGCAGGAGGCGCTGCGCATCGCCGGTGAGCGCGTGACGACTGCACGCACGCTCGAGGTCCTCAACCCCTACACCGGCGGCTGCATCGCCCGGGTCGCTAAGGCGGGCATCGAGCAGGTGCGCCAGGCGCTTGCGGCGGCCCGCGCCTTCCGCTCACCGCTGACGCGCTACGAGCGCTACCGCATCTGCCAGCGCACCGCGGAGCTGCTGCGCGCGCGCACCGAGGAGGTCGCGAATCTCATCACCGCCGAGAGCGGACTGAGCAAGAAGGACTCGGTCTACGAAGTGGGTCGGGCCTGCGACGTTTTTCTCTTTGCCGGCAACGCCGCGCTGCAGGATGACGGCCAGATCTTCTCCTGCGACCTCACCGCGCACGGCAAGCGCCGCAAGGTCTACACCCTGCGTGAGCCGCTGCTCGGGGTAATCACCGCGATCACCCCGTTCAATCATCCCCTGAACCAGGTCGCCCACAAGGTGGCGCCGAGCATCGCCACCAACAACCGCATGGTGCTGAAGCCCTCGGAGAAGACCCCGCTGAGCGCGCTGCTGCTGGCGGATGTGCTCTACGAGGCCGGGCTGCCGGCGCCGATGTTCAGCGTGCTGACCGGCGATCCGCGCGAGATTGCCGATGAGCTCCTCACGCACGCCGCTGTCGACCTGGTCACCTTCACCGGCGGTGTCGCGATCGGCAAGTACATCGCCGCCAAGGCGGTCTACAAACGCCAGGTGCTCGAGCTCGGCGGCAACGACCCGCTCATCGTCATGGAAGACGCGGACCTCGAGGAAGCCGCGACACTTGCCGCCGCCGGCTCGTACAAGAACTCGGGCCAGCGCTGCACCGCCGTCAAGCGCATGCTGGTGCAGGAATCGGTGGCCGAGCGCTTCGTTGCGCTGTTGCTCGAGAAAACCCGCGCGGTGCGCTACGGGGACCCGATGGATCCGGCTACCGACATGGGCACCGTGATCGATGAGGCCGCGGCGCGACTGTTCGAGTCGCGGGTCAACGAGGCGGTGGCCCAGGGCGCGCAGCTTTTGTACGGCAACCGGCGCGCGGGCGCGCTGTATTCACCGACCGTGATCGACCGGGTCACACCCGAGATGACGGTGGTGCGGGAGGAGACCTTCGGGCCGGTCTCGCCCGTCATCCGCTTCGGCAGCATCGAGGAGGCGATCCGCATCGCCAACTCCACCGCCTACGGATTGTCCTCGGCGGTGTGCACCAACCGGCTGGACTACATCACCCGCTTCGTGAGCGAGCTCAATGTCGGCAGCGTCAATGTCCGCGAGGTGCCGGGATACCGCCTCGAGCTCACGCCCTTTGGCGGCATCAAGGATTCCGGGCTCGGCTACAAGGAAGGCGTGCAGGAGGCGATGAAGAGCTTCACCAATATCAAGACCTACTCCCTGCCCTGGTAGGCGCTAAGCGCCGTGGCAGGGGGCGGGCCGGCCTCCTGCCGGCCCGCTCCCGGGCACTCAGTTCCAGTTGTTGCGCTTGCGGAAGTCCTTCGCCTGGCGCTCCGCCTCATCGCGCGCGATCCCGTAGCGCTGCTGCAGCTTCCCGGCCAGCTGCTCGCTGTCGCCCTCGAGCGTCTTCAGATCGTCGTCGGTCAGCTTGCCCCACTGTTCCTTCACCTTGCCCTTGATCTGGTGCCAAGTGCCCTCGACGCGGTCGTTATTCATGACATCTCCTTGTCAAAAAAAGCGTTCACAACACGCGCCGACTTTGCCTAAGCCGCGCCCGTACCGCAGCTCCCGGGCGGCGCTTACCGGCGCCGGTTGGACCGCACCTGGCTCGTAGGAATATCCTGACCGCCACTGATCCGGCGGAGAGGGATATGGGGAGTAACGGGGCGCTGCTCATCGCCGCGCTGGCATTCGTGGGCACGCATTTCCTGCTGTCGCATCCACTGCGGGCGGCACTGGTGGGGGCGCTCGGCGAGCGGGGCTTTCTCGGTGTCTATTCGCTTGTCTCGCTCGCCACATTCGTGTGGCTCGTGCTGGCCTACCGGGCCGCGCCCACCACCGCTGCCGCCTGGGCGGTCGGCACCGGCATCTGGGCTACGGTCACGGTGGTGATGCTGCTCGCCTCGGTGCTCTTCGTCGGCTCCTTCGCGGCCAACCCGGCTTTCCCCAATCCGCGCGCCGGCACGGCCGCCTTGCCCGAGGCCCGCGGCGTGTTCGCCGTCACCCGTCACCCGATGATGTGGGCCTTTGCGCTCTGGGGGCTGTGCCACATCGCGGTGTACCCGGTGACCAAGAACATCATCGTGGCGGGGGCGATTGTGGTGCTCGCCCTGGTGGGCGCAGCGCTCCAGGATGGCAAGAAAGCGCGGCTGCAGCCGGCGCTGTGGCCCGCCTGGCAGGCGCGCACGAGCTTCCTGCCATTCGCGGCTCTCGGCCAGGGGCGCGCGCGTCTCGGCAGTCTCGGCGTGACGGCGTGGCTCGGCGGTCTCGCCCTGTGGCTTCTCGCCACCTGGTATCACGGACCCTTATCCGGCTGGCGCGCCGGTATCTGGCACTGGATCGCGCCCACCTCCTGAAGACTCTCCTGGAGTACCGCTCATGTCACGGTTGCTGGTTTTCTGCCTCTGCGCCATGGCCTGCGCACCGGGTACTGCGGCGCTTGCGGCTACCGCTTTCCCACCGGCGCATCCGGCGTGGCTGGTCAACGTCGCGAGCCGCTGCCCGGAGCTGCGTATTGCCGATGACGAGGCGATTGCCCCGGCCGTGGTCACCCTGATGGTGAGCGCCGGCGGGGTGCCCTCGCAGGCCCGGATCGAGCGCTCCTCCGGCTCGGCCGACCTCGACGCCGCCGCGCTTGCCTGCACCACGAAGCTGCGCTTTCAGCCTTTGACCCGCATGGGCGACGGCGTACCGATCGATGCCTGGCAGCAGATCAGCTGGCGCTGGGCACGCAACGCGGCTGGCGCGAGCGCCGCCGCTACCGCCCCGGCCGTGGCCCCACCGGCTCCCGCGGCGCCCCTCGCCGTGTCTGCGGGCACGACCGCAGCGGGCGCCGCCGGGGAGCGCTCCGGCGCACGCACGGCGGCGGTACGCGTCTGCAGCGCGGCCGCCGGCGCGGCGCCCGAAGCGAGCCTCACGCGCTCCTCGGGGGATGCGGCATCGGATCAGCGTGCGCTGGGAATGGCGCGCTCAGCACTGCGGGCCGATGCCGCCGCAGTTCCCGGCGCGGCGCCGGGCTGCATCGGCATGACGTTCCGCTTCGAGAACCCCTGACGCGCGCCCTAGCGGCAGTGCTCGTCGGCAGGTCCGCACGTCACCCAGACGTGCTCGTGATACCAGCGGTGGTGCTCGTGGTCGTAATAGCCCTCGCGGGGCTCGGCGACAACACAGCCTGAGAGCATCAGGCTCAGACTCCACAACACAAGACCCGTCGAAGCGAGCCGTTTGAGCAGACGCATAGCCGTACCTCGTACCGGTGTGAATCGGCGCCCCATAAGTACGCTGCCGCGCCCGCGCCGACCGTCCGCCGAATCCGAAACAACAAGTGGGCTGCGCCCTACAGTGCCGGCCCTGCTTCGCAGGCGGCGCTGTCGTAGAGTGTTGGCATGAGCGGCGCGTGCGCGAGCGCGCCGCGCGGCAGGAGCACGGATGAGTTCGCAGGATGCGCCAGTGTCAGGATCTGAGCCGAAGCCGGTCATCGTGGTACTGGAGCCTGAGGTCCTGATCCGCATGACCATCGCCCAGTTCCTGCGCGACTGCGGCTACACGGTCATCGAGGGGGTGGTCAGCGCCGATGTCTGGACAGTTCTTGAGGCGGGCGTTGCCGTACACGTCGTTTTCAGCGAGGTCGAGCTGGAAAACTCCAACGCTGGCTTCGCCCTTGCCAGAACTCTCCGACAGACCCACCCGCACGTGGACGTCATACTGACCTCAGGGGTCGCGGCAGCCGCGGAGAAATCCAAGGAGCTGTGCGAAGAGGGACCGATGCGCAAGCCCTACCATGCAACGGAGGTTGCGCAGCGCATCCACCGCCTTCTGGAGCGCCGCCGCTCCGGCTCCAAAAAAGGCTGAGCGGGCACACAACCGGGAGGATTCGTGAGCAACGAGGCACAGCCGGCTGCCGGTGCGGATGGTGCGCCGCAAAAGCAGGTGGTGCTGCTCGTTGAGGATGACTTCTGGACCCGCTACACCGCCGCCGAGTCCCTGCGCGCGATGGGATTCCGCATCATCGAGGCCCAGGATGCCGCCGAGGCGCTGAGCGTCCTTAGCAGCGGCACCGCCGTCGACGCCGTCTTCTCCGACATCAACATGCCCGGCTCACTCGATGGCGTAGGGCTTGCGCACTGGATCGCCGAGCGGCTGCCACGGCTGCCCGTGCTGCTCACCTCCGCGGCCCCTGCCCCCGGCCGGCCCACCGGGTCAGCCCGTGCCTTCCTCGCCAAGCCCTACGACCTGTTCGAGGTCGAGCGCGTGCTGCGCGCGCTCATCGTCCCCTGAGGGCGCAGCGGCGACCGCTGCGCCAGCTGCGGCTATAGTGTCGGGCGCTGCTGCGGCTCGAGACGGGCCGGCGTACGCAGAAGCGCGGCGAATGGGGAGCGATGCGAAGGCTCACAGGGCGGGAGGTGGCGGGGATTGCCTGGTGCCTCGCGGGCCTTGTGGCAGTGCGCGCGGCGCCGGCCGCTGAGGGTGGCAGCACCGAGTACGTCGGCGGCTACACGGCCTTCGCCTCCGGTTACACCCCGCCCGATCCGGGCAGCTACCTGACCAACGAGCTGTATTACTACACCGCGAGCGTCACGCGTCTGGCGGTGCAGGGGCGGCTCGCGCTGAACGTCAGCACCGATATCTACTTCGACACTGCGCAGCTGACGCAGATGACCGCGCTGCACCTCTTGGGCGCAACATATGGGTTCGGGATCGCTCTGCCGGGCGGCTACGTGGATGTCTCAGGAAGCATCACCCCGCCCGGGGTCACGCGCCGCACGGCGACCTCCGGACTTGGCGACCTGTTTCTCATGCCCCTGCTCCTCGGCTGGCACCGTGATGACTGGTACGGCAACCTCGCGCTGTCGGTCTTCGCCCCGACCGGGCAGTACAACCCCGCTCAGCCGGTGAGCCTGTCCAAGCACTTCTGGGCGGTCGATGCCTCGATGAGCGGCAGCTGGCTCACCCAGAGCGGCTTCGACCTGTCGGCGAGTCTCGGTTATACGGTCAACTTCGAGAATCCCGACACGCATTACCGAAGCGGCGATGTGGTGCACCTGGATCTCGCCCTCGGCCAGAACCTCACCCGCTCCTTCAAGATCGGCCTCGCCGCCTACGCCGTGGTGCAGGTCAGCGGCGACAGCGGCGCCGGGGCCATCCTCGGACCCTTCAGGTCCGACATCTACGGCGCAGGTCCGGCAGCCGAATACGATACGAGCGTGCACCGGCACGAGATGAGCCTGCAGCTGCGCGGCTACCGCGAGTTCGACGCCCGTAACCACCTGGCGGGCAAGGCGGCCTATCTGACCCTGGATCTCAAGCTCTAGGGACCGTGGATTTCCCTGCGCGGGCCCTTGGTGCCATCATCGCGGCAACCCTAAGGCACGCCCCGTGCCCGCCAAAGCCGATGCCCCGAACCGCCCATCCGTTGCACCGACCGGCCGCGCTGCTTGCCGCGCTGGCCAGCCTGTGCCTGGGTGGCTGTTCACTTTTGTCGCTGAACAGCCCGGAGCGGCCGCTCTCCACCCGCGATCTCAACACGCGCCTGGTGACGCGCCAGTTCTCGGCCGCCTTCGTCAGCGCCATCGAGCAGACCGCCGATGACATCGCCCGGGACCCCGATCCGCAGGTGCAGCGCAACGTGCTGCGCTGGAAGATCGCCGCCACCGCATCGAGCGAGGCAGCCGCCCTGCAGCTCGCGCCGCGCATGGCGCTGCTGGATACCTGGGCTTTCACCAGCCAGATGCGCGCCTTTTTTGCCCCGGGGGGCGCAGGTCACACCGCCTTCGGCCGCGAGCAGCCCCAGGCCGTGGCCCTCGCCGCGCAGTGGGACGAGGCCGCCGCGGCCATGGCGCGCGAGCTCCTGCCCGCCGCCGAGCTCGCGCGCTATCAGCAGTTCGTCAGCGACTACGCCGCCGAGCATCCGCTGGCGAATCTGCGATTCGCGCGCCCCTCGGTGGTGCAGCTGTGGCTGCAGCGCGGTGGCGCCGATACGCCGCTTCTGGATGAGGTCGGTACCATCCCGCAGGCCCTCGCCGACACCTCCGACCGCGTGCAGGTGCTCTCCGGGTCGCTTCCCTCGCAGGCGATGTGGCGCACGCAGCTCGCGCTCAATGAGGCCGGCCTCGGCGGCGGCGACCTGCACGGCGCGCTTTCGCGCCTCGATGAGCGCCTCGCGCATCTGACGGCCGTCGCCGAGGGCTCGCCGCAGCTGGTGCGTGAGGCCGTGGGCGAGGTGCGCCGCAGCCTCCTCGAGGTGGTGGCCCGCCTGGATGCCTCCCAGGCGGCGACGCTCGCCACCCTGCGCAGTGAGCGCATCGCCTTATCGGCCACGATCAGCACCGAGCGGGAGGCGCTGCTCAAGGCAGCGGATGAGCAGCGCCAGGCGCTCGCCGTCAACGCCACGGATCTGGCGCAGAAGGTGGTCGTAAGCTCAGGCAACGAGGCGCGCCGCCTGATGCGCGAGCTGGTCCTGCTCGGGCTCGTCCTGTTCCTTATCGTGCTCGGACTGCCCTTCGCAGCCGGCTACCTCCTCGGCCGCGCACGCGAGCGCCGTGCCGGGATGGCCCCGCGCTAGATGCGCAGGGCGCGCGCGAGGTCGGCGCGCTCCTCCACCGATATGGGCCAGAATGCCTCGCAGTTGTGGCACTCGGCCTCGATGTCGGCACCATCGCGCAAGAGCTGCGCGAGCTCGGCGCGCGCGTAGCCGGTCTGGATGCGCTCCTCGCCGCACTTGGGGCACTCGGCGCTGAAGGGGGAAGGCTCGGACATGGGTCCTCCGTGGCAGAGAGCTTATAGCGTGCCGCCGCGCGCACGGCCAGTTCGGCCGCGCCGGCGTCTATAATTCCCCGGCACTGCCCCAGCCCTGCCGGTGACCGGATGAATGCCTCCCTGGATCGAGCCCGGACCTTAAGTGACGCGGAGCGCGCGGCGCGCATCGATCTTGCCGCCTGCCATCGCCTGGCCGCGCGCTTCGGCCTGAGCGAGGGGATCGACAACCATCTCACCATGCTCGTGCCCGGACACCCCGGGCGCTTCTACCTCGCGCCTTTCGGGCTTCTGTGGTCCGAGGTGCGGGCCCGCGATCTGCTGGAGGTCGACTTCGAGGGCCAGGTGGTGGCCGGCTCCGGCCTGATCGAGCCCACTGCGCTCTTCATCCACCTGGCCGTGCACCGCGCCCGCGCCACTGCCCGCTGCGTACTGCATACCCACATGCCCTACGCCACCGCGCTCAGCATGCTCGAGGATCCGACGCTGCAGATGGCGCAGCAGAACGCGATCGGATTCCACGAGGAGATCGCCTACGCGGAGTACCAGGGCCTTGCGCTGGATTACAGCGAGGGCGAGCGGCTCGCCCGTGCCCTGGGGACGCGCTCGGTCCTGGTGCTGCGCAACCATGGCGTACTCGTCACCGGCGCGGACATGCCCGAGGCGTTCGAGCGGCTGTATTTCTTCGAGCGTGCCTGCCAGACCCAGCTGCTCGCCCTCGGCAGCGGCGGCGCCCTGCACCTGCTGCCCGAGTCGGTCGTCACGGCCACTGCGGCGCAGTTCCGCGCCACCACTGCGGTGGACGGCCAGAGCCGGCCGCGGCTGCACTTCGAGGCGCTCAAGCGGCTCCTGGACCGCACCGAAGCGGACTATGCCCGTTGAGCGCGCCGCCGCCGCAGGCTGAGACCCGCGGCGGCCGCTGGCAGATCGTGGCGCTGCTCTCCGCGGCGCTGTTCCTCAATTACGTTGACCGCGGCACCCTGCCTACCGCCGCCACACTCATCGCCGATGAGCTCGGCTTCACCCCACACGAGCTGGGACTGCTCTTCTCTGCGTTCTTCTGGTCGTACGCGCTGCTGCAGATCCCGATGGGGTGGGTCGCCGAGCGCTACGGCGCGCACCGCGTGCTCGCCGCGGGACTCCTGCTGTGGGCCTGCGCGACCATGCTCACCGGTTTCGCCGCCTCGTTCACCATCATTCTGGGCCTGCGCCTGCTGCTCGGTATCGGCGAGAGCGCCGGCTTTCCGTGCGTCTCGAAGCTGCTCGCCACGCTCGTGCCCGTCGCACAGCTGGGGCGCGCCAACGGTGCGGTCTCCTTCGGCTATCTCTTCGGGCCGGCGGTCGGGGCCTACGCCGGCGGGGAGCTCATGGCGCGCTTCGGCTGGCGCAGCGCCTTCTGGGTCTTCGGCGCGCTGTCGCTCCTGTGGCTCCTGCCCTGGAGCCGCATCCGCCTGCCGCAGCTGCTCAGCAGCGCAGCGGCTGCGGGGCCGACCCTGCCGCAGGTAATGCGGCACAGATCCCTGTGGGGGACGAGCCTCGGGCATTTCTCCGGCAACTACACCTTCTACTTCATGCTCACCTGGCTGCCCTATTACCTGGTGCGCGAGCGCGGGTTCTCACTGAGCGCCATGGCGCTGCTCACCGGTCAGGCCTATCTCGTCAACGCGGTGAGCGCGGTCGTGGCCGGCTGGAGCATCGATCGCGCGGCGCGCGCCAACCGCGCCTACAAGGCCTCGATGGTGAGCGCGCACGTGGGCTCGGTGCTGTGCATGCTGTGCATCGCGCTCGGCCCTCCGGCGTGGGCTCTCGGTGCGATCTTCGTCTATCAGGTCCTGTGCGGCGTCTCCTCGCCCGGCACCTTCGCCATCCCGCAGATCCTCGCCGGACCCGGCGCCGCCGCGCGCTGGGTCGGGATCCAGAACTGCATCGCCAACCTTGCCGGCATCATCGGCCCGGCGCTCACCGGGTTCCTCATCGAGCGCAGCCACCATTTCACGAGCGCGTTCGTGGTAGCCGCCGCGGTCAGCCTGCTTGGCGTGCTCGGCTGGGGCTTCATGATCGGGCGCGTGGCGCCGGTGCGCTGGAGCTGAGCGGGCGCTGCAAGGCACCCGCCCGTCTCGACGTTAAATACCCGCAAGGTCGGCGCGGGGAGACCGCGCACGGGGCCATCGTCTGGGCACTCCCCTCGCCTTACAGGTGGGCACCTGCACCGGGGCCCGCGCCTCCTGCGCCGGGGGCTGAGCCCCCCGGACCCGGCTGGGTGCCCGGAGGTGGCGTCGTGCCCGGAGGCGGCGTCGTGCCCGGAGGCGTGCCGGGCGCAAACCCGGGCGGTGTACCGGGGTTGCCCGGGGGTGGGCTGAAGCCGGGGGGCGGCGGCGTGGTCCCGGGCGGCGCAAACCCGGGCGGATTGGCCGGCATACCCGGCGCAGTGCCCGGCGGACTCGGGCCGCCGCCCGGCGGGGCGAATCCCGGCGGATTGGGGGCCGAGCCCGGCGGGACCTGCGCGAAGGCCCCGAGCGTCAGCACTGCGGCCAGGGCGAGAAGGATACGGATGGGGCAGTTCATGGACGGCACTCCGATAATGTGCAAGTCACCGTAGGCGCCGCGAGGCTGGCTTGAAGCCCGCGGCCCTCGCATCCACGTGTCGGCCCATTCCCAGACCCGCCGGCGCCCTGTCCCACGCCGTGCGGCGCTCTGCCCGGCGCTACACTGCCACCGTGCCAGGAACTTAAGGACTCATCGCATGCCCGGAATCAGCCGCTGGCGGACGCAGGGCGTCCGCGTCATCCGCTCCGATCAGCTCGACGATGCCACCGCGCAGACTCTCGGCATGCACCGCCGCGCGGCGGTCACCACCGCGCGCACCGGGGCTACGCACCTTTGGGCGGGCACGGTCACCATCGAGCCCAAGGCGAAGACTGGTGCCCATCACCACGGCGATCTGGAGAGCGTCATCTACGTGGTGAACGGGGTTGCGCGGCTGCGCTGGGGTGATCACCTGGAGTTCGTGGCGGAGGCCTGCGCCGGTGATTTCATCTACGTGCCGCCTTACGTGCCGCACCAGGAGATCAACGCCAGCGAGGAGGCGCAGCTGCATTGCGTCCTCGCGCGCAGCGGCCAGCAGGGACTGGTGGTGAACCTCGACATCACTCCGGTCGAGGTGCCGGAGCTGGTGCGCTGGATCGACGACCTGCACCAATAGCCCGCGCCGCGCGGCGCGGCGCGCAAAAATGGCTACACTGCCGCGCGGGCGCGCCGCCGGTGCACGGTCAGGATCCTTCATGAGCTCGAAATACCATCTCTACGGACGCCGTGGTGCCGGTTCTCTCGCCATCCAGATTGTTCTTGAGGAGACCGGCGCGCCGTACCAGATCAGCTGGGTGGAGAAGACCCCGGAGGCGGTGGCGCGCCTGCGCCAGGTGAGTCCGGCGGGCAAGGTCCCGGTGCTCGTGCTGCCCGATGGCCACGTGATGGCCGAGTCCGCCGCGATACTTCTCTACTTAAGTGGCGCCCATCCGCAGGCGCATCTTGCGCCCGCCGCCGGCACGGACGCGCAGGCGCGCTTCCTGCAGGGTCTCGTGTCGCTGTCGGCGAACGTCTATGAGACGGCGCTGCGCTACTACTACGCCGAGCGCTACTCGAGTGCCGGAGCGGCGGCGGCCGCAGCCATCCAGGAGCGTGCGCTCGAGGACTACGGCCGGCACCTCGAGGCCACCGCAGCCGACTTGAATCCTTTCGTGGCCGGCGCCGAGTACAGCGCCGCCGATCCCTACCTGTACATGCTCGCCGGCTGGTACCCGGGCGACCATGCGGCGCTCGAGCGGCGCGCGCCCGCCCTCGCAGCGCACGCCGCGCGGGTGCGCGCGCGAGCGGCGACCGTGCGCGCCGAAGCGGATCACGCCGAGTAAGCGCCTTCAGGCGGCGCCGGAGGAGCGGCGGCGCACGGCGGTCAGGGCGCGGAAGCGCCCGGTGGGCGTAAGCTCGTCGCTTAGGTCTTGCTGCGCCCACAGCGCGTTGCGGCGCGCGACGAACGGGCTGCCCGCGAGCGACTCGAGCGAGCCGGCGCGCGCAAACAGAAAGCCCTGCCCGGCGACGCACCCCAGCGCGAGGAGCGCTGCGACCTGCGGCTCGAGTTCGATGCCCTCGGCGACAGTGTCCAGACCGAGCGTCTCGCCCAGGGTGATGACCGCGCTCGCCAGCTCCGGCCCGTTGTCGGAGTTGGTCAGGCGGCTGACGAAGGAGCGGTCGATCTTCAGGATGTCGATGGGGAAGCGGTGCAGGTATGACAGCGAGGAGTAGCCGGTCCCGAAGTCATCGATGGCGAGGCGCACGCCGAGCGCCTTGAGGCGATGGAAGCGCTCGAGGTTGGCGTCGGTGTTGTACATGATCGTGCTCTCGGTGAGCTCGATCACGAGGTTACCCGGCTCAAGCCCGGACTCGTTCAGCGCCGCGGCGACGTCGTGCACCAGCTCACCATGCTGCAGGTGCCGGCCTGAGATGTTGACGGCGAGGCGCAGCTCGTTGCCGCCCGCCACCCCGGTGCGCCACGCACTCAGGTCGCGGCAGGCGCGCCGCAGCACCCAGCGCCCGAGCTTGTCGATCTGCCCGCACTCCTCCACGACCTGGATGAAGCGCCCCGGCATCAGCACGCCGGCCTCCGGATGACGCCAGCGCACCAGCGCCTCGACCCCGAGCAGGCTGCGCGTGCCCAGGTCCACGATCGGCTGGTACTCGAGGAAGAATTCCTCGCGCGCCAGGGCGCGGCCGATATCGGCCTCGAGCCGCAGCCGCTCGTGCAGCCGGTCCTGCATCTGGGTCTGGAAAGTGACGTGACGGTTCTTGCCGGCCGCCTTGGCGTGGTACATGGCGATGTCGGCATTGGCGAGCAGGTTCTCGGTGCCGGAGTCCTGGGCCGAGAAGGCCACGCCGATGCTCGCCCCGACCCGCACCTCCATGCCGTTCAGCGGAAACGGGACATCGAGAGTGGCGATCAGCGCATCCGCCAGGCGCTGCACCTCGGTGATGGTGGCGATGCCCTCGATGAGGATCGCGAACTCATCCCCGCCCAGGCGCGCCACGGTGTCCGAGGCGCGCGTGGTCTTGACGATGCGCTGCGCCACCGCCTGCAGCAGGCGGTCGCCGGCGTCGTGCCCGAGCGAATCGTTGATGTTCTTGAAGTTGTCCAGATCCAGGAACATGACCGCGACCGAGCCCTGGCCGCGCTGTGCCAGCGCGAGCGCATGCTGCACGCGGTCGCGGAACAGATTGCGGTTGGCGAGCAGCGTGAGCGGGTCGTGGAAGGCCAGCTGGCGCAGCTGTTCCTCGAGCGCCTTGCGCTCGGAGATGTCGCGGAAGTTCAGCGCCAGGCCCTGCACCGCCGGATCGTTGCAGAGGTTGCTGCCGACGCTCTCGATCACGTAGAGCTTGCTGCCGCGCTGGATGCGCAGCTCCACCGGGCCTACGGTGCCGGAGGCGGTGGCGCCGACCTCGTTGAGGAAGGCGCGCAGCTTCTGGCTGTCCTCGCCGGCCCACAGGCCGGGGAGGTTCCTGCCGACGATCGCCTCGGGCTTGATGCCGAGCGTGCGCTCGCAGGCCGGGGACACGAAGCGCACGCTCCCCTCCGCGTCCACGATCATGATGACGTCGGTGGCGTTGGCGATCAGGGAGGCGTAGCGGTCCTCCACCGCGCGTGCGGCCTTGCGCTCGCGCACCAGGGCATCCCCGCGCAGCATGACGCCCTGGCGCACCATGAGCATGAGGGTGAGTACGAACACCACCATGGTCATCGTGGTTGCCGGTCCGCCGATGTTGCCGCGGCTGAAGTACACCAGCACCAGGAAGGCGGCCAGCATGGCCGCATAGGGGAGCGCGCGGGCGAGCGCATCGGAGGTGCTGCTCATGGGGCGTGGTGGCACCGCCGCCGCGCGCATCTGCTCGCGTCCGGCGAGTGCCATCGGCGCGTAGCACCACAGGTAGAGCACGTCCTGGAACTGGCCCGGCAGGTAGTAGCCGCGCACCTTGGCGAGGGACCAGAGAATGTCGCCCAGGAACATGCAGGCGAAGCCCGCCAGGAGCAACAGCGGCACGCGCCGCGCGCCGGTCAGAAGCAGCACTCCGAACATCAAGAGCACGACGCAGTCGACCGCGGCGTAGCCCAGACTCAAGGCCTGGCGCAGGAAGTCGAGCTCGGTTGCGCTGGCGGCCGGGCGGATGACCAGGAACCAGAAGAAGGCGCCGAAGCCCACCACAAAGATGGTCCCATCGAGTGAGAGCTGCATCCATGGCACCCGCACCGCGGCGGCGCGGGTCAGGGAGAGCACCGCGAGTGTCAGGGCGAGGTAATAAGCGCAGTAACCCACGTCCGCCGGGCCCGGAAAAGGGTCGACGCCGCGCAGCCAGGAGCTCGTGCCGATGGCCAGTCCCAGCAGGTAAAGCCCGAGCGCGGCCGCGAGCAGCCACCAGCCGCTGCGCAGCGGCCCGCGCTCGACGTGGCGGGCGGTGGCGGCCGCGATCAGCGTGGCCATGGTGGCCGCGGGCAGATCCGACACCAGACCGACGTAATGGGTGATGGCCGGGCCGCCCAGGCCGGTGAGCATCCAGGCGGTGACCAGGGCACTATAAATAAAGAGTGACACGACCACGGGGTCGACCCATCCGGGCCGGTCCCCTGTGCGGATCGGTCGTGCGATGACTAGTTTTCTGTCCACGCAGGCTCTGGGCTCGAGGGATCCGCGAAACCTTACGGCAACGCTGCCCTTCTACAGCGGCCACAACAAGTCAAATGTGAGGCTAAACCGGGACTTGCACCATTGGAAGAGTGGCCGCGCGTGACGCAGTTCTCACCTCCCCGCCCGGAAGTGCGCACTGCGTTCAGGTCCGCGCACGCCCACCGCCCCCGCCAGCGCCCGCGTCTGCCTCCCCCTGCGGCCGCTTTCGGCAAGAGTCTGTTACGTGCGCTAACATCGCCGCCGGCGGCGCGGTGCTGTAATGATAGCCGATGCGCCGCTGCCGCAGCCGCGCCGGACTTCACGGAGGCTTGTGCATGGATTTCACCTCGGCCCGCGCCCAGGGACTGGTGTTGGCGCTCGGGGCTCTGGCGCTCGGCGGCTGCAACAGCACCACTGACTCGGGCAACACCAACCCGACCGCCCAGTCGGCCACGGGCGTCTGGGGCGGCACCGACTCGGTCAGCGGCGATGCGGTCACCGCGCTCATCAGCTCCACCGGTCAGGCGGTCTTCATCCGCGGCGACGGCGACCAGTTCACCGGCACCGCCCAGGTCTCCTCAAACAACCTGGCGATGTCGGTGAGCGGCTATCCGGACTTCAGCGCCACCTTTCCGGACGGCTCGAGCTACGGCATCGGTACGCTGAGCGGCACGGTGAGCAGCGCGGCGAGCCTTGCGGCGACGCTGAGCTTCACCACCGATGGCAACAGCTCCATCACCGGGGACTGGTCCTTGACCTACCAGAGCCTCTCCAACGACGGCTCCTCCACCGGCATGATCAGCGGCGACTACACCGACAGCGTCACCCAGTCGCAGATCTCCATCTCCACCGGCGGGGTGCTCTCGGGCACGAATACCGGCAACGGCTGCACCATGAATGGCACGGTCTCGACCGGTGACAGCACGCACGACATCTACGAGGTGTCCTACACCTTCAGCAACTGCACCGGCACTTACCAGGCACTGAACGGCATCGAGCTCACGGGTCTGGCCACACTCAACAGCAACCTCTCGCCCGCGCAGATCATCATGGCCGTCACCGGTGCCTCGGCCACGGCCAAATACGGCCTGGTCTCGACCCTCAACGGCAGCTGAGCTCAGGCCGGCGGCTTATCCCCGCTGAAGCTGACCGGGGTCGCCCCACTCACCGGGCCGATAGTGGCTTTGTCGCTGACGTAGAGCTCGACATCCCGCTCGAAGCGCAGATCGCCCTGCACCACCGCGCCCGGCCCGATGACGATGCGCGGTTTGCGGGTATCGCCGCTGCTGCCGAACCAGCTGCTGGACTTCTGCACCAGAATGCCGCCGTCGACCTTCGAGCCGCTGCCGACGTCGATGTCGCCGCTCACCGTGCGCAGGCCCCCGGCAACGTGCGCACCGTTCAGGACGATGTGGCCGTTGACGTTCTTGACCGCTCCGCCGATGTCGGTCCCCCCGGCGAGGTTGACGCCCCCGTTCACCGTGGTGATGCCCCCCTGCACGTGCGCGTCCTGCGCGAGCTTCACCTCACCGTTCACCGTGGTGATGGAGTCGGCGGCGGCATGCGCGCCGAGCTCGATCTCGCCGTTGACCGCGCGCACGGACTTGACCACGGCGTTTTCCGCCACCTCCACCTCGCCGTTGACCGTGCCGACATCCCCGCTGTGGAGCCCGGCCGGAACGTGGACCGAGCCGTTGACGGTCTTGCCCCCCTCAGGCCCTGCGGTCACATCGGAGTTCGGGCTGCCGCAGGCGCTGAGCAGGAGCAGAATGAGGGCCATGGGGGTCGTTGCGCGCATGATCGTTGGCCTCGTAAGGTGCCGGAAGCGGGGGAGTTTTGAGGAGGGGACGGCGCCCGTCAAGGCGCGGCAGTCGCAGCCCCGCCACGCTCCGTCTTGAAGTGCACGCCGCCGCTGGGCTACAAGGCATGAGGTTATGGGCATCCTCCGCGGCCTACTCGACCGGCTGCTCCTGATCGCCGCAATCGTGGCCGGCGGCCTGGTGCCCGGCTTCATCGCACAGTACCGCCAGCGCCTGGGCGGGCGCCTCGATCAGGCGCGCCTTGACCTCGAGCCGTGGCGGCGCCTCGCCGAGCAGTACCAGCACGGCGATCTCAAGGCGCTCATCGACTACCACCTGGCAAGCCCCGATCCGACCTTCCATGCCGAAGGGCAGCTGATCCAGAACCTCATCGCCACCGTCACAGAGCTCGAGCATGCGGTGGCTGCCCTGCAAGGCAATCTGTTCCAGCAGCTCGGCTACCTGCTCGTCCACGCCGATCCGGGCCTCGCGCGGGCGACCTGGGCAGACTGGGTGCCGACGTTTGCGCTCTCAGGCGAGGGGCTGTTGTTCGCGGCGCTCTTTGCGCTCGGGGTGTGGCTCGCGTTTCAGCTCATCTGGTGGGCGCTCGCGCGCGTCCTGGGTCCGCGCGCGCGGCACCGCAGCCCTAAAGTCTCCGCCAGTCCCTGAGGATTTCGCGCGCGGCGTTGTGGCCGGGTATGCCCGACACGCCGCCCCCCGGATGGGTCGAGGAGCCGCACTGGTACAGGCCACGCAGCGGCGTGCGGTAGTTGGACCAGTGCGCCGCGGGACGCTGCCAGAACAGCTGATCGGCCGAGAGCTCACCGTGGAAGATATGGCCCTGCGGCAGGCCCACGAGCGCCTCGAGCTCGGGGGCGATGAGCGTCTCCATGCCGATGATCTGGGCGCTGAAGCCCGGCGCCATGGCATCGAGCACCTCGAGCGCCGCGCGGGTGAGCCGGGGCTTCTCCTCCTCCCAGCGCGCCCCATGGCCGAGCGCGTAGGGCGCATGGCCACCGAAGACGTTGATCACGTGCTTGCCCGGCGGGGCGAGTGTGTCATCGACGATGGTCGGCACTACCGGGGTCAGGAAAGGCTGGCGCGAGAAGCTGCCGTACTTGGCGTCATCGTAGGCGCGCTCGAGGTAGTCGATGTCGGGAGCAATGTGCACATAGGTCGGGTACTTGAACCCGAGCCGCTGCGCATCGAAGGCACGGTAGCGCGGCGGCTCGTGCGCCGCGATGTTCATCTTGAATGCCGTCGAGAAGGTGCGGAAGGTGGCGATCTGCCGCTTCAGTTCCTGCGGCAGGTGCTGAGGCGCCACCAGGCGCTGGAACAGCGTGGTCGCCGGCACGTTGGCGACGATGGCGCGGGCGCGGAACTCGCGGCCGTCGGCGGTGACGACGCCGGTGGCGCGGCCGTCGCGCACCCGCACCTCCGCGACCGCAGCATCGGTGAGCACCTGCATGCCGAAGCGCGCCGCCGAGCGCGCGATCGACTGGGTGATCGTACCCATGCCGCCGCGGATGAATCCCCAGCCGCCCGCGCCCTGATGCTCACCCATGAGGTGATGCATGATGACGTAGGCGCTGCCCGGTGACTTCGGCCCCGCGAAGGTGCCGATCGAGGCGTAGTAGGCAAGCACGGCCTTGATGATGTCGCTCTCGAACCACGCCGACAGGTAGTCATAGGCGCTCTGGGTGAGCAGGTCCACCAGACGGTAGGCCTGATCGCCGATGCGCCGCTCGCGCCACAGCAGCTGCGCGCTGTCCTTGAAGGCACGCCAGCCGCCGCGTACCGGATCGACCGGTGTCTCGAACAGCAGCCGCCGCACCACCCGGGCGCTCTCCTCCAGGTAGCGCGAGAACTCGGGATAGATCTGCGCATCGTGGGCGGAGAAGCGCGCGAACTCGGCCTGGGTCTTCTTAAGATCGTCACTGAAGAGGATGTAGTCATCCCCGCCCAGAGGGCAGAACAGGTCATTGGCCGGCAGCACGGTGAGCCCGAAGGACGGCAGCTCCAGATCGGCGATCACGCGCGGATGCAACAGGCTCATGACGTACGAGAAGCGCGAGGCGCGGAAGCCTGGCGTGAACTCCTCGGTCACGGCCGCGCCGCCGAATATCGGCCGCCGCTCGAGCACGAGCGTGCGATGTCCGGCCTTGGCGAGGTACGCCCCGCACACCAATCCGTTGTGACCGCCACCGATCACGATCACGTCATAGGCATCTGTCATCGGGCCACCCTGCATGAGCCACCGGGAGCTGCGCCCGGCTCCGCGCGCGGCCCCTTGCGTTCACTTGACCTTGGGGATCAGCTTACCGGAGGGCGCAGGCTGCGCCAGCGCGCGCGTGCGCGCCGCAGATAGTCCTGCGGCGCATCGAGGAAGAAGGCGAGCGAGGTCGCGCTCGAGAAGCAGTACAGGCGATGGTCGTCCGGGTCCACCCAGTTGATCGAGCAGTCGGCAGCGATGCGGCTGCCGGCCACGACGCCGATCGGGTCGTTGCCGTCGAACTCCCCGTGCATGCTGCCCGGCGGCGGCACGGCGGCCTTCCAGATGCCCGCGTGCGCCGCATCGGTGCTGCCGGCGTCGTGGCGCATGGCAGCGGCGGCCACATTGTCCGCGGACGCCGCCGCGGCGGCGCTGCTCACTAGGAGCGCGGCCAGCGCACAGCCTGCCACGGTGCAGCGTTTGCGGTTCATCGGTACCGATTTAGCGATGAAACCGTCCGCGGATCAAGCCGGCGCCGCGCGGCCGCAGCGCAACGCCAGCGCCAGCGCCCCCTCGAGGCCGGCGTCGGCGAGCGCGGCGCGTACCAGGTATCCGGGCGCCGTGGCCTCAGCCGGCCCGTAGCCGCCCAGCGCCGCGGCGAGCGCCTGCTGCACGGCCCCGAGCAGGCCTGCTGCGCTCATCACGCCGCCGCCGATGACGATACGCTGCGGTGACCAGGCGAGCACCAGACTTGCGAGCAGGTCTGCGAGGTAGGCGGCCTCCAGGGCCAACACCGCCGGGCTCTCCTCCGGCGCCGCCCCCTGCAGGCGCTGCGCGAGCGCAGGACCTGAGGCGAGTCCTTCCGCGCAGTCGCTGTGGAAGGGACAGGCGCTCGCGTGATCATCGCCGGCGCGGCGCCGCAGGCGCAGGTGGCCGACCTCCGGATGCAGAGCGCCCTTGAGCGTGTGACCCTCGAGCGCAAGTCCGCCGCCGATCCCCGTCCCCACGGTCAGGTAGGCGAGCGCAGCGACCCCGCGCCCGGCACCGCATGCCTGCTCGGCGAGCGCCGCGGCATTCACGTCGGTCTCGAACACGCTCGGCGCGGTGAAGCGCGCCGCGAGCGCCGCACGCAGGTCAAAGCCCGACCAGCCGGGTTTCGGTGTCGCAAGCAGCCGGCCGTAGCGCTCATCCCGAGCATTGACCACCAGCGGCCCGAAGCTCGCCACCCCGATCGCTGCCAGGGTGTATCCGGTGAGGCCGCGCTCGAGCTCATCCATCAGCTGCTGCAGCGTCGGCGCGGGGGCGGTCGTGGCGATGCGCCCCTCGGCAAGGGTACGCTGCTCGCCGGCCACGACCCGGTACACCACCTTGGTCCCGCCGAGCTCGACGGCCGCGTAGGCCGGCGGCAGGTCCGCATCACGACGGCGCATGCCCCGCCCCGGCCGCTTGCGGCCGCACCGCCTCAGGCGCTGACCGTGCGGCCCTGGCTCTTCAGCCAGCGCAGCTGCCGCTCGTGCGCGGCGAGGAACAGCCCCATCGCGAAGCCGAAGCTCGTGAGCAGGCTGATGATGAAGTACACCCAGGAGTGGCGCATCCCCAGGCGCCGCCCGTCGATGATCGACCACAGCGGGAACAGCAGCGCATTGGTGGTGATGAGGTCCTGGGAGCCGGAGCTCGCGGCCGGATTGGTGAAGAGCATTTTGGTGAAATGCACCCAGCCGGCCTCGGTCGGGTACTGCTGCACGTACTGCACGTTGAAGTAGTAGCCGAGCGCGAACGAACACACCGCGATCAGGTAGTACAGGCCCTCGAGCACGGTCACCCCCGCGCCGTTCCAGCCGGCGCGGTACAGGTACGCGTTCCAGTAGAAAAACAGCGCAATGAAGGCAAGTCCGACGGCGAAGTGGATATACAGTGCGGTCATCGCGATCCCCTTGAAGTCTCAGTGGTGTTGGTTCTTAGCATCGCTGCGCCTCAGGCCAGCGCGTACAGGTACTCGACGAACGAGGCCACGGCCCCATCGAGCCCCTGCACCTTCGGGTTCGCCGCCTCGATCACGTAGTACTCGTCCGGCGCGTGCGCGCCGGTACCGTGTCCGAGCCCGAAATGCCCGGCCGGCAGGCTCAGCGGCGCATCGGTGAACACGTATCCGGGCCAGGAGCCGGCCGAGCGCGGCCACAGCTGCGCCTCGGCGCCGAACTGCCGGTAGACCGCGAGCTGCTTCTGGATCAGCCGGCTCCCCGGGTCGGTCTGGTTGGGGTTGTAGCCGCCGCTCATGTTGACCTCGATATCGCCGAAGCCGTGCTGCTGCAGATGCGCGCGCAGCTTCGCGAGCGTATCGGTCGTGGTCATGTCCGGGACCAGGCGCATGTCGATCTTCGCCACCGCACGGTGCGGCAGCACGGTCTTGCCGCCGGGCCCGGTGTAGCCGGCGACCAGGCCCTCGATGTTGATGGTGGGCTTGGACTCGAGCAGCACCAGCGAGTCGTACCAGCCGGCATCGTGCACCCAGTGCTTCACCCCCAGGGACTCCATCGACTGCGCCTCCGTGCCGCGCTCGGCGCGCGCGCGGATCATGGCCAGCTGCGCCGGGGTGAGCGGGCGCACCCGTTCGAAGAAACCGGCGACCGCCGGGGTGTGCCCGTCGGCCTCGATGAGCGAGTTCAGCGCCTGCACCAGGTGCCAGGTGGGCGAGTCGAGCTGCGCCTCCAGGCTCGAGTGCACATCGTGCGACGGCCCGCGTCCCCAGCGCTCGCCGCTCGCGACGAGCTCGAGCTCGATCACCCCCTTGGCACCCAGGGACACCTGCACGCTGCCGTCGCGGTCCTGCCCGGCCTCGGGCATGAACACGCCCGAGCACTGTCGCAGATGCGGCAGCACCTGCGGCGCATTGACGACCTCCTGGAAGTGCGGCGAGCCGATCTCCTCCTCGCCCTCGCACACCAGCACGAGGTTCACCGGCAGGCGGCGGTTGGCGGCCTTGAAGGCCATGAGTGCGCTCAGGAAGGAGTTCTCCGGACCCTTCTGGTTGACCGCACCGCGCCCCATGCACACGGTGCCGAGTCCCGGCCGCTCGAGCAGTCGCGCTTCCAGCGGCGGGGAACTCCATTCCTCGGGGACGAACTGCTTGACGTCGTACATGAAATAGATGCCGATGGTGGTGCGCGCACCGGCATCGATGCGCCCGAACACGCCGGGTTTGCCGGAAGTCGGGATGATCTGCACCTCGCTGAAGCCGGCATCGCGCGCGAGCTGCGCCATGTGCTCGGGCCCCTGCGGGTAGTTGCGGTTCTCCGCCGCAATGGAGGGCAGCGCGATCCATTCCTGCAGCCGGCGTACATTGTCCGCATGCATGGGCTTGATCTGCGCCAGGACCTGCGCCTTGTCGGCCGGCGCTGCCGCGGCGCGCAGCCACGCCGGCGCAGCAACCAGCGCCGCCCCCGCCGCCGCTGACTGCACGAATCCGCGCCGGCTCAGGCCGGCTCCCGCCTCATCTTGCATGGATCTCTCCCCGTGGTTGGTGCCGCCGCGTGCTACTGGCGGCTGATGGCGCTGTGGCCCTTGCGCAGCACGTATTTCTGGATCTTGCCGGTCGCGGTCTTGGGCAGCTCGCTCACCAGGTGTACCGTGCTCGGCACCTTGAAGTGCGCGAGGCGCTCGCGGCAGTGCTCGCGCAGCGCCTCGGGCGTGGCGTTCGCCCCGGCGCGCAGCACCACGTGCGCCACCGGGGTCTCACCCCACTTCTCGTGCGGCATGCCCACCACCGCCGCCTCCATCACCGCCGGGTGCGTGAGCAGCACGCCCTCGAGTTCGATGGAGGAGATGTTCTCGCCGCCGCTGATGATCACGTCCTTGAAGCGGTCGCGGATCTCGACGAAGCCGTCGGCATGCACCACCGCCGCATCGCCGGTGTGGAACCAGCCATTGCGGAAGGCGGTCTCGGTCGCCACCGGGTCGCGGAAGTAGCCCTTCATGACGACGTTGCCGCGCACCACGATCTCCCCGAGCGTGTGCCCGTCGGCGGGCACGTCGTGCTCGGTGTCATCCACCACGCGCAGCTCGCCCGAGGTGATGAGCTCGACCCCCTGGCGCGCCTTGACGGTGGCGGAGTCTGCCGCACTGAGCGCGGCGTGCTCGGGGCGCGTCTCGCACACCAGAATGAACGGCGCGGTCTCGGTGAGGCCATAGACGTGGGTGACCACCCAGCCGAGCTCGCCCTCGATGCGCGCGATGGTGGCCGCCGCCGGGGGCGCCCCGGCCGTGAGCACGCGCACGCCGCGGCGCACGGTGCGCCGCTGCGCCTCCGGGCCGTTTGCTATGGCGATGAGCACGGTGGGAGCTGCGCACAGGATGCCGATGCGCTCGGCATTGATGAGCTGGTAGATGGCCGTGGCCTCGACCTTGCGCAGGCACACGTGCGTGGCGCCGGCGGCGGTCACGGTCCACACGCAGGTCCAGCCGTTGGCATGGAACATCGGCAGAGTCCAAAGGTAGCGCTCCCCGACCGCGAACGGGTGATGCAGCAGCGTGCCGACGCTGTTCATCCAGGCGTTGCGATGCGTGACCATCACGCCCTTGGGGCGTGAGGTCGTGCCGCTGGTGTAGTTGATGGTGAGCACGTCGGTCTCGGCGATGGGCACGCGCACGAACTCGGCGGGGCTCGCGGCCACGGTGGCCGCGTAGTCAAGCCAGTCCTCATGCGCGCCTTCGAGGGCGACGAAGTGCCTGACGCTCGGCAGCTGCGCGCGCATGGCCTGCACGGCCGGGATGTAATCGGGATGACAGCACACCACCACCGGCTCGCAGTGGCCGATCATGTACTGGAAATCCGCGGCGGCGAGGCGGTAGTTGAGGGGCACCAGGATCGCCCCGATCTGCGGCACGGCGTAGAACTGCTCGAGCATGGCGTGGGTGTTGGGCGAGATCACCACCACGCGGTCGCCCTGATGCACCCCGAGCCGCTGCAGCGCAGCCGACCAGCGGTCGCAGCGCTCCAGGAACTGCGCGTAGGTGAAGCGCGTCTCCCCGTCCACCACGGCCTCGCGCTCCGGATACAGCAGGCGCGCGCGCCGCGCGAACTCCAGGGGCGTCAGTGGAATTTCCATGGGCGTGTCCCCCGCGCCGGCTTCAGCCGGCGCCTTTAGCCAGCTCAGCGTGCCGCTTCCAGCGCCGCGAGCCCCTCGCGCGCGCCACGGTCGCTGCCATCGGCCGCCACCGCACGGGCGTAGGCCTCGCGGGCGCGGGTGAGGAGCATACCGCGCTCAAGCGCCGGCTCAACCTCACCGTTCATGGAGGCCCGCAGCAGCTCGAGATACATCTCGCCCAGGTCGCTGTCTGCGCCCCCGGGGGGCTGCGCGCCGAGCCGCTGCAGCGTCGTGAGTGCCGCCGGGTAAGCACGCGCCGCGAGCTGTACGTGGGCGAGCGCGCGCAGCGCATAGGAGTTGTCCGGCTGCCCCTGCAGCGACTCGTTGGCGAGCTGCCCGGCCTCGGCATCGCGATGGTAGGTGGCGTAGGCGAGTGCCAGGCGACCCTTGACCTCGGCCGGCGCGAGGCGCAGCGCCACCTCGCCCGCGCCGCCCGCCTCGGGCGGCATCTCCAGGATGTAGACGTGCGCGTGCTCGTGCATGGACAGGGCGAGCTCGCGGTCCAGGTCCTCGTAGCTCACCTTGAAACTCTGCGCGAAGGCGTCCGTCTCGCTGCGGCCCTCGCGCATGAGATCGAGGTAGTGCGCGAACTCGGCGCGGTGGAAGCCCTCGACGAAGATCAGCCGCGCCAGGTACCAGGCCTCGGCGCTGTACAGATCGAAAGCCTGGCGGCCCTGTGTCTCGGCGTCCGCTTCGCGCATGGCGAGAAAGCTGCGCAGCGGCACCAGCTTCCCCCCGGTCATCAGGGTGTAGGCAAACCCCGGGGTGATGTTGCCGATCTTGGCTTTGCCGTGCTCGAAGACGGTGTCTGCGAACACCGAGGGTACCCCGACCAGGTACCAGTCCGGGCCATGCAGCTGCCGCTCACTCGCGAGCAGGCTCGCGGTGTAGCCGAAGAAGGCCCCCCAGTAGGGGCGCCCGTTGGGAATCTCATCGACGTTCCACAGCACCGTATTGCCGCTGGCGGAGGTCTGGTAGGAATAGGAGACCTGCGGACCGGCAATGCGCTGCACCTGCCCCTGCGGCAGCGCATAGATGTGGGTCGGCAGCCGGTAGTCGGACTTGACACTGAGAATGCGCGCCAGGAGGGCATCGAGGCGGGTGCAGTAGCGCACCAGGTTGACCGTGAAGGCGCTCGTGCCCGAGGCCATCGCATCGACGCTCTGGTAGCGGTACGCGTAATACTCCGGCTCACCGGCACAGGCCGCCGTGAGCAGCCCCAGGCCGAGCACGGCCAGTGCGCTGCGCGTTGCGAGATCTCTCATCGGGGACCCTTCCGGCGGGCATGTTGTTGCTCTTTGGCCGCCGGTTCCCAGTATGGAGCGAAATGCCGCCGCCCGTCACGCCCCGGGCGCGGCGCTAGTCAATTCGGGTGGGCGCGCTGCCGGCGGCGCAGCAGCGCCGCCGGCACCGGGTCGTCGCCTACAGTGAGCGCAGGAAGTTGACCAGATCCTGCTGCGATTGTGGCGGCAGCGCCTGGTAGTTGCGCACCACCTGGTTCGCCTCGCTGCCGCTGCTGGCGTGCGCGGCGATCGCCTGGATCAGGTTACTGGTGCGGCCGTCGTGCAGGAAGTACACGCGCTGCCCCAGGCCCCACAGGGGCGCGGTGCGGAACTCGTCCGGACCGGCCGCACCCTGCGTGATGCCATCGGCCAGCCCCGTCCCCATGTGGTGCACCAAGAGGTCCGAGAACAGCGGCACCGCCGAGTTGGCATATACGACACCGCGCGGCAGGCGCGAGAACGCTCCCGACGGGCCGGTGTTGAGCGCCTGGGTGTGGCACAGCGCGCAGCCGACGCTGGCAAACACTGCGCTGCCGCGCGCGCTGGAGGCGGTCGGCGCGGCCGGCTGCGGCGGGGCGAGCATGCGCATGAACATGGCGAACCCCTCGATGTCCGAGAGCACTGCGGTAGCCGAGGGCGGGTCGGAGAGGTTGGGCACGTTCACCGTGTCGTTGGGGGCACCGGCCCCGCCCTGGCAGGTGGCGGTCTCATCGCGCTCCTGCGGGAAGAGGTCGTTGGAGATGCCCATCTCGACGTTGTAGGCCTCGCCGGCGAACATCAGCAGCGATTTGTTCTGCGCCTTCCAGCCAAAGCGCGTGATCGTGCCGTCGTTGCCGCTGCGGTTCACCGTGCCGCCCTGCACGGCATTGGGATGGCCGCCGACGCCAAAGCGCTGCTTCACCTGCGCGTTGGCGCTCTGGTTGGCGAGGATGACCGAGTCCGGAATCGCCTCGATCAGGCCGGTTCCGAGTGTCGGCGTCGGGATGCGGAAGACGACGTTGGGATTGCCACCCTGCCCGGTGAGCGGATTGCCGGCCGGCGTGAAGACCGGCTGGGTGATGCTGCAGCTGCCGGCATCGGCGCGACCGGTCACCACGAACAGGTCATGCACGCCCCCGTCGCTGACGCCGTTGGACTGCACGAAGCGCGCCTCGCGCACCGGGCCGTTGCGCACGATGAACCAGGGCATCTGATTGCTGGCCCCTTCGGCGTTGGCAACGCTGTACAGCGGGTTGGTGGGCGGGCTCGAGCCGCCGACGTAAGGCTGCGAGTGACACGAGGAGCAGGAATTGGAGTTGAAGCGCGGCCCGAGGCCGTTGTCCTGGCCGCCGGAGACGGACTCGATGGTGGTAAAGCGGCTCAGGCCGTCCTGAAAGAACGCGAGGTACTCGCTGGAGAGCCCGGCGAGGGCGAGCGGCGGCCCGCCGTCCGTGGCCGCATGCCGCACCCCCGGGTCAGTCACCGCTGCGGAGACGCCCGCCGCTTGGGCAAAGGCGTCCGATGCAGCGAACATCCACAGGCCGAGTGCCAGTCCCGCCAACGCGCGACCCCCGACCGCTGCTTGCTTACGCATGGTCTCTCCTCCCTGTTGTTATGCGCACCCCCTTAGCGGCGCGCGGCACGGGCGGTGTACGCGCATCGCACGGGCACTGTCGAACTGTCGCGCCTTAAAGACGCGCGGCGGGTGCTGTGAAAGTGCCCAAAATCCCTGTAAAACAGGCACGGATGCACGGGCCGCGAGGTGCAGCTGAGCCATAAATTCATCGAATGAGTTGCGGTCTGCGCCCGAGGGTGGCAGCGTCGGCTCACGCTGCGCGCGGTGCTGACATCGTCGGGAGGACGGTGATGCGATCCCGGTCAAGGCTGACACCGATCACACTCACGGAGGAGGAGCTGGGACAGCTCCGCAGTTGGCTTCGCCAGCGCCGCGCGCAGCGCTCGCTGGCGCTGCGCGCCCGCATCGTGCTCGCCTGCCGCCGGCTGCGCTCCAACCGGGAAGTGGCGGCGCGCCTGCGCGTCACGGCGCAGACCGTCGGCAAGTGGCGCGCACGCTTCCAGGCACGGCGCCTGGAGGGGCTGCTCGATGAGCCGCGCTCCGGGGCGCCGCGCTCGATCAGCGATGCGATGGTTGAAGCGGTGCTCGCCAAGACCCTGCACGAGCATCCGCCCGGCGCGGCACGCTGGAGCAGCCGGCGTCTCGCCCACGAGCTCGGCATCTCGCAGCGCGCGGTGCTGCGCATCTGGCGCACCTTCGAGCTGTAGGCAGTCCCGCGGGGTTTCTTGCACTGCAGGGCGCGGCGCGGCCCGCAGACTGCTATCTTGCACGGCGCGCTCCCTGGCGGGCGCTGCTCGTTAAGACACCCCGGAGCCCCGTGCCACCATGCTGATGCTGTTACTGCCACTGCTGGCGAGCGCCGCCGGCGACTGCGCCCTGCAGGCCGATCCCTATACGCGCCTGGTGTGCGCAGACCCGCGCCTCGCCGCCACCGAGAAGGAGGTGGCGCACCTGTACCGCAGCGCGCTCACCCAGTTGCCCTCAGGCGCGCGCGCCGCCGAGCAGCATCGCCAGCAGGAGTGGCTCGCGGCGCGTGCGGGGTGTCTGCAGGATCCGCAGGCACACGACTGCGTGGCGGAGCTTCTGGGCGAGCGGCGCACCGAGCTGCGCATCCGCCTCGGGCAGCAGCCAGTCTTCGCCAGCGTGAGCTACCTGTGTCCCGGTGAGCCGCCGACGACGCTGCAGGCCAGCTACTACCGCAGCGACCCGGCCGCAGTGCGGCTGCGTTATGCCGGCGGCGAGGTACTGGCCTTCCAGGCGCCCTCGGGCAGCGGTGCGCGCTACACGGCCCAGGGGGTTGAGCTGTGGGAGCATCAGGGCGTAGCACGCTTCACCTGGCACGGGAGCGAGCTCAGCTGCCCGAAGAAGTAGGCACGCGCCTGCCGCCGCGCGCCGGGCTGTGTTCCAATGTGGCGCCCGCAAGCGGCGGGCATCACCTCGTCCGGAGCACAGCTTGCATATGACCACGCCGCGGGTGGGTTTCATCGGACTCGGTAACGTCGGCGCACAGCTCGCCGGCAACCTCGCGCGCCATCAGGTCGAGCTCACGGTGCACGATCTCGATCCGGCGCGCGTGGCGGCGCTGGTGGCGCAGGGGGCGCACGCCGCGGCCAGTGCGCGCGAGCTCGCCGGTGCTGTGGACATCGTCATCACCTGTCTGCCCTCCCCGGCCGTGTGCGCACAGGTCATGGAAGGGGCGGACGGGGTGCTTGCCGGCCTTAGCGCCGGTCAGGTGTGGCTGGAGATGAGCACCACCGATCAGGCCGAGGTGCGCCGCCTCGCCGCCCGGGTCGAGGCCCAGGGCGCCGCTGCCATGGACTGCCCGGTCTCCGGCGGCTGCCACCGCGCCGCCACGGGCAATATCTCCATCTTCGCCGGCGGCGCGCGCGCCACGTTCGAGCGTGTCTTCCCCGTGCTGGCCATTCTCGGACAGCGCATCCTGCACACCGGGGAGCTCGGCTCCGCCTCCGCGCTCAAGGTGCTCACCAACTATCTGTGCACGGTGCACCTGGTGGCGCTGTGCGAGGCGCTCACCGTGGCCAAGGTCGCAGGACTTGATCTCAACACGGCTTACGAAGCAATCCGCATCTCCTCGGGCAACTCGTTCGTGCACGAGACCGAGTCGCAGGTCATCCTCAACGGCAGTCGCGATATCAACTTCACCATGGACCTGGTCATCAAGGACGTGGGCCTGTTCGACGCCATGGCACGGGCCCACGCAGTGCCCCTCGAGCTCTCGCCGCTGGTGCTGGAGATTTTCCGCGACGGTGCGCGCCGCTACGGCGCACGCGAGCAGTCCGACAACATCATCCGCCGGCTCGAGGAGCCGCTCGGCGTGCACGTCGTCGGCACGGGCTTCCCGGCGCAGATGGTGGACGATGAGCCGAAGGTGCCCGGCTACGAGGTGCGCCCGCCGTCCCGCCCTGCCCCGTAAGTCCTCAGCGCAGAGGCTGCAGGCGCGCGTTCACCATGTAGGGGCTGTCGAACTGCGTCTCCTCGCCGGCCTTGCGGCCGCGCACCGGCTGCAGCCGCGCGGTGAGGGGCTTATGCCACTTGTAGGCGAGCACGGCCACATCGCCGATGATGCGCGCCAGCTGCTCCTCGCTGACATCCCCCGGCAAGGGAATGGTGTCGAGTCCGGTGGCACACACCGCGGAGTAGGCCAGGAGCGAGTCCATGCCGATCGCGCCTTCGCTCCAGCGTCGCCCGATCGTCTTGTCCTCGAGCACCGGCAGCATCAGCCCGGCATAACCCACCCGCGGACCGGGCACGGCCCGCTCGGCACTGGTGATCACGTAAGCCGCGGTCATGGTCCCCGGTGAGCCCAGCGGTGCCGGGGCGAAGGCCTCCATGGCCGCGCCGATCGAGTCGTCCATCATCGGCGCCGGCGTCGGATCGAAACCCCAGTAGCTCCAGCCGGTCAGGGCCTCGAGTTCGGGGGCGAGCGCGGCGAGGGAGCGCGCGTAACCACTCAGCAGCTCGGTGAGCTCGCGCTGCGCCCCGGCCGCATCGCCGTGCGCGTGCGCAAAGACCTGCGCCACCGCACCCGCCGACTGCAGGCCGATGGCGAAGCGACCCGCCTCGTGCAGGTGGTAGGAGCCGGGATAAAACGGCGTGCCGGGTTTGAGCATCGCGGTCGCCGCGAACGCGAACGTGCCCTGGCTGTGGGCGCTCACGGCTGCAACCCGGGCGATGTGGTGCGCCGCCGCGCGCACGCTGTGCCAGTAAATGCCGTCTTCGCCGGCGACGATCATGCTGGCATTGAGAGAGCGGTTCTCGGCGTGCACGGTCTCCAGCAAGGCGAGCGCCGCAGGATCAGGGTGATCGTCGAGGACCGCCGGCCCGATGTCGATCAGGACCTGGTGCGCCCGGGAGAAAGCATCCACGGCGCGCAGCAGCTCGAGCGCGTCGCTGCGGCTGAGCGCGCCGACATAACGCATGAAGGGCTGGGTGGTTATGCGCACCATCTGTACCGGAAAGCCGGCGGCCTTGAGGCGCGCTTCCGCCTTGCGCAGCTTTGCGGTCGTATCGGTCAGCTGTGCTTGGTAGTGCGCAGCGTCGAGGTCGACGAAGGCGGTGAGCGCGCGGATGGGCGGGTTGTCCGCGCACGCCGCACCGGCGAGCCCGCAGGCGAGGAGCGCAGCGAGCCGGCTGCGCAGCCGGCTCATCTTAGACCGCGCGTCCCGGGCGTGCGGCGCCGACCGGAAGCGTGTCGGCCGCACGCATCGCCGCATCGTTGAAAGCCGCCGGATCTTTGAGATAGTCGCTGGCCATATCAAGCGCATCATGCCCCCAGAACATCTCCTCACCGATCACCAGCGTCGGAACCCCGAAGATCCCCCGCGCCGCCGCCCACTCGGTGTTGGCGCGCAGCTGCGCCTTCACCGCCGGGTCGGCCAGGCGCGCCTGCGGATCGCTCACCCCGAGCTCGCCGGCGAGCGCGCCGATCACGCGCGGGTCGCTCACGTCGCGCCCGTCACGGAATATCGCCGCGAGCACCGTCTGCGCCGCGGCAAGCGTCGCGCCGGCGGCGAGGATCAGCCGCAGCGCGGGCAGCGGATTGAACGGATGCGCGGGCGGCAGGCGCATGGGCAGGCCGAGCCGCCGCGCGCGCCACAGCGCGAAGCGGTAGGTGAAGCGGCGCTTGGCGGCAATCTCCGCCGGACCGCGCTGTCCGAAGTGATCGAGCAGCGCTGCGAACAGCACCGGCCGCGCCTCGATCTGCAGCCGTGTCGACAGCTCACCGAGCTGCGGCAGGGACAGGTACGCAAAGGGCGAGATGACGTCGTAAACCCAGATTGCCGGGGTGCGCTCGGCCATCCGCCTAACTCCCCGATACCCGCACGACCACCTTGCCGAAGTTCTCCCCGTGCAGCAGCCCCATGAGGGCTGCGGGCGCGCGCTCAAGACCCTCCACGATCTCCTCGCGGTAGCGTACCTGCCCGTCCTTCAGCCACTCGCTCATCTGACGGTAGAACTCACCCATGCGCTGGTAGTGATCGAAAATGATGTAGCCCTGCATGCGGATGCGCCGGCGCAGGATCGTGGACATGAGCTGGGGGGTGTGGTCGGGGCCTTCCGGGAGCCGGGCGAGGTTGTACCAGGCGATGAGCCCGCACACCGGCACGCGCGCGTGCACGTTGAGCAGCGGCAGCACGGCCATGAGGACCGCGCCGCCCACGTTCTCGAAGTAGACATCGATCCCCTGGGGCGCCGCCGCGGCCAGCCGCTCGCGCAGCTGGGGGGCGTGGTGATCGAGGCAGGCATCGAAGCCCAGGGTCTTGACCGCGTACGCGCATTTCTCAGCGCCGCCGGCGATGCCGACCACGCGGCAGCCCTTGAGTTTGGCGATCTGGCCGACGACCGAGCCCACCGCGCCGGTGGCCGCGGCGACCACCACGGTCTCCCCGGCCTTGGGCGCGCCGAGGTCGAGCAGTCCGACGTAGGCGGTGAGCCCGGGCATGCCGAGCACGCCGAGCGCGTACGACAGGCGCGGAATCGCCGCATCGATCTTCACCGCATCGCGCGCGGCGACGACGCCGTAGTCCTGCCAGCCGACGGTGGCGAGCACCAGATCACCGGCGGCGAAGCCGTCCGCGTGCGAGGCCTCGACCACGCTCACCGTCTGGCCGGTCATCGGCGCGCCCACCTCGACCGGGGGTGCGTATGAGGGAGCATCGCTCATGCGCCCGCGCATGTAGGGATCAAGCGAGAGGTAGCGCGTGCGCAGCAGCAGCTGGCCGGGGCCGGCCGCCGGAACCGGCTCCTTCTCCAGACGGAAATCCTCCGCGCTCGGCTCCCCTTGCGGGCGGCGGGCGAGCACGATGCGGCGGTTGATGGCCTGGACGCTGCTCATGGCGGGCTCCTCATTCGTGCAGGTATTGCAGCTTCACACCCGGGGGCGCACTCATGGAGGCGTCCACGAACAGATCGGCATAGAGGGTGCTGCCGGGCACCACGCTGTAGGGCTCGAAGTCGCGCACCCCGGCCTCGTAGAGCACGCTGTCATCGATGAAGAACTGGCCGGTGCAGCTGCGCGACGGGCGCGTGAGGATCAGGTGTGCAGCGTCCGCCATGATCTCGGGGCGGCGCGAACGCTGCACCATCGGCTGACCGCCCAGGCCAAACTCGACCGCGGCGGTGGCGACCGTGGTGCGCGGCCAGAGCGAGTTGCAGGCGATGCCGGCGTCGCGATACTCCGCGGCCAGCCCGAGGGTGCACAGCGACATGCCGAACTTGGACAGTGAGTAGGCCAGGTGCGGCGCGAACCACTGCGGCTTCAGCGTCAGCGGCGGCGACAGCGTCAGCACGTGCGGATTGGCAGCCCGCTTAAGGTAGGGCAGACAGGCGCGCGTGGTGACGAAGGTGCCGCGCGTGTTGATCTGCTGGATCAGATCGTAACGGCGCATCTCGATCTGCTCGGTGGCGGCGAGATTGAGCGCGGAGGCGTTGTTGACGCACACGTCGATACCGCCGAAGGTCTCGGCGCACTGGCGCGCGGCCGCCGCCACCGCGGCCTCCTCGCGCACGTCCACCACCAGAGCGAGCGCCCGGCCGCCGGCGGCCTCCACCGCGGCCGCCGCGGTATGCACCGTGCCGGGCAGCTTCGGGTGTGGCTGCGCGGTCTTGGCGGCGATGGCGATGTTCGCGCCGTCGCGTGCGGCCCGCAGCGCAATCGCGAGGCCGATGCCCCGGCTCGCCCCGGTGATGAAGAGCGTCTTGCCTTTGAGACTCACGTGCACATCCTCAAGCATGCAGGTACTGTGGCGCAGTGTACCTGCTCGCCCCGGTGCGCGAGCGGCCTCGGGCGCCCCGCGGCCCTGTGTTAGCATCGCCACCGTTCACCCGCTTCGGCTCACGCCCCAAGGCCACCATGTCGCGCCCTTATTACGCCCTCGGCGCCGCGTTCCTGCTCTTCGGCGCCGCGTCCGCCCAGGAGACCGACTACAGCAAGGTGCAGATCAAGACCACAGCCGTGGGCGAGCATCTGTACGTGCTCGCCGGCGCCGGCGGCAACATCGCCGTGGTGCCTTCCAGCCAGGGCACGCTGCTGGTGGATGATGAGTTTGCCGCGCTCGCGGACAAGGTGCGCGCGGCCGTCAAGGCGCTGCCGGCGGCCGGCCCGATCCGCTTCGTCGTCAACACCCACTACCACTTTGACCACACCGATGCGAATCCCGCCTTCGCGCAGGAGGGCGCCGTGCTCATTGCCCAGGATAACGTGCGCCGGCGCCTGGAGAGCGGCGGCACGGCCGGCAATGGCGGCACGATCACGCACGAGATGAAACCGGCGCCCCCCGGCGGGCTGCCGCAGATCACCTTCAGCGAGGAGCTGACCGTACATCTGCCGGGCGAGGATGTGCGCGTGCATCACTACGCCCATGCACACACCGACGGGGACTCGATCGTGTTTTTTCCGGCCGCGCATGCCGTGCACATGGGCGACATCTTCGTGCGCTACGGTTTCCCGTTCATCGACATCAACGCCGGCGGCAGCGTGCGCGGCATGATCGCCGCCTGCGAGGACGTCATCGCCCGGCTGCCCCCCGATGCCAGGGTCATACCCGGCCACGGCGAGGTCGCGAGCGTGGCGGACCTGCGCGAGTACACGCAGATGCTCAAGGACACCGCGGCGAAGGTGGCGAAGGCGATGTCCGCCGGGGAGACGCTGCCGCAGATGGAGAAGGAGAAGCTGCTGGGCCCCTGGAGCGAGCGCTACTCCCCCGCCGGTGCGTTCGTCACCACCGATACCTTCACCGAATCGCTCTACAACTCCCTCGCCATGGTGCGTGTGCGGCACGGACCGGCACCGCGGCCGCACTGACTTGCGAAGGTCGACGCCGGCGGTATAGCGTGCGTTGAGGGTTGCGCGAAGGGAGGCCACCGTGCGCTGGGACGATCTGCGTCAGAGCAGCAATGTCGAGGATGTCCGCGGCACTACCGGCGGCGGGCGCGGCCTGAAGATCGGCCTGGGCGGCACCCTCATCGCCCTCGTCGCCTCCTATTTCCTCGGCGTCGACCCCCGGGTGATCCTGGGACTGATGAGCGCGGTACCCAGCCAGTCAGCCAACCCCGTGCCCGCCCAGGGTGCCCCGCAGGACCAGCAGGGGCGCTTCATCGCCGCGGTGCTCGGGGAGACTGAGGACACCTGGGGAGCCATCTTCCAGGCGAACGGCATGACATACGTGCCGCCCAAGCTCGTGCTCTACCGGGACCAGATGCCGACGGCCTGCGGTTCCGGCAGTGCGGCGGCGGGGCCGTTCTACTGCCCGCTCGATCGCAAGGTGTACCTTGACCTGAGCTTCTTCCAGCAGTTGTCGCAGCAGTTCCACGCCCCGGGTGAGTTCGCCGAGGCCTACGTGCTTGCCCACGAGGTCGGCCACCACGTTCAGAATCTGCTCGGCATCGCCGGTAAGGTACGCGCAGCCCAGCAGCGCGCCACCGAAGCGCAGGCCAATCAGCTCTCGGTGCGCCTTGAGCTGCAGGCCGACTGCTTCGCCGGTGTGTGGGCGAAGCATGCCGACCAGACCAAGCACATCCTCGAGCAGGGCGATGTGGATGCCGCGCTGCGCGCCGCCGCCGCCGTCGGCGATGACACGCTGCAGAAACGCGCGCAGGGCTACGTCGTGCCGGAATCCTTCACGCACGGCACCGCCGCCGAGCGCACCGGCTGGTTCCGGCGCGGTCTCGAGGGCGGCTCGATCAACAACTGCGACACCTTCGCATCCGGGACCTGAGGGTTTCAGCTCGCAGGCTTGTCGGCGTAGTTCGCGCTCAGGTAGTCGAGGATCGTCCGCGCTTCCGCATCGGTGATCGGCGCGCCGAAGCGCTCGCGCATCTTCTGCACGGTCTTCTGCCAGGCGGGACGGTCCATCGCCGGTGCATTGGCCGGGATGTATTCAAGGCTGTGGCAGATGATGCAGCGCGAGCTGGTCAACTCCGCGCCGGGCGCCGACTTCAGATGCAGGCTCGCCTCGCCCGCTGACACGGCCACCATGCCCAGGGCTACCGTGAGCAGCGCAACTGCGCATAAGGCGCGGATCGCGTGGCGCCTCATACGACCTCCAGGCGCACGCTCTGCACGATGTTGTCGTGATAGCCGGCGGCATTGAAGGTGAGTTTTTCCGGCTGCTGCGCGCCGCCGCGGCTGCGCGCGCGGACATGGATCTCAAGCGGCCCGGGTGCCGGCGCGGCCACCGCCAGGTGAAATTCCCGCCAGGCGTAGCGGCCCAGGTCCGCACCGAGCTGCGCGGGCTGCCAACTGGCACGACCATCACTCGAGACCTCGACCGCCTCGATCCCCGCACCGCCGTCCCAGGCCTTGCCGGAAAGCCGCACGCTCTGACCGTGCCGCACCTGCGCGCCGGAGCGGTGACTGGTGATGAGCGAGTTCACCAGAATCTCGGTGATCGGCGTCGTCTCGGGAGTTTCCTGGCTGGCGAAACGCGCGCCGGGGAAGGCCCCGGTCGGCAGGCGATAGGCCGCTTTCATCCAGAAATTCTCGAGCGGCCTGGGCTCGATGCGGATCTCGGTCAGATGCTTCATCCAGTAGGTCCCGGTCCATCCCGGCACGACCAGCCGCGCCGGCGCGCCGTTCCAGTGCGGCAGCGCAGCCCCGTTCATCTCAAAGGCGATCAGCGTGCTCTCATCGAGCGCGCGCTCAACCGGCAGGCTCTTGTGGAAGCTGGGCGTGGCGGGCAGTACCGGACCGTCGGCGCCCTGGAACCAGACCTCCAGTGCCCCGGCGATGACCCCGCAGCGCGCCAGCACGTCTCGCAAGCGCACCCCGCTCCAGCGCGCATTACCCATGGCCCCGTTACCCCACTGCACGCCCGGCACCCGCGGGGTGAACAGTCCGCGCCGGTTGCCCGAGCACTGATTCACCGCCGCGAGCGTCACCTGCGGGAAGTTCTCCCGCAGCTCGCGCAGTGACAGCTCGAGCGGATGCGCGGCACTGGTGCCGCCGACCCTCAGGCGCCAGGTGCGCGGGTCGACCGCCGGAATGAGCGCCAGGTGGTAGCGCACGAAGAAGGCCTCGTTGCGCGTGTAAGGCGCGACGAGCTCGGCGAGCGGGGTCTCGTAGTTCGGCGGCCGGAAGGCATGCCGGATGAGGGGAATCTTGCCGGGCAGCGCACTTAAGGGGGCCGGCGGCTCAGCGGCCGCGAAGGAGCGCGGGGCGAGCCAGACGCTCGCCCCGCCCGCCAGTACCTCGCGGCGTCTCATGCGCGCGCCACACTCAGCGGGGTCGCCTGCGGCGCGGCGCGATCGAACGACCTCAGGAGCAGTCCTTGCCGTGATCCGGCCGGTTACCGGCAGCCTTGGCAGCCGCCTCGGTCATGTACTGCCCGGCCTTGGTCTTGCCGTAGTAGACATCGCCCTGGCAGTGATAGACCTTGCTCGAGGTGTTCACCCACACCTGCCCGGGGCCGCCCCCGGGCGCCGGCTGCGCGGGCGGCGTCCACTTGGTGCCCGAAGAGCTCGAGCCCGCAGCCGCGGCCGTCGCGGGGGCCGCAGGTGCGGCCGCCGGCGCCGCCGCCGGGGCACTGCCCGAGGTACTCGGGCTGCCTGCGTTCTTGTTCACGCCGCCGTGACCACTGCAGGCGCCGCGGCCACCCTTGGAGCTGCTGCCATCCTTGCAGGTGACCATGCTCGCCGCCATCGCCGTGCCGGCTGCCGGCGCCGCCGTGCTCGTGCTGCTCGCCGGAGCGGACGCGCTGCTGGCCGGCGCGCTGCTCGAGCCCGAGGTCGATGAGGCAGAGGCACTGCCGGCGCTCTTGTTGACGCCGCCGTGGCCGCTGCAGGCGCCGCGGCCGCCCTTGGAGCTGCTGCCGTCGTTGCAGGTAACCATGCTCGCGCTCATCGCCGTACCGGAGGCCGGCGTGGAGCTGCTGGTGCTGGCGGAGGAGCTGCCTGCCGGGGCGCTTGCGCTGCTGCCCGATGAGGAGCTGCTGCTGCCCGCCGATGCAGATTTGTTGACGCCGCCGTGGCCGCTGCAGGCGCCGCGGCCGCCCTTGGAGCTGCTGCCGTCGTTGCACACCACCGTGGGCGCCGAGGTGTCCTGTGCCAGTGCGAGCACGGGAACTGCGAGCGCGCACACACCGAGCGCAGCTCCGAGAATCCCGGCCCTGAAGTTCGTTACGTTCATTTGCAGTACTCCGTACGAGCGAACGCTTATTTTAGGGACGGTGAGAATAGCGCAATCCCGCAGGCTGCGGTATTCGCAACAGTTTTTGTGCGCTCGGACAGCGTGAGCCGCCTGATGGGGATGGTAGTCTGCGTGACTAGAAGATGACGGACGGATTATCGGCATGAAGTGGCTTTCTAACCTCAGTCTTGCCGCGGCGCTCGCCGCCCTGGCGCTGCCCGCAGCCGCGGTCGCCGGATGGATGGACCGCACCGAGGCGATCATGGGCACGCGTGTGTACGTGCAGCTGTGGGCCGACGATCCGGTCAAGGGCGATGAGGCCATGGAAGCGGTGATGACCGAGATGCGCCGCATCGATGACCTGATGAGCCACTACAAGCCCGACAGTCAGATCTCGCTGATCAACCAGCGCGCCAACAGCGAGCCGGTGCAGGTCGACAAGGAGCTGTTCGACCTGATCAAGCTGTCAACCTATTACTCGCAGATCACCGAGGGCGCCTTCGACATCACCTACGCGAGTGTCGGCTACCTGTACGACTACCCGCGCCATATCCACCCGACTGAGGAGCAGATCAAGAACGCGCTGCCGGCGGTCAACTGGCGCAACATGCTGCTCGATGAGGCGCACCACACCGTGCGCTTCGAGCATCCGGGCATGCGCATCGACCTGGGTGGCATCGGCAAGGGCTACGCCGTAGATCGTGGCATCGAGATCCTCAAGGCACGCGGCGTCCAGCACGCCCTGGTCAGCGCCGGAGGCGACAGCCGCATCATCGGCGACCACATGGGGCGGCCCTGGCTGGTCGCGATCCGCCATCCCGACGATCCGCAGAAGGTGGTCACGCGCATCCCGCTGTCGGACGTGGCGATGTCCACCTCAGGTGACTACGAGCGCTACTTTGATGAGGGCGGTATCCGCTACCATCACATCATCGACCCGCGCACCGGGCACTCGGCGAGCAAGGTGCGCAGCGCGACCATCCTCGCGCCTACGGCCACGCAGACCGATGGGATGTCCAAGACAGCCTTCGTGCTCGGTCCGGAAAAAACCCTCGAGATCATCAACCGCATGCCCGACTTTGATGCGGTGTTCATCACTCCCGACGGCAAGGTGCTGTACTCGAACGGGCTGCGGCCGCCGCGGCCGCGCGAGGCCACGCCGGCCGAGCCCGCCGCCGCTACTGGGGTGAGCCCGCGAGGCTGACCTTCAGCAGCGCATCGACCTCCGCTTCGGCGGCGAGCCAGTCCTCGGTCTCGCGCCCCGGGCCGAAGCCGCGCCGTTCGGCGCGCAGGTAAGCCCGCTCCGCAATCATCGCGTGCCGCGTCTGCGGCGTGACCGGCATGAGCACCGGCGGCACGCCGGCCTTGCGCGCGCGGGAGCGGCGGGCGGCGCTGGCACTGAGCGGCTCCGGGTTGCGCGGGGTATCGGGCGGGCGGCGAGTGGACATGGGTCCTCCTTGGACGGCGCGAGGGCGTGCCAAGGACTTTGCGCGTGACGCGGCCCACCGTGCAAGCGAGACACTTTCACAAACGAGGTGTCCGGCCGGTGTCCGCAGGTGTCCGCGGTCACCCGGCGGACACCTGCGCCGCCTCGGCACGCGCGCGCCCTCGCACGAAGATCCCGAGCATACTCAGGTGCTTGAGCGCGGCTGCGGGCCGGCGTGCGGCTTCTGGCACAGCCGATGCAGAGCTTCGCTCACGCATGAAACTTGCTCAGCTGCACAAGCTCCCCGAATCGACCGCGGACGGCGCACAGATCCGCGGTACGCAGGCCCAGGACACCGCGCTGGACATCGAGCGGGGACACTGGCACCGCTTCCGCCTCGCCTACGGCGCCTGCGGCGCCGCCCTCCTCATCCTCGCGCTTGCCTTCCTCATTCACGCCTGGCTTCACAGCGGCCAGGTGATCTCGCGCGAGCGTCTGCGCTTTGCCAGCGTCGAGCGTGGCCCCTTCGTGCGGGACGTCGCCGCCGACGGCACGGTGGTCGCGGCGGTGAGTCCGACCCTGTTCGCCATTGCCCCCGGTACCGTGAGCTACGCCGTACGTGCCGGCGAAGTGGTCAAGAAAGGCCAGCTGCTCGCGCAGCTCGACAGCCCCGAGCTCAGTAACGAGTATCAGCGCGAGCGCGCGACCCTCGACAGCCTGGACGCCGCCCTCGAGCGCCAGCAGATCGAGATCCGCCGCCAGATCCTCACCAGCAAGCAACAGGCCGATCTCGCCCAGGTGGCGATCCAGGCGGCGCAGCGCGAACTGGGACGTAATCAGTGGGCATGGGATCAGCACGTGATCCCCGAGCGCGACTACAAGCGCGCGCAGGATGACGTCGCGACCGCGCAACTGAACTACGACCATGCGCGCGACACCGCCGCACTGGAGCGTGACAGTCTCGCGCTCGACCTGCGCACCAAGCGCCTCGAGCGTGACCGCCAGGCTCTGGTCGTCGCAGGCCTCGAGGCGCGGGTCGCTGCTCTGCAGGTGCACTCCCCGGTCGACGGCACCGTCGCCAATCTCGCCGTGCAGGAGAAGACCCACGTTCCGGCCGATGCCGCGCTCCTCACCGTCGTTGACCTGTCGGCCTTCGAGGTCGAGTTCCAGGTGGCCGAGTCGTATGCCACCGAGATCAAGCCCGGCATGTCCGCTCAGGTCACCTTGGAGGGCGAGCCGGTCGCTGCGACCGTCACCGCCATCTCCCCCGAGGTGCGTGCAAACCAGGTGACCGGGCGGGTGAAGTTCGTCCGTGGCCAGCCGCCGCGGCTGCGCCAGAACGAGCGCGCGGCCGTGCGCATCGTGCTCGATGAGCGCAATGCGGTGCTCAAATTCGAGCGCGGCTCGTTCATCGAGCCCTCCAGCCGCGCGCTGTACGTCGTGCGCGGCTCGCAGGCGGTGCGCGTGCCGGTGGAGCTCGGCGCCGCCTCGGTCAGTGAGATCGAGGTGCTGCGCGGACTGAACGTCGGCGACAGCGTGGTGATCTCCGATACGCGCGACTTAAACCAGGCGCCCGAATTCGCCATCTCAAACTGAATGCCACCGCGCCCACGGGGGCGCACTTTCCGAAAGGTCAGCCGTGATGCTCAAGATGCAGGATGTCAGCAAGATCTACCGCACCGATCTCATCGAGACGTATGCGCTGCGCGGCTTCTCTTTGGAAGTCAGCGCCGGGGAGTTCATTGCCGTCACCGGGCCTTCCGGCTCGGGCAAGACGACCTTCCTGAACGTAGCCGGGCTGCTGGAGAACTTCGACTCGGGCAGCTACCAGATCGACGGCGCCGACGTGCGCGGGCTATCCGACGATGCCCGCTCGCGGCTGCGCAACGAGCGCATCGGCTTCATCTTCCAGAGCTTCAACCTGATCCCCGACCTCAACATCCACGACAACGTCGACGTGCCGTTGCGCTACCGGCGCATGAGTGCCAAGGATCGCAACGAGCGCATCGGCAGTGCCCTCGACCTGGTCGGCCTGTCCTCACGCAAGAAGCACATGCCCTCGCAGCTCTCCGGTGGCCAGCAACAGCGTGTCGCCATCGCCCGCGCCATCGCCGGGGACCCGGCGTTCCTGCTGGCGGATGAGCCCACCGGCAACCTCGACTCGCTCATGGCGCGTCAGGTCATGGACCTGCTCGAGCAGATCAACGAGCTCGGCACCACGATCCTGCTGGTCACTCATGACCCGGAGCTTGCGCGCCGGGCGCAGCGCAACGTGCACCTGGTCGACGGACAGATCTCCGAGTTCCGCGCCTACGAGACGCGCGCCCTCCCCGAGCCCGGCATCGCGCACGCCCAGGGATGAGCGCCATGCAAGCCTCCATGCTCGGCTACTACTCCCACCTGGCGCTGCGCAGCTTCCGCCGTCACCCCGGACTCACCGCCCTCATGGTGCTCGCCATCGCGCTCGGCGTGGCCGTATGCATCATGACGCTGACGGTGTACCACGCCATGTCGGGCAACCCCATCTGGTGGAAGAACGACCGACTGTATGTGGTCACCATGGACAGCTGGGATCCGAACAACGGCTTCACCCGCGGCAATGCTGAGACCCACATGCCGCCGCCGCTCATGACCTACCGTGATGCCACGGCGATGCTGCACTCCGGCATCGCGGAGCGCACCGCGATCATGTTCGAGGCGAGCGGCGTCATCAGCGGCGTGGGCACCGCGCCAGTGCGCACCGACACGCGCTTCACCACCGGTGACTTCTTTCCCATGTTCGACGTGCCTTTCCTCTACGGCTCGGGTTGGAGCCGCAGCGCCGATGACGGCCCGCAACCGGTGGTGGTGCTGTCACGCTCGATGAACGAGCGGCTGTTCGCGGGCGCCAACAGCGTCGGCCGCACGCTGCGCTGGAACGATCACGAGTTCCGCGTGATCGGGGTGCTCGACAGCTGGTTTCCGCGCCCGCTCTTCTACGACGTCACGAGCGGCAGTTTCTCACCGCCGGAGGACCTGTTCATACCCTTCGCCTGGGGCCGCGCGCTCGATCTGCGCAGCGCCGGGAACGTCGACTGCTGGAAGGCCGAGCCGCTGGACACCACCGAGCAGTTCTTCAATTCCGAGTGCGTCTGGGTACATACCTGGGTCGAGCTGCCGGATCGCGCCAGCCGCGAGCGCATGCAGACCTTCCTCGACAACTACTGGGCGCAGCAGCGCAAGGGTGGCCGCTTTGCACGCGCGCGCGACAACCGCCTTACCAATGTCGGCCAGTGGCTGCGCGATCAGCAGGTGGTCGACAATGACAACCGCGTACTGGTGGGCCTGGCCTTCGCCTTCCTGCTCGTGTGCCTGATCAACACCGTGGGCCTGCTGCTTGCCAAGTTCCTGAGCTCGGCGGCGATCACCGGGGTGCGCCGCGCCCTGGGGGCGAGCCGCCGCCAGGTGTTCATGCAGCACCTGGTGGAGGTGGCGCTGATCGCCGGCACCGGCGCGGCACTGGGCCTGGGGCTCGGCGCGCTCGGCCTGGCTGCCGTGCATCACATGTACTCCGCGGCGCATCTGGGCCGGCCCGGCGGCTACCAGGAACTCATGCACTTCGACCGCGTGGGCGTGCTGTGGGCCATCGCTCTGGCGATCCTCGCGACGCTCGCCGCCGGGCTGTACCCGGCCTGGCGCGTGGGCCGGCTGCCCCCGGCCGTTTACCTGAAGAGTCAGTGACTCGCAAAAGGATCTGCCTATGAACCTCAGCGTACGCCCCATCCTGTCGGCCCTCATGCGCAACCGCACCGGCGCGGTCCTGGTAGCGATGCAGGTTGCCATCGCGCTGGCCGTCCTGGTGAACGCCCTCTACATCGTCATGCAGCGCATCGAGAAGATGGATCGCCCGCTCGGCATCGACGTCGACAACGTCTTCGTCGTGCAGGCCTCCGGATTCACCGACCGTTACGATCAGGCGACTTCGATGCGTGCCGACATCGATTACCTGCGCAGCCTGCCCGGCGTCATAGCGGCGAGCCCGAGCAACGGCATCCCCTTGAGCGGCAGCGGCAGCGCCACGACCCTGACGGCGCATCCGGGGGAGCGCAGCATGGATGGCTTCAACTACTACGAGGTCGACGAGCACGGACTCGATGCGCTCGGCCTGCACCTGGTGGCAGGGCGCAATTTCCGTCACGAGGAGATCGAGCCCTCGCGTGACAAGAACGATGCCTCGAGCTTCGTCGGCAACGTGATCCTCTCGCGCGCCGCCGCGGACCGGCTGTTCGGGAAGGCCAATCCGCTGGGCCAGCCCGTCTACGACGACCTCGGCCAGTCAGCCACAGTCGTCGGCATCGTCGACCCGATAATCGGCGCCTGGGTCACCGACCGGCACCCGGACTGGGTCATGTTCATGTCACGCCTGCCGTCGGGCCGCTATGGCGCCGTGCGCTACCTGGTGCGCACGCGCCCCGGGGCCCGCGATGCGGCAATGCAGATGGCCGAGGAGCACCTGAGCACGTCCAATCCCGACCGGGTGATCGCCTTCGTGCGGTCGCTGCGCTATTTCCGCGACCTCTCCTATCTTGGCGACCGCTCCATGGGCATCTACCTGCTCACCGTGACGGTGCTGATGATGGCCGTCACCTGCCTGGGCATCTTCGCGCTCGCCACCTTCAATGTGACCACGCGCACGCGCCAGATCGGCACCCGTCGCGCCGTCGGTGCACGCCGCGCCGACATCGTGCAGTACTTCATGGTCGAGAACGGCCTCATCACCAGTACCGGCGTCGTGCTCGGCTGCGCGCTGGCGCTGGCGACCGGCTACTGGCTGTCGCTCCAGTACGAACTGCCGCGGCTCAATCTGTATTTCCTGGTCGGCGGGGT
This sequence comes from uncultured Pseudomonadota bacterium, assembly GCA_963825385.1. Classification (GTDB taxonomy): domain Bacteria; phylum Pseudomonadota; class Gammaproteobacteria; order Steroidobacterales; family Steroidobacteraceae; genus 13-2-20CM-66-19. The sequence goes on along the minus strand of CAWGSX010000003.1, from coordinate 1,482,790 downwards.
GCTCGTGCTGTGGGGTGTCGGGCAGCTTGCGGCGCTGCAGCCGGCACGGCGCGCCGCAGCGGTGCCACCGTCGGTCGCGACCCGTACGGTGTGAGCGGCGGGCGGCGCCGCTTCCAGTGTTAGCATCGCCGGCATGAGCGCCCCCCAGGCTGCGCCGCTCGCCGGCCACACCGTCCTCGTCGTCGATGACAGCGAGGCGGTGCGCACCGCCTTTGATGTGCTGCTGAGCCTGCACGGCGCACGGGTGCTGAGCGCGGCGACCCCGGCCACCGCGCTCGAGGCGCTCGGGCGCGAGGAGGTGCACCTGGTGATCCAGGACATGAACTTCCGGCGCGAGGCGACCTCGGGCGAGGAAGGTAAAGCGCTGTTTCACGCGATCCGCGCCCGCACCCCACAGCTGCCGATCATCCTTCTGACCGCGTGGACGCATCTTGAGAGCGCGGTCGAGCTGGTGCGCGCCGGCGCAGCTGATTACGTCGCCAAGCCCTGGGACGATGCCCGCCTGCTCACGACCGCCAAGAACCTCCTTGACCTGCGCACCGCGCGCGCCGAGGCCGCGGCGCTGCGCGCCGGGCGCCGCGCGGCGCGCGCCGCGCTCGCCGAGCGCTTTGACCTCCAAGGGATCGTCTACGAGAGCGAGCTGATGCATACGGTGGTCGCCATGGCCACGCAGGTGGCGCATGCCGAGGTGCCGGTCCTAATCACCGGGCCCAACGGCGCCGGCAAGGAGGTGCTCGCGGACATCGTCCAGGCGAACTCCGCCCAGGCCGACGGTCCCTATCTGAAGGTGAACCTCGGGGCGCTGCCGCCGGATCTGATCGAGGCGGAGCTGTTCGGCACCGAAGCCGGTGCCTTTACCGGCGCGCGCGCCCGCGCCGGCCGCTTCGAGGCTGCCGACGGCGGGACGCTGTTCCTGGACGAGCTCGGAACTCTCGGCGGCAGCGGCCAGGCGAAGCTGCTGCGCGTGCTGCAGACCGGGGAGTTCGAGCGCCTGGGGAGCAACCGCACCCAGCGCACGCGCGTGCGGGTGATTGCCGCCACCAACACCGCGCTGCGCGAGGCGATGCGGGCCGGGCGCTTCCGCGAGGACCTGTTCTATCGACTGAACGTCATCGAGCTGGAGGTGCCACCCCTGGCCGCGCGCCGCGATGACATCCTGCCCCTCGCCCGGCACTTCCTCAGCGCCGAGCGCCGCCTGAGCGCGGAGGCCGAGCGGGCGCTCATCAGCTACCCCTGGCCGGGCAACGTGCGCGAGCTGCAGAACGCCATCCGCCGCGCCGCCCTGCTCAGCGCCGGGAGCGAGCTTGCGGCAGCGGCCCTGAACCTGCCGCAGGGGCGCGCCGCGCCGAGCGCCGAGCCGGAACTCGACCGCAATGCCATCGAGCAGGCTCTCGCGCGCGCCGGCGGCATCGTGGCCCACGCCGCGCGTGACCTCGGCCTGTCGCGTCAGGCACTCTACCGCCGCATGGAGAGACTGGGACTCAAGAGCGAGCCGGCCCGACCGGCGACGCCCTGATGCGCCGTTCGCTCGCCGGGCGCGTCGCCGCCGCGCTCGCCGGGAGCTGCGCGCTCGGCTGCCTTGGCACCGCCCTCGCCGCGCGCTACCTGCCGGCCTGGGCGGCCGCCGCGTGCCGCCTTTCTGCTCTGCACTCCCCTCTTCGTCTATGCGGCGCTGCAGGTCACGCGCCCCTGGATCGCGGTCATCCGTGCGGTGCGCGACGGCATCTTGAGTCTGCGCGACCATGACTTCTCGGTGAGCATTGCCGCACCGGCCGACACCGAGCTGACCGCGCTCACCGAGGGCTACAACCGCCTGGGAGACCTGCTCCGGCGCGAGCGGCTCGACCTGTATCAGCGCGAACTGCTGCTCGATACGGTCATTCAGAGCTCCCCCCTGAGCATGCTGCTCGCCGGCGAGGGCGGCCGCGTCGTCTACAGCAATCTCGCCGCGCGGCAGCTGCTGAACGGCGGCCGCAAGCTCGAGGGGCACGCGCTGCAGAGCATCCTCGCGGCCGCGCCGGCGCCGCTGCGCGAGGCGCTGGGCGCGGGGGCGACACGCTCTTCACCATGGACACCGGCGGGGAGGCGCAGGTCTATCACCTCTCGCAGCGCAGCTTCCTGCTCAATGCGCGTCCGCACCGGCTCGTGCTGCTGAAGCAGCTGACCCGCGAGCTCGCCGCCCAGGAGGTGGCGGTGTGGAAGAAGGTGATCCGTGTCATCGCCCACGAGCTCAACAACTCGCTCGCACCGATCAGCTCGCTCGCCCACTCCGGGCGGCTGCTGCTCGCGCACCCCGACACGGTGCAGCTTGGGCGCGTGTTCGACACCATCGGCGAGCGCGCCGCCCACCTGGCCGGGTTCATCGAGGGCTACGCGCGCTTCGCCAAGCTGCCGCGGCCGCGGCCGAGCGAGGTGCGCTGGGCGGATTTCCTGGCGCGGCTGGAGGGCGCGTGGGCGTTCCGGGTGAGCGGGGAGCTGCCACAGCGCGCGGCGAACTTCGATGCCAGCCAGCTCGAGCAGGTGCTGATCAATCTGCTCAAGAACGCCGCGGAATCCGGCTCGGCGCCGGCAGACATTACCGTGGCGGTGCACGATGCGCCGCCGGGGTTCCGGCTCGAGGTCGGTGACCGCGGCGCGGGCTTGAATGAGCAGACGCTGCGCGATGCGCTCCTGCCCTTCTACTCCACCAAGGCCGCCGGCACGGGCCTGGGACTCACGCTGTGCCGCGAGATCGTGGAAGCGCACGGCGGCCGGCTCGCGCTCGCCAACCGCGCCGGCGGCGGCGCGCTGGTGACCGTGTGGCTGCCGTGAGGGGCGCGTTACTTCTTCTTGGCCGCGCGGCGCTTGCGCCCGGCCGGATGCGCCGCGGCCTCGACGTCCAGTCCCTTCAGGTACTGACGGAACTCGCGCCCGAGTGAGTCGTGGCCGAGGGCGTATTCGACGGTGGCCTGCAGGTAGCCGAGCTTGCTGCCGCAGTCGTAGCGCTTGCCGCTGAAGCGGTAGGCGTACACCGCCTCCTCGCGCATGAGCGCGGCGATGCCGTCGGTCAGCTGGATCTCCCCGCCGGCGCCGCGGCCGATGCGCTCCAGGTGCTCGAAGATCGACGGCGCCAGCACGTAGCGGCCGACCACGGCGAGGTTGGAGGGCGCCGCAGCCGGCTTGGGCTTCTCCACGATGCTGCGCACGCGGCTGGTGGCGGAGTGATCGGATTCGACCGCGACGATGCCGTATTTCTCGGTGTCGTGCCGCGGCACCACCTGCACCCCGAGCACGCTCGCACGCTTGGCCTCGTACACGTCGGCCATCTGCTGCCAGGCAGGCCACCTCGCTGCGGATCAGGTCATCGGCGAGGTGCACGAAGAAGGGCTCGGCGCCGACGGCGGGCTGCGCGCACAGCACGGCGTGGCCCAGGCCCAGAGGTGCCGGCTGGCGGATGTAGATGCACGAGGCGTACGAGGGCAGCACGCTGCGCAGCTGGTTCAGGAGGTCGCTCTTGCCCTGCGCCTCGAGCATGTGCTCGAGCTCCTGGCATCGGAGTCGAAATGATCCTCGATGGCGCGCTTGGAGGCCCCGGTGATGAACACCAGTCGGCTCGCGCCGGCGGCGAGTGCCTCCTCGACCGCGTATTGGATGAGCGGCTTGTCGACGACCGGCAGCATCTCTTTCGGGCTCGCCTTGGTGGCCGGCAGGAAGCGCGTCCCGCGCCCGGCTACCGGAAACACCGCCGTACGGATGGCCGCCTTGGAATGGCGTCCTCATCGATCGTCCTTTCGCGAAGTTCCGGTGCTGCTCTCCGGCGCGGAAGTGTAGCCGGCGCCGGCGCACTTGCGCAGTCGGCGCGCGCTTATGTCGTAAGGGTGAGTGTCAGGTCGGCCGCACGGCCCGGTCGGCACGCTCGGCCCACTTGAACACCGCCGGCTGCATGCTGTCCCAGGAGCGGCACTTCGGACAGCGCCAGTACCAGCCGACGCTGTTCAGGCCGCAGTCATCGCACTGGTAGCGGCCGCCGGCATCGCCGATGCGGGTGAGGAGCGCATTCAGGGAGTTGGCTGCCGACGGCCGGCTCGATGCCGGCGCCGAGCTCGACGTTGACCTGCGGCAGGCGGCGCGACATCCTGCGGGGGGATCGGCCGTGGCGAGGATCCACGCGAGCTGCCGCGGCGCTCACTCGTCCGCTGCCGCGCAGCCGCCGCCCGAGCTCGCTGCATGCGATCACCGCGCACCTGCTTGCGCTCGGCGAGCTGCAGCAGCGCGCGGAATGATCTCGAGCGCCAGCCCCGGGGAGACCTCGCAGCGCATGCAGATATAGCGTGCAGCGCGGCCGCGGCATCGCCCGCCGGCCTCCTCGATGCGCGCGGCCAGCATGTCGGCGCGCGCGGCAGCTGCGGCTCGTGGCTGCGCGGCCTGGCGCAGCAGCGTTCCGGCGCGCGCGGCCTCGCCCTGCAGCAGCGCCTGCTCGGCGAGCTCGCACAGGTAATGCGCCGCCACCTGGCGCCGCTCGGCCTGTACCGCCGGCGGCAGCTCGTGGAAGATGCGCAGCGCCTTGCCCCAGTCGCCCTGCGCCTCGTAGATGCCGACCAGGTGATCGAGCGCGGCGCGGCGATACTCCGCCGAGGCACTCCACCTCCTCCAGCACCCGCTCGGCGCGGTCCATGAGGCCGGCGCTCTGGTAATCGAGCGCGAGCTGCGAAAGCGGCGCGGTCGCGCAGCGCCGCGCTGCCCTGCCCGCGCAGGCGTGAATGGATCGCGATGGCGCGGTCGACCTCGCCGCGGCGGCGGAACAGGCTCCCGAGGGCGAACTGAATCTCCGCGGCATCGCCGTTCGCCTGGCCATGCGCGAGAAGATCTCCGCGGCATGGTCGAAGCGGTCGTTGATCAGGTGATCCAGGCCCACGTAGTAGTCGCGCGGCAGACGTACGGTGCGCGCAGCGCCGTTGCGGCGCCCGAGGAACCAGGCGGCGAGCGCCCACGGAATAAAGGCCAGCGCCAGAAACATCGGCGGCAGTTCGAACATGCCGCTCAAGAGCCTAACAGGAGTGCGGGCCGCGGGGGTATGCGCGCGCGGCGCCGCCCCGGGAGCAGCGCCGCGCGGCCGTTGCAGCTGACCTAGTCGCGGATAGGTCGGTCGGCCCCGTCGTTGACGCGCTCGCGCAGGTCCTTGCCCGGCTTGAAATGCGGAACGTACTTGCCCGAGAGCGCCACCGCCTCGCCGGTCTTGGGGTTACGCCCCTGCCGCGGCGGACGGAAGTGCAGCGAGAAGCTGCCGAAGCCGCGGATCTCGATGCGCTCCCCCTGCGAAAGTGCATCGCTCATGATCTCGAGGATCTGCTTCAGCGCGAGCTCCACATCTTTCGCCGGCAGGTGCTTCTGCTTGGCGGTGATGATCTCGATGAGTTCCGACTTCGTCATTGCGCGTGTCAGCGGCTTTCTCCGGAGCCGATCTGCTCCTTGAGCAGGTCACCCAGGCTGGTGCCCGAGGGCGCGGACTCCGAGCGGTAGCTCTGCACCGCCTCGGCCTCCTCGTGGACTTCCTTGGCCTTGATCGACAGCGAGATGGTGCGCGACTTGCGGTCGACGCCCGTGAACTTGGCCTCGACCTCCTCGCCCACCTTCAGCACCGCGCGGGCATCCTCGACCCGGTCGCGGCCGAGCTCGGAAGCACGCAGCTGCCCCTCGATGCCGTTGCCGAGGTCGATGACCGCACCGCGTGCGTCGACTTCCTTGACCACGCCCTTGACGATCGTGCCCTTGGGGTTGTCGGCGATGTAGGCCGAGAACGGATCCTTGGCGAGCTGCTTGATGCCCAGGGAGATGCGCTCGCGCTCCGGATCGATCGACAGCACCATGGCCTCCAGCTGCTGGCCCTTCTGGTAGTTGCGTACCGCCTCCTCCCCCGGCTGGTCCCAGGAGATGTCCGAGAGGTGCACCAGGCCATCGATGTTGCCCGGCAGGCCGATGAAGATGCCGAAATCGGTGATCGACTTGATGTGGCCCCGCCACCTTGTCGCCGCGGTTGTAGTTCTCGGCGAACTCCTTCCACGGGTTGGCCTGGCACTGCTTGAGGCCGAGGGAGATGCGGCGGCGCTCCTCGTCGACGTCGAGCACCATGACCTCGACTTCCTGGCCGGTGTGCACCACCTTCGCGGGATTCACGTTCTTGTTGGTCCAGTCCATCTCGGAGACGTGCACCAGGCCCTCGACGCCGTCCTCGATCTCGACGAACGCGCCGTAGTCGGCGATGTTGGTGACCTTGCCGAACACGCGCGTGTTCGGCGGATAGCGGCGCGAAATGTTCTGCCACGGATCGGCGCCGAGCTGCTTAAGACCCAGGCTGACGCGCGAGCGCTCGCGGTCGAACTTCAGGATCCGCACCTCGACCTCGTCACCGACCTTGACCACCTCGGAGGGGTGCTTGACGCGCTTCCACGCCATGTCGGTGATGTGCAGCAGCCCGTCGATGCCGCCGAGGTCCACGAACGCACCGTAGTCGGTGAGGTTCTTGACCGTGCCCTTGACGACCGCGCCTTCCTGCAGGTTGTCCATGAGCGCGGAGCGCTCGGCGGAGAACTCCTGCTCGACCACGGCGCGGCGCGACACCACCACGTTATTGCGTTTCTGGTCGAGCTTGATGACCTTGAACTCGAGCGGCTTGCCCTCGAGGTAGGAGGTGTCGCGCACCGGGCGCACATCGACGAGCGAGCCGGGCAGGAACGCGCGGACGTTCTCGATCTCGACGGTGAAGCCACCCTTGACGCGGCCGGTGATGACTCCGGTCACGATCTCGGACTTGTTGAATGCCTCCTCGAGCCGCGTCCAGGTGCGCGCACGCTTGGCCTTCTCGCGCGACAGGCGCGTCTCGCCGGTGCCGTCCTCGACGGAGTCTAGGGCGACTTCGACATTCTCGCCGGCCTTGACCTCGACCTCGCCGCGTTCGTTCTTGAACTGCTCGAGCGGGATCACGGCCTCGGACTTGAGGCCCACGTTGACGATGACGACGTCGGCGGTTACCTCGACGACGAGCCCGGTAAGAATCATGCCCGGGCGAATGCGCTGGTTAGCGAGACTTTGCTCGAAGAGCTGGGCAAAACTTTCTGTCATACCTTCACTTCGCACGCTCACAGGCGTGCCTTGTCTGGACCCTCATCCTTCAGATCCAGGAAAAAGAAACGGGCACCCGCATCCTGCGTGTGCCGACCTCAACACCTTCCGTGCGTATCGCGACGAGCGGCGGCTAAATGCGCCACAAGCCTCGAGCGGCCCCCAGTTCCAGCACCCGGCCCACCACCGCCTCCACGGCCATGCCGGTGGAGTCGATCACGCAGGCGTCGTGTGCGGGTCTTAAGGGTGCGACCCGACGGGTCTGGTCCCTTGCGTCCCGCTCGGCTATCTCGCGCGAAAGGGCGGGAAGGCTAACATCGGACCCCTTGTCTTTCAACTGCTTATGCCGCCGGAGGGCCCTCTCCTCGGGGGTGGCGGTCAGGAAGATCTTAAGCTCCGCCCCGGGGAAGACCACGGTGCCCATATCCCGCCCGTCCGCGACCAGTCCGGGGGGTTCGGCGAAGGCCCGCTGGCGCGACAGCAGGGCCGCCCGCACCTGGGGCCAGGCGGCGACCCGGGAAGCCCCCTGCCCGGCCTCCTCGGCCCGGATCTGGGTCGTGACGTCCTCGCCGTCGAGCTCGACCCGCTCGCTGCCGTCGGGGGAGGTACCGAAGCGCACCTGCATGGCCTGGGCGAGCTGGGCGTGGCGGGCGGCATCTTCGCGCTCGGCGCCGGCGCGGGAGCCGGCCAGGGCGACCAGGCGGTACAGCGCCCCGCTGTCGAGCAGGTGCCACCCCACGTGGGCAGCCACGGCACGGCTGATCGTGCCCTTGCCGGAACCGCTCGGACCGTCGATGGTGACCACCGGACAGGGGAACCCTGAGGACATCGTCGGTCAGCCTGCGCTCAGGCGAGCTCGATCGGCAAGCCGGCCCGGCGGGCGAGCTCGGGAAAGCCGGGAAAGGATGTGGCGACATTGGCCACGTCGCGAATGAGCAGCGGCGCGCGCGCCCTGAGGGCCGCGACCGCGAAGGCCATGGCGATGCGGTGATCGCCGCGGCTGTCGATCGTGCCGCCGCTGAAGCCGGCACCGCCGCGCAGCCATAGCCCATCCGGCAGGAGGCGATTCTCCACCCCGAGTGCGGTGAGTCCGGCAGCCATGGCGGCGAGCCGGTCGCTCTCCTTCACGCGCAGCTCGTGTGCGCCGCGCACCAGGGTGTCCCCGCGGGCGCAGGCGGCGGCGATGAAGAACACCGGAAACTCATCGATGGCGAGCGGCACCAGCGCCTCGGGCACGGTCACTCCGGTCAGCTCGCTTGCGCGCACCTCGAGGTCGGCCACCGGCTCGGCACCCGGCGCGACCGCTCGCGGCTGCACGCGGACGTCGGCGCCCATCTGCTCAAGCAGGGTCAAAAGACCGGTGCGGGTGGGATTTACCCCCACGTTCTTCAGGATGAGCGGTGTCCTTGCCGCCAGAGCACCGGCGACCAGGAAGAACGCGGCGGAGGAGAAATCCGCCGGCACCGCCACGGCGGTGGCGGTGAGTACCTGGCCGCCCGCGAGGCTGATATGCGCCCCGTCCTGCACCACCTCGGCGCCGAAGGCGCGCAGCATGCGCTCGGTGTGATCGCGCGAGGGCGCAGGCTCGGTGAGGCACGTGCGCCCGCGCGCCGCGAGCGCGGCCAGGAGGATCGCCGACTTCACCTGCGCGCTGGCCACCGGCAGGGTGTAATCGATGGCGGTGAGGCCGCGGTGGCCGGCGATGCGCACCGGCGGGCAACCCGCCTGGGTCTCGATGTGCGCGCCCATCTGCCGCAGCGGCGCTGCCACCCGCTCCATCGGCCGGCGCATGAGCGAGGCATCGCCGATGAGGGTCGCCGCGAGCCCCTGGCCGGCAAGCAGCCCCATCATCAGGCGCATGGCCGTGCCGGCATTGCCCATGTCGAGCGCGGCGGCGGCGGCGTGCAGTCCCGAGCCGCCCGCGCCGCGCACGTGCACCTCGGTGGGCGATGGGTACTCGATGTGCGCCCCGAGCGCGCTGAGCGCGCGCGCGGTGGCGAGACAGTCCTCGCCGCTGAGGAAGCCGCTGATGTGGGTGTCGCCGCGCGCGAGCGCGCCGAGCATCAGTGCGCGGTGCGAGATCGACTTGTCGCCGGGCACGGTGAGCGTGCCGTGGATATCGCCACCGCCCGGCAGGCGGTAGCTGGCCTCGGCCCCTGCGCTCACTGCACGGCCCGCGGGTAGGAGCCGAGGATGCGGAACAGCGAGGCGCGCTTCTTCAGAGCCGCCAGGGCACGGGCGATGTGCCGCTCCTCCGCGTGCCCCTCGAAGTCGATGAAGAATACGTAATCCCACTTGCGCCGTCGCGACGGGCGCGACTCAATGCGCGTCATGCTGATCTTGTGGCGCGCCAGCGGCTCGAGCAGGCGGTACAGCGCGCCGGGCGCATCGGTGTGCCCCACCGAGACCAGCAGCGTGGTGCGGTCCTCGCCGCTCGGCGCGAACAGCTTGCGTCCGAGCACGAGGAAGCGCGTGGTGTTGTCGGCGCGGTCTTCGATCTCTGCCGCCAGCACCTTCAGGCCGTAGACCTCCGCGGCCGTCTCCCCGGCGATCGCCGCGGTACCCTCCTCGTCGCGCGCCCGCCGCGCCGCTTCGGCGTTACTCGCCACCGGCACCTGCTCGATCCCCGGCAGGTGCTCGCTCAGCCACTCCCGGCACTGCGCCAGGGACTGCGGGTGTGAGCACACCCGCACGATGCGCGGCAGGGACTCCATCTGCCCCATGAGGTGCTGCCGGATCGGCAGCTCGACCTCGCCGCAGATCTTCAGCGGCGAGGACAGGAAGCGGTCGAGGGTGTGGTTGACGGTGCCTTCGGTCGAGTTCTCGATCGGCACCACGCCGAAATCGGCATTGGCGGCCTCCACCTCATGGAAGACCTCGTCGATCGAGCTCAGCGGCAGCGCCCGCACTGAATGCCCGAAGTGGTTGAGCACCGCGGTCTGGGTGAATGTGCCCTCGGGACCCAAGAATGCCACCTTGAGCGGCTCCTGCTGCGCCAGGCACGCCGACATGATCTCGCGGAACAGGCGCAGCACCTCGGCATCGCGCAGCGGCCCCTCGTTGCGGGCGCGCGCCGCCCGCAGCACCTGCGCCTCGCGTTCGGGGCGGTAGTAGTCGACCGCGCGCCCCGAGGCCGCCTTCGACATGCCGACGGCCTGTGCCAGGCGTGCGCGCTCGTTGATGAGCCGCTGGATCTGCTCGTCCACCTTGTCGATGCGCGCGCGCACCTCGCCGAGGTCCACCCTGAGCGGCTTCGCCCCGGGAATCTCCGGGGCGGTGCGGCCCTGCCGCCGGCGCGCCATGCTCAGCGGTCCTCGAGGATGCGCGCGGTGAGCACCCCGGCGATGGCGCGGATGCGGCCCAGCACCGCGGGGGCGACGGCCCCGTCGGCATCGATCAGCGTATAGGCGAATTCGCCGCGCGACTTGTTCAGCAGGTCGGCGATGTTGAGATTCGCTTCCGCAAGACAGGTGGAGATCTGCCCGACCATGTTGGGGACGTTGCTGTTGGCTATCGCCAGGCGCGTGGTATTGGGCACCCGCGGCAGCACACTTTCCGGGTAGTTGACGCTGTTGCGGATATTGCCGTTCTCCAGAAAATCGCGCACCTGGTCGACGACCATCACCGCGCAGTTCTCCTCGGCCTCCCCGGTGGAGGCGCCGAGGTGCGGCAGCGTGATCACGCGCGGGTGGTCCTTGAGCGCGACACTCGGGAAGTCACACACATAGGCGTGCAGGCGACCGGCATCGAGTGCATCGAGCACCGCCGGGGTGTCGACGATGCCGGCGCGGGCGAAGTTGAGCACGGTGCCGTCCTTTTTCAGGAGCTTCAGCCGTGCGGCATTCACCAGAGCGCGGGTCGCCTCGTTGAGCGGGACGTGCACGCTGACAGCGTCGGCGCGTGCGAACAGGTCCTCGAGCGAGCGCGCCTGGATGACGCTCGCCGACAGCTGCCAGGCGCGCTGCACGGTGATCTGCGGGTCGTACCCGAGCACGTGCATGCCGAGCGCGAGGGCGGAGTTGGCGACCTCGACGCCGATGGCCCCCAGCCCCACCACCCCGAGGGTGCGCCCGGGGAGCTCGAAACCGACGAAGTTCTTCTTGCCCGCCTCCACCGCCTGCTCGATCGCGGCGTCATCGCCGCTGAGACTGCGTGCGAACAGCCACGCCGGGCCGATGTTGCGCGCGGCGAGAAACAACCCGGCGAGCACCAGCTCCTTCACGGCATTGGCGTTGGCTCCGGGTGTGTTGAACACCGGGATGCCGCGCCGGCTCATCTGCGCCACGGGGATGTTGTTGGTACCGGCTCCGGCGCGCCCGATGGCGCGCACCTGCGCCGGGACGGTGAGCGCATGCATGTCGGCCGAGCGCAGCAGGATCGCATCGGGCTCTTCGATGTCGCTGCCGACCTGGTAACGCTCCTCGGGCAGCCGCTTGAGCCCCTTGGGACTGATGGCGTTGAGGGTGCGGATGCGGAATTGCATGCTCAGCCGTTCTTGCGCTCGAATTCCTGCATGAACGCGATCAGCGCCTGCACCCCCTGCAGCGGCATGGCGTTGTAGATGCTCGCGCGCATGCCGCCGACCGAGCGGTGCCCCTCAAGATTCCACAGCCCCGCCGCGCGCGCCTGGGTGAGGAAGCTCTCTTCCAGCTCAGGCTCGGCGAGGGTGAAGGGCACGTTCATGCGTGAGCGGCAGGCGTGCGCGACCGGATTGCGGTAGAAATCCGAGGCATCGATGGCGCGGTACAGCAGCGCCGCCTTCTCCTCGTTGCGCGCGGCGATTACCGGCAGCCCGCCCTGGGCCTGCAGCCACTTGAACACCAGGCCCGCCATGTACCAGGCGAAAGTCGGCGGGGTGTTGAGCATCGAGCCCTCGGCCGCCATCGCCTGGTAGTCAAACACCGCCGGGGTCCCGGGGCGGGCGTGCCCGAGGAGCTCATCGCGCACGATGACCACCGCGAGCCCGGCCGGCCCGATGTTCTTCTGCGCGCCGGCGTAGATCACCCCGAAGCGCTCGACCGGCACGGGCTTGGAGAGGATGTTGGAGGACATGTCGGCGACCAGCGGCACGGTGCCGGCCTCCGGGATGTAGGGAAACTCCACCCCGCCGATGGTCTCGTTGTCGGTGTAGTGCAGGTAGGCGGCGTTGGGACTCAGGTGCAGCGCGGCAGCGCCCGGCACGGTGGTGTATTTCGAATAGGCCTCGTCGGCGGCGACGTGCACGCGGGCGAAGCGCCGGCCCTCCTTGATGGCCCGCTGCGACCAGGCGCCGGTGTTGAGATAGTCCGCGGTCGCCTCCGCACCGCACAGATTCAGCGGTACGGCCGCGAACTGTCCGGTCGCCCCGCCGTGCAGGAACAGCACCTTGTAGTGCGGCGGCACCGCCAGCAGCTCGCGCAGGCGGATCTCGGCCTCCTGCGCCACCTGCGTGAAGGCCTTGCCGCGATGGCTGACCTCCAGCACCGACATGCCCGAGCCGCGCCAGTCCGGCAGTTCCGCTTGGGCCTGCTCGAGGACTTCCAGGGGCATCGTCGCCGGCCCCGCGGCGAAATTAAATACGCGCACGGCTTTCTCTTGTGGAGCTCACGAGGGAAGCACCGATCTTAGCAACCGCCCGGCTCGCGCGGTCAGATCTTTTCGCTCTAGGAATCCGCAGCGGTGTCGGCAGCGCCGCTGTGCGGCTCCTCGCCCGCGGGCGCGCCCTCCTCGGCAGCGGAGTCGAGGCTCGCGATGCGCTCGATCCCCACCAGGCGCTCACCCTCCCCCAGGCGGATCAGGCGCACACCCTGGGTGTTGCGGCCTTGCACCGAGATCTCATCCACCGTGGTGCGCACCAGGGTGCCGGTCGAGGAGATGAGCATGATCTCCTGGCCCGCCGCCACCTGCAGCGCCGCGACGGTGAAGCCGTTGCGGTCGGAGGTCTGCAGCGCGATGACGCCCTGACCGCCGCGCCCGTGCACCGGGAAGTCCTCGAGCGGGGTGAGCTTGCCGTAGCCGGTCGCCGATGCGGTCAGCACGTGCCCCTCGCCGACCACGATGAGCGCGATCAGGTCGTGCCCGGGACTGAGGCGGATGCCGCGCACGCCGGTGGCCTCGCGGCCCATGTGGCGCACCTCGTTCTCGTGGAAACGGATCGCCTTGCCGCCGGAGGACACCAGGATGATCTCGCGCTCCCCGTCGGTGAGGGCGACGCCCACCAGCTGATCGTTGTCGGCGAGATCGACGGCGATGATGCCGCTCGAGCGCGGCCGCGAGAACGCCGCGAGCGGGGTCTTCTTCACCGTGCCGGCACGGGTGGCCATGAACACGAAATGCTGTTCGTCGAACTGCTTCACCGGCAGCAGCGCGTTGATCTTCTCGCCCTCCTCGAGCGGCAGCAGGTTCACCATCGGCTTGCCGCGCGCGCCCCGACCGGCCTGGGGCAGCTCGTAGACCTTCAGCCAGTACACCTTGCCGCGGTTGGAGAAGCACAGCACGGTGTCGTGGGTGTGGGCGACGAAGAGCTTCTCGACGAAGTCCTCGTCCTTGACGGCAGTGGCGGTCTTGCCACGACCGCCGCGCCGCTGCGTCTGGTACTCGGTGAGCGGCTGGCTCTTGGCGTAGCCGGCGTGGCTTAAGGTCACCACCACGTCCTGCGGCTCGATCAGATCCTCGGTGGTGAGGTTGAGGTGGTCGCGGTTGATCTCGGTGCGGCGCGCATCGCCGTAGGCGGAGCGCACCTCGATGAGCTCATCGCGCACCACCTGCGTCAGCCGCTCCGGGCGCGCGAGGATGTCGCTGAAATCGCGGATGCTCTCCAGCAGCTCCTTGTACTCGGCGATGATCTTGTCCTGCTCGAGCCCGGTGAGGCGGTGCAGGCGCATGTCGAGGATGGCCTGCGCCTGCTCCTCAGACAGATGGTAGGCGCCCGCGCGCAGTCCGAACTCGGCGCCGAGTCCCTGCGGACGGGTGGAGATGGCGCCGGCCCGCTCCAAAAGTGCGGTGACCGCCCCCGGCGGCCAGCCGCACGCCACCAGCCCCTCGCGCGCGGCCTGCGGCGAGGCCGCCGCCTTGATCAGCGCAATCACCTCGTCGATGTTGGCGAGGGCGACCGCGAGGCCTTCCAGGATATGGGCCCGCTCGCGCGCCTTGGCCAGATCGAAGATGGTGCGGCGGGTGACCACCTCGCGGCGGTGCCGGATGAAGGCCTCCAGCATCTCCTTCAGGGACATGAGCTTGGGCTGCCCGTCCTGCAGCGCCACCATGTTGATGCCGAACACCGTCTCCATCGGTGTCTGCGCATAGAGGTTGTTGAGCACCACCTCGGTGATCTCACCGCGCTTCAGCTCGATCACGATGCGCATGCCGTCCTTGTCGGACTCATCGCGCAGGCCGTCACTGGCAATGCCGTCGAGCAGCTTCTCGCGCACCAGCTGCGCGATGCGCTCGATCAGGCGTGCCTTGTTGACCTGGTAGGGCAGCTCGGTGACCACGATCGCCTGGCGGTCCCCCTTGCCCACCTCCTCGATGCTCACCCGGGCGCGCACCGAGAGGCGGCCGCGGCCGGTGCGATAGGCGGTGGCGATCTCCTGGGCGCCGTTGATGATGCCGCCGGTCGGAAAGTCCGGACCGGGCATGTGCTGCATCAGCGCGGCGAGCGGCAGCGAGGGGTCATCGAGCAGTGCCACACAGGCGTTGACGGTCTCGGTCAGGTTGTGTGGCGGGATGTTGGTCGCCATGCCCACCGCGATGCCCGTCTGCCCGTTGATGAGCAGGTTCGGCACCTTGGTCGGCAGCACCGCCGGCTCGCTCTCGGACTCGTCGTAATTGGGCGTGAAGTCGACCGTGGCCTTGTCGATGTCGGCGAGCAGCTCGTGCGCGAGGCGCGTCATGCGCACCTCGGTGTAGCGCATGGCCGCGGCCAGATCCCCGTCCACGGAGCCGAAATTGCCCTGGCCGTCGACCAGCAGGTAGCGCATCGAGAACGGCTGCGCCATGCGCACGATGGTGTCGTAAACGGCGGTGTCACCGTGCGGGTGGTACTTGCCGATGACGTCACCGACCACGCGGGCCGACTTCTTATAGGGCTTGTTCCACTCGTTGCCGAGCTCGCGCATCGCGTACAGGACGCGCCGGTGCACCGGCTTCAGCCCATCGCGCACGTCCGGCAGTGCGCGGCCGACGATGACGCTCATGGCGTAGTCGAGGTAGGACTGGCGCATCTCCTCTTCGAGGCTGACGGGCAGGATTTCGCGGGCGAACTCGGCCATGAATTTCGGGTACTTCTGTCAGGCCCACCGGGGCCGAAATAAAGCGGGAATTCTACCACGAAGCGCTCTCTCAGCCCTCACCTGCGGCCCGGCTCTCGACCCGCCCCGGGCGCGCGTCGCCGCCCGCGCGCCCGTATACTGCGGCGCAGCTTTTCCATGCCCGAGAGAGCCTCGTCCGCTGCATGCGCGAACCCGTGGACCTGCTGATCGAGCCGCGCTGGCTCGTGCCGCTGAGCGGCGCGGCCACGGTGCTCCCCGGCCATGCGCTCGCGGTTGAGGCGGGGCGGATCGTCGCGCTCGGCCCCGCCGCGCAGCTGCGCGCGCGCCTGGCACCGCGCGAGCACCTGCAGCGCCCCGCACACGCACTGCTGCCCGGCTTCATCAGCGCCCACACCCGCGCCTGTCGCGCGCTGCTCGCTGCCGTGGCGCCCTTTGGCACCGCCGCGCGCAGCCGTGCGTGTGCACGCGTGCCCCCAGGTACCGAGAGCGCGGACTTCGTGCGCGACGGCACCCGGCTGGCGGTGGCGCAGATGCTGCGTGCCGGCATCACCTGCTTTGCCGACGTGAGCGCGCATCCGGAAGAGGCCGCGCGGATCGCCGCCGCGGCACCGATCCGCGCCTGTCTCGGCCTGCCGCTCGCGGAGACCGAGAGCCTCACCCCGCAGCTCGAGCGCGCCGCCCGGCTCTGGGACGAGTACCGCGCCGATGCACGCGTGAGCCTGTTTTTTGCGCCGCAGGAGCCCGGCAGCGCAAGCGACGCCTCCCTGGCGCGGGTGCGCCGCGTGGCCGATGAGCTCGAGGCGCGTGTCGCCCTCGAGCTGGCGCGCGCGCCTGCGCCGGATGAGGTGCGCGACGGTGGCGCCGACACTGCCCTGGAGGGGGCGGCGCTCTTGCGCCGGCTGGCTCAGCTGGGGTTCCTGCAACCCGGGTTTGCGGCCGTCAGCGCCGGCGGGCTGGATGCCGGCGCGTACGAGCTCATCGAGCGCCACGGCGCCGCGCACATCAGCTGCGCAGTCGCGCCGCGCGGCCGGGAGCCGCTGCGCGCACTTGCCGGTGAGCGCACCGGGCTCGGCTGTGGCGACCCGCTCGCCAGCGGCGCGCTCGACGTGCGTGCCGTGGCGCGCAGCGCGGCGCTCGGCAGCGGCCTTAGCGCGCTCGCGGCCTTGCGCATGGCAACGCTCGGCGGGGCGACCGCACTCGGGCTGCACGCGCAGCTCGGCACACTCGAGGAAGGTAAGCTCGCCGATCTCGCCTGCTTCAAGGTCGATGCGCTGGCAGCGGCATCGGGCAGCATCCCCGATGCCCTGCTCTTCGGTGGCGCCACGGTGAGCGATGTGTGGTGCGCGGGGCGCCTGGCGGTGTGCGAGGAGCGCCTGCTCGCCTTCGATCCCGCCGAGCTCGGCACCCTGGCCGCACGCTGGGCGCAGCGTCTGGAACTGGGAGCCGCCGCATGAGTGCCGAGGCCCGCAACGCCGATGCCGGCGAGCTCGCCAAGTTCGATGCCAGCGCGAGCCGCTTCTGGGATCCGGCCGGGGAGTTCCGGCCGCTGCATCTTCTGAACCCGGTGCGCGTGGCATTCATCCGCGAGCGGGTGCGCCTGAGCGGTGCCCGCGTCGCCGATGTCGGCTGCGGCGGCGGCCTGCTCGCCGAGGCGCTTGCGCGCGAGGGCGCGCAGGTCACGGCCATCGACCTGGCGCCGGCGATGATCGAGGTCGCGCGCCTGCACGCGAGCGAGAGCGGCCTCAAGGTCGACTACCGCCTGAGCAGCGCCGAGGAGCTCGCGCGTGCCGAGCCGGCGCAGTTCGACGCCGTCAGCTGCATGGAGATGCTCGAGCACGTGCCGGCACCGGCCGCCATGCTGCGCACGCTCGCCGCGCTCGTAAAGCCCGGCGGAGCCCTGTTCGTCTCCACGCTCAACCGCAACCTGCGCTCCTTCCTCACCGCGATCGTCGGGGCCGAGTACCTGCTGCGCCTGCTGCCGCGCGGCACGCACGAGTACGAGCGGCTCATCCGCCCGGCGGAGCTGTTGCGCTGGGCGCGTGCCTGCGGCCTCGAGGCCCACACCCTCAGCGGCATCGCCCTGAATCCCTTCACCGCAGAGGCGCGCCTCACCGACAGCGTCGCGGTGAACTACGTCGCCCACTTCAGCCGGTGAGCAGCGTCGCGCATTTCATCTACCTCGCCCTCGGCGCCACCTTCATCGCCGGCGCGCTGCTCGGCGCGCTGCTTGGCCACCTGCGCACCGCGCGCCGCATCGAGACGCTGCGCATCGAGCTGAAGGCCGCGCAGGTGCGGCTCGAGGCCGAGACCCTCAAGGACGCCGAGCGCGTGAGTCTCCTCGAGCAGCAGGAGCTGCGCCTGCGCGCCGCGTTCGATTCGCTCGCCACCCAGACCCTGCGCACCAACAGCGAGCTGTTCCTGCGCATGGCGCACGAGGCGCTCGGCCGCGATCAGGCGCTCGCCACCGGCGCCCTCAGGGAGCGCGAAGCGGCGATCGCGCAGCTCGTCGAACCACTGCGTGCCGCGCTCGAGCGCACCGAGGCGCAGGTGCAGGCGCTCGAGCGCGAGCGCCGCGAGGCCTTCTCGAGCCTGCGCACCCAGATCGAGTCCCTGGCCGGCGGACAGGCCCAGCTGTCGCGCGAGACGCGCAACCTCGTGACCGCGCTGCGCCGCCCCGAGGTGCGCGGCCGCTGGGGCGAGCTCACGCTGCGCCGCCTGGTGGAACTCGCCGGCCTCTCCGCGCACTGCGATTTCAGCGAGCAGGTGCATCTCGTCGCCGAGGCCGGCACGCTGCGTCCGGACCTCGTGGTGCACATGCCCGATGCGCGCGACCTGGTGATCGACGCCAAGACGCCGCTCGATGCCTATCTCGCCGCGCTCGAGGCGCCGAGCGAGGAAGAGCGCCTCGCCCATCTGCGCCGTCACGCGCAGCAGGTCGAGACCCGCGTGCGCGAGCTCGCCTCGAAAGCCTACTGGGCGCAGTTCGAGCGCAGCCCGGAGTTCGCGGTACTGTTCCTGCCGGGGGACCAGTTCCTGTCGGCGGCCCTGAGCGAGCGCCCCGAACTGCTCGAGAGCGCGCTCGCGCAAAGCGTCATCATCGCCACCCCTCGACCCTGATCGCGCTTCTGAAGGCGGTCGCCTACGGCTGGCGCCAGTCCGCCGTGGCGCATAACGCGGCCCAGATCCGCGATCTCGGCCAGGAGCTGTACCGGCGTCTCGGCACCTTCAACGGCCACCTGGGGCGCATGGGACAGCGCCTGGCGGCGGCGGTGGAGGCCTACAACGCCGCGGCCGGCTCCCTCGAGCGCCAGGTGCTGCCGCAGGCACGGCGCTTCGGCGATCTCGGAGTAACGGCGGACGCCCCGCTCCCCGGCCTCGAGCCGGTGAGCCAGCTGGTGCGCGGGACCTCACTGACAGCGGCCGCGGAGGAGCCAGCCGCCGCGCCACGCGCCGAGGACAGCGCCGGGGCCGCCGGCGCAGGCCATGGTCACAAGGGCTGACGCCGACCCGATCCGCGCACTCGCCCTGCTGTATTGCCCGGACCCGCAGCGGCCGGCGCTCAGTGCCCTTTTGGGCATCGAGGCGGAGATCGGCGCCGGAATCGCGCACGACGTTGCGCACGAGGTCGCGCACGCACGCCTCGCCTGGTGGCAGGCCGAATGCGCCCGGCTCGCCGCCGGGCAGCCGCAGCACCCGCTGACGCGCGCCCTGCACTCGAGCGTGGGTCCCGCCGCGCACGGCGCCTTGAGCGCGGTGCAGGGTTTCCCGGCACTGGCCGTCTGGGATCTCGCCCAGGCCACGTTCAACACCCGCGCCGAGCTTGCAGCGTATGCCGCTCGCTGGAGCCGGGCCCTCATCGCCCCGCTCGCCGCGCTCGCCCTTCCCGCGGTGCCGGCCGAGCCGCTGTTCGCGGTCGGCACCGCGCTCTGCGAGCTTGAGTTACTCAGCGCCACGGCTGCGGATGCGCAGCGCGGGCGGCTGCGGGTGCCGCTGGATGAGCTCGCCCGGGCCGGAGTTACCCCGCAGAGCCTCGCGGTCAGTCCCTGGGCAGCGCCACTTGCGCACCTCATGCAGCGCCTGCAGCGCGAGGCGCGGCACCGCCTCACCGAAACGCTCGCCGCACTCGAGCCTGCCGCGCAGCCGGCGCTGCGCTGGCTTCTGGTCTGGGCACAGCTCGCCGCCGTGCGCTCCGCCCGCAGCGCCCAGGCCGCCCCTGCCGCGCGCACAGCCGCCGCGGGCGCGCTGGCCGGCTTCCGGGCCTGGCGCGCCGCGCGCAGCGCCGACCGCGCGCGCTTCCGCCTGCACTGCCCCTAGCCGCAGGCAGCCCGCCTCACGCCGGAGCGCCCGCCTCCAGCACCGTGTCGAGCAGCGCCAGCAGTTCCTCGGGGTTGACCGGCTTGCGCAGCAGCCAGGTGCACTCATCGCGCACCGCGCTCTTCGGCGCGCCGGAGGTATCGCCGCTGATCAGCACCGCCCGCAGCGACTGACCGAGAACCTCACGCACGGCCTCGATGACACGGGTACCGAGCTCGCCGTTACCGAGGTGATAGTCCGTGATCAGAAGACCGAGGTCGGCGTGCGTGGCGGCAATACGCAGCGCCTGCGGCAGGGAGCCCGCGGCGCTGACCTGAAAGCCCTCGACCCGCAGCAGCGTCCGCGTCGCATTGAGTACGCCGGGATCATCGTCGACGACCAGCACGTGCGGCCGCTGACCCTCGGGGCCGGGCGCGGGCGCCGCATCGGTGACTGCAGCTGCGGATGCGGTGCCTGCCGGCACCAGCACCGCGAACACCGAGCCCTGACCGAGCACGGAGCGCACGCTCAGCGGGTGGCTCAGGAGCCGCGCCGCTCTTTGCACGATGCTCAGACCGAGCCCGTGGCCCTCGCGCACCGTGTTGGGTGGCGCGCTCACCTGGTAGAACTCATCGAAGATCAGCGGCACCTGCTCGGGCGCGATCCCGATCCCCGAGTCCTCGACTTCGACGCGCAGCTGCTCGCTGCAGTGCTGCAGGCGCACCTGGATGGCGCCGCGCGCGGTATAGCGGATGGCATTGCTGACCAGGTTGCGCAGGATCTGGCCAAGCAGCGCGCGGTCGCTGTGCACCAGGGCGGACTCTTCCGCCACCACCAGCTGCAGGCCTTTCTTGCGCGCGACCTCGGCGAACTCCACGCGCAGCTCCACAAACAACGCCGCGAGGTCGAAGTCCTGGAGCTGCGGGGTTATCGCTCCGGACTCAAGCTTGCTGATGTCGAGTATCGAGTTGAGCAGGCGCGACATCGCCGTGATGGCCAGGTGCTGCTCGCCGATCGCCACCTGCTCCTCGGCATCGGTGGCCAGACGCCGCAGTGAGCCGTTGAGCAGCGACAGCGCCTGCAGGGGCTGGCGCAGGTCGTGGCTGGCGGTCGCCAGGAAGCGGCCCTTGGCCAGGTTGGCGCGGTCGGCCTCATCGCGCGCCGCGCACAGCGCCGCCTCATTCTGCACGCGCTCCAGGGAATCGGCCGCCAGGCGCATGTACAGATCGGTCATCTGCAGGTCGGTCTCGGGCAGCCGGCACGGGGCGCGGAAATGCGTCGCCAGAATGCCCTTGACGCCGCCGTCGCGACCGAGGATCGGGGTGCAGTGCACGCCGCGGTAGCCCTCGCGCGCCGCGACGCCCAGATAGGGCGCGTAGCCGGCATCGGCGGTGACGTCTTCGATGATCACGCGCCGGCCGGCCAGCAGCGCGCGGCCGCTCGCCGAGACATCGTCGGCGGCCACGCGGCGCGAATGCTCCATGAATTCGCTGGAGAAGCCGCGCTGCGCGACCACCTGCAGCGTGCGGCTCGCGGCATCGTAGAGCTGCACACTGCCGAAGTCCGCATGCTGCAGGCTGATGGTCGACTCCAGGATCTGCTCGAGCATCGTCGGCAGCTCGTGGGTGTGCAGCAGCTGCATGCTGATCTCGTGCAGGCGGCGCATGTCGGCGAGCTGCTCCTGCAACTCGTAATTGACGCGCTGCGCTTCCTCCTGCGCCCGCTGACGCTCCGCCGCCTCGGTCAGCAGCCGCACATGGGCCTGCTGCAGCTCATCGTGAGCGCGGCGCAGCGTCGCCGGGCCCGGCCAGCGCACCGCCTTGGGCAAAAGCTTCACCAGCAGAGCCGCGGTCGGCAGCGAGGCTGCGGCAGTCACCGCCTTGATCGCCCCGGAGGTCCAGTACACCGGATACCAGATGGTGATGATCTCCATCAGGTGGGTCATGCCGCACGCCACGATGAACAGCGCGAAGCAGGCGATCACCCAGTCAAACTCCAGATCGCGGCGTTTGCGCAAGAAGCGCGTGAGGGTGAACGGGATGGAGAAATAGGCCGCGGCGATCAGCGCATCGGAGGCGACGTGCAGGGTGAGCACCCCCGGCTGCCACAGATAGCACATGCCATGCGGCATGAACGCTTGAGCACTGAGCGCCCCGTAAAGAAAGCTGCTCATCGCAGATCCCCAGGTCTAGTGACGACAAACCCGGTTAAGGGGTGAATCGACCGGCGCCGGTGCTGCAGCCTCCCCGCAGTCCGCCTGGGCAGATAGGCGCCGATCACTCACTCTACGCCCATTGCCGCGCTTATTCTCCCCACCCCTGTACGAATACCCGCCGCGCCGCGGCTGCTGCGCCACAGCAGCTCGCCGCGACCGCAGCCGGCGGTCCGCGGGGGGCGGATTTGCCTTGTAATACAATGAGCGCCGATTGCCGTGCCGCGCCGGTGAACCCGGCGGTGCATCGCGCGGTCGTTGCGTTCAACTGAAACCGCCCTCCACAGTGACCACAGACTTCGACCCCCGCCGCCATGTGTCCGCTCCCGCGGAGCTCGCCGGACGCGTCATCGCCATCACCGGTGCGAGTGACGGCCTCGGGCGGGCAGTCGCCATCGCCTGCGCGCAGCACCAGGGGCAGGTGGTGCTCATCGGGCGCAACGAAAAGAAGCTCGAGGCGGTGTACGAGACGGTGCTCGCCGGTGGCGCGCCGGAGCCAGCCATCGCGGTGCTCGATCTGGAGCGCGCCCTCGCCGCGGACTACGACCGCGTCGCCGATGCCGTGCTGGAGCGTTACGGACGCCTCGACGGCCTGCTGCACAATGCCGCGATCCTGGGCACGCTGACGCCGATCGAGCATTACGACGTGCCGACCTGGTGCCGCGTCATGCACGTGAATGTCACCGCAGCCTTCGCCCTCACCCAGGTGCTGCTCCCGGCCCTCAAGCGCTCGGCCGATGCCTCGGTGGTCTTCACCTCGAGCGCGGTGGGGCGCCAGGGACGTGCCTATTGGGGCGCCTACGCAGTCTCGAAATTCGCGCTCGAGGGACTGGCGCAGGTGCTGGCGGCGGAGCTGGAAAGCATCAGCCAGGTGCGCGTGAACGTGCTCAATCCCGGCCGCACGCGCACGATGATGCGCCGCCAGGCCTACCCGGCGGAGAACCTCGACACCCTGCCGCTGCCGCAGACCCTGGTCGGCCCGTATCTGGCGCTGCTAGGGCCGGCGAGCCGGGGCGTGACCGGACACAGCTTCGATGCTCAGCCCCTGACGGGGTCCGCCGGCGCGAGCGCCGCCAGCTCCTCCTGAGTGAGCTCGCGCCAGCGGCTGCGGCCGAGGGAGCGCTCCAGCGTCAGCGGTCCGAAGTGCGTGCGCAGCACGCGGCTGACGAGGGCGCCCTGGCGCTCGAACAGCTGCCGCACCTCCTTGCCGCTCGCCCCGCGCGCCCGCAGCGTGTACCAGCGGTTGGCCGCCTCCCCGCCCGCGGCCTCGCAGCGCTCGACCGTCAGATGCGCGCCGGAATCGAGCTCACCGGTGAGCACCGCGGCGAGCTGCGCGGGTGCGAGCTCACCGCGTACCCGTACCCCGAACTCACTCGGCAGGTCGCGCACGGCGCGCTGCAACCGCGCCGCGAGCTCGCCGTCACTGGTGACGAGCTCAAGTCCGCCATCCACCCGCGGCATGGGACTGATGCTGATGAAGCGGCGTCCGGCGCGGCGCGGCAGCCGCTCGATGAGTCCGCCGCGTGCCGCGCGGGCGCTCGTCGCGGCGGGTTCGCTCTCCGGGGTGCGCAGCGGCTCACCCGGGGAGCGGTGACCCAGGAACACCCGCGCCGCCGGCTGCGGTGCGCTCGAGCGCACCACGCGCCCATCCAGGCGCACCTGGTCGCCCGCGGAGATCCGTGCACCCAGGGTGGCGGGGGCGCCGTTGATGGTGAGTCGCCCGGCGCGGATCCAGCCTTCCGCCTCACGACGCGAGCCCAGACCTGCGCGCGCGAGCACCTTCTGCAGCCGCTCCGGGCCTGCGGACGGCGTCGCCGCGCCACGCGCCGCGCCGCTGCGCCGGGCGCGCGCGCCGCCGCTGCGGCGCATCACTCCTCCGGCTGCGCGGGAGCGGCGACCAGCTCGCGCGAGGCGCCGCCCTCGGCCGAGAGCTCATCGTCGTCGCCCTCCTCGGCCTCGCTCGCATCGCCGCCGTCAGCGCAGTCCTCGCCAGCCTCGGCCGTCTCGGGCGCGGGGTCCGTCGCCCCCTCCTGCGGCAGCTGCAGCTGCAGATTCACATCCGCCATGGCCTGCAGCTGCGCCAGCGGCGGCAGCTCATCCAGGCTCCTGAGCCCGAAGTAGTCGAGGAACTCGCGCGTGGTGCCGAGCAGCTCCGGATGCCCGGGCACGTCGCGGTGCCCGACCACCCGTACCCAGTTGCGCTCGATGACGGTGCGGATGATGTTGGGGTTCACGGCCACCCCGCGCACCGCCTCGATCTCCGCGCGGGTGATGGGCTGGCGGTAGGCGATGAGCGCCAGGGTCTCGAGCAGTGCCCGCGAGTAGCGCGCGGTACGCTCCGGCCACAGCCGCGAGATCTGTGCCGACAGCTCGCGACGCACCTGGATGCGGTAGCCGCTCGCGGTCTCCTTGAGCTCGATGCCGCGCCCCTCGTACTCGGCTGCCAGCGCCTCGAGCGCGGCGCGCAGCGCGGCGTTGTCCGGGCGCGCGGGCTCCTCGAACAGGCGCTGCAGCTCAACGAGCGGGACCGGGTTGCCGGCGGCGAGCAGCGCCGCCTCGATCACGTTCTTCAGGTACGACTCATTCATGCCGGATCCTCTTCGGCCGCATCCGTAGCGAAGTCCGCGGGCCCGCTCGCGGCAGGCTCTGCGCCCGCATCGGGCGCCATGTCGGCGCCCCCGCTCACCACGCGCAGCTGCGGGCCCGGGCTCGCGGCGCGCACGTGCAAGGGCGCGTACGCCTCGGTCTGCACGATATCGATCAGCCCCTCGCGCATCAGCTCGAGGATGGCGACGAAGGTGACCGTGACGCCCATGCGGCCCTCCTCCGGGCGGAACAGCTGCATGAACGGCACGAACCCCTGCGGCCCGAGGCGCGAGAGGATGTCGCTCATGCGCTCCCCGACCGAGAGCCGCTCGCGCTGCACGTGATGGTGGGCGAACATCTGCGCGCGCGCCACCACGTCCTTGAAGGCGACCAGCATCTCCTGCAGGGTGATCTGCGGCAGGGCGCGCACCACCTGGCGCTCCTTGAGCGGCGCGGCAGCGGGCCACACGTCGCGCTCGAGCCGCTCGAGTGCGTCGATGCCTTCCGCGGCGCGCTTGAAGCGCTCGTACTCCTGCAGGCGCCGCACCAGCTCGGCGCGCGGGTCCAGCTCGCCGTCCTCGCTCAGCTGCGGGCGCGGCAGGAGCATGCGCGACTTGATCTCCGCGAGCGTGGCCGCCATCACCAGGTACTCGCCGGCGAGCTCGAGCTGCAGATCCTGCATCAGCTCGATGTACTGCATGTACTGGCGCGTGATCTCGGCGAGCGGGATGTCGAGGATGTCGAGGTTCTGGCGCCGGATGAGATAGAGCAGCAGGTCGAGCGGCCCTTCGAAGGCCTCGAGGAACACCTCCAGCGCCTGCGGCGGGATGTACAGGTCGCGCGGCAGCTGCGAGATCGGCTCGCCGTTGACGACCGCGAACGGCATCTCCACCTGCTCGGGCGCGGGCGCGGCTTCCGCCAGCGCCGGCGCGTTGGAGACCACGATCTTCAGCTCCGGGCGCGGCTTCATGTCAGTCGGCACGCAGGTGCATGGCGCGGCGCACCTCCTCCATGGTCTGCCGGGCGGCATCGCGCGCCTTGTCGGCGCCCTCGGCGACGATGCCGCGCACCAGCTCCGGGTTGTCCTCGAATTCCTGGGCGCGCTTGCGCATGCCGTTGATCTCCTCGACCACCTTGTCGATCAGCGGCTGCTTGCACTCGAGGCAGCCGATGCTGGCGCTGCGACAGCCGGCCGCGGCCCACTGCCGCGTCGGCTCATCGGAATAGATCCTGTGCAGGTCCCACACCGGGCACTTTTCCGGGTCGCCCGGGTCGGTGCGCCGCACGCGCGCCGGGTCGGTCTGCATGGCGCGCAGCTTCTTCACCACCTCGTCGGGCTCCTCGCGCAGGCCGATGGTGTTGCCGTAGGACTTGGACATCTTGCGGCCATCCAGCCCCGGCACCTTCGGGGTCGCGGTGAGCAGCACCTGCGGCTCGGGCAGGATGGCCACCCCGGTGCCCTCGAGGAACCCGAGCAGGCGCTCGCGATCGGCCACCGTGATGCGGTTGTTGCTCTGTACGAGCGCGCGGGCGCGCTGCAGCGCCTCCTGGTCGCCGGTCTCCTGGAACTTGCGGCGCAGCTGCTTGTAGGTGGTGGTGTTGCGCCCGCCCAGGCTCTTCACGGCGCGCTCGGCCTTGGCCTCGAAGTCCGGCTCGCGCCCGTAGAGATGGTTGAAGCGGCGCGCGGTCTCGCGCGTGAGCTCAACGTGTGCCACCTGGTCCTCGCCCACCGGAACGTACGCGGCGCGGTACACCAGGATGTCCGCGCTCTGCAACAGCGGGTAGCCGAGGAAACCATAGGTGGCGAGGTCCTTCTCCTTGAGCTGCTCCTGCTGGTCCTTGTAGCTCGGCACGCGCTCGAGCCAGCCGAGCGGGGTGATCATCGACAAAAGCAGATGCAGCTCCGCGTGCTCGGGCACGTGCGACTGGATGAAGAGCGTGGCGACGCCCGGGTTCAGGCCCGCGGCCAGCCAGTCGATGAGCACCTCACGGATGTGCTCCGGCAGCTGCGCGGTATCCTCGTACCCGGTCGTGAGCATGTGCCAGTCGGCGACAAAGAAGAAGCACTCGTACTGGTACTGCAGCTCGACCCAGTTGCGCAGCGCGCCGTGGTAGTTGCCCAGGTGCAGCCGCCCGGTGGGCCGCATGCCCGAGAGCACGCGTCGCGCCGGCGCCGGTGAACTCACGTGCCGCCCCGCGGCGTGGCGCGGCGCGCGGCGGAAGGGGCGGTAACGGGCGGGATGCGCGCACCCTGTGGGTCACGCTTGCGGGCGAGGAGACACTTCACGGGCGGCGATTATAGCGCACGGCCGGTGATCGGTCCGAGCTCGCCCCGGCCGCGGCGCACGATCAGCGGCGGCCGCACCGACAGGTCCACGACCGTGGTCGGCTCGATGCCGCAGTCACCGCCGTCGAGGATCGCATCGATCTCGTGCTCGAGCCGCGCGGCGATCTCGGCCCCGGAAGTCAGCGGCTGCGGATCGCCGCCGACGAGCAGCGTGGAGCTCATGAGCGGCTCGCCGAGCTCGCTGAGCAGCAGCTGCGGCACCGGGTGCGCGGGGATGCGCACGCCGATGGTGCGGCGGCGGGCGTGCTGCAGGCGCCGCGGCGTCTCGCGGGTCGCCGGCAGGAGAAAGGTGTAGGGACCGGGCAGGCTCGCCTTGAGCATGCGGAACTGCCAGGTGTCCAGACGCGCAAAGCGCCCCACCTGGCTCATGTCGGCGCATACCAGGGTGAAATGGTGGTGCCGGTCGGCCTGGCGGATGCGGCGCACCCGCTCGAGCGCCTCGGCATCACCCAGGTGCCAGCCGAGCGCGTAGCAGGAGTCGGTGGGGTAGGCGATCAGGCCTCCGCGCCGGACGATCTCGGCCGCGCGGCGGATCAGGCGCAGCTGCGGCGTAACCGGATGTAAGGCGAAATACTCGGCCAAAGAGGCTCTGCGGGCTAAAAAAAGGGGTCCACGTGGATCTTGCACGCAGCGCGTGACAATATACGCGGCCCTTTGCCGGGTACACCGTCACCTTCCTCCCCCAGGACCGCATCTCTCGCTCTCTATGCAGGCTGTCAGTGAGTTAGCGCCGCTCTTGGCGTTCTTCGGCGCCTATTACCTGCGCGGTCTGTACGTCGCCACCGCGGTGCTGATGATCGGCATGGTGCTGCTGCTCGGCTACGACTGGCTGCGCACCCGGCGCATCCCGCCCATGCACGCCGCCTCCGCGCTGCTGGTGCTGATCTTCGGCGGCGCGACCCTGCTGCTGCACGATAAGCGCTTCATCCAGTGGAAGCCGACCGTGCTCTCCTGGCTCACCGCGCTCGCCTTCCTCGGCAGCCTGTGGATCGGCCGCCAGACCCTGACCGAGCGGCTGTTCGGGGCCGCCTTCGGGGAGCACCTGCGCGTCAGCCCGACGCAGTGGCGTACGCTCACCCTCGGCTGGGCGGGCGCCAACTTCCTGCTCGGCGCCCTCAACGTGGTGGTGCTTGAGTTCTTCAGTGAGCGCGTGTGGGTGGCGATGAAGCCCGTCGACATCGTGCTGGTGCTGCTGTTTGTCATCGCCCAGGTCGCCTGGCTCAGCGCCCGCCAGGATCCGGCGCAGCCGGAGCGCTCCGCATGAGCGGCACGGCGCTGCGCAGCGCGGTAGTGGCGGAGCTGCGCGCGGCGCTTGAGCGGGCGCTCGCGCCCGCAGAACTCGAGATCATCGATGACAGCGCCCGCCACGCCGGCCACGCCGGCGCCCGCGAGGGCGGCCACTACCGCGTGTCCCTCGTCGCCGCGGCGTTCCGCGGTCATTCGACGCTCGAGCGGCACCGGCTGGTCTACGCCGCCGTCGCGCCCCTGCTGCAGGGCAAGGTGCACGCGCTCAACATCGAGGCGCGCACTCCCGAGGAGCGGCCCGGCTGAAGCGCCGCGGCTCAGCCTCATGCGAACCGCGGCACCGTTTCTTCACTCCAACCTGACACAAGGCAACACACCGGAAGCTCCTGTATGAACCAACTGCGAATCTCTCTGCTGACTGCGGCGCTCGTCGCCCTGGCGGCCTGTCAGCCCAAGACCGCGGCCCCCGAGGCTGCGGCGGACAATTCCCCGGCCGTGGCATCGGTGAACGGCAGCCCGATCTCGCGCGGCTTCTACGAGTTCTACCTGAAGGGCGCCACCGGCAAGAACCCCGCCGACCTGCCGGCCCAGGTGCGCAGCAACGCCCTCGAGGCCCTGATCCGCGCCAAGGTCGTGAGCGAGCAGGCGGTCAAGGACGGGGTCGACAAGAACAGCGACACCGCCTACTACCTGCAGCTCTCGCGCCTGCAGGTGCTCGAGAACGCCATGCAGGAGCGCTACCTGAAGGATCGCCCGGCGACCGAGCAGGAGCTGCGCGCCGAGTACGAAACGCAGCTCGGCCAGCTGCCCAAGCTCGAGTACCACACCCGCAACGTCCTGGTCGCCACCGAGCCGTTTGCGGACAAGGTGGTCCAGCGCCTCGAGAAGGGTGAGAAGTTCGAGGACGTCGCCAAGAGCGCGTCCATGGATCCTTCCAAGGCCAACGGCGGTGATGTGCCCTTCACCACGCCCGACCGCATGCCCCGGCCTACGCCGCCGCCGTCCTGGCTCTGAAGCCCGGTGAGTACACGCACAAGCCGGTGCAGACGCAGTACGGCTGGCACGTCATCCAGCTGGTCGAGACGCGCGATGTGACCCCGCCCTCCTTCGAGCAGGTGCGGCCGCGCCTCGAGCAGGTCGTGCAATCAAAGAAATTCCACAGTTACGTGGATGAGTTGATGCACACCGCCAAGATCGAGAAGTTCGACCAGTCCGCCGACAAGAGCGCCGCTGCGGCCCCAGGCACCGGCGCGCCGCCGAGCGCACCGGCGGCCGCCCCGCCTGCGGGCACCCCGCCGCAGAGCGCGCCGCAGCCGGCGCCGTCGAAGTAGTCCCCGGAAGCCGCAAAGCCCGGCCGGGGCGGCCGCACGGCCGCCCCGGCCGCAGCTTCGGATTCAGTTGCGGCCGAGGAGCTTCAGCAGCGCGGCCTCATCGAGCACCGCGACCCCCAGGGCCTCGGCCTTGGCCAGTTTCGAGCCGGCCTCGGCCCCGGCGACGAGGTAGCTGGTCTTCTTCGAGACGCTTCCCGCGACCTTCGCCCCGAGCGCGGTGAGGGCCTCCTGCGCCGCTTCGCGGGTGAGGGTCTCCAGGGTGCCGGTGATGACGAAGGTCTTTCCGACCAGCGGGCTTTGCGTGGCCGGGGCCACCGTAACTTCAGGCCACGTCACACCTTGCTGCCGTAAGGCCTTGATTACGCGGCGATGCTCAGCGGAGGCAAAGAACGCGGCGACGTGGGCGGCCACCACCGGCCCGACATCCGGCACCTGCTGGATCGTGGCCTCGTCCGCGGCCATCAGCTGCTCGAGCGTGCCGAAATGGCGCGCGAGCGCGAGCGCGGTCGCCTCTCCCACCTCGCGGATACCGAGGCCGTAGAGCAGGCGCGGCAGCGTCGTCGTCTTGCTGTGCGCGATCGCGCGCACCAGGTTCTGCTGCCGACTTCTCGCCCATGCGCTCGAGCTCGGCGAGCTCGGCCGCGGTCAGGGCGTACAGGTCCGCCGGCGAGCGCACCGCGTCGCGCTCGATCAGCTGCTCGATGATCTTGTCCCCCAGACCCTCGATGTCGAGGGCGCGGCGGCTGGCGAAGTGGCGCATCGCCTCCTGGCGCTGCGCGCGGCAGGTGAACCCCCCGGTGCAACGGGCCACCGCTTCCCCCTCGGCGCGCACGCACCTGCGAGCCGCACACCGGACAGCGCGCGGGCAGCTCCACGGGCTGCGTACCCGGCGGACGCCGCTCGCTGAGCACGCGCACCACCTCCGGAATGACGTCCCCGGCGCGGCGCACGATGACGCTGTCGCCTACGCGCACGTCCTTGCGGCGCACCTCGTCGATGTTGTGCAGCGTCACGTTGCTGACCGTCACGCCGCTCACGAACACCGGCTCCAGCCGCGCCACCGGCGTGAGCGCCCCGGTGCGCCCGACCTGGAACTCGATGCCGCGCACCACGGTGAGGGCCTCATCGGCCGGGAATTTGTGCGCGATGGCCCAGCGCGGTGAGCGCGACAGAAATCCCATGCGCTCCTGATCGGCGCGGCGCTCGAGCTTGTAGACGACGCCGTCGATCTGGTACGGGAGCGCGGCGCGGCGCGCGCCGAGGGCCGCGTAGTAGGCCAGACACCCGGCGACGCCGCGCACCGTACGCGTCTCGGGCGAGACCGGCAGTCCCAGGCCGCGCAGCAGCTCGAGCAGTTCGCTCTGCCCGGGCGGCACCTCCATGCCCTCGAGCGCACCGAGCCCGTAGAACAGGGCGGTGAGCGGGCGTGCGGCAGTGATGCGCGGATCGAGCTGCCGCAGGCTCCCGGCGGCGGCATTGCGCGGATTGACGAAGACCTTCTCGCCGGAGGCACGGGCGCGCTCGGTTCATGCGCGCGAACCCCGCGAGCAGCATGAATACCTCTCCGCGCGCCTCGAGCAGCGGCGGGGGCCGCCCGCGCAGACGCTGCGGCACGGCGCGGATGGTGCGCACGTTCGCCGTCACATCCTCCCCGGTGACTCCGTCGCCGCGCGTCGCCGCCTGGGCCAGCAGACCGTCGCGGTAGATCACCGTGACCGCAAGGCCGTCGAGCTTCGGCTCCGCGACGTAATCCAGCTCGCCCTGAACGCCGAGCCGCTCGTGGATGCGCCGGTCGAAGGCACTGCAGATCCTCCTCGCTGAAGGCGTTGTCGAGCGAGAGCATCGGCACTCGGTGCGTCACCTCCCCGAAGCGCTGCTCGGGGTCCCGGCGACGCGCTGGGTGGGGGAGTCGGGCGTGATGAGCGCCGGGTGCGCCGCTTCCAGGGCGCGCAGCTCGCGCATCAGCCGGTCGTACTCCGCATCCGGTACCTCCGGATCATCGAGGACGTAGTAGCGGTAGTCGTGCTGCGCCAGCTGCGCGCGCAGCTCGGCGGCGCGGGCCGCCGCCGCATCGGTCATGGCTGGGTTCCGGTGCTCAGGCGCTCACGCAGCGTGGCGATGCGCGCCGGGGTGAGCGGTCCGCCCCGCTCATCCTGCAGCACCCCGTGCAGCCGCTCGTTGAGACTGCGCGCGGTGAAGACGCAGCTCCTCGAACGCCTGCGGCGGCGCCTTCGGCCCGGGCAGCACGGCGAACAGCGATCAGGCCGCCGAAATGCTGCGAGTCCATGGTGTCGGGGTCGAAAGTGCCGGGACGGTTGAGGCTCGCCGCGCTCAACACCGCACGGCGCGTCTCGTCCGGCTTGTGGAAGATGGCAAAGCGCCCGAGGACAAATCCCTCGGCAGCCAGTGCCTGGCGCAGCGGGCGGCCGGCGAAGCGCTCGCGCGGCGGGGCAACCAGACGCAGCGCGAGGATGTGACGCTGATCATCCGGCGGCCACTCGACCACGGGCGGCGCCGCCGCATCGGCCGCCACCGGTTCGGGCACCTCTTCCCGCACGCGCAGGCTCGGCAGCGGGGCGGCCGCTTCGGCCGGCGAGAGGCGCGGCAGGTACTCGGACAGCTCCGGCTCGGCCGCCTCGCCCGGTGCGGCGTGCAGCGGCGCGGGGGCGTGCAGTTCGGGCGCCTGTCGCTCGGGCAGCGCGGGCTCCCCGGGCGGGATCGCCTCGAGCTCGTCGGCGGCCGCGATCTCCTCGAGCAGGTCCTCATCGACCCGCTCCACGGGGATCCCGGGCTCGGCGGCGACCTCGAGCACCGGTACCGCCCCGGGCTCGGTGGCCGCATCGGCCGCCGGTGGCAGATCCTGCGCCGGCAGCGGCTCGTGTACGCGGATCTCAGGCAGCGTCAGGGTAGGCTCGCGCGGCGCGCGCGGTTGCGGGGCGCTGTCGCTGAGAAAGTCGCGCGGCGCGGGCCGTGCGGAGGCGCTGCTGCGCGCGGCCTGGCGCGGGCGGCGCCGCTCCCACAGCGCGAGTGCTGCGATGAACACCACCCCGATGAGCAAGAGGATCCAGCGCAGCTCGGCAGCCATCGGCTGATGATCCGCTAAACGGCCGCCATGCGCACCGCTTCGTCCACGTCCACCGTCACGAGCCGCGACACGCCCGGCTCGTTCATGGTGACGCCGACCAGCTGCGAGGCGAGCTCCATCGTGGTCTTGTTGTGGGTGATGAACACGAACTGAATGCGCTGCGACATCTCGCGCACGATATCGCAGAAGCGGCCGACATTGTGCTCATCGAGCGGCGCATCCACCTCGTCGAGGAGACAAAACGGGGCCGGGTTGAGATCGAAGATCGAGAACACCAGCGCGACCGCGGTCAGGGCCTTCTCCCCGCCCGACAAGAGGTGGATGGTGCTGTTCTTCTTGCCCGGCGGGCGCGCCATGACGGCCACCCCGGCGCTGAGCTTGTCCTCCCCGACCAGCTCAAGGTAGGCATGCCCGCCGCCGAACAGACGCGGAAACTTCTCGCGCAGGCCGGTATTGATGCGCTCGAAGGTGTCCTCGAAGCGGCTGCGCGTCTCCTTGTCGATGCGCTTCATCGCCTCTTCGAGCGTGGTCAGCGCGCTGGTGAGGTCGGTGAACTGGCTGTCCAGATATTCCTTGCGCTGGGTGTGGTCCTTGAGCTCGTCAATGGCGGCGAGGTTCACCTGGCCGAGCCTTTCCATGTCCTCCCGCACCCCAGCCAGGGTCTGCTCCCAGGTCTCGACCTGGGCGTCGGCGGCGAGCCCGGTGAGCACCTCCTCGAGCACCAGGCGCGTCTGCGCAAACTGCTCCGCGAGCCCCGCGCGGCGCACGTGGGTCTCCTGGGCCGCAAGGCGCGCGGAATCGAGCGCCTCGCGGGCGAGCGCGACGCGTTGCTCGGCGCTCAGGCGCGCCTCATCGAGTGCGCGCAAGGCGCTCTCGGCCTCCTCGAGAGCTGCGCGCGCGCCGCCAAGCTCGGTCTCGATCGCGAGGCGCTGATCGAGTGCCGCCCCGAGACGCCCCTGGGCCTGGATGATCGGCTCATCCCCGGAGGCGAGCTCCGCCTCGAGCTCCCCGCGCCGCACCTGAAGCTGGGCGTGCTGCTCGAGCATGCGCTCGAGCGCGATGCTCACCGAGCTTGCCGTGGAGCGGCGCGACTCGACGCGCACGTGCAGGTCCCGCCCGGTGAGCTGCGCGGCCTGCGCCCGGGCACGCGCGTCCGTGACACCCTGGCGGCGCTCCTCGCGCTCCTGGGCGAGCCCGCCGGCGCGCGCCTCGAACTCAGTCAGACTGCGCGCGGCCGCATCGAGTGCGGCGCGGGCGCGGGCGAGGGAGGCCTGGGTCGCCTCGAGCTCGCGGGCAACCTCGCCGGCATCGGCCTTGAGCCGCTCGCCGCGCTCGCGCGACTCGGCGGCACGACCGTGCGCGGCCTCGAGCGCACCGCGCAGCGTGGCATGCTCGCGCTGCGCACCCTGCAGGCGCTCCTGCGCGGCCTCGCGCCCGCGCTCGGCCTCCAGGTGCATCGCGCGCGCCGCCTGCAGGCTCTCCTCGGCTGCCACGGCTGCGGCGTCGGCGGCTGCGGACTGCGCGCGCAGGCCTTTCAGGCGCTGCTCGCGCTCGAGCACGCCGGCACGCTGGTCGGTGCCGCGGCTGACCCGCAGCCAGTCGCGCCCGACCCATTCGCCGGCTGCGGTGATGTAGGACTCCGCACCGCTCAGGCGCGCGCGCGCCGCCAGAGCTTGGGCGAGCGAGGCGGCGGTGTGCACCTGGGCGAGCTGCGCGGTGACCGAGGCCGGGCCGCGCACCCGTGCGGCGAGGGTGTCTCCGGCCGGTGCCGCGCCGGTGCTGGCGCCCTCGATCAGGGTGAGCCGCCCGGTGGCGAGATTACCGAGAGCGGCGGCGGCCTCTTCCAGCTGCCCGACGCACACCGCCTCGAGGTAATCCCCGAGCACGGTCTCGACCGCGCGCTCCCAGCCGGCGTCGACTTCGAGCGCTGCAGCGAGGCGCGGCCGTGCCGCAAGCCCGCTGCTCTTGAGCCACGCCGCGGTGTCCCCGGCATGGTCGCTGAGCGCCGCGGCCTGCAGCGCCTCGAGCGAGGTGACTTCGGCGCGCACCGCGGCGCGCGCGGTCCGCGCCTGCTCGAGCGCACGCTCCGCCTCGAGCTGGGCGCTGCGGCGCGCCTGCAGTGCCGCGGCGGCGGCCTCGAGCTGCGCCGCCCGCTCCTCGTTCGCGGCCCGTGCGGCCTGCTCGCGCGCCCCGAGTTCATCAAGGCCGCTGCCGCCGTGCGCGCTCGCCGCCTCCTGCTCCTCGCGCAGGCGCTGGGCCTGGGCGGCCAGGCGCCGCAGCTGGTTATCCAGCTGCTCGATGCGCGCGCGCTCGACCGTCGCGCTCTGCTCGGCGGCACCGACGGCGCGGGTATGCTCCTCCCAGCGCAGCTGCCACTCGCTCTGGGCGCGCTCGGCGCTCTCCAGGGCCTGCGCCGCATGGGTCTCCGCCTGCTGCGCGACCGTGAGCTGCGGGTCGAGCTCGGCGAGCTCGGCGCGCACCTGATCGAGCTGCCCCTGGTCGCGCGCGATATGGCTGCCGAGCTCGGCGAGGCTCTCCTGGGTCTGGGTCAGGTCGTTGCGCTGGCGCTCGCGCAGCTCGCGGGTGTGCTCGATCGCCTGCTCGAGGCGCGAGATCTCGGCGCCGATCTCGTAGTAGCGCGCCTGCACGGCGCTGAGGGTCTCGCCACAGGCGCCGTGGGCGCTGCGCTGGCGCTCGATGGCGGCCTCGGCGCTGCGCTGGCTGGCGATCTCGGCCTGCATGGCCAGCTCGCAGGCACGCACGCTCGCGTCCTGCACCTCGGCACCGGAGTCCAGCTCGCGCAGCCGCAGCGCCAGCACTTCCGCATGCAGCCGCCGCTCCTGGTCCTTCAGCGCCTGGTAGCGCCGCGCGGTCGCCGCCTGGCGCTGCAGGTGGCGGATCTGCTTCTCGACCTCGTCGCGCACATCCTGCAGCCGCTCGAGGTTTTCGCGGGTATCGGCGATGCGCGCCTCGGTCTCCTTGCGGCGCTCCTTGTAGCGCGAGATGCCGGCGGCCTCCTCGACGAAGGCGCGCATGTCGTCGGCCTTGGCGTCGATGACGCGCGAGATCATGCCCTGCTCGATGATCGCGTAGCTGCGCGAGCCGAGCCCGGTGCCGAGAAAGAGGTTGGTGATGTCCTTGCGGCGGCAGCGCCCGGCGTTGATGAAATAGGCGGAGGTGCCATCGCGCGATACCTGGCGCTTGAGCGAGATCTCGCTGTAACCGGCATAGGGACCGCCGATCTTGCCGTCGCCGTTGTCGAATACCAGCTCGACCGAGGCGGTACCGACGGGCTTGCGCGCGCTCGAGCCGTTGAACACCACATCGGCCATGTTGTCGCCGCGCAGATGCTTCGCCGACAACTCGCCCATCACCCAGCGCACCGCGTCGATGACGTTCGACTTGCCGCAGCCGTTGGGGCCCACGACACCGGTGAGATTGCTGGGGAAGTTGATTTGAGTCGGATCGACGAAGGACTTGAAGCCGGCGAGCTTGATCTTGGTCAGCCGCATCTCTTACTACTTCCGCCTTCGATCTTGTGACCCCAAAGGGATGGTGTAGTGTAGAGCAATATGCCTACTGCGCCCACCCAGGAGCTGGAGACTTTCGCCAACCCGCAGCGCGCACTCGACTACACCATCCGCATGCAGATTCCGGAATTCACCTGCCTGTGTCCGCGCACCGGTCAGCCGGACTTCGCGACGCTCGAACTGGAATACGTGCCCGACAAACTGTGCGTGGAGCTGAAGTCGCTGAAGCTCTACATCTGGTCCTTCCGCAACCGCGGCGCCTTTCACGAGGCGGTCACCAATGAGATCGCCGATCACCTGCAGCACACCGTGCAGGCGCGCTTCCTGCGGCTCACCGCGCGCTTCAACGTGCGCGGCGGGATCTACACCACCATTGTCGCGGAGCGCCGACACGGCACCTGGCAGCCGGCCGCCCCGGTAGCCCTGCCCTGAGGCACCCCGCCGGAGCCTCTCCGGTGGCCCTGTGGAGCGGCTGCAAGGGGCACCGAAAAGTGCAGTGCCCGCCCACCTGTACAGGCAGGGGACCGCCGGTATAATCGCGCGTTCTTTCAGCGACCCCCGACCCGTATATAAGGAGTCTTTGATGGCGGCCAAGAGACCTGCGCCGAAGTCCGCGAAGGGCAAGAAGGCGGCGAGCCGGCCCCCGGCCCGCAAGGTTGCCGCCCGCAAGGTCGAAGCGGCCCGTCCGCGCCCGGTGAGCGCCCAGGTGCGCAAGCCCGTGGTCGCGCCGAAGAAGGCCGCGGCGCCGGCACCGGCCGCCACCCCGGAGGTGGAGCCGAAGAAGCCGCTGCCGCGCGCACCGCTCGGTGCCGCCCCCGCGCCGGCCACGCCGCCCGCCCGCCCGGGGCCGGCCACCGAGAGCGAGGATGCGGAGTCGCTCGAGCCGGGAAGTCTCCTTGCCGGACCGCGCAACGTACAGCCGTACATCGTCAAGCGCGGCGAGCAGTACATGAGCAAGGAGCAGCTCGACCACTTCCGCGCCATCCTCAACAGCTGGAAGCGCGACCTGATGGAAGAGGTCGACCGCACCGTCTCGCACATGAAGGACGAGGCGGCCAACTTCCCCGACCCGAACGACCGCGCCACCCAGGAAGAGGAGTTCAGCCTGGAGCTGCGCACGCGCGATCGCGAACGCAAGCTGATCCGCAAGATCGACGACGCCCTGAAGCGCATCGAGGACGGCTCCTACGGCTACTGCCTGGAGACCGGCGAAGAGATCGGCATCAAGCGCCTCGAGGCGCGCCCCGTGGCAACCCTGAGCATCGAGGCGCAGGAGCGGCGCGAGCGGCGCGAGCGGCAGTACGGCGACCGCGACGACCGCTACCGCTAGCGGCCGCGCCGTGCCGGCGCCAGCCGGCTACGTCGGGCGGTTCGCGCCCTCCCCGACCGGTTCCCTGCACATCGGCTCACTGGTTGCCGCGCTCGGCAGCTACCTCGATGCGCGCGCCGCCGGCGGGCGCTGGCTGGTGCGCATGGAGGATCTCGACCGGGAGCGCCTGGTGCCGCAGGCCGACCAGGCGATCCTGCGTACCCTCGAGGCGCTCGGCCTGCACTGGGACGGAGCGGTGCTCTACCAGAGCGAGCGCCAGGAACACTACGCGGCGGCGCTCGCGCTCCTGCGCGCCCAGCAGGCAACATTCGAGTGCAGTTGCTCACGGCGCGAGCTGGCCACCGGGTATGGCTATCCCGGCACCTGCCGCAACGGGCCGAAGCTGGCCGGACCCACCGCCACGCGCTTCCGTGTTCCCGAGGCGATGCTCACCGTCCCCGATCGCATCCAGGGGCTGCGGCGCTTCGAGCTTGCGCGCCTGGGCGATGTCATCGTGCGCCGCCGCGACGGCGCCTTCGCCTACCAGCTCGCGGTGGTGGTGGACGATGCCCTGCAGGGTGTGACCGACGTGGTGCGCGGCGCCGACCTCCTGGACAGCACCCCCTGGCAGATCGCACTTCAGCAGGCCCTCGGCCTGAGCACTCCCCGCTACGCCCACCTGCCGCTGATCACCGAGCCGGATGGCGCGAAGCTCTCCAAATCCCGCCGCTCCGTGGCGATCGGGGCGCGGAACGCCGCGGCGGAGCTGCATCGCGCGCTCGTCCTGTTGCGCCAGGATCCTCCGGCCAAGCTTAAGTCTGCGTCTGTCCGGGAGATACTCGCGTGGGGCATCCGGCACTGGCAGCTCTCCCGCCTCGCCGGTATTCCCGAGGTGCGGCTCGGGCCGCAGGTATAAATAAAAAAGCACTTTTCGAGTGAGGCGATGGCTGCGCCGGCGACAGATGTACTAAGGTATGTACGAAACGCCCTGCACTAGGGAAAGTGCATAACAACCATATAGTGAGGGACGTACGATGAGCGAACCGCGCACCATCAAGAAGTATCCGAACCGGCGGTTGTACGACACGGTCGAGAGCCGTTACATCACCCTGGCCGACATCCGGCGCCTGGTGATCGAACGCACCGACTTCGTCGTCATCGACAAGAAGACCGACAGCGACATCACCCGCAGCATCCTGCTGCAGGTCATCGCCGAGCAGGAGCACGGCGGTGAGCCGCTGATGAGTCGCGACTTCCTCTCGCAGGTCATTCGCTCACACGGCGGCGCCACGGGCGCGGTGGTGGGCAACTACCTCGAGCAGAGTCTGCGACAGTTCGCGATGCAGAACGGCAGCGGCGCGGCGGGCTGAACCGCCCGCGCGCCTGCCGCGTTCGGCGCCGGAATGAGACGCGGCCGTCAGGCCGCGTCGACGTCGCGCATTGACAGCCGGATCCGCCCCTGGCGGTCGACCTCGAGCACCTTCACCCGGATCACATCGCCCTCCTTGAGCTTGTCGGAGACGCGCTCGACGCGCTCGTTGGAGATCTGCGAGATGTGCACCAGGCCATCGCGGCCCGGGAGGATGGTGACGAAGGCGCCGAAATCCATCAGGCGTGCGACCTTGCCCTCGTAGATCCGCCCGACCTCGACGTCAGCGGTGATGAGCTCGATGCGCCGCTGCGCCTCGCGCCCCGCCGCCCCGCTCACCGAGGCGATCTTCACCGTGCCGTCGCTCTCGATGTCGATGGTGGTGCCGGTTTCCTCGGTGATCTGGCGGATGACCGCGCCACCCTTGCCGATGACGTCGCGGATCTTCTCCGGGTCGATCTTGAGCGTGATGATCGAGGGCGCCCACTCGGACATCTTCTCGCGCGGGGTGCTCAGCACCTTGTTCATCTCGCCGAGGATGTGCAGCCGCCCGGCGCGGGCCTGCTCGAGCGCGACCTTCATGATCTCCGGCGTCACGCCCTCGACCTTGATGTCCATCTGCAGCGCGGTCACGCCGTCCTTGGTGCCGGCGACCTTGAAGTCCATGTCGCCCAGGTGGTCCTCGTCGCCGAGGATGTCGGTGAGCACCTTGTAGCGGCTGCCCTCGAGCACGAGCCCCATGGCGACGCCGGCCACGGGTGCCTTGAGCGGCACGCCGGCATCCATGAGCGACAGCGAGGTGCCGCACACCGAGGCCATCGAGGAGGAGCCGTTCGACTCCAGGATCTCCGAGACCACGCGGATGACGTACGGGAAGGTCGTCATGTCGGGCATCACGGCGCTCACGCCGCGGCGCGCGAGGTTGCCGTGGCCGATTTCGCGGCGCTTCGGTGAGCCCATCATGCCGGTCTCGCCGACCGAGAACGGCGGGAAGTTGTAATGCAGCATGAACGGTTCACGCCGCTCGCCCTCGAGCGCATCGATGATCTGCGCATCGCGGGTCGTGCCGAGCGTGGTCACCACCAGCGCCTGGGTCTCACCGCGCGTGAACAGCGCCGAGCCGTGGGTGCGCGGCAGTACGCCCACCTTGACGGTGATCGGGCGCACCGTGAGCGTGTCGCGGCCGTCGATGCGCGGCTCGCCGTTGAGGATGCGCTGCCGCACGATGTTGCTCTCGAGCTTGAAGAGCGCGCCGTCGACCTGCTCGGCGTTGTACTTGGGCTGCTCTCCGCCGGCGAGCGTGGTCTGCGTCTGGGTCTTGATCTCACCGATGCGCGCGTGGCGCTGCTGCTTCTCGGTGATGCTGTAAGCCT
The DNA here is from genome assembly GCA_963825385.1 of uncultured Pseudomonadota bacterium. Taxonomy (GTDB): domain Bacteria; phylum Pseudomonadota; class Gammaproteobacteria; order Steroidobacterales; family Steroidobacteraceae; genus 13-2-20CM-66-19. Next base: position 1,442,763 of record CAWGSX010000003.1, on the reverse strand, counting down.
GCGCGAGCGCGGCCTGGGCGTGCAGCGACACGGCGCTGTCGAGCTCGGCGTTGGCCGCCGGCGGCTCCCACTTCCAGCGTGGCTTGCCGGCCTGGGCGGCGAGCTCCTTGATGGCGCGCACGGCGATCTGCATCTGCTCGTGGCCGAAGACCACAGAGCCGAGCATCACCTCTTCGGAGAGGCCCTTGGCCTCGGACTCCACCATGAGCACGGCGTGCTCGGTGCCGGCGACCACCAGGTGCAGCTGCGAGCCGGTGAGGTCCTTGGCGGTCGGATTGAGCAGGTACTTGCCGTCCTTGTAGCCGACGCGTGCCGCGCCGATCGGCCCGTTGAAGGGGATGCCCGAGAGCGCGAGCGCCGCGGAGGCGCCGAGGAGCGAGGGGATGTCGGCGTCGATGTCCGGGTCCATCGACAGCACGGTCGCGACCACCTGCACGTCGTTGTAGAACCCGTCCGGGAAGAGCGGGCGGATCGGGCGGTCGATCAGACGCGAGGTGAGCGTCTCCTTCTCGGTCGGCCGGCCCTCGCGCTTGAAGAAGCCGCCGGGGATGCGCCCCGCGGCGTAGGTCTTCTCGACGTAGTTGACCGTGAGGGGGAAGAAGTCCCGCCCCGGGGTCGCGGTGGTCTTGGCGACCGCGGTGACCAGCACCACGGTCTCGCCCATGGAGACGCGCACCGCACCGTCGGCCTGACGGGCGAGCTCGCCGGTCTCGATCGTGACGGTATGCGGGCCGAAGGGAAATGATTTGCTGACGACGCTCAAAGCTCAATCCTCAAAGAGTGATCGGTACGGGGAGGTGAAACAAAAGGGCCGCCTCAGCGGGAGGCGGCCCTTGGGTTGGTCTTAGCGGCGCAGTCCCAGGCGCTCGACGAGCTCCTGGTACTTCTGCGGCTGCGTGGCTCTGAGGTAATCGAGGAGCTTGCGACGCTGGTTCACGAGTTTCACCAGGCCCCGGCGCGATGAGTGATCACGCTTGTGGGCGCTGAAGTGCTCACCGAGACCGTTGATCCGCTCGGAGAGCAGCGCGACCTGGACTTCCGGGGAACCGGTGTCGGCGGGGTCGCGGCGGAACTGGGCGAGGATGCCGCCCTTTTTCTCGCTGGTTAAAGCCATTGCGCTGATGTCCTAACTACTTGTCTTAAGAGCCTTTTGGTAAGCCGCCAATTCTATACGGCGGAGGGCTTTGAGGACAAGCTTCGGACGGGGGCTTCCACGGCCTTCCGGCCGCTTCCGCCCTCACTCGGGGGGCGAAACGATGAGTCTCTTGGGGCGAAGCAGGCCCGGTGCCTCGATCGTGCCGAGACCCACGAAGGCGCCGGCCGCATAGACGCGGACCCGCGCCGCGGGAGCGGCCTCGCAGGCGAGTGCCTGCCCGAGGCGCAGCCGCCTCACCTCTTCGGCGTCCAGCGTGACGGCGGGCAGATGCTGCAGCGCGCGGTCCGCAGGCAGGAGCTGCCCGGCGCGCGCGCGCTCCGGGAGCGCCTCCAGCTCCCCGAGCGTCGCCATGGCCGCGCCCTCGAACGGCTCGACGTACAGCCGGCGCAAGGCACTCACGTGCCCGCAGGTACCGAGGGCGCGGGCAATGTCCTCGGCCAGCACCCGCACGTAGGTGCCCTTGGAACACACCGTCTCGAGCTCGAGCGCGTCCGCGCCCAGCTCGAGCAGACGCAGCCCATGGAGCGTCACGGTGCGCGCGCTGCGCTCGACCGTGACCCCGGCGCGCGCCAGGCGGTAGAGCGGCGTGCCGCCCTTTTTGAGCGCCGAGTACATCGGTGGGATCTGCGTGTGCTCGCCCTCGAAGCGCGCAAGCAGCGCGCGCACGGCCTCGACCGCGAGCTCAGGCACCGCCGCGTGCGCCACTGGCACCCCTTCCGCATCGCCGGTGGCGGTGGCCGTGCCCAGGGCGATGGTGAAGCGGTAGCACTTGCGCCCGGCGAGGATGTCGCCGGCCACCTTGGTGGCCTCGCCCAGGCACACCGGCAGCATGCCGCTCGCCAGAGGATCCAGGCTGCCGACGTGGCCGGCTTTCACGCGCCCGAACAGGCGCCGCACGCGCTGCAGCGCCGCGTTGGAGGACAGCCCCAGGGGCTTGTCGAGGAGGAGGATGCCGTCCGGCATCGCGGCGCCTTGAGTCAGCGCCGCTCGGGGTCGGCGCCGTCGCTGCCGGGCTCGCTGTGGTGGTCGCGGTCGCTGGCAACCGCGTCATCGATCAGGCGGGTGAGCCGCGCGGCCCCTTCCACGCTGTCATCGAACACGAACTCCAGGCGCGGCGCATGGCGCAGGCCCAGCCGCCGGCCGAGCTCGCCGCGCAGGAAGCCGGCGGCGCGTGCCAGCCCCGCGCCGACCTGCTCGGACGGATTGCTCGAGGCAAAGGGCGTGAAATAGATGCGCGCCGTGCCCATGTCGGCCGCCACCTGCACGCCGGTGATGGTGACGTTGCCGACGCGCGGGTCCTTCACCTCGCGCGCGATCAGCGCCGCAAGCACCCGCTGGATCTCCGACTCGATGCGTTGCGTGCGCGCCTGGCTCATTACTGCAACGTTCTCGCCACCTCGACCCGCGCGTAGCACTCGATCTGGTCACCGACGCGCACGTCCTGGTAGTTCTTCACGCCGATGCCGCACTCGGTGCCGGCGCGCACCTCGCCGGCGTCGTCCTTGAAGCGCTTGAGCGACTCGAGCGCCCCTTCGAAGATCACCACGTTGTCGCGCAGCACGCGGATCGGGTTGTTGCGCTTGACCATGCCCTCGGTGACCAGACAGCCGGCCACCACGCCGAACTTGGAGGAGCGGAACACCTCGCGCACCTGCGCGATGCCGACGATCTGCTCCTTGATCTCCGGCTGCAGCATGCCGGACATCATCTGCTTCACATCGTCGATGGCCTCGTAAATGATGCTGTAGTAGCGCACCTCGACCCCGGTCTCCTTGACCGCATCGCGCGCGCCGGCATCGGCGCGCACGTTGAAGCCGATGATGAGGGCACGCGAGGCGGCCGCCAGCTGCACGTCGGACACCGTGATGCCGCCGAGCCCGCTCGCGATCACCTTCACCTGTACCTCATCGGTCGAGAGCTTGCCGAGCGCTTCGCGCAGCGCCTCGGCGCTGCCCTGCACGTCGGCCTTGATGAGCACGGCCACCACGCCGGCCTTCGCCTCGCCCATCTGCGAGAACACGTCCTCGGCGCGCGTGGTCTGGCGCGCGAGCTTCACGTCGCGGAACTTGCCCTGACGGTACAGGGCCACTTCGCGCGCCTTGCGCTCGCTCTCGGCCGCAAGCAGCTCATCCCCGGCATTGGGCGCGGCCGATAAGCCCAGCACCACCACCGGCATCGAGGGCGGGGCCTCCTGCACCGGCTTGCCGTTCTCATCGAACATGGCGCGCACGCGCCCGAATTCCGAGCCGGCGATGATCGGATCCCCCATGTGCAGGGTGCCGCGCTTGACCAGCACGGTCGCCACCGCGCCGCGGCCCTTCTCGATCGAGGACTCGATGACCACGCCCGAGGCGAGCCCGGTGCGCGGGGCGCGCAGCTCCAGCACCTCGGCCTGCAGCAGGATGGCATCGAGCAGCTGATCGATCCCCTGTCCGGTGCGCGCGGACACCGGCACGAAGATGGTCTGGCCGCCCCACTCCTCGGAGATGACCTCGTGCTTGGACAGCTCGGTGCGCACGCGCTCGAGGTCCGCGTCGCTCTTGTCGATCTTGTTGACGGCGACCACGATCGGCACGCCGGCCGCGCGCGCATGCTGGATGGCCTCGATGGTCTGCGGCATGACGCCGTCGTCGGCCGCGACGACCAGCACCACGACGTCCGTGGCGCGCGCGCCGCGGGCGCGCATGGCGGTAAAGGCCGCGTGGCCCGGGGTATCCAGGAAGGTGATGACGCCCTTGTCGGTCTCGACGTGATAGGCGCCGATGTGCTGGGTGATCCCTCCGGCTTCCCCGGCGGCCACCTTGGTGCGGCGGATGTAGTCCAGGAGCGAGGTCTTGCCATGGTCGACGTGGCCCATGACCGTGACCACCGGCGGGCGTGGCTCGAGATCGGCCTCGGCCTGCTCGCCCTGCAGCCCCTCCTCGATCTGATTCTCCTTGAGGAGCTTCGCGGTGTGGCCCATCTCCTCGACCACGAGCACCGCGGTGTCCTGGTCGATCGGCTGGTTGATGGTGGCCATGACGCCGAGGTTCATGAGCGCCTTGATGACTTCGTTGGCCTTCACGGCCATCTTCTGCGCGAGCTCGGCGACCGTCACGGTCTCGCCGATGGCGACGTCGCGCTTCATCGGCGCGGTCGGCATCTCGAAGCCGTGGCGCCCCTCGCTGCCGGCGCTGGCCAGCGGGCGGGCCTTGAGGCGCTTCTTCTTCTTATAGCGCGAGCTCACATCGCCGGCGACATGCAGCTCCTGGCGCCCGTAGCGCGTGGGCTGCTTGTCATCGACCACCGCCTCGGTGGCGCGCGCCGCGACCACGGGAGCCGCAGCCGGCGCACGCTCGCGCTCAGTGGCGCGGCGCTCGTGTTCCTCGCGCTCACGGGTGCGGCGCGCCTCGTCATCGCGCGTGCGCTGCTCGGCGACGCGCCGCGATTCCTCCTGGGCGCGGCGCCGCGCCTCCTCCTCCTCGACGCGGCGGCGGTTCTCGGCCTCGAGCCGCTCGCGCTCGCGCCGCTCGGCCTCGGCCCGCTCGCTCGCCTTGCGCGCGGCCTCTTCGGCTTCGCGCTTGCGCGAATCGAGCTCGTCCTGCTGCGCCCGCGCCTGCTCCTCGAGCACGTCGCGCTTGACGTAGTTGCGCGTGCGGCGCACTTCCACGTTGACCGTGCGCGCCCGGCCCTGGTTGCTCGCCAGCTTCAGCTCACTCTGCGTCTTGCGCTTGAGCGTGATCTTGCGCGGCGCGCCATCCCCGGCATCGTCGCTGCCGTGCGCGCGGCGCAGATGGGTGAGCAACTCGAGCTTGGCATCATCGCTGATGCGCGCATCGGGGCCGGAGACTTTGATGCCCGCCTGATCCAGCTGCACCAGCAGCCGGTCCACGGGCACCTTCAGTACCTCGGCAAACTGCGAAACGGTCACTTCCGCCATACGTATACGATCCTCAGGTGCCGTTACCGGCCTCGAACCACGGGGCGCGCGCCGTCATGATGAGCTTGGCCGCCTTGTCCTCGGCCAGGCCCTCGATGTCGGCGAGCTCGTCCACCGACTGCTCGGCGAGATCCTCGCGTGTGCGCACGCCGCGCCGTGCCAGCGTCAGCGCCAGATCCGGGCTCATGCCCTCGAGCAGGAGCAGATCGTCGGCCGGCATCGACTGATCGAGGGTCTCCTCGCTGGCGATGGCCTGCGTGAGCAGCACGTCGCGGGCACGGTTGCGCAGCTCCTTGACGATGTCCTCGTCGAACTCCTCGATCGCCGCCAGCTCCGCCTGCGGTACGTAGGCGATCTCCTCGATGGTCGAGAAGCCCTCCTGCGCGAGGATGGTGGCCACGTCCTCATCGACGTCGAGCTGCTTCATGAAGTTCTGCACCAGCTCCTTGGCCTCGGTCTCGCTCTTGGCCTCCGCGTCCGACTCGGTCATGACGTTCAGGTCCCAGCCGGTGAGCTGGCTGGCGAGGCGGATGTTCTGGCCGCCGCGGCCGATGGCCTGGGAGAGCTTGTCCTCGGCCACGGCGATATCCATGGAGTGCGCATCCTCGTCGACGACGATGGACATCACTTCCGCGGGTGACATGGCGTTGATGACGAACTGTGCGGCGTTATCCACGAACGGAATGATGTCGACGCGCTCGCCGGCGATCTCATTGGAGACCGCCTGCACGCGCGAGCCGCGCATGCCGACGCAGGCGCCGACCGGGTCGATGCGCGGGTCGTTGCTGCGCACCGCGATCTTCGCGCGCACGCCCGCATCGCGCGCGGCGCCGAGGATCTGGATCAGGCCCTGCCCGACTTCCGGCACCTCGAGCTTGAACAGCTCGATCAGAAACTCCGGCGCAGTGCGGGTGAGAAACAGCTGCGGGCCGCGCGGCTCGGAGCGTACTTCCTTCAGGAACGCCTTGATGCGGTCCTGGGGCTTGGCCTGCTCGCGCGGGATCATGTCGGTGCGCGGCACGAAGCCTTCCGCGTTCGAGCCTAAGTCGACGAAGATGCCGTTGCGGTCGATGCGCTTGACCACCCCGGACACGAGCGTGCCGACGCGATCCTTGTAGGCATCCACGACCTGCGCGCGCTCGGCCTCGCGCACCTTCTGCACGATCACCTGCTTGGCCTGCTGCGCGGCGATGCGCCCGAAGGCCACCGACTCGATCGGCTCCTCGACGAAGCCGCCCACTTCCGCCTTGGCATCCATCTCGAGCGCATCCTCGAGCCGCAGCTCGCGCTCGGGCACCTCGAGCTCCTTGGAGTCATCGGCAAACACCTTCCAGCGGCGGAAGGTCTCGTAGTCGCCGCTCTTGCGGTCGATGGCGACGCGCGCGTCCCACTCCTCGCCGTGCTTCTTGCGGGTAGCCGAGGCCAGCGCCGCCTCCAGCGCCTCGAAGATCACTTCCTTGTCGACGCCCTTCTCGTTGGAGACCGCGTCGACCACCATCAGGATTTCTTTATTCACAGTCCTCACCACCTCTGGCGTAAGCCCGCGGGCACCCGCCCGGGGCGCCTCACGTCCGCCTCATGCGAGGCGTCCGACCCACACAGGTCAGGACGCCAGTCGCGCCTTGCCGATCTCCGCAAACCGCATCTGCACCTGCTCGCGATCGACCTCGAGCGCGATGCCCTCATCGTCCACCGTGACCAGCGTCCCGGTGTAGCGCCGGCGCCCGGCGCGCGGCTCCTTCAGTTCCACGAACACGCGCGAGCCCACGAAGCGCCCGAAATGCGCGCGCGTGCGCAGCACCCGGTCAAAGCCCGGCGAGGACACCTCGAGCGTATAGCCGCTCGGGATCGGGTCCTCGAGGTCCAGGAGCGCGGACAGCTCCCGGCTCGCCCGCTCGCAGTCCTCGAGCCCGACGCCCGCCGGGGCGTCGATGAACACCCGCAGCACTGCCTGGCCGCGGCCCGGGGCGAACTCCAGATCCACGAGCTCGTAGCCCAGGCGCCCGAGCAGCGGCTCGGTCAGAGCGATCAGCCGCTCGCGCAGCGTGCCCGTCACCTTGTCCTTCCTTCGCGCCGCGCAACCAGCGCGGCGGCGCGCCCCAAACAAAAATGGGCCCAGAGGCCCACCCAAAAAACAAAAGCCCCACGGGGGGCTTCTTATGCATCGTCTTCGGGGGCACCGTCTTCCTCGAGTCGAGGAGGTCTGGCACCAGCCACCCGTCCCCGCGGTGTCCGTAGGACCCACCTGCGGGGGCCGCGCATTCTACTCGAACGCACACCCCATGGGAACCGGCCCGGGGACGCCGCTTCCCGGACCTGCAGGCCGAAGCTCCCTAGACCTGTATAGACAGGTAAGCGCACGAATCAGTACCATGGGGCCTGTCTTCCCGCCCTGCAAGGCCAGCGCATGCCCCTGTCCGAGCTTCCGGCCGCCGCGCGCTATCAGAAGGTCAAGCACTACGTGCTCGAGCGCATCGCCCAGGGGATGTTCAAGAGCGGCGAGCGCGTGCCTTCGGAGAACGAGCTGGTACGTACCCTCGCCGTCTCGCGCATGACCGCACACCGGGCGCTGAAGGAGCTCACCGACGATGGGGTGCTGTTGCGCGTGGCCGGCGTCGGCACCTTCGTCGCCGAGCCGCGCGTGCACGCCCACCCGCTCGAGGTGCGCAACATCGCCGACGAGATCCGCGCGCGCGGCCACGAGTACCGCGTGCGCGTCATCGCCCTGAGCGAGGTGCGCGCCACGGCCGAGCTCGCGGCACGCTTCGAGCTGCCCGAAGGGGCGCCCCTGGACTACTCTCTCCTCACCCACTTCGAGGGGCCGACGCCGCTGCAGGTCGAGGAGCGCTACGTGAACCCGCAGGCCGCCCCGGGCTACCGCGCCAACGACTTCACCCGCCTGACGCCGCACGAGTTCCTGATCAGGGTGGCCCCGCTGCAGCGCGCCGAACACACCGTGCGTGCCGTGAGCGCCGAGCGGCGCATCCAGCGCCTGCTCAAGCTCCCCGCCGGCGAGCCGTGCCTGCTCATCTGCCGCCGCACCTTCTCGCGCGGACGTGTGGCGAGCGTGGCCGCTCTTTATCATCCCGGTTCGCGCTACGAACTGGCCGCGAACTGCCAGCCGAGGTAAGCACCCATGTCCGACAACACCACCCGCATGCCGCTGCGCGCCCCGCGCGGCACGCAGCTGAGCGCGCGCAGCTGGCTCACCGAAGCCCCGCTGCGCATGCTCATGAACAATCTCGACCCGGAAGTGGCCGAGCGGCCCGCGGAGCTGGTCGTTTACGGCGGCATCGGCAAGGCCGCGCGCAACTGGACCTGCTACGAGCAGATCGTGGCGGCGCTGCGGCAGCTTAAGGACGATGAGACCCTGCTGGTGCAGTCGGGCAAGCCCGTGGGAGTCTTCCGCACGCACGCCGATGCTCCGCGCGTGCTCATCGCCAACTCCAACCTCGTGGCGCGCTGGGCCGACTGGGAGCACTTCAACGCCCTCGACCGCAAGGGGCTGATGATGTTCGGGCAGATGACCGCCGGCTCCTGGATCTACATCGGCAGCCAGGGGATCGTGCAGGGCACCTACGAGACCTTCGTGGAGATGGGCCGTCAGCACTACAGCGGCAACCTCGCCGGCCGCTGGATCCTGACCGCGGGCCTGGGCGGCATGGGCGGCGCGCAGCCGCTCGCCGCGACGATGGCCGGCGCCTCGATGCTCGCGATCGAGTGCCGTCCTGAGCGCATCGCCAAGCGCCTTAAGACGAAGTACCTGGACACCGAGGCGCGCAGCCTCGATGAGGCGCTCGAGCTGCTCGCCGGCGCCCGCGCCAGCGGCAAGCCGCTGTCGGTCGGCCTGCTCGGCAATGCCGCCGAGGTGCTGCCCGAGCTGCTCAAGCGCGGCATCCGCCCGGATGCGGTGACCGACCAGACTTCCGCGCACGACCCGGTGAACGGCTACCTGCCCGGGGGCTGGAGCCTCGAGCAGTGGGATTCCATGCGCGGCAGCGATCCGCAGGCGGTGGCGCGCGCCGCGCGCGCCTCCATGGCGCGCCACGTCGAGGCCATGCTCGCCTTCCAGAAGCTCGGCATCCCGGTGTTCGACTACGGCAACAACATCCGCCAGGTGGCCCTTGATGAGGGAGTGAAGAACGCCTTCGATTTCCCGGGCTTCGTGCCGGCCTACGTGCGGCCGCTGTTCTGCCGCGGCGTCGGCCCGTTTCGCTGGGTCGCGCTCTCGGGCGATCCGGAGGACATCTACCGCACCGACGCCAAGGTGCGCGAGCTGCTGCCGCACGACGCGCACCTGCATCACTGGCTCGACATGGCGCGCGAGCGCATCCAGTTCCAGGGACTGCCGGCGCGCATCTGCTGGGTGGGCCTGGGCGACCGTCATCGCCTCGGCCTCGCCTTCAACGAGATGGTGGCGCGCGGTGAGCTCAAGGCGCCGATCGTCATCGGCCGCGATCATCTCGACTCAGGCTCCGTGGCGAGCCCGAACCGGGAGACCGAGGCGATGAAGGACGGCTCGGACGCGGTAGCCGACTGGCCGCTCCTGAATGCGCTCCTGAACACCGCCTCGGGCGCGACCTGGGTCTCCATCCATCACGGCGGCGGGGTCGGCATGGGTTACTCGCAGCACGCCGGCGTGGTCATCGTCTGCGACGGCAGCGCCGCTGCGGCCCGGCGCATCGAGCGGGTGCTGTGGAACGATCCGGCGAGCGGGGTCATGCGCCACGCCGATGCCGGCTACGACATCGCCATCGACTGCGCGCGCGAGCAGGGGCTGAACCTGCCGTTCCTCGGCGGCGCCCGCTGAGCTCCCGAGCGGGCGGTGCCGTGAGCGAGCCGTTGAAAATCTGGCGCAACGCGCACCTGGCGCTGTGCGACGCGCGGGCGCAGCGCATCGAGCACGGTGCCCTCGTGACGCGCGGGCCGCGGCTCGAGTGGGTCGGGCCGGCTGCGCAGTTGCCCGCCGCGACGGCGGCGGCCGAGGTGCACGACCTGAACGGCGCCTGGGTCACCCCGGGCCTCATCGACTGTCACACGCACCTGGTGTTTGCCGGCAACCGCGCCACCGAGTACGCCGAGCGGCTGCGCGGCAAGAGCTACGAGGAGATCGCCCGCAGCGGCGGCGGCATCCTCTCAAGCGTGCGCGCGCTGCGCGCGGTGAGCGAAGAGGAGCTCTTCGCGCAGAGCGCGCCGCGGCTGGCCGCCCTGCTCAGCGAGGGGGTGACCACGCTCGAGATCAAGTCAGGTTATGGGCTGACGCTCGCCGATGAGCGCAAGATGCTGCGCGTCGCGCGCGCGCTCGGCCGCGCCTTTCCGGTCACGGTACGCACCACGCTTCTGGCCGCTCACACCGTGCCGCCGGAGTTCCAGGGTGCCGGCGATGCCTACATCGAGCGCATCGCCAGTGAGTGGCTGCCGCAGCTTGCAGAGGAAGGACTCGTGGATGCGGTGGACGTCTTCTGCGAGCGCATCGCCTTCTCGGTGGCGCAGGCCGAGCGGCTCTTCAGCGCCGCGCAGGGGCTCGGCATTCCGGTGAAGATGCACGCCGAGCAGCTCTCGGATCTGGGCGGGACCCTGCTCGCGACGCGTTTCGGGGCGCTCTCCTGCGATCATCTGGAGTACGCCGGGGAGGCGCAGGCGCGCGCGCTCGCCGCCGCCGGCACCGTGGCGGTGCTGCTGCCGGTGGCCTACTACTGTCTCGCCGCCGAGCGGCGCCCGCCGGTGGCGGCGCTGCGCGCGGCCGGGGCCGCCATGGCCGTGGCGAGTGACTGCAATCCCGGCTCCGCCCCCGGCACCTCGCTCCTGCTCGCGCTCAGCATGGCGACGCGGCTGTTCGGGCTCACCGCCGAGGAGGCCCTGCTTGGGGCCACGCGCCACGCGGCGCGCGCGCTCGGGCTCGGCGAGCGCTGTGGCACGCTCGCGCCGGGCCTTGCGGCCGACTTCGTCGTTTGGAACGTGAACTCGGTGGACGAGCTCGCCTACTGGATTGGCTTTAACCCGCGCCGCACCGTGGTGCGCGCGGGCGAGGTACTGCGATGGCCGAATACCAACCCGTGATGCTCGGCGAGCGGCCGCTGCATCTTGCGGACCTGCGCCGCATCTACCGCTCGGGCCTGGAGGTGCGCATCGCCCCGGCGGCGCTGGCGGCGGTCGAGCAGGCGCACGAGGTCACGCTGCGGCTCGCTGCCGACGATGCGCCCGCCTACGGCATCAACACCGGCTTTGGTCTGCTGGCACAGACGCGCATCGCCCCGGCGCAGCGCACGCTCCTGCAGCGCAATATCATTCTTTCCCACAGCGCTGGCGTCGGCCCCCTGCTCGATGACGGCATCGTGCGCCTGACGCTGGTGCTCAAGCTGGCGAGCCTCCTGCAGGGTTTCTCCGGGATCAGCGTGCCGCTCGCGCGCTTCCTCGAGGCACTCATCAACCGCGGTCTGTATCCGTGCGTCCCGGCGCAGGGCTCGGTCGGCGCCTGCGGTGACTTAGCCCCCCTTGCCCACCTGTCGCTGCCCTTTCTCGGGCAGGGCGAGATCCGCCGCCGCGGCGAGATCCTGCCCGCCGCCGAGGCTCTGGCCCAGGAGGGGCTGTCCGCGCCCGCGCTCGGGCCCAAGGAGGGACTGGCGCTTTTAAACGGCACTCAGGTCTCGACCGCGCTCGCGCTCGCGGGTCTTTTTGAGCTGGAGACGGTATTCGCCGGAGCGGTGGTGTCCGGGATGCTGGCCACCGATGCACTGCAGGGCTCAGACGCCCCCTTCGATGCACGCATTCAGCACGTGCGCGGCCACGACGGCCAGGCACGCGTCGCGCAGGTGTACCGCACGCTCCTTGAGGGCAGCCAGATCCGCGAGTCGCACCGCACCTGCACGCGCGTGCAGGACCCCTACTCGCTGCGCTGTCAGCCCCAGGTCATGGGTGCCTGCCTCGACTTGTTGTCGCAGCAGGCCGCCACCCTCATCACCGAAGCCAACGCCGTGACCGACAACCCGCTGGTGTTTCCGGACACCGGCGAGGTGCTCTCGGGCGGCAACTTCCACGCCGAGCCCGTGGCCTTCGCCGCCGACGTGCTCGCGCTCGCCTGCGCCGAGATCGGCTCGATCACCGAGCGGCGTATCGCGCTCCTGGTCGATCCGAAGATGAGCGGGCTGCCGGCCTTTCTCGCCCCCGACAGCGGGGTCAATTCCGGTTTCATGATGGCGCAGGTTACCGCCGCGGCGCTCGTCGCGGAGAACCGCATGCTGTGTCATCCGGCGAGCGTGGACAGCATTCCCACCTCGGCGAACCAGGAGGATCACGTCAGCATGGCCACGCACGGCGCGCGCCGCCTCCTGGCCATGGCCGAGAACGCGCTGCATGTGGTGGCGGTGGAGTTTCTGACCGCCTGTCAGGGAATCGATCTGCGCGCCCCGCTCAAGACCTCCAGACACCTGCAGACCGCGTACGACCAGCTGCGGCTCAAGGTGCCCTTCGCGGCCAGCGACCGGCTGCTCGCTCCCGACATCGGCGCGGCAGCCGAAGTGTTGCGTCGCGCTGACGTCCAGACGCTTGCTGACAGTTTGTTACCCAGCTTCCGCTAGAGCACAGGCAAGTTCTGGTCGCGCCTGACATGGGCGCGCACACCCAACACAGTTATACTGCAAGCACTCACCAACAACCGTTGTGGACGTTGTTGGGCTGCAACAAGGAGGATGGGTGTAATGATGAAGGGTGCGTATCTTGTGCTGCTGCTGGCCGTTGCGCCGCTCGCAGCCTCCGCCGGTGATGAGGTCGGTCACTGGTATGTCGATCCCTACTTCGGCGGCATCAGCCCGGACAACCAGTGGGGCCTGCACAGCGGATTCCTCGGTGGTCTCGCCTTCGGCCGTCATCTGAACGAGGACTGGTCGGCCGAGCTCAATTTCAACACTGCCCAGCCCGGCGGCCGCGATCATGGCCCTTCTACCCGGTTGAGCGGGCTTACACTCGATGCGCTGCGCGTGTTCAACCGCGGCGGCGTGTTCGCCCCGTATATCGATCTGGGTGCCGGTGCGGTGCGCGCAAGCCCGAGCAATGTCGCGAGCAGTGATGCTTTCGCGCTCGAGGGTGGCGTCGGCGCCTTCATCAAGCTGTGGGAGGATGCGGATGCCTCGCACAGCTTCTCGCTGCGACCGGACATCAAGCTGCGCGCCGATCGCTTCGGTCAGGCCAACAGCCCGCTCGACGTGCTGTACACGCTCGGATTCGTGATCTCCTTCGGCCCGGGCATCCCGAAGCCGGTCGCGGCCGCGCCGCCGCCGCCACCACCGCCTCCCCCGCCACCACCCCCGCCGCCGGCGCCGCAGGCGAAATGCCCGGGTGTGCCGCCCGGTGTGATGGTCGACAAGGACGGCTGTCCGATCGCGGACGTCGTGCTTCTGGGTGTGAACTTCGAAACCGACTCCGCGACGCTGACTGCGCAGTCACGCCCGGTGCTGGATGAAGTGGCCAAGGGCCTGAAGGAACACCACCGTCTGAAGGTCGAGCTGCAGGGCCACACCGACAGCACCGGGTCCGCGCCCTACAACCTCAAGCTCTCGCAGCGCCGCGCCGACTCGGTGCGTGACTACCTCGTGACCCAGGGAGTGCCGGCGCAGCAGCTGACCACCAAGGGCTACGGCGAGACGCAGCCGGTCGCCAGCAACGCCACCAAGGAAGGGCGGCTGCAGAACCGCCGCGTGGTGATGCACGTGCTCGAGAACCCCGGCGACATTCCGGTGAAGGATGCCGGCAAGGCGCAAGAGGGCGATTCGCCCTGAGGGTGCGCCCGCGGCGCGAAGCCGCCACTGCCGAGGGCCGCGGGCATGCTGCCGCGGCCCTTTTTATGGCGCGGGGTTGCCGCGGCTTCGGCCGCGGCCGCCTTCAGGCGGGTGCGTACTGGTCCGCCTTGGGATTCTCGGCGGCCACATCTTCCGGCTGTTGTTCGCGCTTGATGCGCTCGTAGATTTCTTCGCGATGCACGGCGACGTGCTTCGGCGCGTTGATGCCGACACGAACCTGGTTCCCCTTGACCCCCAGAACCGTGATCGTGACGTCATCACCGATCATGACGGTCTCCCCGACGCGTCGTGTGAGAATGAGCATCTGCCAGTTCCTCTGCTTTTATAGTTCTACGTCCGCCTAGGCGAACTCGCCGGTTCGCTCCGTGCGCCTTTTGTTTTGCTGCGAGCCTACGCGGAAACGGCCATAAACGAAAATCTTATGCCTGCCGCCCCCGGGGGGCTTGCACGTTCCCGCCATAGGCGGCTTCGAAGACTAGACCAGTCGCGTCAGGGGCGCGCAAGAAGAAGTCTAAGGGCCGCGCCGCGGCCGATACTGAGGGCTCAGCTCCTCTCCCGGCCGAAGGCGACGAGCACGGGGGTGTCGATGCGTTTTACATCTCAGGTCCCGTGCCCCCGGTAAAGGCCGACGATGGCGCTGCCGGTTAACTCACCTGGCCTCGTGGCGTAACCTCGGACGGGGCCGAAACGGGGGATCCGGGGTGCACGGCCGCCCCAACCTGCGCCAAGTGACCGAGACTGTCTCAATGCTGACCGCCCTCATCAACGGCCGCATCCTGCGCGAGCGCGGCTTCACCGACGGGGAGTGCGTGCTCATCCGGGACGGCCGCATCCTCGACATCGTGCCGGCCGCGGACGCGCGCTGCGCCAGTGCGACGCGCCACGACCTGGGGGGACAGCTGCTCCTGCCCGGCTTCATCGACTCGCAGGTCAACGGTGGCGGCGGCGTGCTCTTCAACGACGCCCCGAGCATCGAGTCGATCCGCATCATCGGTGCGGCCCACCGCCGCTTCGGCACCACGGGATTTTTGCCGACGCTGATCAGCGCCGATCTCGAGGTGGTGGCGCGCGCGATCCAGGCGGTGCGTGCAGCGCTCGCCGCCGGCGTGCCGGGGGTGCTCGGCATCCACATCGAGGGGCCCTTCCTCAACCCGCTGCGCAGGGGCGTGCACGATCCGGCCAAGCTGCGCGAGCTCGACCCGGGCGCGCTCGGGCTGCTCACCTCGCTCCCAAGCGGCCGCACCCTGGTGACGCTCGCCCCGGAGGTCACGACCCCGGGGGTCATCGCCCGCCTGACCGGCGCCGGGGTCATCGTCTCGGCCGGCCACACCGCTGCGACCTACGCCGAGGTGCGCGCCGCGATCGGTGAGGGACTCACCGGGTTCACGCATCTTTTCAATGCCATGTCGCAGCTCACCGCGCGCGAACCCGGCACCGTGGGCGCGGCGCTCGATGATCCGCACAGCTGGTGCGGGATCATCGTCGACGGGCGCCACACCGATCCGGTGGTGCTGCGCCTGGCGCTGCGCTGCAAGCCGCACGAGCGCTTCATGCTGGTGACCGACGCGATGCCGAGCGTCGGCACCGGGCAGGAGTCCTTCGAGCTGCAGGGCCGGCGCATCCGCGTCGATGGTTTCGCCTGCCTCGATGAGCACGGAGGCCTCGCCGGCTCCAACATCGACATGGCGAGCTGCGTGCGCAACGCCGTCACGATGCTCGGCCTGCCGCTGCCCGAGGCGGTGCGGATGGCGAGCGAGTGGCCGGCGAACTTCCTCGGGCTCGGCGCCGAGCTCGGCCGCATCGCCCCGGGCTACCGCGCCAACCTCGTGCTCGCCGATACCGAGCTCAACGTGCTCGATACCTGGATCGATGGGCGCGCGGCGCGCGCGCAGTAGGCGCCCCGTCAGGGCGGCGCCTGGAAGCCGGCCGCGCGGTAGGTCAGCACCAGAGTATCGCGCGCGCCGTGTGGACCCTGCGCCTGCAGCGGCGTCGTCTCGTGAATCACCCGCTCATCATCCAGCAGCAGCATCGACCACGGCTCGAGCATGGTGAAGCGCACCCCGCTGCTGCCGTGCGCGTCGAAGACGTGCGTCTCCCCGCCGCTCACCTCGCGCCGCGCCACCAGGATCACCGCGACGAAGTCGACGCCGTCGCGGTGCGCACCCTCCGGGGTGGGCCGGCCGATTCCGTGCGCGGTGTCGATGCGGAACTGGTGCGCCTCGATGTGCCAGCGCGCGGCCGGCCGCACGGCGGCAAAGAGCTCACCGAGGAGCGCCACCAGGGCCAGAAAGCCCGGCGCAGCGACGAGGGCGGGGGCGAGCGGCTCGAACCAGCGCGTCAGTCCGCCGTGCAGCGCGTTGTAGGCGGTCGGTTGCCAGTGTGCGCGGTGCGCAACCCCGCGCACCGCCTCACCCGGGGTCTGGATGAAGCTGCCGTGGCGCCGCGCCCGGTAGCGCCCGCCATCGCGCAGGTAGGCATCGCGCGGCAGCTCCTCCCAAAGCGGCGCGAGCGCCGCGAGCGAGGCGACGTCCACGCCCAGGTCGGCCGCCTGATCGGCCGACAGGCGCGCGTAGCCCAAGCGGCGCAGTTCGGCGAGCAGTGCCTCGCGCAGCGGTTGCATCGGCAGGCTTGTACCATACTCAATACCGCGCATGGCGCAGGGGCGCGTAACCCGATTAAGGGATCGCGACCGGGCCGCGCGCGTGACAGCGTACCGGCAGTGTATGCAGCCTTGCGAGGAACCCATGATCGACGTGCATTACTGGCCGACGCCCAATGGCCACAAAGTGACGATGTGCCTGGAGGAGATCGGGCTCGCCTACCGCATCGTGCCGGTCAACATCGGCGCCGGGGCGCAGTTCGAGCCGGCCTTCCTCGCCATCGCGCCGAATAACCGCATCCCCGCCATCGTCGATACCGAGCCGCCCGGCGGCGGTGCGCCGCTGTCCGTGTTCGAGTCCGGGGCGATCCTTACGTATCTGGCGGAGCGCAGCGGCCAGCTCCTGCCCCAGGCGCTGCGCGAGCGCTACGAGGTGCTGCAGTGGCTGTTCTGGCAGATGGGCGGGCTCGGGTCCCATGGCCGGACAGAACCATCATTTTTCAACCGCTACGCGCCCGAGAAGATCCCCTACGCCATCACCGCTACGTGAACGAGACCAACCGCCTCTACGGTGTCCTCAACCGGCGCCTCGCCGGGCGCGCCTTCATCGCCGGCGCGGCCTACTCCATCGCCGACATCGCCTGCTACCCCTGGATCGTGCCGCACGAGGCCCAGGGACAGAACTTGAGGACTTTCCGCACCTCAAGCGCTGGTTCGAGGCCATCCGCGCGCGGCCGGCCACGGTGCGCGCCTACGAGCGCGGTGCGGCGGTGAGCACCCAGACGCTGATGACCGAGGAAGCCAAGAAGATCCTCTTCGGCCAGACGGCACGCTGAGGCGCGCGGGTGGCGCGGATGAGGTGGGCCTTGGTCATGGCGCTCGGCGGTGCGCTGCTTGGCGCCTCGCCCGCGCACGCGCAAGCGCAGGTGCTGCACATCGCCGGGGCAACCGTGCAGCTGAACTACCCCGCCGGCGCCTTCGCCCAGGGGGATGCGCCGGTGCGCGCCTGGGTGGAGCGCTCCGCGGGAATCGTCGCCGCCTACTACGGACGCTTCCCGGTCGCCCACCTCACCCTGACGCTCGATCCCCACGCCGGCGCGGGCGTGCACGGCGGGCGCACCTACGCCGATCCTGAGGCTTATATCCGCGTCGGGGTCGGCCGCGAGGTGACCGAGGCGCAGCTGCGCGAGGACTGGGTGCTGGTGCACGAGATGACCCACCTCGCGCTGCCGGACACCGGCGAGTCACATGCCTGGCTGTCCGAGGGCGTGGCCACCTACGTCGAGGGCATCGCCCGGGTGCAGGCGGGCAACCGCAGCGAAGCCGACGTGTGGCGCGAGGAGCTGCAGTCGATGCCGCGCGGGCTGCCCGCCGCGGGCGACCAGGGGCTCGACCGCACCCATACCTGGGGCCGCACCTACTGGGGCGGGGCGATGTTCTGTCTGCAGGCCGACGTCGAGATCCGGCGCCGCACCGGCAACCGCCTGGGCCTGCAGCAGGCGCTGGCTGCGATCTTGAATGCCAGCGGCGGACTTAAGAGCGACTGGCCGATCGAGCGCGTGCTGCGCACCGGCGATGCGGCGGTCGGCGTCCCCGTGCTCGAGGAACTCTACGCGCGCTACCGGGACCAGCCCGCCGCGCCGGATCTCGGCGCCCTGTGGCGCGAGCTGGGCGTGGAGGCGAGCGCCGATGGCGTGCGGCTCGATGATGCAGCGCCGCTGGCCGGCATCCGCCACGCCATCATGCGCGCGCCCGCGCGCACCTAGAGCGGCGGGTCGGACGGGGAGAAGAGCCCGCTCATGAGCGCGGTGGCGATGAGCACGACGCTGATCAGGACGTACTCGGCCGTGCAGGTCTGGTAGAGCCGGCGCACCGCGCGCGGCTCGCCGCGGCGCAGCCCCGGCACTAGGCGCAGGCGGTTGTGCGCCGCGAGCGCGAGCAGGGTGAGGAACAGGAGCGCCTTCAGGCACACGAGGCGCCCGTAGGGCGAGGCAAGCGCGCGCAGCCCCGGGAGCAGTGTGAGGGCGAGCAGAGCTCCGGCCAGACCCAAAAGCGGCACGAGCCACACGGCGCCCGCGGAGAAACGCTCGAGCACGGCCGCGAGCAGGTCACTTCCCTGCCGTGGCAGCAGGGTCCGCAGCGCCGCGATGCCACCGAACCAGAACGCCGCAACACCCACATGCACGGCAAGGAGCGGCAGCAGAACCAGGCGCGCCGGGCTCACCAGCGCGTGCCCGGTCAGAAGAAAAGCAGCGAGCGTCAGCCCCGCACCTGCCGCAGCCGGAGCCCCGACCTGCCCGGGACGGGCCAGTGCGCGCTCGAGCAGCACCAGGCCTGCGAGGCGCGTCCACAGCGCCACGGCCCCGGGGCCCGTATAGGCCAGATGCAAGAGCGCCGGATCCGCGAGCCCGTCCCACTCTCCACCCAGGTGCAGCGGCTCGTACAGGGCCTGCGCCAGCACGACCGCCAGCGCTGCACCTGCCGTGCGCCGGCCGAGCGCGCGCACCGGCGCGGCGGCTGTCTGCCTAGGTGGCGTGAGCATCCACAGCGCAAAGAGCGCCACACCCGCCGCCTGCACGGTGAGCACATAGGCAGCGGCGCGCAGCGCAAGCCACGCCGCATCGATCATGAGCCGATGCGGAAGTGCAGCTCGCCGGGCAGCACGTGTCCATCCACGCCGATCACGCGCCAGCGCAGCCGGTAGCTGCCCGGGGCGAGCGGCGGGAGGGAGACACGGATCTCGGCCTGGGGTGTTGCCGGCGGGGTGAGTCTGACCGGCACCGCGTCCGGTCCCTCGAGCGTCACGGTGCTGAGCTGCGCCGCCTCAGAGAAGGAGAGCACGATCACCGCCGGGGCCTGAGTCAGCCGCGCGCCCTCTTGCGGCACGCTCGCCTTCAGGTGCGCATGCGCGCAGGCGGCGCTGCTCATCAAAAGCAGCGCCGCCGCGATCATTGCCGCGCCCCCACGCATGGGGCCGAGGCTACACCGAGCGACGGAAGCGCGCGGGGGTTCTGGCGTTGCCCGGGCGGCCGCCCGCGCGGCGCTTGGGTGGCGCACTGGCCGGACGGTGGCCGTGACGGTGCATGCCGCCGGGTGCGGCTGGCGCGGCGGCCGCCGGTGCGCTCGGCACGGTGAATGCCGGAACCGGGGTTGCCGGCACGGCGCGGCGCAGCACCTTCTCGATGTCGCGCAGCAGCCCCGCCTCGTCGGGCGCCACGAGCGAGATCGCCTCCCCGCTCGTCCCGGCGCGTGCGGTGCGCCCGATGCGGTGCACGTAGTCCTCCGGCACGTTGGGGAGCTCGTAGTTGACCACGTAGGGCAGCTCCTTGATGTCGAGGCCGCGCGCGGCGACTTCCGTGGCGACGAGCGCGGTGATGCGCCCTTCCTTGAAATCGGCGAGCGCACGCACGCGCGCGCCCTGGCTCTTGTTGCCGTGGATCGCCGCGGCGCGGATGCCGGCACCCTCGAGCTGCTGCGTCAGGCGGTTGGCGCCGTGCTTGGTGCGGGTGAAGACCAGCACCTGGCTCCACTGCCCGTTGGTGATCAGGTGCGCAAGCAGGTGACGCTTGTGCTCCTTGGGCACGTGGTAGGCCGCCTGCGCGATGCGGTCCGCGGTGGCATTGCGCGGGGCGACCTCGAGGGCCACCGGGTCGCGCAGCATGCGCTCGGCGAGCGCGCGGATGTCGGCCGAATAGGTCGCCGAGAACAGCAGGTTCTGCCGCTGCGGCGGCAGGAGCTTCAGGATCTGGCGGATGGCGTGAATGAACCCCATGTCGAGCATGCGGTCGGCCTCATCCAGAACCAGGCAGCGCACCTGGGTGAGATCCAGGTGCCGCTGCTGGGCGAGATCCAGCAAGCGCCCCGGGGTTGCGACCAGAAGGTCGCAGCCGGCGCGCAGGGTATCGATCTGCGGCTTCTCGCTGACGCCGCCGAAGATGACCGCGGTGCGAAGGTTCACGTAGCGGCCGTACTCTTCGGCACTGACGGCGATCTGCGCGGCGAGCTCGCGCGTCGGGGTGAGCACCAGGGCGCGCGGCGCGCGTCCCGAGGCGCTCTCGAGGTTCTGCAGGATCGGCAGCACGAAGGCTGCGGTCTTGCCGGTTCCGGTCTGGGCGCCGGCGAGTACGTCGCGGCGCGCCAGCACCGCGGGGACCGCGGCGCGCTGGATGGGTGTGGGAATGGTGTAGCCTTTTTCGGCCACAGCACGGGTGAGCTCGGGCTTGAGCCCGAGGTCGGTAAAGGACATGTGTAACAACCTCTGCTGTATGAGCTCGCCCGCAGCACGTTGCGGTGCCGCGGCGGTCAGACGCGAGGCGTCAAGTTAATGGTAAATCGCGAAGTGAGTCGGAAAGGAGACAGACTGCGAGCGAAACGGTGCTGACCGGGCACAGATCGACGTTTGGCGGGAGGCACTCTACGGCACTTGCCCCCCTGGCGTCCAATGCATGTCTCAAAACGACAATTCGACACACTTGTCATCGAGTTGCGCATTGCGGCTTCGAGCCGCTCCGGCGCATCATTCTGTTTCGCATTGCACAGGGAATGGCATGAAAAACCGTACTTCCGCCGTACTCACCGCAACGCTGGCCGTTCTGGGCGGCGCGCTCGCGGGCTGCAACACGCGCACGAACGTGTCGCTAACCGGCAACACCCCGAGCCAGTTCTCGCACGTCTACATCACCGCCCAGGCGGTCTGGTTCAACACCAACGCGGCCGCGACGCCGGATGACTCCGGGTGGGTGAAGTTTCCGCTCTCGACCCCGACGACGGTGGACCTGGTGGCGAGCGAGGACGGCACGCTCGGCAGCATTTCGACGGACCTGAACCTGCTGGCCGGCACCTATTCCCAGATCCGGCTGATTCCGGTCGACTCGACCGCGGCCCTCACCACCTCGGCGCAGACCCTCGGGGCGCTCTACAACGCCGAGGCCGACTACGTCGACAGCACCGGCACGACACAACAGCTGCCGCTGGAGATACTCAACCCCGACAAGGGCATCGGTATCCAGACCTCGCTCAGAGTCCCGATCGGCAGCGTCGGCGGCGCTCTGTCGGGCACGACTTCCACTACCGGCACGCTGGGAGCCAACGATGCGACCAGCAGCGCGGGCACCGGCGATGCCCTCTTTGGCAGCACCACCGGCACCACGACGACCGCGACCGGTACCACCACCGGGACCACCGTGACCAGCGGCACCGGCACCACGACCACGCTGGCCTCCTTTGCGATGAACATCGACGGCACGCGCGACCTCGTGCCCTTCGCCAATCCGAGCGGCGCTGCGGTGGCGCAGGCGATCATGCTGAGCTCGCACGCGACCGCTTACGATCTGTCCACCGTCGGCAGCATCCAGGGCACGCTCACACTCACCAACGTCACCACCTCAACCACCGGCACACCGGCGATCCAGGTGGACGCCGAGACCGTGAGCGCCGATGGCTCGCGCCATGAGGTGGTGCTCACCACCACGGTGAACGCGAGCGGCGACTTCCTGCTCTACCCGTTGCCGACCAGCAGCTCCACGCCGGCCTACTACGACGTCGTCATCCACGGGCCGGGCATCTGCACGATCATCATCAAGAGCGTCGAGCTGCTCGTCGGTACCAGTACCACATCGCTCACGCCCTCGACTGCCACGACGGATACCACTACGGGCAGCACGACCAGCGACACCACCACGGAAACGACTGCCGCGACCGCCACGACCAACGTCAGCACGATCTCGATCGGCACGCTGGTGCCGCGCGCGGCGCCCACGGCGCCGGCCCCGTACACGGCCAACATCACGGTGCCGGGTGGCAGCGCGCTGCCGGCCGGCGCTCTCATCAACTTCTATCAGACTCCGACCAAGGCCGACGTCCCGTACGTCATCGAGGCGAGCCCGATCGATCCGTTCAACGAGGTGTTGAGCTCACCGCAGGGCCTCTCGACCGGCACGATCGACTCGGGCACCTATTCCACGAGCGGGGAGACCGTGAACGTGGTCAGCGCCGCGCCCGTCGAGGGCGCCGGTCACTATCGCGTCGCCGCGACCGCCCCCAATTACACCGACGGCTCGCTTACGCCCACCATTGCACCGCCCTCCTCCGGCACCGGACCGGTGAGCGTGCAGGTCAGCCCGCTGACGCTCGCCTCCGGGGCCGCCACCGGCTCGGTGGTCGCGGTCGTAGCCGCCGCCCCCCCGGGCAAGTACAGGCACGGCGAGCTGCTCGTCTCCCACGAGGGCCAGCTCGTGGCCACCGCTTCTCTGGATGGCGTACTCGCCTCCGGCGGCAACGTCACCGCGGTGGTCCCGGCGGAGACCTCCGCTTCCTACTACTACGTCTCGGTGCGGGTGCAGAGCGCGCTGACCGGCGCGATCTCGCGCCAGTGGTACCCGACGCTCGTGGACCTGCGCTCGAGCTCGAGCGGCTCAGTTCCCGTCACGATCAACTGAGTCGCTTTTAAAACCGGTACACTAGGCGGTTTGCAGCCCGCGGAAGGGCGGGCTGCAAGTTCCGGTCTGCCCGGGGGGAACGTCCCGGCCGCGGCGGCCTCTAACTGGCCACAGACCGGCTTACGCTCGCGCCTCGCCGCGCTGAAGAACTTTAAGGGGATTGTGTTCATGAGAGTCGATGCTTCCGGGTGCTCGCGCCTGCTGCGCGGGTGGGTCCTGATCGTCTGGGCCCTGACGGGGCTCCTGAGCAGCTGCGGCGGCGACAACATCCCGCCACCGGGCACCCCGGTGATCACGCTCTCAAGCACCAACACGCAGTTCGCCGGCTACATCGTCACGATCGACTCGATCACGCTGCAGGGCCCGAATGGTGAGTACGCGGTGCCGCTGGTCAGCCCCGAAACGGTAGACCTCACGCGCTACACCGACATCTCCGAGGTCATCGAGGCGCCGGCGGTTCCCTCCGGCACCTATACCTCGGCGACGATCACGCTGGACTACACCAGCCCCGAGATCTGGGCCAACAGCAACGGCAGCTCGGTGCCCCTTGTTCCCTCGATCAACCAGGAGGTTGGGGTCTCAACCGCCGCGGTCACCGTGACGTTTGACCCGGCGAACCCGCTGGTCATCACCCTCGGCCAGTCGGTGCGCGCGCACATCAACCTGGATCTGGATGCCTTCAATACTGTATCCGTCGCCGATGAGACCGTCACCGTTCAGCCCTACGTGACCATGAGCAATGCCGGGCTGGACTCCTCGCCGATGCGCGCGCGGGGCCTGTTCGTATACACGCCCGACACCAGCAGCTTCGTCATGAACCTGCGCCCGTTCTACGACCTGGTCTCCGCGCTCGGCGCGCTCACGGTAAACACCACACCGCAGACGTACTTCAATATCAACGGCGCGACCTTCGTCGGCGCGGCCGGCATTGCAGCGATGAAGCAGCTGCCAATCAACACCCCGATCGCCGCCTACGGCACGCTCTCGAGCCTGGTCGGCATCACCCCGGCGTATGACGCCAAGATCGTCATCGCCGGCACCGGGCTCGAGGATCCGATCCTCGATCACATCCGCGGTACGGTGCAGTCGCGATCGGGCAATACGCTCACTGTGATCGGCGCGGACTATCTGCTCGGCCAGGGCGACGTAACCACGGTCAACTATCCGCTGGCCACCACCTACTTCCTCGACAAGGCGACGGTCACCATCGGCGCCTCGACAATCGTCACCGAAGACGGCGTCGCGGATCCGACGCTAGGTCCGCAGTCCGTCTCTGTCGGCCAAGAGATAGACGTCGCCGGAGTGTCCTCGGTCAATACCACCAGCGGGGCCGTGACACTCGATGCGACTGCGGGCCAGGTGCGGCTGGTCAATACCCGTGCCTGGGGCGTCGTCAACTCCACCACGCCTAACAGTCTCACGATGGATCTGGTCACGCTGGGTCGCTTCGCGCCGGGAGCCTTCGACCTTGCCGGGATCGGCCCCGGTGGTAGCGAGGTTCCGAAGACGACCTACCCCGTGAGCACCGGAACGCTCGATCCGAGCGGCATCGCCAACGGCACCCTGATCGCGGTCGATGGAATGGTGACACCCTTCGGCACGGCGCCCCCGGCCTTCGACGCCACGGCAATCACCAAGGGCGCGGCCACGCAGCAGGAGCTGGTTATCGAATGGGGCAACGGTGGCACGACGGCACCCTTCACCACGATACATCCCACCGAGTTGGTCGTGGACGAGCACAACAGCGACATCGGTACGGTGCACTTCATCTACACCGGGCCGCAGGCGCTGGACCTGAAGACCTTACCCTCGTTCCCGACCATTACCTTCGCCAGCGTCGCCACCGCTACCGATCGTGTCCTGAGCGTCGGCAGCACCGCGCTCACCACAGGCGTTTCGGTGTACTCCGACCCCATGACCTTTACCACGGCGCTGCAACCGGTGTTCAGCGATAATCAGAAGCTGTACCGGCTGACAGCATTCGGTACGTATAACAGCGTCGCAAACCAGTTCGTGGCGACGCGGCTCAACCTGGCGCTACAAGAACCCGCCAGCACCGACTGATCAGGGGGATCCGGCAGCGATGCCGTGGCAGCGGCGGCCGTTCCGCGATGCGCGCCTCGAGCGCGCACTGAACATCGCGCACCTGCGGGAAATCGCCCGACGGCGCGTACCGCACTTCGCCTTCGAGTACGTCGAGGGTGGCGCGGAGGATGAGGCCACGCTGTACGGCAACCGCAGCGCTTTCGAGCGCTGGCAGTTCCTGCCCCGCACCCTCATCGACACCACCGCGCGCAGCAGCGCGTCCGCCCTCTTCGGGCGGCCCTTGCCGGTGCCGTGGCTCATCGCGCCGACCGGTTTCAACGGCGTGCTCTACCCGCAGGGCGATCTTGCGCTCGCCCGCGCCGCGGCGCGGCATGGCATCCCCTTCACGCTGAGCACCTTCTCGACCGCGCGGCTTGAGGACGTGGTGCGCAGCGCCGGCGGGCGCGTATGGCTGCAGCTGTACGTCATGAAGGACCGCGGCGTGGCGCGCGCACTCATCGAGCGCGCCGCGGCCGCCGGCTGCGAGGCGCTGGTCTTCACCACCGACGCCAACGTGTTCGGCCACCGCGAGTGGGACCGTCGCAGCTATCGCATTCCCGGGCGCCCGACCGTGCGCGTCGCCCTCGACGCGCTGCGCCATCCGCACTGGCTACGGCATGTGCTCCTGCCCGGCCTGCCGCGCTTCTGCAACCTCGAAGGCGCGCTGCCGCCGGAGGCGACCGGCGCCATCGGCGGGAGCACCCTGCTGCCGCAGCTGCTCGATGCCAGCATCAGCTGGGAGGATGTGGCGTGGATGCGCGAGCTGTGGCGCGGCAAGCTCCTGGTGAAGGGCATACTCGATCCACGCGATGCCGAGCGGGCCGCGGCGCTCGGCTGCGACGGCGTCGTCGTCAGTAACCATGGCGGACGCCAGCTCGACTACTGCGTGGCACCGATCGAGATGCTTACCGAGATCGCCCGTGCCGTCGGCTCGCGTCTTACCCTCATCGTGGACAGCGGCTTCCGGCGCGGCACAGAGATCGCCAAGGCCCTGGCCCTGGGTGCTGATGCCGTGATGCTCGGCCGCGCCACGCTCTACGGGCTCGCGGCCGGCGGGGAAGCCGGAGTGTGCCGCGCACTGGAGATACTCACCAGCGAGTTCGACCGCGTGCTCGGCGAGCTCGGCTGCAACGGCGTTGAGGACCTCACCCCGCAGATCCTGCGCGCGGCGGCGACCGCTGTTCAGCGCTCGGGCGAACCCAGCAACTCCGCGAGATAGGATTTCCACAGCACCGCCCAGGTGTGCGAGCCGTGCCCGTGGGTGCGCTCGCTGAACGGGATGACTACCGCCTTGCCGTGCGGCACGCGGCGGATCTCGCGCTCGAGGATGCCGAGCTCGGGCGGGTTGACCAGATCGTCGGCCGAGTTCACCGCGTAGAGCGGCGCGCGGATCTCCCCGAGCGCAGCTGCCGGATCGTAGTCGGAGCTGGACTCGAGCTGGTAAAGCACATCGTTGGCGTCGTGGGTCTTCGGCGCATCGGCGCTGAGCGCCGCAAAGGCCGCATCGGCCGCGGCGCGGGTCGGAGCCTCAGCCTGGCGCAGCACGGGATTGCTGCCGACCAGCCAGATGAGCGCCACTGCGGTACGCAGCGCGGGCGGCTGGACGCGGTACTCCCCGCCCTGCCACGCCGGATCGTTACGGATGGCATCGCTCGCGGTGCGGCGCCAGAAGCGGTTGCGGCCGGCGATCTGCACCGGCAGGCTCGCAAGCGGCATCAGCGCATCCATGAAGTCCGGGTAGCGCTCGCCCCAGAGCCAGGTGTGCATCCCGCCCATGGAAGTGCCCATCACCAGGCGCGCGTGATTGACCTTCAGTCCCTGCGTGAGCAACAGGTACTGAGCCTGCACCATGTCGCCGTAACCGTAGTGCGGAAAGCGCGCGTGCAGGCCATCGCTTGGCTTGCTCGAGCGGCCGTGCCCTATGGCATCCGGCAGCACGATGAAGTAGCGGGTGGCATCGAGGAGCTGCCCGGGCCCAAAGAGCTCGTCGGCAAACTGCGGCTGCAGGAACTGTGCACCGCCGCCGCCGGTGCCGTGCACAATGAGCACGGCGTTGCGCGTCACGCCCCGCGCGTCACGGCGCGGTGTGCCGAGGGTGCGATAGTGAATACGCAGCTCGGGCAGCACCGCGCCGTCGGCGAAGTGGAAATCCCGCGCGGTGAAATCACCCTCGGCAGGGGGCGGATAGGCACCGGCCCGGGCACAGCTGAGTGCAATCACGGTTACTGCTGCCGCCCGCCACGCGCCCCTGCACACCGCCGCGCTCATGCGCCCTGACCGCGACGGCAGCGCGGACCGCACTGCCGCTGCGCTACCGGCTCGGCAACTTTGGCACGCCGACGCACTAAGCGGCGAGCGTGCCCTTGGCCTTCGCCGCGTGCGTGGCGATGAGATCCATCAGCGCCGGCGAGAGGCAGTCATAGGGCTCGAGCTTGAGCTCCTTGAGGCGTGCGCGCACCTCGCCCATCCGCGCCGGCGGAAATCCCGATTCGATGATCGAGGAGACGAAGGCGGCGAATTCCGGCGCGGACCAGCCGCTGTCCTTCGACAGCTCCGTGTGTACGAAGTCAAAGCCGTAGAAGGGGTGTGCCCTGTTCTCGATGCGCCCGTACATGTGGGCCCCGCAGCCGCTGCAGGCATAGCGCTGGATCGGGGCCTTCTCATCGACGATCTTCAGCTTGTGGCCGTTGGCGCTGACGCTCAGCTTGTCACGCCCGATGACCGCGACCTGCGAGAACAGCGCCCCTTGTGGCTTCCAGCACTTGGTGCAGCCACAGACGTGGTTGAAGGCCGTGTTGCCCTGCAGGGTCACCGTCACCGGAGCCGAGGTGCACTTACAGCTCAGGGTTCCGCCGGCAAAGCTGGCCGAGCCGGGTTTGACTCCGCCATCGACGGCCGGGTGAATGGAAATAGCCATGGTGTTCTCCTTCGCTTGGCGCGTATGGGGCTGCGCAGCGCCTGCGCGCCCGTGTGGCACTCTTTCAGTAGGTGACGACCGAGCGGATGGACTCGCCCTTGTGCATCAGGTCAAAGCCCTCGTTGATCTTCTCCAGCGGCATCACGTGCGTGATCAGAGGATCGATCGCGATCTTCTTGTCCATGTACCAGTCCACGATCTGCGGCACATCCGTGCGCCCGCGCGCCCCGCCAAAGGCCGTCCCCTTCCACACCCGCCCCGTCACCAGCTGGAACGGGCGCGTCTTGATCTCCTGCCCCGCCCCGGCCACCCCGATGATCACCGATACCCCCCAGCCGCGGTGACAGCACTCCAGCGCCTGGCGCATCAGGTTCACATTCCCCACACACTCAAAACTGTAGTCCGCTCCCCCGTCCGTCACGTTCACCAGGTGCGCCACCAGATCCCCCTCCACCTCCTTCGGGTTCACAAAGTGCGTCATCCCAAACTGCTCCGCCAGAGCCTTGCGGTTGGGGTTCAGGTCCACCCCCACGATCTTGTTCGCCCCGGCAAGCCTTGCCCCCTGAATCACGTTCAGCCCAATCCCCCCAAGACCGAACACCACCACGTTCGCTCCCGGCTCCACCTTGGCGGTGTTGATCACCGCCCCGATCCCCGTCGTCACCCCGCACCCGATGTAGCACACCTTCTCAAACGGGGCGTCCTCGCGGATCTTCGCCACCGCAATCTCCGGCAGCACCGTGAAGTTCGAGAACGTCGAGCACCCCATGTAGTGATGCACCATCTCCTTGCCCAGGTGAAAGCGGCTCGTCCCATCCGGCATCAGCCCCTTGCCCTGGGTCGCGCGGATCGCCGTGCACAAGTTGGTCTTGCGCGACAGGCAGCTCTTGCACTGCCGGCACTCCGGGGTATACAGCGGAATCACGTGATCGCCCTTCTTCACCGAGGTCACCCCAGGACCTACCTCCACCACGATCCCCGCCCCCTCGTGCCCCAGCACCGCCGGAAACAGCCCCTCCGGGTCCGCTCCCGAGCGCGTGAACTCATCGGTGTGGCAGATCCCCGTGGCCTTCAGCTCCACCAAAACCTCTCCGGCCTTCGGCCCGTCCAGGTCCAAGGTCACAATCTCCAGCGGCTTGCCGGCGCCAGGGGCTAAGGCGGCTCGTGTCTTCATGTGATTCCCCAAATAGCTGCGATAGGCTCAGGTATGTAAACGAGCTTGAGAGTTTACCCCCGGGGTAAGGCATTTCCACAAACGTGCCAAGGTGCGCACGGAGTGAGACACAATTGGCGCACTGCGCCCACAAGCGAGGAACGCTGCCATGGCGGACACCGTGTTCAGCAAGATCATCCGCGGAGAGATCCCCTGCCATAAGGTCTACGAGGACAGCCACGTACTTGCCTTCCTCGATATCAACCCCTTAAGCCATGGGCATACGCTCGTCGTGCCCAAGGAGGCCGCCGAGCGGCTCGACCAGCTCTCCGACGAGGCCGCGGCAGCGGTCGGTCGGGTGCTGCCGCGCCTGTGCCGTGCCGTGGTGAGCGCGACCGGCGTGCGCGAGTACAACGTGCTCGAGAACAACGGCACCGGCGCCCACCAGGCCATTCCTCACGTGCACTTCCATATCATCCCCAAGCCCAACACCCGCGAGGGGCTCGGAATCAGCTGGCCCATGAACCAGCTGAATCCGCAGACCGGCGGCACGCTGGCTGCGCTCATCGCGGCAGCGGTAAAGGGCTGAAGCGCCCGCACGGGCTGAACTTTACTTCCACCGGGAGACTCCAAAAGGCCACCAGAGCAGAGGTAAAGGGAGACCGTTCCTGGGCAGCACGGCGCGGGCGCGGATGCCTTGGGTGCCCCGGCGGCTCGTATCAGCCGGACTGGTCGTGCTGGCACACAGTGCTGTGCTCTTGCCGCTGCTCATCCTCACACGCCACCCGCACTCGCACGCGACCCAGAGCGAGCCGCCCCTTCTGTGGATGTGGCTGCGGCCCGTATCCGCGGCGACGCGCGGCATGGAGAAAAACACCTTCCGCGGACGGCAGGCGGCACATCGTGCTGCCGCGCGCACTCAGGACGGGGAAGTCATCCCCGCGCCCCCACTCATGAAGCCGAACACCGACTGATCAGGTGCCGCGCAGGGCGCGGCAACCAGCGAAGTTGAGCGGGAGCTCAAAGATGCCCGCCAGGCCGAGGCGCTGCGGCCCCGCCTCGACCTGAGCTTCGTGCCGCAGGCGAAGGGCCACGAGTTTCACTGGGATCATGCCGCCACCCATCGGCTCGAGCCGCTGAAGAGCGGTGGGTTTCTGATCAATGTGTCTGATCAGTGTGTGCTGGTATTCATGGGTCTTTTTTTGCTGCCCGCGTGCGCGCTCGAAAAGCCTTCCGCTCGCTCCGACCTCTTCGAGCACATGCACGACGCACCGGAATTCGGAGCCTGGGACGACCACTAGCCACGAGACCGGCTAAGCCATTGATTCATAGGCGCGCTTAGCGGGGTTGCTGACCAGGGTCCGCACTTGTAGAATGCGCGGCCCTCCTGGTGCGGGGTGGAGCAGTCTGGCAGCTCGTCGGGCTCATAACCCGAAGGTCGCAGGTTCAAATCCTGCCCCCGCTACCACAATTTTCTCTGTGCATTCCGGTGAGATGGGTGACGTTTTATACCGGAGACATGGGTAACACTTTCGCAGCGAACGGATGCTCTGCACTCTCGATCCGAGTGGTCTCCGGATCGAAGAAGCCCAAGTCATAGCGCATAAAGCTCAGTACCCAGATCTTATCCTCGACCTGTTTGACCCCGACCTTCTGCCCGGCGAAGGCCTGGCTGAGGCTGAGGTTGATCTTCATCCCTGGTTACCCGCATTCAATAGTGTCCCCTTGCGATGCCATGCGGCTTCCTCCCACATTAACCAACATATGCGATGTTGCGTCGCTCGGGGTATGTTCCGCAGAGGTGAATGCAGGTTAGCTGATTCGCTCAGTCCTGGGCGCTAACCCGTACGAGCCTCCCATGCCGCGTTGCCGCTATCTAAGTCGGCTTTATCACCCCGTCAGGCCAGCGAAGCGCGCGCGAGTCGATAAAACTCACGTTTGTTAGATGTGCATCCTCAATCGCCCGCTTCGCCTTGTCACTAACAAGTATGTGCCTTGGATATTCCAGCACTGTGAAGAAATCCGAGTCGTCGTAGGTGGCTAGGTCAACATGAATTCCATTTTTGTATTCTGAATATCGGACAAGCCCGCACTCCTTGCATTCGCGCAACTTTACGATCCCCGAGTCGCGGTGAGCTGGGCCACCCTTACCTGTAACGATAAACTCCCATAGCTTCGGGAATTGCTCTCTCGACGTCCCAAGCGGCAGTCCGTCTACCAGAACGTCTTTTATCTTAAAGCCACTCAATCTCGAATCGCGCACCTCATTCAGGGCGTGATCGGTGATCACAACGTCGGTGAGCAGCGTCGTTGCAAAGTCGACTACGCTACGCGATCGTATGTCCACGTGAAGGTCTGTTGTCCGACGACCCGCACGTTGATGTCCCGGATTGGCTGGGCACGCGATTCCCTCCCAATCGTTCCTTGCGTTACCCTCGATGAAAGGACGCTTGTTCCCGATCTCTATTCTAAAAAATATCATTACCAATCCCGAGGTCCTCAGCGATCGCCCGGCGAACAGCCTGTGTTTGGGAGAGCCTCTTGCGAGCAGCCACTGGCGCACGTTGAGGGGCCTGTCATGAAGGATGGCTATTCTGAAGTCAAAACTACGATCCGGTCCCAGCTCGCTGCAGTTCGACCGTGGGCCTCTGGCCAGCGGCTGACGTCACCACAACCTCAGCCGGTGGCCAAGTTCGCGATGGCGTCCGCATGGATCCCGGCGCAGTCGATGAGCGGA
The DNA here is from genome assembly GCA_963825385.1 of uncultured Pseudomonadota bacterium. Taxonomy (GTDB): domain Bacteria; phylum Pseudomonadota; class Gammaproteobacteria; order Steroidobacterales; family Steroidobacteraceae; genus 13-2-20CM-66-19. The sequence continues at coordinate 1,410,965 of CAWGSX010000003.1, read as the reverse complement.
AAGTCTGTGTCTCGTCCGTTGAAGACCAGTGCGAGATCCGTGCCTCCGAGCATGATTGCCTCGACGCCAGATTGCTTAAGCAACCGTTTGCTGACCGCGTCGAAAACCGCGCGCTGAGCTTCTGTAACGATGCCGGACGTTGCCATCGCAACATAGGCCAGGTGCACATCTTCCAGGTCCCGGCCGCTGGGCGGGACGATTTCAACACCGGAAATGCCTCCATAAAGGCGTGTCTCCATCGCCGTGCGGGTTCCGAGGATGCCGATCCGTTTGATGCCTCGTTGTCCAATGGCTCGGTTAACTTCGGAAATCAGGTCAACGACCGGCAGCGTGGACGACGCCTTGAACGCATCGATACAGAAGTGCCCAGCGATGGACGTGACAGCGACACACTCGGCCCCCGCCGCCGCCAAGCGGTTGGTCAGCTTCATGTAGATGGCCAGCTGGCCAGCAGCATCATTACTGGCGAGATTCCCGAGGAGCGTTGGTGTGTCGGCATGCACGATCGTCAGTTCAAGCGCAACCTTCTTGCTGGCAAACGTTGCAATCAGGCGTCGATAGTAGAAGTCAGTCGCCGCAGGGCCAATCCCTCCGATAAGGCCAATGTGCATTTACCAGCTCTCCACGACATCGAGGCCCGGTCGCCTCCTGAGCTTACACCGCCACGAACTTACCCAGTTGCGGGCAGATGACCCAACCCCTAGCGGCAGGCCGTCCGGCGCGTCGCCCGATCAAGCGGGAACGTACGTCAACCTGATCACGTCCTCGCAAACTAGCTCGCTGCTCACCAGGCGAAGCGGCGGCCGGGGGCCGGAGAAGTATGGCTTGCCGCGACCAAGTACGATGGGGTGAAGGTAAAGTCGATACGCATCAATAAGACCAAGGTTGGTTAGCCGTCCTGCCAGGTCTGGTCCGGCAACTTCAATCTCCCCAACTCGCTGAGCCTTCAGGCCACCTATCACCGCCTCCAGATCATCCTCGACAAGTGTGGCGTTCGGTCCGACCGACTTTAGCGAGCGCGACACAACCCACTTCGGCTGTCTTCGCCATGCCGCGGCGAACTCTTGTTCCTCCACGCTCCACTCCGCGCAATCCTCGTCCCAGTAACGCATTACCTCGTACATGCGGCGACCGTACACACTTCCGGTCAGGCTGCGCACTTGCTCTATGAAGTGACGAAAGAGTGCCTGACTTGGCCTAAACTCCAGGTGGTCAACGTAGCCATCCAGGGACAGATTCATTCCATACACGAGCTTTGCCATGGCACAAAATCTCCACCATTCACAACAGCCTGAGCCGACGTTCCCCAGATATGCGACCGGGCACGAAGTGCACGCCGCATTGTCGGTCTGACTTCGCGACCGCTTTCGGATCAGGCGACACGAATCCGCGCTCGTCCCAACACTCAACGCGGATGCAGCCAAGACGGCAAGAATGAGTACGGATCAACCTGCACGGTACGGTCGTACGAGATGCCACGCTTATCGAGAAGAGCCTGAAGCCGTCCTGCCTTGTGAGCATTGAAGACATCAGTGCACCCCCCGATAAATTCGCCCGCAACGAAAATCTGCGGAATCGTAGTCATCGAAGTGCGTGCGCTCAGCGCCGCACGAATCTTGCCGCCGCGATCGTCTCGCTGATATTCCACCGAGTCGAGATCAACCGACCGATACGCAATGCCGTGCTTCGCGAACATCCGACGAACTGCCCAGCAGAACTCGCACCACTCGAGCGCGAACATCACCACCGGCTGCTCGGAGTCGCTGATCACGCGTGACACGAACTCCTCTGCATCCTGCGTAATCGGCTGGGGCGCTCCCGCAGGCGCCGGGGGCGGCGGGACGTCGAAACGGTAGTTAGGCGTCGAGCGGGCGATCGCGAGCTCCTCGTCGCTCATGTCGGCCGGAATGTCGCTGAACAGCGGAGTGCTCAGATAGCGCTCTCCCGTGTCTGGCAACATACATAGGACGTTCGCACCGGGTGACGCTTCCTCGCATACCTGCAAGGCGCCGGCGAGGGTAGCCCCGGCGGATATGCCTACGAAGATCCCTTCCTTTCGGGCGAGCTCGCGTGAGAGCTCGAGCGCGCGCGCACCGCTCACCGGCACGATCCGGTCGATCAGCTTGAGCGCCACGGCGTCCTCGGTCAGCTTCGGAATGAAATCCGGACTCCAACCCTGCATCAGATGCGGCCGGAAGCTCGGATGGCTGCCCGCCGGCATCCCATCGGGATGCCTGGGCTGTGAGATTCCACTCCCCAGTACCTGCGAGTTATCCGGTTCGCACACAATCACTCTGGTCTCGGGGCGACGCTCGCGCAACACCCGCGCAACGCCCTTCAGCGTGCCACCGGTGCCGAAACCGGTAACGAAGTAATCAAGACGCTCGCCCTCAAAGGCACTGAGAATCTCCCGTGCAGTCGTGCGTGAATGCACTGCGGCATTCGCTTCGTTCTCGAACTGCCGACATAGAAACCAGTCGTGCTTCAGCGCAAGCTCCGTCGCCTTGGCAAGCATCCCGCTCCCTTTAAGTGCTGCGGGCGTCAGTACGACCTTCGCGCCGAGGAAGCGCATCAAGCGGCGCCGTTCAACGCTGAAATTCTCGGCCATGGTCACAACGAGCGGGTAGCCTTTCGCGGCGCACACCATGGCGAGCCCGATACCCGTATTCCCGCTGGTCGCCTCAATTACCGTTTGCCCTGGCCTAAGTCGTCCCGTGCGCTCGGCATCCTCGATGACCCCGAAAGCTAATCGGTCCTTAACCGACCCCATCGGATTAAAGGCTTCTATCTTGACGTACAGCTGTGCGTGCGCGGGCGCGAGCTTGTTGATTCTCACGATCGGTGTGCGTCCAATCGTTTCGAGAATGCTGTCAAACCGGTTCCTAACGAGGGCTTCCCGCGCGGGCCCGTGAAACGGGATGTCGCGTTCGTCGTTCTGTGCCATGTCTACCCTCTCCGGGCGTCGCGGCATCCAACGAACGCCGCCCCGGCCGATGAACCCCTTGGCTCTGGCGAGCCTTTTATGCGCTGCCGACGGGTATTGCAAGATCTGGCAGGAGTCGGGCCCGGCCGGCCCAAAGCGTAAAGGCAAGTGGTCGAAAACCGCAGGAATTAAAGCTGCTATGGCCGACGCAGGAGAGTAGCCGGGGCGAAATCAGGAACCCGCCACTACTTCGATCAGGGTCCTGGCGTCGGGCACCTGCGCTGCGTCGCAGCAATCAAACAGCGACTGGCGATCGGTTTTTGACCGCTCTTTGACCTGCAGCCGTCACTGACGTCTCCGGCCGCGAAGAAAATAGCAACGTTCCCAGTGACTCGCTTCAGGCGTACCGCCGAAATGCGGGATTTTCTATTTTACTTCGCGGCGGACGCTGCTAGCGCTTGGGGCTCGGAACATGCTGATCGAACAGGAGCGTGTTGCCGTCGGGGTCGGTGACTTCAAAGAAAGCGGGACCCTGGGTGGTTACATCCGCTTCGGGCGCTATCGTCAGACCGCGCGCCTTCAAGACACGCTGTAGCTCGCGCACGTCCTGGAAGTCCGTCAGGGTCTCTTTGTTCTTTGTCCATCCTGGGTTGAAAGTCAGGATGTTCTTGTCAAACATTCCCTGAAACAGCCCGATCCTCGCGGTCCCGTTCTGCAGGACGACCCAATTCCGTTCGAGCTCACCGCCGACCTGCTTGAAATCGAGCTTCTGGTAGAAGGCCATGGATGCCTTAATGTCCCTGACGGTGAGACTGACGGAGAAATTTCCCAGCTCCAGGGATTTATTTTCCGCGGCTCGGCTGAATTGCGCTGTGCTCGCGAGCACCATGCTTATCGCGGCCATGGCACCGACAATCAAGAGGGCCCGTACGGTCATATGATTCTCCCGGAGTCCTTGAGACGAAGGTCTGCCGACGGGCAGAGACAATAAATCGCCTGCCGTATAAGATGCCCGCGAATCGCCGCAGCCGCTTGCCAAATCTTGCGAACGCACCGAAAAGCGGACCATGCCGTCGCCGTGGACTACGTCGAGCGCGTCAACCGCGCGATCGATCACGTAGTGAGCAACCTCGCTCATACGTTGACTCTGGAGGAGGTGTCCAGGGCGGCCGGCTTCTCCCCTTTCCACTTTCATCGCGTGTTCAAGGCGTTCTTGGGGGAGACGCTGAACCAGTTTGTGAAACGGCAGCGGCTCGAGCGGGCTCTGTACCTGATGTCCCATGCGCCGGGGCGCTCGCTAACGGACGTGGCCTTGGACTGCGGCTTTTCCTCCTCCGCCGATTTCTCGCGCAGCTTCAAACAGCATTACGGGCTTCCGCCCAGCGTCTTTGACGTTGAGAGCTTCCGCAACGGCCGGCGGCAGGACTTGGAGCGCTTCCTGTCGAGTCAGAAAGGACCGCCGCGCGTAATGACCCTGCCCCCGGGGCAAAATCCGGACGGCTTCGAGGTAAAGCTTCGCAATCTGCCCGCGCGTACAGTCGCCTATTTGCGCGTTCTTGAGCCCTACCGTGAGGGTGTGGCGCAGGCCGCCTGCGAACGACTCCTCGCTTGGGCGATCGCGCGCGGCCTCGCAGACGGCCAGTGGCTGGGCTACATGTGGGATGAGCCCGAGATCGTCGCCCTCGCGGATTGTCGGTATGACGTCGCGCTCGTGGTCGACGACGTCGAGCCGCAGGGTGAGATCGGCCGCTTCGACTTCCCGCCGATGCGCGTGGCAGAAGTCGTAGTCAGAGGCGACATCGCGCTCGAGGCACGCGCTATCGACTGGCTCTACCGGACCTGGCTCCCGCGCAGTGGCTATGTTCCCGACAATCAACCCGCTTTCGAGGCCTGGATCGGCAGGCCGTTCGCGCACGGGAGCGAGCATTTCGAGATCGCCTGTCAGCTTCCGATCAAGCCCTCCTCCTGATTGTTTCCCGGCCCGGGGGCCATCTGTCGCATGTCTCAGGTGGCCGTTGGCGGCCACGGTGCCGTGCCCAGCGCCAGGCGTTCGCGGACTTGGCGACAGCGTCTGAGAGCAGCACGGAAGCTGCCCGCCCCCGCGCCGGGGGTCCGACCGAATCGCTATAGAGTCCCGGCTAGACCGCCACGCGATCGCCGGGCCGGGCCACCAGGGTATACAGCGCCGGCATCAGAAACACGCTGAGCAGCAGTCGCGTGAAGAGGCCGCTGACTATGACGAGCGCGAACGGGCGCTGCGAGTCGGTGCCGACGCCGGTGGCAAGGGCCACCGGCAGCAGGCCCATCGCCGCCACCAGCGCGGTCATCATGATCGGACGCAGCCGCAGGATCGCCCCAGCGCGGATGGCCTCGGCGAGCGGTGTGCCATCGTGGCGCAGCTCGTTCACATAGGAGATGTACACAACCGCCGTCTGCACTGAGACGCCAAAGAGGGCGAGGAAGCCGATGCCTGAGGACACAGAGAACGGCGTGCCGGTAAGCCACAGCGCTACGATTCCGCCGATCGGCGCCGACAGCACCACGCCCAGCACGGTGATGAATGGGAATTTGAAATTGCCGTACAGCGCGAACAGCAGAAAGAAAATGAGGAACAGTGTCAGCGGCAGGATAACGTTCAGCTGGGCCCGCGAAGTTGTGTACTCGCTGTATTCCCCGCCCCAGTCGAGACGGTAGCCCTGCGGCAGGCTGACCTTGGCGTTGACCTGACGGATGGCATCCTCGACCGCGCTGGCGAGGTCACGGCCCTCCACGGAGAACTGTACGCCTATGTAGCGCGAGTTGTTCTCGCGATAGATGAACGACGCGCCGCTCGATATCGCGATATCCGCGAATTCCTTGAGCGGTACCTGCTGGCCGGCCGGGGTGGCGACCAGGATGTTGCCGATCTCCACCGGATTGTCACGGTACTGTTGTTCGAGCCGGACGACCAGATCGAACTGCTTCTCCTCCTGCACCACCTCGGTTGCCACATCGCCCCCGATCGCGGTCTGGATGAGGCCGTTGATATCGGCCACGTTCAGTCCGTAACGGGCGATGCGCGCGCGGTCGATCTTGATCGTCAGGCTGGGCTGACCGAGCTCCTGCACCAGGGTGACGTCGCGGATGCCGCGCACCCGCTCGAGAATCTGCTTGATCGCGCGGCCTTTCTCCTCGAGCCGGTTCAGATCGGAGCCGAAGACTTTGACCGCCAGCGCGCTCTTTAGCCCCGTTTCCGCCTCGTCCACCGCATCCTCGGCCGGCTGGGTGTAGTTGAAGGTAATGCCGGGAAAGGCCGCGAGCTTGCGGTTGACGGCTTCGATCAGCCCGGCCTTGTTGCGGTACTGCCCCCGCCAGTGCGAGTAGGGCGTGAGCCCCACGTAGAACTCGACATTGAAGAAGCCGGTAGGATCGGTACCGTCATCGGGGCGACCGAGTTCCGATGCCACGGTTGTGACTTCGGGGAAGGAATGCAGCAGCTCGCGGACCTTCGGTGCGATTTTCGCCGCCTCGTCGAACGAGATGGTGTACGGCATCGTGGCGCGCACCCATAACGCGCCTTCGTCCAGCTTCGGCATGAACTCAGCGCCGATGCGCAGCGTAAGCAGCAGCGACATGGCGAGGAGCGCCGCGCAGGCCGCGGTCGTGGCCCAGGGACGGGCGATACAGACATCGAGACCCCGGATGTAAACTGATTTAATCGCTTCGTAGGCGACGTTGCGTCGCTCGCGTACACCGCGGCGCATGAACCATGAGCACAGCACCGGCAACAAGGTGAGCGTGACCAGAAGTGAGCCGATCAGAGCGAACACCATGGTGTCGGCCATGGGCCTGAACAGCGTGCCCGAAGGCCCGGACAACACGTAGATCGGCAGGAAGCCAGCCACGATCACCGCCACCGAGTAGACCAGCGGGCGATCCACCTCCGCTGCCGCGTTGCGGATGACGGCCAGGATGTCGCGCGGATTGTCGCCGCGGGTGGCGAGCTGGCGAAAGATATTTTCCACCATGACGACTGCACCGTCCACGAGGATCCCGAAATCCACCGCGCCGATGGACAGCAGGTTGGCCGAGGCGTTCTGCAGGTCCAGACACACAAAGGCGAACAGCAGCGCCAGCGGGATGCTCGTGGCCACGATCAGCCCGGCACGGAAGTCGTACAGAAAGAATATGAGTATCGCGACGACCAGCAGCATGCCGCGCAGCAGGTTGCCTTCCACGACCTGTGTCGTGAGCGTCACGAGGTCACTGCGGTCGTAGAATGGCACGACCTTGACATCCTTCGGCAGGATCTGCTCGTTGAGCTCGCGGGTCTTGGCTTCGACCCGCTTCAGCACGTCTTGGGTCTTCTCGCCCGTCAGCAGCAGGATGACGCCTTCCACGGCGTCATCCTGCTTCTCGTAGCCGAACTCACCCAGGCGCGGGGCGATGCCGATCACCACGCGGCCGACATCCTTGACCAGCACCGGGGTGCCGTTGTGCACGGCCACGACGACGTTGCCGATGTCCTCGACGGAGGTGAGACGCCCGAGGCCACGCACGTAATAGAACTGGCCACCCTGCGAGTAGAATCCGCCGCCGCCGTTGTTGTTATTCGCGCTGAGCGAACTTTCGACCTGCTGCGCCGAGAGACCGACGGAGGCGATGCGGGCCGGATCGAGCAGGACCTGGTACTGCATCGTGCCGCCACCGAAGCCGGAGTCATCCGCCACCCCGGGCACGGAGCGATAGGCGGGCTCGATGGTCCAGTCCTCGAAGGTCTTTAGCTCCATCGGCGTGCGGTCGGGGCTCTGCAGCACGTAGCGATAGATCAGGCCCGAGGGCGCCGACAGCGGCGAAAGTGCCGGCGCCACCCCGTCCGGCAGACTGAGCTGCGACATGCGTTCGAAAACCTGCTGACGCGCGAAGTAAGCGTCAGTGCGCATTCCGAAAGTCAGAATGACGTCCGACAGGCCATACAGCGAGATCGAGCGGATCTCGGTCAGGCGCGGAATGCCGTTCATCTCGCGCTCGGCCGGCACCGTGATCAGCCGTTCCACCTCTTCGGCAGCGTGTCCCGGCCACTGGGTTATGAGCTCCACCATGGGCGGCGAGAGATCTGGATAGGCATCCACCGGCAGGCGGTTGAGGGAGCGGGCGCCGGCGCCAATCAGGAGCAGCGTCAGAAGTGCGATCAGGAAGCGCTGGCGCAGCGAGGCTGCCACGAGGCGGTTCATCGCCGAAGGCCCTGCCGGAAGCGGCGCCGGCGCGGGCGGATCCGCGCTCATTGGCTTTGCATGAACTGAACGAAGATGCCGCCGGCGACTACGATCCGGTCGCCGACCTTGAGCCCGTCGGCGATGTCGTACTGCTCACCGGTACGGAAGCCCAGGGAGACGTGCCGGCGTGCGAAGCTGCCATCAGATTCTGCGACGTAGACGAAGGGGAGGTTCTCATCATCGCGCAGGATGGCGGAGACGGGCACGAGCAGCCCGTCGCTCTCCGCCCCGGAACGGATCGAGACGCGCACGTACATCTGCTTTTTGAGGAGCTGTTTAGGGTTATCGACGACCACGCGCACCGCTACGGCCCGAGTGTCCGGGTCCACCAGCGCCGAAATGTTGTCCACCTTGCCCGGAAAGGTATCGGAGCCGATACCGCTGGTCACCTCGGCCGGATCGCCCGGGCTTACGGCGCTCAAATCGCCGCCGAAGACCTGCGCCATGACCCAGACGCGTGACAGGTTGGCTACCGTAAAGCATGGCGTCGTGCCCGCGCTCAGCAGCTGACCGGGTGTGATGAGTTTCTCCACCACCGTGCCCGCGATCGGCGCGCGGATGACGGCCGTCGCGTGCTTCACCGGCCGGCCGGCGCGCAGGTCCTCGATCGTCTGCGGGTTTACGTTGAGGGAAATCAGCGCCTGCAGGGCGGCATCGCGGTCGGCCTCGGCATTTACGGCATCCGTTTCCGCCTGTGCCGCTTCGCGCTGGGCTACGCCGTGGTGCTCCAGCAAATCCTTGTCCAGGTCCGCAAGACGGCGGTTGGTCTGCGCGGTGGCGCGGGCCTTCTGATAAGCACTGATCGCCGCGGCGAAGTCCGGTGAATCGACCAGCGCCAGAGGGTCGCCCATCTTGACCCGCGCGCCGAGGTCGACGAGCAGGCGCGACACCGGACCGGAGAACGGCGCCAGCACGCTCGTCGCCTGGTCGTTGTCGAAATCGACGACGCCCGTGGTTTCGGTGTTCCTGTGGAATTTTGCTGACACGACTGTGAAGAGGCCGACGTGCTGGCGCTGCGCCGGCGTGAGCCGCACGTTGTCGTTTGCCGCAGTCGGGGGCGCGGTGTCGGTCTTCTCCGAACAGCCCCCAGTCGCGAGGCACAGCGCCAGAAGCCCCGCAGCGGCCAGGGCCGCCACAGCTGAGGTACGGCAGGTATCGATCGCGCCGCTAGTTACCATGCTCATCCGCAGCCAGATCGGCACGATGCCACCAGCCTCCGCCGAGTGCCTGGAACAGTGCCGCGGTGTCGGCCAAGCGACTTGCCTGTGCTTCCACGAGGCTGATGCGGGCCTGCTGGTAGGCCTGCTCCGCGTTCAAGAGCGCGAGATAGCCGGCGTAGCCGACCCGTTGCTGGCGCTGTGCGAGATCGAGCGTCACTTTAGCCGCAGCGGCGGCGGTGCTCGCGGCTTGCAGGGCATCGGCGTCCTGCTGCAGGGCTGCCAGTGTGTCCGCGACGTTCTGGAAGGCGGTCAGCACCGTGCTGCGATACTGCTCAGAGGCCTGCACGTAGGCTGCCTGCGCCGCGCGCTGCTGGTGCAACAGCATGCCGCCCTGGAAAAGAGGTGCGGTGGCCGCGGCACCGATTCCCCAGAAGCCGGTACCGCCGGTAAACAGCTGGTTGATGGCGAGTGCCGTACTGCCGGCGTTGGCGGTCAGCTCGATATTCGGCAGCCGGTTGGCGATCGCGATGCCGATCTTGGCACTCGCGTCGTGCATGTTCGCCTCAGCCTGCAGCACATCGGGACGCTGCGCCACGAGTGCCGAAGGCAGACTCACCGGCAGCTCGTGAGGCAGCTGCAGGTCCGTCAGGGCGAAGTTCTCAGCCGGCGCCTCGCTCGGGAAGCGGCCCGCCAGCACCGCGAGCAGGTCGCGCAGCTGTGCCTCCTGCTTCAGAAGTGGCGGCAGCGTCGCGGCGACCTGCGCAAGCTGCGCGTCCTGCGCGGCGAGGTCCAGTCCGCTCGCATAGCCTTTGTCCGCCTGGTACTTCACGATCTCCAGCATGCGGGAATTGAGCTCGATCAGCTGCCGGGTCGCCTCGATTTGCGCCCGCACGGAACCGATCTGAATCGCCGTCACCACGACATTGGAGGTCAGGGTGGTATAGGTGGCGATCATCTGAAAGCGCACTTCTTGGGCCTGCGCCTGCAGGGACTCGACCGTGCGCCGGTTGAGGCCGAATACGTCCGGCACGTAGGCGACGCTGACCTGCGGGGTAAAGAGGTTGTACTGGAACGCGTTCGAACTCGGGGTCGGCGAGATCGTTCCCGCCTGGCGCTGGCGGCTCGCGGAAAAGCTCGCGGCGACGCTCGGATAGTAGACGCCGCGCTGCGCCAGTACGTTCTCCCGCGCCACCGACAGAGCAGCCTGTGCCGACTTGAGATCCGGGTTGGTGAGGAGTGACTGCGCAACGAGCGCGTTCAGCGACTCGGAATGAAATAAGGTCCACCAGTCTGCGGAGATGTCGCTGCCGCTGGCAAAGCGTTGGGTTTCGCTAGCCGGGCCGCTCGGGGTGGTAGCTTCGGGAAGCGGAGCTGCGCCGTAGCCGCTGACCTGTGGCGCGGGCGGCCTCTTGAAGTTCGGCCCCACCGCGCAGCCGCCACTGGCCAGAACTGCAAGAGCCAGAGCCGCCGCGTACTGCCCCGCGCGCAGGGCACTGCATGAGCTCATCTCGCGCAGATCCCCAAGCTGGGCGGCCCGCGCAGTGTCTGGGCAGGCCATCGGTCCGTCTTGAGGCGGTTCAAGACGCGCATGGGGCTCCTGGCAGGTGGTGAGGCGGAGTGCGGCGCGACGCAGAAGCCGCGCTGGTCATCTGCCGCGCACGCAGACGCAGCACATGGCGACAGTGGTGAAGGGCGCGTGGGGCAAACGTTCGCTGCGACAACGGGTGCCGATGGTAGTCGAAGAGCTGCAATGAGCGCAAAGGTCACACCTTCGGCACAGCCGGCAAATGCCACGATTATTGCCTTTTGTAAGGCTCCCTGAGCGGGGTGACGCGGACACCCACGGATCCCAAGCGAAACCCCTCTCGGCGCAGGAAAGCCCAGCTCCAGCGCTGAGACCCTGAGGCGGTGGATCCGGGTGAGGTTCCTGCCGTTGACAGACGTATCAGGCGTATCCATGCGGCGTCGACTCGCACCGCACGCTATCCTCGGGCTTGTGCACAGCGCATGCTGCAAGCATGAGTGCGCGAGCCACAGGATGCGCCGCGGTGGTTGCGCACCAGCCGTGGCAAGAAAGGAAAGCGCCGGCGCCGAGCAGCCTTTTCAGGAAACCCCTGCATGCACGTCACCCCAAAAGTGCCAGGAAACTCTGGCGCCGCACCAGGCTCTAATCGTCAGATAGCGCCCGGGAAGCCTGCAGCAATGCATCGTATGGCTTTGTTCAACATGCAGTCCCGGGTGCTGCTCGTGGCAACGATTGGGGTCTTCGGCTATGTCTGCGCGGCCAGCACGCCTGCGGCGCAGCCGGCGCAGACCCAGGCACTGTCCCATGCCGGCTTGCCCTCGATCGCGCACGATGTGAATGCAACTGCATGGCCAGAAGTTGCCGAGGTGACTGTGAGGACTCCGGGCCCTCCCACCAACGAGGAATTGGCGGGAGACAGCCTGTATCAATTCATAGTGCACCACGCGACGACCCACTATGTGACTACCCCGACGACGCGCAACCTGGCGCGATGGCGTGGAGGCAATCAGAGCATCTGCCCGCTGACCGTTGGGCTCGAACCGGGAAACAACGCCCTCGTGACGGCGCGACTTCGCGCGCTGGCGGCGTATGTTGGCGCGCCCGTGCAATCGAATCCCCGATGCGAACACAATGTGCAGATAGTCTTCACGAGCAACCCCAAGGAAAGCATGGATGAGGTGCTGAAATGGGCGACGGCGCCATCCACCTTTGGTGTCAGGTACTCGGGAGGGATGAAGGATCTCCTGGCGTATAAAGGCGACCACGTGATCCAGGGCTGGTACATCACCACCCGCGGTGGCGCCAGAGTCTTGAATTCTGACGAGGCATTGGTAGGGCTTGACGTGCTGCCGGTGTGGCCACAGATCGCCCAGAAATATCTCGGAACTGACGCCATCGGGACCCGCTTGGGCGGTAGCAGCGGCAGTGGCATCGGTATCGGCACCGTCATCCTGATCGTCGACACCACGAAAGTCGGCGGCTCCTCGATCGGGACGATCGCTGACTACGTAGCGATGCTGACGTTGTCGGTGGTGCAATCGCCGGACCATTGCGATCTATTGCCGAGCATTCTGGACCTAATGGCATCGAGCTGCAGCGCCCGTGAAAGGCCCACTGCGATGACAGCCGCCGATCTGGCTTTCTTGAAGGCGCTTTATTACCGCAACACAGGGTTGGGCCCCTCGCTTTCAAGAGCCGCTATCGAGGACAACATGACGCGGCAGTTCAAGCTTCAGTAGAACCGCGGTTGCTAACCGTCATTGCGACATAAGGACGGCACACTGCCCCCGACATGGTCGATCGCGAAGCGCTGCGTCCCAGCGCAGCTCCGCGTCACTCCGCCGTAGTGGGATCGATGATCGCCGTGACACGCCCGATGCGATTAGCCGGGAAGCCGCCGAGCTCTGCATGACGCCGGATCAGCGATTCGTCCTTGGCGTGATACACGCAGTAAATCTTGTCGCCGGTCACGTAGCTGTGCATCCACTGCACGCTCGGCCCCAGGCTTGACAGGACCCCGCAGGACTTCTGGGATACGCTCTTGAGCTCCGCCGGACTGAGCTTGCCGGCGCCGGGAATATCTCGCTCGATCACGAACTTAGGCATGGATTCTCTCCTGGTTTACACAGAAAGGCCCTTTATCTAAGGGCAGGTCCATGATGGCGCGCGGGTGCTGCGCGGTCTTGAAATGCACCTGAAACGTTTCTGAATCGCAGGTCCGCCTCAGACACCGAGCCCGAGGACGAGTGCACAGGCACCGCGCTCATCGAGTGGCGCGCTGCGGTCGACCGCGGACTCGCGCCAGTCAGCACCGAGCTCGCGCTCGAGACAGCTCTCAGTCTGCGCGCGCAGGCGTGCCTCGACCAAGCGGCGCTCGCCCTGCCCATGCAAGGCGTAGGCGGCGTCCGCGCAGGCAGCTACCCGGGCTGCTTGCCTGAACTGCCTCTCGGCGCAGGCGAGCTGCGCCATGGCATCGAGCGCCGTATACAGCCGCGCCGGTTCGAGGCGTGTGCCGGTCTCGAGTATCTCGTAGCCGATCGCACGCGCGTCCTCCAGTTCGCCGGTCTGCAGCAGCGCCTGCAGTGTCGCTATCAGTAGTCCGAAGCGCACGGCGCTCCTGCTCGAGTGCCGCAGCCGCTCGACCAGCGGCCGCGCCAGCTGCAGCGCCGCGACGGGCTCGCCGCAGGCGATATCCAGCTCTACGATCTCGGCAGTCGCCGCGAGCGCCTGCCTCTCGCTGACGCTGAGCGAGGCGCGCAGCGCGCGCTGGTACGCCGCGCGCGCAGCCAGGAACTCCCCTCGGGTCAGGAGCAGCGCTCCCTCGGTCAGCGCACCGAGCCCCAGAAGGCGCGCAGGCCAGGTCGAATCCTCCAGCGCGCGCGCGGCATCGAAGGCCGCGCGGGCCGCCTCGTTGTCGATGCGCCAGTTGCTGGCCAGCAGCATCAGCGCGTAGTAGCGCGCCTGCAGAGCGCCGCTGTCCGCGTGCATGCTCGCGGCGAGCTCGGCCGCGTAACGTGCCCGATCGCATTGCCGCTGGGATTCGAAGGTCGCAATCGCCTCCCAGAAGCGGCCGACCCGGGCTCGCGGCAGCCCATCTGACAGTAGCCCGACGGTGTTGTGATAGCTGTGCCGCCCCTCGGCGTTCAGATCCGCCTCGAACAGCAGCGGCCACGCTGAGCCAAACAGGGCCACCGCGAGCGCGGGGTCGTGCGCCGCCGCCCACGTCATCGCGCCGCGAACGTTCTCGATATCCGGCTCATAGCGCGCCAGCCATAACGCCTCGTCCTCGGACCAATACTGCCCGTAGGCGCGGTCGAGGAGCTCGAGCAGTGCTGCCCCCATGGCGCGCCGCGCGGCCTGTTCTTGACCGGCTGTCTCAAGACGGGCGAGCGCATAGAGTCGCGCAGTCTCGGAAAGCTCGTAGCGCGGCGGGTCCGAGGGCAGCGCATTGACCAGGGAGCGATCGACGAGACGCGAGATAAGATCGATGGCGTCGCAGCGGTCCATCGGCCCGTCCGCGACAGTACGGGCCGCGGCATCGAGAGAAAAACTGCCCGTAAACACCCCGAGCCAGTTGAATACGAGCTGCTCGGCCGGCGACAGGAGCTGATAGCTCCAATCGAACGCGGCCTGCAATGCACCGTGGTGCGCATCATCAACCGCGGCGTTAGTCTTCAGTAACCGCAGCCGGTCGCCGAGACGCTCCAGCAGCGAAGCGACCCCGAGCGCCGGCACCCGCGCAGCGGCGAGTTCGAGTGCGAGCGGGTTCCCATCAAGACGGCGGCAGATCTCGGTGACCGCCGCCCGATTCGCGCTGGTGAGCGCAAAACGTCGATCGGCGGCTGTCGCCCGGTGCACGAATAGCGTTATCGCGCCAGATGCGTCAGCGGGCACCTCTGAACCGAAGTCTTCATCAACCGTGAGCGCACCGAGGCGGAACACGGTTTCACCAGGCAGGCCGAGCGGCACTTGACTGGTAATAAGCACCCGCAACTCCGCCGTCCCGGCGAGCAGCGTCGCAAGCACCGGCGCGAGCTCGCTGGCCAGGTGCTCAGCGCCGTCGAAGATGAGTAACAGCGGCGCTTGCGCGAGTGTTTGCTCGAGTGCCGCGAAACCATCGCCGCGGTCGGGCAACGTCACCCCGACAGCTGCCGCAACCGCGCTCGCCACGTGACGCAGTTGCGCCAGTGGCGCGAGGTCCAGCCAGGCTCCTTGTCGCTCGGCAGTGGCGACGGTATGTGCTAGCACCTCCTGCGCAAGACGCGTTTTACCGATGCCGGCGCCGCCCACCACGGTAACGCAGCGCGCACCGTCGAGCGCTGTCTGCAGAGCCTGCAAGTCGCGTTCCCGCCCGATGAGCGGCGTCAGCCGCTTGGTAACAGCGCGCACGGGAAGCCGCACGGGCGCGGGCGGCGCCTGTACCGTGCGCACCGGACGCACGACCTCCAGCTCGAGCCGGTAACCAAAGCCCTGCACTGTGCGGATCGCCGCCGCACCGAGTACGCGACGCAAACTCGCGATCTGCGCCGGAAGATTGTTCTCATCTACTACCAGGTTCGGCCAGGCGCGCTCGAGCAGTGTCGCCTTCGTCACCAGCCGCCCCGGTTGCTCCGCGAGAATCTGCAGCACGTCGAACGCACGCGCACCGAGCTCGACCGGCTGCCCGGCGCGCAGCAGCTGCCGATCCGAAGGCACGAACTCGAACGGGCCGAGCTTGATGGCTTCAGCCGCGGACGGCGTTGTGTCCGACGCAGCCGCTGTGCGTGAACTGCCGTTGCCATCCCGGGCCTTGCCCGCAGGTGTCTGCAAGAGCGCTACGACGCGCTGGCGGAATGCCTGGGTGATGGCGCCGCCTGGCAGGCGCGTCCACTGAACCGCCCGAAATGATTCGGGCACCTCGGCTTCCGCTTCGGTCGTGTCATCGATACATACCGGTACGATAAACGCCCTGCTGGGCGCCATGAGCAACGTACGCTGATCGGCGAGATGCCACTCGAGACGGAAGTAGGCTTCCGGCCGACGCGTCGTGTGGCGCGAGATCACCGGCATGAAGAGCGCACAGTCGCGCAGCTGCTGCCGGATCGCGTGGTCCCAGGCGTCGCCACTCTTGAGCTCGCTACGGTCGAGCCACACTTCTACGGCTGCGGCACGCAGCGCGCTGGCCATGCGTGCTGCCGCCGCTTCGTCCTCGGAGGCGTAGCTCACGAAGACGGCCGCAGAAGCCTGCTGTATCGCCATGAGACCCGGGAGTTAAGAGCCTTATGATTGGCCCCTTGCCGGCATGATACCTTGGGGAGAAGGTAGGGTGAAGCGTCGTAAGCTCCTTGCCCGGCGCGGATAAGCGGCGGATCTTGGACGGGGCTCCTCAAGCGAGCTCGCGCCAACACGCCCCGGAAATGGGACAGCCTTACGTCAAACCCTGACGAAAGCCGGGCCGGGATACTTGGAAGACATTAGGTGCGGGTAGGCGTTGTCCGCGTTGCTTCAAAACTGAGGATCGCAAGGCACCTTGACAAGGTTGGCAGTCTTTCGCTTTGGCTCCGCGCTGCGAATGCGCACCTCTGCCCGTCACGCATGTCATCAGGGTGCAACCTTTATTTCCACACGAACCGGTGGGGGATCGGTGGCTGAGTAGAAGTACTCGACGGTCTCAATCGCGTGCATGGGTTCAGGCTTCATCCAGTGCACAGACCAGTGACCCGGGTGAACGGGAGTATCCACGCTGGGTACGTCTCTAACGACACCCCCGGGTTGGTGGTAGCGAATATGTGGCGACTTCCCCCCGGTATCCCAGTCTAGGAAAAAACTGGGCCAGCGGTGGTGATGCATAGGCTCCGTCATACCAGGCGGCGGCATCGTGACTTCCAACACCCGCACCAATGCGTTCTCGAAAATAACCCTGTGGCTATTCGGCGCGACTGTCACGGCGTCATAGCCCTCCGGGAAATTCGCCAAATCCGCCTTGCCGGACCCAAGGATTTGCCGGGCGCATACCGCGGCTAGGAAGGCAACCGCCGCCACCGCTGCTAATTTTGCCCCCGGTCGACGCGAACCAACTCTGTTACTCATAGTGCGCCTCTGCGTGACCACTCCCAGCGCCGCCCCGATGCTCGCCGCGCCCACTGCGCGGATCAGGCGGCGGCATGTGCCGGAGCTCGTTGGGCCGGGCACTCGAGGCACGGCGGTGCCTGCCCCAAAGCGCCCTATCGAGAAGCTTTTACCGCTTGAAGTGCCATCCGTCAGACCAAGACCACCCGCCAAACTCAGGTCCGCACAGCACAGATTCCTGCGGACTTCTTATCCGTGGCAATCAGCGCCGCCCGCGCAGCAGCGTGCGGATGCAATACAACTCGCAGTGCGCGACGCGCAGGCGCTGCCCCAGTCGCATACGGCCCTCCCTGCTACGCGCCTGGATCTTGAGCTTCTGCACCCTAGCTGCCAGAAGTTTGGCGCCATGCCTTGCGGCCGCCGCGGAGCGGTATCTCGAATGGCGCAGTCCGCAGACCTTCACTTGCCACCAGCCGGCGTGCTCGACGACCTCGATCTTGATGTTCATCGTCGGGCTCCCTCGGTAGGTAGGAGGCGTAGTCCGACGCCTCCGTGGCTTGCGCCGCAAGCTTACTCCCTAACGAGTCGCGAGGTGCGCCCGCGCGGCTAGAGCGCTGGAACGCTCTGGAAGCCGCCGCTAGGCTCCGAGCTCGCTATCAATGTCTTCACTATCCAGTTCAAAGACGTGGTCATCGTAATCGAAGAAGTACAAAGACCTATTGGAACGTGCCCTGATGAACTCATGGCCCAGCGCTTGAAGTTTACTGACAGTTGCCTCGAGAACTTCCGGTGTGGTGCGAAAGGCAATGTGATCCCCCGTCCGGGCGCGTTGAACGGCCGCGCCAACTAGCACGATCCACACGCCCCCCAGTCTGACGAATATTTCGAAATGACCTTCATCGTCCTCGCGCTCAATCACTCGGGCGCTGAAGAGGTCACGAAACAGAGCAGCCGTCCTGGGGGGGTCCTTTACGACGAGGGCTATGTGACTAATCGATTCGAGCATGAGTCACCACGGTAGGCGTGCTGGCCGCAGTCGGAAGGCGTGGGCGAAATTTCCCTGGATCCGGCTGTCAAGAAAGCCCCGCTGGGCACAAAATGATACGCGGGTCGCGTTTGGGAAATTACGAATTTCTTCCAGGGACCGGAAGCTTCGATCCTCCTCGCAGCAACTTCGGAAGTGAAGCGGAGCAGCGGCATTGTCATCCGGCTCCGGGCCGCTGCGGCTATTGCGAGGAATCCGCTCGCGTCGATAGCGCCACAACGCGCGATGCCCTGCGCGAGCCTTGATTGTCCCGGTTTGATCCGCAGCGCTCGTCGCCCCCCGTGCGCCTAACTCTCTATGAAAGCCAGAAGGTCTGCATTGATCAGCTCCGCGGTGGTGGTGATGAGGCCGTGTGGAGCACCGGGGTAGATCTTGAGTGCGCCGTGTTCCAGCAACTTGGCCTGAAGCAGTGCAGCGTCTTGGTACGGTACAACCTGGTCATCATCGCCCTGCATGACGAGCGTCGGGACCGTGATCGCCTTCAGATCGTCCGTTTGGTCCACCTCCGAGAAGGCCTTGATCCCCTCATAATGCGCAAGCGCGCTTCCCATCATCCCCTGACGCCACCAATTCCGAATAATGCCCTTCGAGGGCTTGGCGCCAGGCCTGTTGAAGCCGTAAAAGGGCCCGGAAGCCATATCAAGAAAGAACGCCGCGCGATTTTCCGCCAGAGCCTTGCGGAAGCCATCGAACACTTCGATGGGCGTGCCGCCCGGATTCTGCGCCGTCTTCAGCATCAGCGGAGGAACGGAGCTGATGAGCACGGCCTTCGCTACTCGCCGCTGCGGCTCACCGTACTTCGCAACGTAGCGCGCCACTTCGCCGCCACCGGTTGAGTGCCCCACGTGGATCGCCGCCCTGAGGTCGAGGTGCTCGGCGACTGCAGCGGCGTCGGCCGCGTAGTGGTCCATGTCATGGCCAGTGTCTACCTGCGACGAACGGCCGTGCCCGCGCCGGTCATGCGCGACAACCCGATAGCCGTGCGAAAGAAAAAACAGCATCTGCGCATCCCAGTCGTCCGAGGAGAGTGGCCAGCCGTGATGAAATACCACCGGCTGCGCGTCCTTTGAGCCCCAGTCTTTGTAGAAGATTTGCGCGCCGTCTTTGGTCGTAAGCGATGACATATATGCAGCTCCCGTGGTTGAATTCGCACGCGGACGGCAAGTCCCGCACCAACCGGGAGTCGCGACTTGCATCCGCTCGCAGAGTGTCGAAGCGCTTCAAACAGCACACTGACCCGATGCGGTCCTCTGTCTGCGTGCACTGCCAGCAGCTGGCGCATTAAACCCACCCCTTAGCCGCGCAGCTATTGCACGATGGTGTTGGGTGTCAGCGGATGGCCTGCTCCCGGCGAAGATCAGAGCGAGGGACCATGGATGGACTTGTCGCCGCCCGAAGCGGCCTACGCGGCAGGTGACTAACCATCATGCTCGTTGCGCTGCTCTTAGCGCGCAGCGACGGCGTTCACAGAGTAAGGGCGGGTAAACTACTGCTTGTAATGGCAGTTCATCGACCGCCGCTTGCCGAAGCCCGAAGTGGCCATCGGATGAGCCCGTCTCCGCGCCTGGGCGGCTAATGCCCATGAGTCCTGAAACCCCGGACCTTTACTGCCAGACGTTATAGCCTCAAGAGAGAGCCCTTACTTGACCTGCGATGAAGCACCTCGATACCCGGAGACTGTTACATGAGTAATGACGACAAGTTCGAGTTCCTGGCCGGGGAAGTAAACGCCCTGCGCGCCGTTCTGATGGCGTTGGTCGCCACGCAGCCTGATCACCGCGCCCTGCTTCAGGAACTTGACCGTCTCGCCGAACAGCAGCGCGCCGTCTCGAATCCAATGCCGGTGACGGAGCAATTTATCGAAGGACAAGCGCGCGCGGTTGACGCGTTCCGTGGGCGCATAGTGGAAATCATGACGCGAGGCCGCCCGCGGTAGGCAGGCAAGTGATCCTGAACGCGCTGCACAACGCGGGCAGTGCAAGTCGCTCTCGTTCCGCTGACGCAGCTTTGCCGGATCGCCAAGACGCATGCGCGTTTCCCGCCCGCCTCCACCCATCGGCTGTCGCGGGAGCAAGCAGTCCCCGGCCGCGGGCACCGGGGCACCTGCGGGCAAACGCAATGCGCTTATCTCTTCGGGTAGGCCGTAAAGATGAAATCGTGCGCCTTTACTATCGTGTGGCACGCATAGCCGCATTCGTGTCCGGTTGCAGACAGAGTCGATGGCTTAAAGGTGTCAGAGGCCGGATCGTAAGTGAACTGCGCATACGCCCAGCCGTTCGTCTGCGGAAACCTCTTGGAGTCCTTCTCGATGAGGTCAACGTTCTTCAGATAGTCCGGAATCTCGACGAAATAAGGGGAAACCGGATTCTTTTTCTTGATCCACTCAATCTTTACGATCTTGGAACCCTCAGGGAACGGCTTGCCGTTGCCTGGCACTCCTTCGCGAAAGGCTCTAATCATGACTGGATTCGCGAGGATCGCTTTCACGCTGGACTCTGTCTCGCTTACCGCAACATCTTGCCAGTCTTCGTAGCCTTTGAACTCAGCCCACGCAAGACCATTCGGCACCGTAAGCGTGTACCGGTCCTGCGCCGCGAGCGCGATCCCACCCAACGCCGCGAGCGCAGGCAAAAGGCACACCGTTCTCACCAGGGTTCTGGTCTTCATAGCAGATAACTCCCATTGAGCTCAATTTAACTGGACACAATTCGGATCCAGGCCCGGGACAACCGGAGCCCGCTGCTCATATGCAACTCGCACGCCAGACTGCGCGCTCACTGAAACCAACAACTCCTGGCCCGTTGCTTGATTTTTATCGCCGTCTGTCAAGTCCAGGCAGCGCACCAGGAAGAGCGACTCTGCGCTGCCCGTGTTATGAGCTCAACCGCGCAACTGTAACTTTCTTGAAAGCGCCGAATGCCGCAGCGCGTCACTGCAGCGAAGCCCTTGCGGGGGATACCGCGCCACTCGCCGGGATCCTTTAGCAGCCGCACGCATCTCATCCGGCGTCGGTGCGTCCCTCAGATCACTGCACCCACAAGCGAGCCCACCGCCGCCGTAACACCCATCACCAGCGCGCCCCAAAACAACACACGAGCAGCGCCCGCCAGCATAGGCGCGCCGCCGGCGCGGGCGCCCAGGGCGCCCAACACCCCCAGGAACGAAAGCGAGACCACCGCTATGAGCACTGCACGCCCCTGGCTCGGCGCGAGGACGCTGGCTAAGACCGGGACAAGTCCTCCAACCGCGAAGCTCAGGAACGAAGAGCCCGCGGCCTGAAGCGGACGCGCCGCGAGCGCCTCGGTGATGCCGATATCATCCCTGGTATGGGCGGCGAGCGCATCGTGAGCCATCAGCTGACGCGCTACTTGAGCCGCTAGTTCGCGGTCGAGGCCGCGTCGGACATAGATCTCCTGCAGCTCCTCACGCTCAGCCTCGTAGTCATGGCGCAATGCCCGCCGCTCGATCTCGATGTCCGCGCGCTCCGTATCGGCCTGGGAGCTCACCGAGACATATTCGCCCGCACCCATCGACAGCGCACCGGCGACAAGTCCCGCGAACGCGGCGATGTACGCGCCCCTTTCCCCCGTGTGCGCGGCGGCGACACCCAACATCAGGCTGGAGATCGAGAGCACCCCATCATTCGCGCCGAGCAGACCTGCACGCAACCACCCGGATCGGTGAGTGCGATGACTGTGTGGGCTCATAGCGGGACGACGACTGAAACTCAGCTGTCTTCTAACGACTAGACTTCGGTCGGGAAAGCGACAGTCTGCTCGCGCGTCGAGGGCCGATGGCCGAGGTTACTTCCGGTGCGCTGGAAATTAAAGCGTCGAACGTTTGTCTGCGGATGCCGGCGTCCCGCAGAAAGGCATGCAAAAGCCGCCGTCACGATAAGAGCGGCCCCTTGCCCTGGCTGACACAGCTGCGGATAGCACGGCCCTATCCGCAGCCTCAGTCAGAGCCTGATGCGACGCTTCAGCATAGCCGCCTCGATCCGAGGCCAAACCTACTTCAGGCGGGCCTTTTCTGCCGCAGCAATTGCTGCGTTCGCCTGCACCATTGCGCTGTCGTAGGCACTTTTCTCGCACGGCTTATCGCCAGGCATCGGGCGTCGGTTCGGGTAAGCGGTCTCAATTTCGTTACACGCAGCTTTCGCGGCATCAGCTATACGCTGCTTCAGAACCGCTGCGCCTGAGCTCGTGCTGATGTCGATGTTGCTGTAACTCACGATGTGACTTACGGAAATCACGTCCACCGGTACATCATTTGCGAATGCCTGAGAATGCGCCACCTGAATACGCGGCGCGGCGACGACAATTTCCTGCTGCTGAGCAAAGCAAGTTGCGCTGCCGAGTGCCAAACCGGCTGCTAACACCTTAAATACAGTACGCTGCTTCATGTTGATTTGTCCCAATGCCCTAACACCACAACATGATGCGCTTCAGCCTGCGGGCAACGTAGTCGGAGTTATGCCTATGTCAGGTTGTTGGTAACGAGCGGGCCGTGCCTTCGGGGCTCTGCGGCCCGAAGCGTCCGCCCTTGGGCAGCCGACGCCTTGCAATCTTGAGTTGCAAGGCACACACATACTCGGTGCAGGTGAACGGCGCGCCAGTGGTAGTCGCGGTATCTCACCCCCTTGCCGCGTGCCGCCGGGCATCGATTGTTCGAGGTCCGAAAACAGCTAGTACGCCCTCGCCTCGCGGGCATACAGTGACGAGATGCTCGAGCATTACGGCCTCACCCGGGACGTTCTTGACCGCGCGCGCCGCAGCCGCGATGCGCGCTTCGACGGCCAGTTCTTCATTGCCGTGACGACGACGCGCATCTACTGCCGGCCGATCTGCCCTGCGAAGACCTCCCACGATGCCAACGTGCGTTACTACGCCACCGCCGCCGAGGCCGCCGCGGCAGGCTTCAGACCCTGCCTGCGGTGTCGCCCGGAGGCGGCACCGGGCTCCCCGGCCTGGCTGGGGACTTCCGCCGTAGTGCGCCGCGCATTACGCCTCATCCAGGACGGTGCCCTCGATCAGGGCTCGATCGCGGAGCTGGCGACACGTCTGGGCGTCGGCACGCGCCATCTGTCGCGGCTGTTTATGCGCCACCTCGGCGCCTCGCCGGTTGCGGTCGCCCAAACGCGCCGTCTGCATTTCGCCAAGCAGCTGCTCGATGAGACAGATCTGCCTATCACGGAGATCGCACTCGCATCGGGCTTTCACAGCGTGCGCCGCTTCAACGACGCATTCAAATCGATGTACCACAGGCCGCCGCGCGACATGCGGCGGCGGCTGCGGGCCGTGCGGCCGGAGGCCACGGATGCCGAGATCCGGCTGCGCCTGACTTACCGCCCGCCGTATGACTGGCCACAGCTGCTCAATTTCCTTGCCCGCCGCGCCATCACCGGCATAGAACGTGTCGAGGCTGATCGCTACGCCCGCACCGTGCGCACCTCAGGCGGCGCCGGGGTGGTTGAGGTCACACCGGCAGCCGCTGCCGACGCCCTCGAGCTGTGCATCCGCGGCGGCGAGCCCTCCGATCTGCTGCCGCTGGTGTCGCAGGTGCGCCGCGTCTTCGACCTGGCGGCTGATCCGGCGCGCATTGCCGCAGTGTTGGGTCGCGACCCGTTGCTCGGGGAGTGCGTGGCCCGTCATCCGGGAATGCGACTTTCGGGAGCCTGGGATTTCTTCGAAAGTGGTGTGCGCGCGATCATCGCAGAGCGCCACGGTGAGCTCGCCGCTCGGGCCGCTCTCGCCCGCCTGATCGAGCTCGCCGGCGAGCCTTGCGCGGAGGACAAGGTCGGTCTCGTCCGGCTGTTTCCTACCGCGGCAGCCGTCGCCACTGCCGAGCTTGAGCATCTCGGCCTCACGCAGGTCCGCATTGCCGCGCTGCGCAGCTTTGCGCGCGGAGTACGCGACGGGTACATCCGCAGCGACACCTCAAACTCGAGTCTTCTGAGTGCGCTGCAGCCGGTACCGGGCATAAGCCCCTGGATTGCGGGCTACATCGCACTGCGCGGGCTCGGCGATCCGGATGCCTTTCCCAGCGGCGATCCGCAGCTGCGCCGAATCACGGCACGCGGCGCCGCGCCGCTCAACGCCGCTGCGCTCGAACAGCGCGCGGAAGGGTGGCGGCCATTCCGCGGTTATGCCGTCTTCCACCTCTGGAGTATGGCGCCCGACACCTGATTCGAGGTCCGAGGACAGCCGGTGCTCTCCCCGCAGCGCGACTACAGTCCGCGCTACTCGTGCAGTTGCCAATCAGGGAGAACGGCCATGCAACGTATCCAGCGATTGCTTCCTTTGCTGTGTGCGACCTCGCTCACGCTCATCCCATCCCTCCAGGCTGCCGCGGGCGAAGCGGTCCGATATCACCTCATCGTGCTCAGCTCCGCAGGCGCAAGCGGCAACAGCATCAATAACCTGGGACTCGTGACCGGCTTTTACACGCGCACCAACGGCGCACAGCACGCCAGCGCCTGGTTCTATGGCCAGCAGCGTGACCTCGGCACGCTCGGCACTGACCCGAGCTTGAGCAGCATCGTCCAATGGCCGGTAAAGAACGTCCTCGGCCTTATCTCCGGCATCTCACTCACGGACCAGTTTGACCCCAACAAGGAAGGCTGGAGCTGCGGGTTCTTCATCAGCAACCCGAACTTCAACGTCTGCCGCGGCTTTGTCTGGGATCCGCGCGCGGCCAAGATGCGCGCGCTGCCGACCCTCGGCGGGACCAACGGGTTCGCAACCGGCACCAACAACCTCGGCGAGACGGTGGGCTGGGCCGAGACGCCCGTGCACGACCCGAGTTGCATATTCCCGCAGATCCTCCAGTTCAAGCCCGTCGTATGGGGCCCGGGTCGGGATGCAGTGCGTGCGCTGCCTTTGCCCGAGGGCGACACCTCCGGCGCCGCCACGGCCGTCAACGACCGCGGACAGGTCGTCGGCATCGCCGGCAGCTGCGGCTTCGCTGTCGGCGGCCCGACCGGCAAGGACGCCGTGCTATGGGATAACGGCGTGGCCACCGTTCTTGTAAACCCCAACGGTGCGCCCTATTGGAATACCCCGATGATGATCAATGAGCAGGGTGATGTCGTGGGATTCGCCGGCGCGCCCGGCGATGCCGCGGGCAACTTCACCCCGCCCTTCATGTGGACCAAGCGCGGCGGCTGGGTGTTCATCCCGCTCCTGTCGGGGGACATCGCCGGTGCCGCCACCAGCATCAACCAAAGTCATCAGGTGGTGGGCTATTCCAACGACGCGAACGGCAACGCGCACCCGTGGATATACCAGAACGGAACGGTCACCAACCTCAATTCGCTGATCGAGGCAGGCTCGGGAATCACCGGCCCTATCAAGCTCGCCTTCGATATCAACGATGAGGGCGTGATCACCGGCACGACTACCACCGGAGAGGCCATCGTTGCGGTGCCGGTGCGGGGCTCCGGGTGGTAGGAGCGACCCTTCCCCGCGCCTGCCGGCTGCTGGCAATCGGCGCCGGCGGCATGGCCGCCGTCTGCGTGCTCGAGCTGAAAGTCGCAGCCGCCGCGAGCCACGCCGGGCACGCAGCTGGGGCGCATGCGGCGCACTGCAGCGCTGCGCCGTACCGCCAGTTCGACTTCTGGCTGGGCGACTGGGACGTGTACTCCGTCGAGAGCGGCAAACTCATCGCCCGGGCGCAGGTAACTCCGGTTCTCGCGGGCTGCGCCCTGAGTGAGGATTACCGCAGCCGCACCGGTTATGCCGGCCGCAGTTTCAGTGCCTACGACGCGTCCCGCGGCGTATGGCATCAGAGCTGGGTCAGCAGCGAGGGCGAGATCCTCGTCATCGAGGGCGGCCTCCGTGAAGGTGCGATGGAGCTTTGCGGCGCCGACCAGGCTGCCCCTCAGGGCCCGCAGCGCTGGACGCGCGGTGTCTGGCGCCCCGCCGCCGACACCGTGCGCGAGACAGCCACGCGCTCCACCGATGGACGAAAGACCTGGCAGCCCTGGTTCGACATCGTGTTTCGACGCCATCGCCCCTAGGCGCGGAGCGCGCCTAGGGCCGCGATTCCAGGAAGGCCGCCACCTCCTCCATCTCCGGCGCCTGCAGGCTCTGCGCGATGCCATGCATAATGGCCACATTGCGCATGTTGCTCTGGAACGATGCCAGCTGCTTCAGCACGTATTGCGAATGCTGCCCCGCGAGACGCGGGAACTCCTGCAGGCCATGCGCGTCGGCGCCATGGCAGCCCGCGCAGGCCGGGACTCCCTGACTCGGAATGCCCTGCTCGTAGATCTCGCGCCCGCGCGAGGTCACACTGCTGCCCCGGCCGGCACCAGGCTTCTGCGCCGCATAGTAAGCGGCCAGCGCCGCAATCGTGTCGTCGTCGAGCTCACTGGCCATTCCCCACATGTAGCTGACGGCGTCGGGATCGCCTCTGCCCTGGCTACGGAACGCTTTGAGCTGCGCGGCGAGGTATCCCGCGTTCTGGCCGGCCAGGCGCGGAAACTTCGGCTGGGTACTGTTGCCCTGTGGCCCGTGACAGGTACCACAGACGGTCACGGCGAGCCTGTCGGCATAGGCGCGGGCCGCGGGCGTCGGCTCCTGCGCGACTCCCAGGGGCGCAAACAGGCAACTCAGCAGAGCCGTCAGCAGAATGAGGTGTTGGGAGCGCGCAGGCCGAAGAGTGTTTGAAAGGCTATTGCAGACACGCATGGTTTTGGTCCTCAGTACGCGAGCCACAGGAGCAGATACAGCGCGTTGTTGTCGGATGCGCTGCGTCCTAAACCGTCGTAGTTGCTGCCTCCGCCATTGAACTTGCTGTACCAGGTGTATTGGGCGGACAGCTTCACATTGAGCCAGGGCAGATAGTTCACCTCCGCCACCCAGCCTCGTGTGTCGGGCGAGCCACTGGCACTGGTCACAACTCCGGGACTGCCGGGCGCCGTGGGCGGATACAGGTCCGCATCGGTGCTTCCGGTCGTGCTGAAGTGTGCGACGGTCGCGCCGATGCGGCGGCGGTAGTAGTAGGTGGCCCACAGCCGCGAGGTGTTGAGCGAGTCTTTCGGATTCGCCGCGCCGCCAGTGGCAAAGCTGGCATCCAGGGTCATGTCCTCGTGGATGTGCGTCGCCGCAACGGTCAGCTGATGCTCGTCGCTCACGAATTGGTACTGGATATCCTCGGCGAAATCGTTCATGCGGTTAACAGGTCCCCGCAGTGGCACCGCCGCGCCCGGTGCGCCCCCGGGGTACAGCCGAAACTGCATGCCGTACACACCCGCCTCGATTGACTGACGATCCCAGTTGTACTCGTAGGCGAACCGCCAGTAAGGGGCAACACCCGAGATGACATTCGACGCGGTGCCGTCCAGGGGGCCCGCGCCGCCGGTGAGCTCGTTGGTTACCCCCTGCTTGGCCGAGCGGTAGCCACCGAACTCGGCGTAAAGTGACTCGCGCCAGAACACATAGGCCGTGAGACCTGCGACATCCTGCGCGAATGGTCCGTCGATTGCCGCGGCAGCCAAAGGTGAGACGACCGCGTTACTGGCGGCGTACGGGAAGCCGAATGCCGGAGTGGAGTTCCACAGGTCCTGCACCGTCGGGTTGTTGTTGAGCGAAAGCCCGTAGGTCAACGGGCTGCTGTCCGCCATGGCTATGGTATTGACGAAACGCAGATCGGTGTTGTCGATCCCGATCGTGCCGCTGTCGTTAGCGTAGGTGAGCTGGAAGAACGCACCCAGATGCGGGGCGATCTTGCCGGCGTAGAAGAAGCTCAACTGCTGCGGGAAGCCCGCTGTGCCATTCTGCGCAACCCCGGGAGCGCCTGCGGCTGAGAGATCCGGCACACTGGTCTTCATCTGTGAGTAGGAGATCTGCGCCATGATCGACAAGGCAGGCGTTTGTGACAGCGACAGCAGCTCCTCCCGCTTGCCCGAGACATCCTTGACGGCCTTGACGTTGGTCAAGAGATAGCCATTGGCCTTGAAGACGCGCCCAAAGTGAGTTAACTCCGGATACACCGTGTGACACGCCTCGCAGGCCATACCGGTTTGCCGCGCAAAGCTCGGCACGGCGAAGGCGGCTTTTTCGTCACCCAGCAGTGCGCTGATTCCCAGTACGAGCGCCAAAAGCGCCCGCGCACCGTCGAACCGGAAGCGGATTGTCATGGCTCTTTACTCCTAACCCACAGCGGCGCTGTGACCTGCCGCAAGCCTAGGAGTGCGTCAAACGGTACTAAATGAGCAGTGTTGCGTACTCAGGCGCGTCGATTACCTAGTGCTGGCGGAGCTGGCACGCGCGTATCCCTGGATCGGCGTTCTTGTTGGGAATGCTTCTTGATAGCGACGCTTCTGAGAAGCATTGCGTTTTGGATGCCGGCCCGCGCAGGATGGCCGACGCGCTTGAGCTCCCCAAACCTCAGACCGGACGCGCATTGAGATCGGACCGTGCCATAGCGGCGGTCTACGCTCTTGGCGAGCTAAGATCCGCGTCCGATCAGAGGTCGAGGCAAACGAGATGCACTGTCCGGGCCCCGAAACCACCAGGCACGCCCGCGCCCGCCGCGGCTAGCTAACCCAGACGCTACACCTGAACCGCCATCGTTCGACTGATGCCGCGGCTCTCAGCGCTCGATTCCACCGCGGCCATCATCGTGGATATCGTCGTCTTGCAACTCCGACCAGCGACGGCCGATCGCATCGGCACGGGCGCGCAAATCCTGGATCTCGATATTCATACGGTGGGCGGCCTCCACGTCCCGGGCAGAGGCCAGTCGCGCAGCCTCCGCTTCCCGCTGCGCGACGCGCCGCTCCAGCACCTCGCGCTCTGCAAACAATTCATCCATGAGCTTTTTACGGGCATCGGGCTCCATCACTGGCTCCTCATTTAATAGCGCAGGCTGAGGGGCAGCATTGAACCCGTGTCGCTATGTGCATGCAAGGCAATTCCGGGGTGCCTGGCATCCTTCCCCGGAACGCGCCGGCCGTCAGGGACGCCCGCGGCCCGGGACCTAAATCGCCGGCCGCGCGCATTTGACGGCAAGATGACCTCCATCAGTGTTTGTCCTACGGCAATCGAGACCTCGGCGCCGGGGAGGTGCGCAGCCTTAAAGGGGCGAGCGTGCGACCATCGGCCGCCGGGGTACCGCCGCGCGCTCGACTAAGCCGCACCGGTGCGTGTGACGCATCGGCCCTCAGTCCACGGGGGATGGCTCCAAGCCCCAAATCCCCTCGGCGTATTCCCGGATGGTGCGGTCACTGGAGAACTTCCCGGAGCACGCAACGTTTAGGACCGCCTTCCTCGACCAGGCTTCCGCATCCGCATAACATCGGTCGAGGTCCTGGTGCGCGCGACCGTAGGCAGTGAGGTCCGCAAGGTGGCGATAGTGATCGCCGTGATCCAGGAGCGCGCGCCGGATCGGCTCGAACACCCCCGGCTCGCCGCGGCTGAAGTGCTCGGAAGCGATCAGGTCCAGCGCCTCGCGTGTCTCAGACTCGTTGGCGTAGTGCCACCGCGGGTCGTACCAGCTGCTGCTGTCTGCCACCTGCTGCGCCGTCAGGCCAAAGAGGAAGAAATTCTCCTCCCCGGCCTCGCCTGCCATCTCGATGGTGGCGCCGTCGCGCGTGCCGATGGTGAGCGCGCCATTCATCATGAACTTCATGTTGCCGGTGCCGCTCGCCTCATAGCCGGCGGTGGAGATCTGCTCCGACACATCGCTCGCCGGAATCAGCCGCTCAGCCAGGCTCACGTTGTATTCGGGAAGGAACAGTATGCGCAGCTGCCCGCGGATGGTGGCGTCGGCATTGATGGTGGCCGCCACGTGATTGATGAGCTTGATGATCAGTTTGGCAAAGTGATAGGCCGGAGCGGCCTTGCCGGCGAAGAAGAACGTGTGCGGCGTCAGCAGCTGCTGCGTGTTGTTCCGCAGGCGGTTGTAAAGCATGACGATGTGCAGCACGTTGAGCAGCTGCCGCTTGTACTCGTGGATGCGCTTCACCTGGCTGTCGAAGATCGAGTCCGGATCGACGATCTCGTTGTGTGCCTGGCGCAGCCAGTGCGCGAAGGCGAGCTTGTTGGTGCGTTTTGCCTGCCGGAACTGCGCGCGGAAAGCCGGCATCTTGCGACAGCGGCACGAGCTCGCGCAGCCGCTCCAGGTCGGTCATCCAGGCATCACCGATGGTGGCGGTGATCAAGCCGGCGAGGGCCGGATTCGCCTGGATGAGCCAGCGCCGCGGCGTGACGCCGTTCGTCTTGTTGTTGAACCGTGCCGGAAACAGCTCGGCGAGGTCGTGCAGCACGTGCGTGCGCAGCAGCTCGGAGTGGATCTGCGCAACGCCGTTGGTGCTGTGGGAGCCGACGACGGCGAGGTGCGCCATGCGCACCTTGCGGCTCGGCTCTTCCTCGATGAGACTCACCCGCCGCACGCGCGCCTCGTCACCCGGATAGCGGCGGCGCACGTCGTCGAGGAAGTGCCGGTTGATCTCATAGATGATCTCGAGCTGCCGCGGAATCAGCAGCTCAAACAGATCGACGGGCCACTTCTCCAGCGCCTCCGGCAGCAGGGTGTGGTTGGTGTAAGCGAGCGTCTGCAGGGTCAGCTCCCATGCCTCATCCCAGGGCAGGCACGCCTGATCGAGCAGGATGCGCATCAGCTCCGCCACGCACAGCGCCGGGTGCGTATCGTTCATCTGCACCGCCACGCGCTTGGGCAACAACGCCCAGTCGGGTGTCTCGCCGCTGCGGAAGCGGGCCACGATGTCCTGCAGCGAGCAGCTGACCATGAAGTACTGCTGCAGAAATCGCAGCGCGCGTCCGGCCTCGGTCGAGTCATCCGGGTAGAGCACGCGGGTGATGGATTCGGCGGCGACGTTCTGGATCACCGCACCGGCGAAGTCACCCCTGGAGAACTCGGCGAAGTCGAAGGACTGCGGCGCCGCGGCGGCCCACAGGCGCAGCGTATTGATGCATTTCGCGCCATAGCCGACCACCGGCCGGTCGTACGCCATGCCCAGCAGGTGCGCCTGCCGGTGCGGTGTGAAGCGCAGCGCCGAGCGCTGCAGCTCGAAGGTGGCATTGAGGGGTACGGCGTAAAGCTTGCCCGGCCGCGGGATCTCCCACGGGTCGGTGCTGCGCAGCCAGTTGTCGGGCTGCTCCACCTGGGCGCCGTCGCGAATAACCTGCCGGAAGATGCCGTACTCGTAGCGCAGTCCGTACCCGATCGCCGGGTACTGCAGCGTCGCCAGCGAGTCGATGAAGCAGGCAGCGAGCCGCCCGAGGCCGCCGTTGCCGAGGCCGGCGTCTGACTCCTCCTCGAACAGCGCCTCAAGATCCCAGCCCTGCTTGGCGAGCGCATCGCGCACCAGCGGCTCGGCGGCGAGGTTCATCATGTTGTTGCGCAGCGTGCGCCCGAGCAGGAACTCCATCGACAGATAATGGATACGCTTGGGTGCCACCTGATCGCGGGCGCGCCGCGTCTTCACCCACCGGTGCGCGATCAGGTCGCGAATGAAGCGGCTGGTGGCTTCGAATTTCTGCCGCGACTTGGCATCGAGCGGATCCACCAGGTGCTGGCACAGCAGATAGCGCTCGGTCCACTGATCTGTCTGTCCCGCCAGACCCAGCCGATCCAGGCGCCGCGCCATGGTGGCGCTCAGCAGCTCGTCGACGTCCCCGGGCGCGAGCGCCGCAGGCTTTGATCTGCTCATGACAGGGACCTCTGCAGGTTAAGACTTTGTGACATGCCGCGGGAGCAACCCACCACGGTAACGGCACCGGCCGGGAAATCTTGTGGACCGGCCGGGGTGAGATGGGGCAGCAGGTCACAAAACGCACACGCCGGGGCGGTCCCTGCCGCGGCCCTGACCATGGAACTCACCTTGGGCCTCGGTTACTCTCCCTGCGGTCATGGTCCCGGGCGCCGGTCGGCGACGCAGGACATCCAGGAGGATCTGAAGGTGCCGAAGACGCTCTCCGGGGTCGGTCCGAAGCTTCCGCAGGTGGTCACCCTGTTCGGGGCCACCGGTGACCTGTGCCGCCGCAAGCTCCTGCCGGGCTTGTTCCGACTCGCCAGTTCCGGGTTTATGCCCGGATACCGGATCATTGGTATCTCTCTTGAGGATCTGAGCGCGGACGCCTTCCGCGACCTGGTGCGCGAGGCGCTGCAGCAGTTCTCGACCCGCAAGATCACCGAGGAAGCCTGGAAGGCCTTCGCGGCAAACCTCGACTACTTGCCGCTGTCTGCCGGCGCGGGTGCCCTCAGGACGGCGGTACAGAAGGCCGAGGCCTCTTTTGAGGGACAGGAGGTGCGTCGGCTGCACTACCTGAGCGTTCCACCCAGCGCCGCCTTGTCAGCCGTGCACCTGCTCGGGGAAGCGGGCCTGGTCGAGCGCTCGCGCATCATCATGGAGAAACCCTTCGGCGTTGACCTGCAGAGCGCTGTCAACCTCAACAGCCAGCTGCATGAGGTGTTCAGCGAGGATCAGATCTTCCGCATCGATCATTTTCTCGGCAAAGAGCCCGCACAGAACATCCTCGCCTTTCGCTTCGCGAATGGACTGTTCGAACCCATCTGGAACCGCAATTTCATCGATCACGTTCAAATCGATGTGCCGGAGACTTTGGACCTGGGGCGGCGGGTCGGCTTCTACGAGGCGATCGGCGCCTATCGCGACATGGTCGTGACGCACCTCTTTCAGATCGTCGCCTTCACGGCCATGGAGCCGCCCACGGCGCTGGAGCCGGCGTCGATCAGCGAGGAAAAGAACAAGGTCTTCCGCAGCATGCTGCAGATCAAGCCCGCCGACGTGGTGCGCGGGCAGTACTCGGGCTACCGTGCCGAAGAAGGTGTTGATCCGGAGTCGGACACCGAGACATTCATCGCGCTGAGATGCTGGATCGATAACTGGCGCTGGGCCGGAGTGCCCTTCTATCTGCGCACCGGCAAGCGCCTCGCCGAAGGCCAGCGCATCATCTCCATCGCCTTCCGTGAACCGCCGCGCAGCATGTTCCCCGCCGACTCGGGTGTGGGGGCACAGGGCCCGGACCATCTGACGTTTGATCTGGCCGATGCGGCGAAGATGTCGCTGTCCTTCTATGGCAAGCGGCCAGGACCTGGCATGCGGCTCGACAAGCTCAGCCTGCAGTTCGCGATGCACGACACCGGCTACGTGGGTGACGTGCTCGAGGCCTATGAGCGCCTGATCCTCGATGCCATGCGCGGTGACCACACGCTGTTCACCACCGCCGAAGGCATCGAGCGGCTGTGGGAAGTCTCCGCGCCGCTGCTGGAATCACCGCCTCCGGTGCGGCCGTACGCGCCCGGCTCGTGGGGCCCCAACGCCATTCACCAGCTGATCGCGCCGAACACCTGGCGACTGCCGTTCGAACGTGCCTGGCGCGATCCGAACGCCACCGGCGCCTGAGCAAACCGCGGCGCGTCAGGCACGCCGGCCGCGCGGCAGCTCGGTGCCGGTGCGCGTGTAGGCGGGCGGAGTGTAGAAGTTGACCGTACGCAGCGCCGTGCGCCCGGTATTGAGGATTTCGTGGCGGTCGCCCTGCCCGATCAGGAGCACCACACCGGCGCGCAGCCCGACGCGGCGCCGGTTCACCCGCGCAAGTCCGGTGCCGCTTATCACCAGCAGATACTGGTCGGCGCCCTGGTGACGGTTTTGCGCATCGCCCTCGCGAGCGCCCGGGGCGAGGACCATTTCTGCGAACTGCGCGCGCGGCGTGGTGAACACCACCCGGAAGCCAGTGCTGCGATGCAAAGTGTAGCGCTTCATTGCGTGCACAGTGGCGTCGGCGGGCGCTTGACGGTATCGGCGGGAGCAGAATTCCGCGGTCGGCAGCACCTCACACCGCCATGACCCCGGCGAGCCTGCGCAGGCGGCGGCCGCGGGGAGGGAACCGCCGCAGTCAGGACTTCGCACGTACTGGGCTCGACGAATCCGCATACAGCTGCGACTGCGCCGGCGCGCTGGATAGACGACCCGAGAGGGGCGCGTCAGCATCCGCGCCATGGTCCCCTCGAGCGGTCAATGGCGGTGCCGGATCTGTGACTACGACCGCTATCACCGTATCAGTGTGCCGCGCAAGAACGGCTCGAAGTACGAAACGGCCTTCTATGCATGCAGCAAGTGCTCCGTCATGTTCCTGAATCCCGCGCAGTGGAGCAGCGACGGCGACGCGCCCGTGAACATCGAAGCGCCCCCGCAAGTGGTGACGCCGCTACGGCGGCCACGCCGCTAACGCGCGGGGCGAGAGCGCTCGGCTCGCTCCCCACGCCAACACGTCTGCCATCGCGCATCTATATATATGAGTGCGAACGGCACACGCGCGGCCGCGCTGCGCGTCGTCCTTACACGCCCTGCCGCAGCCGCACAGCGCTTCGTCTTGGCAACCGCACGAGGCGCACCGCAAAGCCGCTAGCCTTGCCGGCGGAAGATTCCTCACCCGGAGCGCCCGCGCATGTCACGCATCACCCTGAGCCTGCTCGCCGCCGCCTTCCTCAGCTGCGCGCAAGCGCATACCCCGCCAACGCCCGGCTGCAACGGGCTTGAAGCCGCTGCCTGTGTTGACCGTGCCCTCGAGGCAATGGGCGGCCGGGCCAAGCTCGAGCAGATCAGCAACGTACGGCTCGACGTCATCTCCCACACCGCGCTCATGGAGCAATCCTACCGCCAGGATCCCTTCATCACCGCCTACGAGCGCGACAAGAGCACGCTGGATCTGGCGGGCGCGCGCCTGCGCACCGAGGCGCATCAGATCTGGCCCGAGTCTGACCTCGGTGAGGCGGAGTCCGACAGTACGCTCATCGCCAGCCTGAGCGGCGGGGTCTACCACAGCGCCCAGGGCGACACGCCCTGCTCGCGGGCGGACCTGGATGCGACGCGTAGCGCGCTCGCACTGGGACCGCTGCGTGCACTGCTCACCGCGCGCGCCGCGCCGGACCTGCACTACGAGGCACCGCAGCTCGTGCGCGACACCGTCCACACGGTGGTTGCATTCCGTTTCAACGGCCGCCTGGTGCGCATGGCGCTCAACCCCTTCAACCACCTGCCCGATGTGCTCGAGACGACCATGCGCTTCAACGACTTCTGGTACCACTGGGGTGCCGTACGGCAACAGGTCTACTGGGATAACTGGCGCTACATCGAGGGGGTGAGCTACCCCTCGAACGAGATCACCGCGCGCAACGGCGCGCTATGGAGCTCGGCGCAGGCGCTCGATGTGAAGTTCAACGTCGCGCTCGCGGAGACGGACTTCGCGATGGACACCGCGGCCGCGCAGAAAAGTCTCGCCAGCAAGGGCTGGGAGCGCCCCTTCAGCGCCGCCAAGGACACCGAGCTGGCCGCGGGCATCGACCTTTACCGGGGCTCCTGGAACACCACCCTGATACGTGAGGATGATGGCGTGGTGATTCTCGAGACGCCGGTGTCGGCGACGTTCACGGCGGGCATCTTCGCCGAGGCCGCACGCCGCTATCCGGGGGAGAAGATACGCGCCGTGCTGATGACCTCGGACTCCTGGCCCCACGTGGGCGGCCTGGGTTATGACGCCACTACCCGCGTGCCGCTCTATGTGCTGGATCTGAACCTGCCACTGCTGCAGCGGCTGCTGGCCAGCCAGTCCGCCGGACACCCCGCTTCGCGACCTGATTTCAGGACAGTCACGGGCCGGCAGGCCATCGGCCGGGGCGCGAACCGCATGGAGCTGTATCCGCTGCGCGGCGCCTCGACCGAGCGGCAGTACATGGTCTACTTCCCCGAGCGTCATCTGCTGTACGCCAGCGACACCCTGGTCCTGAATGCCAACCACACCCTCTACGACCCGCAGCTGATGCATGAGGTGCGTCAGGCGGTCGAGCGCGAGCATCTGGCCGTCGAGACCGTGTACGCGATGCACGAAGGGCCGACGCCCTGGCACGAGGTGGTCGCGCTGCTGGATGCCAGCGCCTGAGGACGCGCCATCGGTGACCGTGAGGCTCAGCCCGGGCGCAGTTGCATCGCGCCGTATGTGGCGTACAAGTGAGTGCCGGTACCGGATCCGCCGATCCGCTCTTTGAAGGTCAGACGATGCGTGCCACGGGTGTCAGCCAGGGGGTCTTTGCGGTCACGCTGCTCGCTCTGGGGATCATCGGCCTGATCCGGGGCGATTTCGGCGCCATCTGGGAGCCGGTGCCCAAATGGGCGAGCGCCCGCGAGGCGCTGGCATACCTGTGTGCCCTCATCGCGGCGGGCTGCGGCCTGGGCCTGCTGTGGCCACGCGCCGCCGCGGCCGCCGCGCGGGTGCTGTTCTTCTACCTGGTGCTCTGGTTCGTCCTGTTCCGCCTGCCGGTCATCTGGCACGCACCGACGGTCGCGGTGACCTGGGAAGGCTGCGGCGAGACCGCGGTGATCCTGGCGGCCGCATGGGTTCTGTATGCGCAGCTCGCCACCGGCCGCGATCGCCAGGTCCTGGGCCTCCTCAGCGGCGCGAGCGGTTTGCGGCTCGCGCGGGCGCTCTTTGGCCTCGCCCTCATTGCCTTCGGGGTTGCGCACTTCGCCTACGTTGCGCAGACCGCCTCGCTCGTGCCCGCCTGGCTGCCGGCGCACGTGAGCTGGGTATATCTCACCGGCGCGGCGTACGTTGCAGCCGGTATCGCCGTGCTCGTCGGATCCCGGGCCCGGCCGGCTGCCGCACTGGCAGCTGTCATGATGGGACTGTTCACCCTTCTCGTCTGGATCCCGGCAGTGGCCTCGGCCGCGGCGGATGCCTCGCAATGGAGCGAATGCCTCATCTCCTGGGCGCTCACGGCCAGCGCCTGGGTCGTCGCGGACTCCTACCGCACCCCGCCTGCGCAGCGCATCACCTTCCGCTGAATCCTCGCGCCGAAAGCCGGCGCGGGCCGCTACCGCACGGACCGCGGAACTGGCCTAAGTGCCTGATTGCACGTCTGGTTCCAGACGCGGCCCCATTCTGGCCCTTATGGCGCACCGACCGTTCGTGCTACCAATTACCTGCCGCCCGCACAGCCTGGAGAAGCAGCTTCCATGAACGCGCAACTTCGCCCGAACGACATGCGCCACGTGATCGATGCCGACCGCGCGCATGTGTGGCATCACCTCACCCAGCACCAGCCCTTCGAGAGTCAGGACCCGCGCATCTTCGTCGAAGGCCGCGGCATGCGCGTGTGGGACGCCACCGGCAAGGAATACCTCGATGCCGTTTCCGGCGGCGTCTGGACGGTGAACGTCGGCTACGGTCGCCAGAGCATTGCCGAGGCGGTGCGCGACCAGCTGATGCGGATGAACTACTTCGCGAACTCCGCCGGCTCGGTGCCGGGGGCGCTGTTCGCCGAGCGCCTGATCAGCAAGATGCCCGGCCTCAACCGGGTCTATTACGCCAACACCGGCTCGGAGGCGAACGAGAAGGTCTTCAAGATGGTGCGCCAGATCGCTCACCGTCACCACGGCGGCCGCAAGTACAAGATCCTCTTCCGCGAGCGCGACTACCACGGCACCACGCTTGCGACCCTGTCGGCGAGCGGGCAGCCGCAGCGCAGCGCCCAGTACGGCCCCGCCGTGCCCGGCTTCGTCGAGGTGCCGCATTGCCTGGAGTACCGCAGCCAGTACGGCCAGGTGTCAAACTACGGTGAGCGTGCCGCCGACGCGATCGAGGAAGTCATCCAGCGCGAGGGCGCGGACACCATCGGCGCAATCTGCCTCGAGCCGGTCACCGCCGGCGGCGGCGTCATCACCCCGCCGCAGGGCTACTGGGAGCGCGTCCAGGAGATCTGCCGTCGCCACGGCATCCTCCTGCACCTCGATGAGGTGGTCTGCGGCATGGG
Organism: uncultured Pseudomonadota bacterium; assembly: GCA_963825385.1. Taxonomy (GTDB): domain Bacteria; phylum Pseudomonadota; class Gammaproteobacteria; order Steroidobacterales; family Steroidobacteraceae; genus 13-2-20CM-66-19. The sequence goes on along the minus strand of CAWGSX010000003.1, from coordinate 1,373,209 downwards.
CCGCACCGGCAAGTGGTTCGGCTATCAGCACTACGGCATCAAGCCGGACTTCGTCACCATGGCCAAGGGAGTTGCCTCAGGCTATGCGGCGATCTCCTGCGCCGTGACCACGGAAGCGGTGTTCGACCTGTTCAAGGACGATCCGGCCGATCCGCTGTCCTACTTCCGTGACATCTCCACATTCGGCGGCTGTGCCTCGGGCCCGGCGGCGGCACTGGAGAACATGCGCATCATCGAGGACGAGAACCTGCTAGCCAACACCCAGGTGATGGGAGAGCGGCTGCTGCGCAACCTGCGCGAGCTGCAGCAGCGGCACGCCGTCATCGGGGATGTGCGCGGGCTCGGACTGTTCTGCGGCGCGGAGCTGGTGTGCGACCGCGCCTCGCGCGAGCCGCTCGACGAGAAGAAGGTGCAGGCGGTGGTGGCCGAGTGCCTCGCCCAGGGCGTGATCATCGGCGCCACCAACCGCTCCTTCCAGCGCTTCAACAACACGCTGTGCCTGAGCCCGGCCCTGATCGCCACGCCCGCCGAGATCGACCAGATCACCGCGGCCATGGACCGCGCCCTGGCCAAGGTCTGCGGCAGCCACGGCGCCTGAGGTTGGCGGAGACGTACCATGAAAATGACCACGGAAGAGGCCTTCGTCAAGGTCCTGCAGCAGCACGGCATCGAGAATGCCTTCGGCATCATCGGCTCGGCATTCATGCCGATCTCGGATCTGTTCCCCAAGGCGGGGATCCGGTTCTGGGACGTGGCACACGAGACCAACGGCGGCCTCATCTGCGACGGCTTCACGCGCTCGACCGGCAAGATCGCCATGGCGATCGCGCAGAACGGTCCGGGCATCACCGGCTTTGTGACCGCGGTGAAGACCGCCTACTGGAATCACACTCCGATGCTGCTCGTGACGCCACAGGCGGCGAACCGCACCATCGGCCAGGGCGGCTTTCAGGAGCTCGAGCAGATGGCCCTGTTCCGTGACATCGTCGCCTACCAGGAAGAGGTGCGCGACGCGACGCGGGTGCCCGAAGTCCTGAACCGCGTCATCGGCAAGGCCAAGCGCCTCTCGGCCCCGGCGCAGATCAACATCCCGCGCGACTTCTGGACGCAGGTGATCGATGTGCCGCTGCCGACGGCGATCGAGTTCGAGCGTCCCGCCGGCGGCGCAAAAGCCATCGCCGAAGCCGCGCGCCTGCTGTCCCAGGCCAGGTTCCCGGTGATCCTCTCCGGCGCCGGGGTGGTGCTCGGCAACGCCATCCCCGAGTGCGTCGCCCTCGCCGAGCGGCTCGATGCGCCGGTCTGCAACAATTACCAGCACAACGATTCCTTCCCGGGCGAGCATCCCCTGGCGGCCGGCCCGCTCGGCTACAACGGCTCGCGTGCGGCCATGGAGCTGATCGCCGAGGCCGACGTGGTCCTCGCGCTCGGCACGCGCCTGAATCCCTTCTCGACGCTGCCCTGCTACGGGCTCGACTACTGGCCGAAGTCGGCGGCCGTCATCCAGGTCGACATCAACGCCGACCGCATCGGCCTCACCAAGCCCGTGGCGGTGGCGATCTGCGGCGACGCGAGGCAAGTGGCCGCGCAGATCCTCACTCAGCTCGACCCGCAGGCCGGCGATGCCGGCCGCGCCGAGCGGCGCCGCAGGATCGACGCCCGCAAGCGCAGCTGGGCGGATGCGCTGCAGACGCTCGACCACGAGGACGACGACCCGGGCACGGACTGGAATGCCGACTGCCGTGCCCGCGAGCCCAGGCACATGTCCCCGCGCCAGGCGTGGCGCGCGATCATGGCGGCGCTGCCGCGCGAGGCCATCATCTCCAGTGACATCGGCAACAACTGCGCGATCGGCAATGCCTATCCGATGTTCCCCAAGGGCCGCCAGTATCTGGCCCCGGGGCTGTTCGGGCCGTGCGGCTACGGCTTCCCCTCGATCATCGGCGCCAAGATCGGCAACCCCGGTACGCCGGTCGTCGGCTTCGCCGGTGATGGCGCCTTCGGGATCTCGATGAACGAGATGAGCTCGATCGGCCGCAACGAGTGGCCGCATGTCACCATGGTCATTTTCCGCAATTACCAGTGGGGCGCAGAGAAGCGCAACTCGATCCTCTGGTACGACAACAACTTCGTCGGCACCGAACTGGACCCGAACCTCAGCTACGCGAAGGTCGCCGAAGGCTGCGGCCATCGCGGCGTCACCGTGCGCACCCCGGCCGAGCTCACCCAGGCTCTGAAGACGGCGTGCGCCGCGCAAGCCGACAACGTCACGACCTTCATCGAGGTCATCCTGAACCAGGAGCTCGGCGAGCCGTTCCGCCGCGACGCCATGAAGAAGCCCGTGGTGGTTGCCGGTATCCGCAGCGAGGACATGCGGCCGCAAAAGCCTGCATGACCGCCGCCGACCGACGCGGCGTGCTGGTGCTCAACGCGGGCTCCTCGTCTCTGAAGTTCGCGCTTTTTGCCGGCACCGAGCGGCGCTGCGACGGCCAGGTGGAGGGCATCGGCGCGCATCCGCGCTTCGTGTGCGGGCAGACACAGGAACAGCTGCCCGCCGGCACGCGCCATGGCGCCGCCCTGGCCCGCATCCTCGCGGCGCTGCGCGAGCGTGGCATCGGCACGGACGAGCTCGCCGCGTGCGGCCATCGCCTGGTGCACGGCGGCACACGCTTCGTCGCACCCACCCTCATCGACGCGGCGCGCCTGGCTGCGATCAACGAGCTGCGTGAGCTCGCCCCGCTCCACAACGGTTTCGGGCTGGACGCCATCGAGGCGATGCGGGAGGCCGCCCCGCAGATGCCGCAGGTCGCCTGCTTTGATACCGCCTTCCATGCCACCGTACCCGAGGTCGCCACCCGCTACGCGCTGCCCGCCGCGCTCGACCGTGCCGGCTACCGCCGCTTCGGATTCCATGGCCTGAACTTCGAGCACGTCACCGCAGCGCTCGCCGCGCGCCACGGCACGGCGGCGACGGCGCGGCTCGTCATCTTCCATCTGGGCAATGGCTGCAGCGCGTGCGCGGTCCGCGACGGCCGCAGCGTCGCGACCACCATGGGGTATTCGACCCTCGATGGCCTCGTCATGGGCACGCGCTGTGGCGCCATCGATCCGGGGGTCCTTCTGGCGCTGCAGCGCAAGGAGGGGCTGTCACTGGATGCGCTCGAGACGCTCTTGTACCGCGGCTCGGGCCTGCTGGCGCTCTCGGGCGTGAGCTCCGACATGCGCGAGCTCGAGCAGCGCGACGAGGTCGCCTGCCGCTTCGCGATCGAGCACTTCTGCTACTGGGCCGCGCGACACGCCGGCTCCCTGGTGCCGGCCCTGGGCGGCGTCGACTCAATAGCCTTCAGCGGCGGCATCGGCGCGCACAGCGCCGCGGTGCGCGCGCGCATCCTCGCGCACCTGGCCTGGCTCGGCATCGAGGTCGATGCAGATGCTAATGCTGCCCACGGCGAGCAGATCAGCACCGCGCGCTCGCGCTGCGCGGTGTGGGTGGTGCCGGCAGATGAGGAGCGCACCATCCTGCGCCACGTGCACGCGCTGCTCGACCGGACCTGATGAGCCGCCGCTACGGACTGCGCCTCGCGCCGGGGCTGCTGCTGAGTGGCGCGATCGGCGCTGTGGCTGTGTGGCTCGCGGACTTCCCGGCAGTGCAGGCGCACGGCCTGAGCGCACTCACGGTGGCGATCGTGGCCGGGATGCTCCTCGGCAACACGCTGTATCCCCGTATCGCACCGTGGACGGGGGCTGGGGTGATGCTCTCGCGCCAGAGCATCCTGCGGCTCGCCGTGGTGCTGTATGGCTTTCGGCTCACGCTGCAGGACATCCGCCACGTCGGCTGGGCCGGCGTCGTGATCGATCTGCTGATGGTGGTAACCACCTTCGTCATCGCCTACCAGGTGGGTACGCGGCTGCTGCGCCTGGATGGGCCGACGGCCATGCTGGTGGGCGCCGGCAGCGCCATCTGCGGCGCCGCCGCGGTTCTCGCCACCGAGCCGGTGGTGCGCGGCAAGGCCGAGCAGGTGAGTGTCGCCATAGCCGGCGTCGTCATCCTCGGCACCGCCTCGATCTTCCTCTACCCCCTGCTCGAGGATCTCAACACGCTCTGGCAGGTGATCCCCGGAGGTGAGGCCGGCTTCGGGATCTATATCGGCTCGACCGTGCACGAGGTCGCGCAGGTGGTGGCGGCCAGCCGGCAGGTTGGTGCGGACGCCGCCAGCACCGCGGTGATCGCCAAGATGGTGCGCGTGCTGATGCTCGCGCCCTTTCTCGTGGTGCTCGCGGCGTGGCTGCGCGCGCGGCGGCTGCATGAGCCCGGCGCGGGCCATAGCGGCTCCGCGGCGCGCGTGCCGCCGTTTGCCTTCGCCTTCATCGCCGTGGTGCTCCTCAACTCCTGCGGCTGGCTGAGCGCGGCGCTGGTTGCTCGCCTCAACCGTCTCGACACGTTCCTGCTCGCCATGGCGATGGGAGCGCTCGGGCTTGCGACCCACTTCGGCACGCTCAGGCGCGCGGGCGGCCGTCCCCTGATGCTCGCGGTGCTGCTGTTCGCATGGCTGGTGATCGGAGGCGCCACCATCAACCATGTGGTGACGCTCTGGGGGCGCTGAGCGCGCGCCGCCAGCCCGCGGCAGCGCGCGCGGCGTGATATCGTAGCGCGTACTCGCGCCGGACCCGCCGGCCGAGGCTGCGCGCAATTCGCCGGCGTCCCATACCGGGGTGGAGACCGTGAGCGGAGGACGGCGACGTACTCAGGTGCTGTGGCGGCAGCTGCTGAAGCTGCAGCCGGACTCGGCGCTCACGCTGCAGGCGCAACTGCGCGCCCAGCTCATCGCCGCCATCGGCGCCGGCAGCCTCCCCGCGCAGCAGCCGCTGCCCTCGAGCCGCGCCCTCGCCGGGCAGCTGCGCGTCGCCCGCAACACCGTCGTCATCGTCTACCAGCAGCTCGCCGATGACGGCTACCTGATCGCGCGCCGCCGTCAGGGCTACTATCCGAACCCGGCGCTGATCGCGCCGCGACCCCGTCCGCTCACCGCGCCGACGGCGGCGGCGAGTGAGCCGGACTGGGCGGGCCGCATCAGGCTGCGCCCCTCGCTGCAGCGGCACATCTCCAAGCCCCCGGACTGGGAGCAGTACGACTTCCCGTTCATCTACGGACAGCTGGATCGCAAGCTGTTCCCGGCCGCCGAATGGCGCGCGAGCTGTCAGCAGGTGCTCCTGGGCGCCGATGCGCTCGACTGGGCCCAGGACCGCTTCAGCCGCGATGACCCCGCGCTCATCGAGCAGATCCGCGACAAAGTGCTGCCGCTGCGCGGAATCTGGGCGAGCGCGGCGGAGATCCTCGTCACCATCGGCGCGCAGCAGGCCCTCTACCTGCTCGCCGACCTGCTGGCCGATGCGCACACCGAGATCGGCATCGAGAACCCGGGCTACCCCGATGCGCGGCATATCTTCGCGCGGCGCACGGCGCGCCTGCGGCCCCTGGCACTCGATGAGCAGGGCCTCGTGGTGGGCGCGGCACTGCGTGGCTGCCACTTCGTCTACGCCACACCCAGTCACCAGTCACCGACCACCGTGACCATGCCCATTGAGCGCCGCGTGGAACTCCTGCGCCAGTCCGAGCTGGATGACTTCCTCATCATCGAGGACGACTACGAGACCGAGGTCAGCTTCTCCGGCCTTCCCAACCCGGCTCTCAAGAGCCTCGACCGCAGCAACCGCGTGATCTACGTGGGCAGCCTGTCCAAGTCGCTGGCCCCGGGGCTGCGCCTCGGCTACATCGTCGCGCCGCCGCTGCTCATCGGCGAGCTGCGCGCCCTGCGCCGCCTGATGATCCGTCACCCCAACGCCTTCATCGAACGCAGCTTCGCGCAGTTCCTGGCCCTGGGGTACTACGACGCCTTCAACCGCCGCCTCGCCGGCGCGTATCGCGAGCGTGCCGCGGTCATGGAGCAGGCCCTCGCCCGCCACCTCCCCGGGGTCGAGCACCCGCCCGTAACCGGCGGCTCATCGTTCTGGCTCAAAGGACCCCCCTGGCTCGATGCCCAAAGTCTCGCCGCGGACGCACGCACCGAGCGGGTACTGATCGAGCCAGGAGATGTGCACTTCGCCGGCGACAAGCCCCCGCTCAATTACTTCCGGCTGGGCTTTTCCTCGATCGCCGCCGATGCGATCGGCGAGGGCATCCGCCGGCTCGGGGTGTTGCTCGAGCGGCAGCGGCCGCGCTAGGCGCGCCCGGGCACGCTCGCCCGCGCGGTGCCGAAGCTGCGGCGGATCGCGTAGGCGGCCAGCATCACCGACGCACTCACCAGGCCGAAGAGAAGCGGGTAGCGCTGATCGGGAATGAATGCCATGGCCGCGACGATCGCCAGCATCATCCCGATGGCGAGCACGGTGAGCCAGGGGTACAGCCACATGCGTACCCGCAGTCGCTGCGGGGCTTCGCGCTCGAGCCGCCGGCGCAGGCGCAGCTCCGCGAGCGCGATCAGGAGGTAGACGAATATCGCGACGGTGCCGTAGGAGTCGACGAGAAAGGCGAATACGTGCTCAGGCGAGACATAGTTCATGACGACCGCCGCGTAGCCGAAGGCGGTGCTCAGGAGGATCGCGCGCACCGGCACCCCGCGGGTGTTCAGGCGCGCAAGTCCCGCCGGCGCATCGCCGCGCGTCGCGAGCGCCATCACCATGCGCGAGGAGGCGAACAGGCCGCTGTTGAGCGCGGACAGTACCGCCGTCAGGATGACGCCGTTCATGATCTGCGCGGCCCCCGGGATACCGACCTCGCCCAGGGCCGACACGTAGGGCTGCGCCATGCGCGGGTCCGTCCAGGGGATGAGCGTCACCACGACCAGGATCGAGCCCACGTAAAAGATCAGCACCCGCGAGACCACCGACTGGGTGGCCTGCGCCACGGCGCGCTGCGGCTCGGGCGACTCGGCGGCGGCGACCGTGACGATCTCGGAGCCGAAGTAGAACCCCGTGGCCGCCACCGCGCCGGTGAGCACCGGCCCCCAGCCACGCGGCATGAAGCCGCCGTGGGCGGTGAGGTTGGCAAAGCCGCCGGCATGGTGCGGCCACAGCCCGGCGATGACCAGGGCACCGATGCCGAGAAAGAGCGTGATGGCTGCCACCTTGATCATCGCGAACCAGTACTCCGCCTCGCCCCAGGAGCGCACCGAGAGCAGGTTCAGGAGCGTAAACAGGGTCATGAGCCCGAGGGTGAATGCCCAAGGGGCAACGTGCGGGTACCAGAACAGCAGCAGCCGCGCGCCGGCCACCGCCTCCAGCGCCACCACGATGATCCAGAAGTACCAGTACATCCAGCCGGTCATGAAGCCGGCGAGTTCGCCGAGCGCGAGCCGGTTGTACTCGTAGAAGCCGCCGACCGCCGGATAGGCGGAGGCCATCTCCCCGAGCATGCGCATCACCAAGACGACCAGCGCCCCGGTCAGGGCGAAGGAGACGACCGCGGCCGGCCCTGTGGCCTGGACGACGACGCCGCTGCCGACAAAGAGCCCGGCGCCGATCACCCCGCCGAGGGCGATCATGCGCATGTGACGGGCCCGCAGCGTGCGACGCAGACCCGTGGGACCGATCTCGGTCTCGGAAGCGGACGTATGCAAGGACAACCCGCGGTTCAACGGCGCCTGGGGCACAGGATTCCCAAACCTCTGCACCCCGTAAAGCGCCACATGAGAGGATCCCATGGTGCCAGAACCGCCTCGGGCGGGACCACTTGGCGCTTGCGCTGCGGGCACACGGGGCTACGGATGGGTGAGGCGCGTCCGCGGCGCAGGTCAACCGGCGCGCGGCGATTCCGGTAGCGTAGGGCCTGACCCGCACAACCGGTGCGCGCGGGGATTTGTGATGCGCCGACATCGCAGGATGAGTCTGTGGCTTGCAGGGGTGGCCCTGCTGTGCGCCCTTGGCGCTGCGAACCCTGCGGATGCCGCTTCCGCACCCGGGCAACTCAGGGTGGACGCACCCGGCCACCCGCTGATGCTCTGGTCGCGGCGGCCGGCACGTCCGCGCGGCGTCGTGCTGCTCGTTCACGGGCGCACCTGGAGCGCCCGCCCCGCCTTCGACTTTGCGGCGCACTCAGGCAGCCGCTCGCTGCTGGCAGCCCTCGCCGCGGGCGGATATGCCGCGTATGCCATCGATCTGCCAGGCTATGGCGCCACCGCGCGTGATCCGTCCGGCTGGCTCGAGCCCGATGCGGCGGCCGCGCAGGTGGAGGCGGCCCTGGGTGCCTTAAGGCGCCGCCATCCCGACCTGCCTCCCGCGGTGCTCCTGGGCTGGTCGCGCGGCTCGAAGATCTCGGCACTCGTGGCCACGCGCGACCGGCAGCCCCTGAGCGGACTTATCCTGTATGCCTTCAACCTGAACCTGGAGGCGCCGCCGGACAACGGCCCGGCTTCCGGGCCACCCCCCGCGCGGCCCAACACCGCCGCCCAGGCCGCCGAGGACTTCGTCTCCCCGGCCGTCACCAGTCCGCAGCTCATCCGCGATTTCGTCGCCGCCGCCCTCAGCACCGACCCGATCCGCGCTGACGTGTGCTGCGATGTCCAGTTCCAGGCCATAAGGCCGGAGGCGATCCGCGTGCCGACGCTGATGCTGTACGGAGCCCGTGATCCGGCGTTCAAGCCCGCGGTGGCGGGGGCATTCTTCGCGCGGCTCGGGACGCCCGAGCGCCGCTGGATCATCGTCGGCCGCGGCGACCATGCCGCTCACCTTGAGGACACCGCCCCGGAGGTGGCCGCTGCGCTGCTCGATTTCCTTGGCGCCACCCGCGGCGCCGGCACCGCGCAATCCGCACACCCCGACTGACCGCGCGGGCTGTCCGCGCATACCGGGTGATGGGCGGATGGGGCGGGTCAGCTGGCGAAGAACTGCGCGCGCGCTATTTCCTGCAGGACGGCGTTCTCCTGCGTCTTCTCATCCAGCCGTGACTTGACCACGTCCCCGATGCTCACGACGCCGACCACACGCCCGAACTGCACCACCACCACGTGCCGGCTGCGCGACGCCGTCATCGTCGCCATGACCGACTGCACCGAGTCCTGAGGCGCAGCGACCGGGGTATCGCGCGGGGTGATGTCAATGACGGCCCGCTCGAGCAGGTTCTCGGCATCGAGCGCCAGCGCGTGCACGACGTCGCGCTCGGAGACCAGACCGAGCAGGCGGTCGTTCTCATCGAGCACCAGAACCGCCCCGACCTGCTCGCGCTGCATCAGCCGGATGGCCGCGCCGACCGAGACCGCAGGAGCGACGTAGATCAGATCCGCGCGCTTGGCGCTCAGCAGCTGTTTGACCACCATAGGCTGACTCCTCGGCCGCCCGATGCCCAAAGTAAGGCCCCACAAGTATAGGACGCCGGTCAGCCGCCGGCGGTTCCGGAGCACACGCCCGGAAACAGCCAAATGGCCGCAGCCCCGCATGCCGGGGCGGCGGCCCTCGCTGTTACTTGGTGGCGTCCTTCGCGGCCTCTTTGGCGGCGTGCGAGTGCGCCTTGGCTTTCTGCTTGTGCACCTGTGCCTTGGTCTTGTCAATTGCCTTGTCCGGCTGGGAGCTCACCGCCCCCTTGACCTCGTCACCGGCCTCTTTGGCCGTCTCCGCGGTTGCCTTGCCGGTCTCTTTGACGGCGGTGCCGACCTGTGCGAACGCCGGCGCCGCCAGCGCAAGCGCGGCAAGCGTAATCAGCATGGATCTCATGGTTGACCTCTGGTGGACTGGAACCGAAGCGGCGGCGCGCAGTGGCTGCCGCGGGGTTCGTACCATGAGGCCTGCCCCAACTTGGGCGCAGCAGCGCAAGCCGGTCTGCGGCGTAGGCTGGGTCTTACACTTTCTTGCCGCAGCGGCCGCAGGCTAGCGGACCAGGTCATCGCTCGGCACCCAGCCGACGATGTGCCCGATCGTCAGATAGATGACGCGGCCGCTGCGGAAATCGACCTCCTCGTCGTCACGATCGTCCTGCGCCGGATCGTAGCGGCGGATATTCCAGTCGCACATGCTGAGCATGTACCCGACCGTATGCAGGCCCTCATTCGCCATCGCGTCCGAGGTCGAGAAGAAGTCGGCGAACGGCTTGTTGTGAATGGAGCAGATGTGCGTATGAAAGTCGGCGACCACATCGGGGCCGTAGAACTCGCCCAGATCCACACCAAAGGGCTTCTTCGAGGAGATCAGCGGTGAGGCTTCGTAGCCACCCGATACTGCGCGCACCACTCCGCCGCACTCGTACTGTGGATCGCAGATCGCCGCCGCGTGCTTCAACGCGTAAATGGCCGCCTCATCGATCGTCGCGAACACCGCTACCGCGGCCAGCAGACTCACCATTGGGCTACTCCGAAAACTGCTGAGCGACCCGGCACTGCAGCGGCGCCTAGCGCGGACCGAAACTGCTGTCCCGGATCGCTCAGTCAAGTGCCACTCAAACCGCGTGGCGCCGCACCTTGACTCCGCACCTCAACACTTCTCCTTCTGCGGCCCGGGGTCGTGGGCACAGGTCGCACTATTGCCGCCGCCGCGTACGTAAAATCCACTTAGCGGAACCGCATCCCGCTCCGCGTCCGAAATAATGTGAAGCGGCTCAAGAGCGGACTGAGCCGGAATTCGGGCTTGCCACGCCCCACCGCGCCGAGCAAGCCATCCTGCGCCGACCGGTTGGCCGCAGGCGGGCTGCCCCTAGCTCCTCGCATAGGGTACGGAGCGGGCGCCGGATTCAGGCTCGGCGCGGGCGCGCGGCCGTGCGTCAGACGGCATCCCATCTTGTGCAAGTGCGCTCGCGCGGCTTCGATCCTGTCGCGCCGCGCGAGCGGGAAATTGCCGGGCCGCAGACCTTTCTGCGCGCTTCTGCCCGCTGACCGATACGCGTGGCTCGATTTCGCTGGCATGTTCATGCCCTTGTGGTCGAATAAAGGCGCCGGCGCCGCGGTCACCCGCGCTGCGCGCGTTGCACTACCCCCGAATCAGCGTCCGTCCGACACCCGCACCACCCTGAGCGCCCGCAGAATCTGCGCGCATGACCGCCCTCAAGCACATGTTCGTGCTCGCCGCCCTCGCCGCGACGCTCAGCGGCTGCGGCGGCTCGGACGGCAACAGCAGCAGCGGCATGGCTTCTGCGCCCGGAAGCGTGCCGCGCGGGGCACTCCTGGCGAGTCCACCCGCGAAGGTAGCGACCCTCGGGCCCAGTGATCTTCTGGCACTGCTGGGCGGCAGCGCTCTTGGCAAGACCTTTCTGCAGCTCGCCTACACGCCCGCGTGCACGATCACGATCTATCACCTCACCTATCAGACCGCCGATCCGCACGGCGTGCTCACGCCGGCCTCCGGCGCCCTGATGGTGCCGAGCGGCAGCGGCTCGTGCAGCGGCGCACGGCCCGTGGTGCTCTATGCGCATGGCACCTCGACCGAGCGCGACTACGACATCGCTCAGCTCGACGCCGCCAACAACGCCGAAGGCGTGCTGCTCGCGGCGATATTCGCCGCCGAGGGCTACATCGTCATCGCCCCGAACTACCTCGGCTACGACACTTCCACACTCGGCTACCACCCCTATCTCATCGCCACGCAGCAGTCCGGTGAGATGATCGACGCGCTGCATGCGGCGCGCTCGGCGCTGCCGACCGCCGATGCTCCCGACTCATCCGACGGCGGCAAGCTCTACGTCACCGGCTACTCCGAGGGCGGCTATGTGGCGGCGGCGACGGCGCGCGCCCTGCAGGCTCAGGGCGCCACGGTCACGGCGGCGGCGCCGATGTCCGGACCGTACGCGCTGGCGGCCTTCGGTGATGCCATCTTCGAGGGCGAGGTAAGCGCAAGCGCAACGGCCAATCTCACGCTGGTGATCGTCGGCTACCAGAACGCGTACGGCGATCTGTACAGCGCGCCCGGGGAGGTGTTCAGCGCCGCCTACGCCGCTAGCATCCCCACGCTCTTGCCGGGCACCACCACGCTGAGCGATCTGGAGGCGGCGGGGAAATTCCCGGCGGCGCTCTTTGACAGTTCACCACCGCAGGCGAGCTATGCCGTGTACACCCCGGCTACTGAGCCGGCTAACCTCGCCAGTGTATTCGCATCCGGCTTCGGCACTGACTATCTGCTGACCAACCCCTATCGCGCCAGCTACCTGGCCGATGCCCTCGCCCATCCCGACGGCGGCTTCCCCACTCTCACCACGGGGCTGCCGGCCGCAGACCCCACGCAGGCGCTGCGGGTACACCTGAAGGCAAACGACCTGCGCGGCTGGTCGCCCACGGTGCCGACCCTGTGGTGCGGCGGAGACTCGGATCCGACGGTGTTCTTCTTCAACACCACCCTGATGCAGCAGTACTGGAGCGCGCATGCGCCGTCGGTGACGCCGGTGGTGCTGGACATCGACTCCGGGGTGACCCTGAGCGATCCCTACGCGACACTCAAGAACGGCTTCCAGGCGTCCGAGGCGGCGGTCGCTGCCGCCGCCATCGCCGGCGGCGCTACCGACGGCGGCGCGGCGGCCGTGCTCGCGGATTACCACGCCGGACTCGTGCCACCGTTCTGTCTGAGCGCCGTCAAGAGCTTCTTCGACACTCACTGAGGCGCAGCGGCGCCCGTCCGGCTGCTCGCGCGGCCATCACCGCCGTGACTACGGTCGATGCTTGCGCGCAAGCGCACCCGCCAACGGCCTGCCGGGGTCGCAGGCGGCGCCGGCTGTTTATTCGCGGGGGACGAGTTAGTGATCAGTTATCGATCAGAGGATAGCCGAAGCGGCGCACGGTCTGGCAGACCCGCTCGGTGCCTGGCGTACCCCGCTGCCGGGTGGCGCACAGGCGGCGCCCGGTGCGGCACTGGCGGCCGGCAAAGCCGGCGCTGCGTGGCCGGGGGCCGGCGTAGCACGCAGGGGCGAGAATCAGATACAACACCGGCACACGCTCACCACTGCAGCAGGTCCGGGTCAAACATCGTGGCGTCGAGGGGACGCCGCAAACGCCCGGTACGCTCGCTGAACTCGATCCACAGGGCCGTGACCACGAAAGAGGCCGAGAACATCACCACGCACTTGAGGAGTATGACGATCATCGGCGGACCCTTTGCACGACTTGGGGGTGAGCGTCACCATAGGCTCGGGCCCAGCGCGCTACAACGCCATGCGGTCCCCAACCGGGGGTCGGCGCGCACCGACAGGACTTAACCGTAATGACCGGAACCGGCGCCCTGGCGTGGCACACTGTCGGCAAAACACAGGGGGCGGCCTTGCAGCCAACAGACAGCACAGGGAGGGTGGCCCGCTTGCCGGGCCGGGCCGCAGGCAGCTGCGGCGGCCTTATGTGCGCGGCGCTCTTGCTTGGAGCCTGCGCGCCGCTTTACCCGGCGCAGATCGCGCCGGAGGGCAACGATGTCTATCTCATCACGCAGACTGCCACCTCAGCGTTCATCGACGCCCGCGCCGCCGCCCTGAAGCGCGCCGGCGCCTTCTGCGAAAAGCAGCATCGCCGGCTGCAGCTTCTGACCCCCGACATCGCCAGCTCGCCGGCGGAGTCGCCCGACCACGCAGAGCTGGAGTTCCGCTGCGACCCTAAAAGCTGAGGTGGGTCGGGGGTGCGCAGCGGAAGATGAGGCTGCTCGCATGGGTCCCGTCCGGACCGAGCGCGGCACGGTCATAGAATCCATCCACAACGGCCTGTTGCCGTTGGCGGCTACAGTACGCATTGGCCTCCTCGACCGCCGCCTCGTGGCTGCCGGAGTAGCCCCCGGAGTCCGAGACCGCGGTCAGGGAATGCTGACCGTGGCCCATGTCCTGCACCGCCTGGTGCGCACAGGCGCCGGTGAGCAGCACCAGCGCCGCAGTCATAAACCGCAAGCCCTTCATGTTCGCGACACCTCCTGAAGGGTCCGACCGTCCGCGGACGCCCCTCGTTCCGTAGCTCGCTCCCATCCCGCCCGAGCCATGTAATACTGCACCCGCTCCCGGCAGAACAACACGCGAGGTATGGTCATGCGCTTAACTTCGTGCCTCTACGGACTGTTCCTGGCGGGCTGCTCCAGCGCCCCGCCGATGGACAACCCCTCCTCCCCGAACGAGATCCGCCCCACCTCCGACCAGCGGGTCGAGGCACGCCAGCTCGAGCAGGCCGAAGCTGACTGTGCCGCGCAGGGTAAGCATGCCGTCGCCCGCCGCGACCAGGGCATCACCGTCTATGACTGCACCGACTGAGAAAAGCGGCGGCGCCGGCGCACGGATGAGTGGCGCGGCTGGAGGTTTTGCGTGCACCACATGCGGCGCCGTCATCGCAGCGCTGGCACTGCTGGCGGCGTGTGAGCGCGTGACCGCGGACCGCTTCCCCGGCACGGCGACCTTGAGCTGGGAAGCGGTAACCACGGACACGCAGGGGCACCCGCTCGGCCAGGTGGCCGGCTACCACATTCGTTATGGAACCTCCCCTGCGGCGCTCGCCCAGCTCGCGGTGGTCGCTGATCCCGCGGCGCGCGGTTACGTGATCACCAACCTCGCCCCCGGCACCTGGTACTTCACCGTCGCCGCCTATACCCGCGCCGGTACCGAGGGGCTGCCTTCGCCGGTGCGCGAGAAGACCATCCGCTGAGGCTCGGAGCCGAAGTTTGCTTACCGACACCGCAGGTTTCGTAACACACCGGCAGGCTGCTCGTGCGGTACTGTGCAGCACCGGTGGACGCGAACGTCCCCATCCCCCCGACGAGGTGATTCTATGAAAGCGTGGCTCCTCTCGATGACCTGCGTGGCCCTGTACTGTGCAAGCGCCATGGCCCAGGACACCCCGCCCGCGCCCCAGCCCGCAGCGCCCTCGGCGCGCACGGCCTGCAAGGGCGACTACCAGAAGTTCTGCTCCGGGGTGCCACGCGGCGGCGGACGCATTCTCGATTGCCTGAATTCCCACAAGGGCGAGCTGACCACCGCCTGTCAGGAAGCGGTCAGCAAGGCACCGCCCAAGGCCGAGTCCGCTCCCGACCCGAACGCCAAGCAGTAAGAGCCGCAGGCGCTGACGGGCCTGACCCGTCACGCCCGCACGGCCGCATCATTTCAGCTGCGCCAGGTAGGCGATGATGTCGGCGCGCGCCTGCGGATCGGGAAGCGAGAAGAACATTCTCGCCCCGGGCACCAGAGCCTGCGGGCTGGTGAGCCAGCGATCCAGGGTCGCTGCATCCCAGGTGAGGCCCGAGGCCTTCAGCGCGGGCGAGTAGCCGTAGTCGGGCACACTTCCGGCCGCGCGACCGTAGACCCCGCGGTGCTTGGGCCCGACATCGTTCTCATCGATCGAGTGGCAGCCGGAGCAGGCCTGGTAGAGCGTCTTGCCGCGTGCCGCATCACCCGCGGCAGGGTCTGCCTGCAGCGGCAGGCTGCACCAGATACAGGCGAGCGCGGCCGCGAGCAGCAGCACGGGCGACGGCGCCGATCGGAGCGGGCGGGCACGGGCTGGCGTGTTCATGCCCACAAGACCCCGAGCGCGCGGGCTTTATTCCCTCCGCCCCGCCGTGGCCGCCGCAGGCGCCGTCCGCGCGGCTCGCCCGCAGCGCGGTCTCCCACAGCAAAACGATACTGCGCGCGTAAAGATTCATGACAGCCTCCGGCTCAGCTCCTGAGGCGCATTAACGCGCGCGCAGGCCGCGCGGACAAACGATTTGTGGCGCCTCGTCGGATAACTTAAAATTATGGGAGATGTCTGCCAGCGCGACGCGCCTGCCCTCGCTCCTCGCACTGCGTGCCTTCGAGGCTGCCGCCCGTCGCCTGAGCTTTACGGAGGCCGCGCGCGAGCTGCACGTCTCGCAGGCCGCGATCAGCCGCCACGTGCGCGCTCTGGAGCGCGATCTCGGCCGGGAGCTGTTCCGCCGCCTGCACCGCGCCGTCGAGCTCACCGCCGCCGGGCGCGCGCTCGCAGCCGAACTCGGCAGCGCATTTCTTGCGATAGGCCGCGCGGTCGAGGCCGTGCGCGGTGAGAAGACCCGGCGCCTGCGCCTGTCGGCCGAGCCGGCCTTCGCCTCGCGCTGGCTCTTGCCGCGCCTGGGCACTTTCGCCGCGGCGCATCCGCTGATCGAGCTGGAGCTGGAGACCTCCGATGAGCTGCGCCAGCTCGGACGCGATGCGGATCTCGCCATCCGCTACTTCGCGGTCGGGGCGCGCGGCCCGCGCCGCGGCACCCGCGCGCTGCGCTTGTTCTCCATGCATGGCGTGCCGGTTGCCGCACCGGCACGGCCGCGGCCGCGGCAGTGGCGCCACGACAGCGCGGTGCTCGGACAGCGCCTGCTGCACGATGACGACGGCCGCGCGTGGCGCAGCTGGTTTGCCGCGGCCGGTCTTGCGGGCTTCGAGCAGGCGCGCCACGCCTACTTCAGCGACTACTCCCTCGCCATCGCCGCCGCCGAGCGCGGCCAGGGGATCGCGCTCGGTGTTGCCGCCTTCATCGCCCCGGAGCTGCGCAGTGGCCGCCTCGCCCTGCTCGGACATACGCGGGTGCCCTTCGGGACCTATTACCTGCTCCAGTCCGGCGAGCGCTCGAGCGCTGCGCTGCGTCAGGCCTTCACCGTATGGCTCACCGCCCAGATCCCGGCGAGTGCGGCGGCGCAGGAGACACGTTGAGGGCGCACAAGCGGCGCGGCCGCGGGCATTGATCGCTGGCCGACAGACCCTCGGGTCAGCGACCGACGCCGGCACGGCCGAGGGCGGCGCTAGAATCGCGCGCAGGACGGCTCAGGAGACGGCCATGATCCGCAAGCTCACCTCGGGTGAATACCGCCTCTATTCACGCAAGCTCGACCCGAAGACTGGACGGCGGCGCAATCTCGGCACCTTCAAGAGCCGCGCGGCCGCCGAGAAACACGAGCGCGCCGTGCAGTACTTCAAGCGCCATTAGGTTCTCAGGGCGCGGCGACGCCCGGCTGCCTGATCACCTCGCCCCCCTTCATGACGAAGCCGACCGACTGCAGCAGCGTCACATCCTGCAGCGGATCGCCGCTCACCCCGATGAGATCGCCGTAACGGCCGACCGCGATAGCGCCCACATCGGCGCTGCGTCCGAGCGCCTCGGCGGCGGTTACCGTGGCCGCCCGGATGGCCTGCAGCGGCGTCATGCCCCAGCTCACCATGACGGCGAACTGCTTGGCATTGTCACCGTGCGGGTAGACGCCCGCGTCGGTCCCGAAAATCATCTTCACGCCGGCCTGCACCGCGGCGCGGAAGGTCTCGCGCTGCTTGCGCCCGATGACCCGCTCCTTCTCCAGCGACTCCTTGAACACGCCGTTCTTCTCGCCCTCCCCCAGAATGTAGTCATCGTCGTAGACGTCCATGGAGAAGTAGGCGCCGTGCTGCTTGGCGAGCGCGAACGCCTCGCTGTCGGCAAGACTCGCATGCTCGATGGTATCCACCCCGGCGCGCAGCGCGTCCTTGATGCCCTCGGTGCCGTGGGCATGCACGGCGACACGCAGGCCGAGCATGTGCGCCTCATCCACGATCGCCTTCATCTCCGCGAGACTGAATTGCTGCGCACCGACCGCGTCGCCCTTGGAGAGCACGCCGCCGGTCCCGCAGAACTTGATCACCTCGGCGCCGTACTTGTGGAGTCTGCGTACCACGGCGCGCAGGTTATCCGGGCCGTCGGCGACGGCGGGCGCCGCGGCGGTTATGGAGGGTGGAAACTGCGTGCGGTCGCAGTGGCCGCCGGTGGCGCCGATGGCGTAGGTGGCCGGAACGATGCGCGGTCCGCTGATGTAGCCCTGCTCGATACCCTGCTTCAGCGCCACGTCGTCGAAGTTGTGCGAGCCGACGTTGCGCACCGTGGTAAAGCCGGCCTCGAGCGTGCGGCGGGCGTTGGCCACGCCGACCACCGTCCAGAAGTTGTCGGTGAAGGCGAGCGTGCGGTAGCCGCTGAAGCGCGGGTCGCTGGTGAGGTGCACGTGCATGTCGATGAGGCCGGGCAACAGTGTCATGCCGGGCAGATCGATGTGGCGTGCGCCGGCAGGGACTGAGGTATCCTTGCCGCCAACGCTGGTGATGCGGCCGTCGCTGATGACCACCTGCGGGTGTTCGACCATGTGGCCGCTCACCACGTCGAGCATGCGCGCGGCGGTGACGACCACGGTGTCGGCATGGGCAAGCGCGCCCGGGCCGGCGCACAGAAGACCACACAGCATATAAAGGGCGCGACGCATCGATATCTCCCGGCAGCACGGAACGACGGCGCAGTTTGCACTGCGCACCCTCTCAGGCGCCAGATGCTCTGCTCACGACCGGCCCGCGCCGGCACGGCGGCGGCCATGAGCGGGGCGCCGGTCGCTGCGGCGGCCGCTGAGGAGGCGCGCCCGCGCTCGCCGCTGCGCTGGGTAGTGCTGACGCTCGCCGCCGCCACGGTGTTCAGCAGCTATTACGAGTCGGACGTGATCGGCGCGATCGCTGACCTGCTCGGCCGGCAGCGCGGTTTCAGCCAGTCGCAGATCGGCGATCTCACCGCGGTCATCAGTCTGCCGAACATCGTCCTCGCGCTCTTCAACGGACTGCTCATCGACCGCTTCGGACCGGCACGCGTAACCCTGTGGGCGGCGGTCATCGGCTTTGCCGGTGCGGTGCTCACCGCCATCGGCAGCCCTTATGAGCTCATGTGGTGCGGGCGGCTGGTATTCGGGGTGAGCGAGGGCTGCATCTTCATCTCGCTCCTGGCCGGACTCGCGCGCTGGTTCCCGCGCCAGGGGATCGCGCTCGCCACGGCGATATTTCTGTGCCTGGCGCGCATCGGCTCGTTCTCACTCGATACCTCTCCCACCTGGGCGCGGCCGCTGTATGAGGCCGGCTGGCAGCCGCCGCTGTGGCTGGGCGCCGGCATCACCGCGGCGGGCCTTCTGGCGGCCATCGGCTTCCGGCTCATCGACGCGCGCTACCCGATGCCCGCTTACGCTCCCCGCGCCGGGGAGCCGGTGCAGTGGTCCGCGGTGTGGTCCTTCGACCTCTCGTTCTGGTACATCCTCGCCCTGCACGTGCTCTATGCCGCGGTGTTCTTTCCGTTCCGGCAGACCTTTGCGATCGAGTACCTGCAGCACGTCAAGGGCCTGACGCTGCAGCAGGCCGGCAACGTGAATGCCGGGGTGTTCGCCGCGGCAGTGTTCGCCACGCCCTTTTTCGGCCTGCTCGCCGACCGCTTCGGGCAGCGCGCGCTGCTTTTGACCGTGGGGACGGTGCTCCTGCCGGTGACCTTCGGCGTGCTCGGACTCACGCCGCTCAGTCCCTGGGTCTCCACCGTGCTCATGGGGGTGAGCTTCTCGCTCGTGCCGGCGGTTATCTGGCCGGCGACCACCCTCATCGTCGCGCCGCGGCGCCTGGGCACGGCGCTGGGGGTCATCACCTTGCTGCAGAATGTCGGCCTGTGGGGCTCGAACCGGCTGGCCGGGGTGCTCGCCGACCGCGCCGGCGCCGGTGCCGCCCATCCGCAGGGCTATGACGTGATGCTCGGGTACTTCGCGCTCCTGAGCCTCACCGCGCTCACCGCCGCCGTGCTGCTGTGGGTGCGCGAGCGTGGACCGCACGGACACGGACTGGAGAACGCGGTGCCGCACCGCGCAGTGACCGCATGAAAATCGCAAGCCTTGAAACCTTCGCCGACCCGTTCGTGTGCTTCGTGCGCGTCGGCACCGACAGCGGCGCCTTCGGCTGGGGCCAGACCTCGACCTACAACGCCGACATCACCGCCACCATCTTTCACCGCCAGGTGGCGCCCTGGGCGCTCGGTGCCGACCCCATGGCGATCGATGCGCTCATCGAACGCATCGAGGAGCGCGAGCACAAGTTCCCCGGCAGCTACCGCTGCCGCGCGCTGGCGGGGCTGGATACCGCTTTGTGGGACCTGCGTGGGCGCCTGGAGCAAAAGCCGGTCGTGGAGCTGCTGGGCGGCAAACCCCGGCGCCTGCGCGCCTATGCCTCCTCCATGCGCCGCGACATCACCCCGCAGGCCGAGGCGCAGCGCTTCCTGCGCCTGCGCGACACGCTGGGATTCGACGCCTTCAAGTGGCGCGTCGGCGCAGAGTGCGGTCACGACATCGATGAGTGGCCCGGCCGCACCGAGGCTATCGTCCCCACCGTGTCACGCGCACTCGGTGCGGGCATCGCCAAGCTCGTCGACGCCAACAGCGGCTTTTCGCCGGCGCGCGCCATCGCGGTCGGACGTCTGCTCGAAGCCGAGGGCATCACCCACTACGAGGAGCCCTGCCCGTACTGGAAACTGGAACAGACGCGCCAGGTGACCGAGGCTCTGAGCCTCGACGTGACCGGCGGGGAGCAGGACTGGGATCTTGCCACCTGGGCGCGGATGATCGAGCTGCGCGCCGTGGACATCGTGCAGCCGGATGTCATGTACATGGGCGGCATTGGCCGCACGCTCAAGGTGGCGCAGATGGCCGCGGCGGCCGGGATGCCCTGCACCCCGCACAGCGCCAACCTGTCGCTGGTGACCCTGTGCACCATGCATCTTCTGGGCGCCATCCCCAATCCCGGCAAGTACCTGGAGCTCTCGATCGAGGGCGCCGATTACTACCCCTGGCAGGAGGGGCTGTTCCTTGACGATCCGTACGCGGTGCGCGACGGTCACGTCACCATCCCCGCGGCCCCGGGGTGGGGCGTGGAGATCAACCCCGCGTGGCTGGCGCGCGCCACGCACCAGCGCAGCGCACGCTGAAGGCCTCAGCGCATCCGGAACACGATGCGGAAGTGATAGCAGTTGGGGACCGGCTCGCTGCCGCGCACCGCGCGCGCATAGCGGCCGTGGCGCGCGACGCTCAGCGCCGCCTGGTCGAGCCCGCCGTCACCGGAGCTGCCCTCGAGCTGCGGCTCCCCGAGGCGCTGGCCGCGCTCATCCACGCACACCTTAAGCAGCGTTGCCCCCTGCACCGCTTCGCGGCGCTGCCGCGCCGGGTAGTAATCCTCCGCGTCCGGCAGCACGTTGCGGCCGAGCATGCGCAGCGGCGGCAGCTCGGGGCGGTCCTCGATGGGCCCGACCGTCCCCTCGCGCGGCACCTCCTCGGGCGGCGGCTGCGGCACGGATTCGTCCGCGGGGCCAGGCGGCGGCGGCAGCGGGTCGGCGAGGGGCACGTGGCTTAGCGCCAGCGGCACGCGCGGCGGGAGCACAGCGGGCGGCGGTGCGGGCTGCGGCAGCAGCCGTGCGTCGATGGCGGGCTCCATCGCGGGCACGATCGTGCGCACAAGTCCGGTGGCGAACAGATAGGCCATCACCACGTGGCAGGCCACGATCGCGGCGAGCACGGTGGTCCGCGGCGATAGCCGCGATCGCGGGGCAGAGTAATAAGTCATGGACGCCGGCCTCCCATGCAGTTCTGCTGGGATCGAAGCCTAGCGCGCGCGCTGCGGGAAAACGTCCCGACGTGGCAGCCGCCGCGATCGATGCGCCGGCGCGCGCGGCGCCCCGGTGCTGCCTAGGGGTACTTGCTCTCCACCACCTCGCGCACCGGCTGCGTGTCGTACACCAGCACGATCGACTGGATGTGACCACTCGCGGGGTCGAAGTTGAATACGTCGGCGCAGTCGAAGGCGACGCGCGTGCCGTCCTTCAGGCGCCAGTCGTAGTTGTAGTAGGCGACCGCGCGCAGGTGCCCCTCGGCGCTGATCAGCACGTCGTGCACCGTCAGGCGCGTGCCCTTGGACGCATCGGCAACCTTCTTCACGAACTGCCGCACCGGCAGCCGCCCGAGGAACGGCGACTCCACCCAGCCGTCGGGAATGAACAGGGCGGCGGCCTTTTCCGGGTCCCCCGCCTCGAGTGCCTTGAGATAGGCGTGCACCGTGCGCTGCATAGCTTCCCCCGGATAAAACGAATGGTGGCCTAAGTTACCGCGGCGCGGGCGCGTTGCCGGCCCACAGCGCCAACCCTGAGCCGTCCGCGCACGGCGGTCAAGTCCGCACCGAAGGTCGGGTGCTCAGCCCGAGTCGCCCTTGCGCGCCGTGGTCATCCACACGGCGATATCCCAGGCGTTGCGGATACCGACAAAGAGCATCACCAGGCACACCGCGGCCACCCCGAACAGGGCACCTTCGGTGTGCCGCCACACGAGCACCCCGAGGACGGCGAGCGCTGCGTAACACAGCGTCGGCAGGATGACATTGAAGAGCCAGTCCTCGAGCACGGGCTGGTAGTCCGCCCCGGCGCGGCGCGCGAGGTTAAATCCCGTGTACAGGCTGTAGGCCGACCCGGCCGCGCCGCACAGCAGCAGGCCGATGCTGAGCGCCGGGCGGTTCTGGTGCGGCATGCTCAGGTAGGCGGCGAGCGCGAGCACGCCGCCGAAATGCACGATGGTCGGGGTCACGTAGGTGCGCAGTCCCCACATGCGCACCGCGCCGGCATCGCGCACCAGCGCGATCACCACGAAGGTGAGACCGGTGAGTCCCCCGGCTGCGGAACCGACGATGACGTAGAAGTTATCCCAGCCGGCAAGGAGTGATGTTGCTTGCATGGCGCTCTTAGCGCGCGGCGCTGTGCGCACGGTGCCCGAGGGTGAGGGCACTGAAGAAGATGGTGAGCAGGCAGCAGGCCACCATGGTGAGGAACACCCCGCCCCAGCCCCAGCGGTCGGCGATCCAGCCCACGCCGGCCCCGGAGTTCGCCGAGCCGAACACGTAGCCGAAGAACCCGGTGAAGCCGGCGGCGGTCCCGGCGGCCTTCTTCGGCACCAGATCGAGGGACTGCAGCCCGATGATCATGATCGGCCCGTAGATGAGAAAGCCGATGGCGATGAGCGAGGCGTAGTCGATCCACAGCGGCCCCTTGCCGTTTAGCCAGTAGACGACGATGGCGATGAGCGTGAGGGCCATGAACAGAATGGTGGCCGGGGCGCGCTTACCGCGGAACACCTTGTCCGACAGCCAGCCGCAGGCAATCGTGCCGGGTATCGCCGCCCACTCGTACAGCGACCAGGCGAAGCTCGACTCCTTGAACGAGTAGCCCTTGGCGGTCTCGAGGTAGGTGGGAATCCAGTTCTCGACCCCGTAGCGCACGAAGTAGCAGAAGGCATTGGCGATGGCGATCGCCCACAGATAGCCGTTGCTGAGAACGGACTGGAACAGGATCTCGCGGAAGGTGAGCGTGCGCTCGCTCGCCTGCGAGTACCCCTGCGGGTAATCGTTCTTGTACTCCTCGATCGGCGGCAAGCCGCGTGACTGCGGCGTGTCCTGCATCAGCAGGAACGCCACCACGGCGATCGCCGCGGCGATCAGGGCGTTGAAGTAGAACTTCGCGCGCCAGTCGCCGAAGAACTCCACGCCGAGAAGCGCGAAGTACGCCACCAGCGCCCCGCCGACGTTGTGCGCCGTGTTCCACAGCGAGACCACCCGTCCGCGCTCGCGGGTGCTGTACCAGTGCACCATCGTCTTGCCGCAGGGAGGCCAGCCCATGCCCTGCACCCAGCCGTTCACCGCCTGGACCACGAGGATGGCCGCCAGCGAGGTGAAGACCCAGTGGCTGAGACCGAAGGCGCCCATGATGGCCGCCGACAGCAGCAGCCCCAGAGGCAGGAAGTACTTCGGATTGCTGCGGTCGGACACCGAGCCCATGAGGAATTTCGACAGCCCGTAGGCCACCGACAGCAGCGTCATCGCGCCGCCGAGCTGTGCCTTGGTGTATTCGGGGTGCTCGCGCAGGATGTCGGGCGTGGCGAGCGCGAGGTTGTTGCGCACCAGGTAATAGCCGGCGTAGCCGACGAAGATACCGATGAAGATCCGCACGCGCAGGCGCCGGTACGCCGGATCAACCTCAGCCGCAGGCAGCGCTGCGGCAACCGGCGCCGGCTTCAGAAATCCCAGCATCAGCTCCCCCGCACACCGCACCCGCTCCAGCGGCCGATAGTACGGTGCCGGCCGGGCCCGCGGCTACGGTCGGGGCGCGCGCGTGCCTGCGGTGCGGCGCGCGTTTCTGCTAGGCTGCGCGCGGTTGTCCCTCCTTCCGGATCGCTGCGCATGACCCGGCCGCAAACCCTCCTCGGCGCCGCCACGGCGCTCATGGCACTTGAGATGAGCGGGTGCACCTCCTTCGAGGCCTGGCGCCACTGCGGCATGAACGGCTGCCCGCCCGATGAGCCGCTCACCGCGGAGATCACCCGGCGCCTGGCCACCCACCCGGCGCTTGCGCCTCCGGACCAGATCTACGTGCGCACCGCCGACGGCGTGGTGTTCCTGTCCGGCCAGGTGACCACCGACCTGCAGCGCGAGGTCGCCGATTCCGTCGCACGCGGGGTACCGGGCGTGCGCCGCGTGGTCGATTCGATCGCGCTGCCCTACGAGGGACGCTGAGCGCCACGCCATGAATGCCGTTGCACCCGCCGCCGCGCGCCCGGCGCCGGCCACACCGGGTGAACCGGGCACCGACGAGCTGGCGCGCCGCTCGCTGCTCGCCTTCCTCCTCACCTTCATGCTCGCGCGCATCGTCGTGTTCCTGATCATGGCGCGGCGCATGCCCAACCTGTACCTGTTCCTCGATCGCACGCACGTGCACCACCTGAACTACGGCATCTTCCTCCTGGCCTTCGTCGGGGCGTATCTGCTGTTCCGGTCCCCGCGCGGGGATGAGCTGCGCCGCGCGGCCTTCGCCTACGGCATCGCCATGGGTCTCACCTTCGATGAGTTCGGGATGTGGCTGCATCTGGGGGGCAGCTACTGGCAGCGCGCCAGCATCGACGCCACGGTGGTGGTGGCCGGCGTGCTCGCCTTCATCGCCTACGCGCGCTCGATCCGCACCTTCGAGAAGCGCCACGTGCGCGCCTTCATCGCCCTCGGGCTCGCCGTGGCGCTGTTCGCCATCGTGCTGTATGACGTCTCGGCCTATCTGGGCCGCATTGAGGGACCCAGGCTGCGCGAGCTCGAGCTCGCCTCGTCCCCTTAGGGCTGCAGCAGCCCGAACACCGCCACCCCGCTCTGGGTGCCGACGAACACCCGCCCGTCGGCGATGCTCGGGGTGATGAACTTGTTGCCCGCTCCGAACTGGTCGCGCCCGCCTGCGGCCTGGTTGCTGTTGTACAGCTCGTTGCCGAGATTGCCGGCATCGTAGGCGTGCAGCACCGCCGGGCTGGAATTCTCGTGCGCCCAGACGATGCCGTTGCTGGTACCGTTCGCGGACACCGCCGGTGCCGTGCCGGGATAGCCGAAGGAGTTGCCGCTCGCGCCGGCGCGCGCCAGTTTCGCGCTGCTCACCGCAAAGGCCGTGAGCGGGCTGCCGACCGGACCGTAGTACACGGTATGGTTAAAGTACGCCGGCGTCGACCAGATACCCCCCGGCAGCACGCCGTCGAGCTCCTGGTAGATGTTGTTGCCGCCGGCATTGAACTTACCCATGGAGTCGCGGCTGACCACGTAGAGGTTGCCGTCTTTTCCCGCCCCGACCGCCAGGTGCTGCGTGGCGCCGCCCGAGTCGGTGAGATCGGGCAGGAGCAGGATTCCCCCGGAGCCGAGGTCCTCGTCGGCGGCCGATTCCGCCACCTCGTTGAACATGGCGAAGTAGTCCGACACCGTCAGCCCCGCGCTGAGCTTCAGGAAACTGTTGCCGTAGTCGGACTGGTTGGGGAAGCCGCCGGAATTGAGCGTGGTCTCGAAGGCGCCGTTGGCGGTGAGCAGATAGACGTTGCCGGCTGCGTCTGCGGCCGGGCCGCCGCCGGACATCCAGATCGCAGGTCCGGAGCCGCCGCTGTTGGGCGCGGCGTTGAAGGCGGCGGTCTGCGTCAGGTTCGACTCACTGTAGGCCATCACCCAGCCGGAGTACGGCGGCGCATCGCAATGCGAGGTGAAGCTCAGGTACAGCGTCCCCTGCGACAGCAGCAGCGCGGCCCGCTCGGCGTACTGCTGCGGGTTGAAGCTCATCGTGCCGCCGAGGGTCGGATAGGTGGCACTTATCGTCATCGGCCCGTTGAGCAGCTCCGCGCCGCTGGTGACGTCGAGCGCGTGCAGACGCTGGTAGTAGTTGGCTGAGGCATCCTTGGACATCGCCACGACGAAGATCGTCCCGTGGCTGCCGGCCGTGCGGTCGATCACCGGTGTGGCGGTGATGCCGATCTGCGGGGTGATCTGGTCGCAGCCGTCCACCGCATCGCTCGCAGTCTCGCCGCTGCCGAGGAGTGAGACGTGCCACAGCGTAGCGCCGGTGGCGGCATCGAAGGCATACACCGTGTCGTTCTCGGTCACCACGAACAGCACGTCGTGACTGGCGCCCTGCAGCGCCAGACCCGACAGATACAGCGGTTGCGCGTCGACCTTGCCGTCGGTGGACAGGAAACGCTGCAGCCCGAAGCTCGTGGCGTTGACGTTGCTCGGCGTCAGCACCGACTCGGTGGGATTCAGTCCGCTGCGGCTGACGTCATTCTTGTAGGTGGTGACGTCGGTGGGCTGCGTCGGCTGGCTCACCCCGCCAGGCTGCGTGCCGCCACCGGTGGAGGTCGCCGGAGTGCCACCCCCGCCGCCGCACGAAGCCAGGAACACGAAGGTGAGCTGCGCGACGGTGCGCGCACGCAGTGCGGCGGACGGGAACATAAGTGGTGCGATCCTTTAAGACAGCCGGCCCGAACCGGGCCGCTGCGAGCCACTGTAACGTTCCAACATCAGACGGCAACCCGTCGGCGAAACGCGACTGCCGAAGATCGCATCCCGCTGCCGGCGCGCGCCTACTGGGTCAACTTATGGAACATCCGGCGCGCGCCTTGTCCAGTAGGGAGCGGCCCTAGCGGACACCGTGATTGCCAGGGAGATGCGCCGCAAGCTCCCGGTGGCGCGGTCGCGGCAGCGCAGCAGCCTCGTCAGGGCTTCTCCCAGGACTCGGTGGGAAGGTTGGGCGGCGGCTGCAGCGTGCGGATGTAGGTGACGAGATTCCACACGCCTTCCGGCCCGAGCGCACCGCCGAAGGCGGGCATGCCCTTCGGACGGCCGTAGTAGATGGACATGAACACCTCCGGATCGGCGCCGCCGTAGCGCCAGCGCCCGTCGCCGAGGTTGGGGCCGACGAACCCCGAGGCGTCCGAGCCGTGGCAGCCGTCGCAGTTCATGGTGGTGAAGAGCAGCGCGCCGTTTTTCGCCGCCCCCGGGTCCCCGGCGTGCGGGTTGGCAAGCGTGCCCCCCGGCGGTGGCATGCCGCCGGCGTTGACGTGCGCCTCGTAGGCGACGGCCGGCGGCGCGCCCGGGGTGCTTGCGCCGGCCGGGGCGGCGGCGTGCTGCGCGCAGCCGGCGCTGAGGAGCAGGAGCGCGCTGCAGGCAGCGGGGCGCAGTTTGCGGATGGTGCACTTCATAGGCCGAAGATCCAGATGATGCCGCCCTGACTGGTGTGGCGCGCGATGTCCTTGGCAAAGTCCGGCGGCGCACGCACGTCCGTCGGATCATCCGAGCGCACATCGCCGGCGATCAGCAGCCAGTCCCCGCCGATGCCGGCATACACCGCGACGTACTGCTTGCCGTCCGGGCCGCGGTAGGTGATCGGGTTGCCGACCACGCCCGAGCCCACTTTGAATTTGGACAGCACCTTGCCGGTACGTGCGTCGACGGATTTGAACCAGCCATCGAGCGTGCCGTAGAAGGCGACGTCGCCGGCGGTCACCAGCGCGCCGCTCCAGTTGGGAAAGTCCTCCTTGTTTTCCCACACCTTCTTGCCGGTCGCGGGATCCCAGGCGAGGAAGGTGCCGAGATAGCCCCCGGGGCCCGGGTAGTAGGGACTGTTGATGCCCATGAACGGCGTGCCCTTCAGGTACGAGGCGCGCGTCGAGGCATAGTCCATGCACAGATTGTTGGTCGAGGTGTAGAAAAGGTGCGTGCGCGGTGAGTACGCCGGCGGCGAGGCCGGACTCACCCCGCCCTCAAGACACGGACAGATGTCCTTCACCGTGCCCTTGGAGGCACCGGTCTGTTTCTCCGCCACGATCACCGGGCGCCCGGTCTTCAGATCGACCGAGCTCGCCCAGTTGACCTTCACGAACGGCTGCGCCACCAGCACACGGCCGGTGGCGCGGTCGAGCGTGTAGGCGAAACCGTTCTTGTCGAAATGCACCAGGGCCTTGACCGGCTTGCCCTCGAGGGTCAGATCGGCCAGCACCATCGCGCCGGTGGCATCGAAGTCCCAGCCGTCGTGCGGGGTGAACTGATACGCCCAGACGAGGCTGCCGTCGGTGGGACGGCGCGCGAGCACGCTCGCGGTCCACTTGTTATCACCGACGCGCTGCTCGGCGTTGTACGGCCCGGCATTGCCGGTGCCGTAGTACACGAGGTCGAGCTGCGGATCGTAAGACATCCAGCCCCAAACCGGCGCGCCGCCGGTGCGCCAGCTGTCCTGGGGCCAGGTATGCACCCCTAAGTCCGTGCCGCTGTCGTAGGGGGCCTTGAACTGGTCGCTCTTGATGAGCATGTCGCTGTCAGGGCCGATGTTGTGCCCGGTCCAGACCACCGCTCCGGTCTTGAGGTCGAGTCCCTTGGTCCAGCCGTAGATGCCGAACTCGCCGCCGGAGGCGCCCACGATCACGCGGTCCCTGGCCACCAGTGGCGCCATGGTGACCGTCTCGCCGCTGCCGACATCGGCGATCTGCGTCTTCCACACCTCGCGTCCGCTCTTGGCGTCGACGGCGACGGTGTGGCCGTCGAGGAGGTTGTAGATGATCTTGCCGTCGGCATAGGAGGCACCGCGATTGACGGTGTCACAGCACGACACGCCGATGGCGTTGGCGCTGACATCCGGACGGTACTTCCAGCGCAACGGGTAACCTTCCTTGCTCAGGTCGAAGGCGTACAGGACATTCGGCCATGGGGTGATCACGTACATGGTGTCCCCGACCACCAGCGGCTGGCCCTCGTGGCCGGCGAGTACGCCGGTCGAGAAGCTCCACACCGGATGCAGTCCGTGCGCATTGGCGGCGCTGATCTGCGTGAGCGGACTGAAGCGCGTGGCGGCGTAGTCGCGCGCCGGCATCTGCCAGTCCCCCTCGGGCACGGCTGGCTGGGGAGTCTGTGCGCTGGCGCTGGCCACGCAGAGCAAGGTTGCCATCGAACACGCCAGGAGCGGCCGCATAGACCTGTGTCCTTGAGATTGCCGGGTAAGTACCGCACAAGGTTGAGTCACCGGGGCGGCAGCGGTCAAGGCGGCGTCGCCGTTTTTCAACTCGGGGCTGTAGGGTTGCGGCGTACGCGGACAGCGCGCTCTGCTGCGCGGCGCCGGCGCTGGACTGCACCGGCGCCATGGCGGGCGCAGCGGGCGAGCAGCGCGAAAGCCATACCGCGGCTTTCGGGATGAGGCGCAGACTTTCCTCACCTCGTGCCGGCCCGAATCGGCGCGGGTGGCGCGCGCGCGCCGCGTTCGGGTACATTGCTGCGCTCGCGCCCGACACATCTCCCAACCGGCACGGGGGCAGGATGCAACCTCACATGCGGCGTGGCTCGGCTCTGCTCGGCCTGCTGGCCAGTCTGCTGTGGTATGCGGGCGCGGTACTCAACAGCGCCAGCGCCTACGGCCAGGCGAATGACGTTCCCACCCCGGAGCAACTCGACCAGCTGCTCGCCCCGGTTGCGCTCTACCCCGACCAGCTGGTCGCCCAGATCTGTGCGGCCGCCACCGATCCGCAGCAGATCCTGGATGTGAATGCATGGCTGAAGCAGAACATCACCCTCACCGGACAGGCGCGCACGGACGCGGCCCAGCAGCAGAATTTCGATCCGGCGTTCCTCGCGCTCATCAATTTCCCGCAGGTGCTCGATGCGATGGCGCAGAACATCGACAGCTACGCGGCCATCGGACGCGCCTTCAGCGCCAACCAGCAAACCGTCATGGACTCGATCCAGCGGCTGCGCCAGCAGGCCTACGCTGCGGGCAATCTCCAGAGCAACCAGTATCAGACCGTCAGCATCGCTGACACGGGAGCGGCGCCGGCGGTCACGATCGTGCCGGCCAATCCCCAGGTGGTATACGTCCCGGTCTACAACCCGCAGGTGGTCTACGTCACGCCGAGCCCGGATGCGGTGATCGCCGCCTCGGTGATCAGCTTCGGCGTCGGTATCGCCCTCGGTGCCTGGATCGCGGACAGCCGCCCCTGGGGCTGGGGCGGCTGGGGCTGGAACTGGGGCCACGGCACGGTGATCGTGCATCACAGCCCGTGGTACGGACGCAATTACTACCGCCCGCCGCGCCCCTACTATCACTACCGGCCGCCGGTGTACGGGCCGCCCCTGCATGTGCGCCCGCCGAACAACTGGCGCGACCGCCCGTATTACCGCCCGCCGCCGGGTGGTGGACGGCCGCCGGGCGGACCGCCTCCTGGTGCTCGACCTCCGCCGGGCCCGGGCGGTAAGCCGCCGGGGCCGCCCGGAGGCAAACCGGGTACAGGTACAGGTCCTGGCAATGGCCGTCCGCCCGGCGGTGGCCAGCCCGGTGGGCCGGGTGCCGGAGGACCCGGTGGCGGCGCACCAGGAGGCGAACGACCGGGAGGCGGCGGACGTCCCCCCAACACCGGCGCGCCCGGCCCGCGACCAGGTCCGGGTACGGCGCCAACGATGCAGCCGGCCCCTTCCGGTCCACGCCCCGGCCCGACGCCGCTGCCGGGAACCACGCCCCGTCCTGCGCCGGCGCCCCGTCCTGCGCCGGCGCCGCGTCCCGCGCCGGCGCAGCGCCCCGCTCCCACTCCCGGCGCCGCGCGCCCGCAGCCCAGTGCCGGCACTTTTGTCGGCTACCCGAGCCGTGCTCCGGCCGCCAACCCCACCGGTGGACGTCCGACGGCGTTCGGCGGCGCACACAACGCCGGCGCGGACCGCGCGGCGGCCAGCCGCGGACGCTCGAGCGTCGCCTCGCAGCAGCATCAGCAGGGAGGGCCGCGCCGATGAGCAGCTGGATGAGATGCAGACGTGGCGCCGCTCTGGCCGTGCTCGTGTCAGCTGCGGCGCTCACAGGCCCTTTGGCGCGCGCCGCCGACGAGGCGACGCAGCAGAGCTTCCCAAGCGCACGGGCGGCGGTCAGCGCGCTCATCGAGGCGAACCGCTCCGGAGACACCGCGGCGCTCGAGCGCATTCTGGGACCTGCGGCCAAGAGCCTGATCAGCTCCGGCGATGAAGCCCAGGATCGCAACGACCGCGCGCAATTCGTTCAGCTCTACGAGACACATCACCGCCTGAGCCGGACGGCACCGGCGACGCTCACTCTGCTGGTGGGTAAAAACGAGTGGGCGCTGCCCCTGCCGCTGATCAAGAGCCACGGCAGCTGGCGCTTCGACAGCGAGGCCGGCGCTCAGGAGCTGCTGTACCGCAGGATCGGCAGCAACGAGCTCGACGCCATCAAGGTGGCCCGTGCCCTGCAGCGCGCGCAGCTCGAGTACGCCGCCAGCGGCCATGACGGCAACCCGGCCGGGCTCTATGCGCAGCGCTTCCGCAGCAGCGAGGGCAAGCAGGATGGCCTGTACTGGACGGTCGCCGAAGGCGAGCCGGCGAGCCCCGCGGGTCCGCTCGTGGCCGACGCCGAGGCACAGGGGTATGGCAGCGGTAAGCACGCGCCCTTCCACGGCTACTACTACCGCATCCTCAAGGCCCAGGGTCCGCATGCGCGCGGCGGTGCCAAGGACTACGTCGTGGACGGCAGGATGAGTGCAGGTTTTGCGCTGCTCGCCTACCCGGCCGAGTACGGTTCGAGCGGAGTCATGACTTTTCTGGTCAGCTCGCGCGGCACCGTCTTTGAGAAGGATCTGGGTCCGGACACCGCACAGAGCGCACCGGCGCTGACGGCGTTCGACCCCGACCCGTCCTGGAAAGTGCTCAAGTAAGGCCTGGGTCGTGTCACACCGGCAGCCGCCGCTCATCTGCTCGAGTCCCGCATTCCGCAGCGCGCGCCTGGCGCAGATCGAGCTCGGACGGCTGGTGCTGCTGCGGGCGGGGAGCGACTGCGCCGCAGGTCTCGGGGTGCGCACCGATGCAGTGTCGGCGCGGGCCGAGCTCACCGAAGGTGTGCTGCGTCTGTCTCCCGCCGTGCGCTTCGAGCGGCGCGCCCTCGATGACGGGCTGATCGAGCTCGAGATCGATTACCTCATCGAGCCGGACTTTCTCGAACTCGCCTCGCGCCCGGCGCTGAGCGGTGACCTGCTCATCGCCGCGGGGCAGTCCGCCGTCGGCGTATACGTCGCGCAGGTGTGGCCGGACAGCGCGGGAGTCCTCGAGCTGCACAGCGGACTCATCCGGCCGGCACCGCCGCCGCGCGCCGGCATGCAGATCGCGCTCGGCTGGCGCCTGCTCGAGCAGGCGCGCCGCGAGCGCGTGCTCTTCGACCGGCCGCTGCCCCCCGCCGCACCGCTTGAGCGGCTGCGTCGCGTACACGGTGAGGACTGCGACTGAGCGCACTGCCGCGAGTGTGCGCGATCCTGGCACCCCGACCGCCGCCGTCCGGCACCGCTGGCGCATTCACGGCACCGGCGGCGCGAGCGTACGCGAGCACCTGCTGCCGAGCAGGCACTCGAACGGATACCTGCCGGCCCGGCTCGCGTCAAAGGTTGGATGTTGGCGTGCAGCAGGCGCGTGTGCACCGGGGTAGCCGCGGCGGCGCTATAGTCCCCGTGGAAGCGGCATACGCGAGCGCATCCGGCGTGTGACCCGAAGGCGCGAGCGCCTTGGGCAACAGAAAAAGCGACCAACCACCCCCTGACCCCGCCCTCGGGCGGGTTCTTTTTTCGGTGGCCCGATGACGTGACATTCCCCGGACGCCGCGCTACGGTCGCACGGCGCGGGCCGCACCGAAATACCATGCAGGAAACAGAGATCCGCACCCGCGACGGCTTCTGTCGCAGCTTCATCGCCCATCCACCCGGAACCGGGCCCTGGCCGGCGGTGATCGTGTTCATGGACGGCATCGGAATCCGTCCGGCGCTGTTGGAGATCGCCGCGCGCCTCGCCGGGTTCGGCTACTACGTGCTGCTGCCGGATCTGTATTACCGCACCGGCCGGTACGCACCCATGGATGCCGGCGCGGTATTCGCCGACCCCGAGCAACGGCGCCTCCTGAGCGAGAAATTCGCCGCACTTGCCACCGTCGCCAACGTCATGTCCGACACGCGCGCATTCATCGAATTTCTGAATGCGCAGCCGGAGGTCGCCTCGAGCCGCATCGGCGTGACCGGCTACTGCATGGGCGGCCTCATGGCCCTGAGCGCGGCCGGCACCTTCCCTGAGAGCATCGTCGCAGCCGCCTCGTACCATGCCGGCCGCCTCGCCAGCGATGCGGCCGACAGCCCGCACCGGCTCGCGCCCAAGATCCGCGCGCGCGTCTACGTAGCCGGCGCGAGCGAGGATGCGAGTTTCCCGGAGGCGATGAAGCGACGTCTGGAGCAGGCCCTCACCGAGGCCGGCGTCGAGCATCGCATCGAGACCTACCCGGCTCGCCACGGCTGGGTGCCGCGCGATACCCCGGTACACGATGCGGCCGCTACCGAGCGGCACTGGCAGACGCTCGTGGCGCTGCTCGACGCCACGCTCAAGGACTGATGGCGGCGCGCGAGCCTCAGCCCCGTGCTGGAATGTTGAGGGCGCGCTGCACCGCGGGGCGGGCGAGGAAGGCCTCCAGTGCACGCGCGACGTGGGTGAACTGCGCAAAGCCCACCAGTTCCCCGGCCCCGTAATACCCGATCAGCCCACGCACCCAGGGGAACAGCGCCATGTCGGCGATGCTGTATTCATCCATCAGCCACTGGTGCTGCGCCAGGCGCCGGTCGAGCACGCCGAGCAGCCGCCGCGCCTCGGCAACGTAGCGGTCGCGCGGCCGTTTGTCCTCGTATTCCCGGCCGGCGAACTTATAGAAAAAGCCGACCTGCCCGAACATCGGCCCGACACCGCCCATCTGGAACATCAGCCACTGGATGGTCTGGTAGCGGGCCGCGGCGTCGGCGGGGACGAAGCGCTGCGTCTTGTCGGCCAGGTAGATGAGGATGGCGCCGGACTCGAACAGCGCGAGTGCCTGGTTACCAGGGCCGTTCGGATCCAGGATCGCCGGGATCTTGCCGTTGGGGTTCAGGGACAGAAACTCCGGCGAGTTCTGCTCGTTGGTCTCAAAGTTGACCAGGTGCGGCTCGTAAGAGAGTCCGCACTCCTCCAGCATCGTGGATACCTTGACGCCGTTGGGCGTCGGCAGCGAGTACAGCTGCAGCCGCTCGGGGTGGCGCGCCGGCCATCTGCCGGTCACGGGAAAGTTGGACAGGTCACTCATCGCAGCTCTCCGGCAGTCCGCCTGGTGCTCCACACCATAGCAAGGGCGGCACGTGCCGGGCAGCGGCGCCGCGGGCCAAAAGCGGCGCGCGGCCCTCTTACGGATGAGAGATGGCGCCCACGCGCCGCGCCGCGCGCCGCATTCAGTGCCTGATCCTGGGCATCCCGAGATTCTTGAAAAGAAAGGCGTACATGTCGGCTTTCTGTGTGACCGCCTGGCTCATGGTCTCGCCGCCACCGTGGCCGGAGGCGACGTCGACCATGAGCAGAACCGGCGCAGGTCCGGCCTGCGCCGCCTGCAGCGCCGCTGCGAACTTGAAGGAGTGCATGGGCATGACGCGCGTGTCGTGATCCCCGGTGATGATCAGCGTCGCCGGGTACTTCACGCCGCTCTTCACGTTATGCAGCGGCGAATAGGCGTACAGGGCGCGGAACTGCGCCGGGTCCTGGGGTGAGCCGTAATCCCCTTCCCAGCCCGCGCCCTGGCCGAAGCGGTTGAAGCGCAGCATGTCCAGAACCCCGACCTGCGGGACGGCCGCTGCGAACAGATCAGGCCGCTGCACCAGGCACGCCCCCACCAGCAGCCCGCCGTTGGAGCGGCCGTGAATCGCCAGGCGCGCGGCCGAGGTGTAGCGGTGGCCGATCAGCCACTGCGCCGCGGCAATGAAGTCATCGAACACCACCTGCTTGTGCGTGAGCGTCGCCTGGCGGTGCCAGCTCTCGCCGTACTCGCCGCCGCCACGGATGTTGGCGACCGCGAACACGCCACCGTGCTCCATCCAGGCGATGACGGCGGGATCAAAGCGCGGCAGGTTGGAAATCCCGAAACCGCCGTAACCGGTCAGCAACAGCGGGTTGTTACCGCGCTCGAGCCGGATGCCTTTGCGGAACGCCAGCAGCATCGGGATCGGCGTACCGTCCTTGCTCGGATAGAACACCTGGCGCTGCTCGAACTGCGCGGGATCGTATGCGACGCGCGGCGCGCGGAACACGCTGCTCGTGCCGCTGGCGAAGTCGTAGCGGTAGACGGTCGGCGCGCGCGTGACGTCGGCAAAGGCGTAGAAGGTCTCGCGGTCTTCGCCATGTCCGGTGAACCCGGCGGCCGTGCCGAGGCCCGGCAGCGTGATCTCCCCATGCGCACTGCCGTCGGTGCCGAAGCGCTGCACCCGGCTGTGTGCGTCGTGTATCGAGCTCACGATCAGCTCGTGGTTGACCAGGGTCACGCTGCCGGCGCCGAGCGCAATCGCATCCGTCCCCTGCGCCACCACCGCGCGCCAGTTGCCGCTCGCCGGGTTCTGCGGATCGATGGCAATGATGCGGCCGTTGGGCGCATCGAGTGAGGTCAGAAAATACAGCGTCCCGGCATCACTGCCGGCGTACTCGAAGGCGGCGCGGAACCCGCGCACCACGGGCACGGCGCGTGGCGCGGAGGCGCGCAGATCGATCACGTACACGTCCTCCAAGCCCTTGTCGCCAACCTCACCCTCCCCGGCCATGAGCACCAGCCAGCGCCCGTCATCGGAAAGCCGCGGCTCGTATTGCCAGTCCGGGTGAGCCGGGTCGGCAAACACCCGCGGGTCGCGATCCGGCGCGCCACCGAGGGGGTGGTAGTAGATGGCGTTGCCGAGATCGGCCGCGCTCAGCTCCTCCCCGGCACGCGGCGCCGGAAAGGCGCTGTAGTAAAGGCCACGCCCGTCGCGGCTAAACAGCGGACGGTAGTACTTGGTGTTGCGCAGCACGTCCGGCAGGTCGTTGCCGGTCGCAAGATCACGGATGTGCCAGTCGGTCCAGTCCGACCCCGAGGCAGACACGCCGTAGGCGAGCAGGGTTGCGTCGCGGCTCGCAACGTAACCCACGACCACGGGGTTGTTGTCCGTCGGCAGCACGTTCGGATCGAGCACCACGCTCTCGAAGCCGCCGAGTGGGGAGACGCTCAGGAGCACGCCCTGGTTCTGTTCGCCGCTGTTGTCGGTGTAGAAATAGCGGCCGTTCTCGCTGAAGGGCACGCCGGTGCGCTCGAAGTGATAAAGCTGCGCGATGCGCGTGCGCAGCGCCGCGCGCTGCGGGATGGCCGCGAGGTAGGACTGCGTCAGCGCAGCTTCCGCCTGAACCCAGGCGTGGGTTGCCGGGGCATCCAGCTGCTCGAGCGGCCGATACGGATCGGGTACGCGGACCGTGCCGTACTCATCGACCGTGGCGCCGCGCGGCGCGGGCGGGTAGTTAAGCAGCGCGCCCGGCGCGGGGGCCAGATGCGGCTGCGGCGCGCAGCCCAGCAGCAGCGCCGCGCAGCACGCGGCCAGAGGCAGTTTCTTGTGTTGCATGTGCTTGCCTGAGTTAGGACTGCGGCGTGTCGGCCGCGTACACCGTGCGCCCGCCCACCACCGTGCGCAGCACACGGGCCTTGAGCAGGTCCGGCGCCGGGCAGGTGCGCAGATCGCGGTCGAGCACCACGAAGTCGGCGAAGTGGCCGATCTCGAGCGTGCCCTTCTCGTGCTCCATCTTCTCAGCGAAGGCGGAGCCGAACGTGTACGCGGCGAGCGCCTCGTCGATGCTCAGACGCTGCTCGGGATAGTAAGCCGCGGTCGGCGCGCCGGCGCCTGGCTCCGGCAGTCGCGTCACCGCGGCGTACAGCCCGCGCAGCGGCGAGACCGCCTCGACCGGGTAATCGGTGCCGAAGGCGAGCGGAATGTGGTGCGTGAGCATGCTGCGCCAGGCGTAGGAATAGCGGGCGCGCTGCGGCCCGAGCCGGGCGGCCGCCCAGCGCAGGTCCGAGAGCAGGTGGCTCGGCTGCATCGAGGCGATCACCTGCAGGCGCTGCTGCTCGGCGAGCTCGGCGGGCGTGATCACCTGATCGTGCTCGATGCGGAAACGTGCCGCCTCACGTGCCGCCGGCGGCAGTGCCGCCAGCGCGGCCGCAAAGGCGTGCAGCGCCATGGCCACGCCGCGGTCACCTATCGCATGAAAACCGATCTGGAAGCCGGCCTGGGCGCGCTCCACCGTCATCGCATCCAGGTGTGCCTGGTCATCGTAGCGCGCGAGGCCGGAGTTGCCCGGGTCATCGCTGTAGGGCGCGAGCAGTGCGGCGGTGCGCGAGCCGAGCGAGCCGTCCATGAAACCCTTGAGCATGCCGGTATGCAGCAGCGGGTCGTCGGCCGGGTGCGCGGCGCGATGCACCTTGAGCAGCGGCAGCGGGTCGTTGAACGTGAGCCACTCGCTGACGCGGGCGGTGAGCTGTCCGGCCCGCTCGAGTTCCTCGAGCGCGCGGAAGTCCTCCCACCCGGAGTAATCCTGCACCGAGGTGAGGCCGTGGCGCGCCACGTCGGCCAGTGCGACCTTCAGGGCCGCGCGCCGCTGCGCCGCGCTCGGTGGCGGGATCTGCGCCTCGAGTGCGAGCGCGGTCTCGCGCACGATGCCGGTGAGCTCGCCGTGCGCGTCACGGTCGAGACGGCCACCGGGCGGATCGGCGCTGGCGGCGCTAAGACCCAGCGCGTTCAGCGCGGCGCTGTTGAGCACCGCGATATGCCCGTCGATACGCTCGAGGAACGCCGGGTGACCGGCCGTGACGACATCGAGATCGGCGCGCTGCGGCAACGCCGCCGACGGCCACAGCGTGTGGTCCCAGCCGCCGCCGCGCAGCCACGCCCCGCCCGGCGCCGCCTGTGCGGCGCTGGCGATGCGCGCCTGCATCTCCTTGAGGGACGTGACGCCGCGCAGGTCGGTGGCGAGCGCCGTCGCACCGGCATCCGCCAGGTGCAGGTGGGCATCGTTGAATCCCGGCATGGCGAAGGCACCGTGCAGGTCGGTCACGCGGCTGCCAGGTCCGGCGAGCGCCCGGGCCGCAGCATCGCCGCCCACGAATACCACCCGGCCGGCGCTGACGGCGAGCGCGGTAGCCTCCAGCGGCGTCCGGCCGCCGGGGGCGAGCGCGGTCACGAAGCGGCCATTGACGAAGATCGCATCGGGCGCGGCGGCGTGCACCGCCGCGGCGCTGCAGGCCGCAAGGCCGGCGAGGAGGCCGCATAGGTTGAGAGGCGTGCGCAAGCGTCGCATTATGCCGCACACGCCGGCGCCGCCAAGCGGCCTGCCGCGGAAGATCCCGCACCGGCAGGCTACAATCACGGCTCATGAGGCGGCACGTCGGCATCGTGGGCTGTTCCGCTGAGGGCGCAGCGCTGTGCTACCGCACCGTGTGCCTGGAGGGCGAGCGCTATCTCGCCCCCTACGACCACCCGGAAGTTTCCGTACACACCTATCCGCTCGCCGCCTACCTGCCGCTCATCGACGCCGGGGACTGGCCCGCGGTGGGCGAGCTGATGCTGGCCTCGGCGCAGAAGCTCGCGCGCACCGGCGCGGACTTCCTCATCTGCCCGGACAACACCATCCATCAGGCCCTCCCGGGCATCCGCGCCCGGAGCCCCCTGCCCTGGCTGCACATTGCCGAGGTGGTGGCCGAGGAGGCGGTGCGCCGCGGCTTCCGCCGCCTCGGTGTGAGCGGGACGCGCTCCTTGGTGCAAAGCGAGGTGTACCCCGAGAAGCTCGCCGCGCATGGCGTGGCCTGGCTGCGCCCGAGCGAGGCCGAGCGCGATGAGATTGACCGCATCATCATGCAGGAGCTGGTGCGCGGGGTGTTCAGCGCAGCCGCGGTGCAGTACTTCCAGGGCGTCTACGGGCGCCTGCGTGCGGCCGGCTGCGACGCGGTGGTGCTCGGCTGTACCGAGATCCCGCTGCTCATGAACGATGACAACTCGCCCCTGCCGACCCTTGACTCAACGCGCCTGCTGGCCGGCGCCGCCTTGCGCTGCGCGCTCGCGCCACAGGGACCCGCCGGCACGAGTTGACTGATCATTCAAGTGGCACTAAGCTTCACTTGAATGACCAATCAAGTCCCGCCGGCCGATACCCGCACCCGCCTGGTGCTCACGGCGATGCGCCTGTTCTGGGAGAAGGGCTACGGCTCGACCAGCGTCGCCGACGTGCTGCACGCCGCCAAGGTCAACAGCGGCAGCCTCTATCATTTTTTCCCCGGCAAGCAGGATCTGCTGCTCGCCGTGCTCGACGCCTACCACGGCGGGATCCGCGCGCTTTTGCTCGACCCGGCGTGGCGCGGGGTCGATGATCCGATCGAGCGGGTATTCGCGCTGCTCGCGCGCTACCGCCAGTCCCTCGCCGATACCGACTGCTTCTACGGCTGTCCGATCGGCAGTCTCGCCCTCGAGCTGCACGAGCCGGACCTGCCGGTGCGTGAGCGCCTGGCCGCCAACTTCGCCGCCTGGACCGACGCGGTCGAGGAATGCCTCCTCGCCGCCGGAGCACGCCTGCCGCTCAGCGTGCAGCGGCGCGAGCTCGCCGAGTTCGTGCTGACCACCATGGAGGGTGCGGTCATGCAGGCACGCACCTACCGGCGGCTTTCGAGCTTCGACAACGCCGTGCGGCAGCTGCGCGCGTACTTCGACCGGCTGCTTGCCGAGGGTGCGGCCTGTGCGCCGCGCCACCACCCCGACGCCAACGATCACAAGAGGAGTGAACATGAAGTTTCCAGCCGCCGTGTGCGTGGCCCTGCTCGCGGCAACCGCCAGCAGCGCCGCAAGCGTTGATCCGCCCCCCTCCCCCTATGAGGCGCTCGCCTTCCTGGTCGGGCACTGCTGGCGTGGCACCTTTCCCGGCGGGCAGATGACCGACGAGCACTGCTTCAGCTGGGTCTACGGCGGGCAGTTCGTGCGCGATCAGCACGTGCTGCATCGCCCCGACGGGGCGGAGGCGGGCCGCGGTGAGTCGCTCTACGTGTGGGACAGCGTGCGCAACGAGCTGCAGTATCTGTACATCGAGAGCGGCGGTGGCTTCAGCCGCGGCACGGTGCAGCGCGAGGGCGAGGCGCTGGTCTTTCCTGCCAGCCGCTACAGCGAGAAGGGCACCGAGCAGCGCATCCGCAGCCGCTGGGTGCGCTCCGGGGAGGAGGCCTACGATGTGGCGACCGACTTTCGGGTGAAGGGCCACTGGCAGCCGGGCTTTCGGGTGCACATGCAGCTGCAGCCCGGTTCCTGAGGCGGCGCCCGGCGGCCGGGCGCGCGCGCCTACAGCGCGGCGAGGGGCGAAGCGCGCCGACGCTGCGCGGGCGGGCGCTCCGGGCGCCGCCACACCGGGCGGCGCACGAGGGTGCTCTTGCCGAAGAGTGACTCGATCAGATCGACGGCGAGCCGCGCGGTGCGGTTGCAGATATCGAACGCCGGGTTGAGCTCGACGACATCGAGCGAGCCGAGCCGGCGCGTATCGGCGATCATCTCCATGCACAGCTGCGCCTCGCGGTACGTCGGACCGCCGCGCACCTGCGTGCCCACGCCCGGGGCGATCTCGGGGTCGAGAAAATCCACATCGAAGCTCACGTGCAGGTGGGTGTCGGCGTCGAGGCCGGCGAGCGCCTGCTCCATGGTGGCCCGCATACCGAGCTCATCGACGTAGCGCATGTCGAAAACGTCCAGCCCCTGCTCGTGCACGAAACGCTTCTCGCCCTCATCGACGCTGCGGATCCCGATCTGCCGTACCCAGCCCGGCTCGATCGCCGGTGTCAGCCCGCCTATCCCGGTGAGCTCGGCCGGCCCGAAGCCACACAGGCAGGCGACCGGCATGCCGTGCACGTTGCCGCTCGGGGAAAGCTGCGGGGTATTGAAATCGGCGTGCGCGTCCAGCCACAGCACGCGCAGCTTCTTGCCCTGCTCGCGGCAGTGACGCGCGACGGCACTGATGGAGCCGACGCTCAGGCAGTGATCGCCGCCGAGCAGGATCGGCAGCCGCCCACCGCGCAGCTGCGCAAAGACGGCGGCGTGCACCTGCTCGTTCCAGCGTGCAACCTGCGGCAGATGGCGATAGCCGTTCTCGGGGGGCTGCCAGGGATTGGGCGGACCGGCAAGGTTGCCCAGGTCCTCGACCAGAAGTTCGCGGGCGCGCAGCGCGTCGGCCAGTCCCGCCACCCGCAGTGCCTCGGGCCCCATGGAAGCGCCGCGGTCAGCGGCACCGACATCCGTCGGGGCGCCGATCAGCGCGGCGCTGCGGCGCGGCGCGCTCACGCGGACACCGGGCCGCTCGTGCGCCGCGGCAGCGGTGCCGGCGCGAGCAGCGCAAAGAGGTCCTTCGGATCCTCGAGCTCGGGCACGAGGTCAATCTGCGGCTTCTCGCCGCGCTCCTGCTGGTGAATGCGCATGAGGTAGCGCAGCGCCGAGAAGTCCTCCAGGGCGAAGCCGACCGAATCGAAGATGGTGACCTCGGCAGCACCGGTGCGGCCCGGCACACGTCCGCACAGCACCTGCGTGAGCTCGCTCACGGGAAACTCCGCCGGCAGCTGCTGAATCTCGCCTTCGATGCGCGACTGCGGCTCGTACTCGACCACGACACGCGCATCCGGCCGCAGCAGAATCGCGCGCTCGAGCTCGGTCTTGCCCGGGCAGTCACCGCCGACGGCGTTCAGATGCATCCCGGGCTCGATCATCGGCGCGGTCAGGATCGTGGCGTTGCACTTGTCGGCGGTCACGGTGGTGACGATGTCCGCGCCGCGCACGGCCGCGGCGGTGGAAGCGGCACGCACCACGCGCAGGCCCGGCAGGCGCAGCTGCGCGAGGTTGCGCTCGAGCTTGGTGCTCGCCGCCGCATCCACATCAAACAGCCGCACCTCGCGGATGCCGAGGAGATGATGGAAGGCGATGACCTGGAACTCGCTCTGCGAGCCGTTGCCGATCAGGGCCATGACGCGGCTGTCGGCACGCGCCAGATGCCGCGCCGCGAGCGCCGAGGTGGCCGCCGTGCGCAGTGCCGTGGTGAGCGTCAGCTCGGACAGCAGCAGCGGGTAGCCGGTCGCGACATCGGCCAGCACGCCGAAGGCGGTCACGGTGAGAAGCCCGACGGCGGTGTTCTTGGGGTGGCCGTTCACATACTTGAAGGCATAGAGCCGACCGTCGGAGGCGGGCATCAGCTCGATGACCCCGACGGGTGAGTGGCTGGCATGACGCGGAGACTTGTCGAACTGCTCCCAGCGACAGAAGTCCGCCTCGATCTCGCGTGCGAGCTCCGCGATGAAGCGGGCCGGTCCGCGCCGCGCGACCAGCTGCGAGATGCGCTCGATGCCGATGAAATCCACCATGTCCCGTCCCCCTCAAGAAGCCCGACCGCCAGCGGTGGCGGCGCGGGATGACTATGCTCGGGGGGCGCACAACCAAAATAAAGACAGAAAACTGATCATAAGATCATGGTAGTTGATCATATTGTCATACATAATTGTCGATATGATCAAATGGGGACCGATTCATGGATGACACCGACCGGGCTCTGATCGCCCTGCTCCGCAACAACGCCCGTGCCTCGGTCGCCTCGCTTGCCAAGACCCTGCACGTGGCGCGCGGTACGGTGCAGAACCGGCTCGCCCGGCTGGAGGCCAGGGGCACGATCGTCGGTTACACCGTGCGGCTGAAGCCGGACGTCGAGGAGCAGCGCGTCCGCGCCTTCACCACCGTGGCGGTTGAGGGCAACCAGCTCGACGCCGTGATCAAGGCGCTGCGCGGCGAGCCGGCGGTGTCCGCGCTCTACAGCACCAACGGTCGCTGGGACATCGTGGCGGAGCTGCGCGCCGAGAGCCTGGAGGCCTTCGACCGCGTGCTGGCCCGCATCCGGCTGATCGAGGGTATCTCGCAAAGCGAGACGAGCCTGCTGCTGTCGACGTTCAAATTCTGACCAACCTCACGGCGGCAGCGCGCGCGTCTCGGTCCAGTCGAGGATGAGGAAGCGATGCGCGAACTTCCACGCCCCGTCCTCGCGCCGCCAGCGGTCCTGGTAGCGGATCGCCCAGTGCAGCAGCGTGCGCGCCCCCGCAGCGACACTCACGTGGTCGGCGGTCCCGTAGGTCTCGCCGTGGGCCTCATCACCGCTCACCCTGACGATCTGGTTGTGCACGCGGTGCTGGGTCGTGACGTACAGGCGCGCCATCATGTCGAGCGCGGCCACGATCTCGCGTTGCCCGTTCAGGCGGATGCCCGGCGCCTCGATCACGCAGTCCTCGGTCGTGATCGCGGCCCAGGTGGCCTTGTCGCGCCGGTCGGCGCCCTGTGCATAGAGCTCGGCGGTGCGCCGCAGGGCGCTCTCATCCAGAAGCAGGTTGATTCGGCTGTCGCTCATTGACCGCTCCTTCTTTTTGCCAGCGGAACGCGCGGTGCGCCGCTCAGGCGCGCTGCCAGTGAACTTCGTCACGCGCAGTCAGCCGTGCCAGCTGCCCACGCGCGGCGAGGTAGCGCATGTGCGCCAGGGTCTCCCCGTAGGCGAGCAGGCTGTTCCAGCCCTCGAGGTTGCGCGCGCCGAAGAGCGCCGCAACGATCTGCGGCACGGTGCGCGGCACGGCCGCAAAGTCACTTAGTTGCGCGAGCCGCTGCTCGTGCCCGGCGCGCAGCTGCGCCGCCCGTGCGGCCGCACCCCTGAAGGGCTGACCGTGGGCCGGCAGCACGAGCGTGTGCGGCGGCAGCTGCGCCAGGCGCTCGAGTGAGGCCAGAAAGTCCGCGAGCGGGTCGTCGGAGCCTGCGCCCGGATACAGGCTGACATTGCTCGAGATCGAGGGCAGCAGCTGATCGCCGCTGATGAGCACCGCGGCAGATGCCAAATGCAGGCAGACGTGGCCCTCGGCGTGCCCGTGATGCAGGCTCGCCCGCCACGGATCGCGCAACTCCTCGAGCGTGTCGCCCTCGCCGATGAAGGCCGCCGCGGCCGGAATGCCGCTCACCAGCCGGTCGTAGGCGCCGCCGCCGCGCGCCCGCAGCACCAGCGCCCCGAAGTCCACGCCCCAGGTGTCGCGGTAGGCGAGCAGCATCTGCTCGGAGACGCCCACCGCGGCCTGCGTCGAGCGCAGCGCCGCGGCGTGCGCCGCCGCGCTCATGCGTACCGGGACCTGGTAATGCTGCGCCAGGCTCGCCGCCATGCCGAGGTGGTCCGGATGGTGGTGGGTCACCACGATTGCGCTCAGTCGCCCGGCCAGCTGTTCCGAAATGGCCAGCTGCGCCCAGGCGTCTTCGGTCTCGGGCTGATTGAGGCCGGTGTCGATGAGCACACAGCCGCGCGCCCCCGGTGCGAGCCACACATTGATGTGTGCCAGCGGCCCGGGCACCGGCAGGCGGATCCAGCGCAGCCCCGCGGGGCCAGCGACGGCGCTGCCGGGCGCCGGCGGGGCGAGATCCAGGAACTCAAGGCTCACCGCAACGCTCCGCGCCGACGGGCCGGCCCCGGCGGGGCGATCAGCTGCGCCAGGACCAGCGCCGCCGCGTCCAGCCGGCGGCGCAGCGGATAGTTCGCCCGCACCCGCCAGGCGTGCAGGATGCCGGCGTACGTGCCGGCCACGATCTCGGCCAGCACCGCGGTCGGGACATCGCGCCGCACGTTGCCCTCGCGACGCCCGGCGTCGAGCACCCGTACGAACGCGCGGTGCGTGCGCGCGGTGCGCACCCCGGAATCCGCTGCGGCCCCGAAGGTGGTCTCGGACGCCCCGATGAGCACCCGCGAGAGTTCCGGCGTCTCCTCCACCTTGGCGGCCGTCCAGCCGAACAGTGCCGCAAGACGCGCGGCCGCGCTCGCCGGGCGGTCGAACTGCGCATCCATGACATGCAGGAAACGCGCCTCCATCTCATGCACCAGCACCTCGAGCAGCGCCTGCT
This sequence comes from uncultured Pseudomonadota bacterium, assembly GCA_963825385.1. Taxonomy (GTDB): domain Bacteria; phylum Pseudomonadota; class Gammaproteobacteria; order Steroidobacterales; family Steroidobacteraceae; genus 13-2-20CM-66-19. The sequence goes on along the minus strand of CAWGSX010000003.1, from coordinate 1,328,362 downwards.
TGGAGGGGAAATAATTGAAGGCGGTCGCGCGCGAGACCTGCGCGGCGCGGGCGATGTCATCGACGGTGGTGCCGGCGACGCCCTGGCGCGCGAACAGCGCGCGGGCGGCCCCGAGCAGCGCCCCGCGCACGCGCGCCTTGCCGTCGGCACGACGCGAGGCCGGTGCGGGCGTCAGCGACAGGGCTGCGGACGGGGCGCTCACGGGTTCAGCTCCCGCGCGGTTCGCGCGGCAGCCCGAGCGCCCGCTCGGCGATGAGGTTCCTCTGGATCTGGTTGGTGCCGCCGTAGATGGTGTCGGCGCGTGAGGCCAGGAACACGTTCATGAGCGCATCCCACTCGTACGGCGCCGCGCGCGCGATCTCGCCGCGCGGGCCGAGCACGTCGGCGGCGAGCTCGCCGAGGCGGCGGCGCCAGCTGGCCCAGAATATTTTGTAGGTGTAGGCCTCGTTGGCCAGGCGCCCGGCCTGAGCGCTCGACAGCATGCGCAGCGCGCTGTAGCGCATCAGTTTCAGTTCCGCGTGCGCGCGCGCAATGCGCTGGCGCAGCAGCGGCTCGCCCAGCACCCCGTTCTCGCGGGCGGCAGCGATCACGGCATCGAGCTCGTTGCGGAATCCCATCTGTTGCCCGAGGGTCGACACGCCGCGCTCGAAGGCGAGCGTCCCCATGGCGATGCGCCAGCCATCGTTCACCGCGCCCACCACATTGTCCGTAGCCGTGAGCGCGTCGGCGAAGAAGGTCTCGTTGAACTCCGCGTCTCCGGTCATCTGGCGGATCGGACGTACCGTCACGCCGCTTTGCCGCATCGGCACCAGCAGGTAGGTGAGCCCCCGATGCCCGCGTGAGCCCTCTAGCGTGCGGCACAGAAGAAATGTCCAGTCGGCGAACTGGGCGAGCGAGGTCCAGGTCTTCTGGCCGTTGACCACCCACCTCGCGCCGTCGGCCGTCTCGGCCAGAGCAGCCTGCGTGCGCACGTTGGCCAGATCCGAGCCCGCGTTCGGCTCACTGTAGCCCTGACACCAGAACTCCTCACCACGCGCGATCGGCAGCAGAAAGCGCGCCTTCTGGGCGGCGGTGCCGAAGGTGAGGATGGTGGGACCGGCGAGCTCGACCCCCATGTGTCCGATGCGCCAGGGCGCACGGGCGCGGGCATACTCCTCGGCGAAGATCACCTGCTCGGCGAGCGTCGCATCGCGTCCGCCGAACTCCTGCGGCCAGCCGACGCAGCTGTAGCGCGCGGCCCCGAGAGCTCGCTCCCACTCCATGCGCCGCTGCAGCTGACCACTCGGGCCGGCGATGCCGCGCACGTCCCGAAAGGGTCCCGAGAGCTGCGCCTCGAGCCAGCCGGCCGCCTCGCCGCGGAAACGCTCCTCGGCGGCGGTGAATCCGAGTCTCACCGGCTTCCCCTACCAGGCCGGCGCGGCGGCCGCGCCGAGATCGAGCGCGCGCAGCAGCTGCTCGCGCAGCCACGCGGGACTGCCCAGAAGCAGGGACGTGGCGCGGGCGCGCTTGAAGTACAGGTGCATCTCGTGCTCCCAGGTGTAGCCGATCCCGCCATGCAGCTGAATCGCGCTCGCGGCGCATTCGAAGTAGGCATCGCAGCAGTAGCTCTTGGCGATCGCCGCCGCTTCGGCAAGTTCCGCCTCGTTCTCGTCCGCGACGCACGCCGCGTACCAGGCGGCAGACTTTGCCGCCTCGACCTGCACCATCATGTCCGCGAGCCGATGCTTGATCGCCTGAAAACTGCCGATGGCACGGCCGAACTGCACGCGCTGCTGCACGTAGCCGGTGGTGGCCTCGAGCACCTGCTCCGCCCCACCGAGTGCCTCCGCGGCGAGCGCGATCCGGGCCCGGTCCAGCGCGTGGGCGAGCGCTGCGGCATCGGCGCGCTCCCCGAGCAGCTGCGCGGCGGTGACCGGGACGTCCTGAAAGGCGACCGCAGCCATGGGACGGGTGAGATCGAGCATCGCGTGCGGTGTCACCGTGATGCCGGGTGTGTCGCGCGGCAGCACGAGCGCGCGCACACCTTCAGCCCCGGCGTGCGCCAGCACCAGAAGCAGATCGGCACTGTCGGCATGGATGACGAAATCGCTGGTGCCCGAAAGCTGCAGCTGGCCGCCGTGGCGCACCAGGCGCGCACTCACCCCGTGAGGCGGCGGCTCGCCGCGCTCGCCGCTGAGCGCGCAGGCGATGCGCACCCCGCCCTGCGCGATGCGTCCGAGAAGCGCGCGGCGCTGGGGGCCGTGAGCGAGGGCGGCGATCAGTGCCCCGGCCAGGGCCACCGTGGAGAAAAACGGCGCGGCCACGAGCTGCCGTCCGAGCTCTTCCTGCAGGATGCACAGCTCGATCCAGCCCAAGCCCGCGCCGCCGTCACTTTCAGGGATCGCCAGCCCGCACCAGCCGAGCTCGGTGGAGATCTGCCGCCACAGTGCCGCATCGTAGCCGCCGGGCGCCTCAAGCGCGGCACGCCGCTGCGCGGCGCCATAAGCGGCGAGCACCTCGCGGGCGTTGGCGCGTATCAGCTGCTGCTCTTCGCTGTGCACGAAGTCCATGACCGATCCTTGTTGCGGCGCCCCTGCTGCAGGGCTGCCGCCGGCCCGGTGCAGAAAAATGGACTCCAGTATAAGTATCGCCGGCGCCCCCGCACAATAGCGGGTGCCTCCCCGATGCGGACGGTGCCGCCGGCGGCGGCGCTGGACTATAGTGGCGCGCCATCGCAGGAGTTCGTCATGCGCTTCACGCTGCAGCTCGGCTTCGCCCGCTACCCCGACTATCAGGCCATCGCCCGCGCCGCCGAGGCGGCAGGCTTCAGCTCGATCGGCTTGCCGGACAGTTTCTTCTTTCCGAAGCGCACCGAATCGGAATACCCCTACGCCGACACCTCCATGATCCGCGGCTACATCGAGGCCATGCCGTTCATCGAGCCGCTGGTGGCGATGAGCTGGATGGCCGCGGTCTCGCAGCGCATCCGCTTCTACCCGAGTGTCCTCAAGGTACCGACCCGACAGCCGCTGGTGCTCGCCAAGGCGCTCTCGTCGCTCGCGGTGCTGTGCGGGGAGCGCATCCTGCTCGGCGCCGGACTGAGCCCGTGGAAGGAGGACTACACCTATAACGGCGTCAGCTTCGAGGGGCGCGGTCGCCTCATGGATGAGTGCATCGCCATCCTGCGCGGTGCCATGAGCGGGGAGTACTTCGAGTACCACAGCGAGAATTACGACTTCGGCCCGATGAAGATGCACCCGGTACCCAGCCGGCCGGTACCTATCATCGTCGGCGGCCACTCCAAGCCCGCGCTGCAGCGGGCCGCGCGCCTCGGGGACGGCTGGGTATCGGCTAACACCGACCTCGCCACGCTCACCCAGCTGCTCGCTGAGCTGGATGCGCTGCGCCGCGCGGCCGGCACCCACCAGCGCCGCGACTTCGAGATCCACGGCTTCGACATGGCGGCCCGCACGCCGGAGGATTTCCGCCGACTTGCCGCTCTCGGGGTTACCGATGCGTGTGTCGCGCCGTGGGGCTTTGATCCGGCGACGGCGCTGGAGGCGCAGCTCGAGTCTATCCGCCGCTTCGGTGCTGAGGTGATCGCCCGCACCTGAGCGGGCGATCCGCACGTGCGCCTGAGCGGCAGGACTGCGCTGGTGACCGGCGCCAGCCAGGGCATCGGCGCGGCCATTGCGCGCCGCTTCGCGCGCGAGGGCGCCCACGTGGCGCTGTGCGCGCGCCGTGCCGGGCCGCTCGAGGCGCTGGCGCACGAGCTCGCCGCCGCGCCCGCCGGGGTGACCGTGGCGGCACTTGACGTAGGCGATCACGAGCGTCTCGAGCGCTTCCTCCTCGAGGTCGCCGCGGCGCGCGGCCGCCTCGACGTGCTCGTCAACAACGCCCCCTCGGTCAGCTACGCGCCCCTGGACGAACTGAGCCTCGAGGCGTTCCGCGCCGACTTCCGCGTCAACGTGGACGCGGCCTTCGTAACCACGCGCGCGGCGCTCAAAGTCATGGCGCCGCGCCGCAGCGGCTCGATCATCAACATCGCCTCGGTGAGCGGGCTGCTGGCGCTAAGTGGCATGGCGGCCTACGGCGCGGCGAAGGCGGCGCTGATCCATTTCACGCGTCAGACCGCGGTGGAGGCCGCGGCCTGCAACGTGCGCGCCAATGTCATCGCACCGGGCGTGATCAACACCGCCGCCACCGCCGCCGGCTTTGCCGGTCCTCGGGCCGAGCGGGGCCGGCGCATCGCCGCGGATGTGCCCCTCGGGCGCTTCGGCGAGCCGGACGAGGTGGCCTCACTCGCCCTGTTCCTCGCCGGCGATGAGTCGGCCTACATCACCGGCAGCGTGCTCACCATCGACGGTGGCAAGTCCGCGGCGCTGCACGTGCCCGGGGGGTAATCATGGCCGCGCCTCGCAAGCACCGCCGCACCGCCGCCTCGCGCGGTGCCGCGCCGCGTTCTTCCGCCGCTCTGGCGGCGCGCATCGAGCGCCTGGAGTCGATCGAGGAGATCCGCATGCTGGTGGCGAAGTATTCGCTGTCACTCGACATGCGCGATCTGGACGCGCACGTGAACCTGTTCGCGCCGGACGTCCGCGTCGGGCGTGACCGCGTCGGGCGCCAGCACCTCAAGCGCTGGGTGGACGAGATGCTGCGCAGTCAGTTCACCGGTACCTCCCATCACCTCGGGGGCCACATCATCGAGTTCACCGATAAAGCGCACGCCCACGGCGTGGTGTACTCGAAGAACGAGCACGAGACCGGCGCGGAGTGGGTAATCATGCAGATGCTGTACTGGGACGATTACGAGCGCATCGCCGGACGCTGGTACTTCCGCCGCCGTCTGCCGTGCTACTGGTACGCTACCGATCTGAACCATCCGCCCGTGGGAGCGCAGAAGATGCGCTGGCCCGGGCGCGCGCGCTACGAGGGAACCTGGCACGAGCTGTGGCCGTCCTGGAAGGCCTTCTGGGCCAACCCGCGCGCCGGCGAGGCCGAGGTGGCCGCACCTGCCCCGCTCGGGCAGTTCCTGCGCAGCATGCGCCGCGGCGCACCGGATCCGAAGATCCGCGTGCGCTGAGCGGGCGATGAACGAGCTGTTCACGCCGGTCGAGCTGGGCGAGCTGCGCCTCGCCAACCGCATCGTCATGGCGCCGATGACGCGCAACCGCGCCGGCGCGGCCGACGCGGTGCCCTCGGCTCTCGCGGTGGCCTACTACGGTGCACGCGCCGCGGCCGGTCTGATCGTGACGGAAGGCACCCAGCCATGCCCCGACGGCCAGGGCTACTGCCGCACACCGGGGATTTACGACGAGGCTCAGGTTAAGGCCTGGCGCGCCGTCACCACGGCCGTGCACGCGGCCGGTGGCAGGATCGTGGTGCAGCTGATGCACACCGGACGCATCGCCAGCCGCCACAACAAGCCCGCCGGGGCGCGCACCGTGGCACCCTCGGCGATAGCGGCGCGCGGGCGCATTTTCACCGACGCCGCTGGCCTGGTCGATTTTGATGTTCCGGAGGCGCTGACTCCCGAGGGCATCGTCGCGGTGCTTGCCGACTATGCCGCCGCGGCGCGCGCGGCCCTGCGCGCCGGCTTTGACGGCATCGAGCTGCATGCCGCATCCGGGTATCTGCCGATGCAATTTCTCTCCACGGGTACCAATGCGCGTACCGACCGCTACGGCGGCACGCTCGAGAACCGCCTGCGTTTCGTCATCGAATGCATCCAGGCGCTGGGTGCGGTGACTGGCTTTGGCCGCCTCGGGCTGCGCATCTGTCCGGGTAACCCGTTCAACGATCTGACGGATGCAGCGCCGGCGCAGACCTACGCGGCGCTGCTTGAGCAGCTGCGCCCGCTCGGCCTCGCCTATGTACACGTCATCCGCTCACCCGATGCTGCACTGGATGCCTTTGCGCTCGCGCGCACGCACTTCGGCGCAGCGCTGATCCTCAACGACGGCTTCGACTTCGCCTCCGGCAGCACGGCGATCGCCGGGGGCGCGGCCGCGGTTTCCTACGCGCGCGCCTTCATCGCCAATCCGGATCTGGTGGCACGCTTCCGCCACGGCTGGCCGCTCGCGGCGTTCGACCGCAAGACCCTGTACACCGCCGGTGCGGAGGGCTACACGAGCTACGGTCCGTACCAGCCGGGCTGATCAGAACCAGCCGTCGTTGGCCCCGTCCCAGACGTCGATCTTGGGCAGACCGCGGTCCATGCTGTAAGTGCCGAAGTGCCCGGCATAAAACGCCAGCGGCTTGCCGCTGCCGCGTGTCAGCGCCAGCACCTCACCGATGATCAGGAAATGGTCACCGCCCGGGTGGATGGCGTGCACGCGGCAATCGAAGCGGCACAGGGCCCCCTCAAGATGCGGCGGATGCGGGTTCTTGCGCCAGTGCTGGTCGACCTCGAATTTATCGGCGCCGCGGCGCGCAAAATGTACCGCCAGGTCGCGCTGCTCGTGGCTGAGCACATGTACGGCAAACTGCGCCCCCGGCGCGAAGGCCACGGCCCCGCTGCTGCCATTGGCCAGACACCACAGCACCAGCGGCGGGTCGAGCGACACCGAGGTGAAGGAATTGGCGGTGATGCCCACCGGCTCCCCGTCCGGCCGCACGGCGGTGACCACGGTGACGCCGGTGGCGAACTCCCCGAAGGCGTCGCGCAGCTGGCGCTGTGAGAATCGCTGAGTCAAAAGGTCCCCTCGTGCAAGCTACATGACCTTGGCCGGATGTGGTGCGCGCGGTGCGCCGAGCATCTCGCGGTAGGAAGGCGGCTGGCGTCCGCCCTCCTCGGTGATCCCGTAGCGCGCGGCAAGCTCGGCGGAAATCAGCGTCTGACCGCTCAAGCTCATGAGCTGCGGATCACTCGCCAGCGCATGGATGATGCGCCCGTTGAACTGCGGCGTCTCCCCCTGCTTGAGGAAAGCCGCGTACTGCTGCGGGCGGCTCTTGCCGGCCGCCGCGGTACGCTCGGTGAGCTGCGGGCCGAGCCACAGCGACACCGCCGCCACCTGGTAGGGGGCGAGGTCCACGGCCATGTCGGCGGCGAACTTGTCGACACCCGCCTTCTGCGCCCCGTAGGCCGGCCCGTGCATGTAGCAGCTCGCCCCGAACGAGGAGGTGAACACGATCAGGCCGCGACGCGCGCCGACCATCAGCGGGGCGGCGAAGTAGCTCGCCACGTAAGCCGAGCGCAGCCCGACATCGAGGATGTCGGCCAGCTCCAGGGGCTTCTCCCAGAACCCCCCCGGATCGATCAGTGCATCGTGGATGCTCGCGGCGTTATTGACCAGCAGGTCGAGCCGGCCGGCCTCCTCGGCGACACGCTGGAATACCGCCTGCACCGCGGCATCGTCACGATGGTCGCAGGGTACGGCGACCCCACGGCCCCCGAGCGCATCGATGGCCGCGGCCGTCTCGAACACCGTGCCGGGAAGCGGCGTGTCCCTCAGCCGCCCCAGGCTCGTCGTGGTCGAACGTCCGGTGACGAATACGGTAAGGCCCGCCGCGCCCAGTGCCAGCGCGATGCCCTTGCCGGCGCCGCGGCTGGCGCCGGTCACGAGCGCTACCTGCGGCTGCGGAACGCTCATGCCCCGCTGCCCCTGGCCAGATGCAGGAACAGTGGCGGCTCGCCGCCGCCGTGCACCGCCAGCAAAGCACCACTCACATAGGCGGCCAGCGGCGAGGCCAGGTACAGGCACGCGGCGGCGACGTCGGCCGGCTCCGCCAGGCGCTTCAGGGGAAACATCGCCGCCATGCGCGCGATGCCTTCAGGGCCGCCGTAGTGCTCGGTGGCGTTTTCGGTGGCCACGAAGCCCACGATGAGACCATTGATGCGCACCTTCGGCCCCCACTCCATCGCCAGGCTCTGCGTGGCGTGCAGCAGTCCCGCCTTGGCCGCCCCGTAGGCCGCGGTGACCGGCGCGGGCCGCTCACCGGCCACGCTGCCGATGTTGATGATGCAGCCACCCTCCGCCTGCGTCTGCATGAGCGCGTTCGCGGCCTGGGCGCACAAAAGTGGCGCGGTGAGATTGAGCTGGATGATGCGCTCGATGAGACGCGCCGGCGCCGCGGCCAGCTCCCCCGGCGGCCCCCCGCCGGCGTTGTTGACGAGCACATCGAGTCGCCCGTGGCTCGCCTGGATCGCCGCGAACAGGCGCGCCACCGCATCCGGGTCGCGCACGTCGCAGGGCAGGAACTGCGCGCGGCGCTCACCCTGCATCGGCAGCTGCGCCGGCGGCGTGCGGCCGCAGACGATGACGCTCGCGCCGGCGCCGAGAAACGCACGGGCGATGCCGGCGCCGATGCCGCGCGAGCCGCCGGTGACCAGTACCACCGCGCCGGGCAGGCGGATCTCCGCCGTGGGCTTTTGCATGGTTCGCATCGTACGGTGTGGTTTGCTATTTTCAAAGTATGCCCGCTGATCTGCCGCTGACCATTCCGCGCGTACTCATCCACGCCGCCACACACTTCGCCGGCGAGCCTGCGCTCGTCGAGGACACGCAGCGCTACACCTTCGCGCAGCTGTACGCGGAGGCCGTACGCGCGAGCGCCGCCTTCGGCGCCCGCGGCATCCGTGCCGGAGACCGCGTGGCGGTGTGGGCCCCCAACAGCGCCGCGTGGGTGATCGCGGCACTGGGCGCACTCGGCCTCGGTGCGGTGCTGGTGCCGCTCAACACGCGCCTGAAGGGCAAGGAAGCGGCATTTATCCTGCGCCGCAGCGGCGCCCGGGCCCTCGTGACCGTCGGCGACTTCCTCGGCACCCATTACCCGCAGCTTCTGGCCGGGGAATCGCTGCCGCAGCTGGAGCAGCTCATCCTGCTCAGCGGCGGCGGCAGCAGCGCCGCCGCAGATGCCTGGCCGCAGTTCCTGCGCGCCGGCGCCGCAGCCGACCCGGCGGCGGTGCGCGCAGCGTACGAGCGCGTGCAGCCGCAGGACACCGCCGACATCCTCTTCACCTCCGGCACTACCGGGGAGCCCAAGGGCGTCATCAGCACGCATCGCCAGAACGTGCAGGTGTTCCGCACCTGGAGTGACTTTGTCGGTCTCACCCGCGGCGACCGCTACCTCGGGGTGAATCCCTTCTTCCACAGCTTCGGCTACAAGGCCGGTTGGCTGGCGTGTCTGCTGCAGGGGGCGACCATGTATCCCCTGGCCGTCTTCGAGGCTGGCCGCGCCCTGGACGCCATCGAGCGCGAGCGCATCAACGTCCTGCCCGGACCCCCGACGCTCTACCAGAGTCTGCTCGCGCATGAGAGCCTGCCGCGGCGCGACCTGAGCTCGCTGCGGCTCGCCGTGACCGGGGCGGCCAGCGTGCCGCCGGCGCTGATCAGCCGCATGCGCCACGAGCTGGGCTTCAAGAGCGTGCTGACCGCTTACGGGCTCACCGAGTCGACCGGCGTCGTCACCATATGCCCACACGGTGCCGACGATGAAACGGTGGCGACGCGCTGCGGAATCGCCATCCCCGGCGTCGAGGTGCGCTGCGCCGATGCCGCGGGCCGCTCGGTGCCGACCGGGGAGCCCGGTGAGGTCCTGGTCCGTGGCTACAACGTCATGCGCGGCTACTTCGAGGACGCGGCGGCGACGGCCGCGGCGATTGATGCCGAAGGCTGGCTACATACCGGGGATGTCGGCGTGCTCGATGAGCGCGGCTACCTGCGCATCACCGACCGCATCAAGGATGTCTTCATCGTCGGCGGTTTCAACTGCTATCCGGCCGAGATCGAGAAGCTGTTCGCGGAGCACCCGGCCGTGGCGCAGGCAGCCGTGATCGGCATCCCCGATGAGCGGCTCGGCGAGGTCGGGAAGGCCTACATCGTGCTGCGCCCGGGTACGGCGGCGACGCCGCAGGCGCTCAGCGCGTGGGCGCGGGAAAACATGGCGAACTACAAGGTGCCGCGCGTCATCGAGATCGTCACGCAGCTGCCGCTCAACGCCGCCGGCAAAGTACAGAAGTTCGCGCTACGCGAACGAGATGCGCGCTGAACCGACGCCTTCGAGCTCGAGCCGGAACACGTCGCCCGCCTTGGCCGGTTCGAGCGGCACAAGTGAGCCGGAAAGAATGATGTCCCCGCTCTTGAGCTCGACCCCGTAGCTGCCCAGGGTATTGGCGAGCCAGGCGACCGAGGCGAGCGGCGAGCCCTGCACGGCCGAGCCGAGGCCCTCGGAGAGCGGCTGCTCGTTCTTCCAGACGCGCACTTTGAGCGCGGCCAGATCGAGCGGGCGTGGATCGGCACGTTCAGCGCCGAGCACGAACACCCCGCACGAGGCATTGTCGGCTACCGTATCGACGATGCGGATATCCCAGGCCGCGATGCGCGAGTCGACGATCTCGAAACAGGGCGCAATCGCGGCCGTGGCCCCGAGGACGTCCTGTGGCGTGACTCCGGGACCCTTGAGCGGCCTGCTCAGAATCAGCGCGATCTCCGCCTCGGCGCGCGGCTGGATCATGCGCTCGCGGATGCGCACCGTGCCGTCGTTGGCGATGTGCATGCGATCGGTGAGAAAGCCGAAGTCCGGCTGGTGCACGCCGAGCATATCCTGCACCGCCGCGCTGGTGACGCCGATCTTCTTGCCGATGACCCGCTCACCGGCACGCTCACGGCGCGCGAGCACTCCCAGCGAGATGGCGTAAGCGTCATCGACACTGAGCTGCGGAAAGCGCGTGCGCAGCGGCGGCACGGTGCGGCGGTGGGTGAGCGCCTGGTAGAGCTCGGCGGCGAGCTCCTCGTGCAGGGCATGCGGCGCGCGCGCGCGGTCAGCTTTGGAGAAATTCGAGGACATAGCGGTTGAAATCCTCGCTGCGCTCGATCATGGCCCAATGACCGCAGCGTGAATACATGATGAAGCGGCTGTCGGCCACCGCGCGCAGAATCTTCTCGTAGCCGCTGGACGGACAGAACTGATCCTCCACGCCCCAGAAGCCGAGCACCGGGCACTTGATCTTCCACAGCTCCGGCGACAGGTCGGTGATCGCCATGCGCGCCAGCACGTCCTTCGGCTGCGTCTGCAGCACGTTGAAGCGCTGCTCGACCAGTTCCGGGGTGACGAACTTCGGATCATAGGCGAGAAGCTCCATCAGGCGCTTCAGCCCGGGCTTGTCGAAACCGCTGCCGACGAACTGCGAGACCATCTTCTGGATGCCGGGCATCTTGAAATAGGTCTCGCGCGATTCGATGCCGCCGGGTCCCATGAGCACCAGCTTCTCGACCCGCTCCGGATGATCGATCGCGAACTTCATCGAGATCGCCCCGCCCAGGGAGTTGCCCACCAGCACGCAGCGCTTTATCTCGAGGTGATCGAGAAACTCACGCAGGGTCGGCACGAAGAGCTCGAAGGTGTAGTCGATGCCGGTGGGCTTCGATGACCAGCCAAAGCCGATCATGTCCGGGAGCACCGAGCGGTAACCGGCGGCGGCGATCACGCGGTAGTTGGGAAAGAAGTTGCTGTAGGCGTTCACTCCCGGCCCGCTGCCGTGCACGAACACCACCGGCGCCCCGCGCCCCTCCTCCAGATAGTGCATCTCGTAGCCGTGCTTGAGCTTCACCACGTGGCCGTAGGGCGGTGTCGGCGGACGATCGTGCGACATGGAATGTTTCCTCGCTTGCTTTGAATACGCAGCTGATCCGCGGTGTACCGCTGCAATCGCAAATTTAAGCCTATTTTACACTACACGATGCGTAATTAGCCGGGCCGTAAAGTACGCGTATGATTGTATCCTCCCGTACCGGCGCGTATATTTCCCCGGATCCGGAAATCCGTTCTCATTCTAATTCGCCCGTAAAGTGCCGGAGGTCCCCATGGCCACCCCTGCCGCGATCGCGGCCACGATCCCGTCCCGTGAAGAGCTGGTCGCCCGCGCCCGCGCGCTCATCCCGGTGCTGAAGTCGCGCTCCGAGGCGGCGGTGGCGGCGCGCTGCCTGCCCAAGGAAACCATCCGTGACATGCAGGAGGCCGGATTCTTCCGGGTACTGCAGCCGAAGCGCTACGGCGGCTATGAGCACGACCCGCAGGTGTTCTTCGATATTCAGATGACCCTGGCGGAGGGCTGCATGGCGACCGCGTGGGTGTATGGAGTCATCGGCGTGCACCCCTTCCAGCTCGGGCTGTTCGATGGCAAGGCGCAGGCGGATGTGTGGGGTAAGGACGATGCCACCCTCGTCTCCTCTTCTTATCAGCCGGTCGGCAAGGTCGAGCGCGTCGACGGGGGCTATCTGCTCTCGGGACGCTGGGGATTCTCCAGCGGCTGCGATCACTGCCAGTGGACCTTTCTCGGCGCACTCATCCCCCCGGCCGAGCCGGGCGGACCGCCGGAGATGCGCACCTTCCTCCTGCCGCGCAGTGACTACCAGATCGTGCACGACTGGAACGTCTTCGGCCTGCAGGCCACCGGCAGCCACGGCATCGTGGTCGACAAGGCCTTCGTGCCCGAGCACCGCACGCACCGCGCCGTGGACGGCTTTTTGTGCAAGAACCCGGGGCAGGCCCAGAACACCGCGGTCATCTTCCGCCTCCCCTGGGCGCAGGTGTTCGTGCGCGCAGTCTCCAGCGCCGCCATCGGCGCCCTGCAAGGTGCCCTCAACGCCTTCGTAGGCGTCGCCGCCAAGCGCGTCTCGACCAACACCGGCAAGTCCACCAGGCTCGATCCCTTCGCGCTGAATGCCGCCGCGCGCACGCAGTCGGCAATCCTGGAGATGAAGACGGTCCTGATGAAGAGCTTCGACGAGATGATGGCGACGCTGCGGGCCGGCAAGGAGATCCCGGTCCCGGACCGCATCCGCTACCGCTACGAGTCCTCACAGGTCGTGCGCCGCTGCGCGGCGCTGTGCGATGAGCTCATGCCGCTGCTTGGCGGCCGGGCCATATACATGGACTCTCCCCTGGTGCGCTACTGGCTCGACATCAATGCGGCGCGCGCTCACGTCGCCAACGACCCGGCCATCATCGGGGCCTCGCTCGGCGCGCTGTACGTGGGCGAGAACGTGCAGGAGTTCTTCGTCTAAGGCGCGCAGGACCCCGCATCATGGAAAAGATCAAAGCGGCCCTGATCGGCTCCGGCAATATCGGCACCGATCTGATGTACAAGGCGCTGCGCAGCCGCTGGATCCGCCCGGTGTGGATGGTCGGCATCGATCCGGCCTCCGACGGACTGGCCAAGGCGCGCGAGCAGGGATTGTCGACCACCGCCGAAGGGATCGAGGGGCTCCTGCCCCACCTCGCCCGCGACGGCATCCGCATCGCCTTCGATGCCACCAGCGCCTACGTGCATCCGGAGAACGCGCGCAAGCTCGCCGCCCAAGGCGTGGTCGTGATCGATCTCACGCCGGCTGCCATCGGGCCGTATTGCGTGCCGTCGGTGAACCTGTCCGAGCATGTGGGCAAGCGCGAGATGAACGTCAACATGGTCAGCTGCGGCGGCCAGGCAACCATCCCGATCGTTGCCGCCGTGGCGCGCGTGCAGAGCGTCGCCTACGCGGAGATCGTCGCCACCGTCGCCTCGCGCTCGGCCGGCCCGGGCACGCGCAAGAACATCGACGAGTTCACGCGCACCACCGCGCGCGGCATCGAAAAGGTCGGCGGGGCGAAGCGCGGCAAGGCGATCATCATCCTCAACCCGGCTGAGCCGCCGCTCATCATGCGCGACACCGTGCACTGCCTGACCGAGAGCGAGCCGGACCAGGCGCGCATCCGTGCCTCGATCGAGGCGATGATTGCCGAGGTGCAGAAGTACGTACCCGGCTATACGCTCAAGAACGGGCCGGTGTTCGACGGCACGGCGCGTCTCGACCTATCTCGAGGTGGCGGGCCTGGGCGACTATCTGCCGAAGTACGCCGGCAATCTCGACATCATGACGGCCGCGGCGCTGCGCACCGGCGAGCTGATTGCCGAAGAGATGATCAGCGGCGCTTTCGACGCCACAGCGAGGGCCTCATGAATCTAAGCGGACGCAAGGTCACGCTGCACGACATGTGCCTGCGCGATGGCATGCACCCGAAGCAGCACCAGATCACCCTGAAGCAGATGGTCGACGTCGCCACCGGGCTCGATGCGGCCGGCGTGCCGCTCATCGAGGTGACGCACGGCGACGGGCTCGGCGGCGCCTCGGTCAACTACGGCTTCCCGGCGCACAGCGACGAGGAATATCTGCGCGCGGTCATCCCGAAGCTCAAGCGCGCGAAGGTCTCGGCGCTGCTGCTGCCCGGGATCGGTACGGTGGAACACCTGCAGCTCGCCCACGATTGCGGGGTCGGCACCGTGCGCGTCGCCACACACTGCACCGAGGCGGATGTCTCGGAGCAGCACATCCGCCGCTCGGCCAAGCTCGGCCTCGACACGGTCGGCTTCCTGATGATGGCGCATATGGTTGAGCCGGAGGAGTTGGCGCGCCAGGGTAAGCTCATGGAGAGCTACGGCGCCAACTGCATCTACTGCACCGACTCGGCCGGCTACATGCTGCCGGACGATGTCACCGCGCGCATCAGCGCGCTGCGCGCAGTGCTGCGCGCCGACACCGAGATCGGCTTTCATGGCCACCACAACATGGCGATGGGTATCGCCAACTCACTCGCCGCGGTCGAGGCCGGCGCCAGGCGCATCGACGGCTCGGCGGCAGGGCTGGGTGCGGGAGCCGGTAACACTCCGCTCGAGGTGTTCAACGCCGTCGCCGCCCGCATGGGCATCGTCACCGGTGTCGACGTCTTCAAGCTCATGGATGTCGCCGAGGACCTCGTCGTACCGATGATGGACCACCCGATCCGCATCGACCGTGACGCGCTGATCCTCGGCTACGCCGGCGTGTACTCCTCGTTCCTGCTGTTCGCCAAGCGCGCCGGGGCCAAGTACGGGGTACCCTCGGCGGACATCCTGGTCGAGCTCGGCCGCATGAAGACCGTCGGCGGCCAGGAGGACATGATCGAGGATCTTGCCCTCAACATGTCCCGGGCACGCCGCACGGCCTAGACGCGCGCACAAGGGGGGAGCACGCCTTGGAGCTCGATCCGAAAGTCCACGCTTTCCTGGCCTCGCCCATGGGGGCGATCCCGCCCATCGACCTGCTCACCCCGCAGCTGCTGCGCGACATGCTCCGCCAGTTCCCCGCGCCGGTGCTGAATCCGCCGGTGCACGAGGTGCGTGACCTTGAAGTGCAGGGACCCGCCGGCAGCCTGCTCGTGCGACTGTACAAACCGAGTGCGCAGCGCAACCTTCCGCTCGTGGTGTTCTTCCACGGCGGCGGGTTCGTCATCTGCAACGTCGCCATCTACGATGACTTCTGCCGCTTCCTCACCCTCTACAGCGGCTGTGCGGTCGCATCCGTCGAGTACCGCCTCGCTCCGGAGGCGCCCTTCCCCGCGCCCCTGGAAGACTGCTACGCGGCGCTGCACGTGCTCGCCCTGCGCGCCGGCGAGCTCGGCCTCGACGGCACGCGCCTCGCGGTGGCCGGCGACAGCGCCGGCGGCAACCTCGCCGCGGCCACCGCGCTCCTCGCCCGCGAGCGCCAGGGCCCGGCGCTGCGCTATCAGGCCCTGATCTATCCGTGCCTGGATCCGGAATGCGCAAGCGGCAGTGCCCAGGCCTTCGCCGCCGGCTACCTGCTGCGGCGCGACAACATGCAATGGTTCTGGAATCAGTACGTGCCCAAGGCCGGTGAGCGCGCCAATCCGCTCGTCACGCCGCTCAAGGCCTCCCTCGCCGGGCTGCCGGCCGCCACCGTGGTGACGGCCGAGTTCGATCCGCTGCGCGATGAAGGTGAGGCTTACGCCGACCGGCTGCGCGGCGCCGGCATCGAGGTCACCGCGCGGCGCTATCTGGGCATGATTCACGGCTTCGCGAGCATGCCGTACCTCACGCCGGTGGCGAACCGCGCGCTCGCCGACGTCGGCGCCGACCTGCGCGCCGCCCTCAGCGCTTAAGCGCGCACGATCACCGCGGAGCCGTGGCCGAAGAGGCCCTGGTTCGCGGTGATACCGACGCGCGCATGCGCCACCTGGCGCTCACCGGCCTGGCCGCGCAGCTGCCAGACGAGTTCGCATACCTGGGCGAGTGCCTGAGCCGGCACGGCCTCCCCGAACGAGGCCAGGCCGCCGCTGGCATTGACCGGGATACGACCGCCGATGCGCGTCGCTCCGCTGCGCAGCAGCTCCTCCGCCTGACCGACCGCGCACAGCCCGAGGTGCTCATACCAGTCGAGCTCGAGGGAAGCGGCGAGATCGTAGACTTCGGCGAGCGAGAGGTCCTCGGGACCCAGCGCCGCCTCCTCGTAGGCCCGCGTGGCGATGGAGGCGCGGAAGGAGTGGCTGGCGGCGGCTGCCGCAGAATCCGTGGCGATATCGGGCATCTCCACCTCGGCGCTGGCGAAGCGCGGTGTCACGGTGGAGATGGCCGCAATGCGCGGGGCCTGGATGCCGTGGCGCCGCGCGTACGCGGTGCTGGCGAGCACCAGCGCGGCACCGCCGTCGGAGGTCGCGCACACGTGCAGCAGGCGCAGCGGGTCGGCGACCATCGCCGACTCCATGACCTCTTCGCGGGTGAAGCGCTTGCGATAGCGCGCGTTGGGATTGCCGGCGCCGTGGGCCGCGTTTTTGACCTTCACGGCCGTGAAGTCCTCGACGGTCGAGCCGTACAGGTCCATGCGCCGTCGCGCGTAGAGCGCAAAATAGGTCGGGTTGGTGATGCCGAGATGGAAGCGGACCCAGTCCGGATCCTCCGGGCGATAGCCCGCCATCGGGGCAAGAAAGCCCTTCGGCGTCGTGTCGGCGCCCACCACGAGGGCAAGCTCGCAGGCACCGGCCAGAATCTGCGCGCGCGCGGCGGCCAACGCCTGCGAGCCCGAGGCGCACGCCGCATACGAGGTATTCACCTGCGCGCCCTGCCAGCCGAGCGCCTGGGCGAAGGTCGCGCCGGCGACGTAGCCCGGGTAACCGCAGCGCATGGTCGCCGCCCCGGAGACGTACTGCACCTCGCTCCAGCGCACGCCGGCATCCTTCAGCGCCGCGCGGGCCGCATGGACGCCGTACTCGACGAAGTTGCGCCCCCACTTGCCCCAGGGATGCATCCCGACGCCGAGAACCGCGACTTCGCCGCTCACCGCACACCCGCTGCGGGCTTCCACTTCCACACCAGCTTGTCGACGTCCGCTTCGCTGTAGAGCGTCTCGAGCACCAGCTCAACCGGCATCCCGACCTTGAGCTGCGACACCTCGACGCCTGCGGCCATCTGGCCGAGCACGATCATGCGCTCGGGCAGCAGCTCGACGGCCGCGATCGCGAAGGGTACGAACGGCTCGGCCGCGACGTACGGCGGCGGCGGCTGGTAGCAGGCGTTGGTGTACGACCAGATCTTGCCGGTGCGACTGAGCTTCACCTCCTCGAAGCTCGTGCCCTCGCAGGCGGGATTGCGGCAGTAGCTGCTCAGGCGCGGGAAAAAATAGGTCCCACAGCTCACGCAACGTGAGCCCAGCAGATGCGGCGGGTCCTCCAGGGTGTACCAGCCCTCGATGGCGGCACGACGCGTGCGGCTGGCCATGCGTACGGCGCTCAGCGCGACATCATGACGCCGGCGGTGATGCCGCCGTCGACCACGAACTCGCTGCCGGTGGTGTAAGAGGAGTCATCGCCCGCCAGAAACACCACGGTGGGCGCGATCTCAGCCGGGTCGCCCATGCGGCCGAGCGGTGAGTTAGGAAAGGGGGCGGCCCCCAGCACCTGTACCGGGACGTTGAACGACTCGGCGAGCAGCGGGGTGAGCATCGCGCCCGGGCACACGACGTTGACGCGGATCTTGGCCGGCCCGAACTCCAGCGCCGCCGCCTTGGTCATGCCGACTACGGCGTGCTTGCTCGCCGTATAGGCCAGCGCCAGCGGCACACCCTCGATACCGGCGGTCGAGGCAATATTGACGATCGAACCGCCCCCGGCGGCACGCATGCCGGGCACGCAGCAGCGCATGCCCAGGAACGTGCCCAGCTGGTTGATGCGGATGATCTGCAGGTACTCCTCCACACTCTGCTCGGTGGTGGGCCCGGTGCGGTAGATGCCGGCATTGTTTATCAGCACCGTGACCGGACCACCGCCGAAGCGCTCCGCCGCGGCGAGCGCCGCGCGCCATTCGGTCTCACTGGCCACGTCGAGATGGACATAATGCGCCCGGGCGCCCAGTGCACTCACCAGTGCATGCCCCTCCTCGTCGCGCACGTCGGCCAGGACCACCTGCGCGCCTGCCGCGTGCAGCCCCCGGCCGATCACCGCACCCAGGCCGCGTGCGGCACCGGTAACCAGTGCCAGCTTGCCGTCGAGTCGTGCCATGAAACTCCTCTGAAGCGCCGTCCGGAAATCCTGCGCGCTAGCGTAACGGCGGGGCCACCATGGCCGGCATCACTCATATAGAGTACTCTTTATTAATAGGTCATTGCCGCGTCATCCAGCCGAACCCATGAGCCGACCTGCCGCGCCGCGCCCCCACTCCCGACACACCGCCACCGCGACTTCGCCTGCCGATTCCAGCAGCCCACAGGACCTGCGCGAGCGGCTGATCCTGCTCATGCACGAGGGCGCGCTCGATCCGAAGCGCTGGCGCGAATTCCTCGAAGCACTCGGACAGCGCATGAAGTCAGCGGCAACCCTGCTGCTGCGTTCCCCGCACATCGCCGAGGCGGGGCTGCTGTACTCCTGGGGTGGCACCGACGAGGTGCTCGCGCAGTACGCGCACAGCTATTTTCCGTCCGACCCCTTCGTGAGCCTGCCGGAGAAGCAGGTCATAACCCTGCACGAGTTCGTGCCGGTCGAACAGCTCGAGCGCAGCCGCTTCTTCACCGAGTATCTGGTTCCCTGGGACGCGATCTACAACCTCGGTGTGGACGTTCGTGACGGGGACCGGCTCTATGCACGCCTGCGCCTCACCCGCGGCCGCGCGGCCGGAAACTTCACGACCGGCGAGAAGCGCTTCGTGGAGCAGCTCGTGCCGCACTTCGACATCGCCATGCGCACCCACGCCGCGCTCGACGTCACGAAGATGGAACGCGCGATCTACGCCGACGCCATGGATCATCTGACACTGGCGACGGTCATCCTCGATGCCTCCGGCCACGTGATCCACACGAATGCGCTGGCGCGCGACATCCTGCACCGCCAGGACGGCATCACGCTCGCCAACGACACGCTCGCGCTCACGCACCCGGCGGACGCGCAGCGCCTGCGCGACGCCATCAGCCGTGCCATCACGGTCGGACGCGCCGCCAAACCGGGCATCGTGGATGTGTTGCGTGCGCGGCGCCCCTCGGGAGCCGGGCATTACGGCATCATGATCCGGCCGGCCGCCGGGTCGGTGGAGGCGGACGAACCCAGTGTCAGCCCGGCGGTCGCGGTATTCATCAGCGTGGAGGAAGGACCGCAGTCTCCGCCGCCGGTCGAGACCATCCGCAAGCTGTTCGAGCTCACCCACAAGGAGGCCCAGCTCGCCCTGTGTCTGGCGAACGGTCGCAGCCTGCAGGAGGCGGCGGGTGATCTGGGCATCACGCTCAATACCGCGCGTGCGCACCTGCGCTCGACTTTCTCGAAAACCGGCATCGACCGCCAGGCGCGCCTGGTGCGCGCCATCCTGCGCAGCGTGGCGCAACTCGGCGGCTAGTGGATCTCGGGCTGCACGTCGAAGCGGTCGAAATAGAAGCGGAACTTAGCGCGCAGCTCGTGCGGATCCACGCCGAAGTCACGCTTGAGCTCGTAGATCACCTGCCCGGCCTTGCCACGCGGATGCCGCGCTAGGTACTGCTCCAGCGCGGCGCGCGCCTGGGGCGTCAGCGGCAGCTGCGCCTTCGCGTAGACCTCTTCGAGGATCTTCCACGGATCGCGCATGAAGACGTGGAACGGGCAGTCGACGCTGCGCCCCGGACGCGCGAGCTCGCGATCACGCACACAGGCGCGCAGCAGCTGCTCGATACGCCCGACCCAGTAATCACGCAGCCACGCCATCTCGACCTTGGGGCGCTGCATACGCTGGGTGTAGGCCTGCATGGTGACGGTGGACTGGATCACCGCCACCGGATCGCGGTGCGTGAACACCACGGTCGCATCCGGGAACACCTTGAGCAGCACCGGCAGCTGCTCGAGGTGCTGCGGACACTTCAGCACCCAGCGCTTGCCGGTTATGCCGCGCTGCCACTGCAGCAGCTGCAGCACGCGCTTGAGGTACTCGTAGTGCGGAGTCTGGTCGGTGCTGAGGTAGTGGTCACGCCAGCGCGGCGACATGGAAAGCCACTCGAAGTTGTATGAGGCGAAGTCCGGCCCCATGAGCTCGAGTTCCTCATGGATGTGCTCCGGCTCCATCGGATGCATGGCGGCCAGGAGCGGAGTCACGGTGCGCATGCCTTCCCAGGCGGCGGCGCAGCGCGCGTAGCGCGGATCAGTGCCGTCCGGCAGCGGCCGCTCCCCAGGAAGCGGCACCGGCTCGTAGGACTCCCACAGCGGCAGCGAATGGAAGCGCGCATCGGCCGCGAGCAGATTCACCAGGTGTGTGGTTCCGGAGCGCGGCAGGCCGGTGACGATGACGGGGCGGTCGATCTTTTCGGTGAGGATCTGCGGGTGACGCTGCAGCGTGTCGTGAATCAGCAGGCGGTTGCTCGCGTAGCGGCTGAGATAGCCGAACAGCACGGCGCGATGCATGGCGGTCAGGGCGCGATCGCCATCCCATTCCGCGCACAACAGTTCGAGTCGCTCGTGGAAATCCGCCGCGCCGAAGTCGGACAGCCCGGTGCGGGCGCGCGCGGCGGCCAGCACCGCTTCGGCGCGCAGCTCCACCGGCTGACTTTCGCCCCAGGCGAGCGCGGCACGCTGCGCCTCGTTGAGCTGCGGCGCGGCGAGGTCCGCGATGTGAATGTCCTCGTGCGTGCTCATCAGCCGACGATCGAGTAGCCGCCGTCGACCAGTACGGTCTGTCCCGTGATGTAGCTCGCCGCAGCGCTGGTCAGGAATAGCACCGCTCCCGCCACGTCCTGGGGCTGGCCGACGCGCTTGAGGGGCGTGCGGGCGAGCACCGGCGCCATCATCGCCGGAATCTTCAGCATCTGCGCCGTCATGCGGCTCTCGGTAACCCCGGCCGCGACCGCGTTGACGCGGATGCTGTCCTTGGCCCAGGCGATACCGAGCGTCTTCACCAGCTGCACCAGTCCGGCCTTGGCCGCCCCATAGGCAGGCACGACCTCCAGCCCGAAGAACGAGGTCAGGGATGCGATGCCAATGACGCTGCCGCCGCCGGGCAGCCGACTGGCCGCCAGCAAAGCGCGACAGGCGTGCGAGAGGCGGTAGGCACTGGAGAGATTGACCTGCAGTCCCTTGTCGAAGACCTCCGGCTCGTACTCGTTCTGCAGCATGAAGTTGGCGCCGGCGTTGTTCACCAGCACATCCAGGCGCGGCAGTGCGGCAGCCACCGCAGCGATCTGGGCCTTGTCGGTGAGGCTGAGCTGCAGGTAGCGATAGCCGCCGAGATCGTGGCTGTATTCGCTGGCGGCTGCGCGCGTTCCGGTTATGGTGACTTCCGCGCCGGCGTCACGGTAGGCGGCGGCGATTCCGGCACCGATGCCGGAAGTCCCCCCGGTGACAAGCACCGCGGCGCCGCGGTAGTCATAGCTGACATTGGCCCAGGCACTCATAGGTCCTCCGTCGTTTAGCCGCCCAGATCGATCACCTGCACCGCATCGCCACCGCGCCAGCTGCGGGCGGCGGCGAGCCGGGCTTCCAGGCCCGCACGCATCACCGCGTTCATCTCGATGAACTCTAGCAGGACACCCGGCTCGCGGGGGTCTTCCAGGTAGGCAACCCGCGTGACGTCATTGGCCGCCTCGAAGACCGTCTCCAGCCCGCGGCTGCGCCCGCGCGCGACGTCGGCCGCGACGTCGCTGCTGAACCAGGCGACATGGTGCATGCCGATGAGCGGTGCGCCCTGCGCCGAGCGGTAGGGCGAGGGTCCCGCGCCGAGATCCTCGATCAGCTCGATCTCGGTATCGCCCTGGTAGCCGAGAGCCACGTGCATGCGCACCTTGCCCGGCGCGCCGCGGAAGGTGCCGTTCATGGCGACGTTGCGGAAGCAGGTCCATGGCCCGACGCCGCTCAGGCGCTGCCAGTTGCCCACGCTCGCCTGCAGATCGCGCACGACCCAAGCCACCTGCCGGATCGGGCCAAATGAATGAGGTGTCATGCTCTAGCTCCTCGTGGCAGCGGAATGGCGCAGCCCCGGGCATTTGCCGCTACACTGCCGCGGGCGTGTCGCCGCCGGCACGCGCACGGGAGTGCGATGGAAAAGCTTGTATACGTCTTCTGGCGCGGGACTGACAGTGCCGCGACGCTGCGGACGCGGTTCCTGCGCGAGACAGCGCCGCGGCTGGGTGAGCTCGGTGCGCAGCGGCTGCAGTTCAACATCGCCGATTTCACCGACATGAGCGGCACACTGGTCAACTTCACCCTGCACGCCACGCAGCCCCCGCCCGATGGCATCGTGACGCTGTGGCTGACGAGCGCTTACCGGCGCGCGCCGCTGGAGGCGCTGCTCCATGCGCAGTTCACCCGCCTCGCCGGCTATGCCGTGGCCGAATCCACCATCCTGCCCAACCTCAGCCACCCCGCGCGCGCCGGTGAGCGCACCTTCGGCTTCAGCCAGGTGACTTTCCTGCAGGTGCCCCCGCGCCTGACGTATGAGCAATGGCGCCGCGTGTGGTTCGAGGAGCACACCCCGGTGGGCATCGAGACGCAGGCGAACTTCCTTTACGTGCACAACGTGGTGACGCTGGCCCTGACCGCGGGGGCACCGGCCTTCCGCGGCATCGTCGAGGAGTGCTTCCCGCCGCAGGCCATGCGCGACTCGCAGGCCTTCTACGCCGCGAGCGGCGATGAGCCGCGTCACCAGGCACACCAGCAGCGCATGATGGCCAGCTGCGCACGCTTCATCGACTTCGACCGCATCGACGTGATCGCCACGAGCCAGTATCGCCTGCACGAGACGCCGGAGCCGGCGCTGTAACTGCTCAGCCGAAGTAGGCCTGACCGCCGTCGAGCGGCAAAGTCGCGCCGGTGACGTAGCTCATCCCCGGCCCGACCAGCGCCACGACGGCGCGGCCGATATCCGCCTCACAATCGCCGACGCGTTTCAGGGCGACGGTCTCGAAAAAGGTCTTGGCCTCCGGATCGTGCTTGATCCAGGCCGCGAGCGCCGGCGAGGAGGCGAGCGGCGCAATGTTATTGACACGGATGTGGTCGCGTCCCCACTCGGCGGCCGCGGCGCGCGTCAGTGCGCGGATGCCCTGCTTCGCCACCGCATAGGCGCCGTAGTTGGACGAGTCCCAGCGTACCGCCGCGGAGGTGATGAGATTGACGATGTTGCCGCCACCGCGCGCCTTCAGATGCGGGTAGCTCGCGCGCATGAAGCGGAAAGAAGCCAGCGGGCCGGAGCGGATGCCGCGCATGAAAGCCTCATCATCCAGTGACAGCAGCGGCCCGAACGCGCCGTCGTAGGCGTTGTTCACCAGGATGTCGAGGCCACCGAAAGCCTCGACCGTGGCTGCCACGGTGCGGGTGATGTCCTCAGCGCTAAAGACATCGCAGGTTATGGCCACCGCCTTGCCGCCGCGCTCGCCGATACGCTGTACGGTGTCGCGCAGCTTCGCCTCGGTGCGCCCGGCGGCCGCGACCTTTACGCCGGCCTGCGCCAGCGCCAACGCGATACCCTGCCCCACTCCCTGCCCGGCGCCGGTGACCAGCGCGACCTGCCCGTTAAGCTCAGCCACGCGGGCCGGCTCCGGCAGGAGGTTTGACGCGGGCGAGCCAGTGCGCCGTCAGCCGCGGTGGCTGCTCGAACGGCTCGACCTCCTCATACAGCCGCTCGTATACCGATTCGGCGATGCGCCACTGAGCGCCGCTCTTCAGGTACTTGTCGCGGTACAGTGCACTGCCCGTGGTGCGCAGCTTCTCGGCGAGGTTGATGAAGATGTCGGTGAGATACCAGATGCCCGTGGCGGTGGTTTCCGAGAGCACGTCGATTTCCGGGTGGTGGCCGGTATGGCAGGCGACGGCGTTGGCATTGAAGGAGTTAGCGACCGACTCGAGGATCTTCTCGCGCCCCTGCATCTGCCAGCGATAGGTGCCGCCGATGTAGTCTACCTTGACGTCCTCGGTGAACACGTCGCGCATGCCGGCGATGTCACCGGTGTCGAGACAGCGCCAGTAGCGGTACTTCAGGCGGCGGATGAGCTCGATATCTTCCAGGCGCAGTGACATGTGATCCCCCTTGCGCACGCCGCGATGGACGCGGCTCACGCCATCCTACAGGCTGCATTCGCTCTGGAATCTACCTTATCCTTAATCCCGGGCATCGCCAAAACAGAGTACCCGCCGGTGAGCACAGCGCTGCACTTCTCCTTAAGTCACCCGGCCTCGGTGAGCCAGGTCGCGCACTGGGATTATGACTGCGATGTCCTGGTGCTGGGCTTCGGTGCCGCCGGCGCCTGCGCGGCTCTCGAGGCGGCTCGCGCCGGCGCCCGCGTACTGCTGGTGGAGAGCGCCGGCGGCAACGGGGGAACGTCCGCGCTCTCGGGGGGCGAGATCTATCTCGGCGGTGGCGGCGGCACCCCGATCCAGCGCGCGGCCGGCTTCAGCGATGCGACCGAGGATCTCTACCAGTACCTGGTTATGGCCGGCGGCCCGAACGCCGATGCCGCCAAGGCGCGCCTGTACGCCGATCACTCGCTCGCGCACTTCGAGTGGCTCATGGCGCAGGGCATCGAATACAAAAACTCCTACATCGCCGAGCGCTGCATCGAGCCGGCCACGGACGACTGCCTGATCTGGTCCGGGAGCGAGGAAGCGTGGCCCTTCAGCGAGCGCGCGCGGCCGGCGCCTCGGGGACACTGCCCGAAGTTCATGGGCATGGGCGGTGGCCGCTATGTCATGGACAGGCTCGCGGCCCGGGTCGAACAGGCGCACGTCCAGGTGCTCTACAACACGCGCGCGGTGGCCATGGTGGCCGACAACGGCCGCGAGGCGCACGGCCTGGTGCTGCGCCAGGACGGCGCGACGCGCTATGCGCGCGCGCGCTCCGGGGTGATCCTGTGTGCCGGCGGCTTCGTCATGAATCGCGACATGGTGCGGCGTCATGCCCCCGTCCTGCTGCGCTCGCAATGGCCGCTCGGTACTGTCGATGACGGCTCGGGGATCCTGCTCGGTGGCAGTGTCGGGGGCGCCACGATCAACATGAGCGAGGGGTTCGTCACCGTCCCCTGGTACCCCCCGGGCTCGCTGGTCAAGGGCATCTTCGTGAACAGCCAGGGGCAGCGCTTCATCAACGAGGACTGCTACCACGGCCGCGTCTCGAGCTACATCATGCGCCAGCGCGGCGATCGTATCTGGCTGCTCCAGGACCATGCGACCTATGAGACGGGCGCGATGCAGGAGCTCGCCAAGATCGAGATCGGTGCCGCGGGCGAGACCTGGGAGGAAGTCGAACGCGAGCTGAAGCTGCCGCAGGACTCACTCACCGCCACGGTGCGCCTCTATAACCACTACGCCGGGCAGGGCGTGGATCCGCTGTTCCATAAGGCCGCCAAATGGCTCCAGCCCCTGACCCAGCCGCCCTTCGTTGCGCTCGACTGCCGCATCGACCACTGCTTCTACGCGTCCTTCACCCTCGGCGGCCTCGATACCCTGCCTACCGGCGAGGTGCTCGACGCGGAGCGCAAACCCATCGCCGGTCTGTACGCAGCCGGCCGCACCGCCTGCGGCCTGCCGCGCTGGGGCGAGGGGTACAGCTCGGGAATGTCTCTCGCCGATGCGACATTCTTCGGGCGCGAGGCCGGCAAGCGCGCGGCCGCGCGCGCACGGTGACCTAGAGCGGCGCCTGCCGCGGCCGCAGAGTGCTGCGCAGAATCCGCGCCGTGTCAGCCCCCAAGGGTGCGGCCGGCGCCAGGCACGCGCGGGCGCGCGGTGCCAGCGGCACTCCGGCCAGCTCTGCCCAGGCGCGGGCACGCTCGGCCCACGGCCGGCTGTCCTCTGCGGCCGCGCAGCGCACGCAGTGCGCAACCACTTCGCTGAGCGCCACTGACAGAAAACGGCCCCCGCCCTGCACATGGCTCGCCCACGCCGCGAGCGCGGCATGCATGCCGGTCAGCGGATCCGCCACCGCATCGGCACAGAACACTGGCCGCCCCGTACAGCACCGCAGCACCTGCGAAAGTCCGCCGGCCACGCCGGCATCATCGCCGAACGCGACCCAGTTGGCCTGCGGCTCCTCGCGTCCGTAACCGGTGATGCTGACCCAGGTCAGGGCCGGATTCTCGTCCATGAGCTGAGCCGCCTCGATCCCAAGCTGGCGCAGGGCGCGGGGCCGCGAGGCTTCCACGACGATGTCGGCCGTGCGCAGCAGCGCCTGCAGCTGCTCGCGCGCCTGTGGCAGCCTGAAGTCGAGCGCCACGCTCGCCTTGCCGGCGTTGAGCAGCGCGAAGAAATCTCCGGGCGCCGCGCGCAGGCCATCCGGCCGCTGCGTGCTCTCCACCTTGATCACCTCGGCGCCGAGCTGCTGCAGCAGGTGCGTGCACAGCGGCCCGGCCCAGAGCGAGGACAGATCGATGACGCGGGGACGGGAGAGGCGGCGCAGGGCCGGGCTCGCCCCGGGCGGTCCGCGCAGCTCGCGGCACCATGCGGCACGAGGCTCAGAGCCGCTGGCCAGCGGGGCGAGCGCGAGCCCGAGCTCGCGCCCGCGCGCCACGCACTCAGGCAGCGCGCGTCCGTGCAGCTCCGCGCCTACTGCCTCCCACGAGTCGAGCGCGCCGCGCTCCAGCCATGCCGGCAGCAGCGCCCAGTCACTCGGCCTTGCCAGCGTGAGTGCCACGTACCCATCCGCCGTGCGCAGCAGCCGGCACGCACCGCCCGGCGAGATGGCGCCCGCCCGCCGCAGTCCCGCCAGGGCCGCACGCTCGGCGAGCAGCCCGGCACCATCGGGCTTGAGACGGGCATCTGCGGGGGCCAGGGCCCGCAGCGCCGCGAGTACCCCGTCGGCATAGGAGGCGAGCGGTACCGGGCACATCTGTGGCGGCCCCTGCGGCTCGCCGGTCAGCACCATGGCGCCGCTTTGCGCCCAGCGGCGCGCGGGGTGCTCCTCCGTCCAGGCAGGCAGCTCGGCGGCCACGCCCCGGTCGGCGAGGAGCGCGCGAGCGTAGGCGACCGCGCAGTGCGACTCGTGTTGTGACACGGATCAGCCCGCCGGCTGCAGTGCCTCGCACCAAGCGGTGACACGCCGGAACAGGTGCGCGCGCGCGGGGAACAGGAAGTGCGCGTGTCCGGTCTGGGGCAGCACGAGCAGCGTGACCTCCGGACTGCCGCCATAGTTGGCGGGCACTTCGTGCGGCGGACCTGCCATGTCACGGTCACCGAAGGCGAGCAGCAGCGGGGTGTTGATCTGCGCGCACTCGGGCGCGCAGCTGCCGGGAATCATCGAGAAGAGGCCCGCCGTCAGCAGCAGCGGCGCGCGCGCACGCTGCAGGGCGTCGACGCCGCGCCGGTCGGCGCTCTCCCCGGCAAAGAGCTCGCGGCCTTGCGCAGAGCGACCCACCGGCGGGTACGGCTCGGTGCCGCGCAGCCGCGCCAGGCGCACCACGTTGTCGCGCGCGCCCGCCGGGTCGAACGCATACCGCGCCTCCTGCGGCGTAAGCGCGACCGTTAACCCACGCGTGCTGAACCCAAACAGCGCCAGGGCGTCGTAGCCGCCGTGCTGCGCCTGCTGGATGGCGGTCAGCATGGCCCCCATGGAGTGTCCGACTCCCACGCAGTACAGCTGTCCCAGCGGCGGGGTCTGCGAGGTTCCCGCGCGCAGCTCCTGCCGCAGCGCGGCGACGGCGCGCGCCATGGCGGCGGCCAGGATGTGCGGGGTCAGCTCGAAGCCGTCGGCGGGGCGCGTGCTGTCGCCGATGCCCAGATGATCGAGCGTCACGACCATGAACCCGTGTGCGCACAGGTGCTCAGCAAAGCTGAATCCGCCCTCACCTTGCAGGTCGAAATAGCCGCGGTTCATGCCCCCGCCGGGCAGGCAGAAAAGCGCAGTCGGCGGATCACGCAGCCGCGGCGGCAGATAAAGGTCGGCAGCGATCTGGCACGGACCGCAGCCGGGCAGGACCTCCCCCACCTCGATGCGCCGGGGCAGCGGTGAGACCGCGCTCAATCGTGCGCTCCGCGCCGGGCTAAAGCGCGGCGCCCTAGTAACCGCGGGCCCCGAGCCCGCGCAGCAGCACCGTGAGGTAGCTGCGGATGGCCGGGATGCTCAGATCACCGGGGATGAAATACATGCGCAGCACGGTGACCCCCATGATGGCATCGACCGCCAGCTCCACGTCGGTCGCCCTGGGCAGCTCCCCGCGCGTCATCGCGCGCTCGAGCACCACGCGCACCGGATCGCGGCGACGCTGCATGAGCGGATCGAACACCGCGGCCAGGGCAGGATTGTGGGCGCGCTCGGCCACCAAGGTCGGCATGATCGCATTGGAGGGCGGGCGATGCAGGATGCGCAGGAACTGGCGGTACAGGTTCAGCAGGTCGGACATCACATCGCCGCGGTCATGCGGGGTGAGCGAGGGCCAGCGGTTGAAGGCCTCGATGACCAGGTGTTCCTTGGTCGGCCAGCGGCGGTAGATCGTGGACTTGCTGGCGCGGGCGCGCGCCGCCACCTTGCTCACCGTGAGATCCGCGTAGCGCTCGTCAGCCAGCAGCGAGGTGGTCGCGCGGATGATCGCCTCCTCCGAGCGCTTGCTGCGCGGACGGCCCGGCCGGCGCTTGGTCTTGAACTCGCCCGGAGACAGCTGGCTGTTCATATTGTCCTAGAAATCCTGCGTTTGCGTCGCCGGAAACTATCGCACACTGCCGCGTGCCCGGTCCAATAGGTACCGGTGGTTCCGTATTATCCTCGATGCGTATACCATTCCCCGACCCGCGCCCTTGCATGAGGCTCCTATGGCCACCGTAGCAACCAGAAGCCCTCAAAGAACCCGTCCGCGTCAGCGGGCTGCCCGTGTTGGGTAACGCACTGTCGATGGCCAAGGATCCGGGGCGCTTCTTCTACGATTGCTACCGCAAGTACGGGCCGGTGTTCCGCCTCAAGGTGATGAGCAACACCTACACGGTGCTGGCCGGCGCCGAGGCCGCGAACTTCATGGGCACGCGCGAGGGCCGCGACTCGCTGCGCTCCAAGGAGTTCTGGCAGGGATTGGTGGATGAGTGGGGCGCGCGACGCACGCTCACCGGCGAGGACGGCGAGACGCACCAGAAGCTGCGCGCGGTCATGAAGCACGGCTATTCGAAGGAGTCGGTCAAGGGCCGCTACGACGAGCTGGTCGCCATCACCGACACGGTGATCGACCGTGACTGGCCCGACGGCAGCATGGTGCCGGTGGTGCAGAACATGCAGTACATCGTGACCGAACAGCTCGGCGCGATGCTCACCGGCACCTCCCCGCGCGAGTACGTGGAGGACATCCGCACCACGATCCTGTACATACTGAACATACTGGTCACGCGCCAGCGACCGAAATTCATGCTCAAGGACCCGCGCTACAAGCACGCCAAGGAGCGCGTCTCCGAGCTCGGGCGGCGCATGGTTGCCGAGTACTACGCCGGCAAGGCGCAGCGCGACCCCGCGCGCCGCAACCTCGTTGACGATGTCATGGAAGCTCACGAGAAGGACCCGGAGCTGATCCCGGCGAGCGATCTCATCCTGAGCCTCACCGGGCCGTTCGTCGCCGGCCTGGATACGGTCGCCAACACCACCGGCGCCTTCGTCTACGCGGTGCTCAAGCATCCGGAGGTGCACGCGCGCGTGCTCAAGGAGGCCGACGCCCTGTTCGCCAAGGGCAGCATCGATGAGGCGGACCTGCGCAGCCTGCCCGCAATCGACGGGGCCATCATGGAGACCATGCGCATGTACCCGATCGCGGTGGCGCAGATGCGTACCGCCACGCGCGATTTCGCCTTCCTCGGCCACCAGATCCGCGAGGGCGAGCTGCTGTACGTAGCGACGGCCGTGCCGCATTACATGGAGGAGTATTACCCCAAGCCGGACAGCTTCGACATCGATCGCTACGCCAAGCCGCGTGCCGAGCATCTCAAGCCCGGCGTCTATTCGCCCTACGGGCGCGGCACGCACACCTGCCTCGGCAAGACACTCGCCGAAGTGCAGATGGCGCTGAGCATGGCGCGGCTGTTCTACAAACTCGATCTGGAGCTCGAATCGCCCGGTTACGAGCTCAAGACCAAGGTGCTGCCCACACCGGGTCCGAGCATGAAGTTCAAGGTTCGGGTGAAGGGACGCCGTCATTGACGGCGCCGCCTCCACGGCGGTGCGCTAGGCCTTGAGCGCCTTCTCGATCAGCTTGCGGTAGGTCTTCGAATACGGCGGCAGGTTGAACGTCAGGTCGAGGAGTCCGAGCGGCTGCTCGACCACCGAGCGCGGATTAGACATCTCCATGAATCCTTGCTCACCGCCGATGCGGCCGATCCCGGAGTGATTGACCCCGCCGAAGGGCAGGCGCGGGTTGGTGCCGGACTGGATCAGGTTGTGATTGACCACGGTGCTTCCGGCGGTAGTGTGGCTGAGGAAGTACTCGATGGCAGCACGGTCGGTGGCGTAGATGTACAGCGCCAGCGGCTTGGTGCGCCGTGCGATGATGTCCAGTGCCTCCTCGCGGTCGCGGAACGGGATCACCGGCAGGATCGGCGCAAAGATCTCCTCCTGCATGACCAGCATGTCCTCGCTGACATTGGTCAGGATCGTCGGCGCGACAAAGCGGTCCGCAGCCTGGGTCTGGCCCCCAAAAGCCAGCGTTGCGCCCTTGTCCCGGGCGTCCTGCAGCAGCCGCGTGACGCGCGCGAAGTGCTGATCGTTGATGATCCGCATGAGCTCAGAGGAGCGCTCGAAGCCGCTGCCGTCGGCGTTGTACATGGTGGTCATCGCCTTGCCGAGGGCGCTGACGAAGGCGGCAAAGACCGACTCGTGCGCCAGCACGTAATCAGGCGCCACGCACACCTGGCCCGCATTGGCCACGCGACCCCACGCGATCTTGCGCGCGGCGTTGTCAAGTGATGCCGAGGCGTCGACGATGGCCGGGTTCTTACCGCCCATCTCCAGCGTAACCGCCGCAAAGTTCTCCGCCGCGGCTTTCATGACCAGCCGGCCGACGCGTTGGCCGCCGGTGTAATAGATGTGGTTGAACGGCAGCGTCAGCAGCTCCTGCGCGACCTCCGGGCCGCCCTCGAACACCGCGAACTCCTCGTGTGGCATTGCCCCCTCGAGCACCTCGCGCAACAGCGCCGCGCTGTGCGGCGCGAGCTCAGAGGGCTTGAGTGCGAAGGAGTTCCCCGCGGCTATGGCCGCTACCGCCGGCACCATCGCGATCGCGATGGGCGCGTTCCAGGTGGACAGGTTCAGCACCACGCCCTTGGGCTCATAGCGGATGTAACACTTCTTGCCCAGGGTGGCGGCGGAGTTGCGCACCCGGCGCGGCTTCATCCAGCGCGTCACGCGCTTGGCGACGAAGTCGACCTCGCTCTTCACCATCACCAGCTGCGCGGCGACATCCAGATCGCACGCCTTCATCTCGGTATGTGCTGCGTCGTAAAAGCGCTGCTTGTTACGCAACACCGCCGCCAGCATCGCCTGCAATCGCTCGGCACGCTGCGCGCCGCTCGTCTGCGCCAGGGTACGGCTGCCTCGCTGAAGCGCCGCAAACCGCTCTTTCACGTCCGCCACCGTGCTCTCTCCTCAAAGTCCGCCGTCGGGCGGATCAGATGTTGAATTGCCGGGCGATGAGCCGCTCGAAGGCCGTCTCGCTCATGAGCGCCTGCATGAGCGGCAGCATCTTCACTTCCTTGCCCACCATGTAGCGCGGCTTGAGCCGCGGCACATCGACGAGTCGCAGGACCTCCTCGGTCACCGCATCCGGCTCGTTAGCCGTCAGCAGCATCCGTCCCAGGTGATCGGTGATCGGCCGCAGCTTCGCCTCGTAGCGCGCGCGGATCGCGGGACTCGAGCGCTCCCAGATGCGGGCGGTCGAATTGACCGGATCGGCCGTCATATGGGTCTTTACCGCGCCGGGCTCGATGGAGGTCACCTGGATGCCGAACTTGGCGAGCTCGTAGCGCAGCGTATTGGTGAGGCCCTCGACCGCGTATTTGGACATGTTGTACATCGCCGAGCAGGGCATGGGCACGCGCACCGCCCCGGAGGCGAAATTGATGATGCGCGGCGACTGGCGGCTCTGGAACAGCAGCGGCAGATAGGCCTTGATTACCCGCACCTGTCCGAAGCAGTTCACATCGAAGAGCCGCTTGCCCTGGTCGATATCGACGCCCTCGACCGGGCCGGTGGCAATATCGGCGATGCCGGCATTGTTGATGAGCAGGTCCAGGCCCGCCCCGTTTAGCGCCTGCGCCACCGTTTGTGCTCCAGCCTGCACCATCGCCTCGCTGGTGACGTCCTGCTCGATGA
Organism: uncultured Pseudomonadota bacterium; assembly: GCA_963825385.1. Classification (GTDB taxonomy): domain Bacteria; phylum Pseudomonadota; class Gammaproteobacteria; order Steroidobacterales; family Steroidobacteraceae; genus 13-2-20CM-66-19. The sequence continues at coordinate 1,295,877 of CAWGSX010000003.1, read as the reverse complement.
TGGTGACCTTGGCGTCGCCACTCAGCTCACGCGCATCCGCCCCCGGCAGCACGCCGGCAAATACGCTCCAGCCCCGGGCGGCAAGCTTGCGGGCCATCAGCGCCCCCATGCCCATCGCCGCACCGGTCACAAAAGCTGCTCGGCTCATGCTCTCTCCCCCCGCGCTTCCCGCGCGCCCGTTACCCGTGGCGGCGCCGCCCGCTCGTTCGCATCGAGGCGGTCGACGAGGCCCAGTTCCAGTGCCTCCGGCGCAGCAATGCGCCGCGCCGAGAGCGCCAGATAGGCGGCGCGCTGACGGCCGATCCGCCGCGGGATGCTTACGCAGCCTCCGCATCCCGGAATGAGGCCGTAGCGGAGCTCCGGGAGCTGAAAGAACGCATCGCTGCTCGCGCTGACTACGCCTGCGAACGCTGCCATCTCTGCGCCGGCACCCACCGCGGCTCCCTGCACGTGGCAGCGCAGCCGTGGCGCGCACTCGGCAAGCAGTCGCATCAGCGGGCGGGCACTACGCACGGTGTGCGCAGCGGCCGGATCCGCTGCGGTACCGAACTCGCCCAGATCGCCACCAGAGCTGAAGCAGGTGCCCTCCCCGCTCAGGACTATCTCGTTGATCGTTGCATCCGCGGCTGCCAGCTCCAAGGACTCGATCAGCGCATCGCGCATCTCCACCGAAAGTGCGTTGCGGCGCTGCGGGCGGTTCAGGCGCAGCTGTAAGCGCTCACCGCTGCGCTCGACCAGGACCGCCGGAGCATTGGCCGCGGGCGGCCCTGGCGCCGGGCGCACCGCGCCCCGCAGCCACGCGCGAAACTCCGCCCCGCCCTGGAGCGTCGCGTAAGCCAGTGATTCCATCTGCAGCGCCGGCCCGATCTCCAGCCGCTCGGTGACGCGCAGCACCTGCACCAGTACCAGCGCGGCCAAGGGCGCAGCGCAGATGAGCTGCGTCAGCGAGGCCGCATCCGCTTCACTTTCGACCACAGTGTCGCAGGCGATGGCCAGCGGGTGATTCCAGCGGGTACGCGCGATGCCGATGACCGGGCAGGCCTGCCGTTGCAGCCATTGCTCGAGGGCCTGCGCCTGCTGCCGGTCCGGGACTAGCGCCCGCGGGTCGAGCTCGACGAGCAGGCAGGCGCAACCGCCCAGCGCGCATAGCGGTGAGGTTGCGGCCGCAGCGCGCACCGCATCGAGCAGCCCACCGGTATCCAGGCGCACTATTGGCTTCAGAGGCAGCTCCCGATGCCCGCGACGCCCGGTCAGGACGGGCGTGCAGGCTCCGCCAGCTCGGTCATCGTGGCAGCACCACGCGGTACCGTCGGTACCGTTTTGCTACGCTAGGGTGGCACACCGCCCCTGTCAACTGGAGGGCCCGCGGCCATGAGCGAGGCGATTCTTTACCAAATGCGCGGACCCGTAGCGCTGATCACCATCAACCGCCCCGAGGCGCGCAACGCCATCAACGCCGCCGTACGCAGCGGATTGCACGCGGCGTGGCAGCGCTTCGAGTCAGATCCGGCGGCCCGCGTGGCCATCCTCACCGGCGCCGGCGACAAGGCCTTCTGTGCCGGGATGGATCTGAAGGAGGCCAGCGCCACGGCCCTCAAGGTGCCCCCGCGCGGCTTCATCCCGACGCTCGGCGACTCGGTGCAGGTGAGCAAGCCCACCATCGCGGCCGTGAACGGCATGGCCTTTGCGGGCGGCTTCCTGTTTGCACAGATGTGCGACCTGTGCGTGGCGGCCGAGCACGCGACCTTCGCCGTCACCGAGGCGCGCGTCGGCCGCGGCACGCCGTGGGCGGCACCGCTGCTCAACATGCTGCCGCAGCGGATCATGATGGAGCTGCTGCTCACCGGCGAACCGCTGAGTGCCGCGCGCCTGCACCAGCTCGGCTACGTCAACCACGTCGTTCCCGCTGCCGAGCTGCTGCCGCGCAGCCTCGAGCTCGCCGGGCGCATCGCCGCCAATGCGCCGCTCACCGTGCGCGCCTGCCGCGCGCTCGTCTACGCGGCTACCGAGCATGGCCGCACCGAGGCACTGCGCGCCGGTGACCGGCTGTTCGAGCCGGTGTACCTGAGTGAGGACGCGCAGGAGGGGCCGCGCGCCTTCGCCGAGAAGCGGCCACCGGTGTGGACCGGCCGTTAGGCCCCTCAGAAGCGGAACACGCCGTTGCCGGGGATCCCCGGCGGTGCGTTGAGCGCCGCCGAAAGCGCGATTCCCAGCGCATTGCGTGTATCGACCGGATCGAGGATGCCGTCGTCCCAGAGCTCGGAGGTCGAGTAGTACGCCGAGGTCTGCTCCTCGTAGGCCCGCAGCGTCGCCTGGCGTAGCTCGGCTATGGCAGCCGGATCGGCCTCGCGCCCGGTGCGCTGCAGCTGGCGCAGCTTGACCTCGGCCAGCGTACCCGCCGCCTGTTCCCCGCCCATCACGGCGATCTGGTGATTCGGCCAGCTAAACAGCAGCCGCCCGTCGAAAGCCCGACCGCACATGCCGTAGTTGCCGGCCCCGAATGAGCCGTGGCACATCACCGTGAGTTTCGGAACGTGGCTGCAGCTTTGCGCCATGATCATCTTCGCGCCGTCCTTGGTGATGCCGGCCGCCTCGTATTCACGGCCCACCATGTACCCGGTGATGTTCTGCAGGAACAGTAACGGCGTGTTGTTCTGATTGCACAGCTCGATGAAATGGCCACCCTTGATGGCGCTGTCGTTGAAGAGAATGCCGTTATTGGCGAGCAAGCCGATGCGGTAGCCCCACAGGTAAGCGAAGCCGCACACCAGCGTCGTGCCGTAATCGGGCTTGTATTCGTGAAAGCGGCTGCCATCCGCCAGCCGCGCGATCACCTCGCGCATGTCGAAGGTTTGCTTGATGTCATCCGGGATGATGCCGTAGAGATCATCGGCATCCAGCAGCGGCGCCTCGATGGGCTGTTCAGGCTGACGCCATTTTGCCGGCTGCTCCCATTCGGCGACGATCTCGCGGCCGATGCGGATCGCATCACGCTCGTCGGCCGCCGGATAGTCACAGGTGCCGCTGGTGCGCGTATGCAGGTCGCAGCCGCCGAGTTCGTCAGCCGTGACGACTTCGCCCGTGGCCGCCTTGACCAGCGGCGGCCCGCCCAGAAATACTGCGCCGGTGCCGCGCACGATGACGTTGTAGTCGCTGAGGGCAGGAACGTACGCGCCCCCGGCCGTGCAGTGGCCGAACACCAGGGCCAACTGCTTCACGCCCAGCTTGCTCAGCACCGACTGATTGCGGAATATCCGCCCCGCCATGTAGCGATCCGGAAAGAGCGCCGACTGCAGCTGCAGCTGGCCGCCGGCCGAATCGCACAGATGCACCACCGGCAGGCGATTCTCGATGGCTATGTCGAGCGCCCGCACGATCTTCTTCACCGTGAGCGGATACCAGGCGCCACCCTTCACGCTCGGATCATCGGCGTGAATCATGACTTCCTGGCCGCTCACCACCCCGATGCCGGTGATGCAGCTCGCCCCGGGCGACTCCCCGCCGTAGGCCATGTTGGCCGCGAGCGTGGAGAGCTCGAGGAACGGGGTTCCCGGGTCGAGCAGGTGCTCGAGCCGCTGGCGGGGCAGGAGCTTGCCGTGGGCGGCAAGGCGCTGCAGATCACGCGCCGGGCGCTCCTGCCGGGCGGCCTCCTGGCGGGCGCGCAGCTCCTGTGCCAGCGCGCGGTTGTGTGCGTAACGCCGCCGGAACTCCGCTGAGTTCGTGCGCACGGCGCTCTCTAGCCGTCTCATGCTGCCGGCTCCCCGCTCTCGAATGAGACCAGGAGCGCGCCGCGCTCGAAGACCGCCTCGGGGACGACGTGCACGGCGCGCACCGTCGCTGCGTGTCTGGCCACTACCGTCATCTGCAATTTCATGCTCTCCAAGGTAAGCAATGGCTCTCCGGCACTGACCGACTGCCCCGGCTGGCACTGCACGGTGACGACGACCCCGGGCATGCTGGCGCGGACCTCGCTGTCCGCGGCGCCCTCGAGCCCGGCATGTGCCACGTGCGCCTCTTCGATCAGGTGCGTACGGCCGTGCAGCCGCACGAAAACGGTGCCGCCCGACCGGCACAGCCAGCCGCTATGCCGAATGCCGTCGAGCTCGAGCGAGAACACCCCCTCGCCCGCCGTTCCGCTGAGTCGGTGCACCACGCCGTCGATCGCCACCAGCAGCTGCGGCCGCAGCGCCACGAGGCGTACGCTTACCTGCCGTCCATCGATGCGTGCGCCGGACAGCATGCCCTTAATTGCGCCACGCGCCGATGCGCGCGTGCAGCTCCGGAACTGCGCTGACCAGGCGACGCACTTCGTCATCGGCCAGCAGCGCCGCAAGCAGCGCGACCTCACCCTCCGCGCCGGCCGCCGGCGCCGTCAGCTCGGCGGCGAACTCGGCGAGAAAGCCGGTATGCAGCCGGCCGGCGAGAAACTGCGGATGGCGCATGAGGCGTGCGAGGTAATCGATATTCGTCGGCACGCCGAGCAGCACCAGCTCCTCGAGCGCCCGCCCCATCGCGGCCACCGCGCGCGGCCGGTCGGCACCGTGGACGATGAGCTTGGCGAGCAGCGAGTCGAAGGCGGGTGTGATGGATTGACCGACACGCACGCCGCCATCGAAGCGCACCGCGCCATCCTGCGGTATCTGGAGAATGCCGATGCGACCGGTCGCTGGCCGAAAGTCGTGCTCAGGTTCCTCGGCGCAGATGCGGCATTCGAGCGCGTGCCCGTTTAGCACCAGCTCCTCCTGGCGCCACGCCAGCCCCTGCCCCGCCGCGATGCGCACCTGCTCGGCGACCAGGTCCAGACCCAGAACGGCCTCGGTGACCGGGTGCTCCACCTGCAGGCGCGTGTTCATCTCCAGAAAGTAGAACGCGCCGTCGGGTGCGAGCACGAACTCCACGGTACCGGCGTTGCGGTAGCGCGCCGCGCCGGCAAGCCGGACCGCGGCGGCACACAGGGCCTCGCGCAGGGCCGGCTGGAGATTCGGCGCGGGACACTCCTCGACGATCTTCTGATAGCGCCGCTGCAGTGAGCACTCGCGCTCGAACAGATGCACCGCGCGCCCATTACCATCACCGAACACCTGCACCTCAATGTGGCGCGGCCGCTCAAGATAACGCTCGGCATAGACGCGCCCGTCGCCGAAATAGCGCTGCGCCTCGGCAGCCGCGAGGCGCAGGTTCTCCTCCAGCTCGGCCAGCTCGCGCACGATGCGCATGCCCTTGCCGCCCCCGCCAGCGGCAGCTTTGATCAACAACGGCAGGCCGATGGCGGCGGCGCGCTGCGGCTCGGCCGCAAGCTCGGAGGCCAGCGCGCTCGGGGCTACCGGTATGCCCTGCTCGCGCGCGAACGCCCGCGCGCGCAGCTTGTCACCCATGAGGCGGATGGCCGCTGCATCCGGGCCGATGAAGGTCAGCCCGGCCTCGGCGACCCGCGCCGCGAAACCGGGATTCTCGGAAAGAAAGCCATAGCCGGGATGGATGGCATCGGCGCCGGCGCGGTGCGCGCACGCCACCAGCTGCGCCTGGTCCAGATACGCGGCGGTCGGGGGTTCACCCTGAATCTGCAGCGCCTCATCGGCGAGCAACAGGTGCGGCGCGTGACGGTCCTCGTGGTGATACACCGCAACGCTGCCGAGACCCAGGAGCTTGAGCGTCCTGAGGATGCGACAGGCGATCTCGCCGCGGTTTGCCACCAGCACGCGGCGCATCACGAGCGTGCTCCGGCCCGCGCCCGGCGCGGCGCGGCGAGATCCTCCAGCCGCTCGAGCACCCGCTCCAGGCGCTGCATCTGTGTAGCCTGCGGCCCGGCCTTCTTGCCACCGCCCCCCCGGGCGAGGCCCTGGCAGATGAGATTGGTGATCGCATCCGCGGCCTCGTCGGGGGAAAACTGCCCCTCGCCGCGCAGATACGCCCAGGTATGGTGCTCGGCGCACCCGAAGATCATGTCGCGCACCAGCGTGAGCGGCACCCGTGCCTCGAGCTCGCCGCTGCGGATACCGTCTTTCAGGACCGCCAGAGTCCGCTCGGTGTAGCGCCGGTTCAGCCGAAAGACACTCGAGTCGCGGTACTCGGGGGAGGGACGCAACTCGTGCACGATCAGGCGGCACAGCGCCGGCTCATCGTGCAGGACGCTCAGGTGCTTCCAGATGAGAAACCGCAGCCGGTTCCACGTGCCACGCACGCCGGCGAGCTGTCGTTCGTAGTCGGCGAAGATCTCCTCGTAGAACGCCTCGACCACGCGGATCAGCAGATCCCGCTTGGACGGAAAGTAACGGTACAGCGTCCCCTCGACGACCCCGGCGCGGGCAGCGATCTCGGCCGTGGAGGCCGCCTCGTAGCCCTTCTCGCAGAATACCGTGCGTGCCGCAAGCATGATGTCCGCGACGCGCTCATCGCGTGGGCGGCGTTCGCGGCGCCGGCGCTCGGCCTTGCGCGCGCTCACGCACCCGCCCCGAGCAGGCCGCCGGCATCGAGCCACGAGCGCGGCACGCGAACCGGCAGGTCCATGAGGAGCTGCGCGTAGCTCTTGCCCTGTGGGTCATAGCGCAGCGAGGCCATGCCGCCGCCGCCGAGCGCGTGGCGCAGGACGAAATTCCAGCCGTGAAGCCCGGGCCACCGATAGCGCGTCACTTCGCCATCAACCAGGTGCGCCAGATACGCGCGCACCACGTCTGCAGTGAGAGCCCGCTCGAGCAGCGCGGTGAACTCGGGACGGCGCGCGAGGATGCCGATGTTCGCCGTATCGCCCTTATCGCCGCTGCGCCCGTAGGCGAGCCGCAGCAGCGGCACCTCCACACCCTCGTCCAGCGCCGGCAGCATCGCAGCGCCTGGCGCCGGCGCCACCGGGACGGGGGCAGCGGGGGCGCCCGCTGTGGGCACGCTGACCGCAACCGCGGCTGCGGCACCGGGGCCTTCGAGCGTGACCGGCACGCTCGCCTTGGGCACGAGACAGGAAGCGAGGCGCACCACGGGCTGCACCACCGGGCGCCCGGCCGCAAAGCCGGTGATGCCCTGCGCCATCGAGGTGGCCGACGGGAAGACCTCACGGGCGAACAGCTCGAGCGCCGCCTCCTGTCCGTGCGCCACAGCAATCTTGAGGATCACCTCGCGCGCGGCGCCCGCGCGGCTGTGGGCCCCGTACATCGCCTCGGTACCGAGAACCTCCACCGACACCGCGCGGTAGTCGGCCCAGCCGCGCTCGGTGAAGAAGCGGCGCGTGCGCCGCAGGATAGCGTCTGCGACATGGCGCGCGCGCTCCGGCGCCTCGGGCCCGGCGAGCATCAGGGTCGCGGTGCAGCGGTATCCATCCGCGTAGGTCAGGCTCGCCTTGTAATTCTCGGGCGGCGCCCGTCCGCGCGCGCCGCGCACCCGCACCCGGTCCTCGCCCAGATCCTCAAGAGACACGCCGCTGAAGTCGCACACGACATCGGGCAGCACATAGTGCGTCGGGTCGTGCACCTCGTACACCACCTGCTCGGCCACGGTGGCCGCATTCACCAGCCCACCGGTCGCGGCCGGCTTGGTGACCACGAAATCCCCATCCGGCGCGCACTCGACAATCGGATATCCCATGTCGTGCCAGCCGCCCGCCACCGTGCGCCAGTCGGTACTGATGCCTCCGGTCGCCTGCGGCCCGCACTCGATGATGTGCCCGGCGAGGCTGCCCATCGCCAGGCGATCCAGGTCCCGTGCGTCCCAGGAGAACTCGTGCAGCAGTGGTCCGAGCGTGAGCGCACTGTCCACGCAACGGCCGCAGATGACGACGTCCGCGCCACGGCCGAGTGCGGCGGCGATCGGAAGCGCGCCGAGATAGGCGTTGGCGCTCAAGACCTCCCCCGGCAGCGGCTGCCCCGTCTCAAGATCCAGCGCGCCCGCCGCCCGCAGCGCGGGCAGCCGCGCCGTGATGTCATCGCCGAGCACCACCGCAACCGCAAGCTCAACGCCCCGGGCCCTGAGCACCGCCTCCAGCGCCGCGCGGCAGGCATGGGGATTTACGCCACCGGCATTGGCAACCACCTTGATGCCGCGGGCCGCGATCTCCGGCGCGAGCGGGCGCATGACCTCGTTGACGAAGTCGGGGGTGTAACCGAGCTCCGGCCGGCGCGCTCGCATGCGCGCGAGCAGCGACAGGGTGATCTCGGAGAGGTAGTCGAGCACCAGGTAATCGATGGCACCATGGCGCACCAGCTGCGCCGGACCGGCGGCGCTGTCGCCCCAGAACCCGCAGCCGCAGCCGATACGAAGCCGCTCCCGTGCCATTTAGTGAGTCCAACTCAGCACGTGAAATTTGTCAACGATTCCGCTTCACTATCTGGACATAGTGAGTATTACTCATTACTCTCGATGCGCCGCTTGGCTGCGGGAGATCCGAGCCCATGTCTGACACCCCGGCTGTCACCGCTCCGGCCTTTGACCTGTCTGCCGAGCAGCAGGCTGCGCTCGAGGCCGCCGACGCCTACGCGCGGCGCGAGCTCTACCCACTCAGTGCGCGGATGGACGCCGAGGAGTGGTGGCCGGCGCAAGCCTTCGCCCGGCTCGGGCAGGAGGGCTATCTGGGCATCACCGTCCCGGAGCGCTACGGCGGGGCCGGCGCGGACCTGCTCACCAGCGGTCTCGTGCTGCAGGCGTTCGCGCGCTGGAATCACGCGCTCGGACTGTCCTGGGTGGCGCACGACAACCTGTGCGTAAATAACATCTACCGCAACGCGGCGGAGGATCTGCGCCGCCGCTACCTGCCCGGGCTGTGCCGCGGCGAGCTTGTGGGTGCACTGGGTCTGACCGAGCCGGGGGCGGGCTCGGATGCGCTCGGCTCGATGCGCACCACCGCAAGGCGCCAGGGCGAGCATTACCTCTTGAACGGCTCCAAGCTCTATATCACCAACGGTCCGGTGGCGGACGTGCTGCTCGTGTACGCCAAGACGGCCCCGGAACGCGGCCCGCAGGGCATTTCTGCCTTCGTGGTCGAGAAGGCCTACCCGGGTTTCCGGGTCGCGCAGAAGCTCACCAAGATGGGATTCCGTGGCAGCCAGACCGCAGAGCTTGTCTTTGAGGACTGTCGCGTGCCGGCTGCAAATCTCGTCGGCGTCGAGAACGGCGGCGTCGCAGTAGTCATGAGCGGGCTCGACCTGGAGCGCGCCATGATCGCGCCCCTGTGCCTCGGCATCGCCGAACGTGCACTGACACTTACCATCGAGTACGCGCAGTCGCGCCAGCAATTCGGCCGGCGCATCGCGGACTTCCAGATGATTCAGGCAAAAATCGCCGAGATGTACGTGGCGGTGGAGACCATGCGCACGTTTACTTACCGGGTACTGGCCGCCGCCAACGACCTGGAGGTCGGCGGCGGCGGGCGCGGTCACATCCACGCCCTGACCGCCGCGTCGGTCATGTACGCCGCCGAAACCATGAACCGGGTGTTGTCGGAAGCTGTCCAGGTGCACGGCGGCAGCGGCTACATCTGGGAGTCCGAAGTCAACCGCCTCTTCCGCGCCACCAAGCTACTGGAGATCGGGGCCGGCACCACGGAGGTGCGCAAGCTCATCATCAGCGGCGAGCTGCTGGGCCGCGCGCCGTGACCGCCGCCGCAGCTGTGTCGCAGCCGGCGCTGGTGCTCTCGGATGAGGAGCTGGCGCGCCGCGTCTCGGTACTCGCCCCTGGCGCGCTGGCGCAGCGCACCGTGCTGGTCACGGGCGCCGGCAGCGGCATCGGCCGCGCCACGGCCTGGCTTGCCGCACGCCTCGGCGCCCACGTCGTGCTGTGTGGACGTACCGCGGAGAAGCTCGAGCGCGTGGCGGCCGCCCTGCGCAGCCGGGGTTACGGCTGCGACACCTACCCGCTCGATATCCGCCAGCGCAGCGCCGTGGAGCAGCTGTGCGAGAGCGCCTTCACGGCTCCGAAGACGGTCGACATCCTCATCAACAGCGCGGGCGGCCAGTTCCCGCAGCCCGCGCTGGATTTCAGCGAGAACGGCTGGCGTGCGGTCATCGAGACCAACCTCACCGGCACTTTCCACATGATGCAGGCGGTCGCGCGGCGCTGGCGCGCGCTCAGCCGCGCCGGCAGCATAGTCAGCATCGTAGTCTCCCCACGGGGCCTGCATTCGGTGGCGCATACCTGCGCGGCGCGCGCCGGGATCGAGGCTTTCAGCCAGGCGGCGGCGGTGGAGTGGGCGCCTCTGAGCATCCGCGTCAACTGCATTGCGCCCGGCGCCATCGTCTCGGAGGGCTGGGCGGCCTACGCGCCCGCCATCGCGCAGCGCTACGCGCAGTCGAGCCCGCTGCGGCGCGCCGGCAGCGCCTGGGAAATCGCCGAGGCCGCACTCTTCATCGGCGGCCCCGGCGCGGGCTTCATCACCGGTCAGACCCTCCACGTCAACGGCGGTAGCAACCTCTGGGGCGAGACCTGGACGGCGGGCAAGCCCGAGTGGTTCATGGACGCCACGCAATCCTGGCAGGAGCGCTGAGCATGGATTACGCCTCACCCTGGATGAACGAGGAGCTGGCGATATACCGCGAGTCAGTGGCCCGTTTCGTCACGACGGAAATGCTGCCGCAGGATGCGCAGTGGCGCGAGCAGCACCACGTCGGCCACGCGATCTGGCGTCGCGCCGGCGAGCTCGGGCTGCTATGCGCTGACATCCCCGCCGCGTACGGCGGTGGCGATGGCGATTTCCGCCACGAGGTGGTGCTGTACGAAGAGCTGGCGCGACGCGGCATCAGCGGCTTCGGTCAGGGCGTGCACAGCATCGCCGCGCATTATCTTCTCAATCACGGCACCGAGGCGCAGAAGCGCGCCTACCTGCCGCGCCTGGCACGCGGCGAACTCGTCGGCGCGATCGCCATGACCGAGCCGGGCGCCGGTTCGGACCTGCAAGGCATCCGCACCCGGGCGGAGCGCGCGGGTGAGTCCTACCGGATTAACGGCTCGAAGATCTTCATCACCAACGGTTACCTCGCCGGACTGGTCCTGCTCGTGGTCAAGACCGATCCGGCGCAGGGCGCCAAGGGCACCTCGATCCTGCTGGTGGAGACTAAGGATCTGCCCGGCTTCCGCGTCGGTGGCTTCCTCGACAAGATCGGGCAGCGCGCCCAGGACACCAATGAGCTCTTCTTCGAAAATGTGTGCGTTCCGGTCACGCAGCTTCTCGGCGGCGTCGAGGGCCGGGGATTCGCGCAGCTGATGGGCGACCTGCCCTACGAGCGCATGATCGTGGCGGTGCAGGCCGTGGCCGCGATGGAGGGGGCGCTCGAGGACACCGTGCGCTACGTGAAAGAGCGTCGCGCCTTCGGCAAGACACTGTTCGAGTTGCAGAACACCCGCTTCCGGCTCGCCGAAGCGGCCACGGTCGTGCGCGTGGCGCGCACTTTCATCGACCAATGCATTCAGGGGGTCATCGAGGGCCGACTCGATGAGCCGACCGCGGCCATGGCCAAGTGGTGGTGCACCGACATGCAGCAGCGCGTGCTCGATGAGTGCGTGCAGCTGCATGGTGGCTACGGCTACATGACCGAGTATCTGGTGGCGCGACTCTACGCCGACGCGCGGGTGACGCGCATCTACGGCGGTACCAACGAGATCATGAAAGAGCTGATCGCGCGCGCGCTCTAGCCGCCGGCAAGTTCCTGCCGCACCACGCGGCGCAGGATTTTGCCCATGTCGTTGTAGGGCAGCTCGGCACGGAACACCACCTGCTCAGGCACGCGCGAGGAACGCAGCCGCTCACGCACCCAGGTGCGCAGCTCCTCGGCCCCGGTAGTTGCTCCACTCTTGAGCACCACGGCAGCGCCCACCGCCTCGCCCCACTGCTCGCTCGGCACGGCCACCACTACGGCATCGGCTACGGCGGGATGATCAAGCAGCACGTCCTCGACCTCTCCGGGGGAGATGTTCTCGCCGCCGCGCACGATGACATCGTCCGCGCGGCCCTCAAGGAAGAGATAGCCCTCCGCGTCGCGCCAGCCGCGGTCCTGCGTGGCGAACCAGCCGGCGTCATCCACAAGCCGCCCACTGCCCTGGTACTCGCCGGCAACCTGGGGCCCGCGCACGAACACCAGCCCCGACTCCTGTGCGCCGAGCGCCCGGCCTTGCGCGTCACGCACCTCGAGCTCGACGCTCGGCAGCGGGCGGCCCACTGACCCCAGGCGCCGGCGCACCGCCGGATCGCCGCTGCGCGCCGCGGCGCGGTGATCCTCGGGCGTCAGCAGACATACCGTTGCGCTGGTCTCCGTGAGTCCGTACGCGTTGGTGAAGTCCACGCCCGGGAAGCGCGCCAGAGCACGCTCGAGCACCGCGAGCGGCATCTTGCCGCCCCCGTAGGCGATGGCGCGCAGCGCCGGCAGCGTCACCGGCACGGCGCGGCGCGCGACCTCGTCCATGATGCGCACCAGCATCGTCGGCACGAGGAAGGCGTGGGTGACCTGCTCGGCAGCGGCGACGCGCAGCCATTCCGCCGGCTCGAAGGCCGGCAACAGGACGATGCGCCGGCCACTGTAGGTCGAGCTCAGCAGAGCCGAGATCCCGGCGATGTGGTACGGCGGCACGGCCACCAGCGCGGCCTCGGACTCCACGGCCGCACCAAATTCCACCGCGCCGAGAATGTAGGAAACCACGTGCTCATGCCGCAGCAGCGCAGCTTTAGGCGTGCCCGTCGTGCCGCTGGTGAACAACTGGATCGCCACTGCGCTCGGATCCGTCGGCGCTTCAGCGGTCGCGCCCGCGTGCTCAAGGAGCGAGGCGGCCGCTACCGGCATGACCGCTGCACCCGGGCGCACGCGCGCTGTGAACTGCGGCTCGGTTACCAGCCACGGTGACTCCAGCCGCGCCACGAGGGCTTCGAGCTCGGTGTCCGTGAGACGGTAGTTGAGCGGTGCGTATGGCACGCCGGCGTAAGCCGCGGCAAACAGCGCGATGGGAGCGGACAGACCGTTGGTGGCCAGCAATCCGACGCACTCCGCGCCGGCCTCTTGCAGCCGTCGCGCGCCGGCCTGGGCGGCGGCGCGCAGGCCGGCGTAAGTCAGACTCTCGTCACCGCAGCTCACCGCGATGCGCTCGCCGAAGGCGTCCGCTGCCATCTCGAGCAGCATCGCGATGTTCATCGCGCTAATCCGAGGAAGGCAGCGCCTTGGCCTGCTTGACCTCGAGCGGCGCGCCGTCCAGAGCGAGCGAGCCCTCCCCGCCCTTGGTGCACAGCAGCTCGTAGCGCTCCGCACCATCGACGTAGCGCTTGCCGATGAGCGAGCCGTGCGCCTGGGCCGGATCGAGGCTCACCCCGGGAGAGGCAGCCTCGGTGGTCGCGAGCATCTCCACGCCGCCGCAGCTCAGGAGCGCCTCGCCTGCGGGGGCGCGAATGACCATGACCTCGGTGGCGCAGACGGCGCTCTTCAGGCGCAATCCCGGCTTGATGGCTCTCATGCGCGACAGTCTACGCGTTCGACAGAATCGCGCCGCCCATCCCGCACGAGACCAGGGCGTGGGTCAGCTTTTTCACCTGATTGGTAGCGGTGCCGCGCAGCTGCCGCACCGCCTCGGTGATGTTGTTCATACCGTGGATATAGGCCTCACCGATCAGCCCACCGTTGGTATTGACCGGCAGTGAGCCGCCGAGCTCGATGTTGCCGTCCTTGACGAAGTCCTTGGCCTCACCCCGGCCGCAGAACCCGAACGCCTCGAGCTGGCGCAGAACCTGCGGGGTGAAGGCGTCGTAGAGCATGGCCAGCTGCATGTCCTTGGGAGTGAGTCCCGAGCGCCCGTAGAGCCGGCGCGCCACGCCGTGCGCCTCGGGCATGATGGTGAGATCACCGTGGTAGTAGTTGGAGATCACCTCGACCTCGGCTGGGATCGACTGCGCCGCGGTGACGATGCGCACCGCGGGCTGCTTGAGATCGCGGGCACGCTCGAGGCTGGTGACAACCAGCGCGCAGCCACCGTCGCTCTCCTGGCAGCAGTCCAGCAGACGCAGAATCGGTTCGACGATCCATTTCGACTGCTGATGCTCCTCAAGCGTGATCGGCTTGCCGTAGAACCAAGCCAGCGGGTTGGTCGCGGCGTGCTTGCGCTGGGTCACCGAGACGTAGCCGAGATCGCGATTGGTAATGCCGTAGGTGCCCATGTAGCGCTGGGCCGCGAGCGCTTCCCAGCTGGCAGGCGTCTGTGCCCCGAAGGGCATGCACCACAGCAGCGAGCCCGTACCGTTGCCAGCCACATTCACCACCCCGCCCGTCTGCGGCACCAGCGGCTGGCCGAAGCGATATTGCGAGCGCTCGTTCATCGCGCGCCACACGAGCACCACCTCGCAGGCGCCGGAGTTAACCGCCGCCATGGCCTGGTAGATCGTGGCCACCGAGGCCGCTCCGCCGCCCGGAATGCGCGTGGTATAGGCGAGGTCCCTGACTCCGAGGCAGCGGCACAGGCCAATCTCGTCGCTGTTGTCGATCGTGAAAGTGATCATGCCGTCGACGTCCGCCGGATCGATGCCCGCATCATCGAGCGCGGCCTTGGATGCCTCGGCGGCCAGCTGCAGCTCGCTGCGGCCGGAGTTCTTGGAGAATTCGGTCTGGCCGATCCCGGCGATGGCGGCGTACTTAGCCACGGCCACCGCCCTGGCGCGGCCGGAATACCGGCACCGACTTGCCGCCACGGGTCGGCGCGAAAGTCACCTCCACGGCAAGTCCCGCGTGCACCTCCTCGATGCGCGCTTCCACCACGTTAGAAACCAGCCGGATGCCTTCCTCGAGCTCGATGAGCGCCACGATGGGCGCTTCGGCAAAGCCCACCGGCGCCGGATGGCGCGGGATGACGAAGCTGTAGACCTGTCCGCGCCCGCTGAGCTTGACCACCTCGCGCTTGAGGCTGTGGCAGCCCGGGCACATTGGCCGCGGCGGGAACACCAGACGCTGACACTCGGCACAGCGCTGGCCGAGCAGCTCCCCGCGCGCCGCTCCCTCCCAGAAGAAAACCGCATCGGGAGTGAACACCGGATCCGGTCGCGTCGGCGCACCGGGCGCGGGACCTTCTTTGCTGCTCATGTTTTTTTCTCCGCCGTCACCGCCGGCGTCTGTGGCTGCCACGGGCTACGCACCTTGCGATGGCCTTCCTTCAAACTCCACGCCAGCACGCAGTCCTTGCACAGCTCCTCGATCTGCTCGGCCGAATAGCCGAGCTCGGCGAGGATCTCGCGGCTGTGCTGCCCGACGATGAGCGGCGGACCCTGCACGCGTCCGGGCGTCTCCGAGAAATCGAACAGCAGGCCGATCTGATTCAGCTTGCCGACGAAGGGGTGCTCGTAGGCGGCGACCCAGCCGCGTTTCTTGAACAGCGGATCCTCGTGCAGGCGCAGCGAGAAGCCCGGGTCGCAGATCTCACAGGGGACGGCCGCCTTATCAAGCAGCGCGAACCACTCTGCCGCGCTACGCTCGCGCAGCCTGCCCTCGAGGATCGGCTCGAGGACGGCGCGGTTGTGCGCGCGCAGCTCCGCGCTGGCAAAGCGCGCATCCGTGCTGAGTGTCTCCAGCCCCGTGGCGATGCAGAAGCGGTCCCAGTCCTCCTGCCCTGGCAGCACGACGCACAGCCAGCCATCGCGTGTCTCATAGAGCCGGCTGACCACGCCATGACCGAGCTGACGAGCATCGGTATGCGGGCGCTCAAAGCCGCTGCCGTCCGGGCGCGCCACCGCATAGGAGCTGTTCAGCAGGTGGGCATTCACGATCGAGGTGTCGCAGAACTGCCCCTCGCCGGTGCGCTCGCGGTGGTACAGCGCCTGGATGATGGCGATCGCGGACAGAAAGCCGTTGCCGGTGTCGCCGAGACTGGTGAACGACCACAGCGGCTTGCCTCCGGCGGACATGCCGCCGTCTTCCCACTGCACCCCCGCCAGACAGGCGCCGGTCTGATCGTTGCCGGGCAGGCCTTCGCGCGCCCCGGTCTCAAAGCCGCGCGTGTGACAGTAGATGAGCTTGGGATTGAGCGCCTTGAGGCTCTGGTAATCGATCTTGAGCCGCTCGGCGGCGTCGTAGCGCATGTTGTGCTGCACCACATCGGCCTTGGCCACCAGCTGACGCAGCACCTGCATGGCCCGCGGATCCTTCAGATCCAGCGCGATGCTGCGCTTACCGCGGTTGGCCATGTAAGCGATGTGGTTGGAGTGCCAGTAGGTGTCATACAGGGCGTTTACCTTGATGACCTGGGCACCCAGATCCGAGAGGATCTGCGTCCCGTAGGGGCCGGCTATGGCCAGCCCCAGGTCGAGCACGGTGATGCCCTCGAGCGGGGCCCCGAGCTTGCGGCCCGCAGGTGCGGCATGCGGCGGACGCGCGGCGGCGGCTTCGCTCTTTACCTCGGCGGTATGCTCACCGGCTCGCGCGGCCGGCCGGGTGACCGGACTCGGATTGGCTGAGAGCCGGTAGGTGACTCCGACCTGGCGCAGCGGGCCGAGCTCCGGATCGCGGATCTCGGTCACGCACCCGTCCTTGAGGAACAGCGGGTCAACCAGCGCTTCCTCCGGCGGCCGCACCGCCTGGATGGTCATCCCGGCCACGGCCGCCGCCTCGACCCATTGCTGGGCCGGGAACTTACGCACGGCGGCGGCGAGCTCGGGCTGGTAATGCACCATGACCAGCAGTTCTTCGGGGCCCGTGCCGAAGCGATCCGGATCGTTGCGTGCCTTGAGATCCGGCGTGGCGTTGAGCTCGGGGCCGGCGGAGGCGGTCAGAAGGAAACGCGGGTTGGGCACCCAGTTGTGGATCCAGCGACCGTCGGCGCACTCGAAGTGCCCCTTCGGTGAGCGCGAGCCGAGGATCCAGCTGTTGAACATCGGCGCGTCGATCTTCTCGGCCCGCTGCCACACGCCGCTGGCGGTGGCCAGCGCGCCCTGCAGGAGCGATGTCTCCACCCACTGTCCGCGTCCGGTCACCTCACGCGCACGCAGTGCGGCGCTGATCGCGGTAGTCGCGGCGAAGAAGGCGCCCAGGCTCGGCCAGTGGCTGGAGGGAAACAGCGGCCCCGGACGTGGCGCGCCCTGCAGCCACTCATAGGGAATTTCGACCTCGGCGAACGGATCGGGCACGCCGGACATGCGATTGATCGCACCCTCGGGCCAGCCGCGTTGCTCCCAGTGCAGTCCGGTACGCGCGGCCACCAGGGCGTCATACCCGGGACGCTGCGCCTGCGGGTTGTCACGGCCGTAGGCGGTGATCGAGCAGTAGATGAGCCGCGGGTTGGCACGACTCAGGGTCGCGTAGTCGATGCCCAGCCGCTGCGTGGTGCCCGGTGTGAAGCTCTCCACCAGTACGTCGGCCTGCGCGGCCAGAGCGAGGAAGCTTTTGAGGTCCGCCTCATCCTTTAGGTTCAGCACCGCGCTGCGCTTGCCGCGCTGCCACACCCGGTAGCCGAGCTGAGTGCGAAAAGGATCACCCCCGGGCGGCTCGATCTTGGTCACCTGCGCGCCATGGTCGGCAAGCAGCATCGTGGCCATCGGACCGGCGATACCCCATGACAGATCGAGGACCCGCACCCCCTCGAGCACGCCCGCCATAACGTCGCTCAGGCCGGCAGGCCAAACAGGCGCAGCGCGTTCGTGCTGACGATCTTCTTGCGGTCCGCCTCGGGGATCCCCGCCTTCTCGAACTGTTCCGCCACGACCCGGCGCGAGTTCGGCCAGCAGGTCGCCGGATGCGGGAAGTCGGTGGACCAGTACAGGCAGTCGGGGCCGAAGAACTTGTACGCCGTGGCGAGCCCGGTCGGCTCATACATGAAGGTCGCACCCATCTGGCGCTTGAAGTACTCGCTCGGCAGCATCTTCACGTTGGGAAACTCGTAGTGCGCGTGCATGCGCGCATCGAGCACGACCTCGAAGAAGAACGGCAGCCACCCCAGGCCCGGCTCCACCAAAATGACCCTGAGCTTGGGGAAGCGCTCGAGCGTGCCGGTGAGGATCCAGAACGCGAGCGGCTCGGCCAGCGCCACCGCCGGCATGGCCGTGAAGATGCCTTTCTGCGGCGTCGGATCGCGCCGGAACACATCCCACAGCGAGGCCTTGACGTCGAGGTGATTGAGGATGGTGATGCCGGTCTCCGACAGTACCGACCACAGCGGGTCGTAACGGCTGTCGAAGACGTCCGGGAGCCCGAACTCCGTAGGGAACGGCGTGATCTGCACGCAGCGCGCACCGCGCTTGGCCAGGCGCAGCACTTCCTTGACGGCAAAATCGATATCGAACAGCTGGATCTGGTAGGCGCTCAGCAGGCGCAGCGGGTCGACCGCGGCAAAATCTGCCATGCCGTCGTTGTAGCCGGAAAGGGTCTCCTTCCAGTCGTTACCCATGAGCGAGGGCGTGCAGTATTTCGCGCCGCCGACCTCCGGAAAGATGACTTCGGCCTGGACGCCGTCGCGGTCCATGGCGAGGAGCTTGGCGTGCGGCTCGAAGTGACCGGGGTCTTTGGCCGCCTCCGGATCGACGAAGTCCTCGAGCTGCAGCTGCTTCTGGCCACGACGCAGCTCGGTCGCCTCGTAGGCCGCCTGCTTCTTGCCGGCGTCGTCCCAGACGCTGTGCAGCCGGGAGGGCAGACGCGCCTTGACCCACTCGTCCGTGAAATGGACGTGGGAATCAGCCGAGACGAGACGTTCGGTGGCGACGGCGTTCATGCTCATGATCCTCCTGGCAGGCTTACGATCCGGACGGGAGCGCCGCACGCTCGGGCGGCGCGTGCATTATTGTGCGCGCCGGTGTCACGAGGGTCAATTAACGTACTGCCGGTATCTATTTATCCGCCGCGCGCATCCCCGGTTTGGGCGAGGTCGCATCGGCCCACCCGGCCGTGTTAATTTGAGAACCATCGGTACCGTTGCGGCGGTGCTGCATACCAGGGGGCACGGTGAGCCGATTAGCTGGCAAGACCGCCATCATCACCGGCGCGGCGCGCGGCATGGGCGCAGCGACGGCGCGGCTGTTCTGCGCTGAGGGTGCGCAGGTGGTGCTCACCGACGTGCTCGACGCGGAAGGGGCGGCGCTCGCCCGCGAGCTGGGCGATCAGGCCCTCTTCCATCACCATGACGTTGCCGACGAGAACGCCTGGCAGCAGGTGCTCGCCACAACGCTCGCACGCTTCGGCGGCATCGATATCCTGGTGAATAATGCCGGCGTGCTCCTCATGCGCGGCTTGCTCGATATCAGCAAGGCCGAGTTCGAGCGCGTCCTGGGCATCAACCTCGTGGGCTCATTCCTCGGCATCAAGACTGTGGCGCCGCGCCTGATCGAGCGCGGCGCCGGTGCGATCGTGAACATCTCCTCCATCGATGGCATGAAGGGCTCCAACGCCACGGCCGCCTATTCGGCCAGTAAGTGGGGCGTGCGCGGGCTCACCAAAGTGGCCGCGATGGAACTCGGACCGCGTGGGATTCGCGTCAACTCGGTGCACCCCGGCGGCATCAGCACGCCCATGACCACGCGGGCCGATGCAAGCCCGGCGGTCCAGGCCGCGACGACGAAGTTCTACAAGACCGTGCCGCTCGGGCGCATCGGCCACGCCGAGGAGGTCGCGCGCGTGACCTTATTCCTCGCCAGCGACGATGCCTCCTATGTGTGCGGCGCGGAGATCGTGGTCGATGGCGGCATGATCATCGGCCCCTATTACATGAGCCAGCCGGGCGCACCTTCGCCCGACTAGCGCTTTGCGCACAAGTGAGGCCCCTATGAGCAGCGTAGTCACGCAGTTGCCTGCAACTTCCACCGAGACCGGCGGCGGCAGTCCGCTGGAGCGCTGCCCCCTGCCGGTACCGTTCGGCTGGTTTTTCGTCAGTTACAGCGAGGAGCTCAAGCCCGGCGAGCTGCGCAACATCCACTACTTCGGACAGGAGTGGGTCATGTTCCGCTCCGAAACCGGCGAGGCGGGCGTGGTCGATCCGTACTGCCCGCACCTCGGTGCGCATCTGGGCCACGGCGGCAAGGTGGAAGGTGACTCGCTGCGCTGCCCCTTTCATCACTGGGCTTACAATCCGCAAGGCTGGTGCACGCGCATTCCCTACGCCAAGGTCATGCCGCCGGTGGTGAAGCGCCAGCCGATACTCAAGGCGCTGCCGGTGGTGGAGAAGTACGGAATCGTCTGGGCGTGGTATCACCCCAGGGGCGTGGCGCCGCAGTGGGAGCTACCCGCGATCCCTGAGCTGTCCGATCCAAGCTACATCGCGCCGCACCGCGGCGAGTGGCCGGTCAACACCTTCATCCAGGAACTCGGCGAAAACGGCATCGACTTCGCGCACCTGAAGTTCCTGCATCACTCGCCGGTGATTCCGACCGGCGAGTGCCGTGCCGACGGTATCCACTGGCACGTCAACATGGCGAACGGTTACATCATCATCGAGCAAACCGGTCCCGGGCTGCAGGTGGTGCGCTTCACCAAGGGAAGTGTGGTCACCACGATGGTGAGCTATCCCACCCCGGTCAGTAACTCGCGCACCATCATGCGCATGGGCTTCACGCACCGGAAGTATCCCGCAGGCACGCCGGAGGCGAAGCTTGCCGCGGACATGCTGCAGGAACAGGTCGGCCAGGGCAGCGGTGCCGAGGCCGGCTTCGAATCCGTCGACATGATCGTGTGGAACAACAAGTGCTATCGCGAACAGCCGCTGCTGTGCGACGGCGACGGCGAGATACTGAAGTGGCGCAGGTACTTCAGTCAGTTCTACATCAGGTAGCGTCCACCGCTGCGGCGCGCCGCATGAGATCGACCACGACCTCGGCGAGCGCATCGCCTTGTTCTTCCTGAAGGAAGTGGCCCGCATTGCCGATCACCGGGTGCGGCTGGCCGGCGGCGCCGGGAACGCGGCGGCGAAACACCTCCGCCCACGGCGCGGTAGTCGGATCTGAATCGCTGAAGGCGGTGACAAACGGACGCTGGAAGCGCTCGAGAACAGCCCACGCCTCGCGGTTCGCCTCGATTCCTGGCATCTCGGCGCGCACCGGGATGAGTCCGGGGAAGGCCAGCACGGCGCCCTTATACGAGGCATCGGGAAACGGCGCATCGTACGCCGCCAGCACCGGCGCCGGCGGGGCCTGCCGGCACACCGAGGCGATGATGCCACTCACCGACAGATCGGTGGCCGCCGCCGCGGCCGCCACCCAGGCGGCGATGAGCGGTCCCGGCCAGTCAGCGACGCCGCGCGGCGGCGGCTCGCAGTTGGGCAGGATCGTATTGGCCGCGAGCACGGCGGCGAAGCGCTGCGGCTGCCGCGCAAGTACGCGCAGACCTATCGGGCCGCCCCAGTCCTGGCACACCAGCGTGACGCGCTTGAGCGCGAGCGTTTCAACGAAGGCCTCGAGCCACACGACGAAGGCGTCGTAGGAGTAGTCGGCGCGGTCGGCGGGCTTGTCGGAGCGTCCGAAGCCGATGAAATCCGGCGCCACCGCGCGGAATCCCGCCGCGACGATGCGCGCAATGATGCGGCGATAGAGGAAGCTCCAGGTCGGCTCCCCGTGCAGCAGGAGTGCGACCGGGGCATCGCGCGGCCCCTCGTCGATGGCCGCCATGCGCAGCGGACCCAGGCGCGCATCGGCAAGCGTGACGAAGCGCGGCACGTAGGTGAACTGCGGCAACCCGCTGAAGCGCGCTTCCGGGGTGCGCAGAACGCGGCGGCTGCTCATAGGGCGTGCCCCCGGCGGTGCGCGCTCAGGCGGCCGCCGCGTTACCGAGCTTGACGACGCGGCACACCGGCACCGGGTGCGTCTTCGCACGCGTCCAGCGCAGCAGCATGCTGCCGACGCTGTGTCCGTCGGTATCCATCCAGTTGCTGAAGCCGCGGTTCTCGGCGGCGATGGTGATCGTCACCGAGCCGTCGGCGTTGTAGTTCGCGGTGTGGCTGTTCACCCATACCGGCGCGTAGCGGTAGTCGAGCGATTCCATCCAGTAGTTGTCGAGCTGGAAGTTCCAGAATTCGCACTCCGGCGGCTGCGCGTGGATCACCAGCGCCTCGTCCGGCTTGAGCGTCCAGTAGCCGTGCAGGTAGAAGATGTTCGGATCGCCGCCGGCGCGGAAGAACATGGTCTGATCGACGGTGGCGAGCTGGTTCGGACTGGCCTGGAAGCCCTGCACCCAGTCCGCGAAGGTATGCGCCGTACCCTTCACGAACGCGGCACTGGCCATCAGCGCACGCTCGATGCGCGCGGCGGTGAGCGGCGGTGGCTTCGCCGGTCCGCCGATGCGCTCGATCGTCATGACTGCCGGCGTCTCGCGGCTGCGATCGAGGATGGTGTTACGCACCAGGAGCATGGTGGAATCGGCGGACATCGGCAGCCAGTTCCCCGGCTGACGGTTGCGGCTGACCAGCACTTCAAAGGTACCGTCCGGGTTGACTTTGAGATTCGGCGCATCGAGTTCGCCGGTGGAGGCGAGAGTGCCGTCGACTGCGTAGCGGTTCGCCTTGGTCCCGAAAGACAGGTAGCGCACCGTGCCGCGCGTGCCACGCAGCCGGTACTCGCGGTCGCCGGCGATGGTTGCATTCCAGTACACGTTGTCGGGGTTATCGCCGCCGATCTTCAGCGTGGTGTTGGAAGCCTGATAGAACACCGGGAAATCGGGATTGCCGAATTCGAGCATCATCTCCAGCGCCACGCGCGTCAGACGCGTGAGGTAGCGCCAGCCCTCGGCCCGATCGAGCTCGCTGGCCGGGGTTTCCGGCCGCAGGACTTCGGCACCGGCCGCCTTGAGGGCATCGCAAAACTGCGCCCATGTGGCGCCACTGATTACCCGGCCGACAACGTCCTGGTCTGACATGCTCAAAGCTCCTTTGCTCACGCCACGCCTGCGGCGTTGCGCATGGATCTTGCCGCCGCAGCAGCGCCGCGGCACCGTGATTCACTCGCGCGGGCGCGCTAGCGCCGCCGGAGTCGCGGGCCCCGTCGGGCCAGCCCGCTTCAGCTCGCGACCGCAGCCCAGCGCTCTTCCTGCGCCGAGGCGCGCATCGCATCAATGACCGCCTGCCCGGCCACACCATCGCGAAACGTGGCGAGCGGGACGCCGGTCGGCGGGTCGCGTCCCTCGATGCGCGCCCGCATTGCCTCGACGAGGCGTGTGTAGGGGGCGAGATCGGTCCCGAAGGCATGCGCCTGCTCGTACGCCGTCTGCATGAGCTCAGCGTGCGGAAACGGCACCGGCGCCGGCAGCACCAGCTCGGGCGGCACCGCGACGCGGGATTTGTTGCCCCTGCGGTCGGCGAGCCACAGCTCCTCGCCCT
Organism: uncultured Pseudomonadota bacterium; assembly: GCA_963825385.1. Classification (GTDB taxonomy): domain Bacteria; phylum Pseudomonadota; class Gammaproteobacteria; order Steroidobacterales; family Steroidobacteraceae; genus 13-2-20CM-66-19. The sequence goes on along the minus strand of CAWGSX010000003.1, from coordinate 1,272,657 downwards.
GCACGCCCTCGATCCACAACGCGCCCTCGCTCCCGGAGATGCGCACGATACCGAACATGTCCCCGGGCGCGGCCATCGACTCCACGAACACGCCCTCCAGACCCGAAGTCAGGCGGAACTGTGCCGAGAAGGTGTCATCAGCGCTCATGCCGCGCTTGCCTGACAGAGTCTGCAGACGCGCGCTCACGCTCGCAAACTCGCCCAGGGTAACCCGCACCTGGTCGATCAGGTGCGAGCCCCAGGCACCGAGAAATCCTCCGCCCTGCGCGGCATCCTCCCACCACGCCGGAGTCTGTGCCTCGGGGTGCGACAGGAACGGCACGAGCCACGCGAACAACGCCTGCCTTGGCACGCCGATGGCGCCGGCGGCGATGGTACGGCGCAGCAGCTCGTGCACCGTGGCGAAGCGGAACTCCACCCCGAGCACGTGCACCACGCCGGCGCGCTCGGCCGCGGCCAGCATGCCGCGCGCCTCATCGAGATTCATCGCAAAGGGCTTCTCGCACAGCACGTGGCGCCCGGCGGCCACGGCCTCGTGCACGAGAGCGGCGTGGGTGCTGGGCGGAGTGGCGATGGTGACGATGTGCACGCCAGCGTCATCGAGAGCTTCGCGCAGCGAGCCGCAGGCGCGCGGCACGGACAGAAGCTGCGCGCGGGCGCGCGTCTTCTGCAGGTCGCGCCCGACCAGCGAGCGCACCTCGATGCCGGCATTGCGCAGGGCACGCAGGTGCGTGAACACCCCGAAGCCGGTCCCGACCACCACCGCGCCGAGCGCGGACTTACGCTCACCCATGAGCCATTCTCGCCCCGTCGCCCCGGCTGCCGGTATCCCCGATACGGGGTAGCATCGGGCGGTCACGGTGTCAGCGGACGCAGCTCATGAGCGAGAAGACATTTCCCGAGCAACAAAGCGCGCAGCGGCTGCTGTCGGGCCGGGCGTGGGAGGACTACTGCGAGGTGCTGAAGCTCGCCGGGCGCGCTATCGAGCGCTTCGGCGCCGAGCCGACCGAGCTCGACCGCACCGAGTGGTTTCGCTTCCTTACGCGCCTGGTTCGCAACGGGCTCGAGCGCTACGTGGAGAATTGCGAGCCGGAAAGGCCGCGGCTGCGCGATGCGCCCTGGCGGCAGTCGATCAACTTCCAGTCCCCGGACCAGGATCACTTGCTGGCCGAGTTCATCGACGGCAGCCACGCCTACCTCATCCGCGGCACGCGCGGCACCGCGCCCTACTTCGTCATGGCCGCCTGGTCGGCGAACCAGCCGCCGGAAGCGGGCGCACAGGACTGGGCCCCGCAGGGCTTTGCGGGCCTGAAGCGGTGTAATCCTGCGTTGCTGCGCACTACCGCCATGCTGCAAAGCCAGGGCATCGACTTCGACGCGCAGGGTAATTTTGAGGTATTGGTGAGCCGTGAGGCGCCCGCGGGAGGGCGCAACTGGCTGAAGATCGAGCCGGACTGCGTCGGACTCCTGATCCGCATCGTGTACCACGACCGCGGCCGCGAAACCCCGCCGCAGATGCGCATCGAGCGGCTGGATCATCCCGCGCCGCCGCCCCTAGGCGCCGATCACCTGAGCTCGCAGCTGGCCAAGAGCGGCCAGCTGGTGCTCGCCTACCTCGAGCTCGTGCGCTCCTGGTGGCAGGACAATCTCGCGCAGCGTCCGAACTGCATCCGCTTCAGCCGGGCACTGTACCTCAGTAACGGCGGAGTGCCCGACCGTCACCACGGCTTCGGCACCTGGCAGAAGCCGGCCGACTCAGCGCTCGTGCTGCGTTTTACTCCGCCCGAATGCGACTACTGGATATTCCAGCTCTGCAACATGTGGCAGGAGAACTTCGACAACTACGAGGACGGCCAGGGACACGTCACCAAGTTTCGCTGCCGTTACGAGCCTGACGGCTCGGTGTGGGTCGTCATTGCCGACTCCGACCCGGGCATCGGCGGGAACTGGCTCGACCCGGGCGGCCACGTCCACGGCGGGATGAGTCTGCGCCTGATCCTCACCTCCGCAGCGCCGCCGCGCGTGAGCGCCTCTTTGGTGCCTGTGGCACGGCTGCGCGAGTCCGGGCGCGAGGCGCTGCGCGATGCCGCAGTGATCAGCAGCGGCGAGGTCACCGACTAGCTATCCTATCCTCGTCGTACCGGACTAAGAGCAATCGCCGATGGGCGCGCCCGTGTCGAGCGAGTATCGTGGCGCAAACGCATGAACTGTCCGAGAGCGAGCGATGAGCGAGCACCTGCTGCCGGCCGAGAAGCCCATAACTGAGAGCGATGAGTTCATCGCCGCTCAGCTGCAAGGCGCAAGTATCCCGACCCTGATGATGTCGCTGGTCCATCTGACCGGCGACACGAGCATCCTGCGCGGCGCGATCCGGCCGAAGGTCGTGATGATGGGCGGCTTTCAGGGCGGCCTGAGCGAGGCTGACCAGGCAGCCGTGCGCGCGCTCGCCCTCAAGGCACTCAAGGACTACCGCGATCGCGGCGGCACGCTGCCGCCGCAGCCCTCCCCGCAGCTCATCCAGGAAATGATGAACTTCATGGTGGGTGAACGCGTCGGCGATGAATACGTGCCGATGATGCTGGAGGAGCTGGCGCTCGATGGCGAGGATTCGCGCGCCCCGCGCTGGTCACGCGAGGTGCCGGCCGCGGTCCGCGAGAACTTCCATGTGCTGATCGCCGGCGCGGGCATGTCCGGGCTGCTGCAGGCACTGCGCCTGAAGGAGGCCGGTATCCCCTTCACGGTCGTGGAGAAGAATGACTCGGTCGGCGGCACCTGGTATGAGAACCGCTACCCGGGCGCCCGCGTCGACATCGCCAATCACTTCTACTCGTACTCCTTCGAGCCGTACGCCTGGAGCGAGTACTTCTCGCAGCGCGACGAGCTGCTCGCCTACTTCCGGCACTTCGTGCAGCGTCATGGTCTTGAGCCCTACATCCGTTACAACACCGAGCTGACCGCGGCCCGCTACGACGAAGCGAATGCGGTCTGGGAGGTGGAGCTGAAGAACACCACGAGCGGCACGCACGAGACGCGGCAGGTGAACGCGCTGGTGAGCGCCGTCGGACAGCTCAACCGGCCGCGCATCCCCGAGATTCGCGGCCGCGATCTGTTCCGGGGTGTGCAGGTGCATTCCGCCGCCTGGGATCCGCAACTTGCGCTCGCCGGTAAGCGCATCGCCGTCGTCGGCTCGGGCGCCAGCGCCTTTCAGCTGGTGCCGGAGCTCGCCAAGAGCGCCGGCAAGCTCTACGTGTTCCAGCGCTCGGCACCGTGGATGCTCCCCAACCCCCTCTATCACGAGGCGGTGAGTTCGGAATTCCGCTGGCTGGTGGAACACGTGCCCTACTACGGACGCTGGTTCCGCTTCCTCATTTTCTATCCCGGCAGCGACGGGATCCTGCCGGCCATCCGCATCGACAAGGATTGGCCGCACCCACAGCGCGCGGTCAACGCGCTCAATGACCATTACCGCACGCAGCTCATCGAGTACATGAAGAGCCAGGTGAACGGCAATCTGGAGCTGCTGGAGAAAGTGACCCCGAAGTTCCCGTTCATGGGCAAGCGCATGCTCCAGGACAACGGCAGCTGGCTGCGGGCGCTGCAGCAGCCGAACGTGGAACTGATCACCGAGGGGGTCACGGCGCTTGATGAGACCGGCATCGTGGCTTCAAACGCCCACTACGACGTCGACGTGATCGTCTACGCCACCGGCTTCCACGCCACCAAGTTCCTGTGGCCCATCGATGTGGTCGGGCGCGGCGGCAAGCACCTGGCGCAGGTGTGGGGCGATGAGCCGCGTGCGTACTTGGGCATCACCGTGCCGGACTTTCCGAACCTTTTCTGTCTCTACGGTCCGGCGACCAACCTCGCGCACGCCGGCAGCATCATCTTCCACTCCGAGTGTCAGGTGCGTTACATCACGGCCTGCATCCAGGCGCTGCTCGAGCGCGGGATTCGGGCCATGGACTGCAAGCCCGCGGTCTACGAGGACTATACCCGTCGCCTGATTGCGGAACTGGAGACCCTGGTGTGGTCGCATCCGGCGGCCGACAGCTGGTACCGCAACAGCGCCGGGCGCGTGGTGACCACCTCGCCGTGGCGGCTGGCCGACTACTGGAAGTGGACGCGCGCCCCCGACCTCAACGACTACACCCTTACAGGCTGAAGGCTACGAGGTAGTCACCGAGCTTGGTGCGCATGTACTTGTGTCCACCGGCGGCGATGACCACGAACTGCTTGCTCTGCGCGGACAGCCGGTAGGTCATGGGGGTAGCCTGCGGGCCGGCCGGCAGGCGTCCCTTCCACAGCTCCTCACCGCTCGCGCTGCTGAAGGCGCGCAGGAAGTCATCGGTGGCGGCCCCGATGAATGTCAGGCCGGTGGCGGTGAGCAGCGGCCCGCCGATGTTGGGCGTGCCGAGCTTCAGCCACAGCGGCCACGGTGCCAGATCGCGCGTGGTGCCGAGCGGCACCTGCCATACGCGCTGTCCGCTCTTGTAGTCGATCGCAACGAGTTCACCCCACGGCGGCTTGTTGCACGGCGCGCCCCACGGCGACAGCATCGCCGTCCAGCGCGCCGCATAGGGAGTGCCCTCCTGAGCGAGCAGCCACTCCCCCTGCGCGAAGGACTCATTGGCCTGCTCGCGCGGCACCAGCTGCGCGACGGTGGCGACGTGACTCGTATTGATGATGAGCAGGTTGCGCACCGGATCGATGGCCGCGCTGCCCCAGTTCATGACGCCGAGATTGTCCGGATAGGTGATCGTCCCCTCCAGAGAGGGTGGGCTGAAGGCGCCCTCGTAGCGATAGCGGCGGAACAGTTCCCGGCACTTGCCGCGGTCGTAAGGTGTGAAGCCCCACATGTCGGCCTCGGTGAGCTTGGGGCGCTGCAGTACATAAGCCGGGTTGGTCGGCACCGGCTGTGTGGGCGCGAGGTGTTCGCCGGGAACGGCGCCGCCCTGCGGTGCAGCTCGCTCCTCCACCGGCACCAGCGGGGCTCCGGTCTCGCGGTTCAGCACGAAGAGATACCCCTGCTTGGTCGGCTGCGCGAGCGCCGGCACCGGACCTTGAGCGGTGGGAAAATCGAACAGCACCGGCTGGGAGGGCACGTCGTAGTCCCAGACATCGTGGTGCACCGTCTGGAAGTGCCACACGACCCGGCCGGTGGCCGCATCGAGGGCCACGACCGAGCTGGCGTAGTAATCCCGGCCATCGCTGTCGCGCGTGGTGCCATACAGGCCCACCTGCGCGTTGCCGGTGGGGATGAAGACCAGATTGCGCTGCGGGTCGGTCGAGAACACCGACCAGGTGTTGGCGGTCGAGCGACGGTAGGTTCCTGCGGCGGTCGTGGCGGAGGCCTGCGGTGGCACCGAATTCCACGCCCACAGCAGCGCACCGCTGCGGGCATCAAAAGCCCGCACCACACCGGCCGGCATGTCCGTACGCATGTCCTCGGTGATGCGGCCGCCGACGATGACGCGGTCGCCGATTACCGCCGGAGGTACGGTGACCCCGTAGTCTCCCGGAAGCGTGGCGCCGAGCCCGGCCTTCAGATCGACGGTGCCGGCGTTGCCGAAGTCGGCGCAGGGTTTGCCGTCGCGGGCATCGAGCGCGATGAGGCGCGCATCCTGGGTACCGGTGAAGATGCGGCCGGCACAGGGCGCATCCAGGGCAGCGGCCGGGTCGTGGTAGAAGCTCACCCCACGGCACACGAGCAGCACCGCGCCGGTTGTGTCCAGATGCGGATCGAACGACCACAGCTCATGGCCGCTCTCCGGATCGAGCGCGACCACGCGGTTGGAACTTGAGCACAGGTACAGCCGCCCCTCCGCGAGAATGGGCGTCGCCTCCAGCGCCGGCAGGCGGTGCACTTCCGGGGTGAGCCCCTTCGCGAGCATGCGGCGCACTTCGGCCGCCGGGGTTGGATGGGCGGGCAGCAGCTGCGCCTCGCCGATCCGATAGATCCAGGCGACCTTGAGGTCCTTGACGTTCGCGGGGGTGATCTGGGTGACGGGCGAATAGCGCATGCCGCCGGGCGTTCCGCCCCAGGCGGACCACTCCCCGACCGGCCCCGAATAATCCACCGGGGCGTGCCGGGCGCAGCACGCCAGCAGTGGCAGCAGAATAGCAACAAGTGCGCGCACGAGCGGCGCGCTTGGTGACCCGCGCTCCATGAATCCCCCGATGACCGTCGTGCTGCGAAAGATTGGCGATCATAGCCATTGGCTTACCGCGGCAATCCCTCGTTTGGACGAGGCCCTGTTGAAATGCGTAGCACAGCGTGGCTGGCGTTGCGCATATACAACTTTCTTCTCGACAAGTCGTGCCGCGCGCGTATGATCGGCTCGCTGACTATACGTACCTAGGGGGATCCTCATGCTGAAACCGGGTTCGCGCTTCGGCGGCGCGATGTTCGCCGTGACGGGACTATGCATTGCGGATGCGCAGCTCGCGCTCGCACAGGAGCAGACCACGGAGGGTATCCAGGAAGTCGTCGTGACCGCGCAGCGGCGCGAAGAAAACCTGCAGACGACTCCCATCGCTATCACGGCCCTCTCGGCCGATGAGCTCAACAAGGCAGGCGTCACCGACTTCGCCGGTGTTGCCCAGCAGTCGACCAGTATCAACTTCACGCCCTATCCGAGTTCCAGCAACACGCTGATTCTGTACATGCGCGGCCAGGGCGTGGCCGATGCCAACCAGATTACGCAGGACGGCTCGGTCGGCCTGTACGAAGACGGCTTCTACATCGCGCGTCCGCAGGCCGAGACCTTCGACCTCGCCGACGTGGACCGCGTCGAGGTGCTGCGCGGTCCGCAGGGCACCCTGTACGGACGCAACACCACCGGCGGCGCGGTCAACATCATCAGCAAGAAGCCCACCGGTGACTTCGACATCAAGTTCAGTGTCGACGGCGGCCAGCGCGATTACGTGCGTGCCCTAGGCACGATGAACCTGCCGATGATCGCCGGCGGGCTCTCCAGCAAGGTCACGCTGCTCTACAGCAATATGGCCGGCAACGTCTCCAACTCCGGCGGTGAGGACTACAACCGCGAGAACCAGAAGGGTGCGCGTGCCTCATTGCGCTGGGACACCGGCGGCATGTTCAGCGCGGACTACTTCTACGAAGTGGGCGAGCTCCAGTCGACCCCGATCTACTACCAGGACGCGGCGCTCTCGGGCATCGCCACCATCCCGGGCTATCCGCCGACGGTGGGCCTCGCGCCGAACACCTGGGAGCCGATCTACCTCCCGGTGAGCACCGCGAAGTTCAACTCCGACGGCCTGACTCTGAACTTCAAGTTCAGTGATGCGGCGACACTGCGCTCCCTCACCTACTACCGCGGCCTCGACTCGCGCTTCTACCAGGACTACGCCGGCGCGTTCACCGATCCGCTGGGTGCCCCGGTCGAGGGCATCACCAACTTCACCAGCAACGACATCGTGCAGAGCAACGAGTTCACCCAGGAATTCCAGCTCGTCGGCACGATCGCCAAGGTGGTGGACTACGTAGGCGGCCTGTACTACTTCGATGAGCACGCCAACCACACCGAGGTCGGCACCATCGGCATCCCGATCGAGTTCGTACCCGGCATCCCGGTGTTCACCGAGCTGCAGCAGCGTTACGTCACCGCGGATGCCAAGTCCAAGGCGGCCTACGCGCAGTTCACCTGGCACGTGACCGAGCCGTTCTCGATCACCCTCGGCGCACGCTACACCAAGGACGACCGCAGCGCCTCGCGTACCTACAGCATCACCGGAACGGAGTTCGTACCCTTCCCGCCGTACCAGATCGGCTTTGCGGCCTCTGATCCGCCGAACTCGAGCAACAATCTGAGCTTCCACAAGTTCAACCCGGCCGGCACGCTCAACATGGCGTGGACGCCCGACATCAACACCTACCTGCGCATCGCGACCGGCTACAAGGCCGGCGGCTCGAGCGAGGCGGGTCCGATCGGCGCCTTTGGTAACACCTTCCAGCCCGAGAACGTGACCACCTACGAGCTCGGCCTGAAGTCCTACTGGTTCGAGCACCGGGTGCGGGCCAACATCGCCGCGTTCTACAGCAAGTTCAGCGACATGCAGCTGCAGTTCGACGTCGATCCCACCAATCTTGCAATCGTCGAGGCCTACAACGCCGGCTCGGCCAAGGTGAAGGGCGCGGAGCTCGAGCTGTTGTTCGCCCCGACCAGCGACCTGAGTATCGGCATCAGTGACACCGTGCTGTCGACGCAGATGGACACGGTGTATGCACTGCCCGGCACGGTGTTTGACCCCTCGGTCAACCCGTTCTCACCTTACAAGGTGGGCCAGAACGTGGCTAACCTGTTCCGCGTGCCGTATGCGCCGAACAACATCCTCAACACCAACATCGACTGGACCTTGTTCCATGCCGGTGGCGGCAACCTCGAGCTGTTCGCCAACTTCCGCTTCCAGGGCCGCGAGTACGACACCGCTCCGACCGGCGTAGGCGTGCCGGGCGCGACGCAGTTCTACTCGATCCCGGCCTACGGGGTGCTGGATGGCAAGCTCACCTGGAACTTCGACACCCACAACAGCAAGCACACCATGCGCCTGTCGGTGTGGTGCAAGAACTGCGCGAACCGGCAGTATGCTGAGCACACCATTGGCCAGGGCGCCGCGCCCTACATCCCGATACCGAGCACGACGAACCCGGCCGTGGAACAACCGGTAACGGGCTACTACTACGCGGCGACCGCCTGGGCGCCGAAAGCCATGATCGGAGCCCAGTTCCAGTACGGCTTCTAAGGGCCGGCGTTCGCTTCGCAGGAGCACTCGCGCGGGCCTCGGTGGCCCGCGCGATCTTTCAGGGGACCGGCAAGTGAGAGTGATGCCCGCCGCGCTGCTGCTCGTGGCCGCGTTCACGGCCGCAGGCGCCGCCACGGCGGCGCCGCCGGCACCAGCAGACGAGGGAGCGGCGCTGTACGCTGAGCGCTGCGCCGTCTGCCACGATCACGCGAGCGGCCGCATCCCCCCCAAGGTGCTGATCAGTGTCACGCGCAGCGCCGAGGACGTGATCGACACCCTCTCCCTGGGGGTCATGCGCGCCCAGGCAGCCGGTCTCGCACCGGCCCAGATCCGTGCCCTCGCCGTGTACCTCACCGGCAAGGAACCCTCCCCGCGCGCCGCGCCCGATGCCAACCGCTGCGCGCAGCCGTTGCAGCTGCCGGCCCTGAGCCCCGATGACTGGCGCAGCTGGGGACGTGATCTCGCCAGTTCACGCTTCCAGCCCCATCCTGGCTTCGCTGCCACCGACGTCCCGCACCTGAAGCTCAAGTGGACCTTTGCCTATCCCGGGCGCGCAGCCTTCGGGCAGCCCGCGCTGATCGCTGGACTCATCGTGAGCGGTGGCACCGGCGGGCGGGTGTTCGCACTCGATGCGCACAGCGGCTGCACCTACTGGAGCTACGACGCCGGGGCGCTGGTGCGCACCGGCATCCTCATCGATGCGCTGCCGGGCGCAGCGGGTGCCACCCGCCTGGCCGCGTGGTTCGGCGATGACCGCGGCATCCTGCATGCGGTCGACCTGCGCACGGGACAGCGCCTGTGGACTGCCCGGCTCGATGAGCATCCGATCGCGCGCCTGGTGGGAACGCCGCAGCTGTACGCGGGCGTGCTGTACGCACCCGTCAGCTCCTTCGAGGAAGTCGCTGCGGCTGACCCGAAATACGGCTGCTGCACGTTCCGGGGCAGCCTCGTGGCCGTGGATGCCGGCAGCGGCCGGCAGCTGTGGCGCGCCTACACGATCCGCGAAGCGCCAGCGCCCGTGAAGAGCGAGTCCGGCCGCAAGCTCTCAGGCCCGGCGGGCGGCTCGATCTTCTCCGCGCCCACCCTGGACCCCGCGCACGGCCTCATCTATGTCGGCACGGGTGACTCGTACACCAACGTGGTCACGGACTCGACCAACGCGGTGCTGGCGCTGCGGCTCAAGGACGGCACCCGCGTCTGGACCCACCAGGTCGCCAAGAACGATGCCTGGATCCTTTTGTGCACGGGCCGGCCGACGGGCAACTGCCCGAGCCCGCTCGGGCCCGATTTCGATTTCGCCAGCTCGCCGATGCTCATCACGCATGCCGCGGGCGCGGTGCTGATCGCCGGTGCGAAGTCCGGCATCGTCTACGGTCTCGACCCGCTGCACGGCGGGCGCAGGCTCTGGGAACGTGTGCTCGCGGCCGGCACGCCCAATGGCGCGATCCTCTGGGCGCCCGCGAACGACGGCACGCGGGCCTACGTCGCAACTTCCGAGTACGACCCGCAGGCACATCGCGGCCCAGGCGCGCTCGTGGCGCTCGATCCGTCCACCGGCGCAGTGCGCTGGCGCACCGTGACGCCCGAAAGTGCCTGCGCCTGGGGCACGGAAAACTGCGCGCACGCGCTGCTCGCCGGCGTGGCCGTCATCCCTGGCGTCGCGTTCGCCGGCGCCATGGACGGCTACGTACGCGCCTATGACGCCGCCGACGGCCGCATTCTGTGGCAGTTCGACACCGGCCGGAGCTTCCCCGCGGTTAACGGCGTGCAGGGGCACGGTGGTGCGATCGACTACGGCGGCGAAGTCATCGCTCACGGCATGCTGTTCGTCAACTCCGGTTCCATGCGCCAGCCGGGGAACCTTCTGCTCGCGTTCGCGCCGGAGTGAGCGCGTAGTGATTGAGGCCGCCCGAGCGTCGCGCCACAATCATCCCTGCCCTCATTCGCCCTCACTCACACAAACAGACTAGGCGCCGCATGGACCCTCGCAGCCCCGAGTGGGCCTCCCCCGTCGAAGCCCCCCTGGTACTGGACTCCCCCGCGGCGCACACATGGGATGACGAGGCCGACCTGGTGGTGGTCGGTTACGGGGGCGCCGGCGTCGCCGCGGCGCTCGAGGCCGCCGAGGGCGGCGCCACGGTCATCGCACTCGATCGCTATGAGGGCGGAGGCTCCTCGGCGGCGAACGGCGGCGTCTTCTACGCCGGCGGTGGCACGCGCGTGCAGCGCGAGGCCGGTGTCACCGACAGCCCCGAAGAGATGTTCAAGTACCTGAGCATCGAGACGCAGGGCGTGGTGTCGGACCGCACCCTGCGGCGCTTCTGCGCCGAGAGCGCCGCAACCGTCGACTGGCTCCTCGAGCACGGCGCCCTGCTCTCGGCCCGCGGCGTCTATGGCAGCAAGGTCTCCTATCCGCCGCTCAAGTATCACCTCTACCACCCGGACAACTCCCTGGTGTCGACCTACGCTGCGCGGGCGCGGCCCGCAGCCCGCGGCCATCGCACCGCAGTCGACAACCACGGCAAGGCCTGGGGGCTCGGCTGGGGCATCTGGAAGCCACTCGCGGCCGCCGCGCGCAGCGCCGGGGTACGCTTCAGCAGATACGCCGAGGTGCGCCAGCTGGTGGTCGACCGCGACGGGGCGGTGCTCGGAGTCAAGGTGCTGGTCATTCCCGAGGGCAGCAAGGCGGCGCGCCGTTTCGCGCGCTACATCCGCACCGCGAACCGCCTGCTCGAGCTGCTGCCGCCGGTGATTCCGCTCGCGGCCGTCACCATCGGACTGGCGCGCCGCTACCTGGCCGCGGCCGGGCGGATCGAGGCCGAGGAGCGCATCACGCGCTTCGTGCGCGCGCGACGCGGCGTGCTGCTGAGCGCGGGGGGCTTCATCCTCAATTCCACCATGGTGGCGCACTACGCACCGCTTTACCGGCGCGGACTGCCCAACGGCACCCTCGGCGACACCGGGAGCGGCATCCGCCTTGGCCAGTCCGCCGGCGGTGCGGTGGGCTCCATGGACCGCGTCACCGGCTGGTGCATGATCAACCCGCCGGCGGCGTGGCCGCGTGGCATCGTCGTCAACCGTCACGCCGCACGCATCTGCCACGAGGGTGTGTACGGCTCGACCCTCGGCGATGCGATCGCGCACAGCCCGGACGGGGTGGCCTTCCTCATCCTCGACGAGACGCTGTACCGCACCGGCCGGAAGCAGATCCGGCCGCCTGCCGAGTACGTGCGCTACCAGCGCCAGGTCGCGCAGCTGAACATGCTCATGAATCGCAAGAGCGCCGCCACGCCGGAGGCCCTGGCACGGCTCATCGGGCTGGACCCGGACGCGCTGCGCGCGACGCTCGATGCCTATAACCGCGCCGCGCGCGGCGAAGCCGCCGATGCCATGGGCAAGGCGCCGGATGAGATGAGCCCGCTCACGGCAGCGCCTTTCCACGCGCTCGACATATCGGTGCACAGCCGTTATTTCCCGATGCCGATGCTCACCCTGGGCGGCCTCAGGGTCGATGAGGACAGCGGCCGCGTGCTGCGTGAGGATGGCAGCGCGATCGCAGGCCTGTACGCGGCCGGGCGCACGGCGGTCGGCATCTGTTCGAATGTCTACATGAGCGGACTTGCCTACGCGGACTGCATCTTCTCCGGCCGGCGTGTCGGAGTGGACGTCGCGCGCACGCCGGCAGCGGCGGCGCTCGCCCGGCGCGCCTGAGCCGCGCACCTGCAACCTGAGGAGCCTTCGATGAGCAGCAGCCCTTCCCTGGCGGGCCTGGGACTTCCACCCCTGGTGCAGATCGGCTTCGTGGTTCGCGACCTGAAGGATTCGATGGCGCGCTACGAGCCCATGTACGGTCCGTGGCAGCGCTTTGACGGCTCGGTGCCGGGGGCCACCTACCGCGGCCGCAGCGCGGATGTGCGCCTCGACATCGCCATCGGCCACAGCGGGGGGCTCGAGATCGAGCTTATCCAGTGGCTCTCCGGGGACAGCCCGCACCGCGAGTTCATCGAGCGCGGGCGCGAAGGCATGCACCATGTGCAGTATCGCGTCGAGGACGCCGACGGCTGGATCGCACGCCTTGCGCCCCTGGGTTACCAGCCGATCTGGTACAAGCGCTGGTGTGCTGACACCACTTTCGCATACCTGGAGCGTCCCGGGGATCCGCTGGTGGTGGAGTTCCTGGAAATGCCCGCGGGCGGGCCGGGCACGAGGCTGCCGGGATGAATGCCCAGCTGCTGGCGGACCGCTTCGCGATCCGCGCGCTGATCATCGAGTACAGCAACGCCCTGGATGCACGCCAGTTCGCCCGGCTCGATGCAGTGTTCACCCCGGACGCCTACATCGACTACCGCGCCACGGGCGGCATCGATGGGCACTACGCCGAGATCCGGCTCTGGCTGCCGGCGGCAGTCGCAGCCTTCCCGCGCATGTGTCACCTCGTCGGCAACATAGGCATCCACGTACACGCCGAGGCGGCGGAAGCGACCACGCTGTGCCTGAACCCGGTCACCGTACCGCTGCCGACCGGCGCGACGCAGGTCATGTTTCTCGGGATGTGGTACCACGACCGGCTCGTGCGTACCGCGGCGGGCTGGCGCATGAGCCGCCGCGTCCAGGCCGGCTGCATCCAGCACAACGTCCCGCCGCATCTGCGGCTGCCCGCCGCCCACTGATTTGCGATCCGCCAGGAGAGAGCCATGATGAGCCTGCAGGAGCTGTCCGACCGCGCCGAAATCGAGCAGCTGATCGTGCACTACGCCAACAGCATCGATCAGCGTCACTGGGACGGCCTCGATGAGGTTTTCACCCCCGACGCCTATATCGACTACCGCAAGCTCGGCGGCGTCGACGGGCGCTACCCCGAGATCAAGGCCTGGCTCGGTACCGCGCTCGCCCACTTCCCGCATTACTGCCACATGGTCGGCAATATCGAGATCCGGCTCGCCGGCGACACCGCCACCGCCCGCACGCTGTGCATCAACCCCATGGACACGCCGCTCCCGGGCGGCGGATCGCAGGTGATGTTCCTGGGGCTCTGGTACCTCGACAAGTTCCTGCGCACGCCGCGGGGCTGGCGCATGAGCGAGCGCATCGAGCAGGGCTGCTTCCAGCACAACGTGCCCGCGCACATGGCGATTCCGGCCGCCTGAAAGCGCCATGTCGGGCTCGGCCGTGTAGACATAACCGTCCGAACGGACTACGAAATTCAGCACGGTTGCGCGGCGGTCGTGATCTGGTAGCTTTTCCGGCAGGACCTCCAGGAGCAGGACATGGCGCACACGCAGGACTACGGCATCGGCGAATTTACCTTCCCCCGCGGCTGGTTCATGGTCGCGGATGCCGCAGAGCTGCGCGACCGCCCGGTGCCGGTGCGCTTCTTCGGACAGGAATTCGCGCTCTATCGGGGCAAGAGCGGCCGCGTGACCATGCTCGATGCCTACTGCCCGCACATGGGTACCCACCTGGCACGCAACAGCACCTCCTACGTGGTGCAGGATGGCCAGATCGAGGGCGATTCGATCCGTTGTCCCTACCACGGCTGGCGCTTTGGGCCGGACGGCAAGTGCAACGACATCCCCTACAGCACCGCGCCGATTCCCAAAGCGGCCTGCGTGAAGGCCTGGCCGATCGTCGAGAGCCTGGGAGCGATCTTTGTATGGTACGACCCGGAAGGCGGCGAGCCGGAATGGGAAGCGCCGTCGCTCCCCCAGTGGAACGACCCGCAGTGGGTGCGCTGGAAGTTCGACCACCTGGGCACCATCAACTGCCACGCGCAGGAGGTGGTCGACAACATCGCCGACTGCTCGCATCTGGGCCCGGTACACGGCGAGACCGTGAAGTTCTACCGTAACGAGTTCCGCGGACACCTCGCCAATCAGATCCAGGGCGGCCCGCACCGCACCCTCGTCACCCCCGACGGGGTGAGTCCCATCCTGCACACCGACACGACCTACCACGGTCCGGGATTCCTGCTCTCCTACATGCTCGGCATGGGGGAGTCGATCATCTTCATCGGCCACACCATGGTGGACGACGGTGTCATCAAGGTCTGGCACGGCCTGCTGGTGAAATCCCAGAACAGCGTCGCGACCGAGGCCGACGTGACCGCGGCGCGTGCCTACCAGGAGGCCTCGCGGCTGGCGTTCGCGCAGGACTTCGAGGTGTGGGCGAACAAGCGCCCGGCGCTGCAGATCCTGCAGGTGCCCGGGGACGGCCCGTTCCACAAGGCGCGCATCTGGTACAAGCAGTTCTACAACCGCCGCGCGCGCAAGCAGGAGTTCCTCAAGCAGGTCGAAGGCGTGCAGCACCGCGTCGCCGGCATGCCCCCGCGATTCGAGGAAACCGAGACGGCGGCCTGAGCACGCCGTGCCGGTCTGACCGCAACGTCAGGGCGGGAAGGTCTCACCGCCGTTTGCATCGAGCACGGCGCCGGTAACGCCTGAGGCGTAGTCCGAGATCAGAAACAGCGCCGCGCGCGCGCACTCGGTATCGGTCACCAGCCGGCGCAGCGCGATGTTCGCCGCGACCGCATCGTACAGCTGCTTCTCCGGCACGCCCTGCTGCTTGGCTGCGTGGGTGATGTAGCCCTGCACCGGCGCCCCGAGCATCCAGCCCATGCGCGCCACGTTGACGCGGATGTTGCTCGCGCCCAGCTCGGCGGCGAGGTACTTGCTCGCCACGTTGATCGCCCCCTTGGAGGCGGCATAGCCGATCTCGCCGGTGTGCGGCTTCACGGTCGCCATCGAGCTGATGTTGACGATCGCCCCGCCGCCCTGGGCCTTCATGAAAGGCACCACCGCCTGGGTCATGTGCATGGTTCCGAGCACATTGGTCTCCAGCACGTCTTTCCAGCTGTTGAGGTCGGCGGCCTCACCCGTGCCCGGCGTACCCCAGAAGAAGGCGCTGTTCACCAGCCCGTCGATACGCCCGAACTCCTGCTGCGTGCGCTCGGCGATGCGTTTGCACTGCGCCGCGTCGCGGATGTCGGTGACCAGTTTCAGAGCCTTGCAGCCGGCATTGACCTCGCGCATGCGCTTTTCCGCATCGTCGAGCTTCTCGGCGGTGCGGGCGCCGATGGCAACCGCACGGGCGCCCTCGCGGGCGGCCTCGACCGCAAGCTTCACTCCCAGGCCCGGCCCGATACCGGAAATGATGACAACTTTGTCCTTGAGTAGCATGGCGTGCACCTTAGGTCTGAATGGATGGAAGGATGTATTTCTCGCGGTAGCGCCGGAAGCGCTCCTCGAGCTCCGCGCGCGTGAAGCCGAATTCCTCGAGCGTGTATTCGTGCTTCGGCCGCCCCTCGCGCGGGTGTGTGCTCATGTAGGCGCTGATGCCGGCGCGCGTCGCGGCGGTCATCGGCAGGCCGATGCCGCGGTAGATGCGCTCGACCACATGCGCCGGGTCACTGACCGTCTCGCGGAAATCGACGTCGATGAAGCGGTTGGGCAGCTGCTCGCGCTGGTCCATGCAGTGGTTCAGGTGCTGTTCGAGCGTCGCCGACCATTGTCTGGCCGCCTCGCGCGGATCAGCCGCCTCGCTGCCCATCGCCCACAGCACGTGAACGAAGCTGGCGAACGAAGGCATGGTTGCGAGCGGATCACGGTGCGTCTGCACGAAGGTCGCCCCCGGCATCTGCTCGGCGATCACCTCGACGTAGCCAAGATGCATCGGAGTCTTGAGCACCCAGTACTGCGCCTGCTGCCCACGGCGCTTCTTCTGCCACTGCAGGAATTTCATGAGCTGCACCAGGTAGGCGTACGCGGGGCGCAGATCGAGCGAGTGGATCCAGCTGCGGTAGCTCGGGATGCAGGCGAGGGATTCCGCCGTGGTGCTGAGCAGGGTCTGGTCGATGAGCATGATGTCCTCATCGGCACCCATCGCGTCCCAAGGATGGATCGCCGCGAGGTCGGGCATCGCCGCCAGAATCCCCGCGACTTCCGCCTTGGCCGCGCTGATGCGCTGCGCCCCGGAGAGGTCCTCGGCCGTGGGCACCGGGAAGCGCACCTCCCACCAGGCCGCGGCGTAGAAACGCGGGTCGGTCGCAAGCAGTCGATGCAGCAGCGTCGTGCCGGTGCGCGCCAGCCCGAGGATTACCACCGGCGGCGGCAGCTGTTCCTCGAGAATCTCCGGGTGCCGATGGAACCAGTCGCGCGCCCGCAGGCGCGTGATCAGCGTCCCGAGCAGCCGTCCGTGCCAGGTCTGCACGCCGATCGGACTGAGCTTCGCCTCGGTGCGCAGCGCGCGCGTCAGCCGCTCCAGCGGCTCGGCGATGTCCGGGCCGTCGAAGGCGCTCAGCCCGGTCTCGCGCCGGGCTTCGGCCAGAAGCTTGGCAGGATCCAGCTGCTGCTGCGCGCTCATGAGCTCCTCCCGGTGAGATGCTTCGCAGCCTGCCACGCGAAGGTCATGGCCGGCCCGAGCGTCGAGCCCGGACCCGGATAGGTCGGCAGAATCGCCGCGGCGCAGTTGCCTACTGCATACAGACCGGCGATCGGCGTGCCGTCGGCACGCAGTACCTGGGCGTCGGTGTTGGTCACCAGCCCGCCGTGCGTGCCGAAATCGCCCGGATCGATGCGCATGGCGTAGAACGGCGCCTCGTTGATCGGCGCCAGACACGGGTTGGGCTTGATGCGCGGGTCGGCGTAATAGCGGTCGTACTCGGCATCGCCGCGGCCGTGCTCCAGATCCTTGCCCGTGCGCGCGTACTCGTTCATCGCCCTCACGGTCTGCTCCAGGCCCTGCGGGTCGATGCCGGCTGCGGCGGCGAGCTCGGGGATCGAGTTGGCGCGCGTCAGAAAGCCGGATTCGAAATAGCTGCGCGGCAGGCGGCGGTCCGGACGGTAGCGCTCCGGCCACAGCGGGCCGTTGAAGTACATGCGCCGCGAGCGCGCATCGAACACCATCCACGTCGGCACCTGCGGGTTCTCGGGCGTGTGCCGCCGGTAAAACTCCAGCTGATAGGTGATGTAGTTCTGCGACTCGTTGGCAATACGCCGGCCGCGGCTGTTGACGACGATGTTGCCGGGGTAGGACTTGTCCATGATCGCCAGGCGCGGCACCGGGTCATCGGGTGCACGGATCGAGGAACACCACCAGCCGCCGTTCATCAGACGCGTGGCCGCGCCGAGCGCCATGGCCGCGCGGTGCGCATCGCCGGTGTTGGTCCCGGCCGCCGCGCTCCAGCGGGCATCGGTGGGCGCCGGCAGGTACTGCTCGCGCATCTGCTGGTTGTGCTCGAATCCCCCGGCCGCCAGCACGACGCCGCGCCGCGCACGCACCACGAGCGGGGTGCCGTTGCGCACGATGCGCGCGCCGATGACGCGACCGCTGTCATCGGCGAGCAGCTCCGCCATGCTGCTCTCGAGCCACAGCGGCAGCTTGCGATCCTGCATGGACCAGCGCAGCCGGGCGATACCCGCGCAGCCGCAGGCGATGCGCCGCGAGCGCCGGTGCGTGAGTGCCCAGCGCACATCGCGCACGTGGTCCCAGACGCGCCGCGCCGCGAGCCCTTTCCACCCGGGCAGCTGCGCCATGAGCACCTGCGCATCCACCTGCGTCATGGCAATGCGATCAAACATCCACATCATGTGGTGGGTATCGCGCAGCTGCCGCTCCTCGGCACCGAGCACGCTGCGCGCCACCGGCGCCGGCTCGAGCGAGCGATGACCGTGCTTCGCGCCGGGAAGGTTGGACCAGTAATCCGGATAGTGCGCCAGCGACTCGTAGCGCACCCGCGTGCGCTCGTGCAGGAAGTCGAGCATGCGCGGGCCTTCCGTCAGGTAGGTCTGCTGCATCTGCAGCGGCACCGCCCCCTGCGGCGTCGCGCCGAGGACGTATTGCAGCGCCTCCTCGTAGGAGTCCTGCGCCCCGGCCGCGCGCGCATACCGGCTGCACGGAATCCAGATACCGCCGCCGGAGGTCGCGCTGGTGCCGCCGTACAGCGCGCTTTTCTCGACGACGAGCACGTCCTTCGCGCCCAGCTCATAGCTGCACAGCGCTGCAGTCAGTGCGCCGTTGCCCGACCCGACGACCAGGACGTCAACGTTCACGTCGCTTGCGTCAACCAAGAGCCCCCCCTCGACGGTTGCGATCACTGGCAGTGTGCCTTGTACGCCGTGCAGCCACGTCGCCCAAATGAACGATCACGAGTCAACGCGGCGCGCGGGTATGCTGTGCTGCCGTCCAAGTGAGGAGTCCGGCGATGCCGAGCGAGCAAGCGATGAAAGCGGCCATGCAGGCTTATATCGACGCCTTCAACGGTGGCAGCGCCGCGGCGGTCGCGGCTCTGTACGCCGAGGACGCCACGGTCGAAGACCCGGTCGGCTCCCCGCCCAAGCGCGGTCGCCAGGAGATCCTCGCCTTCTACACGCACTCGATCGCCACCGGTGCAAAACTCACCCTCGATGCGCCGATCCGCGGCTCGCATGGCAACGCCGCCGCCATGGCCTTCAGCGCCCGCATCGGCGCGGTGACCGTGCGCGTCATCGACGTCATGACCTTCGATGCCGCCGGCAAGTTCGCGAGCATGCGCGCTTACTTCGCCCCGGGAGACATCCTGCCGGGCTGAAGCGCGCCGCCGCGCCGCCGCTGAGGCTGCGGCGCTCATGAGGCGGCGGGAGTGGCGTTGAGCGCCGCATCGCCCGGGGCGCCGAGCACGCAGGAGGTGCCCCCGGGGGTATAGAGCATTGCCACGCAGCGGTTGCAGGAAGTGCAACCGGAGGTGGCGAGACGCCCGTCGCCGAAGGCGTTCACCAGGTCTGCCTGGTGGATGAGCACGCGGCCGAGCGCCACCGCATCGAAGCCCTCGCGCAGGACCTGCTCGCTCGCCGCGAGGCTCTTTACGCCGCCGAGGTAGGCAAGCGGCATGCTGGTCGCGGCGCGCACCTTGCGCGAGTTCGCCAGCTGGTAAAGCTCGCGGAACACCACGTTCTTCGGCTCGGTGAGCTGCTGCAGGAACATTGCCGCCGCGACGATGGGATTAGCGACGCTGGTACGGTTCTCCTTGGGGAACGAGGAACCGAACATGGTGGTGATCGACTCGATGTTGAGGCCGGCGCTGAGCACCAGCAGATGCGCACCGGCCCGCTCCAGTGCGCGCGCAATCTGCGCCCCGTCATCGGCGTCGTTCCCGCGTGCGTGACCATCGGTCACGCTCACCTTGCAGATCACTGCCATGTGGCTGCCGACCGCTTCCAGCACCCGCTGCAGCACCATCACCGGGAAGCGCGCGCGCCGCTCGATGCTGCCACCGTAAGCGTCACGGCGGCGGTTGTAGAGCGGACTCAGGAACTGGCTGAGCAGATAGCCATGCCCCATGTGGATCTCGACCGCATCGAAGCCGGCCTCGCGTGCCAGTTGCGCGCCGCGCACGAACTCACCGGCGACACGCTCGAGGTCGGCCGCGCTCATCTGCTGGCGCAGCCATTGTCCGCTCATGATGCCGACCTTGTTGAAACCGCCGCTGGCTGAGAGCGGACGCGGCGTATCCTGCGGCGGCACGAAGGTGAAGCAGCCGCCGTGGGTAATCTGCGCGGCGGCCGCCGCCCCGTGGCGATGCACGGCCGCGGTGAGCACGCGCAGGTGCGGCACCGAGCTGTCATCGAGGGTCACCTGATCGGTGAACGTGCGCCCATCGGGTGCGACCGCACAATAGGCCAGGGTCGTCAGCGCCACGCCACCGGCGGCGATGTCCTCGTGGAACTTCACCAGCCGCTTGGAGGGCACCCCGCCCTTGGCGCCGCCCTCGTTGGTTGCCGACTTGATGAAGCGGTTGCGCAGCGTGAGCGGCCCGATGCGCAGCGGCGTAAAGGCCGGGGAATCAAGCCGGGGCTGGGCCATGTCTGGCATCTCCGTGCTCAGGCGCCGCGCGCCTTGGCTCCAGGCTTCGCCGGGGTGATCTTGGCGGCGCGGAAGTCGTACTTCAGGGTCTTCACCGCGATCGAAGTCTCCACGTGGCGCACCCCCGGCAGCGCCAGGATTCGGTTGTTGGCGACCTCGACGACGTCCTCCAGCGCACTGAACAGGCCGATGGCGAGGATGTCGAAGCGTCCGAGCATGACGATGACGCAGCCGATTTCGGCCATGCCGGCGATCTTCTCGGCAACCGCCTTGAGCTCGCCGTGCTGCGCCTGGATGCCGATCAGCACCACGCGCGGCGAGCCGGCGTAGGCCACGTTGGTCACCGCGGTGAGACGGATCGCCCCGCTATCCTCCAGGCGGCTGATGCGCCCGCGGATCGTCCCCTCGGTCACCCCGAGCTGGGCGGCGATCTGGCGGTTGCTGACGCGGGCGTCCACGGTGAGCAGGTCGACGATGCGGCGATCGAGCGCATCGAGAACGGCAGGCTGGTTTTTCATGCGATCTGCGCCCGGTCGAAGTCGTATTTGATGACGTCCGCGGCGATGCCCGCCGCGAGGGTGCGGATGCCGCGGATCTTGGCGACATCCTTGAGCAGGAACGTCTCGAGCTCCTCGAAATCGTGCAGCGCCACCAGGATCTCGATGTCACGTGCCCCGGTTACCAGGTGCACCGCGAACACCTCCTCGAGCGCGGCGAGGTCCTGCGCCACCTCCTCGGCCGCGCGCCCCGACACTTCGATTCCCACGGCCAACAGCACCTTGTAGCCCAGCGCGGCGAAGTCGGTCACCGCGACGACCCGCATCGCGTTCACGTTCTCCAGGCGGCGGATCCGCGCCCCGACGGTTGCGGGCGAGATCTTCAGGCTCCTGGCGATCTTCTGGTTGGTGGCGCGCCCGTCGGCCTTCAGGGCCGAGATAATGTGGCGATCGATGTCGTCGAGCTCGTAGCCGGCGCGGTTCATTGTTGTGCTTCTCCGAGTCCCGGGGATGTCAGTACACTTCAAACAGACCCGCAGCGCCCATGCCGCCGGCGACGCACATGGTCACGACCACCCAGCGCACCTTGCGCCGCCGGCCCTCGAGCAGCGCATGTCCAACGAGCCGCGCGCCGCTCATGCCATAGGGGTGACCTATAGCGATCGCGCCGCCGTCCACGTTGAAGCGCTGCGGGTCGATCTGCAGTCGCTCGCGGCAGTACAGCGCCTGCACCGCAAACGCCTCGTTGAGCTCCCACAGGCCGATGTCGGCAACCGTGAGGCCGTGACGTTTGAGCAGCTTCGGCACCGCATACACCGGACCGATGCCCATCTCCTCCGGCGCAAGCCCCGCGACCGCCATGCCGCGGTAAGCCCCGAGCGGCTTGAGCCCGCGCCGCTCGGCGAGCTGCGCCTCCATCACCACCACCGCGGCGGCGCCGTCGGAGAGCTGGGAGGCATTTCCTGCCGTGATGTTGCTGCCCTTCTCGATCAGCTGGCCGCCGGAGAAGACCGGCTCGAGCTTGGCAAGCCCCGCGAGCGTGGTGTCGGGCCGGAAGCCCTCATCCTGGCGCAGCAGCACCTCCTCCGTGCGTGTCTCGCCGCTGTGCTTGTCGGTCACGACCTTGCGGCTCGGGAGCGGGGCGAGCTCGGCCTCGAAGCGCCCCGCCGCATAGGCGGCCGCGACGCGCTGCTGGCTCTCGAGCGCGTACTGGTCCTGCGCCTCGCGCGAGATGCCGTAGCGCTGCGCCACGACCTCGGCGGTCTCGATCATGCTCATGTACATGTGCGGCGCGGCGGCGAGCACCGCCTGCGACTGGCCGCGGAAGGTGTTGAGGTGCTTGTTCTGAACCAGGCTGATCGATTCCACCCCGCCGGCTATCACGACCTCCATGCCATCGAGGGCCACCTGCTTGGCGGCGGTGGCGATCGCCATGAGCCCCGAGGCGCACTTGCGATCGATGGTCACGCCGGCCACCTCCTGCGGCAGGCCACCGCTGAGCACGGTGAGGCGGCCGATGTTGTAGCCCTGTGCGCCCTGCTGGGTGGCACAGCCGAGGATCAGGTCCTCGACCTCCGCACCGTCGATCCCGGCACGGCGCACGGCCTCGCGCACGGCATGTCCGGACAGCACGGGCGCCTCGGTGTCGTTGAAGGCGCCGCGGAACGCCTTGCCGATCGGCGTGCGCGCAGTAGAGACGATGACAGCTTCCCGCACGATGCTTCTCCTGCAGCTCAGAAATACAGCCGGCTGAGCGTATCCGCCACGCACACCGGCTTGTCTGCGCCTTCGGCTTCGATGCTGACCCGGATCTTCACCTGCACCGCCTCGTCGGCGAGCTTCTCAACAGCGACGATCTCGGCCCGGCCGCGCACACGTGTTCCGGCACGCAGCGCGGCCGGGAAGCGCACGCGGTCGCAGCCGTAGTTCAGGCCGTGGCGCATGCCTTCCGGACGCAGCAGCTGCGGCAGGAAGTAGTTGACGAGAGACAGCGTCAGGTAGCCGTGGGCGATGGTGCCGCCGAACGGCCCGCGCGCCGCGCGCTCCGGATCGACGTGGATCCACTGGTGGTCGCCGGTCGCGGCGGCGAACTGGTCGATGCGCTGCTGCTCGACCGTCAGCCAGTCGGAGGGCCCGAAGGTGCGGCCCACGGCTTGTTCGTATTCGTGGGCGGAACGGAAGACGGCGGCGCTCATGGGACTCCTCAGGCACGCTGGCTGGAAACGGACACGACCTCGCCGGTCATGTAGCTGGCGAGGTCGCTCGCCAGAAAGACGATGACGTTGGCGATCTCCCAAACCTCGGCGGTGCGGCCGAAAGCCTCGCGCCTCTTGAGCTCACCGAGCAGCTCATCGCTCGTCACCCGGTTGAGGAAGGCATGCATGGCGATGCTGGGGGCGACGGCGTTGATGCGCACGCCGTGCTCGGCGGCCTCGATCGCTGCGCAGCGTGTGAATGCCATGACGCCGGCTTTCGCGGCGGCGTAGTGTGCCTGCAAGGCCTGGGCGCGCCAGCCGAGTACCGAGGCATTATTGACGATCGCGCCGCAGTTCTGCGCGTACATGTGCGGCAGCACCGCGCGCGTCATGCGAAACACGCTGGTCAGGGAGACATCGAGCACCCTGTGCCACTGCTCATCGGTCATCTCGGTGACCGCGACCGAGCCGCCCAGGCCGGCGTTGTTGACCAGCACATCGAGGCGACCCCAGGTCTTGAGCGCCTCGGCGATGAGGGCACGCACATCACCCTCGCGCGTGACGTCGCAGAGCTTCGCCGCGACGCGATCGGGGTCGATCGCGCGCAGCTGCTCGACCGCTTCGCCGAGGCGCCGCTCGTGCACGTCGCTCACGAACACGCGCGCACCCTCCTCCAGACAGCGCTTGGCGGTGGCGAAGCCGATCCCGGTGCCCGCCGCCGCAGTGACCAGCACGTTGCGGCCGGCGAGGAGACTGCGGCCGGGCGGATAGGCGGGGACTGAGCCGGTGCTCATGTGCCGTAGACCTTCTTCTGCGGACGCCGCTCGGCGAGCAGCCGCCTGACCGCGGCGCCCACCTCAGCGGGCTGCCAGCGCGCGTGCTTGTCCACCTGCGGGCCGTCGTTCCAGCCCTCGTCAATCATGATCCTGCCCCCTTCGAGCTCGAAGATGCAGCCGGTGACGCCGCGCGACTCACTGCTGCCGAGCCACACCACCACGGGCGCGATGTTGTCCGGATCCTGTGCATCGAAGCCCTCCGCCGGCCGCTTCATCTTCTCGGCGAAGGCCTGCTCGGTCATGCGCGTGCGCGCCGCCGGCGCGAGCGCATTGGCGGTGATGCCGTAGCGCTGCAGCTCCGCGGCCTGCACCAGGGTGAGGCTGGCAATGCCGCCCTTGGCGGCCGAGTAGGCACTCTGGGCGATGCTGCCGTTCAATCCGGCCCCGGAGGAGGTGTTGATGATGCGCGCATCGACCGGCTTGCCCTGCTTGGCGCAGGCGCGCCAGTAATCCACCGCGTGGCGGGTGACGCAGAAGTGTCCGCGCAGGTGTACCTTCAGGGTCGCATCCCACTCCTCCACCGTCGCGCTGACGAACATCCGGTCGCGGACGAAGCCGGCGTTGTTGACCACGACGTCGAGACCCCCGAAATGTTCGATCGCGCTCGCCACGATGCGGCCGGCGCTGTCCCATTCGGAGACATCATCGGCGTTGGCCAGCGCTTCGCCCCCGGCGGCGCGGATCTCTGCGACCACCGCCTGCGCGGCGGCGGAATCGCTGCCGACGCCATTGAGTGAGGTACCCAGATCATTCACCAGCACCCGCGCGCCCTCGCGCGCGAACGCGAGCGCGTAGGAGCGTCCCAGTCCACGGCCGGCACCGGTGACGATCACGACTCTTCCTGCGCACAGTCCGCCCATGTCAGAGCCTTTCGATGATGGTGACGTTGGCCTGGCCACCGCCCTCGCACATGGTCTGCAGGCCGAAACGGCCCCCGCGCCGCTCGAGTTCGTGCAGCAGCGTGGTCATGAGTTTGGCGCCCGTGGCGCCGAGCGGATGGCCGAGCGCGATCGCACCGCCATTGACGTTGACGCGCCCGAGGTCGGCGGCGAGCTCGCGCTGCCAGGCGAGCACGACCGAGGCAAAGGCCTCGTTGATCTCCACCAGATCGATATCGGCGAGGCTCATGTGCGCCTTGGCGAGCGCGTGCTGCGTGGCCGGGATGGGCGCGGTCAGCATCCATACCGGGTCGGCACCGCGCACCGAGAGGTGATGGATGCGCGCCCGCGGCTTCAGCCCCAGGCGTTTGACGGCCGCGCCGCTGGCGATCAGCAGCGCCGCCGCGCCGTCGGCGATCTGACTGGCCACCGCCGCGGTGATCCGCCCCTCGGGGGTCAGCGGCTGCAGCTGCGCCATCTTCTCCAGCGTGGTGCCCACGCGCGGGGTCTCGTCGGCGCCGAGCCCCGCGAGCGGCGCAATCTCGCGCGCGAAGTAACCGCGCTCCAGGGCGGCGATGGCGCGCCGGTTGCTCTCCAGAGCGAATTCCTCCATCTCGCGACGCGAGATATCCCACTTGTGCGCGATCATCTCCGCGGCACGGAACTGCGACACCTCCTGGGTGCCGTAGCGCTCGCGCCAGCCGCGCGAGCCGCTGAAGGGGTCACTCTGGCCGTAGGCCTGCCCGGCCACCATGGCGGCGCTGATCGGGATCTGGTTCATGGTCTGCACGCCGCCTGCGATCACCAGGTCCTGCGTGCCGCTCATCACACCCTGAGCGGCGAAGTGGACCGCCTGCTGCGAGGAGCCGCACTGCCGGTCGACGGTGGTCCCCGGCACATGGTCCGGCAGCCCCGCGGCCAGCCAGCAGGTGCGCGCGATGTCGCCCGCCTGCGTGCCGATCTGATCGACGCAGCCGAAAACCACATCCTCGATCTCATTGGGATCGACGCCGGTGCGCTCAAGCAGCGCGCCGATGACGTGCGCACCGAGATCCGCCGCGTGCACCGCGGCGAGCGTGCCCTTTTTCTTGCCGGTCGGGCTGCGCACAGCGCCGATGATGTAAGCCTCATTGATCATGACGTTCCTTCATGCTGAGCGCGCAAACGTCGCATCCGGGCCTAAGGCGAGCGTTCCGCCCGTGACCAGGGACTGCACCCGTCGCGCATGGAAATTCTGATCGCCCCAGCTGCCAAGCAGCGCCCAGGCGCGCTTCATGTAGAAGTGCAGGTCGACCTCCCAGGAGTAGCCCATCGCGCCATGCACCTGGATCGCGGTGCGCGCGGCGAGCTCCGCGGCCGCACCGGCGGCGAGCTTGGCGTGCGAGATGCACGCTGCGGCGCGCGCGTCCGTGTCCGCTGCCCTGCAGAGGGCGGCGTAGACGACCGGGCGCGCGAACTCGAGCCGCACCGCCACCGTTGCCAGATGATGCTTGATCGCCTGATAGGCGCCGATGGGTTTGCCAAACTGGCTGCGCTCCTGGGCGTAGCGGGCGGCGAGCTCGAGCATGCGCTCGGTAAGCCCCAGGCACTGCGCCGCGCCGAAGGCGGCGCCACGGTTCAAAAGACGCTCCGCGCAGGCCGCCGCCGCCGCTCCGCGCGCGAGTACCGTGCCGGCCCCGGGGCGCAGCGTCGCGGCGCCCACACGCCGCGCGGCATCCACCGAGGCCCGCGGCGTAACCGCCACCGCCTCGGCGGGGGCGAGCGTGACCGCCTCCGGCGTGCACAGGAGCCAGTGAGTCAGATCCGGCGGCAGCAGCGCCACGACATTGACCGGATGCAGAACCGCGATACGCGCCTCACCTGCGGCGAGCTGCGGCAGGAGCGCGCGGGCGGCCGGCTGGTGCTGCAGCTCGGTAAGCGCCGGCACCGCGAGCGCGGCCTGCTCGATGAGCGGCTCGGGAAGAGCAGCGCGCCCGACCTCCTCGGCCAGGAGCGCGAAATCCGCATCGTTGAGTCCCATGCCGCCTGCGGCCTCGGGCGCCCGCACGCCGAAGAGTCCGAGCTCCGCCAGACGCTGCCAGCGACTCGCGGCCTGCCGGTCCTCCCCCTCGAATACTGCCCGCAGCGTCTGCGGCGTGCACAGCTCCGCGGTCAGCTCCCGCAGCGCGCTGCGCATCATCAGCTGCTCTTCGGTGAAGGTGAAATCCATAGGCTTCAGGCGCGCGGCAGCCCGAGCAGCCGCTCGGCGATGAGATTTCTCTGGATCTCGTTGGTGCCGGCATAGATCGGACCGGCCAAGGCGAAGATGAAGCCATCCAGCCAGGGGTCCATCCCCACATCCGCCGGCAGCAGCTCCGCCTGCGCTCCGAGCAGGCTGAGCGCGCAGCGGTGCAGGTCCAGATCGAGCTCGGACCAGAATATCTTGTTCAGGCTCGCCTCGACACCGATCGTACCGCCGGCGCTCAGCCGGGTCGCCGTTCGGTAAGTGTTGAGCGCATACGCCTCGGCGTCCATCCAGGCCTGCGCAACGCGCCCGAGAGCGGCCGGATCGCACTGCGCACCGCGTTCGCGCCACAGTTCGATCAGACGCTGAGCGGCCTGCTGAAAGCGTGCCGGGCTACGCAGCATCAGGCCGCGCTCGAACCCGGCGGTCGTCATGGCGATATGCCAGCCCTGACCCTCCGCACCCAGGCGATTGGCTACCGGCACGCGCGCCTCCTCGAAGAAGATCTCCGCAAACCCGGGCTCGCCGTGGATCTGCCGGATGCCGCGCACGCGCACACCCGGATGCCGCAGCGGGATGAGGATGAAGGACAGCCCGCGGTGACGCTCGGCGCGCGGATCGGTGCGGAAGATCCCGAAAGCCCAGTCGGCGAAGGCGGCGCGCGAGGACCATATCTTGTGGCCGCGCAGGACGTACTCATCCCCGTCGCGCACGGCGCTGGCGCGCAGCGCCGCCAGATCCGAGCCCGCCTGCGGCTCCGACCAGGCCTGTGCCCAGATTTCCTCGCCCGCAGCCATCTGCGGCAGATAGCGTGCCTTCTGCTCAGGCGTTCCGAACTCCATCAGCGTCGGCCCGAGCAGGAATATGCCGTTCTGATTGACGCGCAGCGGAGCGTTGGCGCGAAAGTACTCCTCCTCGAAGATCAGCCACTCGATGAGACTGGCGCCGCGGCCGCCGTACTGCGTCGGCCAGGTGATCATGCCAAAGTTGCCGCGGGCGAGGGTGCGCTCCCACTCGCGGTGCTCGGCGAATCCGGCCTCGCTCTCCAGCGTGCGCAGCGGCTTTTTTGGCACGTGCGCAGCCATCCACGCGCGTACCTCGGCGCGGAAGCGCTCCTGCTCAGCGGTAAATTTCAGATCCAGTGCCACGCGCTGCGCCGTCAGTACTTCGCGCTCTTCTTGTCCTTGACGAAGGCGTCGCGGGCTTTCTGGGAATCCTCGTGCAGATACATCTCCAGCGTGAAGCCCTGCTCGAAGCGGTAGTCCTGGTCGACATCGCGCGGCTCGATCCCGTTCAGCGCCTCCTTGGCGAGCACCAGCGCCTTGCGGCTCTTGGCGGCAATCAGGCCAGCGAAAGCACGCGCTTCGCGCTCCAGCTCGGCAGCAGGCACGAGGCGCTCGAGCGCACCGAGTCGGTACGCCTCGGCGGCGCTGATGCGGCCGCCGGTGAAGAAGGCCGCGCGCACCTTATGCAGCGGCAGCATGCGCGAGAGGTGCGAGGCACCACCCATGGCGCCGCGGTCAATCTCCGGCAGCGACAGGTAGGCGTCCTCGGCTGCGATGACGACATCGCTCGCACCGCAGATGCCGATGCCGCCGCCGATCACGAAGCCGTGCACCGCCGTGACCACCGGCACCTCGCAGCCGCGCACGGCGCGGAAGGTGCGGTAGTTGCCGCGGTTGAGGTCGACGATGCGTTCCGGATGCTGCTGCATCTCTTTGATGTCCACCCCGGCGCAGAAGCCCTTGCCGGTGCCGCGGATCAGCAGGCAGCGGACCTCGGGCCGGCGCCCGGTCTCGGCGATCGTGTCGGCGAGCTCATTCCACATCCGGCTGTCGAGCGCGTTGACCGGGGGATGATCGAGCAGTACCTCGCCGATGTGATCCTGGATCTGGGTGCGGATGGCCACAGTTCCTCCTTAGGCGGTGCGGACTACACGGTGAGCGGGACGCCGAGGGCGTGCAGCCGCTCGCGCGCCTCACGCATGATGCGCTCAACCAGTTCCGCGCAGCTCGGCAGATCCGCGAGCCGCCCGGCGACCATGCCGGTGGCGAGCAGACCGCGCTGCGGCTCACCGGCGATCATCGAGCGCTGGAACATGACCGGCGCGATCGCCGCCATCAGCGACTGGCCGAGGCTCATCTCACCGGCGTGACCCATCTTGCGCGCCGCGCGCAGCAGTTCGGTGACGCTCGCGCCGGTCAGCCGTTTCAGCTGCCAGGCACTGGAGAGGGCGAGCAGCAGCATGCGCAACCGCCCGGCGCTCTCGATGCGCGCCAGGGTCTCGTTGCGGATCATGCGCTGCGGCAGGCCGTCGATCTTGGTCGTGAGCAGGATGTCATCGGTGCTCGCCTGCGTATAGCGCGCCTTGGTGGCCTCGGGCACCGGGCAGTCGCGCGTCATGAGAAAGCGCGTACCCATGGCGATGCCCTGGGCGCCGTAGGCCAGCGCGGCGGCCAGCCCGCGACCGTCGGCGAAGCCGCCGGCGGCCATGACGGGTATCTGCACCGCATCGAGCACCTGCGGCAGCAGCACGGTGCTGGCCACCGAGCCGGTGTGCCCGCCACCCTCCCCGCCCTGTACCACCAGCATGTCGACGCCGAGCTCGACCATCTTCTTCGCGTGCTTGACGGCACCCACGGTAGGGATGCAGGCGATACCCGCGTCACGGAAGCGCGCGATCATCCTTTTGTCCGGGCCACGCCCGAAGCTCACCGCGGCGACCTTGCGCTCGATGAGAATGTCGACGATACGCTCCGCGCCAGGCTGGAACATGTGGAAGTTGACCCCGAAGGGAGCGCGCGTGAGGCTGCGCACGCGGTCGATGGCCGGCCCCACCTCATCGGGTGACAGTACGGCCGCTGCCAAAAATCCGAACGCGCCGGCATTGCAGGAAGCGCCCACCAGCTCAGGGCGCGCCACCCATCCCATCGCCGTCTGGATGATCGGGTAGCGGCAGCCGAGCCGCTGGCACAGGAGCGTGGCGAACGGGTCGCTCATGCGCCCGCGCGCGTGCCGTGGCCGGGCGGGTTGCCCTTGATGACGCTCGCGCGCAGATTGTGCGGATCGAGCCGGCGGATGATCTCCAGCTGCGCCGCGCTCGGTGCCGCCGTAACGGCTATCTCAGCCGGAAACTCCAGCGGAAAACCGGTGGCCGCGCTCACCTGCTCACGCGCGACGCCGGGATGGAGCGAGCGCACGCGGATGGCATGGTCCGCGCCGCCGAAGTCCAGCACGCACAGGTCGGTGATGATCAAGCGCAGATCCACGTGCGTCGCGTTCGCGCCCGCGGGCCAGCGCGCGCGGTTGTAGCCGACGCCGCCCACGATATCGACCTCCCCGGGCACAAATACGCGCGGTGAATGGTTGGGGACGAACATGGAGTTCATGTGGCTGATGCTGTTGCCGGGCAGCCCGCGCATGCCGAGCATCTGCACCTTGGGCTTCTCCGGGCTGCCGATGCCCGACAGATTGGTCTGACCATAGCGGTCGATCTGGATCGGCCCGATCATGACGTGGCGCCGGCCTCCCCACACACAGTCGAAGACGCGTGCGAAGGGCATGTAGCCGGCATGCCGCGGACGGTACGCGCCGCGCGGACCCAGTGGCACCGGCTCCTCCACCAGATAGGCTTCGGCGTCGGTGAGAAGGAGTTCGGGTGTGTGGGTGAGCTTGGCGAGGCTGGCGCCGAGGCGCGGCACGGTGCCGATGCCGGAAGCGAGCACCTCGCCGTTGTCGCGCCACGCTTCGGCGGCTGCGCTGACCAGGAGCTCTGCCAGGGTGAACTCGACGCTCATCGGCCGCCTCAGAATACCGGCACGGGAAGCTGCGCGAGGCGCTCGGCTCCGCCAACGCGCGCGAGATACTGCGCCTCCGAGCCGAGGTACTCGCGCGTGTAGCGCTCCCAGCCCGCCGGCTCGCCGGCCAGGGCACAGTAGGCCTTGAGGTGCTCCATGTCCCAGCCGTAGGCGGGCGGGTTCGAGGTCGGATGCGCGCCGAAGGGCGCGTGCACCACGCCGCTCACGTAGCTGCGCTCGACGATGTTACAGCGCGCATCGCCCGCATAGACCAGATCGAGCCGCTCGTGCAGCTCCTCGCAGCTGACGTAGCAGCGTGCCGCGGCACGCGCGAACTGCTCATCGAAGTAGGGATCCGGTCCCAGGGTCTGGACGTTACCGAGCCGGTCGGCACGGTCGACGTGCAGCAGCGCCGCATCCAGGCGCAGCGCCGGCATCGCCAGCAGCAGCTCGTTGTCGGGGTACGGGGAGCGCACGGTGCGGAACTCCGGATTCATGCGCATGACATCACTCGCCAGCCCCACCGGGGTGGGCAGGAACGGCACGCGCATGCCGGCCGCACGCAGGCCCCACTGCAGCAGCCCTTCATCGAGCTCGCGCGCCTCGATGCTGCCGGCTTCGCGGGCACGGCGAAACCACGGCTCCACCGGTATGGCATCGAGGGAGACGAAACCGTAGATCAGGCGGCGGATCTTGCCCGCGGCGCACAGCATGCCCACATCCGGCCCCCCATAGGCCACGACCGTGAGGTCCTTGAGCGCACTGCGCAGCAGCGCACGCACGAGCGCCATGGGTTTGCGGCGCGGACCCCAGCCGCCGATGCCGATGGTCATGCCATCGCGCAGGCAGTCGACCACTGCGGCGGCGGTAAGGGTCTTGTCGAGCATCGCGCGGATCAGCCCGGCGGGGGCGACCAGCGGTGTCCCCACAGATCGCCGATGACACTTTGGGTCGGCACCCAGGTGCTCCAGTCCGGCTGCAGCCCATCGCAGCCGAATTCCAGGTCGAACCCGCCCGGGGTCTGCACGTAGAAGGACACCATGAAATCGTTGGAATGCTTGCCGAGGCTGGAAGAAATGTGCGCCCCGGCAGCCACACAGCGATCGAGCGCATAGCCCACGTCATCGAGCGTGCGCGCCTCCAGCATGATGTGCACGCACCCCGAGGGGGCGGGCATGCCCACCAGCGCGAGGCTGTGGTGGCGCCGGCAGGCGGCGTGCAGGAAATGAATGCCGAGCTTCGGGTCGGCCGGATTTGGGCTCATCTGCAGCCACATCTCGTCGGTGTCCGCAAAGCCCATGAGCTGATAGAACTCGCGCGCCTTGGCGAGCTGCGGCGCGGGCAACACCGCGTGCCCCATGCCGAGTTCGCCCGCAACGAAGCCGCTGAGGCCGCGGGGCGATGCGAACGGGGCGTAGTCGTAGGTGCGACCGTGGAACAGCTCGAGACGGTTGCCGCACGGATCGGTGCAGTAGGCGATCTCGCGCACCGCACGGTTGATCGCCTCCGCCTCGCTCCCGCGGCGCACCTCGACACCGGCGCTCTTAAGGGCCGCCAGAGTCGCGGCGAGTTCCGGCGCATCCTTGAACTCCCAGCCACTCGCCACGAAGCCGTTGCGCTTTCCGGGCACGACGGCGATGCGGAAGGGCCGTTCGTCGATGCGCAGGCGCAGGCTGCCATCAGGCCCCGGGGCACTTTCCATCAGCCCGATGGTGTCGAGGGCGAACTTGCGCCAGGAAGCTAGGTCGGTCGCTTCGACCACTACGTAGCCGAGGGATCTGACTGTCATAGGTTGCAAAAACCCATATATATATAGAGCGGACTCATGTTCCGCAGCCGGATTGCGAGACTAAGATCTGCCCGGTGCCTTTGCAAGCAGAACTCGTTTTTTTAGGGCCGGATAATTACGCAAACTGCTGAACTAGCCGCGCAGGATCGCGAGCCAGTCATGATCCCGCGGGCCGAACGCCACGAAGAAGGGATTCAGCAGCGACTCACGCGTGTTGTAGCGCAGCGCTTGTCCCTCGAGGGTCGCGACCACGCCCTGCGCCCCGAGCACCACGGCATGCGCCGCCGCGGTGTCCCACTCGCTCGTGGGACCTAAGCGCGGGTAGACATCGGCGCGCCCCTCGGCCACCAGACAGAACTTGAGCGAGCTCCCCATGGGCACCAGTTCGTGGGGTCCCAGGCGGCTGAGAAATGCGTCGAGGGTGTCGCCGCGGTGGGAGCGGCTGCCGACCACGCGCGGCGGCCGGCCGCTGTGCCCGGCCACGCGGATCGGCATCGGCTTAGAGTCTGCATCGGCGCGCCAGGCACCCTCACCCGGCAGGCCCTGGTAGGTGAGGTCGCCCACCGGCACGTGCACCACCCCGAGGACCGGGTCATGGCCGGCGATGAGCGCGATGTTGACGGTGAATTGCCCGTTGCGCGAGAGGAACTCCTTGGTGCCGTCGAGCGGATCGACCAGCCAGTACCGCTCCCAGGCAGCGCGCGCACTGAAAGGCAGTGCCGCGGCCTCTTCCGACAGCACCGGGGTCCCGGGGGTGAGCTTTTGCAGCTGATCCTCGATGAGCCGGTGCGCGCGCAGGTCCGCCACCGTGAGCGGTGACTGATCGGACTTGGTCGTGCTCAGCAGCTCCCCGGAGTGATACACCTCGAGGATCTCGCGCCCCGCGGCGCGCGCGATGGCACTCACCGGCGCGAGCAGGGCTGCCGCGCTGCTCATGGCGGAGAGGTGACGCGCAGCGCTTCCAGGTGCCCAATGATGGATTCGGCAGCCGCGTCCGCGTCCATCGTGGTCGTGTCGATGCGGATCTCCGGAGTCTCGGGGGCCTCGTAGGGCGAGTCGATGCCCGTGAAGTTCTTCAGCTCCCCGCGCCGCGCCTTCTTGTACAGACCCTTGACGTCGCGCCGTTCGGCTTCCGCGAGCGGGGTATCCACGAACACCTCGAAGAACTCCCCGGGCGCGAACAGATCCCGCGCCATGCGTCGCTCCGAGCGGAACGGGGAGATGAAGGACACCAGCACGATCAACCCCGCATCGACCATGAGCTTGGAGACTTCCGCAACGCGGCGAATGTTCTCGACGCGATCCTGCGCGGTGAAGCCGAGATCCTTGTTCAGGCCGTGGCGCACGTTGTCGCCGTCGAGCAGGTAGGTGTGGCGACCCTGCGCGGTGAGGCGCTTCTCGATGCGGTTGGCGATGGTCGACTTGCCTGCGCCGGACAGGCCAGTGAGCCACAGCACGCAGGCGCGCTGGCCCTTCTGGCGCGCGCGCACCTGCTTGTCAACATCCAGTGCCTGCCAGTGCACGTTCTGCGAGCGCCGCAGCGCGAACTTCAAAAGGCCCGCCCCGACGGTGCTGTTGCTGAGCCGGTCGATGAGGATGAATCCGCCGAGCGCGCGGTTCTCCACATAGGGCTCGAACGGGATCGGTCGGTCGAGCTCGAGTTCGCACACCCCGATGTCGTTGAGCTCCAGGCGCTCGGCCGGCAGCTCATCGAGGGTGTTCACGTTGATCTTGTGCTTCACCGGGGCGATCGTCGCGGTGACGGTGCGGGTGCCCGCCTTCATGAGGTAGGCGCGCCCCTGCAGCATGGGCTCCTCGTGCATCCACACCACCGTCGCCTCGAACTGGCTGGCGACCTGCAGCGGTGCGGCCCCGGCCGCGATCACGTCCCCGCGGCTCACGTCGACCTCGCTGGTGAGCGTCAGGGTCACCGACTGGCCGGCCACGGCCACCGGCAGATCGCCGTCGGCGCTGACCACCCGTGCCACCGCACTCTCACGGCCCGAGGGCAGAACCCGCACCCGGTCGCCGGGACGGACGCTGCCGCTGACGATCTGCCCGGCGAAGCCGCGAAAGTCGGCGTTGGGGCGGTTCACCCACTGTACCGGCAGCCGCAGCGGATGCCCGCTCACATCCTCCCCGACCGGAACGCTCTCCAGGTGCTGCATCAGGGTCGGCCCCTGATACCAGGGCGTATGGCCCCCGGGGGCGATGATGTTGTCGCCGTAGACGGCCGAGATCGGAATCGCGGTGATGTCGCTCAGGCCGATGCGTGCGGCGAAGGCGCGGTAATCGTCGACGATGCCCGCGAAGGTCGCCTGCGAGTAGCCGACCAGATCCATCTTGTTGACCGCGAGCACGATGCGCGGATGCCGAGCAGGTGTACCAGGAAGCTGTGCCGGCGCGTCTGCGTCAGCACGCCCTTGCGCGCATCGATCAGGATCACCGCGAGGTCGGCGGTGGAGGCGCCGGTGACCATGTTGCGGGTGTACTGCTCGTGCCCGGGCGTGTCGGCGACGATGAACTTGCGCTGCTCGGTGGAGAAGAAGCGGTAGGCCACGTCGATGGTGATGCCCTGCTCGCGCTCGGCGGCCAGGCCGTCGACCAGCAGCGCGAAATCGATCTCGCCGCCCTGCGTGCCGACCTTCTTGGAGTCGCGCTCCAGCGCGCTCAGCTGGTCCTCGAAGATCATCTTCGACTCGTACAGCAGCCGCCCGATCAGCGTCGACTTGCCGTCGTCCACGGAGCCGCAGGTGATGAAGCGCAGCAGGCTCTTGTGCTCGTGCGCCTTCAGGTAGGCATCGATGTCGCTTTCGATCAGCTCGCTCTGGTGGGCCATCAGAAGTAGCCCTCCTGCTTCTTCTTTTCCATCGAGGCGGCGGCGTCGTGATCGATCACCCGGCCCTGCCGCTCGGAGGTCGTGGTCGAGCAGCATCTCCTGGATGATCGCGGGCAGCGTGTCGGCCTCGCTCTCGACCGCGCCGGTGAGCGGGTAGCAGCCGAGCGTGCGGAAGCGGACCTTCTTCAGCATCGGCTGCTCGCCGGGCTTCAGCGGCATGCGCTCGTCGTCGACCATGATCAGCGCGCCGTCGCGCTCCACCACCGGGCGCTCGGCTGCGAAGTACAGCGGCACGATCGGGATGTTCTCCAGGTAGATGTACTGCCAGACGTCGAGCTCGGTCCAGTTGGAGAGCGGAAAGACGCGGATGCTCTCGCCCGGGATTCTTGCGGGTGTTGTAGAGCTCCCACAGCTCCGGCCGCTGGTTCTTCGGATCCCAGCGATGCTGTGCGGAGCGGAAGGAGAAGATGCGCTCCTTGGCGCGGCTCTTCTCCTCGTCGCGGCGCGCGCCGCCGAAGGCGGCGTCGAAGCCGTACTTGTCGAGCGCCTGCTTGAGCGCCTGCGTCTTCATGATGTCGGTGTGCACCTGCGAGCCGTGCGTGAACGGGTTGATGCCCTGCGCCAGACCCTCCGGGTTCACGTGCACGAGCAGCTCCATGCCGAGTTTGCGCGCCATCTGGTCGCGAAACTCGTACATGTCGCGGAACTTCCACGTCGTGTCGACGTGCAGCAGCGGAAACGGCGGCGGCGCCGGATAGAACGCCTTGACCGCGAGGTGCAGCATCACCGCGCTGTCCTTGCCGATGGAGTAGAGCATCACCGGCTTCTCGCACTCCGCCACCACCTCGCGCATGATGTGGATGCTCTCGGCCTCGAGCCGCTGCAGGTGGGTGAGCGTCGCTGCCGGCGCCGCTGCGCTCGTCTGGCTCAACTTCCCCCTCCCCGCATGGCGTGGCTCCCGCAAGCGCGTTGACTTATCAAGTGATAAGTTCTAGTCTCGAACCGTGACCGCCAAAAGTCAAGCCGCCGGGGCACGTCACGAGGAGTCCGCGCGCGATGCGATCATGAACGCGGCGGAGCGGCTGTTCGCCGAGCGCGGCATCGACGCGGTCTCGCTGCGCACCATCAACGCCGAGGCCGGCTACAGCGTCGCCGCCCTGCACTATCATTTCGCCACGCGCGACGGGCTGGTCAAGGCTCTGCTGGCACGGGCCCAGCCGCGCATGCTGCAGGAGCGGGCACGGCTGCTTGCCGAGCTGGACGCCACTGCGGCTCCCGCACTCGAGGCCATCGTGGCCGCATTGGTGCTGCCGCTGACGGCCGGCATGCTCGAGGACTTCGCGGCCAGTGTGGCCAAGCTGCGCTTCCTCGTGCGCCTCTCCTTCGACCGCTCGCCCTATCTGGCACGCACGCTCGAGGAGAGTTTCGCGCTGTTCCGGCCGCTGCTGTGCCGGGCGCTGCCGCACCTCGACGAACGCACCCTCATGCGCCGCTGGCGCCTCGCCGCCGACCTCACCCAGCACGCCCTCGCCAACGCCCTCGAGGTGCACCTGAGCCCGCGCGCCGGCCGTGCGCCGCAGCGTGCCGAATTCGACGCGTTCCTGCAGGAGCTCGTCACCTTCATCAGCGGCGGCGTGCGCGGCAGCACCCACTAGGCGCCGCCGGCGCGTCCGCTGCGCAACTGCGCCGCGGCGCTGTAGGGATCCAGGCGCCGTTCGCGCACCGCGGTGGCGAGCGCGGCGCCCGTGCCGTGACGCACCTGCGCCAGCGCATCGGCACGCACCAGGGCGAGGAAATGCTGCTCGGCGCGCCGCCCGCACTGGCGCGCGAACTCCCCGCTCGCCTCCAGAAAGGCGCGGTGCGCATCGAGTGTGTCGACGATGGCCGCGCCGCCCTCGTCACGGCTCGCCGTGGCGTTCAGCAGCCGCGGCTCCCAGCCGCCGGCCGCGCGCGTGCCGCTGCGCAGGTGCAACAAGAGCTCCAGGTGCCGCCGCGTCTGCTCGGCGCCCTCGCGGTCGGCCTTGTTGAGCACCAGCAGTTCGCCGGCCTCCAGGAGCCCCGCCTTCACCGCCTGCACCTCGTCCCCGAGCCCGGGCACGGCCACGATGAGCGTCGTGTGCGCGAGCGCGACGATGTCGAGCTCTTCCTGCCCCACCCCGACGGTCTCGACGATCACCACCTCGTAACCCATGGCATCAAGAATGAGACTCGCATCGTAAGCGGCACGCGACAGGCCACCGCTTTCCCCGCGCGTGCCCATGGAGCGGATGAAGACCCCCTCATCGAGGGCGTGGCGGCCCATGCGCAGCCGGTCACCGAGAATCGCGCCGCCGGTGAAGGGGCTGGTCGGATCGATGGCCAGCACGCCGACGCGCCGCCCGCGCCGCCGCTGCTCGGCGACCACCATATCGACCAGCGTCGACTTGCCGGCGCCCGGCGGCCCGGTCACCCCCACCACGTGCGCACGCCCGGTCGCGCCATAGATGCGCGCGAGCACCTCGCGGCCGCGCTCATCGCCATCATCCAGCCAGCGGATGGCCCGGGCACCGGCGCCGATGTGGCCGGCGAGCAGTTCGGCGGCGACGTCCATGATTTGCGGCTTACGGCGGCGGACGCTGCGCCCACCAGGCGCGCAGGTAGCTGACGATCTCGCGCGTGTCGGTGCCCATGGTGAACACGCGCGCATAACCGGCCGCGCTGAGCAGCGGCAGATCCTCCTGCGGGATCACCCCGCCGGCGACCAGCAGCTTCTCGCCCGCGCCCTGCTCGCGCAGCAGACGCGCGAGCCGCGGCAGACTGCGGGTATGGCCGGCCGACAGACTGGACACGCCGACGACGTCGACATCCTCCTGGATGGCCGCACGCGCCACCGCCTCGGGAGTCTGTTTGAGCCCGGTGAAGATCACCTCCATCCCCGCCTCGCGCAGGGCGTGCGCGACCACCGTGATGCCGACGGTATGGGTATCCATGCCGAGTTTGGCGAGCAGCACGCGCAAGGGTCGCGTGGCAGGGGCGGCCACCGCAGCTACACCCCGGTCAGCTGGCTGTCGGGGGTGTGCACACCGAACACCTCACGCAGCGCATCGCACAGTTCCCCGTGCGTGGCGTGCACCTTGACCGCCGCGATGCACGGCGGCACGAGGTTCGCCCCGCTGCGCGCGGCGCTCTTGACCGCTTCCAGGGCGCGCGCCACCGCCGCCGCATCGCGCCGCGCCCGCAGTGCCTTGAGCCGCGCCACCTGCTCCTCCTCCATGCGGTTGTCGGCACGGAAGATCTCGATCTGGCGCTTCTCGCCCGGCACGGCGAGATGATTGACCCCGACCCACTTGCGCCGCCCCTCCTCGAGGTCCTTGTTGCGCTGGTACTGCTCGTGCCCGAGCGCGCGCTGGAAATAACCGCTCTCGATCGCCTTGAGTGCCCCGCCCATGGCGGCGATGTGCTCGATCTCCGCCATGGCGGCGTCCTCGATCTTCTTGGTCAGCGCCTCGACGTAGTACGACCCGGCCAGCGGGTCGATGGTGTCGGCCACGCCGGTCTCGTGCGCGACGATGTGCTGCAGGGCCGCGCCGACCCGGATCGCTTCTTCCGCCGGCAGGGCATGGGCCTCGTCGTGGAGCGGCGTGGTCATGGCCTCGCCCGCGCCGCCGAGCGCGCAGGCGGTCGCCATGATCGCCAGGCGCCCGATGTTGTTGAGCGGCTGCTGCAGGGTGAGTGCGATCGTGGTGGGCGAGGTCATCATGCGGATCTTGAGCGCCTGCGGCCGGCTCGCCCCGTAGCGCTCCTTCATCAGGCGCGCCCAGATCTTGCGGTAGGCGCGCAGCTTGCAGATGCCCTCGAAGAAGTCCATGTCGACGTTGATCACGAAATGGAAGTACGGCGCTACCGTGTCGATATCGAGTCCGCGCGCGAGCGTCGCATCGATGTAGGCCATGGCGATCGCCATGGAGAAGGCGATCTCCTGCACCGGGTTGGCCTTCGCCGGCTGCAGCTGCGCGCTGATGATCGAGATCGGCGCCCAGTTCGGATGATGGCGGATGATGTACTCGATGCAGTCCGTGGCGATGCGCAGGCCATGCACCGGCGGAAAGATATAGCGCCCGACGCAGGTGTACTCGATGAGGATGCCGTTGACGATGTGCACCACGAAGCGCCGCGGGTCGACCCCCTTGCTCTCCAGGGCGGCGATGATCATGGCGAGATTGATCGGCTGCGGGGCGTTGCACACGCTCATGAGGTAGCGCAGCTTCTCGAACGGCAGATCGAAGGCGCGCTCGACGTCCTCGAGCGAGTCGATGGCGAGTCCCGCGCGCCCGACCTCGCCCTCCACCAGAGGGTTGTCGCTGTCGTAGCCGTTGGTGGTCGGCAGATCGTGCTCGAGGATCAGTCCCTGCAGGCCCTGCTCGAGCATGTAGCGCGCGCGACGGGCCCAGTCCTCGCCCTTGCCGAAGCCTGTGACCTGCGACATGGTCCACAGGGCCGAGCGGTGCCCGTTCGGCTGCGTGCCGCGCGTGTAGGGATACTCGCCCGGGTAACCGAGGTCGCGCTGGTAGTCAAAGCCCAGGGCCTCAAGATCCGCCGGCGTGTAGAGCGGCGCGATCGGCCACTTCAGCGCCTGCGTGACAAAGGGCTGCTGGCGCTCCGGATGGGCGGCGACGAAGGGCTCGCGTGTCTCGCGCTCCCAGCGCTGCGCCTCGCTGTGCGTGGCCGCGGCGTCCGTGCGCTCCGGCGGTTGGCTCATCGCGAAGACCTCCTCCGGAGACGGCTAGGGGCCGAACTCCTGCAAAAGATGCGCGCTGAGGTTGCCGAACAGGTCCATCTCCATGCGGCGCTCGGCGAAGCGCCAGGACCCGCCGACCCGCTCAAAGCGGTCCGCGTAGCGCCCCGAGATGATCGGCTGCAGCGGCAGCGCCGGGGTCGCCTGGTGCACCATCACGTAGCTCTCGGCGCGCGCCGCATCGGCACCGGCCGGCTCGATGATG
Organism: uncultured Pseudomonadota bacterium; assembly: GCA_963825385.1. GTDB lineage: Bacteria > Pseudomonadota > Gammaproteobacteria > Steroidobacterales > Steroidobacteraceae > 13-2-20CM-66-19. The sequence continues at coordinate 1,232,025 of CAWGSX010000003.1, read as the reverse complement.
ACGTTGCTGGTCACGTGGCGGGTGCGCGGCGTACCGGTTTCCGGATAGACGCGGGTGAAGCGGCGGTACATGGCCTCGATGGCCGGCGCGCCGCGCAGCGGCTCCGGCAGCGCCGGCACATGGATGGCCGCGTGCGCGAACAGCGCACCCAGCGCGGCGAAATCGCCGCGGTCGATCCGGTCGCAGTAGCGATAGATCAGGTTCTGGATCGCGAAGTAGTCATCCGCGGTCATGGCGTCACAGCCCGTAGCCGCCCGCGACCGCGATGCGCTGGCCGGTCACGTACAGTGCCCGGTCGGAGGCGAGAAACACCACCGCGTGGCCGACCTCCTCGGGCTTGCCCCAGCGCTTGAGGGCGAGGTTCTTGTGCACCTCCTTGACCCAGGCCTCATCGAACACACCCTGCTTGCTGAGCTCAAGGAACATGCCGGCCTCAATGACGCCGAGCAGGACTGTGTTGGCGCGGATCCTGTGGCGCCCTTCCTCGCGCGCGATGCCGGTGATCAGCGCCTCGATCGCGGCCTTGGGCGCCACCGAGATGCCATCGCGCTCCGGCCAGCTCAGGTGCCCGGCCGAGCCCAGGTGCACGTACGAACCGCCGCCCCAGGCCTGCAGGCGCGGCAGCGTCGCCTGCATGACGTTGAAGAAACCGTTCACGTCCTGCTCCATCACCGTCTGCCACAGCTCGCGGGGCAGCTCCGACAGGAGCAGCTGCTTGGCGAACGTTCCGGCGCCGACCACGATGGTGTGCAGGCGTCCGTGGGTGCGCGCGGCTTCCTCGACCACCGCCTCGACGCGCGCCCGGTCGCCGATGGTCAGCTGATGCGCCGTCGCACGCACCCCGAGCGCGGCCAGCTCGCCGGCCAGCTTCTCGGCGACCTCGCGCTTCTTGTTATAGGTGATGGCGACGTTCGTGCCGGCGCGCGCGAACTCGCGGCACACTGCCTGCCCCACCCCGCCGCTGCCGCCGATGACCAGCGCGGCACCCTCGGGAAAGATCTTGCTGCTCATGCCACGATCCCCTTCTCCAGCATGTCCACCAGGCGCCTCTTCATCGGCATCACCCACTCGGCCTTGAGCTTCGGGCTGAGGAGCCCCGCGGCCTCGAGCTCATCGCACAGGCGCATCTGGTGCGCCAGATCGAACAGATCGTACTGCGAGGAGAACTTGCCCTCCCCGCCGTAGGTAATGAAGGACACGCCGTGGGTCTCGTAGTAGCTGCCGTCGGGTCGGCGCCCCGGGCCGCGGTTCACCCAATGACTGATGATCTGGTCGCCCTCGATCGCCCAGTTGAGGATCGGGAAGCTCCAGCCGGCCCACCCCGAGCCGACGTCCATGTCACGCCCGTAATGCGTGGCGCGGATCTCGTCGCGGCCGCGCGCCACCACCTGCATCGCGCCCGCGTACGGACAGGTGTAGAGACAGTCCTGGTGGTAGAACTTGTCAGCAATCCACGACCACTTGTTGGTGCGCTCGGCCTCCTTGAAGGCCTCGGCGAGACCGCGGATGGCGGCCTCCACTTCCTGACGCGGGTGGGGCATGGGTTTACTTCTCGTAGCTGACGGCGCCGGCGACCGAGCGGGCGACCAGCTGCGGCTCGAGCGTGCCGGAGCTGTAGCTGCAGTGCATCGCGGTCTTGAACTCCGAGCGCGACTTCTGGATCTTCCACTGGCCGCCCTGACGTACGTACTCATCGTGGTAGATGAGACTGACGAAGGTCACCGTCTTCGCCTGGGTGTTGAAATTGCGGTATTCGAGCGCCCACAGCGCCTTGGCATGATCCTCGCTCACGAACTCGATCTCGGGGTTGGCGCCGTGGTGCATGTCGAGGATGAACGGCTGGCAGCCGAAGGTGCGGTAGATCTCCGCAAAGCCCTCGCGGTCCTTGAAGACCCCGACATGGCCCATGTCGATCAGCACCTCTCCGCTGGCGAAGCAGTTCTTGGCGGCCTGCGGATCCTGCGAGTCGCAGGCATTGAGATAGCGCGCCTTCAGGCGCCGGATCGCCTCGATGTCCTCCAGGCGCTGTACGCGGCGGCGCAGTTCTTCCAGCTCACCCATCCCGTTGATCTCCTTGCCGCCTGTCTAGCCGCCGATGACCGCACCGGATACCTGGGCCGGCTCCCCGAGAAAGGCGCGGTCCGACGGCGGTTGCCGTCCGTCGACATCGCGCACGTCGAGCTCCTGGGCGAGCTCGGCGGCATAGAAGGTCTTGCCGGAGCGTTCGGCGAGCTGCGCATCGCCGAGCAGCCTTACGAGGAGCCTGCCGAGAAACTCCGGGTGCACGGCGTTGGCCATGACCGCATCGTACTCGCCGGGGTGCGCGCGCATCACCACCTGCGAGCGCTCGGTGAGCGTGAGCGGCGCCCACAGCGACAGCGCGGCGACGCCGGCCTTGCGCAGGTCCACGGCCATGTCCGCGGCCATCTTGTCGATGCCGGCCTTGCCGGCGCCGTAGGCCGGCCCGTGCAGGTAACAGCGCGCCCCCGGGGAGGACACCATGACGATCAGCCCCGCGCCCTGCGCGGCCATGAGCCGCGCCGCATGCCAGCTCGCGACGTAATGCGAGCGCAGCCCCACATCCAGGATCGTCTGCATGGCCAGGGGCTTCTGGTAGAACGGCCCGGGCAGCACCAGCTCCTCGGGGATGGCGGTGGCGTTGTTCACCAGCAGGTCGAGCCGCCCGGCCTCGCGCTCGATCTGCGCGAACACCGCTGCGACCCGTGCGTCGTCGGCGTGGTCGCACTCGAGCGCGATGCCGCGCCCGCCGCGCCGGCTGACCTCGGCGGCGGTCTCGTGGATGGTGCCCGGCAGTGCCGCAGTACCGCTGCGCGTGGTGCGCCCGGTGATGTAGACCGTGGTGCCAGGCGCGGCCAGGGCCACGGCGGTGCCGCGGCCGATGCCGCGGCTCGCGCCGGTTACCAGGATCACGCGCTCTTTGGTGGCTGTCATGCTCGATCGATCCCCGTCGCCGGCGTCGCGGCCTGCGCGTGCGCAAGCCTACTCGCACCGGGCGCATGACGCGCATCATGCATATGGAGTAGCCCCGGCCGGCATGCGGCTGCCGCTAGCGGATGTGGTAGCGGAAGGTGAGCCAGTAGCGGCGCGGCGGGGTGTAGGTGCCTTCCGCGTAGCCGAAGAAAGCCAGCCCGTTGTAGCCGGAGGTCAGCACGCGCTGGTCGGAGAGGTTCTTGCCCTCCAGGCCCACTTCCCAGTGCCCGCTCGGAGCCAGATAGAACAGCGACGCGTCGAGCATGGTACGCGAGGGCGCGCGCAGCACGGGGCTGTTCTGGGCATCGAGGAACATCCAGCTCTGGAACGAGACATTGGTGGTGAAGCGCACGCCGGCGCCGCTGCGCACGTGCCACTCGTAGTTGCTGGCGAGGCTCGCGGTCCAGTTGGGCGCATCCTGCAGCCTTCTCCAGGTGTAGTCCCCGGCGCTGTCGTGCCAGTCGTTGTACTCGTTGTGGTCGTAGCCGAGGCTCGCCTGCAGTCCCCAGTGCTCGGTGACCGCGGCCTGCAGGTCGGACTCCAGGCCCCACACGGTGGCCTTGGCGGCGTTCTGGATCACGATCGCCGTGCCCTCGGTGAGCAGCACCTGGATGTCGCTGTACTTGTCATAGAAGAGCGCCGTGTTCAGGCGCAGGCGGTGATCGAAGAACATGGTCTTCAGGCCCAGCTCCGTGCTGCTCAGGTGCTCGGGCTTGTAGTCGTTGATATCCGCAACGCTCGTCGGACGGCCGTTGACCCCGCCGCTGCGGAAGCCGCGGCTCCACTGCAGGTACTCGAACACGTTCTCGTTCCACTGCATGTTCAGGCTGACGCGCGGCGAGAACTCGTTGGCGCTGGTGCTGCAGCTGAAGTAGCGCCCGACATCCTGCAGGCTGGTGCAGTCCTTGGCGGGCACGGAGGTGTTGCTGGTGTCGACCACACCGGTGATCGGGTTCACCGGCAGGAAGATGGTCGTGCCGACATCGTTCTCGACGAACTGCGAGAACTCCTTGTCCTCGTGGGTGAAGCGGCCGCCGAGTTCGAGCGACAAGTGGTCGTTGAAGGCGAAATTGCCGTTGAGGTAGCCGGCGTAGTCCTTGGTGGTCTGGCGGTTGTCGTAAGCAAGGTTGAAGTCGAGCAGGTAGCGCGCCAGGTACAGCTGGTAGAACGGGCTGGTCGGGTCGCTGAACTGGCTTAAGGACTGGAACAGTCCCTGCGCGGTCACGAGATTGGTCTGGTCGCGGGCGCGCTCCTGCAGGTAGTAGGCCCCGCCCACCCATTTCAGCCGCCCCTCGCTGCCGCTCGCCTGGATCTCCTGGCTGAGCTGGGTGTCGTGCTCGTTGTGCACGTCGCCGTTGTAGTTGACGTAGGAGTTGTCGCCGTCGCGGCCGAAATCGGCGTGCATGTAGCGCCAGGCGCTGATCGATTTCAGGTCGATGTTGTCGGCGAGCCGCCAGTCGTTGATCCAGCTCACCCCCTGCCCGTGCAGGTCATCGCGCACCAGCGGACCCTCGGCGCCGCTCTGATCGATGTTGGTGGGCGGGGTGCAGCACGGCGCCACGAAGCCGTTGAACAGCGCCAGGAACGGCACCGTCGCGGCCTTCGGATCGTAGGCGATCATCACATTCGGCGCGCTCGGCTGTGCCTGCGCGGAGAACTCCAGCGACAGCTTCGAGGTGAAGTTGCTGCTCGGTGTCCAGGCGAGGATCGCCCGGCCGCCCTCACGCTGCTCCTTGCCGCCGTTGTCACCCAGCGGGCGGTCCTGCCAGCCGTCGGAGCGGCGCGCCATGACCGAGAGGCCAAGGGCCAGATCGTCGCTCAGGCGCAGGTCGGTATAGCCATCGAGCGCGTAGCTGTCGTAGTTGCCGACCGAGGCGCGAAAATCGGTGCGCCCGCTGCCGGTCGGGGTGAGCGTGGTGATGTTGATTGCGCCGCCGATGTTGTTCTTGCCGAACAGCGTGCCCTGCGGACCGCGCAGCACCTCGACGCGGTCGATGTCACTCAGCTCGAGGTTGGTGCCGAAGGTGCGCGTCAGGTACACGCCATCGACGTACAGACCCACCGCCGGATCGGTACTGATGATGAAGTCGAACTGGCCGACGCCGCGCATGAAGGCGCTGACCTGGGAGCTGCTGCCGCCGGTGCCGGAGAACATGACCAGATTCGGACTCACGGTCTCGAGCCCCGTCACGCGGGCGATGTCGAACTTGTCGAGGAAGTCCCCGCTGAGCGCAGTGATCGAGATCGGTGTGGTCTGCAGGTTCTCCTCGACGCGCTGGGCGGTGACGGTGACCTCGGTCAGTTCCGGACCCGCACCCGGCGTGGCCTCGGCCGCCAGCCCCGGTGTCACGGCGAACCAGGTCACGGCCCCCGCGGCCAGCGCCGCGCCAATGGGATTTCCCATAATTTATTCTCCCCTCGAGTCGACTCCCCGTTACGGACCGAGACTAAAAGCACGCCGCGATTCCTGCAAGAAGAATTCGCTGTCCGGAAGTTACTTTTCTACGCAAATAGCGGGTTAAATGGCCAATGGAACGCAGAAATCGCATGATGCGTCGACCGGTTGGCGAAATGCGGCGGACGCTGTAGAGCCTCAGCCCGAAAGGTGCTCTACTGCATACGTGCAGCGTTATCACCAGCTGCTGATGGGTGGCGTGCTCGCGGGGTGGCTCCTCGGTGGCGTGGTGTACGCCCAGACCGCCGAGCAGCTCCTGCGTGAGGGGATTGCGTCCCGCGCCAGCGCTGCCAACCCCGCACCTCCTGCCCCCTCAAGCGCCGCCCCGGCGCCCCCTGCCGCGCCGACCCCGGCCACCGGCTCTGCCGCCCCCACGCCGGTCGAGACGCTGCAGGAAGTGCTGGTGCAGACCAGCGAGCCGAAGTTCGTTGCCCCGACAAGGCGCGACCGTATCGGCCGCATCTGGGCGCCGGTCACCATCGATGGCAAGGGCCCGTACCGCCTGGTGCTCGATACCGGGGCGAACCGCTCGGCCATCACCGAGCGCACCGCACAGCTGCTCGGCGCGACCGAGCGGGCGCAGGACACCACCCGGGTGACCGGCTTTACCGGCAGCGCGGTGGTCCCCACGATCCACGTCAATACCATGGAGGTCGGCGATGTGTTGATCGGCCCGGCGGACCTGCCGGTGCTCGCCGATGTGTTCGGCGGGGCACAGGGCGTGCTCGGCATCGAGGGGCTCGCCAACAAGCGCATCTACGCCGACTTCACCCACGATCAGCTGATCATCGCGCGCTCGCACGGGGAGCGTGCGCGGCTCGGCTTCACGGTGGTGCCGCTGAAGATCGAGCACGGACTCCTGGTGGCCACGGTGCAGGTGGGGATGGTGCGCGCCAAGGCCATCATCGACACCGGCGCCCAGGGTACGGTCGGCAACCTCATGCTGCGCGATGCGCTGATGCGTCACCCGCCGCGCAATGCCACGCACACCGACATCATCGGGGTGACGCTCGATGTGCAAAGCGGCGACTATCTGCAGGCGCCCGACATCGATTTCGGCAAGCTCACCGTCAAGGGCGTACATGTCACTTTCGGGGACATGTATCTGTTCCAGCACTGGGGCCTGACCGATGAGCCCGCCCTCACCCTCGGCATGGACCTTTTGGGCTCCTTCGACGTGCTCATCATCGACTACGCGCGCAAGGAGCTGCAGATCCGCCTGCGCCAGGGCCCGCGCGTGTTCGGCAGCTGAGCGCGCCTACATCGAGGTCGAGCGCTCGGGAACGATCTTGTACAGCACCCGCACCTCCCCGGGCTGGCGGAACGGGTACTTGTCCTGCCCCAGGTACTTGCGCGCCATGGCATCGATGTGCGCATCGGCGCCGGCCTTGGTGCGCTCCACCACGCGGCCGCGCACTTCCAGGTAACGGTAAGGATTGTCCGGGTCCTGGATCGACAGCGCGACGTGCCCGTCGCGCTGCATGTTCTTGTCCTTGAGCCGCCCCTCGGCGGTATTGATCAGCACGTGCTGACCGTCGTAGTCGACCCATACCGGTGTCACCTGCGGCTTGCCGTCGCCCATGACGGTGGCCAGGTGTGCGAAGGCCTTTTTCTTGAACAGATCCAGGTGCGATGCGGGAATGCCGGGCTGAACCATGCTTGCTCCTTCAGGAGGCCCCGCGTCCGGGGGTCTCCATGCGCAGGAAGCGGCGCCGCTCGTTCCACTGGTGACGGGCGTGCAGCCGCTCGGATTGGTTGGTGGCTTCCGCTGGCAGCGCCTGCAGCGCGCGCAGCGCCGCCGCATGCGCCATGGCCACCGCCGGGTCGCTCTGCAGCAGTGCCCGGTAATGCTCCAGGAAGGCGGCCTCGCTGCTTGCGCCACCGGTCAAGAGCTCGCGCGCATGTGCGCCGATCGCGGCGCTCTCGCTCGCCGGCAGCTCCTTGGCGTAAGCGACCGCATGATCGATATCAGCGATCAGCCGGTACAGCGGCTGCAGCCACGCCCACTCGGGGCTGGTGGTGATCTGCTTCAGGCGCTCGAGCGGGGAAGCAGGCGGTGCGAAGTGCCGCTCGGCCTCGAGCAATGCCCCGAGCACGCCCTGCAGGGCCTGACTCGCCTCCTTCAGCTGTGTGAGCCAGGGTTGCTCGCTTGCCACGGTGTTGCCTCGCCGCGCCGCCTAAGGTGTGCCAGCGCCTAGCCTAACCCCGCCGGCCCGGGGCGCGCCATGGCGGGCAGGCCACGGACATCCAGGCGCGCAAGCTCAGCCACGTGCTCGAGGGTAAGATCGGCGGGGGCGAGGGCGGCGAGCGCGGCACTATCGCAGGCGTAGTGGCCCTGGCGCACGAAGACAGTGGTCACCTGCTCACCCCAGGCGCGCTTGATGGCGTTGAGGATCCGCAGCTTGTCATCGACCACGACGTAGTGGCGCGCCGGGTAGCGGCACATCACCGCGCCGAGCATGTCTTCCTTGTGCAGGTAGATGAGCACGCGCCCCTGCACAGCCTGCCACAGCCCGGCGCGCTCGACCTTGCGCGGCTGGAACACCACATCGCCATCGGAGAGGATCACCGTGGGTCCGTCGCTCAGGCAGTGCGACAGCGCCTCGAGCGCGCCGGGGTACAGGCGCGTGCGGAACGGATAGTCGAGCAGGAAGAAGGAGAGCCTCAGGATCTGCGGGTCATCGAGGTTCTCGAGGCGGTAGCGCTGCAGCGCGCCGAGGTAATCGGCGTAGCCGAGCTCGGCACGCAGGGTCTCGAAGATCGTCCAGTAGCGCGTGCGGCTAGCCGCGCCGAATTCCCGTTCCAGGTGCGCTCCCAGATCGGCCTGCACGGCATCGTTGTCGAGCAGCGTGTTATCGACGTCGAAGAGGTAAACCGTCGCAAACTCGTCCATGGCGTGAGCCCCCGTGCCCGCGGCGCGCCGCCAGTGTAACCTGTGCAGCGGCAGCGGCAGCGGCAGCGGCAGCGGCAGCGGCAGCGGCAGCGGCAGCGGCAGCGGCAGCGGCAGCGGCAGCGGCAGCGGCCGCGGCCGCGGTCAACCCTCCCGGGCGCGGCCCGTTAGCGCGGGATTGGTGTCCGGTGCGCAAATCAGGGAGAAAACCAGTGAGCACCCCAGAGCTGATCGGCTGCAAACCCCGCCGCCAGGTCCGAATCCGGCGCCTCGGCGGCGCCGCGGGCGTACTGGCCGCAACGCTCCTGCTCGGCAGCTGCGGCGGTGACGACACCGTCTGCTGCATCGGCACCGTCTACGTGCCCAACTCGGTGGCCATCGCCGACGTCAATGGCGACGGCGTGCCGGACCTCGTGCTCGCCACCACCGCCGACCAAGGCCTCGCCTCCAATCCCGGCTTTGCCAACGTCATTCTCAACAGCAAGAGCTCCCCGGGATCCTTCGCCGCGGGCGTGCACTACGCCACGACCGGCTACAACCCCGCGAGCATCGCGGTCGCGGACCTGACCGGGGCCGGGTTCCAGGATCTGGTGGTTGCGAGCGTCAGCGGCAACGTATCGATCTTCCTGCACGGCGCGACCCCGGGCACGTATCAGGCGGCCGTGAACATAGCCACCGGAGGCGCGCCCAACCAGGTCGTGATTGCCGACGTGAACGGCGACGGCGCTCCGGACCTGGTGCTGGCCGACTACAGCTCGAGCGGCAACGTCATCGTGCTGCTGCAGGATCCGGCGCACCCGGGCCAGTTTGGCACACCGGTGATGCTGCCGACCGGCGCTACCACCGCCTCGGTCGCGGTCGCCGATCTCAATGGCGACGGCGTGCCGGATATCGTCGCCACCGGCTACGACGGCTACGGTAACAACGGCGCGGTCTATGTGTTCTACGGCGTGCTGGCCAAACCCGGCACCTTCAGCGCGCCGGTGAGCTTTCCGGCCGGAGCCGGTCCGCAGTCGGTGAAGATCGCCGACATGAACGGGGACGGACGTCCGGACATCGTGGTCGCCAACTACGGGCCGGGAAGTGACGGCAGCGGCATGCCGGGCGTGTCGATCCTGCTGCAGGATCCGACCACGCCCGGAACATTCCTGCCGCCGGCGAGCTTCCAGACCTGGGGCGGCGCGGTGGATCTGGCCATCGCCGATCTCAACGGCGACGGCAAGCCGGACGTGGCAGTCGCAAGCCTGGGGCCGCCACCGACCGGCGCCATCTCCGTGCTGCTGCAGGACCCGGCCCATCCGGGCACGCTCCTCGCCGCCTCGAGCTATCCTGCCTTCGGCCAGCCCCTCGGCATCGCCATCGGCGATCTGAATCAGGACGGGCTGCCTGACATCGCCGCCGCTGACGGACCGAGCGCCACGGTGATGCTGCAGTTGAGCGGCAAGCCGGGCCAGTTCGCCAACCCCGTCGTCGTCGGAGCGGTCGCGCCATAAAAAAGCGGGGCCCGTTTCCGGGCCCCGCTGTCATCGCCGTTGCAGCCGCAGCGCTAGCGGGCGCTGTAGCCCCGCGCATCCAGGCAGGCGACCATGGCGCGACGGTAGTCGGCCGCGGTGCCGGTACCGCTTTGCGCCGAGCGGGTCGGATCGAACCCGGTCTGGCCGACGGACCAGGTATGACACTCGTAACGATCGGTGCTGGTCTGCTGGTCGGTCTGCCCGTTGCGCGGGTACACGAACAGATCCGAGGCGGCATTACCGGCCGGGCCACCGGCTGCGGCACCCGGTGCCGGACCGCCGAAGTCCTGCGGCTGCGGTGCCGGAGCGGCATTGACCGCGGATGGATCGGGGGAACCGGAGTCATCGTACGTTCCCGAAGCACCGGCTGCCGGCGGCGGATCGGTCACGACGTAGCCGTCGTAGGCCGGGTTCCAGGTGTAATAGAGATTGTTCCAGTAGTAGTACGGAATGCCGCCCCACCAGAAGGTCGCATAACCGATCGGCAGAACCGGATACCACCAGTTCCAGCCCGGCCGGAACCACACGTGCGGCCAGTAGCCGCCGTGCCAGTAGCCCCCGCCCCAGTAGTGGCCGCCGTGCCAGTAGGCTGCCCCGCCGGCGTAGTGGCCGCCGCCGCCGTAGTAGCCGCCCGGGTGACCGACGAACCCGGCGTGGCCTCCGGCGTAGTGCACGCCGCCATAGCCTGCGCCGTAGTGGGCACCGGCATAGTGGCCCATCCCGACGCCGCCGAAGTGGCCGCCACCTGCGAAGTGACCGCCGCCCGCGAAGTGGCTCCCGCCGCCGCCCATGTGGCCGCCGCCACCGGCGTGGCCACCGCCACCGCCGCCGGCGTGCTGGGCATAAGTCAAACCCGGCGCGGCCAGCACCGAAACACCGATCAGCACAGCCGCGGCGGTCCGAATAGCGAGTCGCGCTCTTGAGATGTTCACTGCCCTCTCCGTTTGCGTCCCGTAAGGCTCTCCTGAGCCCTTCGAGTCACAATAATTAGACGCCTGCCGGGCGTCCGCGTTCAAGGTTACGCCCATTAAAACGTGCTCACCTCGAAGTCGCTGACATAAGAATGGGACCGGTGCAGAGCTTTTTAAACCGGCCGAAACAGGGCCTCCCGGCGGCGGCGGGTTCATACCGGGTTCACCTTTCTTGATGTTCCCGCGTCCCTAAAAGACGAGGTTTACGGCCAGCGCGGGCGTCACCGTAGTGGCCGCATTGCGGCCGAGGCCGATGACGCGCACCCCCAGGAGCATGCCCGCGCGCGCGCTCCAGTTGTACTCAAGTGCCGGCGCAAAGCCGAGCGAGTAGCCCGACTGGGAATCGCTCGCGTAGGGCGTGCCCTCGGCCAGGGCGCCGCGCACGCGCGTATTGGCGTTGTACTGGTAGATGACATCGAGCGCGAGCACCCAGCTGCGCGTCACGCTGTATTCGGCCGCGGCGTCGACGGTGTAGCCATCGCCCGGGTGCACCTCGCCCTGAAATCCGAACGGCGTGCCGTAGACACTCTGACCCTGCAGCGGCGCGCTGGCCGAGCGCGTGTAGGTCAGATCGAGGCGGGCGCGCAGGATGCGCCCGTTGGGCATCCAGAAATAGTCCTGCGAGTACAGCGCGAATGCCGTGGCATAGACCCCCCCGCCGAAGCCGTCGCTCGGGTTGCTGAGGTGCTCGTAGCGCCCGGTGGGCAGGGTCTCATCGATCACCAGGGCGAGCGCCGGCAGCGCGCTGCCGTCGTGATACTGGGTGAGCGCGTAGCCGGCCTGCAGGCTGAAATCCCCGACCGCGGGATGCGAGGAGTCGGGCGCGCCGGCCGGCAGCGCGTAGAAGAAGCGCGGAATCATGCCGATGGTGATGCGATCGGTGAGCCCGTAGAGCATGTAGGTAAGTGAGCCGAGCTCCTGGTCGGCAGGCGCGGCGTGATGCGCGCCGCTGCTGTCCAGCGCGCCGGTGGTCACGATGTCGAATACATAGGGCTCGAGCAGCAGGTGGCCCTGCGGCAGGCTAGCCGCCGAGGGCGCAAGCATCGGCCCGGTCCACCAGGCATCGTCGCGCGACTGCGCATCGACCGCGTGCGCCGGCCACTGAAGCAACATCAGGAGCACCGGCGCCGCGGCACGGCGGCAGGCGCGCTTGCCATAAGGCCGCGCCGTGCGCGCGGCGTGATGCGCATCACACCACGGGGTCGGTGAGCTTCTCGTCATCAGGTCGGCAGCCCGGAAAGTGCCACGTTGTTAACGCCCATAAGCCGGCCGATGCGGCTCAATACCCGGTGCCTCGAGAGGCCTTTGCAGGAGACCACCATGTCCAAGCCGATTCGTACCGTGTTGACGATTGCCGCCCTGACCGTCGCTTGCAGCGGCTTCTCCGCTGCGGCGCTGGCCGCGACGCAGTGGCAGAAGAACCACCCGCGCCGCACCGAGGTGAATGCGCGTCTGAACAATCAGAACCGCCGCATCCACCAGGAGCGCAAGGAGGGCGAGATCAGCAAGACGCAGGCTCACCAGCTGCACAGCGAAGACCATGCGATCCGCCAGGAAGAGCGTTCCATGGCGAGCACCAACAACGGTCATATCACCAAGACCGAGCAGCATGCCCTGAATCAGCAGGAGAACCAGGTCAGCAAGCAGATCGGCAAGTAATCTGCCGAGCGGCCTCGGCACGGCGGGGGCGCCGCCCACTGCGCTCCCGCCGTTCTTCCCGGCCCGTGGCCCTCAGGTGCGCAGCGAGAAGGGCGTGAAATCGGTGTGGCGGTCGTAGTAGTCCTCCTGCTCGACGCGCTTCAGGAAGCCGACAATCTTATAGGTGAGCGGGGTCGACACCACCTCCCACAGCGATTTGAGCACGTACTGCGTGAAGGTCACCTGCAGCAGGTGATCCAGTGGCCACAGCCCCGCGAAGGCGATGGTGTAAAACAGCCCCGAGTCCACCAGCTCCCCGCACAAGGTCGAGCCGATGGTGCGCGTCCACAGCCAGCGCCCGCGCGTGAGGATCTTCATCTTCGCCAGCACGTAGCTGTTGACGAACGAGCCGCACCAGAACGCGATGATCGAGGCGCACACGATGCGCGGGGTATTGCCGAAGATGGCCTCGACCGCCGCCTGCCTGTCGCGGTAGTAGTCCGAGGGCGGCAGATGCACGATTACGGCCGCCATGAGCGCGGCAAATAGCAACGCGCCGAATCCGGCCCATACCACGCGCCGGTCGCGCGCGTAGCCATACACCTCGGTGAGAATGTCGCCGAAGAAGTACGAGATGGGGAAGAACAGCACGCCCGAGAGAAAGGTCACCGGGCCGATCAGCGGCACCTGCAGCGTCGTCTCCTTGGCGGCGCCGATGAGATTCGCGCACAGGAGCACGCACACGTAGGCGCCCAGGATCAGATCGTAGTAGCGGTAGGTCTTCACGTGAGCGCGAGCGTATCAGGGCGCGCGCGCCGGCAGCACCGTGGCCGCCGCCTCGCCGAAACCGATGCGCCGGAAGCCCGCGCGCGCGCAGTGACCGCGCAGCAGCACCCGGTCGCCATCCTCGAGGAAGGTGCGCTCCTCGCCATCGGCAAGATGCAGTCCCTGGCGCCCGCCGCGCGTGAGCTCGAGCAGCGACCCGGCCTCCTGCGCATCCGGACCGGACTGCGTGCCGCTGCCCAGTAGGTCCCCGGGGGTGAGGTTGCAGCCATTGACGGTGTGGTGGGTGACCATCTGCGCCACCGTCCACCACGAGTGCCGGAACGAGCTCGCCGAGAGCCGCTGCGGGGCCACGCCGCGCGCGCGCATGCGCGCGGTTTCCAGCCACACCTCGAGGCGGATGTCGAAGGCGCCATCGAGCGCCCCGGCAGGGGCGCGCAGGTACGGCAGCGGCGGCGGCTCCTCGGCCGGGCGTGGTGCGGGCACCCGGAACGGCGCCAGCGCCTCCAGGGTCACCACCCAGGGCGAGACCGTGGTGGCGAAGTTCTTGGCCAGGAACGGACCGAGTGGCTGGTACTCCCAGCCCTGAATGTCGCGCGCCGACCAGTCGTTGAGCAGCACCAGCCCGAACACGTGCGCCTCCGCATCGCTCAGCGCAATGTGCGTGCCGAGCTCGTTCCCCGCACCGATGAAGATCCCGAGTTCGAGCTCGTAATCCAGCCGCCGGCTCGGGCCAAGCACCGGGGGTGCCGCGCCCTGCGGCGGCAGCTGCCCGAGCGGGCGGCGGAAGTCCGTGCCCGAGACGCGCACCGAGGAGGCGCGCCCGTGGTAGGCGATCGGCACCCAGCGATAGTTGGGCAGGAGCGGGTTGTCGGGCCGGAACAGCCGCCCGACTGCGGTGGCGTGATAAATCGAGGCGTAGAAATCGGTGAAGTCGCCGATCTCGGCCGCGACGCGGAACTCGACGGCCGCCTGCGGCACAAGCCACGGCTGCAGGCGCGCCGCGAGCGGGGAGCCACGCCGCAGGGCCGCAGACAGCGCCGCACGCAGCGCGCTCGCGGCCCGCGCTCCCTGGCCCATGAGCGCATTCAGGGCCGGTGCGGCACAGGCGGCGAGTGCGGGCGCCGCCTCCCCCTCGAGCAGCCCCGCGGCGGCGAGGGCGCCGAGGTCGAGCACCTGGTCCCCGATGGCGAGGCCGGCGCGGTAGGCCTCCGCGGCGCCGGCGCGCCGGAACGCTGCGAACGGCAGGTTCTGCAACGGAAAGTCGCTGGCGGGAACGTTCGCCGATTCCACCCAGCTCTCGAGCGCGGGGTCGTGGGTGGCATTGAGATGCGGCGCGCTCATCGGCGCCGGCCGTGCTTGCCAGCCGGGGACGAGCGCTCCGGGGTGAAGTGCGAATCCAGACCCTGCCACACCGCGTCGTAGTTGCGCTGCAGCTGTGGAGAGCTGAGCGCATAGCGCGTCGGGCGGATGAGACTGCGGGTCTCGAACATGAAGGCCATCGTGTCACGCAGCCGCTGCGGACGGCGGGTGTCGATGCGGCTCGCCCGGGCGAAGGTGGCCGCATCCGGACCGTGCCCGCTCATGCAGTTGTGGAGCGAGGCGCCGCCCGGCACGAAGCCCTCCGCCTTGGCGTCGTAGACCCCGGTGATCAGTCCCATGAACTCGCTGGCGACGTTGCGGTGGAACCAGGGTGGCCGGAAGGTGTCCTCCATCACCAGCCAGCGCGGCGGAAAGATCACGAAATCCAGGTTGTCGACGCCGGCAGTGTCGCTCAGTGACTGCAGTACCAGGAAGATCGAGGGGTCCGGATGATCGTAGCTGATCGAGCCGATGGTGTTGAAGCGCCGCAGGTCGTACTTGTAGGGCACGTTGTTGCCGTGCCAGGCGACGACGTCGAGCGGTGAGTGCGTGAGCGGGGCTGCCCACAGCGCGCCGCCGAACTTCGCCACCAGGGTGAACGCGCCGCTCAGGTCCTCGTACGCGGCGACCGGGGTGAGGAAGTCGCGTGGATTGGCGAGCCCGTTTGAGCCGATGGGCCCCAGATCCGGCAGGCGCAGTGCAGCGCCAAAGTTCTCGCACACGTAACCGCGCGCTGCCGGCCCGAGCAGCTCAACCTGGAAACGCAAGCCGCGCGGCACCACGGCGATCTCCAGCGGCTGCACCTCGAGCACGCCGAGCTCGGTCCGCAGCCGCAGTCCGCCCTGCTGCGGCACGATGAGCAGCTCCCCGTCGGCGTCATAGAAATAGCGCCCGCGCATGGAGCGGTTGACGGCGTACCAGTGGATGCCGCAGCCGCTGTGCAGCTGCGGGGAGCCGTTGCCACCCAGGGTCGCGAGGCCCTCGATGAAGTCGGTCGCACGGCGCGGCAACGGCGGCGCACTCCAGCGCAGACGGTTGGGGGTGGCAACGCCATCAAAGCAGCTGCCAAACCGCCCGGGAGGCAGCGGCGCGAATTCCCCGTAGCGCGCCGCCGGCCGGATGCGGTACAGCCAGCTGCGGCGGTTGCTGTGGCGCGGCGCGGTGAAGGCCGTGCCGGAGAACTGCTCGGCGTACAGTCCGTAGGCGCAGCGCTGCGGGGAGTTGCGCCCCTCAGGCAGCGCCCCGGGCAAGGCTTCGCTGGCGAAGTGGCTGCCGAAGCCGCTCAGATAGCGCGGCCCGCGCGCCGGCGCGGACTCGCGGACGGCACTGTTCATGGGCAGACTCTCCCGTTGCGCACGGAACCGCGCCTATAATGTCGGCAATCAGTTGCAACCGCAACTTTACCCGGAGGTCCGGACCGTGAACGCCCGTTCCGCTGCCCGAGCGCTGCTGCGCCTGCCGGCGTTCGTGCCGTTCCGGCTCAACCGTCTGGCGCGGGCGGTGAGCGAGCACCTCGCCGAGGGCTACCGCGCACGCTTCGGTCTCGAGGTACCGGAGTGGCGCGTCATGGCCACGGTCGGCGAGGAGCGCAGCTGTACCGCGCAGTTCATCGCCGACAGCACCCGGATGCACAAGACCCGCGTCAGTCGCGCCATCGCTGCGCTGCTCAAACGCGGACTGCTCGAGCGCGCCGCCAGCGCCCGCGATCGCCGCGAGCTGCCGCTGCGGCTAAGCGCCGCCGGACGCCGCATGTACGCGCAGCTGGTGCCGCTCGCGCTGGCGCGCGAGGCGCAGCTGCTGAACTGCCTGTCCGCCGCCGAGCAGCGCGCCTTCAGCCACGCCCTGTCCCAGCTCGAGTCGCACCTGCGGCTGGCGGCGCCGCCGCAGGGAAAGGACTAACATGCGCGCCGTGCGCATCCTCGCCCCCTGCTCACTCCTCGTCCTGCTCCTCGCCACGGCTGCGGTGCCGGGCGCGGAGCCCGCAGCGCCGCAGCTGCGCCCGCTGGCGCACTCGGCGCTCGTCACCCTGGAAGGCACAAGCAGCGCCGACGCCCTGCTGCTGCGCGTGCGCGCCAACGGCGCCGCAGCCCCGCCCCCTGGCGTGAGCGATTTCTCCGTGAGCCTGAACGGCAAGCCGCTCGAGGCCACGGCGCAGGCCGACGGCAGCTACCGCGTGGCGGTGCCGGGTGGCGCGGGCGCCTCCGGCGGGCGCCTCGACGTCACCGTCACGCACGACGGCATACGCGAGGTGCTCACTGTCAGCATGGGCCTGCTCGGCGGCAGTGCCGCGGATCCAGGCGATGCCGGCGGCGGCGGCTTCGGCGTCCACAGCCAGATCCTGTGGTGGGTGCTCAATATCGCGATCGTACTCATCGCCGCTCTCGCCATCTCCAGGCGTCGCGGCTCCTGAGCCCCGCCCGCTACGGCGTGGTCAGCGCCTTCAGATAGCGGTAGAAGAACAGGTTGCCGGTGTAGAAGGACTGCACGCCTACGCGCTCGTCGCGCCCGTGTGCACGTACGTCATCCCGGTCGATGGCGATGCCGGAGATGCCGTAGGTGGGCATGCCGGCGGCGTCGGTATAGATCGCATCGGAGGCGCCCGCGTCCATGAAGGGCAGTAGCGGGATGCCCGGGAACATCTGCTGCACCACCTGCTCGAGGGGCTTGAGCATCTCCGGCTTCAGCGGTGGCGGCGGGTAGCCGCGGCGGTCCGGGGCCTGATCGCTCACCTGGCCGGTATCGCTCACAAAGCGCACCGTGACCGCGGGGTCGGCGATGACCTTGATCAGCTGCTGGCGGACCTCCTCGAGCGAGTGTCCGGGGAGCACCCGGCAGTTGACGTTCGCGGTAGCGCGCTGCGGCAGGGCGTTGTTGGCGTGGCCGCCGTCCAGGCGCGTCGCCACACAGTTGGTGCGCATGATGGCGTTGTCGCTCGGATCGCGCGCCAGGCGTGCGGCGGCCGCCTGATCCGGCGGTGTCGCGAGCATGCCACGGATGTCGGCGGCGCGCTCCGGCGGGGAGATCTGCGCGAGCTTCTCGAAGTAGGCGCGCGAAACGTTGTTGAGCTCCAGCGGGAACTGGTACTTCGACACGTTGAGCAGCGCCTGGGCGAGCTGGTAGATGGCGTTGTCGGGACGCGGCTCGGAGCTGTGGCCGCCGCGGTTGGTGACCGTGAGCTGATAGTCGCCGTAGACCTTCTCGGTGGCACCGAGACGGTAGATCTTGGGCACGCCCTGCTCGCTGATGACCGACCAGCCGTCGGTATTGATGACAAAGTCAGCGTCGATGAGCTCGCGGCGGTTCTTGATCAGCCAGTCGACCCCGTTGCAGCAGCCCCCCTCCTCGTCTGCGGTGAGCGCGAGGATGATGTCGCGGTCCGGCTTGAAGCCCTCCTGCTTCAGGCGCAGCAGCGTCGCCACCATGATGGCGTCGTTGTCCTTCATGTCGGAGCTGCCGCGGCCGTAAAAGAACCCGTCCTTCTCCACGAACTTGAACGGATCGGTGCTCCAGTCCTCGCGCCGCGCCTCGACCACGTCGAGGTGTCCGTTCAGCAGCACCGGCTTATGCGCGCCGCTGCCGTGCAGGCGTACGACGAGATTTTTCTTCTTCGGGTTTGGGCCGCCGACCTCGACCACGTCGGCAGCGGGAAAGCCGGCCGCGAGGAAGCGCTTGGCCATCGCGTCGGTGGCCGTGGTGACGTTCCCGACCGAGTCTGTGGTGTTGATCTCGATCAGCTGCCGGAAAATCTCGCGCGCCAGCTGATTGGACGCCTGGTCCGCGGCGCTCCCGGCAGCGGGCGCGCCAGTCGCTGTGGCCGCAACGCACAGCGCCGTGGCGAGCGCTGCGGCAATACGTGGCTTCATGGTCCCTTCCCCTCGGCAGTGGTAGTCGTGGTCTTCTCGCGGTGCGGCTCGAGCACCAGCAGCCGGAACGTACCCGGCAGGATCGCCGCGCGCGGATGCGGATGCTCCGCGGTCGGCGCCGGTGGCGGCCCGAAGTCGGCCGTCACCAGAAAGATGCGGTGATGGATCTCATCGAGTGCCATGGTGCGCGCGCCGCGCTGGGTCGCGATCTGCTGGGCGACCAGAAATTTCCCGTCCGGCGCGCGCGCCACCGCCGTGACCTCGGCGGACTTCCCGCAGGAGGCGAAAGCCAGCCGCGCGCCGGCATCATAAGCGGCAGCATCAGGTCCCTCCCCGATCGGAGCGCTCCCCAGGGCGCCTCCGGTGCGGCCGTCGGTGACCGTCATCACCTGGTTCGCGCAGGTACTGAAGACCTGTCGCGCGGCCTGATTGAGCGCAAGCCCCGAAGGTCCGTCGCAGCCGGGCAGCGGCCAGACGCTCACAAGCTTAAGAGAGCGTGCATCGATCACTGCCAGGCTGTTCTTGTCCTCAAGATTCAGATAGACCCGGCCCTGTGCGTCGCTGGCGCCGTATTCCGGGCGAGCATCGAGCTCGATCGTGCCGAGCACCGCAAGACTCTGCGCATCGATCGCGGTCACGTTGCGGCCCCGGCCGTTGAAGCTGAATACGCGCCGGGTGGCCCGATCGTAGACGATCGCGTCGGGGCCCGCGCCGGTGGTCTTGATCTCCGCCAGGTGCGCGAGCGTCTTCAGGTCAAACGCCACCACGGTATCGGTCGCTCCGGCGCTGACGAAGCCACGGCCCAGCTCGGCAGCGATGGCGATGCCGTGCACGCCGGGGGTGTCGGCGACCGCTCCGGCCGGCTTAAGCGTACGTGTGTCGATGACCTCGACGCGGGTGCCATGCGCAATGAACAGCCGTGCGCTGCCAGGATCGTAAGTCAGATAGTCCCAGCCGCCCTCGCCGGCGAGCGCGACCGTCTGCCCGAGGGCGTACTGCGGCCGCGCCTGCGCCGGGACGACGAGCGCCGCACTGCACATCACGGTGACCACGGCCGAAGCGCGCAGTCGTGCTGCGAAGTGACTCATGGCTGTGCGGGCTCCGTGGTCAGTGAATCAGGCGTGCGCACAAGTTCAGTAGCGGCCCGGGCAGCACGCCCAGCAACAGCACGGCGGCCGCGTTCAGCCCCAGGGCGAGGCGCACGCCGCCCGCATCGCTGCGCGGCGGCGGCACGCTGACCGGATCATCGAAATACATGAGCTTGATGACGCGCAGGTAGTAGTACGCCCCCACCACCGACATGGCCGCGGCGATGATCACGAGCCACAGGTGGCCGGTCTCCCACAGTGCCTGGAAGATGCGCAGCTTGGCCCAGAAACCCACCAGCGGCGGCACACCGGCGGTCGAGAACATGAGCAGCATCATCGCGAAGGCCAGCAGCGGATCGCGCTGGTGCAGGCCTTTGTAATCCTCGAGGCGCTCGGCCTCGAAGCCCTTGCGGCTGGCGAGCAGGATGACACCGAAGGAGCCCAGTGCCACGAGCACATAGACGAGGGTGTAGTAGAGCGCCGCGGCGTAGCCATCGGCGGTGCCGGCGACGAAGCCGAGCACGATGAAGCCGACGTTGGCGATGGTGGAATACGCCAGCATGCGCTTGAGGTTGGTCTGCACGATCGCGACCACGTTGCCGACGACCAGGGTCAGTACCGCCAGCACCTCGAGCATCTGCGTCCATTCGAGCGTAAGTCCCGCCAGCCCCTGTGCGAGCAGGCGCAGGGCGAGCGCGAAATAGGCCAGCTTCGGAACCGTGCCGATGAACAGCGTCACGCTGGTCGGCGCCCCCTCGTATACGTCGGGCAGCCACATGTGGAACGGTACGGCGCCGAGCTTGAAGGCAACCGCCACCACGATGAAGGTGACGCCCATGACCACTCCGAGCGAGGTCGGAGTATTGAGCCGCAGGGCGAGCTCGCCCAGATCGAGCGTGCCGGTGAGCCCGTAGATGAGCGACATGCCGTACAGCAGCGCCCCGGAGGCAATCGCCCCGAGCACGAAGTACTTCATGGCCGCCTCGGCCGAGAGGCCGGAGTCGCGATCGAAGGCCACCATGGCGTACACCGACAGCGCGAGCAGCTCCACGCCCAGGTACACCGTGAGGAGGCTGTTGGCCGAGACCAGCACGAAGATCCCCAGCAGTGCGGTGAGGGCGAGGACGTAATACTCGCCCCTGAGGATGCCGCGGTCGATCAGGTAGCCGCGCGAATACAGGAGCGCCACGGCGACCACCAGGAAGCCGACCAGCTTCAGTACGAAGGCGAGCTCGTCGGCAACGTACATGCCGTTCATGAGCACGGTGCGCTCGGTGACGTGCGCGTACTCGACGGTGAGTGCCGCGCACGCCGCCAGAGCGACCAGCGTGAGCGTCGAAGTCAGGCCGGCGCGCTTCTCACCGATGAACACATCGATCAGCAGGATGACGCAGATCGCCACCGCCAGACCGATCTCCGGGGTAAGCGGCGCGAGGCTCGACCAGGCAAAGGCTGCTTCAGGCATGGGCTGCTTCAAAACCTCATAACTTGGTCGCCACCGCCTGGGTCACCAGGTGGTGAATGGTCGGCTGCATCACCTTAAGCAGCGGCGCCGGCCACAGGCCTACCAGGAGCACCGCCGCGGCCAGCGCGCCGAGCACCAGGAACTCACGCCCGTTCAGGTCCTTGAGCGCGGCCACGCGCGGGCTCGTCACGGGGCCGAACACCACGCGCTTTACCAGCCACAGGGTGTATGCCGCACCGAGCACCAGCGTCACCGCGGCGAGGAACGAGAACCAGAAGCTGGCGCGGAAGCTGGCGATGATCACCAGAAACTCCCCGACGAAGCCCGAGGTTCCCGGCAACCCGGTGTTGGCCAGCGCAAAGAGCACCATGAAGGCGGCGAAGACCGGCATGGTATTGACGACGCCGCCGTAGTCGGCGATCTGGCGGCTGTGCACCCGGTCGTACAGCACCCCGACGCACAGGAACAGCGCCCCGGAGATCAGGCCGTGCGAGACCATCTGCACCATGGCGCCATCGAGACCCATGCCGGCGCCCTGTGTGTCGCCGGTGTGGCGCACGATCTCGTAGATGACGAAGGCGCCGAGGGTGACGAAGCCCATGTGCGCGATCGAGGAATAGGCAATCAGTTTCTTCATGTCCTGCTGCACGAGCGCCACGAAGCCGATGTAGACCACTGCGATCAGTGACAGGCTGATGACCAGGAGGTCGAGCTCGCGGCTGGCATCGGGTGCAATCGGCAGGCTGAAGCGCAGGAACCCGTAGCCGCCCATCTTCAGCATGATCGCCGCCAGGATCACCGAGCCGCCGGTGGGAGCCTCGACGTGCGCGTCCGGAAGCCAGGTATGCACCGGCCACATCGGCACTTTGACCGCGAAGGCCAGCAGGAAGGCGACGAAGATCCAGCGCTGCTCGGGCAGCGTCAGCGGCAGGGACTGGAGCGCCGCGATGGCGTAGCTGCCGCCCTTGACGTACATGTAGATGAGCGCGGCCAGCATGAACACCGAGCCCAGGAACGTATACAGGAAGAACTTGATGGTCGCGTAGACGCGCCGCGGGCCGCCCCAGATGCCGATGATGAGAAACATCGGAATGAGCATCGCTTCCCAGAAGAAGTAAAAGAGCAGCGCATCGGTGGCCGAGAACACCCCGATCATGAGCCCTTCCATGATCAGAAACGCGGCGAAGTACTGCGCGGGACGCTTCTCGATGACGCTCCAGCCGGCGATCACCACCGGCACGGTCATGAACGCGGTGAGCACGATGAGCGGCATCGAGATGCCGTCCACGCCGAGTGCATAGTAGGCGCTGAAGCGCGGGATCCAGGTATGCGCCTCGGGGAATTGCAGCGCGGCGCTGCTGGCATCGAAGCCGCTCCACAGCGGCCAGGTGAACCCCAGGGTCGCGAGCGCGCCGAGCAGTGCCACCCAGCGGCCGGCGGCGATGCTGCGCTCGCCGAGCAGCAGAATGAGGATGCCCGCGGCAATTGGCAGCCAGATCAGAAGCGACAGCAGACCGTGCATGATGTGACTTTTTCTGTGCTTACTTTACGGCGTGCGCGAGGAACCAGGCGAGCAGCAGCGCCAGCCCGATCATCATCCAGAACGCGTACGAATAGAGATAACCTGACTGCACCCGGCGCACCACGCCGCCAAACCAGCCGATGCCCTCGGCGGTGCCATTCACCAGCACTCCATCGATCAGAGCCTGGTCACCGCCCTTCCACAATCCCATGCCGATCGCGCGCGTCAGCGGCGCGATCACGTGCTCGTTGAACCAGTCGAAATAGTATTTGTGGGTCAGCAGGTTACGCAGCACGCTCAGGCGCCGCGCCGCTACGTCCGCCCACTGCGGCCGCCACAGGAAGAACACCCACGCGGTGACCACGCCGGCGAGCGCGAGCAGAAACGGCAGCGTGAAGAAGCCGGCGAGCCCGGTCAACACGGCGCCGTGGAATTCCTCGGCGATGCGGCCGACCACGTTGTTCTGCTCGCGCACGAAGATCGAGCCGCCAAAGTAGCTGCCATACAGCACCGCGCCGGCCGTCAGCGCCCCGATCAGCACCGAGGGTATCGCCAGCGCAATCAGCGGCAGCGTCACGACCCAGGGGCTCTCGTGCGGGGTCGCCTGCGGGCCGTGGCCCGACTCGCTCGCTTGCGGCTCATGGTGCGTTTCAGCTCCCTCCTCGCCGTGGCCGCCGTGCGTGGCCGCATCATCGTGCCCGTGGGCCAAAGCCTCGCGGAAACGCTCCGGACCATGGAAGGTCATGAACAGCATGCGGAAGGTGTAGAGCGCGGTCACGAACACCCCGAGCAGCACGCACCAGTAGGCGTATCCGGCGAAGGCGCGGTGTGAGGCGTGCACCGCCTCGATGATCGCGTCCTTGGAGTAGAAGCCGGAGAAGAACGGCGTGCCGATCAGCGCCAGCGCACCGATCCAGCAGGTAACGGCGGTGATCGGCATGTACTTGGCGAGTCCGCCCATCTTGCGCATGTCCTGCTCGTGGTGCATGCCGATGATCACCGAGCCTGCGGCGAGGAACAGCAGCGCCTTGAAGAAGGCATGCGTCATCAGGTGGAACATGCCGGCACTGTAGGCCGAGACCCCCAGCGCCACGGTCATGTAGCCGAGCTGCGAGAGCGTCGAGTAGGCGATGACGCGCTTGATGTCGTTGTTGACCACGCCGAGCAGACCCATGAAGAAGGCCGTGGTGGCGCCGATAAACAGCACGAACGACAGCGCGCCTTCGGAGTATTCGAACAGCGGTGACATGCGCGCCACCATGAAGATGCCGGCGGTTACCATGGTAGCGGCGTGGATGAGCGCCGAGATGGGCGTCGGGCCCTCCATCGAGTCCGGCAGCCAGACGTGCAGCGGCACCTGCGCCGATTTGCCCATCGCGCCGATGAACAGGCAGACGCAGGCGAGCGTGAGCGCATTTACGTTGCAGGTGGCGCTCAGCGGGATGAGCGACTGGGCGATATGCGGTGCGGCCGCGAAGGCGTCGCTGTAGCGCAGCGAGTTGGTGAAATAGGCCAGCGCGGCGATGCCGAGCACGAAGCCGAAGTCGCCGATGCGGTTGACGATGAAGGCCTTGAGACTGGCGAAGATGGCGCTCGGGCGCGTGTACCAGAAGCCGATGAGCAGGTAGGAGACGACGCCGACCGCTTCCCAGCCGAAGAACAGCTGCATGAAGTTGTTCGCCATCACCAGCATCAGCATGGCGAAGGTGAAGAGCGAGATGTAGCTGAAGAAGCGCGTGTATCCCGGGTCATCGCGCATGTAGCCGACGGTGTAGACGTGCACGCACAGCGACACGAAGGTGACCACCGCCATCATCAGGGCACTCAGCCGGTCGATGAGGAAACCGACCTGCATGGTCATGCCATCGCTCACCAGCCAGGTATAGACCGCGCCGTCATAGCTCGGCACGCCGCCCCAGTAGATGTCCCTGAGCACGCCGAGGGAGAGCACGCAGCTGGCGGCTACCCCGGCGATACACACCAGCTGCGCGCCCACGCGACCGACGATGCGGCCGCCGAGCCCGGCAATGATCGCCGCCGCCAGAGGCAGGAGCGGAATGGCCAGCAGGACGTTGGGATTCATGGAACGCGCTAGCCTTTCAACGTATTGAGATCTTCGACGTTGATGCTGCGCCGCTCACGGAACAGCACCACGAGGATCGCCAGCCCGATGGCCGACTCGGCCGCCGCCACGGTGAGCACGAAAAACACGAAGATCTGGCCGTTGAGGTCGCCCAGGTAGCGCGAGAAGGCGATGAAGTTGAAGTTCGCCGCGAGCAGCAGCAGCTCGACACACATCAACAGCAGAATGACGTTCTTGCGGTTGAGGAAGATGCCCGCCACGGCGAGCGAGAACAGGATCCCCGACAGGGTAAGCAGCTGCGCCAGAGTGATCATGCGCCCTTCTCCGGATCCATCTTCACGATGCGCAGGCGGTCCTGCGCCCGCACCGCCACCTGTGCATCGACGTTCTGCTGCTTCAGCCCCATGCGGTGGCGCAGGGTGAGCGCGATGGCGGCGACGATGGCCACGAGCAGCAGCATGGCGGCAAGCTCGAGCGGGTACGCATAGCGGGTGTAGAGCAGCTGCCCGAGCTCGAGGGTATTGCGGTAGTCGGCCGGGAGCGGCTGCGCGGCGCGGTTGGCGTCGACCCCGAGCGCGCCCTTGGCCCACACCACGCCGACGATCTCAATGATCACCGCCAGTGCGGTGAGCCAGCCCAGCCACGCAAAGCGTGTGAAGCCGCGGCGCAGCTCGGCCAGATCGATGTCGAGCATCATCACCACGAACAGGAACAGCACCATGACGGCACCGACGTAGACCAGCACCAGCACGACGGCGAGGAACTCCGCCTCGATCAGCAGCCAGATGGCGGCCGAGGTCACGAAGCACAGCACCAGTGCGAGGGCCGAGAACACCGGGTTGCGCGTGCTGATCACCGCGATCGCGCTGATCACCAGGATGGTGCTGAACAGGTAGAACAGCGTCTGGATGAGCAGCTGCGCGTTCATCGGTAGGGCGCGTCCGCCGCCTTGTCCGTGGCGATCATCGCCTCGTAGCGCTCGCCCACCGCCAGCAGCTTGTCTTTATTCATGATGTTCTCGCCGCGGCGCTCCATGTGGTACTCGTGGATACGCGTGAGCACGATGGCATCCACCGGGCAGGCCTCCTCGCAGAAGCCGCAGTAGATGCACTTGAAGAGGTCGATGTCGTAGCGCGTGGTGCGCCGTGTGCCATCGGCGGCCACGTCCGAATCGATGGTGATGCAAACCGCCGGACACACCGCCTCGCACAGCTTGCAGGCGATGCAGCGCTCCTGCCCGTTCGGGTAGCGGCGCAGCGCGTGCAGGCCGCGGAAGCGCGGCGACTGCGGGGTCTTCTCCTCCGGGTAATTGAGCGTGAACTTGCGCTCGAACAGGGTGCGGCGCGTGAGCCACATGCCCTTGAGGAGCTCCGGCAGGAGAAAGGTCTTGAATAGGTTGAGCGCCATCGCGTCTTACTGCCTTCAGTGGAACCAGGGCCGCGCCCACGGTCCCACCCGGTAGGTGAGCAGGAGCATCTCCACGCCGATCCAAACCAGGGTCACCGGGATCAGCGCCTTCCAGCCCAGCCGCATGATCTGGTCGTAGCGGTAGCGCGGGAAGGTCGCGCGGAACCACAGGAACAGGAACACCAGACAGAACACCTTGAGGAAGAGCCACCCGAAGCTCGGCGCGCCGAGGAAGGTGGCACCGAGCCCGGGATAGCCCTGGAACGGCCCCTGCCAGCCGCCGAAAAAGAACACCGCCGTGAGCGCCGCGATCAGGATCATGTTGGCGTACTCGGCCAGGAAGAACAGCGCGAAGGCAATGCCGGAGTACTCCACGTGGAAGCCGGCGACGATCTCCGATTCGCCCTCCGCCACATCGAACGGCGCGCGGTTGGTCTCGGCCACCCCGGAGATGAAATACACCATGAGCAGCGGAAACAGCCAGAACCAGTTCCAGGAGCCCACGCCACCGGACTGCGTCAGCACGATCGTGCCCAGGTTCATGCTGCCGGTGGCCATGAGCACACCGACCAGTGCGAACCCCATGGCGATCTCGTAGGCCACCATCTGTGCGGCCGAGCGCATGGCGCCGAGAAAGGCGTACTTCGAGTTCGCGGCCCAGCCGGCGATGATGACACCGTACACGCCCATCGAGGTGAGCGACAGCAGGTAGAGCAGCCCCGCGTCGGCCTTGGAGATCACCAGCTCCGGCGAGAGCGGGATGACCGCCCAGGCGGCGAAGGCCGGGATCAGGGCGATCATGGGCGCGAGCCGGAACAGGATCTTGTTGGCGCGCGCCGGAATCACCACTTCCTTGATGAGGAGCTTGACGACATCGGCAAAGGGCTGACCCAGCCCCGGCAGCAGGCCGAAGATGCGCACGCGGTTCGGGCCGCGGCGCAGCTGCATCCAGCCAATGACCTTGCGCTCCCACAGCGTCAGGAACGCCACGCACAGGATGAGCGCCACCGTGACGATGAGAATCCACACCGTGGTGCGGGCCAGCTGCGGCAACGCACTCCACAGCTCGGGCAAACGATGCAGTGTCTCCACTCCCTCTTCGCTCCGCTTCAGTACGTCACGGTCGCCGTGCGACCCTCGCGCGTGCGCTGCAGTGAGGGCGCACGGCGCACGACGGCGTCGCTCTGGTACATCGGCACATCGATGAGGCCGCCCTCTGCCGCGTGGCCCGCGGCCGCCACCGCGTGGCTGCCCTGGTAGGGGGCCGGTTTCAGGTCCGCGCAGCGCGCGCGCACCTCGTTGAGCACCTCCTCGGAAGACTGGTACTCGAAGCCGCTGAGATTGGTGAGGTTGCCGAGCACGCGCAGCACCTTCCAGCCGGGCCGCGCCTCACCGACCGGCGCCGCAGCGCCGCTCTGGCTCTGCCAGCGCCCTTCGCAGTTGACGAAGGTGCCGGAGGTCTCGGCGAAGGTGCCGATCGGCAGCAGCACGTGTGCCACCTGCCTGATCTCCTCACTCGCGTACGGGGTGAGCGCCACCACGAATTCGCTGCGGCCCAGTACCCGGCCGGCTTCCGGGTCGAGGGTGTCGATGCTCGGCTCGATACCGCCGACCAGAAGGTAGGCGCGCAGCGGGTCCTTGAGCATTTCACGCACGTTGCGCCCCGGGGCGCCGACCGGGCGACCGCCGGCCTCACGGTGCGGCAGCGCCCCGGCCAGGTAGCCGCCCACCCCGTTGCCGCCTTCGGCGATGCGCCCGAGGCTTGCGCCGGTGAGCGTGGCGAGCGCCGCCGCGAGCGCGCGCAGATCGATGAAGCGGTCGTGCCGCGCCGCGAGCATCCCCATCCACACCGCGCGCTTCTCGCCCGCGAGCAGCGACTGCACGATCGCGCGGTGACCGTCGCCGACCTGCGCCGCGCCGACCACGGCGGCGAGGTGTGCGGGCACAGCGCGGCCGCTCGCCGCAGCTGCGGCGGACACCAGCGCGGCGAGTTCCTCCACCCAGGCGACGGGCGCGCTCACCTGATAGTTCTGTACCGGGAACAGGTACGGGAAGCGCGCCGGATTGACGAAGCTCACCTGCGCGCCGCCGCGCGCCGCCTTGCGCACCCGATGCGCCAGCAGCGGCGCCTCGCGGCGCAGGTTGGCGCCGATGATGAGCAGCGCGTTCAGCGCCTCGATCTCGGCGACCGGCATGCCCAGGCCCGGCATCAGCGGGTCGGCGGCGGCGTCGCGGAAATCCCGCTGCCGCAGGCGGTGATCGATGTTGTGGCTGCCCAGGCCACGCGCCAGGCGCTGTGACAGGTACAGCTCCTCCAGTGTCGCGGTCGGGCTGATCAGGACGCCCAGCTCCGGAGCGCGCGCCTTAAGACCTTCCGCGACCTGCAGCAGCGCGCTTTCCCAGTCGCACTCCACCCACTCGCCGCCGCGACGGATCAGCGGGCGCTCCAGGCGGTCGGGGCTGTAGACGCCCTCGTAGCTGAAGCGCTCACGGTCGGCGATCCACACCTCGTTGATGGCTTCGTTCTCGCGCGGCACGACGCGTTTGAGCTGTCCGCGCAGCACGTGGCCGAAGAGATTGGTGCCCACCGGGTCGTGCGGGGAGATCAGCGGCGTCGAGGCCATCTCCCAGGCACGCGCGCTGAAGCGGTAGGGCTTGGAGACCAGGGCGCCCACCGGGCACAGGTCGATGATGTTGCCGGAGAGCTCGTGATTCACGGTGCTCTCGATGAAGGTGCGCACCGCCTCGTGCTCGCCGCGTCCGATCATGCCGAGTTCCTGGATCCCGGCGATCTCGTCGGTGAAGCGGATGCAGCGCGTGCACTGGATGCAGCGCGTCATGTCGGTGGCAATCAGCGGACCGAGGTTCTCGTCCTGGACGGCGCGTTTGCCCTCGTTGTAGCGCGAGGCGTCGCGTCCGAATCCCATGGCGAGGTCCTGCAGCTCGCACTCCCCGCCCTGATCGCAGATCGGGCAGTCGAGCGGGTGGTTGATGAGCAGGAACTCCATCGTGGCGCGCTGCGCACCGATGGCCTTGGGCGACTTGGTGAAGACCTTCATGCCCTCGGTGACCGGGGTGGCGCACGCCGGCGCGGGCTTCGGCGCCTTTTCGATCTCGACCAGGCACATGCGGCAGTTGGCCGCGATCGCCAGCTTCTCGTGGTAGCAGAAGCGCGGCACGTACACGCCGTTTGCATCCGTGGCGCGGATCAGCATCTCGCCCTTCTTCGCCTTGACCGCGACGCCGTCGATCTCGATGTTGACCAGGTCTTCCGCCATGAACGTGTCCGTTGCGAAGGGGGCTGTCAGGCCGCGCGTGCGCCCAGATTATCGGTCACGAGGCTGCGGCCACCGTGATCGATCATGTACTCGAACTCGTGCCGGTAGTGCTTGAGGAAGCTCTGCACCGGCCACGCCGCGGCATCCCCGAAGGCACAGATGGTATGGCCTTCGATGCGGTTGGCGACGTCGAGCAGCAGCCCGAGCTCCTCGCGGCGCCCTTGCCCGGCGAGCATCCGCTGCAGCAGGCGGTTCATCCAGCCGGTGCCCTCGCGGCACGGCGTGCACTGGCCACAGGATTCCGAATAGTAGAAGCGCGAGATGCGCTCCAGCACCCGCACCATGCAGGTGGTCTCGTCCATGCAGATGGACGCCCCGGTCCCCAGGGCGGAGCCGGCAGCTTTGACCGAGTCGTAATCCATGTTGGTCTTGAGCATGACCTCGCCCGGGACTACCGGCACCGAGACACCACCGGGAATGACCGCCTTGAGCTTTCTGCCGCCACGCACCCCGCCGCACATCTCCACCAGGTCCGCAAACGGCACGCCGAGCGGCAATTCGATGTTGCGCGGCCGCTCGAGGTGACCGGACATCGAGTAGATCATGGTGCCGCCGGAGTTCTTCGGCCCCAAACTTGCGAACCACTCCGGTCCGCGCCGCAGGATGGTCGGCACCGAGGCATAGCTCAAGGTGTTGTTGATCGTGGTCGGCGCGCCGTAGACCCCGAAGTTCGCCGGGAACGGCGGCTTGAAGCGCGGCTTGCCCGGCTTGCCCTCGAGCGACTCCAGGAGCGCGGTCTCCTCGCCGCAGATGTAGGCGCCGGCGCCGACGAAGGTGTGCAGGTCGAAATCGACCCCGCTGCCCTTGATGTTCTTGCCGAGCAGGCCCGCGGCGTAGGCTTCCTTGAGCGCCGCCTCGAAACGCGGCACCGGCTCACCCAGAAACTCGCCGCGGATGTAGTTGTAGGCCACGGTCGAGTTGGTCGCGTAGCCGGCGATCGCCAGCCCCTCGACCACCGAGTGCGGGTTGAAGCGCAGGATGTCGCGGTCGTGGCAGGTGCCCGGCTCGCTCTCGTCGGAGTTGCACACCAGGTACTTCTGCGCCGGCGAGTTGCGCGGCATGAAGCTCCACTTGGTGCCGGTCGGGAAGCCGGCGCCGCCGCGGCCACGCAGACCCGAGGCCTTGACCTGGTCGATGATCTGCTCGCGCGGCGGCTTGTCCCTGAGGATCTGCTCCCACACCGTGTAGCCGCCGATCGAGCGGTAGGTGTCGATCGTCCACGGCCGTTCGAGCTTCAGCGGCTCGAACACCCCGAGATTCATCTTGTCGGCGTACTTGCTGTCGAGGTCGCTCACTTGAGCTCATCCAGGATCTGATCGAGCTTCTCCGGGGTCAGATGCTCGTAGAAGACGTGGTCCACCATCATCATCGGCGCCCCGGTGCAGGCGGCGAGGCACTCCTCCTCGCGCTTCAGGAAGATGCGCCCGTCCGCGGTACTCTCATTGAGCTTGATGCCGAGCTTCTTCTCGGCATGCGCCACGAGGTCCTCGCCGCCATTGAGCATGCAGGAGATGTTGGTGCAGATGCTGACGTGGTGGCGCCCGCAGGGATGCGTCTCGAACATCGAGTAAAAGCCCGCCACCTCATAAACCTGGATGGGCGGCAGCTCGAGGTACTCGGCGACCGCGTCCATCAGCTCCGGGGTGAGGAAGCCGTGGTTCTGCTCCTGCGCGGCGCGCAGTGCCGCGAGGCTCGCCGAGCGTTGCCGCCCGGGCGGAAATTTCGCCACCCAGTGATCAATTTCGGCCCGCGTCTGCGCGCGACAGAAGCGCGCTTTTGCCGGGCACGGGGCGGCTGCTGGTGCTGTCGATGCTCACCGGTCGATTTCCCCGAATACGATGTCCTGCGTGCCGATTATCGCCACCACGTCAGCCAGCATGTGGCCGCGGCTCATCTCCTCGAGCGCCGCCAGGTGCGGGAATCCGGGGGCGCGGCACTTCAGGCGGTAGGGCTTGTTGGCGCCGTCGGAAACCAGATAAATGCCGAACTCGCCCTTGGGCGCCTCGACCGCCGCATAGGTCTCCCCCGCGGGCACCTCGTAGCCTTCGGTGAAGAATTTGAAGTGGTGGATGAGGGACTCCATGTCCTCCTTCATGTGCTCGCGTGAGGGCGCCGCACCTTGCGGTCATCGACCATCACCGGCCCCGGATGCGCCTTCAGCCATTCGACGCACTGGCGGATGATGCGGTTGGACTGGCGCATCTCCTCGACGCGCACCAGGTAGCGGTCGTAGCAGTCGCCGTTCGAGCCCACCGGCACATCGAAGTCCATGCGCTCGTAGACCTCGTAGGGCTGCTTCTTGCGCAGATCCCAGGCGATGCCCGAGCCGCGCAGCATGGGGCCGGAGAAGCCCAGCTGCAGTGCCCGCTCGGGCGAGACGACCCCGATGTTCACGGTGCGCTGCTTCCAGATGCGGTTGTCGGTGAGCAGCGTCTCGTAGTCATCGACCGCCTGCGGAAACTGCTCGGTAAAGGCCTGGATATAGTCGAGCATCGTGCCGCCGCGCGCCTCGTTCATGCGCGCGGCCTCCTTGGCGGAGCGCCACTTCGAGGCCTGATAGCGCGGCATCGAGTCCGGCAGATCGCGGTACACACCGCCGGGGCGATAGTAGGTCGCGTGCATGCGCGTGCCCGAGACCGCCTCGTACACGTCCATGAGCTCCTCGCGCTGCTTGAAGCACAGCAGGAACACGGTCATGGCGCCGATGTCCAGGCCATGCGCGCCGAGCCACATGAGGTGATTCAAAAGTCGCGTGATCTCATCGAACAGCACGCGCACGTACTGTGCGCGCTCGGGCGGGGCGATGCCGAGCAGCCGCTCGATCGCGAGCACGTAGGCGTGCTCGTTGCACATCATCGAGACGTAGTCGAGCCGGTCCATGTAGCCGATCGACTGGTTGAAGGGCTTGGACTCGGCGAGCTTCTCGGTGCCGCGGTGCAGGAGGCCGATGTGCGGGTCGGCCTTCTGGATGACCTCGCCGTCGAGCTCGAGCACCAGGCGCAGCACCCCGTGCGCCGCCGGGTGCTGCGGCCCGAAGTTCATGGTGTAGTTGCGGATCTCGGTGGCGGGTGCGGCCATCAGCGCGGCAACTCCGGGGCTTTGAGCGCAGGCTCGTAGCGCGAATCGTGGCGGATCACCTTCGGCACGAGCACGCGCGGGGCGATGCTCACCGGCTGGTAGACGACGCGGCCTTTGGCCTCGTCGTAGCGCACCTCGACGTTGCCAATGAGCGGGAAGTCCTTGCGGAAAGGGTGACCGATGAAGCCGTAGTCGGTGAGGATGCGGCGCAGGTCCGGGTGGCCGCGGAAAAGGATGCCGAAGAGGTCGAAAGCCTCGCGCTCGAACCAGTTCGCCGCGGCCCAGACACCGACCACGGAGTCGACCACGGGCTCCTCGGTGTCGGCGAGGCGGGTGCTCAGGCGCAGCCGCTGGTTATGCGTCACCGACAGGAGGTTGTAGACCACCGCGAAGCGACCGGCTTCGGTCGGGTCCGGCCGGTCGGTGCGCGCCACGCGCGCGCGGCTGAACCCGGAGCGCGTCGCGCTCTGCGTCTGCCAGTCGTCGCGCCCGTAGTGCAGGTAGTCGAGGCCGGCAAGATCCATGAGCATCTCGAACTTCAGCTCCGGCGCATCGCGCAGCGTGGTGCACACCCCGAGCAGGGCGCCGACATCGCACTCGTAGGCGAGCTCGTGCGCGAGTGCGGCCGTGCGGCGCACCTTGCCGGCGAGCTGCGCGTTAACCTTCTGGGCGAGAGCTTCGATCCGCTCGCTCACCTTATCGTTACTCCTTGGCGCTTAGCGCGCGATCGCGCTGGTGCGGGCAATCTTCTTCTGCAGCTGCAGGATGCCGTAGACCAGAGCCTCTGCCGTGGGCGGGCAGCCGGGCACGTAGACATCCACCGGCACGATGCGGTCACAGCCGCGCACCACTGCGTAGGAGTAGTGGTAGTAGCCGCCGCCGTTAGCGCACGAGCCCATGGAGATCACCCAGCGCGGCTCGGCCATCTGGTCGTAGACCCGGCGCAGTGCCGGAGCCATCTTATTCACGAGCGTGCCGGCCACGATCATGACATCCGACTGGCGCGGACTGGGACGGAACACCACCCCGAAGCGATCGAGGTCGTAGCGCGAGGCCCCCGCGTGCATCATCTCCACCGCACAGCAGGCGAGGCCGAAGGTCATCGGCCACAGCGAGCCGGTGCGGGCCCAGTTGATGAGGCTGTCCAGCTGCGTGGTCACGAACCCGCGCTCGGCCAGGCCCTCCGGGCTGTCGGCGGCAGCTAGTCCCACTCGAGCGCCCCCTTCTTCCATTCGTAGATGAAGCCGACCACGAGGATGGCGAGGAACACGCCCATGGCGCCGAGGCCGAACGCGCCGATCTTGTTCAGCGCCACCGCCCATGGAAACAGAAAGGCGATCTCCAGATCGAAAACGATGAACAGGATCGCCACCAGGTAGTAGCGCACGTCGAACTTCGTGCGTGTGTCCTCGAAGGCGTCGAAGCCGCACTCGTAAGGCGAGAGCTTGGCCTTGTCGTCATGAAAGCGGGAAAAGAAGCGGCCGATCCCGGTACCGAGTACCAGCAGCACCATCGCGAGCGCGGCGGCCACGACCAGGAAGATAAGGATCGGCAGATAGTTCGACAGCATCGCCTGCGACCGTAAAAAAGGCAGATCGACCTCGACCTGCCCCCAAAAACGCTGCGCATTGTAGCAGCGTGACTGTCGTTTTGGTGCCGACGGGGAGATTCGAACTCCCACACCTTGCGGCGCTAGCCCCTCAAGCTAGT
Organism: uncultured Pseudomonadota bacterium; assembly: GCA_963825385.1. Lineage (GTDB taxonomy): Bacteria > Pseudomonadota > Gammaproteobacteria > Steroidobacterales > Steroidobacteraceae > 13-2-20CM-66-19. Next base: position 1,197,867 of record CAWGSX010000003.1, on the reverse strand, counting down.
GTGTCTACCAATTCCACCACGTCGGCGCTTCTGCTCAAGCGGATCTTAATGAATCCTATTTTGGTGCGGCCGGCTGCGGCGTGCCAGCCGGGGCCGGAACCGGCGCCGGCACGGGCGCGCCGGGCGATGGCGTGGTCGCAGGCGCGACCGGCGCCCCGGTCACCGGTGCGCTCTTGGCCGGGTCGACGGCGGCCTCGTCAAGCAGCGTGCGCTGCGTCTCGCCGACGGGCTTGGTGGCCAGATAAGCGAGCGCCATGCTGTTGAGCATGAAGATGGCGGCGAAGATCGCCGTGGCCCGCGACAGCGCGGTGGTCGCACCCCGTGCACCGAAGACCGTCCCGGAAGCCCCCGCGCCGAAGCCGGCGCCGGCATCGGCGCCTTTGCCTCGCTGCAGCAGCACGAGCCCCACGATCGCGATCGCGGAGATCAGCTGTACGAAAGTCAGGATGTTACGCAACCACATCGGGAAAACTCACTCATCCCGGTCCGGCCGCGGCCAGGATTGTCAGAAATTCGTCCGCCTTGAGCGAGGCGCCGCCTATCAGGCCGCCATCGACATCCGGCATCGCAAAGAGCTCCGCGGCGTTGCCGGCCTTCACGCTGCCGCCGTAAAGGATGCGCGTGGCAGCCGCGATTCTAGCATCCCGCTCACCGATGCGGGCGCGGATGAAGGCGTGCACCTCCTGGGCCTGCTCGGGCGTGGCGTTGCGGCCGGTGCCGATGGCCCACACCGGCTCGTAAGCGACCACGGCATGCTCCAGGCCACCGGCTCCGCACAGCTCCAGCACGACGTCGAGCTGGCGCGACACCACTTCCCCGGTGCGCCCGGCCTCACGGTCCGCGAGCTGTTCGCCCACGCACAGGATCGGAATCAGGCCCTTGGCGAGCGCCGCGCCGAACTTGCGCGCCACCAGCTGGTCGCTCTCGCGATACAGCAGGCGCCGTTCCGAATGCCCGACGATCACGTACTCGCAGCCGACATCCTTCAGCATGGCGGCCGAGACCTCACCGGTGAAGGCGCCCTGCGCGTCCGCGCACACATCCTGGCCGCCCAGGCTGAAGGCCGAATCGCGCAGCAGCCGCCCCGCCTCCTGCAGGTACACGAACGGCGGACACACCACGCACGCCGCCGTCGGACGCGCGGGGCTGCCCTGCAGCAGCTCCTCGATGAGCCGCGCGTTCTCGGCGCGCGACCCGTGCATCTTCCAGTTTCCGGCGACTATCGGGCGGCGCATAGGGGCCTTGGGAACGCACCCAGACGGTGCAGTACGGGTTATAAGGGCGCGCGATCATAGCGATGCGGGCAGGGCCACGCAACGGCGCCTGCCGGAGGCCTGAACTACACCCCAAGCCGCTGATCGGCAGCGGCTTTTACCGCTGCGCCGCCCTCACGGCGCGCAGGCGCGTACCACCTCGGCGAGTTCCGCGGCGGCGGCGCGCGTCACGGCCTCATCGCGCCCCTCGACCATCACGCGGATGACCGGCTCGGTGCCCGAGGCGCGCAGCACCACCCTGCCCTCGCCCCCCAGGCGCGCCTCGATGCGCGCGACCGCCTCCTGGACCTGCGCCACCTTGGTGGGATCGAAGCGGGCGGCGACCTTCACATTGAGCAGCACCTGCGGGAACTTGCGCATCGCGGAGGTGAGTTCCGCGAGTTCCCGCCCGCTCTGCTTCATGACCGCCAGCACCTGCAGCGCGCTCACCAGTCCGTCCCCGGTGGTGGTCTTGTCCAGGCACAGGATGTGACCGGAGGTTTCCCCGCCGAGCGTGCCGCCGTGCTCGCGCAGGAGCGCGAGCACGTAGCGGTCACCGACCGCGGCGCGGCGGAACTCGATGCCACGCTCCCGCAGCGCGATCTCAAGACCCAAGTTGCTCATGACCGTCCCCACCACCGGCCCGCGCAGCGTGCCGGCCTCCTTGCGCGCGCGGGCGATGACGTAGAGCAGCTGGTCGCCATCGACGATGCGTCCCAGGTGATCGACCATGACCAGCCGGTCACCGTCACCATCGAGTGCCAGGCCGACGTTGGCGCGCACCCCGGGGACGGTGAGCTGCAGCAGGTCGGGCACGGTCGAACCGCAGCCGTCGTTGATATTGCGGCCGTTCGGCGAGCAGCCGATCGGGACAATCTCGGCACCGAGATCGGCGAGGATGCGCGGGCCCACCTTGTAGGCGGCGCCGTTGGCGCAGTCGATGACGATCTTGAGGCCGGAGAGGTCGACCCCGGATGGCAGCGTCGAGGCGCAGAACTCCTGGTAGAGGGCGCGCGAGCGGTCGGCGCGCGTGGCGCGTCCGAGGTTGCGCGAGGCGCGTGTCAGCGGGGCCTGCGCGAGCTCGGCCTCGATGCGCTCCTCGAGCTCGTCGGAGAGCTTGCCGCCGGAGGCGTCGAAGAACTTGATGCCGTTGTCGTCGTAGAGATTGTGGGAGGCGGAGATGACCACACCGAAGTCGCAGTTGAAGCGACGGGTCATGTAGGCGATCCCCGGCGTGGGCAGCGGGCCGATCAGCATGACATTCACGCCCGCGGCCACGAAGCCGGCCTCGAGTGCGGCCTCGAACATGTAGCCCGAGAGGCGCGTGTCCTTGCCGATGAGGACGGTGCCGCCCTCGGGGGCCAGCACGCGCGCCGCCGCGCTCGCCAGCTGCAGCGCGAAGTCCACCGTCATCGGATGCTCACCGACCCGGCCGCGCACGCCATCGGTACCGAAATATCGCCGCGCCAAGCTGATCCCCTCCCTCGCCTCGTGCGCAATGCTACAGCGCCGCAACCACCTTCAGAGCGTCCACGGTCGCTGCGACGTCGTGAGCGCGGATGATGTTCGCGCCCTTCAGTGCCGCGATCACCGCCAGCGCGACACTGCCATGGACCCGGTCGGCGGCCGCGCGCCCGGTGAGTTTGCCGAGCAGGGACTTGCGCGACAAGCCAACCAGCAGCGGCACCCCCGTGCGCACCAGCTGCGGCAGGTGCCGCAGCAGCGTCAGGTTATGTTCCTGGGTCTTGCCGAAGCCGAATCCCGGGTCGATCGCCAGCCGCCCCGCGCCGATCCCGGCCGCGTGCGCCGCGGCGAGCCGCTCATCCAGAAACGCGCCGACCTCGGCGACCACGTCCGAGTAGCGCGGCGCATCCTGCATGGTGGCCGGCTCGCCCTGCATGTGCATCAGACACACCGCGCAGCCGCTGTCCCGGGCGGCCGCCAGCGCCCCGGGCGCGCGCAGCGCGCGCACGTCGTTGATGAGCCCGGCGCCGGCCGCGGCGGCCGCGCTCATCACCTCGGGCTTGCTGGTGTCGACCGAGACGACCACGTTCTGCGAGGCGAGCGCGCGGATCACCGGCACGACGCGCCGCAGTTCCTCGGCGGCGCTGACCGCAGCCGCGCCCGGACGGGTGGATTCACCGCCGACATCGATCAGCGCCGCACCCTCGCTGACCATGCGCAGTCCGTGCTCGATTGCCGCCCGCAGCTCCGCGTAGCGGCCACCCTCGGAGAAAGAGTCGGGCGTGACGTTGAGCACGCCCATGACCACCGGATGGGTGAGATCGAGCGTGCGCAGAGCGCACTGCAGCTTCAGGGGCGCGGCGCCCATGGGCCGCGGCCGCGGCCGCTCAGTGCTGACCGGCGGGGATCGGCGGCCCGCCGGCGGCCGGCCCTTCCGCGGGCGGCGCCTTCGGGGGCTTGTTGGAGAGAGTGTCGTCCCAGCCCGCCGGGGGCTTGGGCGTGCGCCCGGCCATGATGTCCTTCAGCTGCTCCTCATCGATGGTCTCGTACTTGATGAGCGCATCGGCCATGGCGTGAAGCTTCTCGAGGTTGGTCTCGAGCAGCGACTTGGCGCGGGTGTAGTTGTTCTCGATGACGCGGCGCACTTCCTCGTCGATGGCGTGCGCGGTGACATCCGACACCTGCTTGTGCTGGGTGACGGTGCGGCCGAGGAAGACCTCGCCGGTCTCCTCCGAGTAGGTGAGCGGACCGAGTTTGTCCGACAGGCCCCACTTGGTGACCATGTTGCGCGCCAGCTCGGTGGCACGCTCGATGTCATTGGCCGCCCCGGTGGTGACCCCGTCGACGCCGAAGATCAGCTCCTCGGCGCAGCGGCCGCCGAACAGCGAAGTGATGCGGCTCTCGAGCTCGCGCCGGCTGGTGCTGTAACGGTCGGTCTCCGGCAGGTACCAGGTGAGTCCCAGCGCACGGCCGCGCGGGATGATGGTCACCTTGTAGACCGGGTCGTGGTCGGGAACCATGAAGCCGACGATGGCGTGCCCGGCCTCGTGGTAGGCGGTCATCTTCTTCTCGTGGTCCGACATCACCATGGAGCGCCGCTCGGCGCCCATGTAGATCTTGTCCTTGGCACGCTCGAACTCGTCCATGCTGACGATGCGCTTGTTGGCGCGCGCGGCAAACAGCGCCGCCTCGTTGACGAGGTTGGCCAGATCCGCTCCCGAAAATCCCGGCGTGCCGCGCGCGATCAGCCCGGGCTTGACGTCATCGGCCAGCGGCACGCGCCGCATGTGCACCCGCAGGATCTGCTCGCGGCCGCGCACGTCCGGCAGCGGCACCACCACCTGGCGGTCGAAGCGGCCCGGGCGCAGCAGCGCCGGGTCGAGCACGTCGGGACGGTTGGTGGCGGCGATGACGATGACGCCCTCGTTGCCCTCGAAGCCGTCCATCTCCACGAGCAGCTGGTTGAGCGTCTGCTCGCGCTCGTCGTGACCGCCGCCCAGGCCCGCGCCGCGATGGCGGCCGACCGCGTCGATCTCGTCGATGAAGATGATGCAGGGGGCGTGCTTCTTCGCCTGCTCGAACATGTCGCGCACGCGCGAGGCGCCCACGCCGACGAACATCTCCACGAAGTCAGAGCCGGAGATGGTGAAGAAGGGGACCTTGGCCTCCCCGGCGATGGCGCGCGCGAGCAGCGTCTTGCCGGTGCCGGGCGAGCCGACCATGAGCACGCCCTTGGGGATCTTGCCGCCGAGTTTCTGGAACTTGCCCGGGTCCTTGAGGAAGTCGACGATCTCGGCGACCTCCTCCTTGGCCTCGTCCACGCCGGCGACGTCGGCGAAGGTGACGTTGACCTGGTCCTCACCGAGCAGCCGTGCGCGGCTCTTGCCGAAGGACATGGCGCCGCGGCCGCCCGAGGCGCCCTGCATCTGGCGCAGCATGTAGAGGAACACCACGATCAGAAGCAGCGCCGGCGCCATGTTCATCAGCAGCTGGCCGAAGAAGTTCGGCGGCTTCGGCTCGCGCGCCTCGATGGTCACGCGCTCCTTGGACAGCAGCCCGATCAGCGCGGTGTAGTCGGTCTCGGGATTGCGGGTCTTGAAGACCGTCTTGTCCTTGTTCTCCCCATAGATCATCTCGGCCTGCATGGTCACCTTGCTGACCTTGTCGGCCTTCACATCATCCAGGAACTGCGAATACGGGATCTCCTGGGGCTGCCCGACCTGCGGCATGTAGCGGCTGAACACCAGCAGCAGGACGAACACGATGACGACCCACAACAGGATGTTCTTTGTCAAATCGTTCAAAGGCTTAGATCCTTAAGCTGCGGCAGGCGCTTGAGAATGATTCCAATGAACCTACACCAAGCGGTACTGCATGGCCAGTAAATACATCTCCGGACTGCGCGAGCGGGAAGCCTCAGGTTTCACAAGCTTGACCTTGCCGAAACGGGCCCGCGCCGAGCGGACGAACTCCTCAAACCCTGCCCCCTGGAACACCTTGATCAGGGCGCTGCCGCCCCCCTTCAAGACGTCCCCGGCGGTGTCCAGGGCGAGCTCCGCCAGGTACATGGCCCGGGGCTGATCAATCACGTCCATCCCGGACAGGTTCGGGGCCATGTCCGAGAGCACCACGTCGACCTGGCGCTCAGGCAGCAGATCCAGGATCTGTCTGAGAACCGCCGCCTCGCGGAAGTCACCCTGCACGAACTCCACCCCGACGAGCTCCTGCATGGGCAGGATGTCACTCGCCACCACGCGCCCGCCCCGGCCGAGGCGGCGGCGCGCGTACTGGCTCCAGGCGCCGGGGGCGGCGCCCAGGTCGAGCACCGTGCGCCCGGGGTGCAGGAGCCGCTCGCGCCGGTCGATTTCCTCGAGCTTGAAGACCGCGCGCGAGCGCCAGCCCTCGCTCTGGGCGCGTTGCACGAACGGGTCGGCGAAGTGCTCTTTCAGCCAGCGGTCGCTGCTCTTGGATCGGCGGGCCATAAATTTAGTGGCGCCCGGTGCGCCGGAAGTTCCTCACTTAGAATGGGGCATCATGACCGAACCGAAGACTGCCGCACCGGCCCCGCCACGCGCGCTCAGCGAGCGCCAGAAGAAGTACCTGCGCGGCCTCGCCCACCCCTTAAAGCCCGTCATCCGCCTCGGCCACGCCGGGCTCAGCGCCGCCGTGGTGCGCGAGACCGAGCGGGCGCTGCACGATCACGAGCTGATCAAGGTCAAGGCCCCCGCCGGGGACCGCGCGGCGCGCGATGCGCTGCTCGCCGAGCTCGCCGCGGCCAGCGGCAGCGCCCTGGTCTACCGCATCGGCAACGTCGCCATCCTGTACCGTGCGCGCGCGCCGCTGCCGAAGATCCTCATCCCCGACGCCTGAGGCCTACTCGAAGCGCACCACCAGGATCTCAAACGAGCGCGTCCCGCCCGGGGCGATCACGTCCACCACGTCCCCCTGGTTCTTGCCCACGAGCGCGCGCGCGATCGGCGAGGTGACCGAGATGCGCCCGGCGCGGATGTCGGCCTCGTCCTCGCCCACCACCTGATAGATCACCCGCTCGCCGCTGTCCTGATCCTCCAGCTCCACCACCGCCCCGAAGATGACGCGGCCGGTGTTGGTGAGCTGGGCGGGGTCGATCACTTCGGCGTTGGCGAGCTTGGTCTCGATCTCGGCGATGCGCCCCTCGATGAAGCCCTGCTGCTCGCGGGCGGCATGGTATTCGGCATTCTCCGACAGGTCGCCGTGGCCGCGCGCCTCGGCGATCGCCTTGATGACGGCCGGCCGGTCGTGGCTCTTCAGCTTCTTCAGCTCGTGGCGCAGCGCCTCGGCGCCGCGCGCCGTCATCGGAGTGCGTTTCATGCCCGCGCCGCCTCGCCGTGCAGGTCCTGCAGGCGATTGACCTCCACCTCATCGATATGATCGAGCGCCTCGCAGGTCGCAAGACCTGCGGCGATGGTGGTGTAGTAGGTGACGCGCCGGTGCACGGCTTCGCGACGGATCGAGTTGGACTCGCGGATCGCCTGCTTGCCCTCGGTGGTGTTGACCACCAGGTCGACCTCGTCGTTCTTGATCATGTCGACGATGTGCGGACGCCCCTCGCGCACCTTGTTGACGCGCCGGCAGGCTACCCCGGCCTCGCTCAGGGCCTGGGCGGTGCCCGCGGTCGCGATGAGCTCGAAGCCGCGCTCGATCAGCTTCTTCGCCAGCACCACCGCCGGACCCTTGTCGCGGTCGCGCACGCTGATGAAGGCCACGCCGGCGCGCGGGATGGTGACCCCGGAGGCCGACTGCGCCTTGGCGTAGGCCTCCCCGAAGGTGCGCCCGGTGCCCATGACCTCGCCGGTGGACTTCATCTCCGGACCCAGGATCGGATCGGCCTCCGGGAACTTCACGAACGGGAACACCGCCTCCTTGACCGAGAAATAAGCGGGCACGCGCTCGACCGCCCCGACCAGCTGCTTGAGCTTGCGCCCGGTCATGACGCGCGCGGCGATCTTGGCGAGCGCCAGTCCTGTGGCCTTGGAGACGAAGGGCACCGTGCGCGAGGCACGCGGGTTGACCTCGAGCACGTAGATGACCCCGGCCTGGATGGCGAACTGGATATTCATGAGGCCGACGACGTTCAGCGCCCGCGCGAGCTTGCGCGTCTGCTCGCGCAGCTCACGCTGGGTCTCGCGCGTGAGGCTGTTGGGCGGCAGCGAGCAGGAGGAGTCTCCCGAGTGCACGCCGGCCTGCTCGATGTGCTCCATGATGCCGCCGATCAGCACGTCCTCGCCGTCGCACACCGCATCCACGTCCACCTCGATGGCGACATCGAGGAAGCGGTCGAGCAGCACCGGGGAGTCGTTGGAGACCTGCACCGCGTGGGTCATGTAGGTGCGCAGGTCCTCTTCCGTGAACACCACCTCCATGGCGCGCCCGCCGAGCACGTAGGAGGGGCGCACCACCAGCGGGAAGCCGACCTCGCGGGCGAGGACCACGCCCTGCTCCTCGTCGCGCGCCGTGGCATTGGCCGGCTGCTTGAGCCCGAGCTTCTTCACCAGCGCCTGGAAGCGCTCGCGGTCCTCGGCGACGTCGATGGAGTCCGGGGAGGTGCCGATGATCGGCGCGCCGGCGGCCTCGAGGGCGCGCGACAGCTTGAGCGGGGTCTGGCCGCCGAACTGCACGATCACCCCTTCCGGCTTCTCCACCGCCAGCACCTCGAGCACGTCCTCGAGGGTCAGCGGCTCGAAGTACAGCCGGTCGGAGGTGTCGTAGTCGGTGGAGACGGTCTCCGGGTTGCAGTTGACCATGATGGTCTCGAAGCCGTCCTCGCGCAGCTGCAGCGCGGCGTGCACGCAGCAGTAATCGAACTCGATCCCCTGGCCGATGCGGTTCGGGCCGCCGCCGAGGATCATGATCTTGCGCTTCTCGGTCGGCTGCGCCTCGCACTCCTCCTCGTAGGTGGAATACAGGTAGGCGGTGGAGGTGGCGAACTCGGCCGCACAGGTGTCGACGCGCTTGTATACCGGACGCACCTTGAGCTCGTGGCGCTTGTCGCGGATGGCCTTCTCGGGCATGTCGACCAGCTTCGCCAGGCGGCTGTCGGAGAAGCCCTTGCGCTTCAGATAGCGCAGCCGCGCCGCATCGAGGGCACCGAGTCCGTCGGCGCGCACCTGCGCTTCCTCGGCGATCAGCTGCTCGATCTGCGCCAGGAACCACGGGTCGATGTGCGTGAGCTCGTGCACGCGCTCGCGGCTCCAGCCGGCACGCAGCGCATCCGCCAGATACAGCAGCCGGTTCGCCCCGGGGGCGCGCAGCTCGTGGGCGAGACGGTCGGCCGCCTCGTCCTTCACCGGCTGGGTGAGAATCGGGCTCAGGCCGTCGAGCCCGGTCTCCAGTCCGCGCAGCGCCTTCTGCAGTGACTCCTGGAAGGTGCGGCCGATCGCCATGACCTCGCCCACCGACTTCATCTGCGTGGTCAGGCGGTCGTTGGCGCTCGGGAACTTCTCGAAGGTGAAGCGCGGGATCTTCACCACCACATAGTCGATCGAGGGCTCGAAGGAGGCCGGCGTCGCCCCGCCGGTGATGTCGTTCTTCAGCTCATCGAGGGTGTAGCCCACGGCGAGCTTGGCGGCGATCTTGGCGATCGGGAAGCCGGTGGCCTTGGAGGCGAGCGCCGAGGAGCGCGACACGCGCGGGTTCATCTCGATGACCAGCAGCCGCCCGTCGGTCGGGCTCACCGCGAACTGTACGTTCGAGCCGCCGGTGTCGACCCCGATCTTGCGCAGCACGGCGATGGAGGCGTCGCGCATGCGCTGGTATTCCTTGTCGGTGAGGGTGAGCGCGGGAGCCACCGTGATCGAGTCCCCGGTGTGCACGCCCATCGGGTCCAGGTTCTCGATGGAGCAGACGATGATGCAGTTGTCCTTGTGATCGCGCACCACCTCCATCTCGAACTCTTTCCAGCCGATCACCGACTCCTCGAGCAGCACCTCCCCGGTGGGCGAGGCATCGAGGCCGCGGGCGACGATCTCCTCGAGCTCCTCGCGGTTGTAGGCGATGCCGCCGCCGGAGCCGCCGAGGGTGAAGGAGGGGCGGATGACGACCGGGTAGCCGATCTCCCCGGAGATGGCGAGCGCCTCATCGAGGCTGCGCGCGATCTGCGACTGCGGGGTCTCGAGGCCGATCTCGCGCATGGCGTTGCGGAACAGCTCGCGGTCCTCGGCCATGTCGATCGCGGCGCGCGAGGCGGCGATCATCTCCACCCCGTATTTCTCCAGCACGCCTTCGCGCACCAGATCGAGCGCGGTGTTGAGCGCGGTCTGCCCGCCCATGGTGGGCAGGAGCGCATCCGGGCGCTCCTTCTCGATGATGCGCGCCACGGCCTTGGCGTTGACCGGCTCGATGTAGACCGCATCGGCCATCTCCGGGTCGGTCATGATGGTCGCGGGGTTGGAGTTCACCAGGATGACGCGGTAGCCCTCCTCGCGCAGCGCCTTGCAGGCCTGGGCCCCGGAGTAGTCGAACTCGCACGCCTGGCCGATCACGATCGGGCCGGCGCCGATGATCAGGATGCTGTGGATGTCGGTGCGTTTGGGCATGGGCTGTAGGTACGGTCTATGGGGCTTGCGGGCATCAGCTTCCAGGCGGCCGGCGCTCACTCACCGGCGCATCCGTGACCGCACGCCACTGTCCGTCCGGCTCGCGCGTCCAGTGCACGAGGTAGTTGCCTGAGTCCTCGAACGGCGGCGGCGCACCGACCGCGCCCTCGGCCGGGGTGAATTTGAGCACGTAGCGCCCGCGCTCGATGGCGAGCGGCCCCTGGGTGTCGAGGGCCTCGGTATGCAGCAGGAACTCCACCTTGCCGGAGCGCACCAGCGGCTCCCAGAAGGCGCGGATCTGCTCGCGACCGATGAGCGGGGCGTGGTTGGGGGGCAGCTGCCAGGCTTCCGCGGTGAAGGCGGCCGTCACCGTATCGAGATCGCCCGCGGCATAGGCCTTCTGCAGCTGCGCGTTGCGCGCCTCGATCTGCGCGCGCACGGCGGCCGCATCCCCGGCAGGGCTGTGGCAGGCCGCGAGCGCGGCGGCGAGGACGGCGAGGGCCAGGGCCGCACGCGCCATGCGCCTGAGCGCCACGCTAGCGCCCGCCCGCGCGTGCCCGGAGATTCTCCTCCGCGAGGCGCAGCTGCGCCTGCAGGCGCCGCAGCATGAGGTGATTGAAGCGCTCGAACAGGGGTTTCAGATCGTGCGGGCCGGGGCTCGCCTCGGGATGTCCCTGGAAGCTGAACGCCGGGCGGTCAGTGAAGGCGACGCCCTGCAGGGAGCCATCGAACAGGGAGCGGTGCGTGAGCTTCACGTGTGCCGGGAGCGTCGTCTCATCGACGGCGAAGCCGTGATTCTGACTGGTGATGAACACCCGCCCGCTCTCGAGGTCCTGTACCGGATGGTTCGCGCCGTGGTGGCCGAACTTCATCTTCACGGTGCGGCCGCCGGCGGCAAGTCCCAGGATCTGGTGCCCGAGACAGATGCCGAACACCGGCAGGTCGGTCTCGAGGAAGCGCTTGGTTGCAGCGATCGCGTAGTCGCACGGCTCCGGATCGCCGGGGCCGTTGGAGAGAAATATGCCGTCGGGCTCGAGCGCCAGTACCTCCTCGGCCGGGGTCTGCGCCGGCACCACCGTCATGCGGCAGCCGCCGTCGGCGAGCAGGCGCAGGATGTTGCGCTTGATGCCGAAGTCATAGGCGACCACGTGCAGGCGCTGGTTGGCACGGATCGGCGCGCGCACCGGGTCCGGCCAGATCGTGCCCTCGTTCCACTGGTAGCTCTTCTTGGTCGAGACCACCTTGGCGAGGTCCATGCCCTTGAGGCCGGGGAACTTGCGCGCGAGCTTCACGGCCGCCGCCTCATCGGCCTTCTCGCCGGTCATGATGCAGCCGGCCTGGGCGCCCTTCTCGCGCAAGATGCGCGTGAGCTTGCGGGTGTCGATGCCGGCGATGGCGACCAGGCGGCCGCGCTCGAGGAACTGCGGCAGCGACTCGTTGGCGCGCCAGCTGGAGGCTATGAGTGACAGGTCGCGGATGATCAGGCCGGCGCAGTAGATCTGCTGCGCCTCCAGATCCTCCGGCGTGGTGCCGGTGTTGCCGATGTGCGGGCAGGTGAGCGTGACGATCTGCCGCGCGTAGGAAGGGTCGGTGAGAATTTCCTGATAGCCGGTGAGGGCGGTATTGAAAACAACTTCGCCTGTGGTGTTGCCTTTGGCTCCGATCGACTGGCCGCGGAAGATCGTTCCGTCAGCCAGCGCGAGCACCGCAGGTGAGCTCACGTGATGCATTCTCCCTGATCCCAGATACACAAAAGCGGGAGGAGTTCCGTAGAACCTCCTCCCGCCTTTGCTTGGACTAACCCGTACACGGATTAGGCGGAAATCTTACGGGCTTTAAGGCTTTTGTGTCCATGAGAAATTCCCGGCGCGGCGCGGCCCCGGCACTTAACGAGGGACTGCAGTTCATCGTCTAAGTCACTGTTTTTTCGTTGAGGACGTCGGCCATGCCGTAGCGGCCGGGTGGCTGCGGCGCAAGCCAGAGCGCGGCCGCAATGGCGCCGCGGGCAAATACCGCCCGGTCGAGCGCCCGGTGGCTCAGTTCCAGCGCCTCGCCCGCCCCTTCCAGCCATACCGTGTGCTCGCCGATCACCTCGCCCTCGCGATGCGACTCGATGGGAATCTCGCGCTGCGCGCCGGGGCTGCCGGCGCCTGAACGCAGCGCCGCAGCCAGCGCCAGCGCGGTGCCCGAGGGCGCATCGCGCTTGTGTCGGTGATGGGTCTCGGTGATGCGTGCCCGGAAATGCGGCAGCGCGGCAGCGGCGCGGCGGGCGAGCTCAAGGAGCAGCGTCACCCCGAGGCTGGTGTTGGGGGCGACCAGGAGCGCGATCTCGCCGGCGGCCGCGGCGAATTCGGTCTCGAGGGCGCAGGGGAAGCCGGTGGTACCGATCAGCAGCGGCGTGGCGGCCGCGCGGCACGCGGCGAGCGTGGCGGCGGTCGCCTCCGGGCGGCTGAAGTCGATGACCACGTCGGTCGAGGGCAGCAGCGCCTGCAGGTCGGCACTCACGCTCACCCCGAGCGGCGCGGCATCAATGAGCGCTCCGGCATCGCGGCCGAGAGCCGGGCTGCCCGGGGGAACCACCGCACCGGTGAGGCGCAGCCGCGGGTACTCGGGTGCACAGCGCAGCAGCGCCTGGCCCATGCGCCCGCTGGCGCCGACGAGCGTGGCGCGCACCCGCTGCGCGGCGCCCCCACTGCTCATCGGGAGTGCTTGGTGTCTTCGTCGGAGCCGGAGAAAAAGCGCCGCACGCCCTCGAGGAAGCCCTTCTCGCGCGGGGCGTGCTTGCCCGGATGCGCCTTGAGGGAGTCCTCGAGCTTGCGGATGAGTTCGCGCTGCTCGGCGGAGAGGTGTACCGGAGTCTCCACCACGACGCGGCAGAACAGATCGCCGCGTGCCCCGCCACGCACCGGCTTTACGCCCTTGTCGCGCAGGCGGAACACGCGCCCGGACTGCGACTCGGCGGGGATCTTCAGGGTGACGTCGCCCTCGAGCGTGGGCACGCTCACGCTGCCGCCGAGGGCCGCGGTGGCAAAGCTCACCGGCACCTCGCAGCTCAGGTGCTCGCCGTCGCGCTCGAAGATCGCGTGCTCGCGCACATGGATCTCCACGTAGAGATCCCCGGGCGGGCCGCCGTTGCGCCCCGCTTCGCCTTCCCCGGAAAGCCGCACCCGGTCCCCGGTGTCGACCCCGGCGGGCACCTTGACGGCGAGCTTGCGGGTGCGCCGCACGCGTCCCTGGCCGAGGCAGGTGTCGCAGGGGTTCTTGACCACGCTGCCGGTACCGCGGCAGCGCGGACAGGTCTGCTGCAGCTGGAAGAAGCCCTGGCTGACGCGCACCTGGCCGGCGCCGCCGCAGGTGTCACAGGTGGTGGGGGTCGAGCCCTTGGCCGCCCCGCTGCCATGGCAGGTCTCGCACTCGCTCAGGCGCGGCACCTCGATCTCGACCTGGTGGCCGAACACCGCCTGGGGCAGATCGAGCTCGAGCTCGTAGCGCAGGTCCGCGCCGCGGAACACCTGCGCGCGCCCGCCACGGCGGCTGGCGCCGAAGATGTCCCCGAAGACGTCCCCGAAGATATCGCTGAAGCTGTCGGCGTTGAAGCCGCGGCCGCCGCCGCGGGCGGCCGCCTCCAGACCGGCATGGCCGTACTGATCGTAGGCCGCGCGCTTGTGCGAGTCGGTGAGAACCTCGCAGGCCTCCTTGGCCTCCTTGAAGTTCTCCTCCGCCTCCCGATCGCCCGGATTGCGATCGGGATGGTATTTCATCGCCAGGCGCCGGTAGGCCTTCTTGATCTCAGCTTCGGTCGCGGTCTTCGGAACATCGAGGACCTTGTAATAGTCGCGCTTCGCCATGCCTTACCGTTCGCCTCGAGGTGCTCAGGACGCTTTGCGGTTCGGATCCTTCACCTCTTCGAACTCCGCGTCCACGACGTCGTCGCGCTTGGGGCCACCGGCAGCTCCGCCGCCTGCAGCCGACGGGCCGGCCCCGGCAGAAGCCCCGGCACCGGCAGCGCCGCCCTGCTCGGCCTGGTAGGCGCGCTGCGCGATCTGCGCCGAAGCCTGCGCGAGCTGCTCGGCCTTCTTGTCGATCTGGCCCTTGTCCTCGCCCTTGAGCGCCGTGCGCAGATCCGACACCGCGCTCTCCACCTTGGCGCGCTCGGCGCCGTCGACCTTGTCGCCCAGGGTCTGGAGCGACTTCTCCACCGCGTGGATCAGCCCGTCCGCCTTGTTGCGCGACTCGACGAGCTCCTTGAAGCGCTTGTCGTCCTCGGCATGCGCCTCGGCGTCGCGCACCATGCGCTTGATCTCATCCTCATTGAGGCCGCTCGAGGCCTTGATGACGATCTTCTGCTCCTTGCCGGTGGCCTTGTCCTTGGCCGAAACATTGAGGATGCCGTTGGCGTCGATATCGAAGGACACCTCCACCTGCGGCATGCCGCGCGGGGCCGGCGGGATGTCGGTGAGGTCGAACTTGCCCAGGGACTTGTTATCGGCGGCGCGCTCGCGCTCGCCCTGCAGCACGTGGATGGTCACGGCGGTCTGGTTGTCGTCGGCGGTCGAGAAGGTGTTCGAGGCCTTGGTCGGGATGGTCGTGTTCTTCTCGATGAGCTTGGTCATCACCCCGCCCAGGGTCTCGATACCGAGCGACAGCGGCGTCACGTCCAGCAGCAGCACGTCCTTGACCTCACCGGCCAAGACGCCTCCCTGGATGGCCGCGCCCACGGCGACCGCCTCATCCGGGTTCACATCCTTGCGCGGCTCCTTGCCGAAGAAGTCCTTGACGTACTTCTGCACCAGCGGCATGCGCGTCTGGCCGCCGACCAGGATGACCTCGGCGACTTCGGCTGCGGACAGGCCCGCATCCTTGAGCGCCGTGCGGCACGGACCGACGGTCTTCTGCACCAGATCCTCCACCAGCGACTCGAGCTTCGCCCGCGTCAGCTTGATGTTGAGGTGCTTCGGTCCCGAGGCGTCCGCGGTGATGTACGGCAGGTTGATGTCGGTCTGCTGGGTCGAGGACAGCTCGATCTTGGCCTTCTCCGCGGCCTCCTTCAGGCGCTGCATGGCGAGCGGATCCTGGCGCACATCGACGCCGGACTCCTTCTGGAACTGCTCGGCCAGGAAATTGATGATGCGCAGGTCGAAGTCCTCGCCGCCGAGGAAGGTGTCGCCGTTGGTGGAGAGCACCTCAAACTGGCGCTCGCCGTCGACCTCCGCGATCTCGATGATCGAGACGTCGAAGGTGCCCCCGCCCAAGTCATAGACGGCGATCTTGCGGTCGCCGCCGGCCTTGTCGAGTCCGTAGGCGAGCGCGGCCGCGGTCGGCTCGTTGATGATGCGCTTGACGGTGAGGCCGGCGATGCGCCCGGCGTCCTTGGTCGCCTGGCGCTGCGAATCGTTGAAATAGGCCGGGACGGTGATCACGGCCTCAGTGACCGACTCCCCGAGGTAGTCCTCGGCGGTCTTCTTCATCTTCATGAGCACGCGCGCCGAGACTTCCGGCGGCGCCATCTTCTTGCCCTGCACCTCGACCCAGGCGTCGCCGTTGTCCGCCTTGACGATCTTGTAGGGCACCATCTTGATGTCGCGCTGCACGACCTCGTCTTCGAACTTGCGCCCGATCAGGCGCTTGATGGCAAACAGGGTGTTCTGCGGGTTCGTGACCGCCTGGCGCTTGGCCGGCTGGCCGACGAGCCACTCGCCGTCCTTGGTCAGGGCAACGATCGAGGGGGTGGTGCGGTCGCCTTCGCTGTTCTCGATGACCCGGGGCTTGCCGCCCTCCATGATGGCCACGCACGAATTGGTCGTGCCGAGGTCGATACCGATTACCTTTGCCATGAGTGCACTCCGCGAGATCTATCAAAAGAAGGACATTCTAGGGCCACTTCTTCGGGGTGGCGCGCCGGGTTTCAAGCCCGCTTCAGGGCTCCTTCGCCACAATCACGCGCGCCGGCCGCAGCAGCCGCCCGTTGAGCTCGTAGCCGGGCTGCACCACCTGCAGCACCGAGTTGGGCTCGGCGGTCTTGGAGGGTTGCGCCATCATCGCCTCGTGCCGCGCCGGGTCGAAGGGCTCCCCGGCCGGCTCGATGATCTTCACGCCGAACTTGTCCAGTGCCTTGGCCAGAAGCGCCAGGGTCGCCTCCGCCCCGGTCTTGAGGCTGGCCGCGTCCGCGGTGGCGGCGTTCTTGACCGCCAGCTCCAGGCTGTCCTTCACCGGCAGCAGCTCCTGGGCGAGCTTCTCGAGCCCGTAGCGGTTGGCGGACTCGATGTCGCGCTGCGCACGCTTGCGCACGTTGTCGAGCTCGGCCACCGCGCGCAGGTACTGCTCCCAGTGGCTCTTGGCGCGCTCCTCGGACTCGGCGAGGGCCCGCTGGAGCTGCTCCAGCTCGACCAGCTGGGCCGCCGTCTCCGGCAGCACCGTGGTCGGCTCGGAGGCCGGGTCGCGACGCTCGCGCTCGTTGGCTGTCATGCTGCTTGGATCCCTTCCGGCTGTGGCTCTTAAAGCGCCGCTCAGGGCTGCGCTGCGGCCTTCCGGCCGCCACCCCCGGGGTGGGGTCTAGCGGCGCGAATTCAAGGCGGCGCCGAGTAGTTTAGCCGTCAGATCGACGATGGGAATGACCCGTTCGTAGGCCATGCGGGTGGGGCCGATGACCCCGAGCACCCCGACCACCCCTTCCGCGTCGGCGTACGGGGCCGTGACCACGCTCACGTCATGCAGGATGTGGTAGCCGGACTCGTGCCCGATGAAGATCTGCACGCGCTCGGCCTTCATGCTGTGGTCAAGCAGGTGCAGGAAGTCGCGCTTCTCGTTGAAGGCCTCGAACAGGCGCCGCAGCTTCTCGACGTTGGTGAGCTCGGCGGCTCCCATGAGGTTGGTCTCGCCCTTGATGACGTATTCGAGGCGGTCATCGCTGCCGCTCTCGAACACCTGCTGCGCCACCGAGATCGCATCCAGCATGATCTGGTTCATGTGGGCACGCGCTTCCGAGAGCTGCCGCAGGATCTCCTGGCGCGCCTCCGCCGGGGCGCGGCCGCGGAACTGCTCGTTCAGGTAGTTGGAGGCGCGCTTGAGCTCATCCGGGGAGTAGCGCCGCTCGGTCTGGATGATGCGGTTCTGCACCTCGCGGTCGTTGTACACCAGCACCACCAGCACGCGGTTCTCTGCCAGCGGCACGAACTCCACCTGGCTTACCTGCGCGGGGCGGCCGCGCGGCAGGGTGACGACGCCGGCGAGGTGGGTGGCACTGGAGAGCAGCTGCGAGACATTGGCGATGAGGTCGGTCGAGGAGTCGCGGCTCTGCTCGAAGCGGCGGCGGATCTCCTCGGTCGCCACCTCGTCCACGGCCTGCTGCTTGAGCAGGGTGTCGACGAAGAAGCGGTAGCCCTTGTCGGTGGGAATGCGCCCGGCGGAGGTGTGCGGGGAGGCGACGAAGCCGAGCTCCTCCAGATCCGCCATGACGTTGCGCACCGTGGCCGAGGACAGCTGCAGCCCGGACTCGCGCGACAGCGCGCGCGAGCCCACCGGCTGACCGTCGCGGATGTAGCTCTCGATCAGGATGCGCAGCAGATGCTGCGCGCGCTCACCGAGGGGGCCTTCGCGGCCATCTTGCGTCATAAGCCTCATTGGCCGCGCCTGAAGGCGGCCGTGGCCATTCTCACCGAAACGTAGCGTTGGGGTTGGGCGACCGTCAAGCAAGCCCTGAAGTTTCCGGGGGGAAACCCCGAATCGGCGCGAAGATGTGACTTACGGCATTGGATAGGACCTTGAGGGCCATGTTACAAAGGCCTGCCCCGTGCGAATGCGGGGTTAAGTCAAGGGCGGGCATGGCCTTTCCGGTGCGCACCTGCGCTTTAGTGGGCAGATTCTCCGACGCGCGCATCGCCGAGAGCGTGAGCGCGCTGCTGCCGCACCTGCGCGGCGCCGGGGTCACGGTGCTCGTGAGCGAGGACGCGGAGCTGGCCTCACCCCTGCCCGAGCGGGTGCCGGAGTCCGAGTTCGGCCCGCGCGCGGACCTGGTCATCGCCGTGGGCGGGGACGGGACTCTGCTCTACGCCGCGCGCCTGGTCGCGCGCCACGGCGTCCCGCTGCTCGGCGTCAACCGCGGCCGCGTCGGCTTTCTCACCGATGTCATGCCCGCCGACATGCTGAGCTCGGTGGACGCAGCGCTGCGCGGGGAACTCGCCCTCGATGAGCGCCCGCTGCTCGCGGCACGGCTGATGGGTCCCGGCGGGGAGGTCGCCGCAGCGCTCGCCCTGAACGACGTGGTCATGCAGAAGCACGACACCGGTCGCACGCTGGACTTCGAGACCCGCATCAACGGCCAGTTCGTGAACTCCCACGGCGGCGACGGCGTCATCGTCGCCACCGGCACCGGCTCGACCGCCTACGCACTGTCCTGCGGCGGGCCGATCGTCGAGCCGCACCTGCCCGCCCTGGTCATCGCGCCGATCTGCCCGCACACCCTCTCGGACCGCCCGATCGTCATCTCCTCGAGCGCGGTGATCGAGGTGGCGCTGCTGGAACGCGCCGACACCAAGGCCCACGTCATCTGCGACGGCGCGATGCTCGGGGACTTCACCGCCGAGCACCGTCTGGAGGTGCGCCTCGCCCGCGAGCGGGTGAGGCTGCTGCATCCGCCCGGACACGAGTACTACGGCCTGCTGCGCTCGAAGCTCCACTGGGGGCGCGGCAGCATCGAGCGCTGAAGGCACACCATGCTCACACATCTGCAGATCCGCGACTTCGCCATCATCGACCAGGTGGAACTGGAGCTGCGCCCCGGACTCACGGTGCTCACCGGCGAGACCGGCGCCGGCAAATCGATCCTGGTGGATGCGCTGCAGCTGCTCGCCGGCGGACGCGCCGGGGCGGAAGTGGTGCGCCACGGCGCCGAGCGCGCCGAGGTCGCCGCGACCTTCGAGATCAGCCGCGCGCCGCGCGAGCTCAAGCAGTGGCTCGAGGAGCAGTCGGTGAGCGTCAGCGGCGATGAGCTGCAGGTGCGCCGCGTCATCGGAGCCGACGGGCGCTCGCGCGCCTACTTCAACGGCCAGGCCGTGGCCGTGCAGCTGCTGCGCGAGGCCGGCAACATCCTCATCGATATCCACGGCCAGCACGAGTTCCAGTCCCTCACCCGCAGCGGCGCGCAGCGCGAGCTCCTCGATGGTTACGCGGGCCTGGACGTGCTCACCGGCCAGGTCGGCATCGCGCACCGCGTCTGGCTCGAGCTGCTGAACCGCACCCTCGATCTGGAGAGCCGCGCGCGCGACCGGGACGCCAAGCTCGAGCTGCTGCGCTACCAGGCGCAGGAGCTGGCCGCCCTGCAGCTCAGCGCCGGGGAGCTCGAAGCGCTCAACGAGGAGCACGGCCGGCTCGCCAACCGCGGCCGCCTCGCCGAGGGTGCGCAGGCGGCGCTCGGGGAGCTGTACGAGAACGACAGCGCGAGCGCCCACGGCGCGCTCAGCCGCGCGCTCGCGACGCTGAAGAACCTCGCCACGCTCGATGTGAAGCTCGCCGGCGTGCTGCCCATGCTCGAGGAGGCGCAGATTCAGGTACGCGAGGCGGCGCGCGAGCTCGAACACTACCGCGCCAGCCTCGACGTCGATGCCACGCGCCAGGAGCAGGTCGAGCGCCGCCTCGCCGCCATCGAGGAACTCGCCCGCAAGCACCGCATCGCCCCGGCCCAGCTGCCCGAGCGCGCCAGCGCGCTGCACGGGGAGCTCAGCGCGCTCGAGCGCGCCGACCAGGATCTCTCGCAGCTGAGGAAGGAGCTCGCCCAGGCGCTGCAGAACTACCGCGCCCAGGCGCTCGAGCTCTCCGGCAAGCGCATGGCGGCCGCGCGCGCCCTCGCCCGCGACATCAGCGCGCGCATGCAGACCCTGGGGATGGCCGGCGGTCGCTTCGAGGCCGACGTGACCCAGGACGGCAACGCGGAACCGGCCCAGCACGGCATCGACCAGATCGAGTTCCGCGTCAGCGCCAATCCCGGCTCACCGCCGCGTGCGCTCGCCAAGGTCGCCTCCGGCGGGGAGCTCGCGCGCCTGTCGCTCGCGGTGCAGGTGTCCTGCGCCCAGGACGAGTCGCGCTGCATGGTCTTTGACGAGGTGGACGCCGGCATCGGCGGTGCCATCGCCGAGATCGTCGGCCGCGAGCTGCGCGCGCTCGGCTCGCGCGGCCAGGTACTGTGCGTCACGCACCTGCCGCAGGTCGCCTCGCAGGCCCACCACCATCTGCGCGTCACCAAGCTCACCGACGGGCGCACCACGCGCACCACCCTCACCGAGCTGTCACTGGATGACCGCGTCGAGGAGCTCGCGCGCATGCTCGGCGGAGTCGAGGTATCCACCAAGGCGCGTGAGCACGCGCGCGAGATGCTCGGTGCGACCGCCGCAGTGGCCAGCTCCGACACGGTGCGGACGCGGCGGCCGCCGGCGACCAAGGCCCGCTAGCGCCTCACAGGGGCTTGCCGGCGAGCAGCCGGTGCAGCAGGTGGCAGTGCGCCTGTGCGGCCGGGCAGTGGCACAGCAGGGTGAGGTTGCCTTCGGCGCCCAGGGCCTGCAGCAGGCGCAGGAGCGATTTCTGGCCGCGGTTGCGGATCGTGCGGTTAGCGGCCTCCGGCGCGCCGCCGCTGAAGAGCTCGGCGCGGTAGGCGCGCGCGAACTGCGCGAAGCTCAGCGCGCCACGCTGGTAGGCGCGCAGCAGCCGCTCGCTCGGCCCCAGCGCCGGCAGCCACACATCGTAGGCGCTGCGCGGCAGACCGCGGCCGCGGAAACGCGTGACCAGAATGCGCCGCCCGTCGGCGCGGGTGGCCGGCTCGTGCACGCTCTTGGTCCTGATGGCCATGGCGCCGCGCGCCACAGCGCCCCTCAGCTGTCCTTGCGCCGGTAGGGGCAGTTCGGGCGCCGGCAGTGGCCGTAGAGGATGAGGGAGTGATCGCGGATGGTGAATCCGAGCCGCTGGGCGACCGCGGTCTGGCGCTCCTCGATGCCGGCGTCCATGAACTCTTCGACCCGCGCGCAGTCCAGACACACGATATGGTCGTGGTGCGTCCCCTGATTGAGCTCGAACACCGCCATGCCGTCTTCGAAGTGATGGCGCGTGACCAGGCCCGCCGCTTCGAACTGCGTGAGTACGCGGTAGACCGTGGCGAGGCCGATGTCCTCGTTGGACTCCAGGAGCGTGCGGTAGATGTCCTCGGCCGACAGATGGCGGGTGGTGCTGCCCTCGAGGATCTCCAGGATCTTCAGGCGCGGCAGCGTGACCTTCAAACCGGCCTTGCGCAGGTCCTTGCCTTCCACGCTCGCCTCCTAGCCGCCGGCACCGCCCCTGAGACGCGCCGCGATCGGGTATGATTGAAAAGGCTATTATCTCTTATCGGTCAAGCATGCACCTAATCTTTCCCGGCCGTGCGGCCCTCATCCTCGCCCTCGTGCTCGCCTCCGGCTGCGTCTACCGCATGGACATCCAGCAGGGCAACTACCTCGAGGCCAAGACCGTCGATCAGCTGCAGGTCGGCATGACGCGCAGTCAGGTGCGCTACCTGCTCGGCACGCCGATGGTGCCGGATCTGTTCGACAAGGATCGCTGGGACTATCTGTATTACTTCCAGCGCGGGCGCCTGCGCCGCCCCGAACAGCGCCACGTGGTCGTCAATTTCAAGGACGAGAAGGTGGCGAGCTTCGTGCGCGAGAACGTGCCGAACGCCGCTCCGCTCGCGCCCGACCAGGGCGCTCCGATCGAGAAGTTCCCGCGCATCTAACCGCGCCGGGTGCGCGCCAGGCGGGCACGGCGCCGCTCGCGCGGATCCTGCGCCAGCGGGCGGTACAGCTCGATGCGGTCCCCGTCGGCACACGGGGCGCTGCGCGGGCGCAGCTCACCGAAGATGCCCACCGCGGCGTGCTCCCAGGGGATCTCGATCCCATCGACGCGCTCGCCGAGGCGCGCGCGGCACAGGCTGAGCGCCTCGCCGATGGTCGCCTGCGCCTCAAGCTCGAGCGGCCACAGGAACTCCCGCTCGGCGGTGGCGAAGGCGACCAGCACCCGCTTGGGCTCACCCATCAGGCGCCCGTGCGCGCGCGCTGCACGAAGGCGTCCACCAGCGAGCCTATGGTGTGCGCGAACAGCGGCTCGAACAGCACCCCGGAGAGGCGGTTCTTGAACTCAAAGCGCACCGTGAATTCGACCCGGCAGCCGCCCGGCTCTATCGGGGTGAGCAGCCACAGGCCTTCCAGGGTGCGGAACGGTCCGCTCACCAGGTGCATGGCGATGCTGCGCTCAGCCTCGAGCGTGTTGCGCGTGGTGAACTCACCGGCGAGCGCCCCCTGGCGCACCCCGAGCGTGGCGACGATCTGCGCGGGGGTGCGCGACAGCACGCGCGCATGGGTGCACCACGGCAGAAACTCCGGGTACCGCTCGATGTCGTTGATGAGCGCAAACACACGCCCCGGCGGTTGGCTCACCAGCGCCGAACGCTTAACCTCTCGCATCCGCGCATTGTCCCATTAGCCCCTGCATGACCAAAGCCCCCGCAGAACCCCGCCTGATCGCCGAGAACCGCAAGGCGCGCTTCGATTACTTCATCGAGGAGCGCTACGAGGCTGGGCTGGCGCTTCAGGGCTGGGAGGTGAAGGCCATGCGCGCCGGCCGCGCGCAGCTGAAGGAGGCCTATGTCTATCTGCGCGGCGGTGAGGCGTTCCTGATCGGCGCGCACCTCACCGCGCTGCCTTCGGCCTCGAGCCACGTCACCCCCGACCCGGTGCGTACCCGCAAGCTGCTGCTCCACCGCAGCCAGCTGCAGGGGCTGATCGGCGCGGTGGAACGGCGCGGCTACACGCTCGTGCCGCTGGAGCTGTACTGGAAGGCCGGCCGCGCCAAGCTCGCCCTGGGCCTCGCCAAGGGCAAGAAACAGCACGACAAGCGCGCGGTCGAGAAGGAGCGTGACTGGACGCGCGACAAGGCGCGCCTGCTGCGCCGCGGCTGAAGCGCGCTTACTCCGGGGCGAGCTTGGGGTTCTTCATGTCGTACGCCAGGCTCAGGGTGGTGAGCGAGTCGCGCCGCCCCGAGCCCGGGGGCGGGTTGGAGTTGTCGGTCAGCTGGTAGCCGACCGCGAGTGCGAGGCGGTTGGACACCTTCACCTGCAGGGAGACGCTGCCGGTGGAGAGGGTGTTGTCGCTCGAGGCCAGCACCGTCGCCGCGGCGATGATCTTGGTGTACTGGTTGAAGCTGTGCTCGAAATTCATCGCGCCATCGAAGGCGGCCGTGCGCTGCTGGTCCAGCTCGGTGCGGCTGGTGACGCCGCCGATGTCATCCTTGACGATGATCTCAGGCCGCAGCCACAGGTAGCCGACGCCCGCCTGCACGGTGAGCTTGGTCGTATCCGCGTTGTAGATCTGATAGCCGGCGCCGGTCTTCAGCGCCTCCTGGTAGGCGAAGCCCGAGAAGCGGTCGTCGGTGTAGCTGCCGCCTACGTACCAGTAGAACTTCGGGGTGAAGTTGTAGTTGGCCTGCGCGTGCGCATCCCAGGCCTGCGCGGTGGTCTCCCCGCGCGTCGAGCCGTACAGGCCCTCGGTGCCGAACAGCAGCTTCCAGTCGCCGATGACGTGGGCCACGTGGAACAGCATGTTGGCGGCCGAGTTGTCGGTGTTGCCGCCGGTCTTGGTATAGCCAAGCAGGGCGCGCATCGACCAGTTCGGATCGCCCTCGTAGGGCGGGGCATCGTCGGCCAGGGCCACCCCTGAGGCTGCCCACAGAAAACCCATGCACAGCGCAGCCAGTACTCGCATTTGCTTACCTTCCCTGGTGTCGGAGATTTAACGGGGCGCCACCTTACCCAAAGGGGCCCCACCGAGGGAACTGCGTAGCTTCACGAGGCGCCAGGTGGCGCCGCTTCAGGTATGCTGGGCGTGTCCACCTGGGGGCGACCGGTTTCGACGTGGGTTGCGAACCTTCAGGGGCGTACCGAGGTGCAGTGTCCTCGTAAATACTGCTGCAAATCATAGTTGCCAACGACGACAACTACGCTCTAGCTGCCTAAACGCAGCTGACCTCTGACCAGCTCGTGCCTGTGCGACTGAATCAGGGGACGCGTTCACAGGATCGCCGACCGGCGTGCGACAGGCCGGTTGCGCTAAGAGTCACTGTCCGCTGGCGAGGCGTCTTCCCTGCTGCTCGGGTAGCGTCGCGTGAGAACCAATGAGACAGCTACGTACGTAGATCCTGAAGTCTAGGACTTACGGACGGGGGTTCGATCAAAAGGGTCGCGCCGGGCCGCGAGGTCCGGCTGACAACGGGGCTCACATCGGTGAAACCTGACGGCGTCCTCGGCACGGGGACGGCATGGCAACGCCGAGGGGTAGGAAGAAGGCCAACTTCAGGCCTGCCCTCTAGAGACTCATAGACCCGCCGATGCCTTGACCGGCACGGGCGGGCACTAGGATCCGGCTCGCCGGGACAGTCCGGCGCTGCGGATAACACGCTCCGCATCCGCGTTGCGCGGATGAAGGCATAGTCCGGACCACGGCCAAAGCCGTGGAGCATTCTGTCCCCCCGCCTCCACCAACCTGAGGCTCCCGCTGCCGGCAACGGTGCGGGAGCCTCCCTGGCCGCTCACAGCGCAGGTGCCTCGTAGCTGCTCAGCGCCGCATAGAGCTCGGGGCGGCGGTCACGGAACACGAACCAGTTGTTGCGCAGCTGGGCGATCGCCTCGAGGTCAAAGCGCTGCACCAGCACCGCGTCCCCCTCCTCGCCGGCCTCGGCGAGCTTCGCGCCCAAGGCATCGGCGATGAACGAGGAGCCGTAGAAGCGGATGAACAGGCCCTCGGGATTCTGCAGCGAGCGCTCGAGCCCGTAGCGGTTCGCCGCCACGAGGGGCGTCAGGTTCGCGGCCGCGTGTCCCTGCTGCGTGCGCTGCCAGTGCTCGCGCGAGTTCACCGGCGGTGCCGGTGGCGGCTCGCTGCCGATCGCCGTGGGAAAGAAAAACAGCTCCGCCCCCATGAGCGCCATCACCCGCGCGGTCTCCGGAAACCACTGATCCCAGCAGATGCCGACGCCGATGCGCGCGTAGCGCGTGTCCCAGACCTTGAAGCCGGTGTCGCCCGGTGCGAAGTAGGTCTTCTCCTGGTAACCCGGGCCGTTGGGGATGTGGGACTTGCGGTAGATGCCGAGATTGCTGCCGTCGGCATCGAGGATGGCGACGGAGTTGAAGTACGCCCGCCCCGCGCGCTCGAAGAAACTGATGGGCAGCACCACGCCCAGCTCGCGCGCCAGCGCCGCGAAGTGCCGCACGGCGGGATTCTCCTGCGCGGTGGTGGCGAGATTTAGGTGCCGTGCGTCCTGCTCGATGCAGAAGTACGGCCCCTCGAAGAGCTCCGGAAGCAGGATGATCTGGGCGCCGCGGCCGGCCGCCTCGCGTACCAGCGACTCCGCGCGGAGGATATTGGCCGCCGCGTCCCAGCCGCACGACATCTGCACGGCGGCCACCGTCACCGGACGCGCCGGCCGCTCAAGGTGCTGCGGTTGCTCAGGCATGACTCGTTGCGCTCCCTTCGGTGAAACCCGCTGGCGCGGCGATTCTAGTGGATCGGGCTGCCTCTGCAGGGGGCGCGGCGCCGCGGCCGTCCCGCGGAAGGCCCCCCGCGCCGCCGACTCAGGATCCCGGGGCCGCGCGCGCGGCCCCCGCCAGCCCCCGTTCGGCGAGCGCCCGCTCCACCTGCTCGGTGATGCGCGTGGCGGTCTCGAGGGCGGCGAGCCCGGCCTCGCCCGGCACGACCGGCGGTTTGCCCTGGCGGATGCAGCTTAGAAAGGAGTCGATCTCCGCCTTGAGGGCATCGCCCGGCTCAAGGCTCTGCTCCTCGATGGTGACCGGCAGCGCACCCGCGGAGTCCCCGGGCGTGCGCTTTCTGATGACGGTGAGGATCTTCTGCTGCAGGTCGAGGGAGAGGTAGGCATCGTCCTCGAAGATGCGCAGCTTGCGCTCGGTCTTGAGGCTCACCCGCGAGGCCGTGGCGTTGGCCACACAGCCGTTGGCGAAGCGGATGCGGGCGTTGGCGATGTCGATCTCCTCGGAGAACACCGGCGTGCCGATCGCGTCGATGCTGGTGATCGGCGCCCCCACGATCGTCTGCACGATGTCGATGTCGTGAATCATCAGATCGAGCACCACGTTCACGTCCGTGCCGCGCTCGCGGTACGGCGCCAGGCGGTGGCACTCGATGAAGCGCGGCGCATGCAGGTGCGGCTCGGCGGCGAGGATGGCCGAGTTGAAGCGCTCCAGATGGCCGACCTGCAGGATCCGGCGGCGCTCGCGCGCCAGCGCGATGAGCTCACGCGCCTGGGCTGCCGTCTCGGTGATGGGCTTCTCCACCAGGACGTGCGCGCCGGCGGCGAGGAACTCGCGGGCGATGGCGAAGTGGGCAGGCGTCGGCGTGACGACGCTCACCGCCTCCACCTCGCCCAGAAGCTCCCGGTAGTCCGCGAGCGCACGGGTGTGTAGCTCAGCGCCGACAGCCTCGCGCGCCTCGGGGCGGGAATCGACCACGGCGCTGAGCTCACAGCCGCTCGCCTGCGCATACTTCTGCGCATGGAAGCGGCCGAGATAGCCCACGCCGACCACGGCGGCTCTGATTTTCTGCATGGGAAGGCTATTATGCGCGCCCGCACGGCTTAAGCCCGGACGGCTTTCTGCAAGGAACGGATCACACCCGGATGCCCACCACGCCGCCTGAGGAAGAGGAGACGCCGCCCCAGGGCCTGAAGGCCCGGCTGCGGGCCCTGCCGCGGGGCGCCCGCTCAGCGGCGCTCTACGGCGGCGCGCTCTTGTTCGGCGTGCTCATCATGCCGCTGCTGGTCTGGGTGGGAGGCAACCGGGTGCTCGGGCCCTACACCCATGGACAAAACGCCCACGCCGGTGCCTTTGCCCTACTTGAGGATTTCCTGACCGGCCTCATGCATGGTTCAGCGGTGTTCTGGGGGGTAGCCCTGGGCCCGGTGGTGCTGATCGTGCTGCTGCGCCTGTTCGTGCGCGGGCTGCGGGCCATCCCGCCGGCGCGGCGCAGCTGAAGCCCGGCGCCCTACTTCGGCCAGTAGGCCCACACCGCGAGGGCGAACATCGCCACCGTGGCCACATGGGCAGCGAAGCGCCAGGCGCGCAGGCGCATCTCCCCATACAGGCTCGCCGCGGAAATGGCGGAGAACACCCCGAAGACCGTGATCGCCTTAAGTAATGCCGAGTGTTCCGGGGCGAACCGGGCCTCATTCGCGGGCAGGAACAGGATCGTGATGAGGGTGAGCAGCAGCCCCACGGTCAGGGCGACAGCGGATCCGGTGAGGATGGCCAGCAAGGCCGCCAAGGGACGCATGGTTTTTAAGGACCGAACTTGCTAAAAACGAACTGCCGGCTCTAGCCTTACTCTAACCTTTTACCGAACCTGCGAGTGCCCCCGATGCCCCCAGCCCTGCGCCGCTCCTCCGGTTGGATAACCGCCGCCGTCCTCGCCATGACGGCGCTGGTGCTCGCAGGTTCCGTGCAGGTGCCGGCCAGTACCTCGCTCCTGCCCCCCGGCGCCATCGCCCCGACCGATCCGCAGCGCGCCACCGCGCGCAAGATCGGCCGCATCCTCGAGGAGGCACACTACAGCCGCGCGGCGCTCGACGACAAGATGTCGGAAGTGATCTACGAGCGTTACCTCGAGTCGCTCGACGGCCAGAAGAGCTACTTCCTGCAAAGCGACATCAACGACTTCAACGCCTACCGCTTCCTGTTCGATGACATGATCCGTACCGGGGACATTGACCCCGCCTACCTGATCTTCGCGCGCTTCCAGCAGCGCAACCGCGAGCGCATCGAGCACGCCATCGCGCTGCTGAACACCGAGCCGGACTGGACGCTGAACGAGAGCTTCGAGTTCGACCGCACCAAGGCCAACTGGGTGAGCGACCAGGCCGCCATGGATGAGCTGTGGCGCAAGCGCGTAAAGAACGACGCCCTGTCGCTGATGCTGACCGGCAAGCAGTGGCCGGAGGTGGCCGAGCTGCTGCGCAAGCGCTACGAGCGCGTGCTCAAGCGCGTCGACCAGGTGAGCGCGGAGGACGTGTTTGAGAACCTCATGAATGCCTACGCGCGCGCCTTCGATCCGCATTCGAGCTACTTCTCGCCGCGCTCCTCCGAGGAGTACCGCATCCAGATGAGCCTCAACTACGAGGGCATCGGCGCCTCGTTGCAGATCGTCGACGATTACGTGACGATCATGAGCGTGCTCGAGGGTGGACCGGCCGCGGTGGCCGGCACCCTCACCATCAACGACCGCATCGTCGGTGTGGCCCAGGGCAAGGACGGCGCGTTTCAGGACGTGATCGGCTGGCGCCTCGATGACGTCGTACAGCTGATCCGGGGCAAGGCCGGCACGGTGGTGCGGCTGCAGATTCTGCCGTCCGGCGCAGCCCCCGGCACCCCCGAGAAGGTGCTCGATTTCACCCGCAACCAGGTGACCCTCGAGGCGCAGGCGGCGCACAAGGAAGTGAAGACCGTGGTGCGCAACGGCCGCACCCTGAAGATCGGCATCATCACCGTGCCGGGCTTCTACCGCGACGTAAACGCCGAGAACGCCGGCGATAAGAACTACCGCAGCACCACGCGTGACGTGGCGAAGCTCCTGACGGAGCTCAAGTCCGAGAACATCGACGGTCTGGTTCTCGATCTGCGCAACGACGGCGGCGGCTATCTGCCCGAGGCCACCGAGCTTACCGGCCTGTTCATCGAGCACGGTCCGGTCGTGCAGGTGCGCGACACCACCGGGCGGCTCGAGGTGCTCGATGATCCGGAGACCCAGGCCGCCTACGACGGTCCGCTGGCCGTGCTGGTCGATCGCCTGAGCGCCTCGGCCTCGGAGATCTTCGCCGGCGCCATCCAGGATTATCACCGCGGCCTCATCATCGGTCAGACCACCTTCGGCAAAGGCACGGTGCAGAGCCTGATGCCGCTCGACCGCTTCAGCTCCAGCGCCAAGAGCGGTCAGCTGACGGTCACGATCGGCAAGTTCTACCGCGTCACCGGCGAGAGCACGCAGCACCGCGGCGTCGAGCCGGACGTGCCGCTCGCCTCCGCGATCGACACCAAGGAGATCGGCGAGAGCGCGCTCGAGTCCGCCCTGCCCTGGGACCACATCGCCGGCGTGCCGTTCAAGGCCAGCGGCGCCATCGCCGCCGAGCCGCCGGTCTCCATCCTCGCCAACGAGGAGGATGTGCGTGCCCAGCACGACCCGGACTACCGCTGGCTCGTCTCCGACATCGCCGCGCTCGATGAGGTGCGCGAGCAGAAGAGCGTGTCGCTGAATCTCAAGGAGCGGCGCGAGGAGCGCACGCGCATCGACAAGGAACGCCTCGAGCGCGAGAACAGCCGTCGTGCCGCCAAGAACATGCCGCCGTTCAAGACCGTCGAGGAGCTCGACAAATCCAAGGAGACCATCGACGTCGTCCTGGATCAGGCGAGCCAGGTGATGGCGGATGTCGTGACCGGGCAGCGCGGCGTGCCCGGGCCGCAGCAGAAGACCGCGCGCACCGGCTGAGCCGCGGCGCGCGGCGCCGCGTTCTCAGCGCAACAGCACCCGAAACAGGTCCCAGGTGTCCTCGGCGAGGACATTGGGCAGCTTTTTCGCGTCCGCGCCCGTCGGCGCCAGCGCCATGATGTCCCCCTCACTGAGCGCGATCGAGTCGGCGAGCGGCGAGGCATCGTTGGCACTGCGGTAGCGCACCACCCCCTGCAGACGCTCGCCGCGCACCCGGATCTCCTCGGCGAGCCCGGCGCGATCGGCGAGCAGCTTCTGCGCGCGCGCAATCTGCCCCATGACCAGGACGCACTCCTGCGGCGTCCCGTAGGTGTCGAGCGCCTCGCGCTGGCCGATCGCCTCGCGGGCCATCTCCAGCAGCGAGGCCTTGAGGGTGGCGACGCGCAGGCACAGCACCTCCGCGTAGGCGATCGCGGCGATGTTGATCGAGCGGCGTGCCGCGACCGAGAGGCCGGGGAACTCCGCGGCGGGCTCGCGGCCGATGTCCTCGAGCGCGATCTGCGCCTCCGCCAGGGTCGCGGCAGCCGCCGCGGCCTCGGCCTGCGCGGTGTGCAGCTGCCGCTCGAGCGAGCGGCGCTTGAAGTAATGCCAGAAGCGCGTCAGGCGCGCCCGCTGCGCCTCGAGGCCCGCCGCGCGGGTGGCGGCCTCCTCGTGCAGGGCGTGGGCCTGCGCGTGCTGCGCGCTGGCGGCCTGGCGGCGCGCGAACTGCTGGCGGTTGTGCTGCGCGAGGTGGGCACGCCGCTCACGCTCCTCCTGCTGCCGCGCGAGGTCGGCGACGAGGGTGGTGATCAGCTCGCGCCCGCCCTGCCACAGGCGGCGCAGCTGGTAGAACACCAGCGCGCTGTAGGCGGTCTCGGGGGCGCCGAGGCGCCCCTCGAGCGTGCTCAGCATCTCCTGCACGCGCTGCGTGGCGCCTTCCTGCTGCTTGATCAGGTCCTTGAGGCGGAAGGTCTCTTCCTGCAGATCGCCGTAGGCCTTCTTCAGCTCAGCGCGATTGCGGAACAGCTCGAGCACCCGATGGTCTTCATCGGGCTCGGGCCGCTCCGGGCGTAGGCTGAGCTTGAGAAATCCGAGTTGTCGCAGCGCCTTCATGAGATGGATGGCGGCGGACCGCCCCCTCTCAAGCGCCGGCGGTCGACTCCGTGCTGGCTGAGAAGCGATGGCCCCGCTCCACACAGTATTCCAGCCATTTATTTAACATCACGTTGCGGGCCCAACGCTGATCCAGTTCACGCTCCGCGCGGCTGCGCAGGGCCTGCAGCACAGGTTGGCTGTGTGCGTCGGCCCAGTGCTGCGCTTCGACCAGGTGGGCGTCGTGGTAGATGCGCACCCGCATGTCCGGGTACTTCAGGGCCCCGCCGGCATCGGGCAGCAGGTACGTGAGGTTCACCGTGCTGGTGTAGGCGGAGCGCTCGGTGACGCTGAGAACAAGGTCACAGTCTGTGGCTATGCGCGAGAGGCGCACGCCGGCGAGGCTGCGCAGCTCCCCGGCAAGCCAGCCGAGGCGGATGAAGTTGCTCTCGTACAGTCCCATGAGCGCGACGAAACTGCGCGGCCGCGCACGCCAGGAGACGACTGTCCGTGTATCGGTTAAAAGCACGCTCCGACTATATCGCACGAAGCTTGCTGCGCAAGTCGATTCGCGCGCGTTTTTTTCGCGGCGCGCGTGTGACGTGGCTTGCAAAATCCGTGCGATGCCACTGCGCCGCGGCGCGCGTGCGACAATGGGGGTCCGGCCGCGCGGCGCGTCAGGGACGCAGGCGCCGCTCAATGCCGGTGCTGGCGAGAATGCGGCTGGCGATCTCCTCGATCGAGGCCTCGGAAGTATCGAGGCAGGGAATCGCGTAGCGTGCGAACAGCGCCTGCGCGGCGCGCAGCTCGTAGTTGACCTGCGCCTGCGAGGCATAGCGACTGTTGGGACGGCGCTCGTTGCGGATCTGCTGCAGGCGTTCCGGCTTGATGGTGAGCGCGTACAGTTTCGGGCGGAAGGACTCGAGGCGCTTGGGCAGCCGGCCAGCCTCGAGGTCATCCTCGGTGAGCGGGTAGTTGGCGGCAAACACGCCGTACTGCAGCGCCAGGTACACACAGGTCGGGGTCTTGCCGACACGCGACACACCGGTGAGGATCACATCCGCGTGCGCATAGTCTCCACCGGTGCCGTCGTCGTTGGCGAGGGCGAAATTGGTGGCATTGATGCGCGTGGTGTAGGCGGCCAGGTCGGCGATGCCGTGGGCGCGCCCGGCGCGGTGGGTCGAGCGCGTGTTGAGTTCACGCTCAAGCGGGCCGACGAAGGCCGAGAACAGATCGAGGAACAGCGCGTCGGCGCCGGTGACGACGACTTCGCGCAGCTCGTCCTGCACGAGGGTGCTGAACACGATCGGGCGCTCGCCGCTGTCGATTCCCGCCTGATTGATGCGCCGGACCGCCTCGTGCGCCTTGTCAAGGTCGGACACAAATGGCAAAGTCACCGGCCGAAATTCCTGACCCTCGAACTGCGTCATCAGACTGTGACCGAGCGTTTCTGCGGTCACGCCGGTCTGATCCGAAATGAAGAAAACGGTTCGACGGCTCACGGCTTAGGCATAATCTCGCGCCTTGGGCGCTTGGGCCCGCAGTGTTTCACCGTGCCCGCATCGTGGCAAGCGCGCCCGGAAGACTGCAGGAGCATTCTTGAACGCATTCGTCATCCCCTTCGAGCAGCTGGGCATGCACGACGTCGAAACCGTCGGCGGCAAGAATGCCTCCCTCGGTGAGATGATCGGCGCGCTCGCGCGCCTGGGCGTCCAGGTCCCCGGCGGCTTCGCCACGACCGCGCACGCCTACCGCGAGTTCCTGAAACAGGGCGGCCTCGATGAGCGCATCCGCGCCGAGCTGGCACGCCTGAACGTGGACGACGTGACCCAGCTGGCCGCCAGCGGCGCGCACATCCGGCAATGGATCCTGGCGACGCCCTTCCCGCGCGAGCTTGAGCAGGCGGTGCTCGCGCAGCTGCGGCTGATGTCCAGGGGCGCCGACATCGCCGTGGCGGTACGCTCCTCGGCCACCGCGGAGGATCTGCCGGAAGCTTCCTTCGCCGGTCAGCAGGAGACCTTCCTCAACGTGCGCGGCGAGGCGGCGGTGCTGCGCGCCATGCACGAGGTGTTTGCATCACTCTTCAACGACCGCGCCATCTCCTACCGCGTGCATCAGGGCTTCGACCATTCAGCCGTGGCGCTCTCCGCCGGCGTGCAGCACATGGTGCGCTCGGATCTCGGTGCGAGCGGGGTCATGTTCACGCTCGACACCGACTCGGGCTTCCGCGACGTGGTGTTCATCACCGCCTCCTGGGGGCTGGGCGAGACCGTGGTGCAGGGTGCGGTTAATCCGGACGAGTTCTACCTCTACAAGCCCGCCGTGCGCGCCGGCCGCCACGCGGTCCTGCGCCGCAACCTCGGCGGCAAGGCCATCAAGATGGTGTATGCCCCGGAGGGCTCGGCCGAGCGCGTGCGCACGATTGAGGTGCCGGCGGCCGAGCGGCGCCGTTTCTGCCTGGACGATGCCGACCTGGTCGTGCTCGCCAAGCAGGCGCTGATCATCGAGGAGCACTACAAGCGCCCGATGGACATCGAGTGGGCGCGCGATGGCGCCACCGGCACGATCTACATCCTGCAGGCACGCCCGGAGACGGTGCAGAGCCGTGCCGGACGCACCATCCAGCGCTACGCGCTCAAGCGCACCTCGCGGGTGCTCACCACCGGGCGCAGCATCGGCCAGCGCATCGGCGCCGGTACCGCGCGGGTCATCAAGGACGCCTCCGAGATGGCGCGCGTGCAGAACGGTGACGTGCTGGTGGCGGACATGACCGATCCGGACTGGGAGCCGGTCATGAAGCGCGCCGCGGCGATCGTCACCAACCGCGGCGGCCGCACCTGTCACGCGGCGATCATCGCGCGCGAGCTCGGTATCCCGGCGGTCGTGGGCTGCGGGGATGCCACCCAGATCATCCGCGAGGGCCAGGAAGTCACCGTTTCGTGCGCCGAGGGCGATACCGGGCACGTCTACGAGGGGCTGCTCGAGTTCGAGAAGAAACAGATCGAGCTCGACAGCCTGCCGAAGATCCCGGTCAAGATCATGATGAACGTCGGCAACCCCGACCGCGCTTTTGACTTCGCCGCCATTCCCAACAGCGGCGTCGGCCTGGCGCGGCTGGAGTTCATCATCAACCGCATGATCGGCGTGCACCCGCGCGCGCTGCTCGAATTCGATCGCCTCGATGCCGACTTGAAGGAGCAGATCCGCACCCAGATCGCCGGCTACGCCGATCCGGTCACCTTCTACGTCGAGAAGCTCGCCGAGGGCATCGCGCAGATCGCCGCCGCCTTTGCCCCTGAGCCGGTGATCGTGCGGCTGTCGGACTTCAAGTCCAACGAGTACGCCAACCTCATCGGCGGCGCGCGCTACGAGCCCCACGAGGAGAATCCCATGCTCGGCTTCCGTGGCGCCTCGCGCTACACGGACGAGAGCTTCCGGCCCTGCTTCGAGCTCGAGTGCCGCGCCATCCGGCGGGTGCGCGAGACCATGGGGCTGACCAACGTGCAGGTGATGGTGCCGTTCGTGCGCCGGGTCGATGAGGCGCGCGAGGTGACCGAGCTTTTGGCCCAGAACGGGCTGCAGCGCGGCAGCGCCGACCTCAAGATCATCATGATGTGCGAGTTGCCCACCAATGCCCTGCTCGCCGACCAGTATCTGCAGTACTTCGACGGCATGTCGATCGGCTCGAACGACATGACCCAGCTCACCTTAGGTCTTGACCGCGACTCCGCCATCGTGGCGCGTCATTTCGATGAGCGCGACGAGGCGGTGCGCAAGCTCCTGGCGATGGCCATCAGCGCCTGCCGCAAGCACCACAAGTACATCGGCATCTGCGGCCAGGGGCCCTCCGATCATCCGGACTTCGCGCGCTGGCTGCTCGAGCAGGGCATCGAGAGCATGTCGCTCAACCCGGACACGGTGGTGGAGACGTGGCTGTTCCTCGCCCGGCCGGGCACGGACGCCCAGCGCTAACGCGCTTCAGGTCGCGCCGCTGAAGGGCGGCGCGAACAGCCGTGTGCGGTAATGCTGCAGCTCGCGGATCGACTCGTGGATGTCGGCGCTGGCGAGATGGGCGCCCTGCTTGAGGAAGCCCTCGCAAACCCCGGGAGCCCAGCGCCGCGCCAGCTCCTTCAGCGTCGAGACATCGAGGTTGCGGTAATGGAAGAAGCGCTCGAGATCGGGCATCCAGCGCGCCAGGAAGCGGCGGTCCTGGCAGATGCTGTTGCCACACATGGGCGAGGCGCTGGGGTTGACCAGCGGCGCCAGAAACTCCAGGGTGCGGCGCTGGGCCTCCGCGACGGTGACCTGGCTTGAGCGCACCCGTTCGATCAGCCCCGAGGAGCCGTGCTGGCGCTGGTTCCAGGCATCCATGCGCGCGAGCACCTCATCGCTCTGGTGGATCGCCATGACCGGGCCTTCGGCGAGGATGGCCAGCTCCTTGTCCGTGACGACCGTGGCGATCTCGATGATGGCGTCCGCCTCGGGCTTGAGCCCGGTCATTTCCAGGTCGATCCAGATCAGGTTATCGGCGCTCGGCATGTCGCTTTCCAGGGCTGGGAGCGTCCACGGGACGCGCTGCCAAAGTGTAGCCCAAAGGCAGCGACGGCATGTCTGAGTCGGTGCGCGGCCGGGTGATCGCCGCCTACGGCCGCCACCTGCGGCTGCGCGCATCTTCCGGTGAGACGCTGGAGGCGCGCCCCTTCGGGCGCGGCCTGACCATCGTCTGCGGCGACGAGGTCGCCGGCTACCGCGATGCGCACCACGCGGAAGTGCACATCACCGAGGTGCTGCGGCGGCGCACGGTGCTGTACCGCTCCAACACGCGCGGCCTGGCCGAGGCGGTCGCGGCGAACCTCGATGCGCTCCTGGTGGTGCTGGCCGCCCTGCCGGAACCGGACTACTTCGTCATCGACCGTTACCTGAGCGCTGCCGAAGCCGCCGGCATCAGTGCCGTGCTCGTGGTCAATAAATGTGACCTTGCGCAGGAGGCGCAACTCACCGCCGAGCTCGCCGTCTACCGCGGCATGGGCTATGCGAGCCTTGCGGTGTCGGCCGCCAGCGGCAGCGGCATCGCGGAGCTGCGTGCGGCGCTGCCCGCGGGGGCGTGCGCGGCGCTGGTCGGCCAGTCCGGTGTGGGCAAGTCCTCGCTGGTGCAGCTGCTCGTTCCCGGCGCCGAGATTGCCGTCGGTACGCTGGTGCGCGACGAGGAAGGCCGCCACACGACCACCGCGGCGCGCCTCTATGAGCTTGAGGGCGGCGCGGCACTCATCGACTCCCCGGGGGTGCGCGACTTCGCTCCGGCGGTGAGTGTCCTTGATGCGCGCACCCTCGGCTTCCGCGACGTCGCCGCGCTTGCGCCCGGCTGCCGCTTCGCCGACTGCCGCCACATGCGCGAGCCCGGCTGCGCGGTGCAGGCAGCAGCCGGCAGCGCGCAGCTCTCCGCGCGCCGCTACGAGAGCTACCGCCGCCTGCGGCGCCTGTACGAGGAGCTCAGCGCGCGCAGTCGCGAACGTCCGCGCTGAGGGCCGGCGTCAGCTGAGCCGCTCACCGGGGGGCTGCACGTCGCCGAGCGCCGCAGGTCCCGAGGCGGCGGGCGGATCATGGTGCTGGCTGATGGCACTGCCGTCACCGGCGCGCAGGGAGCGGAACACCAGGCTCGACAGCACCGTCGCCACACCCAGCACCACGAACGCCTCGTGCACGCCGTGGATCATCTGCGCCGCGCTGGTGTGGAAGCGGTCCGGCACAAAGACGGCCGCCACCAGCGAGGCGGTGGCGATGCCGAAGCTCATCGACAGCTGCTGTGCGGTGCTGGCAATGGTGCTGGCGTTGGCCGCCGCCTCCTCGCCCACGTCGGCGTAGACGAGCGTGTTCATGCTGGTGAACTGCAGCGACTGGAAGAAGCCGTAGGCAAAGGCCTGCACCACGATCAGCCACACCGGTGTAGCGGCGCCCACGGTGGCGAAGATGCTGATCAGGCCGCCGAGCACCACGGTGTTGAATACGAGCACCGCGCGGTAGCCGAAGCGCGCCAGGATGCGCGGCGTGAACAGCTTCAGACCCATGGCCGCGAGCGCCTGCGGCATCATGAGCAGCCCGGACTGGATCGGCGTGTAGCCGAGGCCGACCTGGTACAGGAGCGGCAGCAGGAACGGCACGCCGCCGATGGCGATGCGGGTGAAGAAACTGCCGCTCACCGCGGCACGGAAGGTGCGCACGGTGAACAGGTCCAGGCGCAGGAGCGGATACGCCGTGGCGCGCGAGCGGTAGCCGTATGCGCCCAGAAGCACGCAGGCGAGCGCGAGCAGGCCGAAAATCGCGGCGAGATCCAGGCGATGCTCGCCAAAGACCTCGAGTACGTAGGACAGAAGCGCGATGCCGGAGCTGAACAGGACCAGGCCGGCGATGTCGAGCGGGGTCGCGGCGGAGCGGTAGTCCGGCAGGTAGCGGTACGCCAGATACAGGCCCGCGAGCCCGATCGGCACGTTGAGGAAGAAGATCACGCTCCAGTGCAGGTAGTGCGTGATGAATCCGCCGGCCACCGGCCCGAGCATCGGGCCGATGAGGCTCGGCACGGCCACGAAGCTCATGGCGCGCACCAGCTGCGACTTGGGAAAGGTGCGCACCAGGGTGAGGCGCCCGACCGGCACCATCATGGCCCCGCCGCAGCCCTGCAGGATGCGAAACGCGACCAGCCAGTGGATGTTGCGCGCCACACCGCACAGGAGCGAGCCGAGCGCGAACAGGCCGAGCGCGCCGCCGAACACGCGCCGCGTGCCGTAGCGGTTCGCCATCCAGCCGCTCACCGGGATGAACACCGCAAGACTGAGCGAGTAGCTCGACAGCACGGCCTTCATCGACAGCGGCGCCACGGCCAGGGCCCGGGCGATGCTCGGTACCGCGGTGTTGAGGATCGTGGTGTCGAGCGCCTGCATGAAAAAGGCGACGGCCACCAGCCAAGGCAGGAGCCTGCGGCGCGCGGCCGCCGCCTCCTCCTCGGGCGCCGCGGCGCTCGCACTCACGTGCTAAATCTCATCGGGGGCACGCCCGGCGCGGCGACCCTGCGCAGCTTGCGCTTACAGCGACTGGCGCCCGGCGAGCGCGTGCGCGAGCGTGCCACCGTCCACGTACTCGAGTTCCCCGCCCACCGGTACCCCCTGGGCGATGCGGCTGGCACGGATGCCGCGGCGCGCGGCGAGCTCGCTCAGAAAGTGCGCCGTGGCCTCGCCCTCCACGGTCGAGTTGGTGGCGAGAATCAGCTCGCGCACCTCCCCGCCGGCGAGGATGGCCTCGAGCTCGCGCACGCCGAGCTGCTCCGGCCCGACCCCATCGAGCGGGGACAGATGCCCCATGAGCACGAAATAGCGTCCGCGGTAGCTGCCGGAGGACTCGATCGCGACCACGTCGGCGGGAGATTCGACCGCGCACAAAAGCGCCGTGTCGCGTTGCGGGGCGGCGCAGATGACGCACAGGGGCCCCTCGGTGAGCATGCGGCAGCGCTGGCAGCGCGTCACCGCCTCGAGGGCCTGGCTGATGGCATCGGCGAGGGCACGCGCACCGGGGCGGCCCTCCTGCAGCAGGTGAAAGGCCATGCGCTGTGCGCTCTTCGGGCCTACGCCGGGCAAGGTGCGCAGCGCCTCGATCAGGCGCGCCAGGTGCGGGGAGTGCTTCATCGGCTAGAACGGCAGCTTCATCCCCGGCGGCAGCTGCAGTCCCGAGGTGAGGCCCGCCATCTTCTCCTGCACGCGCGCCTCGACCTTGTGCACGGCGTCGTTGGCGGCCGCGGCAATGAGGTCCTCGAGCATCTCGCGGTCCTCGCCGCTCACGCTCGGCTCGATCTGCACGCGCTTCACTTCGTGGCGGCCGTTCATGGTGATCTTCACCATCCCGCCGCCAGACTCGCCGATCACCTCGAGCGCGGCGATCTCGGCCTGGGCCTTCTGCATGTTGGCCTGCATCGCCTGGGCCTGTTTCATCAGGTTGTTGAAGTTACCCTTCATGGAAGCTTGATCTCTTTCGCGCCCCTAGCGGCGCAGGTGGGAAGTCATTTTACCGGCCGCACCGTGTCGGGGAGCACGGTCGCCCCGAAGCGCTCGCGCAGACCCTTGACCGCCGCGTCGTCCTCGAAAGCGCGCCGCGCGGAGGCGAGCTCCTCGTCACTGGCGCGGCGCTGGGCCTGCGCCGGGGTCTCCGTGCCGGCGCCGCTCAGGGGCTGGAACTCCAGGCGTACCGCCTCACCGTAATAGCGCGACAGCGCCTGGGCGAGCTTGTCCTCGAGCGCCGGGGTGCGCAGCAGCTGATTGCGCGGGTCCAGCGCCAGGCGCACCTGCGCGCCCTGGCGCCCGATGAAGACGCAGTGGTGGGCGAGCTGACGCGCCGCGCCGGTGAGTTCGAGCGCGGCCAGGACCTCGCTCCACGTCGCGCTCCCGGCCGCGGCCGCTCCACCGCCGGCCGGGGCGGCCGGTGCGACCGCGCGCGGCGCCGGGCGCGCGGCGCGCGCCGGCTCAGGCTCAGTGCCGGCACCGGCGGGGCGGAAGGCGAGCATGCGCAGCAGCGTCATCTCAAAGCCGGTGCGCGGGTCGGGCGCGAGCGGCAGGTCGCGCCGCCCGAGAATCGCGGTCTGGTAGTACAGCTGCACGTCCTCGGGGGCGAGCTGCGGGGCGAGCCGGTCGAGGAGCTGCGCATCGTAGAGCTCGTCACCCTCGTAGGCGGGCAGCGCCTGGCGCAGCGCCACGCGCACCAGGAGTGCGGCCAGCTCATCGAGCAGCTGCGCGTAATCGGGCGCGAACTCCTCGAACTGCTGCGCGCCGCGCAGCAGGGCTGCGCCATCGCCCGCGGCGAGGAGCTCGGCGAGGCGCAGCACGTGATCGCGCGCCACGGTGCCGAGCATCGCGCGCGCCTCGGCCTCCCCGGCGCGGCCGCCACCGAAGGCGAGCAGCTGGTCCAGGAGCGAGAGCGCATCGCGCATGCTGCCATCGGCGGCCTGCGCCACGAGCTTCAGCCCCGCCGGCTCGTAGGGCAGCCCCTCGGCCTCGAGGATGTGCTGCATGTGCGCGGCGATCGCCGCGACCGGCAGACGCTTGAGATTGAACTGCAGGCAGCGCGACAGCACCGTCACCGGCAGTTTCTGCGGGTCGGTGGTGGCCAGCAGGAACTTCACGTGCGGGGGCGGCTCCTCGAGGGTCTTCAGGAGCGCGTTGAAGGAATGCGCCGAGAGCATGTGCACCTCATCGATGAGGTACACCTTGAAGCGGCCGCGGCTGGGGGCGTACTGCACGTTGTCGAGCAGCTCGCGCGTGTCATCCACCTTGGTGCGCGAGGCGGCGTCGACCTCGATCAGGTCCGGAAAGCGCCCGGCATCGATCTCGCGGCAGCTCGCGCAGGTGCCATCGGGCTCGGCTGTCACGCCCTTCTCGCAGTTGAGGCACTTGGCGAGGATGCGCGCGATGGTGGTCTTGCCGACCCCGCGCGTACCGGTAAAGAGAAACGCATGATGCACGCGGCCGCTGTCGAGTGCATTGACGAGCGCGCGCCGCACGTGCTCCTGGCCGATCAGCTCGGCGAAGCTCTTCGGACGCCACTTGCGTGCGAGTGCGGTGTAACTCATGCCCGATCCTAAATGCGCGCCAGGTGGAGGCGGCCCGCACCAGCTTAAGCTCCGGCACCCGACATCGCCGCTGCCGCTGCTGCCTTCCGGCCCTGACGGGATTCACGACTAATCGTCGCGGAGAAACCAATGCGGGCCACCGTAGACGCTTGACTCACGCGGTGGTCTCAGACGCGGCGGCAGCGCCCGCGCTGTGCAGCCGCAGCGCCGCGCCGGCCACGCTTGCAGCCGCCGCCTCACTACCTGCTACGCTAGGCAAAACAATGCTATCACACGAAGCCCCACACGCCCGGCCGCATCGCGGTCCTCGGCCTGGTGCCGCGGTGCGCGCGTGAGCGCCCCGGCGCCGAGCGCCGCGCAGGCCCTGAGCAAGGTCCCCGCGGTCACGCTGGTCTTCTGGATCATCAAGATCGCCGCGACCACGCTCGGGGAAACCGGCGGCGACACCTTCTCGATGACCTGGCACTTCGGCTACCTCGCGAGCAGCGCCCTCTTCCTCGTGCTGCTCCTGGTCCTCGTCGTGCTGCAGATCCGTGCGCGCGGTTTCCATCCGTCCCTGTACTGGGCCACCATCGTCGCCTCGACGACGGCGGGCACGACGCTCGCCGACTTCGCCGACCGCTCGCTCGGTATCAGCTATGCCGGCGGCTCGCTCCTGCTGCTCGGCTGCGTGCTGGCATCGCTGGCGCTGTGGTACTGGCGCTGCGGCACCCTCAACGTCAACAGCGTCAACACCCCGCGCGTCGAAGCTTTCTACTGGGTCACGATCACCTTCTCGCAGACCCTCGGCACGGCGCTCGGTGACTGGGCCGCCGATGCGGGCTTAGGCTACGGCGGCGGCGCCCTGCTGTTCCTCGGCGCACTCGGGCTGCTGGCGGCGGCCTATTTCTTCACGCGCCTCTCGCATGTGGTGCTGTTCTGGACCGCCTTCATCCTGACCCGACCGCTGGGGGCGACGCTCGGTGACTTCTTCGACAAGCCCCCGGCGCAGGGCGGCCTCGGCGTCAGCCGGCCGCTCGCCTCGTTGCTGCTGCTTATCTTCGTGGTGGGCTGCGTGTGGCTGCTGCCGCAGCGGCCTGGCGGTCACCCGCGCGGGGCTGGCGCCCCATCCTGAGGGCCGCCCCGGAAAAAGCAGATGGCGGAGAGGGTGGGATTCGAACCCACGAACACCCGTTGAGATGTTACTGGAATTCCAGTCCAGCGCCTTCGACCGCTCGGCCACCTCTCCGATCAAAGACTTACCCGCGTGCCGGCGGCCCCGGGGGCGCGCATGATAAAGCATGGCGGGCGCAGCTGCATCCGCCGCGCGGCTCGATGCCTTACGCCTGCGGAGCCGGGGCGGGTTTGGCCACCTTGAACGGCGGGGGCTCGTCCAGGCAGGGGTCCTTGCTCGAGCGCCGCGGCGGCGGCGGCTCGTTCAGGGTCGGCAGCTTCAGCGCATTGGTCGTGTCGGGCGCATCGAGCCCCTCGGGGATCTTCAGCGGCGGCACGCTGCTCGCGGCCATGTAGGGCTGCGGCTTATGGCAGGAATTGGCGCCACGTAACACCCGGCAGCCGCCGCACAGGACCAGCGCCGCGCAAAGACCCAGCACACTCACAAACCTCATCATCGTCGGTCGCACCTTCCAAAGCCTCACAGGCCCGTTATCCCGCACGCGCGCGCCGCGGCCAGCACATCCGGCCGGTATTCCTCGGCGAGGGGGGTCAGGGGCAATCTTACCCCACCGGGGATGCGGCCCATCTGACTCAAAAGCCACTTCACCGGGATCGGATTCGCCTCGACGAACAGGGCGCGGTGCAGGCCGGCGAGCGGCCGGTCGAGCGCCTCGGCCTCTTCCGCTGCCCCGGCGAGCGCGGCCTGAACCATCTGTGACATCAGCCGCGGCGCAACGTTCGCGGTCACCGATATGACCCCGCGGGCGCCGGCCGCCAGCGCCGCGCGGGCCGTGGCGTCATCCCCACTGAGCACGGCAAAGCCCGGCGCGCACTGGGCGATGAGCTCTCGCACCCGCGTAACCTCCGGAACCGCCTCCTTGAGCGCCACGATCCCCGGCAGCCGCGACAGGCGGGCGGCGGTTGCCGGCCGCAAGTCCACCGCCGTGCGCGAGGGCACGTTGTAGAGCAGCACCGGCATGCCCGCCGCAGCACTGGCGGCGGCAGCGAAGTGCTGGAACAGTCCCTCCTGTGAGGGACGGTTGTAGGCGGGCGTGACCAAGAGCAGTCCGTCGATGGGCAGCTCGCGCAGCCACGCGACGCGGGCCACGGTGCCTGCGGTGCTGCTCGTGCCGGCGCCCGCCACGATGCGCACACGGCGATGCGCCTGCTCGTAGGCGCGCAGCGTGAGCTCGCGCAGCTCCGCATCGGTGAGCGTCGCCGACTCTCCGGTGGTGCCGCCGACCACGATGCCGTTGGTGCCCTGGGCGATGTGCCATTCGATCAGACGCGCCCAGGCCTCGAAGTCAACGGACCCGTCGGGTCGCATCGGCGTGACGATGGCGACGAAGCTGCCTGCGAACATGGGGGATGACGGACAATCCGCGGGGGAAGCGCCGATGTTACGGGCGCGGCTCCGGCCGAGGCAAGAGCTCAAGCCGTGCGGTGGCGGCAACAGTCGCACGCGCCGCGCCCTCCTTGCTACACTGAAACCCAGGCCGCCTTAACCGGAACCGCCCACGCGAACGCCAACCTACAGATGAAGCAGCACCTGGCCGTTTCGGCGATCGGCAGCGACCGCACGGGCATGGTTCACGAGCTGACGCGCATTATCAGCGAGTCCGGCGGCAACATCAGCGAAAGCCGCATGGCGAGCCTCGGCACCGAGTTCGCCATGCTCCTGCTCGTCTCGGGCAACTGGCACGCGCTGGCGAAGCTCGAGACCGAGCTCAAGCGCCTGGCCGAGACCAGCAACTTAAGCATCCACCTCAAGCGCACCGAGCCGCGTACGGCGCGCACGGACATGCTGCCGTACTCGATCGATGTCGTGTGCCTCGATCAGAGCGGCATCGTCTCGGGCCTGTCCGGTTTCTTCGCCACCCGCGGCATCGATATCGCCGAGGTCTCCACGCGCAGCTACCCGGCCGCCCATACCGGGGCACCGATGTTCGCCGTGCAGATGATCGTCAACGTGCCGAGCCGCATCCACGTCGCGCACCTGCGCGAGGAGTTCATGGAGTTCTGCGATTCGCTCAACCTCGATGCCATCCTCGAACCGGTAAAATCCTGAAGAGAGATGCCCAAGCTCGAGACCGGCAGCAAGGTGCCTGATTTCTCCCTGCCCATGACGGGCGGCGGCACGTGGAGGCTGAAGGATGCAGCCGGCAAGAATCTCGTCGTCTACTTCTACCCGCGCGATATGACCTCCGGCTGCACCCGCGAGGCGCAGGACTTCCGCGATCGGGACCAGGCCTTCCGCAAGGCCAAGACGCAGATCGTCGGCATCTCGCGCGATACCGTGGTCTCGCATGACAAATTTACGGCGAAGGAAGCCCTGCCTTTCCCGCTGCTCGCCGACACCGACGAG
The DNA here is from genome assembly GCA_963825385.1 of uncultured Pseudomonadota bacterium. GTDB lineage: Bacteria > Pseudomonadota > Gammaproteobacteria > Steroidobacterales > Steroidobacteraceae > 13-2-20CM-66-19. Next base: position 1,153,825 of record CAWGSX010000003.1, on the reverse strand, counting down.
AAGGTCTGCAAGCTGTTTGATGTCATCAAACAGAAAAGCCTTTACGGCAGAAAGTACCTGGGAGTCGACCGCAGCACCTTCCTGATCGACGCCCGCGGGCGCCTGGTGCAGGCATGGCGCGGCGTCAAGGTTCCCGGCCACGCGGAGGAAGTTCTTGAAGCAGCGCAGCGTTTATGAACCCGGTCCCACGGCCGCCTCGGGCGAAATCCGCGAAGTGAAGGGTCGCTCCCGGGCCGGCCGGCGCCTGTTCGTGCTCGACACGAACGTGCTCATGCACGATCCGGCGGCGATCTTCCGCTTCGAGGAACACGACGTCTACCTGCCCATGGTCGTGCTCGAGGAGCTCGACGCCCACAAGAAGGGCCTGTCGGAAGCTTCACGCAACGTGCGCCAGGTGAGCCGCTTCCTCGACGACATGATGCGTGATGCCACCAAGGAGCAGATCGACCGCGGCCTGCCGCTGCCCTCGGGCTACTCCGGCAACCACGGCAAGAAGCCCTCCAGCGGGCGGCTGTTCTTCCAGACCCGGCAGCTGACGAGCGTCCTGCCCGAAGGGCTGCCCGGCGGCGGCGGCGACAACGCCATCCTCGCGCAGACGCTCGCGCTGCAGAACGAGCAGCGCGATGCGCGGGTGATCCTGGTGTCCAAGGACATCAACCTGCGCATCAAGGCAGCGGTCGTGGGCGTGCATGCCGAGGACTACTACAGCGACAAGACGCTCGAGGACTCCGACGTCCTCTACAGCGGCATGGCGGCACTGCCCAAGGACTTCTGGGAGAGCCATAGCCGCGATATCCGCTCCTGGAAGGAGGCCGACCGGACCTTCTACGAGCTCACCGGGCCGGCGGTGCGCGAGTGGCAGCCGAACCAGGGACTGTTCGAGGACACCCCGGAAGGGATCGAGGGCATCGTGCGGCGCATCGCCGGGGACACCGCGACCATCGAGCTGCTGCGCGACTACCGCAACGAGCGTCACAGCGTCTGGGGCATCACCGCGCGCAACCGCGAGCAGAACTTCGCCCTCAACCTGCTCATGGATCCGGACATCGACTTCGTCACCGTGCTCGGGCCTGCCGGCACCGGCAAGACGCTGCTCGCCCTCGCGGCCGGTCTCATGCAGACACTGGAGACTAACCGTTTTGCCGAGATCATCATGACCCGCGTCACCATCCCGCTCGGCGAGGACATCGGTTTCCTCCCCGGCACCGAGGAGGAAAAGATGGAGCCGTGGATGGGCGCGCTCATGGACAATCTCGAGGTGCTGACCGGCTCCCAGGAGGGCGGCAACTGGGGGCGCGCGGCCACCAACGACCTGCTGCGCAACCGCATCAAGATCCGCTCGCTCAACTTCATGCGCGGGCGCACGTTCCTCAACCGCTTCCTGATCCTCGATGAGGCGCAGAACCTCACCCCCAAGCAGATGAAGGCCCTGATCACCCGCGCCGGCCCGGGCACCAAGCTCGCCTGCCTCGGCAACATCGCCCAGATCGACACCCCGTACTTGACGGAAATGACCTCCGGCCTCACTTACTCGGTGAACCGCTTCCGCGGCTGGCCGCACTCCGGGCACATCACCCTGGTGCGCGGCGAGCGCTCGCGGCTGGCTGATTTCGCATCCGATATCCTCTAGGTGTAACCTTGGGGCCGGAAGCCCCACCCCGCGCTTGTAAGCGCTTGTAAACGCACGGAAACTTGCCACCGCGTCCGGCGGTCTTATCTCAATGCGCCGCCTAGTTTCAGTTATTGCCTCCGCGCTCGTCGCCTTCGCAGCGGTCGCGGTCGCGGACGAGTCCACGCGCCAGATCGCGCTCAATGCGCCCCCGGCCGGCTCGGACCTGCCCGACATGGGCAGCCCGGCGGCCGCCTACATCTCGCGCACGGACGAGTTCCGGCTGGGCGCCATGGTCACCCGCGAGCTCGAGGATCAGAACGCGCTCATGCAGGACCCGGAGGTCAGCGAGTACCTGCAGGGTCTGGGCCAGCGCCTGGCGGCGCAGAGCGCCGACGGTGGCCGTGACTTCCAGTTCTTCGTCATCAAGGACGACAGCATCAACGCCTTCGCGATCCCCGGCGGCTTCGTCTTCATTCACCAGGGACTGTTCCTCGCCACCGGCACGGAGTCGGAGCTGGCGAGCGTCATGGCGCACGAAATCGCGCACGTCACCCAGCATCACATCGCGCGCCAGATCCGTGCGCAGAGCCAGCAGGCCATGACCACCGCGGCGGCCATGATCGGCGCGATCCTGCTCGGGGCGGCAGGCGGCGGCCAGGCCATCGAGGGCGCGGTCGCGGCCGCCCAGGGCATCGCGGTGCAGCAGCAGATCAACTTCACCCGCGACAATGAGATGGAGGCCGACCGCGTCGGCATCGGCTATCTGGCCGGCGCCGGATTCGATGCCAACTCCATGGCGACTTTCTTCGAGACCATGAGCCGGCACGAGGGTCTGGCCGCCACCTACATCCCGGCCATGCTCGTCGACCACCCGGTGACCACCGACCGCATCGCCGAGGCGCGGGCGCGCGCGGCACAGTTCCCGGCGCGCACCGGTCATGACTCGCCCAGCTACGAGCTGGTCCGCGAGCGCGTGCGCGTCCTTGCCACCACCGCGGACGTTGACCTCGTGGGCTACTACGAGCGCAAGATCGCGCGCGGCGATGCGGATCTGGCCGACCATTACGGCTACGCGCTCGCCCTCACCCAGCATAACCGCGCCGAGGAGGCCATCAAGGTCCTCACCCCGCTCGTGCGGCAGTACGAGACGATCACGCTGCTGCACATCGCGCTCGCGCAGGCCCAGGCCAAGGCCGGCCACGTCAAGGAGTCGCTGGCCAGCTTCGCGCGCATGGCGCAGCTGTTCCCGCGCAACGTGCCGGTGACCATCCGCTACTCCGAGGAGCTGATGGCCGCGGGCAGGGCCGACGATGCGCATACGATGCTGCTCGACCTGTTCAACAACGTGGCACCGAGCCCGGACCAGATCCGGCTCATCGCGCGCGCGGCCAGCGCGGCCGGCGACACCGGTGATGCCTACTACTACATGGGCGAATACCAGATCTCCGGCGGCAACCTCGCCCTCGCCGTCCAGCAGCTGCAGCTCGCCCTCGCCTCCCCGCACCTCAGCCAGATCCAGCGCGAGCGCTACCAGGCGCGTCTGGATGAGCTGCGCGATTACCTCATGTCAATGCGCAAACGCCAGTTGACCGACGGCGGTGACCAGGGCCAGCAGCAGTCCGGCCGCCGCGGCGGCCGCTGAGGCAGGTCCGGACAGGCGCCTACACGGCGTGGCGCACCGCGGCTGCTACAATGCCGCGCTCACCGATCTGACCTGTAGGCATCCCGGGAAGACCATGCGCGCGCCGCGTACGCTGTTTTTGTGCCTGTCACTTGTGCTCCTCACCGCCTGCGCGACGCTGCCGCCAGGCAGCACCCGCACCCCGCGCGATCCGTGGGAGCGCATGAACCGCACCACCTTCAAATTCAACACGACGCTCGATCACGCGGTGCTGCGCCCGGTGGCGCGCGGCTACCACCGCGTCGTCCCGGCGTTCGCGCAGAACGGCGTCAGCAACTTCCTCAGCAACCTCGCCTATCCCAAGGTGATGATCAACGACCTGCTGCAGGGGCAGCTGCGCGCCTTCGGCAACGACACGGCGCGCCTGCTTATGAACACCACCTTCGGCGTGGGGGGGCTGTTCGACCCGGCCACGCGGGCGGGCCTGGACCGCAACGACCGCGACTTCGGGCAGAGCTTCGGTAAGTGGGGGATGCGCACCGGCCCGTACCTGGTACTACCCTTCTTCGGCGCCTCCGACGTGCGCGACGCGTTCGGCAAGCTCCCGGAGTACTTCGCCGATCCGCGCTACTTCATCCGCAACCCCTGGGTGGAATGGCCGCTGTGGGGCCTGGGAGTCATCCACGCCCGCGTCGATCTGCTGCCGCTGGATCCGACGGTTGACAGTGCCTACGATCCGTACGCGCTGGTGCGCAACGTGTACCTGCAGCAGCGCGACTTCAAGGTGTACGGCGACACCACGCACCACGAGGACGAGGAGGAGCAGAAGCTGTTCGAGGAGGCCTCGCAGGACTCCGACAGCACAGCGCCCGCCGCGCCGCCCAAGTCCGCCGCGCCGGCGCTGCCGCCCCAGGGCAGCACCCCGCCGCGCTGAGCCCTGCAGGCCCTAGACGCCCCTTGCCAGCAGTTCGGCGAGGTCGCTGATGCGCGCGAGCGCGGTCAGGTCTGCGGGGAGGTTCGCAAAGCGCAGCGGCCGGCCGGCCAGCCGCGCCGCGGCCAGCCAGTCAAGAAGCACCGCAAGCCCGGCGCTGTCCGCACGCGTGATCTCGGCACAGTCGATGCCCTGCGGCGCGGTGGCGCCGCGCAGCGCCTGAAGTCCGGCCAGACGTGCGGCGCGGGCGGTGGCGAAGACCAGCGCACCGCGTGCCCGCAGCACGCCGGCCTCAGCTGGCGCGAGCGCAAACTCCCCGTTGCCGTGCATGCCGTCGCGCCTCACTTGGTGGTCTTGCCGATCGCCTCCGGCTTCTCGCCGGCATTCAGGCGCTGGATGACCGAGTCGATGCCCTGCGATTCCAGCTGCGGCCGGAAGTCCTCGCGGTAGCTGTTGACGTAGGAGATGCCGTCGATCACCACGTCCCAGGCTTTCCAGCCGTCCGGATTCTTCTTCATGTAGTAGTTCACCGAGATGCGGCTGCCGTCATCGCGCTTGATCTCGGTGCGCACCGTGGCGCGGGTGGCATCGGCGGCGGCAGTGGTCGGGAAGATCTTCAGGCGGTCGGCGGTGAAGCCGGCCAGTGCCGTGCCGTAGTTGGAAAGGAGCGAGTGGTAGAAGGCATCGATGAAGGCCTTGCGCTGCTCGGGGCTGGTTTTGGGCCAGTACTGGCCGAGCACCAGCTTGGAGGAGAACTCGGTGTCGAAATGCGGCAGCAGGTAGGTGTTGACCAGCTGCTCCATCTTGGCCGGGTCCTTGCGGTAGCCCTCGCGATCCTTGTCGAGCGCGGTAAGCAGCCCCTGCGCGGCCGCCTGCACCACCTCCGCGGGACCGGCACCCGCCGCAGCGGCCGGCGCCTGGGCGAAGGCGGCGCTCGTCGCCAGCATAAGGCCTGCGAACATTCCCACGTATCTCATTTCTTCGACTCCGACTTGTTCTGCGAATCCGAATTCTGGCTGCCGCTGTCGCCACTGCCCTTGCTGGTGTAGTTGGCGAAGAACTTGTTGATGAGGTTCTCCAGCACGAGCGCCGACTGCGTCTGCTCGATCATGCTGCCCTCCTTCAGGAACTGGTCATCCCCGCCGGGGCTGAGGCCGATGTACTTGCCCCCGAGCAGCCCCTGGGTCTGAATCGAGGCGAAGCTGTCATCGGGAATCTTGTTGAACGCCGGATCAAAGCGCATCTTCACCAGCGCCTTGTAGTCGCTCGGATTGAAACTGATGGCGGTGACCTCGCCGATGCGCACGCCGGACATGGTGACGGGCGAGCCGACCTTGAGGTCACCGATGTTGTCGAATTCCGCGCTCACCATGAAGCCCTTCTTCGCGCCGCCGAGCTTCACCCCGCTCGCCGGCAGCTGCGTGGTGAGAAACAGCAGCGCCGCAAAACCCAGCAGCACGAACAGGCCGGTCCCGATCTCTAGAGTTCGATTGGCACGCATGGCAATAGGTTCCCCTTACAGGAAGGCCGCCGTGAGCACGTAGTCCAGCAGCAGGATGAGCACCGAGGAGGTGACCACGGTGCGCGTCGTCGCCAGTCCCACCCCTTCGGCGGTGGGCTCGGAGTTGTAGCCCTCGAACACGGCCACGAGCGAGCAGGCGACGCCGAACACGACACTCTTCACGATACCCTCGTTGACGTCGCGCAGGTGCACGGAGTCCTGCGTCTGTGACCAGAATACCCCGGCATCGACGCCCATCAGCTGCACGCCGATGAGCTGGGCGCCGAACAGGCCGATCACGGCGAAGATCGCCGTGAGCAGCGGCATGGCGATCACCCCGCCGAGAAAGCGCGGCGCGGCGACATAGCGCAGCGGATCCACCGCCATCATCTCCATCGCGGTCAGCTGGTCGGTCGCGCGCATGAGGCCGATCTCGGAGGTCAGGGCGGTGCCGGCGCGGCCGGCGAACAGGAGCGCCGTGATCACCGGGCCGAGCTCGCGCAACAGTCCGAGCGCGGCCGCACTGCCGAGCACGTCCTCGGAGCCGAAGCGCTGCAGCAGATCGTAGCCCTGCAGGCCGAGCACCATGCCCACGAACAGGCCCGAGAGCATGATGATGATCAGCGAGCGCGCGCCGGTGTTGTAGATCTGGGCGACGATCAGGCGCGGCCGGGCAAACGCGGGCAGGCACTGCACGAGCAAGCGCACCAGGAACAGCGCGGTCGCGCCCACGCGCCCCAGCCCGTCCGAGATCCTTGCCGCCGTTGGCCGCCATCACGCCTCGGCCAGAAGCTGCGTGAGGTAATCGGGAGCCGGGTAATGGAAGGCCACCGGCCCCTCCGCGCCCCCGGTCATGAACTGCCGCACGGCGGGTGAGTCGCTGCGGCGCAGCTCATCCGGGCCGCCCGCGGCGGCCACCCGGCCGCCGGACAGGAGGTAGCTGTCATCGGCGATGGTGGAGAGCTCCTGCACGTCGTGGGAGACCACGATGCTGGTAAGCCCCAGGGCCGCGTTCATGTGCTTGATCAGGCGCAGGATCACCCCGAGCGAGATCGGATCCAGGCCCACGAAGGGCTCGTCGTAGATGAGCACCTCCGGATCCATGACGATGGCACGGGCGAGCGCGACGCGACGCGCCATGCCGCCGGAGAGCTCGGCGGGCATCAGCTGCGCGGCCCCGCGCAGGCCGACCGCCTGGAGCTTGGTGAGCACGAGCTTCTCGATCAGCGGCTCGGGGAGATCGGTGTGCTCGCGCACCGGGAAGGCGACGTTCTCGAAGACGGTGAGATCGGTGAGCAGCGCGCCGTTCTGGAACAGCATGCCCATGCGCTGGCGCAGGCGGTAGATCTGCCGGCCGCTCAAATCCGCGAGGTTCTCCCCGAAAGCGCGCACCTCGCCGCGATCAGGGGCGATCTGCGCCGTGATCAGGCGCAGGAGCGTGGTCTTGCCGGTCCCCGAGGGCCCCATGATGGCCGTGATGCGGCCGCGCCGCATGCTCAGATCGAGACCCTCGAAGACCGGGCGGCCGCCGATGGCGTAGTGCACATCGCGCACTGCCACCACCACGTCCGCCGCGTCCGCGGCGGGACGTGCGCTCTCGGTTGTCGGATTTGCCACGCGCGCGATCGTGCCCGCGCTCAGGCGGCCTGATCCTCCATCTGCGCGTTGTAGCGCCCCGCGGCGGCGAGCCCGTTGAGGCGGGCGCGCTTGGCGAAGGCCTTCTGGCCGGCGCCGAAGTTCCCCGCCGTCCCGCCCCAGGCCTTGAGCGCATCATCCTGCAGGGCGCGCCCGTAGCTGAAGGTGAGCGCCCACGGCAGCGGTGCGCCGATGCGGTTCATGAGAGCCAGATGCAGCGTCGCCTCCTGCGAGGACTGACCTCCGGAGAGGAAGGCGATGCCCGGCACGGCCGGCGGCACATGCCGCTTGAGCGTGCGCAGCGTGGCCTCGGCGACCACCTCCGGGCCGGCGCGGTGCGCGGCCTTCTTGCCGGAGATGACCATGTTGGGCTTGAGCACCATGCCCTCGAGCAGCACGCGTGCCGCGAACAGCTCGCGGAACACAGTCGAGAGCACCTGGTTGGTGACCTCCTCGCAGCGCTCGACCGAGTGGGCACCGTCCATCAGCACCTCCGGCTCGACGATCGGCACGATGCCGTTTTCCTGGCACAGCGCGGCGTAACGCGCCAGCGCCCCGGCGTTGGCCTGGATCGCATAGCTGCTCGGGATGTCCTGTCCGATGTCGATGACCCCGCGCCACTTGGCGAACAGCGCCCCGAGCTTGCGGTACTCGACCAGACGCTCGCGCAGGCCGTCGAGTCCCTCGGTGATGGTCTCATTGGGAAAGCCCGCGAGGGGCTTTGCGCCGGTGTCGACCTTGATGCCGGGCACGATGCCCTGCTTCATCAGGTACTGCGGGAACGGCGTGCCGTCCTTGGTCTTCTGGCGGATGGTCTCGTCATAGAGAATGACTCCGCTCACCGACTCGGCGGTGGCCGGGGCGGTGAAGAGCATCTCGCGGTAGGTGCGGCGGTGCTCCTCGGTCGACTCGAGCTTGATGCTGTCGAAGCGCTTCTTGATGGTGCTCGTGCTCTCATCGGCAGCCAGGATGCCCTTGCCCGGCGCCACCATGGCCTTCGCCGTGTGCATCAGCTCGTTCGCGTTCATCGTGCCTTCCTCCGCATACATTGACTCGCCGCCGTCGCGGCCTGATCGGGCCGCTGCTGGTGCCGGCGTGGGGAAATCTGCCCCGGTTCGGGGCCGCTAAGGATAGCAAATCACTCCCCGCCCGGGCCGCGGGCGGCTTGGTTTGCCGGGCAATCAGTACTAAAATAGTCCTAGTTGTTCTTGACCGGTGCCCGCCATGCTGCGCATCAGCCGTCTTACCGATTACGCGACCGTACTGCTCGCCGCGCTCGCCGGGGAGCCCGCGCGCGTGCAGACCGCCGCTGCGCTCGCCGAGCAGACGCATATTGCCGCGCCCACGGTCAGCAAGCTTCTCAAGCAGCTGCAGCGCGCCGGTCTCGTCGTCTCCACCCGCGGCCTGCACGGGGGCTATCAGCTGGCGCGTCCGGCCGCGCAGATCAGCGCCGCCGCCATTCTCGATGCGCTCGAGGGCCCCGTGGCGCTCACCGACTGCTCGGCCGGTTACGGCCAGTGCGAGATCGAGGGCAGCTGCCGCGTGGGCCGCGTCTGGCAGCGCCTGAACCTCGCCATCCGCCGCTCCTTGACCGACGTGAGTCTCGCGCAGCTCGCCGGTCTTGATGCCGCGCCGAGCCGGCTGCCGACGCTCGAGCGCGAGATGAAGGCGGCCACGGTGCGCGTGCCGGTGCGGCCATGAACGAATCGGTCAAGGAAAGCCAGCGCGATCTTGAGGCGCTGATCTCGCGCGGCTACCAGCACGGCTTCGTCACCGAGATCGACTCCGATACCGTGCCCCCGGGGCTCGATGAGGACGTGGTGCGCCTGATCTCGCGCAAAAAGGGTGAGCCGGCCTTCCTCACCGAGTGGCGCCTGCAGGCGCTGCGGCACTGGCGCACCATGAGCGAGCCGCACTGGGCGCACCTCAAGGTCGCGCCCATCGACTACCAGGCGATCTCCTACTACTCCGCCCCCAGGGCCAAGAAGGACGGACCCAAGAGTCTCGCGGAAGTGGACCCCAAGCTCCTCGAGACCTATGCGAAGCTCGGCGTGCCGCTGCACGAGCGCGCGCGCCTGGCCGGCGTCGCGGTCGATGCGGTGTTCGACTCGGTGTCGGTGGCGACGACGTTCAAGGAGAAGCTGGCCGCGGCCGGGGTGATCTTCTGCCCCTTCTCGGAGGCGGTGCGCGACCACCCGGCCCTCATCGAGCGCTACCTCGGCAGTGTCGTGCCCTACACCGACAACTTCTTCGCCACGCTCAACTCCGCGGTGTTCACCGACGGCTCGTTCGTGTACGTCCCCAAGGGCGTGCGCTGCCCGATGGAGCTGTCGACCTACTTTCGCATCAACGCGGCGAATACCGGTCAGTTCGAGCGCACCCTCATCATCGCGGATGATGGGGCTTACGTGAGCTACCTGGAAGGATGCCTGCCGGCATGGGAGGAGGTCTCCTGCGGCGACGAAATGCGCTGCATCCGCGACGTGGCCCTGCACGATATCGTCCTCAACGAGCACGGCGAGGAGACCGAGGTCGGCAAGATCATGCGCCGCCGCTTCCGCGGTGACCTCATTGAGATCACCCCGCGCAGCGCCGCCAATCGCTTTCACGTCACCGGCGAGCACCCGGTCCTGGCGATCCGGCGCAAGGACGTGCAGCGCTGCACCCGCGGTCCGGGCCGCTGGGCCGACATCGATGCGAAGCGCCTGGAAGCCGCGCAGCCGCAGTTTGTTCCGGCCCGGGATCTGGCTGCGGGCGACCTGCTGGTCTTTCCGATCAACAAGGTCGAGCGGGACGACCCGAGCCTGAGCGATGATTTCCTCACGCTCCTCGGCTACTACGTGGCCGAGGGCTGTGTCACCCGGTTCAACGGCTGCGAGGCGGCGGAATGGTGTCTCGGCGACCACCAACCGCATCTCGCCGATGAGATCGAGCGGCTGGTCAAGAAGCTCACCGGGAAGAAACCGCGCCGCTTCCGGGACCGCAAGCGTCATGGCCTCTATGTCGTGGTGTACTCGGAGGAGCTGTGCAGCGCGCTTAAACAGCACGGCGGGCAGTACGCGCCCGGCAAGCGCTTCAGCAAAGCGGTCATGGACCTGCCCCCGGCGCGGCAAAAGCTGGCGACCGACACCTATTACCTGGGCGATGGCAGCGTCGGCCGGCGCGGCCCGCTCACCACGCTGCGCTGTGTCACCGTCTCCAAGACACTCGCATTCCAGCTGCAGGAGATGCTCAGCCGCCAGGGCATCTTCGCCTACATGGGCTGCCGCGAGGCCTTCGACGAGACCATGAAGGACGGCCGCATCATCCACCACAGCGAGCGCTACACCCTGTGCCACAGCCAGAAGACGCGCGGGCGCCGGGTGGTCCGCCGCGATGGTTATTTCCTGGTGCCGATCCGGCGCATCCAGCGTCAGCCCTACAGCGGGTACGTCTACAACTTCGAGACGCAGGCGGAGCCGCACTCGTATCTGGTCAAGGGCTTCGCCGTGCACAACTGCACCGCCCCGCAGCGCGACGAGAACCAGCTGCACGCGGCGGTAGTGGAGCTCGTGGCGCTCGATGACGCCTTCATCAAGTACTCGACGGTGCAGAACTGGTACCCGGGTGATGCCGAGGGCAAGGGCGGCATCTACAACTTCGTCACCAAGCGCGGCGAGTGCCGCGGCAAAAACTCGCATATCTCCTGGACGCAGGTGGAGACCGGCTCGGCGATCACCTGGAAATACCCGAGCTGCGTGCTCAAGGGCGACGGCTCGGTCGGGGAGTTCTACTCGGTGGCGACCGTCAACAATTACCAGCAGGCCGACACCGGCACCAAGATGATCCATATTGGCCGCGATACCAAGAGCACGATCGTCTCCAAGGGCATCTCGGCCGGGCACGGCCAGAACACCTACCGCGGGCTGGTGCGCATCCTGCCGAGCGCCCAGGGCGCGCGCAACTTCACCCAGTGCGACTCGCTGCTCATGGGCGGGCGCTGCGGCGCGCACACCTTCCCATACGTGGAGGTCAAGAATCCCTCCGCCACCGTCGAGCACGAGGCGAGCACCTCCAAGATCAGCGACGACCAGCTGTTCTACTGCCTGGCACGCGGCATCAGCGAGGAGGATGCGGTGAACATGATCGTCAGCGGCTTCTGCAAGAGCGTCTTCAAGGAGCTGCCGATGGAATTTGCGGTCGAGGCACAGAACCTGCTGGCGGTGAGCCTCGAGGGCGCGGTGGGCTGAACAACCATGAGCGAGACCATGCTGAAGATCGAGAACCTGCACGCCACGGTCGATGGCAAGAAGATCCTGAACGGGCTGACGCTTGCCGTCCGTGCCGGTGAGGTGCATGCCATCATGGGCCCGAACGGCTCGGGCAAGAGCACGCTCGCCAACGTCCTCGCCGGGCGGCCGGGCTATGTGGTCACCTCCGGCAGCGTGCAGTTCGAGGGGCAGGACCTTTTGAGCCTGGCGCCGGAGCTGCGCGCGCGGGCGGGCCTGTTCCTCGGCTTCCAGTACCCGGTGGAGATCCCCGGGGTCAACAACGTCTACCTCCTCAAGGCGGCGATGAATGCCGCACGCCAGGCGCAGGGGCTCGCGGAGGTGGATGCGTTCGATTTCCTCACCCTGGTGCGCGAGAAGATGAAGCTCATGCGCATGGACGACAGCTTCCTGTCGCGCGGGGTGAACGAGGGCTTCTCGGGCGGTGAGAAGAAGCGCAACGAGATCCTGCAGATGCTGGTGCTGGAACCGAAGCTCGCCATCCTCGATGAGACCGACTCGGGCCTGGACATCGATGCCCTGAAGGTGGTCGCCGCCGGGGTGAACTCACTGCGCTCACCGGAGAGGTCGTGCGTGCTCGTCACCCACTACCAGCGCCTCCTCGACTACGTCATCCCGGACTTCGTGCACGTGCTCATCCGCGGCCGCATCGTGCGAAGCGGCGACAAGGCGCTCGCGCTCGAGCTCGAGCGCCGCGGCTACGACTTCCTGGCCGGCGAGGCCGCTTAGGGACTGCCGTGAGCGCGCTCACCGCCCGCATCACCGCGGACTTCGCCGCCGCCGCCGCGCCCGCCGATGAGGGCCGGCGCGCCGCGCTCGCCGCACTGGCGGCCGAGGGCCTGCCGCTCACGCGCGATGAGAACTGGAAGTACGCGAACCTGCGTCTGCTCGAGCGGGTGCGCTTCAGCCCCGCAGCCGCCGCTGCCGCGCCGGAGGCACGCGCCCTGCCCGCCACCGTGCCGGGCTTCACCCGCTACGTCTTCAGCGACGGCCGTTTCCGGCCGGAACTGTCAGCCGGCACGACGGGGGTCTTTACCCGCCTGAGCGCACCGTCCCCTGTCCGGCCCCCGCCGCGCGGCGATGCGCGCTTTGCCCTGCTCAACGCGGTCTTCGCCACCGATGGCGCGCGCGTGAGCGTGCCGGACCGCACGAGCGCGCGGCTCGAGCTCGTGTTCGTTTCCTGCACGGAAGCCGAGGCCGGGGCGAGTTATCCGCGGCTTGAGATCGAGCTCGGCGCCGGCGCGACACTTGAGCTCATCGAGCGCCACGAGAGCGCGGCGCAGACCGGCGGCTTCGTCGACGCCGCGGTGCGCGCCACCCTCGCCGAGGGTGCACGCCTCAGGCACTACCGTCTGCAGGAGCTGTCCGCCACGAGCGTCTACTTCGACACCCTGGAGGTGAGCGCAGCGGCCCGCGCGCACTATGCGCTGCACGCGGTGTCGACGGGGGCGCGTGCCGCACGCTCCACGCAGAGCGTGACCCTCGCCGGCGCCGAAGCCAGCCTGTCGATGGCTGCGGTGGCCCTCGGCGACGGCCAGCAGGTCCAGGACAGCTACGCCGTGGTTCACCATGAGGCGCCGCAGACGCGCACCGAGCAGCTGTTCCGCGGCATCGCCGCCGGGCGCGCGCGGGTGGCCTTCAACGGCAAGATCGTGGTGGCCCGTGCCGCCGCCGGCACCGACTCGCAGCAGTCGCTGAAGGGGCTGCTCGCCGGCGCGCAGGCCGAGATCGACGTGCGCCCGCAGCTGGAGATCTACACCGATGCGGTGCGCTGCGCGCACGGCGCGACCGCCGGCAAGCTCGATGACAACATGCTGTTCTACCTGCTCGCGCGCGGCCTGGACCCGCACACCGCGCAGCGCCTGCTGAAGTGGGCATTCCTCGCCGATGCGTTCGCACGCATTGAGGTGGCGCCGCTGCGCCACCAGATCGAGGAACACCTCGCCGGCGTGCTGCGCGATGAGGCCCTGAAGGAGCTTCTGTAAATGGTAGCCAATCCCCTGTCCGTAGGCCCCGCCCCCGCGCTCGACGTCGCGCGCGTGCGGCGCGACTTCCCGATCCTGGAGACCCGCATCAACGGCCACCCCCTGGTGTATCTGGACAGCGCCGCCTCCGCGCAGCGTCCGCTCGCGGTGATCCGCGCCGTGGACCATTACGAGACTCACTCCCATGCCAACGTGCACCGCGGCGTGCATGCGCTCAGCCAGGCGGCCACCGCGGCCTTCGAGGGCGCACGCGAGCGCGTGCGGCGCTTCATCCATGCCGCATCGGTGCGCGAGGTCATCTTCACGCGCGGCACCACCGAGGCGATCAACCTCGTGGCCCAGGCTTACGCCCGGCCGCGCTTCGGGCCCGGGGACGAAATCCTCATCAGCGCGCTCGAGCACCACGCCAACATCGTGCCCTGGCAGATGGTGTGCGAGCAGACCGGCTGCACCCTGAAAGTCGCGCCCATCAACCGCCGCGGCGAGCTCGAGTTCGAGGAGTTCCGGCGCCTGCTGTCGCCGCGCACGCGCCTGGTCGGCGTGGCCCACGTCTCCAATGCACTGGGGAGCGTGCTGCCGGTGAAGCGCATCATTGCCGCCGCGCATGCGGTGGGGGCGGTGGTGGTGGTCGACGGCGCGCAGGCCGTGCCGCACCTCGAGGTCGACGTGCGCGACCTCGACGCCGACTTCTACGTCTTCTCCGGTCACAAGCTCTACGGCCCGACCGGCATCGGTGTGCTCTATGGACGCGAAGCGCTGCTCGCCGCCATGCCCCCCTGGCAGGGCGGCGGTGACATGATCCTCACGGTCAGCTTCGAGAAGTCGACCTGGAACGAGCTGCCCTACAAGTTCGAGGCCGGCACGCCCAACATCTCCGGCGCGGTCGGGCTGGCGGCCGCCCTCGATTACGTCGAGGGCCTGGGACTTGGCGCCATCGCCGCGCACGAAGCGCGGCTGCTGAGCCTTGCCACCGCCGAGCTCAGCCGCCTGCCGGGGATCGAGCTGATCGGCACCGCCGCGCACAAGGCATCGGTGCTGTCCTTCACGATGGCCGGTGTGCACCCGCACGACCTGGGTACGATTCTGGATGCGGAAGGCGTGGCGGTGCGCACGGGTCATCACTGCGCGATGCCCGTCATGACCTTCTTCGGCGTCCCGGCCACGGCCCGCGCCTCCTTCGCCTGCTACAACAGCGAGGGGGATGTGGCCGCACTGGTGGCCGCCCTCAAGCGCGCGCGCGAGGTGTTCGGCTGATGGATCTCAAGGATCTCTACCGTGACGTGATCCTCGATCACAACCGCCATCCGCGTAACTTCGGCCACCTCGAGCACCAGGACGCGCACGCGGAAGGCCACAACCCGCTGTGCGGCGACCGCCTGACCGTGGAGGTGCGCCTGGAGGGGGAACGCATTGCCGATATCCGTTTCGAGGGCAAGGGCTGTGCGATCTCCACCGCCTCCGCCTCACTCATGACCGAGGCCGTCAAGGGCAAGGACCGCGCCACCGTCGGCGCCCTGTTCGAGCGCGTGCACGCGCTGCTCACCCGCGATGGCCCGGCCGATCCCACCCTCGGCAAGCTCGCCGCGCTCTCCGGCGTGCGCGAGTTTCCGGCGCGGGTGAAGTGCGCCAGCCTGTGCTGGCACACACTCAACGCCGCGCTCGAGCGCGGTGCTGCCACGGTCTCCACCGAGTGAGCCCCTAGCGATGCGCCGCCAGGAAAACGAACCCTTCGTCATCAGCCGCGAGGTGCGCGCGGTACTCGTGCCCGCAGGCCAGGAGGTGAACCTGAAGACCGGCCAGGCCGGCTACATCACCCAGGCGCTCGGCGGCAGCTTCACCGTCTACATCGACGGGCACCTGTTTCGCCTCTCCGGTGAGGACGCCGATGCCATCGGCCAGGAGAAGGTCGCCCCGCCGCAGCTCCCCCCCAACGCCAGCGAGGAGGACGTGAAGCAGCTCGCGTGGGCGCAGATGCGCACCTGCTACGACCCGGAGATCCCCATCAATATCGTGGACTTGGGCCTGGTATATGACTGCGAGGTGAAGGCCAACGAGGACGGTACGCGCACGGTGGAGGTAAAAATCACCCTCACCGCGCCCGGCTGTGGCATGGGGGAGATCCTGGTCGATGACGTGCGCGATAAGATCGCGCGCATACCGACGGTGCGCGAGGTCAGGGTGGAACTGACCTTCGATCCGCCGTGGAACCAGAGCATGATGAGCGAGGCGGCGCGGCTGCAGACGGGGATGTTCTGAAAGGCAACTGATGAGTTCAAAGTGGGTTGATATCGGCGCCGCCAGCGAGCTCAGCGAGACCGAGCCGCTCGCCGTCTTCGTCGAGGGCTACGCCATGGCGGTGGTGCGCTGCGGTGAGGGGGTGTACGCGGTGCAGGACATGTGCACCCACGACGGCGAGACCTTGGGCAACGCCCAGGTCGAGAACTGCCAGATCATCTGTCCGCGTCACGGCGCGCATTTCTGCGTGAAGACCGGGGAAGCGCTCACCCCGCCTGCCTACGAGCCGCTGCAGACCTTCGCCGCCCGCATCGACCAAGGCCGGGTGTTCGTGGAAGTCCCCGGATGAGAGCCTGCCGCGCATGAAGCGGCTGACGCTCATGCGCCATGGAGACGCCCGCTGGAAGGATGCGGGCATCTCCGACTTAGAGCGCCCGCTCAACCGCCGCGGCCAGCAGGCCGCCGAGGCGATCGCGCGGCGCATGCTCGAACTCGAGCTGCTGCCGGACCTGATGCTGGTGAGCCCGGCGCGCCGCGCCCAGCAGACCGCCGAGATCGTCGCCCGGGAGCTGGCGATCCCGGCGCGGCGCATCGTGCGCGAGGACGGGCTCTACCTGGGGGCGAGCGGCGAGCTGCTCGCCGTGGTGCACGGCACCGGACCGCGCATCGCTCACCTCATGGTCGTGGCCCACAATCCCGGCCTCTCCGAGCTGGTGCAGCTTCTGGCACCGGATGCCGAGCACGGCGGCCTGGGGACCGCGGCGCTGTGCACGCTCACCTTCGCGTGCGAAGGCTGGAGTGAGGTCGCCGCGCCGGCGCTGCGCGAGGTGCAGCACGAGACCCCGCCCGCGCGGCTGTTCGGCTTCCTGGGCTGAAGAACCCGCCGGCGCACCGGACGGGCCCGTAGCGGGCCGCAGCGCCGCCTCAGCACTCCGGGACGTTGACCGCGAGCCCGCCCTGTGAGGTTTCCTTGTAGATCGTCGACATGTCGATGCCGGTCTGGCGCATGGTGGCGATGACCTGATCGAGGGAGACCTTGTGCGAGCCGTCCCCGCGCATGGCGAGCCGGGCGGCGTTGATGGCCTTGACGGCGCCCATGGCGTTGCGCTCGATGCACGGGATCTGCACCAGGCCCGCCACCGGATCGCAGGTGAGCCCGAGGTTGTGCTCCATGCCGATCTCGGCCGCATTCTCGATCTGCTCGGGCGTGCCCTGCAGCGCAGCCACCAGTCCCGCCGCGGCCATCGAGCAGGCGACGCCGACCTCGCCCTGGCAGCCCATCTCCGCCCCGGAGATCGAGGCGTTCTTCTTGTAGAGCATGCCCATGGCGGCCGCGACGAGCAGGAAGCGGATCACCCCCTCCTCGTTGGCGCCGCTCTCGAAGCGGCGGTAATAGTGCAATACCGCCGGCACGATGCCGGCCGCACCGTTGGTGGGCGCCGTCACCACCCGCCCCCCCGCGGCGTTCTCCTCGTTCACGGCGAGCGCGTAGGCGTTCACCCAGTCCATGACATCGAGGGGCTTGGGCGTGCCGCTCTCGGTGAGCATGCGGTACAGGCGCGGCGCACGGCGGCGCACCTTGAGGACACCGGGGAGCAGCCCGGTCTGGCGAAAGCCGCGCTCGACGCAGCGCTGCATGACCTCCCAGATGTGCAGGAGCTTGGCGCGTACCTCCTGGGGTGCAGCCCAGGTGTGCTCGTTGGCGAGCATGAGCTCGTACAGCTCCAGGCCGTGATCGCGGCACAGCCGCAGCAGGTCCTCGCCGGACTCGAACGCATAGGGGGGCGCGCGGTGCTCGCGCGTCTCGCGCGCCTCATTCTCATCGCCGCGCACCACGAAGCCGCCGCCGATCGAGTAGTAGTCCTCCTCGCGCAGCACCGCGCCTCCCGCGCCGAGCGCGGTAAAGCGCATGCCGTTGGAATGCCGTGGCAGGCGCTCGTGCATCATGAACAGCAGCTGCATGGGTTCATCGAAGGCGACCTCGTGCTCCCCGAGCAGGCGGATGCGCCCGCTCGAGCGGATGCGCTGCACGGCCGGCTCGATGCTGTCGGGATCGACGCTCTCGGGCAGCGCGCCCTCGAGTCCTACGAGCACGGCGCGGTCGGTGCCGTGGCCGACGCCGGTGAGGGCGAGCGAGCCGTACAGGCGCACGGCGACCTGCTGCGTCGCCTCGAGCAGCCCGTCGCGCTTGAGCCCGGCCACGAACTCGCGCGCGGCGCGCATCGGGCCCATGGTGTGCGAGCTCGAGGGGCCGATTCCGACCTTGAAGATGTCAAACACGCTGAGCGTCATGGGCCACCTCGTGGCGGGCTGGTACCGGGCGTGCGCCACACGGGCGCATTGCGTTTCGAGTCTGCGGCCTTAAC
This sequence comes from uncultured Pseudomonadota bacterium, assembly GCA_963825385.1. Taxonomy (GTDB): domain Bacteria; phylum Pseudomonadota; class Gammaproteobacteria; order Steroidobacterales; family Steroidobacteraceae; genus 13-2-20CM-66-19. The sequence goes on along the minus strand of CAWGSX010000003.1, from coordinate 1,135,671 downwards.
TGCGGCCGGACATGCTTTGCGGCGACCTTCCGGGGCTCAAATGCGACCCTTGAGGCGCCGCAGGCGCTGGCGGCCGTGCTTGTCGGGGCGCTGCGCGGGGCGCGGCGCCGCCGCCGCACCCAGGCGCATGCGCTCGCCGAACGCCTCGCGCGCCGCGCGGCTCGCCGGGCTCTCCAGGTAACATAGTGAGGCCTCGCGCGCCGGGCCGCGCCGCGGCGGCAGGGCGCGCACCTCGCACTCGAATTCCAGCGCCCCGCGCCGCAAGCTCACCCGGTCCCCCACCCGCACCCGGTGCGCAGGCTTTACGCGCTGGCCGTTGACATGCACCTTGCCGCCGCCGACCGCCTGACTGGCGAGCGTGCGCGAGCCGGCCAGGCGCACCGCAAACAGCCAGCGGTCGATCCGGCTTATGTCTGCAACGGGACGCTCGGGCTCCTCCATGGAGGCTCAAGTATAATTGCGCGCCATGGACAGCGGCCTCACCACGCGCCTCCGGGACGAGCTGCAGGCCCTGCGGACCCAGGGCCTCTACAAGCCCGAACGGGTCATCGAGGGGCCGCAGGGCGCGGAGGTCGAGGCCGGCGGCCGCGAGGTCATCAACCTCTGCGCCAACAACTACCTGGGCCTGGCCAACCACCCGGCGGTGCGTGCCGCGGCGCAGCGCGCGCTCGATCAGTACGGCTACGGCATGGCTTCGGTGCGCTTCATCTGCGGCACCCAGACCACGCACAAAGAGCTCGAGCGGCGCCTGGCGCGCTTCCTCGGCATGCCCGACGTCGTCCTTTACTCCTCCTGCTTCGACGCCAACGGGGGTCTGTTCGAGACGCTCCTCGATGAGCGCGACGCGGTCATCTCCGATGCACTGAACCACGCCAGCATCATCGACGGCATCCGCCTGTGTAAGGCGCAGCGCCTGCGGTACGCCAACTCGGATATGGGGGAGCTCGAGCGCTGCCTCAAGGAGGCCGCGGGCGCGCGCACGCGCCTCATCGCCACCGACGGCGTGTTCTCCATGGACGGCTTCATCGCCCGGCTCGCCGAGATCTGCGATCTCGCCGAGCGCTACGACGCGCTGGTCATGGTCGATGACTCGCATGCGACCGGCTTCATGGGCGCCACCGGGCGCGGCACGCACGAGCACTGCGGCGTCATGGGACGCGTCGACATCCTCACCGGCACCCTCGGCAAGGCGCTCGGCGGCGGCAGCGGGGGCTACGTGGCCGCAGGCGCCACGGTGGTCGAGTGGCTGCGGCAGCGCTCGCGCCCGTATCTGTTCTCCAACAGCATCCCGCCGGTGGTCGCGGCCGCCTCACTCGCGGTGCTCGATCTGCTCGAGCAGGACGCGCAGCTGCGCCTGCGCCTGTTCGAGAACGCACGCCAGTTCCGCGCCGGCATGACCCGGGCGGGGTTTGACCTCAAGCCCGGCGAGCACCCGATCATCCCGGTGATGCTCGGCGACGCCGCGCTCGCTGCGCGCATGGCCGAGCGCCTGCTCGAGGAAGGCGTGTACGTGATCGGCTTCTCCTACCCGGTCGTGCCGAAGGGGCAGGCGCGCATTCGCACGCAGATGTCCGCGGCGCTTTCGGGCGCGCAGCTCGAAGCGGCGCTCGCCGCCTTCGTGCGCGTCGGCCGCGAGCTTGCGGTCATCCGCTAGCGCCCCCACTTTCCGTTTCACGAAAGAACAACATGAAAGCACTGGTGAAACAGCAGGCTGCACCCGGCATCTGGCTCGAGGACATCCCCGAGCCGAAGGTGGGCCCAAACGATGTGCTGATCGAGATCGCCAAGACCGCGATCTGCGGCACCGACATGCACATCTATAAGTGGGACGCCTGGGCGCAGCGCACCATCCCGGTACCCATGGCCGTCGGCCACGAGTACTGCGGCCGCATCGTCGACATGGGCTCGGAGGTGAAGGGCTTAAAAACCGGCGATCGCGTCTCCGGTGAGGGCCACATCACCTGCGGCTACTGCCGCAACTGCCGGGCCGGCCGCCGCCACCTGTGCCGCAATACCGTGGGGGTGGGCGTGAACCGCCCCGGCGCCTTCGCGCAGTATCTGGCGATCCCGGCGGGCAACACCTTCAAGCTCCCCGACTCGATCGGCGATGACATCGCCTCGATCCTCGATCCCTTCGGCAATGCCACCCACACGGCGCTCGCCTTCAACATGGTGGGCGAGGACGTGCTCATCACCGGGGCGGGGCCGATCGGCATCATGGCGACCGCCGTGGCGCGCTTCACCGGCGCGCGGCACATCGTCGTGACCGACGTCAACGACTACCGCCTCGAGCTCGCGCGCCGCATGGGGGCGACCCGCGCCATCAACGTGAGCCGCGAGTCGCTCGATGACACCATGCGCGAGTTAGGGATGCAGGAGGGGTTCGACGTCGGGCTGGAGATGTCCGGTAATGCCCAGGCGCTGCGCGAGATGCTGCGCACCATGCATCACGGCGGCTCGATCGCGATCCTCGGCATCCCGCCGGAGGACACCGCGATCGACTGGAATCAGGTCATCTTCAAGGGACTCACGCTCAAGGGCATCTACGGGCGCGAGATGTTCGAGACCTGGTACAAGATGGCGAGCATGCTGCAGAGCGGGCTGAAGCTCGAACCGATCATCACCCACCACTTCGCCGTGCAGGACTACATCGAGGGCTTCGAGACCATGGGCTCGGGCAGGTCCGGCAAGGTGATCCTCGACTGGTCGACGCTGCGCTCGCGTGCCGCCTGAGGCGGCGCGCGCTCAGCGCACTTCGCAGAAGCAGTAGGCGTAGAGCCGGTCCGGCTCGCTGAAGCGGCTGAGCACCGCGACCTGGTGCGCCACCGGGTCGAGCCTGGCGGCCAGCCGGGCGAGCGCGCTGCGCTCGGGGTCGGCGTGCAGGAACAGGCGCAGCAGCTCCCCGCGCAGATTCATCGCCAGCGTCTCCGGCCAGGTGAGCTTGGGCTCGATGAACTTCGGGGCGTAGTCGGTAAGCTTGGCGCGCCGCGCGGCCGCCTTGACCGCGTCGTTGAGCGAGCCGAGCTCGTCGACCAGGCCGATGCGGCGCGCATCGATCCCGGCCCACACCCGGCCCTGCCCGATCGCATCCACCTCGGCGGGAGTCTTCTTGCGGCCGCTGGCGACGCGCGCCACGAACTCGTCGTAACCGTGGCTGGTCACCGCCTGCAGCACCGCCTTCGCGCCCTCGCTCAGGGGGCGGTCCAGGCGCAGCTGGCCGGACAGTGCCGTGGTGCCCACCCCATCGACGCTCACGCCGATCTTGCCGAGCGTCCGGTCCACGGTGGGGATGATGGCGAAGATGCCGATCGAGCCGGTGATGGTGGCGGGGCTCGCCCAGATCTCATCGGCCGGCGCGGAGATGTAGTAACCGCCGGAGGCGGCGTAGCCGCCCATGGAGACGACCAGGGGCTTGCCGGCCGCCTTGAGCGCCTGCAGCTCGCGGTAGATCTCCTCGGACGCGAGCACGCTGCCGCCGGGGCTGTCCACGCGCAGCACCACGGCCTTCACGTCCTTGTCGTTGCGCGCCTCGCGGATCAGGCGCGCGGTCGAGTCACCGCCGATCGTACCCGGTGCCTGCTCGCCATCGAGTATCTCGCCCTCGGCGACGATGACGCCGACCTTCTGCTTGGCGAGGTTGAGCTTCTTCTCCGCCTTAACCACGCGCAGGTAGTCATCGGCGCCGACGGCGCTGAAGGAGTCGCCCTCATCGTTCTTGCCCACCAGCTCGGTCAGGTGCTGCTCGACCTCGATGCGCGACTTAAGTCCCGTGACCAGTTTCTGCGCCAGCGCCACCTGCGCGGCATCACCGCGCGCGTCCGGCACGCTCGTGAGGAAGGTGTCGGTGTAGCGGGCGAGCGCATCGCCGGGGAGCTTGCGCGCCTGGGTCACCGCGTCCTGGTAGCTGGTCCACAGGGCGCCGAGGTAGGCGCGGCTCTCCTCGCGGTCCTCGGGCGACATGCTGGTGCGCGTGAAGGTCTCGACCGCGCTCTTGTAGGTGCCGACGCGGAAGACGTTGATGTCGACGCCGAGCTTGTCGAGGGCATCCTTGAGGTAGGTGCGGTAACGGTCATAGCCCTGCACCAGCACGAAGCCCATCGGATCGAGGTAGATCTCGTCGGCCTGCGCGGCGAGGTAGTAGCGCTCCTGGCTGAACTCCACGCCGTAGGCGATGACCTTCTTGCCGGAGGCGCGGAACTCACGGATGGCGCCGGCGAGCTCGGCGAGTGCCGGCTGGGTCGCACTCTCGAGCTTGTCCAGGTCGAGCGCCAGCACCTGGATGCGCTTGTCGCCGGCGGCGGCACGGATCGCCTCGGTGAGGTCCCACAGCAGCGCCTCCTGGCGCGCGTTGCCGATCGCCTCATCGAAGGCGCGCGCGCGCGGATCACCGGAGAGCTGCTCGACCAGCGGTCCTTCCGGGGCGATGACCAGGGCGGCCTTGGCCGGCACGAGCGGCACCGAGCCGCGCAGCACCCCGAACAGCACCCCGAAGATCACCAGGAGCAGAATCAGGTGCAGAGCCTTGCGCAGCCCGTCCAGGCCACGCCACAACCCTGCGAAGAACGATCGCGCTGTCATCTACGGCCTCGTGCGGCAATTTGGCCGCGGCGCCGGCGCTGCGCCGCGGCCGCGTTCCGGCATTGGGTCAGATTTTCTCTTCGATGCGGGCCGCCTTGCCCGACAGGTCGCGCAGGTAGTAGAGCTTGGCGCGCCGCACACTGCCGCGACGCTTGACGCTGATGTCACTGATCGCCGGGCTGTAGGTCTGGAACACGCGCTCGACGCCCTCGCCGTGGGAGATCTTGCGCACGGTGAAGGAGGAATTCAGGCCGCGGTTGCTCTTGGCAATGACCACGCCCTCGTAGGCCTGCACGCGCTCGCGGTCGCCCTCGACCACCTTCACCTGCACGACCACCGTGTCGCCCGGCTTGAACTCGGGGATGGCGCGGGTCATGCGCTCTTTGTTGATGTCCTGAATGATCTTGTTGCTCATGTCTTGTCACCTCGATCTTCTTCGGCGGCCGCGTCTGCGGCCCGCAATTCGTCCCACACCCGCCTGAGCTCGGGCGACAGCGCCGCGGGCTTCAGCAACTGCGGCCGGCGCCTGAGTGTGCGCCGCAACGCCTGCTCCAGGCGCCAGCGCCGGATATCGGCGTGGTCACCGGAACTCAAAACCTCCGGCACGCGCCGGCCCTCGAACAGTTCCGGCCGCGTGTAGTGCGGCCAGTCGAGCAGCCCCTGCGCGAAGGAATCCTCCGCGCTCGAGCGCTCATCACCCAGTGCCCCGGGCAACAGGCGCGCCAGCGCGTCGATCACCGTCAACGCCGGCAGCTCCCCGCCCGAGAGCACGTAATCCCCGACCGAGATCTCCCGGTCGATGTCGCGCTCCACCACGCGCTCGTCGACGCCCTCGTAGCGTCCCGCCACGAGCAGCAGGCCCGGCAGTGCCGCGAGCTGCTGCGCCAGCGCCTGGGTGAACAGCTCCCCCTGCGCCGACAGGTACACCCGCGGGCTGCCCGCCGGCAGCCGCGCCGCGGCCGCGCGGATCGCCGCGGTCAGCGGCTCGGGCTTCATCACCATGCCCGGCCCGCCGCCATAGGGCCGGTCATCGACCGTGCGATGCACATCGTGTGTGTGCGCACGCGGGTCCTCGGTGCCCACCCGCAGCAGTCCGCGCTCCTGGGCGCGGCTGACGATGCCGAAGCCGAGCGCCCCGGTGATCATCTGCGGAAACAGCGTCACCACCTCGATGTGCATGGCGCCCCTAGCCCAGCTCCGCCGGCCAGTCCACCGTGATGGCCCCGGCGCTCAAGTCCACCTTCTTCAGGTGCTTCGGCTGCGCGAGGATCCAGTGCTCGCGCCCCGCCACATCCTTGGTCACCATCACGGTGCCCCCGGGGGCATCGATGAAGTGACTCACCCTGCCGAGCGCGATCCCCTCGAGGTTCGTCACCACCAGGCCCAAAAGGTCCGCCTGGTAGTACTCGCGTTCCGCCGGCCGCGGCAGCGCCGCGCGCTCGATCTCGACCCAGGCGCCGGTCAGGCGCGCCGCGGCATCGCGGTCACTCACACCCTCGAGGCTCACCACCAGGCTCGACCCGTGGGCGCGCCCGGTGAGCACACGACGGCTCTCGCGCTCACCACCCGGCAGCTTAAGCTCCCAGGGGGACATCTCCAGGAGCCGCACCGCGGGCTTGGTGTGCGACTCGACGTGCATCCAGCCCTTGATGCCGTAGGGGGCACCCAGTCGGCCGAGTTGCACCCACTCCACGGTTCTCATCCCGGATCCGCGCCGCCCGCCCTGCGGCAGCAGCTGGCGCCGACCCTTAACTCACTGCCTTAAGCGGTGGCCTGCTTGCGGTAGGAGGCCACCAGGTGCGCCACGCGCTCGGAGGGCTGCGCCCCCTTGCCGACCCAGTAGTCGATGCGCGGCAGATCGAGCTTCAGCTTCTGCTCGCCGCGGCGGGCGATCGGATTGAAGAATCCCACGTGCTCCAGGCTCAGGCCACCCTGGCGCTTGCGGCTGTCGGTCACCACCACGTGGTAGAAGGGCTGATTGCGCCCCCACGCCGCGTCAGGCGAATAGTTACCATCGGATAATCGCTCTCGTTGCGTTAAGGAGGGGCCCTTAGGGGCCCCAAAAAAGAGCGCGGATTCTACGCAAGCCGGCGCCTGGGCGCCAGTTTTTCCAAGGGCGACGCGGGGTTCCGCGCCTTACCCGGGCGATCGGCGCAGCCGCGCCCCTTCAGCGGGGCGGGAAGCCCGGCGGCAGCCCCCCCTTGAAGGCCCCCATGAGGCGCTTGAGCTCCCCGCCCTTCATGCTCTTCATGACGCGCTGCATCTCCATGAACTGCTTCAGCAGGCGGTTTACGTCCTGCACCTGGGTACCCGAGCCCCCGGCGATCCGGCGGCGGCGCGAGCCGTCGATGAGCCCCGGATTGCGGCGCTCCCGGGGGTCATGGAATTGATGATGGCGATCTGGCGGCGCAGATCCCTGTCGCCCTGCTCGGCGAGATCGGCCCTTCTTGACCGCCGCCGCCGGCGACTTGTCGATCAGCGCGCCGACGCCGCCCATCTTCTGCAGCTGCTCGAGCTGGCTTTTGAGGTCTGCCATGTCAAAGCCCTTGCCCTTGACGACCTTCTCGCGCCAGGCGCTCGGCCTCCTCGTGGTCGACCTGCCGATGCACCTGCTCGACGAGGCTGACCACATCGCCCATGCCGAGGATGCGCGAGGCCATGCGCTCCGGATCGAAGGGCTCCAGCGCCTCGGTCTTCTCGCCGACGCCCATGAACACGATGGGCTTGCCGGTGATCTGGCGCACCGAGAGTGCCGCGCCGCCGCGGGCGTCGCCGTCGGCCTTGGTGAGGACGATCCCGGTCAGAGCGAGCGCGGCGCCGAAGGCGCGCGCGGCGTTGACCGCGTCCTGACCCGCCATGGCGTCGACCACGAACAGGCGCTCGGTGAGTGCACGGCCGCATCGATCTCGCTGCACCTCCTGCATCAGGCCTCGTCCACGTGCAGGCGCCCGGCGGTATCGACGATCAGCACGTCGAAGACACCGCGGCTCGCGCTGCTCCAGCGCCGCGCGAGCGATGTCCGCGGGGGCGCGGCGGCGCTCGGCGGGGAAATACTGCGCGCCGACCTGGCTCGGCAAGTCGCTCGAGCTGCAGCATCGCCGCCGGACGGCGCACGTCCGTGCTCACCAGCAGGACACGCTTCTTCTCGCGCTCGATGAGCCAGCGCGCAAGCTTCGCCGCGGTCGTCGTCTTACCCGCACCCTGCAGACCCGCAAGCAGCACGACGATCGGCGGCTGCGCCCGCAGGCGAAGCCCGCCCGCGGCCCGCCCATGAGCTCAACGAGCTCCTGTGCAGGATGCCGATGAAGGCCTGGCCCGGGCGTGAGGCTGGAGGCACCTCGGCGCCGAGCGCCTTGGCCTTGACCGCCTCGATGAAGCTCTTCACCACCGGCAGCGCGACGTCGGCTTCGAGGAGCGCGATGCGAACCTCGCGCAGGGCCTCGGCGACGTTGTCCTCGGTGATTCGGCCCTTGCCGCGCAGGGTTTCGATGGTGCGGGACAGACGCTGCGGTCAGGTTGTCGAACATGGAGGTGCCGAGGTGAATCTGGCGGGGAGATTATAGGGTGCGCCGGTCGTTGTTCCGCGCACCCGGCAACACTCTATGCTAGGCCCGGGCGCGGGCATCACGGGCGCCCGGGCGCCGCAGCACGCGCCTTCGCGCCAGAACCTCAGCCGGAAAGGGCTGCCTTGAACTTCGCTCGACCACCATGCTCCTCGTCCGGCGCTCCTGGTGCTCCTGCTGGTCGTCATCGCCTTCTCCTCGGGCACCGAGGTGGCGATGCTGTCGGTCAACCGCTACCGCATCCGCCACCGCGCGCAGGCCGGGCATCGCGCCGCGCGCTGCTCGAGCGCCTGCTGTAGAAGCCCGATGACTGGCTCGGCGCGAACCTCGTGATCCTCGCGGCCGCCAGCGTCTTCGCCTCCGCAATCGCCACCATCCTCGCGCAGCGCACCGGCCAGCGTACGCCGTGCCGATCACCGGCTTCGCCGCTCACCGTCATTGTCATCGTGTTCTGCGAGCTCGCGCCCAAGATCTATGCGGCGACACAACCCGGAGTCGGTCGCGCTGCAGCGCCGCGCGCATCTACCGCGCGCTGGTGCTCGTGGCGCGCCCGGTGCTGTGGCTGCACCAACAAGCTGGCGTACGGGTTCCTGCGCATCTTCGGCGTGGCGGCGCGCGCAGGCGCACGACCAGGCGCTCAGCGCCGAGGAGCTGCGCACGGTGGTGGCCGAAGCGGGGCCGATGATCCCCGCGCGTCACCGCCAGATGCTGCTCTCGATCCTCGATCTGGGCCGCGTCACGGTCAACGACATCATGATCCCGCGGCAGGAGATCGCGGCCATCGACGTGCAGGAGGACTGGGACGACATCCTCGATCAGCTGCGCCAGACGCCGCATACCCGCCTGCCGGTCTACGACGGCGAGCTCGATAATCTCATCGGCATCCTGCACATGAAGCGCGTCGCGCAGGAGCTGGCGCGCGGCACACTGACGCGCGAGCGCCTGATCGAGGTTGCGCGCAACCGCGAGCCCTACTTCGTGCCGGAGGGGACGCCGCTCAACGTGCAGCTCACGCAGTTCCAGCGCAACCGGCGCCGCCTCGCCTTCGTGGTCAACGAGTACGGCGACATCGAGGGGCTGGTGACGCTCGAGGACATCCTCGAGGAGATCGTCGGCGAGTTCACCACCGACCCCGCGACCATCACGCACAAGGACGTCCACCGCGAGCGCCCCGGCGTCTTCATCGTCAACGCCAGCGCCACCATCCGCGCCCTCAACCGGGCGCTGGGCTGGCAGCTGCCGACCGGCGGCCCGAAGACCCTGAACGGCCTGCTGCTTGAGCACCTGGAGACCATCCCCGACCGCGGCACGGCGCTGCGGGTCGGCAGTTACGAGTTCGAGGTGCTGCAGATCGCCGATAACGCCATCCGCACCGTGCGCGTGCGCCCGCCGGCGGCGGTGAAGGGTGTCTAGGAGGTGAGGCCGCGCGCGGCCTCGAGCGCCTCGCTGATGCGCGCCACGGCGAGGATCTCCATGCCGGGCGGCGCATGCCGCGGCGCGTTCTCCCTGGGCACGATCGCGGTGCGGAAGCCCTGCTTCCTGCGCCTCCCTCAGGCGCTCCTCGCCGTAGGCCACGGGCCGGACCTCCCCGGTGAGGCCCACCTCGCCGAAGGCCACCAAGTGCGCAGCCAGCGGGCGGTTCTCGAGGCTCGAGGCCGAGCGCGAGCAGCACCGGCAGGTCCGCCGCCGTCTCGCTCGATGTGCATGCCGCCGACCACGTTCACGAACACGTCGTGCTCCTGCAGGTTCAGCTGCGCGTGGCGGTTCGCCGCCGCGAGCAGCATCGCCACGCGGTTGGCGTCCAGTCCCTGCGCGATACGCCGCGGCGTGCCGAAGCGCAGCCGGTCGACCAGCGCCTGCAGCTCGATCAGGAGCGGCCGGCCGCCCTCGCGGGCCACGGTGACCATGCTCCCGGGCGCAGGCGCGCTGGCACGGGAGAGAAAAATCGCCGCCGGGTTCCTCACTTCCCTGAGTCCGCTCTCGGTCATGGCGAAGAAGCCGAGCTCGTTGGCCGCCCCGAAACGGTTCTTGGTGGCGCGCACGATGCGGTAGCGGCTGCCGGCCTCGCTCTCGAAATAGAGCACGGTGTCCACCAGATGCTCGAGCAGGCGCGGACCTGCGATCGTGCCCTCCTTGGTGACGTGGCCGACGATCACCACCGCACAGCCGCTGCCCTTGGCGAAGCGCACCAGTTCGGCCGTGCATTCACGCAGTTGCGAGACCGCTCCGGCGAGCGTGCCGGCCGCTCCGGTCTGCACGGTCTGGATCGAATCGATGACCAGGAGGGCCGCGCGCCGCTCGGCGGCGAGCGCGAGTATCGCCGGCAGGTCGGTCTCGCACACCAGCCCCAGAGCCTCGCCGGCAAGGCCCAGGCGCTGCGAGCGCAGGGTCACCTGCGCGACCGACTCCTCGCCGCTTGCGTAGAGCACCGGCCGCGTGCGCGCCACGTGCGCCGCCACCTGCAGCAGCAGCGTGGATTTGCCGATTCCGGGGTCCCCGCCGAGCAGGATCACCGAGCCGGCCACCAGCCCCCCTCCCAGCACCCGATCCAGCTCCCCCTCGCCGCTCATCAGCCGCTCGCTGCCGCCCGTCGCCTGCCGCTCGGCGGAAAGGCTGACGGCCGCTGCCGCGGCGGCGCCGCCGCGGGCACGCGGGGCGGTGCGCGGCTCGAGGCAGTTCCACTCCCCGCACAGGGGGCACTGACCCTGCCACTTGAGGGTTTCGCCCCCGCAGGCTGAGCACACAAACACCGGGTTCAGGCGGGCCATTTATGCGCCGTAGGTCCACTTTCAGCTAGGATGCGCGCCGGGGTGAGCCGAGAGGCTTCTTTTGTGAACAAAGCCACTCGGACCCTGCGCCGGCGATGCTAGCTTATGCCGGCTTCATGCGGGGACGGGAAAGTGACGCGTTTCACATTCGGGTGGCGGAAGGCATACCAGGGCGCAGCATGAGCTTGAAAAGCAAGCTGCGTTTCGTCGGTCTGTCCGACACCGGCAAGGTGCGCGAGCACAACGAGGACACGATTGCCGTCGACCCGGACATAGGTCTACTCGTCCTGGCCGACGGCATGGGCGGCTACAACGCAGGCGAGGTCGCGAGCGGAATCGCGGTGAAGACCATCGTGAACCTGGTTCGAGAACACGTGCAGCGCGAGGATCTCGCGGTCCCGGACCGCGAGACCGGGCTGTCGCGCCCCAATATCATCCTGCGCGATGCCATCAGCCGCGCCAACAAGATCATCTATCAGACCGCGCGCACCCAGCCGCAGTGCGAGGGCATGGGCACGACGGTGGTGGCGGCCCTGTTCTTCGACAACAAGGTGACCATCGCCCACGTCGGGGACTCCCGCCTGTACCGCCAGCGCGGCGACAAGCTCGAGCAGGTCACCATGGACCACTCGCTGCTGCAGGAGCTGGTGGACCGCGGCTTCTACTCCGCCGAGGAGGCGGCCCGCGCGGCGAACAAGAACTACGTGACCCGGGCCCTGGGGGTCGAGCCAAGCGTCGACGTCGAGATCCAGGAGGTCCCGGTCAACAAGGGCGAGGTCTTCATCCTCTGCTCCGACGGGCTGTCGGACATGGTCGAGGACGAAGATATTCATTTAACCATAAACACCTTTAGTGCTAATCTGGATACGGTCGCCAAGCAGTTGATTCAACTGGCCAATGACAATGGGGGGCGGGACAACGTCTCGGTGGTGATGGCACACATCATGGATCCGTTTCCGGCGCGCACGAAGATTTTCGACAAGATCCTGGGTTGGTTCGGCTGACACGCGTAGGGGCTAAAGCACATGGCAAGGTTGGTCTTGAGCCTGGATGGCCAGGTTATGGCGGAATACAACATGAACAAGGAGCGCTACACGATCGGGCGCCTCCCTGATAATGACATCCGCATCGACAACGCAGCCGTCAGCGGTCACCACTCGCTGATCATCAACATCCTCAACGACTCGTTCCTCGAGGATCTGAACAGCACCAACGGCACCTACGTCAACGGCAAGCTGATCAAGAAGCACGCCCTGCAGCACGGCGACGTCATCACCGTCGGCCACCATCAGCTGCGCTTCGTCGAGGACGACGAGCAGCAGGACGAGTTCGAGAAGACCATGGTGATCCAGCCCTCCGCCCGCCCGGTGGAGAAGCTGCGCGCCGCGGCCGAGGCCTCCGAAAAGGCCGGCGGCACTTCCCTGAGCGCCACCGGCAAGGCGCGTGCGCTCGATGGCGCCGCCGCGGTCAAGAAAGCCAAGCTGCAGGTGCTCTCCGGCGCCTTCGCGGGCCGCGAAGTCGAGCTCAGCAAGGCCCTCACGACTCTCGGCCGCCCGGGTGTGCAGGTCGCGGCCATCACCCGCCGCGCCGACGCCTACTTCATCGTGCACGTCGACAGCGGCAAGCCCGATGACTTCCCGCTCCTGAATGGCACGCCGATCGGCGCCAACGCCACGCGGCTGAATGACAACGACGTCATCCAGCTGGCCGGCGTGAAGATGGGATTCTTCGTCAACTGAGGCGTGCGGGCGCGGTGTGCACCGCGCGCCTCCGATGCCCCCGCTAGGACTTTGGTCTGCCGCGCGCCTGCGCGGCCGGGCCGTGTTCAGACCGGCTCGAGCGGCACGCGCTGACTGACGCTGCACAGCAGCTCGTACGCAATGGTGTGCGCATGCCGCGCCACCTCCTCCACCGGCAGACCCCGCCCCCACAGCACCGCCGCGGTCCCGACCTCGACCCCCGGGATACCGGTGACATCGACCGCGATCATGTCCATCGACACGCGCCCGACCAGCGGCGCGCGCTGTCCCTGAATGAGCACCGGGGTGCCGGTCTCGAAGCTGCGCGGTACGCCGTCGCCATAGCCGGCGGCGATGATCGCGATATCCGAGTCGCGCGCGGCGCGCCACACCGCGCCATAACCGACCGCCTCGCCGCGGCCGATGCGCCGCACCGTGAGCACCGTGCTCTCGAGCGTCATGACCGGCTTGAGACCAAAATGCGCAGCCGTCGCATCCCCGAACGGGGAGGCGCCGTAGAGCGCAATGCCGGGACGCACCCAGTCGCTTTCCGGCGCCGCGCCACACAAAAGACCCGCAGAATTGACCACGCTCGTCTCGCACGCCAGTCCACGCGTACATTCCTCGAAACGGGTCATCTGCGCGGCGGTGAAGTCCCCGTCACGCTCGTCCGCACAGGCGAGATGCGTCATGAGGCGCAGCTCGCGCGGCGGTGTGGGCAGCTCGCGCACGCGCTCGAGCGCGGCACGGAACTGCCGCGGCGCGAACCCCAGCCGGTTCATGCCGGTATCGATCTTCAGCCACACCGCGAAGCGCTCCGCGCCGCCGGACTGCTCGAGGAGCTCGATCTGCCGCGCGTCGTGCACCACGATATCCAGGCGGTCCTGCGCAGCATCGTTCAGCTGCGAGCGGCTGAACACGCCCTCGAGCAGCACGATGCGCGAGGTGATGCCCGCGGCGCGCAGCGTCATGCCCTCCTCGAGGCGGGCGACCGCGAAGGCCCCGGCATCCTGGATCGCCAGTGCCGTGCTGACCAGGCCGTGCCCGTAGGCATTGGCCTTGACCACCGCGATGACGTGGGCGCGCCCGGCGCGGCTGCGGATGACGTTGAGGTTGTGACGCAGCGCTTGGGTGTCGATCAGGGCGCGGATGAGACCGCTCACCTGAGCACACCTTCGGCGTAGGAGTCGGGCGCGAAGTTCGCGAAGCGTGTGTACTGGCCCTGGAAGGTCAGCAGGAACATGCCGATCTCGCCGTTGCGGTGCTTGACGAGGTCGATCTCGGCGATGCCCTTTTTGGTGGTGTTCTTGTCGTAAACCTCTTCGCGGTAAATCAACAGGATCATGTCGGCGTCCTGCTCGAGACTGCCGGACTCGCGAAGATCAGACATGACGGGTTTCTTGTGCTCGCGCTGCTCTACGGCTCGATTAAGCTGCGAAAGCGCAATCACCGGTACCTGCAACTCCTTGGCCAGGGCCTTGAGGCTGCGCGAGATCTCGGCGATCTCCGTGGCGCGGTTCTCCTGCGTCCCCGGCACCTGCATCAGCTGCAGATAGTCGACGACGATCAGGCTCAAGCCGTGCTCGCGCTTGACGCGCCGCGCGCGCGCGCGCAGCTCGGTGGGATTCAGCGCCGGAGTCTCATCGACGAAGATCTTGGCTTCCGAGAGCTGACTGGTCGCGCTGGTGATGCGCACCCAGTCCTCGTCCGTGATGCGCCCGCTGCGCAGGCTGTTGAGCGGCACGCCGCCGATCGAGGACAGCATGCGCGTGATGATCTGCTCGGAGGGCATCTCCAGGGTGAAGATGGCCACCGCCGCACGGGTCTTGGGGTTCACGGCCGCGTATTCGGCCATGTTCACCGCGAGCGTTGACTTACCCATCGAGGGGCGGCCGGCGATGATGACCAGGTCCCCGGGGCGCAGCCCGCCGGTGAGCTTGTCGAACTCGGTGAACCCGGTCGCGAGCCCGCGCATCGAGTCCGGATTGTTGTGCCACTCATCGATCTGGTCGATGACCGCGGGCAGGAGCGAGCGCACCGCCACCGCGCCGTCGCGCTTGCGGAAGCTGCCTTCGGCGATCTCGAACACCTTCTGCTCGGCGCGGTCGACCAGCTCGCGCGCCGTCTGTCCGTCGTTGGTGAAGACCGCGGAGACGATGTCGGTGCCGGCGCGGATCAGCTGCCGCAGCAGCGAGCGCTCGCGCACGATCTCCGCATAGGCACGCGCGTTGGCGGCGGTAGGCGTATCGCGCGCCACGGCGCTGAGGTAGGCGAGCCCGCCGGCCGCCTCGAGCTTGCCGGTCCGCTCGAGGTGCTGCGCTACCGTGACGACATCGCAGGGCTTGGCCTCGCCGGCCAGATCGCCGATCGCGGCAAAGATCAGGCGATGATCGGGCCGGTAGAAATCCTCGGCGGTGACCGAGTCGGCGACGTTGTCCCAGGCGGCCGCATCGAGCAGCAGACCGCCGAGCACCGCCTGCTCAGCTTCCACTGAGTGCGGCGGTGTCGGCGCATCAATGAGGGCGACCGAGCCCGTCTCCCCGCGCGTCTTGGCGGAACCGGCCACCCGTTGCGGCCCGCGCGAGGCTCTATTCTTCCGCGACGATGGTGACGTGCAGAGGCACGTCCACGTCCGCGTGCAGGTGCAGGCTCACGGCGTGCTCGCCGACCATGCGCAGCGGCCCCGCCGGCAGGCGCACCTCACTGCGCTCGACCTTGAAGCCCTCGCGCGAGACGGCCTCGGCGATGTCGGCGGTGCCGATCGAGCCGAACAGCTTGCCTTCCGTGCCGGCCTTGGCGCGGATGGTGAGCTTGAAGTCCTTCAGCGCGGCAGCGCGCTCCTCGGCCGAGGAGAGCTGCTCGCGCGCCAGGTGCTCGAGCTCGGCGCGGCGCGCCTCGAAACGCGCCACGTTCTCGGTCGTCGCCAGCGTCGCCTTGCCCTGCGGCAGGAGGAAGTTGCGCCCGTAGCCGGAGCGCACCTTGACGCGGTCGCCGATGTTGCCGAGGTTCGCCACCTTCTGCAGCAGAATCACGTCCATGGCGGCTCTCCGTTAGTGCTGATCGGTGTACGGCAGCAGCGCGAGGAAACGCGCCCGCTTGATCGCCACCGCCAGCTGGCGCTGATAGAAGGACTTGGTGCCGGTGATGCGGCTCGGCACGATCTTGCCGGTCTCGGTGACGTAGCCCTTGAGCGTGGCGAGATCCTTGTAGTCGATCTGCTTCACGCCCTCGGCGGTGAAGCGGCAGAACTTCTTGCGACGCGAGAAACGGCTGCCACCGCCGCCCCCGCCCGGTCCTCTGGACATTGCCATGATGCTATCTCTCCTGACTTGGGGCGCCTTCAGGCGCTCTCGGCGGGCTGGTTGTCATCCTCGTCGGCGACGGGGCCGGAGTCATCGCGGGCGCGCTCGCGCCGGCGGCCACCACCCTCGCCCTCCTCGTCCTGCGCCTTCGCCATCGGCGAAGGGTCGGTCACAGCGGAGTCCATGTTGACGACCAGATGACGCAGCACCGCGTCGCTGAAACGGAACGCGCCGGTGAGCTCATCGAGCGTCTTCTGATCCGTCTCGATGTTCATCAGCACATAGTGCGCCTTGTGGACCTTGGCGAGCGGGTACGCCAGCTGCCGGCGGCCCCAGTCCTCCAGGCGATGCACCTTGCCGCCACCGGCGGCGATCATGCCCTTGTAGCGCTCGATCATGGCGGGCACCTGCTCGCTCTGATCGGGGTGCACAAGGAAAACGACTTCGTAATGCCTCATGAGTGCTCCTTGCGGATTTAGCCGCCCGGATTGAAGGCTTCCCGGTGCGGCAAGGAGTTAACGCGGATAAGCCCCGCGCCCTTTTAGGTATTAAAAGGGGCGCGAAGCATACTCAAACCCTTCCCGGGCTGCAACGTGGGTGCAGGGCGCGGCTCTTTGCGATCAACCACTTAAGCGCGAACCGCGGATCACTTGCGCAAGCACCGCGCGGGTGGATGCGGCGACGCGCCGCGCCACCTCCGGGGCCGGCAGCCCGCGCAGCTCGTCGCTGAAGACCTCCACCCCCACCGTAAGGCCAGGCGAGTGCGCAAACAGGGCCTCAAGGAGTGCCGCCAGGGGCAGCTCCCCCTCCCCCGGCAAGAGCCGCCCGCCCATCGGGGTGTAGGCCGCGCCGGGAGGCGGCTCGATGCGGTCGCTGATCTGGAGGCCGCTGATCAGCCCGGGCGGCAGCGCCGCAAGCCCCGCCGGGGTGCCGCCGCGGCGCACGTAATGCCAGGTATCGAAGAGCACCCCGAGGTTGGACGCCCCGACCGCGCTGACGATGCGCTGCGCGGTCGGCAGGTCCGGGATCGCGCTCTCGGGCAGAAACTCGAGCGTGAGATCCACCCCGCGGCGGCGCGCGCGCTCGCTCAGGGGGCCGAGCGTGTCGATGAAGGCCTGCTCGCTCACCGCGCCGCCGCCGAAGTGGGCGAGATTAACCGTCTGCGCCCGAAGTGCCTCGGCCGCCCGGTAGCAGCGCTCCTCGGTGAACTCGAAGTAGGCGCGGTTCTGTGGCGGGACGTCCTCGGGACGCGGCGTCCCCGGCAGCGCGCTGATCAGGGGGTCGATGGCATGCACCGTGAGCCCCTCATCGGCGAGGCGGCGGCGCAGCGCCGCATCGCTCAGTCCCCGCGCCCGCGCGTCCTCGTACATGCCGGCGGTGAGCGTCACCGCGCCCAGGCCCGCCCCGGCAGCCGCGCCGATCAGCTCCTCGAGCGGGGTGCCGATGACCGTACCCCAGCACAAGGCGATGACCGGCGACTCGTCGATCTTAGGCATGACAGCTCCCGCGTGCCCTGCGCATCATAGTTCCATGAGCGCACTCACTTACCAGGACATCCGCACCAACGGCGTGCGGCTGCGCGTGGCCCTCCAGGGCGAGGGGACGCCGGTGGTCTTCTGCCACGGGTTTCCCGGCCTCGGCTACAGCTTCCGGCACCAGATGGCGCCGGTGGCCGCGGCGGGCTTCCGCGCCATCGCTCCGGACCAGCGCGGCTACGGCGGCAGCGACCGGCCCACGGATCCGCAGCTGTACGACGCCGAGGTCGTGATGCGGGACATGCTCGGGCTCCTCGATGCCCTCGATGCGCCGCGCGCGGTGTTCGTCGGCCACGACTTCGGCGCCCAGCAGGTGTGCAACCTCGCCGTGCGCCACGGCGCGCGCGTCGCCGCGGTGGTCATCATGAGCTGCCCGTATGATTTCGATCTCGCCGGCCGCGGCGGCATGGGCCGCCATCCGCCCCCGGGCGCTACGCGCAGCGGCGCCTTTGCCGTCCCCGGCGTGCGCCCCTCGCAGGCCTTCGCCGCCCTCGCCCGGCAGCATTTCTTTCACATGCATTATTTCCAGGAAGTCGGGCCTGCCGAGGCCGAACTCGGCGCCCGACCGCGGGAATTCCTGCTGCGTCTCCTGCATGCGCTGGCCGCCGGCGGGCGCCTGCTCGACTGGTCGCGCTTCCCCTCCCGGGGCACGGGCTATCTCGACGTGCTCGCGCCCGCCCCGCCGCTGCCGTGGCCGTGGCTCTCGGTGGCGGAGTTCGAGCACATCCTCGCCGAGTACACCCGGGCGCCGGCAGCGCAGACCTTCATCGGCGGACTCAATTCCTACCGCTGTGCCGACCGCAACTGGGAGCTGGGCGAGCCCTTCGCGGACGCCGACATCACGCAGCCGGCGCTGTTCATCGCCGGCGCCGAGGACGTGGTGCTGAAGATGATCCCCGAGGATGCGCTCGGGATCATGCGCCGGCGCGTGCCGGACCTGCGCGGGGTGGTGCTGGTCCCGGGCGCCGGTCATTTCGTGCAGCAGGAGCAGCCCGCGGCGGTCAACGCGGCGCTCATCGGCTTCCTCAGGAGTCTTTGAGCGCCACCAGGCGCCGGCAGAACGCCTCGAAGTCCTCGACGCCGCGGCAGAACGGCGCCGGAAAGAGCTCGATCATCGAGGCCCCGGCCTGAACCAGCGCCGGCACCTGCGAAAGCGTCGCCTCGAGGTCGGCGCTGCGATCGCTGCGGAAGATGAAGCGCGGCACGACGCGCACCGTGAAGGCCTGCGGGTCGCGCCCGCGGGCGGCGAGCTCCTGGCGCAGCCGCTTGATCACGGGGGCGAGCTTGGCCGGATCCTGCTCCATCGGGATCCAGCCATCGCCGGCCTCGGCCATGCGCGCGATGTTGCGCTCGTTCGGCGCAAGTCCCAGCCAGATCGGCAGGGTGCTGCCCTGCACCGGACGCGGATAGGAGTAGATCTTCTCGAACTGCACGGTCGTACCGTGAAAGCTGGCCGGCGCCTCGCTCCACAGGAGCCGGCAGACGGCGATCTGTTCCATCAGGCGCGTGTAGCGGCCCTCCCAGGGCACCCCGGAGGCGGCGTACTCCTCCTGCTGCCAGCCGACCCCGAGGCCGATGCTGACCCGGCCACGGGAGAGCACGTCGAGCGTGGCGATCTGCTTGGCGAGCAGCACCGCCGAGCGCAACGGCGCGATCACGATGCCGGTGGAGAGACGGATGCGCGTGGTGCAGCCGGCGAGCGCGCCGAGCACCGTCATCGGCTCGTACCAGGGGAAGTCGAGCGGAGCGGGGAAGCGCCCGTAGGGGTAGTTCTGGAGGTTCTCGCCCATCACCACGTGATCGGTGAGGCTGACCAGGTCGACCCCGCAGCGCTCGGCGGTGCGCACCAGCTCGGTGACCGGCGCGAAGTCACCGCCGAACCAGCCCTGCAGCCCGTAGAGGCCGATCGCCACCTGTTTCATCGCATCTTCCCCGTAACGCCCGCACGCGCGCGTTGAGCCTTTGGTTACTATAGCGGGCCCGGCTTCGCGCACGAATCCTTGAAATGAACGACAGCCCGCCAAGCAGCATCAGCCTCGCCGGACGCACCGCGCTCATCACCGGCGGCGGTGCCGGCATCGGACGCGCCATCGCGCTCAAGTTCGCCGCCCTGGGCGCGCGCGTGGTCGTGGCCGAGAGCGACCCGGCCCGCGCCGCGGCACTCGCAGGCGAGCTCGCCGGCGAGCGCGGCAGCTGGGTTGAGGTGTGCGACGTGCGCGACGCTGCGGCAGTTTCGGCACTGATGCGCGAGATCGAGGGCCAGGGCAGCACGCTCGAGATCCTGGTCAACAACGTCGGTGACTTCCTGCGCGTCATCAAGCCCTTCGAGCGCACGACCGAGGAAGAATGGGACGCCCTCTACGGGGTGAACCTGCGCCACATGTTCGTGGTCACGCGCGCGGCGCTGCCGCTGCTGCGCCGCGCGCAGCGCGGCGCGAGCATCATCAATCTCTCCACCATCGAGGCCTTCCGCGGCATCCCGCTCGCCGCGGTGTACGCCGCCTTCAAGTCCGGGGTCACCGGCTTCACCAAGAGCCTGGCACTCGAGCTCGCCCCGCACGGCATCCGCGTGAACGCCATCGCCCCCGAGACCACCGAGACCGAGCAGGTGAAGCCCTCGCTCTTCATCCAGCCCCAGTACCAGGAGCACGTGCGGCGCTGGATCCCGCTCGGGCGCTTCGGGCAGCCCGACGATGCCGCCGGCTGCGCGGTGTTCCTGGCGAGCGAGCTGTCGGCGTGGGTGACCGGGACGACGCTGCACCTGGATGGCGGCGCACTCGCCGCCGGGGGCTGGTACCGCACGCCCGATGAGCGCTGGACCAACGTGCCGGTGGTCACCGACAGTGGCCTGAAATTCTGAGCCGCAACGCCCCGATGAGCGCCGCCGATCCCGCACCAACCGCACCCGCCGCAGCCCGCATCGCCGTCATCGGCGGCACGGGCAAGCTCGGGGCTGCGCTTGCGCGCCGCTGGGTCCGCGCCGGCCTCGAAGTCGTGATCGGCTCGCGTGATGCGGCGCGCGCCCGCGCCGCGGCGGAGGCGCTCGCGCGCGAGTGCGGCCGCGCGGTGGCCGGGTGCGCGAACGCCGAGGCGGCGGCGCGCGGCGCGCTCATCGTCGTCACCGTGCCCTACGCCGCGCACGAGGAGACGCTCGCGGAGATCCGCAGCGCCGCGGCCGGCAAGATCCTCATCGATACCACCGTGCCGCTCGTGCCGCCGAAGGTGATGCGCGTGCAGCTGCCCGCCGCGGGCGCTGCTGCGCTGCGCGCGCAGGAGCTGCTCGGGAGCGAGGTCACCGTGGTCGCGGCGTTCCACAACGTCGCCGCTCACAAGCTCGCCACCGATGCGGTGATCGACTGCGACGTGCTGGTGTTCGGGGAGAAGCGTGAGGCGCGCGCCGCGGCGGTGCGACTTGCGCAGGCGGCCGGACTGCGCGGCCTGCACGGCGGGAGCCTTGCCAATGCCGCCGCGGCCGAGGCACTCACCTCGGTGCTCATCTTCATCAACAGGACCTACGCGGTCGACGGCGCGGGCATCCGCATCACCGGCGCGCTCACGGAGCCGGGCACGGAATGAGTGACGGGTCGCTGACCCTCACCGCGCTCGAGGGCATCCCGGAGGTTACCGCGGGTGCGGACCTGGCAGCGCTCTTGGGCGATGCGCTTGTGGCCGCAGGCTGCGTGCCACGCGCCGCCGACGTGCTCGTGGTGGCACAGAAAATCGTCTCCAAGGCCGAAGGGCGCTTCGTGCGCCTCACCGGCATCACCCCCGGCAGCCGCGCGCAGGAGCTCGCGCGCCTGACCGGCAAGGATGCCCGTCTCATCGAGCTTGTACTCAGTGAGTCCACCGAGGTGCTGCGGGCGCGGCGCGACGTGCTCATCGTGCGCCACCGCCTCGGCTTCGTCATGGCCAATGCCGGCATTGACCGCTCCAACGTCCCGGGCGCTGCGGGCGAGGCGCAGGTGCTTTTGCTGCCGGTGGACCCGGATGGCTCGGCGACCCGGCTGCGCGCCGCGCTCGGCACGCGCTTCCCCGCCGCGCCCGCCCTCATCATCAGCGACAGCTTCGGGCGTCCCTGGCGCCGCGGCACAGTCAACGTGGCACTGGGGGCCGCCGGCATCGCGAGCCTGCTCAACCGGCGCGGCGAGCGCGATCGCCTGGGCCGCGCACTCGAGGTCACCGAGGTGGCGCTCGCTGATGCGCTGGCCGCCGCTGCGGGCCTGCTCATGGGCGAGGCGGCCGAGGGCCGCCCGGCGGTGCTGGTGCGCGGGCTGGCCCCGGCGGCTGCGGCAAATCCGGCCGCGACGCTGCTGCGGCCGCTCGCGGAGGATCTGTTCCGGTGAGCGCGCGCATCGTCGCGCTCAGCGGCGGCATCGGCGGAGCGAAGCTCGCGCTGGGACTGTACCGCGTGCTCGCGCCCGATTGCCTCGCCGTGATCGTCAACACCGGCGATGATTTCGAGCATCTAGGCCTGACCATCTGCCCGGACCTGGATACGACTCTCTACACCCTGAGCGGCCTCGCCAACCCCGAGCTCGGCTGGGGGCGGCACGATGAGACCTGGTCGTTCATGCAAACGCTCGAGAGCCTGGGGGGCGAGACCTGGTTTCGCCTGGGCGACCGCGATCTTGCCCTGCACGTCGAGCGCACGCAGCGGCTGAAGCACGGCGAGTCCCTGAGTGGGGTCATCGCGGCGGTGGCGCTGCGGCTTGGCATCCGTGCCGGGGTGCTGCCGATGAGTGATGATCCGGTGCGCACGCTCATCGCTACCGACGCCGGCGAGCTCGCCTTCCAGGACTATTTCGTGCGCCGGCGCTGCGCACCGCATCTGCGCGCCATCCGTTTCGCCGGGGCCGACAGCGCGCGGCTGGCCCCGGCCGCGTCCGCGGCGCTGGCAAGCCCTGACCTGGCTGCGATCCTCGTATGTCCCTCCAATCCCTACCTCAGCATCGATCCGCTGCTGGCCGTTCCCGGCCTGCGCGCGGCGGTACGCTCAAGCGGCGCGCCGGTGATCGCCGTCACGCCGCTCGTCGGTGGCCGCGCCATCAAGGGACCGACCGCGAAGATCATGCGCGAGCTCGGCGTCGAGCTCTGCGCGCGCGCGATCGCCACGCATTACGCCGGCCTCATCGACGCGTTCGTCCTCGACCGCGCGGACGCCGCGGAGGCCGCAGGCCTTGGCTGCCCCGTGCTCCTCGCCGACACGGTGATGACGAGCCTCGGGGACCGCGAGCGCCTGGCGCGCGAGGTACTGGCCTTCAGCGCCACGCTGCCGCGCCGGTCGCCGGCGTGAGCACCTGGGCGGTGGTGCCGGTGAAGGCGCGGCGCGAGGGCAAGCAGCGCCTGAGCCCGGTGCTCGCACCCGCGCCGCGCGCGCTGCTGGTGGCGCGCATGCTCGAGCAGGTCATCGATGCGGCGCGCTCGAGCGGCGCGATCGAGGAGATACTGGTGATCTCGCCCGAGCTCTCGGGTCTGCCCGCCGGAGTGCGCACGTACCGCGATGCGGGCGCCGGCCTCAATGTGGCACTCAGCGCCGCCCTGCCCCTGCTGCAGGAGGCGGGGGTGCGCTGCGCCGTCGTGCTGGCCGCTGACCTCCCGGCGCTCAGCGGCGCGGATGTCGCTGCGCTCGCCGGCGTTGGTGAGCGAATCGCGCTCGCGCCCGATCGCGCCGGCACCGGCACCAATGCCATCGCGCTGCCGCTCGGCACGGGCTTCAACTTCCAGTTCGGCGCAGACAGCCTGGCGCGGCACCGTGCGGAGGCGCGGCGGCTGGGGCTGTCCGCGCTCCTCATCGAACGGGAGGGCCTCGCCTTCGATGTGGATGAGCCGGCCGACCTTGAGCGCCTGCGCGCACTCGGCGCGGCGCGTTATGGCGAGCTCGGCTCCGGCACCAGCTGATCGAAGCGCACCGGCAGCGCGCGCACGCCGCGCAGCACGGCCGAGCTTTGCGGCATCGGCCCCTGTGCCAGCCGCAGCCCGCGCAGCCGCTTGAGCAGCAGCTCGAGTGAGATCGTCAGCTCCGCTTTGGCCAGGTGCACCCCCAGGCAGAAGTGCGGCATGCCGCCGAAGCTCACCAGGCGCTGCGGATGGCGCTCGGGATCGAGTCGCTCGGGCTCGGCGTACTGCGCCCCATCGCGCCCGGCCGAGCGCACCCCGAAGAGCACCCACGAGTGCGGCGGGATGTCCACGCTGCCGACCCGCGCGCCGCTCTCGGTATAGCGCGGCAGCAGTGCCACGGCGCCAAAGAGGCGCACGATCTCCTCCACCGCCGGGGCGATGAGGGCGGGGTCCGACTCCAGGCGCCGGCGCAGCGCCTCATCCGCGAGCACCGCGTTCATCATGCTGCCGAGGGTCAGGTAGGTGGTGTCGGCGCCGGCAGGAAACAGCAGCTTCACGAAGCTCAGGATGTCCGCATCGCTCAGGCGCCGGCCCTCGACCTCAGCCCCCGCGAGCTGCGAGATGAGATCGGCCTGCGGAGCGCTGCGCCGTGCCTGGATCAGGGGCACGAGAAAGGCGTCCACCTCGGCACAGGCCTTGAGTGCGGCCTGCGGGTGAAACGGGTAGTCAAACAGGCCGCGCACCCAGGCAAACAGCTGCGTCTCGTCCGCGCTCGGAATGCCCAAAAGACGCGCGATCACCTTGAGCGGATAGCGGTGACAGTACTCGGCGACCAGGTCGAGCTCACGGCGCGCGCCGAAGCCATCGATGAGCTCATTGGCGAGCGGGCGCAGGATCGAGCGCACATAGCCGGCCACGGCCTTGTCCTGGAAGGCCCCCTGCACGAGTGCGCGGTGCAAACGATGGTCGTCCCCTTCGCGGCACAGGAGCGTGCGCCCCTGCACCGGCAGCGAGTAGCGCAGATTCGCCGCGGCGGCCGGAAAGTGCACCGGGTCGCGGAACGCCCGGCTCACGTCGGCGTGGCGCAGGATGAGCCACGCCGTACCGCCGAGGTAACGCACCGGCACAACGTCCCGACCGGCTGCGATGAGCGCGGCGAGACGCGCCTCGAGGTCGGGCAGCGCATCGCGGCCGAGATCGAACTCCTCCAGGGCGTGCGGCACGGCCAACCTACTTGTCGTAGGCCTCGTCGATATTCGGCGCAAAGGGCTGCATGCCCGCCGGCACGGCAACGCTGGCTGCGTCCCAGTAGGCCTGCGCGGTGCGGATCTTGCCGTCCTCGTCGAGCACGAAGCGATCGATGATGCTGAGATCGAGCCCCTGGTTGGTACTGGGGATGCGCACCTGCATGGTGAAGGCGAGGATCCCCTCGTTCGCGCACACCACGATGCGGTTAAGCTTCGGGGTCATCTCACGGCTCGGATCCTGGTGGGCGAAGTCCCAGAAGCGCGCGACGCCCTCATGGCCGCGGAACGGCGGGGTGCCGACCGGGTCGCTCCACTCGCAGTCGGGCGCGAACAGCGACAAGAGCAGCGCCTTGTCAGCGCTCGCCCAGGCGCGCACATAGGACTCGAGCACGTTGCGGACCACTTCCGGCTGCATGACACTCCCCCTAATTCGGACTACTGCATCCCGGCCGCGGGCGCGGCTGCGCTTGAGCCCGCAGCAACGCGGGTATCATAGCGGGAACTCATCGCAGGACACGCACGCACACCGTGACCGACCTGACCGAGCTGATCGCTGCGCTTGCCGCCGGCCAAGCCCCGGATGAGGCATCGCTGCTGGCGCTGGAGCGCGCGGACGCGGCCGCCCTCATGCCGGCCGCGGCTGCCCTCACCCTCGCGGGACACGGCCGCACCGTCACCTACTCGCGCAAGGTCTTCATTCCGCTCACGCAGCTGTGCCGCGACGTGTGCCACTACTGCACCTTCGCCCAGGCCCCGCGCGCCCTGCCGGCCCCGTACCTGAGCCTCGAGCAGGTCCTCACCATCGCGCGCGCCGGGGCCGCGGCCGGCTGCAAGGAGGCGCTGTTCACGCTGGGGGACCGCCCGGAAGCCCGTTACGGCGCGGCGCGCCGCGCGCTCGCGGCGCTGGGCTTTGCCAGCACGCTGGAGTACCTCGGGCACTGCGCACGCGAAGTGCACGCGCAGACCGGGCTGCTGCCGCACCTCAATCCCGGTGTCATGGACGAAGCGGAACTGGCACGCCTCAAGCCGGTCGCGGTCTCCATGGGTCTCATGCTCGAGAGTGCCAGCGAGCGGCTCGCGCGGCGCGGCGGACCCCACTTCGGTTCGCCCGACAAGGCCCCCGCACGGCGCCTGGAGGCGATCGCCGCCGCCGGGCGCGCGCGGGTGCCCTTCACCAGCGGCCTCCTCGTCGGCATCGGCGAGACGCGGCGCGAGCGCCTCGAGTCACTGCTCGCGCTGCGCGCCCTGCACGGGGCACATGGCCACCTGCAGGAACTCATCCTGCAGAACTTCCGCGCCAAGCCCGGCACGAGGATGGCGCACGCCCCGGAACCGCCGCTGCACGAGCAGCTGTGGACCATCGCGGTGACCCGTCTGCTGTTTGGGCCGCAGATGTCCATCCAGGCGCCCCCGAATCTGCGTCCCGGCGAGCTCACCGCGCTGCTTGCGGCGGGGGTTAACGACTGGGGCGGGGTCTCGCCCGTGACGCCCGATCACGTCAACCCCGAGGCGCCCTGGCCGCACCTCGCCGCGCTGGAGCGCGCCACCGCCGCCGCGGGGCGCACGCTCACCCAGCGCCTGGCGCTCACCCCGGCCTACGTGCAGCGCGCCGCCGCATGGGTCGATGCCGGGCTGCTGAGCGCCGTGCTGCGCGCCGCCGACGGCTGCGGACGCGCGCGCACGGACTCCTGGCACGCCGGCGCCGGTGATGCAGCACCGCCGCGGCCCGTGCGGCGCCGTGCCGCGGCGCCGGAGCTCACGCGCCTGCTTGAGCGCGCACGGGCCGGGCGCTCCCTGGGCGAGGGCGAGATCGTGCAGCTGTTCCAGGCGGAAGGGGCGCAGTGCGACCGCGTCCTCGCTGCCGCCGATGCGCTGCGCGAGTCGGTCTGCGGCGCGGAGGTCTCCTACGTCATCAACCGCAACATCAACTACACCAACATCTGCCTGTA
Organism: uncultured Pseudomonadota bacterium; assembly: GCA_963825385.1. Classification (GTDB taxonomy): domain Bacteria; phylum Pseudomonadota; class Gammaproteobacteria; order Steroidobacterales; family Steroidobacteraceae; genus 13-2-20CM-66-19. The sequence goes on along the minus strand of CAWGSX010000003.1, from coordinate 1,109,152 downwards.
CCACTGCGGTTTCTGCGCTTTCTCCAAGGGGCGTGGGACGAAGACGCTGCGCGGCCCGGCCTACCTTCTGGACCTCGAGGAGATCGCGCAGCGCGCGCGCGAGGCCTGGGCTAAAGGCGCCACCGAGGTGTGCCTGCAGGGCGGGATCCACCCCGACTACGACGGCCACACCTATCTCAACATCGTCAGCGCGGTCAAGGCAGCCGTGCCGCAGCTGCACGTGCATGCCTTCTCGCCGCTCGAGATCACCCACGGCGCGCGCACGCTCGGACTGCCGCTGCGCGAGTATCTGGCCACCCTGAAGGCGGCGGGACTGGCGACGCTGCCGGGGACGGCGGCGGAGATCCTCGATGATGAGGTGCGGGCGCTCATCTGCCCCGACAAGCTGACCACGCTTGAGTGGCTGGAGGTCATGCGGGCCGCGCACGCCGTGGGACTGCGCAGCACCGCCACCATCATGTTCGGGCACCTCGAGCGGCCCGAGCACTGGGCACGCCATCTGGCGCATATCCGCGCGCTGCAGGCCGAGACGGGCGGCTTCACCGAATTCGTGCCGCTGCCCTTCGTGCACATGGAGGCGCCGCTGTGGCGGCGCGGCCTGGCGCGCTCGGGCCCCACCTGGCGCGAGGCGCTGCTGATGCACGCGGTGGCGCGGCTGGTCCTGCACCCCCACCTCACCAACATCCAGACCTCGTGGGTGAAGATGGGCGCTGCGGGTGCGGCGCGGGCGCTCGCCTGCGGCGCAAACGATCTGGGCGGCACGCTCATGAACGAGTCCATCACCCGCGCCGCGGGCGGGGTCAATGGCCAGGAGTTCGATGCCGCGAGCATCCGCGCGCTCGCCGCCGGGATCGGCCGTCCGGCCCTGCAGCGCACCACCCTCTACGCGCGGGTAGCGCAAGCACCGCTGCGCGAGGGGTGCGCGGCGAGGCTGCCGGCCTGAGCCCCCCCGTGGCCCTTGCGGGGGGCGCCCGGCCTTGAGCGAGACCCGCGCCGAACACGAGACCGACCTGCTGGTCGTCGGCTCCGGGGCCGCCGCCCTCACCGCCGCACTCGCGGCCGCCGATCGCGGCGCGCGCGTGCTCATCATCGAGAAAAGCGCGCTCTATGGGGGCACGTCGGCCACCTCCGGCGGGGTGCTGTGGATCCCCGCCAACCGCCCCGCGCTCGCCTCCGGCCACCCCGACTCGCCCGAGGAGGGCTTCGCCTATATCCGCGCGCTCACCGATGCGGCCGTGCCGGACGCACGCATCTGGGCCTTCGTGCGCGGCGGCCCCGCGATGCTCGACTGGCTGATGGCGCGCACCGCCGTGCAGATGCGCGCCCATCCGTACGCGGACTATCACCCGGAGATGCCCGGCGGCAAGGCCGGCTGGCGCTCGCTCGAGGCACTGCCGCTGCACGCGAGCGAGCTGGGCGAGGACTTCGCGACCCTGCGGCCGCCCGCGCCTGCGGTGCAGTTCCTGGGGCGCGTGTGCTGGACGCTGCAGGAGACCGGGACCCTCCTGTTCCGGTTGCCAGGCTGGCAGATGACCGCGCTCACGATCTTCGGCAATTACCTGCTCGACCTGCCGCACCGGCTGCACTCTTCCCGCGACCGGCGCATGACCCTCGGCAACGCGCTCCTCGGCCGCCTGCGCCTCTCGCTGCGCCGTCTCGCGGTGCCCTTGTGGCTGAACAGCCCGCTCGCTGAGCTCACGACGCACGACGCGCGCGTGACCGGCGCGGTGCTCACGCACGAGGGCCAGCGCTGCGTGGTGAGCGCGCGCCACGGCGTCATCCTCGCCACCGGCGGCTTCGAGCGCAGCGCCGCGCTGCGCGCCCGATACCTGCCGCAGTCCCCCGAGCCGCGCTGGAGCGGCTCGCAGGAGAACAACACCGGCGATGGCCTGCTGGCCGCCCGCCAGGTGGGCGCCGCGACCCAGAACATGGACTCAGCCTGGTGGGGCACCTCGCTCAGTCTGCCGGGTGAGGCGCGCGCGCGCCTTCTGGCCATCGAGCGGGCGCTGCCCGGGGCGATCATCGTCAACGGCCGCGGCGAGCGCTACATGAACGAGGCCGCCTCCTACCACATCGCCGGCCAGGAGATGCTGCGCAACGACCGGCCCGAGGCGCGCACCATCCCCTCCTACCTGGTGTTTGATGCGCGCTGGCGTGGCCGCTACCCGCTGGGCCCCATGATCCCGGACCTGCCGGACTTCATGCAGCCGGCCAGCCTGCGCGCGGTATGGAAGCGCGCCGGCTCGCTTGCCGAGCTCGCCGCACTCCTTGACGTGCCCGCCGCCAATCTCGCCTCGACCGTGGCACGCTTCAACACGCACGCCCGCGCAGGGATCGACCCGGACTTCCGCCGCGGCGAGAGCGCCTACGATCGCTACTACGGTGACCCGAGGGTGAGCCCGAACCCGACGCTGCACGCCCTCGATACGCCGCCGTTCTATGCGGTGCCGGTGTACCCGGGCGACATCGGCACCAACGGCGGCCTGAGCACCAACGAGCACGCGCAGGTGCTCGATGCGCAGGGCACCCCGATCGGCGGCCTCTACGCCTGCGGCAACGTCGCCGCCAGCGTCATGGGGCACTCCTATCCGGCCGCCGGCGCCACGCTCGGCCCGGGAATGACCTTCGGCTACCTCGCCGCGCGCCACGCGCTCGGAGAGCCGTAAGCGGCTACTTCCAGGTCACCGCGCCGCCGACCAGCACGTTGAACGGCGCCGCCGACTCGAAGTAGCGGCTGTTCGCGTCATCGACGATGACCGAGCCGACGTAGTGCCGGTCGAGGAGGTTGTTGAGGCGCACGAACGCGTTCCAGTTGCCGGTGTGCCATGAGGCGGCGTAACCGGCGCTCACCCCGAACACGGCATAGCACGGCGCGAACACGCTGTTGATGTCGTTGACGGCAACGGCGCTCAGGTATTGCGCCGTGGCGCTGGCAAATACCCCGAGCTCGCGCCCGTAGCGCAGCCCCGCGTACGCATCGCTCTTGGGCACGCCGGGCAGACGATTGCCGGCCGGCACGCGCACGTCCGGCACGGCGCACGGGGCGGCGGTGCAGGTGTCGTAGGCGTCCGTGTAGGTCGCATCCACGTAGGTGTAGGCGAGCTGCAGCTTCCAGGGCTCGCCCATGCGCCACTCCAGTGACGCCTCCCCGCCGCGCCGCGTGGTGCGGCCGCTGTTCTGGTAGGTCGAGCGGCCGCCGAGATTGGTATCCACCACGATCTCGTTCTGGGTCTGCGTCTGAAACAGGGTCGCCTCCGCGTACAGGCCCGGATGGGGCGCGAACTTGACGCCGAACTCGCTGTTGGCGCTGCGCGCCGGCTTCAGCGCAAAGTTCGGCCCCGACTCACCGTCGGGACGATAGGCGAGCTCGGAACCGAGCGGGGTCTGGAAGCCGCGGCCGTAGGAGGCATACAGGTGCACCGCGGGGGTTGCCTTGAACACCACGCCGGCCACGGGCGTGCCGGCACTGTAGGTGATCGCGCCGCTGTCATCGCCGTTACCGGGGGCGATGTAATGATCCTCGACCGCGAAGTTCACGTCGCTGTGGCGGATGCCGGCCAGCAGCGACAGGCGCGGTGCCACATCCCAGCTCAGCTGCGTGTACTCGTCCAGGTCGTAGGTGATGTCATTCTCGTTGCGGCGCTGCTCGCCCTCAACGCCGAGCGTCGTGCCGAGGTAGTTGTTGTAGCCTCGGCGCAGTTCGTTCTGGCGGTCGTAGCTCACGCCGGCCACCCAGGAGAAGGGCCGGCCGCCGAGCTCGCTCTGCAGGGCCCAGCGGATATCGGTGCCACCGAAGTCGCGGTCGAGGTCGACCACGGCGCCGGAGCTGCCAGGCGCGGCCTGTGCGCCGATGGGGATGGCCAGGAACTGCAGCACGCTGCGGTGGCCGTAGTAACCCATCACCTGCAGCGACTGGCTCGGGGTCAGGTCGAGATCCCAGACCAGGCCTGCCTGCTGCTGCTGCAGGCTCTTGCGCGTGTCGTAGAGCAGCGCCGCGGGTGCAGCCTGGTAGGGATCGGTGCCGAACTGGGTTGGTGTGAGCCCGAGGGGATCCTGCGCGTCGGGGCGCGATACCACGTTCACGATGAACGCCAGGTGATCGTGGCTGTCGATCGCATAGCCGAGCTTGGCATTGAAAGACTCGTTGTCCGCACTGCTGTGCGGCCGGTAGCCATCGACCGAGAAATGGGTGAAATCGGCGTTGTAGCTTAAGTTACCCGCGGCACCCTCAGCATCGAGCCCGGCACGCCACACCCCGAAGCTGCCGTACGCGGCTGCGCCGCGCAGCGAGTCAGGCGGGGTACCGTCGGCGGTGAAGATCTGGATGACCCCGCCCGAGGAGTTGCCGTACAGAGCCGAGAACGGCCCGCGCAGCACCTCCACGCGGGCGGCGGAGTCGAGGTTGAACTGCGACACCTGCCCCTGCCCGTCCGCGCCGGTCTGCGGGATGCCGTCCTGGTAGATGCGCACGCCGCGGATGCCGAAGGTGGAGTTGGCGCCGATGCCGCGGATGGAGATCTGCTGGTCCTGGGCGTAGTTGTTGCGGTTGCGGGCCAAAAGCCCGGGCACCGCGCCGATATCGTCGGCGAGATTGATGCCGAGGGCCGCATCCTGCAGCTGTGTGGCCGGTACGCTCGAGACCGCCGCCGGCACGTCGAAGGACACCGCGCCGATGCGGGTGGCCGTGACCGTGACGGTGGAGAGCGAGTCCGGGTCGGCAGCGGCCGCCAATGCAGCGAAGCTGACAAGGCCGCAAGCCCCAAGACCGCGCGCGAGACGGCGCCCGCGGTACGGCGCCCGGTGAACTGTCCTCATCGCGGCGCAGTATCCGCGAAGCGGCGCCGCTTCGAAAGACGCCTGCTTGAGGAAGCCTTCCGCTTGCCCCTACACGGTGGCGAGCGGCGTCACCGGGGAGCCGACCGCGCCGGGCAGGTCCAGGGGTGCCGCGGTGAGCAGGAAGCGGCTGCGGCCATGCGCGGCCAGCCACTGCGCGAGCTCGCGCAGATACCACAGCTCAGCCAGGTGAATCCCGAGCTTGAACAGGCACAGCTCGTGCAACGGCAGGAGCGCGCCGTGCGCCGTGCCGCCGGGCGCCACGCCGTGAGTCGACTCGACCGCGGCGTTGTCGGCACACAGGGCTACGACACCGCTGTCGGCGATCCAGCGCTGCAGTGCTGCGTCGCGCCCGTCCAGTCCCGCGCAGCTGCCGTGCAGCAGGCGCGCGTCGGGTTTCTTGTTCATCTCGAGCACGAGGTCCGCAAATCCGGTGTAGAGACACAGGAAGTCGCCCGGCTCGACCTCGACCTGCTGCGCCTCGAGCAGCCGCATCAGCGCCTCGTAGCCGACCCGCGCCGCGCTGCGCCCGTAGCTGCCGAACAGATCCACCAGCACGCCACGGCCCTGGGCACCGGCACGCGCGAGGTTCTCGATGCCGAGCGCGCGCGCGCCGCCCGCGCCGTCGGGACTTGAAATGTCGGCGCCGCCGCGGTAGCCGTTGTAGAACACCGTCTCGGGGCGGCCATCCCCGTCGGCGTCGAACTGCGAGCCGCAGTGCGCCAGCGCGTCCCACTGCGTCGAGTACTGCAGGCTCAAAGTGACCTGGTCATCGCAGATCACATCGGTCGCGTGCGGCTGATACGCCGACATCAGGAACGGGTAGGCCGCACTGCCGTCGCGCAGCCGCGTCGGCTCAAGTCGCGGCGGTGCGCGCGTCTCCCACAGCCCCGGACCGCCCGGATAATCCAGCGGCAGACTCAGGGAAAAGACGATGCCCTCGCGCACCTCGCGCACGGCGGCGAGGCGCCGCGCGGGCGTGAGCAGGTTCATGCGCCCGCGCTGATCATCCGCGCCGAACTCACCCCAGTTCGATCCCTCAGGCCGGTGACGATAGCGTGTCATGAGCGCAAATCTCGCACACCCGCAGGCCCACTGTCGCGCCCCGCCGGCGCCTTACCCTATCCGGAAGGGGTACGGCGCGGGTGCCCGGCCGCATACTAGGCGCATGACCAGCGTGCGCATGATGCCGGCCTGGCGCTTGGTGGCCTTCGGGAAACCCGCGCAGCTGCAGGAAGTGCCGGTGCCGCGCCCGGCAGCGGGCGAAGTCCTCATCCGCGTGGGCGGCAACGGGCTGTGCCACTCCGATGTCGGCATGATGGATCCGCGCGCCGCGGCGCTGCCCTTTCCGTGGCAGCTGCCGTTCACGCTCGGCCACGAGATCGCCGGCTGGGTGGAGGAAACCGGCGCCGGCGTAAGCGGCTGGTCGCGCGGACAGCCGGTCATCCTCGTCTCGCCGCACTCGGACGGTACCTGTGCCTACTGCCGCGCCGGGGCGGATAATAACTGCGAGGCCGGTTACGCCGGACGCGGCTACGGGCGCGACGGCGGACTCGCGCCGTTCGTGCTGATCGGCAGCGCGCGGCCGTTGCTCGCCCTGAAGAACCTCGACCCGCGCACCGCCGGACCGCTCGCCGATGCCGGCGCCACCTCCTACCACGCCGTGCGCCGCGTGCTGCCGCGCCTCAGCCCCGCCGCCACCGCGGTAGTCATCGGCGCCGGCGGCCTCGGGAGCTTTGCGATCCAGTTGCTGCGCACGCTCTCGCCCGCGCGGGTGGTCGCGGTGGACGTGAGCCCCGCGCGCCTGGAGTACGCGCGCCGGCTGGGTGCGCACGAGGCCCTCACCGGCGTCCAGGCTTCCACGCCTGCCGATCTCAAGGGCCTCACCGGCGGGCGCGGCGCCGAGGTGGTGCTGGACTTCGTCGGTATCGATGCCACCATCAGCGCCGGGCTCGCGGCGACGCGACCGCTCGGCGCCTACGGGCTCATCGGTGCGGGCATGGGACGCCCCGAGCAGCCGTGGTTCCATCTCCTGCCCAAGGACGGGGAAGTGTTCTGTTTCACCGGCAGCACGATTGCCGACCTGCGCGCGGTGGTGGCGCTCGCCGAGGCGGGACGGCTGGTCAATGACACCGAGCGCTTCGCCTTCAGCGACGTGCCGCGCGCCTACCAGCGCCTCGATGAGGGCGAGCTGACCGGGCGCGCGGTGGTCACCCCGGAGCTCTGAGCATGCTCGACACGGCCGACCGCCTCGCCATCCAGGAGCTGCTCGCTCTTTACGGCCATGTGATCGATGCACGGCAGTGGCAGCGGGTGGAGGAGCTCTTCACGCCCACAAGCGTATATGACATGCGCGACTTCGGCCTGGGCGTGGTCACCGGCGCCGACGCCATCCGCGCGCAGTGGAGCCGCCCGGATGCCATGCACCCGCTGGCGCACCACGCCACCAACATCGTCATCAGCGAGGGCGCCGGCGGCACGGTGCAGGTCCTGTCCAAGGGGCTCGGGGTGGGGCCGAACGGGCGCGTGGGGAGCGTTGTCTACCGCGATACGGTCGAGCGCACCGCCGCGGGCTGGCGCTTCGCCTCGCGCACCGGCGAGCTGCGCCGCTAAGCCTGCCGCGCCGCAGTGACGGATGCCGAGCGCACTCAGGCGCCGAACTTCTCCCGCACCAGGGTCCAGGCGGACTCGGCGGTGGCGCGCGCGCGGGCGCCCGCCTCGCGCGCGTGCTGGCTCGCCGCCGTGCCCTCCTGCACGCGCTTGAGGATCCCCTGGCGGATGCAGGCGATGCGAAAGAGGTTATAGGCCATGCAAAACTCCCACACCTCGGGCGCGATGGGCCCGCGCCCCGTGCGCTCGCAGTAGCGCGCCACGTAGGCCTCCTCGCTCGGAATGCCGAGCTGCGCAAGGTCCGCGCCGCCGAGCCCCTGGTGCTCCGAGGCGGGGATGCGCCAGGCCATGACGTGGTAGGCGAAGTCCGCCAGCGGGTGCCCGAGGGTGGACAGCTCCCAGTCGACCACCGCGAGCACGCGCGGTTCGCGCGGATGGAAGATCATGTTGTCGAGCCGGAAGTCGCCATGCACCAGCGTGGTCGCATCGTCTGCGGGGATGTGCCGCGGCAGCCATTCGAGCAGGTGCTCCATCGCCTCTATACGTTCGGTTTCTGAGGCGCGGTACTGTTTGCTCCAGCGCGCAATCTGGCGCGCAAAATAATTTCCCGGGCGCCCGAAGTCAGCGAGGCCTAAGGCTGCGTAGTCGATCTGGTGCAGGCGCACCAGCACGCGGTTCATCTCATCGTAGATCGCGGCACGTTCGCGGGGGGTGAGTTCCGGCAGGCGCGGGTCCCAGAAGTTGCGCCCGGCGGCGTAGCCCATGACGTAGAAGAGCGTACCGATGATGCTGCGGTCGTCACCGAAGCACACCGGGCGCGCCACCGGGAACCCGACCCCGTAAAGGGCGCTGATGACGCGGAACTCGCGATCCACGGCGTGTGCGGAGGGCAGCAGCGCTCCGCCTGGCTGCTTGCGCAGCACGTAGGCACTGCCGTCGCCGGCGCGCAGCAGGAAGGTCGGGTTCGACTGACCGCCGCGGAACTGCGCCACCGTGAGCGGCCCGGGAATCCCGCGGCCGGCGAGGAAGTGCGCGAGCGCGCCTTCATCGAAGCGCTGCTCGCTCCTCACCGGCATGGTGCCGGAGAAGTCGCCGGGGCTCACGGCACTCAGGGGTACTTCTCGAGCTCGAGGCGCGCGATCTGGTTGCGGTGCACCTCGTCCGGCCCGTCGGCGATGCGGATCGAGCGTGCCTGTGCGTAGGCGTGGCCGAGATGGAAGTCATCGCTCAGGCCGGCCGCACCGTGCGCCTGGATGGCCCAGTCGATCACCTGGCAGGCGGTCTCGGCGGCTGCGATCTTGATCATGCCGATCTGCGCTCGTGCGGCCTTGTTGCCCACCGTGTCCATGAGCCAGGCGGCGTGGTAGACGAGCAGCCGTGCCTGGTCGATGCGGATGCGCGACTCGGCGATGCGCTCGAGCGTCACCGACTGCTCGGCGATCGGCCGCCCGAAGGCGGTGCGGATCTTCACACGCCGGCACATCTGCTCGAGCGCGCGTTCGGCGACGCCGATCAGGCGCATGGCGTGATGGATACGGCCGGGGCCGAGCCGGCCCTGCGCGATCTCAAAGCCGCGTCCCTCGCCGAGCAGCATGTTGGCGGCCGGCACGCGCACGTCCTTGAAGTCGATCTCCATGTGGCCGTGCGGGGCGTCATCGAAGCCGAGCACCGGCAGGTGGCGCAGGATGCGGATGCCCGCGGTGTCACGCGGCACCAGGATCATCGACTGCTGACGGTGACGCGGGGCGGAAGGGTCGGTCTTGCCCATGAAGATGAACAGCTTGCAGCGCGGGCTGCCGGCTCCCGAGGTCCACCACTTGCGACCGTTGAGGACATAGCTGTCGCCGTCGCGCACGATCGAGCTCTCGATGTTCGTGGCATCGCTCGAGGCGACGCGCGGCTCGGTCATGGCGAAAGCCGAGCGGATGCGTCCCTCGAGCAGGGGCTCGAGCCACTGCCGCTTCTGCTCGGGGGTGCCGTAGCGCTCGAGCGTCTCCATGTTGCCGGTGTCGGGGGCGCTGCAGTTGAAGACCTCGGGGGACCACTTGACCCGGCCCATGAGCTCGCACAGCGGCGCGTAGTCGAGATTGGACAGGCCGGCGCCGTGATGCGAGTCGGGCAGGAACAGGTTCCACAGGCCCGCCGCCTGCGCGCGGGTCTTGAGCTCCTCCAAAAGCGGCGGCTCTTCCCAGCGCTCACCTTCGCGGTGCTGGGCGTAAAAGCGTTCCTCGTTGGGGTAGATGTGCTCGGCCATGAAGGCGTTCAGGCGTCCCACATATTCCCGCGATTTCTCACTGAGCTCGAAGTCCACGCGTACTCCTTATTTATGCAGCCGGCACGTAGAAGCCCCGCCCCTCGTGTACCAGTCGCTCGATGAGCGGCGCCGGGGCGAAGTAGTCAGCACCGACGGCCGCGGCGTAGTGCCGCAGCCGTTCCAGCACGTTGGGCAGCCCGACCGTATCGGCGTAATACATCGGCCCCCCGCGCCAGGCCGGAAAGCCCAGGCCGTTCAGCCAGATGACGTCGATCTCCTGCGGACGCGGCACGATCCCGGCCTCAAGCAGCCGCGCCCCCTCGTTGATCATGGCATACAGGCAGCGTTCCACGATCTCGGTCTCGGACACTGCCCGGCGTATGCGCCCATGCGCGGCGGAATGATGCGCGATCAGCTCGGCGACCTCAGGATCCGGCTGCGCGCGCCGCTCGGCATCGTAGCGGTACCACCCCGCCCCGCTTTTCTGGCCAAGCCGGCCGCGCGCGGTGAGCTGCTCGAGCAGGTCCGCCGCGCGCTCCCGCTCGGTCAGCTGTGCCCAGCGCGCCCGGCGCGTGGCCAGCACCACATCCAGGCCGCCCAGGTCAGCCACGGCGAGGGGTCCGAGCGGAAAGCCAAAGCCCGTCAGCGCCCGGTCTATTTCCTCGGGCAGCGCCCCCTCCTCGAGCATGAACAGCGCCTCGCGCGAGCGGCGCGCGAGCATGCGGTTGGCGACCAGGCCCTCGATGGCCCCGACCAGCACCGGGACCTTGCCCAGCCGGCGCGCAAGCTCCAAAAGCGTCGCACTCACCTCCGCAGCGGTCAGGGGCGTGCGTGCGATCTCGACCAGTCGCATGGCCTGGGCGGGATTGAAGAAGTGCATGCCGGCGAAGTCCGCCTCGCGGCCGCTGGCGCGCGCGAGTGCAGTCAGATCAAGAAACGAGGTGTTGCTGGCGAGGATCGCCCGCGGGTGTGCCCGCCGCCCGATCTCAGCCAGAAGTGTTGCCTTGGCTGCCGGCTCTTCGCTGATGGCTTCGACGATGAGGTCGGCGCCCGTGAGTGGCTCGAGGGAGGTGCCCAGGCGGATGCGCCGCAGTCCCTCGGCCGGCTGCGCGGCAGATGCTGCAGCTCCACCCTTCGGGTCCTCATAGTGTTTGCGCAGCGCCGCGGCAGCGGCGGCGGCACCGCTGTCGGTATGGGCGATCAGCTGCACCGGGATACCGGCGTTGGCAAGGCAGATGGCAATGCCGCGACCCATCACGCCCGCACCGACCACCGCAGCGGAGGCAATGGGCCGCACCGCCGGACCGTCCGTGATGCCGGGAATCCTGGCGATGTCACGCTCGGCGGTGAACGCGTGCCGCTGGGCACGTGACTGCGGGCTCGCGAGCAGCCTCATGCACAGGGCCAGCTCGCGCTCGAGGCCTTCCGCAAAGGGCACCTCGAACGCCATGCGTACCGCGCGCACCGCCTCGAGAGGCGCGAGAAATCCCCGCTGCCGCTTGGCAAGCCGCGCCGAGAACTCCTCGAAGACCCCCGGCTCCTCGAGCCGCGGGGTCAGCTCCCCGGTGCGGCGCAGGGGCCGCTGTTCGCTCAGCACAGCCGCGGCGAACTCCACCCCAAAGTCCTCCGCGTCACCTTCGGCGAGCGCATCGATCAGCCCCAGCCGCTCGCCCTCCGGCGCTCTGAGCTCCCTGCCCTCGGCGATCACGGCGAGCGCAGCGCGCGCGCCGATCAGACGCGGCAGGCGCTGCGTGCCGCCGCCGCCGGGAATGATCCCCAGACGCACCTCCGGCAGCGCCAGCCGGGTGTCTGGATGCGCGATGCGGAAATGGCAGGCGAGGGCCAGCTCGAGGCCGCCGCCGAGCGCGCTGCCGTGCAGGGCGGCAATCACCGGCTTCGGCGCGCGCTCCAGCGCCTCGATGACCGCGCCGAGCGGCGGCGGGGCAAAGGGCTGGCCGAACTCGCGCACATCCGCGCCGGCCGAGAACATGCGTCCGTCACCGAGGAGCACCAGCGCCTGCAGATCCGGCTCAGCCAGCGTGCGCTCGAGCGCCTCCATGAGGCCGGCGCGCAGCGCGTGGGAGAGCGCATTAACCGGAGGATGCGCAAGGCGCGCCACCGCGATCGCGCCGTGGCGGGAAAAGGCGACGCTGCCTGCCATGGCGCCTCAGGAGACCGTGAGGGCAACCTTGCCCTGGGCACGGCGGTTCATCACCACATCGAGGGCCTTGCGGAAGTCAGCCAGCGGAAAGTGGGCCGAGAGATGCGGCCGCAGCCGGCCCGCGCAGTACCAGCCGAAGAGCTCCGAGAAATTGCGGGCGTTGGCCTCGGGCCGCGCCTTGGCCCAGGCGCCCCAGAATACGCCCACCAGTGAGGCCTGCTTGAGCAGCAGCAGATTGAGTGGGATCTTCGGAATGTCGCCGCTCGCGAAGCCGATGACGAGGTAGCGCCCGAAGAGCGCCAGGCTGCGCACGCAGGGCTCTGCGTAAGCACCGCCAACCGGGTCGTAGACGACGTCCACGCCCTTGCCCGCGGTCAGCTCCTTCAGCTGCGCGCGCACGTCCCCGGAGGCATAGTTGATGAGCTCATCGGCGCCGCGCTCGCGCGCCAGCGCGAGCTTTTCCTCGCTCGAGGCGCAGGCGATCACCCGCGCGCCCATGATCCGGCCGATCTCGACCGCCGTGAGCCCAACGCCGCCGGCGCTCCCGAGCACCAGAAGCGTCTCGCCGGCGCGCAGCTGTGCCCGGTCCTTCAGCGCATGGAGCGAGGTGGCGTACACGACCGGGAAGCAGGCGGCGGTGGCAAAATCCATCTGTTCCGGCAGCGGCAGCACACTGCCCGCATCCACCACGACCTCCTCGGCGAAGCCGCCGTAGCCGGGTATGGCGAGCACCCGCGTGCCGGGGGTGAGCGTTCGCACCCCCTCGCCCACCGCACGGATGACGCCGGCGACCTCCGCTCCCGGGGAGAAAGGCAGCGGCGGCCGGGTCTGGTACTTGCCCTGCACGATCAGGCCGTCGAGGAAGTTGACGCCGCTTGCGCGCACGGTGATCGCGACCTGGCCCGGGCCGGGTTCCCTGGCCGGCACGTCCTCGAGCGTGAGGGCTTCCAGCGGGGCGAATTCACGGGCGAGCACCGCCTTCATGGCCGGCGCCTCTGGCGCACCGCCTCATAGAGCAGCATGCCCGCCGCGACGGAGACGTTCAGGCTCTCCACCGTTCCCAGCTGCGGCAGCCGCACCAGCAGGTCGCAGTTTGTGCGCGTGAGGTGGCGCAGGCCCGAGCCTTCATTTCCCAGTACCAGCACAAGCGATCCCTTCAGGTCTGCTGACCAGGCCTCCTGCTCGGCCGCGGCATCGGCGCCGACGACCCACAGGTTCGCCTCTTTCAGAAGCTTAAGTGTACGGACCAGATTGGTGACTGCCACCACCGGAGTGGTCTCGGCCGCCCCCACTGCCACCTTGCGCACCGTGGGAGTGAGCTGCGCGGCGCGGTCCCGCGGCACCAGGACCGCCAGCGCCCCGCAGGCATCGGCGCTGCGCAGGCAGGCACCCAGGTTGTGCGGATCCTGGACCCCATCGAGCGCAAGCACGATCGGCGCGGAGGCAGTGCTGAGCGCGGTCAGCAGATCGTCCTCATCCCAGGGTGGCAGTGGCGCGATCTCGGCCGCCACGCCCTGGTGCGCAACCTCGCCCAGAAGCTGACGCAGCGCCGGTGCGTCGACGCGCTGCAGCGGGCGCCCGAGCGAGCGGGCGAGCTGCTCCAGAGAGCGCACGCGCGCATCGTCGCGCTGTGCCGCCAGGCGCAGGCCGAGCACGCGCTCGGGGCAGCGCTCGAGCATGACGCGCACGGCGTGCACGCCGTAGATGAGCTGCTTGCCCGTGCCGGCCACGAGCCGCCCTCAGTCGTCGGCCAGCGCGAGGTCGATGAGCCCCTCGATCGGGTTGACCGCCGTGACCCGCACGCGCACGTGCGTGCCCACGTGCAGGCGGCGGCCACTGCTCTGGCCGCGCCAGCCATGACCGCTGTCCTCCATGACGTACTCCTCGTCGCGCAGGTTGTCGATGTGCAGCAGGCCATCGACTCCGACCTCGAGCAGCTGCACGAAGCACCCGAACTCGACCACGGTGGTGATCAGGCCCTGGAAAGTCTGGCCAATGCGCTCCTTGAGATAGGTGCACTTGAGATAGTTGGAGACGTAGCGGTCGGCCTCGTCAGCGCGCTTCTCGAGCCGGGAGGTACTCTCCCCGAGGGCGCTCAGCGCGGGCGCCTCGTAGCGCACCGCCGCGCCCCCCTGCGCACCGATCAGTGCCTTCAGGGTGCGGTGCACGACCAGGTCCGGGTAGCGCCGGATCGGGGAAGTGAAATGGGCGTAGTGCGTGAGCGCCAGGCCGAAGTGGCCGATGTTCGTCGACTGGTACACCGCCTGCTGCAGGGAACGGACCAGGAGCGTCTCGACGAAGGCGCGCTCGGCCGGGTCCGCCACCCGGCGGGCGATGGCCTGCAGGTCGCGCGTCGTCACGGTCTTGGGGAGGCGCGCCTCCATTCCCAGGGCACGCAGTGTCGAGTTCAGGCGCTCGAGCTTCTCATCCTCGGGCTGACCGTGGACCCGATAGAGTGTCGGCACGTGCGCATGGCTCAGCGCCTGCGCGACGGCAACATTGGCGAGGATCATGCACTCCTCGATGAGCCGGTGTGCATCGTTGCGCGCGCGCAGCTCGATGCCACGCACCCGTTCGCTGTCGTCGATGACGAACTCGGCCTCCGCGGCATCGAAGTCGAGCGCGCCGCGGCGCGTGCGCGCCTTGTGCAGAACGCGGTAGACATCGACGAGGATGGCGAGGCGCGGCAGGAGCTCGCCGAGCTGCTCCCGCGCCGCGGGCCGTCCGTCGAAGAGCGCCTGTTGCGCCAGCCCGTAGGTGAGACGCGCCGCGGAGCGCATCACCGCCGGGTAGAACTCCGCGTGCTTCAGCGCGCCATTGCGGGTGACGATCATGTCGGCGGCGAAGCACAGCCGGTCCACGCGCGGTGCAAGCGAGCACAGGTGATCGGACAGCGCCGTGGGCAGCATCGGCAGCACACGGGTCGGAAAATAGACCGACGTGCCGCGCTCCTGGGCGTCCTGGTCGAGCGCCGTGCCCGGGCGCACGTAGTGACTCACGTCGGCGATCGCCACGATCAGCCGGAAGCCCTCGCGGTGCGGCTCGGCATAGACGGCGTCGTCGAAGTCGCGCGCATCCTCGCCGTCGATCGTGACCAGCGGCAGGTCGCGCAGATCGCGGCGGCGCTGCGCCTCGCGCGGATCGACCTCGGCGCCGAAAGCCTGCGCCTCGCGCAGCGCCGCGGCGGCAAACTCGCTCGGCAGGTCAAAGCGCGCAATCGCTGACTCCGTGGCGAGCTCTACCGGCCGATCAGGATCCAGACGCTTGAGCACCACCGCCTGGGCGGCGGAGGCTGAGCCTGCATGACGCGTGACCCGGGCGATGACCCAGTCCCCGGCACGCGCGCCGCCCAGGTCCGCGGGCGCCACCGCGCAGCGCAGCTGCAGACGCCGGTCCGCGGCACTCACCCAGGCGCTGCGACCGGCAATCTCCACGGTACCGAGAAAGGCACTGACCCCGCGCTCCAGCACCTGCTCAACGCTGCCCGACCAGCGGTCGGTCGCATCGCGCGTTACCCGCACCCGCAGCCGATCGCCATGCATGACGCCGCGCATCTGCGGCGGGGGCAGGAAGACGCTCTCGCGCACGCCTTCGACCCGCACGAAGCCGTAGCCGGCGCGATTGGCGCTGACCACGCCTTCAAAGATGCCTCCGGGCTTGAGCCCGGCACCGCCCTTCGCCGCCGGGCCGCGCGCTGCCTCGTGGCGGGGTGGCTTGCGCGCGCCGCCGGAACGCGCCCCGTGGCTGCGCTTGGGCGCGGATCCCGCGCCGCGGCGCCCCGTCTTTCCCTTATGCGCCGTCAATTGACAGCCTCCGACCCCGTGCGTACATTGCGCGGCCTTCCTCACCTGCCCGGGTGGCGGAATTGGTAGACGCACTAGTTTCAGGTACTAGCGGGTAACTCCGTGGAGGTTCGAGTCCTCTCCCGGGCACCAATAAAAACAATAAGTTAGCTTTGATTTGATTCTCTTTCTGAAATGAATTGATCCGCACCGCGGCAACGTGCCGGGGCGGTAAAAAGCAGGCGCGAGGTTCGCCGTACCGGCCGGGGGTGGGATTCTACCCACTCTTATGTATCGCGTCGGCGGCTTGTAGTAAGACCCCCCGCCCCCAAAACAGTTCCCCCACGCACTTCAATCACGCACTCAAGCAAGAATCCATGAAGACACCGGGCGCCCTGCAGCCTCTGATCGATGACGGCGTGATCGACGAAGTGGTTCGGTCGCTCAAGAGCGGCAAGGAGGCCACGGTCTATCTCGTGCGGTGCGGGAGCCAGACGCGCTGCGCCAAGGTCTATCGCGACATGCGCCAGCGCAGCTTCCAGAAGCGTGCGCGGTACCAGGAGGGCAGAAAGGTCCGCGGCAGCCGCGAGGGGCGGGCCATGCGCAAAGGCACCTCCTTCGGACGCAAGGAACAGGAAGCGAGCTGGAAAAACGCCGAGGTTGAGGCTTTATACCGCCTGGTCGCAGCCGGGGTGTGCGTGCCGAAGCCCTATGGGTACTTCAACGACACGCTCATCATGGAGCTGATTGTTGATGAGGCCGGCAATCCGGCGCCGCGCCTGAGCGAAGTAGATCTAGCGCCGGAGACGGCGCGCGCCTACCACGACTTTCTGATCCGGCAGATCGTGCGGATGCTCAGCATCGGCTTGATCCACGGTGACCTGTCTGAGTTCAATGTCCTCATTGGCCCTGCAGGCCCGGTGATCATCGATCTGCCGCAGGCGGTGAACGCGGCGGGTAACAACGGCGCGCCGGAAATGCTTGCGCGTGACGTGAACAACATTCGTGGTTCCCTCGGACGCTTCGCTCCGGAGCTCCTCGGCACCGAGTACGCCCGTGAGATGTGGGCACTGTTTGAGCAGGGTGAGCTAACTGCGGAGAGCAAGCTGACGGGCGTGTGTGCCCGCGATGAGAGTGCCGCAGATACTGGTAGTGTGCTTCTGGCGGTCGAAGATGCCAGGGAAGAAGCCCTGCGCCGCGAGTTGGGGCGCGAACGGTAGCGACGACCGGCTGACCGCGGCTTGGCACCTACCGTGAGATAATCCGCTGGCAACGAAACCATTCTGATCCTGCCTCGCCGCGGGCAGCGAGGCTGCTGGCAGGTGCCCCGATGAAAGAGCGCCTTATCCTCCTGCTTCGCCGCGCGACCTACAACATGCGCGGCGGATTTCTCGTGCGGCCGCTGATCATCGCGCTCGCGCTCGGGTGCGCCGGGGCGCTGTTGTCTTGGTCGGAGGAGGCGGCGCCGGTCATCAGCCGCTGGGTACCGCTCCTGCTCTTCCCGTCCCGTGCGGATCCGCAGGTCGCTCAGGTCATTCTCGCGGCCATCGCAGGCTCGATCATGACCGTAGTCTCGATCGTCTTTGCGATCCTGTTGATGACGCTGACGCTGGCATCGATGCAATTCTCGCCCCGCATCATTCTCAGCTTCACGCGCGACCGGGTGACGCAGTGGACGCTTGGCATCTTCCTGGGAACCTTCCTCTATTGCGTGGCGGCATTGCCGGCTGCGCGATCGCTGCCCACGCCTTTTTCTCCCGTCGTTACCGTCCTCGGCGCTGTCGTGCTCGCGCTCGCGTGCGTCTGCTGGCTACTCTACTTCATCCACCACATCGCGCGGTCCATCAGTGTGAATCAGATCGTGGACAAGATCGCCACGGAAACCGAGACGGTGATCGATGAGATGATGCCGGCACCGCGACGCCAGTCCGCACTGGTACGGCAGTCGCTCGCAGCCGGACCCGAGTTCGAGAGCACGATACTAAACACCCAATCGGGCTATATTCGCTTTATCGATCTCGGGCGCCTGCTCGAGTTGGCGAAGCGCTACCGTGTGAGCTTGCACGTACTGCGCCGCGTCGGACATTTCGTGCCAGCGGGCGTTCCCCTCGTCAAGGTGGCGAGGATTGATCGGCTGCCACCCGGAGGAGATAGCGCTCTTCTAGGCGCGTTCGAGTTCGGTCCGTCCCGCACCCTGCAGCAGGATGTCGAGTTCGGCGTGCTCCAGATCGTCGACATCGCACTCAGAGCCATCTCCCCTGCCGTGAACGACCCGAGCACGGCGATCAGCTGTGTCGATCAACTGAGCCGGATCCTCATCCGGTTTGCCGCACGCGAGCCGCCCGAGTCGGTGCTCTACGACTTGCCTGGTGTGCCGCGCGTGGTGCTTTCGTGGATCGACTTCGACAGGCTGTTGGATGCGGCTTTCGAGCAGATCCGGCTCTACTCGCAGACCGACGTCGCCGTAAGCCTGCGGATGTTACGCGCGCTCGGCGACATTGCCGGCACCTGCGCGGATCCTAATCTGCGCCGAGGACTGCTGGAGCGGGGGCGGCGAATCGTAACCGGATGCGCTGCCCGTCTCGGGCCGTCCGAGCTGACGGAAATCCAAGGGCGATTAAACGCGCTGGAGAGCATGGCGTCGGAGGCCTGAAGCGGAAGCGATGCGACACCGGAGGCAGCGCGGGAACAGATCAGTGCTGCAGGAGCTCTACGATCGGGCCCATGGCGAGTACGGGCAGAAAGCTCACCGCAGCGGCGAGGAGCATGGTGCTCAGTAGCAGCAGGGCGAAAGTGGGCGTGTCCACCGGCAGGGTGCCGCGGGATGCAACTACCCGCCGCTGCGCGGCGAACCGCCCCGCCGCGAGCAGAGCCAATGCGCCGAGCCCATAACGACCCGCGAGCATCGCAACGATGGTGGTGGTGTTGTAGAAGGCGTTGTTTGTATCGAGGCCGCCCAGCACAAGTCCGTTGTTCGCCATGCAGGATGCATACGCGAAGAGGATCTCCGTGAAACCCCGTGTACCCGGATTGACGCCCACCGCTGCGCGCCCGGCGGGCGTGAGGACGGCGATGGCCGTCAACGTGAGCACAACCATCGGTGTGACGAGGACGTACAGAGCCATCCAGCGCGTCTCAACCGCGGTGACTTTCTTGCCGAGATATTCCGGCGTGCGCCCGATCATCAGGGCCCCCAAGAATGCCGCCAGCAGGGCCATCATGACGATGCTGTACACGCCCGCGCCGAGCCCACCGAAGACCACCTCGCCAAGCAGCAGGTAGGTAAGCGGCACCAGAACGCCGAGCGGCTGATAGGAATCCTGCATGGCGTTATACGAACCCGTGGAGGTATTCGCCGTGACCACGGTCGTCAGCGTGGAATCGCCGATGCCGAAACGCAGCTCCTTGCCTTCCATATTTCCGCCGACAAGATGCAGATCGGCCAGCTGGGCTGGCGCCGCGCGCTCCGCGCGATCACACAGTGCCAGACCGCCGACGAACAGGGTCCCCATGACGCACAGCAGCAGCCAGCCGGCACGGACTCGCCGCGTCATCTGACCGAGCGTGATCATGAGACCGGCGGGCAGAACGCAGATGGCCAGCATTCCAATAAAGTTCGTCAGTGGGGTCGGGTTTCCGTACGGGTGCGCGCCGTTGGCGTTGAAGAATCCCCCGCCATTGGTGCCCAGGTTCTTGATGAATTCCAGGGCCGCGACCGGACCCTGCGCGATGACCTGCGTGCGGCCCTCGAGCGTGTGCGCCAGGGTATAGGGAGCCCAATTAAGGGGCACGCCCTGCCAGACCAACGCCAGGCTGCCGAGGAGGCCCAGGGGCAAGAGCACCCAGAGCAGCGACCGCACCAAATCCACCCAGAAGTTGCCGATGGTTGCCGAACGCTGCCGGGCAACACCCCGGATAAAGGCGAACCCCACGGCGAGGCCGGCCGCAGCCGCCAGAAAATTCTGTGCGACCAACCCAAGTTGCGACAGGTAGCGCAAGGTGCTCTCGCCCGCATAGGCCTGCCAGGTGGTTGTGGTCGTAAAGCTCACCGCAGTGTTCAGCGCCAGATCCGCGGTCATCCGCGTCCTCAGATAGGCACCTGAGGGGCCACCGGGTAACAAGGTTTGCATCATCAGGACAAGAAACAGCAGCAACGCGCAGACTGCTCCAAACAACAAAAAACAGATGCTGTACGTTACGGCCGACATTTCTTGGTCGGCGCGCACCCCGAGCAGGCGGTACAGCGCCGCTTCGACGGGATGCAGTAGCGGATCGAGCCACGTGTGGCGGTGCTCGCACACGCGCGTGAGGTACGATCCAAGCGGATAGGCAAGCGCGAAGACGGTCGCGAGAAAGACCGCGTACTCGAGCCAGCTCGTGCCTTTCGCATTCACCGCGCAACTTCGGACGCGTGCGCCGTGGACCGCTGCAGTCGCTCGAGCGCTAGATTTAGCTCCAGCACAGACACGCGCGACTCGCCGAGGAATCCCAGCTGCGGCTGTTCCGTGTGCTCTGTCACCAGATGACGGACCGCACTCTCGTCCAACCCGCGCACCCGCGCCACACGGGCAATCTGCAGCAGCGCGTTTGCAGGGCTGATATCCGGATCGAGTCCACTGCCCGAGCGCGTCACCGCGTCGATCGGAATTGGCGCATCCGCCGCGAGACCGTTGCGAAGACGGTACTGCGCGGTCAGGGCGCGAACTCCCGCAAACCCGCCGGCCCCTTCCTTTAGCTTTGGATTGTTCGGCTCGAGGTTAGTGCCGCCGGAGGCCGTGCCGTTGTAGCCGTCACCGGCCGCGGAGGGCCGGGGTTGAAACCACTCCGGTCGGGTGAAGTCCTGTCCGATCAGTCGGGAACCGACGACGGCTCCTTGAAGCACGATCAGGCTCCCACCGGCCTGATACGGAAACAGAGTGGCGGAGATCGCTAAGAGGACCAGCGGGAATACTGCACCGGCAAGGGCGGTGAGTAAGAGCGCGCTCAGCAGCGCGGGGCGCAACTGCCTACCAAGCCGCGCTTCCCCCGGGGAAGCCTGAGCGGATGTGTCCCGGCGCCCCGGGTCGGCGTGACTGCTGGGAGAACTCACACTAACAAGAGTAGACCGAAACAGGCCCCGAGTGGTCATTCGTAAAGACCGTATCGGCAGGCTAGGCTCCTTCTCGAGCCCTCATTGCGCGGCCAAAAGGCTCACCGGACACGCCGCAATTTTGGCCCCGAGAGGCCAAGCGCGCCCGCCCCCGGTATGCCGCACGCTCACCTTCATTGAAACAATTTAAGACGATTGGCGATTGCGACGTACGCGAGTGCCAATGCAAAAAATATCGCCAGTGCCGCGAGAATCGCCTTTTGGGAGCCCACCTTTGGCGCGAGATACGCAATCGCGAGCATATAGGGCACCCAGCTCACGATAGTGCCGGTCAACACCCACTTAGCGTGCTGACTGACGGCGGTGTCCCCTGCAGTCTGGCCGATAAAGAAGTACGCGACGAGAGTAAATACGGGAACCAGCGTAACCAGTCCGGACAGAGTCCGCTGCCCACTCTCTTCGAGCACCACAATGATCGTGGTAAACACACCGCCGGTGAGAAAATAGAGAATGAGATTCGAAAGTTTCATGCGTGGGTCATGTTCGCGCCTCCCTCGATCCAGCTCAAGGCGTTTCGGTGCATGCGCCCAGCGCTGACCCCCTTGCCGAGGTCCACGGCACCAGACACCCACACCCCAGGGGGCTCTGCCGGCATCAACGCGCGGCCGTGGCACCTTCCAAACGGCTTCTGACGAGGTTGACGTGTGTACGCAATTCATAGAGGAAATGAGCAAAAGCGTTGGGAACCCGTAAGCGATTCGCACGTTGCTCGAGTTCAGTCAGCTGCGCACGGAGCAGTTCCCGTGGCTGGGCGCCAGTCGCCTCGAGTTCACGTTCAATAAATTTGAGTTCGCCGTAAAGGCGAAAGATGCGGCGCCGCATGTGCCACCCATACAGTGCAGGGGCTGTGCGCAGAAGTGGATAGGCTACGCCAACGATTGGAATCAAAAGGACCAGCAGACTGCTGGCAAGGACGGCAAGCCAAAACGGCAGATAGCGTTGCAGGAAGGGCGGACCAGACCGATAGAATTGTCTCGCATGTCTGGACAAGGGCAGATCCTCTCGCTCGGCTGCCGGAAACTGTCCCGCCTTCTGAAAGAGCCCGGGCGAGGAGTGAATCTCAGTGGCCGCCTCGAGCAACAGGTACTGAATTGCCGGATGAAGGTCGCGGCGAACGATCAGGCTGGCTTTGGGTGCCAGCAGGTTGACATCTGCGGCGGGCCTATTTGCCGCCATATCACCTACACCGGTTGGCAAGATCAGCTTGTTCAGATACGGAAACAACGCCACGTAAGCGTCTGCACGCGGGAAATTCACTATGTCAACCTGTGGTGACGCGAGCAGCTTGCGTACGACCTTCGTATCCCATGAAGCCACCATCGCCGCCCCATCTACCTCGCCCCGAAGCAGTGCCTCACCACCCTCCTCGGCACTGAAGGGAAGCAGCTGCGCGACGTCTTGGCCGACGCCGTTCAGCGCCAAAAACTGACTGGCAAGAACCCGAGTGCCACCGCCGAGCGGACCGATGGAGATCCGCTTGCCACGCAGATCACCTAGTTGATTTCCAGTCACGGCGCCGCGCCGAAAAAACCACAGCGGCTGATAAAAGACGGTACCCAAAGAGTCCAGTTCCGGGGACATCCTTTCGTCGGTAAGACCGCCTTGCGCAAAGCCCACACTCACGCCGGAAAGAGGATCGTTCAGGCGCCGCAGGTTTTCGACCCCGCCCGCCGAACCGGCTATTCTCAGCTCAACTCCCGAGCGTTTGAGTATGTTCTGATACCGCTGCGCGAGTAGGTCGTAGTCGCTTCCGGGCGTTCCTGCCGTCATCACGACTACGCGCGGAGGTAGTGGCCCGAGCCACCACACCGCGGCGGCCATCGCCAATACGATGAGCGCCACTGCCACGACATAGAACCAGCTGGCTGAGCGCTGATACTGAGTACGTTGGTTAGGCACGACCTCGAACCTGGCTTCCGTTTAGCTCTGATCGCGAACTCACGATCAATTCAGGCCGCCCGATCATTCAAGCCTTTTGACCGGCGGCACCAGAAACAGCGCGCCCGCGGCGGGCGCGCGCAAACATTGGCCGCTGCGTCGTTTTGGGCGCTTGCTATTCGAAGGTCTTTCCGGCCGCAAAAAAATAGGACTTTGGTCCGAGAGATTGTCCCATTGCAATGGCTCAGCCTAAATAACTCGATGCTTCTATCAGCTTCATCGTTGGCTTTAAATGCCACCGCCGATTGGCCACGCGTTATTTCTGGTGCCGTCTGCGCGGAAGCTCGACACTGGGTACTAGCTCTAAAGCTCTCCTTATCAAAAGTGAGCGTAGGGGGCGGTATTTGTTATTAGCCGGAGTCACCGGTCGGCGGCCCAAGCTGGGGGCTGCGCGCAACTTTTACGCTTCTGCTCCCCAGGTAGCTCAGCCTCTCATGCGATACGCGCTAGAACGTGGGCACGTCCGGTCGCCTGTGGTAGCGGACTCTTGTCCGCATGGTTCCACACCGATACCAAAGTATGAGCGCGTGCAGCCTCGGGCTGGCGCATTGTGAGAATCCGAACCCCGTCTTCACTGGAACGTGCACCGGCGGGGCAGCCCTTGCGGTGCGCTATTTCCGGTGTCCGCGGGCACTTCTGGGGCCGCGCAGCCGCTTAAGGAATCTGTGAAAGCCAAAATTTCACTGGTCTCGATTGTCGACGACGACGAATCTGTGTGTCAGTCGCTCCCCGACCTTTTGAGGGAGCTGGGTTTTGCGGCGCAGGCGTTTCCATCGGCCGAGGAATTTCTCGCTTCGGATCGCCTCAATCAGACCGAGTGCCTGCTCCTCGACGTGGCCATGCCCGGCATGTCCGGACCTGATCTTCAGGAAGAGCTGAGACTTCGCGGGCTAAAGATTCCGATTATATTTATCACCGCGCGTACGGATGAGAGCCTGCGCCAACAACTGCTGGCGCGCGGCGCCGTAGCGTGCCTGTTCAAGCCCTTCAATGAGTCCGCTCTACTCGCGGCTGTGGAATCCGCGCTCGAGGCAGGCTGAGCCACCAGGCCTGGCAAACGTGTTGCGTCTACGGATAGGGGACTCGAATTTCAGTTCACATCGGCCGTCAGACCGATACTCGCCGCCATTCTCACAAGCTGGGCAAGCGAGTCCGCCTTCATTTTCTGCATCAGGTGCCCTCTGTGCGCCTTTACCGTGATCTCAGAAATACCCAGCTCGGCGCCAACCTGCTTGTTTAATCGCCCGGCCACCACCAAAGCCATGACCTCCTGCTCGCGTCGACTCAGCGAGGCATAACGCTCGCGGATCAGGCGCATCTGCGTTTGCAGCTGAATGGCCGCCTGGCTGCGCTCCACGGCATCGCGGATGGCGCTCAGCAAGACCCCGTCGCTGAAGGGCTTTGTCAAAAACTCGACAGCGCCTGCCTTCATAGCCCGGACGGTCACCGGAATATCCCCGTAGCCAGTGATAAAGATGATCGGCATTTCAACTCTGTCGGCGACGAGGGCCTGCAAATCCAAGCCGTTAATGTCCGGCAGAGTGAGATCCAGCACCAGGCAACTCGGCGCTTGGACGCGTGGAAGAGCGAGAAATTCCCGTGCAGAGGCGCACAATTTCGGCTGCCATCCGGCGCAGCTGATCAGTAGCTCCAATGACTCCCGGACCGACACGTCGTCGTCAACGACGAATACCATTGGTGTAACGCGCGACATAGGACTACGAGATCGCAGAGAGACCCACTCGCCAAAGTCTAGGTTTGACCTGAAGCAATGCCTAGCCAGCCCGCCGGCGCTGCGCTGCCGCTCGGCGACGGCTGAAGAGGTGGGCCCAACCGGCGCCACCTGCGACAACGTTGCGCCGGCATCCCCCACATCCGCCTCCGCTTAAGCGACCTGCTTTTCCCCCTATCCTCAGCCATCTAACGGCGAGCGTACATTATCCTTTGGTGTCGTCGATTTTCGCGGTCTGAACCCGTCCCGTCTTTGAGCGTCCGCCGGGGTCCGACCGCGGCTGTCTGCAAACCTGGCTCGCTCGGCGCGTATGAGCCCCTCAAGCTTTCATCTGCACATGGGATGGAAAATGAGAACGTCGCACCCGGACCGTCGTGGCGCTCCGCCCATAGGCGGCCGCGGTGACTTTCGATGATCGAGCGGCTTACGAAGAGGCCGATTCCCATCCCGCCGCTCTTGGTTGTATAGAACGCCTCAAAGAGGCGCTCCAAGTCTTTGGGGTCGAAGCCCACTCCGCTGTCTTCAACGGACAGTCGCACGCTGTCTGTCCCATCGGGCGCCGCGCTGATCACTAACTGCCGTGGGCGGTCATCGACTTCGCTCATTGCATCCGCAGCGTTTAGCAGGAGGTTCAGAATAACCTGTTGCAGCTGCACGCGGTCACCCCTGACCGGCGGAAGCTCATCCGCAAGCTCGGCGCGCAGGAGCACCTGCCTGTCCTGCAGGTCACTGAACGAAAGCGCAATCACCTCCCGTGCTGCCTCGCTCAGATCAACCACTTCGCGCGTCACCCCGCTCTTGGCAAAAAGGGCGCGCAGCCGCCTGATCACATCTGCTGCACGCTCACCGTCGCGGATGGTGCGACGCGCGGTTTCACGCGCGCCATCGAAGTTCGGAGGTTCGGCGGCGAGCATGCGTAGACAGGTACTGGCATTGGTGATAATGCCCAGGAGCGGCTGATTGACTTCGTGCGCGATCGAGGCCGTCACCGCTCCAAGGCTCGTGAACCTCGTCACGTGCGTGAGCTCCGAACGAAGCTTGGCGAGCGCCTGCTCACCCAGTCGGCGCTGTGTCACGTCCTGTACCGCACCGATGTACTCCAGCCGACCATCTTGGTCTTGAGTTCCATGAGCCACCATGGAAACGTACTTCACCGCGTGGTCCGGCATCTCCAGCCGATGCTCGTACTCAACGTTGCGTGCGCCTTCCCGCGCACCGGAAATCATCTCATAGAACGCCGCAATGTCATCGGCGTGCACTCGAGTCGCGATCAGATCAATCGATACCGGCATCGTCGGGTCAAGCTCATAAATGCGATAGAGCTGCTCGGACCACGTGAGCTCGTCGGTGGTTACACGCCATGAGAAGCTGCCTGTCGAACTGAGGCGTTGAGCTTCCGCGAGAAATGCCGCGCTGCGCCGTACCTGCTGTTCGGCCTCTTTGCGTTTCGTGATGTCGCGCATGTAGCCGGTGAAGTGCGGCGGCCCATCACCGGGGATCCGAGTAATGGCAAGCTCGATAGGAAATTCACTGCCGTCGGCACGCATCGCCCTCATCTCAATGCGCCCTCCCAGCACCCGCGCCTCCCCGGTGGCCAAGTAAAGAGCTAAGCCCTGCCGATGCTGCTCCCGCAAAGGCCGCGGGATCATGACTTCGGCCAGCGCTCTGCCAACGACTTCGGCACGCTGGTAGCCGAAAGTGCGCTCGGCGGCCGGATTGAATTCAGTGATCCGGCCTTCGTGGTCCATCGTCACGATGCAGTCCAATGCCGAGTTCAAGATCGCTGCCTTGCGCGCCTCGCTTCGCTTCAGTTCCGCCTCTTCGCGACGCAACCTCTCTTCTGCCGTCCGGCGTTCAGCAATTTCCCGCCTCAGTGCTTCGTTCGCCGCCGCGAGCGCCGCAGTGCGTTCGGCAACCCGCTGCTCAAGTACCGCGGCGATTCGTTTCTGCTCACTGAAGAGCCGCGCCTCCTGTAGCCCGATGGCAGTCTGATTCGCCGCGACATTCAGCAGCAGTTTCTCCGTCTGGCCCGGGAAATCCTCGCGTTCGGACCCCGCGACGATCACGCCAATTTCCGCCTGCAGCCCCACCCGTAGGGGAACAAGCGACATTTGCCTGTCGCCAATGGGATTTCGAATCACCTCAGGCCATCTGCGCGGGTCATCTCCCAGCCAGCGCTCAAGCACCTTGCTTAGCTCCTGCACCTCAGTACCGAGCTCGCTCGATCGGGCGACTCGAACGATTTCGCCTGACTCCCCGTCGACCGCGCCGCTTATCCGCACATAGAGAAGGTCCAAGTGGAGCAGCTCCAGCAGCGCGGACGCCAGGGTACCCACGATCTCTTGCGGAGCGCCGCCACTCCACATCGCGGGAAGCGCAAGGACGCCGACCAGGTCATTAATGCAGCGTTGCAGCCGCTTGACCTCGTCCGCAGGATTCTCGCCCGGCGCGGCCATATCAAGCTCGCGGTGCCGTCCGCCGACCTCGCCGCTCGCGAAACTCGGGCAGAAACTCCTCCGGCGGTACGAAGAAGGGGTTCTGATGCAGGATACCGCCGATGATGACCATCGGATGGGTGCGCATGATG
The DNA here is from genome assembly GCA_963825385.1 of uncultured Pseudomonadota bacterium. GTDB lineage: Bacteria > Pseudomonadota > Gammaproteobacteria > Steroidobacterales > Steroidobacteraceae > 13-2-20CM-66-19. The sequence continues at coordinate 1,082,106 of CAWGSX010000003.1, read as the reverse complement.
TCGATTACCGAATCTGCGCCGAATCGCGTCAGATTGTATGTGCAGATGACCGCGTCCTCGTGGCGATTCCACACATCGTTGACACGCGATTCAAACTCAACAACGTCATCGATACACGAGACACCATCCACCGCCCACTCCATATGGCAGACAATGCGACTTAAGGGAAATCCCCCCTGTGCGTTGCCACTAGCGAATCCCTCGAACGCTTTCAGCATGCGCTCTTGGTCGAAGCGGCCATTCTGGAGATAGGTTTCCGTGTTGGTCCTGAGCTCGAATTGTCCGGTCCGCTGCGCCGCGGCCAGGTCGATTCCCGCGTCAAGCAACCGCTGGGTGTGCCCGTTGTATTGACCCGGGTTAACAACATGCACTGCCTTGTCGCCGCATTCAAATCCGTCCTTGATGAATGGAAGCAACACCCTATACGCTTCCTCATCGCTGTTGAAGAACGCACAGACATGCCGCGATTGGTCGAGCTGAGAGCCCGCAAAGTGAATTGGAGCCGTTGTCTTGTTCATCGATCTCTTTTGTTGCCTGTCGGCATCAGGCGCCCTCGAGCTAACGGTAGTTAATCAGCCTCTAACATGCGTTCGAACGACGCATAGCCACTTTCCCTTTGGCGCAGAATGCACCACTGAATCCACCGGTCGCCACTCTCCAAATGAAGGAGAGCGTCTGATCGTGTTGCAGGGCAACAAAGCGACATGCTCACTTTCCACCCGAGCTGGAGCTGGGCTTACGCAGGCTTCGGTCCGCATCGTGACCAGGAAGTGCTGACATCATGCAAGCCACGTCCGTGCCCGCACCGGTCCGCAGCTTTCCTAGCTCTGCTCACGTGACCACCTCCGGAATTTTGATGCCGGAATGTGGCAGTTAGGGTCTGGGGAGGGCACGAGTCAACATCTGGGTGCGCGCCACTCCATGTGCGCGGGGCACTCGCGATATTGCTTGTAAGCCTTTGTAATGCCGCGGCAATGGTTGCAGCAGAACCGGTCGCGACACACCTTCCACGATCTAACGTCTGCGACGAGTCGCCCGATGCATCTGTTGGGTGCCCGCTCGCGGGGCCTAGAGCACTATCGCGCCTACCTGATTGCGCCATCGATCCATATTGTGGCGGCTAGCGCGCAAGGAGCGGGGCGATCGCCGCGTCGAGACTCCATGGTCCTGGCCCCGCAAGTATTACAACCGACAACCCGATGCAATAGAGCGCTTCGGGAACGTAGAGCAGATCGCCAAGCCAGTCGGCGCGATCGAGTGGCTGCCATGCGCGTATGCGTTTGACGGCGTCGAACGCCAGAGCTCCGACACAGATCACCAAGAGCCCGAACGCCGCGAGCACAGACATTAGACCAAGGACGAGCGCGCAGCCGCCACTTAGTTCGATGCTGGGCAGTAGCCACTGCATGACCGGCAGGGCATGCACGCCATCGTCCTGAAGCGTACGAATTAATGTCGCGTGCCTGGAAGCGCTAAAGAGCTTGTGATAGCCGCTGATTGCAAAAAATGCGCCAAGTGCCACTCGATTGAGTGTTAGAGCAGCGTTCGGAGCCTGGATGCCCTGGGTGATGAGGAGTAAATGCATAATTCGTCACGCTGGAGCTCGTTGCGACCGAAGGAATCAACGTGGTTTCGTCAGCCTGCCGAGATTGGATCAGCGACGCATACCGGCCGTGGTTGCAGCACCGCGGACATTGGGAAATTGTCAGAATCCTCGCCACCACCTCGGTAGCGCCACCTCAGTATTCAAGCGTGAGCTCGTCGACGTAGCAGTACAACCAGCGCTCCCCTGGCTCGGCAGAGGCAATCACAGGGTGCCCGCTCTCTGCCGCGTGCGCGCTTGCGTGCCGATTTGGCGAGCTGTCGCAACACAGTGTCACTCCACACTGCTGACAGGTCCGAAGGTGCACCCACCACCCGCCAATCTTCACGCATTCTGGGCATTCGTGCCGCTTGGCGCCTTTGATCTCTTGAATTTCCGTCAGGTGCTTGCAGGGCTTCATTGGTCTTACCGAATGATGTCACGGTCTAATGGCCGGGGCGCTTGATCACGATCATCTGTGCCCTGGCGCCAACCGGTCACGATACTACGCGCAGGTTGTCGCACACCGCACGCACCCCCGGGGCGGCCCACACGACACCCTCAATCTGCGCTCGTTCTGCCCAGGAGCCGACTGTGCCGTCGAGGCTTACAACTCCCTCCGTGATGCTGACATGGATGCCCTCCGCATCAATCGTCGCGCTCCGCCGCAGCGCACTTCCGATACGTTGGGCGATGTCCTCCGGCTGGGCCTGCACCTTCAGGTTTACGTCGTTTGTCACGCCAACAACACCGGCGAGGCTGCGCACCGCATCCTCAGCCGCGCTTTTCTGGTACTGCCAACACACCGTCCCGGTGAGCTGTACCCAGCCGCCCTGCACGCTGATGCCGATACTGTCGCTCGGCACGAGCGCATTCCAGCCCAGCGCCGCAAGCGCTCGCTGCGCAATCTCCGCGTCCGAGTTTCTATCGCACTCCGCGAGTCGAACGTTCAAATCATTAGCGACGCCACGAACGCCGGTTACGCTCTTGACTGCATGCTCCACCGCCTGCTTCTCCGCGTAACTTCGCACGCGTCCTGTAAGTGCCACCACACCATTTTCGGCGGTGATCCCGATATGTGCCGCGTCTATCTCTGGGCGCCACCGCAACTCGTCCTGGACATTTTGTTGAAGCAAGACGTCATCATTCATGGCTATCCCCCCGATCGGACTCCCATCTTTCACGATGCACTCGCCAAGCCAAACGAATAGCTCTGCGAAGCTATGTTGCACATCTGACCACCGCAGCAGCCTCTTTGCGATTAGACCTTCGTATGAGAGCCGCAACGCAAGCAAGCCCTACGAGCGATTCCAGCGCCGCGTCGATACCATCGTGCAATCGCGGCATCGAGGAGGCGTGCCTTTAATTGCGGGGACTGGCCGGCGCTCATTCTTGCCCGCCCTTACCACTCCCATGAAGGGGTCCTCGGGTGCGCAATATCGATCGCACCCGCGGCGACATGACATTCTATTAAAGGATCACCATCGTGCGAATTCGAAGAACGTCTACGCAGCGCGCACTCTTCTGCCTTCTGTACCTGGCCTGTACCCAGCTGTGTAATGCGCACGGGGGTCCGGCCCCCTCGCAAGCCTCATCTACCCTGACACCGGTTCAACGTGCGGACAGTGCGCCGAAAGGAACGCTGAAGAACCCCTACACCGATGATGACGCGACCGCCGTTGCAGACGGAGCTCGTCTCTTTGCTGGTTATGGCTGCAGTGGCTGCCATGGCGGAACCGGCGGGGGCGGGATCTGCCCGCCCCTTACCAACGACGTTTGGGTATATGGCGGCGACGATGACACACTGTTTCGCCTGGTGGCCTACGGCAGTCAGCTGCTTCAGAGCAAAGGCTATGCACGCACGGGGCAAGAGAACGTCGTGGCGCCTATGCCGCAGATGGGCCTCGTTGTGAAGAGTGACGACGAGCTATGGCGGATTCTCACCTTCATTCGCTCGCGCTATCAGGGAGCCGCCGAATGCAAGTTCGGATGCAAGCCGGCCGCAGATCCCCCCGGTTAGGGGAGTGTAATGCGGTCGAGTCCGGCATGTGTGATCAGCAACCTGTTCTTGAGACATGACGCAGGCCAAGCCTACGCCACGTAGACTTCGGGTCGCCCAATTGAATCGCGGCCGCTACGCCAGGGGATGCAGATCCTCCAGAACCGTTGGCAAAAGCTCGCTCACGGTTGGGTGAATGCGTACATGACGCTGAAACTCAGGATAAGGCGTCTTCGCGTAGACCGCATCGATCAGCGATTGCACCGCCTCGTCCGCACTTACGCCCAATAGCGAGGCGCCCAAGATGCGTTTGGAATTCCTCTCGACATGGACCTTCAGAAAACCCAGCGTCTCGCCTTTTTCCCGCGCACGGGCTACCCGGTCCATGGGTAACTTTCCCACGAGCGCCTCGAAGCCGGCCTTCTTAATCGCCGCTTCATTCATGCCGACCCGTCCCAGCGGCGGGTCCGTATAAAGAGCGTACACCGGAATCCGATCAGTAAATTTTCGCTGCGTGTTCGCGAGCAGGTTGTCGGCCACGATCTCATAGTCGTTATACGCGGTGTGCGTAAACGCGCCCTTCCCATTGCAGTCACCCATAGCCCAAACATGAGGATTTGAGGTGCGAAGCTCTCCGTCTACCACAATGTAGCCGCGCTCATCTGTCTTGATTTCGGCCGCCTCCAGGCCAAGGGCGTCGGTATTGGGCCTGCGGCCCACAGCGAGCAGCAAGTGACTACCCCGCTCGCTTGGCAGCCCTTCATTGCAATCCAGGCCAACCAACACACCCTCTTTCGTCTTTTCCACGCTCACACATCGAGCTCCCAAGCGGAGCGTTATATCTTCGGCACTCAAAAAGTCCTCGATACATCCTGATATGTCCAGGTCTTCATGTCCCACGAGATGCGGCCCCATTTCCACGACGGTAACTCGACTACCGAAGCGCCTGAACATTTGCGCGAACTCTAACCCCACGTAACTCCCGCCGATAACGAGGAGATGTTCAGGTACAAAATCGACATCCATCATCGTTACATTGGTGAAGTATGGGACCGCATCAAGACCTGGCATCTGGGGAATCAGCGGTCGCCCCCCCACATCGAGAAAGACCTTATCTGCGGTGAGCGTTTCCCCGCCAATTTCAACCGACCGCGGGCCGCTGAATCGGGCTTGACCACGGTAGATGGTCGCTAGCCTTAGTCCCTCCATCCAATCCTCGACACCTTCGCGCGACTGCCGCACGATTTCATCCGTGCGCGCCTTAACGCGCTTCATGCTCACGACAGGAGGCTCCGCCACCAATACCCCATAATCGCCGGCGCGCCTGACCAAATGCGCCGCGTACGCGCTCGCTACCATAGCCTTTGTGGGCGTGCAGCCGTTGTTTACGCACGTGCCACCGAACTTATCCCGTTCCGCGAGGGCGACCGTCATTCCAGCGGCGCAAAGACGCGCCGCGAGAGCAGGCCCTGCCTGCCCCATGCCAATAACGATGGCATCAAAGTGATTGGGCATAGGAGAGTCCTTCTTGCGCATGGCGCAGCGTGACGCATCGGGGCAACCGCGCGGAGATCGTTCGGCTCCAACCTACCGGGGCCCGATTCGCAAGCCCATGGTGCAAGGCAGCTCACTCCTCAGGCAGCCTTTCCTGCTCGCCAGGCCTCGAAGTCACGCATTGAGACTCGGGCGCTGCGTCGCTGCACGACGAGCAGGCAATGTCAGGCCGAAGATCGCCGGACGAGCCGGGAGGTTGCCCGTCGATCGGCCGGACCGTGTCCTGGTCGGGCCTGAGGAGAATGGATACCACGCACGCAGCCACGAGTGTAATCGTGCTGGCAGCAATTCCTACTAGCACCGAAACCACCAAATCACACCCAACCGGCGCGCTCGCGGACTTGCTCTGTAGGAACCCGCGACCGCGGCGCCGAGGCCGCAGGCCTCGTGCGTTTCCAGTTCGCACAAACGTTCACGCCGATACCGAAGCCGCGATCCCTTCGGACCTGAGCGAGACGTCGCGTGCTTAGCCGGGCAGTCCGCTCGGCCTCGCTCTGACCGGCTTGTTGTGCAATATACGGCCGCACAATTGGCTCCTTAACTCGCGATGCTATCCCACCACAGGCCTACCCGCTGCGACATTGAACAAAGGTATCGAGCCTTAATCCAATCAAGCGGTGACACTATTGGCCAATACCCTCTTGCCGGAGGCGCTGGCATCCTCTGCCCCTATTCGGATGAGCGTGAGTCTGCATCCACTTCCGACTTGGGTAACGACGCACAGACAGGTTTGGCCGCTGCCGTAAGCGGCGGCTGTGCAATTCCACGATACCTGCGGTCGGTATAAGGCGCGCGCGGTGTTAGCACAAGCTGTAACGACGCGCTGGACCTTGTATCGGCGCGCAGCGGGCCCGGTTAGGGAACGTAGTCAGTATCAATAACTAGGGGACGTCACCATGAGCACATCGGCAACTACCCCCACTTGGGAACCCACCGCACAGGCTGCAGAGCCCGGTCGTTTAGGCGCCGCGCAACTTAACGCGCTGCCCTCGAGCGCTTTTGCCTTCCCGCGATTGCGCAAGGAGCCGATCATAGACGCCTCGCACGTTCGCAGCGCTCTCGCGAGATTCAATCAGGTTAAGAACGTGGACGATGCAGACCGCGATCTCGCATTTGCCAACATTAAAAAGGCCGCGGCGTACTTTCACGTAGAGATCCACGAAACGGGCTGGCGCCAGCTAAGCCGGATCATATGACGCTCGGATAAGCAATCGCTAGCGGAAACGCGCGCCGCGCAACAAGCGGTAACGGGCCAAGTTCTAACTGTTCTAACTACTTGCGCCCGAGGAGCCCCAGTCCTCCCGCTCCTCGATTGGCATCACAGCAACCGCACGCGCCGCAGGTTCGCACGCATCAGTCGTGAATCTGACACGCATCCCAATTTCGAATCGACGTCGCAGCGCCGGCGGTGTCCCCAGAAGATTGAATAGCAGGAAACCACCATCGTCAGCGATGATCAAGCCAAAGCGACCGACCGGGTCGAAGTCGCTGACTGTCCCCGTCGATGTCGCCATCATACCGGCCGCGTGCTCTATCGGCGAAGGCTGACCCATCTCACTCTGCGCAACAGCGCCTGAGCGTCTTAACGCGTCTCGTAGGGATGGAACACGTAGTCCTTTGTCTTGACGGCAACATGGCATGCTTGTCCGCACGCGGGGGTCCCGGCTTTATCTGCGCTGAAGGCAGCCGTCGCCGGGTCATAGTCAAACTGCGCATATCCCCATCCGCCAGTCTCGGGAAATCTCTTGCTGTCCTTCTCCATGAAGAAGAGGTCTGCCAAGGGGCCCGGAACGTTTACTGCGAACTGAGCTTCGGTGCTCTTCTTGGGCTTCCACTGAATTTTCGCGATCTTAGAGCCCTCCGGAAAAGGCTTGCCGTTCCCCGGGATCCCAGATTTGAAGGCCGCAATGATGGTGGGATTGCCCAAGATCACCTTCATCCGGTCGTCCGTTTCCGCACTGGAAATGAGCTGCCAGTCTCCGTAGCCTTTGAAATCCGAAAAGGGGACTCCGTTCGGCAGCTGCAGTGTGTACTTTTCTTGCACCGACACGGCCATGGCGTTCAGGGCCACGAATGCAAGCGTCACCGCCCCGATCATCGAAACGCCTTTGACGTTCATCGTTTGGTCCTCTTCAGGCCGTAGTTTTCCGGGTAGATGTGCGGAGCCCGCACGATCACACATGCAGCCCGATTGGGCCTGCACGGAGGTCACGGTGCCATTACACCAAGGTATCGGCGCTCCGGATGTAATCGCGCTCGGCACGCGTATGCGGATGCCTCGCACTTGCGCCGCCCGCATTGATGTGGAGTGCTTGGCCGCGGTCGAGTGCTTTGCCGCGGTGTCCCCTGGTTAGCTTCGATACCATTGTCTAACAGACATTTTTGCGCACTAATGTTTCAATCGCTCGCGCTTTCAGCCCGCCGACGCATTTGGCATTCGGCTCGTGCGCTTCGCAATTGCAAGAGATCCTCAGCTTGAGGCCTCAGGTTAGGTATCGAGACCGCTCTCTCACGCATGGTCCGACCACGCCGCAACACGCTCTTGCCTAACAGGATTCCAATCTCGTAAGGAGAGCTCGAGTGCCATTCGCTTCAAGCGTGCTCAACTCTCGGACTCCCGGAGCGTTGGCGGCCCTGCGTGTGATTACTGGATACCTATACCTGCAGCACGGGACCGCCAAGCTATTCCACGTCCCACATCTGCCTATTTTCAACCACCTCCAGGTGCTGTCCCTCGATGGATTTGCCGGAATGCTGGAAATTGTTGGAAGCCTGTTCATTTTGGTTGGTCTCTTCACACGCCCTGTTGCTTTCATTCTGTCCGGAGAGATGGCAGTAGCGTATTTCCTCGTGCACGCCCGGCAGGGCCACCTCTTCATGCCAGCGCTCAACGAGGGAGAGCTGGCAGTCCTCTACTGCTTCATTTTCCTCTTTATGGCAGTCGCGGGCGGAGGGTCTTGGAGTGTCGATGCGCGTCTTGCGCGGAAATGAGCCAGCGAAGCGACTACACCCTTTCGCTTACGGCGATTCGCTTACAGCACGCGCGCGGTGGCTTCCAACTCCATCGGCCCCAAGATCGGATGCCTTCTGACACCGACGATCCCTGCAGGGGTATCACCAGTAGGCTCGCCATAGTGCAGGAGCGTCGCGCTCCGCTTACGGTAACGTTTTCAATCGCACCCTCACGGGAGATGCGTTCTTATGATCACGCAATTCAAAGTCGGCGACCACGTATGCTGGAACTCCGAAGCAGGATTGGTAAGCGGTACCATCGTTAGGGTTCACACGAAGAACGTTAATTACAAAGGATATACACATCACGCGAGCGTTAATGACCCGCAGTATGAGATTCAGAGCGATAGAAGCGCTCACGTAGCAATGCACAAGGGAATCGCTCTAAAGAAGATTGAAGACTGAATGTCCACAGCTGTATCCATGACGACGCCAACGACCATCTGGACGATTGGTCACTCCACGCACTCTCTCGAAGAATTAGTTGGGATTCTGACTGAATTTAGGATTCAAGCCATCGCCGATGTACGCAGCTTCCCCGGATCGCGAAGATTTCCGCAGTATGGCCGGGAGGCACTCAAGGCAACGCTCCCGGCAATCGGGATCGGCTACCACTGGCTGCCCGCGTTGGGCGGTCGCCGGAGGGCTTTACCCGACTCGCGGAACGTCGCTTGGCGCAACGCCTCGTTTCGCGGCTATGCCGACTATATGTCGACTCCGGAGTTCGCGCACGGACTAGCCCAGCTGTCGGAGATGTCGATCACAGCGCGAACGGCCATCATGTGCTCCGAAGCGGTATGGTGGCGCTGCCACCGCGCAATGATCGCCGACGCACTTTGCGTTCGCGGCGTCGAGGTCGTGCACATTCTCGGTAAGACACGCAGCGTAGTGCATCCAATGACCGCACCAGCAAGGATTGTGGAGGGTGCGCTGACCTATGCAGTGATCGACCCCCGGCCGGTCATGCCACCCGGTTCAAGCGGTTAGGCTGTCTCTCGCGGCGCATGGCTGGGATTCTTCGTCACACGTTTCGGTCGAAAATCCCCAGAATCTCCGGACCTCTGGCCGCGCCTTCCGAGGAGCGCCACCGCCTGATGGGAAACCAGGGCACGATATCATTCCGACATTTGCTCACATTGAGATCAGAGGGATCCACAATGCAAATCAAGGATCGCGTGTTCATCGTCACTGGCGCTTCATCGGGCATAGGGCGCTCCACTGCTACCGCACTAGCCGAGCGCGGTGCGAAAGTCGCTCTGCTTGCTCGCAGTGCCGAGGCGCTACAGGAATTGTCACGCGCGCTTCCTGGCAGCTTGCCCGTTACTACCGACATGACGCAGGTTGAACGGGTGCGCGAGGCCGTACACGCAGTGCACCAGCACTACGGCCGCGTCGATGGGCTCGTAAATAACGCAGGGCGCAGCTACGCGGCCGCGGTCGAGGACATCGATCCGGCAGTCTTCGATGAAATCTTCCATCTAAACGTGTTGGGACCCATTGTCGCCATGCAAGCGGTGATTCCGCTGATGCGGGCGCAAGGCGGCGGAAGCATTGTTAACGTCAATTCGGGAACGGCGTTCATGACTGTTCCGCAATACAGTGTTTACTCAGCCTCGAAGCGTGCTCTAGTTGGATTCAGCCTCACGGCGCGCGTTGAGCTTGAAAGGGACAGCATCGTGGTCAGTGAGATCTACCCGTTTATCACGGCGACAAACTTCGGCAAGAACAGGATGGGCAATCCTGCCGGAGGCGGCCCGTCAGCCAATTACGCCGATGGCGACAAACCCGAATTCGTAGCCGGCCTCGTACTGCAAGCCATCGCACAGGGGCACGCACAGTATTTCGCGAATGATCGTCTCCGAGCCATGGCCGGGATTGCCACCTAAGAAATGTCGATGTTTGCGGCCGGCGGTGACGCATGAGGCTTGCCGGATCCGCGGCCTTGGCTCGATCTCAAGCGACACCATCGTACAATGGTGCGGCCTTTGTCCTGACGATCAAATGAGCAGGAGTTCTACACCGGAAAGAGGAGCCGCGGATATGCGGGGCAAACTGATTCTGACGAGTTTCAGTATCCTGATCGCTCTCGGGGCACTGGCGACTGAGGCGACGATTACCGAACAGGACAGATATACGCTCAAGGTGCCGAACGGGCTCGCGTTCTCCGAATTCAGGGGATACGAAGCCTGGCAAGCTATAGCCGTAAGCAACGGCGGAAAGCTGGCGGTGATTCTCGGGAACCCTGCGATGATCGGAGCGCTTCTTGCCGGTTATCCGGCTAACGGTAAGCCATTCCCCGACGGTGCGAAGATGGCGAAGATTCATTGGCTTGCGAAAAAGAGCGAATCGGAACCTGGCCAGCCGCTGATACCCGGCACTCTGCACGACGTTGATTTCATGGTTAAGGATGCAGGCAGGTTTGCAGACAGCGGTGGCTGGGGGTACGCAGAGTTTGAGTATGATCCGACCTCCGACAAATTCCGGCCCGGCACGACGACGGACCAGCCGCCGCAGGCCAACGACGCGAAGTGCGGGTTTGCGTGCCATACGGTGGCATCGGCGCGCGACTACGTTTTCACTCAGTATCCGAAACGGTGACGCCTTTCTTCAGTGACTGGCGAACGAACAAAGATTGGCGCGACGAGACATAAATGGCTCTGCGCCTACGCGAGCACTGATAATCGGCGGCATAAATCCACAGATATGAAGGAGGTATCAGTCGAGCTTGCGGCCTAGGCTTGTGATGTCAGTAAGAGCTGACAGCGACATGTTCGGCGCCGGCATAGGGAACTCGATTACATTACACGGAGGAATGAGCGATCTTGGGGCCGCCTCGCCATGCCGCCGCGCCACGAAGGACCGATAGCTCAGTGTGACACCCAAGCGCCCGGGGAAGCCACGGTCGAGATTCAGCTCACCGAGCAGGAACAACGGGCGCTATCCGAGGCGGCGGCAGTGGCCCGGGCGCCAACCACGCTCGCATCGCCGCTCGATCCTCTACGTCCCAGCAACCAGTGTCTTTGGAAGCGCACGGCGCGCATAGACTTCATTTCAACCGCTACATTCGCGGCCCTTGTGCTGGCGGCCGCTGCCATGAGTTTCTGGCACTCGCGGGGAGTGCACGCCGACACAACCGCGGCAGTGCGCCCGTCAACTCCCGCGCCTTTGCGCGTAATGCCGACGCCCGACGAGACACCCAAAGCAGCGCCGGTTCAAGTAACGAATCCGTTCGATCCGACGGAGGTATTCGAACTGCCGGCCGGAACGACGCAACTCGAGGCGCGCGCGCTCGTTGCGGATATACTGTTGCAGCGGGCGCGCGACCGATTAGCCCAGGAAGCGCGACCAAAGCGCGTTGGCCTTGGGCACCGGCGCCGCGTCTTGGAACACCGGCAAACTGAGCTCTTCGTGACGCGCTTGTCCGCCAGCGCGCGCTGAGGCCATGCAAGAGCCTGACGCGTGAAGCGGCACGAATCGCCTCCTAGCTGACTGAGGAGTGCGGTATGAAAACGATGACTTGCCGTGAATTGGGCGGCGCATGGACGCAAAGCTACCTGCGGTGACTTGGGAGGACATGGTCAAGAACATGACAGAACACGTCATGGATCAGCATCCGGCACGGCCAAGCAAATGCAGGGAGATGCATAACGAACACTCCCGGACATGGGGCCATGAAATGAAGCCAAAGTGGGACGCCAAAGCTGACGTTACGGCATCGCCGAGCTGAACATCCCAAGGGCGATCCTTCCGAGCACTGGCAGAAGCCCCTGCCGCAATGGGTGATGACCTCTACCAGATGCCGCCGAGAGCGACGGTTATAGCCTCACCGTTGATGCCTGCCGCCGCGTCGCTGCATAGAAACGCGATCACCTGCGCGACCTCGCGCGGTTCCAGCACCCGGTTCTGGGGATAGATGGCGGCGCGCTCGCGCCATACCTGCTCTACGCCGATTCCACGGCGCTCGGCTTCCGTCTGCGCCGAGCGCTCGGCCATCGCGGTGCGAACCCATCCCGGCAGCACCGCATTAGAGGTAACGCCAAATGGCCCGGCATCCTGGGCGATCGCCCGTGCGAGACCGATAACCCCGTGCTTGGACGCGGTGTAAGCGCTACCGGATCGCTCGGCCTTCTCGCCAGCGGTGGAGCTCGTGAACACGACCCGCCCGAAGCCGCGTTCGCACATACCGCCCACCGTTAGCCGCGCAAGCTCGAATGGACCATCGAGGTTGACTCGCATGGTCTCGCGCCATACGGCCGGATCCTGCTCCCAGACGACCCGCTCGTGGGCAGATCCGATGCCATGGTTCACGACCAACACTTCAACGGGCCCGAGGCGTCGCTCGGTCTCGGCGACGGCCAGAGCGCAGCCTTCAGGGGTGCCTAGATCGGCGGCGACATATTCGAGCCCCACGCCAGCCAGCTCATCGGTGCTGCGGGATACGATCATCACGCGCGCTCCCGTTGATGCCAGCAGAAGGGCAGCCTCGCGGCCAATCCCACGCCCCCCACCAGTAACCAGCGTTACACGTCCGTTCATGTGCGGTAATCCCACTAGCTGCGGATCAGAAGCTCCGTATGAGGGGTCGCTCACTAAAGTGCCGCGTGCAAATGCCGGATCCGCGAACTACAAACCGGAGGATAGTTTGGCATTCGTTACTGTTTAGGCGGCCCCGAGCCGCAGAATGCTTACACTATTCATCGTTACGCGCTGGAACAGGCCCCTTTGGCGAACGCTTAGCGTCTTTGCAGAGCTTCGCCCTCGTTTCTTTGCCGAATGCGCTGCGCAGCCGCGCTAAGCGCCTTCGCTGCGACCAGATCCCCCATCATGTTGGACCTGATCTTCGGTTCCACGGCGTCGATCCCCGACAACAACGTCGCAAGCAGTCGGCCGATCTCCTCCCCTTGGCAAACTAACTGATTGATTGCCGCAGCAGATCCCCCATGGATGAAGCTCTCGAACGCAACTGCGTCACGATCGGCGTCGGCCAGAGCAGAGCGAGCAATGTTCGCAAAGCACGCCAGCGCGGTACCGAGCTCCGCGTCGCCCGGTGCATGCTTCAAGCTGATTGCGACAGCCTTGCACGCGCATGCGGCCGCAAGTGCGAGAGCCACTGCACCCGCAGCCCCCGCACCCGGCGCCGCCTCATCGCCGCCAATCCGTGCGACCAGGACGTCAATACTCAAGGCGGCAATCGACTCGGCCGGAGCCGAGGGGGCTTCATTCGCCATTCCGTAGCAACTCTACTTTGACAGAGTGGCAAAGAGCGACAACATGTAAGCCATGGAAGGCTGGACATCGCCCACGGGTATGCGTTCGTTTAGCCCGTGACTGAACCGATCGCTGTCTTTTATGAAAAGCGGGCTTACCCCGTAGCTGGGGATATGCTCATTGCGAAACCACATGCTATCGCTCGCGCCCGCTGACATCGTGGGAAATACCGGCACTCCCGGATAGCCAATGTGGATCGCCTGGGTGATGGCGGCAACCACATCGGCCCGCATGGGTGATGCGTCAGTTGCCACACTGCCTTCGGAAACGTCCTTGAACTCAACGGCCGGGTCCGCGGCAACGCGTTGCAGCTCTGCCATAACCTGCGCGCGCGGGTGACCCGGGAATATCCGGCAGTTGATGTTCGCAGTAGCCCGCTGCGGGAGGGCGTTGCGGGCGTGACCGCCGTTAATCATGGTCGCGACGCAGGTCGTGCCGATCTTGCCGATGGTTGCTGGATTCGCCCGCAGCACGGCAATTGCCTGTGAATCCGTCGGATCCGCTGCGAACGCGCGCATTGCGGCGGCGATCCCCGGAGCCTCGTAGCGCGCCGCTGCCGTAAAATAGGCTCGAGTCAGTTCGCTCAGCTCGGGCTTGAACTTGTACTCGCCAATGCGGACGAGCGCGGCGGAAAGTTGATCGATGGCATTAGGCTCGTAAGGCCGGGAGCTGTGGCCTCCGGGGGAGGTTACCGTGAGCTCGAAATCCGCGTACGTCTTCTCTGCCCCGGACCAGGTGAAGTATTGCGGCTTGCCTGCCGGATCCAGCTGGCCGCCGGTGCCGTCGACGTTGAGGACCATCTCTGCGTTCGAGAGTTGCGTTGCAAGCCGCTGCGTCGTCTGCATGGTCGTTTCTTCGTCACCTGACAATGCGAGAACGACGTCGCGCCGCGGCCTGAACCCCTCACGCTTGAGTTCAATTAGCGCCGCGACCGCCAACGCGTCGTCCAGCTTCATATCGCTGGCGCCCCGACCGTACAGCAGGCCGTTCTCGACCACGGGTATGAAAGGGTTGCGCTCCCAATCCGCTGGCTTGGCCTCGACCACATCCATATGTCCTGAGATCACGAGAGCCTTGAGCTTCGGATCGGTGCCTTTCCAGCGCGCAATTAGGAACGCCGTGTCATCGACGGGAGTGATGGTCACATCCGTTTCGGCGAAACCGCCGCTCACCAAGGCGGATTTGAACAGCGCCGCCACCTGCGGCACCTGGTTGTCGGGGCCGCGCACCGAGCGCAGGGAAATAGCATGCTCGGCCAGATCGAGGGCTTGAGCGTCGGCCCGAGCATGCTGCACGGACTGCGCATGAGCACCCGAGACGGTCGTGAGTGCCACAAGCGCCCACATCGATAATGTCGGTAGTCGCAAGCCTTTATCCCCCCATCGCGTTCAAACTGCACTAGGCGTTCGTCGCCGTTTGCCATCCGCAGCACACCGCATTATTAGCTGAGCCGCCAGCCAGGACTAGACCCCCCTGCACCGATAGCTTAGCTGTCGGTCGCTGACGGTAACTGCGCCGATGCCGAGACGGGAGTATTGGCCATAGATTCGTGCTCTACCCTCTCTCTATATATGACGGCTTTTTTTGAGCTCTCAGCGCGCCGCAACGTGCTCCCTCACATGCGGCAACACCTCCCTACCGTAAAACTCGATGACCTTCCGCTGGTCCTGCTGACCCGAATGGATGTTGACGATCGTGGCGCCACTGTCAAAGAGCTTTTTGATGTTGCGCAGGTGCGCGTCCGGGCTGGTACTCACCGTCCAATCTGCAAACACCTGAGGCAGTGGCAATTCCGCCTGCGCGCGGCGCTCTATCTGCGCGGGATTTGGTATGTTGTGATAGCCCTTGAAGGCTCTCGGAATGAAGTTCCACAGCTTGGCTGCCGCCTGTGCATCGCCCTGATCACCCACGACTACGAAGGCTTCAACCAGCACAGGCATTGCAGCTGGGTCTTTGCCCGCCGATCTCGCACCACTCTCCCACTCGTCCTTATACTGCTGCCAAGTCTGCGGATCGGTGATCAGCCCGTCACCGTGCTCACCCGCAAGCTTCATCGCCTTCGGCCCATTCGCAGCCAGGAGCACGGGAATAGGTTCGACCGGGGTATCGAAGAGCTTGGCATCCACTGCGTAATAGATACCCTTGTGGCGTGATGCAGCGCCCGTCCAGAGCTGGCGGATGATAGTCACCGCCTCGAGGAGTCGATCCCACCGCTCGCGCCACCGCGGCCAAGCGCCAGTCGCAGCCTGCTCATTCAACGCTTCGCCCGAGCCAAGTCCGAGGAATATGCGCCCGGGATACAGCGCGCTCAATGTCGCGAAGGCCTCGGCTACCACGGCCGGGTTGTATCTCAGTGTCGGACAGGTGACCGTGGGCCCCATCCAGACGCGCTGGGTCTGCTGTCCGATGGCTCCCAGCGTCACCCAGGCCAGTCCCGCATGCCCCTCGTTCGCCTGCCAGGGCTGGAAATGATCGCTGGTTGCGAGGACATCGAACCCCGCGCTCTCTGCTGCGGCTCCCAGGCTGACGAGTTCGGGAACCGGAAACTGCTCGTGGGCGAGCATGAAGGCGACCAGTCCCTTGGAAAGCTGACGCGCAGTACCCGGGGCCGGGGGGGTGCGTGCGGCCGCCGACAAGCCGCCACTGCCGCGGTCGCGGTCGGCGGCGGCCACGCGCGCGTCAACCCCAAGTGATTGCAACAGATGGCGCCTGCGAGTCAAAGCGAGCTCGTCACTAGCAGAGATTGCGCTCGACATTGCGCGCCCTCCTACACTGAAGCGCTACTGACAGCGCCGCGCGTTTGTTGGCGAAGATTTTGCCGTAGACACCCCAGGCCCGCCTGTAGGATCACGCCGCGAGCGGACCACCGCTTGGTGTACCAATGGCCGGGCGGTCCCTGCGCTAACTACCAGGTCTAGCTAAAGCAATGCACAGCCTCAGACCCGCTGCTCCGTCCGGCCCAAATCAGCCATGGTCACCCTTGCGTCCAGGGCAAGCAGTGGCAGGTAGCCTCCAGCCTTCGGCGCCGGGCTCCAAGGTTGCCACTCGCCGGAGATGGCTCAAAATGTACAGCGGAATGGCGACCATCCCGGTGAACGTCACGACAAGCAGCAACATCCCCAGCTGGGCGCTGTGCAAGTGGGCAAAAGCTCTCCAAAACACGGCCATACGTGGGCAAGTTTGGCCTCTTCTCGTGTCATCAGCTGTAAGGCGGCGAGGGACGCAAGCCGGGCCGCGGTTCCTACACGCATCACACCCAAAAGTAGCCATGCGGCACGGCAAGGAGAGAATTTGAGTCACGACCCACAAAAGTGGAACCGGCGCAGCGTGCTGTGGGCCACCGGCTCGCTCGCACTCACGAGCACGTTACGAAACCCGATGGCAGCTGATGAACAATCCCAACGCGCATCCCGCCCCAGCTCAACGCAATCCAATATCGTTATCTTCATGCCCGATGAGCTGCGGGCCGATGCCTTGGCCTGTTACGGGAATCCCATCGCGAAAACGCCCCACTTCGACTGGCTTGCCTCCGCCGGAACCCGCTTCGAGAACTGCCACGTGCAGTTTCCGGTGTGTGGCGCTTCCCGTTGCAGCATGATGACGGGCTGGCCGACCAGCGTCCGAGGACATCGCAGCCTCTATGACTTTCTCAAGCCTGACGAGCCGAATATGTTCAGGTATTTGCGCGAAGCCGGCTTCGATGTGTTTCTTTTTGGAAAGAATGACATGTTGGCCCCTGCGACCTTCCAAAGCAGTGTCACGGAGTGGCGCAATCCCCGGGATCCCCGCGCTGAGTTCGCCGTAATCGACAAGCCACAGTATCCGACGACGATGCTGTTACCGCCCGCAGGAGACCGTCGCCACACGGTGGATTATGCCGTAGTTCAACTGGCCGTCGAGGTGCTGAAGCGCCGCGAGACCGATCGGCCATTCTGTCTTTTTCTGGCTTTGTTCGAGCCGCATCCGCCCTACACGATTTCCGCGGACTTTTACAACCTGTACAAGCCCGCAGATATCCCGGCGCTTGCACCGCCCGACCTGCCCCGCCGGCCGCGCTTTCACGCGGCGCTTCGCGAGTATTGCGGACTCAACACAGTTGCAGACGCCCAATTGCGGAAAGTGCGTGCGGTGTATTACGGACAGGTGAGCTATTCGGACTGGCTGCTCGGCGAGCTCCTGGAGGCCGTCGACCGGTTCGGACGCTGGCACGAAACAACTCTGCTCGTCTGCTCGGATCACGGGGACTACACCGGTGACTACGGTCTGATTGAAAAATGGCCATCGGGCCTCGAGGACTGCCTCACGCACGTTCCGCTGATTGCACGCACGCCGGGTGGAGCGGCGGGTCACGTGGTGCGCGAACTTACGGAACTCTATGACATCATGCCCACGTGTCTAGAGATCGCCGGCACGGAGCCGCGACATACGCATTTTGCGCGCTCGCTGGCTACGCAGCTACATGGTACCGGCGGGGACGCGCAGCGCGCCGCCTTTACCGAAGGCGGCTACAACACTTACGAGCCGCAAGCATTCGAGCCGGTCATCGCGGGGCTATATGGGCCCAAGACGCGGCTGCAGAACGAGCGCCCCGATACGATTACGCGCTGCGCCGCAGTGCGCACGGCGCGGTACAAGTACATCGCCCGACCCAACGATCAAGCCGAGCTGTACGACTGCGCAGCAGACCCACTGCAGCTGAATAACCTATGCGGCGATGCCGGGTCGGTCAAAGTGCAAAACGAGCTGCAGGCACGCCTTACGAACTGGTACATCAACACATCGGGCGTGCCGCCTACCGAGCGCGATCCACGTGGTGCGCCGGTGCTGGACCGCATGCCGCAACTCGAGCACGTCCCGACACCAGCTACCCTGCTGGACCACTAACACACGGTCGTCGCGTTACGCGGCGCGGATCTCCGGCAATAAGGGGTCAAGCGGTAAATGTCTCTTGCCGAACTGCGGTTGCGCGATCTGACCTGAAGCGTGGCCAAACGTGAGTATCGGCGATCAGAAGCGGTACGTCAGGTCAAGCCCGGCGGTGAGCGGCTGATTCGTCATGATGCGCGTATAGCTGGGTTGGGGTTCGTTTTCGGCAAACATGCTCTCCAGGGGCGCGCGCTTGTTGGTTGCGTTATTGACGAACAGCGTCGCGCTCCATTTCGCGCGGAACTCCAGCCCCGCCCGGATATTGAGCAGGTCGTAAGAAGCGAGCTGTATGTACGTCCCCGTGAATTGGTAGGGGTTCGGAAAGGCAATTGAGTAGCGCGCGCCGGTGTATGAATTCTCTGCCCGAGCCGTAAAAACGTAGGGCGACCCTCCGAGCGGCCTCGAATAACTGAGAGCAGCAGTTCCACTCACCGGTGCGACCTCGGGTAGCCTGTGAATGGGGGCGATCACCCAGTGCGGCCCACCATCCAGCCTTTCGTACAAGTAGCCGGCCGCGACTTCGAGCTGGAAGCCCGTGCCCAGCTCGGCGAGCACGTCGATATCGGCTCCGTAGACATGGGCATAGTTTCCGTTGATGTTCAGTGCCCAGTCGTTGGGATACGCTTCGAGCTGGATGTGGCGCCAGTCCTCGTAGTAGATACTGGTATTCACGGTCACGCGGCGGTCAAGCATCCGAGCTTTCTCGCCGAGTTCGTAGCTCACGACATGGTCCGGGGCGTAGGTCGTGGGCCACCTCCCGCTGGTGTAACCCTGCTGCTGGAAAGCTCCCGCCCATGCCGGCCCGGTCGTGGGGTAGGCCGCATTGCCGCCGCCGGGACGGAACCCCGTCGATACGGTCGCATACGCCATCAGGTCAGTGCTGAACGTATAGGTCAAATTAGCTTTCGGATTGAAACTGGTGGATGACAGCTGTATGAGCCCCGAACATGACGGCATGGCCGCTCCGTTAGCGGATCCCCAGCCGCTGATACAGGACGAAAAGCGATAGTCGTAGTGGTTCACGCGCGCACCTACATCTGCCTTAAGTGCATCGGTCAGCGCGTAAGTGGCGTCGCCAAAGCCCGCGTATTGCTTGAGCGTAGTTGGCGAGTACGCGTCAAACCAACTAGGCGTGGTTGCCCGTGCCAGAGTGCCCAGATCCATATACGAGGAGTAGTTGGGTGTTGTGCCGTTGAACGTCCACAAAGAGTAGAAGTCGCTGTAATATATTCCGGCAACCCAGCTGGTCCGCTCGCTCCGCGTCGAAGACACGCGCAGCTCCTCACTGAACTGATGTGAAGGGTCGATTTCCATACCATGCTCCGGACCGGAACCCGTGGGACCGTAGAATCCCGGGTTCGGCAGAGCGTAGTTAGAGTTGTAGGTGAGCGCCTCGAGCGGATTATTGAAGGCCTCGCTCGCTTCCTCGACCTGAGACGAGTTTCGGGTCCAACGCGCCGTACTCGACGTCAGATCAAGCCCGGGCAGGCTATAGGTCACATTGAAGCTGTACGCCGTCAGAGAGTCGGTCAGGGGTTCGGCGATGTCGAATGGCTGGTAGTGCGCCTCAATGCCGGGAACACTGTCATAAGCACTGATGCCATTTTGCGTACTGGTCTCGTGAAAGTATAAGGGCGTTATGGAGAGGCTTTCCGTCGGTCTCCATAGCAGACTCACGCGCGCCGCATGGGTTTGATAGGCGTTCGCGCCCGGATATTGCCGCTGAATCGGAGCGTCCTGCACATCGCCACGCACGGTACCGTCCGGATTTCCTCCAGCCAACGGGAAAGGATCAGCCACGATGCGATCAATCCAACCGCTGGTGTAATTTTCCGTTCCCACTACTCGCAGCGCCAACGTGTCATCGACAAGGGGAACGTTCAGCATCAAGTTGTCTTTATGATTGAAGCCGCCGCCGTCCGTGCCCGACAGGACGCTCTGCGCGGACGCTTCGAACTTCAACAGGTTGGGCTGTTTGGTGATCAATCTTATCGTACCGCCCATTGAGCCCGAGCCGAACAGCGTGCCCTGGGGCCCCCGCAGAATCTCAATCCGATTTAAGTCGTAAAGATCGGGATCGACCACCACATGACCATTCTGAGCGCTGGCCGGACCGGTCAGGGGAATCTCGTCGAGATAGAAGCCGACCGTGGCGGAGTTTCCGCCGCTTGAGGTCATGCCCCGCATTTCAATCTCCGTCTGGCTCGGCCCTTCACTCTTAAGCGAAACACCCGGCGTTCCCTGGGCGAGCGCGGCCAGCGAAGGAACTCCGCGCGCTACCAGATCATCACCGCTGACTGCGGAAATGCTTATCGCCGTGTCCTGCACCGTAGCGACACGTTTCTCCGCCGTCACGATCACTTCGGCAAGCTGATCGGAGTTGTTGGCGACTGCCGCAACGGGCGCCGCAGTCACGCTCGCGCCCTCTGCTTCCGGTGTGGGAGCCTCAGCAGATCCAAGCACCGGCAGAGTCCATGCGACTCCCAGGGCGAACAGCAACGACGTCTTCAGCATCATTGGCAATTTCTCCACGCGCGCAACGATTGTCAGAGGCCGATTGATCGTATCGACGGCTGCGCCCGCGGCTAGACCAGATCGCGTTAAGAAATTCGCGACCCGTCACCAGCGTTCCACGGCTAGCAAAGAGCGCTTCGAAACGGTGCGACTTCACACGCATCACGCACCGATTTCGCGCGGCGCGCACCGCGCCGGTGCGTTTCGCTTTTTGCTGTGGTAGCTTCGATGTCCGCCACCGGCGCCGGACATGCTGAACCCCGGGGGAAGCGACGAAGACTCCGTCTTTCAGGACGTTATCCATCGCGACAGCTCGAAGCCGCTGAAGGAAGCCGGAAGCGGCGTCTCGGTGAGCGGGCGCACTCGTCCTTATATCTGAGTAGCGCGGCGCGGGGTGGCCGCTGAATCGCGCTCGCTTCTTAGAGCTCGGTGTCCACAGTCTCTAAGACACACAATCGACACATGCCGGCTTCGAGTGAGCGGGCGCCGTGAAAGGCGTATCGGTGGCGTCAGCGTCTTGGGATTCTGGAGTTCGAGCTATGCGCTTCTGTCGACGACTCGCGAGCGGAGCCCTTGCGGCCCTGGCGTCTTTGCTGGCGTGCGTCACTTTGAGCGCCGGTGAGCCGTCTGCGGCGCAAGAAGAGGTTCGGGCAATTGAGTTGGCTGTCAAATGAGTCCCGGCCGGAGGTCGTCGAATCCATCCTTGCGGACGATTTCGTACACGTCCTCTCAGCAGGATTCGTGAGCAAGAATGAGCATCTACAATACTTGAAGCAGCATCCCGCAGCGTTTCCGGGAAGCAAGCAGTTTGAGCAACTGCGTATCCGGATCTATGGAAATACGGCGGTCGCCACCGGCATTGTCACAACGGATTTGGGCGCGGGCGGTCTGAAGAGGACGGCCTTCACTGACGTTTTCGTGCGGCGGAAGGGTAGCTGGCAGGCGGTAAATGCGCAGGAGCTGCCGGTTCCCACGAGCGCGCCAGACGGCTCCTGACCCAAAACTCGCCCCTCAGTTTGGCGCGCCGCTCAGCGAAGTTGCACGGCCGGTCCGGAGCGAAATACGCCGAAGTAGACATAGGACGTCGGCGCGCGGCTGCCGGGCGGGACGCGCCCTGGAACCTGGTGTTCCACCGCGGGAATACTGCGCAGATAAGCGGCGATCGCGTCCGCGTCATCATCAGTCAGATTCTCGTACAACGGCCACGGCATGACGGTGAGATGGGCTGCGCTTCCGGGCGCTGTACCCCTGCGGATGGCGCCCGCGATTTGGGCTTGCGTCCATGATCCCAGCCCGGTCTTTGCATCGGGCGTGAGATTCGGTGGATAGAGGACCCCGGGAAATAGATCCTGAGCCGGATTGGTGTAGGCGATGCCTAGGTTGGAGCCCGCGAGTTGTCCGGTGGCGCTTGGCTCGCCAATGAGCGCGCCGCTGGTGTGGCAGGCTGCGCAGCCCGTTATCTGCACCAGATAACGGCCATGCGCCACGCGCGCGGCGTCTGCGCTCGAGAGCTGAGACAACTTTGCCGGATCGGGATCCGGAGTGCCCAGCGCTGCTTTGCTGTACGCCGCCTCATAATGCGCCAGTGGATATGCGGCGCCGCAACCGCCCAGGAGCCAGCAGAATTGCGCGAACAGGAGGCCCGGCCAAAAATGATCGCGGTTTGCCATACTGCTCAGCAATTTACACGTTCCGCCGGTGTGCAAGGCGCTTGCGCCTCAGAGTGAGAGAATATCGCATCCGCGGTGCGAGCAAGGCACTGCTCTAAGCGCGCGAGCTGGGCTCCAGCGGCCAGCGGCGCTGCGCTGAGGTAAAACCTGAGTGCAATGCGTACTTTCGCTACTGCCCATGCGGGGGGTCTGAGGCAGACTCAATCCAGTTCCTCAGCCCTCCCGAGGCAAATGCTATGTACCGGCGCATCGCCGTTCCAATTGATGGCAGCGCCACATCGGCGCTGGGCGTAACCGAGGCAGCCGAGCTGGCCAAGGCGCTCAACGCGCGGTTGCGGGTGATCCACGTCCTGGAGGATATGCGGGGAGCGCCACTCGGCACTATCGTCCTCAGCGAGTACGCACTAGAGCAGGTTCGCGATGTGGGCCGTTCGATCCTGGAAAGCAGCGCCAAGGCCCCCCGGGCTGCGGGGGTGCAGGTCGAGTGCGAGCTGATCGAGCGAGCCGGGCAGCCACCTGCCCGACTGATACTTGAGAGTATCCGAGCTCATGACGATGACCTTCTCGTATGTGGCACGCACGGCCGCACCGGGCTTAGCCGGGTCGCGCTCGGCAGTACGGCCGAGGAAATTCTGCGCCACAGTTTGGTGCCCATCTTGCTTGTGCCCCGCGCGGCAGCCGACAGACGACTGCGCTCTGAATCCTATCGCGCCACAATCGCGGAAAAGTCCGCAAGCTAACGCAAAGATAGCCAATCACGAGTAAACCGCGCCTCCGGTTCCGTCGCATGAGAAACGACGAGGGATCTGCCATTCAAGGCAGGTCTCACGCCAGAGTTTAACTCGGTTGGCACGCTATCTTCTGCAGCGGCACCCAACGTCGCCACAAAACGCGATAGGTTCACGAGCTGTCTGACGTCCAAAGACGCAAGCGCCGCATAATGTTGGCGCCGCATATTTGGCCGGCGGCCATCCACGACGTCATGCAATTGACGCAACACATAGGCGAAATCCTGACCGCCGATGCGCGGCACGAAATGCGTGTCGTCGCCGGAGCCGTCCTTTCCGTGACAGCTGCGGCAATGGCTGCCGTAGTACCCTGACGCCTCCACGGAAGAAATTGAATGGCTGTCGCGACCCCACTCCCCTTCCAGGGCGGCGAGATACGCTACGACGTCCGCAACATCTTGGTCGTCACGCAGGCCGTGGCCCTTGGCTATAGGCTCCATGCGCGGATCCCAGCGCTGGCTGCTGCGATACGCGATGAGTTGTTTTACCAAATAGCGAGCGTGCTGCCCGGCAATGATGGGCGCCCATCCCGCGGGTAGACCCTCGCTCTGCGCCCCATGGCATCCAGCGCAGTATCCGAAGATTTCGGCACCCTGCGCGGGATTCGGATTTAGGCGCAGTATGTGCTTTATCTGCGCCTCAGCAGGCTCCGGCTCCGTGGCGCCCGCTGCGACCGCATTCGTGACCACCAGTGCGGCCAGTACGCCCAATGCCCAGCCCGCGAGCACGTCCCGACGATGCGCCGCGGCATGCACCCCGCCATCGACCTGGGGATAAGCCATAATTGTTCCTTAGACCTAATCTCGCTATGGTGGCGCTCAGCGCAGCGCGGCTGCCATACGCGGATCTGCTTAGGGGTCTCTCGAGTGTCAGCCAGATAGTGCTGACAGGCGCCCAGGTTCTCTACGCAGTTGTCACGATGACCAACCCCCGGAACTGCAGTGACGCATAACGACGACGAGCCGCCCGCGGCATCCTTTCACCCGCAGGTTGCAGGCAAACCCGCGGCGGGCGATTCCTCGGAACGTTGGCACATTCGTGCGGTTAACTCCGCCGACGCTGAGCGTGAAATGCGCTTTCTTGATGACTTGAGCGAGCAAAGTCGATATGAGCGCTTCCTGGGCTACCGGCGCGCCTTCACGGACAACACCATCAAGCTCTGGGTGAATATGAATGATTGCGACCGGATGGCTTTTGCCGCCGTGACCGGTCAAGGGCCTGCCGAGCGCTTCTTGGGAGTCGCCCGCTATGCGCGCGCCGCGGATGGCACTTTTGAATTTGCCGTAGCGGTCTCTGATGCTTATCAGGGGCGCGGAATAGGTTGGGCGCTGATGCAGGCGCTGCGGCTTCACGCGCGGCAGAAGGGAATCAAGGCATTGCGAGGCGATATGTTCACGAGCAACGCCCACATGCGGTCCCTGGCGCGGCGCATGGGCATGAGCCTCGAAACGTTGGGGAGTGATCGGGGCCTTTGCCGAATCACTCTCACCCTCAGCGACCCCGAACCATGAGCGCAGAGGCGCAAGTCAGCCGGCAGAGCATGAAAAGCATGCGGCTGCATGCCAACCGCCATGAGCTCGTGTTGGAGGACAGGCCCGTCATCGCACCTCGGAACCACGAGGTTCTGATTCAAGTTGCGGCATGCGGCGTCTGCCGTACCGACTTACATGTCGTGGACGGCGAGCTTCCGGAGATCCCCTACCCTGTCACCCCGGGACACGAGATCGTAGGTCGTGTCGTAGCACGCGGGTCCGCGGTTCGTGATGTTCGGGAAGGTATGCGCGTGGGCGTACCGTGGCTCGGTTTCGCCTGCGGCACTTGCGCAGACTGCCTTCGGGGAAAGGAGAATCTGTGCGCGAACGCCAAGTTCACCGGTTACACGATCGATGGAGGCTACGCTCAGTACGTCTTGGCCGATAGCCGCTTTTGCCTGCGCCTCCCTGAGAACTACACGGACGTGGAGGCCGCCCCACTATTGTGCGCCGGCCTCATTGGCTATCGCGCCTACCGCGCCGCCGGGGACGCGGCCACACTTGGCCTCTACGGCTTTGGCGCCGCGGCTCACCTGCTCACACAGCTCGCGCTTGCCGAGGGGCGGGAAGTCTACGCCTTCACACGGCCCGGTGACCGGGCGGGGCAGCAGTTCGCCCGCAGCATCGGAGCCGTCTGGTCTGGAGATTCCACGACTGTGCCTCCGCGGCTCCTCGACGCAGCGATTCTCTTTGCGCCTGACGGTACGCTCGTGCCGGCGGCGCTACGCGCGATTCGCAAGGGCGGTCGGGTGGTCTGTGCCGGCATTCATATGAGTGATATCCCGAGTTTTCCCTATGACCTTCTCTGGGGTGAGCGCACCATCACCTCAGTTGCGAACCTAACGCGCCGGGACGGCGAAGAGTTCCTGCTGCGAGCATCGCAGATCAGGTTGCACCCGAGCATCGAGCAGTTCCCGCTCGAGTCCGCCAACGACGCACTAAGGAAGTTGCGTGACGGGGCCCTGACCGGTTGTGCCGTGCTAAAGATGTCTTAACACGCACCTTTTGGGTTGCCCGGCCTGCGCGTCCGTACCGCTCGCCCGATTCTGACGAGGGAGCCGGGGACTTTGCGCAGGCCAAAGCTAGGGGGGCGCGCTGGCACGCAGGTAAGATAGCCTCGAGATGTAATCCGCGAGCGCTTCGAGGTCAGCACCGCGCGCCGGCCCGAGTTGCCCCGGATGAGATTTGGGCGCAGCCGCTAGGAAACTCAAGCGCGCGCTGAGGTACTCGTAGTGCTGACCCCCTATGGCCGGCACGCGTTCGGGCATGCCGCCGCCATCATCGCCATGACAGGTCGCACAACGTGAGTTGAAGGCCTCTTTAGCTTCCCGCAGCCCCTGGCCTGGTCCGTGATCCGGCTCCGGGTTGCGCGCGGCCTGCGTCAGGTAAGCAGCCAAATTAAGCATACCTTGGCGACGATTGACGTCTGCTGGCTGCATGCTGGTAAACATGGCTCGCCCGTGCATGGGTGAACCGCGACGCTCGTCGGCGGCAAAGCGTTCCATCTGCTCGATAAGATAGTTCTCGCGCTGGCCGGCAAGCGCAGGTATCTCCCTCGGGCCGTCTCCCCACGCGTGACGACCATGGCAGGCCGCGCATCGCTTAAGGAACAGGAGCATTCCGATGCTTGCATTCGGCTGTGCCGACGCAGCTTCGGGCGTCGCGTCCTGGTGCGCGGAAGCTGCCATGGCGCAAAGCACGATCGCGATCGCCGGAACCGCGGCAAATAGAACCTTTCCCATTGCTTAGTCGCACCTAAGGTAGTCACGTAATTCGACGCTCAGACCCTCACGTTGCGCCACTGCGCCGGTCGCCTTTGATGATGAAGGCTTCACCTACCTCCTCGCCACCGACGCTTGCGTCAGTGCGCCATAAAAACCGGAAGGTCCGCGTGGTCGATCAGAGCCCGCGTCACACCGCCGAATACGCGTTCGCGCGTCTGTGTGTGGCCAAAGCCTCCGACCACGAGTAGCTCGGCGTATTCGCGCGCAGCGACATCGGCAAGCGTGCGCGCGGCCGGCCGCGACCCATCTCCCACCGCTGCGACCTCCGCAACAATCCCATGCCATGCAAGCTGGCGGGCGCAATGGTGGAGCGACTCCCTCGGATCTGCCGATTGCTCCAGAACATTCACCAAGATCACCTTTCTGGCTTGTTTCAGTAGCGGGAGCGCGAAGGCAAGTGCCCGAGCCGACTCCGCTGTCTCCTTCCACGCTACGACCATGGTACCGTCAATGCGTTGCGGCGGTTGCGGCGGAGCGATTAAGATCGGCCGCCCGCTTTCCAACAGCAGGCTCTCAATGAGCGCACTCGGCAAGTGGTCTTGGCTGCGGCGCCGGCTTACCACGACCAGATCGTGATGGCGCGCCTGAAGCAGCAATCGGGAGAGTGCCTGGTCGGTTTGTTGCAGCCAACTAGCAGATACCCCTTCGATCCCCCCTGGGGTTTCGTAGATCGGTACGTGGTTAGTGAGGCAAAAGGTCTCGAAGTGCCTGAGCGCTTCCGCCGAGCGTGAACGTTCTTCCTGGGTCAACGCTTTCAGTGCGACGCCAAGTGCTCTGCCCTGAACGAACTCCAAATCGGCGTGTAAGGCGGCCTCGGCAGATCTGAGATTGACGTGAAACATGCACAGATGCGCCGCCAAAGCACGGCCAGCCGCGAGCGCGGTATGGAGCACCGTTTCATCAGACACCGAGCCGCTGGTCGGAACCAGAATGGTCTTGATCACAAACGCACCCTATCTACGCGCCATCCTACTAGAACATCGATCAAGCTCAAGCTCAGGCGCACCATTCACACACTCGATCCGCACAGAAATAAATCTGAGCTTGGTTTGAGTGAGGCCTTCCTTGCCCCAGGTGCTTACAGCTCGCATCCGCTACCCGTGGTCGCGCGGTAAACGTACCAATCAACACAGCCAAACTCCTCGGGCTTGCAAGCACCGGAGGCGAGAACCGGGCGCTCGGCGCGGGATCGAAGCGGCCGATCATCTACTCGTGCCGCCCCGCGGCGATATATGGTCCGCTCGCCGACACCTGGCTGATTGGCGTCAGCGGAACCCTTAGTCGTTGGCCCGATAGCTCCGTGCATAAAAAAAGCCTATGTGACGCGTGGGCGCACATTCCATACGTGAAAGCGCTTATCACCCCTCTAAACCACTACGGACCAAACTCCCCGGCCTGCTTCAAGACCGCACCCCCGATCTCTTCAAAAGTAGCTCTCACCGGCCGGCCCCAGGCGTTCGCAAAAAAAAGCATCGTGAAAGCCTGGCTTACGCATTTGCCACGAATTGCGCCGCGTGCGACCTGCGTCCCATCATTGCCTTGTGAATGTCGCCGACCCGCTAGATGAGATCGAGCACCGCTGGGAAGCGCGTCTGCGGGTCATGGTGCTACCGGGACTTGCTCGTAACCAAAGACAAAGAATGTCGCGGCCACAGACGCACCGCACGCATCAGTGTCTCAACTGAGGCATGGAAGATGTTTGTTAATCCGGAAACAACGCATGCAGTTTCGGTAAACCCTTACTAAAATCGTGCAACTCTACGTTACCGGGGGCGCTATTACGGACGCTACGTACGGACAAAAGCGCAAAAAAAGTGGACGCTATTTGGGATATGAGCATGAGCAATGACCACAGATCCGCACCCGGTAACACCACGGATGGCGGACCCTTTTCTGCCAACGTCTCCGCCATCCTGCATGGGCGGTTGCTGAATGTCTCGCGTATGGCCACAATTGGTGAGATGGCAGCCGGCGTGGCACACGAATTGAATCAGCCTCTGACGGCGGTTGCGACCTACGCCCACGCGTGTGAAAGATTAGTGTCCTCGGGACAGGCTAACCCCGAGGAGTTGCTTGAAGCACTGCGTCAGATCACCGTCCAGACAACGCGTGCCGCTGACATTATCCGGCGCCTGCGGTCGCTTGCACGCAGTCATCAGGGGGAACGCTCGAGCTTGGGCCTGAACACGGTAATCACCGAGTTGCAGGATCTTATTCAGACCGATGCCCGAGTGCACGATGTTCAGCTCTCGTTCGAACTGTCCACAGACTTGCCCAATGCCCTGGTAGACGCCGCTCAGATTCAACAGGTCGTTCTCAATCTGGTACGCAACAGTTTCGAGGCACTCAATGCCCGCCCGGCCGGCAGCCGTCAGGTCATTATTCGCACCTCGCTGGCTCCCGACGCCAATATCGAGGTTGCGGTGATCGATTCGGGCCCAGGCCTGCCGCCAGAGGTCGTGCAGCACATATTCGACCCCTTTTTCTCGACGAAAGCAGACGGCACCGGCCTGGGACTCGCGATAAGCAATACCATCGCGCGTTCTCACGGCGGATCCTTGGGATATCGTCGCAACACGCCTTCCGGAACTTGCTTCTATCTCCATCTTCCGGCGCATACGGGAAATTAAGATGCCCCAGGATGCACCAACCGTTTTCGTCGTGGACGATGATGAGGGAGTACGCAGTGCCCTGCGGTTTCTACTGAAAACGGTCGGCCTAAAGACACGCCTCCTTGCCTCGGCCAACGAATTCCTTGAGAGCTACCAGCCCAACGAACCGGGCTGCCTGGTACTCGACGTTCGCATGCCGGGCATGAGCGGCCTTGCGCTTCAACAGCAACTCAACCTGCGCGGGGCTGTTATTCCGGTAATTTTCATCACCGGTCACGGTGACATTCCGATGGCGGTCGAGGCCATGCAACAGGGGGCATTCGATTTTCTGCAGAAGCCGTTCAGTGATCAGGATCTCATCGATCGGATACAGCGGGCCCTGGAACGCGATGCGCGCCACCGGGCAGCGCTTGCCCAGCATCAGAAGATCCGGGAGCGCCTCGCTTCGCTCAGCCCGCGCGAGCGCGAAGTCATGAGTCTCATGACACAGGGAAAGCCGAACAAAGTGATGGCCGCGGATTTAGGCGTCAGTCAGCGCACCGTGGAAATCCATCGCGCGCACGTCATGGAAAAGAGCGGCGCGGCGTCTCTGGCGCAGCTGGTGCGCATGGTACTGGACGTCGAGTCCAAGCCCTCGGATCAGTAGCAATTCAGCTGGCCCGCATGCTTCCGTCGAGATAGAGCACCAACACCAGCGCGGGACGATGCGATTTCGCCGGCAGTAAGCCGCTTAGAACAGTTCAGCGTTGCTCCGGTGTCTGCCATTGCATTCGATCGCTAGCCTTGAAAAAGCGACGGCCCAATGCGATGAGTTCGCCCTCAGTCGGATGATCGACTGTCTGCACACCCATAACTCGCTTTGCGAGCACCGGATGTGCATGCTTCAGGTACGTCTCAAGCTCATGCTTGGCATTGGCTGGCCCGGTTATCAGGATCGCTCCGCAATGCGCGATCGATATTGCGACCTGTTCAAGATACTTCTTGTCGACGCCGGCATGGCCGCTGCCGACAGTGTTGGCTTTGTGGTGAATGTGTTGGTGCGGCTTTGTACTATGGACCGTCGCCGCATCGGCGCTAGTCGCGTCAAACTGATATACCTTGGCTTCGTGATGATCGATCCATACCACAGCATGAAAGTGTTCACTCATCGTCTAATCTCCCCGACTATCGCCACTCAGACCACGCCAAAAGAGAAATTATCGATAGGTCAGGAGTGCGTCGCCATACGTAAAACTCGCGGGTCACCACGTTGAGCGTTCGGATGGCAGGTCGCGGCCGGAGAATCCGCATCACTTCCGCGCTGTGCTGAGGGTTACGAGCGTGTCCAAGCGAATTTTCATTATCGATGGTCATCCCGACGAGAGAGCGGAAAGATATTTGCACTGCCTCGCCGCGGCCTATCGGGATGGCGCACGCGAAGCCGGCCATGAAGTCCGCGGCGTGGTCGTCAGCGAGATCCAGTTTCCCTTCCTACGCACTGACGAAGAGTTTCGCGGTGGCACACCCTGCGCGGTGATACAGGAATGTCAGAAACACCTGCTCTGGGCCGACCATGTCGTAATTCTGTTCCCGCTGTGGCTTGGTTCAATGCCGGCGCTTCTGAAGGCGTTCTTCGAGCAGTTGTTGCGACCAGGATTCGCATTTTCTGAGGCTAAGGGCAAAGGTCTGCCGAAGCAGCTTCTCCGCGGGAAATCCGCCAGGATCATCGTCACTATGGGGATGCCGGCGCTGTTCTATCGCTGGTATTTTCGCGCGCACAGCCTGAAGAGCCTCGAGCGCAACATTCTCAGGTTCTGCGGCTTTGCGCCCGTGCGAACCTGCTTCGTGGGGCCAGTTGAAGCGATGAGTCAGGTGGACCGTGGCAACTGGCTGGCGCGCGTGCAGCAGCTCGGGCGAAGGGCTCACTAGCCGGGTCGCCTAAAAAAGGCACACGTATCAGGCAAAAAGCTCTTCCAGAAGCGCAAGCAACTTATCGGCGTCGATGGGCTTGCTGGTTATTCGCAGATCGCGATCACCTTCCATCGCCTTGACCGCGCTCGAGGTATCACCCGTCACGAGCACTGCCTTAACTGAACGTCCCGCAGCCTTACGCACTGCGGCAATAACCTGCGTGCCGAGTTCGCCGTCACCCAAATGATAGTCGGTAATCATGAGGTCAGGCGTGCCGGTATTCGCACTGCGCACCGCCTCCGCGAGGTTGGCAACCGCGGTGACACGATAACCCTCGACTCTAAGCAGCATCCGCGTCGCATCGCGCACCCCGGCATCGTCCTCAACCAGCAACACGTGTCCCTTGGGAGCCGCTGCGGCGCGCTTCGCCGCCGTAGCCGGCTGTCCGGGGTTATTGGATTCTGTGCAGTGCCCGCAGGCAATAGCAGGGAGAAAGTGCTTCCCTTGCCTACCTCAGAACTCACTTCCAGACGCAGCTTGAGCAGACTCACCAGACGCTGCACGATGCTGAGTCCCAGTCCGTAGCCGTCGCGGGAGCTATTGGTCGGCACACCCACTTGATAGAACTCATCGTAGATGTAGGCCAGATGCTGTGCGGGGATCCCAATTCCGGTGTCACTCACGTCGATCCGCATCGTAGCGCTGTCGACGCGCGCGGCACGCAACTCCACGGAACCCCGCTCTGTATATTTTATGGCATTGGAGAGGAGGTTCTTGAGGATCTGCTCAACGAGTGACCGATCGCTGCAGGCAAAGCCATCGAATGCCTCGACACGCAGTTCCAGTCCCTTGCTTGAGGCGATTTCGGAAAACTCACGCTCCAACGCGTGCAGTAGCCGCGCTACCTCAAAATCGGAGGGCTCCGGTCTTATCGCTCCTGACTCTACCTTGCTGATATCCAAGAGAGCATTGAGGAGGCGTGCCATGGCATCGATGGCCTGCGATTGCTGCGCCAACGCCTCTTTTGCCTCAGGCTCGGTTACGAGGCGCCGGAGCGAGCCGTTCAGCAGCGCCAAAGACTGGAGCGGCTGGCGCAGGTCGTGGCTGGCAGTGGCGAGGAAGCGACTTTTCCCCTGGTTTGCGCGATCAGCGGTTTCCCGTGCGGCGCGCAACTGTGCCTCCACCTGCTTGTACGCAGTCACGTCACGGATTGCTGCGGCAATCAGCACCCCTTCGGCGCTCTCGATCGGACTGAGGCTAATCTCGACCGGGAATTCGGAGCCGTCACGACGCAGGCCAAATAGTGCGAGTCCCACACCCATGGGCCGCAAGCGCAAAGCATCTGTGTACTCCCGCCGGTGCCCTTCATGACGATCTCGGAAGCGTTTTGGCATCAACTCCTCGACGCGGCGACCGACGAGCTCATCGTGCAGGTAGCCAAAAACAGCCGTCACCTGACGGTTGGCAAAACGGATGATGCCGCTCCCATCGATGATGACCATCGCATCGGGTGCGGCGTTCAGAATACTTCGTGCAAGCGTTGCCGAGGCATTAAGCATGGAGTCAGGAGGCCTTGCGACGGGCAATACTAAGTGCCCGTAATATCTACGTATCTTACACTGCCGGCAGCTTAGAGGCGTCACAGACTCTTATCGCCGTATAAGCGCCATGGGGCGGCAAGCGGATCGTTCAAGCGCCGTCCCTGCGCCCCTGTGCAGCCGCGGCACCACCGCCGCCCAGCCGTCTCGGTCACTGCCGCTGGCTACACCGGACTCAAGCCGCGCGGCAATGGGTGACGATCAGTCTCTGGGTCACAACTGACTGCGGAAGCTACGTATCGACCATGGAAGCATGACCGGCGCAACGTGGATAAGCGAATCCCAGAACGAGCACGAACCATGCGTTCCATCCGCCGCATCCTGATCGCGATCAAGGATCCCGGGGCGAAGAACTCTCCCGCCGTGATCAAAGGTGTGCAATTGGCACGCGCGCTGCGTGCGGAATTGTTCCTTTTTCACGCCATCGCGATGCCTCTATATTTGAATGAAGATATCTCCTTGCTCGGCGCGGGCCTCGCGGACGTCGAGCGCACTACGCGGGAAACCTGTCTCGATGAGCTCAACGCAATCGCCCGTAGTGTCGGCCGCGGCATACGAAGGGTGAGGGTATCCGCTGAATGGAGCTTCCCCTTTTATGAGGCCATTATTCGCGAGGCCGGACGCGTCAAGGCGGACTTAATCGTCGCCGAACGTCATGCGGGTTGGCACACTCCCCGCACATTGTTACAGCTCACGGATTGGGAGCTGCTGCGGCTAAGTCCGATACCCGTGTTGTTGGTCGGACGCTCAGAACCCTATCGCTCGCCGCGCATACTGGCGGCAGTCGATCCGGACCACACTGATGCCAAGCCCGCGCGGCTGGACCGAACGATTCTCCGGACGGGGTTTCAGCTCGCCGAGGCCTTGCACGGCAAGTTGCACGCCGTGCATGCCTACGTACCCGTTCCCATCGATGCCTATGTGCGCGGCACCACTGAATTGGAAGTTGCCCGGATGCGGACGCGCAGCAGCGCTGATGCTCAGCGAAAGCTCGAAAACTCAACCCGGTTTCTGCAGCTTGCGAGGTCGCAACTGCATGTGATTGGACGTCATCCCGCCGATGCCATCGAGGAGACCGCGGCAAAAGCACGCTGCGCCATCGTCGTAATGGGTGCGATCTCCCGCAGGGGCGTTCAGCGGCTCCTCTTTGGTAACACCGCGGAGCGCGTGCTCGATGCCCTGCCCTGCGATCTTCTCATCATCAAGCCGCCGCGCCTGAGTGGGTCCCTATCCCGTACACGCAGGAGTGCGCGCTCCGACATCTACGTGTTGCCCTAGACAACATCTTTCGGGCGGCCGAACCGCTCCTGGCACTACGGACCCGTTCTGAACGTGTCGCGACTTCCGTCACCAATTCCTGCCAAAAGCGGCCGCCTGACGCATTGGTGCAACATTTCGGTGAAATGCTGCCTGCGGGCCTCTTCTGGAATTTCCCTGCTACGCACATTTCACGATGTTCACTCAAAGTCGGCACGCACTAGAGTGCCCGCACTTCGATGAAGGGGCATAGGCTCATGAGCACGGCAACGCGGTGCATCCTTGTAGCGATTGGCGATCTTCGCCACGCTCCCAATAATGAGCTGCGCAAAGCTGGCGCGTTAGCCCGGTCCTCGGGCGCTGCAATTGAGCTCTTCCATGCAATCATGGAACCCGACCCGGGTCGCAGCTTCCCGGAGACAGCGACGGCGCAGACCGTTGCACGCACTCGTGTTGCCATTGCAACCAGGAAACAGCAGCGCCTGCAGCGGATTGCCCACGATCCTGCTCTGCGGGGCATTAATGTGACCTGCACCGCAACCTGGGACTATCCGCCGCATGAGGCCATTGTTCGACGCGCGCGCGCTATCAAGGCTGACCTGGTCGTCGCCGCCACGCATCGCCATCGTTTCGGCGCGCGGCTCGTTCTTACGAACACTGACTGGGAACTAATCCGGCACTGCCCGGTTCCAGTGCTGCTCGTGAAATCGCGTCGCCCATATAAGAACCCGGTAGTGCTTGCCGCGGTCGACCCATTCCACGCTCACGCCAGGCCCGCTGATTTGGATACGCGTCTTGTGAATACCGGAGCCGCGCTTGCTAAGCAGCTTCGCGGAAAGCTGCATGTAGTGCACGCCTTCATGCCGCTGCCGAGCCCTGAGCCGATGGCCGGCTCTCCGCCGGTGATGCTACCGCCCGATGCGGAAGAGGCGTATGAGACCCTGCTAACTAGCACCGTCCGGCGATTGGCCGCGGCGGCCGGCGTCTCGCCCAAGGCTTGTCACGTCTGCATGGGCACCGTAGCCGAAGAGTTGGAGGCCACCGCGCGCCGTACGCGGTCCGCCATCGTCGTCATGGGGGTTGTGTCCAGATCTGTGCTGAAACGGATATTCATCGGCAATGCCGCCGAGCGTGTCCTTGATGCCCTGAGCTGCGATGTACTCGTGGTCAAGCCGCGCGGCTTCAAATCCGGGGTACAGCCACTGCGTGCGGTTACGGTCTCCGCGGCTGCGCAATACGGCCACAAGCCATCCCGTCGCTCTTCCGCTCCGCGGGCTCCGCGCGAAGATTTCCGGGTAGCAATTTAGAAGCCGTCAACCTGCTTCTCTCTTACTGCCGTAGCGACGGGCAGGTCCGATACCAGTTGATCGCACGCGCAGTCTCCAGCAGTGTTCGCCGCCCTCCCCCAATACCCTGCAGCGCTGCTCACCTGTGCCTGTTGGAAGCGCCTTCCGTTTCCGTCCGAGCGCGCGCCTTTCGTCGGCCTTCCCCCGCCGCTACGTGAAAGTACCTAGGCCACTAGAGATCGCAGATGATCCACGAACGCCGCGCGAGACGACTACACGATTCGGAGGGATCTCTCCGCTTGCCACGGGTCGCTCCGATTAAGCGCGGTGACTTGGTTCGACGAACACTTCGTAGGTGACTCGGCTTCTCAGTCGCGCCCGGCCGCGACAACTACGTACTTTGCCAACGCCTCTAATGCGGCGACTACGTAGGCGAAGTCCCGCGGCGCCCTTATAAGATTCCGCCACTCAGCGGCACGCCCGTTTTCGTGACGCACAGGGAGTCCAAATGCAGCTAACCGAAACGTACAACGACAAGGTCGTGCGGCAATTCGCGATCATGACGTTGGTCTGGGGCATTGTCGGTATGGCAGTCGGCGCCCTCATCGCCGCGCAACTTGCCTGGCCAGCACTGAACTTCGACATTCCGTGGCTTACCTACAGTCGCTTGCGGCCCCTCCATACCAACGCGGTGATCTTCGCGTTTGGCGGCTGTGCGCTTATGGGCACCTCGTATTACGTGGTGCAACGCACATGCCATGTACGCCTTTTCAGTGATCGCCTCGCGGCCTTCACCTTCTGGGGCTGGCAGGCAGTAATCGTTGCCGCCGCAATCACTCTGCCTCTGGGCATCACGCAGAGCAAGGAGTACGCCGAGCTGGAATGGCCGATCGATATCCTGATTACGATCGTCTGGGTCTCCTATGCGATCGTGTTCTTCGCAACCATCGCGCGCCGCCGGGTTAGCCATATCTACGTGGCCAACTGGTTCTATGCGGCATTCATCCTCACGATCGCCGTACTGCATGTGTTCAATAATCTGGCGATTCCCGTCAGCCTCACGAAGTCCTACGGAATCTACTCGGGCGTAGTCGATGCCATGATGGAATGGTGGTACGGGCACAACGCGGTTGGCTTCTTCCTGACGGCTGGATTCCTCGGGATGATGTATTACTTCGTACCCAAGCAGGCTGAGCGACCGATCTATTCGTATCGCCTCTCAGTTGTGCATTTCTGGGCGCTCATTTCCGTATACATGTGGGCGGGTCCGCACCATCTGCACTACACCTCGCTTCCCGATTGGGTGCAGTCGATCGGCGCCGCGTTCTCCATTCTGCTGCTCGCGCCGTCATGGGGTGGGATGATCAATGGGATCATGACCCTCTCTGGCGCGTGGTACAAACTGCGCACCGACCCGATCCTGAAGTTCATGATCGTCTCACTCGCCTTCTATGGAATGTCGACGTTCGAAGGCCCGATGATGTCGATCAAGACGGTGAATGCGCTCTCGCATTACACCGACTGGGTAATCGGGCACGTACATTCCGGTGCTCTTGGCTGGGTCGCCATGATGACGATCGGCTCCATGTACTGCCTCATTCCTAAGCTCTTCAACCGTCGCGAGATGTACAGCGTCCGCCTGATCGATGTTCACTTTTGGACCTCGACCATCGGGGTCGTCCTGTACATAACCGCGATGTGGATTGCCGGCGTGATGCAGGGCCTTATGTGGCGCGCATTCAACGCGGATGGCACTTTGACCTACAGCTTCATCGAAAGCGTGAAGGCAACCCATCCCTTCTACATCGTGCGCCTCCTGGGCGGCCTGCTCTTCCTCGCGGGCATGTTCATCATGGCCTACAACGTGTGGATGACCGTGCGCCGTGAGAAGCCGCTCGCCGTGGCCGTACCGCTGCCTCATGCAAGCGTAGCAGCCGAAGGAGCCGCGCCATGAATCACGAAACCATTGAAAAGAAGCTCGGGTTACTGACCATTCTGATTCTTCTTGTTATCAGCGTCGGCGGGCTCGTCGAGATTGTGCCCTTGATGCTGAGCGCCGCGAAGAAGCAGGGCGATGTCAAGATCGTTCCGCGAACCGCGCTTGAACAGGCGGGGTTCGACATCTATACCCGCGAGGGCTGCTACCTGTGTCATTCGCAGCAGATCCGGCCTTTTCGCAGTGAAACCGAGCGTTATGGTCCGTACTCGGTTGCGGCCGAATCCCAATACGACCATCCGTTTCAGTTTGGATCCAAGCGCACAGGACCCGACCTGGCGCGCGTTGGGGGTCGTTACAGCGACGATTGGCATCGCGTGCACCTGAACAATCCTCGCGACGTTGTGCCTGAGTCCAATATGCCGGGCTTCCCCTGGCTTGCGCAGAACCATATCGATGGCCCGTTGATGGCACGCAAGTTGCGGGTGCTGCGGATGCTCGGTACGCCTTACACGGACGCGGATATCGCCGGTGCGCCAGCGGCTGTGCAGGACAAGACGGAGCAGGATGCCCTGATTGCCTATCTGCAGTCCCTCGGTATAGACAAGCCACGCGGTGCGGGAGGCGAGGCGCCATGACGTTCGATCTCAATTTAGCGCGCGGAATCATCACGGTTGTATGGTTCGCGCTGTTTGTAGCGCTGTGGATTGCGGCTTGGAGCCGTAAGCGTCACGCAGACTTCGGAGCCGCAGCACTGCTGCCGCTTGAAACCGATACACCCGTGCAGCGGGATGAAGGGGGCCGCCCATGATGTCTAATCTGACAGGCGCGGTCGTGGCCGTGGTCACCTGCCTGAATGTGCTCGCCTGCGGATGGTTGATCTGGTGGACCGCGCGAACTAAGCCCAATGAGGCTGCCGCAGGCGAGGTCAAGGATCACGTCTGGGACGGTGATCTGCGTGAACGCAACAATCCAATGCCCCGTTGGTGGCTCGGGCTGTTCTTTCTAAGTATCCTGTTTTGTTTCGCGTACTTTCTCCTGTACCCCGCCCTCGGGCGCTTTACAGGTATTCTGCACTGGAGCGCGGCAGGTCAATACCACGAGGAAGTCGCCCAGTCCCGGCACCTCTATGGGCCGATCTACGCGGCATTTGGCGGGCAAAGCATCGAGCAGTTGGCCAAGAACCCGAAGGCCTTAGCCCTGGGGCGCAGCCTTTTCGCGAACAACTGCATCCAATGCCACGGCTCGGACGCGCGGGGCGCGCCGGGGTTTCCAAATCTGACCGACAACGACTGGCTCTACGGCGGCGATCCTCAGACGATCGTGCAGACGATCACTCACGGCCGTGAAGGCGTTATGCCGGCTCTCGGCGCTGCATTGGGTCCGCAGGGGCTCGATGAAGTAGTGGCCTATGTCGAGAGTCTGAGCGGCCGCGCGGTACCGGCAGACAAAGCGGCGGCCGGTAAGGAGCGCTTCGCGCTTTGCGCGGCCTGTCATGGCGCGGACGCAAAGGGGAACCAAACCCTTGGCGCCCCCAATCTTACCGATGACATCTGGCTTTATGGAGGCTCCGACGCGACGATCCGCAAGACGGTGATGGACGGTCGCCACGGAAAGATGCCGGCTCACCAGTGGCTGGGCGACGACCGGATCCGGCTGCTCGCGGCGTACGTCTACAGTCTCTCCCATCCCCAGTGAGGCGCACGTGCTGCGCGTTTATATCCTGTCCTCGCCCAGGCACCTGCGCGCAACGGATGTCGGCGTGATTCTCTGGCCGTCCTTTCTGGCCGCGTGCGCGGCCAGTCTGCTGTTCTTTGCGGCGGTCGATCCATTGTTATTGCGTGACGCTGGTCCCCGGGTCTTTGCCGGGCTGGAGCGCGAAACGGGCTATGCGGTCGGATTCCTCTTTTTCTGGCTGACCGCCGCAATTGCCAGCACCCTGAGCGTTTGGCTTCTGCGCAGCGCGAGCAGCCGCGCGGCGAGTGAGCGCCCGCTTTCGGAAAATCCACCGTGAACGCTCAAATGGAAGCTCCGCCCGCTGCCGTCTCGGAGCCGTTCTACGCCGCTGCACAGAAAATCTATCCGCGAGAAATTCAGGGACGCTTCACACGCCTGCGCCACGTCGCAGTAATCGTGCTCTTAGGGCTGTTTTACGGCGTCGCGTGGATCCCCTGGAACGGCCGCCAATCACTGCTGTTCGATCTGCCGGCCCGTAAGTTCTACATCTTCGGCCTCACGCTGTGGCCGCAGGATTTTTTCTATCTCGCGCTGCTCCTCATCATCGCCGCGCTGTCTCTGTTTTTCTTCACGGCGCTAGCCGGCCGCCTGTGGTGCGGCTACGCCTGCCCGCAAACGGTATGGACCGAGCTGTTCACGTGGATCGAACAGTGGACCGAAGGCAACCGCTCACGGCGCATGAAGCTCGATCGCGGACCTTGGACGCTGGAGAAGATCGCCCGCAAATCCCTGAAGCAGACACTGTGGGTAGCGCTCGCGCTCTATACCGGCTTCACCTTCGTCGGCTACTTCATTCCGATCCGCGGGCTCGGCGGTCAGCTGGTGCATCTGTCGGCCAGTCCCTGGGCGTTTTTCTGGACCGGCTTGTACTCGCTTGCCACATACGGCAATGCCGGGTTCCTGCGTGAGCAGGTGTGCAAGTACATGTGCCCTTACGCCCGCTTCCAGAGCGCCATGTTTGACCGCAACACGCTCATCATTTCCTATGATAACGAGCGTGGCGAGCCGCGCGGCCCACGACGCCGCGGCGCACCGGTCCCGCAAGGACAGGGCGACTGCATTGACTGTACCTTATGCGTGCAGGTCTGCCCGACCGGCATCGACATCCGCAAGGGACTTCAATACGAGTGTATCGCGTGCGGTGCGTGCATCGATGCGTGCGACACGGTGATGGACAAGATTGGCGCTCCGCGAAACCTGATTAAATACACGACGGAAGAGGCAATGCAGGGGCGACCCACCCATGTGCTCCGTCCGCGCATGGTCGTTTACGCATCGCTGTTGCTGGGGCTGTGTGGCGCCTTCATCTACTCTCTTGCCACGCGCACGCCGCTCATTCTTGACGTCATCCGCGATCGCAACGCCCTGTATCGAGAAGTCCAGGGCGACACGATCGAGAACACCTACAGCCTCAAAGTCATAAACCTCGACGCGCAGCCCCATGCCTATCTCCTTGAGGCCAGCGGGCTCGACCAGTTGCAGCTCATCGTCGAGCCGAGCCAGCCGATCGAGGTTCCGGCGGGCTCAGTGAGCACGATCGTGGCGCGGCTGCGCGCCCCGTCGCAGTTCGCGAGCGGCGTGCACGCCGTGACCCTCACACTGATCGCCACGGATACCCGAAACATCCACGTGACCGAAAAGGCACGCTTCCTGGGGCCACGCACATGACAACCGAAGTTCTACCCTGGTATCGGTACTTCATTCCATGGCTCCTCATCGGGTTGCTGTCGGCCGCGGTCGTTGGCAGCTGCGTCAGCGCCTATCTTGCAGTCAATACCTCGGATGTAGTTCTGGCGCACGACGACCAGGCGGGTTAGGTGCAAAAGTCCGCTGGCGTTTGCTTTCACTGCGGCCGTCAGCTTCCGCAGGGGGGCACGATAAGTGTCCGCATCGAAGGCGTGGCCCAGCCCATGTGCTGCTCCGGCTGCGCCGCTGCGGCGGAGTTCATTGCAGCCCAGGGGCTGGACCGCTTTTACCAATTTCGTGAAACGCCGGTATCTAAGCCGCTCCGGGACCAGGGGGAGTGGCAGGTCTTCGACCGCGCGAGCGCGTTGCGCCGCTTTACGCATCGCCGGGCTGATGGCACGCTCGAGCTTGGCGTGCAGCTCGAAGGACTGCACTGCGCCGCCTGCGTCTGGTTGATCGAAAGTAGCCTGCGGCGCGTACCAGGACTTCTGGATATCAGCGTCAACCTCGCCGAGTCGCGGGCACAGGTCCACTTCGACCCGCGGCGCGTCGCGCTCAGCACACTGTTAAGCACGCTCGCACGTCTAGGCTACACGCCTCATCCGATCGGCTTCCTCGAGAGCGGGTCGGATGGGATGAGTGAGCGACGGGCGGCCCTGCGGCGCCTGGCCGTAGCCGGGCTCGGCATGATGCAGGTGATGAGCTTCGCCGCCGCACTTTATGCCGGGGCTTTGGACGGTATGGACCCCGCAATGCGGGTCTTTCTGCGCTATGTGAGCCTAGTAGTGGCCTCCCCCGTCGTGCTGTATTCCGCGCAGCCCTTCTTCCTGGGTGCGTGGCGCGGTCTGCGCCGGCGCACCTTAGGCATGGATGTACCGGTGGCCTTGTCGATCGCCGCAGCCTACATGTGGAGTCTCTGGGCGACCCTGGTCAACCGCGGGCCGGTCTACTTTGATAGTGCCGTGATGTTCACTTTCTTCCTGCTTCTGGGTCGTTACGTAGAGCTGACATTGCGCCATCGCGCCGGGCGGCAGCAGGATTCCTTGGCGCGTCTGCTCCCCGACAGCGTCCTGCGCATCAGCGGGGACGTAACCGAGGCGGTTACGCCCCAAGAGCTGCAGCCAGGAGATCTGATTCGGGTTCTCCCGGGCACGCGCTTGCCGGCCGACGGCAAGATCGCGACCGGCACCTCGGAGATCGACGAAGCGCTTCTGACCGGAGAGTCTGCCCCGAGGATTGTCCAGCCGGGCAGCACCGTGTGTGCCGGCACGCTCAACCTGAATGGCATCCTGGAGGTGCGAATCGAGCGCGTTGGAACGGGTTCCACGCTTGCCGCAGTGACCCGCCTTCTCGACCGCGCCCAGGCTGAGCGACCTCCCGTCGCTGCGCTCGCAGACCGCGTCGCCGCCTGGTTTGTCGGGGTCGTTCTGCTTCTGGCGGCCGTCGCGGGCGCCTACTGGTGGCGCACCGATCCCTCCCATGCCTTTTCCGTGGTGCTGGCGGTGTTAGTGGTCACTTGTCCGTGCGCGCTCTCGCTCGCAACGCCGGTAGCGCTGGCGGCCGCGATTACACGGCTCGCGCAGTCTGGACTACTGGTAGTCCATGGCCGTGCGCTGGAACGCCTTGCCACGGCCAATTGCGTCGTCCTCGATAAGACCGGAACCCTTACGCGGGGTCAGACGCTCCTCGATGCACTTACCCCTCTCGGTGAGCGCGTGGACGCGTCTCGCTGTCTGGCGGTCGCCGCTGCGCTCGAGATGCACTCGACTCATCCTATTGCCTACGCGTTCCGAGATGTCATCCCCGCAGGCTCGGTGGAACAACCTGTCGTCAGCCCCGGTCGCGGTGTCGAGGCGCGTGTCGGTGGGACGCGCTACCGGATCGGAACTTTGGAGTTTGCCGCGGCGGACCTGCCGGCGGACAGCATAAGATTCGCGGGGCCAGCGACTGATTCGCGACAAAGCGAGATTTTTCTGGCCGATGAGTTTGGCCTCCTGGCCCGCTTCAGCCTGACCGACGCATTGCGCCACGATGCAGCTGAGACGCTCACAAGTCTGCAGGACCTGGGCCTGGTCACGCGGATCGCAAGCGGTGATCGTGAAGCCATCGTAGCTGACTACGCCCAACAGCTGAGGATCTCGACCTGGCAGGCCGCGATGAGCGCGGCAGACAAGGTGGCCCTGGTCCGGCGACTGCAGCAGGACGGCGGCCGCGTGGTGATGGTGGGGGACGGCATCAATGATGCACCTGTGCTGGCCGCAGCTGACGTGTCGGTAGCGTTGGGAAGCGGCGCCGACTTGGCGCAGGTGAGCGCAGATATCGTGCTGTTGGGCGATGGCTTGGCTCCGTTGGCTCAAGCCATCCCCGCAGCACGCCGCATGATGCAGATCGTGCGTCAGAATCTCGCCTGGGCACTGGTCTATAACCTCACGGCAATTCCGCTTGCCGTCAGCGGCTTGCTGCAGCCGTGGACCGCGGCAATCGGCATGTCAGCAAGCTCGCTCCTGGTTGTAATGAACGCGCTGCGCCTGGTTCCGTCGCGTCCAGCCGCATCACATCCCAAGCAGCACCCTCCGGGCCCGATTTCAAAGGTAGTTACCGCATGATCATTCTGTATCTCCTCATCCCATTGAGTCTTTTGCTGGTGACGTTCGCCATATGGGCGTTCTTCTGGGCTGTCCGCCGCGGTCAGTTCGACGATCTCGTCAGCCCGGCACTGTCGATCATTCTGGACGATGATCGCGCGCCCCCTGCGCAACCGCCGAAGTAGTCCATGCCCGGGCTTCTTGCGCTCACGGGATTCCTGGCCGGACTGCTCGGCAGCACGCACTGCCTGGGTATGTGCGGTGGCATCTCACTGGCTCTGGGCGGCCGCCTCGGTGATGCCGGCCGCCGCGGCTCGGTGGTCCTTCTTTACAATTTTGGCCGCATCACCAGCTATACAGTCGCAGGAACCATCGCCGGAGCGGTCGGGTCTGCCACTACTCTCGTGTGGGCCGGTTCACAGGCGGGTCAGTACCTGCGCGTGGCTGCCGCGCTTAGCATGGTAGTCATCGGCCTGAACTTAGCACTCGGCGCCAACTCGCGCTTTCCGGTCTTCCGAGCCGCCGAGCGCTGGGGAGCTCACCTGTGGCGCCGCGCAAGTCCAGTGATCCTGCGCACAATGCCCACATCACCCATGCCCCGCGCGTTGGCGACAGGCCTGGCATGGGGATGGCTGCCCTGCGGTCTCGTCTATTCGTCACTGGCCGCTGCAACGGTGGCAGGAAATGCCAGCCACGGCGCACTGACCATGTTTGCCTTTGGTCTCGGTACGCTCCCGGCAATGACGGGCCTGAGCTATTTTGCGCGCCGCCTGGTACGCATGCCCCCGGTCTCAACTCGCCTGGCCGGCGCCGGGGTCATCGTCTGCGGCCTCTGGACAGCTGTCTTGCCGATTGGCTCTCTGATAAGCGGCAGCGAATACTGCCACATGTTCCATTGATGGCGTCGCACCTTGTGCCGAACGTGTAAAAGCTCATGGCTACAACAATTGATCACTCCACTTCTCCTGCGGCCGCCGCCGTGGCCCGCCCGGAGCTGAGCGACCTTGCTCCTTTCCTCGAGCGCTACGATCGCCCGGGACCGCGCTACACGTCTTATCCGACGGCACTGCAGTTCC
The DNA here is from genome assembly GCA_963825385.1 of uncultured Pseudomonadota bacterium. Classification (GTDB taxonomy): domain Bacteria; phylum Pseudomonadota; class Gammaproteobacteria; order Steroidobacterales; family Steroidobacteraceae; genus 13-2-20CM-66-19. The sequence goes on along the minus strand of CAWGSX010000003.1, from coordinate 1,037,814 downwards.
GTGACGACTTTGACTCGGCTCAGTGGGAGCGCCACGCGCGGCAGAACGCGGAGTCCGCGTCTTCACGACCGCTCTCACTGTACGTGCACATCCCGTTCTGCGTCAGTCCGTGCTTCTATTGCGGGTGCAACCGGGTAATCACCCGGGATTTCGGCCGCGGAGAACGCTACGTCGAGAGCCTCGCGCTAGAAGCTGCGCGGGTGGCTCCGATAGTCGGTCCACGGCGCCGCGTGGCCCAGCTACATCTCGGCGGCGGCACTCCCAACTTTCTTTCAGCCGATTCTATGGCGCGCCTGCTCAGCGCATTGAACGAGCACTTTGACTTTGGAGCCGATCCGCTCCGCGATTTTTCCATTGAACTTGATCCGCGCACGATTGCTGAACCGCTTGACTCCTTTGCTACGGGACTTGCAAAGCTGGGCTTTAACCGCGTGAGCCTCGGGGTGCAGGATTTCGACCCGCATGTGCAGCAGGCGGTGAACAGGATTCAGTCACGCGAGTCTACGCTCGCCTTGGTCGACGCTTGCCGAGATGCAGGCATCAGATCAGTCAATCTCGATCTGATTTACGGCCTTCCGCGCCAGACCGCCGCGGGATTTCTGCGCACGCTGCGCACCGTGATTTCTGCGCGACCTGACCGTCTCGCGGTCTATGGATATGCACATCTCCCGGCCCACTTTAAGGCACAGCGGCGCATCCACGCCGAAGACCTGCCCGACCCCCGTAGACGGCTCGAGCTGCTCGCTCTGGCGATCCAGGAGCTAACTGAGCACGGCTACCGACACATTGGTATGGATCACTTCGCGCTGCCCGATGACGTGCTTTCTCGCGCTCAGGACGCCAGAACTCTTCAGCGCAACTTCATGGGCTATACGACGCACGCCGGACACGATCTGCTCGCTCTTGGCGTGAGCGCAATCAGCCACGTCGGCTCCAGCTATACTCAAAACTACCGCACCCTCATGGAATGGCAACGGGCAATCGACGCCGGCGCTCTGCCACTGTGGCGCGGCCTGACGCTTAGCCCCGACGACATCACCCGTGCCATGGTCATCGAGCAGCTGATGTGTCATGGTCTTATCGACATGGCCGCAGTTGAATCGGCGCGCGGCATTGACTTTTCACAATATTTTGGCGACGCGCTGAAGGCTCTGGAACCTTTGAGCGCCGATGGCTTGGTCGAACTCACCCCGCAGCACCTTACGGTGACGGAGCGCGGGCGATTGCTGCTGCGAAACATCGCGATGTGCTTCGACCGCTATTTGCCCCAGGCACAGACAGCCGGCGCGCCGATCATGGCTCGTGCCATCTAACGGGTCTGCGGGGCGAGTTGCGAATGCGCCGAGCGGCTCCGCCGCGGGCGTGCCGGCACAGTTTGATTCCGCTCGGCGAGCCAAAGTGTCGCAACGTTACTGGGCCGTCCACCCGCCGTCGATGGCGATAGCTTGGGCGGTCACATTGCGTGCCGCGTCACTAACCAGATAGGCCGCCAACGCATAGATTTCGTCTATGCCGATGAAGCGCCGCTTGGGCATCGGCGCGAGCATCACCTCATCGACGACCGCATCGCGCGATATCCCGTGCTGCACGGCCTGCGCGGCAATTTGCGCCTCCACCAGCGGAGTGCGTACGTAGGCCGGGCAGATCGTATTGACCGTGATGTCGAGATCCGCATTCTCGAGTGCGACGACCTTGGCAAGGCCGAGCAATCCATGTTTGGCTGCCACGTAAGCACTCTTGAATGGCGATGCCACGAGACCGTGAATTGACCCTATGTTCACGATGCGCCCAAATCCCCGGCGGCGCATTCCCGGCAAGGTCGCTCGCATCATGTTAGCGGCTCCGCTCAGCAGCACTGCGATGAGCTTCTCCCAGCGCTCGATGGGGAATTCCTCCAGTCGGGCGACGTACTGCATGCCAGCGTTGTTGATGAGAATATCGACGTGCCCTGCGTTCACCGCAAAGCGCTCGACCTCCGCTGCGTCGGAAACGTCCAACTTGGCTGCTATAGCCAGATTTCCGGCGGCCCGTATTTGACGCGCGCAGGCGTCCGCGGCGGCGGCGTCCTTGTCCGTGACGATGACTTCAAATCCGTCGCGCGCGAAGCTCTCGGCAATACCGGCGCCGATACCGCCGCCGGCTCCAGTAACCAGCACGCGCCGTGGCAGATTGTCTCTCATGGGCTAATTCCTGAGCTGAATTTCCGCTTGTTGCACAGCCTGCGTCTCGAAATCGCGTGGCAACCGTCGAGCCGCCGCCAGGAACAGCGCAGCCGCCCCCACGTAGAGCCCCGTGCCGCCGAGGATTGCGTAACGCAGTGACTCGAGTCCGTAGCGCTTGGCCAATTGGTCCGATGCGAAGCCGATAATCAGTGCGCCGAGACCCAAGCCCAACAGGTTGTTGATGAATAAGAATATGGCCGAGGCCAGCGAGCGCATTTGCGGTACAACCAGTTGCTGAATCGCAGTGATGACCGGACCGAGCCATACCAGCTGCAGCGCCGATGCTATGAGAAACAACACAAATGCGAGCGGCCCCATCGGCAGCGCGGTACCCAATGCGTAGCACGGCAGGATGCAAAGAAATGCCAGCGCGGGAACCGTAGCGTAAATGCGCGCGTTGGCTATCCCGAGGCGGTCAGCCAGGTAACTGCCGAGCAGGACACCGGGGATCCCGCCAAACAGGAGCAATGCGCCGAGCAGATGGGAGACCGCCGGCAGGCTCATGCCCTGGCTGCGCATAAAGAATGACGGCAGCCAGAAGAGCAGCCCGTAGCCCATGATCGAGCCGCAGCCCGCGCCGAACGCCAGTAGCCAGAACGAAGGTTTCGCGCCAAGTGCACGCGCTACCGCACCTAGGGAGGGGGCAGCACTGAGCCCGCGCACCTGTTCCTGCTGGCCCCGAACCGGCTCGCGAACTGTCAGCCAGAATACCGGCGCCAGACACACGCCCATGCCACCCAGCGCCGCGAATGCCGCCCGCCAGGTGAAGGCCGTCGTGAGATACCCGCCTAGCAGGTAGCCCAGCGCACTTCCGACGGGGATGCCTAACGAATAAAAGCCGAGCGCGCGGGCGCGATGCCCGGGCCGGAAATAGTCGGCGATCAGCGCATATGCCGGCGCCACGCCTCCGGCCTCACCCACCCCGACTCCGAGTCGCGCCAGGAAAAGCGTCGTGAAACTGTGCGCGAAGCCTGTCAGCGCGGTGAACAAGCTCCAGCACAGCACCGCCGCGGTCATGATCCGAACGCGATTACCTCGATCGGCCCACCAGCCTATGGGAATCCCGAGCGCGGTATAGAACAGCGCGAATGCGGTGCCCCCGAGCAGCCCGAGCTCGCTGTCGCTGAGGTGCAGCTCCGCTTTGATGGGCACGACGAGGATGCCCAGCACGATGCGGTCGATGAAGTTGGTGATGTAGACGAGGGTCAGTATCCCGAGAACGTAAAGGGAATAGGCCGGTGCACGAGACTGGTGCCGCGGGCGAATCTCAGCTGCTGCAGGCTTCACGCTGTTCATTCTTGTTTCCCTGCTGGGTCGAGGCGGCGTTGCGACCTGCGCCGGCCGGACCAAAGGTTCATAACCGCCACCCCGTCTCAGGTCCAGCATCCTCAACATTTGTTGAGGAGATAGTCCTAGTGCGTTGAGGATAAAGTCAAGAAGAACTAGATTGAGCGGCGAACCTACTCGTACCTAGAGGCGCGCCAGCCCTTCGTGCCGGGTCCTCCGTAAGCCAATGAATTTAAAGGCATATTGCTTCGGTTTGCGGCAGGGCCGGCAAGCCACAGGAACGCGCCCCGCAGCAGCGGCAACTTCCGCGTCACCTACATGATCGCTGTCGTAGATGTCGGGCCACTGTTCGGCGCTGAACCGAATGCCTGGACCGTTCCGGATCGGGCACTGTTCAGGGCCGCTCAAGACATCGGCTTCGTGTGCATCCGTGGGCTGCCGGATGAGATACCCCTTGGCGCGGCGGCGCGAGCGCGTTTGCTTGCGATATTTGCCCTGGACGATGCCCGGAAACGTACTTTATATCGGCGCAAGTTTGCCGCGGAGAACCAGAATGTCTATCGGGGCTGGTTTCCGTCGCAGCCCGGAAACCTGACCTGCAAAGAAGGCATCGACATAGGCGGTGACGTCGCGCATGGGATAGCTATCACGAGTAACTCCGACCCCCTGCGTGAGCGCACGCCGCTGCCGACGGATGACGACCTGCCGGGCTGGCGAGGGCATATCGCGACCTATTATCAGTCAATGGAACGCGTAGCTGCGACGGTAATGCATTCGCTTGCGCGAAGCCTTGGACTTCCTCAAGGCTATTTTGACGCCGCTTTCCGACACGGGCTCTCAACCTTGCGGCTGGTCCGCTATCCACCCCGGAAGCGCGCGGAGCTTGCGACGCTCAGCGATCCGGCTGTCTGGGTCGACACGAATCAGACGCGCCGGTATCTCGTAGGCGCGCCGCACACCGACTCCGGCTTCGTCACCCTGCTGGCACAGGACCATGTTGGAGGACTGCAGGTGAGGGGGCGCAATGAGGCCTGGAGCGATGTTCCGCCTGCGGAGAACACCCTGATCGTCAATTTCGGTCAGGTACTCGAACAGTGGTCCGCGGGGCGAATCCCGGCCACCGAACATCGGGTAATCGGTTCCGGCGTAGAGCGCTTCTCGATACCGTTTTTCTACGAGGCCCGCGCCGACGCCACGATCGCCCCGCTACCCATGGATTCTCCGGATGCCTTTGAACCCTTCCAGTATGGCGACTTCCTGTGGAAGCGCATCACTTCCTTCGTGGAGTTTCGCGGTATGGAAGCTGAACGCAGCCACGTGTCAGGAGCGAAGTAACGAATGCTGCTAGCGGCCCCTGCTGCGTCGCGCGAACCACCCGTCGCACGCGCCAGTAGCTGATGCCGCCCCGCTCACAGTGTGCTCACTGCCCAACCGACGCTCGCAGCAGCCATCACCAGCGTTGCGCACCACCCCATTGCGCGCAGCACGCCGGAAATTATAAACGGCCCCATCACTCGTCGGTCGGCCGAAAGCCACATGACCAAGAACATCACGGGCGCGGCAACAATCCCGTTCACCACCGCAGCGCCCACGAGCGCCTGCATCGGGGTTATCGAGGTAAAATTCAGTGCCGCACCGAGCAGTGTCGCGATACTAATGGTCGAATAAAACCCGACAGCTTCGATGGGCTTGCGCGACAATCCGACGCGCCAGCGTCGTGCTTCGCCCAGGGCGTATGCGGCCGAGCCGGCCAAGACTGGAACAGCCAGCAGCCCCGTCCCGATGATACCCAGCGCGAACAGCGCGAAGGCAAACTCCCCTGCCAGCGGCCGCAGTGCCTGCGCTGCCTGCGCCGCCGTCTCGACCTTGTGCACGCCGGCAATCGGCAGCGTCGCCGCGGTACTGATCAGGATGGCAAGTCCCACCAGATTCGAAACGCCCATTCCCACGAGCGTGTCCAGGCGAATGCGGGCAAGCGCTGACGGGCCCTGAGCGGGGCTTTTCTTCAGCGGTATGCGTTCTGGGTCAACCTTCGTATCTTCGACTTCCTGACCCGCCTGCCAGAAGAAAAGATACGGACTGATCGTCGTGCCCAGGATCGCCACGGTCATGAGCCAGAACTCACCGCTTCGCGAGATGCGCGGCAGCAGTATCTGGTGCAAGACCTGCGCCCAAGGTACGCGAATCACCATCAAGACCGCGAAGTAAGACAGTAGTACCAGGGTCAACCATTTGAGCGTCCGGACGTACTGGAGGTGGGAGAGGAAGATTGCAGCCACCGTACAAAGGGCACCGAACGAGATCACCCAGAGCCACGCCGGCAAGGCAGGCACCAGCAGTCGCGCGGCCTCGGCCATCGCGCCCAGATCCGCGCCGATGTTCAAGGTATTGGCGAGCAGCAGGAGGACGACCATCGACTGCAGGAGCCAGCTGGGATAGTGCTGGCGGAGATTCCCCGCGATGCCGCGCCCGGTGACACGACCGATGCGAGCGCTGATCTCCTGGATTGCCACCATGAGCGGAAAGGTGAGAAGGAGTGTCCACGCCAGCTGATAGCTGAAGCGCGCGCCGGCCTGGGCGTATGTTCCGATTCCACTTGGATCATCATCGGAGGCCCCGGTGATGAGGCCTGCCCCCAGCCGTGACCAGAACCCGGCCTGTGCGGGATCGCGCTTGCGCGCGCTTGTCCGCCTCAACATGGAGCCGCGCACGGCTGTCTATGTCGCAGCGGCCACCCATTCCCCGGATCGGTCGAGCCTCTGCCTGCCGCGGTTCCACTCAAGCCGCTTGGGCTACTCGATGCCGCTCGTGCCTCAGCCCAGGGCATCGGTACTCTCGCTGTAGGGGTGCCTGGCGCGCACGAACACGCGCCGAATGCGCGGATGCGCCTTGTGCAGAGCGTCCTCGAGACGATCGATTGCACGCTCGCGCGCCGGACCGGGCCGCTCAAACTCTAAGGTGATTGCGACCAGAATAAAGTCCGGGCCTATGTGCATAGACAGCACCTCGATTACCCGCTGAATACCCGGAATGGCCGCCGCGATCCTGCGGATATCGTCCACGACGGTGCGATTCGCGCTTTCCCCAATTAGCAGGCCCTTGGTCTCGAAGGCCAGCCACGCAGCGGTGCCAGCGAGCACCACTCCGATGATGATGGACGCTGCCGCGTCAAACGCGGAATTCCCGGTCACCGCCTGCAGTCCAGTGCCCACCGCCGCCACCATAAGGCCGAGGAGCGCAGCGGAGTCTTCGAAGACGACCATGAACCGGGTCGGATCCTTCCCCTGCCGAACCGCCTGTACATAGGTGCGCCTCCCCTTGAACTGCGAGAAGTGCGAAATAGCGACGATCCAGCTTATCCCTTCGAACAGAAATGCAATTCCCAGAACGGCGAAATTGACCAGAACGTGCTCGAGGGGTCCCGGGTGCATCAGCCGCCAGACACCGCGCGCGATTGCAACTCCCGCCCCAACGGTGAATACCTCGATGGCGATTACAAAGCACCAGAAGTACACCTCCTTCCCGTATCCAAAGGGAAACTCTTCATCCGGAGGCTGCCGTGAACGCCGTAGGCCATAAAGCAGCATCAACTGGTTACCGATGTCCACACCGGAGTGGATACCTTCGGCGAGCATTGCCGCACTGCCGGTGATGGCCGCCGCGGCGAACTTCGCCAGAGCAATCGTCGCATTACAAAGCAGTGCGAGACCAATGACATTCCTGGCCGAGCCCCTCGCCGCCGCGCAGATGGGTATCGTGCCCTTGGCCACGCTGCTCGGGTTCGCCGAGCGCTTTCCCTCATGCTGCATTACTCGCACGCTCCATGCGCTGGGACCTGTTGCTCGTTTCAGGCGGGGTCACGAGACGGCGCGGCGCAATCTCACGCGCTTCCAACTCACATCGCTCTGCAGCTTACAGAAACTTAATCCTTTGTTGTCGCGTCTGCCCTGAGAGCTACCCGCGCGTCGCTTGCTGAATTGCACCGCTGTGGCTTTCGCTGCTGCTGCCTACGGATGCGCGGATACCAACCCAACTCGTCGAGCGAGCGGCAACCCCGCGGCGGTGCCATCGGCATTTGACTACATCGAATTACTCCAGGATCCGACACCGCTGGTTGCCAACGCGGTGCAGTGTTGTGCCTCGCGGCGACTGGAACAAGCTGACACAAGTAAGAAAGGGTCTGCTATGCCTCAAGCGATACAGTCACTGACGTTGGATGAGGCGCGACAGATCATAGCCGCCGGTGAAGAGAAAGCTGACGAGCTCGGCATCCCCTACAACCTCGCGGTGGTGGACGCCGGAGGGAACCTGATCGCGCATGCGCGCATGGATGGCGCCTGGCTCGGCAGCATTGATATCTCCATTCACAAGGCGTGGACTGCGCGGGCTTTCGACATGGCTACCGAGGATCTCGCCAAGATGGCGCAGTCCGGCAAGCCGCTCTTCGGGATCAACAGCACCAACCACGACAAGGTTGTGATCTTTGCCGGAGGAATGCCGGTTAAGAGGGGCTCGGCAGTCGTAGGGGCAGTTGGCGCCAGCGGAGGGACCGTCGACCAGGATCAGAAGGTCGTCGAGGCCGCCGTCAAGGGGTTAGACGACAGCAGGGTGCAGCGCCGCAGTGCCTCAACGGGCTGATCTCCGTGGTGACGTATGTTCCATACTGCGGGACGGCACCACTGCCCGGGACGCTCCTGACGCGCTTTAACCTCGACCCCATCCTCATCGGGGTCCTGCTCCTCCTGGCAATCGCACATCTGTGGCGGGTGCGAGGTCAACGCGTTACGTGGTTCGCGGCGGCCGGATGGGCGACCGTGGCGCTTGCCCTTTTGTCACCGCTCTGCGCGCTCTCCGTGTCACTGTTCGCCGCTCGCATCAGTCAGCACATGTTGCTGCTGCTGGTCGCCGCACCGCTCCTGGCCTTGGCACTTCCCCCGCTGCGAGCGCAACACCCCCCGCTGCGGACATGGATTGCAGGCTTGGCTTTCTTGCTGGCGCTTTGGTTCTGGCACATGCCGCAGCCGTATGAGGCCACGTTCAGATCCGATGCCGTCTACTGGCTCATGCACCTCACGCTCTTCGGATCCGGGCTGGCACTGTGGCAAGAGCTGTTAAGCCGTGACCGCCAGAGTGCAGTCGACCGGCTGATCGTCGCTGCGCTGACATCCATGCAGATGGGGCTGCTGGGCGCAGTCCTCGCCATGGCGACCCACCCGTTCTTTCCAAGTCATTTCACCACCACGCAGGTGTGGGGACTGACGCCGCTGGAGGACCAGCAGCTCGGCGGGGTCATCATGTGGGTGCCGGGGATCGCACTGTTTCTCTGGGCATCCGTACGAGGAGTGCTGGAGCTTCGCGAGCGTGTCGATGACCTGAAGAAGGTATGAGCAATACGCTGCCACTGAGTTACCTGTCCGCAGGCGGGCCGCGTGCGGGAACAATCCTGCCGTTGACGTGGTTCACGCTCTCGGTCTCGGCGATCGTGTGCTTAGTTATCGCTGTGCTTCTCTGGATCGCCGTGCGGCGCGGGCGGGCCGGCGGTGGCGATGCGGAGACGCGTGCAGTTCCGGTCGAGAACGGCCCGCCCGGCGTCGGCTGGATCCGCAACGGCCTGGTGCTGTCTGCGATCCCATTGTTAGTTGCGCTCGTTTGGACCATGGTGACGCTCGCCGCGGTCTCAGGCCCTCCCAAGGACCCCGCACTCGTGCTCGACATCACGGGACACCAATGGTGGTGGGAGGTAACCTATGAGAGTCCCGACCCGTCGCAGATTTTCAGCACCGCGAACGAGATCCATGTTCCCACCGGTGAACGCGTCCTGGTGCGTCTTCACGGTGCCGACGTAATCCACAGCTTCTGGGTCCCTAAGCTCACGGGCAAAACCGATACCATTCCGGGCCAGACCAACCTCGCCTGGCTCGAAGCCAGCGCCCCGGGCGAGTACTTTGGACAATGCACAGAATACTGCGGCCTCCAGCATGCCCGCATGGGTCTCGAGGTAGTCGCCGATCCCCCCGCCGTCTTTGCTCACTGGCGCGAGCAGCAGTTGCAGCCTGCGAAGGCCCCGGCGGGCGCGGCGCAGCAGCGGGGGCGCGCCCTGGTGGAGTTTCGCTGCGGTCTTTGTCATCAGGTGCGCGGCACGATGGCCGGGGCGCGCGCGGCGCCCGATCTGACCCACATCGCGGGCCGACACACCCTGGCGGCCGGCATTCTGCCCAACAATGCCGGCAATCTCAGCGGCTGGATCGAAAATCCGCAGGGCTTCAAGCCGGGCAGCCTCATGCCCAATCAGAACCTATCGGGTGAGCAGCTACAGGACGTCGTCGCTTACCTGGAGACCCTGCAGTGAAAGTCGCCGACGCACGTACCCCACGGTTTGGTGCTGACAGCGTCGAGCATGGCGCCCGATTGCTCGACCTGTGGGAAGACAAGCCCGGCCTCGTTGGGTTTCTGTCCACCGTTGATCACAAGCGCATCGGCATTCGCTACATCGTCACGGCTTTTGTCTTCCTCCTGGTGGGCGGACTGGAAGCGCTCCTGATGCGAATGCAACTGGCAGGGCCGAACCAGACGCTGCTGACGCCAGAGCAGTATGACGAGCTGTTCTCCACGCATGGCATGACCATGATCTTTCTGTATGCATTCCCCGTGCTGTCAGGTTTTTCGAACTATCTGTGGCCTCTGTTGCTTGGCAGCCGCGATATGGCATTCCCACGGGTGAACGCGCTCGGCTACTGGGTCTATCTGGCCAGCGGCATCTTCCTGTACGTGGGATTTCTCACCGGCAATGGGCCCAACGATGGCTGGTTCAATTACGTGCCTTACGCCCTGAAACCCTACAACCCGGGACTCAACGAGGACTTCTATTCGCTTGGAATGATCTTTCTCGGCATATCCACCACGCTGGGCGCAGCCAACTTCATCGTTACGGCGATGCGCACGCGGGCACCGGGCATGTCGCTCGACCGGCTGCCTATCCTGATATGGGGCACGCTCACAGCGAGCGTCGCCAATCTGGTCGTCGTGCCCGCCGTAAGCGTAGCGTTCCTCATGCTGTGGATGGACCGGCAGTTCGGCACGCATTTCTTCGACAGCACCAGCGGCGGTCAGCCGCTGCTCTGGCAGCACCTGTTTTGGATTTTCGGACACCCATGGGTCTACGCGATCGTACTGCCCGCGATGGGCATGGCCTCCGACGGGCTGCCGGTTTTCTGTCGCCGTCCGCTCGTTGGCTATTCCCTGGTCGCGGTATCGACGGTGGCAACCATGATCCTGGGGTTTGGCGTCTGGGTGCATCACATGTTTGCGACCGGACTGCCGAGTCTGGGCATGTCATTCTTCTCGGCGGCTTCGATCGTGATCACCCTGCCATCGGCAGTCGCGGTGTTCGCCTGGCTCGCTACGATCTGGTACGGGCGGCCGGTAATCACCACGGCCTTCCTGTTCTTCGCTTCCATGATCCTGCTCTTTGTCATCGGCGGCGTCTCGGGGTTCATGACGGCGAGCGTCCCGGTGGACTGGCAGCTGACAGACACTTATTTCGTCGTGGCCCACCTGCACTATGTGCTCATCGGCATCAATCTGTTCCCCGTGGTCGGCGCAATTTACTTCTGGTTCCCGAAAATGACCGGACGAATGCTGAACGAGCGCCTGGGCCGCTGGAATTTCTGGACGATGTTCCTGGGCTTCAACCTGGCGTTTCTTCCTATGCATGTGACCGGGCTGCTCGGCATGCCGCGCCGCGTCTACACCTATGCACCCGACATGGGCTGGAATTCTCTCAACCTGATCACGAGCATCGGGAGCTTCGTGTTCGCGATCGGGGTGCTGCTGCTTCTCGTCAATGTCGCGCGCAGCCTCAAGGCCGGAGCTCGCGCCGGCGCTAATCCCTGGGACGCTCCTACCCTGGAATGGTCTGTTGCATCGCCTCCCCCGGCGTATAACTTCGCGGTGATCCCCGTGGTCGCATCGCGCCACCCGCTGTGGGAAGAGCGTCTCGAGGGCGCCGGTGCCCGCTCTGTACTTGAGCGGGGGCTGCTGCTCGATCACGGCAAGGAAACCATCGGCACCACCGCTCTTGATGCCGTCCCCGACATGATCCTGGAGATGCCGGAAGATACCGCGGTTCCGCTGGTGCTTACCGCTGCAGTGTCGCTGCTGTTCACCGGCCTTATCCTGCACCTGGCATGGCTGGTGACCGCCGCCGCCCTCGTGACTGCCATCGCCATCGTCGGCTGGTTGTGGCCGCGTCGGGACCTGCGCGAGCGGGAGACAGTCCGTGACTGAGACGGCTTCCTCCGTCGGCACCCTGCCCGTCGGCCCCATCGGGCGCCGCGGCCTGGGCTGGTGGGGCGTCGGGACATTGGTCGCTACTGAGTCGGCGCTGTTTGCGTATCTGCTGTTCGCTTACTTCTACACCGGCGCCACCGCCTCTGCGGGCTGGGTACTCGAGGCGCACCCCAGTCTGAAGGTCGCGTTGCCCAATACCCTGTTGCTCGTCGCTTCGAGTTTCGTCGCCTGGTGGGGAGAGCGCGGCGTGCTCCACCGGCGTCGTCCCCAGGCACTGTGGGGATTCGGACTGGCCTGCCTGATGGGAACCGTGTTTGCCCTCGTCCAGCTGCACGAGTGGCACACCAAGCCCTTTCGCATAGGAACCTCCAGCTACGGCTCGCTGTACTTTCTCACCACCGGCCTGCATGAAGCGCACGTGGTCGTCGGCCTCCTGGTGCTCGCGGCGCTCTTTCTCTGGACGGCGCTCGATTACTTCAGTCCGCGTCGGCGCCTGTCGGTTTCGGCCGGGATTCTCTATTGGCACTTCGTCGATATCGTGTGGCTCTTTGTCTTCTCCACGTACTACCTGACGCCGTACCTGGGATTCGGCACCCGATAACATGGACCGCGCTACTGTGCCCGCGCCCGTGCGCCGCAAACTGTCAGCCACCGGAGTATTTGCCGTGGCAGGGGGCCCCGCGGCGTGGTACCTCGAGCTCAATGCCGGCTACGCCCTGGCAAGTACCCCCTGCTTCGCCGGCACTCAGCGCCTCCCGTCCCTGACGCAAGGTCTGGCGTGGACCAGTCCGCTTATGACTGCGCTGCTGGCGGTCTGCACACTTATCGCCTTCGCCGCCTTTTGGCTGTCACTGCGTGAGCTGCAGCGCAGCCACTCGGCAGGCACCCCCGATTCGGGCCGCGAGCGGTTTGCAGCGCTCTGGGGCACGGTGCTGGGCGGAGGTTTTTGCCTTGCGACGGTGGCCACCGCGGCTGGCCTGCTGCTCCTGCCGCGCTGCACCGGCTGAAGTGAGAGGACGCCTATGGCTAAAAGACCGTGGCTTTGTCTGGTTCTGGTGATGAGCCTGTCGGTTGGCGTCGCCCAAACGGTGCCCCCCGCGGTTCCCGCCAGCGAGGTGTTCACCGCTGACCAGATCGGGCACGCGCTGGCAGCGCCGACGCCTGAAGCAGGCCACACCGCTCCCAGTGAGGCAAATGCACCGAAGGACGACGGCCAATGGACCATGCCGGCCAAGAACTATGCGTCGACGCGGTTTTCGACGCTGACGGAAATCACGCCCGCCAACGTGAAAAACCTTGCCCCGGTGTTTTCGTTCTCTCTGGCGGTCAATAAGGGGCAGGAGGCCGCTCCGATCGTCGCGGACAACGTGATGTACGTCGTGACGGCGTACCCGAACCTCGTTTACGCGCTCGACCTCACTAAGCCGGGGGCCCCTTTGAAATGGCGATTTGCGCCGAAGCCTCTACCGGCGAGTCAGGGCGTCGCCTGCTGCGACGTCGTCAATCGTGGCGGCACGGTCAGCGATGGTAAGTACATCTTCAACACGCTCGACGGCCAGACCATCGCGATCGACGTGAAGACGGGCTCGGCGGCATGGCGCACCCGGCTGGGCAACATCAACATCGGCGAGACCATCACGATGGCGCCCACCGTCGCCAAGGGACGCGTGTACGTGGGCAACTCCGGCGGCGAGATGGGGGTGCGGGGCTGGATCGCCGCCCTGGATGAGAATACCGGCAAGCTCCTGTGGAAAGCCTACAACACCGGGCCAGATGCCGACGTCAAGATCGGGCCGGCTTTCAAGCCTTTCTACGCCTCCGACCGAGGAACCGATCTGGGCGTCAAGACCTGGCCTGCGGATGCGTGGAAGATCGGCGGCGGCAACGTGTGGGGCTGGATCACCTACGACGCGGAACTCGACGCCCTCTACTACGGCAGCGGCAATCCCGGTCCGTGGAACGCCGAACAGCGCCCCGGCGACAACAAGTGGACGACCGGTATCTTCGCGCGCGATCCGTCAAGCGGCGTGGCGCGCTGGTACTACCAGATGAATCCGCACGATGAGCACGATTATGACGGGGTCAACGAGCAATTGCTGCTTGACCTGCCCTTCGAAGGGCAGATGCGCAAGGTCTTGATCCACATGGACCGTAACGGCTACATCTACGTTATCGACCGCACCAACGGCCAGGTCCTGTCAGCCGATCCATTCGGTCCGGTGAACTCATCAAAGGGCGTTGATCTTAAGACGGGCCGGCTGATCGTAAATCCGGACAAGGAAAGCAAGCTCGGAACTGAGGTAACCGATATCTGCCCCACGGCCTCGGGAGCCAAGGACTGGAATCCCACCAGCTTCAGCCCCCAGACCGGCCTGCTTTATATACCGCACGAGAACATGTGCATGGACTGGACCAGCATGCAGGTGAGCTACATCGTTGGCACCCCGTACGTCGGCGCCAACGTGCACATGAAACCGGGCCCGGGCGGCAACCGCGGCGAGCTCACCGCCTGGGATCCGGTTAACCGCAAGGCGGTCTGGGTCGTAAGGGAAAACTTCCCCATCTGGTCCGGGACCGTCGTGACCGCGGGCGATCTGGTGTTCTACGGCAGCATGGACGGCTGGTTTAAGGCCGTGGAAGCCCGCACCGGCAAGCCCGTGTGGCAGTACAAGGTCGACAGCGGAATCATCAGCCAGCCGATCAGCTACCGGGGCCCGGACGGCCACCAGTACATCGCCGTGCTGTCGGGTGTCGGAGGCTGGTCCGGCGCGGTGGTGTCCGGCCCGGTCGATCCTCGCGACGGCTCTGCCGCGCTCGGCATGGTGAACGTCATGTCCGACCTGCCTAAATACACCACCGCCGGAGGGACCCTGTATGTATTTGCTCTGCCGCACTAGCGCGCTCGCGCTGGCGCTCGGCTGTCTTGCAGGCTGCCAGCGCGCACACACCCATACGCCAGCGGTCCCCCCCGTCAGCGGAGATGGAGCGGTAGTGACATCCGCATTAACTCCGGGACTCGACCACAGTGTGTCCACCGTTGATCCCCGAGCGGCCAAGTACTATGACAACGCGCAGGCCGTAAATGAGGGGATGCGCCTGTTTCAACAGTACAACTGCTCGGGGTGCCACTCGAATGGCGGTGGTGGCATGGGGCCGCCCCTGATGGATGACGCATGGATCTACGGCGGCCGCCTCGAGCAGATTCATCAGACCCTGGTAGAAGGCCGGCCCAACGGCATGCCGGCGTGGGGTGGCAAGGTCCCCGACGACCAGCTCTGGGAGATTGCCGCGTACGTTCGCTCGATGTCGCTGCCGCAGACCCTCGCTGCCCAGAACGGCCCGACTCCATCCCAGTCGCCGGCTCCCGTGCCGCGGGCGGTAGACCAGGATGCCGGCTGGTCCCCGTCGCCCGGAACCACGAATGACTACACCACGACGATCAGGGGGCCCTAAGCGCCGCGCAGCGCTGCTCGTGCTGCTCGCATTCGGGGCAGCGGTCCCTTACACGGCATCCGCACTCATAGTCTGCGCCGACCCGAATAACCTCCCATTCTCCAACCGTGACCAACAGGGATTCGAGAATAAGCTCACGGCATTGCTTGCCCGCAGGCTCGATACCGAGGTGCGCTACGAATGGTGGGCGCAGCGCCGTGGGTTTGCCCGTAACACCCTGGGCCAGTCCAAGTGCGACCTGTGGCCGGGCGTGGCGACGGGCATCTCCACCATGGCAACCACACGACCGTACTATCGGTCAGTCTATGTCTTTGTGACGCGGCCAAAAAGCCGCCTCGAGCATCTGACGCTGGATGACGGCCGCTTACGCGGCCTGCGGATCGGGGTGCAGATGATCGGTGACGACGCCATGAACACCCCGCCGGCACACGCGCTGGCGCGCCGTGGACTTACCCAGAATGTCCGCGGCTATACGCTGTACGGCGACTACCACCGCCCCAACCCGCCAGCGGCAATTCTGGATGCGGTCGAGAACCATGAGATTGATGTGGCCCTGGTATGGGGGCCACTCGCCGGCTACTTCGCGGCCCGCGAGCCTCATCCCCTGCGCATCCAGCCCATCGAACCCCAGATCGACGCCGGATGGCCCATGGCCTTTGATATCTCGGTCGGCGTGCGTCGCGATGAACCGGAACTGCTGCAGCGTATCGACGCGGCGCTCGCTGCCGAGCAGCCTGCTATCCGGGAGTTGCTGCGTGAGTTCGCGATACCGCAGCCCTCGACACCGTCCATGGCCGCATCCCCTGAAGACGCGGCCGCACCCACGGAGGCGCACTAAGACGCCGCGCCCTCGCAATTGCGGCGCCGTCAGCGTGCAAGCGTGAGCACGCGTAAGCGCGAGCCTACCGGACAATGAGCGTTGCTCTCGCTGCCTCGTCTCCTTGCCGATGCAAACTAGCCCGGTGCTCCTGCGAGGCCGGAAAGAGTGAGCGAGTCGATCTTTGCCAAGCTGACGCGCCGCCGGTTCCTTGCCGGCAGCTGCGCTATTGCCCCGGCCTGGGGCTTGCCGCTGATCGCTGCCGCGCAGGGGGCCGCACCGGAGCGGGTCCCCATGGTCGCCACGACGCTGCGCATCAACGGCCAGGAACACCGCCTCTATCTGGATTCACGCGTCACCCTGCTCGACGCACTGCGCGAGCACGTTGGCTTAACCGGCACCAAAAAGGGCTGTGACCGCGGGCAGTGCGGCGCCTGCACGGTGCTCGTGGACGGCCGCCGCATCAACTCCTGTCTGACATTCGCCGCATCCGCGGGTGGCCAGGAAATCACCACCATCGAAGGCCTGGGCTCTGCGGAGCAGCTGCATCCCGTGCAACGCGCATTTCTCACGCACGATGGTTTTCAATGTGGCTACTGCACTCCCGGCCAGATCTGCTCCACGGTGGCGCTGCTGGCCGAACTGCGCGCGGGCATGCCGAGCGCGGTTACGGCGGATGTGCGGCGCCTGGGCCCCGTAGCGAGTCCGTCGCCGGCGGAGCTGCGCGAGCGCATGAGCGGCAATCTGTGTCGCTGCGGTGCCTACCCGCTGATCCTCGGGGCGGTACAGGAAGTACTGAGCGGGCCTGCGCCCGCCGCGGACGCATAGGATGCGGCCGTTTGAGTTCAGCCGTCCGACGAGCCTCGCGCAGGCGCTGGAACTGGCGCAGGACCCGGGCGCGCACTTCCTGGCCGGTGGCACCAACCTCGTTGATCTCATGAAAGGCAATGTCACGCAGCCGCGCCGGCTGATCGACATCAGCGGTCTGCCGCTTGCGGAGATTGCGCCGCAGGCCGACGGCAGCGTGCGCATCGGGGCTTTGGTGCGCAACGCCGACCTCGCCGCGCACCCGCAGATTCGGAAAGCCTACCCCCTGCTCTCGCAGGCGCTGCTGGCCGGCGCCTCGCCGCAACTGCGCAACATGGCGACGGTCGGGGGGAACCTGTTGCAGCGCACACGCTGCTACTACTTCACCGATACGAGCTTCTCGATGTGCAACAAGCGCGCTCCCGGCTCCGGGTGCGGAGCGCGCGAGGGCTACAATCGCATCCACGCCATCTTCGGCGCGAGCGAGGCATGTGTCGCCACCAATCCATCTGACATGAATGTGGCGCTGGCGGCGCTGGATGCGACGGTGCATGTGCAGAGCCGTCACGGCCACCGCATCATCCCCATCGGTGGCTTCCACCGGCTGCCGGGCGAGGCGCCGGCGCGCGACACCACGCTGTTGCCGGGCGAGCTCATCACCCATGTCACCCTGCCACGCAGCCCGTTTTCCGATCACTGCGCTTACCTCAAGGTGCGCGACCGCGCCAGTTACGCATTTGCCCTGGTCTCGGCGGCGGTCGCTCTGGAGATGGATTCCGGCAACGTCCGGGATTGTCGGGTCGTGCTCGGCGGAGTGGCACATAAGCCGTGGCGCAGCAACGGCTGTGAATCCGCTCTGCGCGATCGCGCGCTTTCTGATGCGTCCATCGCCGCGGCCTCGGCTGCCGCCTCCGTGGATGCACGACCGCTTGAGCACAACGCTTTTAAGCTTGTACTGGCGCAGCGCGCCGCCGGACGCGCCATACAGATGGCGGCAGGCCTGGCATGAGTGATTCGGTCGGTCAGCCGCTCGACCGCGTCGATGGCCCGCTGAAGGTCCGTGGCGCGGCGCCGTTCGCGGCCGAGAATGCCCTGCCGCGCCTGTGCTATGCGAAGCTCGTATTGAGTGCGATCCCGGCCGGAACCATCCGCTCCCTCAACACCGAGGCCGCCCTGGCCGTCCCGGGAGTCATCAAGGTCTTCACGCCGGCAAACGCCGTCCGGCTTCCCGATCACGGCCGCGGCGGCGTGAATCCGCCGGCAGGCCGCGTGTTGTCACTGCTTCAGGACAACTCCGTCTTCTATAATTCGCAGCCGATCGCGGTCGTCGTGGCCGAAAGCCTGGAACGGGCCGCACATGCGGCCGCACTGGTGCGGGTCGCCTACCAGCCCTCGGCCGCTACTTTGAATTTCGGGTCCGCGCGCCACGCTGCGTATGCCCCCAAGCCCACTCCGCAGGCGAAGCCGGACTATGCGCGCGGTGACTGCGAGGCGGCGCGTGCTCAGTCGGCCGTGCAGGTCGAGCAGACCTATACGACGCCGATGGAACATCACAATCCGATGGAGCCGCATGCCACGGTGGCACACTGGGACGGCGACTCCCTGACTGTTTACGATTCGACCCAGTACGTAAGCGGTGTGCGCACTACGCTGGCGAAGATTTTCGGAATCGCGCCGCAGCGCATCCGGGTGATCTCGCCCTACGTCGGCGGCGGCTTCGGATGCAAAGGCTCGATGTGGTCGCACGTGGCATTGGCCGCGATGGCCGCGCAGCAGGTCGGGCGACCGGTGAAGCTCGTGCTCGAGCGCACCGAGATGTTCGGCCCGGTCGGCGGCCGCCCCCAGACCGAGCAGCGCATCTTTCTGGGCGCGGGCAAAGACGGTCGGCTCCTGTGCATCGAGCATGAGGTGCTTTCACATACCTCGACGTTCGAGGATTTCGTCGAGCCCTGTGCCACGGTGACGCGCATGCTCTATGCGTGCCCCAATATGCGGGCGACGCAGCGCCTGCTGCAGCTCAATGTCGGAACCCCGACGTTCCAGCGTGCCCCCGGGGAATCCACCGGCACGTTTGCGCTCGAGGTCGCCATGGATGAGCTCGCCGAGGCCGCGGGCCTCGACCCGGTTGAGCTGCGGCTGCGCAACTACGCCGAGCAGGAGCCCGAGACGGGCAAGCCCTGGTCGAGCAAGTCTCTGCGCGAGTGCTATCAGGACGGCGCCAGGCGCTTCGGCTGGGAGCGCCGGCCGGCGGCGCGCTCGTTGCGCGAAGGTCACGAGCTGATCGGTTGGGGCATGGCCACCGCCACCTATCCGATGAACCGCCAGAAAGCGGCCGCGTCCGCGCAATACCTCGCAAACGGGACGGCGCTGGTGCGCTGCGGCTCCCAGGACATCGGCACCGGGACCTACACGGTAATGACGCAGGTCGCAAGCGACGCCCTCGGGCTCAAGGTCAATGCGGTGCGCTTCGAGCTCGGCGATTCCGCGCTGCCGCCGGCCCCCGTTTCAGGCGGATCGATGACGGTTGCGAGTGTCTCACCGGCGGTGCTCGCGGCCTGTCAGGATGCGCGCCAGAAACTGCTGCAGGAAGCGGCGCGGCAGGCGCACGCGGAGCTCAAGGGCGCGGCCGCGACGGACCTCGCGGTCGAGGATGGCTGGGTCATTTGGAGCCGCGGCGGGGACCAGCGCGTGCCGGTCGCCTCGGTGCTCGCGCACACCGGAGCGGATATTGCAGGCTATGCGACCAGTGCGCCAGGCCCCGAGCGCGAGCATTTCGCCATGCATTCCTTTGGCGCAGTTTTCGCCGAGGTGCGCGTCGACCGTGACCTCGGACACATCAGAGTCCCGCGTATCGTTGCCACCTACGGCGTCGGCAGACTCTTGAACCGCAAGACCGGCATCAGCCAGCTCACCGGCGGAATCGTCTGGGGCCTGGGAATGGCGCTGACCGAGCAGAGCATCCCGGACCTGCGCACCGGCCGCTTCGTCAACGCCAATCTCGCCGAATATCACGTCCCGGTGCACGCCGACGTCGGAACCATCGAGGTAGCCGTGGTCGAGGAAGTCGACCCGCATGTAAATCCGCTCGGGGCAAAAGGCATCGGCGAGATAGGCATCACCGGCGTCGCGGCGGCGCTCGCGAACGCGGTGTACCACGCCACCGGCCGTCGCGTGCGCGACCTGCCCATTACCCTCGACAAGCTGCTGTAACGAATCCTTCCGGCGGCAGGATCGCTCAGGGCCCGGCGCTGCGCTCGGTCGCATGCGGCCAGCGCCAGTCACGGATTTCGGGCATGTCCTCCCCGTAACGGCAGATGTATTCACGGTGCGCCACCAGCCGCTCCTGCAGGTGCTGCCGGGCGTAGGCTGCGCGCCCGAGCAGCTGCGGCAGGCGCTGTATCGCATCCTCGGCCAGGTGAAACCGGTCGAGGTCATTGAGAACCGCCATGTCAAAGGGAGTCGTGATCGTGCCCTCTTCCTTGTAACCACGCACATGCAGGTTGCCGTGGTTGGTGCGGCGATAGGTGAGGCGATGGATCAGCCACGGATAGCCGTGAAAGGCAAAGATGATCGGACGGTCCTTGGTGAACAACAGGTCAAATTCAGCATCCGGTAGCCCGTGCGGATGCTCACTGGGCGGCTGCAGCTTCATGAGATCGACGACGTTGATGACGCGGATACGCAGTTCGGGAAAGTGCTGACGCAGCAGATCCACGGCGGCCAGGGTCTCCAGCGTCGGCACGTCGCCGGCACAGGCCATGACCAGGTCCGGGGTGTGGCCGGCGTCATTGCTGGCCCATTCCCAGATGCTGATCCCGGCCGCGCAATGGCGCACGGCCTGCTCCATCGTGAGCCACTGCGGTGCCGGATGCTTCCCGGCGATGACGACATTCACGTAGTGGCGGCTGCGCAGGCAATGGTCCAGCACCGACAGCAGGCAGTTGGCATCTGGCGGCAGATAGACGCGGATGACGTCCGCCTTCTTGTTCACCACGTGATCGATGAATCCGGGGTCCTGATGGGTGAAGCCGTTGTGATCCTGCCTCCAGACATGGGAGCTGAGCAGGTAGTTCAGCGAGGCGATGGGCCGCCGCCAGGGGATCTGCCGCGTCACCTTGAGCCATTTGGCGTGCTGATTGAACATCGAATCGATGATATGTATGAAAGCCTCATAGGAATTGAACAGCCCGTGGCGGCCGGTCAGAAGGTAGCCCTCGAGCCAGCCCTCGCACTGGTGCTCGCTGAGAACCTCCATCACGCTGCCCTCCGGGGCGAGGTGGTCATCCCCCGGCACGCGCGCTGCCATCCACTGGCGCTCCGTTACCTCAAAAACGGCGTTGAGGCGATTGGAGTTCGTCTCGTCGGGGCCGAACAGGCGGAAGTGGCGCGGCTGCGAGTTGAGACGGATGACGTCGCGCAGGAAAGTCCCGCCAACGCGGGTGTCCTCTGAATCCACCGCACCGGGCGCCGGAACCTCCACCGCATACTCGCGGAACGCGGGCATGCGCAGATCACGTAACAGCGCCCCGCCATTGGCACTCGGATTTGACCCCATGCGCCGTGTACCCGACGGTGCCAGGGCTGCAAGCTCCGGACGCAAACGCCCCGCGGCATCGAAGAGCTCCTCGGGATGGTAACTCTTCATCCAAGACTCAAGCTGCGCCAGGTGCGCCGGATTGGTACGCACCTCCGCCAGCGGCACCTGGTGGGCGCGGAAGGTACCCTCGACCTGCTGTCCGTCAACCATCTTCGGGCCGGTCCAGCCTTTGGGCGTCTGCAGTATCAACGCCGGCCAGCGTGGCCGCTCGCGGCTCCCCTGCGTCCGCGCGGCCTCCTGAATGGCCCGTATCCGCGCGAAAATGCGCTCGAGAGTATCCGCCATGAGCGCGTGCATCGTGGCGGGCTCGTGACCGGACACCCAGAACGGCTCGTAACCGTAACCGCGCAGCAGTGCGTCCAGCTCCTCGGACTGCAGGCGCGCCAGCACCGCGGGATTGGCGATTTTGTAGCCGTTGAGGTGCAGGATGGGCAGGACCGCGCCATCGCTGCGCGGATTGAGAAACTTGTTGCCGTGCCACGCGGTGGCGAGCGGACCTGTCTCGGCCTCACCGTCGCCGATGACGCAGGCAACGACCAGGTCGGGGTTGTCGAACACCGCGCCCTGCGCATGACTGAGCGAGTAACCGAGCTCCCCGCCCTCGTGAATGGACCCTGGCGTCTCCGGCGCGACATGACTGGGAATCCCCCCGGGAAAGGAGAACTGCCGAAACAGCCGCTGCAGGCCCGCCTCATCCTGGCTGACCTCCGGATAGATCTCGCTGTAGGTCCCTTCGAGATAGGTGTTGGCCACCACGGCCGGACCACCGTGCCCGGGGCCCGCGATGTACAGCATGTTGAGCTGGTGCGCGCGGATGATGCGATTCAGATGGACATAGATGAAGTTCTGTCCCGGAGTAGTCCCCCAGTGGCCGAGCAGCCGCGGCTTGATGTGCGCGGGCTGGAGCGGTGTCTTCAGCAGCGGGTTATCGAGCAGATAAATCTGCCCGACCGACAGGTAGTTCGCGGCACGCCAGTAGGCATCCATGCGCTGCAGTTCATCGACATCGGAAGACGGCATGCGAAGGCACCTCGTTCGAGCGGATGCGGCACCTTAACAGTGCCAGCGGACACTCCCATTGTGCCCGGTAAGGATGACAGCGACAGCCCCGGCTGACCTATCCTGTGTACACGCGGACCGGCGAGGCATTGCTAGGTGAACACCACGTGCGGGCAGTGACGGTCAACACGGGCAGCAGCTCGGTCAAGTTGGCGCTTTACGAGGGGCCGCTCGCGCAGCCGCGCAGGCTGTGGAGCGAATCGTATCCGCGTTCGGCGGAGGCGATCCCGACCCTGCGCGCGCTGCGCGAGCGCGTGGGCGACACAAACGCCGTCATAGGCCACCGCGTCGTGCACGGCGGCACCCGATTCACGCAACCTGCGTTGATCGACCAGACAGTCATGGCCGCCCTGGAGGCGCTGAGCCCGCTTGCGCCTCTTCACAATCCGCGCGCGCTCGCCTGGATACGAGCTGCGCGCAGCGTGTTCGGAACGACGCTTCCGCAGGTCGCAGTATTCGATACCGCCTACTTTGCCCGCCTGCCACGAGTGGCGGCGGAATACGCGCTGCCCAGCAAGCTCGCCGCCACGCACGGGATCCGCCGCTACGGCTTCCATGGGCTTGCGCATGAGTCACTGTGGCGCGGCTGGTGCAGGCTCAACTCCGGCCTGTCCGAGGGCGGTCGCCTGATCACCCTGCAGCTCGGCAGTGGATGTTCGATGGCCGCAATTCTCGAGGGGCGGCCGCAGGACACCACCATGGGATTTTCTCCGCTCGAGGGCCTGGTCATGGCGACGCGCTGCGGTGACCTGGACGCAGCCGTCGTACCGTTTTTGGAGACCCAGCTCGCACGCAGTGGCGCCGAGGTGCTCGACCTCCTCGAGACGCAGTCCGGCCTCGCCGGAGTCGCCGGTAGCGATGCAAACCCCGCGGCCCTGGCACAAAGCGCCGATCCGCAGGCACACTTCGCTCTCGAGCTTTATTGCTATCGCATCCGCAAATACCTCGGTGCCTTCATTGCGGTACTGGGCGGCTGCGACGGCATCGTCTTCGGTGGCGGCGTGGGCGAGCATGTCCCGCAGGTCCGGGCCGCAGCGCTGACCGGTTTGCGCCATCTCGGGCTCAGCCTGGATGAAGCCCGCAACGCAGCCGCACGCGGTCAGGCGGCGTGCATCAGTGCGGCGGGATCGGTGCCGGTTCATGTGCTGCCCAGCGATGAGGAGGTGATTCTCGCCAACGCCGCTTTCTCACTCTTGTGCCCGTGAGATGGGACGCGTCTCCTTCAAGAGACGCGTGGCGCGGCCCAGGTCCTCGCGCAGCGCGCGGTTGAGTCGGGCCGCGCCTTCCTCATCCGCCCGCAGCAGCGCAGAGGGATGGTAGGTCACCACGACCTGCGCGCCTTGCGTAAGCCGCAGCTCCTTCCCGCGCAGCGCCTCGATAGCGGCCGGTCGCTGCAGCACCGCCCCGGCTGCGGTCACCCCCAAGGCCACGATCACCCGCGGTTGCAAAGCAGCGATTTCCTGCTCGAGCCACGGATGACACGCATTGATTTCGCCCGCCACCGGTCGACGATGCAAGCGGCGCTTGCCGCGCGGCTCCCATTTGAAATGCTTGACGGCGTTGGTGACGTACACCTTATTGCGCTCGAGGCCTGCGCTCTCGAGCAGGCGGCTCAGGACTGCGCCCGCCGGGCCTACGAACGGTCGTGCTGCCTGGTCCTCCTGATCTCCCGGCTGCTCACCGACCAGCATCAGTGCCGCATCGCGCGGACCCTCGCCGGCCACACCGTGCAAGGCGCGCCGCCAAAGCTCGCAGCGCCGGCAGGCCTCGATCTCAGCCGGCCCTGGCAGCCGCGGGCGATCCGAGGTCACACCGCGCAGCGGAACGAGCCGATCGATGTCGGCATCGATCGGCTCGTCACCGAGGGGCTACGAACGCCCGCCCTTCTGGCCCGCCTTGCGCGCGCGGTCCGGGTCATTGGCAAAGTTGCCGGCATTGTCATTGCCGTGTGAGGAGCCGCCCTGCTGCTTCTGGTCATCGCCGTCCTGCGGCGAACCCTGCGGACGTTGCCGGCTCTTGTCATCCTTGCCAGGCGAGGGAGTGGAATGTTGACTTGCCATGGAAGCCTTCCTTTGCGTTGATCGGACGGCTCCACGTTACCTCCCGATCGCTCCCCCGGCAGTCACGCATGGGGTGGTTGGCGTGTAGGTGATCGACCACCTTGGGTGCAAACCGCAACATGAACTCGGCTGTGCAGTCCACCTTGCGGGCGGCACGGACTTGTCCTGAGCGGGTACTGCGCGGTGACCGCGACCCTTGGCGGCAGCGTTGAGCTTTGAGCATGCGGCGGGCTCAGCGCCAGATGCAGTAGGTCTTGCGCAACGTCTCATGAATGGTCCAGACGCCTTCGGTGCGCGGCGGGAAATACGCGGCATCACCGCCGCGGAACTCATACCGTCGCCCGTCCGCGGTGACAAAGCTCGCGCGACCGCTCACGAAGTGACAGAACTCCGCGTCGCGGATCGCACGCGCAAAAGTCCCGGGGCTGGCCTCCCATGTGCCGGTCTCCACGGCGCCATCGGCTGCGGCCCACGCCTCAGCACTTCCCAGCGTCGGGGCCGGCAGATCCCCGACCGCCGGAGGCACGAAGGTCTCGAACTGCTCCCGGGCCACATCCACGGGCCGCTCGATGTGAACGATACTCATCCAGGTCACCTCGACGTCACATGGCGACGCATTGTGACGCGGAGCTGCCCCATCGAGAAGCCTAAGAACGTGCACGCGGTCCCATCCACGTGCCCACGAAGGGCTCCCTGCGCCCCGCCACGGGCGCTGTGCGTTTGGACTGTTGCGCCGGCCTGACTGCGACCCTCTGGCGGTGCCTGTCAGGCGCCCGGGCGCGATGCCCGCAGCCGGCACGGGGACCGCACGCGGACGCCTGGTGCCGCAGCGTGTATGCGGGGCCGACGCCTCCGCGGCCGGGGTGGTAGCCTTCAGGGGTATCTGGCTCGCCAACGGCGTCTTCGGCGCCGCCGCGCAGCCGAACCCGGAGAATGCTCGCTTGACCCGACTTCCGGCGGCGACTCGACTGGTCATGCGACTGGATGTGTGGGCAGTGCGCCTCACCGGCGGCTCATTCTTCATGTGGCTCTTCGCACGACGCACCGGACTGGCCAGGGATGCCGATCTCAGCAGCCGCAAGGCCCGGGCGCTGGTACTGGTTACGCGGGGCCGCAGGAGCGGGCGCAACCGCTCGGTGGTTCTGCCCTGCTTCACTTTCGATGGCAAAACCTTCGTCGTGGGCTCCAGAGGCGGCGCGCCGCAGGATCCGGACTGGGTGGGGAACCTGCTCAAGACGCCGGCGGCAACGATCTACCTCGAGCGCCGGCCGCGCAAGGTCTGCGCGCGCATCGCGAGCGCCGCCGAGCGCGCCCATCTATGGCCGCAGCTGATCGCCGTTGCGCCCACTTACGCCGGCTACCAGGCGCGAATCGAGCGGCAGATCCCTCTGGTCATTCTGGAATGACGGCTCGTGACCGCCGCACGCCGCCGCGCCGGCTCGGCGCAGCGTCAGCTACCTGCGCGGGCAAAAGCGTAGGCGCCACCGCGCTCCAGCGCGCGGGCATAGGCAGGACGCGCGTGGATACGCTTGAGAAAGTCCCACAGCCGGGGCCGCCCCGCATCGAGCCCGGCGCGCGCCGCAGCTGCCTCGAGGGGGAAGCTCATCATAATATCCGCGGCACTGAACTCAGGACCCGCGAACCACTCGCTGCGCGCGAGCTCGCCCTCGAGGAAGTTCAAGTGCAGCTCCAGCTGCGTGCGCACGAAGCTGCGTGCCGGCCAGCCCAGCGGTCCGAGCTTGTCGATGACCAGCTTGAGCAGCAGCGGCGGCATGGCCGAGCCTTCCGCGTAGTGGAGCCAGTAACGGTAGCGCCAGAAGGCATCCGTGCCCCGCGCAGGCGCCAGCTGCGGTCCATGGCATTCGACCAGGTACTCGACGATCAGTCCCGTCTCGGCCAGGGTGCGCCCGCCGTCTTCGATCACCGGCGCCTTGCCCAGGGGAAACACTTTCCGCAGCGCAGCCGGAGCGAGCATGGTGCGCGGATCGCGCTGGTACGGCACCACCTCGTAAGGCACCTGCAGCTCCTCGAGCAGCCACAACACGCGCTGTGAGCGCGAATTGTTGAGGTGGTGAACGCGGATCAGGTTGCCAGACTGCATTGAAGATTTCCTCACCGGGTACCCTGCAGGCGCAGGGCGCGCGCTCATCAGCCGTTGCTGTGCTGCGACGTACGCGCGTGCCAGGCCTGCAAAGTCTCGGTTTCACGAGCCGGGTCCAGGCCGGCACGCAGCTTCGCCTGCCGCTCGGGCGGCAGGGATTGAAACCATGCGAGTGTATCGCGCACCGTCTGCGTCAGCGGGCGACAGCGCAGACCGCGGGCCAGTGCGCGCCGCACCGAAGTCAGGGACGCGCCGGCCGTTTCGCCCCGGGTCGGCGACCACGGCGGCAGGTCCAGTTCCTCCGCCTTCCAGTGCGCGGCCAGGAAATCCTCCGGAATCCAAGTCACGCGGGTGCCGGCCTGCGGCGCGGCCTGCCGGCAAGCGCTGATGAGTGCCCCCATCGAGAAGGCACCCGGCGGGGATACGGCATTGAAGCGTCCGACCGTGCGTGCATCGACCAGGTTCATCATCCAGTAGGTGAGATCGCGAACGTCGATGACCTGGATCGGATCCTTGGGCGTGCCGGGTGCCAGCATTTCGCCTCCGCGGGAGGCCCGCACCGGCCAGTAGGTGAACCGGTCTGACCGGTCGAGCGGCCCGACGATGTAACCGGGCCGCACGACGCTCAGCCGTCCCTGGAAGGCCGCCGCGCAGTACTGCTCGCACAGAGCCTTCATGGGCCCGTAGGTCGTGTCGGTTACCTCCTCGGTGTCTTTGTCCTCCAGCGTGCCCACAGGGGAGTCCTCCTCGTTGGGCTTGGCGAAACTCGCGTAGACCGAGATGCTCGATATGAACAGGCAGTAACCGACGCTGGGAGCGAGCAGCTCGGCGGACATCCTCACGTACTTCGGGATGAACCCGGTATCGTCGACCACGGCATCCCAGCGGCGGCCGCGCAGCGCCTCCAGCTGCCCCTTGCGGTCCCCGACCAGTGACTCGACGCCCGCGACCCCTTCCGCCGCGGTCTTGCCCCGGTTGAAGTGGGTCACCCGCCAGCCGCGTCGCTGCGCCTCCTGGGTGAGGTGCGGACCGATGAACCCGGTTCCGCCCAGAATGAGCAGCGTCTTGCCCGGCACCTCACCGGCCAGCGATCGCAGGGCACGCCCGGCGGTCATCAGCCCTCCGATCTTCAGCAATGCACGCCGTGTCGTCATGGTGCCCCCGCACTCCACCGCTTCCCTCACGAGCCTAACACCCTCCTCGCCGGGTACAGGACACAATCGCGCCGGGCCGAGCCCCCGCGTGCGATGGGCCGAGCTCGCGCATCGGACAAGACAGGCCCCCGTTCGCGCCGTCTATTGCCACGATCGAAACAAACGATTACGCCGCGCGCCGCGTCAGGAGTAGATTGCCGGCCCCGGATTAAACCAGGCGAGACCCATGACTCAAGCCAGCGAAGGCAAATGCCCCTTCTCCTCCAGGACAACCCGGTCAAACCGCGACTGGTGGCCGAACCAGCTGCGTCTGGACATGCTGCACCAGCGCTCGTCGCTGTCGGATCCGATGGAGCAGGATTTCGACTATGCCAAGGAATTCGGAACTCTCGACCTCAACGCCGTCAAAGAGGACCTGCGGGCGCTCATGACGCGCTCGCAGGCGTGGTGGCCGGCCGATTTCGGCCACTATGGTCCGCTCTTCATTCGCATGGCCTGGCACAGCGCAGGCACCTACCGCACCGGGGACGGGCGCGGCGGAGCCGGCAACGGCAGCCAGCGCTTTGCCCCGCTCAACAGCTGGCCGGACAACGTCAACCTCGACAAGGCGCGCAGACTCCTGTGGCCCGTCAAGCAGAAGTACGGCCGGCGCCTCTCCTGGGCCGATCTCATGATCCTTACCGGCAACGTCGCGCTGGAGTCGATGGGGTTCAAGACTTTCGGCTTTGGCGGCGGGCGTGAGGACATCTGGGAACCGGAGAGCGATATCTACTGGGGGGCGGAAACCACGTGGCTGGAGGACAAGCGCTACTCCGGTGAGCGCGAGCTGGAAAATCCGCTCGCAGCGGTGCAGATGGGCCTGATCTACGTGAACCCGGAAGGTCCCAATGGCAATCCGGATCCGCTGGCCGCGGCCCGCGACATCCGCGAGACCTTCGCGCGTATGGCGATGAATGACGAGGAGACGGTCGCACTCATCGCCGGTGGCCACAGCTTCGGCAAGACCCACGGCGCCGGGGACGCTAAGCTCGTCGGGGTCGATCCCGAAGGCGGTGCGCTCGAGGCGCAGGGGTTTGGCTGGGCGAGCCGCCATGGCACCGGCTGCGCCGCCGATGCGATCACCAGCGGCCTCGAGGTCACCTGGACCAGCACACCCACCCACTGGAACCAGGAATTCTTCCGCAACCTCTTCAGCTACGAGTGGGAGCTCACCAAGAGCCCGGCCGGTGCCCACCAGTGGCGCCCCAAGAACGGCGCCGGGGCCGGCACGATTCCGGATGCGCACGACCCAGCCAAGCGCCATGCACCGGCGATGCTCACCACCGACCTCGCGCTGCGCTTTGATCCGGCGTACGAGAAGATTTCCCGGCGCTTCTACGAGCATCCGGAGCAGTTCGCCGATGCTTTTGCGCGCGCGTGGTTCAAGCTGACGCACCGTGACATGGGGCCACGTGCCCGCTACCTCGGGCCGGAAGTCCCGCAAGAGGAGCTGCTGTGGCAGGATCCGGTCCCCGCGGTCGATCACCCCCTGATCGACGCGGCGGATGCGAACGCCCTCAAGGCGAAAATTCTCGCTTCGGGACTCTCGGTCAGCCAGCTGGTAGCGACCGCATGGGCGTCGGCGTCCACCTTCCGCGGCTCCGACAAGCGCGGCGGCGCCAACGGTGCGCGTATCCGTCTCGCCCCGCAGCGGGAGTGGGCGGCGAACCAGCCGGCGCAGCTGGCCGTGGTGTTGCAGAAGCTCGAGGGCATCCGCAGCGAGTTCAACGCCGCACAGAGCGGCCTCAAGCGCGTCTCGCTGGCCGATCTGATCGTCCTGGCCGGCTGCGCCGGGGTCGAACAGGCCGCACGGAACGCCGGTCAGAGCGTCACGGTCCCGTTTGCGCCGGGCCGCACGGATGCCTCGCAGGCGCAGACCGATGTGGCCTCCTTCGCGGTACTCGAGCCGGTGGCCGATGGCTTCCGTAACTACCAGAAGGCGCGCTATGCCGTCCCCGCCGAGGAGCTCCTCATCGACCGCGCCCAGCTGCTGACGCTCACCGCGCCGCAGATGACCGTCCTTATCGGCGGCCTGCGCGTGCTGAATACCAATGTCGGGCAGAGCGCGCACGGAGTCTTCACGAAGCGCCCGCAGGCGCTTACCAACGACTTCTTCGTGAACCTGCTCGACATGGGAACCGCCTGGAAGCCGACCTCGGAAGCGCAGGACCTGTTCGAGGGGCGCGACCGCACGAGCGGCGCCCTGAAGTGGAGCGCGACCCGCGTGGATCTGGTGTTCGGCTCAAACTCCCAGCTGCGCGCGCTGGCCGAGGTGTACGGCAGTGCCGATGCGCAGGAGAAGTTCGTGCGTGACTTCGTCGCTGCCTGGACCAAGGTGATGAACCTGGACCGGTTCGACCTGGCGTGACTCTGCTGCAACTGCCCCCTGCCCCGGCCAGCCCGGGGTCGGGGGCGCAGCGCCTCAGCGCAGACGGTAGTTGATGCTGGCGCTCACCTGCAGAAAGTGGTTGTCGGTGGTCGAGGCGAAGTAATTCGCGTTCAGCCCGACCGCCCAGCGCTGCGACCATGCGTAGCGCGGCCCGAGGCCGAGCACGTAGCCCCAGCCCCGGTCATTGCGGTTGAGCTGCTCGGCCGAGCCGATCCACAGGTCCGAGTGCGTGATCCAGCGATAGGGGCCCGCGCGCACATCGAGCGTGAGGCGGGGCCGCAGTGCCAGGCGATAGACCCCTACGAGCGACCACGCATCGCCGCTGCCGCGCGTCACGCGCGAGGCATCGTAGAGGAGCTGTTCGAGATTCGGCGGCGCGGCGCCCGCAAGGTCCGTGCGCGTCCGTCCCAGATAGCTCCAGCCAAATTCCAGCGCGAACTGCCTGGGAAGCTCGTACCCCAGGTAAAGACCTCCGCTCAGACTCGAGCGCGCGACATCCGTCGCCTCGACCTGGTAACCATCGGCCACGAGCCGGCTCGTCACCTTCCCGGGCGTCAGTGAACTGGTGACTTCGCCGAGTGACCCCGCGACATAGACGTTCGCGAGCGCATCACTCCACTCGGCCGCCGCGCCCGCCGGGCTTGCGCCGACACCCCACATCGCGAGCAGCACCGCAGCGCTGACCCAGCGCGCACGACCCAGCCGCACGGCCAGCAGCAGCGCCAGAGCTGCGACCAGCAGCAGCGACACACTCCCGCCGCCGCCGGAGGTGACCGTCACGTTCTGCAGCTGCGGTTGCGGCTTCGTGCTCACGGTGAAGGTCGCACTGACGCCGCCGATCGTCACCACGGCAGACACCGTCGCGTCGTAGCCCGAGGGGGCCGTCACCCGCACCGTCACCTGCGCACCCGGGGAGACGACGCCGGGGGTCGACGTGTAGGGGCCGCCGTTGATGCTGTACTGCGCACCGCCGCTGACGCTGATCGTCGTCGGCACGTTCGTGCCGGTGACGGTGATCGGGTTGGACACCTGCGGGGTCGAGGGGTCGACGTTATTCAGGGTCATGAACGTGAACTTGTCGGGCACGGAGTTGCTGCCCGTGCCGCTGAGTGGCACCGTCGTCGGCGAGGAGGCGGCGCTGCTGGTGATGACCAGCGCACCGGTGAGGCTCGCCTCGCTCTGGGGGGTAAAAGTCACCTCAATCGTGCAGCTGGTTCCGCTGCTCAGCGCGGCGCTGCAGTCGTTGGTCTGGCTGAAATCGCCCGTGGTGGCGATGTTGCTGATCGTCGCGCCGTTGGTGCCGGTCACGGTGATGGTCTGCGCAGCACTCGGTGTGCCCACGGTCTGCGGCCCGAACGAGAGCGTGCCGGGGTTTGCCAGCAGGGTTACGGTGCAGGTAACCGTGGAGCTGACCGTGGCGGTGTTGTTGGTCTGGTCCGGATCGACGAAGGTGGAGCTGCTGCCGAAGTCGGCATTGGCGCTGTTGGTGACGGTCGAGCCGCAGGTGGCCGCCGGATCGAGCGTGCCGGTAATCGTGTAGGTGACCGACGCATTGGACGGAAGTGTCAGCGCGGAGGAGCTGAGGCTGCCCGCGCCCGAGGCGCTGCAGCTTGCGCCGCCGGCGGGCACGCAGGTCCAGGTGACGCCGGTGATGGCGGCCGGCAGCGCATCGCTTACCGTGGGCGCATCGGCTGCCCCGATCGGGTAGCTGCCGTTGTTGGTCACCGTCACGGTGTAGGTAACCGGCGTGCCCTGCAGGATGCTCGCAGGTCCGTTCAGGGTGACCTGCAGGTCATCCGGCGAGGCGGTGATCAGTCCCTGCAGCTCGTGGGCGTTGGTTGAGCCGCCGGTGCTGCCGCTGAAGCCCACACTCAGACTGGCCGGCGCGGCATAGGGGAAGGCCACGTTCGAGAACAGCGTCTGAAAGGGCTGGCCGCTCGCGCTCTGGAACTGCGCGGTCACGGTGTAACCGGTCGTAGCCGGCGTCATCGTCACAATCACGGTCTTCGCCGAGGGGCGAGTGCTCACCCCCGGATCGTCGATACCGCCGCTCACCCCGATGCCGGTGATGTAGGCGTCGCTCGCACTCAGGGGCCCGCGGATCACCAGCGTCTCGGGCTTGCGTCCCGGTCCGCCGCCGGCCGCGCCGCACTTGTCGCCCGGATTGGAGAAGTTGCCGTACTCATCGAGCCCGATGGCCAGGTAGCCGCCGGCGCCTCCGCAGTAACCGAGCCCGCCGCCCGTAGTGGCGCCGCTCATGTTCTGGGTGGAGTCATACAGGAATACGGTTATGCCATCGGCACCGGTGCCGCCCCAGGACACGAAGCTGAAGCGCACGGTGACGGGTACGTTGCCGGCAAAGGTCTCCGCGGTGTCGAGCGCGAGACCCTTCTCGTTGTTGGCGATCCCGGTGAGGCGCAGCCAGCCCTGGCCATCCGGATCGATCGATGGCGCGGTTAGGAAGGCGGAGCCGGACAGCGTCCAACCCGGTGCGGTCGTCCCGGTGAAGGGCTGCTGCAGTTTGAACTGCGCCTGGGCTGGCGCCAGATGTGTGGCCAGACACAGGGCGAGGAGCCACGCTATGACCGGCGTGGCGGCGCGGTGCGCCCCAAGACCGGATGCGGCGGGGTGTTTGCAGTGTGTCATTGGCTTTGCGATCAAGTGCTTGTGTGACGAATATGTGAAGTTTTCTCCAGCATTGGACATAACGGCAACGGACGGGTCCTGACTCTGTGACGCGGCCCAACAAGTGGCAGCGCGGATGCGCAGATCTGTGATGCGCTTCACGGGCGCGGGCGCGAATGCGCCGACCGCGGGAGGCGTTCCATGCAGGCGCGCGCCCGGCCGGCACAGGGCGCTCGGGGAAATTGCGCCCTCGAGGGCGGCGAAGACGGGTCAGTCATCGCTGACCAGAAAACACGGGGCAGGTCCCCTACAGCGGCCGGGGCTGAAGCCCTGTAATTCTCATATCACCCGGACACGGAAGGCCTGTTATGAAGCGCATCGCTGTGACTGTCCTGCTCTTGACGCCGATCCTCGCCCTCGCGGACAGCAACCCCGACCACTCGTTCTATCGCAAGGCGGCGATGGGCGGCATCGCCGAGGTCGAGATGGGACGTCTGGCCGAGGACAAAGCTTCCTCGCCCGAGGTCAAGGAATTCGCCGTGATGATGGTCAGGGATCACACTGCGGCCAATCAGCAGCTGGAGCAGCTGGCCGCCTCCAAGCAGATCAATCTTCCGAAAGGGCCGGGCACCAAGGCCCGTGCCGAGAAGGTGAAGCTCGAGGCGATGTCCGGCGCGCACTTCGACAAGGACTACATCGCCGATCAGGTTAAGGCGCACGAGCAGACCCAGGCGCTGCTGCAGCAGGAGATCGCGAGCGGCCAGGATGCGGATGCCAAGGCCTTTGCGCAGAAGATCCTGACGACCGTGCAGCAGCACCTCGCCAAGGCTCAGCAGCTCGCCGGCGGCACGAGCACCGCACAGCGCTGAAGTTTCCGCGCGCTAGGACTGCGCCCTGAGCACCCGCTCCATCTGGATGTTGCAGCGCTGGTAGGGTGTGGGGAGTCCTGCGACTTTGCGGAAGCCGAGCTTCTCATACAGCCGGATGGCCGGCGCGAGCACGGTGTTGCTCTCCAGGTAGAGACAGTTAAGACCGAGCGCGCGCGCCTGCTCGATCGCGGCCTGACCGAGGAGCAGGCCGATGTTCTTGCCGCGCATGCGCGGTGAGACGGCCATCTTGGCCAGCTCGTACGGGTAACGCGCATCGTCGCGGCGGATCAGGGCGCACACCCCGACGGCCTCGCCTGCGAGCGTGGCGACAAAGATAAATCCGCCGCGCGCGAGAATGTACTGCTCCGGATCGTCGAGCGCCTCGTAGTCGGGCTTTTCCATGCGGAAGAATTTTGAGATCCACTCCTCGTTGAGATCGCGGAAAGCGCGCCGGTGGCGGGCCTGATACGGTTCGATCTGCACCGCCGCCGACTCGCGCTGCTTGCGCTTCTCGAGCACGCGCTCGAGGAGCGACTTCTGCTCAAGCAGGTATTCCCATTCCCCCAGCGCGCGCCACAGGTCGTGCGTGCACTGCGCGGCGAGCTCCTCCACCGCCGCGGCGACATCGGCACACTGCACCTGGATGCGCCGGACGATGTCCTCGCCTTGCGCGGAAAGACTCACGAGCGTGCGGCGGCGATCCTTGGCATCGCTTGCTTCGCTCAGCAGTCCCGCCTGCGCCATCTCGGCGACGATCTTGCTCACCGAGGCGTGGGAATGGCCGATGTCCGCGGCGATGGCGCTCAGTGAAAGCGGCGCACCCTCGGAAAGCACATAAAGGACGGGGAACCACTTCGGGTTCATCCCGATCCCGTAGGCCTCATATATATGAGTGGCGTCGCGGGTAATCACCTCCCCGAGAGACCGCACACGGCTCCCCAGGGCCACCTTCCCGGCGCGCTCAAAGAAAGACATGTGGGGAAATATATAACCGATTACGTAATCGATGCAATATATGGCCGCAACATACCGGGGCGTACTGCGGCTATTGCGCGGTGAGCGCGCGCAGGTGCCGCACATCGGCCGCCCGCAGCGCCGATCCGCGGCTGCCAAACCGCGCGGTCACATAGTTCGCAACCGCCGCCACTTCATCATCCGAATAGGCCGCGCCGAAGTCCGGCATGTGCAGTCCCGCAAGCGCGGCGTGATCGGCGCCCGAGAGCACGATCTGCACGACGTTGGTCGCCTGCGGATCGTTGACCGCCCGTGCGCCGGTGAGGTCAGCGAGCGAGGACAGCGCGCTCTTTCCATTCCAGCCGTGACAGCCGATGCAGGTGCCCTCGAAGACCTGCTTGCCGGCGAGGTTGGCGGCACCGGGTCCTTCGCCGTGCGTGAAGGCCACCGGGCCGGCGACCACCGGCGGTAATCCGGCCGAGCGCACCGCCGGCACCGAGCGCACGTAGGTGGCGAGAGCCTGCACGTCAGCCGCGTCGAGCCGGCTCAGGCTCGCGACGACCACCTCGCCCATCGGCCCGGACGCGGTGCCGCGCCCGGCGGCGTGACCGTGCGCGAGGTAACGTACCAGCTCGTCCCCGCTCCATGCACCGATTCCGGTCTGCGCATCCGCGCTGATGTTGTAGGCGTGCCAGCCGCCGGTCACGGCCCCGCCGAACTTGCGGCGCTCGTTGAGCGCATAGGCGGGATTGCGCGGCGTGTGACACTCCCCGCAGTGCTCGAGGGCCTCCGCAAGATACGCCCCGCGGTTCCACTGCAGGCTCTGGCCTGCATCGGGCCTGAAGCGCTCGTTGGCGTTGAATAACGCCGACCACAGCGCCATGAGGCCGCGCTGATTGAACGGAAAGCCAAGCGTGTTGGGGCGGGCCGGCGCCCGGACCGCCGGCAGGCTGAACAGGTAGGCCTTGATCGCCAGGGCGTCGGCGTCGGTGAGGTAGGTGTAGGAGCCGTAGGGCATCGCCGGGTAAAGGTGCACGCCGTCACGGCGCACACCGCGCCGCAGGGCGGCGAGGAACTGCGCATCCGTGTACGCGCCGATCCCGGTTTCGGCATCGGGCGTGATGTTGGTGGAGTAGATAGTCCCGAAGGGCAGGCGGAACGCAAAGCCGCCGGCGTAAGCGGTACCGCCCGGCGCCGTGTGACACACCAGACAGTCCGCCGCCCGGGTGAGGTACTCGCCGCGCTCGACCTGCGAGTGCGCCTTAAGAGCACTCGGCACGCCGGTCGGGTCGCCGCCGGGGTACTGCGCCAGCGTCACTTTCGCGCCGCGGGAGAATCCCGTGGGCCCCGGTCCGCCGAGGAGCCAGATCCCCGCTGCGGCCGCGACGGCTGCGATCGCGAGCAGGATGATCCAGCCGCGCGTGCTGCCGCTTTGCCTGAATCGCATGGTCTGTCCCCTCATGTGCGTGCTCCCGGCGCCCGCGGCCCGGCTGTCACGCAGGTCTCGGCCGCTACCGCCCGGCGAATCGGCGCTGTCAGTGAACGGCACCTGCGCCGCCGGCATCTGCTCGATGCGCAGCATACGGTAATCGTTGCAGTTCGACTGCCTGACGCGACCCCTGCAAAGAATGATCGCACCTTACAGCGCAGCGGCGAGAGCACCGATCAGAGCGCCTGCGGCCGCGCCTCCCTGCCCTCACGGCACGGCGCGTCGGCCCCGGCGACGGCTGCAGATAAGGCTTTGCCTTTCAGGAGCCTAGATGGGGAGGCTCGCGAACTCCCGCCAGGGGTCGTCGCCGCCGCCGGCGGTGTTGTTCCGATGCCATCTGCGCACTCTTCGCTGCAACCGTGCGCTTTCATCCGCCCCGCAGGTGCCCGAGAAGCCCTGAGCCGCGCCCCGGCTACGGGCGCGGATAATGCCGCGGGGCATCGCCGGTCACGATCCAGTCCATGCCGATGTCGTGAGGCTGCGGGAAAATCGTGCGTATGGCGCTGCAGGCATAGCCGACGCCGATGACCCGCGGGCGCGGGTGTAGCGCGGCGAGTGTACGGTCGAAGAACCCGCCGCCGTAGCCGAGCCGGAAGCCGGCCGCGTCGAAGCCCACGAGCGGCGCCAGGATCACGGTGGGCTGGACCTGCGCCCCCTCTGCGGGGTGTGGAATCCCCCACAGGCCGTGTGCCATGCGCGTGCCGGGGCGCCACTCCCGGAAGGTCAGGGGGTGGCCGAGGGCGCTGGCCACGGGCAGCGCGACGCGGTGGCCGGCCTCGTGCTGCACGCGCATCCACGAGCGCAGGTCCGGCTCGGCCTTGATCGGCCAGTAGAGGCTGATGATCTGCGCAGACGCCGGCAGCAGATGCGCAAGCGCTGCGGCGATGGCCGCGGTTTCCTGCGCGCGCGTTTCAACCGCGAGCCCCTGGCGCTGCACGAGCAGCCGCTCGCGCTCGACCTTGCGGAAGCGGGCCACATCGCGCGCCTGCACGCGGTCGGGCGGCACCGAGTCATCGGCGCCGAGCTCGTGCAGCAGGCACGGGGCAGACCCGCCCATCTCCTCCTCGCCGCTCATGCAGTGAGTGTACGCGAGCCGGCCGCCCACCTGCGGGCGAGCTCAGCGCGGCTCGCGGGTCAGGGTAACGGCGCCGGCGGCGTCACGGCTGACGCGGATGTCCAGGCGCTGACCGCGCAGGCGCACGTTGCGCAGTGTCAGGGAGCGCCACCCCTCGGGCAGCATCGGCGGCCGCGCGGCCACCAGCCCTTCCTCACGGATGCGCAGGCCGGTGAAACCATAGATGAGGCACTGCAGGTAACCGCCCGACCCGGTCATGAAATAGCCGACGTTGTTGTCCGCGCTCTCGGTGCGCACGTTGAAAGGCGGCCGGAGCGTACCGCCGCTGAAATTCATGGCGAACCAGCGCGCCGCTTCCTGCGGGTCACCCATCGCCGCGGCGGCGATCGTGTGCGGGGCGATCGCCATGCTGGTCGCCCCCACGCGCGCGAGCGACCCGGCGCGGATCGCGGTCCAGTCGCCCTTGAGCAGAGCCGGCTCGCGGTCCGCGTCGAGGGAGGGCAGGAACAGCAGCGCCAGCGGTCCATCGCCGAAATCGGCGCTGAACCCGTCGCTGTGCGGATCGAAGGGGACGTGGTGCGTGCCGTCGGCGGCGACCGGCACGTACAGCCGCGCGGCGATCAGGCTCCACTTCGGATCGGGCCGCTCACCTACCGCCCGGGCCGCAGCCACCGCGAGCTGCAGCGCCTTGCGCGCCGAGACGTTGGTGAAGGTGTCGTTCGGAATATCGGTGCGCGACTCCGCCACCGAGTTCACGTGCAGGATGTCGTAGCGGCCGCGCCCGGCATCGTAGCTGGCGCGGCTTGCCCAGAAGCGCGCAACCTCGCGGATTACCGGCCAGCCGCTGTGACGCAGCCACTCGCGGTCGTGCGTGGCGAGGTAATACTGCCACTGGGCGATGGCGACATCGGCGTTCACGTGGATCTCGGTCTCGCCGAGCACGTAGGCGGAGTGCGGGGTCTGCTCGGTGCCGGACTCCGGATCGGACTCCCAGGGGTACATCGCGCCGGAAAATCCTCGCGCGCGCGCGCGTTCCTGCGCCGGTTGCAGGGTGCGGGCGCGGAAATCCACCAGGGAGCGCGCGCGCTGCGGCTGCAGCAGCAGCAGCGCCGGAAACATCCAGGTATCGCTGTCCCAGAATACGTGACCGGCGTAGCACAGCGTCAGCCCGCACGGCCCCACTCCCCAGCTGCTGCCCGGCGCAGTGCTGGCGAGCAGGTAGTAAAGCTCGGAGTGCGCCACCTGCTGGGCGCGCTCGTCCCCCTCGATGCGGATGTCGGCCTGCCACAGGCGGTCCCAGGCTGCGGCATGCTCGGCCTCTAGCGCCGCAAAGCCGCGTGTGCGCGCCGCACGTGCCAGCTCGAGGTCCGCCTGCGCGTCTCCGCCCCAGTCCGCGCGCGACACGGCGACGTACTTGGCGAAGCTGTAGGCGTGGCCGGCCACGACCGGCACGCTGAGATCGAGAGTGATCTGGTAGGCATCGCGGCGCACGGCCGCCGCCGCAGGCGTCGTCCCTTGCGGCAGCGAGACCGCCGCGGCGAGGGCCATTGGCGCTCCCTGCTGCGCCACGCCCTGCAGCCACAGCGACAGCGAGGACACATCGCCCTGGGGCTCGTGCACGGCGGTAAAGCCCGGGTACCACAGCGCCGCGCGGTCGGGGGTCGCGGGGGCGGACGCTTGCAGTGCCAGGCCATTGGCGGCCAGCGCCTCCTCCACCTCAGGGCCGTTCATGCGCGCGAGTGCAAAACGCGGCTCGTGCGGCGCCCAGATAAAGAGCGGGAAGCTCAGGTGCACGGTTCCGGAGTAATCCGGAGTCAGGGTAAGGCGTGTCACGGCCAGATGCGGGGACGCCTGGCTTACGAAGGTGGTGACCTCGAGCGCCGTCGCGCGACCCTGATCCACGTAGCGATAGCGCGTGGTGAGCGTGGCCGAGTGCAGGTCGAGGGTCTGGCGATAGTCGCGGAAGTGCTGCTCATCGAGCGGCGCGTGGTTGAGCCAGCCCTGGCCCAGCCCCGGCGGCGCCGAGCTGAAATCCACCGCCGCCCAGCCGGGGATGGCCGCGGGCCGTGAAATATCCCCGGGCGTGTAGTCCATGAACCCGGCGATGAAGCTCGGCACAGGCTCCGTGCCGCGCGGTGCACTGAGCGTGGCGAAGTAGCCGTTCGCAAGGTAAGCCGGGAAGTAATGGGCGAGGTCCGCCGCCGTCGCCTGCAGCTCAAAGCCCGGTTGCGCCACCGCGTGGGCCGCGGCGAGCGCGCAGCCGGCACCGAGCAGCAGCCGGCGCCACGCGCAGCTCCGCCTCATCGCGGTCCGTCCCGGGCGCGGCCCGGCGGCGGCCGCACCGCCAGATACACCGTGCTCCACAGCTGCGCGGCGTTGGACTCATCGGCGTCCGCGGCGGCGGCGCCGAAGGGCTGGATACGGTACGCGCCTGCGGCAAAGGACCAGGACCAGAGCTCCGAGTTGCGCATCGCCTCACCGGCGCGGATTCCCTCCCACAGCGTGCGCTGGGCAGCGCCGAGCTCGCGGCGCAACGCCGGCGGCAGGTCGGTGCGCCGCAGCTGCCGTTCGAGCCCGGCCGCGAAGAGCGCCTGCTGCCATGACCACACGACCGTGCCGTGATAGGCGTTGCGCGTGAAGCGGCCCTGCAGCTCAGCCGGTGCAAACGCCGGGTTCGCGACCACCATCCCCACGCCGGTCATGAGGCCGGCCGGGAAGGGCCGCATGAGCGGGCCTATTACCTGCGCCAGCTGAGTGGCATCGAGCTGCCCGAAGAGCAGCGCGAAACCCTCATCGGAATGCATCACCGGCACCGCCCGGTAGGCCGCATCGAGTGCGAGCGCGTGAAACTGCAGCGGAGCGGTGCCGAGCGCGGACAGCGCCGGCTGCGCCGTCAAACCCTCGGCTGCGGAGTAGCTGCGGATCGCGCGCACCGCGGCCTCGTTCGGCAGCTCGAGCGCGAACAGCGGCGGCGCTTGCGTGCGCCACCGTGCCGCAAAGCCCTGCGCCCGGGAGAGCAGCTGCGCATCGTCGCGCTCGAGGTAAGGGCGCAGCAGGCCGCTCGCTGCGAAGCGCGCGATCGCTTCCAGGGCTGCCGGTACCAGCACCGCGTTGACATCGTAGGGGTAGCGCCCGCCGCCGAGCCCGCTGTCGCTGTCGCGCCAGTCGCCCACGGCAAACCCGCTCTTCAGCGCGATGAGGTGAGGCGCCGCGGGGTCGGCGGCGAAGGCGCGCGTGCGCTCGAGGACGAAGCGGAAATTACGCAAAAGCGCCGCCCCGTGCGACTGACCCGGGCCGGCCGCCCCGGACGGAGCGGCAAGATACGCAGCCGCGTGCGCACGGGCGCGCGCATCCTCCAAAAGCCACGCGGCCGCGACGGGCGCCAGCAGGTAGCTGCTGTCGATCATCTTGTAGTCGTACACGGGCGCGGCCGAGCGCGTGCCGTCGGTGGCCAGATGATCGAGCACGGCGCGCTCGCCGATGTCCTCCTCGTGCGCAACCTCGCCCTGCGGCGACAGACGCGCCAGCACCGAGGACAGCCCGTCATCGAGCGCGCCGGGACTGAGCACCGGCAAGAGCAGCCGCAGACTGATCAGGGTGTCGCGCCCGAAATACGTGTCGAAGCGCCAGGAGCCCGCGAGCAGCTTTTCCCGGTAGGCAAGGAAGCTCAGCGTATGCCGTGCCGCCGCATCGGGCGCGGCCTGCTCGTTCAGCAGCTCGGGGCCGCCAAGCGGGGTGAGCGGCGGCTCGCCGCTCAGTCCGGTGATCGTCAGCGCGATCGCACCATCGGGGCCGCGAAGGATGCGGCGCCCCTCGAGCGTCCCGTCGGTCACCTCGAGCTCGAGGCGATAGCCGGCCGCACCGTCGAGCCGGTCCCGCTCCCAGCTCAGGGTGCGGGCGCCGCTGCGCGGCGCGCCGACCGCGACTTGCGGCGGCACCGTGCCCAGGAGCTCATAGTCGCGCAGCACGCGGATGCTCGACAGCACCGCCTCGCGCAGCTCCAGGTCCGCGCCCGTGAGGCGCGTCTGCGCCCGCACACCGAACAGGGGACGGCCGGAAGCATCCTGCGTACTCACCGGCTGCGGCACGCCGGTCTGCGTCCAGCTGACCGCGGCTGCGCTGTGGGCGAACCACACGCCGACCCCGCTGTTGCCGGCCGGGAAGGCCACGAGGATGCGCGGCTCGCTGCCGGAGCGCAGCAGCAGATGCGCGGCCACCTCGCCTTGGCGCAGGAACTGGTTGAGGTTCAGTCCCTCCTGCACCTGGAACTCGAGCACGGGCGTCTGCGGCGCAGCCGCCGCCGTGGCGGCGCCGAGGCCGGCCATCAGCAGCGCCGGGGCCGAAGAGACTGCAGAGCGCACGCGCACGGAAAGCACCCGAGGTTGAACGCCCAGGAACTATACCGCATGGACCCGTCGGCCCCGGGCGGGCGCGGCCCTTGCCGGAACACCCCGCGCAGCGCGACCATGCCGGCCGACATGCCGCAGCGCCTCTCCCGCCGCCGTTTCGCCGCGCTCAGCGCCGCGGCGCTGCTGACACCGCGCCTGACGCGCGCGGCCGCGCCAGCGCCGGTGCTGCGCGAGGTGGATTATGGCGCGGTGCGCATCGATGCCGAGCTGCCGCGCGCGCAGCTCGCCAACACCCACGCCGTGCTCATGGGCCTGAGCGAGGACAGCCTGCTCAAGCCCTTCCGGCAGATGGCCGGGCAGAATGCGCCCGGCGAGGACCTCGGCGGGTGGTATCACTACGATCCGGACTTCGACTGGCATCGCGACGATGCCGGCTTCGCTCCCGGAGCGACCTTTGGTCAATGGGTGTCGGCCCTGGCGCGCTACCACGCCATCACCCAGGAGCCCCAGGTGCGCGCCAAGGTGCTGCGCCTGAATGAGCTCTACGGGCGCACCATCGGCGGGGACTTCTACGACCGCAACCGCTTCCCGGCTTACTGCTACGACAAGCTGCTGCTCGGGCTGATCGACGCGCATCAGCACGCGGCCGATCCGCAGGCCTTCGCGCTGCTTGAGCGCACCACCGCGGCGGCGCTGCCGCACCTGCCGCCGGGGGCGATCGACCGCGAGCTGCCCTGGCGTCCCGGGAAGGACCAGTCGTACCGCTGGGATGAGTCCTATACGAACCCTGAGAACCTGTTCCTCGCTTTTAAGCGCGGCGCCGGGCGCCGCTACCGCGACCTCGCGGTGCGCTTCCTCGACGATGCGACCTGGTTCGATCCTCTGGCGCGCGGCGAGGACGTGCTCGCCGACAAGCA
Organism: uncultured Pseudomonadota bacterium; assembly: GCA_963825385.1. GTDB lineage: Bacteria > Pseudomonadota > Gammaproteobacteria > Steroidobacterales > Steroidobacteraceae > 13-2-20CM-66-19. The sequence continues at coordinate 995,262 of CAWGSX010000003.1, read as the reverse complement.
CGCCTACAGCTACGTGAACTCGCTGAGCTCGGCCATGCAGGCGTATCTCACCCTGGGCAGCACGCGCCACCTGCGCGCCGCGCAGAACGCCTTCGCCCTGCTCCTCGCCCAGAGCTACCCGAGCGGGGGCTGGGGGCCGGACGAGAAGCTCGTCGCCTCCGGCAGCGATACGCTCGCGCACAGTCTCACCGCCACCCACTACAGCTTCGAGACCCCGTGCGGCGCGTACGCGCACTTCAAGCTCACGCGCTATCTGCTGCGCGTCACGCGCGATGCCCGCTACGGCGACAGCATGGAGCGGGTGCTGTACAACACGGTGCTCGGGGCGAAGCCGCTGTGCGCCGACGGGCGCGCGTTCTATTACGCCGATTACAACCAGCAGGGCCGCAAGGTCTACTCTGAGCATCGCTTCCCCTGTTGCTCCGGCACGCTGCCCCAGGTCGCCACCGACTACGGCATCAACACCTACCTGCGGGATGCGGAAGGGGTCTACGTCAATCTCTACCTGCCTTCGCGATTCAGTTTCCGTCAGGGGGCGGCGCGCTGTGTCCTGCAGCAGTCCGGGGATTACCCCTTCGGAGATACGGTCACCTTCGAACTGCGCGCCTCGGTCCCGCAGCCATTCGCGCTGCGGCTGCGCATCCCGGCCTGGGCATCCGCTGCCCGGCTGAGCGTGAATGGCCGGCGCTGGGGCGAGGCGCTCGAGCCGGGCCGCTTCGCAACGCTCCAGCGCACCTGGCGCGACGGCGACCGGATCGAGCTGACGCTGCCGCGCGCGCTGGCGCTCGAGCCGCTCGATGCCCGCCACACCGATATCGTGGCGCTGCGCAGCGGCCCGCTGGTGCTGTTTCCGGTCACGAGCGCGGCGGCGGCGCTGCGGCCCACCGCGCGTGAGCTCCTGGCCGCGCGCCAGGTCGCCCCGCAGCGCTGGGCAGCGCGCATCGGTGAGCACGACGTGGACTTCCTGCCCTACGTGGCGCTTACCGAGGAGACCTACGCCACCTGCCTCACGCTCGCCCAGACGGCGTGAGCTGGGCGCGCGCTCAGCGCCACTCGATGCGCAGCGCGGTACGGATCGGGTGCTGCGGCAGCGTCACGGTAGCGATGCGGCGGGCAGGGTCCCAGCGCCAGGCGTGGCCCGCGCGGCCATCGACGCTGAGCTCGGTCGGGGCCGTGTCTGTGAACAGGCGCAGCTCGTAGGAGCGCGTCGCGGGCTGGCCGGGGAAGCTCCCCTCGGCCGCGGCGATGGTGAGCCGGCTGCGATCCGCGCCGCTGCGCTGGTGGGTAATATGCGTCACGGCATGGTGGGCTTCGTAGTCGAGTGATCGACCATCGTCCTCGTACAGATCGAAGACGCCCTCGGCGCTGCCGTAGACATTGAGGATCAGTTTCTTAAGCGCGCCCTGCTCCGGGGGTGCAGCCGCCTCCCCTTGCGGCACCACGGCGCCATCGCGCACGAACACGGGGATCTCGTCCACGGCGTAGCGGGCCGTGAACGTGCGATCCCCGCCGTACGGCCTGCCGGTGAAGAAGTCGCGCCAGGAGCCGGGGGGCAGGTAGATCTCGCGCTGCCCGCCGGGGCTGACGAGCGGGGCGACCAAAACCTCCGCGCCGAACAGATACTCGTGCGGCTGCCGGTAAGCCTCCTCGAGGTCCGGATACGCCAGATACAGCGGCCGCAGCAGTGGCAGCGACCGCGTGTGCGCAAGGCGCGTGTAGGTGTACAGGTAGGGCAGCAGCTCGGCGCGCAGCGTGAAGTACTTGCGCATGAGCGCAACGCCGCGTTCACCGTAGTACCACGGCATGCGCAGGTTCCCCTCCTCGGGGTTCTCGTGCGCGCTGTGCATGCGCAGGATGGCGCTGAAGGTGCCGAACTCGAGCCAGCGCGCGTACAGCTCGAAGTCGATCACGCGCCCGTGAAACCCGCCGATGTCGTGGCTGATGTAGGGCACGAGCACGTTGCCCCCGCGCGCGGAGAAGGCCACCTCATAGGCGAGCACCGGCCACTGCGAGTAGGTGTCTCCGGTGAAGTAGCCGGGGTAGCGCTCGCTCCCCCAGTCCCCGTAGCGTCCGAGAATGAAGGCGCGCTCGCCACTGGCGCGCTGCGAGTAGTCATAGAAGACCTTGTTGGTCCACAGCTGCGCGTCGAGGCCGGGCAAGCTCAGCGCCCCGCTGCCGCCATCCACCCACCATACGTCCACGCCGGCACGCATCAGCGGCCCGTGCAGCTGCTCCATGAAAACCTCCGCCTGGCGCTGGTCGGCCAGATCGAAGCGGATCGGCTGCGGGGGAGCCACATCATAAAGTGCCACGGGCGCGCGCAGCAGGCCGCCGCCGTCCGCACCGGACTCGATGCGCAGCGCAATGACATTCGTCTGGCCGGCGCGCAGCTCGGGGGTGATTTCGCTGTAGGTGAGCTCCTGAGGCCAGTGCACCTCGCTGTGCCCGACCTCCCTCCCGTTGACGAAGACCCGGTAGCGCTTGTCGACCTTGCCCAGGTACAGGTAGAGCGCCGCGGGCAGCTGCGCCGGCAGGGACACTTCGGCCCGGTACCAGCCCACCGTGGCGGCCCCGGGGTAACCCTGCGCCTGCCACGGCGCACCGATGTGGATCGGTCGCCAACTGCCCGGGTCTGGCGCGGTGAACCAGCGCTGGGCGAGGCCGCGATCATCCGGATCTGCGCGAAAACGCCAGCGCTGCGTGAGATCGAGACTGAAGGCGGGCTGCGGGGGCACCGGGCGGCCCAGGGCCGCCAGCACCGCGGAAGCGTGGCTGTCGCGGTAGGACAGGATGCTCTCGTCGGTATGGATGTAGCCCGGGTGGTCGTTAAGGCTCAGGCGTATGTCGCGCCGACGCAGCCAGGCGAGCAGTTCCTGCGCCTGCGGGAAGAGCGGACTCCAGTCGTAGCCGCCCTCCCAGCCGTAGTTGTGCCAGGCAAAGTCGAGCACCAGTCCTGCGAAGGGAATGCGTGCCGCCTGCAGCCGCTCGAGCTCGTGCTCCAGATAGCCCTGGTTGTAATGCCGCGTCTGCGGAGCTGTGGCGGCACGCGAGCCGGGGAAATACTCGAAGTTGAAATCGGTAACCCACGCGCCGAGGACGTAGCGCGGCACCATCGGGATCGCGCCACACAGTTGCGCATAGTCTGCGAGCACCTGCGGGTAGTCGCGGTCGTAGGTAAAGAGGTAACCGTCCTGCGCATCCGCTGCAGGCCGCGGCTCGATCCAGCTGCCCGTGGTATTCCACAGTGGGGTGTTGCTGTCATCGAGGAACGCCCAGCCACTGCGGCTCAGGAGCCCCGGCTTCGCTTGCGGCAGGATGAGATCGATGCCCGGAATGGAATCGTTCACGGGCGACTCCAGATCGAGCTGCCCGGCAGGAAGGTTGGCCTCGCTGATGTTGTCGAGCGAGTAAGTGAGCCCACCGAGGTTGCCTGCGTCCCGGTCTCCGGGATGCCAGCTGTGCACCGCGCCGGCGTGATCGCGCCAGCTGACCTCCAGGTTCGCGGGGCTGAAGGGTCCGGATTCCAGGCGGTAGCGCACGATGAGCGCGGAAGAGGATGCCTGCAGCCATCCGTCCTTGCGGCTGGTCTGCACGCTGACCGGCGCCCAGTCGCGTTTCAACACCACGACACTCGGTGCATCGACGAAGGTGCCGCCGGGCGCGTATTCCATCCGCAGGAGCGAGGCGGTCAGGAACTGGAAACGGGCATGGCCGGCGCGGACCGTGGTCGTGGCCTGCGCGCTCACGCCGCTGTGCGCCTGGCAGCCGGCTGCACCCAGAAGCAGCAGCACGATCCGCAGTGTCGTGCCGGGGACGGCGCGCGCCATGCGCTGTCGCTGCAGGGATGTCACGGCCCGGTAAGCTAACCCGCAGACCTCGCCGCGCCAAGCCGCGGCAGGCGTGACGGGCTCGAAGCGCCTAATGCGCCGGCGGCTCAGCCGCCGCTGCGGTCAGCACTTCCGCCCGCAGGCGCGTCGCGCCGATGGTCAGCGAGTGCTTCACGCAGCTCGCGCTGTAATCGAGGTTGCGCGCAGCAAAGAGCGGCATAACCTGTTCCTTCAGCTGCCACACGAGCTCACAGTCGGCCTCGGCCGAGAGCACGCCGCGCCCCGCGAGCAGGTCCACTGCAGTCCAGCGTGCAGGCAGGGCGCCGGGCGTTGCGGCATCCGCCGGCTCCAGCACGTGCATGCGTATGGTGACGCCCGGGAAATCCTCCGGACGGTCGAAGTTGCTGCAGCCGAAGGTGCGTACCTCGAGGTCCGCACGCGCGCCGAGCCGGGTGAGCAGTGAGCGCATTCGGCTCTGCAGGCCCGCGCAGGAATACTTCGTGGTGAACCCCTGGTAGCGGAAGGTTAGGTCCTTCTCGACCCACCGCGCGTTCGGGGAATCTGCCGGCGCGTTGGCGGGCGCCGCGCCTGCGGCCAGGGCCAGACCGAGAAGCCCCAGCAGCGCCGCGGCGCCACTGCCTGCGGCGGTACGCCGGCCACGGTGTTTCATACGCACCTCCTGTGATCCGGGTCAGTTTAGTCCGCACCGCGCTGCCACGGTTCCGCTTGCCGGCCCTGCGGGGCGGTTGGCGACGAAATCGAGGGCGCGACTATTCAACTCCTGCGCGCTGGCCGTTGCGTATGGGCAACACAGCTTGTATTTGAAAATTGGACCTATTACATTTTTTATACGACTTCCGGCACAGGTCTGCCAAAAACCCAAGCACCGACAGGTGCCTGTATTGCGACGAGGGACTAAGTACTTCTCATTTCCACCATCAGCATTTATCGGGGAGGGGATCGCCCATGAGTGCGAAAAGCAACAGAGCGCTTCGCAGGAGTTGCCGGTCGGGCTCGCGACCGGATTCAAAAATGACCGCACGGATGGCCGTCAGCACGAGCTGGCTGCGTGCGGGCGCCACCAATACCGTTGCAGCGGCCGTCGCCAGCATTCTCTGGGGAGCCGGCCACGCCGCATTCGCCCAGGCTACCGATCAGGCCACCGAACAGGCACCCGCCACCGCGGGCACTGACACACTTCAGGAAGTAGTCGTCACCGCGACGGCGAACTCGGTGAAGAAACTCGACGCGAGCTACAACATTGTCTCGGTCGACTCTGAAGCCATCAAGCAGTTCAACCCCAAGAGCACGGCCGACCTGCTCAAGGTCTCCCCGGGCATCTGGCCGGAATCTTCCGGCGGCCAGACCGGCGCCAACATCGAGGTCGCCGGCTTCCCGAGCGGCGGCGACTCGCCCTTCTTCACCAACATGATCGAGGGCATGCCGCTGTACGGCATGCCCTCGCTGTCGTTCATGGACTCGAGTTCCCTGTTCCGTCTCGACGACACCGTCGAGCGCGTGGAAGTGGTGCAGGGCGGCCCGGCGGCTGTGCTGGGCGCGGCCCAGATGGGTGCCAGCGCGAACTTCATTCTGAAGCGCGGCACGGACACCCCCAGCGGCTCGATCGGCGTCACCTACGGCAACGAGGGCCTGTGGCGCACCGATGCCTCCTACGGCTTCAAGATCAGCGATGGCTGGTATGGCAGCGTCGGCGGCTTCTACCGCGAGTCCGACGGCGTGCGCTCGCCGCAGTTCCCGGCCGACAAGGGCGGCCAGTTCACCGCGACGCTCAGCCACGATCTGGATGGCGGCTCGATCCTTGTGTGGGGCCGGGTGCTCGATGACAAGAACCAGTTCATCGTGCCGGTGCCGGTGATCCAGAGCCCGGGTGGCACCTCGTTCTCGAGCTACCCCGGATTCTGCGCCCTCACCTGCTCCTACGGCAGCAAGTCGATACAGAACGTGACGCTGCCCAACGCGGCCGGCGGCTTCCAGAATGCCGACCTCGGCAACGGGCGCGGCGGCCAGCTCTACTACCTGGGCGCCAAGTACGATCAGAGGTTCGGCGCCTTCCAGGTGCAGAATAATTTCCTCATCGATGGCGGCGGACTGGATACCAACGCGCTCTTCTCCGGACCGAACCCGCGGCCGCTGAGCTATTACCTCTATGGCTGTAACGTCGCGCAGCCGGCCGGCTACTGCAACGGCGCCACCGCGGTCGATACCTACAACCTCAACGGCGGCCAGGGCTATCCGACCTCCTACAACATCAGCGCAGCCTACGCGGGCAGTGGCCTGCCGGTGGGCCCGAACCAGAGCGTGATCCAGCAGGGCTGGTGGTTCATCCAGAAGTCTTTGCAGAGCATCACCGATGACTTCAAGGTCAGCTGGACGATGTTCGAGGGCAACACGCTCACCCCCGGCATCTATCTGGCGCGCTACAGCATGAATGACAACTGGTCGCTCGGTAACCAGATGCTCATGACCAACACGCCGAACGCGCAGGCGATCACGCTGTCGTACCGCGGCTCGGCCAACTGCGGCGCCCCGGGCAACGCCGTCACCTGCTACCTGACCAGTCCGCAGGGCTTCGTCAACTTCAACAGCAACTTCAACATCCTCGAGCACGGCGATGGCACCAACATCGCCGGCTACCTGACCGACTCCTGGCGCTTCGGCGGGTTCCTGCTCGATCTGGGTGCCCGCCTCGAGAACATCGACGTGCACCAGCGTACCTGCAACACGACGGCAACCCAGATGGGCACGGCCAATGATCTGTGGGACAACGCCGTGCCGCTGTGCAACGGCACCTGGGACTACGAGCACTACACCCGCACGATGCCCACCTATACGGGCGGCCTGAACTACGAGTTCACCGACCACATGAGCGCGTACGTGCGCGCCAACACCGGCGTGCACTTCGACGACTTCGACAACGGCATCCGCGGTGCCAAGGGCAACTTTGCGCCGCTGGAGACGGTGCGCAACTACGAGCTCGGCTTCAAGTACCAGACGCGCTGGATGTACCTGGACGTCAGCGGCTATCACCGCGACTTCGACGGCCTGCAGTACCAGGAAACCAACGCGGTCGGTGTCCCGACCGGTGCGATCTCGACCTATGGCTCGAAGGCCAATGGCGTCGACGTGGACGCCACGGTGACGCCGTTTGATAACTTCACGCTGCGCTTCATCGGCGACTACATGAACGGCCAGTACAAGGACTATGTCGGTTGCGCGCCCTACATCGACATCAACGGGCACAACCAGTGCGCCCAGGTGAACGGCTCGCCGCTGCAGCGCCAGCCGAAGTGGCATGCGATTGTCACTCCGCAGTACGTGGTACCCACCAACTTTGCGAACTTCACCGGCTGGGTGACCTACGAGTATGTCGGCCAGCGCTACGAGGACCTCTTCGGTCTGCAGCCGCTGGGCACGTACTACATGCTCGGTGCCGGCATCGTGGCGGATCTCACCACGCACTGGCAGTTCCGCGTGCAGGGCACGAACCTGACCAATCAGATCGGCCTCACTGAGGGCAACGCGCGCAAGGCCGGCCTGGCAACGGGTATCGGCGATGTGCTCCTGGCCCGCCCGATCGAAGGACGCGAGTACAGCTTCACGGTGTACTACAAGTTCTGATCGCGAAAATCCCCCGCGCGCACCGCCCGGTGCGCGCGGGGGTGCGCGGCGGCGACGTTGCCGCGCGACTGCCTCAGGCGTCGGTCGGCCGGGATATGAATGGCGGGACCGGAATGCGCTCGGCTGATACAGCATGGATCTGAAGGCGGCGCTCAAGGACACCCTGAAGCGCATCGATGCGCTGCTGCGCGCGGGCCACTACCCCGCCGCGCAGGACGAGCTCACGGCCCTCGTCACCGCGCACCCCGATTTCATCGAGGGCCTGCGCCTGCTTGGCGCCACGAAACAGGCGCTCGGGGACATCCCCGGCGCGGAACAGCTGCTGCGCCGCGCCGTGGCAATGGATGGGAACTGGACGCCCGCCCTCACAAGCCTCGGCGAGCTGCTGCTGACTACGGGGCGCGCAGCTGAAGCGGAGCCCCTGCTCGCGCGCGCCGCCACCGCGAACCCGCCGCTGCCTCGGGCTGCGCTGCTGCTCGCGCGTCACTACAATGACACGAGCCGGCCCGCCGAAGCGCTCAAGATCGCCCATCCCCTGGTCAGCGCCGGACGCGCCGACACCGAGCTTGCCGCCCAGCACATCGCTGCGCTCGCCGCCCTGGGGCGCCCCGAAGAGGCCGTTGCCCTCTACCAGCGTCTGCTCGCCGCGGCCCCGACCAGCGCCGCACTCGCCCAGGGGCTTGCGCTCGCGCTCAGCCTGACGGGGCGCCACCAGGCTGCCACGCAACTCGCCGCGGAAGTGCTCAAGCACGGGCACCGCAGCGCGACGCTCTACCACACCTACGCACGCGGCCTGCTCGCGCAGGGCGAGAACGCGGCGGCGGAAGCCGCGCTGCGCGAGTGCCTGCGTCTGGAGCCGCGCCGCATCGAGGCGCACAACACTCTCGCGCAGCTGGTGTGGCTGCGGAGCGGGGACTTAACCCAGGCGACCGCCACGCTGGACGAGGCCCTCGCGCGCTTCAGCCACGACGATGCCCTGTGGGCGGCCAAGGCCGCGATCCTTCAGGGCGCAGGGGCGGCGCAGGCCGCGTACGAATGTCTGGCGGCACGCGCCGCCCGAGCTGAGGCACCGCCGGCCCTGCTGCTGCGCGCCGGCCTCGCCGCGCTCGAGTTCGATCCGGCGACTGCCCGCGCGCTCGCCGGGCGCGCGCTCACGCGCGTGCCGGACAATGCGTCGGCGCGCACGCTGCTCGCCGCGGCCGAGCTCGGCACGGGAGAGCCGCAGCGGGCGCTTGAGCACTGCGAGGCACTGCGCAAGCTCGCGCCCGATGACCAGTATCTGATGGCGCTCGAGACGACCGCGTGGCGGCTGCTCGGCGATGCGCGCTACGGGCAGGCCTGTGACTATCCGGCACTGGTGGTGCCCTACGAGCTCGAGCCTCCCGCGGGTTGGTCTGACCTTAACTCGTTCCTTGGCGAGCTGCGCACGAGCCTCAACCGGCTTCATGACCCCAACGGGCACGCGCTCCTGTTCCAGTCGCTGCGCCACGGCACCGAGACGACCGCTGACCTCACACGCAGCAATGACCCGGTAATCCAGGCGCTGTTTCGGACGTTCGCCGCGCCGATTGAGGCGTATATGGCGCACATCGGTGCGGGCGAGGACGGCTGGCGGCGCCGCAACAGCGGGCGCTGGCGCTTCAACGGCGCCTGGTCGGTGCGGCTGCACTCTTCCGGGTTTCACACCAGCCACGTGCATCCGCGCGGCTGGATCTCCTCGGCCTGCTACATCGAGCTGCCCGAGACGATGGGCCGCGGCGCGGACGCGGCGGGGACTCTCACATTCGGGGAACCCGGCATCATCACGCAGCCAAAGCTCGCCAGCGAGCACGCAGTACGGCCACGGGTGGGCATGCTGGTGCTCTTTCCCTCGTACTTCTGGCACGCCACCGTGCCGTTCGTGAGCGCGCAGGCGCGGCTCACCGTGGCATTTGACGTCGTGCCCGCCACCTGAGCACGGCGCTACCGGGCCGGCTCGGCCTCGGGCGCGTTGGCGTTGAACGCCACCGCGATGCGCGGCTCGTCGTGGCCGTGCGGCTCGACGTAGTGCTCCAGCCACGAGGGAAACAGCACCAGAAGTCCGGCGCTGGGGGCGAGGTGCACGTCGCTGTGCCCGTTGGGCACGCCGCCCTTGACGAAACTGAGCAGCACGCCGGGGCGCGGATCGCGGAACACGAACTGACCGGAGCCCGGCGGTACCTGCAGATAGAAGGTACCCGACAGGAGCGACGCCTCGTGCATATGCAGGAAGTTGAAGCCGCCGCGGTCGTGCAGGTTGATCCAGGACTGCAGATAGAAGCGGCGGTGTCCCTGCCCCATCTCGGTGAGCGCGCTGCGGCAGGCAGCCTCGACCGCCGCACGCAGCGGCGCGAACGACGCCCGCTCGAGCACGCTCATGTCTTCGCTGTTCCACCCCTGGCGATTGGTGCGGCCCGCAGGCTTCGGACTCGCGGCACGCATCGCCAGCACTTCGGCGACCCAGCCGGGCAGGTGGGGCACGAGCGCCTCGAGCCGCACCTGCCAGACACGGGTCGCAAAGAGGTCCGCCGGGCGCAGCGCCGCCGCCGCCGCAGGCCCCGGCGCCGTATCGCCCAGGCGGTAGGTCACGGTGAATTTTTCGGCCATGGGATGCGCGTGACTGACGGGATGCGGGCGCCCTTCAGGGCAGCTCGCGTATGCGTATCTTGCGGATCGCCAGCAGGCCCGGATGGTCGCCCTGGATGCCGATGAGCCCCGAGGCCGCGAGGCCATAATGCGGGTAGGCTGCGAACTTGCTCTTGGCGACGCGCGTCTTCCAGTCGGCGCTCTCCAGCTCGTACTCGACCACCTTCTGCCCGTTCAGCCAGTGCTCCACGTGCTTGCCGTTGACGATGATGCGCGTCCGGTTCCAGTGATCGTAGGGGTGCACGATGCCGGCCGGGGCGCCATACAAGGCGTACGCGGCAGCGGCGGCGGTGAGGCGGCTCCTGCCGTCCTCGGCATTGGCGTCATCGAGCAGCTGGTACTCAGGTGCGCTCCAGTAGATGTGATCGTACTCGCGCGTGCCGCGGTAGAAGACGCCGCTGTTGCCGGCCTTGCCGATTTTCCACTCGAGCTCGAGCTCGAAGTTGCCGTATTGCGCAACGCTCACCAGGTCATCCACCTTGCCGTCCTTGGACAGCACGCCGTCGGCCACATGCCAGCCGGCGGGCAGCCCCGGCGCGCTCCAGCCGCGCCACGCCGGCGCACTGTCCTTCTCGAGCAGGGCGTGCCAGGGGCCCGGACCCTGAGCGCGCCCCTGCGGGGCGAAGAAACCAGCCGCCGCCGCGAGCAGCAGCGCCATCGCGCCTCGGTGGAATTGCCTCATGTCTCCTCGCTCCTGCGTTCGTTGGCTTAAGAGAGGTTGAGCTTCTTCAGCAAATCCTGCGGCGGTGGCGGGAACTCGCTGCGGCCCACATTGCCGATGTAGCCGAGGTCGTTGCGGCCGACGGGGGTTGAGTAGAACCCCGCCGCGGTCAGATCGCGGAAGCGCGCGAAGAAGCGCGCCGCCTCGGCTCGCTCGGCCGCCGCCCGCCCCACATCACAGATGTCATCGCAGATCGCAGTCTGCCCCTGCCCGTCCAGTTCAGCAAAGCCGCGCTGATGGCGCCGGCCGGACTCGGCATCGAGCCACGCGAATCCTGCGAGGACCACGGGGCGGTCGCGCTGGTTGAGCGGATACGGCGCGCTCACCCATTCGTCGATGAAGTCGACCGCGCCAACCTGCGAGGCGCTCGGGCTGCGCCCGTCCGCCGGGATGATGAGATCGGCGAGCACCCCGGCCAGGTGGCGCTGCGGCGCACTCAGCGTCAAGGGCCAGAACTCACCCGGACGATAAGACTTCAGCAGGTCGGGGTCGGTGCCGTAGCCGCCGCCGGCCGCGGTGGCGACCGCGGACTGCGCCTGCGCGAGGCGCAGCTGCTGCAACGGCCACGCCGCACTGACGGCGAGGACCCATTTGATGCTGGTGCGCCGATCCATCACAGCTCCCTGCGCCGCAGGCGCTCGAGAATATGGTCCGCCGCGCGCCACGCGAGCGCCATGATGGTGAGGGTGGGATTCTTGTCGGCGTTGGAGGCAAACACCGCGCCGTCGGTGACGAAGAGGTTCGGCACGTCCCAGGTCTGGCACCAGCGGTTGGTGACCGAGCTGTGCGCATGGGTGCCCATGATGGCACCGCCGACCTCGTGAATGATCGAGCCGCCGGGGGCGATCGCCTTCGCCCCGTCGCTCTCCACCCCGCCGCGCACGCGCCCGCCCATCGCCTCGATGATGTCGCCGAAGGTGCGCTGCATGTGCGCCGCCTGGCGCTGCTCGTGCTCGGACCAGCGCCAATGGAAGCGCAGCACCGGAATGCCCCACTTGTCCTTCACCTGCGGATCGATCTCGCAGTAGGAATGCTCGTTCGGAATCATCTCGCCGCGCCCGTCGAAGTACACAAACGACCCGTAATAACGCCGCACGTCCTCCTTGAACTTCGCCCCGTAACTGCCGCCGGTCAGCCATTCCAGTCCTGCGGCCGTGCCGAACCCCGGCATGCGTCGCCCGGCGCCATACTCGATGTGATAGCCGCGCGCGAAGCCGAGCTGGCCTTTGAGCTGCGGGCCGTACAGCCACCACGGCACATAGAAAGCATGCCCGTCGGCGCCGTCCTCGTTGAGCGGCGGCAGGCTCTCAAGGAGCGGAATCTGCCCGGTGACGGTGCTGCCGACGGTATCCATTAGGTAGCGGCCGAGCTTGCCGCTGGAGGCGGCGAGGCCCTGCGGGAAAGGGCCGCTGTGCGAGTTCATGAGGATGCGCACCGACTCGCACGCGCTCGCGGCGAGGATCACTACGCGGGCGCGCGCCTGGCAGTGCGCCCCGCTGCTGCGATCGACGAAGCTCACCCCGCTGGCGCGCCCGTCCTTGCCCATGGTGACCTCGTACACCATCGCATCGGTGGTGATATCGAGGTTGCCGCTGGCGAGCGCCGGCGGCAGATGCACCGTCGTTGACTGGTAGTTGGCGGACACCGCGCAGCCGCGCCCGCAGGGCGTGGCCCACAGGCACGGCGAGCGCGCGCGCATCGCCTGCGCAAGAATCCGCTGGGCCCGGGTATTTCCCGGGTGCAGCCGCGCGGGCGAAGTGCGCGCATCGAGCGCGCGGGTGAGCACCGCGCGGTGCCCCGGGATCGCCGGCACCCCGAGTCTCTTCGCACGCTGTGCCATGAGCAGATCGGCGACGATCGGCTGCGGCGGCGGCAACAGGCAGCCGGGCCCTGAGTTCGGGGTGTTTTCCAGGCCTTCGTTGCTGCCGTACACCCCGACCAGGAGCTCGACCTTGTCGTAGTAGGGCGCGAGATCCTCGTAGCCGATGGGCCAGTCGAAGCCCAGGCCGTCACGGCTGCGGGGCTTGAAGTCGTACGGGCCGTTGCGCAGCGAGATGCGCCCCCAGTGGTTGGTGCGGCCGCCCAGCATCCGCGCGCGCCACCAGTCGAACCGCCCCGCATCCTCCGTGGTGGTCTGCACGTAGGGCTCGCCCGGAACCTGCCAGCCGCCATCCACGGTGGCGTCGTAGAAGCCGAACGGCTTCTGCGGCGTGCCCACACCGGCCAGCGGTGCCATGTCGGGGGTCTGGAACATCGCCGTCTCGCGCTGCGGATCGTAAGCGCGACCCGCCTCGAGCAGCAGCACCCTGGCACCCTCCATGCTCAGGGTGTAAGCGGACTGGCCACCGGCGGCGCCCGAGCCGACGACAATGACATCGTAGTGGTCCTGCTGCGCGCTCGGGGTCACAAAGGGCATCGGTGTGCTGCTCTGCTTGGGTTCAGGATCGGTAGGGCTCGCGGCCGAACCCCTGGATGGCGATGCCCTGCGCCGCCAGCACCTCGTGCTGCAGGGCGTACATGGCCGCCGCCGCCGCATCGATGGCGCGGGTGAAGGCGAGGGAGCCGGCGAGAATCGGTGCCAGCCGCGCACGGTCCTGGATGCGGGCCGGCGGGTACTCGTGTTCGACGACCAGGAAGGTCTGGGCCGGATCGATACTCAAAAGCTCGCGCGCCGCCAGCTGGTGGTCGAGCCAGTCAACGCTGCGGTTCTGCAGGTACGCGAGCGGATCGTGGCGCGCGGTTCCCGGGAGCTCGTGCTCACTGAACACCGTCTGCTTCTTCCAGGCGTTTCGCTGCGCCGCCGGGTCGGCGCTCGCACAGTCGCCCTGGCGGTCGCCGCGCTGCAGGCTCTGCCCGCCGTAGCCCCAGGCGGAGATGCCGCGGGCGTCGATGACCTGGCCTTTCACGTGGAAGCCACCGATGAGAAAGTTGTAGCCGCTGTCCTTCAGGTACTGAAACACCGAGCGCGAGTCCTGGCCCATGAGGATCGCGTGCGAGGGATCGTAGTGGATGCGGAACTGCTCGCCCACTGCGTGGCGCTCGCAGATCCGGTGCAGCGCGATCCACGGGCCCGGCGCGTAGGCGATGTTGTTGTGCCACAGGTCGCTCGCATTCCAGCCGGGCATCGGACATTGCTCCACCCGGAACGTGAGCCCGCGCGCCTTGGCCTGCTTGAGCAGCGGCACGAACACCGCCTCGAACATCTCGAGGTTTGCATCCATGCCCAGGCGCGGGTTGCGGCCGACGAAGCCGGTGACGGCATCGGCGCCGAGCAGCACGGCGGCATCGAACACGCGCAGCATGAGCTCGTACTTCTGAGCGCGCGCGCTCTCGTCTGCCGCCAGCATGTTGTCGAAGTAAGCCAGATCAGACAGTCCCACTCCCGTCGCCTGCATGGCGCGCCGTACCCGCGCGGCCCGTGCCGGCGTGAAGGGGCTGCGCAGATCGAGCGTGTTCGCCACCGGGTCGAGCAAGGCCTGCTCCGGCACGTCGGCAAGGCTCGGATGCAGCGCCGCCGACAGCTCGATGTACGGCGCGCCTATCTCGCGGGCAAAGTCGAGCCACTCCTCGATCGCCACATCCGGGTCGGCATCGCGCCGCTCGCGCGGAGTGAGCTCCTGAAGCGCCGCGGTCAGGATGGCCAGTCGCATCGGCTGCGGCCGAAACTGCCCCTGCGCCTGTCCCCTTCCGCCGCTGTCCTCGTTCACACCGCGCTCCTTCAGCTGGGCTCGCGCCGCGCCGCCAGCGCGGCCGGCGCATAGCTGACCACCTCGTTGCGGAACGTCGTTGCGAACAGCAGCAGCACCAGCGCCGCAAAGCTGGCCGGATAGAGCCAGATGGCGCGCCAGTCGTGCGCGCCGCCCGACAGATACAGATCATCGATGCGGCCGGCGCTCCAGAAACCCACCAGCATCCCGAGCCCGTAGGTGGCAAGGGTGATGAGGCCCTGCGCCGCCGCCTTGTGAGCCGCGCCGGCCTTGGAGTCGGTGTAGATCTGGCCACAGACAAAGAAGAAGTCGTAGCACACCCCGTGCAGCGCGATGCCGATGATGAGCAGGAAGGCCAGCTCGCCGGAGTTGCCGTAGGCGAAGAACACGTAACGGCACACCCAGGCGAGCATGCCGAGCAGCAGCGTGCGCTTCATGCCAAAGCGGCGCAGGAACCATGGCAAGCACAGCATGAACAGCACTTCCGACATCTGGCCGAGGGTCTGCTTGCCGGTCGCGTTCGCGACGTGGATCTCGGTCAGGAACTGGTTGGCGTTCTGGTAGTAGAAGGCGAGCGGGATGCAGATGAGCACCGAGGCGATGAAAAACACCAGGAAGTTGCGCTCGCGCAGCAGCACCAGGGCATCCGCGCCGATGAGCTGGCCGAGACGCACCGGGCCCGGGCCGCGCGGCTGCGGCGGGGTACGCGGCAGCGAGAAGCTGTACATCCCCAGCACGAGTGAGGCGAGCGCGCACATGAGAAAGGTATTGCGCAGCAGCCCCTGGGCGATCCCGGCGCGCGAGTCCCAGCCAAACAGATAGCTGATGACGAGCCCGGCCACGATCCAGCCGACGGTGCCCCACACGCGCACCAGTGAGAAGTGCCGCGACGGATCCTGCATCTGCCGGAAGGCGATCGCGTTGACCAATGCGAGCGTCGGCATGTAGAGGGCCATGTAGGCAAACAGCGCCGGGTAGAAGGCCGCGAAGTCCCCCGCACGATACAGACTATAGAGCAGCACCGCTCCGATCAGGTGCAGCAGGCCGAGCAGGCGCTCGGCGTTGAAGTAGCGGTCGGCGATCAGCCCGACGATGAACGGGGCGATGATGGCGCCCCACGACTGCGTCGCGTACGCCAGTGCGGACTGCGCCCCGCTCGCCTTCAGGTCGGCGGCGAGAAAGCTCCCCATGGTGACGAACCAGCCGCCCCAGATGAAGAACTCCAGGAACATCATGACGCACAGACGGGCGCGCATGCCGGCGCTCACACTCCCCTCCCCCCTACAGTGCCAGCCATACCGCACCGGCCTGGCTGCTCGCCACCGCCTGTGCGACGAAGCGCAGGCCGCGCACGCCTTCGCGTACTCCGGGGTAGTCGCGGCGCGGCGCGGCTCCAGCCGCGACGCGCCGCACATCGGCGATGAAGGCGCGGTAGATGTTGGCAAAGGCCTCGATGTAGCCCTCGGGATGTCCCGGCGGCAGGCGGCTCATAGCGCGCGCCTCGGCGCCGAGATACCCCTGGGCCGCCTGCAGGCGCTCCACCGCCCGGCCCGGCTGCTTCAGGAGCAGCACGCCGGGATCCTCCTGGTGCCACTCCAGGGCCGCAGCGCTGCCGTAGAGCCGCAGCGAGAGCCGGTTCGCCTCCCCGCAGGCCACCTGCGAGCAGGTAAGCGTGCCCTTGGCCCCGCCACGCATGCGCAGCAGAATGTTGGCATCGTCATCGAGCCGGCGCCCGGGAACGAACGCGCTCAGATCGGCGCACAGCGCCTCGACCTCAAGACCGCTCACGTACTCCAGCAGGTGGTGCGCGTGCGTGCCGATGTCACCGGTGCAGCCTCCTGCGCCCGCGCGCGCCGGATCGGTGCGCCACAGCGCCTGCCTCACACCGCGCGACTCGAGCGGCTCCATGAGCCAGTCCTGGGTGTATTCGACCATGACCTTGCGCAGTGTACCGAGCTCGCCGCGCTGCACCCGCTCGCGCGCCTCACGCACCAGCGGGTAGCCGCTGTAGTTGTGCGTGAGCGCCAAGAGCGGCGTGCCGCGCGCGCTCAGCCGCGCCAGCTCCTCGCCCTCGGCAACGCTCAGAGCGAGCGGCTTGTCGCACACCACGTGAATGCCCCTCTCGAGGAACGCGCGCGCCACCGGGAAGTGCAGGTGGTTCGGCGTGGCGATGATGACGAAATCGATCCCGCTGGCACTCGCTGCCTCGCGCTCGGCCATCTCCGCATACGAGGTGTAGGCACGCTCCAGATACCAGGCCGCGGCACTCTCGCGCGCTACCTGGGGATCGGATGACAGCGCCCCGGCGACGATGAGTGCTTCGCCGTCGAGCTCCGCGGCCATGCGATGCACCGGGCCGATGAAGGCGCCGCGGCCGCCGCCGACGATACCGGCCCGCAGCCGCCGCCCGCCGATGTCCGCAGTGCTCATGCGCGCTGGCGCGGGGCCGCCATTACACCGGGTGATTCAGGACCACGGGCGCGCTGCCGCCCTCGCGCCAGGGACGGCGCGCGTAGATGCCGAAGCCGGCGATGCCGGCGTAGCAGATCGCCGGCACCAGCAGCGCGGCCTTCAGCCCCAGCACATCCGCGGAATGCCCGGTGATCAGCGGCACCACTGCGCCACCGACAATTGCCACACAGATGATGCCGGAGCCTTCCGCGGCACGCTCGCCGAGCCCTTCGCAGGCGAGTGAGAAAATAGTCGGGAACATGATCGAATTGAACAGTCCGATCGCCAGGAGCGACCACCCCGAGACCGCTCCGGTGGTGTTTGCCGAAACGATGAGCAGCACGATGACCGCACTCGCTGCGCTCGCCAGCACCTTGCCCGGCGAGAATACCCGCAGCAGGTACGCCCCGAGGAAGCGTCCGACCATCGCCCCGCCCCAGTAGAATGGCACGTGTTTGCCGGCCGCTTCCTGCGCGAGGCCGAGCACGTTGGACTGCATCAGGTAGTTGACGATGAGCGAACCGATCGCCACCTCGGCGCCGACATACAGGAAGATGCACGCGGTGCCGTAGGCGAAGCGCACGCGGCGCAGCAGGTTCAGCGCGTGGCGCAGCGTGGGCGATTCACTCCTGGTCTCCACGAGCCGGTTGCGGAACAGCCACACCAGGGCGGCCAACAGCGCGAGTGCGCTCGCGAGCCCCAGGTAGGTGCGCACGATGACCTGCGTCTCCTGGGTACGGAACTGCTCCAGAGCACGGCCGCTCAGTGTCTTGGGATCGATCGTGGCGAGGGTCCCGAGGATCAGGATCGAGCCGACGTAGGGAAAGATGGTCGTGCCCAGGGAGTTGAAAGCCTGCGCGAAGGTCAGGCGGCTGTGTGCTGTGGCCGGCTTACCCAGCAGCGAGATGAGCGGGTTGGCGACGACCTGCACGATGGTGATTCCGGAGGCGAGCACGAACAACGCCCCGAGGAAGAAAATAAACTGTCCTGAGGAGGATGCCGGCACGAACAGCAGACAGCCGGCCGTCATGGTGAGAAGCCCGACCACGGCCGTGCGCATGTAGCCAATGCGCGTAACGATAGCGGCTGCGGGGATGGAGATGAGGAAGTAAGCGGCGAAGAAGGCCGACTGCACCAGCATGACCTCGCCATAGTTCAGGGTGAACAGCCCCTTGAGTTTGGGAATGATGACGTCGTTGAGGCTGGTTATGCCGCCGAACACAAAAAATAACGCGAACACGAACAGGCGCAGGCTGCGCACTTGCGGGTCCGGAGTGCTGGCCGAGGGTGCGGTCGAGTTCATGGTGTTACGGACTCCGACTCGGGACAGTGATCGGCGGCGGCATCGGCGGGATATAGTGCCACGAGCTTGCGCGTGACGCCGTTGGTCCAGCCGAACCCGTCCTGCAGCGGGTATTCCCCGCCGCCACCCACGCGCTCGCTGTCTACGACGTCATACTTCTCCACGAGCTTGCCGCTCTGCTCGTATACCCGCCGCACGGTGAGCAGCCAGCGGCAGGCAATGGTCTCGGCGAGCCCCTTGTGGCCGTAGCGGTTGAGCCCATCGACCCCGATCCACTGCAGCGGAGCCCAGCCGTTGGGTGCATCCCACTGCTGTCCGGTCGTGAGGGTGGTCGTCACGACGCCGCCCGCTTTCACAAGGCTCGCGGCCGTCGCGCGCGCAACCTGTGCCGCCTGCTGCTTACTGGCGAGCCCCACAAACAGCGGATACAGGGTCGCCGCCGACACCTGCGGCCGACGCGCCTTCATGGTCCAGCGGTAATCCAGGTATACCCCCGCGGCAGGGTCCCAAAGGTAGCGGTCGACGGCGCCCTGACGGCGCTGCGCCCGCGCCGTAAAGTCGGTCGCACAGGCGCGATCGCCCCTGTAGGCGCAGCCGGCAGCGACGGCGTTCTCGAGCCCGTAGAGCAGACTGTTCAGGTCCGGCGGCACGATCTCGGTGGTATCGATCGTCGCCAGCGCACGACCATCATCGAGCCAGCGCGAGCCGAAGTCCCAGCCACTCTCCGCTGCAGCGCGCAGGTTGCGGTACACCTCGGCGGGTGGCCGCCCGCTGCCGCCGGCGAGCTCGACGTCCTGCGCGTACGACTCATCGCGCGGCGTATCCCGATCGTCCCAGTAGCGGTTGAGAATGGCGCCATCCGGCAGCACCACCACCCGACGCCGTGCGGTGCCGGGTCGTACGGTGTCCGCCCCGGCCATCCAGAAGGCGTACTCGCGCTTGAGCTGCGGCAGGTAACGGGCAAAGGCCTGCGCGGGTGTTTGCGGGGACAGCAGGGCAACCATCGCGAAAAAGAACGGCGGCTGTGAGCGGCTCAGATAGTAGGTGCGCGTGCCGTTGGGTATGTGACCGTAGGCATCGATCAGGTGCGCGAAATCACGCACCATGTCGAGCACGAGGTCATGCCGGCCGCTCTCCTCCAGGCCGAGCATGGTGAAGTACGAGTCCCAGTAATAGATCTCGCGGAAGCGGCCGCCCGGCACGACATAGGGTGCGGGCAGCGGCAGCAGCGACGAGCCGGACGGCGCGGTGGGCGTATCGCGGGTCAGCTGCTGCCACAGCCCGTCGATGTGCGCGACCAGTGAGAGATGCTCAGGGGGAGATGCGGCGGTCGCGGCGACCGGCTGCAGGGTGAAGTGTGCCGCGACGAAGCGCCGCAGGGCTGCCTCACCCTGCGGGTGCTCGGCGTGATAGGCCGCCAGAATCTGCCCCGGCGCGGCATTGGGGACCGCATCGGCGAAGGTCTTTCCGTCCGCAAACAGGTGCGCCGTCTGTACCGCCACGAACAGATCCTGGAACAGAACCTGCGGGGGCTGCGGCAGTGGCGGCGGCGGGCGCTCGCGGGCGCTGGCCGCCGCCAGCGGCAGGACGCATAAGAGAAGTGCGAGGCGCGGCAACCTAGCGGGCACGGCCGCCCGCGCTGCAGGTACGCTGACCAACCTCGAAGGCGAGCATGAACGTACAAGCCATGCGCTACGGCCCCCCTCTGCTGTCGCCGCGCAGGCGAGCGTAAGCCGAGAGGCCCCCAGGAATCAAAGGGGCGGCGCCCCGGGTGTCCCGGGCGATCTCTGCCCCGGTCAGGCGTTCGCGGACGGAGAGGGACCGTAGCATCCCGCGGCCTGCGGCTGTAGCAGGAGGGATCACCACCGCCTGCGGCGCTTCCGAGATACCGCAGGGCCAACGCACGGCCGACCGTTCAGTGCGGCATGCGTGCCCGCGCGCCGTCAGAGCGGACGGATTCCTGAGTTCCGGCTAGCGCCACATACACGGGCGGTGACCCGAACGGCGCAGTGGCGAGCGGCCCGGTCCTGGCTTGCTGTCGCCGGTGCGCGACGAGTGTCGCGGTGCATGAACAAAAATACATTGAACGGTCGCTTTACCCTGATATGGTGTCTGCGTCCGCTCCCGCAGCGCGTGGTTCAGGCGCATGAATCTGCAGCACGCCCCTGGTTCCCTGGCTCCCTCCCCCCGCATCCTCACGCCTGCCAAAGGCGACGAGACCTCATCGGGCGCTGCCGTTGCCAGAAGCGGGCGATTCACACCGGGCGGTCCCCATGACTCGACCGAAGCTGATCACGATCCTGCGCTCGTGCTGGTCGGACTCGAACTGATCGCCCAGCAGCAGCGCCTCGCGCTATGGATGGTGGAGTGCGATCTGCAGGCGCAGTGCCTGCCCTGAGCTGACTCGGCGCAGTCCGCGCGAGGCGGCCGCTGTCAGCCCGAGTGAGCGGTAATCCAGCGGACGATGTCCGCCTCGCGCAGCGCCCCGCTCTGCCGTGCCACTTCGCGGCCGGACTTGAACAGGACGAGCGTGGGGATGCTGCGGATCGCAAAGCGCTCGGCCAGCGCCGGCTCGGCCTCCGTGTTCACCTTGGCCAGAAGCGCCTTCGCACCGAGCTGCGCGGCGGCGCGCTCGAACTCCGGCTCCATACTGCGGCACGGACCGCACCAAGGCGCCCAGAAATCCACCGCAACCGGCAGATCGCTGCGTGAGATGTAGCGCTCGAAGCTGGCGGCGCCGAGGGCGAGCGGCTTTGCGGCCTGCAGCGGCTCGCGGCAGCGCCCGCAGCGCGCGGCGTCCGTAACGCGCGCAGCCGGCAGGCGGTTCACCGTTTCGCAGTGCGGGCAGACGATGTGCAGGGATTCGTCCATCGGCTCGTTAGTGTGGGCACGCCCGGTCGCGTTCAAGGAAGGGCCCGGGCGCCCGCACGCTACGGCCGCGTCCGCGCTTGCGTCGCGGCAAGCTCGCGTCGTGACCTTGCAATGCGCCATTTAAGCCCCAGACAGCTGCTAACCAGTCAAGAACAAGGTAGGCCGCCGCAAGCCAGGTCGGGAGCGTGCCACGCGGGTGCGAAGCGCATCCGCTCACGCGACAATGGGTCCCCGCTCACCGTACCGCGACGTGATGTATGAGCACTGATCAGCATTTCGGATGGATGTGGCTGCACGCCGTCGAGCTCGCGGAGCAGACCGATCGGCTGCAACGCCGTTTCGTGCGCTATCTCGGACCGGGCGCGGATTGCGTGAGCTGGGAGCCCCCGGTCGACATCTTTGAAACCGACGACGGCTTCAGTCTGGTGTTCGCCCTGCCTGGGGTTGACGCCGCCGACATTGAGGTGCGGCTCGACCATGCCGCGCTGGTCGTGACGGCCGAACGCCGTCCCGGGCTCACGAGCCGCGACATCATGATCCGGCGCCTGGAGATCCCGCACGGCCGGTTCATTCGCAAGATTGCGCTGAACGGCGCGCCGCTCAAGGTCGACGCCACGCGCTACCTCAACGGCTGTCTCGAGGTGCGCCTGGTGCGACTCGCAGGAGGCAAGTGAACATGGCTGATGAGAACAAAGACACGCCGCGGATCGAGCTGCCGCCGCTGCCGGCGGATGCACTGCCCATCGTCCCGGTACGCCATCTCGGCCTTTTTCCCGGAACCGTCATGCCCATCTCGCTCGGACGCGAGCTGAGCATCGCGGCCGCCCAGGAAGCCGTGCGCGGTGGTCACAAGATCGCGATGCTGGCGCAGCGCGATCCCGCGGTCGAGAAACCCAGGCCCGCCGATCTTTACGACGTCGGCGTCTTGGCCACCGTCATCCGTTACGTCACCACCCCCGACGGCGCCCATCAGCTGGTGTGCCAGGGTGAAGGGCGCTTCCGCGTCGCGGAGTTCGTCCGCGAGACGCCTTATCTGGCCGCGCGCGTCACACCGATAGCGGAGCCGGTATCGCACGATCCGGAGGTCGAGGCGCGCTTTGCTTTCCTCAAGGAGCGAGCGCTCGAGGGGCTGGCGCTGCTGCCGCAGGCACCGCCTGAGCTCGGCCGCATGATCTCCGGAATCGACTCTGCCTCGCAGCTTGCGGACCTGATCGCCAGTTTCATGGACGTCAAGTCCGCAGAGAAGCAGGACATCCTGGAGACGGTGGATCTGAAGGAGCGCCTGGATAAGGTCATCAAGGTACTGGCGCATCGCGTCGAGGTGCTGAAGATCACCAAGGGCATCACCGAGCAGACCCAGGCGGCGCTTGGCGAACGGCAGCGCGAGGCGGTGCTGCGCGAGCAGCTGCGCCAGCTGCAGAAGGAACTTGGCGAAACCGACTCCACCGCCAGCGAGCTCACCGAGCTCGAGCGGCAGCTCACCGATGCACACATGCCGGCCGAGGTCGAGGAGCATGCGCGCAAGGAACTCGAGCGCCTCAGGCGCATGCAGGAGGCCAGCCCCGAGTACGGCATGGTCCGCAACTACCTCGACTGGCTCGTCGCCCTGCCCTGGTCCAAGACGGACGCGGAGGACATCGACATCGCGCGCGCGCGCCAGGTGCTCGATGAGGATCACTACGGACTCACCAAGGTCAAGCGCCGCATTCTCGAGTACCTCGCGGTGCGCAAGCTCAACCCGCAGGGCCGCAGCCCGATCCTGTGCTTCGTGGGACCGCCGGGGGTGGGCAAGACCTCCCTCGGGCAGAGCATCGCCCGCGCGCTCGGGCTGAAGTTCGTGCGCGTGAGCCTCGGCGGCGTGCACGACGAGGCCGAGATCCGTGGCCACCGCCGCACCTACATCGGCGCGCTGCCCGGCAACATCATCCAGGGGCTGCGCAAGGCCGGCACCCGTAATCCGGTGTGCATGCTCGATGAGATCGACAAGTTGTCGGTGAGCGCGCACGGCGATCCGAGTTCGGCGCTGCTGGAGGTGCTCGATCCCGAACAGAACTGCACCTTCCGTGACAACTACATCGCGCAGCCCTTTGACCTGAGTCGCGTGCTGTTCATCGCCACCGCCAACGTGCTCGACACGATTCCCGGGCCGCTGCGCGATCGCATGGAAATCATCGAACTGTCGGGCTACACGGAAGAAGAGAAGCTGCAGATTGCCAAGCGCTATCTGGTTCAGCGCCAGCTCAAGGCGAACGGCCTCACCGCCGAGCAGCTCACCGTCACCGACGCGGCTCTCAGCCGCATCATCCGCGATTACACCCGTGAGGCAGGTTGTCGCAACCTCGAGCGCCAGATCGGCGCGCTGGTACGCCATGGCGCCATGCTGATCGCAGAGGGCAAGGCGAGCCACGTCAGTGTCGACGCGCCGGACCTCGAGACCATCCTCGGTGCGCCGCGCTTTGAGAACGAGGTCGCGCAGCGCACCAGCGTCCCCGGAGTGGCCACGGGCCTGGCCTGGACGCCCGTGGGCGGCGACATTCTGTTCGTCGAATCCGCACGCCTGCCGGGCAACGGCAAGCTGATCCTGACCGGCCAGCTCGGTGATGTAATGAAGGAGAGTGCCCAGGCGGCGCTCAGCCTGCTCAAGAGCCAGGCTTCCGACTGGGGTATCGACCCGAAGTCGTTTGCCGACAGCGACGTGCACGTACACGTGCCTGCCGGGGCGATACCCAAGGATGGTCCGAGTGCCGGGGTCGCGATGTTCGTGAGCCTCGCCTCGCTGTTCAAGGGCCAGCCGGTGCAGCCAGACATAGCCATGACCGGCGAGATCAGCCTGCGGGGTCTGGTGCTGCCGGTCGGCGGCATCAAGGAAAAGACCATCGCCGCCGCGCGCGCCGGCATCAAGCGCGTCATCCTCCCGGCACGTAACAAGCGCGATCTCGAGGACATCCCGGAGAGCACGCGCAAGGCGCTCGAGTTCATCTGGATCGACCAGGTGGGACAGGCGCTGGAGGCGGCGTTGTCGGGGTCCGCCCCCGCGCAGGGCGAGGCAGAGCCACCGGCACGCCGGCGCGGCTCGCCCGGCGCTGAGGCGCGCCGCGAACGCCGCGCCGCCCAGAGCTTCGAGTGAGCAGACGAGGAGCAGCACGCGCGGCGTACCGCCCGTGTTAAGGTCCGCGCTGCCCCAGGAGAGCACTCATGCGACTGACGAGCAGCAGCTTTGCCGATGAGAAGGAGATTCCCGGCGAGTACTGCTTTGCGGTCATCGATCCGAAGCAGCACGTCGCGCTCAGCCGCAACCGCAATCCGCAGCTGAGCTGGGACGAAGTACCGGCGGCGGCCCGCTCGTTTGCGATCATCTGCCACGACCCCGACGTGCCCAGCCGCGGCGAGGACGTGAATCAGGAAGGGCGCGAGGTACCCGCCTCGCTGCCGCGCGTCGATTTCTTTCACTGGCTGTTGTGGGACATCCCCGCCGGCACACGCGCCATCGCCGCCGGCAGTCAAAGCGACGCAGTGACCGCCCGCGGCAAAGCGGGCCCGCGCGCGCCGGGCGGCTGGACACACGGGCTGAACGACTACACCGGCTGGTTTGCAGCCGACCCGGCCATGAGCGGGAACTACTACGGCTACGATGGCCCCTGCCCGCCCTGGAACGACGCCATCGTCCACCACTACGTCTTCACGGTCTTTGCGCTCGACGTGGAGCGACTGCCGGTGGCTGAGCCGCTGCACGGCGCGGAGCTGCGCGCAGCCGTGCGTGGACGCGCGCTCGCTGAGGCGCGCCTGATCGGCACCTATTCGCTCAATCCGCGGCTGCGGCCGCGCTGACAAAGCTTAGCGGCTAGCGGCGCCGGGAAAGCGCGCTGCGCTCGAGAATCGCCGGTATGCGGGCCTCCCAGCCGAGGCCCATGACGTGCACCCCCGCGCACAGGCTTGTGACCGCGCGGATCGTGCGGGCGGCGATGTCCACGCCTCGTACCAGCTCATCCTCCGGACCGGTGGCTGCCCCCATCTCGGTGAGTAGCTCCGGCGGCACGCGGATACCGGGTACCTTCTCGTTCAGCCAGGCGCCCATCTTCGCGGACTTCAGCGGAATGATGCCCGCCAGTACCGCCACGCCCTGCGGTCGCACCGCATTCATGAAGCGCTCCAGCGCAGCCGGTTCGTAGATCGCCTGGGTCTGCAGGAAGCGGACGCCGGCATCGAGCTTGCGGCGCGTGTTGAGGACCTCGGCCTCGAAGTCCGCCGCACCGGGGTTCACCGTCGCGCCGATGAGGAAGTGCGGCCGTCCCTGGAGCGGCTTGCCTGCCAGGTCGTGTCCCAGGCTCAGCGCACGGGCTGCGCCGGCCATCTGGCTCGCCGTGAGGTCGAACACCGGCTTTGCGTCGGGGTGATCGCCGCGCTCGGGCGGATCACCCCCCATGAACACGAAGTTGTGCACTCCCAAGAGGTCGGCACCGAGCAGATCCGCCTGGATGGCGATCCGGTTGCGGTCGCGGGAGGTCATCTGGACGATAGCCTCGACCCCGTGCTCCTGCAGGCGCCGTGCGACCGGAATGGGTGCAACCGCCATCAAGGCGCGCGGGGATTCGGTCAGATTGATGGCGTCGACCCAGTCCTTCAGCAGCGCCGCCTTCTCGAACAGCTCACCAAGGTCAGTGCCTTTGGGCGGAGTCAGCTCCGTCGTGACGATGAATTCGCCGCCCGTGATCTTCTGCTCCAGCCGTGCCATTACCTGTCCATATCCGGATTGCCTGCCCCAGTATTGGCATTCGCACGTCCTGCTCCAACACCGGAATGGATTAGCCAACCCCTTTTTCCGGGTCCCGGCGCCCGCCTCCAGGGACGACCCGCCCGGCTGCCACCCCAGGTTTGCCTCCCGGGACCGTCTCGTGCTAATGTACTAGCGCGTTAATACACTAGGTCACGCGCAATGAAGTCTCACCGCACTCTGACACCCCGTCAGGAGATCCTCGCCGAGAGGAACCTCTGCAGTGCGCTCGCGGCGCTGCAGAGCGCGGATGAGACCCGCGACTTCCTGCGCGATCTGTGCACGCCGGCGGAAATTCAGGCCATGGCGGACCGCTGGGCCGTGGTGGACTGCCTCAAGCGCGGACTGCCCTACCGCGAGATCCATCGCCAGACGGGGGTGAGCGTGACGACCATCGGCCGCGTCGCGCGCTTTCTCCTGACCGGCAACGGCGGCTACCACGCCGCGAGTCGCCGGCTCGAAGCGCTGCGCCATCCTGGCGCCTCCGCCTGAGACCCCCATGGAAGAGCTTCGGCTCAAACTGGCGGTCCAGAAATCGGGCCGCCTGACCGACCCGTCTCTCGATCTTCTTTCCCGCTGCGGTTTGAAGCTGTCGCGGGGCAAGGACCAGCTCTTCGGCTTCGGGGAAAACCTGCCCCTCGATGTCCTGTTTGTGCGCGACGACGATATTCCTGACCTGGTCGCCGAGGATGTGTGCGATCTCGGACTCGTCGGCCGCAACGTACTCGAGGAAAAGCGTCTCGAGCTCGAGGCGGCGGGCCGCAGCGCACGCTTCGAGGCGGTGCGCTCACTGGACTTCGGCCGCTGCCGCCTCGCCCTGGCGATCCCTGCCGAAGGTGCCTGGGCGGGGCTGCAGTCGCTGCAGGGGCGGCGCATTGCCACCAGCTACCCGCACCTGCTGCGGCGCTTTCTGCGCGAGCAGCGCATCGAGGCCGAGATCGTCACGCTCTCGGGCGCGGTGGAGATCGCCCCGCGTCTGAAGCGCGCGGATCTGATCTGTGACCTGATCTCCACCGGCTCGACCCTGGCGGCGAATCACCTGCGGGAAGTCGCCACCGTGCTGGAAAGCAACGGCGTACTGATTCGTACGCCGGTGCCGCTGCCGCCCGGCAAGTCCGACTGGGTGGCGCGGCTGCTCAAGCGCATTGACGGGGTGCAGCAGGTGCGCGAGAGCAAGTACATCATGCTGCACGCGCCGCGCAGCGCCCTGCCGGCAATCCGCCAGCTGCTGCCCGGCTCAGAGGCGCCTACGGTGATTCCGCTCGACGGCTCGGACGAGCGGGTGGCGGTACACGCCGTCTGTCGCGAGACGGTGTTCTGGGAGACGCTCGAGAGCCTCAAGCAGGCCGGTGCCAGCGCGCTCCTCGTGCTTCCGGTCGAGAAGATGCTGGCCTAGGTGCGGCGGTGCGTATCCACGACTGGCACTCACTCGACCCCCAGGCGCGCGCTGCCGCGCTCTCCCGCCCCAGCGCCTGCCTCCAGGCCGAGGTGGTGCAGGTCGCCCGTGAGGTGATCGCCGAGGTTCGTACCTCCGGCGATGCGGCGCTGCGCTCGCTGACGGCCCGCTTCGACGGCGCGATGCTTAGCGCCCTGCAGGTCTCGCCTGCCGAGTTCGCCCAGGCGCGCGAGGCGGTTGCGCCTGCTGCACGCCAGGCGCTCGAGCGCGCCATCGCCAACGTGTCGCGCTTCCACGCCGCGCAGTGCCCGACCCCGCTCACGGTGGAGACCGAGCCGGGCGTGCGCTGCGAGCTGCTGCCGCGCCCGATCGAAGCGGTGGGCCTATACGTGCCGGGCGGGACCGCCCCGCTCCCCTCCGCGGTCATCATGCTCGCCGTCCCGGCGCTGCTCGCGGGCTGTGAGCGCCGCGCTCATGTGCACGCCGCCGACGCGCGACGGCACCGTACATCCGGCGGTGCTCCTCGCCGCGGAGCTGTGTGAGGTCAGCGCCGTGTTCAAGGTGGGCGGTGCCCAGGCCGTAGCCGCCCTCGCCTACGGCACGGAGAGTATCCCGCGCGTCGACAAGATCTTCGGTCCCGGCAATGCCTGGGTAACAGCCGCCAAGCAGCTCGTGGCGCAGGACCGAGCCGGCGCGGCAACCGATCTGCCCGCCGGCCCCTCCGAGGTGCTGGTGGTGGCCGATGCGGGCGCGCACCCGGCAGTGGTCGCCGCGGACCTGCTGGCGCAGGCCGAGCACGATGCCCTGAGCCAGGCCATCCTCGTGACGCCCAGCGCCGAGCTGGCGCGCGCGGGTCGCCGCCGCGATCGCGGCCCTGCGGCCGGGTCTGTCGCGGGCCGGCACGCTGTCGCGCTCCCTCGCCACCTGCCGCGCCCTGGTGGTGTCTGATCTCGACGAGGCCTTTGCGGTCGCCAACCGCTACGCCCCCGAGCACCTCATCCTGCAGGTGCGCGACGCGCGTCTGTGGCTGCCGGCCGTACGCCATGCGGGCTCGGTGTTCCTCGGAGCCTGGACGCCGGAAACGATGGGTGATTACTGCTCGGGAACCAACCACGTGCTGCCGACCTACGGCTATGCACGCAGCCACGGCGGTCTCGGGGTGCGCGACTTTCTGCGCTCGCTCTCCGTGCAGGAACTTACGCCGGCGGCATTGCGGGCTCTGGCGCCGACGGCGACCACGCTCGCCGCACTCGAAGGACTCGACGCCCACGCGCTGGCGATCACCACGCGGCTGGCGCTGCTCGGGGCAGGTGCGGCATGAGCTGGCTGCAGTCCCTGGCGCGGCCGGAGATCGCCGCCCTGCAGCCCTACGAGCCGGGGGACTGGGAGCCCGGGATCGCCCGCCTGCACGCCAACGAGCTGCCCTGGCGCGCCGGGGGCGATGCCTCCGCCGCCGGACTCAACCACTACCCCGAGCCGCAGCCGCGCCAGCTGGTGCGTCAGCTGGCGCAAATCTACGCGGTGCCCGCCGGCTCGCTGTTGCTTACCCGCGGCAGCGATGAGGCCATCGACCTCCTGGTGCGCGCCTTCTGCCGTCCGGGTGCCGATGCCATCCTCGTGTGTCCGCCGACCTTCGGCATGTACGCCCTCGCCGCCCGTATCCAGGGCGCACAGATCGTGAGCGTGCCGCTGCGCGCGCCGCAGTTCACGCTCGATACCGGCGCGGTTGTGGCGGCGTGCGCGGAGCCGGTGAAGCTGGTGTTTCTGTGCTCACCCAACAATCCCACGGGAAATCTCCTCGATGCCGAGTCGATCCTCGGCGTGATCCGTGCGCTGCGCGATCGGGCCCTGGTGGTAGTCGATGAGGCCTACATCGAGTTTGCGCAGCGCGCGAGCTTGTGCGCGCGGCTTAGCGAGTTCCCGCAGCTGGTGGTGCTGCGCACTCTCTCCAAGGCCTACGGTCTTGCCGGAGCACGGCTCGGCGCGCTCATCGGCAGCGCGGAACTGGTGGCGCTGCTGCGCCGGCTCATTGCCCCGTATGCGATCCCGCAGCTCGCGCTGGAGGCAGCCGAGGCCGCCCTCACAGCCGTGCACCTGCAAAACATGCCGCAGCGCCTGGCCGCGCTGCGTCGGGAGCGTGAGTGGCTGCGTGCCGCCCTTGCGCCGCTGCCGGCGGTGCGGCGCGTGCATGCCAGCGTTGCCAACTTTCTGCTGGTGCGCTGTGCGGACGCGGCGCAGGCACTGCGCCAGGCGCGCGCCGCCCGCCTGCTGGTGCGCGATGCGCGTGGCTTCGAGGGGCTCGCCGATGCGGTGCGGGTCACGGTCGGTACCCGCACCGAGAACGAGGCACTGATCGGAGCATGGCGGTGAACGCCGCCACGCTGTTCATCGACCGCGACGGCACGCTGGTGGAGGAGCCGCCGGATCAGCAGGTCGACGCCCTGCAGAAGGTGCGCTTCATGCCCGGTGTGTTTGCGGCGCTCGCCGAGCTGTGTCGCCGCGACTACCGCCTCGTCATGGTGACCAATCAGGATGGCCTGGGCAGCACGCAGTATCCCCAGGCCGCCTTCGATGCGGTGCAGGACTTCATCCTCGAGACGTTTCGCTCCCAGGGCGTGCAGTTCGATGCGGTGTTTGTCTGCCCGCATCGCGCCAGCGAAGGCTGCCGCTGCCGCAAGCCCGCCACCGGCCTGCTCGAGACGTATCTGCGCGAGCGCCCCATGGCCCCCGAGCGCAGCGCCGTGATCGGCGATCGGGCCACCGACCTGGAGCTGGCGCGCAATCTGCAGGTACGCGGATTCACGGTGCGCCGCGACGGCGCCGCCGAGCAGAGCTGGCCTGCGCTGGTGCGCGCGCTCACGGCGCGGCAGGCGCGCGTGCAGCGCTGCACGCGCGAGACCCGCATCGAGGTCGAGATCGACCTGGATGAGGAGGGCTCGGCGAGCGCGGCGACCGGCATTGGTTTCTTCGATCACATGCTGGAGCAGCTCGCGCAGCACGCCGGCATCGCCCTGCGGCTGCGCGCGCTCGGCGACCTGCACATCGATGAGCATCACACCGTGGAGGACTGTGCACTGGTACTGGGGACGGCCCTGCGTGAGGCGCTCGGCGACAAGCGCGGCATAGGCCGCTATGGCTTTCTCCTGCCCATGGATGAGGCCGAGGCGCGCGTCGCACTCGACCTTTCCGGCCGGCCATTCCTCAGCTTCGCGGGCAGCTTCCCGCGTGAGCGCGTCGGCGCGCTCCCTACCGAGCTCGTGCCGCACTTCTTCCGCTCGCTGAGCGATGCGCTGCGCTGCACGCTGCACCTCAGCGTAACCGGTGAGAACGCCCATCACATGGTCGAGGCCTGCTTCAAGGGGGTCGGACGTGCGCTGCGCCAGGCGCTGCGCCGCGACGGCGCGACGCTGCCGAGCACCAAGGGCATGCTGTGAAGGAGGTCGTGATCATCGACAGCGGCGCCAACCTCGCCTCGCTGCGCTACGCGTTCCGCCGTGCCGGGGCGCGCGCCCACGTCAGCGCCGACCCCGCGGTGATCGCCGCGGCTCCGCGGGTGCTGCTGCCGGGGGTGGGGGCCGCCGCTCAGGCGATGCGACAGCTGGCCGTGCGCGGATTGCTCGGCACGGTGCGCGCGCTCACGCAGCCGGTCCTGGGCGTGTGCCTGGGCATGCAGCTGCTGTTCGAACACTCCGAGGAAGGTGTGACTGCCTGCCTGGGCATCATTCCCGACCGTGTGCGCAGGCTGTCCGCGGCCCCGGGCCTGCCGGTGCCGCATATGGGCTGGAATGCACTCCAGGCAATCCGCCCCGATCCGTTGCTGGAGGGCGTCGCCGAGGGCGAGTACGCGTACTTCGTCCACAGCTATGGCGCACCCGTTGCCGGTCATACGCTGGCGCGTGCCGAGTACGGCACTCCCCTCGCCGCCGTGATCCGCTGGCGCAATTTCTGGGGCACGCAATTTCATCCCGAGCGCTCGGCCGCGACCGGGGCGCGCATCCTGCGCAATTTCCTGGAGCTGTGAGCATGCTGCTGCTGCCCGCCATCGACCTCCGCGACGGCCGCTGCGTGCGCCTGGCACAGGGAGACTTCGAGCGCACGACGCACTACGAGGCCACGCCGTCGGCCCGGCTCAGCCATTACGAGGCGCTCGGAGCAAGCGAGGTGCACCTGGTCGATCTGGACGGTGCCCGCGACGGAGTACCGCGCCATCCGGCCCTGATTCATGCACTCGCGCGCCTCACCGGTGTGCGGCTGCAGGCCGGCGGTGGCGTGCGCTCCCGGCACACCGTCAGCGCGCTGCTTGCCGCCGGTGTCGGGCGCGTGGTCATCGGCAGCGCGGCCGTGGAGCGTGCTGCCGAGGTGCGTGGCTGGCTGCGCGAGTTCGGCCCGGAGCGCATCTGCCTCGCCTTCGATGTGCGTGCGCTCGCAGGCGAGGCCCGGGTGAGCACCCGCGGCTGGCGCGTCACCGGCACCGCAAGCCTGTGGCAGGCGCTCGAGCCCTTCGGCGCTGACCTGCGCCACGTCTTGTGCACGGACATTGAGCGCGACGGCATGCTGTGCGGACCGAACCTCGAGCTGTACGCCGAGGCGCGCCGGCGCTTCCCCGACCTTGCCTGGCAGGCCTCCGGCGGCGTGCGCAGCGTCGCTGACCTGCACGCGCTCGAGCGCATCGGTGTGGCCGCCGCCATCAGTGGCAAGGCCTTGCTTGAGGATCTGATTTCCCCTGAGGAGCTACGGCCATTCTTGTCCGCCGCATCATCCCCTGCCTCGACGTCCGCGACGGCCGCGTCGTAAAGGGCGTGCGTTTCCGCGACCACCGGGACGCGGGCGACATTCTCGAGCTGGCTGCGCGTTATCGGGAGGCGGGCGCCGACGAGCTCGTGTTCTACGACATCACGGCGAGCCCGGAAGGCCGGCGCGTCGGGCGCAGCTGGGTGCGCCGCGTGGCGCGCCTGCTGGACATTCCGTTCTGTGTCGCCGGCGGCATCCGCAGCGTGGAGGACGCGGCACGGGTGCTCGGTGCGGGCGCAGAGAAAGTGTCCATCAATTCGCCCGCCCTGGAAGACCCTACGCTCATTGACCTGCTCAGCCGGCGTTTTGGCTCGCAA
The DNA here is from genome assembly GCA_963825385.1 of uncultured Pseudomonadota bacterium. Classification (GTDB taxonomy): domain Bacteria; phylum Pseudomonadota; class Gammaproteobacteria; order Steroidobacterales; family Steroidobacteraceae; genus 13-2-20CM-66-19. The sequence continues at coordinate 962,804 of CAWGSX010000003.1, read as the reverse complement.
TGCGTCGTGGTCGGCATCGACAGTCAGCGCCGCGACGACACCTGGCACGCGTGGCACAACACCGGCGATCCGGCCCGCGCGCGCAGCAGTGGCCGCGAGGTGCTCGCCTGGGTCAGGGAGGTGCAGGATCGCGGCGCCGGCGAGATCGTCCTCAACTGTATGAGCAGCGACGGTGTGCGCGCCGGTTATGACCTCGCACAGCTGCGGCAAGTGCGCGCCGCCTGTCAGGTACCCCTGGTCGCCTCCGGGGGCGCGGGCTGCGAGGCGCACTTCCGCGACGTATTCGCCACCGGCGTGGACGCGGCGCTGGCCGCGAGCGTGTTCCACAGCGGCACCGTCGCGCTCGGCTCGCTCAAGCGCTATCTGCTGGCGCACGGGGTGGCGGTACGCGCATGAACGACCTGCAGATCGACACGCTCGCCTGGGAAAAGGGCGCGGGACTGCTGCCGGTGATCGTGCAGCACGCCCGGACCGGCGCCGTCCTGATGACCGGCTACGCGAACCGTGAGGCCCTGCAAAGCATGCTGGCCACCGGGAACGTCACGCTCTTCAGCCGCACACGCCAGCGGCTGTGGGTCAAGGGCGAGACCTCGGGGAACCTGCTGCGCATCGAGCGCGTGGTCGCGGACTGCGACCGCGATGCGCTGCTGGTGCTCGCGCAGCCGCGTGGCCCGACCTGTCACACCGGCGCGGAGAGCTGCTTCAGCAACGCGCGCCCCGCGGCGGCCGCACTCGGTTTCCTGCCTGCCCTGCAGGCGCTCATCCGCGACCGCATGGCCAGCCCCCCGGCTGACAGTTACACCGCCCGCCTCGTAGCTGCAGGGCTCAGTCGCATGGCCCAGAAGGTGGGCGAGGAAGGGGTCGAAGTCGCCCTCGCCGCCGCCGGCCCCGGCGAGACACTGAAGAGCGAGGCCGCCGACCTCCTCTTCCATCTGCTGGTGCTGCTGCAGGCCCGCGGCCTGACCCTTGAGGCTATCGTCTCGGTACTCGAGGAGCGCCATGCGCGCGCCGAGGCGCAGGGCCCGGCGCCCCGCTGACCGCGGTGTCGCCCGGTGAGCTCAGCGGCCGCGTGGCGCGTGCGGGCGCAGCGCCTGGTGGATCTTGGCGATGTGCTCCGGGCCGACGCCGCAGCAGCCGCCGATGATCGTGGCTCCGGCCGCCTGCCATTGCCGCGCCCACTGCAGATACTGCTCGGGATCGAGATCGGGCCTAAGCGTGCTCAGCCCGGCGTTGGCACGGGCATCCGCAGGCTGAGGCGCGAAGGCGTTGGCGTAGGCGCCCAGCCGCGGGAGCGGCTGCGCGTGCCCGGAACGCAGCCCCTGCGCGGCAGCGAGCAGTCCGGGCCCCACCACTTCGGGCTGGGAACAGTTGAACAGAACCGCCGCCGCGCCGCGCTCGGTGGCGCGCAGCGCCGCGGCGGCAGCCGGCTCACCCGAGCGCAGGTGTGCCCCGGCTGCGCGCTCCGGGCGGTCATCGAGCGTGTACGAGATCCACCAGGGCTGCGGACTGCCTGCCAGCACCTCGCCCATCAGCTCCATTTCGGCCACGCCGCTGATCGTCTCGGCCAGCCATACATCGACAAAGGGCTCGAGGGCCTGCACGAGACGCTGCAGTACCGGGCGCGCCACCGCCGCATCGAACAGGTCCGGGCGGTACGAGCCGCACACCGGCGGCAGCGAGCCCGCCACACGTACCGGGCGGGGGGCAGCCGCTGCGGCGGCGCGCGCCAGGCGCCCGGCGCGTGCCGCGAGCGACGCTCCCTCCCGGGCAAAGCGTTCGGCACCGATGTGAAACGGCACCACGGCGTAGCTGTTGGTCGTGACCAGGTCCGCGCCGGCATCGATGTAGCCCTGGTGCACGCGCGTCACGAATTCGGGCGCTTCCATGAGCGCGAGCGCCGACCACTCCGGCTGCCGGAATGGCGCGCCCAGGCGTAACAGCTCGCGCCCGGTACCGCCATCGAGGATGAGCAGGTTGGACGCAGACGGGGACCCTGAGTTTGCTGATGCCATAGTGGAAGCGGGCCGCCGCGCAACCCCGCAGGCGCGTGCGCAGAGCGTGCTATAAGGGCATCGTACCGGTTTTCATCACGAGGAATGCAGGATGTCGAACGCGAACGCGCTCAATCTGGAGAACAGCCCCCATCCCGCGCAGCGGGCGGCCGCACTCTCGGCGCGCTACGCCTCGCAGCACGCCAAGAGCGCGTGGCTCGATCTGTATGCCGAGGACGCGATCATCGAAGACCCGGTGGGGATATCACCGCTCGATCCGACCGGACAGGGTCACCGCGGACGCGCGGCGATGGCGGCGTTCTGGGACCGGGTCATCGCTCCCGGCAAGATGTCGTACGTGATCCGTGAGTCCTACGCCTGCGCGGACGAGTGCGCCAACGTCTGGAGCCTCACCAACACCCTGCCCGGCAACGTCCAGGTGACGGTGGACCTGGTGAGCATCTACAAGATCAACGCCAGCGGTAAGCTCACCTGCATGCGCGCGTACTGGAGCTACGCGGACGTGGAGACGAAGCTCAAAGCGGCGCTCGGCGGCTGAGCCGCGCGGCCGCGGTGGGCGCCGCTAGTGCGCCTTGCCGCGGCGCGCCCGGCGCCCTGGCCGGAGCCGGAGACGCGGATGCGCTGCAGCAGGTGATTCGTCGCGCGCACCGGGTCCACGGCACCGGCCGCACGGTGGGGCTCGAAGCGCTCAGCATGCGGGCCGCGCGGCTCGAGCACGTCCTGGGCGCGCAGTCCGGGCAGGCCGTTGACCGTGCCGCGGTTCTTGCCAGCGCCGCGGCGGCCGCCGACGAACTCAGCGCCGAAGTGACCCGCGCCGCCGCGGTGCATGCACCCTAGCCGGGTGGCGCCTGTTTCGCGGCCACGCTTCGCCCAAAGCCGTCCGAGCTGTTAGCGTGCGCAGTCTCAGCGTACCTCGCGGGGACCTGCGGCATGATCGCTCACACCTCCCTCCACGTCAGTAACTACCCGCGTGCGAAGCAGTTTTACTGCGCCGCACTCGCCCCGCTCGGCTACCAGAACAACATGGAGTATGGCGAGGCGGCCGGCTTCAACGACGGCAAGAACACCGACCTCTGGATCAGCCGCCAGGACACCGTCGTCCCCCTGCACGTGGCCTTCCAGGCCGCGAGCCGCGCCCAGGTGGAGGGCTTTTACCGCGCCGCCCTCGCCGCGGGCGGCAAGGACAACGGCGCGCCCGGGTACCGCGACTACTGGCCCGGCTACTACGCCGCGTTCGTGCTCGACCCGGACGGCAACAACATCGAGGCCGTGTGGTATGACTACGAGCGGGCCGGGCAGTCCCCACCCTCCTGAGGCGAGGTGCCTGAGGCACCCCAGGCACCCGCAAGGTCTAAACGGGTGAGTCGGCGCCGGTTCAGTCGCGCGACAATCTCCCCCGACAATCAGTCCGGCACGTCCCGGCGCTGCAGGCCATTTGGGGAGAGGCACTCGTGAAGGCAGTCCAAGTCATTGCGCACGGCGAGCCGGCGCAGGCGATCCGGCTGACGGACATCCCGGTTCCCGAGCCCGGTGCGGGCGAGGTGCGCGTGGCCGTCAGCGCCGCCTCCCTCAACTTCGGCGATGTCGCCCGCACACGCGGCGGGGTGGCCACGGTCACGCAAAAGCCCCCCTTCACGCTCGGCATGGACGTGTGCGGCCGGGTCGAGGCGGCCGGTCCGGGCGCTGAGGCCTGGAATGGCCGCCGGGTGGTCGGCATGACCAAGATGGCGCTCGGGGGTCTGGCCGAGAAGGCGATCGTGCCGGTGTGGAACCTGTTCGAGGCGCCACGCGAGTTCGATGATGCCGAGGCCGCCGCCTTTCTCCTGCCCTTTCACGTGAGCTACCTGGCGCTGCACGTGCGTGCCCGGCTGCAGGCCGCAGAGAGCGTGCTGGTCAGCAGCGCGGCCAGCGGGGTCGGCAGTGCGGCCGTGCAGCTCGCCGTAGCAGCCGGGGCCCGGGTCATTGCCCTCACCGGAGATATCGGAAAGGCCGAGCACTGCCAGAAGCTCGGTGCCGCGGCGTGCATCGACTACCAGAAAGAGGACGTTTTCGAGCGCGTGCTGGAGCTCACCGGGGGCCGGGGGGTGGACGTGGCGTTTGACCTCGTGGGCGGAGATCTCACCGAGAAGATCTGGACCTGCATGGCGCTCGCCGGGCGTTACCTGCCGGTCGGCTTCAATGGCGATCCGCAGGCGGGATTCACCGGACGGCCGCTGCGCAAGGTGTCGATGGCCAACTTCTCCGTGCTCGGGGTAATGCTCGCCTACGGCCGTGCCGTCGGCCCCGTGCGCCGCATGGGGCTGAACTTCTATCCGCCCGAGACCGGCGCCGAGGTGCACGCGGCGCTGTGCGCCCTGATCACCGCCGGCAAGATCCGCCCGGCCATCGGCGGGCGGATCTCCATGACGGAGGTCGCCACGGCGCTCGCCGAGCACGAGGGCCGGCGCACGCGCGGCCGCACCGTCGTGCAGATCGCCCCGGCCTGAGCGCCATGACGACCCTCATCGATCCCGCGGCGCTGCTCGCCGGCGCCTGCCAGCAAACCGGTCTGGAGGACTTCGGGTCGCCAGGTTTCCGCGAGGGCCTGGAGGTGCTGTGCCGCGCGGCGGGCGAGGAAGCGCAGCTGAACACCATCGGCACCATGGCCGTGCCGGGCGCGATCCTCGGCTCCCTCACCAACCGGCTGCGGGTAACCGACTGGGTCAAGCGCCATCCCGCGGTGCGCGAGGAGCGTATCGAAGCGCCACTGGTGGTCATAGGCCTGTTCCGTGCCGGCACGACGCTGGTCTCGTATCTTCTGGAGAAGGACGCGCGTCATCGACCGCTGTTGCGCTGGGAGGCCGGCGCCAGCGTGCCGCCGCCCACGCCGGCCACGCTGCGCAGCGATCCGCGCATCGAAGCCACGCGCGCGCAGATGGCGATGCTCGATCAGATCAACCCCCGCATGCGCGTGGTACAGAGCGAGGAGCCGGACGGGCCCACCGAGTGTATTGCCGTCCTCAATCAGCAGTTCAAGAGCCTCACCTGGGAGGCGATGGCCAACATGCCCAGCTACGGCCGCTGGCTGCAGCACACCGACCACCGGGATGCCTATGAATACCACCACCTGGTGCTGCAGCTGCTGCAGAGCGGCGGGGTACGCGGACGCTGGTCGCTGAAGAGCCCGCACCACGCCATGCACCTGGAGGCGCTGCATGCGGTCTATCCGGATGCGCGCATGGTGCTGATGCACCGGGATCCGGTGGTTCTGTGTGCTTCGGTGTGCAGTCTCATCCGCACGATCACCAGGACGTTTTCGGACGCAGACCACAGCGGCTATATCGCGCGGCACTGGACCGAACTTCTGGCTCGCTCCATCGAGGGCGTCGAGGCCTTCCGCGCGGCGCACCCGCAATGCCGCATCGTCGATGTCCACTACGCCGAGCTGGTGCGTGATCCGCTGGCCACGTTACACCGCATCTACCGCGCCTTCGGCGATGAGCTCGACGAGGCCGCGCTCAAGGCCATGAATGACCACGTCGCCTCCCATCCCAAGGGCCGCTTTGGCCAGCATCAGTACCGTCTGGCTGAGTTCGGACTGGATGCGGGCGAGATCGCCGAGCGGTTTCGCCCCTACGTACAGCGTTACGCGGTCGAGCGCGAGCTCGGGCCGGACGGCTGACGCACATATGACATAACAGGCGCCCTTGGCAGCGCCCCGTCGCGCGGCTCACACTGGCGGGTATTAAAGAAGAGTGTGGTCCTTGTCGATAAGGAACCTACCATGCCGCGCTTTTTACCAGTCATCCTCCCCCTGCTGGCCGTGTTGCCGGCGCTCGCGCGCGCGGAATCGCACAGCCATCAGGCCCCGCGCAATGTCAGCCACGTCACCATCACGCACGTGGATTTCACCATCGTGATTCCAGAGTTCCTGTTCCTGCGGGTGGGCAGCGGCACCGGCACGGCCTACGGCGGCTTCACCGATGTCGGCTCGATTGACCACATCGTCTGGACGCCGAGCGCCGCGCAGGTCGGCCAGGGCGCATTGAGCGCCAGCGGCGGCGACCTCAGCGGCGGCGTCGAGACCGCCGTTGTGGTGGCTAACAACGGCAACGTCACACTCAGCGCCACCACCAACGGTCCGTTGAGCGACGGCCGTGGCGATACGATCAGCTACGCCGCGATCACCACCAGCGCGAGCCACTACACCACCGGCACGACCCTGGTCGCACCCTCACTCGCCGATGGCGCCACCAACACGGTGATGCTGACGGCCGTGCATCGGGTCGTGCAGCAGGACGCCCGCTGGGCCTACACCTACGCCAACGCCGAGGTACCCGGCTCAGGCGCCTACGGCGGCGTCAACACCAACAACGGGCGGGTGACGTACACTGCCTCACTGCCCTGAGGCGGTAGCGGTCGTTCAGGCTTTGATGCGCGCGCCGCCCGGATCATAGAACGGGCGCAGTGCGGCCGTGGCGGGCAGCCTGGCACCGGCGACCTCGAGCTCGTACCGGCCCTCCAGGATCCATTCTGCGCTCAGCGGCGCGCCGCCGTTGTCTACATAGCCGAGCGCCAGCGGCCGGCCGACCGTATGACCGAACATCCCCGAGGTGGTGCGTCCGACGCGACGTCCGTCGCGCCAGATCGGCTCATTGTGATAGAGGAGCGGCCCTTCAGCCTCGAGGCGGAAATTCACCAGCCGCCGCGTGAGGCCGCGCGCCCGCTGGGCGAGCAGCGCCTCGCGCCCGATGAAGCCTGCCGGCTTGTCCCAGCGGATCACGAACCCGAGTCCCGCCTCGAGCGGGGTGTCCTCCTCGCCGATGTCATGCCCCCAGTGCCGGTAAGCCTTTTCGATACGCAGGGAATTCATCGCGTGATAGCCGGCATGAACCAGGCCCTCCCCCGCCCCCGCCTCGCTGAGCACGTCGTACACCGACTGGGCGAACTCGGTGGGCACGTACAGCTCCCAGCCGAGCTCACCGACATAGGTGATGCGGCTCGCCCGCACCCGCGCGTAGCCCAGGTCGATGAGCTGCGAGGTGCCGAACGGGAACGCCTCGTTACTGAGGCTGGTATCGGTCAGGCGCGCGAGCAGACGGCGGCTGTGCGGCCCCATGAGGCCGAGCACGGCATAGGCTGAGGATACATCGACCGCAACCGCGCGCGCGTCCGCGGGGATGTGCGCGCGCAGCCAGGCGAGGTCGCGCACCTGCGTGGCGCAGGCCGAGACGACCAGAAAGCGCTGCGCGCTCTCGCGCGTCACGGTGAGGTCAGCCTCGATGCCGCCGCGCTCGTTCAGCCACTGCGTATAAATGATGCGCCCGGGTGGCACCGCCAGGTCCGCCGTGCACATGCGGTTCAGTACCGCCTCCGCATCGGGTCCTTCCACCACGAACTTGCTGAACGAGGACTGGTCGAACAGCGCCACCCCTTCGCGCGCGGCGCGGTGCTCGGCTGCACTGTACTCAAACCAGTTCTGGCGCCCGTAGCTGTACTCGTAGCGGGCCGCCACCCCGGGCGGCGCGTACCAGTTCGGACGCTCAAAGCCGGCGACCTCGCCAAAACACGCGCCACGCGCGGCGAGCCGGTCATGCAGGACGGATTTGCGCACGCCACGCGCGGTCTCCGCCTGCCGGAAGGGCCAGTGCATGGCATAGAGCAGACCCAGCGACTCGATCGTGCGATCGTGCAGGTAGCGCTTGTTGCGCTGAAACGGCATCACCCGGCGGATGTCGACGTCCCACAGATCCATCGGCGGGTGGCCATCGAGGATCCAGTCGGCGAGCACCTTGCCGGCACCGCCGGCGGACTGGATGCCGATGGAGTTAAAGCCCGCGGCGACAAACAGGCCGCCGACCTCTGTGTGCTCACCCAAAAGATAACGGTCATCCGGAGTGAAACTCTCCGGGCCATTGAAGAACACCTGCACGCCGGTCGTGGCGAGCGCCGGCACGCGGCGCATGGCGGCCGCAAACAGCGGCTCGATGTGTGCGAGATCCTCGGGCAGGGCTTCGAAGGCGCAGCTCTCGGGGATTCCGCCCATGCCCCACGGCTTGGCTACCGGCTCAAACCAGCCGACCAGGAGCTTGCCGGTGTCCTCCTTGAAATAGGCGCAGCCGTCCGCATCGCGCAGCACCGGCAGGTCCGGCGCAAGACCTGCCAGCGGTTCGGTGACGATGTAGAAATGCTCGGCGGCGTGCAGCGGCACGGTGGCATCGACCCAGCCACCGATGTCGCGCGCCCACATGCCGCCGCAATTCACCACCACGCGCGCGCGCACCTCGGCGTCCGCGCAGCGCACGCCGCTCACCCGACCGGACGCGACCTGAATTCCCGTGACCTTGCAGTTCTCGATGATCCGCACCCCACGAGTGCGCGCACCGCGGGCCAGCGCCTGCGTCGTGTCTATCGGGTTGGTGCGGCCGTCCTTGGGCAGAAACACCGCGCCGACCACATCCCCGACCTCGAGCAGCGGCCAGCGCTCCTTGGCCTGCGCCGCCGACAGGGTCTGCACCTCGAGCCCGAACGAGCCGGCCATCGAGGCGCCACGGCGCAGTTCCTCGAAACGTCCCGGAGTTGTCGCCACGGCGAGCGAACCGGTCTGGCGAAACCCGGTCGCCTGGCCGGTCTCGGCCTCGAGGCCGCGGTACAGCTCGGTGGTGTACTTGGCCAGGCGCGTCAGATTGAGCGTGGCGCGCAGCTGACCCACCAGACCCGCGGCATGCCAGGTGGTGCCGCAGGTCAGCTGGCGCCGCTCGAGCAGCACCACATCGGCCGCACCGCGCCTGGCCAGATGGTAGGCGAGGCTTGCGCCGACGATGCCGCCGCCGATGATGACGATGTCGGCCCGGGAAGGAAGACTCGGGTGCACGCAGTACCTATAGGATGAAACGGACGCGCGCCGACTCTACCGGCTCCCCGGGCGCGAACCAACCCGCCCGCGCCGCCTCTGCGTCGGGCCTAGGACGCCTGGTTCAGCTTCGCGAGCAGCGCTGCGTAGCGCGGGTCCGTGCGCAGCGGCGCCAGCAGCGGATCGCTCTTGAGGTAATTCACGAAGCCCGGGTCGTGTGCCTGCCAGGCCCGCTCCAGCCACTGGAAAGCGCGCTCACGGTCCTGGCGGTGCGCGTAGATCTCGGCGATCTGGTACTGCCAGCTATTACTCTCCTGCAGCAGCCGCGCGAGCTCCCGGTCAGACTCGGCGCGGCGCCCGAGCGCATCGTACGCCATCGCGCGGCCGACCGACTGCCACAGCGGGGAATGCTCGGAGTCGAGTTCCTTGAGCGCCTGCTCGGGCTTGCCCTGGCTGAGCAGGACCATGGCCAGCCGGGTCGGCAGGCTCTCGGCGGCCGGGCTGAAAGAGAGTACGCGGCGATAGGCGGTCTCTGCCTCCGCCGGCCGGCCGCTGAACCACAGCGCCGTGCCCAGGGCGCGGTACGGATCCACGGCCAGCGGGTCGCGCTCGATCAGCTGCCGCGCGGAGCTGATGGCTTCTTCCAGATGACCCTGGCCGATGGCCAGATACAGATGAGTCCCCAGGGCGTTGACATTGCCCGGTTCGAGCTCGAGTGCCTTCTTGACCTCGCGCTCGCTTGCGGCAAAGTCGCCATTGAGAAAGCCGATGTTGGCGAGCGCGACGTGCGCATCGGCCAGCTGCGGGTCGAGTTCAAGCGCCCGCGTGGCCGCGTCCGAGATCTCCCGGCGCAGCTCCTCGTAGGACTTGTCGGTGCCGAACACCATGCTCTCGCCGGCGATGCCGGAAAGTGTCGCCCAAGCCAGGGCAAAGTTGGGATCGACCTGCAGCGCGCGCTTGGCCAGTTCGTAGGCGCGGGCGCTGTCGACGGCGTCGTAGCGCCGGTCGAGCGCCGCCGCCTGCAGCAGGAGGTTGTAGGCTTCGGGGTTCACGGGGCGTGCGGTGCGCGGCGCCGGTGCACCGAGCAGCGAGATGCGCAAGGCGCTGACCACCGCGCTGGCGATCTCGTCCTGGGTGCGGAAGACATCCTGCACCTCGCGATCGTAGACCTCCGACCACAGGTGCGAGCCATCGGCAGCGCGGATCAGCTGCGCGGTGATGCGCATGCGGTTGCCGGACTTGCGCACGCTCCCCTCAAGCACGTTGGCGACGCCGAGCCTGTCGGCGACGACGCGCACGTCCTCGTCCTTGCCCTTGAACTGGAATGAGGAGGTGCGCGCAATGACCTTGAGCGTGGGTATCTTGGCGAGCAAGTCCAGAATCTGTTCGGCCATGCCGTCGGCGAAGTAACCCTGATCGTGCGCCTCGCTCATATCGGCGAACGGCAGCACCGCGATGGAAGCGCTGGCGGAACTGGCCGGCGCAGCCGGTGGTGCCGGCGGTGGCGCCGCCCGCCAGCGCAGCAGCACCGCGGCTGCCAGCGCAACAAAGATCGCCGCAGCGAGTGCCATCCAGCCGTACCGGACGGCGCGCGGCGCCGGAGCGCCGCGCGCAGCTGGAACACCCGGGGGAGGCGGTGGCGCAGGAACCGGTGCAGGCTGCGCCAGTGCCTCGGCCAGACGCGCGAACGCCGCTTCGCGCCCTGCGGCGGCGACGTCGATCCACTGCGACTCGCTCAGGAAGTACTCGAAGGCGGGGGTGAGCTCGCCCTCATCCAGGCGCACGGCGATGATGGGGCGGCGCTTGGATGAGGCGCGCTCGAGCTCCTTGCCGACGTGCGAGGAAGCAATCGAGCTCTTCGACAGAATCAGCACCAGCGCACCGGACTCGTTGATGGCGCGCACGATGGCATCCGCGTACAGAGCGCCCGGCGGTACATCGCGTGGCGCGATCCAGCAGCGCAGGCCGTGCCGCTCCAGATAGCCGGTCAGCGCCTCCGCAAAGGCGCGGTCGCTCGAGGCATAACTGACGAACGCGGCGCGAACGCCCGCGGGGCTATCGCTCATCGGCGCCGCGCTCGTGTCAGGGTAATATGCACCAGGTTTCCGTTATTTTTCCGCTGGGTACGGCACATACCTGCCACTGGGGTCCAGGGGCGCACCCGATCCAATCCAGAGCGCGTAACTATAGAGGATTCCCACTCGCGCGTGCGCTGCGGAGCGCTTCGGGGAGGCACGGGGCATGCGAAACGGTATTTTACGGGCATGACGGAGCAGGCGCAGGTGGTGATCATCGGCGGCGGCGTGGTGGGCTGCAGCTGCCTCTACCATCTCACCGCACTGGGGTGGAGCGATGTCGTTCTGCTGGAACGGAACGAGCTGACCGCCGGGTCAACCTGGCACGCTGCCGGCAACTGCCCGACCTTCTCCACCACTTTGAGCGTACTGCGCCTGCAGCAGTACTCCGGCGCTCTCTACCGGCGTCTGGGCGCGGAGGCCGACTATCCGATCAATTACCACGTGACCGGTTCGCTGCGTCTGGCGCATACCGCCGAGCGCATGGATGAATACCGGCACATCGCGGCCACGGCGCGGGCGCTCGGCCTCGAGTACGAGATTCTTGCACCCGAGCAGATACCCGAGCGCCATCCGCTGGTCGATCCGGCCGGGCTGCGCGGCGCGCTCTGGGATCCGCTCGACGGCGACATCGATCCGGCACAGCTGACCCAGGCGCTGGCGGCGGCGGCACGCCGGCGCGGCGCGCGCATCCGGCGCTTCACCCGCGTCACCGGGCTCGCCTGCCGGCCCGGCGGTGGGTGGGAAGTGCGCACCGATCGCGGCAGCGACTACCGCGCTCAGATCGTCGTTAACGCCGCCGGCTACCGCGCGCCGGAGGTCATGGCGCTCCTCGGGCACTCCCTTCCTGCGGTGACCCTCGCGCACCAGTATCTGGTGACTGACGAGCTGCCCGAGCTCGCCGCGCGGACCACGCGGGTGCCGCTGCTGCGTGATCCGGATGTCTCCTATTATCTGCGCCAGGAGCGCGCCGGGCTGATTCTCGGGCCCTATGAGCACCGCGCCTCGCCGCAGTGGCTCGACGGCATACCCGATGAGTTTTCCTATCGCCTGTTCGCGGACGACCTGGAGCGCGCCGGGCCCTACATCACGGCCGCGTGCGAGCGCATCCCGGCCCTGGCCCGCGCGGGCATCAAACGCGTAGTCAACGGCCCCATCCCCTACTCCCCGGACGGCCTGCCCTACATCGGCCCGGCGTACGGCCTGCGGGACTTCTTCCACTGCAACACCTTCAGCTTCGGCATCGCTCAGGCCGGGGGTGCGGGCAAGGCGCTGGCAGAATGGATCATCAATGGCGCACCGGAGTGGGACCTGTGGTCGTGCGATCCGCGTCGCTTCGGCAGCTACGCCACCCCCGCATACACACTCGCCAAGGCCGTGGACGTCTATGAGAACGAATACGCCGTAGCCTTCCCCTACGAGGAGCGCGCGGCCGGTCGGCCGCTGCGCACCTCACCCCTGCACCAGCGCCTCGCGGCCTGCGGTGCGCAGTTTGGCGCGCGCGGCGGCTGGGAGCGGGCCCTGTGGTACGCATCCGCTGCCACCGGAGAGCCTGAGCGGCTCAGCTTCCGGCGCACGCAGTGCTGGCGTCCCTTCGTCGCCGGCGAGGTGCGCGCGGTGCGCACGAACGTGGCGCTGATGGACCTGCCCGGGTTCACCAAATACCTCGTGTCCGGGCCGGGGGCGGCGCGCTGTCTCGAGCAGCTGCTGTGTTCGCGCCTGCCGCGGGTGGGGCGCTGCGCACTCGGGTACGCGCTCAACCCCGCGGGGCACATCCTCAGCGAGTTCACGGTCACCCGGCTCGGTGAGCAGCGCTTCTACCTGGTCTCTGCGGCCGCCGCGGCGCGCCATGATGCGGACCTGCTGCTCCAGGGGCTTCCCGCTGACGGCAGCGTCACGCTCGAGGAACTCACCAACAAAGTCGGCACACTGGTGCTCGCCGGCCCGCGGGCGCGCGAAGTTCTCTCGAAGACCACCGCGGTCTCACTCCAGAGCACCGAGTTCCCGTATCTTGCCGCGCGCAGCGTGGAAGTGGCCGGCGCCGCGGTCTGGCTGCTGCGCATCAGCTATACCGGTGAGCTCGCCTGGGAGATCCATGCGCCGCTGGCGGCATTGAGCGCCATTTACGGCGCACTCCACGAAGCCGGTGCCGCTGCCGGGCTCAGACCATTCGGACTCCTGGCGCTGGACAGCCTGCGCATCGACAAGGGCTACCGCGGCTGGAAGGTGGACTTTGACGCGGCGGTCTCGCCGCTGGCGGCGGGACTGGAACGCTTCGTGGATTTCACGCGCCAGAATTACCCCGGGGCCGAGGCGGTGCACGCCGAGCGCGCGCGCGGCCCGGAGCAGCGCCTCGTACCGCTCCTCCTCGAGGAACCGACACCCGCGGACGCTCCGGCGGCGAGCCCGGTGCTTGCCGCGCCGGGCGTGGTCGGACTTGTGACCTCGGCAGCGTGGAGCTTCACACTCAATCGCAGCGTGGCGCTGGCGTACGTGCAGAGCCGCTGGGCCGCGGTGGGCACGGCGCTGCAGGTGCAGATACTGGGCGAACGCTGCGGCGCCGTCGTGGCGCGCGAGCCCCCGTACGATCCGCTGAATGAACGGCTGCGCGCCTGACACATTCGAAACGGCACGCGACACCCTGTAGGATAGCGGCGCCGGCCGCGTGGCGCCGCGCTGCCCATGCTCCCGATTGTCGCAGGGGAAATCACCGTGCTTCGATTTGTATCCCTGATGCTGATTGCCGCGCTGCCGTGCATGGCAGCGCCGCTCCACGCGGACCCGGCGAATTCGGGGCGTCTGGGAGCCTTCGACATCGAGGCGCACCGCGGCGGGCGCGCGCTGCGCCCGGAGAACACGCTGCAGTCCTTCGCCAACGGGCTATCGATGGGCGTGGATACACTCGAGCTGGACATGGGTGTCACCAAGGACGGTGTCGTGGTCGTCTCGCACGAGCGTGGACTCAATCCCGATCTGGCCCGCGGTCCGGATGGCAAGTACATCGACAAGGGCATCCCGTACGTGCGCCTCACCCTCGCGCAGGTCAAGACCTACGACGTCGGCCAGATCCGGCCCGGCAGCGACTATGCGAAGCGCTTTCCCGACCAGCTGGCCGTGCCCGGTACCCGCATCCCAACACTGGCCGAGGTGTTCAACCTGGTACGCCGCTCCGGCGACCGGCACGTGCGCCTCAACATCGAAACCAAGATCGACCCTACACATCCGGACGAGTCACCCGATCCGCAGCACTTCGTGACGACCGTGCTCGCCCTGCTGCGGCGCGAGCACTTTACCGACCGCGTGATGATCGAGTCCTTTGACTGGCGCACCCTGCGGCTGGTGCAGAAACAGGCGCCCGAGATCCCGACCGTGTACCTGACCCAGGTGCAGCAACCTGAGGAGAATCTCTACCTCGACAAGCCCTCGCCCTGGACCGCGGGCTTCGACCCGATGAAATACGGCGGCTCGGTGCCGGCGGCGGTGAAAGCGGCCGGCGGCAAGATCTGGTCGCCCCTGTACGAGGACGTCGATGCCCGCTCAGTCGCCGAGTCACATCGCTTCGGCCTGCCGGTGATCGTATGGACGGTCAATGACCCGAAGGACATGGCGCGACTCATCGACATGGGCGTCGATGGCATTATTTCCGACCGGCCGGACCTGCTGCGGCAGGTTGCCGCAAGCAAGGGCCTGCCGCTGCCCGCGCCCGCACCCGTAACTCCCTGAGCGGTGCGCGCATGCGCCGCGCACCGCTTCGGCGCCACATCTCAACGGGTGCGCTGCTCGCCTGCGCACTCACCGCCCCGGCACTCGCCGCCCCCAGGCCCGATCCGGTCGAGGCCTACTCTCGCAGCCACCAGCGCGAGACCGTCGCGCATCTGGAGCAGCTGACCCGCCTGCGCTCGATTGCCGCAGAGCCGGCGCAGCTGGCGGCTACCGCTGAGCTGCTCGAGAGCTGGCTGCGGCAACGCGGCTTTGCCACGACGCAGCTGCGCGCCTCGAACGACGCGGCGCCGCTCGTATTCGGCTCATACCGGGTGCGCGGCGCTAAGCGCACGGTACTCTTTTACGCTCACTACGACGGCCAGCCGGTCACGAGCGCGCAGTGGCATTCCGACCCGTTCGTGCCCGTGATGCGCGACGGCGCCGCCGGCGTGGACGCGCAGGCGATTGACTGGCGCGCACAGTCTGGACCGCTCGGGGCTGACTGGCGCATGTTCGGGCGCGCCGTCGCCGACGACAAGGCGTCGATCATCGCCTTCCTCGCCGCCTTCGACGCCTTGCGCGGTGCCGCGCGCGGCCCTGCGGTCAACATCAAGGTCGCCTGGGAGGGCGAGGAAGAATCCGGCTCGCCGCATATCGCCGCCCTGCTCGACAGCCATCGCGACCAGTTCAGCGCGGATCTGTGGCTGATCGGGGACGGTCCGGTGCATCAGTCCGGTGAGCCGACGCTGTACTTCGGTGCGCGCGGCCAGGTCGGACTCGAGCTGCGTATCTACGGACCGGAGCGGGCCCTGCACGACGGACACTACGGCAACTGGGCGCCTAACCCCGCGCTGATGGCCGCCGAGCTGCTGAGCCAGATGCGCGACAGCGAGGGACGCATCCTGATTCCCGGATTTTCCGCTGCGGTTCGCCCACTGCCTGCGGCGGCACGCTCAGCGCTCGCGCAGCTGCCACCGGTGGAGGAGCAGCTGCGGCAGAAGTTCGGGCTGGGGCGCACCGAGGGGAGCGAGGGTCTCACGGCGAGCACGCTTCGCCCCGCGCTCAACATCCGCGGCATCCGCTCAGGCCAGGTCGGCAGCGAGGCCGCCAATGCGATCCCGGTCGAGGCGGAAGTCTCACTCGACTTCCGCCTGGTGCCGGACCAGACGCCCGAACAGGTTCGCGCCTGCGTCGAACAGTTCCTGCGCGACAGGGGCTGGAGCCTGATCGACCACGAGCCGGACGCACCGACCCGCCGTACCCATGGCCGCCTGGTGCGCCTCACCTGGCAGCCGGGCTACCCCGCTCTCAGCACCGACATGGACGCGACGGTGGCGCGCGCGGTGATTGCGACGATGCGCCACGCCTCGCCGCAACCGCTCGCCCTGCTGCCGATGATGGGCGGCAGCGTGCCGCTGTACGTGTTCCGGGAAATCCTCGGTGTACCCATCATTGGGCTGCCGATCGTCAACTACGATGACAGCCAGCACGCCGCCGACGAGAACCTGCGCCTGGGCAATCTGTGGAGCGGGGTCAGCGCCTATGCGGCGCTGATGGGCCGCCTCAACTGGTGAGCGCGTACCGGTTCAGCGAAAGACGAGCAGCACCAGCAGGATCAGGACCAGCAGCCCCACACCACCACTAGGGTAATACCCCCACCCGGTGCTGTACGGCCAGGTGGGCAAGAGCCCGATCAGGACGACGACCAAAATGATGACCAGCAGCAGACGACTCGACACGGTGGTGGTCCTTTGTTGTTAGGTTGTCAGGTTCTAACGTGAGCTGAGCCGCCGCTTAGTCCTCGTCCTCGGAGCGCCAGCGCGAGGGAAATCGTCCCGGCTTCTGGCGGCCGGGCAGCTCGTGCTGGCGCTCGGCGTCGCGCCCCGGGAGGCACGGCGGGCGGCGCCCCGGCTCAGCCGGCCGTAAGGTCTCCTGCTGCTGCAGCTCGGTTGTGCGCGGCTTCCTGGGTGGCTGACGCGGGACGGTGGACTTCGATGCTTGGCGGTTCATGCCTTGATGATTGGCCCGGATACACCGCTGCGTTAAGCGGAAAATGTCCATCCCCGGGTGTCGTCAAATACCTACGCTCGCAACCCGCGCCGGCGTGCGCGGCGGGCTCGCCAGGGCGCGAAACGACCCTGCCGCTCGAGCGCGTGCGTCAGCAGATTCCGATCTTGTCCTACACTGTCGAGCAGCACCCGACTACGTGGCTAGGCTGCATCTTGGGCGAAGCTAGGGGCGCTCGTTTGGTCGCCCGCGAGCGCGTCAGCGGTTCATGTGCTTTGATGCAAACGTCGCGCAGCGGCAATGCGCAGGCGGGCTTTTTTGCGCTAAATGTCAGCGAGGAGGTCAGATTTGCGGCAGTCCGGCGGAGTGCGCCCCGACCCGATCACGCCGGCCGGCCCGGCGGCCGCGGCGCCCGCGGGCCGCGAATCGAGCCTCGCGCGCTTGCCATTGGCCACGCACGCGTTCTTCTTCGACGTTGACGGTACGCTGCTGCCGATCGCGCCGCGCCCGGCGGACGTGCGTGCCGATGCAGCGCTGCTCGCCGGCCTGCGTGCTTTGCGTCGTGGCGCCGGCGATGCGCTGGCGCTGATCAGCGGGCGCACGATTGCCGGTCTGGACGAGGTGATGCACCCGGAGCGTTTCGCCGCCGCCGGACTGCATGGTTTCGAGCGCCGCGCACCGGGCGGCTCGTATCGGCGCCACGCCCCGCCTCAGCCGCACAAGCTGGCGGAGGTTCGCCGTGTCATGGTGCAGCTGGTTTCGGGCGATGCGCGGCTGCTGCTCGAGGACAAGCACTTCGGGCTTGCACTGCACTACCGCGGCGCCCCCGAACTGCAGGAGACTGTGCTGCATAGCCTGCGACAGATACGCGGTCTCGATGAAGCTGGCCTGCGACTGCAGCCTGGACGCATGGTTGCCGAAATCACGCCCGCCGGAGTCAGCAAGGCCACGGCCCTGGCGGAGTTCTTCCGCGAGGCACCCTTCAGCGGCCGGCGCCCGGTGTACGTCGGTGACGATCTGACCGACGAGTCCGCCTTCGAATGGGTTAATAGTGTGGGCGGCCTCTCCATAGCCGTGGCCGCCAACCGGCCCACGGCAGCGCGCGCCTCACTGCCTTCGGTAGGCGAGGTGCGCGCCTGGCTCGATCAACTTATCGGGAGCGAACGTCATGGCGCAGGATGAGCCCGCAGCGCAACCGCCGGGCCTGCGCCGCAACGCGCTCGCTGAGGTCGGCATCGTCGGTAACGGTCAGATCACGGCCCTGGTCGGTGCCGAGGGCGATGTCCCCTGGTGTTGCTGGCCGCGCCCCGATGGGGATCCGATCTTCTGCGGGCTTTTGGCTAAGGAAAAGCGTGCGGACAGCCGCGGCGTTTTCGACGTCACCGTCGTGGATCAGTGTGCCCAGGAGCTGCGTTACCAGCGCAACACGGCCATCCTGGAGTCCGTGGCCCGCGACAAGCACGGCAACGCCGCGCTGATCACGACCTGGTGCCCGCGCTACCTGCGGCAGGGGCGCCTGTACCGGCCGACGATTCTCATTCGCAGGATCGAACCGCTCACCGGGCGCCCGGCCGTGCGGATCCGCCTGCGCCCGGCCTCCGACTACGGCGCCAAGTCCTTCGAGCGGCAACTCGGCAGCCACCACGTGCGCTTCCTCGATGGTAATCAGTCGCTGCGCGTGACCACCGACGGCGCCGTGTCCTACCTCGCCGAGGAGCGGGTTTTCGTGCTCGATCGCCCGGTCGATCTGGTGCTCGGCAGCGATGAGACCCTGAGTGCGCCCGCGCACGAGATTGCCGATGAGACGCTGCGCGCCACGCGGCGCTACTGGCATGAGTGGGTGCGCGGACTGGCGATCCCGTTCGAGTGGCAGGAGGCCTGCATCCGCGCCGCCATCACGCTGCAGCTGTGCACCTATGAGGACAACGGCGCGGTGCTGGCCGCCCCCACGACCTCGGTCCCCGAGGCGCCCGACAGCGGCCGCAACTGGGACTACCGCTACTGCTGGCTGCGCGATGCCTACTTCACGGTGCAGGCCATGAACCGCCTGGGTGCCACGGGCGCCATGGAGGCCTTCCTGCGCTATCTCGACGATGTCGTCGTGCGCGAGCGCAATGCCTACCTGCAGCCGGTGTACGGCATCACCGGCGAGTCGGACCTGAACGAGCGCATCGTGCAATCACTCGCCGGGGTGGAGGGCATGGGCCCGGTGCGCGTCGGCAACCTCGCCTATCGCCAGCGCCAGCACGATGTGTATGGGTCGGTGATCCTTGCCTCCACCCAGGTCTTCTTCGACGAACGCCTGGAGCATCCCGGCGATATCGCACAGTTCAAGCGTCTCGAGGTGCTCGGCGAGCGGGCCATACCTCTGTTCGATGCGCCCGATGCGGGCATCTGGGAGTTCCGTGGGACGGAGCGGCGCCACACCCTGTCGGCGGCAATGTGCTGGGCGGCCTGTGATCGCCTGGCGCGCATCGCGGTGCGGCTGCAGCTGGAGGATCGTGCGGCGTTCTGGCGCGGCCGCGCCGATGGCATGCGGGAGCGCATCCTCGGCAGCGCCTGGCATGAGGACAAGGGCAGCATCTCCGCCACGCTCGACCATTACGTTATCGATGCGAGCCTGTTGCTCCTGCCGGAGCTCGGCATCCTCACCTGGCGCGATCCGCGCTTCGTCAGCACCCTGCAGACCATCGAGCGCGAGCTGCGGGCCGGAGACTTCCTGGTACGCTACCGCCATGCCGACGACTTCGGCGAGACCACCAATGCCTTCACGGTGTGCTCGTTCTGGTGGGCCAATGCGCTGGCCGGCACCGGCAAGGTCGACGCCGCGCGCGCGCTGTTCCAAAAGCTACTCAGCGTGCGCAACTGCGTCGGCCTGCTGTCCGAGCACGTCGACCCGCGCACCGGCGCGCTGTGGGGCAACTTCCCACAGACCTACTCCATGGTCGGGATCATTACCACCGCCATGCGTCTCAGCAAGCGCTGGGAGGATGAGGTTTGAGCCGGCTGGTCAACGTCTCCAACCGCGTGGCTCTGCCAGGGTCACGCGCCGACGGCGGCCTGGCCACCGGGCTGCTCGCCGCGATGCAGGAATCGGGCGGGCTGTGGTTCGGCTGGAGCGGCCGCAACACGGCGACCACGGAGCACCCCGAGATCACCGAGCGCGCCGAGGTCAGCTTCGCCACCATCAACATTCCGCACGCGCTGTTTGACCTGTACTACAACGGCTTCGCCAACGGCACCCTGTGGCCGCTGTTTCACTACTTCCTTGATCGCTTCCAGTTCCGTGATGAGCAGTACCGCGCCTATCTGGGAGTCAACGCCCAGTTCGCGCGCTCGCTGGCCCCGCTATTGCGCGCGGACGACATCATCTGGGTCCATGACTACCACCTCATACCACTTGCCGCACAGCTGCGTCAGCAGGGCGTGCGCGCGCCGATCGGCTTCTTCCTGCATATCCCCTTCCCGCACTTCGAGGTGCTGCGCGCCCTGCCCGTGCACCAGGCCCTGCTGCGCGATCTGCTCGCCTATGACGTGATCGGCTTTCAGACCGAGGTCGACCGCCAGGCCTTCCTTGGCGCGGCGACCGCGCTTTGGGGCCCGCAATGTCTGAGCGACCTGGACGGCGGCGCTGCGCTGGGTCAGCGTGTCTACACCGGGGTGTTCCCCATCGGCGTGAATGTGGACGCGGTCGCCACTACGGCCGCCAAGAGCGCCAACTCGGGACCGATCCGCAAGATGGCGCAGGACCTCGCGCGCCGTCAGTTGGTGATCGGCGTGGACCGGCTGGATTACAGCAAGGGCCTGCTGGAGCGTTTTGATGCCTACCGGCAGTTCCTGGAGAGTTTTCCACAGCATCAGGGTGCGGTCACCTACCTGCAGATCGCCCCGCTCGGGCGCCAGCAGGTGGACGCTTACACCCGCATCCGTGCCGCACTCGAACAACGCGCCGGGCGCACCAACGGGCGCTTTGCCAACGTCGACTGGACTCCGATACGCTATCTCAATCGCAACTTTCCCCACGCGACACTGCTCGGGTTGCTGCGTCTCGCCCAGGTGTGTCTGGCCACGCCGCTGCGCGACGGCATGAATCTAGTTGCCAAGGAATACGTTGCGGCACAGAACCCCAAGGATCCGGGCGTGCTGGTGCTGTCCGACCGCGCCGGTGCCGCCTATGAGATGAAAGACGCGCTGCAGGTGAATCCGTACGACATCAAGGACATTGCGCATGCGCTCAAGGCGGCGCTCGACATGCCGCTGGCAGAGCGCCGGACGCGGCACGAGCGTCTGCTCGCCGGCCTGCGCGAGCACGACCTGCAGGGTTGGTCGCGGAACTTTACTGCCGCGCTGCGCGCCGCCGGGGCGCGCCGCGAGCACGCCGGACACGCTGCGGCGCAAGGTGAGCGCCTCACCGCGGGCGCCGCTCAAGAGTCGAGCCACGCCCGGATACGTGCGTGACCGGCCAGAGGCCTAACCGGCGCGACGTGCTGCGCGGTGTAGCCGCCGTGCTCGCGCTGCCGAGCGGCCTGCTGTCGGAGCGTGTGCTCGCGGCGGCGCTGAAACTCGGCGCGCCGCAGCCGTTCTCTTTCGAGTCCCTGGTGCGCGAGGCACAGCAAAGCGCCACGCACCCCTACGTGCCGGAGCCGCCCTTGCCGCGCGAGGTGCTCGAGCATCTCGATTACGAGACGCTCGGCAAGATCCACTTCGATCCGGCATGCGCGCTGTTCCGCGACGGCCCGGGACCGTATCCGGTGACGTTCTTTCATCTGGGTCGCTTCTCGCCGACCGCCGTGCATATGTTCGCGCTCTCAGGCAATCCAGAGCACCTGGAGGCGCGCGCGATCAGTTATGAGCAGGGCTGCTTCCGCATGCCCGACGACAGCCCGGCGCATGCCCTGCCGCGCAGTGCCGGCTATGCCGGCTTTCGCGTGCAGGAAAGCCGCCTGGGCGATCAAGCGCGGCTCGACTGGAAGAACAACGACTGGGCGGCCTTTCTGGGCGCCTCCTATTTCCGCACCATCGGGGAGCTGTACCAGTACGGTATTTCCGCCCGTGGGATTGCCGTCAACACCGCGCTCGCGGACACTGCCGAAGAATTTCCCAACTTCACACGCTTTTATCTGCTGCCGGCCGCCGACAACGCCCAGCAGATGACGGTGTTCGCGCTGCTGCAGGGCCCGAGTGTTGCCGGAGCGTACCGCTTCGTGCTGCATCGGCAAAAGGCAGTACTCACCGAGGTGGAAGCGCGCCTTTTCCTGCGGCGCGACATCAAACGCTTTGGCATCGCGCCGCTCACCTCGATGTACTGGTATTCGGAGACCGCCAAGCCGCGCGCCATCGACTGGCGCCCCGAGGTGCACGACTCCGATGGTCTGGCTTTCTGGACGCGCGGTGGCGAGCATGTGTGGCGCCCGCTGAACGATCCGGCTCACACGGTGGCCTCGGCCTTCGGTGACCAGGCGCCGCGCGGCTTCGGCCTCCTGCAGCGGGACCGCAACTTTGACCACTACCTGGACGGCGTTTTTTACGATCGCCGGCCCAGTCTTTGGGTCGAGCCGCTGGATGACTGGGGCGAAGGCTCGATCCAGCTGATCGAGTCACCGACCGACGATGAGATCCAGGACAACGTCAGTGCCATGTGGGTGCCGCACCGTGCCGCAACGGCGGGCTCACAATTCCAGTTCCGCTACCGACTGTACTGGACGGCGGAGGAGCCATTCCCCTCCAGCCTCGCACGCTGCGTTGCAACAAGGCTGGGACGGGGCGGTCAGCCCGGACAGCCGCGGCCGGCGGGGGTGGAGAAATTCATGGTGGAGTTCCTCGGCGGGCCGCTGGCGGATCTGCCTTTCGGCGTGCGTCCGGAGGCGGTCCTGTCCGCCGCAAGCGGTACATTCTCCTACGTCTTCACCGAGGCGGTGCCTGACGGCGTGCCCGGACACTGGCGCGCACAATTCGATTTTGCCGCAGCTGGCGCGCAGCCGGTCGACATGCGACTGTACCTGCGCCTGGGCGAGCGAACACTGTCAGAAACGTGGCTGTATCAGTACCGCCCGTCGTAAGGAAAGATGTGAGAATTCTGCGCCGGCCCGGACCGACGGGCGTCGCGACCCGGCGACGCTGGGACATCGTGTGCGCCTGGATGGGCAGCGGTCACGCCGGAACGTGCCGCACAGCGTCGGGTCTGATGTAAGACGGTCGCGACGTCGTGCTGCCACGGAGGGCTGTTCGTGTCGCGGATGATTTCGATGGCGGCCAACGGCGGCGTGGCGCTGAAGGCACGCCGTCGCCTTCGCGCCGTATGAACAATAGGTACTCATGACTCCTGCCCTGATGCTCGCCGCCACCATGCTTCTCGCTCCCGCGACAGCTCCGCTGGCTGTACCTCCCGCCGCTCCCGGCGGCGCCGCGCCCGCACGCGCCGATCGGGCGCCGGACGCGGCGGCGCCTGAGGCCTTCGGTTTCGACGACGTGCGCCGCCTGGCGCAGGAGCGGGCGCGCCACCCCTTCCGCCCGGCACCCGATGCACTGCCCGACTTCCTGGCGCGGCTGAGCTTCGACCAGTTCCGTGACATCCGCTTCCGCCCGGGCAGCGCGCTGTGGCGCGGGCAGGCACTGTTTGAGGTGCAGTTCTTCCACCGCGGCTATCACAACCGCCAGCGCGTCAACATGTTCGAGGTCGGACCTGCAGGCGTCACGGCGATCACCTACAACCCGCTGCTCTTCTCCTTCGGCGCGTCTGCCAAAATCCCGCGCGCTCCGGCATCGCTCGGCTATGCCGGCTTCCGCGTGCACTACCCCCTGCAGACCCCGGGCTATAAAGACGAGCTCATCGCCTTTCTGGGCGCGTCCTATTTCCGCGTGCTGGGCCGCAATCAGCACTACGGCGCCTCCGCGCGCGGACTCGCCATCGACACCGCCGCGCAGAGCGGCGAGGAATTCCCGGCGTTCACCGATTTCTGGCTGGTGCGGCCGCATCCGAACGAGCGGCGCCTGATCATCTACGCGCTGCTCGACAGCAAGAGCCTCGCCGGCGCGTACCAGTTTGAAGTACGCCCCGGAGCGATCACCGCGGTCGAGGTCCGCGGCACCCTGTATTTCCGTCACGCCGTGGCGAAGCTCGGCCTTGCGCCGCTCACATCGATGTTCCTCTACGGGGCCGATGTCGCCGGACATCGCTTCGATGATTACCGTCCGCAGGTGCACGACAGCGACGGCCTCATGGCCGAGACCGGCCAGGGTCAGTGGCTGTGGCGCCCGCTCGCCAACCCACGCGAGCTGCGCGTCAACCGCTTCATGGATGAGAATCCGCGCGGCTTTGGCCTCGTGCAGCGCGAGCGCGATTTCGAGCAGTACCAGGACCTGGAAAACCACTACGAGACGCGCCCGAGCTACTGGGTGCAGCCGCTCGGTGGCTGGGGTAAGGGCGGCGTGGAGCTCGTCGAGATACCGAGCGACGAGGACATCCATGACAACGAGGTCGCCTACTGGGTGCCCGCCGAAGCCCCGCCGGCCGGCAAGCCCTTCAGCTATGCCTACCTGCTGTCGGCCTTCGCCGAGGAAAGCAGTTGGCCGCCCGGCGGGCGGGTGATCGCCTCGCGCAGCGGCCGGCCGACCAGCCCGGATGCCAATGTGCGCTTTGCACCGGGCACAAGGCGCATGCTGGTGGATTTCGCCGGCGGGGATCTTAATGGACTGGCGGCCACGCAGCCGGTAAAGGCGGAAGTGACCGCGGACAACGGGCGCGTGACCGGCACGACCGTCGAGCGCCTGCCGAGTGGCGCCTGGCGCGCCTCCTTGCTGGTAACGCCGAGCGCCAAAAGGCCGGTGGATCTGCACTGCTATCTGACGCTGTACGGTGAAGTACTGAGCGAGACCTGGGTATACCAATGGACACCACCGTAAGCCGCTGGCGCGCGGCGCTGCGTCGCACGCTGTTTTTCGGCCTCACCTCGCTCAGCGCCGCCGGCGCCACGGTACTGATGGCCGACGCGCTGAAAGTAAACGGTCTGAGCGCCGCGGAGCTGCTTGGCCTCACACTGTTTTTCTGCCTCTTTGCCTGGATTGCCGGCGCGCTGTGGACGGCGATAGCCGGCTTCATCGTGCGGCTGGTCGGCGAGGATCGGGGCGGAATTGACCTGCGGCCGCTCGCCGGCCACCGCCTGAGCACGCGCACTGCGATCGTCATGCCGATCTATAACGAAGACACTGCCCGCGTCGGTGCCGGGCTCGAGGCCATCTGGAGTTCACTGGCGCGCGAGCCTGATGCGGCGGCCTTCGATCTGTTCATCCTGTCGGATTCGACCAACGAAAAAATTGCCCTCGAGGAGGAGGCGCTGTGGCAACGACTGAAGGCGCGCGAGGCCACAGCGGAGCGGATCCGCTACCGGCGCCGCATCGAGCGCAAGGGGCACAAGGCCGGCAACATCGCCGATTTCATCGAGCGCTGGGGCGCTGAGTACGACTTCATGCTGGTCCTTGACGCCGACAGCATCATGAGCGGTAGCGCGCTCGTCACCCTGGCGCGGGTCATGGAGACCCACCCGCACATCGGCATCCTGCAGTCGCTGCCGCTGCCGGCGGCACAGGAGACACTGTTCGGACGCATCATCCAGTTCGGCGCGCGCCTGCAAAGTCCGATGCTCAGCAGTGGGCTCGCCTACTGGCAGCTGGGCGAGAGTAACTACTGGGGGCACAACGCCATTCTGCGCGTCAAGCCTTTTGCCGAGCACTGCGAGCTGCCACGGCTGCCGGGCAAGCCACCGCTCGGCGGCGAGATTCTCAGCCACGATTTCGTCGAGGCCGCACTCATGCGCCGCGCCGGCTTCGAGGTGCGCGTGCTGCCCGAGCTCGAGGGCAGCTGGGAAGAGGTGCCGGCCAACATCCTCGACTACGCGGCACGCGATCGGCGCTGGGCTCAGGGCAATCTGCAGCACCTGCGCATGCTGGGGTTCCCGCGCCTGCACATCCTCAGCCGCGTGCATCTGCTGACGGGGATCATGTCGTACGTCAGCTCGCCGATGTGGCTCGCGCTGCTGCTGCTCAGCTCGCTCCTCAGCATCATCGAATCGGCACGCATGCCGCAGTATTTCCTGCCCGGCTTCGCGACCATGTTTCCCCGCTGGCCGCAGTTCCGCACCGATGAAACAGCACGCCTGATCATCCTGACCGTCATCGTGCTGGTGCTGCCGAAGGTCTGCGGAGCCATCCTGGCCATGCGCGATGCGCGCACGCGGCGCGAGTTCGGCGGCGCGCGCCGCCTGACCTGGAGTCTGCTGCTGGAGCAGGGCTTCAGTGTGCTGCTGGCGCCCTCGATGATGCTGTTCCATGCGACCTTCGTGGCACAGATCCTGCTCGGCAAGGGCGTTACCTGGGGTGCCCAGGCGCGGGGCGAGCGCGGCGTCACCTTCGCGGAGGCATTCGCACGCCAGAAATGGCAGCTGATCATCGGCCTGGTGTGGGGCGCGGTTATATGGCGCATGGCGCCGCTGTTTTTCTGGTGGCTGACCCCGGTGCTGGTCGGCCTCGTGTTGGGCATCCCGCTGACGGTATGGTCCGGGCGCGCCAGTGGCGGGTACTGGACGCGTCGCCATGGGCTGTTTCTGGTGCCGGAAGAAACCTGTCCTCCACCTGAGCTGGCGGCGCTGGAGAGCCCGCAGCAGCCAGGCACGCCCGCGCTGGTGGCGATCGGCCCGCGCACGGCCTCGGCCGCCCGCAGCGATTCCCCGCGCGGCATCAGCTGAGTTCGCGCCTCGTCAGACGCGGCGCGTCGCCCTGATCACCGCTTCCATGTGGGCGAGATACCGCCGCAGCGCCGCACGACCCGCCGCGCTCAGCCGGTACACCGACTTTGGCCGGCGCGCCTCGAAGAACCGGCGGGCCGTGACGTACCCGGCCTCCTCCAGTTTGCGCACGTGCGCGCTCAGATTTCCGTCGCTGACCCCGAACTGCGACTTGAGCTCGGTGAAGGTAAGCTCGGTGCGCACCGCCAGCGCACTCATGACCCCGAGGCGCACCCGCTCGTAGACCAGCCGCTCCGCACCACTGTCCCCCGCTGACCGCGTCCGGATGCTAAGCAGCGTGGCGCGGCGGCGGGCGGGATCAGGGGTTACGCTGTGGCGGTTAGGCTTGGACCGCATGGCCGCTTCGGCTCATCACCGCACCGTAGAGGATGTGCAGCTCTCCGAAGCCGATACCGAGCAGCGCCATCTGGTGCTGAGCGGGGATCACGAAAGCCACGACGGCGAGCACAACGAAGAGAGCGCCCAGCACGGCAATCATCCGCGAGGTCACCGCGCTGGCGTACAGCAGCGCGCAGCCGTAGAGCAGCAGCCAGGTGCCCGGGATCACGTGCTGGTTGCCGCTGCGCAGGAGAACCACCGTCAATACGGCCCCGGCAAAGATGCTTGGCAGCAGGTGCATGAACACCTTGCGCACCGGTGCGCCGAACAGCGTGAAGCGGCCCTGTGAAGTTCCCTGGCGGGCAACGAGGAGCGCACCGGCGAGCGCCCCGCCCGCAGCTGCGCACAGCCATACCACCAGCCAGTAGGCGTGAAACGCCTCCGCCGACAGCGCCGCGGCAGCCAGACCGATGGCGCCGACGGCGATGCCCGCCGACCCGGGGACCGCTACCGTGGCCGCCGCCTCCATGGACGAGCGGATGTAGCGCAGGGTAGCCAGCGCGTGCGAATCCATCGTCACGGTGCTAGACGGGCGCATACGCGGTAGGGTGCGGCGCGCCGCCGAGGCGGTCAAGTACTTGGCGCTGCAAAGCGAGAGCGCGCTTCTGCAACTGCCGGCAAGTGCTGCCCATCATTTGGACCTCCCGGGTTCGTTAGACACGCACTCGCGAAGCAGAGCATGCGCAGGATCGCGGACCAATACGCAGTTAGCACCGCGCCGCCTTACCCTGGCGATGAAGGGCACGAGCCGTCCGAGTGCGACCGCTCACTTGATACCGGCCCTGATCGCGCCCGCGCGCGAAGTCGGGGCAAGCGCGGCGGCCCGTGCAATTCATCGACGCCGGAACGGATCGTGGACGGCGGAGAATCCCATATCTTCTTGTTTTTTCTGGAACGGACGAAGGGCGGGGGCTGTCGCATTTTTTTACATCGCGCGCCCGCTCCGGGCCGCGCTTACAAATCCGTGCAGCGCAGCCGCCTCACTTACGGACAACTACGTATGACACCCAAGGTGCATCAGAATAGCGTCTGTCGCATATTCATCTGTGACACTAGCGTTGCAGTTCGCAAGGGGGCGGATTGCATGCGTTCGTGGCTAATTGGGGCACATGAAAACCTGCTCAGAACAAGCGCTGCGGCGGATCGAACCGTGACGTCCGCCTCTGGCGCAGACTTCGCTGCGCTGCTCGATGGTGCCGTCGATGCCATTATCCTCATCGACCACGAGGGCACGGTTGAGATTTTCAATCAGGCCGCCGAACGGCTGTTCGGCTATACCGCGGCCCAGATCGTCGGGCAGAACGTCAGCATGCTGATGACCGCCGCGGACGGTGCCGCGCACGATGCGCACGTCCAGCGCTTCCTCAGCACGCGGCTGTCGCGCGTCCTGGGGCGCGGACGCGAGGTGCTGGCGCGCCGCTGCGACGGGCGGGTCTTCCCGGCCTGCGTGTCCATCGGGGAGGTTCCGGGCAGTAACCCGCCACGCTTTGTTGGTTTCATTCAGGACATCTCGCAGCGCCGCCGTACGGAAGATGAGTTCCGCAGTTTGCAGGAACGCCTGGCGCATACCTCGCAGCTGGCCACCATGGGCGAGATGGCCGCCGGCATCGCCCATGAGCTCAACCAGCCTCTGGCGGCCATCGCCAACTATGCGCAGGCATGCGACCGCCTGCTCACCAACCCCGCAGCCGACATCCCCGAAATTCAGGCGGCACTGCGCGAGATCACCGAGCAGGCGGTGCGTGCAGGTGAAACCATCCGTCGTCTGCGCACGCTCGCTACGCGCACGCCCAACCACGCGGTGGCCACGGATATCAACGCCCTGCTGCGCGAGCTGGGCGAGCTGGTGCAGCGGGAGGCCAACAACCAGGACGTGCAATTCCGCCTGACACTGGCCACGGATTTGCCTACACTGGTGGTGCATCGGGATCAGATTCAACAGGCCGTGCTCAACCTGATTCGTAATGCGGTCGAAGCCCTGGCCGGCTGCAGCGTGCAGCCGCGGCAGATCGAGGTGCGCACTGAGCGTACCGCGCAAGGCGGGGTAGAGATCTCGGTAACGGACAACGGACCCGGAGTTGCCGCCGGGCTCACCGAGTCGCTGTTTTCACCCTTCGTCACCTCCAAGGACGCCGGTGTCGGCCTGGGCCTGGCGATCAGCCGCACGATCGCGATGCGTCACCGCGGTACCGTGCACTATCGGCCGCACACTCCTGCGGGTGCCTGCTTCACGCTGCGCCTGCCGCGGACTGCCTAAACTCTGCCAGTGAAAGAGAATAAACCTCGCGCTCCGGCCGTGTTCATCGTCGATGATGATGAGGCCGTCCGCAGCTCCTTGCGGATGCTGGTGAAATCGATTGGCCTGGCGGCAATCACGGCGAACTCGGCGCACGAGTTTCTTGCCTCCTACGACCCGGCGCACTCGGGCTGTCTGGTACTCGACGTGCGCATGCCGGGCATGAGCGGTATTGAGCTGCAGCAGCAGCTGAATGTGCGCGGCGCGGTACTGCCGGTGATCTTCATCACCGGCCACGGCGATGTGCCGATGGCGGTGGAGGCCATGCAGCAGGGGGCGTTCGATTTTCTGCAGAAGCCGTTCCGCGATCAGGACCTCATCGACCGCATCCAGCGCGCCCTGGAGAAAGACCGTGCCAATCGCGCGGAGCTGCTCGAACGCACCAGGATCCGCGAGCGCGTCGACAGCCTCACCCCGCGGGAGCGCGAGGTGCTGGAGCTGGTGATCGCGGGCAAGGCGAACAAGGTCATGGCGGCGGACCTCGGCCTCAGTCAGCGCACCGTCGAGATTCACCGCGCCCGCGTGATGGAAAAGATGGGTGCCTCATCGCTCGCGCAGCTGGTGCGCATGATGCTCGACCTGGACGGGGTTGCCTAGCGGATGAGCTCGTCCGAGCGCGGCGCCTGAGGGGTGAGCGCGCGGATGATGCCGAGCAGCTCATCGGCCTTGATGGGCTTGCTGGCGATGCGCAGCGCCGCATCCAGGCTCAGTTCGCGCACCGCGAGCGCACTGTCCCCGGTGATCAGCACCGAGTTGACCGGCCGGCCCAGGGCTCCGCGCACTGCGGCGATCACCTCCAGGCCCGTCTCCTCGTCCTGCAGATGAAAGTCAGTGAGGATCACATCCAGGCGCTGCATCTTGCGCGCTTCCGCCACAGCCCCGGCCACATGCGCGGCGGTGCTGACCAGATACCCCTCACTCTTTAGCAGCAGGCGCGTCGCATTGCGTACCGCCTCGTCATCCTCCACCAGCAGGATCGCCAGACGCTCGCCCGGCGGTGGCGGCGCGTGCCGCAGGTCGCGGCGCCGGCGCAGACTGCTGGCTTGACCGGCCGGCAGCACGAGCGCGAACACCGAGCCGGTGCCGGGCTCGGAGCCCACCTCCAGCGTCGCGCCCAGCAGCGTGACCAGCCGCTGCACGATGCTCAGTCCCAGACCATAGCCTTCACGCGTGCTGTTGCTGGATACGCCGACTTGGTAGAACTCGTCGTAGATATGACGCAGCTCCTCGGCCGGGATGCCGAGGCCGGTGTCCTGAACCTCGAGGCGCACGTGCGTGGCACTCGGTTGCGTGCAGCGCAGGGTCACCGTGCCCGCGGAGGTGTACTTGATGGCATTGGAGATGAGATTCTCAAGGATTTGCTCGATCAGTCCCCGGTCGCTGCGGACGACCTCGGCGGCGGCTGCGATCTCGATGTGCAGTCCTTTGCGCGCCGCCAGCCCGGCAAATTCCTGCCGCATTTCCTCGAACAGGCCGCGCACCGCAAAATCGCTCAGCGCGGGCTTGATCGCGCCGGATTCCAGCTTGCTGATATCGAGCAGCGCATTGAGCAGGCGCGACATCGCGCTGATCACCTGTTCCTGCTGCTCCAGGGTGCGTGCCGCCTCCGGTTCGTGTATGGCACGACGCAGCACCCCGTTCAGCAGCGACAGGGCCTGCAGCGGCTGCCGCAGGTCATGGCTCGCGGCGGCCAGGAACCGGCTCTTGCCCTGATTGGCGCGGTCGGCACTTTCGCGCGCCACATCCGCCGCCTGGCGCTCGAGGTCCGCCGCCGCGCGCGCCCGCTCGGCGCTGCGATGTGCGGCGATCAGCTCAGCCTCGGCGCGCTTGCGCTCCGTCACGTTGCGTATGGCGGCGGCGATCAGCGTCTGACCTGAACTCACGATCGGGCTCAGGCTGATCTCCACCGGAAATTCGCTGCCGTCGGCGCGCACGCCGAACAGCTCCAGCCCGATGCCCATCGGCCGCATGCGATAGTGCTGCGCAAAATCGCGCCGATGACTGATGTGCCGCTCCCAGAATCTCTGCGGCATGAGGAATTCGACGCTGCGGCCGATCAGCTGCTCATGCGTGTGCCCGAACAGGGCCGCGACCTGGCGATTGGCAAAGCGGATGATGCCGGTGTGATCGATGATGATCATCGCATCCGGCGCTGCATCGAGAATGCTGCGAGCCAGTTCCTGGGGTACTGATTGCATAGCAATGACGCGGATGAGCTTAGTGCCGCATAAAAATATGCCGCTCACCGCACACTTTGTCATGCTTCAGCGCGCTTGAGTGCGGCGTGCACGGCGGCCGCACGGATGGCCAGCGCATTTGGGGCCTCGCTAACAAAAAAGTAATAGAATCAGCGGAGTACGCGCTTTTCACGGAACCTTTCTGGCCAGGGCCCCGAGAGCGGGCGCCCGGCGCCATCCGGCCCCGCGCGATTTCGGGATGACCCGTAGTTGTACGGAGCGGATGCGCTGCGGAATATTCCTATACCAATCACCCAGCCACGCACATACGGTACCGGCTCATGAAGTCGGGAGTTGCAGTGGTTATCGCGGACCGTGAGCTGAAGCACGCTGCCGAAGCGGCCGTACAGGCGCAGGTCGGCCCTGAGGCACTCGACATCGCCGTGAGCGTTAATGACGGCATCGTGATGCTTAGCGGTTACGTGCAGAGCCTGCGCGACAAGTTCGACGCCGAAGACGTCGTCAAAGGCCTGGCGGGCGTCGTCGGCATGGCCAATGACATCCAGCTGATCGCGACGTGCGCAGGCGCCGTATCGGATCCGCAGCTGGCGCGGGCGGCGGTGAGCGCGCTGCGCCAGGAGCTGCCCGGCCTGTGGGAACGCGTGCGACCGGTCGTGCGGCGGCGGATCGTCACGCTCGAGGGCCACGTCGAGCTCGAAGCCGAGCGGGCGCAGGCGGTGGCGTGTGTGCGTGGCCTGCCGGGGCTGGAAGGCATCATCAACCTGATCTGCGTGGGTACGCCGGCACCGGGCGCGACAGCGCCCGCGGCGTTGAGCGCAGGTGCCGCGGCGGAAGCGCCGCGCCAGGGTGCGCCGCAGCCATTGCCGTGCGAGCGCCGCAGGCTCGCCGAGACCGCTCCCGCGGAGGGCCGTCTGCTTGCCGCAGGGGCGAGTGCGGCGCCGGTCAGCGCCTGACCGCCGGATATTGACCGCCATGGCGGCCTCAGCGAATCAAACGGCCTTGCGGCCGTTGCGGGACGGTATGTGATGGCGACATACCGC
Organism: uncultured Pseudomonadota bacterium; assembly: GCA_963825385.1. Lineage (GTDB taxonomy): Bacteria > Pseudomonadota > Gammaproteobacteria > Steroidobacterales > Steroidobacteraceae > 13-2-20CM-66-19. The sequence goes on along the minus strand of CAWGSX010000003.1, from coordinate 930,464 downwards.
GCACCGTCAGAGCTTGAGGCCGAGCGGCCGGGGCCTTCCGTCGCCGTGGCAGCGGCGCCGCTGTGGCACCTCTACGTCCCGAAGCTCGTCACGGTCCTGCGGCGCGGCTATACGCTGGGTGATTTCCGGCACGATCTGGTGGCCGGACTCACCGTCGCCGTCGTCGCCCTGCCTCTGGCCATGGCGCTCGCCATCGCCTCCGGGGCCAGTCCCGAGAAGGGGCTGCAGACGGCCGTCGTGGCCGGATTTCTGATCTCCGCTCTGGGCGGTTCGCGCGTGCAGATCGGCGGGCCGACGGCGGCCTTCATTCCCGTGGTCTTCACCGTCATCGCGCGTTTCGGCTTCAGCGGACTGATCCTGTGCACGCTGCTCGCCGGCATCATGCTGGTGCTGGCCGGCGTGCTGCGGCTGGGCACGCTCATGAAGTACATGCCGCAGCCGGTCGTCACCGGCTTCACGGCCGGCATTGCCGTGAGCATCCTGCTCAGTCAGCTGAAGGACTTTCTGGGACTGCGGATGGGGGCGGTGCCCGCGGAGTTCTTCGCACGCCTGGAGGCCTACTGGATGCACCGCGACTCGCTCGCGCTGCCGAGCGTGGCACTCGGCGCGGGCGTACTGGTGGTGATTGTTGCGCTACGGCGCTGGCGCCCCACCTGGCCGGGATTTCTGATCGCGCTCGCGCTGGCAACCGCAGCGTGCGCGGTCTTCGGCCTGCACGTCGACACCATCGCCACCCGCTTCGGGTCCATTGCGGCCGCGCTGCCCACCTTCTCGGTGCCGCACATCCCGCTCGAGCGTACCGCCGAGCTGCTGCCGAGTGCCTTCACGATCGCCTTTCTCGCGGGGGTGGAGTCGCTGCTGTCCGCCGTGGTCGCGGACGGCATGATCGAGGGCCGGCACCGCTCCAATTGCGAGCTCATCGCGCAGGGCGTGGCCAACATCGGCTCGGCGCTCGTGGGCGGACTACCGGCCACCGGTGCACTGGCGCGCACGGCTACCAATGTTCGCGCCGGCGCCCGCTCCCCGGTCGCGGGGATGCTGCATGCGCTGCTGCTGCTCGTGTTCATGCTCGTGCTCGCACCGTGGATGGGGCTCGTGCCGCTGCCGGCACTCGCGGCCGTGCTGCTGGTGATCGCCTGGAACATGACCGAGTTGGAAAGTGTGCGTCACCTGCTGCAGGGACCGGTGGGCGACCGACTCGTACTGCTCGCGACCTTTGCTCTGACCGTCATGGTCGATCTGACTGTCGCCATCGAGGTCGGGGTGGTGCTGGCCGCGTTCCTGTTCATGCACCGCATGAGCCGCGCGGTGGTGTTGCGCGCCGGCGGGCACGCCGCCGAGGACGAGTTCGATGACTTCGCCGAGCGCCGGCCCATGCCGAAAGCCGTGCCTCTGCCGGCGGGCGTCGCCGCCTGGGAAGTATCCGGCCCGCTGTTCTTCGGCGTCGCCAACCGCCTGGACGAGGTGCTCGACCAGTTTGCCAAGCCGCCGCGCGTCTTCATCCTGCGCATGCGCGCCGTGCCGTTTGTGGATGCGAGCGGCGTAAACGCCCTGCGCCAGCTGCACAGCCGCTGCGCGCGCCGCGGCACGCAGCTGATCCTGGCCGGACTGCCCGAGCAGCCGCGCGCGGTGCTCACGCAAATGGGCGTGGTTGCGGCCGCAAGCGGCCTGCGCTTCGCGGCGGACTTCGCCGAAGCCCTCACTATGGCGGAGCAGGCGCCATGAACGTGCCGGGTCTGTGCCCGCCGGCGGCGCACCGTTCCTTCATAACCGCCGCTTCTGAGGCAATGCGCAGAAGTGCCAGTACGGCTTTGCGCAGCCGCTAACATGCAACCATTTTCTCAATGAGCGAGGAACCCTGAACCGTGGCAGCTTACGACACCGAACGCGTGCTCTCAGTACAGCACTGGACCGACACGCAGTTCACTTTCACCACAACCCGCGCGCCGGGATTCCGCTTCGCCAATGGCCAGTTCGTGATGGTCGGCTTGCAGCTGGACAAGCCGCTGCTGCGCGCCTACAGCATCGCCAGTGCCAATTACGAGGACCACCTCGAGTTTCTGAGCATCAAGGTGCCCGATGGCCCGCTCACCTCCCGCCTGCAGCATATCCGCGAGGGGGACGAGATCCTCGTCAGCCGCAAGCCCACCGGCACGCTACTGCTCGATGACCTCAATGCCGGCAAGCGTCTGTACCTGCTCAGCACCGGGACCGGCGCCGCACCCTTCATGAGCCTGATCAAGGACCCGGAGGTGTACGAGCGGTTCGAACACGTCATCTTCGTGCATGGGGTGCGCTGGATCCGGGAATCCGACGTGGTCCAGCACGAGATCGCGCGGCTCAAGGACGACCCCTACCTGGGCGAAGCGGTGCGCGAGCGGCTGCACTATTATCCGACCGTCACCCGCGAGCCCTACGTGCACCGTGGCCGCCTCACCGAGCTCATCGACAGCGGCCGGCTGTTCCGGGACCTGAAGATGCCTGCGCTGGATCCGGCCGAGGACCGCGTGATGGTATGCGGCAATCCCGCCATGCTCGCCAGCACCCAGGCGTTGCTCGATGCGCGCGGATTTCGCATCTCGCCCGGTATTGGCCAGCCGGGTGACTACGTCATCGAGCGTGCCTTCGTGACGCGCTGAGCGCGCGGCCACTCCCTCGGCCGCTTCCCATGCCAGAATGTCTGGCAACGCTGCCTTAAGGGGCAGCCGAAGCGGAGTACCGGCGTGACCAAGACGATGCGGGCCGCCGTGGTGCGGCAATTCTCCGAGCCGTTGTCACTGGAGGAGCTGCCGCTGCCGCAGCCCGGACCCGGCGAGGTGCTGGTGCGCATGGAGGCGAGTGGCGTGTGCCATACCGACCTGCACCTGGCGGACGGAGACTGGCCCGCGCGCCCGCCGCTGCCCTTCATCCCCGGTCATGAGGGCGCGGGCCGCGTCGCCGCGCTGGGCGCAGGCGTCACCGGGCTCAACGAGGGTGACCGGGTGGGCATCGCCTGGCTCCACGACGCCTGCGGCCGCTGCGAATACTGCCTCTCGGGCTGGGAGACACTGTGCGCGGCGCAGCGCGCCAGCGGTTATACGGTCAATGGCACCTTTGCCGAGTACGCGCTCGGCACCGCCGCCTACGTCGCGCGTCTGCCTGGCACGGTCGAGCCCGCCGAGATCGCGCCGATCCTGTGCGCAGGTGTGACCACCTACAAGGCGATCAAGGAAACCGAGGCCCGGGAGGGGCAGTGGCTCGCGGTCTGCGGCATCGGCGGCCTCGGCCACGTGGCCGTGCAGTACGCCAAGGCCATGGGCCTGCAGGTCGTGGCGCTCGACACGACCGACCGCAAGCTCGCGCTGGCCGCCTCCCTCGGCGCCGATGCGACCGTGAACGCTGGCGCGCCGGATGCGATCAAGCAGGTCATGGCCTGCACCGGTGGCGGCGCGCACGGCGTGGTGGTCACGGCCGCCGCCGCGACCGCCTTCTCCCAGGCACTGCGACTAGCGCGACGCAAGGGCACGGTGGTGTTTGTAGGGCTCCCGCCCGGGAACTTCGAGACGCGGATTCTGGATGTGGTCCTCAAGCGGCTCACCATTCGCGGCTCGATCGTCGGCACGCGCCGGGACCTGGAGGAGGCGCTGTCGTTCGCGGCGGCCGGCCGGGTGCGCGCTCAGATACAGCGCATCAGGCTTGAGGCGATCAACGAGACCCTGCGCGCCTTGCGGGACAACCGCGTCGAGGGCCGCGTGGTGATCGACTTCTCGGGCTAGGGTGCAGTGCGGGGCGCGAGCCACACCGCGTGGCCGGCGAAGTCCGTGGTCACGATGAAGTGGCGCAGGATGCTGACGCCGATGTTGACGTCGGTGGCACTCGCTTGGGCATCCACGGCGGCTGGTACGTCGTCAAAGGCGCGCCCGGCGACCTCCAGGGTGCGCAGCACCAGTACCTGACGCGGCGTCGCGCCGCCGAGTCCGCCGCCGCTGCGCGTACTCACCGGCCGCCCGTCCGCAAGGACGCCGAGCTTTTGTGCGAGGCGGCTGCCAATCAGCACTTGCGAACCGTTGCCCAGATCGAACGTCGCGGCGAAGGGACCCTGCCCCTCCACCCGCACCGGGAGGGTCTCGACGCCGTGCGCGCTGACCAGCGGCAGGCGTACGCCCGGTGGCGTAACTTCCGGCCCGAGCACCGTGATGCGCCGCGCGCGGATATCGATCTTGAGGCGCGCCGCATCGAATATCTCACGTCCCAGGATCACATCGAGGCGCCGCCCGAGCAGGCGCTGACCGACGTCGCCAAGATCGGCGGTCGCAACCGTCTGGTCCGGCACGGACACGCCGAAGGCCTCCAGGCGCACGCCCGCTATGAGGCGCGCCTCAAAGGTCTTGGCGCCCGAGCCCTGGGCAGTGGTGGTCGCACCACCGGACAGGTGCAGGCGCTCAGCCAGCCGCGGATCAATGAAGGTCGCTTCGGCGGCCGAATCCAACAGTGCCTCGACCGGCTGGCCATTGATGCGGGCCGCGACGAGCAGTCGTGAGCCGCGTGTCAGGGTCAGCGGATAGCTGCGCGCCGGGGCCGCAGCCGGCGCACCCGCCGCGCACAGCACCGCGCACAGGGCAAGGCACGACATGGCAACTCGAGGCAGCAGCGCGCGCATGGAACGGTCTCGCCCAGGCTTGGTTTCCGGAGGCGCACTGTAGCGCCTGCGCCGCAGGGATCGCCGCGGTTGGGCGGTCCCGGCGCACGGTTCACCGCAGAACAGGCCGTGCCGCTGCGCCGCGGGGGCGCTCGGCGCTACAGGTAGGGCGAGAGCAGCCAGCACAGGCTGTTGCGCAGCCGCGCAGCCCACGAGGTGCGCTGCGCCTCGGCCAGCGTGTACGGCGTGGACTCCTCGCGCGCGCTCAACACATACTGCACCAGCTGCGCGCACGTGCGCGCGCAGTAGACCTCCACGGCGATCTCGAAGTTCAGCCGCAGACTGCGCAGGTCCATGTTCGCCGAGCCGATCTGGGCGTACGCGCCATCGACGATCAGAAGCTTGGAATGCGAGAACGGCTCGGGCTGCAGGAACACACGCACGCCCCGCGCCAAGCAGCGGCGGCAGCCAGCGGTGCGAGGCCCAGTCCACGTAGCGCAGGTTGCTGCGTGCCGGCAGCACCAGGCACACCTCGACCCCACGCAGCGCCGCGGCCTGAAATGCCGCAGTCAGCTCGGGCTGCGGGATGAAATAGGGAGTCATCACCAGGATCTGCTGCCGCGCCACCGACAGGGCGCCGAGAATGACGTAGAGGAGCTTGCTGGCATCCTCGTCGGGACCGTCGGTGATGACGCGGCAGGTGGCCGGACCGGCCGCTGCGGCCGGGGCAACGGCAATGGCGCCCAGCTCTTCCCCGGAGGCGAATTTCCAGTCCACTCCGAAGGCGCGGCCCAGCTGCGCCACGATGGGCCCGTCGGTGCGGAAGTGCAGATCTGCCATGCGCCGGTGGCCGGGCCGCCCACCTCCCGTCCGCCGATGTTCATGCCGCCGAGAAAGCCGATACTGCCGTCGACGATCAGCAGCTTGCGGTGGTTGCGCAGGTTGATGGCGATGCGCGGGAAGGGCAGCAGCCGCGGGCTCAGAAAGCGCGCCGTGCGCACCCCCGCACGCCGCAACAGCGGCACGACGTGGGGCCAGCTGTACCATTCCCCCACCCCGTCGACCAGCACCCGCACCTGCACGCCGCGCGCGGCCGCGCCGGCCAGGGCGGCGATAAACTGGCGCCCCACGGCATCCGTCGCGAAGATATAGGTGGCCAGCCACACCGAGGTGCGGGCCCCGTTGATGGCCTCCAACATGGCCGGAAAGGCGTTCTCGCCGTTCTCGAGGGGCTGGATCCGATTGCCCGCGACCCGCGTCCACTGGGTGACGGCATCACCGATATGCGTCAGCTGCGCGACGAGGTCATCGGGCGCCGGCCGCGGCGCTGAATCACGGATCGGCTGCAGCCCGGCGCGCAGCTGACGCGCGCGCGAGCGCACGCGGTTGATGCCGAAAAAGAAGTACAGCGCCGAGCCGGCCAGCGGGAACAGGAAACACATGACGATCCAGCCGAACGCGCTGGCCGGATCGGGCTTGGTGAGCAGCGCGTGCGCGGAGGCCACCAGTGCGCAGCCGATGTGCAGCGCCAGCACCACGGCGACACCCAAGGCGGCGTGGCTCGCAATCACGGGTGCACGCCGCCCGCTGCCACCCGGCGGTGCGCGTGGCGCCGCTCAGTCAACGGTGACTCGCAGGCTCATCGGCACGTCGCTGCGCACGGCGTTGGAGGTGGTGGCGCCGGCCCCGCCCGGGCCAGCCATTGCCTTTGGCAGCGACAGCCTGCCCCGGAGGACCCCGCCATCGCTACTCGCCTGAGCATTGCGCCCGCCCGCGGCTGTGGCTCTGGTCGAATACAGAACCTTCAGTGCCATCGCTCCAAACTCCGGGTGCGGCGGGCATGGCCCGGGCAGCCCTGTGAAATTGCTTGTCGTAGACCGAAACGCTAGTGTCGGTGCGCCATGAAGTTCCGTTGTTTGTTCGCGGCCGACGCAGTCTGGTCCACCCTGGCGCAGGGCGGCACCCTCTGGTGCGGCTCCAAGGTTAGCAGCGAAGGCGCCCGGAGTGCTGAGGTTCAGGCGGCCTGCGCCGAGGTGACCCGGGCCGAGCCCTCCACCGGGAAGCTTGGCACCGCCGTGACCGCGGTGCGCCCGCCCAACCCCCTGGGCATTACCGCCCTCGCACCGCAGCGCGAGGGCGGGCTGCAACGTCGTGCCGGACCGGGACCGCATGCTCGTGCAGATCGGTTCGCTTGGTTACGGTCAGGTAAGGCCGGAGCGGTGACCGCGGCCTGCGCCGCCGGCACGAGCGGCGCATGAGCGCAGCGCCGACGGGATTGCCGCACGGCGCCCAGGACGAGCACTGGGCGCGGGCGCTCGCCTCCGTTCGCCCCGGGCACGCCCTGCCGCGGGAGTTCTACTGCGATCCGGAGCTGTTTGAGCGCGAGCGCCGCCGGCTGCTCGAGCGTCACTGGCACTGTGCCGGACATGCCAGCCAGGTGGCGAACCCGGGCGACTTCTTCACGACCGAGATCTGCGGCGAGTCGGTCATCATCGTGCGCGCCGCGGACAGCGTGCATGCGCTGCTGAACGTGTGCCGCCATCGCGGCTCGCGGGTGTGCACGGAGACGGCGGGCCGGGCACGCGGCGGCGGCTTCATCTGCCCCTACCACGCCTGGAACTACGGCCTCGATGGCACCCTGCGGGCTGCCCCGCGCATGCTGCCCGGCTTCCGGCGCGAGGAGTACGGCCTGAAGCGCCTGGCCGTGCGCGTTCTTGAGGGCCTGATCCTGGTGTCGTTCGCGCCAGAGCCCCTCGGACTCGAGCACGTGACCGCGGTGCTCGAAGGGACCGCCCGCGCTTACGGCTGGGGGCAGGCAAAGGTAGCGCACCGTGAAACCTTCCCGGTCCGCGCCAACTGGAAGCTCGCGGTGGAGAACTACATGGAGTGCTACCACTGCGGACCGGCACACGAGGAATACTCGCGCTTCCACCTCTATGCGCGCCCGGCGGCCCAGAACACAGCCGCCGACGAGCGCGTGCGGCGCCGTGCGCGCGAGCTCGGCGTTACCATCCGCGAGGCCAATTACTGGGGCAGCCACGCCGATGCCGGACAGGAGGCCGCCGCCAGCCTGCGCTCGGCGCTGGCTGAGGGCACGGTGAGCGGCAGTGAGGGGGGCGGGCCGCTGGCCCCGCTCATGGGGCAGTTCCCGGACTACGACGGCGGGGTCACCTTCTTCGACCTGGGCATCACCAGTGACTTTCTGGCGTATCCGGACCATGGGCTCATCTACCGCTTCATTCCCAAGGCGGTGAACAGCACCGACATGGAGGTGCTGTGGCTGGTGCGTGGCGATGCGCGTGAGGGGGCGGACTACCGCCTCGAGCAGCTGACGTGGCTGTGGCGCGTCACCAGTCTCGCCGACAAGCGCATCATCGAGCTCAACCAGCAGGGCATCGACTCGCGTTACTACCAGCCGGGCCCGTACTCCGAGATGGAGCAGGACACGCGCCGCTTCGTCGAGTGGCTGCTGAGCGAGCTGCGCTAGGCCCACCGCGCCGCACGCTCAGCCGAAGGCCAGATACACCCCGTACGCGGCGATCAGCAGTACCAGCCATGCACTCAGCACGACCTCGGTGCGCACGCTCTGCGCCGGATGTGCCTGGGCATCGTCGAGCAGCCGCGTGGTGCGCATGAAGCGTACCGTCGCCAGCACCACCAGCCCGACGCCGCTGAAGATCAGCGCCAGGCCGTCGTAGCGCCCCACCCGCCCGACCAGGCCGGCCAGGCGGGCGCGCTGCTCGGCATCAAGCGCGGTGCCTGCCAGGGTGAGCATGAAGAGGTTGAACTTCTCGATGACAAAGCCGAACGCCATGACGGCGATACCGGTGCGCACCCACGCGAGGAAGGTGCGCTCGTTGGCCGCGTGGTCACTGTAGCCGCTGATCATGAATACTCCGCACGCGCACCCGGGCAGCGGCGCCAAGGATCCTGGCCGCAGCCGCAGGGCCTGACAAAGCGCCCCGAGAGCGGAGCCACGTGCGGCACGCATGCCGCGGTGGCGCCGCCAAGCTCAGCTGAAAGTAGGCAGTTCCCCCGGGGCGCCGCCGAACTCCGCACCGGAAAAGCGTTCCACGAGGTGGGTCAGCAGCTTCGCGCGCAGCGGCTCGCGCGGGCCCGCTTCGGGCGCGCGCAGGCGCAGATCAAAGAGCGCGCCGCTTGCGTCCACCTTGGTCATGTAACAGCCCTGCACGGCCTGCTCGCCGAGAATGTCCGCAGCCGCCTGCCGTGCCAGGTCGCAGACCTTCGCCGGATCGACGCTGCGCGAGCAGCGGATGGTCACCGACATCAGTGCGGCCACGAAGGTGCGGCTGAGGTTCAGGACCACCTGGTTGGCCGCGACGCTGTTCGGCAGCACGACCTGGCGATTGTCGGGGGTGAGCAGGGTCGTGTAGCCAAGTGAGATCCACTGCACCGTGCCGATCTCGGTTCCGGTCGGGGCGCTCACCTGCAGGGTATCCCCGAGGCGGAAAGGCCGGTAGATCGTGATGGAGATGCCGGCCACGAGGTTGCCGAGCGTGCTCTGTGCCGCCAGCCCGAGCACCACCGATGCCACCCCGGCTCCGGCCAGCAGGGCGGTGCCGAGCGCGCGCAGCACCGGGATCAGATGCGCGTACAGGATGACCACCATCACCCAGATCAGCGCGGTGGCCAGCTGCTGCACGAAGCTGATGCCGCCGCGGTCGACGTGCCCCTCGCGCGTCAGGGTCGCGTGCACCAGCAGCCGCAGGATCTTCGAGCACACGAGCCCGAAGATGATGAAGATCACCAGATAGACCACCGCCCCGACGAGAGTGCCGGGGCTGAGGAAATCGAGGAGGTCGTGTTCCCCGATCTTGAAGCCGTGCTCCAGGTTCGCGCTGTCGCTCATGTCCCGTCGCTCAACACCCGCCGCATCAGGCCCTCGAAGTCGCTGCCCGCCGGCAGAGTACCAAAAGCCGCCGGGGCCGCGCCGTCCAGACGTGACGCGATAAATGCCTGCGCCGAGGACTCCGGGCCGTGCTCGAGCAGCAGCGCGGCCTGCACCGCGAGCGCCACGCGCTGCGTGAGCTCGCGGGCGCGACCCTCCTCGGCGTGCTGCAGATCCTGCTCCAGCGCCTGCACGTAGCGCTGACAGCGGCGATCGCCGGCTGCCCCGGAAGCGAGCAGCCCCTGCAGGACCTCGCGCGTGCGCGGCTCGCGCCCGAGCGCGCGCAGAAGGTCGAGGCACATGATGTTGCCCGCGCCCTCCCAGATCGAGTTGAGGGGCGCCTCGCGGACGCGGCGCGCCAGCGGTCCGTCCTCGACGTAACCGTTGCCGCCGAGCACTTCCATCGCCTCGGTGCACACCGCCGCAGCGCGCTTGCACACCCAGTACTTGGCGACCGGCGTGAGGATGCGCCGCAGGGCCTGCGCGGCCTCGTCCTGCTGGGCATCGAAGGCCCGCGCCAGATGCATGACCAGAACCACGGCGGCCTCGCACTCGAGCGCCAGATCGGCCAGCACGTTGCGCATGAGCGGCTGCGCACTCAGTGCCCGCCCGAAGGCGTGCCGGCGGCGCGCATAGTGCAGCGCCTGCGACACGCACTGGCGCATGAGGCCACTTGAGCTGACGGCGTTGTCCAGACGCGTATACACCGCCATCTCCAGTATCGTGGCGACGCCGCGCCCCTCCTCGCCCACCAGCTCCCCGTAGGCGTGCACGAACTGCACCTCGCTCGAGGCGTTGGAGCGGTTGCCGAGCTTGTCCTTGAGCCGCTGCAGGTGCAGCCCGTTGATGCGGCCGTCGGGCTGAAAGCGCGGCACCAGGAAGCAGGACAGGCCGCCGGGAGCCTGCGCCAGCACCAGAAAGGCATCACACATCGGGGCGGAAAAAAACCACTTGTGCCCGTCGAGCCGGTATTCGCGGCCGGGCCCCGCGTTCCCGGCCGCCCGCGCGGTGGTGGTATTGAGGCGGACATCGGAGCCGCCCTGCTTCTCGGTCATGCCCATGCCGATCAGCACCCCGTCCTTGGCGGCCGCCGGCCGGAAACGCGGGTCATAACAGCGCGAATACAGCAAAGTCAGCCACGGCGCGAAGTGCGCGCCCTGGCGCGCAAGCGTCGGCACGGCCCCATAGCTCATGGTCGCGGGGCATTGCGTGCCGTTCTCAACCTCGGCCCACAGCATGTAGCCCGCGGCCCGCGCCACGTGCGCTCCGGGGCGCGGCTCGGCCCAGGGACTGGTGTGCAGGCCCGCGGCGATGAGGCGCCGCAGCAGCTCGTGCCAGGCGGGATGGAATTCGACCTCGTCGCGTCGCGCACCGCGGGCATCCAGGGCCTGCAGGCGCGGGGGGTTGCGCTCAGCGGCCACGGCCAGCGCGGCCATCTCCGCGCTGCCCAGGCGCGCGCCGAGTGCCTCAAGAAGCGCCGTCTCCCGGCCCGCACCTTCGCGCACCAGCGCCTCGCGCAGGGCCGGGTGGCTCGCAAAGAGGTTGTAATCGCACAGCTCACCGGGCTGGTTGCCTGGCGCGGCGCCCTCGTCCGCTGCGGTCACGGCGGCGGCTGCGTGCTGGAATCAATGGGCGCGCAATTGGTGCGGCCCGACATCACGCAATCCTGCAGGCGCCCCGAATCGCCGAGGATCTTCACCAGCACCAGACCGATGAGAACCAGCGCCACCGCGATCACCAGGCCGATGACGGCGGTGCGGCGCGAATCGGGCCTCGGGGACCCGCTGGGTGTGGGCTGATTCATGCGCGCTGTGTGGACGCGCGCCTCCAGGGGCGCGCCGCCGCGCGATCTTAGACCCTCCGGCGGCGCGGCTCCAAGCTAACGTGCCGCGCGGACGGAGCCGCGGCCCTTCACAGGGCGCGCGCCGGCAGGCGCGGATGGCACTCGATGCGCTCGACGTGGACGGCGAGGATCTCGGTCGTGTGCTCGGCCTCTGCCGTATCGAAGAACTGCCGATCGACGGCAATGGAGCGTGCCGTGTGCGGGTCGACGCTGAAGCTCACACGCTTCAGCTCCGCGCGCGTCGTACCGTCGTCGGCGCGCCAGTTGACGCGGTAGTGGATCTGGCCGTAGCAGCCATCCGCGCAGCGCGGCGCGTTGATGCCAAAGGCGATGCGGAACTCGTCCTTGCTCATGCGCATCACCAGCGGGGCATGCGTTACGGTGATCGGCGGCGCCGCAGTTGCCTGGGGGCAAGGCGCCAGGGCGGCGCCGAAGACGATGCCCAGATGAAGCACAGAACGCATAGGTATCCCCGTGGCTGCTTGAGGCGTGCGCCACGTTATGCGCGCCGGCCGGGACGGACAAACGATAAATCCGCGCCGCTGCCGCAAATTGCCTTCAGCTGTAGCCGCTGCGGCCCTGCCCCGGGGGCGCGCGGGCGCGACGGCTGAGACGTGCTCAGCCGTCACATGAGTCGCCCGCGTTAGTGGGCGGCGCCGGCCGCCGGCGGCGGCGCGGTGCCGCGGGCGCGGGCGTCATCTGCCTGCATGCGCCGGTAGTCCACCGGACGGATCTCCTGCAGCGGGCATACCCAGCCCTTGACGAGGAGCGAGTCGAAGCGCACGCGCAGGGTGTAGTCGGTGCTGGTGCGGAAGGATATGCCGTTTACGTACGGCAGGTCCGCGCAGGGGTCGGCCACGCGCACCAGATAGGCATCCCAGGGGGTCGTCCAGACGATGAGCTGCGTGCGCGACAGGGGCGTCCAGTGGTCGTAGCGCCCGATCCAGGTGATCTTGTCCACCGGGGCACCCGCATAGGCCTCGAAGCGCGCCAGCTCGGTCTCGCGCCGCTTCTGCGGCTGATCGGAACAGCCGGCGAGCCCTGCCAGGGTGGCGGTGAGCAGTACGGCGGCACCAGGAATGCAGCGCATGGCTCTGTCCCAAACGTCCCCAGGCCGCGCCGGTTGACGCCATCACTCCCGGTAGCCGGGATTGCGGCGGTCCAGCCGGCGCAGCAGCCCCGGCCACACCAGAGCGCTGCCTTGGCCGCGCGTCACCTGCGCGGCGGCGGCGCGGCTGCCGGCGAGAATGGCCGGGCCGATCCGCAGCAGCTCAGCGCCCCCGGACTGGGCGCGCAGCTGGATCGCACAGGTGCTCTCGAACAGGTACATGTGCAGGAACGCCTCGGCGGGCGTGGCGCCGACGGTGAGCAGGCCGTGATTGCGCAGCATGAGAAAGGCCTTGTCGCCGAGGTCCGCCACCAGGCGCGGCTGCTCCGCGGCATGCAGCGCCACCCCCTCGTAGTCGTGATAGGCAAGCGAGGCGAGCACGAAAGACGACTGCTGCGAGATCGGCAGCACGCCGCCGCTCTGCGCGGAGACGGCTACACCGTTCAGTGAGTGCACGTGCACGATGCAATGCGCGTCCTCGCGCGCAGCGTGGATGCAGCTGTGGATGGTGAAGCCGGCCGGGTTGATGTCGAAGGGCGAGTCGAGCACCTTGCGCCCGTCCAGGTCGACCTTCACCAGCGAGGAGGCGCTGATCTCCTCGAACAGCATCCCGTAGGGATTGATGAGAAAGTGCCGCTCGGCACCGGGCACTCGCGCGGAGATGTGCGTGAACACCAGGTCGTCCCAGCCAAACAGCGCGACCAGGCGGTAGGCGGCGGCCACGTTGACGCGCAGCTCCCACTCGGCGGCACTCACCCGCTGGCGCACCTCACCGGCTGTCATCTGCGCGTCCATGAGCGTCTGCCTCGCGATCTCAGTCGGCCGGGACGCCGGCGCACGCGGCGAAGCGCGCCTGGTGGAAATCTGCGTCCCCGAAGGTCATGTCGATCATGGTCAGCCGCTTGAAGTAGTGGCTGACAATCAGATCGTCGACGACGCCCATGGCGCCGTGCAGCTGCACCGCCTGCTGGCCGACAAAGCGCGCCGCGCGGCCAATGTACGCCTTGGCGCCCGAGATGGCACGGCGCCGGCGCGCCGCGTCCGTCTCCCCGGCGGCGGCGGCGGCGATGATGGCCATGCTGCGCACCTGCTCGCCGGCGATGTACATGTCGGCCATGCGGTGCTGCAGCGCCTGGAAGACGCCGATGGGCACACCGAACTGCTTGCGGTTCTTGAGGTAGGCCAGGGTCGCCTCGTTCAGGGCCGCGACGATCCCGCACGCCTCCGCGCACAGCGCCGCGATCGCCGCATCCACGCCACGCTCCAGGACCTCAGTGCCCTGCCCCGCCGCACCCACCAGCGCCTCGCCCGGCAGCCGGACCTCGTGCAGCATGAGCTCCGCAGCACGGCCACCGGAGTGCGTGCCGTAGGCGCGCAGCCTCACCCCTGCCGTCTGGCTCGGCACCAGGAACACGCCGAGCCCCTCGCGCGCTGACTCGCCGAGGCGGGCTGACACCAGCAACAGGTCCGCGGAAGGGGCATCGAGCACGACGCTCTTGTGGCCATCGAGCCGCCAGGACTCGCCCTCACGGCGCGCGCGCGTCGCCACCGCCTCCAGATCGTAGCGCGCCGCCGCCTCGTAGGCGGCCAGCGCCACGCGCACGCCCCCGGCGGCGATCCGCGGCAGCAGCTCCTGCTTCTGCCCCTCGGAGCCGGCCGCACTCAGAATGCCCGTGCCGAGCACCGCCGTGCTGAGGTAGGGCTCGAGCAGCAGTCCGCGCCCGATCTGCTCCATGATCACCATGACGTCGATCCCACTCCCGCCGAGCCCGCCGTACGCCTCCGGCACGGTGAGAGCGAGCAGCCCCAGGTCGGCGTAGCGGGCCCAGGCCGGCGCGGAGAATCCGAGCTCGCTGCGCGTGAGCGCGCGCCGCTGCTCAAAGCCGTAGTCGCGATCGATGAAGCGCTGCAGCGTCTCGCGCAGCGCCAGCTGTTCCTCGGTGTAGCGGAAGTCCATGGTCGGTTACAGCCCCAGGATCATCTTGGCGATGATGTTGCGCTGGATCTCGTTCGATCCGGCGTAGATGGTGGTCTTGCGCAGATTGAAGTACTGGCCCGAGAGCGCCGGCGCGTAAGGGGCGTAGTGCGCCGCGAGCAGCTCATCCGCCTGCCACTGCGGCTCGAGCGCCTCGGGCAGGCACGGCAGCGCGTCGTGCCCGAGCGCCTGCATCTTCAGCTCGGCCAGCTGCTGGATGATCTCCGAGCCCTTGATCTTCAGCGCCGACACCTCCGCCCCCGGCGGGCGGTTGTCACGCGCAAAGGCCGACAGCACCCGCAGGTTGGTGATCTCGAGCGCCATCAGTTCGAGCTCGACCTGCGCGATGCGGTCCTGGAAGCGCACGTCCTCGCTGAGCGGCCGGCCGCCGGCGCGCTGCGTGGCGGCGATCTGCTTCAGCTGGGCCAGGGCGCGCTTGCAGTTGCCGATCCCGGCGTTGTTGGTGCGCTCGTGGTTGAGGAGGAACTTGGCGTAGGTCCAGCCCTGGTTCTCCTCCCCGACCAGGTTCGCGACCGGCACGCGCACCTCGTCGAAGAAAATGTCGTTGATCTCATGCTCGCCGTCCAGGGTGATGATGGGCTTCACCCGGATACCGGGGGACTTCATGTCGATCAGCAGGAAGGAGATGCCATGCTGCTCGCGTCCCTCGGTGCTGGTGCGCACCAGGCAGAAGATCCAGTCGGCGTACTGCCCGAGCGTGTTCCAGGTCTTCTGCCCGTTGACCAAGTAGTGCGCGCCATCGCGCACGGCGCGGGTACGGAGCGACGCCAGGTCCGAGCCGGCTCCCGGCTCGGAGTAGCCCTGGCACCACCAGTGCTCACCACTGATGATGCGTGGCAGGAAATACTCCTGCTGCGCGGCGCTGCCGAAGCTCATGATGACCGGCGCGACCATGCGCAGCGCGAAGGGAATCTGCGGCGGCGCGTGGGCGGCGGCGCTCTCCTCCTCGAAGATGTGCTGCTGCACCACGCTCCAGCCGGCCCCGCCGAAGCGCTGCGGCCACATGCCCGCGCCCCAGCCGCGGCGGTGGAGGATCTGCTGCCAGCGCACCATGTCCGCCTTGGTGAGGCGGCGGCCGAGGCGCAGCTTGGCGCGCACCTCCGCCGGCACTTCGGCCTGAAGAAAGGCGCGCACTTCGTCGCGGAACGCCCGCTCCGCGGGGGTGTAGTTCAGGTCCATGGAGGCACTCGCTGTCTGTCGGTATGCGCAGTCAACTGTTGGCCAGCTCGCGTTCCTGCAGCTCGCGCCACTGGATCTTGCCGCTGCCGGACTTCGGCAGGCTGTCAACGAAGCTGACCAGCCGCGGCACCTTGTAGGCCGCCATCTGCTCGCGGCACCAGCTGATGAGATCCGCCTCGCTCAGGCGCCCGCGCTGCTCCGGGCGCAGCACCACGAGCACCTTGACCGTCTCGCCGCGGTGGGCGTCGCGGGCGCCTATGACACAGGCCTCCTGCACTGCCGGGTGCCGGTAGATCAGGGTCTCGACCTCGCTCGGCCAGACCTTGAAGCCGGCGGCATTGATCATGCGCTTGAGCCGGTCGACCATGAAGAAGAAGCCGTCCTCGTCCACGCGCGCCAGGTCCCCGGTGCGCAGGAAGCGCTTGCCGTCGATCTCGACCAGGGCACGCGCGCTTTCCTCGGGTCTGTTCCAGTAGCCGAGCATCACCTGCGGGCCGTGCGTGACGATCTCGCCGACTTCGCCGGGGGGCAGCTCGCGCAGGGTGTGCGGATCGACCACGCGCGAATCCACCCCGTAGATGGGGATGCCCAGGCACTGCTTCTTGGCGAGCTGCGGCGGATTGATGTGGGTCGCCGCCATGGTCTCGGACAGCCCGTAACCCTCGTAGTAGGTGACGCCGAGGTCGGAGAGGCGCTGTGCCACGGCCGCCGGCATGGCCGCGCCGCCCCCATGCAGCTGGCGGATCGAGGACAGATCGTAGCGGGCGAGATCGGGGTTCAGATAGAAGTCCTGAATGATGGTCGGCACCGCGGTCCATCCCGAGACCCGGTAGCGCTCGATGCAGCGCGCCGCCACGTCGCGGTCCCAGCGCGGCAGCAGCACGACGGTGTTGCCGTTGTAGATGGGGCTGTTCATGCTTCCCTGCATGCCGGTGACGTGGAAAAACGGCGCCAGCGCGAGCGTGGTCAGCTCCGCCGGCAGGGAGAACCACTGCACCGAAGCCACGGTCGTGTGCATCACCGTGCGGTGCGAGTGCATGCAGCCCTTGGCCTCCCCCGTCGTGCCTGAGGTGTAGGGCATGACGGCCAGATCGTCCGCGCCGCTGGTGAGCGGGCCGGGCGCAAGCGCCGCTGCGAGCGCCTGCATCCAGGGCACGACCTGCGCGCGGGCCACCGCTGTGGGCGCGGCGCTGATGAAGTCGGGCACCGTGAGGTCGGTGGGGCGGCGCAGGTAGTCGCGGTAGGTCGCCAGCACGACATGCTTGAGCTCCCCGGCGGCGACCAGCGGGTCGAGCCGGCCGTACAGCTCCTGGGCGACGACCGCAACGCTGGCTCCGGCGTCGCGCGCGCAGCGCCGGAACTCCTCGGTCAGGTACATGGGATTGACCGGGACCACCACGGCATCGGCGCGCAGCACCGCGTAGTAGGCAATGACGAACTGCGGGCTGTTCTGCATGAACAGCAGCACCCGGTCGCCGCGCCGCACGCCGCAGCGCTGCTGCAGGTACCCGGCCAGCTGCTCGGCTTCGGCATGCAGCTCGGCAAAGCTCACGGGCGTGTCGTAGTAGATGAGCGCCGCCTTATCGGGACGGCGGCGCGCGGATACCTCGAGGTTGTAGAAAAGACTGGTGGCCGGCGCATCGAGGTGCGCGAGGCTGTTGCGGGGCCAGTGCTTGAGGTGCGCGGTGCCCACGGGGTGAGGTTCTAGCGGGCGCCGCGCGGCTGCGGCCGGAGCCGGGAGCCCTCTGCTGCGCGAAGCGATGACATGCGCGGTGCAGGTCCTAGAGGACTTCGAACAGCCCCGCGGCCCCCTGACCGCCGCCCACGCACATGGTGACCACGACCAGTCGCGCGCCACGCCGCCTGCCCTCGATGAGGGCGTGGCCGGTGAGCCGGGCGCCGCTCACCCCGTAGGGATGACCCACCGCTATCGCCCCGCCGTTGACGTTGAGCAGCTCATCCGGAATGCCCAGCTGATCGCGGCAGTAGAGCACCTGGCAGGCGAACGCCTCGTTGAGCTCCCACAGCCCGATGTCCTTGACCTGATAGCCGGTGCGGGCGAGCAGCTTCGGCACCGCGTAGATGGGACCCACGCCCATCTCGTCCGGCTCGCAGCCGGCAACCGCGAAGCCACGAAACAGCCCCAGGGGCTTGAGTCCGCGCTTCTCGGCCAGCTGCGCGCTCATGACGACGCAGGCGCTGCTGCCGTCGGAGAACTGGCTGGCGTTGCCGGCGGTGATGACTCCGCCCGGCAGCGCCGGCCGGATCTTGCTCACCGCCTCGAGCGTGGTGTCGGGGCGGATGCCCTCGTCGCGGTCGATGGTCACCTCGCGCCGCGTGAGCGTGCCGGCGGCCGCATCGGCGACACCCATCACCGTGCGCATCGGCACGATCTCCTCGCGGAAGCGCCCGGCCTCCTGCGCCGCCGCGGCGCGCTGCTGGCTGCGTACCCCGTAGGCGTCCTGCGCCTCCTTGGGAATGTGATAGCGCTGTGCGAGGTTCTCCGCCGTCTGCAGCATCGACCAGTACAGGGTCGGCTTGTGCTCGGCGATCCAGGGATCGGCGAGCATGCGGGTGTTGGCGTCGTTCTGGACGCAGGAGATGCTCTCCAGGCCGCCTGCGACCAGCACCTGCGACTCGCCGCTGATGATGCGCTGGGCCGCGAGCGCGATCGACTGCAGGCCCGAGCTGCAGAAGCGGTTGATGCTCAGTCCTGCGGTGGACACCGGCAGTCCCGCGCGCAGGGCGATGGCGCGGGCGATATTACCGCCCGTCGTGCCCTCGCCGAAGGTCGAGCCCATGATGACGTCTTCGACCTCGGCCGGCTCCAGGCGGGCGCGTTCGACCGCGTGCCGCACCGCGTGCGCCCCGAGCGTCGCGCCGTAGGTCATGTTGAAGGCGCCCTTCCAGCTCTTGCCCAGTCCGGTGCGCGCCGTAGAAACGATGACAGCGTCGGTCACGATGCGGCTCCCGCGGCCTGGCTGAAAGTCCCGCCCTGCTCGATGAGCCGGGTCAGCAGCCGCGCCGGCTGCCAGAACTCGGCTTCGCGGCCCGCCGTGGCGGCGATGCGCCGCAGCGCGCGGGCCACCTCGTGGAGGCCCACCTGATCGGCGTAGAACATCGGGCCGCCGCGGTAGGCCGGGAAGCCATAGCCATTCAGATACACGATGTCGATATCGGAGCTGCGCTGCGCGATGCCCTCCTCGACGATGCGCGCACCCTCGTTCACGAGCGCGTAGATGCAGCGCTCGACGATCTCGGTATCGCTCACGGCGCGCGCGGTGATGCCGCGCGCGCCGCGAAAGCGCACCACGTAGGGGTCCACCTCCGGATCCGGCACCGCGGTGCGCGAGCCCGGCGGGTAGCGGTACCAGCCCGCGCCGGTCTTCTGGCCGTGCCGCCCCGCATCCACCAGAAGGTCGGCGACGTTGGCATAGTCCCTGTCGGGGTTTTCCGCCGCCAGGCGCCGCCGCCACATGGCGCCGACGTCGAGGCCGGCGAGGTCATTCATGCGAAACGGCCCCATGGCCATGCCGAATGTCTCGAGCGCCCGGTCGATCTGCTCGGGCGAGGCGCCGGCGATGAGCAGGTCGTGTGCCGCCTGCCCGTAGCGCGCGACCATGCGGTTGCCGATGAAGCCGTCGCAGACTCCGGCGATCACCGCAACCTTCCTGATGCGCTTGGCCAGGGCCAGCGCGGTGACGAGCACGTCGGGTGCGGTCCTGGCGCCGCGCACGATCTCGAGCAGGCGCATGATGTTGGCGGGGCTGAAGAAGTGCATGCCGACCACGTCCTGCGGCCGGCCGGTGAAGGCGGCGATGGTGTTCAGATCCAGCGCCGAGGTGTTGGAGGCGAGCACGGCGCCGGGGCGCACTACCTGGTCGAGCTTGAGGAACACCTGCTTCTTCACGTCCAGCTGCTCAAATACCGCCTCGATGACCAGATCGACCGCGCCGAGCGGCGCGTAGTCGAGCGTGGGCTGGATGAGGGCGAGGCGCTGCTCGAGCGCCTCGGGGGTGAGCTTGCCCTTCTTCAGCTGCCCCTGGTAGTTGCGGCGGATGGTGGCAAGTCCGCGCTCGAGCGCCGCCGCGGTACTCTCCAGCAGCACCACGGGAATGCCGGCGTTGATCAGCGCCATGGTGATGCCGCCACCCATGGTGCCGGCACCGACGACGCCGACGCGGTTCACGGCGCGCGGCGCGACGCTCTCGGGGATGTCCGCCACGCGCCCCGCGGCGCGCTCGGCCTGAAAGATGTGCCGCAGCGCCGCGGACTCCGGGGAAGCCATGAGCGTGACGAACAGCTCGCGCTCCCGCCGCAGCCCGGCTTCAAAGGGCTCCTTCACCGCCGCCGCCAGCGCCTCGACGCAGGCCGGCGGGGCCGGGTAGGGACCCGCAGCGGCGCGCACGGCGGTGCGTGCCATGGTGAGGAAGCCCTCGGCATCGGCCATGCTGATCTTCAGGTCGCGGACACGCCTGGGGCCCTTGCCCTCGCGGATGAGCCCGCGGGCGAAGGCGAGCGCCGCCTCAGGCAGGCTCCCCTGCGCCAGCGCGTCCAGGAACGCGGTGTCCTTGAGTTCTTCCGCCCGCACCGGATTGCCGGACACGATCAGGTTCAGCGCCCGCTCCAGGCCGACGACGCGCGGCAGGCGCTGCGTGCCGCCTGCTCCGGGCAGCAGGCCGAGCTTCACCTCCGGCAGACCGATCTGGGCGTCGCGGCTGGCGATGCGGTAATGACAGGCCAGCGCCAGCTCACATCCCCCGCCCATGCACACCCCGTCGAGCGCTGCGATGACGGGCTTGGAGCAGCCCTCGACAGCCTTGAGCACTGCCGGCAGATGCGGCGGCGCAAACGACTTCGGCGTGCCGAACTCGCGGATGTCCGCGCCCCCGGAGAAGCCCTTGCCCGAGCCGATGAGCACGATGGCACGCACCGCCGGATCGTCTTCGGCACGGCCCACGGCCTCGACGATCGCGCGGCGCAGCTCCAGTCCGAGGCTGTTGACGGGGGGATTCTCGAGCGTGAGGACCGCCACATCACCTGCAACCTGAAAGCCGAGCATGCCCATCGGATTCGTTACTCCTGTGACCGAGCGCGGATGTTAACCCGCGCCCCGCACTAGAACTTCACGCGCAGCGTCGCGCCCACGGTACGCGGGTCCCCGATGAAGGAGTCGATCTGGTTGGCGACCCCGGGGATGCCCTGGAACGGCGCATCGAAGGCGACCTGGAAGTAGCCCTTGTTGGTGAGGTTCTGGCCCCAGACCTCGAATGCCCAGTGCCCGTCGGGTGCGCCGATGCCGATGCGTGCCCCGAGCAGCCCGTAGGCGCCCTGGATCTTCAGCGGATCCAGATCCGAGCCGGTGTTGTACGAGGAGGTGTACTTCTCATCCGCGCTCAGGCGCAGGGTGAGGCTGCGCGCAAGGGCTATGTCGTAGTTGGCCGAGACCACTCCCGACCACAGCGGCGCAAACGACAGGCGGTCGTTGAGGCGGTCAGCCGCGAACAGCGGCGCCGAGTCGCCGAACTCGGTGATCTGGGTATCGGCGTAGACGACGCCACCGGAGAGGCTCAGGCCCGACAGCGGCGTGAGCCACTGCATGCTGAGCTCGGCGCCCTTGGACTCGACATCGGCGACCGAGCTCACCACGAACACGATGCCAGTGAAGGTGTTCAGCTGGAAGTTCTTGTAGCGCTGGTCGAAGACGGCCGCATTCAAACGCACGGTGTGCTGCGCCAGCTCGCTCTTGATGCCGAGCTCATAGGAATTGACCGTCTCGCGCGGAAAGAAGGTGTCGAGGATGGGATTGAGATCGACGCCGTCGGTCACGCGCGCCAGGTTGAAGCCGCCAGCCTTGGTGCCGTTGCCCCACGACACATACCCCATGACGTCGGGAGCGAAGTGGTAGGAGAGCTTGAGCGTCCCGTTCAGATCGTTCTCGCTCAGGGACTGGTCGTGCACGATGCCGTTAAAGAAGGGATTGAACGGGGTCGCGCAGCCGTAACCCAGCAGCAGCGCCTGGACGTACGGGGTCGGCGGCGGGAACTTCGGGTTGAGGATCTGCCCGCAGCCCGCGCCGCCATCGGGGTTGGTGTAGCTCGCGGTCTCGTCCTTCTCCTCGTGCGTGTAGCGCAGCCCGGCGGTGAGCTCCAGCTGCTTGGTGAGCGAGAAGGTCTCGTTGGTGAAGAAGGCGTAGCTCTTCTCAGTCTGCCGGTAAGCGTCCGCCTGCCCGGAGACGCCCGGTACGAAGGTGCCGCCGGGCGCGTTGCCGGTGAGCTCCGGGACCAGGAGGAAGTTGGGCGCCTGGCCGGGTATGGCGACCGTCGACACCCCGCCCAGATACAGGTCGAAGTCATCGTCGGCGAGGATCGTCGAGGTATTGTTGAGGATCTCCTTGTCGGCGAAGACGCCGACCAGCCAGTTGAGCCACTCGCTCTTGCCGGCGAGCCGCAGCTCCTCGCTCATCTGCTTGAAGTCGGTAACGTTGCCATTGGCCGGCTCCTGCACCAGCGGCACCTGGCTGTAGTCCGGATCGTTGCCGGCGTTGATGCTGTTGTCGCGCCAGGCGGTGATCGAGGTGAGGCGCGCGGCGCCGAGATTGGCATCGATCTGCGCCGAGAACCCCCGGTCCCAGATCTGCTGCGCGATCGGGTAATTAGCATACGAGGAGCGGTCGCTCGCACTCTGGTAGCTCGTCGGGAAGGGCAGCCCGTTCGGCGGGGCGCCGAGCGCCGGAACCGTGGCAAGCGCGCTGAGGATCGGCGCCCAGGGGCCCGGGGTCGAGGGCGTCGCCTGGCAGCACACCTCGTTGCGGCGCGTGAAGTCGCCGATGAACAGCACATCGAAGTCCCCGGAGGGCTTGATCTCGTACTGGCCGCGCACGGTGTAGAAGTTGCGGTCGTTGGCTTTGTCGTCGCCGTTCGGCCCAGGTCCCGTATCGACGTCGAGGAAGCCGTCGCGCTTCTGATAGCCGGCATAGAGGCGGAAGGCGGAGATGTCTCCGACCGGACCGGTGATCGAGCCGCGCACCTCGCGGTCGTTGTAATTGCCGCCGCTGATCTCGCCCATCACCCCGAAGGTGCTCGAGGGCCGCTTGGTGACGATGTTGATGATGCCGGCGTCATTGTTCTTGCCGAACAGCTCGCCCTGCGGACCCTCGAGGATCTCGATGCGGTCGATCTCGCCGAGGTCGCCGAAGCCGACGCCGTTGCGCGGCCGGTAGACGCCATCGATGACCACCCCGACCGAGGACTCAAGTCCGACGTTGTCACCGACCGTGCCGATGCCACGGATGCGTGCCGTCGTCACGTTCTCCGAGGTCGTGGAGGTCACGGTCAGTCCGGGCGTCAGGGCCTGCATGTTCTTGATGTCGGTGACGCCGGCGTCCTGCAGCTGCTGGCCGGACAGTGCGATCACGGCAATCGGCACGTCCTGCAGGTTCTCGCTGCGCTTTTGGGCCGTGATGACCACTTCCGAGAGCTGGTCGGGGCCTGCCGTGGCGGCGCTGGCATCCGCCGCACGGCTCACCGCCGCGGCAGATGCGAGGGCCGCTGCACCCAGGGCCGCGACGCCCCTCAAGACCCACCGATTTGAATTAATTCCAGTCCGAGCCGAGTTCATGACCATGATGCTTATCCCGTTTCCCGCGGCGCCGCTGCCGGCGGAAGTGCGTCTCTTGCCAATGCGGCACCCCTCAGGCGCGCGCCGCATCCCCCAGGCAGAACTGCCTGCCGGAAGCTTAGGCAAGTCGCCCGTGCCGGCAGGCACCCCAGCCGCCAACCTTTTAACCGCAGCCGCCACAAACCGCCTGTAGCGCTGACGCCACGGTATGCACCCTAAGGGCGAGTCATCCCGTGCCAAGGCGCCGAGGGGCACACGCTACGGGGCCCTCCGGGCCGTCCGATCGACGCTCGACTCCCTTTGGAGCTAAGCTCTTATCTGCGCTTCATTTACTGCTTCTATCCGGGGGGGGATCGAACGGTATGCGGACACTCGCCGCGACGAGTCAGAACTCGATACTGGTGAGCTGGGTGAAGGCCTTCGGCCGGGCGCTCGACGCCGCCGGATATGATGGTTCCGCGCTACTGGCGCAGGCGGGCTTTGACCTGCAGGACCTCGGCGGACCGGACGCACGCTGCCCGCTGTCGATGACCGGTCGGTTGTGGCAGGTGGCGCTGCAGACCACCGGCGATCCGGCCTTTGGCGTGAAGCTGGCCCGCTACTTCACCCACATGAGCTTCCACGCCCTGGGCTATGGGTTGAGTGCCAGCTCGACGCTGCGCGAGGCGTTTGAGCGCCTGCAGCGCTACTCCGGAGTCGTCAGCGATGCCGTGACGTACCGCTTCCTGCGCTGTGGCGCGGAATACCACCTCTACATCGAGCCGGTAACCGAGGTGCCGGTGGAGTCGATCGACGCTCTTGTGGGAGCGTACCTGCGCATGTGCCGCTCACTGATCGGGCGTACCTTCTGTCCGCTGGCCGTGGAGCTGTGCCGACCGCAGCCGCTGGTGCTCGATGATTTCGAGCGGCTGTGGCGCGCGCCGATGCGCTTTGGGGCCGAGTTCAACCGTCTGCGCTTCGATCGCAACAGCATCGAGCGCGTGCTCGACAGCGGCAATCCGGAGCTGGCGCGTCTGAGCGATGCGATCTGCGCACGCTATCTGGCGCGCATCGAGCGTCACAACATGGAAGCGCGCGTGCGCACGGTGCTCACCCATCGCCTCAAGCACAGCGAGCCCACCCAGGAGGAAGTGGCCGACGTCCTCAACGTCAGCGCCCGCACGCTGCAACGCAAGCTCGGCGAGAGCGGCACGACCTTCACCGAGATCCTCGACGAGACGCGCCACGCACTCGCCCTCGCCTACCTGAGCGAGCCGCAGTACCGCGTCGCGGAGATCACCAACCTGCTCGGTTTCTCGTGCAGCAGCGCCTTCACCCGCGCCTTCCGGCGCTGGACGGGATGCTCACCGACCGCTTGGCGCGCCCGCACCTCGGCGCTCTCGAGCGGCCGTGCACGGCGTGCCCCGGCGCGGTACAGCCCGGCGCACGCTGCCGAATCCAGTCACTGAGGGCGAAGCGGGCCGCGCCGGCGCGCGTACGCCGGCATTTCGGACCGGCGGTCCGCGGGGTCTGCGCCGACGGTACTCACCCCCGCACGATGCCTGGGTTCACCCGCCGCCAGCGGGGTCGGCGGCAGGATCTCTTCCAGGCGCGCAATGGCGATGAGAACCGCGACCGCGCTGCCGACCAGAAGCACGGCCAACACCAGAAGTCCGACGATGTAGACCATGGCCGTAAGCATCGCGCGCCCGGGTGGCGCCGTGCCTCTGCCGGAAGGGAGACGACCGGCTACCTCCGCGCCGGATGTGGCTCGCTGCGGGCGTGCCCAGAGTGCGCATTGCCCCACCCCGGTGCAGCCCGTATTGTGCGGGTCATGAATACCCATGCGGCTAGGGCGCAGGCGTGGGCGCGGAGGTCCGCGCCCGTCCTCGTGCTCACGCTCGGCTGTGCGGTCACGCTGCCGCCCGCGCTCGCGGACACCGAGGCTCCCCAGAGCGGCGCGTGGCAGAACATGCGCCACAACCTCTACGGCACCCGCGACATCGGCGAGACCGACGACACGCTCATGAGCATCGAGGCGCCGGGGAGCACGCCCGATCCGGCCGCGACACCCGTCGTGGTGCATTTCGGCCCGCAGCTGCAGGGTAAGGTGCGCGTGGTGCGCCTCATCATCGACAACAACCCCGCCCCGCTTGCGACCACCCTGACGCTCAAGGCGGGCCTGCCGGTCGAGCAGATCGACCTGCGCGTGCGGATTGACCGCTACACCTCCGTGCGCGCGATCGCCGAGACCACCGACGGGCAGCTGCAGATGCGCAGCACCTGGGTGAACGCGAGTGGCGGGTGCTCCGCCGCGCCGGCGGCGACGCCGGGCGGCAAACTGGGCGAGATCCGCTTCCGCCCCTCGAGCGATGAGAAGGCGCTGCAGATCAGCGTGCGTCACCCCAACAACTCCGGGTTCCAGATCGATCCGCGCAGCGGCGATCCGATCCCCCCGCACTTCATCGCGCACATGCGTCTGCTGCAGGGCCAGGACGTGCTGATGGAGGCCGACACCGGCATCTCACTCAGTGAGAACCCGACGCTGCGCATCGCCACCAGCCGCCCCCTCGATATCCCGCTGACGTTCGAAGCCACCGACATCCCCTCGCAGCAGCTGTTCACTGCGACCTGGAACGGCGCGGCAGCTGGTGGCGGCGGCCGCTAGGCTGTCGCGCCCGCAGCGCGCGCTGGCGGCCCTCGTGGCCGTGGCCGCGGCCTCGCTGTGTGGCGCAGCGCCACGCGCCGCAGCCGACTTCCGGCTCGAGCAGATCGCGCCCGGGGTATTCGTGCACCAAGGCAGCGCGCTGCCCCTTGATGCCCCCGGTCATGATGACATCGCCAACATCGGCTTCATCGTCGGTCGGCGCTGCGTCGCGGTCATCGACACCGGGGGCTCGGTGCGCACCGGGCGGGCCCTGCGCACCGCGCTGCGCGCCCATACGGCGCTGCCGGTTTGCTACGTCATCAACACGCACGTGCACGTCGATCACGTGCTCGGCAACGCCGCCTTCGTTGGCGACCGTCCGCAGTTCGTCGGCCACGCGCAGCTCCCCGCCGCACTCACCCGCAGCCGCGAGTTCTTCCTGGCCTCCTATGCGGGTGACTTTGACCCGCCGGCCTCGGCAGCGCAGCTCATCATGCCGACGCGCACGGTCGCGATCGGCAGCCAGACGCTGCTCGATCTGGGCGGCCGCAGGCTGCGACTCACCGCCTGGCCAAGCGCGCATACCGACTGTGACCTGAGCGTACTGGACTTAGGCAGCGGCACGCTCTGGAGCGGGGACCTGCTCTTCGTCGCTCGCCTGCCCGTCGTGGACGGCAGCATCCGCGGCTGGCTCGAGGTGCTCGACCAGCTCGCCCTGCAGCAGGTAGAGCATGTGGTTCCCGGCCACGGGCCGCCGCAGCGCGAACTGCACACCGCGCTCGCGGCGGAGCGCGCCTACCTCGGCGCGCTCGCGGCGGACGTGCGCGCCGAGATCCGCAGCGGTAAGTCACTGCAGGAGACACTGCGCGAGGTACCCCCGCCCGATGCGCAGCTCTGGCAGCTGATCGAGGGGGTGCAGGGGCACAATGTCGCGCGCGTCTACCAGGAGCTCGAGTGGGAATGATCGGGCGCCGCGCGTTCGTGCAGGGCGCCCTGCTCGCGAGTGCCGGTGTGCCGCTGGCGCGCGCCGCCACGGCCGCCGGGCCCGTCGTCATCGCCGGCGGCGGCTTTGCCGGGGCGGCGTGCGCGCTGGAGCTGCGGCGCATCGCCCCCGCAGTGACGGTGACCGTCGTCGACCCGGACGCGACCTATTTCACCTGCCCGCGCAGCAACGAGGTGATCGCCGATCTGACCCCGCTGGCCGCACTCGCGGTGGGCCGGCAGGGACTGCGCCGCGCCGGGGTGCGCTGCATAACGGCGTCGGTCGCGAGCATCGATCCGGAGCGGCGGCGCGTACGCCTGAGCGAGGGCACGCCGCTCAGCTACGCGCGCCTGGTGCTCGCTCCCGGCATCCGCCTGCTGTTCGGTCAGCCGGAGGGCTACGATCGGCAGGCGGCGCGCCTGCTGCCCCACGCCTGGCAGGCGGGCGCGCAGACGCGTCTGCTCGCGCGGCAGCTGCGCGGGCTTGCCGACGGAGCCACCGTGGCGATCAGCGTACCGGCGGGTCTGATGCGCTGCCCGCCCGGCCCGTACGAGCGCGCGAGCCTCATGGCGCACTGGCTCGTGCGCCATCGTGCACGTTGCAAGGTACTGATCTTCGACGCCAACAATCATTTCCCGCGGCAGGACCTGTTCACCGCCGCCTGGCAGGAGCACTACCCGAATCTGATCGAGTGGCTCAGCCCGGCCGAAGGCGGCCTCATCACCCGCGTCGATGCGCGCACACGCACGCTCTACAGCGCCAGCGGCCGCCATCCGGTCGACCTGGCAAACATCATTCCGCCCCAGGCCCCCGGGGAGCTGGCCCTGGCCGCGGGGCTGTGCAGCGGCCACGGCTGGTGCCCGGTGGATGGCGCTACCTTCGAGTCCGAGACCGTCCCGCAGGTGCACGTCATCGGCGATGCGTGCATCGCCGGCGCGATGCCCAAGTCAGCCTCCGCCGCGCGCAGCCAGGCGCTGCAGTGTGCACGCGCCATCGCGGCCCTGCTGCAGGGGCACGCGCCACCGGGGCCGGAGCTGGACAGCGTCTGCTACAGCCTCATTTCCCCGACCGTAGCGCTCGCCATGCACGGCCGCTTTGCACTGCAGGATGGACAGATCCTGCCGCTCGAGGGCGCCGACACCGTCACACCCCCAGGCGCGCAGGCCGTGACAGAGGCGCGGCGCTGGTACGAGCAGATGCGCCGCGAGTGCTTCGGCGCGTGAACCTCAGCGATGGCCGCCGGTGAGCGGGGCGCGCAGGCCGCCGAGGCAGGCGGTGAACTGCGCACCGAACAGGAAGATCTGCGCGCTGTAGTAGAGCCACAGAAGCAGTGCGGCAAAGGAGGCCGCCGCGCCGAAGGCGGAGGGCTCGGTGGAGTGCGCCAGGTAGGCGCCGATGCCACGACGCCCGAGATCGAACAGGATCGCCGTCAGCACCCCGCCGCACAGGATCACGCGCCACTTCAGGCGCGTCGCCGGCAGAAAGGCGTAGAGGACGGAGAAGAAGCCGGCCACCAGAATCAGTGACACCGTGACGTCGATGAGGTGCAGCGCCGGCACGATGAAGCGATAGCGCGCCGCGAGCACATCGCTCGCACTGGCGAGCGCGGTGGACACCGTGAGCGAGATCAGCAGCAGGAAGCCGAGCGCGAGCACGACGCCGAACGAGAGCAGCCGGGTGCGCAGCCACGGCAGCACCCCGCTGCTGGCGGTGCGCGGCGAGCGCCAGATGCGCTCCAGAGCCGAGCGCAGGGCGGCGAGCACGCTGGTCGCGCCGAGCAACAGCACCACCACACTGATCCCGGTGGCCCACAGGCCGCGCGCGGCATGTGCCTGGGCCACTGCACCGAGCAGCGCGCGTGCCGTCGCCGGGCCGAACAGCGAGCTCAGCTGTCCGGCCAGCTGCGCCTGCGCGGCCGAGTCACCCAAAATCACGCCCACCACGGCGAGCACGATCACCAGCAGCGGCGCCAGCGAGAAGGCGCAATAGAAGGCCAGCGCCGCACCGGCCATGGGTGCGTCGTCCTCGATCCAGAATTTGGCCGTGCAACTCAACAGATGCCAGGCCCGTCGCAGCCGCGCGCGCATGCCGGTGATTGTCGTCGATCGGGCGCCGGCGTGGCACCGGCGTGCGCACGTGAACGCGGGCTTGTCAGCCGCCGCGGCCGCGCCGCCGCAGCCTCAGCCGCCGCTTTGCCTCAGTAGCGCCAGCTGCGCAGGTCGGCGCCGGGCGGCGCCGACTCCGCGATGCGCTTGAGGATGACAGGCAGATACTGCACGTTGTAGTGCAGGCGCGAATATGCGTTCGGCTGCTTCGGATCGCCGTTCCAGCAGTGCTCGGCGCGATCCCCGTAGGCCACGGTGCCGCCATATCCGGGCTGCAGGGACTCCAGGCGCTCCTGGGCGAAGTACACCGAGTCGGTGAGAAAGAAGTTGTCGCCGCTGCCGACGTAGATGTGGATCTTGCCCTGCAGGTTCGGGGCGAGCGTCGCCCAGTCGCGCGCGATGATGTACGACAGATCGTAGTGATCACGCCAGTAGGTCGCGACATTTCGGTCAATATCGCCGCTCAGCTTGTCGATCAGCGGCTGCGGGTAGCCGTCGGCGCCGGCCGGGCTGAACACCGCCGTCCAGATATCGTACTGACCCCCCGAGCGGCCCCGGTCCCCCTGTGCCAGCTCCATGTAGTTCGCATCGCGCTGCGTGGCGAAGATCTCCCCGAGATAGTTGCGCATCGCCGGGCGCTCGACGCTCACCGCCTCACCCTTGAGCGTATAGGCGTTGCGGTCCTCGTAGATGTTGACGATGGTATAGGCACGGAAGTCGATCGGGTCGGGGCAGGCGGCGAAGGCGCCGTTGTACATCTGCGGGTAGAACACCTGGGTAGCCAGGGCTTCCCAGCCGCCGGTCGAGCCCCCGTACGTGAACCGCGCCCAGCCGGCCGCAAGGCCGCGGAAGCGCCGCTCGATCTCCGGGATCAGCTCCTTGTTGATGGCATCCCCGTACGGCCCGAGGTTGGCCGAGTTCACCGCGTAACTGTCGTCGTAGTAGGGATTGGCGTGCTCGATCTCCACGACCAGGAAGCGGGGAAAGTCCGCGGACGTCCACTTCTGGAAGAAGGCATAGGCCTCCTGCTGCTGGATGCGGTTGTAGCCGGCGAGGTGGAAGCGGCGCGAATAGTCGGGCTTGAGGTCGGCATCGGGCGGTGCGGTCCTAAACCCGGAGATGTCCTCGGGGTAGTGCCCGTGGAACACCATCAGCGGATAGTGCGCCTCGGGGTGCTTGTCGAAGTCCTTGGGCACGAGCACGTGCGCACCCAGGTAGACATCGCGGCCCCAGAACTTCGACAGCAGCTCGCTGCGGATGCGGATATGGCGGATGTACTCCGAATCAGTCTTGGCCGCGAGCGGCGCGATCTCCTGATCGAGCACGAGCGCGGTGCGCAGGGGGTGCTTGAGGTCGACATGCACCCGCACCGGCATGGAGTAGAAGTTGCCGGGCTTGCTCGCCCATTGCTGGCCTTCACCCTGGTCCGGCGGCAGCTTGAGCACGCGGCCGTCGCCGAGACGGAAGGTCTCGTAGCGGTTCAGCACCGCCTGCACGAAGTAGTCCCCCTCGGGGAGCTGCGACAGCCGGCGCGCGGGCCAGCCGAAGGCCGCATCGTCAATGAGCACCAGCTGCGCCGGCTTCATGCCCTCGACATTGAGACCGAAGATATACGGGCTGATCAGCGGATCGTCGGGATCGACGTGACTGCGCGGCTCGCGGCTGAAGTCGGTGCTGAGCAGCAGGATGATGCGGCCGTCGAGTGCGGCCGGACTGCGCGTGGCCGGGAAGCTCACCGCGAACGAGGTGCTCTTGGCGGACGCGGCCCCTTTCTGCTCGGGGTTGTCCTTCTTCTGCGCGCTGCGCGGCGTGCCACCGGAGATGTTAGCCGCAGCGGGCGCGGCCAGGGCGGCGCCGAGCAGGATGAGAACGCCCAGCGTCAGCGTCCGTGTGGAAGATGGCTTGCTCATGTGTGCCTCGCGTTTCGCGCCAACCTGGATGCGGCCGGTGCGCGTCGGCGGGCCGCGGTACTTGTTGTTGGATCTGACCTTAAACGCAGCGAGACCCGGACTCAAGGGCCGCGCGCCACGGCCGCGAGCTTGTTGCCATCCGGGTCGCGCACGTAGGCGGCGTAGAAATCCGGCGCATACTGCAGGCGCAGGCCCGGGGGCCCGTCGCAGCGGCCGCCGTGCGCGAGCGCCGCGGCGTGGAAGGCGTTCACAGCGCCGCGCGTGGCAGCCCGCACGGCCACCATGGTGCCGTTGCCGACGCTGGCCGGCCGCCCGTCGTAGGGCAGACCCACCCACAGCGCGAGCTCGCGCTGACCGCCATCGACATAGGTGCCCCACCCCGCCGAGATGCGGTCCCATTCCGGGTCGCCGGTGATGCACCGGGACATGCCGAGCGGGGCGAGCGCGGCATCGTAGAAGGCGCTGGCCCGCGCCAGGTCATTGGTGCCCAGATACACGTAGGTGAGCATCGCCCCGTCCCCTGCGCCACTCGGGTCTCCGGAAAGTCTAGCCGCGTTGACGCCATGCGTCTCTTGGTACAGGGTGGACGGCGCATACGCGGCGGCACAGCCGGGGGAAGGACGATGTACGTTCCGGAGCAGTTTCGCGACGACCGGCCGCAGTTTCTCAGCGAGTTCATCGCGCGTCACCCGCTCGGCGCACTGGTGGCCAGCGCGCCGCAGGGGCTCATCGCCAATCACGTGCCGCTGCTGTGGCTCGAGCGCTCCGGCACACCCGGGGTGCTGGCCGGGCATATCGCGCGCGCCAACCCGCTGTGGCGCGTGCTCGCGCCCGACAGTGCGGTGCTGGTGATCTTCACGGGCGCCTCTCATTACCTGACCCCTTCCTGGTACCCGGCCAAGCAGCTCGACGGCAAGGTGGTGCCCACCTGGAATTACTCGGTCGTGCATGTGCACGGTACGCTGCGCTTCATGCACGGCCCCGAGGAGGCGCTGCGCATCGTCAGCGCGCTCACCACCTCTCAGGAAGCCGCGCGGCCACAGCCCTGGGCGGTCACGGATGCGCCGGCCGACTACCTCGCCGCGATGCTCGAGCGCATCGTGCCCTTCGAGATCGCGGTCACGCGCATGGAGGGCAAGGTCAAGGCGAGTCAGCACCGGCCGCAGGAAGAGCGTGCCGCGGTCACCCGGGCGCTGCAGGACGCGGGACTCGCTCCGCACGAGATCGCCGAGCTCGTGCGCGCACCCCTGCCGCGCTAATCGAAGGGCCAGGACAGCGAGCGCGGCAGTGAGGCGCTCGCCGGCGGCGGTGCGGCCGCGGGCAGCACCTGGTCGACGGCGCGCCACCAGGGCGTGAGCGGCAGCTCCTGCGCGGGTTCGACTGCCTCACCGAGCCTTGGCATCAGCACGCGCGCTCCCGCCTTCGGACCGTCGCTGAACAGCACCTCGGCGGGCTGGTCCCAGGGGTGCATCGCCAGGCTGAACGTCCCCCAGTGAATCGGCAGGAACGGTGGGTTGCCGAGCAGGCTCAGGGCCTTGAGCGCGTTGTGCGGGCCGAGATGCATATCACCCCAGGAAGGATGGAACGCGCCGACCTCCAGCATGACGAGGTCGAAGGGCCCGCAGCGCTCGCGGATGGCGCTGTACTCGGTGGTAAGACCGGTATCGCCGCTGAAGAAGACCGTGTGCCTGCCGCCGCGGATCACGAGCGACGACCACAGCGTCGAGTTGCGGCTCTTCAGCCAGCGCCCCGAGAAATGCTGCGACGGGGTGGCGGTGATGCTGAGCTCGCCGGTAGGCAGGCGGAAGGACTGCCACCAGTCGAGCTCATGAATCTGCGCGGGCGGCACACCCCAGTACTCCAGGTGCGCGCCCACGCCGAGGGAGGTAACAAACGGCACGCCGGCATGACGCAGGGCACGGATGGTGCGGTAGTCGAGGTGGTCATAATGATCGTGTGAGATCACGATGAGGTCGAGCGGCGGCAGAGCCCCCAGCGCCACCGGCACCGGCTGGAAGCGCTTCGGGCCGGCCAGGCGCGAGGGCGAGGCGCGCGCTCCCCACACCGGGTCGGTAAGGACACGGTAACCGCCGATCTCCAGCAGCAGGGTCGAATGCCCGAGCCAGGTTACCCGCAGGCCGCTGTCCGGAGGCCGGCGCCAGCGCTCGAGCGGACTGTGTGCCGGCAACGCAGCACGCGGGATGCGCCGCGCGCCGCCGCACAGGAACTCCCCGAGCGTGGGCATCGGCACGCCCGGATCGCGCAGGCCGGGAAGAATCGGATGCAGGTTGCGAAAGACCCCGGCGCTGAAGCGCGGCGAGTCCGTCATCCGTTCCAGGCGTGCGCCAGCGGGTTTCTGCCCGAGCGATCTCATGCACGGCACCATAGCGCAAAGCGCCGCCAGGCGGACTCCTTCCTGCGGCCACGCTTGCCGTAGCCACGACGACGGAGCGCAATCTCACCGTGCCGGCGTATTGAAATCGGCTATCTTTGCCCCTGTTCCTTTCCGCCCCCGTGCCATCGTGACGGCGACCCCCGCAACCGACAGCACCCCGAAACCACCTGCAGCGGCTCCCTGGAGCGCGTTCCGTTACCCGGTGTTTCGCTGGCTGTGGGTGGCCACGGTGGTCTCCAACATCGGCGCCTGGCTCTACAACGCCGCCGCGGCATGGCTGATGACGAGCCTGAGCCCGAGTCCGCTGGTGGTGGCACTGGTGCAGGTTGCCAACAGCCTGCCGCTGTTCCTGTTCGCGCTGCCGGCCGGCGCGCTCGCCGACATGATCGACAAGCGCCGCTTCATCATTACGCTCGAGCTGCTGACGACGCTCTTCTCGGCCTTGTTTGCGCTGCTGGTGCAGCTGCATCAGGTATCCCCTGCGGTGCTGCTGCTGTTCGTGTTCCTGATCGGTTCGCTCGGCGCCGTCGAGACACCCGCCTGGCAGGCCATCGTGCCGCAGCTGGTGCCGCCGGAGTCACTCGCGCCGGCCATCGCCGCCAACAGCGTCGGCGTCAACGTCAGTCGCGTGCTCGGCCCGGCGCTCGCCGGGGCGGTGATTCTCGGGTTCGGCCTCGCGGCGCCCTTCTGGCTCGACGCCTTCAGCAATCTCGGGGTGATCGCGGTGCTGCTGTGGTGGCGCACGCGGCCGCGCCCGGCCCACGCCCTGCCCCCGGAGCATTTCGGCGGCGCGATGCGCGCCGGCTGGCGCTACGCGCGCAACAACCACGCGCTGCGCGCAGCCCTGGCGCGCGCCGTCGGCTTCTTTCTCTTCGCCAGTGCCTACTGGGCGCTGCTGCCTCTGCTGGCCCGCACGCAGCTGCACGGCGGCCCGACCCTGTACGGGGTGCTGCTCGGTACGATCGGTGCGGGCGCGGTGAGTGGCGCCTTCGTGCTGCCGCATCTGAAGGCACGCATCGGCGCGAACCGCATGATCGTCGCCGGTCAACTGGGCACCGCGGCGGCGCTGGCGCTGCTGGCCGTGGCGCATACCGCCGCGGTCGCGGTCCTGGCCTGTGTGCTCGCCGGTCTGGCGTGGATCGTGGTGCTGGCCACCCTCAATGTCTCGGCGCAGGTGGCGTTGCCGGAGTGGGTACGCGGTCGCGGCCTGGCCGTCTACGCCGCAGTGTTTTTCGGCACGATGAGCGTGGGGAGTCTGCTTTGGGGCTACGTCGCGCAACACGCAGGACTGCCGCTCGCCCACTGCGCGGCAGCTGTCGGCGCGCTGCTGGCGCTGCTGGTGACGCAGCATTGGCAACTGCGCTCCGGAACTCTCGCCGACCTCGCCCCGTCCATGCACTGGCCGGCACCGGTGGTGGCCGCACAGGTGCAGGACGACGCCGGACCGGTCATGGTCACGGTCGAGTACCATGTCGTGGCAGCCAATCGCGCCGCGTTCTTCGCGGCGCTAACGCAGGTGGCCCGCGAGCGACGCCGTGACGGCGCTTACGACTGGGGCCTGTTCGAGGATACGGCCCATCCGGGACGCCTGCTGGAGACGTTCTTTGTCGACTCCTGGCTCGAGCACCTGCGCCAGCATCAGCGCGTGACGCACGCGGACCGGCTCGCGGAGGAGCGGCTGCGCCGGCTTGCGAGCGCAGAGCCGCACGTTACTCACTACGTGGCCGCGCAGCCCTCCGAGTCTTCCCCGCCCTGAGGACGCCGCGCGCTCAGCCGCGCGGCACGAATTGCAGTGCCACCGAGTTCATGCAGTAGCGCAGTCCCGTCGGCCGGGGCCCGTCATCAAAGACATGCCCGAGGTGCGCGGCGCAGCGCCGGCACGCGACGGCGGTGCGCGACATGCCCAGGCTGGCGTCGGACTGCTCGGACACGTTCAGCCGCGAGATCGGCCGCCAGAAGCTCGGCCAGCCTGTGCCGGAATCGAACTTCGTGCGCGAATCAAACAGCGCGGTATCGCAGCAGATGCAGCGGTACAGGCCGTCGGCGTGGTTGTGGTCGTAGGCACCCGAGAAAGCCGGCTCCGTGGCGGCGTGGCGCGTCACCTCAAAGGCTGCCGCCGAGAGCTGGCGGCGCCACTCCTCATCGCTCTTGACCACGCGCGCGACGGCGGACTTGCCCAACGACACCCCCGCGGCGGAAAACGCCTCGATCATCACCGTATTGGAGGCGTCAGCCGCCGCGGCGCCGCGCCGGCGCGGCACGAGGCCCAGGAGCGCGACGGCAGCCGCGGCCCCCCCGATAAACCCGCGGCGGGTGGTGTGCCCGCGGCGCTCAGCCATGTCATTCACGTGCGTACTCTCCGATCTCAACCGAAGGTAAAGGAATAGGCGTGCACCCCGGGATCGAGGAACTCGATACTGAAGGTGTGCTCGCCGACGGCGCCGGATTGGCGGATGAGCTGATACAGACGCTGCTGCTGCACCTGGCCGTTGCCGTCGGCATCGATATCCGCGCCGTGATCGGCAGCGGGCGCGCGTCCGTCGAGGGTCACGCGAAAGCGCACCGGCGTCCCGGGCCCAGCCGGACCGAGCACCAGATGCAGATCGCGGGCGCGAAAGCGAAACACGATGCGCGCGCCCGCCGCGAGCGCCTGGGCTTCGTCCGCCGCGACGGTCCAGCGGCCGCCGAGCGACCACTGATTGAGCCTGAGCGCTGAAGCCACGGTGTAGTTCGCCGGCCGGTCCTCGCGCACCGCGGTCGCGGCGACAAAGTTCTGCGCGCGATCGTAGCCGAGATAGGTTTCCGGGGAGGCCACCGCCGCCATGTCCGGGGCCATCTCCACCGCACTCGCCGGGCCCGCGCCCCCCGCCAGCGGCAGATCGTGCGCGCCGGCCTCGGTCAGCAGGGTGCGGATCAGCTCCTCGGACTGCGCATAGTCACCCTCACCGAAGTGATGGCCGCGAATGCGCCCGGCCGCATCGACGAAATAATGGGCGGGCCAGTACTGATTGTTGAACGCGCGCCAGATCACGTAGTCGTTGTCCAGCGCCACGGGATAGCGGATGTCGAGATCGTGCACGGCGCGGCGCACATTGTCCGGATCCTTCTCAAAGGCGAACTCCGGCGCATGCACGCCCACGACGATGAGTCCTGCGCCGCGGTAGCGCTCGTACCAGGCGCGCAGATACGGCAGCGTGCGCAGGCAATTGATGCAGGAGTAGGTCCAGAAGTCGACCACCACGACTTTGCCGCGCAGCTGTGCCGTGGTCAGTGGCGGGGAATTGAGCCACGCGACCGCACCGTTCAGCGGCGGCATCAATCCTTCCACCGCGGGCGTTGCCGCGGCGGAACTCAACGCGCCGCCCGCGTCGGCGGCCGGCGCGCTCGCCGTGCCGGGCCGTACGGCCGTGATCAGCGCCTGTTCGATGCGGTTGGTGCGAGCGAGCGAGAGGCGCGTGAGCGCTCCGGTATCCCAGCCGCCGGCGATCGCCGCGACCGCCAGCAGTACGGTCACGCCGAGGGCGTAGCGCAGCCAGCGCGTGGCGCCGAGTGAGCCGCGCAGCGCCTGGTAGATCCCCTTGCCGGCGAGCGTCGCCAGCGCCAGCGATGCCGCGGCGCCGCACGCGTACGCAAGCAGCAGCAGGCTCGTGTGCGCGCTCGGCCCGCTCAGTGCCGCGCCGGTGAGGATGAGACCGAGAATGGGGCCGGCGCAGGGTGCCCAAAGAAGCCCGGTAGCCACCCCAAGCGCGGCCGACGGCAGCACACGCTCCTGGGCACCGGCGCGACTGAGCAGGCGGTTACCCAGAGCCACAAACGGACGCGTGATGAGATCGGCCAGGTGCTGGGACAGCAGCGCCGCTCCGAAGGCGGCCAGCAGCGCGAGTGCGAGGATGCGGCCGTAGGAGTTCACGCGCACGGCCCAGGTCCCGCCCACCGCGGCCAGAGTGGCGATGAGCGTGAAGGTAAGCGCCATCCCCAGCAGCAGCGGCAGGGTGCCACGGACGAAGGGCCGATCGCCGCGCGCGAACACGAAGGGCAGAACCGGCAGGATGCAGGGGCTGAGGATGGTCAGTGCACCGCCAAGAAACGCGAGCAGCGCCACGGTCATCGCACGCCCACCCGCTTCAGCGGCTGGTGAGAGTCACAGGATCGCCGCGATACAGAGTCGGCAGCAGCCGCTGGAAACTGCGGATCTTGGGCAGGTCGTTGGTCACGATGTAGGCGTTGCCCGGGTTATGAATCAGGAAGTCCTGGTGGTAACCCTCGGCGGGGTAAAACCCCGGCAGCGGCGCAATTTGCGTCGCGATGGGCGCGCGATACACACCCGCCTGGTTGAGCTGGGCGACATACGCCGTCGCGATCTTCTGCTGCTCGGCATCGGCGTAGAAGATAACCGAGCGGTACTGCGAACCGATGTCCGGGCCCTGCCCGTTCACCTGAGTCGGATCGTGCGCGACCGCAAAGAAGACCTGCAGAATCTCCCCGTAGCTCAGCTGCTGCGGATCGTAGGTGATCTGCACCGACTCGGCGTGACCGCTGCCGCCGAGGCCCACCACCTCGTAGTGCGCCGTCGCGCGCGAACCGCCGGCATACCCGGCGACAACGCGCCGCACCCCGTGCAAATGCTCAAACACCCCCTGCGTGCCCCAAAAGCAGCCCCCGGCGAGCACCGCAGTCTGCAGCGGTCCGGCGGCCTTGGGGCTGTCGAGCACCGCGGGCGGCACGGCGGCCACGGGCTCGGCGGCGCACGCCGCGGCGCCGAGCAGCGCGGCCGCAAGCAAGGCGGTCCGCAGCCCTGCCCAGACGCCGCACAAGGCGCAGTGCAGCGCCGGGCGCCTGGCTGGGAGTTCCGTCGGGGAGCCGATATATTGCTTCACAGAGCGCTCTTGTGCCGTAGCTTACCTGCTGAAGGAGACCGTGCCAGTGCCCCGCGAATTGCAGCCGCAGCCCGCGCCTGCCGACCCCGCAGCCACCGCCGCGGCCCTCAAGCGCGCCCAGAGCCAGGCCGAGGAGCTCTTCGACAGCGTCGTGCGGCTGGGCCTGCTGCGCCCCGGAGTCTCCGAGAGCGCGCTCAGCGCTGAGATCCACGAACTCGCCGCCGCGCGCTTCGGCGTACGCAGGCACTGGCACCGGCGCGTGGTGCGCTGCGGTCCGAACACCCTCCTCGGCTACCATGACGATCCACCGGAGCGGCAGCTGGCGGCCGACGACGTGGTCTACCTGGATTTCGGTCCCGTGTTCGATTCCTGGGAGGCAGACTACGGCCGCACGTACGTGCTCGGCAACGATCCGCGCAAGCACCAGCTGGTGCGCGACATTACCGCGGCGTTCCGCCGCGGCAAACGGCTCTACCTGGATACGCCCGAGCTGACGGCGGGCGAGCTATATGACTTCGTCCGGACGCAGGCAGGACCGGCGGGCTGGGAATTCGGGGCCGCAACCGCCGGACATCTCATAGGCCACTTTCCCCACCAGCGCCCGGGCGGTGATCCGCAGCGCTTCTCCATCCGGCATGGCAATCCGACGCGGTTGCGGGACCCGGACGAGCACGGCGCACCGCGTCACTGGATACTCGAGATCCACTTCGTGGACCGCGCGCGCGGTTTCGGCGGATTCTGTGAGGAGTTGCTGACTCTCGGCGCGGCGTAAGCGCAATGGCTCACTCGCACAACGGCTGCTGCCGCGGATCGCGGCCGACGCCGCCGTAAAGCTCGAAGCCACGCGCAATCCAGTCGCGCAGCGTGCGGTCGTCGGCGGCCAGCATGGGCAAGGTGCTCACGCTCGCCACCCATTGCAGCAGTGCCAGCACCATGTGATCTGCGTAGTTTGGCGCAAAGCCGCCCAGGAACGGGAAGCGCGCCAACTGGGCGCGCAGTGGCGCAAGCGCTGCGCGCAATTCTGGCAGATGCTGCGCGCGATCGGCGGTGAACTCCTCAAGCGTACGGCCCTTGAGGCGCGTCTCACGACTGGCGCGGAAATAGGCCCGGTCCTCGGGGCGGGCGGCGTTGTGAATATCCAGTGCATAGATGCGGAACATGCGTCGCATGACCTCACTGTGCAGCCACGCATCGAACAGGCGCGTCGTCGCGATTTCCGAGGCACCGGCAAAGAGAGCTGCGCCGCGGGAATAAGCGCGATCCAGGTACTCGACGATCTCCCAGCTGTCGCCCAGCACGCGCACCCCGTCCTCGAGGATGGGGACCGTGGCGAAGCGCCCGCCGAGAACCGTGGGAATGTCCGCGAAGCCCACGGGCACGGATTGGTACTCCAGTCCCTTGTGCGCGAGCACGTAGCGCACGCGCCAGACGTACGGACTCGCCGAGCGGCCATTTTCCATGACCAGCTCGTAAAGCCGCGGCTTTGGGTCACTCATGGGCACTCCTCGCGCCGGCCGTGGGCGCTGCGCACAGGCGACAGGCCCATCGCCCGCGGCGGTAACAAAAATGAAAACCTCTTAGGCATGTCATCAACCAATTTCATGTGTCCGTGATCGAGAGGCAAAGCGGGTTGCTGCTATGGTGGCCGCGCCGTGCGAACCCGCCCGGACTCCAGGAGCGTGCATGAGCAAGACCACCCGGCACTATCTGTTCGCCTCCGATTTTGACCAGACGCTCAGCTTCAACGACTCGGGAGCCACCCTGAGCGAACTGCTGGGGATCGCCGGCTACGAGGGGCGGGTTGCCGGCCTCGCCGCGACCAATCTGGTCCAGCAGGGCGGTGAACTCGCCTATCTCATGCGCCACGACCCGCAGTTTCGCGGCGTGCGCCTCGCGCACCTGCAGGAAGCGGGGCGCCGGGTACGGCTCAAGAGCTCCATTGGCACTCTCGTCGAGCTCCTCGCGCGCGGCGCCGGCGAGTGCCGCTTTTCCTTCTATGTGATATCGGCGGCCCCCCGGGAGATCGTCACGTCGGCCCTGGCTGACATCATTGCACCCGACCACATCTACGGCACGGAGCTGGACTTCGATCCCGAGCACGGTGAAGTGCGCGCCATCAGTCGCGTGCCGGCAGGCTACGGCAAGGTAGCGGTCATCGAGGAGCTCACGCAACGCCTCGGCATCGCGCCCGAGCGCGTCATCTACGTCGGCGATGGCAGCTCCGATGTGCACGTCATGCTGCACGTGAATAATCATGACGGTTTCACCGTCGCTGTCTCCGACAACCTGCAGCTCGCGCGCATCGCGCGCAGCACCGTGCTCAGCGATGACGCCTGCAGCGTAATGGTGCCGATTCTCGACCAACTGCTGGGCTGGAACCGGGGCGCCATACGGGAGCTGTTCGAGCAGCACGGAATGGAGCTCGACCGTTGGGACAAGGACCGCACGGATCACGTGTGCGTGAGCGCACGCGGCGTCGCCGAGGCCGCGGCCTAACCCAGCGCGGCGCTACCTGGACGGCTCGCGCTGCAGCGGATTGTCGGGCGTGGCGGGGCCGCCTTCGCGGATCTCGTACCAGATCGCGTTGAGAACCCCGAAGGTCAGCGCCAGGCCCAGGCCGAGAATCCAACTGAAGTACCACATGGACGGGCTCGCTCAGTACAAACCGGTGTGTCGCCGGATCTCATCCAGCGTAATGCGCCCGCGCAGGACGCGGAATACCCACGCGGTGTAGGCGAGCACCACCGGCAGCAGGATCGCGACCGCCGCGAGCATGATTCCCAGAGTGCGCGCGCTGCTCGAAGCATCCCAGACGGTCAGCCCGTGATTGGGGCGCAGCGACGAGGGCATCAGGAACGGGTACAGCGCCACCCCCGCCGTGAGAATCGTGCCGCCGACACTTACGCTGCTGGTGATGAAGGCAGCCCCGGCCATGCCGGCCCCGAGCAGGCTCCAGGTGATGCCGGCGGCGAGCACGGCAGCCACCGGGACGACCCACAGAACGGGGTGGGCGTGGAAGTTGAGCAGCCAGGCGCCGTGCACCAGGGCGACCTGCTTCAGCATGGGGTTGGAAGCCCGCAGCGGATCGAGGTTGCGGGTGATCTGGTGTCCGTCCAGCTGGGCAACCCAGAGCCCGGCGGCGGCAAAGGCCACCACGAACACCAAGGCGGCGATGCGCCCCAGCGCGCCGGCGCGTTCGGACATCGGCGGTCCGACCTTGAGTGCGGCGTAAACGCAGCCGTGCATGATCAGCATCGACACGCTCACCACGCCCGCGAGCAGCGCAAACGGGCGCAGCAGCGTCACCAGTCCCCCGCTGAATACCGGACGCACCAACGCGTCGAACTGGAACGGCAAGCCGAGGAAGAGGTTGCCGAAAGCCACCCCGCACAGAAGCGCGGGCACGGCCCCCGAGATGCACAGCGCCCAGTCCCAGCCGTTGCGCCAGCGGCTCTCGGTGAGCTTGTTGCGGTACACCAAGCCCACCGGGCGCAGAATCAGCGCCACGAGCAGCAGGAACATCGCCACATACAGCCCGGAGAATGAGGCTGCATAGAGCAGCGGCCATGCGGCGAACACCGCGCCACCAGCCAGTATGAACCACACCTGGTTGCCGTCCCAGACCGGTTCGACGGACTCAAGCAGAGCGCGCCGCTCAGCGTCGTCACGTCCCAGAAAGCGGAATACGGCCGCGAGCCCCAGATCGAACCCGTCCATCACCGCAAAGCCGATGAGCAGAGCTCCGAGCAGCAGCCACCAGATGAAACGCAGCGTTGCATAGTCCGGCATAATTCGCCTCTCCCTAGTGCGGTGCGGCCGCGGCGTCCGTGACCGGCCAGAAGCCCAGTCCGTCGGGCCCGCGCCGGATCATCCTCACCAGCAGGAAGACATCGACAGCCGCCAGCGCCGAATAAAAAAGTGCAAATCCGCTCAATGACAGCAGCACGTTGGCGTGCGTCGTGGCCGAGACCCCGAGGAACGTCGGCAGGAGTCCGTCGATCGCCCACGGCTGCCGGCCATACTCGGCGACGATCCAGCCGAGCTCCGCCGCAATCCACGGCAGCGGCAGGCTGTAGAGCGCCACGCTTGAGGAACCAGCGATGCCGCTGCAGCCGATGGCGGCTCGCCAGGTAGAAGGCCGTGGCAAAGAGCGCGATGAGGAACAGGCCGATTCCCACCATGAAGCGGAAGCTCCAGAACAGCACCGGCACGTTCGGGACGGTCGACCACGCCGCCGCCTCGATCTGCGCCGGGGTGGCCGTGGCCGGATTATTGGTGAAGCGCAGCAGCAGCAGTCCATAGCCCAGATCATCCTGGTGCTGCGCGAAGCGCGCCGCCGCCGCCTGATCCTCGGGGTCGACACGCAGCAACTGCAGCGCGGCGTGCGCCTGGGCGCCGCTGGCGATGCGCTGCTTGGCGCGCTCGACCAGCTCGAACATTCCCGGCACGGGCTCATCGAGGGAGCGCGTCGCAATCAGCCCGAGCAGCCACGGCACCCGCACCTCCGCATGCGTGGAGTGGGACTGCAGGTCGGGGATTCCGAACAGGGTAAACGAGGCCGGCGGGGGCTGCGTGTGCCACTCCGCCTCGATCGCCGCGACCTTCATCTTCTGGTTCTCGCTCGCCTCGTAGCCCGACTCGTCGCCGAGAACCACCACCGAGAGCGAGCATGCCAGGCCGAAGCTCGCGGCCACCGCCATGGAGCGGCGCGCCACGTCAACGTTGCGACCCCGCAGCAGATACCAGGCGCTGATGGCCAGCACGAACACCGAACCGACCACGTAGCCGGCGGCGACAGCGTGCACGAATTTGGCCTGCGCCACCGGGTTCAACAGCACGGCACTGAAGGATTCGAGCTCCATGCGCATGGTCAGCGGATTGAAGCGCGCCCCGACCGGATTCTGCATCCAGGCGTTGGCGATGAGGATCCAGAGCGCCGACAGGCTCGAGCCCAGTGCGACCAGGCCGGTTACGACCAGATGCCCGATCTTCGAGAGCCGGTCCCACCCGAAGAAAAACAGTCCAACGAATGTTGACTCGAGAAAGAAGGCCATCAGACCCTCAAGCGCCAGCGGCGCCCCGAAGATGTCGCCAACGTAGTGCGAGTAGTAGGCCCAGTTGGTCCCAAACTGGAACTCCATGGTGATGCCGGTGGCCACACCCATGGCAAAGTTGATTCCGAACAGCATTCCCCAGAAGCGCGTCATGCGCTTCCACACCTCGCGTCCGGTCATGACATAAGTGGCCTCCATGATGACCAGAATCATGGAGAGCCCCAAGGTGAGGGGCACGAACAGGAAGTGATACAGCGCCGTGAGCGCGAACTGCAGTCGTGACAGGTGCACCAGCCCGAAGTCGATCACGACCCGCTACTCCTTTGACGTTCTGCGCGCGGCGGCCGTCGCCCCGGGCGACTCACCGCCGAGGGCCATATGCCGCGCCGCCGCCACGGCGTCCACGTGGACGCGGTGCGCGGGGGAGAAGCACAGCGCCCACAGCAAAAGCAGCGCCGCACCCTTGAGCGCCAGGAGCCAGCCAAGTTCGCGCCGCAAGCCCGCGCCGGGCCGTAGGGCGGCACCAGGAAGCCCCTGCACGCGTTTCACGTGAGCTTGCGCTGCCTTCACCGCCCAACACCTTCTTCTGCAGCCGCGACGGCTGACGGCGGATCTTAGTCTGTTTTGCTCGGCACCGTCATGGCACGGCACCACAGGCGGCATCAGGGCCCAAGGTGGCCTACAATCAGCGACGCGGCGCTGCCTAACCGCTGAGCGGCGCGCCTGCGTGCCGGGCTGCCTGATCAGAGAGGACGACTGACGTGAGTGCAAAACCAAGTGCGATTCGGCGCGACCCCGGATACCTGGGGCTCACCACCGCGATCGAGACCCTGCCCGCCTATTACTACTACGATCCCGAGCACTACCGCAAAGAGCTTCGCCAGATCTGGCAGCGCAACTGGGTCTATGTCTGCCGGTCGAGCGCCATCGCGCAGGCACGCAGCTACCGTACCGTGGAGATCGGCCAGCAGTCGGTGCTGGTGGTGCGTGGC
The DNA here is from genome assembly GCA_963825385.1 of uncultured Pseudomonadota bacterium. Lineage (GTDB taxonomy): Bacteria > Pseudomonadota > Gammaproteobacteria > Steroidobacterales > Steroidobacteraceae > 13-2-20CM-66-19. The sequence goes on along the minus strand of CAWGSX010000003.1, from coordinate 886,250 downwards.
GATGACGGCGTCCCGCGCGCTTTTCACAATACCTGCCGACATCGCGGCGCCGCTTTGTGCCGCGCGGATGAGGGTCGCTTTCCGGCCGCCGGTATCGTCTGCCCCTATCACAGCTGGCGCTACAGTCTGCAGGGCGAGCTGCTGCAGACTTCCTCGGTGCAGAGCGGTGATGGCTTCGACCGGAGTGACTACCCGCTGTATGCGCTCCCGGTCACCGAGTGGAACGGGTTCATCTTCGTCGCGCTGACGGAGAATCCGCCGCCGTTTGCCAAAGCTTTCGATCTGCCGCTGAGCCGCTTCGATGCCTGGCACCTGGAGCGGCTGGCGGTCGGCCACACGTTAAAGAAGATCATCAAATGCAACTGGAAGGTCTTCTGGGAAAACTACAACGAGTGCCTGCACTGTCCGGGCGTGCATCCGAAGCTTGCGCAGCTGGTGCCGATCTTCGGCCGCGCCCTGCTCGAGCCGCGCGACGACCCGCGCTGGCAGGATCATGCCAATGACCAGGATCCGAAGTACGCCGGCGGCCTGCGCTCCGGAGCTCAGTCCTGGACGATGGACGGACAGCCCGTGGGCGTACTGTTCCCGGATGTCAGCGAGGAAGATCGCAAGGCCGGACACCTCTATCTGACGAGCGTACCCTCGGTGTTCATTGTCGTGCACGTTGACTACGTTCGCGTGGTGCGCCTGCTGCCGCTCGGGCCGGAACTCACCGAGATGAGCATCGAGTTCCTGTTCCTGCCGGAAACCCTGGCTGATCCGCGCCGTGACATCTCCGGCGCGGTTGAATTCACCAACATCGTCATGAGCGAAGACGCAGAAGTCAGCGAGCTCAACCAGCGCGGCCTGCACGCGCTCGCGCATGAGCGGGGCGTGCTCATGCCCGAGGAGTACGCCATACGCCAGTTCCAGGACTGGGTGCGCGCCGAACTGTCACGGCCTTAGTGCACGCGCGCTGCGGAGCTCGCCTTACGAGCGGCCTTGTGGCGCTCGCCGCGTCTGCTTTGCTGCTGGACAGCTGCGGGCGCGCCCCGCCCCCGTCTGCCGCCGCGCCGGCCGCCGCCCCGTCCACCGAAGAGCGCGTGCTGCGCGTCTACAACTGGGACGACTACATCGGCTTCCACACGATCGCGGACTTTGAGCGCTCCACGGGCATCCAGGTCGTTTACGACCTGTTCGACTCGAACGAGACTCTGGAGGCGAAGCTGCTGGTCGGTGACTCCGGCTACGACATCGTCAGCACGAGCGAGAACTACTACGGACGACAGATCCGCGGCGGACTGTACGAGCCGCTCGACAAGTCCTTGCTACCGAACTGGAAGTACCTCGATCCGCAGGTTCTGGCGCTGCAGGCCCGCTTCGATCCGGGCAACCGCTACGCGGCACCCTACCTGCACAGCATGAACGGCTTCGCCTATAACGTCTCGGATGTACGCGCCCGGCTGCCGGACGCGCCGCTGGACAGCCTCGACATGCTGTTCAAGCCGGAAGTAGTGGCGAAGCTCGCTGACTGCGGCGTGAGCTTTCTCGACTCGCCCGACGACGTGATCGGCCTGGCGCTCGCCTACCTGCGTCTGGATCCCAACTCGCACAGCGCCGAGGATCTGCGCGCTGCCGAGACGCTGATCATGAAAGTTCGCCCGTACATCCGCATATTCGATTCCAGCGACTACATCAACCAGCTGGCGGCCCGGGAACTGTGTGTCGCCATGGGTTGGTCGAGCGATTACTCGATCGCAGTGGTGCGCTCCAAAGCTGCGGGACTGAATCTTGATCTGGCTTTCACCATTCCCAAGGAAGGCTCGGACATCACCTATAACGCGCTCCTAATCCCCGCCGGGGCGCCCCATCCGCGCGCCGCGCACGAGTTCATAAATTTCATCCTGCGCCCAGAGGTAATCGCCGCGATCACCAACGACATTCACTACGGCAACGACAATCTCGCCGCGCAGCCGCTGGTGAATCCTGATATACGCAACGATCCGGCGGTGTATCCGCCGCCGGCGATACGCGCACGCTTGTTCCTGCCGAGCGAATTCGACGCCAAATATCAGCGCATGCGCACCCGCGTCTGGACGCGCATCAAGAGCGGCGTGTGACGCTCGGGGTGGCCTGGCGCGGCAGAAGCTCACCGAGGCGGCGGCAGAGTTTTTCGAACTCCTCCAGGAAGCGAGTCACGTCGGCTGACTGCGTGGCCGGGCACATGAGCAGCATGCTGTGAAACGGGGTGATGAGGAACCCGCGGTTCAGCATGTACAGGTGCAACAGGGTCTCCAGCTGCGGATTGCGGAAACCGGCCAGCTCGGAGGCATTGCGCGGCTCCTGCGGGGCGAACAGCGGTTCGACCCGCGCCCCGCTCTGGGCGATGAACCAGGGCAGGCGGCAGGCTGCCACGATATCGCGGCAGCCGCGGGCCAGCTGCGCCGCCAGGCCGATCATGTGCGCGAAGCTCTCCGGGGTGAGCACCTGCGCCAGCACTGCCTTGACGGCTGCCACCTGCAGCGCGCTTCCGGCCAGCGTGCCGCCGAAGCCCAGATGAGAGCTCTGTCGCACCCCTGGCCGCGCTGACTCACGCGGCGCCTGCTCCCACACGCGTGCGGCCAGCGCCGCGCTCACACCATAGAGTCCGACCGGTACTCCCCCGCCGATCGCTTTGCCGATCGTGAACAGATCCGGCCGCAGGCCGTCGCGGGCGGTGTACCCGCCCGGACCCGCCGACCAGGTATGCGTCTCATCGTAGAGAAGAAGCGTGCCGGTTTGCGCGGTGAGCTCGCGCAACGCCGCCAGAAACCCCGGGCGTGCGCCGATCATGCCGTAGTTGGTCATGCACGGTTCGGCGAGCACCAGCGCCACGTCCCCCGGCCGCAGCGCGGCCTCGAGAGCGTCGAGGTCGTTGAACTCAACCACGCGTGACACGCGCGAGTGATCCACGGCATTGGGGTGCACCCCCGAGCGCATCCCCATCTTGCCGTTGAAGAGCCCGACGTGTGCTTCCTCGACCGAACCGTGATAACAGCCATTGAACACCAGCACGACGTCCCGCCCGGTGACCATGCGGGCGATGCGAATCGCGGCCCGGTTCGCGTCGCTGGCCGAAACGGTGAACCCCCAGTAGGGCAGTCCGAAGCGCCGGGCCAGTTCGGCGCCGACCCAGCTCGCATCTTCGGTGGGCAGCATCAGCGTGGCGCCGCGCGCGAGCTGCGCACTCACGGCGCGCGTGACCGCGGGCGCGGCGTGTCCGCACATCGCCCCGGTATCGCCAAGACAGAAATCGACATACTCAAAGCCATCGGCGCACCACACGCGTGCCCCCTCGGCGCGCTGCGCATACAGGGGAAAGCCGCCCGCCCAGCGCCGCATCCAGTGCATCGGCGCGCCGTAGAGGTAATGCTCCTCGCCCTGCGCGTACAGGGCTCGTGAGTGTGGCCGCGCGGCGCTGAACTGTTCCTGCTCGGCTGCGAGCCAAGCTTCCAGATCTTGTCTGCTCATGTCCGCAGCCGCTGCGCGTACAACTCGTGGTACGCAGGCATCGCTTCCTCAATCAGCTGCGCGAACTCGGCTGGCACCGCCGGGACAGCCCCGGGAGCGGTTTCGAAGCCGCTTGACTGGTAGACCGTGTCGTACCAGTGCGGCGCCCACACGCCGTCGCTCGCCCGCGGCCCCGGCGGCCAACTGAGCATACGCGCGGTGAAATCCACACCGAGGTGCGCACACAGAGCGCGCAGCTGTGCTTCCGGCGCACGCAGAAATTCAACCGCGTCGATGACCGGGGGTGCCGCGCCCTGCATGGCGCTTAACAGCTGGTAGATCTCCCGCTGCTGAATGATGCCGATGTCAGCCAGCGTGACGTTGTGAGGACGGCTTTTCAGATAGGAAACCAGCACGCGCCGCGGATCGCGGATCAGGAATACGTGCACCAGGCCGCGCAACCATTCACGACCGATGTGCGGCAGGAGATGGTGGGTCATGTGCTTCTGGTACATGATGGCGACGCCGCTCGGCAGCGGCGCGGTCAGTCCCGCGGCAACGCGGCGCCAGTCGGTCTCGCCGGAGGCGATCACCGCAGCAGCTCCCGGATGATCCAGCCCGGTGTGCGCCAGATAGTGCGCGTACAGCGGCTCATCGACGACCATGCAATCGCCGCGGTTCTCCCAGGCGCGCATCATGGCCGTCGAGATGTTGCGCGGCCCCGACCACATTGCCAGATGCATGCCGTCAGTCCGGCGGCGCGGCCGCGACGTCGCGTTCGATCAGCTGCAGGTATAGCTGCTGCAGCCGCTCCACGATCGGCCCACGCCCCACGCTGATGGCGCGTCCGTCGATCTCGGTCACCGGCGCGACACCGGCGAAGGTACCGGTCACGAACGCCTCCTCGGCTGAGTACGCCTCCGTGAGGCTGAAATCCTTCTCATGGGCGGGAATGCCGGCCTCGCGGCACAGACGCAGCACGTTGGCGCGGGTAATGCCGGCCAGGCAGTACTTGCCGCTCGACGTCCAGACCTCGCCGCGCCGGACGATGAAAAAGTGCGTCGAGTTGCAGGTGGCGACGAAACCGTGCGGATCAAGCATGAGTGCCTCATCTGCCCCGGCCTTGGTAGCCTGGATGCAGGCCGTGATGCAGTTGAGCTTGGAGTGCGAGTTGAGTTTCGGATCCTGCACGTCCGGTGCACCCCGTCGCACGTGTACGGTGAACAGCCGTACCCCGCGCGTCAGAGTCTCAGGGCGCGGCAGCTTATATTCGGCGACGATGACCACCGTGGCCGGACCGATGCACGCGCGCGGATCCTGGTACGGAGTGCTCTTCAGGCCGCGGGTGACCATCAGGCGGACGTGCACGCCCTCGGTCATGCGATTGGCGGTGAGCGTGCGGTACAGCGCCGCGGTCAACGCCGCCCGGTCAAGTCCGACATCGAGGTCAATGGCTTTGGCCGCCTCGTAAAGCCGGTCCAGATGCGCACCGAGAAAGGCGATGCGCCCGTGGTGCACGCGCAGACCCTCCCACACCCCGTCACCGAGGATGAAGCCCGAGTCGAATACGGACACCATGGCGCGCTCACGCGGCTGCAGCTCACCATTGACATAGACCAGAATGCTCTGGTTGCGTGGATCGTCCCCGCTGTGATGCGTCCCCTGGCTCATGCTCTCCACCAACGCCCGGCCTCCCGGACGGCTCGTACAAGATTCCCAAAGGACGCAGCTTAAGCGTTTCCGGACCGGGCGGCAGCCTGCGGGGTCGTGGGCACCCCGCTCCGGGCAGGGTATCGTTGCAGCCCGAAGCCTGACGACTAGGGCGGCACCTTGAACATCAGCACCCGGATCCTGCTCGCGGCGGTTGCCCTGGTCTTTGGCGTCTTCGCCTGGCACTGGTACCGGGTCGAACGGGCGCGGGGCGGTCTGCGTGCGCCGCGCGGGCCCGATGTCCTGCTCGGCTTCATCACCGATTTCTTTGACACCCTCGGCATCGGCGGCTTCGCCCCCACCACAGCTGCGTTCAAAGTCTTCCACCGTGTCGAGGATGAAAAAATCCCCGGGACGCTCAACGTCGGCCACGCATTGCCCACCCTCGTCGAGGCCTTCATTTTCATCGCCGCCGTGACGGTCGCGCCGCTTACCCTCATAAGCATGATCGGCGCCGCAGTGCTGGGGGCCTGGTTTGGAGCGGGGGTCGTTTCGCGCCTGCCGCGGCGCGCGGTGCAGCTGAGCATGAGTGTGGCCCTCGCCAGTGCCGCGGCACTGCTGCTGATGAGCAATGTGGGCTGGATGCCAGGGGGTGGGGAGGCCACCGGACTTCAGGGCCTGCGCCTTTTGCTCGCCATCCTGGTGAATGCCCTGCTGGGCGCACTGATGACACTCGGAGTCGGGCTTTACGCACCGTGCCTCGTGTTGGTCTGCCTGCTCGGCATGAGTCCGCTCACGGCTTTTCCCATAATGATGGGTTCCTGCGCGTTCCTGATGCCGGCTGGGGGAATACGCTTCATCGACCGCGCCCGCTATGACGTGCGCGCGGCGCTCGGGCTCGCGCTCGGAGGCATCCCCGGGGTGCTGATCGCCGCCTACATCGTCAAGTCGCTGCCGATGCAGTGGCTGCGCTGGCTGGTCGTCGGCGTTGCCCTGTACGCGGCGCTACTGATGCTGCGCTCGGCGCGACGCGACAGCCCGCCCGCCGCTACACCGCAGATCGGCCGGCAATCGGCGTGACGATGGCCTCCCGCGGTGACTTTCGCCGCGCGGGCCTGCTGCCCGGCGGAAAACTATCGGGGACCGCCTGTGCTGCGCGGCGCTGCTCGTAAGCACCCGGTGCGCCGCCGCAGTGGCGCGCGCTTGCGGGTACGCCTGCTGCCGGTTAGCGTAACCCGTTGCCGTGCGCGCGCATCATCCAGGAGTGACAGACATGATCAAGGTGGCGGTTCTTTATCCCAACAGTGCCAGTGCAAAGTTCGACATGAACTATTACGTCACGAAACACCTGCCGATGGTGCGCGAGCGTTGCGGCGCGGCCTGCCGGGGCATCGCCGCCGAGCGTGGCCTCGGCGGAGCCGCTCCCGGCTCGCCCGCACCCTACATCGCGGTCGGCTACCTGATATTCGATTCCGTAGCTGCGTTCCAGCAGGCATTCGCACCGCACGTGGCCGAGATCATGGGTGACATTCCCAACTACACAAACACCAAGCCTGAAGTGCAGATCAGCGAAGTCACGCTGTAGCGCGCCACGGCTGGCTGTGCCGTACGATCAGCCAGTTGGCGAGGATCACTACCGCCGTAGCGCCCAGCACCAGTGACTTGGTGAAATCGACCCGGGTGAGGAGCGCGCCACAGATGAGCGTGCCGGCGGCCGGCAGCAGCCAGCCGCCCGGCAGGCGCACGAGCGCCAGGCCGGGTTGCAGGCGTCGCAGCACCGGAACGGCCACGCACACCGCGCCGTAGAAGCCGAGCCGGGATACGGCCGACAGCGTCACGTTCCAGTCGAAACTGGCGGCGACCGAGAATCCCCAGGCCAGAAGCGCAAAAACCATTATGGCGAGGTGCGGGGTGCGAAAGCGCGGATGCACGCGCGCGAGCGCACGCGGGAACTCCCCGCTCGCGGCGAGCGCCCACAGCGCCCGCGGAGCCGTCAGCAGATTGGCGCTGATGAAGCCGTAGACCGACAGCACCGCACCGACCGCCACCACAGCTGCGCCGTGTGGACCGAGCGCGACACCTGCGACGTCGGCCAGCGGCTTGGAACTGTGCGCCGCATCGGGCAGCACGCGGATGACGATCCACTGCAGCAGCGTGTAAAGAACGATCAGGCAGGCGAGCGCCGTGGCGAGCGCGAAGCCGGCATCGCGACGCGGATCGCGGGCCTCCCCAAGCGGGTTGAGCGCCGACTCGAAGCCGCCGAATGCGAACAGCAAGAGGAGCATGGCGTCCAGCCAGCGGCCGAGCCCTGCCGCCACTGCCGGCTGAACGGCTGCCGGGTGCACCCACAGATACACTAATCCGGCGCCACCGATGAGCGCGAGCACACCGAGTTTGGCAGCGACCGTGAGGTTGCTCACGCGCACCCCCGCCCCGACCCCGCGCACGTTGATGAATGCGAGGCTGCCGATGAACATCGTGATCACCAGGGCCCGCGGTAGGGGCAAGGCCACCGGCGGCCAGAACACGCCAAGATAGGCGACCAGCAGATTGACCGCCGCGGCGCAGCCGGTCAGCCGGCTGAGCAGCATCAGCCAGCCGACGGCGATGCCTGCCAGCGGGCCGAAGGCGCGTCGCACGTACAGGTAAGTCCCGCCATTGCCCGAGAACTGCGAAGCAACCTCTGCATAGCAGGCGACGATGATGCCCATGCCTAAACCCGCAACCAGGGTTGAGGCAGGGCTGGCCGACCCGAGCAGCGCCGCCAGCACGGCAGGCAGCCCGAATATGCCGCTGCCGACTATGCTGTTCAGCGTCAGTGCTACCATGCCCCAGCGCCCGATCGCGCGCACCAACGTAGGCTGCATGACGGTCGAGCGCTGCGGCATCTGGCTCTTGTATCACAGGAGGAGTGGCGCGCGGCGCCGCACCCGCCCCACTCGTCCCGGCGAGTATCCGCATGCGCTTTAGCTACGCGACGCATCTGGAGTGCAGCGCGACGGGCGACCGCTACGATAGCGGCCGGCTGCAGGGCCTGTCGGCCGGCGGCAAGCCGCTGCTGGTGCGCTATGACCTGCAGTCACTGGCGCGCGAGTTGTCGCGCGAGCAGGTTCTCGCGCGGCCGGCGGGCCTGTGGCGCTGGCACGAGCTGCTGCCGGTGCCGGCGGCACAGTACGTGCTGAGTCTCGGGGAGATAGAGACGCCGCTCGTGCCGCTCACGCGCTCATCGCGGCCGCCCGGCTTTGCCGCACCCGTGGTCAAGGACGAAGGGCGCCTGCCTACCGGCTCGTTCAAGGCTCGCGGCCTGTGTCTGGCCATATGCATGGCTGCACACTTCGGGGTACGTCGGGTCGCCATCCCTACCAATGGCAATGCCGGCGCAGCCATGGCTGCCTATGCCGCCATGGCGGGGATGGAGGCCTACTGCTTCTGTCCCGAGGACACTCCGGAGATCAATCTCAGCGAGATCGCATTACACGGCGCCACCGTGTGGCGGGTAAATGGCCTGATCAATGACTGCGCGCGGCTCGTGCAGCTGGGCAAGGCGCGCTACGACTGGTTCGACGTCTCCACCCTCAAAGAGCCCTACCGCATCGAGGGTAAGAAGACCATGGGACTTGAGCTGGCAGCGCAGTACGCCTGGCAGTTGCCCGAGGTGGTGTTCTACCCTACCGGCGGCGGGACCGGTCTGATCGGGATGTGGAAGGCCTGGCAGGAGCTGCAGCAGCTGGGCTGGATCAGCGGCAAGCTGCCGCGGCTGGTTGCGGTGCAGGCCGAGGGCTGCGCCCCGATCGTCGCCGCGTTCGAGTCCGGTGCCACCCACGCCTCACCATGGCCGAACGCACACACGATTGCTGCCGGCATCCGTGTTCCGGCAGCGCTCGGCGACTTCCTCATCCTGCAGGCGTTGCGCGACAGCGGCGGGTTTGCGCTCGCAGTGAGCGATCGGGCCATCGACGCGGCGCGCAGCGAGGTTGCGGCCCGCGATGGGCTGTTGTTGAGCCCGGAGGGCGCCGCCACCTATGCCGCCTACCTCGCCGCCGCTGCTGCCGGGCGCATTGCCGCGAGCGACCGCGTCGTGCTGTTCAACTGTGCCACCGGCCTGAAGTACCCGATGCCGGCGGTGACCGCGCGCATGCGGCTCGAAGAGCCCTTCGCCTGAGGCCGCGTGTCTACTTGGCGTCGCGGAACTTGATGGCCGCGTGCGACCCGTCGCAGAACGGCTTGTTCCGCGAAGCCCCGCAGCGACATACGGTGACGCGGTTGCGCACCTCGTACGCGAAGCCGTCTGCGGCCACAAGCGGAATGCCGCCGCGCAGCCACAGTGGCCCGCTCACCTTCTCCACCGGATCCTCGATCACTCCGATGGAAACCGGCAGCTCATGTTCGACCGCCTTGCCCGTCGCCCGATCCACTGCCACCAACCGTCCCGACGGACAGTTGTTGACCTGGCGCACGAACATAGCGCGCACGCGGGCATCGCCGCTCTCATTGACCTGACTCCACACCTGCCCGTTCGGGTCACAGAAGCGCGCGAACGCGCACAGCGGCTCCGCGTCCGCGAGCGACATCGCGGGTCCCTCCAGCATCTGCGCCTGCTCGTGAAACGGCTGGCGGCTGGCGGTTTCGGTACCGTCGAACTTCACTTCGGCGTGCGAGCCATCGCAGAACGGCTTGTTCCCGGAGTGGCCGCAGCGGCACAGCGCGTAGCCCGGCTGCGCCGGATAAGGGCTCCCCTCCTGCCATGACTGCGAGCCTCCCTCGGCATCGCTGACGATAGTCTGCTTGGCAAGTGGTATGTCGCCACTGACCAGATACGGGCCGTCCTTGGTCACCACCACCTTAACTTCGCCCCGCTTCTTAGTCATGATCCCTCCCGGTGACCCGGACCAAGCCGGACGTCCGGGCCGCCGCGTAAGACTGAACGGTTCGCGCGTACATAACAAGGGTGCGGCCGTGGCACAGCGCAGAACGGAGGAGCCCATGCCGAAGGAAAAGACCCAGCGGCGCAGCGCAATTCCGCGCATTGGCAGGAAGAAATACGCACGCGAGCTGCGGCGACTGCAGATCGAACTCGTGCAGCTGCACCGCCACGTCATCGCTCACGATTTGAAGATCCTGGTAATACTGGAGGGCCGCGACAGCGCCGGCAAGGACGGCACCATAAAGCGCATCGTCGAGCATCTCAGCCCCCGCGAAACGCGTGTGGTCGCGCCCGGCAAGCCGAGCAACCGCGAAGAGACCGAGTGGTACTTTCAGCGCTTCGTGCGCTACCTGCCCGCCGCGCAGGAAATCGTGCTCTTCAATCGCAGCTGGTATAACCGCGCCGGCGTTGAGCCGGTAATGGGGTTTTGTACGCCGGCCCAACACGAGGCGTTTCTCGAGGCCACCCCGCACTTCGAGCGGCTGCTGGTGCGCTCGGGCACCTTTCTGCTGAAGTATTACCTGGATATCTCGAAGAAGGAGCAGGCGCAGCGCCTGCGCAAGCGGCGCAAGGATCCCCTGAAGCAGTGGAAGATCAGCCCGGTGGATGAGGCTGCGCAACGGCATTGGCGCGACTACAGCCGAGCCCGCGACAGCATGCTGATGCGCACGCATCATGAGGACGCGCCGTGGCTGGTCGTGCGCGCCGACGACAAGCAGCAGGCACGGCTCAACGTGATTCGTGATCTGCTGACGCGTATTCCAGCGGGCCGCAAACGCGGCACCGAACGGCCCGACCCGCGCGTGGTGCGTGAGTTCCGCGAGGGCCTGATCAGTTCGGGCTGGATCGCGCCCTGAGGTTGCGGCGCATCGAGCGGCGGGGCGGGTGTTAGACTTTGCAGACGAGGGGCGGAATCGCGATGGACGAGCTATCTCTCAACAGCCTGACGCTCGACCGGCATCTGGCGCTGGCCGGCAGCCCGGCCGCGAGCTTCGCACGGCTGTGGCAGACTCTGTGGGTACAGCCCTATCTGACGCCGGCGCAGCTGGAGCTGTGCCGGCTCACGCTCGCGCGGCTGCACGGCGATGAGGCTGAGCGCACGGCCGTGAATCCGCACCTCGCACCCGGCACCCTGAGCGCGGCGCAGCGCGAGGGCGCCCTGAGCGGTACGGCCGCGGCGGCAGGATTTGCCGCGAGCGAGCGCGCGCTGCTGGAGTTCACCGAGTGCTATGCCATCGACCCGCAGGGCATCCCCGATGCGGTGGCCGACGAGGTGGTACGGCATCTGGGTGAGAGCGGCCTTGTGTTTCTCATTGAAGCCCTCGGCTGTATCGACGCTCGCATCCGCACCGCCCGCTGCCTGCGCGATCTTGCGCACCCCGCGACACCCGCCGGTGCGCAATGAGTGCGCGCCCGCGAGCAAGCGCGCCGGCGACGCGCACCGGAGATCCCATCCGCGACAGCGCACTCGGGACGGTGCCCGAGACGCTCGAGCAGATCGTCGCGCTCAACACCGCAGTGTGGCAGCGCAGCCTCGTGCCCCCGGCACTCCTGGAAATCCTGCGGCTGCGCAACGCGCGCACGGTTAACTGCGTCTACTGCAAGTCGGTGCGCTACGAGCTCGCCCGCCGCGACGGGCTGACCGAAGCCCGGGCGGCGATGATCGACTCCGCTTACGCCACGAGCAAGCTCACCGAGCGCGAGAAGGCGGTCATCGCGCTCGCCGATGCGTATCTGGGGTTTCCGGCGGGGATATCGGCCGAGCTCGCCGCGCGTCTCGCGGCGCAGTTCTCCCCCGAGCAGGTGGCCGCAATGTTCGTGGCGCTGATGGCCTTCAACTTCACCTCGCGCACGGCCGTGGCCATCGGCGGCATGCCGCAGGAGCCGCTGCCGGTCAGCGTAATAGCCGCCCCTGAATAGGCGCCGCCCCCGGCGCCTCCCAGAGCTCGAGGTAGCGTGCGATATCGGTCTTGCGCTCCAGACCCGCGGCGTTCATGTAACGCACATTGCCGAACACCGGCCGCTCCGGCCACGGCCGATCGTGCAAGCCGAAGACCCAACCGACGTTCGCGTAGGAGCTCGGGTCGCGTCCGTCGAGGAAATAGCTGTTGTTGAGTCGCAGCAGGTGGGCATAGCCCTCCTTCGGTGTCGCCGACCACTCCAGCACCTTCTTGCCCCAGTACATGCGCATGTAGTTGTGCATGAAGCCACTCAGCTGCATCTCCCGCATCGCCGCGTTCCAGTAGCGGTCGTGCGTGGCCGCGGCGGCCAGCTGCTCGTAACCGTACAGGTGCGCGCGCGGGTCGCTGGCATGCCGCGCCAGAGAGTGCCGCGCCCAGCCCGGGAGCGATTCGTACTGGTCGTAGCGGGCGCTGGTAGTGACGAAGTTCACCGCCAGCTCGCGCCGCACGATCAACTCCTCGAGGTAGCTGGCACGATCCTCCTCAGGGGCCGCGCAGCGCTGCACCGCCAGCGCCACCTCCACCGGGGAGATCTGCCCGAAATGCAGGTAAGGCGAGAGCGTGGAGACCTGCGCTGCCCCGGGCAGCGCGCGCGCCTCGCGATAGTGGCACAGCCGCCGCGCGATGAACTGGCGCAGCCGCTGCCGCGCCTCGGCATAGCCGCCGCGAAAGTGCGTCACCGGCCCGATGCCGCCGTCGATGCGCAGGGCGCGCAGTACCCCGGACACATCCTCCAGGGCGACGTCACCGGTGAGCTGCAAGCGCAGTGCCGAGCGTTGCGGGCGCTGCTGCCGCAGAGGTTTGAGGAAGCGCGGCGACAGCACTGCAAGCTTCGGGCGCAGCGAACGTGCCCCGATCTCGGCGCGGCCCGAGGCCAGGCGCGCCGGCACCACCACGTCGCCCTCCACCATCAGCGTGCGGCACCCCGCTTCACGGGCTATCTGCGCCCGCCATTCTTGCTGGCGGCGCAGATAGCCGCAGTCGCATACGAGCAGCGCGGCACGCTGGGCGAGCGGCACAATCACGCGCAGCGGCGTACCGCGGCGTATCACGAAGGCAATGTTGCGCTCGCGCAGCTGCTGCGCCGTTTGCGCCAGGCCTTCGAGCATAAAGGCATAGTGCCGCTGCTTGGCGTGGGGCAGGTTATCGAGCAGCGCGAACCCGACGAGCACCGGCAGGTTGAGGCGGTTGGCTGCGCTGATGGCTTCCTCCAGCGCCGGGTTGCAGTGCGCGCGCTGCGACTGCTGCATCCAATACAGCACGTAGTCGCCACGGCGCTCGGGCACACTGTTAAGTTCACTCAGACGCTCGACCTCGACCACGCCGCACGCTCCGCTTTGACACAGTCCAGAAACCCGCACGGTAGGAGCTTCCGTTCGGCGGTGGCAAGTCCGGGTCGGAGCGTGAAGAAATTCGACCGCGATACGCGGTGAGTTCAGTACAATCCCCGCGGTTTGATTGCCAATGAGGCAGGCATGAGCGTTCAAGTCACCTGCAGTCACCGCTGCGTGCACGGGCACATACCGCACCGGCACCCGCTGACCCCGCGACGCCGATTCGCGACGCTCATCCTTTCCGACCCCCAATCGTGACCGACAGCCCCGCTCCCGCGCGCGCGATGCCCTCGGTCGCCGCCCAGTCGCTGTTCTTTGTGGCCGCCGCGCTGACCATGCTCGGCAATTACTACGTCTACGACGCGATCGGTCCGGTGGCGGAGCTGTTGTCCACCCAGCTGCATTTCTCTGACACGCAAATCGGCGCCTTAAATGCCATCTACAGCATCCCCAACATCTTTCTCACGGTAATCGGCGGGGTCCTCGTCGACCGCTTCAGCGCGCGCGTGATGGTGCTGGTGACCACCGGAATCTGCCTCGTAGGCGCAGCTCTGACCGCGCTCGGCACGCATTTCCCGCTGATGGCCCTGGGTCGCTTCCTGTTTGGCGTGGGCTCCGAGACCTTGGCGGTCGCGGTGCTGGTGGCACTGGCACAGTGGTTCACCGGTCGCTACTTCGCGCTGCAGTTCGCCCTGAATATCAGCTTCGCACGCCTCGGCTCCTATCTTGCAGACAAGTCCCCATCCTTCGCGGGCGATCTGTACTCACGGGGCTGGCAGGCGCCCATGTGGCTCGCTTTCGGTTTCGCGGTGCTCTCCTTCGCCGGCGCGGTGCTGTATTTCGTGATCGATCGGCGCGAGGCACCACGTGGCACGCTGGCCGCGCCGCCGCCCCCTGATCGCATCGACTGGACCCATCTGCTGCGCTTCCCCGGCGGCTACTGGCTGCTGGTCGGCACCTGTGTCGCGTTCTATTCGGTCATTTTCCCCTTCCGCAGCACCTTCGCCATCAAATACCTGCAGGAAGCGCAGCACATGTCGCTCGAGCAGGCGAGCACGCTGAACAGCTACGTGTTCCTGGCGGCCGCATTCGGCACGCCGGTCTTTGGGCTGCTGCTCGATCGCATCGGACGCAATGCACCGCTGCTCACCTTCGGCGCACTGCTCCTGCCGCTGAGTTTCCTGGTCCTGGGGGCCGTCCCGGGCGGCGCCGGGGTGTCCACGGTGCTGCTCGGTGTGAGCTTCTCCTTCTTGCCGGCGGTACTGTGGCCCACCGTGCCCAAGTACGTGCGCGCCGCACAGCTTGGCACGGCCTACGGGCTCATGACGACGCTGCAGAATGCCGGGCTGTCGGTGGCCAATCTCGCCGCCGGCCGCATCAATGACGTCAGCGGCGCGAGTGCGGCGAACCCGGCGGGCTACGCCCCGATGCTGTGGTTCTTCGGGTTGGTGAGCCTGCTCGCCTTACTGTGCACCGTGGCGCTGTGGCTCCGGGACACGCGCCGGGCCGCGCCCGCGCCGGCCTAAAGGCGCAGCGCCGCCCGCGGCGCGATGCCCTGCTAGACTGCCGCGATGACCTGGCTCGCCCCGCTGTTCGTGGCCGCACTCCTGACCGGTACGGCGCTGGACCTGTGGCTCTCGGCCCGTCAGGTGGCGACCGTGCGCCGGCATCGCGATGCGGTTCCCGAAGCCTTCTGCGGCAGCGTTACCCCGCAGGAACACGGCAAGGCCGCCGACTACACCATTGCCAAGGCGCGCCTCGGCCGCCTGGGCACGATACTCGATGCAACGCTCACGCTGGCCCTCACGGTGGGCGGGGGCATCGCCGCGATCGATGCCCTGTGGCGCCGCAGCGGCTGGGATGAGCCTTGGCTCGGCTTGTGCGTGATCGGCAGCGTCGCGCTGCTCATGCAGTTGGTCAATCTGCCGCTGTCGCTGTGGCGCACGTTTGGTCTCGAAGCGCGCTTTGGCTTCAACCGCATGACGCCGGCGCTGTACCTGGCCGATCTCGGCAAGGGCGTCGCGCTCGCGGTGCTGCTCGGCGGCCCGCTGCTGGCGGCGCTGCTGCTGCTGATGCAGCGGGCCGGCACCACCTGGTGGCTGTGGGCATGGCTGCTGTGGCTTTTGGTGATGCTCATCATGGCCTGGGCGTGGCCGGCCTTCATCGCCCCGCTCTTCAACCGCTTCTCACCGCTCGAGGACAGCTCGCTGCGCGAGCGCATCGAGAGGCTGCTCGCGCGCTGCGGCTTCACCGCGCGCGGCGTCTTCGTCGTCGACAACTCGCGCCGTTCGAGTCACGGCAACGCGTATTTCACCGGCATCGGCCGCCACAAACGCATCGTCTTCTTCGATACGCTGCTCGAGCGCCTCGAGCACGCGGAGGTCGAGGCCGTGCTCGCCCACGAGCTCGGCCACTTCCGGCTGCGTCACGTGCGCAAGCGGCTGCTGCTGTCGATGGTCGCCGCCTTTGCCGGACTCGCGCTCCTCGGCTGGCTCGCGCGCCAGCGGGGTTTTTACGCGGCGTTCGGGGTGGCCACGCCCTCGACGCACGCCGCTTTGCTCCTGTTCATGCTGGTGCTGCCGACGTTCCTGTTCTTCATCACACCGCTCGGCTCGCTCTGGTCGCGACGCCATGAATTCGAGGCCGACCGGTTCGCCACCGAGCACGCCAGCGCGGGTGAGCTGGCTGCCGCGCTGGTGAAGCTGCACCGGGACAATGCCAGCACGCTCACGCCGGACCATCTGTACGCCGCCTTCTACTACTCCCACCCGCCGCCGCTGGTGCGCATCCTGCGTCTGCGCGCCGCAGCGCCGGCCTGAGGGCCGCGCGCCTTCAGGGGATGTAGTACAGATCGATCGTGTGTCCGATGCGCTCGATGGGCACATAGCCATCGAGCCAGGCGTAGTCGCTGCTGTTGCGGGTGCGCGCCAGCGCCGAGACGGCCACCCACCCGCTCACCACCTGGCGCGGCTTGAGCGGCTCGAAGGGCGGCAGCGGCTCGCGCGCGAGGTCGGCGGTACCGAGATAGGCGAGATACAACTTCGGGATGTGCAGCTGCGCGGCGCGGATCTCCAGGCGCTTCAGGTCCTGTCCCCAGTCCAGATCAGAATCGACCAGCACCCGCCGCGGCTCGCGCACGGCCTCGTTGAAGTACGGCAGGTAGTCCGGGTAGGCCCGCCACAGCGGGCTCAGCTGCCACAGGATTATCGCGCCGAGAGCGGCGAGCGCGACCAGGCGCGCGCGGGCGTTGCCGATGCCGAAGCTGCCCTGCCAGGCGCGCCACGCCACATACGCGCCACCCAGGGCCAAGAACGGATAAAGGATGAGCACGTGGCGGATGCCGATATTGATGCGGCTGAAGCCACTGGCGAAGGCCAGTATCGCCGCCGAGAGCACCAGAGGTGCGAGCGCCCAGCCGTCGCGCTCGCGCCAGCCGTTGCGCGCCATCCAGGCAAGGCCCACCGGACCTGCGGCGAGCAGCGGCAACGGGGTCTTCACCGCGAGCGTGACCAGATAGAAATACCACCAGCCGTTCAGGCTCACCTGGCCAAGCAGGTAGGAACGGTGGCCGGCGTCGTTGTGGGCCTTGACGGCGATGATGCCGTTCACCAGATCGGTGAGCTCGCGCGGCAGCCAGGCGTGCGAGAGCCACAAGGCGATCCTGCGATCGAGGCCGCCGAGGGTACTGAGGTAATGCACCGCCCAGTCGAAGCGTACTTCGACCCCGGAGACATCCGGTGAGCGCACCGCGTACACCGCCAGGAGCGGCACGAGCGCGGCCATGCCGGCGAGTACCGCACCGGTCAGGCGCGAACGCAGCACGCGCCAGGGATGATGCTCGTGCGTGCCGCGCGTCAGGCGGTAGCTGTTCAGACCCTGCACGGCCGCCAGGGCGAGCAGCGACAGGCCGATGAAAGGCACCGCCGAGAACTTGCTGGCCACAGCGATGCCGGAGGTGACCCCGAACAGCGCCGCCTCCTCCCAGCGCCCGGAGGCGAGCCAGTTCTCGAGCGTGTAGAGCGCGAGCATCATCGTCGCCGCCGCCGCTACATCGAGCGTCGCGAGCGCCGCGTGACCGAGAATCGGCGGCACCGACACCAAAAGGAGCACCGCAAACAGGCCGGCCGCATCGGATGCGAACAGTCGCCGTGCCCACAGCCAGGTCGCCACCAGCAGCAGCGCCAGGAACGGCAGCGTGCCGGCGCGCGCCAGCGTCAGGTACCGCTCATAGCGGCCATCGCTGTAGAGGATGTCGCGGCCTTCCTGGGTGCCATCCGGCGGCGGGGTGCCATAAGAGTGCGCGCCGGCAAGATAGGGACCCAGCGCCAGGAGCACGCGCGCGAGCGGCGGGTGCTCGGTGTCATACTCGTAGTGACCCTTGTCGAGCAGTTCGATCCCGGCTGCCAGATGTTCCGGCTCGTCCCAGGTGTTGGTGTAAATGCGCCAGCAGCCCGCCGCGAGCAGGCAGCTCACGCAGATGAGGAGCACCAGTGCCACCCGCACCCCCCAGCCGGAGCGCTCCGGAAGCAGCGGGGTCAGATCAGCCTCCGAACGGATGCCGCAGCACGATGGTCTGCTCGCGCTCGGGCCCCGTGGAGATCATCTCCAGCGGCACATCGACCAGCTGCGCGAGACGCTCGAGGTAGCGCCGCGCATTGCCCGGCAGCGCCGCATAGCTGGTTATGCCGACGGTGCTGTCGCGCCACCCCGGCAGCTCCTCGTAGACCGGCTCGACGTCGCCATAGCCCTCGACGCTCAGCGGTGGCTCCGGTGTCACGACGCCGTTGATGCGGTAGCCGACACAGATGCGGATCACCTCGAGGCCGTCGAGGACGTCGAGCTTGGTGATGCACAGGCCGCTGACCGAGGAGTTCACGATCGAGCGCCGCAGCGCCACCGAGTCGAACCAGCCGCAGCGCCGGCGGCGACCCGTCACCGAGCCGAACTCATGCCCCACGCGCGACAGGTGCTCGCCGTACTCATCGAACAGCTCCGTCGGAAAGGGACCGGCACCGACGCGGGTGGTGTAAGCCTTGACGATACCGAGCACGGCATCGAAGGCGCGTGGTCCAAGGCCGGTGCCGGTGCCGGCAAAGCTCGCCGTGGTGTTAGATGAGGTGACGTACGGATAGGTGCCGTGGTCGACATCCAGCATGGCCCCCTGCGCGCCCTCGAACAGCACGTTGGCGTCGCTCGTGCGCAGCTCGTGCAGCGCCAGGGTCACGTCCGTCACCAGCGGCGCGATCGCCTCGGCCATCGACAGCTGCGTGTCCAGGGTCTTCTGGAAATCGACCGTGGGCGCACGGTAGTAGTTCTGCAGCAGAAAGTTGTGGAAATCGAGCACTTCGCCGAGTTTTGCGGCAAAGCGGTCCCGCTGGAACAGGTCGGCCACGCGGACCGCACGGCGCGCCACCTTGTCCTCGTACGCCGGGCCGATGCCGCGCCCGGTTGTGCCGATGGCATTGAGTCCGCGGGCACGCTCGCGCGCCTGATCGAGCAGTACATGTGAGGGCAGGATCAGCGGGCAGTTCGGCGACAGGCGCAGGCGCTCAAACACCGGCACGCCCTGCTCGATGAGCATGCGGCTCTCGGTGAGCAGTGCCTCCAGCGACAGCACGACGCCGTTGCCGATCAGGCAGCGCACCTGCTCGCGCAGTATTCCGGAGGGGAGCAGCGAGAGGATGGTCTTCTTGCCACCGATCACCAGGGTGTGGCCGGCATTGTGACCGCCCTGAAAACGCGCAACCGCGGCTGCGCGCTCGGTGAGCAGGTCGACGACCTTGCCCTTGCCCTCATCACCCCACTGGGTGCCGATGACGATGACGAACTTTCCCATGCCGCCCCGCCCGCCTAGCGCACGAGAAACAGGATGATCACGCCGACCATCATGCTGCCGAGGCCCGCGATGCGCAACTCGCGGTCGCGCACCTCGATGAGGCGCGCGAGGGCCCGCTTGACACCGCGCGGATTGAGAAAGGGAGCGACACCTTCCATGACAAAAAACAGTCCGAGCGCGGCCAGCAGGTCCGTCAGGCTGAGCGGCATGGTGCGCGTGAGGGAATTAGCGCCGCGGCGGCGAGGCCTTGGCGCTGCCGGCATCTTTTAGGTACCGGAAGAACTCTCCGTCGGGCGTGATGACCAGCAGGTCCCCATCCTTGCCGAGGGAATGCTGGTAAGCCTGCAGGCTGCGGTAGAACGCGTAGAACTCCGGGTCCTTGGCGTAGGCACGCGCGTAGATCTGTGCCGCGCTGGCATCGCCCTCGCCGCGCACGTGCAGCGCGTCGCGCTCAGCATCGGCGAGGATCACCGTGCGCTGCCGCTCCGCCGCCGAGCGGATCTCGGCGCTGGACTTCTGTCCTTCGGCGCGCAGCAGGCTGGCGTTGCGCGCGAAGCTCTGCTTCATGCTCTCGTAGACACGCGCCGCCACCTCTTCGGGCAGGTCGATGCGCTGCACGCGCACGTCGATGAGATTGACGCCGAGCGCGGCGCCCTTATCACTGGCCTCGCCGAGCATCTCATCGGTTACCGCGGCGCGCTCGCTCGAGACGATCTGCTGCAGCGTGCGCTGCGCCACCACGGTCTTGATGCCGTCCTTGACGATCTCGGCCAGACGCGCGGCGGCGTTTTCCTCCGAGCCGGTGGTGGCGGTGTAATACACCGCCGGATCCTTGATGCGCCACTTCACGTAGAAGTCGACGATCAGCTTGCGGCCATCGTTGGTGAGAAACGTCTCGCCCGTATAGGACTGCGACAGCAGGCGGTTGTCGAACTTCGTCACCGTGTCCCACGGCAGCTTGTAGTGCAGGCCGGGCGCGTAATGTGCCCCGATGATGCGCGCCGAACTGCTTGCGGATGGCGAACTGGGTCTCGCTCACCGTGAACATGCACAGCCCGGCGATCATCAGCACGATGAGCCCGGCCGCGTAGGCGAGAAAGTGGCGCGTGCTCATCAGCGCTCGGCCCGTGAGCGCGCCTCGACCGTCACCTGGTCGGGCTCTTTGCTGCCGCTCGCCGCCGCATCGCTCGCCGCCGGCTCACCGTCGCGCACGGCGCCTTTGTCCAGCAGCTTGTCGATCGGCAGATAGATCATGTTGCTGCCGGCCTTGCCGTCGATCAGCACCTTGTGGGCGCGCGCCAGCACCTTCTCGATCGTGTCCATGTACATGCGGCGCGCGCGTGACCTCGGGGGCCGCGGCATAGGCGCCCTGAAGCTGGGTGAAGCGCGAGGCCTGCCCGTCGGCTACGGCGACGACCTGCGCCTTGTAGGCCTCGGCGTCCTGCTGCACCCGCGCCGCGGTGCCCTGGGCGATGCGGCACTATGTTGTTGACGTAGGCCTGCGCCTGGTTGATGTAGTCCTCCTTGTCGGCCTGCGCCTTGTTCACGTCCTGCTGCGAGGGAATGACCGCATCGGGCACCTGCGCATCGGTGAGGTTGACGGTGGTCACGGTGATGCCGGTGTTGTAGTAGTCGAGCACGTGCTGGACGAGCTCCTTGGTGCGCCGGGTGATCTCCGGTCGCGTCTTGCCCACCAGCACATCATCGAGCGTGCTGCGGCCGACGGTCTCGCGGATGGCGCTCTCGCTCACCTCGCTCAGGGTCTGCTGCGGGTCCTTGACGTCGAAACAGCACCTTGCGTGCGTCGGTGAACTGGTACTGCACCGTGAAGTGCAGTCGACCAGGTTCAGGTCAGAGGTGAGGACGCGCGAGTTGAAGTCGCTGGAGTTCACGTTGCCGACGTTGACCTGCTGCACCGTCTCGATCGGCCAGGGCAGGTGATAGCTCAGGCCCGCGCCCGGGGTGCTCGACCGCCACCAGCCGGCCGAAGCGCTGGACCACGGCGCTCTCGGCCTGCTCGACCTGATAGAAGCCGGTCACGAGCCAGACCGCGATCGCCACGATGGCCAGGATCAGGGGCACGGCACCGCGCTCGCTGCCGCCCGGCCGCAGCAGCGCCTCGAGCCGGCGCTGCCAGCCCTTCAGGCGCTCGTCGAGGTTGCGCGCCGCCTGGCCGGGGCGCCGCCCCCACGGGCTGTTCTGACCATGTTCGGTTGATTCCAGGGCATAAGCCGGCCGGCGTCCGTGCCGTTATTTGGACGCGCTCGAAGAGGCGCGGAGCGATTGTAGGTAGAGCCCCTCGGGGGCACAAGGCGTCTGCGCCGGCCTTGCGACCTCGAGGATCTGCACGCCGCGGTGCGCGCCAGGGCGAGAAGTTCCAGGTCGGGCAGTTCCACGGCGAGTTCGAGCGCGCCATCCTCGCCGGTTTGCTCGGCGCGCACGGCATGGGCGGCGTAGAGGCGCGAGCGCAGCGCGCCGGCACTGGCGGGCAGCGCAGGCGCGCGCGGCGCGCACAGCGCGCCAGACGCTCGGCCATCGCCTCGCGCAGCAGATCGAGGCCGGTGCCGCGCGCCGCGGAGATCCACACCGCGCCGCGCCGGCCGTCGGCGTCACGCTCGACACGCGGCGCGCTCGCCAGGCGGTCGATCTTGTTGTAGACGAGAGCTGCGGAATCTGCGCCGCACCGATCTCGTCCAGTACCGCGTTCGACCTGCTGGAGCGCTCGTCGCGCCGCGGATCGCTGGCATCCACCACGTGCAGAAGCAGCGTCGCCGTCGCGCGCCTCGGTGAGCGTCGACTGGAACGCGGCGACGAGCTCGTGCGGCAGCTCGCGGATGAAGCCGACCGTGTCGGCGAGCACCACCGCGGTGCCGCCGGGCAGCTACGATGCGCCGCACGGTCGGATCGAGGGTCGCGAACAGCTGGTCGGCGACGTAGGCGTGCGCGCCGGTCAGCGCGCGGAACAGCGTCGACTTGCCGGCATTGGTGTAGCCCACGAGCGCCACGGACGGCACCGGCATCTCGCTCGCGCATCTGGCGACCGGTCTCGCGCTGCTGGGCGAGTCTCTCCAGGCGCTTGCGTGAGCATGCGCATGCGCTGCCCGATGAGGCGCCGGTCGGTCTCGAGCTGCGTCTCGCCGGGGCCGCGCAGGCCGATGCCGCCCTTCTGCCGCTCGAGGTGGGTCCAGCCGCGCACCAGGCGCGCTGGAGATGTGCTTCAGCTGCGCGAGCTCGACTTCGAGCTTGCCCTCGAAGCTGCGGGCGCGCTGCGCGAAGATGTCGAGGATCAGACCGTTGCGGTCGAGCACGCGCCGGCCGATCAGCTTCTCGAGATTGCGCTCCTGGCTCGGGCGAGAGCGGCGTGGTCGACGAGGATCACGTCGCCGCGCTGGCGAGCGCGGCAGCGCGCAGCTCCTCGCGCCTTGCCGCTGCCGACGAAAAAGCGCGGATCGGGCCGCGTCGCGCCGACCGGTGACCGAGGCGACCGGAATGGCGCCCGCAGAGACGCGCCAGCTGCCTGAATTCCTCGAGGTCTTCGGGGTCTGACCGGGGCGCCGAGCCCGAGTCGCACGAGTACCGCGCGCTCACCGCGTCCGCGGGCGTTCGAACACTCAGCGTTCCAGGCAGACGCGGGGGCATCACTCGGCCGGTGCCTCAGGTGCCGCACCGCCCTCCTCGGCGGCCAGCCGCACATTGCGGGCCGGGACGACCGTCGAAATCGCGTGCTTGTAGACCATCTGGCTGACGCTGTTCTTCAGGAGCACGACGAACTGGTCAAAGGAGTCGATTTGGCCCTGCAGCTTGATGCCATTGACCAGGTAGATCGACACCGGAACGCGCTCCTTGCGCAGTGCGTTCAGGAAGGGGTCCTGCAGGGACTGGCCTTTGGCCATCGTGTTCTCCTTATTTTTTCGCTTCGAGTTGTTTCGGCAGGATCAGATGGGACCGCGCACGAACATTCCGTGTTCCCGCGAAGTCTCACGCAAGCTATGTGCCCCGCAAAAGGCAGGACACCGACACAAAGCATCTTAACATGCAGTTTCCGTCAAAGCCCAAGCCGGCTCAGAACCGCGCCGCGTGTCTCGATCCACGACAGGGGCGCTGGCGGTCAGCGGGTCGAACAGTCACGCCAGCTTCGCCGCGCAGCCAGGTGAGCTGCCGCTTGGCCAGCTGGCGCGTCGCGGCAATCGCCGCGGCTGATCGCATCCTCCAGTCCGTACGTCCCCGGCGAGGTGACGCCACAGCTGTCGGTAGCCGACGGCGCGCATCGCCGGGTGCTCGGCGGTGAGGTCGCCGCGCCCGCGCAGCCGCCGCACCTCCTCGAGGAATCCCGCGGCCATCATGCGGCGGAAGCGCGGCTCAAGCCCGCGGTGCAGGGCAGCCCGCGTCAGCCGGGTAGCAGCGCCCAGGTGCTGCGACCGAGGTGCGCGGCAAGCGGACTTGCGGTGTCCCGCTGCAGCTCGGAGATCGGCCGCCCGCCGGTCAGGCGACACCTCCAGGGCGCGCTGGATGCGCTGCGCGTCGCTCGGTGGATGCGTGCCGCGGCCGCCGGATCCACGCGCGTCGAGCTCGGCGTGCAGCGCCGGCCAGCCCAGCGGCGCGGCGCGCTCATCGAGTTCGCGCGCGCAGCAGCGGCCGAACCGCCGGCAGCGGCGCCAGCCCGCGGCAGCAGCGCCCGCAGGTACAGCATGGTGCCGCCCACCAGCAGCGGCCACCGCCCGCGCGCGCGGATCGCGGCGATCGCGCGTCAGCGCATCGCGCACGAACTCGCCCGGCGGAGTAGCTCTCGGCCGGATCGCGGATGTCGATCAGATGGTGCGGCGATGCGCGCGCGCACCGCGGGCGCCGGGCTTCGCCGTGCCGATGTCCATGCCACGATAGACCAGCGCGGAGTCGACGCTGACGATCTCCACCGGCAGCTCGCGCGAGCCAGCGCCAGCGCCAACTCGCTCTTGCCCGCTGCCGGTCGGCCCGTGAGCACCAGCAGCGGTGCGCGCGCCGGCGAGCTGCGGCCACCGCATCAGCGCCCCGCAGGAACAGCTGGTCGAGCTCGCCGAGCGACAGGCGCATCCAGGTCGGGCGGCCGTGGTTGCATTGGTTGGCGCGTTCGGTCTGCTCCATCTGCCGCAGCAGCGCGTTCATCTCCGCCAGCGCTCAGGCGCCGGTGCGCGCGGATCGCCGCGCGGCAGGCCATCGTGCCGAGCAAGCGGTCGCGCAGCACCTCCAGGTGATGCGCGTCGGCATCGCGGGTCAGGTCGCGCGACCAGCGCGGCGACGAGCCGCGCACGTCTCGCCTGGCTGCAGCAGCCGCCGGCACCCGGCGCAGCGCCAGCCGGCTCGGCCCCGAGCGCTCGACCTCGAATCCCGACGCCTCCCACTCCGCGCGCTCCTCCAGGATGCGCGCCGAGCTCGTGCGGCTTGCAGTTCGATGGCGATCGGCTCCAGCAGCTGCTGCGAGGCGATGCCCGCCTGCGGCCCGTTCGGCCTTGAATCTGCTCGTAGAGCACCCGCTCGTGGCCGGCGTGCATGTCGACCAGCACCAGCCCCTCGGTGTTCTGGGCCAGGATGTACACCCCGTGCAGCTGCGCGAGCGCGATGCCGAGGGGCTGACCGCGGCTGCAGCGGCGCCGGCGGCGCTCGCCTCCGCCGACCGCCCCGGCCAGCCCGCCACGGATCGCGCGCGGCGCTGTAGAGCGGCAGGGGCACGAGCACGGAAGCCTCCCCGCGGGGGGCGGGATCAGCGTCGGGCGCGCCGCCGCAGGCGCGCGCCGCCATCGCCCTGAAGCGAGCGGTGTCGGGCGGGTCTGGGCGAGCGCCCGCTCGAGGGCCCGGAACACGAACTCGTGGATCTGGCGGCTGTCGCGAAAGCGCACCTCGAGCTTGGCCGGATGCGCGTTGACGTCGACGAGCTTCGGATCGAGCGTCAGGTACAGGACGTAGGCGCGGATGGCGGCCGTGATAGAGCACGTCGCGATAGCCGAGGCGCGCGGCATTCATCAGCAGCCGGTCGCGCACCTCGCGGCCGTTGACGAACCAGAACTGCTGATCGGGCTGCGCGCGCGAGTGCGGTCGGCAGTCCGAGCCAGCCCGACAGCAGCACCGGGCCGGCTGCGTGCTGCACCGGCACGGCGCGAGCCGGCGAAACTCCGGCCCGAGCAGCTGCCCGAGCCGCGCCGCCTCGCGCCGCTCCCGCGTGCGACCGCCGGCGCATCCAACAGCGCCCGGGTACCGTGCCGCAGACGGAAAGCCACATCGAAGCGCGACAGCGCGAGCCGCTCGACCAGCGTGACGATGTGCCCGAACTCGGTCGCATCGCTGCGCACGAACTTGCGCCGCGCCGGCACGTTGAAGAACAGGTCGCGCACCTCGACGGTAGTTCCCTGGGGATGAGCGCGGGGCGCACGGCGCTGAGCACCCCGCCCTCGACAGCTGATCTCGGCGGCGTGCTCGGCGGCCGCGGCGCGCGAGGCGAGGCGCAGGCGCGCCACCGAGCCGATCGAGGGCAGCGCCTCGCCGCGAAATCCGCAGCGTGGCTCACCGCCTCCAGGTCATCGAGCGTGGCGATCTTGCTGGTGGCGTGGCGCGCCAGCGCGAGCGGCAGCTCCGCCGCGCCGATGCCGCGACCGTCGTCGCGCACGCGCATCAGGCCCACCCCGCCGCGCTCGATGTCGATCTCGATGCGCGTCGCGCCGGCGTCGAGGCTGTTCTCGACGAGTTCCTTGACGACGGAGGCCGGCCGCTCGATGACCTCGCCGGCGGCGATCTGGTCGACGAGCTCGCCAGAGCAGAACGCGGATCGGCATGCGGACCGGAGTTCACAGGTGAAACCCGACCCGCGCGGCGCACCGCGCCCGAGCTTCAGGGCGTCGCGGGGCTGGCGGTGCCGGCAGCGCTCGCGAGGGTTTCGCGGCGCTGCTGCTTGAACCGTGTGCCGTCGGGCGGATTCTGCACGGAAGTAACTGCGCACGCCGCTCGACGATCGCCTCAGCCAGGCGGCCCTGCTGGCTGGCGCTCTTCAGCCGCCTGCTCCTCCTCGGGATTGGAGATGTAGGCGGTCTCGACCAGCATGGAGGGGATGTCGGGGGACTTCAGCACCACGAAGCCGGCCTGCTGGACCTGCGCCTTGCGCACTTCGCCAACGCTCTCGAGCGCGCCCACCACGCGCTCGGCCGCGCTGGCGCTGACTCCGATGATCTCGCTCTGCGACAGCATCGAGCAGCACCGGGGCGAGACTGCCCTTGTCATCGAGACGCACCCCGCCCATCAGGTCGGCAGCGTTCTCGCGCTCGGCAAGCCAGCGCGCCGCCTCGCTGGAAGCGCCGTGCACCGAGAGCACGTAGACCGAGGCGCCGGTGATGCTGCGGTCGGCGATCGAGTCGGCGTGCACGGAAACGAACATGTCGGCGCGTGCCAGGCGGGCGCGGCGGATGCGGTCGCGCAGCTCAAGAAACTCGTCCGCATCGCGCGTGAGCACCGCGCGCATCCCGGGCTCGGCGTTGATGCGCTCAGCCAGGGCGCGCGCGATCGCCAGCGTCACATCCTTCTCGCGCGTACCGCCGTGGCCGATCGCGCCGGGATCCTGGCCACCGTGGCCGGCATCGACCGCCACGACCACGTCGCGGCTGCTCTCATCCGGGGCGTGGGCGGCCCGCACCGGCACCGCTGGCGCGGGGGCGCTGAGCGGAACGCCAAGGCTCACCAGGAGCTGCGGCCCGCGGGGGGTGGCAGACCAGGCGCTGCGCTCGGGCAACGCCGTGGCCGTCTCCAGCACCAGCCGCAGGGTGCCCCCGGGCTGCACCCCCAGGCGCGCAGCGGTGACCACCCCTGCGGGGGGCGGGGCGCGTACGCCGGCAGCAGCGTGGGTATTGCGCAGATCGATGACCAGCCGCGCCGGATGTTCGAGGGTGAAGAGCTTCTGGACCGCCGGGGCATCCAGGTCGAGTGCGATCTGGGTGCCGCTCGCATCCCCGCTCAGATGGATGCCACGCAACTCGGCGGCAGCGCCGGGTGCCACGGCACCGAGCGCTCCGAGCGCGAGCACCCCGTGAAAAATCTTCCGAATCATCGGCTTCTAGGCATTATCTTGAACGTAATCTACGTCCGGGACCTGCGAACTGCAAGGCGGCCCGGGCCTCCCGCCCGGCGCCGGTCGCCCTAAGGTGCCGCGAGGCCGGCAAGCCAGGCCGAACCCAGCCCAGAGTGAGGCGTGAGCTCGACCGCATGTCCGGCCGTGCTGACGCTGAACTCCAGCTGCAGATCCGGCGCGGGCAGAAACCCACCGCCGCGCTCCGGCCATTCCACCAGCCATACGTGGCGGGCGTGCGCGTAGTCGCGCAGTCCCAGGTTCTCAAGCTCCTCGGCCGCGTGCAGGCGATACAGGTCGATGTGCACGAGCGTGAGCTCACCCGCCACGTGCGGCTCGAGCACACTGTAGGTCGGGCTGCGAATCGGGCCGCCTACCCCGCAGGCACGCAGGAACCCCCGCGCGAGGGTGGTCTTGCCGGCGCCGAGCGCGCCGCACAGGTAGAGCACCGCCAGATCCTGGCCGGGCGGCCGCGCCTGCGCCAGGCGCGCGCCGAGCGCCTCGGTCTGCGACGCGCTTGCGGAAAGATAGCGCACGCCCGCTCAGAGATTCACGCAGTGGTGCAGCTCGCGCGTGAGGTCGCCCGCCAAGACGCCGCGCTCGCCGGCCCGCGCCGCCGCATCGCCCGCCATCGCATGCACCAGTACACCGACGCGCGCGGCCGCCCAGTGGTCGTGGCACTGCGCGAGAATGCCGGCGATCGTGCCGGTGAGCACGTCCCCGGTGCCGGCGGTGGCCATGCCGGGATTGCCGCGCTCACAAACCCCGGGGGTGCGGCCGCGCGCCCCGACCAGGGTACCGGCGCCCTTGAGCACGATCGTGCCGTGGAAGCGCTCGAGCAGCCGGTCGAGCGCGGCGAGGCGGTCGCGCTGGATGTCATGGGCGCTCACGCCGAGCAGTCGCCCGGCCTCGCCCGGATGGGGCGTGAGAATCCAGTCCTCGCGCGCCGGATAGCGTCCCTCGGCGAGGAGGTTGAGGGCGTCGGCATCCACGATCAGAGGCTTGCCGGATTCGAGCACCGTCTCGAGCGCGCGCTGGGCCCAGTCGCTGCGCCCGAGGCCGGGCCCCACCGCGATCACGTCCGCGCGGCCGACTGCCTCGCCGAGCACCTCATCGCCCTCGAGTGCGAGGCAGATCAGCTCCGGGCGGCCGGCGGCGATCGCCACGACGTTCTCCGGCGCCACCGCCACCGTGGTCAGTCCGGCGCCGACGCGCAGGCACGCCTCACCGGCCAGGCGCGCAGCGCCCGGCATGCCGCGGCCGCTGCCGACGATGAGCACGCGCCCGAAATCCCCCTTGTTGGAGGAGCGCGGCCGCCGCGGCAGCGCCTCCGTGATCTCGGTCTCGACGATGCGCGTCAGGCGCGGCGCCGGCTGCGCCGAGGGGGCCGGCGAGATCTCCAGGTCGTCGCAAAAGATGGTGCCGGCGAACTCCGGGCCGTCGCCGACGAACAGGCCGGTCTTAAGTCCGACGAAGGTTACCGTGGCCTCCGCGCGGATGGCCTCCTCGCCCAGCACCGTGCCGGCATCCCCGTCGAGGCCGGAGGGCACATCGAGTGCGAACACCGGGCGACCGCTGTGATTGATGGCACGGATGACGGGGGCGAGATCGGCGCGGACATCGCCGCGCAGCCCCGTGCCGAGCAGCGCATCGACGATGACCTCGCCGTTCGTCAGCTGCTCGGCGGCGAAGGGCAACACCGCCGCGCCGCTGGCGCGGAAGTCCTCGTAAGCCTGCCGGGCATCGCCGCGCAGGTTCTCCGGCGCGCCCCCGGCGAGCACCGTAACCGTGAGCCCCGCCGCCTGGGCGAAGCGCGCCAGCACGTAACCGTCGCCGCCGTTGTTGCCGTTGCCGCAGACGATGACGATGCGGTGCGCCATCGGCCAGCGCGTGCGCAGGTAGCGCAGCGCCGCCTCGCCGGCGCGCTTCATCAGCGTATAGCCGGCGACGCCGGAGGCGATGGCGTACGCATCCAGCGCGCGCACCTGGGCGGTCGAGTACATCGCGATCGGCAGGGCCATGGTCCTCATTATACTGTCGGGCGTGGGATCGCCATGACGCCGCTTGACTCCAACGCCCTGGCCGCCCTCAAGGATGAGTTCGCCCGCCGCGCCCGGACGCTCGGTTTCAGCGCCCTGGGGGTCGCCGGCATCGAGATCCCCGAGGATGAGCAGCACCTGCTGCGCTGGCTGGCGCAGGGCTTCCACGGGCAGATGCATTACATGGAGCGCCATGGCGCGCGCCGCAGCCACCCCGAGCAGCTGCGGCCGGGCACCGTGCGCGTAGTGAGCGTGCGCATGGACTACTGGCCGGCGCAGGCGCGCGATGCGCAGGCCGTGCTGGCCGATCCCGAGCGCGCCTATGTGTCGCGCTACGCGCTCGGGCGCGATTATCACCGCACCATGCGTCCGGCGCTCGCGCGGCTCGCTAAGGACATTCAGGCGCGCAGCGGCCGCTTCGGCTACCGGGTATGCGTCGATACCGCTCCGGTCCTGGAGCGCGCCCACGCCCGCAATGCCGGCCTCGGCTGGATCGGCAAGCACACCAATCTCATCGCGCGCGAGGCCGGCTCGTACTTCTTTCTGGGCGAGATCCTC
The DNA here is from genome assembly GCA_963825385.1 of uncultured Pseudomonadota bacterium. Taxonomy (GTDB): domain Bacteria; phylum Pseudomonadota; class Gammaproteobacteria; order Steroidobacterales; family Steroidobacteraceae; genus 13-2-20CM-66-19. The sequence continues at coordinate 856,397 of CAWGSX010000003.1, read as the reverse complement.
ACCGAGCTGCCGCTGCCGCTTGATACCGAGGCGAGCGCGCACTGCGGCAGCTGTCAGGCGTGTCTGCCGGCCTGCCCGACCGGGGCAATCGTCGCGCCGTGGAGCCTGGATGCGCGCCGCTGCATTTCCTACCTGACCATCGAGCACGAGGGCCCCATACCGCAGGAGCTGCGGCCGCTGCTCGGCAACCGCATCTACGGCTGCGATGACTGCCAGCTGGCGTGCCCCTGGAACAAATTCGCGCAGGCCGCAGCGCACCCGGACTTCCGCGTGCGCCACGAGCTTGACGACGCCGCACTCACGGATCTCTTTGGCTGGAGCGCCGCACAGTTCGAAGAGCGCATGCGCGGCTCGGCGATCTACCGCATCGGCTATGAGCGCTGGCTGCGCAACATCGCCGTGGCCTTGGGTAACGCGCCACCCTCCGCGGCTGTGCGCAGCGCGCTCGCGGCCCGCAGCACGCACCCTTCCGCTCTGGTGCGCGAGCATGTGGAGTGGGCGCTCGAGCGGCAGGAGCGCCGCGCGGCCGCGCCCCGCTAGGGGCGCGTGGCGCGCACGTTGTCGATCAGGCGCGCCTTGCTCATGCGCGCCGCCGCCAGTACCACCAGATCCCGCGCGGCCACGGCGGCCGCACTCAAATCCACCGCCTGGCGCACGGCAAAATAGTCCGGGCGCATGCCGGCCTCCTCCAGCGCCCGGAAGCCGGCGCGCTCGATGCCGGTAAAGTCGCTGTCCCCGGCATTGAGGCGATGCGCGGCCGCGCTGAGGGTCGCGTAGATCACCGGGGCGCGGGCGCGCTCCTCGGCCGTGAGGTACTGATTGCGCGAGCTCATGGCGAGCCCGTCGCTGTCGCGCACGGTCGGCGCGCCCACCACCTCTACCGGCATGCACAGCTCGGCGACCATGCGGCGGATCACCGCCAGCTGCTGGAAGTCCTTCTCGCCGAACACCGCGATCTGCGGCTCGACGATGTGGAAGAGCTTGGCGACCACGGTGCTGACGCCCTCGAAGTGGCCCGGACGGAACTCGCCCTCGAGGATGCGCGACAGCGAGGGCACCTCGACGCGCGTGGCGCGCCCGGCTCCGCTCGGGTACATCTCGTTCACGTCCGGCATGAACATGAGACTGCAACCGGCAGCCTCGAGCATGCGTTCGTCGTCGCGCGGTGTGCGCGGGTAGTGCGCGAAGTCCTCGTTCGGTCCGAACTGCATGGGATTGACGAAGATGCTGGCGACGAAGCGGTCGCCGAGCTGCCGCGCCAGTTCGATGAGGCTCACGTGCCCGGGATGCAGATTGCCCATGGTCGGCACGAAGGCGACGCGGTGCCCGTCGCGGCGCCAGGCGCGCACGCGCTCGCGCACCGCGGCGATGGTGGTCACGGTCTCCATGCTCACTGGAACACGTGCTCGGGTCCCGGGTAGGAGCCATCCTTGACCGCGCGCACGTAGCGCTGCAGGGCATCGAGATTGTCCTTCGCCCCGTCCATGAAGTTGCGCACGAAACGCGGCTTGCGCCCGGTGGTGATATCGAGGATGTCGTAGGTCACGAGGATCTGCCCGTCGGTCGCCGCGCCCGCACCGATGCCGATGACCGGCACGTGCAGCGCCTGGGTGATCGCGGCACCGAGGCTCGCAGGGATGCATTCGAGCAGCACGATGTCGGCCCCGGCCGCCTCGAGCTGCCGCGCCTCGCTCATCAGGCGCGTCGCGGTGTCGTGCTCGCGCCCCTGGACGCGGAAACCGCCGGTCTTGTGCACCGACTGCGGTTTCAGGCCGACGTGCGCGCAGACCGCGATGTCATGGCCGCTCGAGAAACTCGACGATCTCGGTCTGCTTGCCGCCGGACTCGAGCTTGATCATCTGCGCGCCGCCCTCCTGCATGAGGCGCACGGCGTGGGTGAGCGCCAGATCCTTGCTCGGGTAGCTCATGAACGGCAGGTCGGCGATGAGCAGCGGCCGGTGCAGGCCGCGCGCCACGGCAGCGGTGTGGTAGACCATGTGATCCATGGTCACCGGCACGGTGGTGTCGTGGCCCTGGATCACCATGCCGAGCGAGTCGCCCACCAGCACCACGTCGACGTCGGCATTGTCCAGCAGGACCGCGAAGCTCGCGTCATAACAGGTAAGGCAGGCGATTCTCTCGCGCTCGCTCTTCATGCGCTGGAGCGTGGCGAGCGTGACCGGCGGCCGGCTCACATCCCGCTGCAGGTGGGTATACATGGGGGCGAGTGTAGCTAGATGGCGCGACTGCGCAACGGATTGTAGTAGAGCCGTCCGCGGTGCATGCGCTTGATCGTCGTCAGCAGCTCGTCGTAGTCGTGCTGGTTGGCTATCGGGTCGATCGAGGCCGCGTTGACGATGAGCAGGGGTGAGCTGGAGAACTCATGGAAGAAGCGCGCGTAGGCCTCGTTCAGCCGCTCGAGGTACTGGCGGTCGATGTATTGCTCGTAGTCGACGCCGCGCTTGGCGATGCGCTCGAGCAGAACGTCAACCGGTGCCTGCAGGTAAACCACCAGGTCCGGCTTCGGTGACTGCACGTCGAGCTTGGCGTACAGCTGCTCGTAAAGAGCGTATTCGGCATCATCGAGCGTCACGCGCGCGAACAGACGGTCCTTCTCCAGCAGGTAGTCGGCGACCCGCACGGGCGCGAACAGATCCGCCTGCTTGAGAGCCGCCAGCTGCTGGGCGCGCTGCAGCAGGAAATACAGCTGCGTGGGCAGTGCACCGGCACGCGGATTCTTGTAGAAGCGCTCCAGAAACGGATTCTGCGCGGCCTGCTCGAGCACACCCTGGGCGCCAAGACTCACGCACAGGCGCTTGACCAGGCTCGTCTTGCCGACGCCGATGGGGCCTTCGACGACGATGTACTTGTGATGGGGTTCGCTGGTCATGGAGTCAAAGCGGCTGCAGCCCCTCGGGTGAAACGCGTCCCTTCAGCTCGCGCACTCGTCCAAGCCGCGGCAGTTCGAGATCGGGGGCGATGTCATGCAGAGGATACAGAACGAAGTTGCGCTCCGAAATCCCGGGGTGTGGCAAGGTCAGTTCCGCATCGCCACGCACTTCGCGGGCAAAAGCGAGCAGGTCAAGATCGAGCACGCGCGGCCCCCAGCGCTCGCGCTGCGCCGGACGCCCGAACGCACCCTCGAGCGCCCGCAGCTGTTCCAGAAGCTGGCGCGCATCGAGCTGTGTCAGAAGGCCTACCGCGGCATTGACGAAGTCCGGCTGCGCCACCGGCCCCAGCGGGCGCGAGCGGTACAGGCGTGACACCGCCTCACGGCGTGTGCCGGGTAACGCGCCCAGGCGCTCGATAGCGCGCAGCACCTGCTGCTGCGGCTCCTGGAGATTACTGCCCACGCCGACGTAGGCCGGCTGCCAGCGCTGCATGCCGCTGCGTTAGGCCGCGCCTGCGGATCCGGGCCGGCGGCGGCGGCGCCGGCCACGGCGGCGCGGACCGGCGGGTGCGCCCTGCGACTCACCGACCAGCGCATCGGCCATGCGTCCACGCTCCTCGGGGCTCACTTCCTGCAGGCGCGTCCACCAGCGTGCGGTCTCGGAGGAAGCCAGCCCAAACTCGGCGCGCAGCAGCAGCAGGTCGTAGGCGGCACGGAAGCGCGGGTGCTCGAGCGCGCGCAGCGCGCGGCGGCCGCGCGGGTGTTCCAGCCGCGGCTGCAGCGCAAACATCTCGCGCACACCGAGGGAGAAGCGCTTGGGGATGGCGAGGTGTGTCTGGGCCTCGCGCGTCGCGCGGTCGCAGGCCTCGAGTATCGTACTGGTCTCGTGCCAGCGCTGTGGCGGCAGCGACTCGATGATGCCGGCAATCGGCCCGTACAGCAGAAGCGCGAACAGGAAGGTCGGGGTCACCGGTTTGTCGGCGAGCACCCGGGCGTCGGTATTGCGCAGCCCCTGCAGCAGCAGCTGCTCGACCGTGCTGTGGGGATGCGCGCTGAAGTAAGCGTGCACGGTGGGCAGGAGCGCCGCCAGGAGGCCGCGGCGATTCAATACCTCGAAGCTGCGCGCGCCGTGCCCGGTGAGAAACAGCTTCAGCGTCTCATCGAACAGGCGCGCCGGCGGCACTCCGGCGAGCAGCTCGCGCAGCGGCAGAAGCGGCGCGGCCGTGGCCGCATCGAGGGTGAAACCGAGCTTGGCCTCGAAGCGTGCCGCGCGCAGCATGCGCACCGGGTCCTCGCGGTAGCGCGTCTCCGGGTCGCCGATCAGCCGCAGTGTCTTGCGCGCGATGTCGTGCGGCGCCGCCGACGTAATCCCAGATGGAGAAATCGGCGATGTTGTAGTAGAGCGCATTGGCGGTGAAATCGCGCCGCCACACGTCCTCGTCGATCGTGCCGTAGATGTTGTCGCGCAGGATGCGCCCGGTCGCGTCGAACATGCGATCGGGATCGTCGGCCTCGCCCGCGTCTGCCGCGCGCACCGGCTCCTCCGGCGCATCCTGCAGCGCCGGCTCATCAAGCTCGGGCGCCTCGCCATCCTCCGGATCCGCCGGCGGCAGAGGCTCATCGCCCTGCGCCGGGGCGCTGGTGGCGCGGAAGGTCGCGACCTCGATGATCTCGCGCCCGAAGAACACGTGCGCCAGGCGGAAGCGCCGGCCGACCAGGCGGCAGTTGCGGAACAGCCGTTTCACCTGCTCGGGGAGCGCATCGGTGGCGACGTCGAAATCCTTCGGCTCGATCCCGATGCAGCAGGTCACGCACGCAGCCGCCCACCAGGAACGCCATGAAGCCCGCGTCGTGCAGCCGGTACAGCACGCGCAGCGCGTTGGGAGAGATATGCGAGCGTGAGATCGAGTGCTCGGATCGCGGGATGATCCGGGGGGTGGCAGCGGGCGTCGCGATGGACGCTTCAGGGAAATTCAATTAGATGGCTTTCGGCTTGAGCAATCGGGGCCGCTCTCTATAATACCGCGCTCTTGCACAGGCCCCCCGAAGTCCGCTCCCTTCGTCTAGAGGCCCAGGACATAGCCCTCTCAAGGCTGTAACACGGGTTCGAATCCCGTAGGGAGCGCCATGAAATCAATAGGTTATACGTTCGGTAGGAGCTCCGGGCGAAAATCGGGTGAAAAGTCGCGCCAAGCCCCTTGGGCAGATTTCCCTGGACGTGCGCAGACGTCGACGCCGCTTTTCGGTCTAGTTGGGCTTGACGCAGCCGGCCCTCCCTCCGGCGGTCGTTCCGAGCAGTCCGGCTCATCGGCGCGCGCGCCAGCAACCCGGAATCCCGCAGCTGCGGCTTGGGTGCCAACCGACGCCGCCAACTCGGAGCGGCCGGCTCGTGAAACAGGGACAGGCCAGATCATGATCTGGAGTAACGGTTAGGTCTTCGACAATGCAGCCCCCCGCGCCCCCCTCGTTACCAGTTCTGCCAAGGGACCGGCTCAGAGCATCGTCGAGGATCGGCGTCGCACTGGGTAGTGGTGCGTCGCGCGGTCTCGCTCATATTGGAGTGATGCGCGCCCTGGAGGAGCACCGCATTCAGGCGAAGTTCGTCGCCGGAACAAGCATGGGGGCCTTTATAGGAAGCGTCTACGCCGCGGGCAGCCTGCAAAGGCTCGCAACGGATTTCCTAGCATTTGACTGGCGACGCGTCGCAGGCCTGCTGGATCCAGTGTTCCCACGATCTGGCCTAATCGATGGTCAGAAGGTCGCAACCTTCCTTAGCGATTACACGTCTCACCGCACCATCGAGGACTTGCCGTTGAAGTTCTGCGCCGTGGCGACCGACCTGTCAACCGGCGCGGAAGCCATCCTTGACTCGGGTGATGCGACTGAGGCGGTCCGCGCCAGCATCGCAGTCCCGGGCCTCCTGACGCCCGTGCGATGGGGCGAGCAGATTCTGCTCGATGGTGGTCTCGTCAACCCCGTGCCGGTGAGCGTCGTTCGAGCGATGGGCGCCGATGTCGTCATTGGTGTCGACGTAAGCATCGATGTCATCGAGAATCGCTTGGCTCGGATTCATGAAACCGCGATCGCCCGGCCCACCGGAACCGCGACGGCGCATCTGCACGAAGTGCTGCAAGGAATTAATAGCCCCGCGGCGGCTCAGTTGGATGCGTGGCTGCATCGCGCGCCGCTGCCGGGCATCGTGGATGTGCTGATGTCCTCCATCTACGTCATGCAGGCGCAGATTGCGAGAGCGAATCTGCAGCGTCATCCCGCTGATCTGCTGATTCGCCCCTCCCTGGGGTCGATCAGGTTCATGGAATTCGAGCGCGCGGGAGAGATCATCGAGCTCGGTTACCAGGCGGCAAAGAGTGCGCTGGCCGACTGGCTCGCTTAGCGCTTGGCACGAGCTTCGCTCCACCGCGAAGCGGATCCGGGTGCCGGCGCCGCGGAGCAAAAGCCGCGGCTCCTTTCACGGCCCCGCCCCGCGGTCGAACCGGCTAATGCCAGTTCACTCGTTTGCGAAAGTCCTTCACCTGGCGCTCGGCTTCCTCGAGCGCGAGGCCGTAACGTTCCTGTAACCTTCCGGCGAGCCGTTCGGCATGACCCTCGAGTTGCTTCAGGTCATCCTCAGTGAGCTTGCCCCATTGCTCCTTTACCTTTCCCTTGATCTGGTGCCACGCACCAGCAACGCGCTCGTTTGTCATGAGATTGCTCCTCGTATTGACATGAATGCTTCAGGCGTGCGGCCGACTCTGATAGTCGCTGCGTAGCTTCGCGATGCGCGCCTCGACGGCCGCCTTGGCGTCTCCCTTCTCCTGGTCCGCCTTCTGCTGGAGCGACTGCACCCGCGCCTGGAACTCACGCGTGACTTGCTGGGACCGCGCCTGCACGCGGGCGATCTTCGCTTCGATGCGCTCGCTGAGCTTGTCAATCTGAGCCTGCAGCTTGGCTTTGCGGTCTGCCTGTGCCTTTGCATGCTCGATTCTCAGCTGCTCGCGCTCCGCTTTCGCGGCCGCTATGTCGCGCTTCCAGTGCTCTTCCTGCACTGTGGACCTGAGTGTGCGATAGACCACTCCGCCCAGTGCCTCCATCCGGGTATCCAGCGGAGTCACCCACTCCTCCTCCACTTCAGCGACGACCGCGCACTTGTCGGGCATCAGTGCCGCTGCGACGTCTGCCACGAACCCCTCGTCCACGCCGACGCTATACAAGTCCCCGAGCATTCCTGCGAAGGCCCCGCTCGTTGCACCGACTGCGAAGCCGACCGGTCCGCCCAACAGGCCAACCATCGATCCGAGGGCCGTGCCCGCCAACGTGCCAATGGGGAAACCGTCCGCCACCTCCTTGGTCGAGACCGTGCCGTCAGCCTCCTTCTTGATGACACACACCACGGCAACGTCGACGCTGCCTTCGGCGTTCATCTCCGAAAACGCGCGAACGCCCTGATAAGCGGCTTTCTCGTCTTTGAATAGCACTGCGACAATCTTATCCACGGTAGTTCTCCTCCGTATTAGCCGAAACCGACCGTCGGCGCGCTCTCGCGCTCACGGCCCGCACCGGTATGACGTAGCGCCACAGCGATTGCGTGGGCACTTGATAGCCCATCGGCGACGGTGCGAAATCCGTAGTTCTCTTTTCTGTCGGACTTCCGAAGGCCGCGCGGCGCGGCCGACGGGAGCCTCGCGCCCGAATGTGCACGATTTTGTGCGGCGCAAATCAACCATCGCGGCGATATACCGCCCCGTCGCCACCGAAGCAACGTCGCGATCCACGCCACTAGGCGGAATCCCTACTTGCCGCCCGGGGCCTTCACGCCTACCGTCTCGCTTGCTACGAACCTCGCGTCACTCGGGAGTAACAACATGTCACAGAGCAAATCGTTCTTTGGTTCAATCGCGGCGGAAATCGATGCGATCCATGACTCCTGGGGCTGGTTTGTGGCGCTCGGCATTGCGCTCATCATTCTCGGCGTCGTGTGCATTTCGAGTGACGTCATCGCAACTCTGGCCACGGTGCTGGTCTTCGGTTGGGCGCTTCTGATCGGAGGAATCTTCGCGCTGATCCAGGCGTTTCGGACGCGCACTTGGAGTGGCTTCTTCCTCTGCCTGCTGAGTGCGCTGCTGCGCGGCTTTACCGGATATCTCCTGATCCGCTATCCGATCGCTGGCGAGATTAGTCTGACGCTGCTCTTGGCCTCGTTCTTCATCGTGGGCGGTACTTTCCGGGCAATCGGCGCCGGTGCATTGCAGTTTCCGCAGTGGGGCTGGTCGGCGCTCTCGGGAATCGTTTCGGTGGCACTCGGGGTCATGCCTGCTCGTGCAGTTGCCGGTATCGAGTCTGTGGTTCATCGGCTTGGCTATCGGCATCGATTTCATCTTCGACGGTGGCGCCTTCATGGCGCTCGGCGGCGCGCTGCGCAGCTTTCCGAGCACCCGCTCGGTCGCCAAGGCGGCCTGAGCGCCAAGCGACACTGGTGATGGGCGCGGCGCGCCGCAGCCGCTGCGGCGCGCCGCGCCCATAGATCATGATTCCACTGAGGGATGAATCGCGACGACCCGGAGGGTTCCCCTTCGTCACCGCGTGCATCATCGCGATAAACGCGCTGGTGTTCCTTCTCGAGCCGCAGGGCGGCGATGCGTTCTGTGACGCGCTGGTCGGTCGTGGCGGCCGATATCTCGCCGGCCGCCATTGGGTCAATATTCTGACCTCGATGTTCATGCATGCGAGCTGGTCGCATATCCTCGGCAACATGGTGTTTCTCTGGGCATTCGGCCCGGAGATCGAGGACGTCATGAATCCGTGGCGGTACGCGGCGTTCTACCTCGCAGGAGGCGCGGTGGCGATGCTGGCGCAGGTCGCGGGCGCTCCCGATTCCACGGTCCCCTGTCTGGGAGCGAGCGGCGCGATCGCAGCGGTGATGGGCGCGTTTCTCGTGACCTACCCGCGCGACAAGATTCGCACGGTTCTCGTGCTTGGCTGGTTCATCCGCATCACGTTCATCCCGGCGGCGCTGCTGATCGGGTTCTGGTTTCTCGTCCAGCTGCTGAGCGTTGGCGCGGTTGCCAACGTGCAGTCAGGCGGAGTGGCGTACCTGGCACATATCGGCGGCATGATCTTCGGGGCGCTCACCGTGCGGCTATTTGAGGATCCACGGCGTCGTCTCGAGCGGCGCGGAGTTGTCTGAGGGGCCGCAGCCCTCCGGCGCAGCGATCCTGTTCGTCTTCGTGTCCGCCAGAACCGCGCTGGTGGTCCTCCGTGCCTTAGTGATTGCTGGCTTCGTGGCGGCTTTGTCGGCGTTCCCGTTCCGCTTTCCCTCGTCTGGATCTTCGTGGCAGCAGCGCATGCATCTTCATTTCCATCCTCCATGTAGCCACAACACATACTCAAGGACGTTCATAAGGGCGGCAGCGAATGCAATGCCCTTCAAATAGACCAGCACCACTTCGCCTGCCGCCGCCCGCTCCTGTACTTCCCAGTCGTTCATTTGCACACGCCCACTTGCCTGACCACTGTCTCTAGTACACGGTGGCGGTCACTTCCAAAGTGACGGGCGTCACAATCACCGGTGCGGCCGGAAGCGAAGCATTCCGTTTCGGAGCAGACTTGCCACGCTTTCCAGTTTTGTCGATAAAGTTGAACGCGATTGGGGGCGCGCAGGCATGACCGATTCAGCCGGTTCGAGCCCTATAAGCTCGGGGCAATACCGCGAAATGGCCCGCGCGATACGGAATACTCTTGATCCGTGGCGCGTCATCCGTTGGTTGCCCGACTCCGCGCGGCAGAACGCCGCACCTGCTGAGGCTCCTGCGTTCGTTCAGTCGAAAACAACGGTGGCTGAGGTCACCTAACTGTCGGCGTGGCCGGCCGGCTCGAGCTCCAGGTGTCCGCGACGATCAGCCACCTGCCCTGCGTGCGGCGGTACAAGGTCAGGAGCTTGCCCGAATCAACCGCCGCACCCGAGCGGGAGACGATCGAATACGTCTCCCAGAAAAACCCGAGGTCGCCGGAGACTGACACCTCACCCAGCGGCGCATCGCTCACGATGACACCCGCGCCGGCAAACTGCGCCACGGTGCGCATGAAGTACGCCGTGATCGCGCGCTTACCCTGTACGGGCGGCAGACCCGGCGCAGCGAGCACGGCGTCCTCGGCGTAGAGCTCGCTCACGGCCTGGACGTCGGCCTGGTTGAAGGCCTGCTTCCACGCCGCGCTCACCGCGCGGATCGCCGCGCGATCCGCGGCCGGATCCTCGCCGTGAAACTGGGCACAGCCTGCGCCAATCAGCGCCATGCCGACGACGGTGAGCTGCCACGCCCGAACTCGTATCACCTGCGCTCCCTCAATGCCGCTGCGCGCCGCACTGCCTACCCGGCCAGCCCGGTCACCGGGCGCCCGGTGGCACGCGAGCGTACGACCGCCTCGGCCAAATACTCCTCCGGCGTACCCTTATCGGCGCGCCGCTCGATCACTGAGGTCTCCACGTGCGCATCCGCAGCCCCGGCGCGCTGCGCCGCCGCCAGCGCCAGCTCGCGCGACACGCGCGTGGCATCGGCGAGCGCCGCGCGCTCGTCACTGTAGTCGCGGATGCCGGACGGGTCATGCACGCGAAACACCTTGAACTCGGGCTGGTTCACGAGGATGTCGCACGTCTCGGAGACCACCCCGGCGACCGCGCCGACGGCGTTGCACACGGCCGCGTGCTCGGGCACGCACAGCTTAGCGCCGAGCCGCGCGGCCACTTCCGGGTAATACGCACCGACCGGCGCGCCGATGGCGACCAGCGGGGTCGCGAGGCGCAGCTGTCCATCGATCAGGCTCGAGAATTGCCGGCCGGCGATCACCTCTTCGATCAGGCGGCCGAGCGGCCCCCAGCGGCCGGCCCTGGCCTCGATGCCCGGATCGTGTGCGAGCGCGCTCTCGAGCACGACGCGGGCGGCCTCGCGCACCACGTGCTCGTGGACGCGGGCACTGAAGTCCTGCGGCGTCGCGCGCTCGCGGCTCGCGCGGGCGTTGCGCTCCTCGGTGGCCAGGATGGCGGCACCGAGCGCGGCAGCCTCCGGTGACCAGCCGCTCTGGCGCCCGAGGATGTGCATGGCGTCGCTGGGCGTGAAGCCCGCAAGCGTGGCGAGGCCGCGATCCACCAGGCGCTGCACCGCCTCGACGCCGAGCGCAGTACGCGCCACCTCGCCGACGCGGCGCGGCGCGGCGCTCAGGCCCTCCCAGACGCGCTGCTCGACGCGATCGAGGGCAGCGCCCGGGTCGCGGCCGGGGTTGCGGAACGCAAACAGACTGGCGAACGGCGGCGGGCGCTCGTCCTTTGCCAGCAGCCGCAGCTCAGGGAGCACCTGCGCATGCTCGGTGGCGAGCAGGCTCAGCGGCATCACCTTGCGCGGCCCGACTGTGAGCGCACCGTCGCGGCCGATGCGCACTTCGCTGTCCCCGCCCAGGCCGCAGGTGTGCACATCGATGGCCTGCACCATGGTGCGCCACTTGCCGATCTCGGCACCGGCCTCACTGATCACCGGCCGGCCGCCGGCGACGATGGCGACGTCGGTCGTCGTGCCGCCCATGTCGGCGACGAGGAAGCTGTGCAGGCCGCTCAGGAACCCGGCCCCCACCACGCTCGCGGCCGGGCCGGACAGCACCGTCTCGACCGGATACTCCAGCGCCATGACGGCCTTCATGAGCGTGCCGTCGCCCTTCACGACCATGAGAGGTGCGGCGATTCTCTCCTGCTGCAGCACCTGCGCCACCGCATCGAGCAGATGCGCGATCTGCGGGGTGAGCCGCGCGTTCAGCGCCGCGGTCAGCGCGCGCTTGGGCGCATCGAGCCGCGAGCTCAGCTCGTAGCTGCAGGTCACGGGCTTGGCGCAGCGGGCGCGGATGAGCTCGCGCGCGCGCCGCTCGTGCGCGGGATTGCGCACCGAGAACAGCGCCGCCACCGCGAAAGCCTCGACCTCGGGACCATGGCGCGCCACGGCCGCCTCGATCGCGGCCTCATCGAGCGGCTCGGCCGCCTCGCCGGTCGCCTCGTGGCCGCCGGCGATGCGCACCAGCACCCCGCCGCCGCCGCGCTGCAGGCCCGAGCGTTCGACCATCTTCGGGTCAAAGCCGATCAGCAGCGTGCAGATTGAGCTGAAGCGGTTCTCCACCACCGCGTTGGTCGCGAGCGTGGTGGACACCGACACCAGTGAGATGTGGTGACGCTGCGCTTCGGGCGGCAGCCGCGCGAGCACGGCGCGGATCGCCCCCGCGAGCCCCACCGCCAGATCAAAGTGAGTGGTCAGCGCTTTGGCGGTGGCGATGACGCGGCGTGCCCCGTCGAGCGCCACGGCATCGGTGAACGTGCCGCCGGTGTCGAGGCCGATCCAGATCTCGTCCGCTGCGGCTGCCGCCTGCTGCCCCTCGCTCACCACCACGCTCAAACGTCCTCCCGTCGCACTCAGGCGCGCAGCATACCGCCTCTGCACGCGGCCTCAGAATGGATAGTTGATCCCGGTGAACACCGCGGCGCCCTGATCGCCGTAACCCACATCGACATAACCCACCACGAAGGGTCGGGCGATGCCGCGGAATCCGACCCCGCCGATCGCGTGGATGTGGGCGAGCGGAAACGTGCCGGAGTCCTGAAAGACCCGGCCGGCATCGACAAAGGGCGTCAGCTCCACCTCGATGTGCGAGGAGCCGGCGTTGAGGGTGAAGAGGGTGTGACGCAGCTCGAGCGTGGTCGAGTAGGCATCCCGGTCGGTGTAGCGGCCGGCGCCATAGCCGCGCAGCGGCTGCTCGCCGCCGACGTCCGCGCGGTCGCCCCCGATGGTGCTCAAGGCCCAGAAGGGCGCACCGTGATCGGCCCACAGGTAACGCAGCGCCACGTGGGCGGCCAGCACCGTATCGAACGGCACCGGGCAGAATATCCGGCCATCGATGCCGGCCTCGCGATACAGCGCGTCGTTGAAGGCGCCACTGCTGGCCGCCCCGGTGTAGCCGATCCATTGCATGCCGTTACGGGGCATAGTGAGGTCATCGCGCGTGTCGTAGATGAGCGCGAGGCGATGCAGGAAGTCCTTGTTGGTGCCGAGCACCCCGTCCCCGAAGCGCTGCTCGATCGAGGCGATGCCGGGCAGCGTACCGGGCTGGACATCGACCGAGCGCACCCGCAAGGTGTAGGCGAGCTGCCAGATGCGCGAGATGTTCCACCCGGCCTGCACACGGGCGAGCACCTGGCTGGCGGTGTAGTTGGTCTCATCCGCCTGCACCGTGCGGTTGCCCAGGCCGAAAAATCGCGGCGTGCCATCGCGATCCGCGATCAGGCTGACGTTGAAGGACCACGGTCCGCGGCGCGCCCGCCCGACCTGGTACTCGAGGTCAAACTCCCGCTCGACGCGTTCCTTGATTCCCGCAACCACGGACCACTGCTCGTCCTCGGAAGGGTAGGCAAAGATGCGCCCGTGCACGCCGTAACCGAAGTAGGTGTTGTGAAGGATGTCGGGGGCGATGATCTGATCGATCTCGTGGTTCGCATCGGTGCGCAGCCACACCGGCAGCAGCCCGAGCGTGGTGCCCCCGTTCGGATCGGTGCCGATCTCCGGCACGGGTATGAATGGTGCGGTCGAAGGATCGAGCCAGCGCTTGAGCCCCGTGACCGGCGCCGGGGCGGGCGGGAGCGGCGTGTCCGGCGGCAGGGGCAGCTGCAGCGGCTGCTGGGGCGCATCGGCCGGAGGCAGCTGCGCGAGCGCGGCAACCGGCGCGAGCACCGTCACCGCAAGGAGCACCAGGACCGGGCCGGCCGTGCGAGAGCGGCGTGCCGGGGCTGACGGCTGCATGCGCACGCGCCGGCCCCTCACAGCTGGGGCAGGATTTCCTCGGTCGCGCGCTCGACGTCTGCCGGAAAATCGATCTCGATCCAGGGCACGCCGGTCACGTCGGCGATGGCGAAGCTCGCGCCCGCCTCGCGTATCAGGTCCCTCACGGCCTCCTCGTGCGGCAGGTTGCCACGTCCGCTGTCGGCGTAATCGCCGACGATGGCGGCCAGGCGCCTCGCACCGGCCTCGCTGAAGCGGAAAAAGCCGATCGACTCGCCGATGGTGTCGTAGCTGAGCTCGGGCGCGAGCTGCTTGCGCAGCTCGATCGGGATACCCCCGCGCACGCACACCTTGACCGGCTCATCGCCCGGCTCGAAGTCGCGGTCGATGAGGATGCGGTTCGTGCCGCCCGGAGGCCCGACCAGCGCCTGCATGATGCGCTCGTGATAAAGCACGTCCGCGTCCATCACCAGTACGTCCCCGCCACCTGCCAGGGCGGCCGCGGTGGTGTGCAGGGTGAGGACGCTGCCGAGCTCGAAGCGCGGGTTCAGGACGATCTTGGGCTGCGGCAGCCCCCTCAGCTGCGCAACATGCGCCTGCACCCTCTCGTGCTGGTAACCGAGCGCCAGCACCACCTCCTCGACCCCCGCGCGCCTGAGGAGCGCCAGGTGACGCTCAAGCAGCGTGCGGCCCCCGAACTCCAGCAAGCACTTGGGCAGTTCCGCTTCGCGGGGTTGCTTCAGCCGCAAGCCGCGGCCGGCGGCAAGGAGAATGGCGCGCACGGTTGTCCCGGTGAGTAAAAGAGTTGCGCATAGTACAAAATTGCCATGACCGCTGCCCTCGTGTGGATGAGGGTCGCAGGCGGCGCTTCAGGGCGGGCGCCGGAGCCGGCCGTGCTCGGTCCGGTACAGATACGCAAGGCCCGGCAGCCCGAGAATGAGCTCTCGGGCACGCTTGGCGAGCGCCAGCGCCAGCACCACATCGGGCGGGAGGCCGACCAGTGGCCCGAGCAGCAGATAGCCCCCCTCCTGCACGCCGAGCGCGCCGGGAACGGCAAAGGCGGCGCCGCGTACGGCCTGCCCCAGGCTCTCGAGGATGAACGCCGGCCCGAGCCCGACCGGGGCGCGCAGCAGCCACAGCACCAGCCACACCTCGCCGGTGCCCGCCACCCACCCGGCGAGGCTCAGAAAGAAACTGCCCCAGGCCGCGCCGCGGCGGCGGTAGGTGTCGCGCAGCGCGGCATCGATGGCCTGTGCCCGGTGCAGCCACGCCGCAGGCTCGTGCCGCGGGACGAGGCGCTGGGCGAGACGCGCCAGCGCGGCGAACAGTCCGCGGTGCTGCAGAACGAAGAACGACACGAGCATGAGCACCAGGCCTGCGCCGGCCAGGAGCAGTGCGCTGCGCGCGGCACCGCCGCCGAAGCGCGCCAGACGGCCGCCCAGCACCACGATACCTGCGGCGGCGAACACCAGCTGCGCGAAGCTCTGCAGCGTCGTGCTGGCGGTGATCACGGCAACGGCCTCGGGCCCGGGCACGCCGCGCTGCGTGAGCTGGCGCACCATCAGCAGCGGACCGCCGAGTGCGCCGGCGGGCATCAGACTGTTGGCAGACTCCCCGACCCAGCGCACCGGCACCGCAGCGCGCAGTCGCTGCGTGCCGCGCGGCTCCTGCAGCACGCTGATCGCCGCGGCGTCGAGCACCAGCGGCACGAGATGGAATGCGGCCACGCCCACGAGCCCCCAGCCGGCGAGCGCGAGTATGCGCAGTACCGCCGACGAGATCGTGCGAGACGAGCACGCCCAGGAACAGAAGCGCACCGGCAACCAGCAGCCACGGGGCTGCGCCCCGCAGGTTCAACGCGCGCCGTCCCGCGCGCGGGTGCTGCGCCCGCCGAACACCTGGCGGAAACCGAAGTACGCCAGCGAGTCCTTCATGTTGGACACGAAGCGCCACCAGCCGTGCATGTGCGGATCGGTCACATACTCGAATGTCAGGGAGACGCGCCGCTCGTTGGCGGCGAGCGGTGAGATGCGGTGGCGCAGCGCATCGCCATCGAAAAAGACCAGCCCGCCGGGCTCGAGCCGCAGCGAGCCCGCGACCGGGTCGCGGCCGCGGCTGCGCGTATGCAGCTGGTAGTCCAGGCGGCACGAGGACTCATCGATCAGTCCGATGAGCACCGTATAGCGACGCCCGGCGTAGTAGGAGGTGTCGTAGTGCCAGCCGATGTGATCGCCGGGCTCGGTATAGAAGTAGAGCGCGTAGCCGTGCGGATCCTCGCGCGGCGCCAGCTGCAGCGGCTCGCCGGCGAGCGCACTCAGCCAGCCGATGAGCTCGCTCGAGCGGTACAGGGCACCGATGGCCGGCGCCAGCTGATCGAGCGCATGCCGGCTGACGCTGCCACCCTGCTTGTGGCCGGGCAGATAGTTGCGGTTCACGTGGCCGCCGACCGCGGCGACCGCGGCGACGAGCGGCGCGAGCACGGGCGCGGGAAGCAGCGCGGGGGCGTAGGCAAATTTGCCCTGCGCCACGAACGCCGCGCGCAGCGGCGCGGGATCCAGGCCCCGCAGGGCCCCTGCCAGCGGGTCGCTCATCCGCGGCGCGCGCGCAGCGTGCGGCGGCAGTCCCACGCCACCCAGGCCGCGAAGAGCGGTGCGCCGAGGGCCGCGGCCACGAGGAACGGCACCTCGATCCGGCACAGCGTCACCAGCGGCAGCAGGTACAGGACGTCCTCGGTTTCGAAGCCGCCGAAGCGGCCCTGCCGCGCGGCCTGCTTACCGGCGGCCGCCTCGATGCGCATGCGCAGGTAGAAGATGGCGGCCACGGCGATGCCGGCGAGCAGTCCCAGCGCGGCCGGCGGCCAGGCGCCGATGCGCGCGCTGGTGCGGCCCACACCCACTCCGATGCTGGCAAAGAGCAGGATCGTCACCGCGGCATCGCTCGCCAGGTCGTACCAGTGCCCGAGCCGGCTGCTCTTGCCGCTGATGCGCGCGAGCTCCCCGTCGGTGTGATCGAGGAAGTTGGAGACCACGATCAGCAGCGCGCCGAGATTCATCCAGCCGTAGCTGCCGCGCATGAAGGCCGCCGCGGCGCTGAGGCCGAAGGCCAGCCGCACCGTGGTGAGATGGTTCGGGCTGACCGGCCCGGACTTCAGCGGCTCGACGAGCCGCCGGGCGAGGCGGGCGTCCCACGGCCGCTCGCTCGCGGTGCTGACAGGCAGCGGTGACTCAGACATGGGGCATGCGGCGGCAAATCAGGGCTTGTAAGGCGATATTACCCGCCTCCTTGCCATGCCACCAAAATCCAATACCCTGTGCGGCAGTTCCAGCCCGCGCCGCAGGATGACGTGCCGCCGCAGACCGCTAAGGATCGCTCGCTTTGAGCGGGGCCTCGCTTGAGTGAGCTCTTCGCGCGCCTCGGCCACGCCGTGGTGCGCCATCCGCGCTGGGTACTCAGCGTCTGGCTGCTCGCCATCGCCCTGGGCGCCGTGGGCGCGCACCGCCTCGGGCAGCTGACGGTGGGCGTGGAGGGCGGCGTCCCCGGCAGCCCCTCACGCCTTGCCACGGATGCGCTGCGCGCTGACTTCAGCAATCCCTTCATCGACCCGGTGGTGGTGGCGGTGAGCGCACCGCGGCTGGATGCGGACAAGCCGCCCTACTTCAGCTGGATCCAGCAGGCGCAAAAGGTCCTGGGCGCGCTGCCTGGCGTGCGCAAGATCGCCGGCTACGCCGAGGAGCGGCGCGCGGCGCTGCGCTCGGCCGATGGCCACATCACCATGCTCCTGGTCGGACTCGTGGCGAGCGACATCCGTGCGCGTCAGGACGGCGTGCGCGCGGTACGCGCCGCGCTCGCGCCGCTGCGGGCCGAGCTCGTGCGCGCCGATCCGGGCGCGCGCGTGGCCGTGACCGGCAGCGCCGCGGCCGACCTGGACATCAACACCTGGAGCGCCGAGGGTGGCGACCACGCCGAGAAGCGCGCCCTGCCACTCACGCTGCTGATCCTGCTGCTCGCCTTCGGCACGGTCATGGCCGCAGGTCTGCCCTTCCTCACCGGGCTGTCGACGACCACCGTCTCGCTCGGGCTCGCCTTCGTGCTCGCCTCGCTCATGCCGGTGTCGAACCTGCTCGGTAACGTCGTCACCATGATCGGCTTGGCGGTCGGCATCGATTACTCGCTGCTCATGGTCACGCACTACCGCGAACACCCGCCTGCGGCGGCGCGTGCCGCGACGGTCGCCGACACCGTCGCCAGCGCCGGGCGCACGATCTCCTGGTCGGGACTGACGGTGGTGATCGGTCTGCTCGGTCTGCTGTTCAGCCCGCTGCTGGAAACCCGCAGCGTCGGCATCGGCGGCGCGCTGGTCGTGTGCGTCTCGGTGCTGGCCGCGCTCACACTGCTGCCGGCGGCGCTGCTGTTGCTGGGTCCGCGCATCGACTGGCTGCCGGTGCTGCCGCGCGGCGGCGGGCGGGTCCGCCTGCTCGCCTTCTGGCGCCGCCTCGGCTGGGCCGTGGTGCGCCATCCCTTCGTGACCCTGCTGGTGGCGGGCGGCGCGGTGCTCGCGCTCGCCGCTCCGGTGCTGCGCCTGCAGGGCGGCTTCTCCAACGAGCCGTGGTTCCTGCCCCAGGGGATGGAAGCGCGGCAGGGAGAGGAGCTCCTGCGCGCGGTGCGCAGCGAGAACGCCTCCCTGCCGATCTACCTGATCGTGCGCAGCACCGACGGCCTGCCGATTCTTGCCCCGCAGCACGTCAGCGCGCTGGTCGGCTATGCCGCGCGGCTCGCCGCCGATGCGCGCGTGGCCGAGGTGAACTCGGCCTTCAGCCTGCGCAAGGACCTCGAGCTCGAGGACTACCAGAGCCTGTACGAGGACCCGGCGCAGGCACTGCGCGATTACCCGCAGATCGGTGAGCTGTACGTCAGCCGCGATGGCCGCGCGGGCCTGTTCGAGGTAACCCCGGCGGATCATCTGAGCGATGCGCAGATCAGCGGGCTGGCGCGCGCGCTGCGCCATGCCCCGGCCGGCCCCTACAGCGTGATGGTGGCCGGCACCCCGGCCGAGCACGCCGATTTCAATGCCTACATGTACCGCAGTCTCCCGCGCATCGCCGCCTTCGTGGTGGGGGCGACGCTGCTGCTGCTGTTCGCCGCCTTCCGCTCCTTCCTGCTGCCGGTCAAGGCGGTGCTCATGAACCTGCTCGCGGTCGGGGCGGGCATCGGCGTCGTGGTGGCGATATTCCAGTTTGGCTGGCTGCACCAGCTCGTCGGGCTCGAGCGCCCCTTCGCCTCGATCCCGCTGGAGATTCCGCTCATGGTGTTCTGCCTGAGCTTCGGACTGTCCATGGACTACGAGCTGTTCCTGCTGTTCCGCATCCAGCAAGAGTACCTGCGCGACGGCGACAACGCCCGCGCGACCGTCGAGGGGCTGGCGGCGGTGGCACCGGTGATCACCGGCGCCGGGCTCATCATGGTCGTGGTATTCGGGGCCTTCGCCGCCGCGCAACTGCCGGTGCTGAAGATGATGGGAGTGGGCCTGTGCGTGGCGGTGCTGGTGGATGCGACGCTGATCCGCGCGCTGCTCGTACCGGCGGTCATGGCGATCGCGGGGAAGTGGAACTGGTTTCCGGGACGGCGCGCGCCGTCCCCCTAGCGCGCGCTGAGCAGCTGCTCGGCGCGCAGCCACGCCACCGCGTCGGCAAGCGCGGCCCGGGCGGGCCGCGCGCTGTAGCCGAGCTCGCGCACCGCCTTGGCGCTGGAGAAGAACATGCGCTTGCGCGCCAGTCGCACGCCCTCGACCGTGAGACGGGTGCTGGTGCCAGTGAGGCGCGCGACCCCTTCGGCGAGATAGGCCACCGGCAGCAGTGCCCGCGCCGGCAGGCGCACCCGCGGCGCCGGGCGCCCGACCAGAGCTGCGATCTCGGTCAGGATCTCGCGCAGGGTCAGGTCCTCGCCGCCGAGGATGTAGCTCTCCCCGGGCCGTCCGTGCTCGAGCGCGAGGAGGTGACCGCGGGCGACGTCGTCGACGTGCACGATGTTGAGGCCCGTGTCCACGTAGGCGGGCATGCGGCCGTTGGCCGCATCGCGCACCATCTGCCCGGTCGGGGTGGGCTTGATGTCCCCCGGGCCGACCGGCGTCGAGGGGTTCACGATGATCACGGGTGTGCCGGCCGTGGCGGCGCTGCGCGCCACCTGCTCGGCAAGAAACTTCGAGCGCTTGTAGTGACCGATCATGTCGGTGAGCTCGACCGGCGTGGCCTCGCAGCCGGGGCTGCCATCGGCCGGCAGCCCGATGGTGGCCACGCTGCTGGTGTAGACGATGCGCTCGACGCCGGCGGCACGCGCAGCCTCGAGCAGCTGCCGGGTACCCTCGACATTGGTGCGATACAGCGGGCGCGGATCGCGCGCTCCCAGGCGGTAATCAGCCGCGACGTGGAACACCGCGGCACACCCGCGCACCGCGCGCGCCAGCGATGCCGGGTCGGCGAGCTCACCGGTCTCGCTCTCGAGCGAAAGACCGGCGAGGTTGCGGCGGTCGGCCTGCGCGCGCACCAGGGCGCGCACCTCCCAGCCGGAGCCGAGCAGCGCACGGGCCACCGCTGCGCCCACAAAGCCGGTCGCTCCGGTCACGAGGGCCTTCATGCGGCGTTGCGCGCGCCCGGGAGACCCGCGCGCAACGCACCGCTGCGGGCGATGTGCGCCAGCGCGCGGTTGGCCGTCCCGTAGGCCCGCGCCAAGAGCAGAAGCCCTGCGAGCTCGGCGGGGTGGCGCGCCAGGTGCGCGAGCAGCCGGGGCACCGACACCTGCGCGCCGGTGCGCGCCGCCGCCTGCACCGCGCCCGGCAGCTCCTGCTGCGCGGAATCGACGATGACGCGCACGGCGAGGAACGCAACTGCCGCGGCCTGCGCGGCCTGAGCCACTGCCGAGCTCTCCATGTCGACCGCCTGCGCGGCGGTGCCGGCGAACAGTGCGCGCTTCTCGGCAGCGCTCGTGGCAGCCGCGGCCACCGTAAGCAGGCGTCCCTGTGCCTGTGCCTGTGGCGCGCAGGCTCCCAGGGCCGCACTCACGCGCAAGCGCCACGGGCTGTCGGTCGCAAAACAGGTGCCGTCCGGCGCGCAGACCTCACTCGGCAGGAAGATGCAGCCGGGTTGCAGTGCCGGGTCGAGCGCCCCGGCCATGCCCCAGCTCACCAGCGCCCCGGCCCCGGCGTCCAGCAGCCGCGCGGCACCCAGCGCCGCCGCTGCAGGACCGACCCCCGTGATGCTGACCAGCGTGCCGTCCGGGAGAGTCCGCAGGGCCGCCGCCCGCGTGACCGTGCGCCCGAGCTGGCGCGCTTCGCTGCGCAGGGCGCACACCACCCCGAGCGTGGCCTGCGTCAATGAGTGCCCCCGGCCGTGCGCAGGTTGCGGTAGGCACTCAGGGCCCACAGCGGGAAGTAAGCGCTGTAGCCGTGGTACTTCAGGTAGAACACGCGCGGGAAGCCGGGCGCGGTGAACCCCGGATCGCTCCAGAACCCGCGCCCCTGCTGCGTATGCAGGAGGTAATCGACGCCGCGGCGCACCGCCTCACTGTGCACGCGCCCCGCAGCCATCAGGCCCAAAAGCGCCCACGCGGTCTGGAAGGAGGTGCTGGCCGCGGGCTTGCGCTCGGGCGGGGCCTGCGCGTAGGTGTCATTGCTCTCGCCCCAGCCCCCGTCGGCGTTCTGCCAGCGCTCCAGCCACGCCACCGCGCGCGCCACCGCCGGATCATCCTGGCGCACGCGTGCCTGCGCGAACGCCATGAGCACCGACCAGGTGCCGTAGACGTAGTTGCTGCCCCAGCGCCCGAACCAGCAGCCCTCCGGCTCCTGCTCGGCGCGCAGATAGGCCACGGCCCGGGCCAGCGCCGCGCGGTCCTGCGGCCGGTCGCACAGCCCGAGCACCGTGACCACGCGCGCGGTCACATCGCTCGTGGGCGGGTCGAGCAGGGCGCCGTGATCGGCAAAGGGAATGTTGTTGAGACGGTAGTGCGTGTTGTCCGCATCGAAAGCGGCGAAGCCGCCGTTGCGGCTCTGCATGCCGACCAGCCAGTCCAGAGCACGCTCCACGTTGTAGGCGTAGGCGTCAGCGGCGTGCGAGCGGCGCATGCCCCAGACGATGGCCGCGGTGTCGTCCAGGTCGGGGTAGTAGCCGTTCTTGAACTGGAACGCCCAGCCGCCGCCGGGCAGGTGAGGACGCTGGCGCTGCCAGTCCCCGGGGTGATCGAGCAGCTGCTCGCCCTTGAGCCAGGTGAGGGCGTTGTCGGCCGCAGCGTGGGCTTCCGCACTGCCCTCCTCCTGCATCGCCAGGGCCGCGAGCGCGGAGTCCCACACCGGGGAGACGCACGGCTGGCAATACGCCCCGTCCGCCTCGATCACGAGCAGCTTGCGCAGCGCGCGTTTGGCGATCTGCACGTGCGGGTCATCGGCGGGGTAGCCGAGGATCGTGAACGCCTCCAGGGCATTGACCATGGCCGGGAAGATCGCCCCGAGCCCGTCCTCACCGTTCAGACGCGCGATGGTCCACGCCTCGGCGCGCGCAATCGCGCGGCGCCGTACCGCCGCCGGGATCAGCCCGTCGCAGCGGCGCATGAAGCGGTCGAGCCGCAGGAAGGCGCGCGCCAGACGCCCGGCACGGCCGGCGGGCACCTGGAAGTACTGCCGCTCCTCATCGGGGGGCGTGACGAACAGCTCCGCGATGCCAACCTGCCGCGGATTCTTTGCGCGCGGCTTGCGCGTGCACAGAATGAACAGCGGCACCATGACGGTGCGCGACCAGTAGGACACCTTGTCGAGGTGAAACGGGAACCACCGCGGCAGGAGCATGATTTCCACGGGGATATAGGGCACCGCGCGCCACGGCACCTGCCCGAAGAGGGCGAGCATGATGCGCGTGAAGACGTTGCTGCGTGCCGCACCGCCGTGCGCGAGGATCGCCTGGCGCGCCCGCACCATGTGCGGTGCCTGTGGATCGTCTCCGGCAATCTTCAGGGCGTAATAAGCCTTGACGGTGCAGCTGATGTTGAGCGCGCCGCCGGCATACAGCGGCCAGCCGCCGTCGCTCTGCTGACGCGAGCGCAGGTAGCGGGCGATCTTCTGCTCGAGCCCGGGGTCCGGCTCGCCGAGGAAGTGCAGCATGAGCACGTACTCGGCCGGGATAGTGCAGTCCGCCTCGAGCTCGAAGAGCCAGTAGCCCTGCGGGTGCTGCACGCCGCACAGCGCACTGCGCGCCGCGGCGATGGCGCGGTTGAGCGCCGAATCCGCCACCAGGCGGGTTCCCGGCCGCTGGCTGGGCGACTGCAGCGCCTCGAGCGCGCCCAGGGTGAGGGGCGAGGTGCGGGTCAACGGCCTGAACTCCCTTCGCGCAGCCGGCTCTGCGACGCCGCGTGCGCCTGCGGAGGTGGGTACCCGGGCTCGGCACTGCGCGCCTGCGCCGGGGGCTGATACGGGGCGAGCGTGGCGAGCGGCATGCCCGCGGCGGCCAGAGCGAACAGCCGCCGCAAGAGCGCGTTGTGGCGCACCGCGAGGTTGCTCAGGAGCTGCGTGGTGCCGACCGCCGCATGCGAGATCTTCACCTGCGCGCCGCGCGTGAAGCCCGGGTGGGCGAGGATGCGGCGCAGGGTGAGCACCGCAAGCCCGATCGCCCACAGGCAGAAGCGGCGGATTCCGGTCTCCGTGGCCGGCATGAGCAGGGTGTAGGAGAGTGCGTTGCGCAGATGCGCGTGCGCGATCGCGACCAGCTCGCGCATCCCGGCATCGAAGCCGGGCGAGGCAACCCCGGGCCGCAGCGTGGCCAGATCCACGCCGTGGCGCGCAAACACCTCGCGCGGCAGCCAGCAGGCGCCGCGCTCGCGGTCCTCCCACACATCCTTGAGGATGTTGGTCATCTGCAGCCCCTGTGCGAAGGAGATGCTCAGACGCTCGAGCTCCGGGCGCTCGCGCGCGATGACCGGCGAGTAGGCGCAGAACAGCTGCGTGAGCATCTCTCCGACCACCCCGGCCACGTAGTAGCAGTAATCGTTGAGGTCCTGCAGGCGGGCAAGTCCGTTGACACTGGCGATCTGCTGGAACTGGTGCATGCCGTTGCACATCACCTCGACGCAGCGCTCGATCGCCGCGCGCTGCGCCGGGGATAGCGCCGCGGTGAGGTGCACGATCCGGCCCATGTTGATGATGAGCTCGCGCTCCGCCGGCAGGGTGTGCTCGAACAGCCGCGGGCTCAGGTCGCGGGCGAGCTCGCCGGCCTGCTCCTGCCCGGCCAGCACCGCGACGAAGCGATGCAGCAGCCCCAGGCGCGCCGCCGCCGAGGCGTCGGTCTGGTCCTCGATGGTGTCCGCGATCCGGCACAGGAGGTAGGCGTTGGTGACCGCCGGACGCAGCCCGGGCGGCAGCTGCGGGATCGTGAGCGCGAAGGTGCGCGACACGTGCGGCAGGATCTGCTCCTGATAAGCCTCGTCGGAGACGCCGGAATCCATAGGAATAGCAGTGTCGCGCATGAGATTCTGGCTCGCAATTCCCCGCGCGGGCGGCCCGCACCCGGCCACGGTGGCGATGGGTGCGGGGGCACGGTGAGGTCCGATTATGTCCTTCCGGCCCTCAGTAGCTGCGCGCGAGCAGCCAGGCCGCCAGCTGCCGCAGCGCTGCGGCGCGCGCGCCGAAGGGCTCGAGCGACTGCAGCGCCTGGGCATGGAGGCGGCGCACGCGCTCCTGCGAGGCAGCCACGCCGAGCACGGCCGGGTGCGTGGGCTTGTCGCGCTCGCTGTCGGCGCCGGCCGCCTTGCCGATGACGCTGACATCCCCGAGCACGTCGAGCAGATCGTCCTGGATCTGAAACGCCAGCCCGATCGGCTCGATAAAGCCGGCCAGGCCCTGGAAGAGTTGCGGCTCAAGCCCGGCTGCGCAGGTCGCCGGCATCATGACGCTGGCGCGGATCAGCGCGCCGGTCTTGCGGGCGTGCATGTCCTCGATCTGCGTGATATCGAGGCGCTGGCCCTGGGCGGCGAGGTCGATGGCCTGCCCGCCGGCCATGCCCGAGGTGCCGCTGGCCTCGCCGAGCTGGGCGATGAGCTTAAGACGGATGGCCGGATCGGCAACGAGACGGTCATCCTCGGCGAGCACCTGGAAGGCAAGCGACTGCAGCGCATCCCCGGTGAGTATCGCGGTGGCCTCGTCAAAAGCCCGATGACAGGTCGGGCGCCCGCGCCGCAGATCATCGTCGTCCATCGCCGGCAGGTCATCGTGGACCAGCGAGTACACGTGCACGAACTCGATGGCACAGGCGATCGCCTCGACCGCGCGCTCCTCCAGCGCCAGCGTGCGCGCGGTGGCGAACACCAGCGCCGGGCGGATGCGCTTGCCGCCGCCGAGCACGCTGTAGCGCATGGCCTGGTGCAGACGCGCCGGGACCGAGTCAGCCGGCGGCAGGCGTTCCCCGAGCGCCACCTCCATGCGTGACTGCCAGGCGCGCAGCAGCGGCGCAAAGCCGTCTTCTTGCGGCGCGGCGCTTGCTGCCAGGGAGGCCACGGCGGCTTTAGTCAACGCGATCGACTTCGCGCTCGCGCGGCGCGCGGCTGATGGCCGAGACTGCGACCGTGCTCTCGCGCGTGCGGGCGCGGTCGGAGTAGACGATCGGCGGGTTCGGTGCCAGCGGACCGGAGGTGCGCGGGCCGCGCAGCGCCCGGCCGAGCGCCTTCAGCGGATGGCTGAAGGCATCGTTGACCGCGGTACCCTCGAAACCGCAGTGCGCCATGCAGTTGTCGCAGGCGGGATTGCGGCCTACGCCATAGGCATCCCAGTCGGTCTCGTCCATGAGCGCGCGGAAGCTGTCGGCGTGCCCCTCGTCGGTCAACAGGTAGCACGGCCGCTGCCAGCCGAAGACGTTGAAGGTCGGCGTACTCCAGGGCGTGCACTGGTAGGACTGGTTGCCGGCCAGGAAATCCAGGAACAGGCTCGAGTGGTTGAATGACCAGCGGCGCTTGCCGCCGGCCTGCGACGGCACGCGGCGCAGCTTGAAGATCTCCCGGAACAGGTTCTTGCTGGCATTGCGGCCGAGGAACACGTCCTGACGCGGCGCGTGCTGGTAGCTGTAACCGGGGGAGACCGTGATCCCCTCGATCCCTAAGGCCATGGCCTCGTCGAAGAACTCGGCCACCTGTGCCGGGTCTTCGCCGCTGAAGAGCGTGCAATTGACCGTGACGCGGAAGCCCTTGGAGCGCGCCAGGCGGATCGCGGCAACCGCTTTATCGAACACGCCCTCCTGGCACACCGACTCGTCGTGCCGCTCGCGGCTGCCGTCCAGATGCACCGAGAAGGTCAGATAGGGCGAGGGGCGGTACTCGTCGATGTGCTTGGCGAGCAGGATGGCGTTGGTGCACAGGTAGACGAAGCGGCGCCGCGCCACGATGCCGGCCACCAGCTCGGGCATCTCCTTGTGAATGAGCGGCTCGCCCCCGGGAATCGACACCATCGGTGCGCCACACTCATCGACGGCGCGCAGCGCGTCCGCCACGCTCACGCGCTTCTGCAGGATCTCCTTGGGGTAGTCGATCTTGCCGCAGCCGGCGCAGGCGAGATTGCACTGAAACAGCGGCTCGAGCATGAGCACCAGCGGGTAGCGCTTCACGCCGCGCAGGCGCTGCCCGGCAATGTAGCGGCCGACGCGATAAGCCTGAATGAGAGGTACGCCCAAGAGTTTCCTTTCTATAACGACAGGAGCTCGGCGCGATGCTCGCGCCAGACCCGCTCCCACTCCATCCGGAACCAGGGGGTGAACTGCTCGGCCCCACTGCCGCTCAGCTCCTCCTCCAGCCGCTGCGGACTGACCCAGCGCCAGGCCTGGATCTCCTCCGGGTGGCTGCGCACCGGGCCGTTGCAGCGCCCGATGTACACCGAGCACACCTCGTGCTCGCTCCCGGCCTCCGCGAAGCGGGCCTCGTACTGGAACTTGAAGAGAAACTTCAGCTCGCAGCTCAGACCCAGCTCCTCGCGCAGCCGCCGGTGCACCGCTGTGTGCAGCGTCTCGTTGCGCCGCGGATGGCTGCAGCAGCTGTTGGACCAGTACAACGGCCACAGCCGCTTCCCCGGCGCGCGCTGCTGCAGCAAAAGCTCGCCGCGATCATTAAATATGAGCAGCGAAAAGGCCCGGTGCAGCACGCCGGCGCCATCGTGGCAGGCCGACTTTCCCAGGTATCCCACCTCGCGATCCGACGGATCGACCAGGATCAGGAGCTCAGGATCGGCGCTGTTCGGGTAATCCATGTCCATAACCAATCCGCCAACTGCTCGAACGCCCACCGCGCTGCGTCAGGGCGGCGCGAGCTTTTGCCAGCCGGGCGGCTAAACTGCCGGCGGTCGGCCGATGGCGGCAGCTTTTGAATGATAGCCCAACTCGGGCCCGCTGCCACGATCCGTCGCTGCAGAGCTTGTTGTAAGTAAATTCTCCCGCGGACCTGTGGAACTTCGGACCTCAAAGCTCATCCACCCTCCCCCGCCGCCCGCACCGCGGCGGGCGCTTTTGTGCGCGATCGGCGCGGTCTCGAGCGTGGGACTGGCGAGCGGGCTGACGCTGCCCCTGGTGTCGCTGCGCCTGGTGGAGGCGCAGGCAAGTGCCGCATGCATTGCCGTCATGGCGGCCCTGCCGGCGCTGGGCACGATCGCCGCCTCCTTATGCCTTGCGGGGCTCACGCGCCGCCTGGGGGCGCGCTGGCTCATGAGCGCCGCCACCGTCCTGTCGGTGCTGAGCATCGCCCTGCTCGCGCTGCCCTACCGCCCGCTGCCGTGGATGCTGTCGCGTCTGGCGATGGGGGCCGCGGCCGGCGTGCTGTTCGCGCTCGGCGAAGCGCGCATCCTGGAGATAAGCTCGGCGCAGGCGCGCGGCCGCTGGACCGGGCTCTACGGGACGACTCTGACGGCGTGTCAGTTTGCAGGCCCCGCCCTGCTCGCCCTGCTCGGCACGCACTCCATCACGGCGCTGGGCATCGCCATCGCGCTGCACTGCGCCTCGCTCGCGTTGCTGCTGCTGACGCGCTTCGAGGTGGCCCCTGAGGGCGCGCAGGCGGCCCTGAGCTTCCTGCAGTTCGTGCGCGGCTGCCGCCCGCTGGCGGCCGCGGTGCTGTTCTTCGCGATGTTCGACAGTACGATTCTGGCCCTGCTGCCGGTATACGGCCTGGACAACGGGCTGCCGCCGCGGCTGGCCGTGCTGATGGTCACGGTCGTATTCATGGGCGATGCCGTGCTGCAGATACCGCTCGGCTGGAGCGCCGACCGCTTCGGGCGCCTCAGGATGCATGCCTTGTGCGCGCTGCTGGCGGCCCTCACGGCCGCAGCGCTCCCCGCGGTGCTCCGCATCGCCCCGCTGCGCTTCAGCACGCTCTTTCTCATGGGGGCCGCGGCCGGGGGGCTCTACACCCTCGCGATCGTGCGTATCGGCGACCGCTTCAGCGGGACACGGCTGGTATCGGCCAACGCCTATGTCGGGCTGCTCTGGGGCGGGGGCGCCCTGAGTGGCCCGCTGCTCGCCGGCGCGCTGATGGCGGCGGTGCGGCCGGCGGGACTGCCGCTGTTCCTCGGGCTCGGCGCGCTCGGGTGCCTGGCGCTCATGGCCCGGCGCGATGAGGCCACCGGGCTCAGCGGTGCCCGAGACCTCAGCTCCGGGGGCTCCTAGGGAGGCGCAGGCGGCAGCGGCGGAATGCCGCGGCGGATGGCCGCGGAGAAGTCCGCGCTGTTATCCGCCGCCCGCGCGCGTGCGGTGATGCGCCCGAAGCTGCGCAGCTGCGCGAGTGAGTAGCGCATGTCGAGGCCCCCGACGGCGTAGACATACTCCGGCAGATAACCGGACAGCAGCAGACGGTAGCTGAAGGGCAGATGTCCGACGGTGCGCTCGAGCATGTGGAAGACGAGCAGCGTGCAGTTGACCGTGAGCGTGTTGTAGAAACGCGGGGTGTTAACCAGGAGGTTCATCTGTGCCACATAGGCCACGAACAGTGCGCGGATGTCCCGCAGCGGCAGACGGATGCGGTAGAGGTAGTCATCCTCGCCGCGCACGTTGGTGCGCACGCGGACGATGTCGCGCTCGTCGGCGGCGATGACGCTGAGCTCGAACTCCTTGAAGAAGCCGCCCACCGAGGAGAAGGCCTCGCCTCTTGCGCGCCGTATCTCCACGGAGAAAACCAGGTGCGAGCCGTCGTTGAACCCGAATGACACGAGCGTATGCGCGATGGCCGGGCCCGCCCAGTACGAGTTGATCAGATCAAGGGAGCTCAGCGCGCGCAGATCGTAGCTGCGCGTCTCCCAGCGCACGGTGTAGTCATCGGCTGAGCGCCACTCGAAGTTGCGCACCTCGTGCAGTGTCACGGTATCCCCCGCAACGACCCCGTAACCGGTCCGGGCGACATCGTCGGCCCAGTCGCGCGTGTTGGTGGGCCGCAGGCCGTGCCACCACACAAGGAGCGCGAGGAAGACCAGGGCGAACCCCAGCGAGGCGCTGCCCGGATGGCTGCGCCCATGGAAGAGGAACGCGGCTTCCAGAACGCACCAGGCCGCGACGATGACGCCCCGCGTGAAAGTGCCCCCGGGAGCCTGGAACCACAGCGCGAGTGCCCCCCAGGCCACGAGCAGCAGCACGAGCGCCACCGCTGCGGCAAGGAGCAGCCCCTGAGCGAGGTGTGCCGCGCCTGCCACTGCCCTGCCCTCGCCCGCCTTCACTGCCCGGCCGGCGCGCTCGGGTCGCGCCGCCCGGAGCGGTGCCACATGCGCAGCTGATCGTCCTCGATGAGCTTCGCGCGCACGTAGAGGAAGCGCACCGTGTCGTACTCGAACGGCGAGCCGGTGGAGTAATAGCGGAAGCTCGTGGTGGCGCGGATGTCGATGGCATTGAGCGGGGTGAGCACCCAGCCGGCCGTACCCTGATACAGCTGGCCGAGGTTGATCACGTAGTTCGTACCAAAATCGACGCACCAGCCGAAGCCGTCGCGCACGCTCGATGGCCCGAGCAGCGGCATGACGAAGTACGGCCCCTGGTGCACGCCCCAGCGCGCCAGGGTCTGGCCGAAGCCGGTGTGGTTGACCGGGATGTGGGCGCGCGTGGCGACATCGAACAGGCCGCCGATGCCGAGGGTGCTGTTGAGAACGAAACGTCCGAGGCTGCGCACTCCGGGCCCCGGACGCAGCTGGGCGCTGAAGTTGAGCACGCTCACCACCTCGGCGAGGTTCGAGAAGAAGTTGTGGACCCCGCCGCGCACCACCCCGGGCAGGCGCCGGTACTGGTCTGCGACCGGCAGGAACAGCGTCTCGTCAAAACGCGCGTTGAAGCGGTAGATGGCGCGGTTCACGCGCTCCCACGGGTCGTACGTCGCCAGCGACGGCACTTCCGCGGCCGTCAGGGGCGGCCCCAGTCCCTCGGCGGCGGCCGCGCGCGCGCGCACCGCCGCGGCCGACGCCTCGGCGTGCAGCGCCTCGGCCGCCTGCAGCTGCGCGAGCGTGTCGGCCGCGGGCGTCTCGGCCGGGAGGGTGCGCACCGAGAAATTGCCCGCAGCGCAACCGCAAAGCAGCGCGCACAGCGCAACCCCTGCAACCCTCACGGGGGCGCCGCCGTGCCCGGCCAGCGGCCGGCCAGCATGGTGAGCATGTCGGCAATCTGGGCGCGGTCGCCCAGATTGCCGAGGTGTCCGCCGTGGGCGTAGACCACGATGCGCGGCCCGAGGGTGCGCCTGAGCCAGGCGAGCTCCGCCGCATCGAGGATCAGATCATCGGCGTTGGTCAGGGCGTAGTAGTCCGGATCGCTGCGCAGCGGCCCGGCGATGATGTCCAGGCCGTTGCCGGCGATGAGCGACTCGCGCGAGCTGCCGGGTCGGTGCGCGAGGTAGTACGGCACGAACACCTGATCGAAGTACTCGCTGAAGGTGCGCGTGAGCAGGCGGCGCACGATGTTCTCGGTGGGGTCACCGGGCTGTGGCGGATGGCGCGGATCGCTGATGACCCCGGTGCCGGCATACAGGTCGCCGGCGAAGAACACGTTCATGAGCGCGGTGCGGAAATTGAGGGCAATCGCCGCCGAGAAATCCGTGTCGCTGCGCAGCACCGCCGCCGCCGCCAGCATGAGGTTGGTGTCCTCGATACGCACCTGGTCGCTGGCCCGGAAGTAGTTCGCCAGCCGCACGTAGACGCGGCGATACAGCCGGTCGATCGCCGCGGCGTCGGTGCCTATGCTCTGCGCGAACAATTGGTCGAGCCGGTTCATGGAGGCAAACAGGCTCACCGGCGGATTGATCATGACCGCGCGCCTGATGTGCAGGTGCTGCTCGCGCGCGTCGATCGACTTCACCACCGCGGCATGGGCACCCCCGAGGGAGTAGCCGACGACGTCGATGGCGCTGATACCCAGCCGCGGCGGCAGGCGCGCGATGATCGCGCGCATGGCGTCGTACAGGTCGTGACTGTCCTGCTCCAGATCACCCGCCACGCCGGTGCTCGAGGCCGAGGCGATGAATCCCGGGAAGGTGGGCGAAGGCAGCGTCAGCACGTGGTAGCCCGCGCCGTAGAGCGCGGCACGCAGCAGTGAGAGCTTGGCGGTGTTGCCGTCGGAGCCGGTCCCGGAAATCACGATCGCGAGCGGTGCCGGGTGTGGCTGGGGGGCGAACCAGGCGCGCAGCCGGCGGTCGAACCACAGGATCGGCGGCAGCGGCCGCGCCCACGGCAGGGCGATGTCGATCTCCTCGAGCGGCACGCGCGCCGGCAGCGGCGGGATGTCCTGCGGCGGGGTGCCGTACACGGTGGCGCGCAGCGCCGCCGAGTCCGCCAGGCCCGTCGCCGGCCCGGCGGCGTGTGCGGGCCACAGGCTGCCGGCGGCGAGCAACGCGCCGAGCAGCCGCAGCAGCTTCGTCAGGCAATTCTTCACGGTCGGACGCGCAGCCAGCGGTGCCCGCGCCCGGGACTTTGTGGTGTCATAAAGTGTGCGGCCCGGTCGCACGGGCCTGGCAGATCGACGCTACCACCATCCCGTAGGGGAGACCGCCAAGTCAATAGCGCCGATCCCGCCACAACAGCAGCGCCGCCGCGCACCTGGAAGCGCAGTGATGCGGATGCAGCGCAACTTTGGCTGCGGCGCACGCCATGGCGAGCGGAGCTACACTCCCGCGGGTCGCTTAACAGGGACTTCGATCATGCCTACGATCCGCGCGCTGTCTGCCGCCGACCGCTCCCAGTGGCAGCTGCTGTGGCAGGGGTATCTGCGCTTCTACCGCCAGCGCCTGCCGCAGGAGATCACCGATCACACCTTCGCGCGGCTGCTGGACCCGGCGGCGGCGCCGCATGCACTGGTTGCAGAAGTGGACGGACGCCTGGCCGGCTTCGTGCACTACCTCTTTCACTCCTCCACCTGGTCGCTGCGCGAGATCTGCTATCTGGAGGATCTGTACGTCGACCCGGGCAGCCGCGGCACAGGCCTCGGCCGTGCGCTGATCGAGGCGGTATACCGCGCCGCCGACGCAGCGGGGGCAGGTACGGTGTACTGGATGACGCAGGAATTCAACGCCGACGGGCGTGCCCTGTACGACACGCTGGCGCACCGCACTTCCTTCATCCGCTACGAGCGCTGAGCATCCGCCGCCGCCGGCGGGCCGCTGCGCCGCGCCTGGGCGGCCCAGCGCAACAGACCCACCGCGTAGGTGACGTAGTAGCCCGCGAGCGTGCCGATCAGGAGCACGGTCAGCGGGGTAAGCGGTTGCGCAGGCGGGGCGCTGCCCATCGCGCCCGGGCCGCCGCTGATGACGAAGCGGTACACGATCCGGCACACCAGCACCGTCGAGAGCGCAACGCCCAGGTGCGCGCTCGGGATATAGAACAGCCCCTCGGGCGTCACCTCGTAGCGCGTCAGACGATGCCCGAGGATGCCAAGCCCGATGCCCACCGCCACGCCGCACCAGAGTGAGCCCTCCACCAGCGGCCGGGCAAGTCCGGCCCAGGCAAGCAGTGCCAGCACCAGCGGGAAGAGCGTCACCGTGAGCCAGGGGCGCACCGGATGCAGCCGCTGCCGGCCGATCGAGCGGCGTATGCGCCCGTAGAGCCGCCAGACGATGAGCGCGACGATGGCGGTGGTAACGAGCGCGTGGGTGAGCTGCGGGTTCATCGGGCCTCGGCAAGCACAGGGGGCGTTGCTTCTGACAGTCTACTGCCTGCGCCGCGGCCGCGCCGTGTGTCTTCTCGGCACCGGCCGCTTCGCGCCATACTGCGTGCCGTGAAACGCGCCGAGACGGCGCCTGTGAATGTCGGGTGTCTTTATGGATGTCACGTCTCCCGCCGCACTGCTGCGTCGCCCCGCCCTCCTCGCGGCCGCGGCGCTGCTCGCCGCACTTGCCGGCTGTATGCAGCAGGCGCCGCCCTCCGCGGCGGCTCCGCAATACTTCCCCTCGCCGCTGCCGGATGTGCCTTTCTCCGCCGCCGTGCGTGTCGGGGACGTGGTCTACCTCTCCGGTCAGATCGGGGTGGGCGCCGATGGCTCGCTGCCGCCTGACTTCGGCGCGCAGACGACGCAGACGCTGCTCAACGTGCAGGCGGCGCTCAAACAGGCCGGACTGAGCTTCGATGACGTCTTCAAATGCACGGTGATGCTCGCCGACATGGCGCACTGGGCCGATTTCAACCGCATCTACGTGGGCTACTTCAAACCCGGACGGCTGCCGGCGCGCAGTGCACTCGGCGCCAGCGGGCTGGCGCGCGGCGCCCAGGTCGAGCTCGAGTGCCTCGCCCACGCCCACCGCTGAGCGCAAGGCTGAGGCCGCCCCCTGCCGTCAGAAGTCCGGTTCGCCAGACCGAGTGCCGCCGGCATGGCGATCACCACCCGGGTGATGACCGGGCCGCTGCTGAAGGTGTTGCTGCCGTGCGCCGGCCACGCCGTGCCGGTCGGCAAGCTCAGAGCGCTTTAGGGGGCGGGAGCTGCGACCACGCCCCAGGGGCTGCCGCCAACCTTGATCCGCGCGTCCACCGTGCCGCTGCCCAGATCGACGATGGAGATGTCGCCGGACGGGCCATTGGCGGTATACGCCTTGCTGCCGTCGGCGCTCAGCGCGAGCCCCCAGGGTCGCTGTCCGACCTTTGCCATGGTGCGCAGCACCTGACCGCTGTCGGCATCGACCTCGAGCAGCGCCCCGTAGCGGCCCGTGGTGACGTAGATGTGCTTGCCGTCGGCTGAGGCAATGCCCATCGGCCGCACCGACTGCGGATCGCCGAGCGAGATGGTGCGCAGCACCTTGTAGTCGCGGGTGCTGAACACCGTGAGCGAGCCGCCGAACTCGTTGGTGACGAAGCCGCGCCCGCTGCCGGCGGGCAGCAGCAGCGCGCGCGGGCGTTTCTCGGTCGGTATCTGCGCGAGCACCTTGTGAGAGCGGGCATCGACGACGTAGACGGCGTTGGAGGTCTCGCAGGTCACGTACACCACCCGATCGTCGGCGCTGACCGCGACACCTTCGGGCTCCGAGCCGACCTCGACCGTGGCGGTGACTACGCCCTGCGCCAGATCCACGGCCGAGAGCTTGCCCACGTCCTCGTTGGACACGTACAGGGTGCGTCCGTCATGCGAGAGCGCGAAAGCCTCCGGATCGGCGCCGCTCTGATAGGTCGTAAGCAGCTTGCCCGCCTTCAGATCCACCACGCCGATCCCGTCGAAGCGCCGGTCCGGCGGTGGCAGCCTCGACTCATCGACGTTGGGCCCGCCCATCGGCGATCCGGACAGGGCGACGTACACGCGCTGGCGGTCCGGGGAGACCTGGATTCCGCGCGGACGCTTGCCCACGGCAATACTGGCCACGACGCTGCGCGCCTGCGGATCGACGACGACGACGTTGCCGCCGCGCTCATCGGAGACATAGACGCGCTCGGCGGCCGGCGCGGGAGCCGCCGCGGCGCTCATCCCCAGGAGGAGGCTCACCGCACCGGCGAGCGCACGGCGGCTTGGGGCAGCTGCACTCATGCGCGCCTCAGTAGGTGACGACCGAGCGGATGGACTCGCCCTTGTGCATCAGGTCAAAGCCCTCGTTGATCTTCTCCAGCGGCATCACGTGCGTGATCAGAGGATCGATCGCGATCTTCTTGTCCATGTACCAGTCCACGATCTTCGGCACATCCGTGCGCCCGCGCGCCCCGCCAAAGGCCGTCCCCTTCCACACCCGCCCCGTCACCAGCTGGAACGGGCGCGTCTTGATCTCCTGCCCCGCCCCGGCCACCCCGATGATCACCGATACCCCCCAGCCGCGGTGACAGCACTCCAGCGCCTGGCGCATCAGGTTCACATTCCCCACACACTCAAAACTGTAGTCCGCTCCCCCGTCCGTCACGTTCACCAGGTGCGCCACCAAATCCCCCTCCACCTCCTTCGGGTTCACAAAGTGCGTCATCCCAAACTGCTCCGCCAGAGCCTTGCGGTTGGGGTTCAGGTCCACCCCCACGATCTTGTTCGCCCCGGCAAGCCTTGCCCCCTGGATCACGTTCAGCCCAATCCCCCCAAGACCGAACACCACCACGTTCGCTCCCGGCTCCACCTTGGCGGTGTTGATCACCGCCCCGATCCCCGTCGTCACCCCGCACCCGATGTAGCACACCTTCTCAAACGGGGCGTCCTCGCGGATCTTCGCCACCGCAATCTCCGGCAGCACCGTGAAGTTCGAGAACGTCGAGCACCCCATGTAGTGATGCACCATCTCCTTGCCCAGGTGAAAGCGGCTCGTCCCATCCGGCATCAGCCCCTTGCCCTGGGTCGCGCGGATCGCCGTGCACAAGTTGGTCTTGCGCGACAGGCAGCTCTTGCACTGCCGGCACTCCGGGGTATACAGCGGAATCACGTGATCGCCCTTCTTCACCGAGGTCACCCCAGGACCCACCTCCACCACGATCCCCGCCCCCTCGTGCCCCAGCACCGCCGGAAACAGCCCCTCCGGGTCCGCTCCCGAGCGCGTGAACTCATCGGTGTGGCAGATCCCCGTGGCCTTCAGCTCCACCAAAACCTCTCCGGCCTTCGGCCCGTCCAGGTCCAAGGTCACAATCTCCAGCGGCTTGCCGGCGCCAGGGGCTAAGGCGGCTCGTGTCTTCATGATGGCTTTCCTGCGTGGGATGCAAATGCGAAATCGTAATGGAAGGGCCCCGCGCATGCGCGGGGCCCGCTTGGTCTGGCAAGGAGGGCGGCGCCCGATCTAGGCGAGGACGCCCTTCTTCTTCGCCGCGTGCGTGGCGATGAGATCCATCAGTGCCGGCGAGAGGCAGTCGTAGGGCTCGAGCCCCAGCTCCTTCAGGCGCGCCCGCACCGCGCCCATCTGGTCGGGCTTGTATCCCGACTCGATGATGGAGGAGACGAACGCTGCGAAGCGCGGCTCTTCCCAGCCCTGATCCTTCGACAGCTCGGTGTGAAAGAAATCAAAGCCATAGAAAGGATGGTCCTTGTTCTCGATGCGCCCGTACATGTGCACGCCGCAGCCGGTGCAGGCGTAGCGCTGAATCGGGGCCTTCTCGTCAACGATCTTCAGCTTGTTGCCGTTCGCAGTCACCGAGACCTTGTCGCGGCCGGTGACGCCGACGATCGAGAACGTGGCCCCCTGCGGCTTCCAGCACTTGGTGCAGCCGCAGGCGTGGTTGAAGGCGACGTTGGAAGCGATCTTCACGGTCACCGGGTTGCTCGCGCACTTGCAGGTGAGCGTTCCGCCGGCGAAGTTGGGCGAACCCTTCTTGACGCCGTTGTCGACCATGGGGTGAATCTTGACTGTCATGTTAGTCGTGCCTCGCCGTGTGGGTTTGTACGGTTCTTGCCTGTGCGGTCACTCTTCCGACTCCTGCATGGCCGCCCCCAGCTGGGGAGCATGCCGCAGCAGCCCGTGCCGATGGATCTTGCGGTAAATGGTGCGGCGGCTGATGTGCAGGCGGGCCGCGGCCGCGCTCACGTTCCACTGGCACGCCTCCAGCATGCGTCGCAGCGCATCGCGCTCGGCCCCGCTCAACACGCTCTCGCCGTCGCCCTCGTCCGCGTCGGCTTCGCAGCGTGCCGCCTCCTCCACCGTGCCACCGGCCAGCCATTCCTCGTTGAATTCCGCGAGCGTGAGCAGCTCGCGCTCGCGCAGCGCCACCATGGTGCGCAGCACGTTGCGCAGCTGCCGCACGTTGCCCGGCCAGGAGTGGCGCACCAGGCGCTCCAGCAGGGCCGGTTCGATCTCAAGGGATTGTTCGGCCGCCTCGCTGCGCAGCAGACGCTGGATGAGCTCGGCACGGTCGGTGCGCTGACGCAGCGGCGGCAGGCGCACCGTGATGCCGTTCAGGCGGTAGTAGAGATCCTCGCGGAACTGGCCTTTCGCGATCAGATCCAGCGGATGGTGCTGCGTGGCGCTGATCACGCGCACATCGACGCTCACCACCTTGCTGCCACCAAGCGGCACGACCTCGCGGTCCTCGATCACATTCAGCAGCCGGGTCTGCAGGCTCACCGGCATGTCACCGATCTCGTCCAGGAACAGGGTACCGCCGTTGGCCTGCAGGATGCGGCCGACGCCGCCCTCGCGCGTGGCGCCGGTAAAAGCGCCGGGCTTGTGTCCGAACAGCTCGCTCTCGATCAGCGTCTCGGGAATGGCTGCGCAGTTGACCGTCACGAACGGCTTGTCAGCACGGTTGCTGGCGTTATGGATGGCACGCGCGCAGTAGCCCTTGCCGGTACCGGTCTCCCCCAGCAGCAGCACCGAGATGTCCCGATCGATGACGCGGCGCAGGACCTCGACGTTGTGGCGCATGGTGGTGTCGGTCGACATCAGGCAGTCGAGCGAGCCGCGGGCCTCGAGCGCCGGGCTCTCCTCGCCGCTGCCGCATGATGGGCGCCGCGGCGGCTCGACCGGGGCGTGTACGGTGGCGAACCAGCGCCGCTGCGAGGCGCGCGGGCTCAAGGCCTCGGCACGGTAACCACGTTGGGCGGCGATGCGCATGAGGATGGCGAGGCTGGTCTCGAGCACCTGCTCGACGCGCTGGCCGCACACGGCATCATGGGCGCGCTGGCCGAGCAGGGTCAGCCCGGCTCGGTTGACGCCCTTGATGACGCCCTGATCGTCGAAGGCGAGCACACCCTCGCCGGGGGTGCTCACGAACTCCGCGCAGCGATGGAAGCGCACCAGGTGCAGGTCGCGGCAGGCGGACAGGAGCGTGCGGTTCTCGACATTCTGCGCCGCCATCTCCACCAGTGCCAGAGTGTGGCTCTGCGGGTTGTTGGAGGCGCCGGAGATGTCGAGGGCGGCGAGCAGCTCGCCGCGCATGTCGCAGATCGGTGCCGCGCAGCAGGTGAGCGCGGTGTTCTGGGCGAGAAAATGGTCGGTGCGGTGGATGACCACCGAGCGCCCGGTGGTCAGACAGGTACCCATGCCGTTGGTACCCATCTCGCGCTCGCTCCACATGACTCCTTCGCGAAAGCCACTGCGGCGCGCCGTGGCGGCAAAACCGCTGTCACCACAGTGGCTGAGGATCACCCCGTCGCGGTCGGTCAGCATGATGCTGTACTCGGAGTGCTTGATCAGCTTGCTGAGCGCCTCCATCTCGATGCGCGCGATGGACAAAAGCACGCCGAGCCGGTCGCGCCGCGCCTGCAGGTCCGCCTGCTCCACGCTGTTCGGGCGCCGCACTTCCTGAGGATCCAGTGAATAAGAATTGAGGCAGCGGCTCCAGGAGTTGCGCACCACATCGGTAATGGGTTGCTCGGCGCCGTGGCGGCGCACGAGGTTGCCGATGAGGTCCGCATGACTGTGGGATGCAGGTCGCGCACGCATCATAACTTCGACTCCCCCTCAACCTGCCCGAGCCGGGCGCTCAATCATCCTTTACGGGCGGGCAACCAAACTTGCACTCCGGTGCGCCGTGATAGTTGGATCGCACGAAGGCAAGAATGTGCCACAAATCGTCAGCCGTCTTCACCACGAGCCCCATCTGCGGCATCGGACCCACGACGTTCTCCTGACCTTTGCGGCTATAACCCTTGCTCTGCAGAATCTGGCTGCCGTAGGCGACCAGCCGAAACAGTGTGTCGTCGTCCCCGCCGTAAACCCACGTATCGTTCGTGAGCGGCGGACACATGCCCCCGCCCCCCGTGCCGCCGTGGCAGCCGTTACACCCGTAGTTTAGATAGAGCTTACCCCCCGCGGCGACCGCAGCCGCATCGCTGTCCTGATACGGATTCTTGAGGGTGCCCTTGGCGGCCGAATCGGCCAGCTGCACGGGGGTCATCGTGCCCGGCGCACCCGTCGGTGCAGCTTGCGCTGAAGCTGGGCCCGTGGGCGGCGGCGGCTGCTGGGCGTAAATCGAGGAAATCACACTGCTCAGACAGAGGATCGCAATTCGCTTAAGCACTACACGCCTCGGTTTGTTGCTGTTCCCAACCAACGTCCTTGTTTAGGCACCGGGGTGAACGGCGGGTTCACCCAGGAGCTTGATGACCTTCTCGTCGCCCTTCTCGCGCGCGATGGACAGCGCCGTGTCGCCGCGATCGTTCTTGACCTGACTGTTGGCCCCCGCGTGCAGCAGGAGCTCGACCATGTCGGCACGCCCGTTGGCGGCCGCGATCATCAAGGCGGTGACGCCGCCGGAGTTGCGCGCGTTCACATCGGCGCCTCTCTTCAGCAGGGCCTGCACCAGCGGCTCGGAATGGTTCGCCGTGGCCAGCATCAAGGGCGTGTAGCCTCCCTCGCCGATGGCTCGGCCCGGATCGGCGCCGAGCTCGAGCAGCGTGATCGCGGCCTGGTCCTTGCCGTACTGGGTCGACACCCCGAGAGCGGTCAGATTCTGCGGAGTCTGCGTGTTCAGGTCGGCGCCGTGCTTGGCGAGGATCTTCACCACGTCCGACTTGTCCAGGTACGCGGCCTGCATGGCGGCGGTCCAGCCGTCGCGGTCACGCTCGTTGACATCCGCGCCGTGCGCGATCAGGAACTCGACCATCTCCGGGGAGGCCATTTGCACCGCGTGGATCAGCGGTGTCTCGCCCTGCAGATCCAGTGCGCCAACCGCGGCGTGCTTCTTCTCGAGCAGGTAGCCGACGCGTACCTGGTCGTCGGCAATCACGGCATTGTTGAGCTCGGTGGTGATGTTCGCACCCTGCGCGAGCCACTGATCAAGCTGCTGGATGCTGACCGTGCGGGTCGGCGGAGTGGCACGCTCCGGCGCGGCCGGCTTGTACGGCCCGTGCGAAGGCAGATCCCCGCTGATGATGCACGTCGGGCATTGCACCAGCGGCACGCCGTACTCCGTGAGAATGGCGTGCAGTGCGTCCTTCTGCCTGTGCATGGCCTCATCGAGCCGCTTGGCGAGCTCCTTGTCATTGCGGCGCACCGCGACCGACATGTCGAACTCGAGCTGCGTTGCGTCATCGAGCACGTTCGCCGGCTGCAGCGTGATGGGCGCGTGCTGCATGGTCTTGTACCAGCCCGCGAGCGGCCCCCACACCGCGGCTACGTCGAGCTTGCCATCGATCATCTCCTGCACCTGGTAGCTCGGCTGGTTCTGCGTCACCAGGTCGGCGTTGTGACTGAGATAATGGATCTGCATGTTGCCGACGCCATGATCGGCCAGCGCGGCACGGATCGCCGAAGTCTCGTAGACCCCGATCTTCAGCTTCTTCAGCCGCGGGTCATCCAGACTCTTGAAGTCATAGGCCCGGTCGCTGCGGTAAGCGAGCACATAGGTGGTGCGGTACAGCGGCGTCGTGGTCACCACGTCCTCGCTGTCCGGCGGCATGTCGATCATCACGTCGCACTGATCCGCATCCAGGGTCGTGCGCGTCAGGCCGCGCTCGACGCCCGGCCGAAAGTAATTCTCCACGGTCGTGCCCAGCGCTTTTGCCAGCACGTCCGCGATCTTGTTCTCGTAGCCCTCGCCGCGGTTGTTGGACAGCGGCATGTTGCCCGGATCGGCGCATACGCGCAGCGCCGCCAGCGCACGCTCCGGGGTCGCACCCAGCGCGACGGCTCCGCAGACCAACACTGCTGCCAGCACCGGCCGGGTTCGCATCTTCAGCCTCATTTGACTCGGCTCCTCAGTCCCTGTGGCGCCTTCGCCCGGACGAGGAACGCGCCCGGCGTTGCCGCCGGGCGCGTCCAATCCATCCGTCAACTGACTTGTTATGTCGTCGCGAACATCCTTACTCGACGGCGAAGGTGTACAGCGTGCCGCCCTGCGGAATCAGGTTCAGACCCGCAGCCTTGGTCATGGCGGTCGCACCGATGGCACCGTACTTGTCATTCAGGTCAAGGCCCGCCGTCACCGGCAGGCCGATCCAGCCGCCGATGCCGCTCCACACCGAGACGTACTGCTTGCCATTGACCTTGTAGGTGATCGGGTTGCCGATGATCCCGGATCCCAGACGGCGCTGCCACAGCACTTTGCCGCTGTTACGGTCCACCGCACGGAAGTCCCCGTTCAGGCTGCCGTAGAAGGCCAGCCCGCCGTCCGTCACCAGGGCGCCGCCCCAATTCGGATACGGGTCCGGGATCTCCCACACCGTCTCACCGGTGAGCACGTTGAACTTCTTGAACTTGCCCGTGATGCCCGGCTTCTCGGGATACATGTACACGTTCGCGAACACGTACACGATGCCCTGCTGGGTGTGCGAGCGCTCCTGCGGCTCGTCCTCCATGCACCAGTTGTTGGTCGGGCAGTAGGCCATGCCGGGCTCGTTCGGATCGATCGCACAGGGCTGCTGGTCCTTGCCACCCATCGCCGAGGGGCAGGCCTGCGTGTTGCCATGCACCTTCAGCGGCGAGTGCTCGTAGACCTTCACGGGGCGGCCGGTCTTCATGTCGACCTTCTCGGCCCAGTTGGTGGTCACGTACTTATGGGCGCGCAGCAGCGTGCCGTCGGTACGGTCGAGCATGTATGCAAAGCCGTTGCGGTCGAAGTGGATGAGCACCTTGTGCGGCTTGCCGTCGACGGTCACATCCTCGAGCATGTTCTCGTTGATGCCGTCGTAGTCCCACTGATCAAACGGGGTCATCTGGTAGGCCCACACGACCTCGCCGGTGTCGACCTTGCGGGCAAAAATGGTCATCGACCACTTGTTGTCCCACTTGCCGTCGTTGCAGGCTTCCTGCGTGACCGGATTCGCGCCGCAGCGATACGAGGGGCTCCACAGGCCGGGGTTGCCGCTCGAGGCGTACACGAGCTTCAGCTCCGGATCGTAGCTGTAGAAGCCCCACATGGCGCCGCCGCCACGCTTCCACTCATCGCCCGGATAGCTGGAGATGCCCACGTCCTTGCCGGCCACGCCGTACTCGGGATGCTTCTTGTTGGTGTCCTTGGTCAGACACACGTCCTTGTCCGAGCCGGTGTTGTAGCACTCCCAGACCTTCTTGCCGTCGGCCAGGTTGTAGGCGGTGAAGCGGCCGCGGGCAGCGAACTCATCGCCACCGAAACCGATCAGCACCTTGCCGTCCGCGATCAGCGGCGCCGGCGTGATGGTCTCACCGTGATCCGGATAGGCGTGCTTGACGACCCAGTCTTCCTTGCCGCTCGCGGCATCGAGGGCGATCACAAATCCATCCAACGTGCCGAACACGAGCTTGCCGTCGGCGAAGGACATGCCGCGATTCACCGTGTCGCAGCAGGCGCGCGGCACAGCCGAGTCGTCGCGGTTGGTGGTCTTGCGGTAGTTCCAGACTTCCTTCGGATGATCCGGGTCGCTCAGATCGAGCGCCTGGATGATGTTCGGCCAGCCGCTCTCCATGTACATCATCGGCTTGCCATTCACGGTCACGACGAGCGGTTGGCCCTCGTGTCCGCGCAGCGTGCCGGATGACTGCGACCAGACCATCTGCAGTTTGCCCGCGTTGCCGGTGTTGATGTCCTTCAACGCGCTGTGGCGCGAGAGGGACTGATCACCGCCGGGAGCGGCCCAGAGATTCGGATCTTTCGCGCGGTCGGCTACTTCATCGCCGAACGCCGATGCGCACAATGTTCCAAGTGCCGCGACGGCACCTATGGCGCATAGGGTTCTTTTGCGTTCGAATCGCATACGCAGTTCTCCTCAGATGTATTTCGACTCGTCGTGTCGTTCGCTGTGAGCACCGCTGTCCGCGCATTCTTTTGAGCATGCAGCTATGCGCCTTACCGGCCTCGCAACCACGTTCCCCAAACAGACCTCGTGCTTGCTTCGCACCCTGACAAAAATCGCGGCGAATATCATAGTCTTACTCGTATTCATGTGCAGTACGCCGAGTTCGCCACAAACCTGTGCCACAAATGACACAGTTGGGCTCAGGCCGTCGCCGGCCCGCACCCTCCTCCACCGCACCGGCGCAAGCGAAAAACCGGCGCAGCGGAAGCGAAATTCTTCGCAGTCCCTGCTGACTCAACATGACGTGGCCGCGCGCCTGCTGCGGCGCCGCGGCTTCCTTGGTGATGGCAGCCCGCAGCGTTGTGCGGACAGCGCTTGAGAAAACTTTGGGACGCTGCGCGCGGTGTACCGGCCTCGCCACGCCTCGACACGCCGCTGAGTGCCAAGCTCGCGCCGCCGCTCGACGCGGCCGAAAAAAAGCGTCGACGGCCCGCAGGCCGTCGACGCACTTGCCGAGACAGGTGACGAT
Source organism: uncultured Pseudomonadota bacterium (assembly GCA_963825385.1). Lineage (GTDB taxonomy): Bacteria > Pseudomonadota > Gammaproteobacteria > Steroidobacterales > Steroidobacteraceae > 13-2-20CM-66-19. Next base: position 813,125 of record CAWGSX010000003.1, on the reverse strand, counting down.
GGGGCGCCTTTCCCGCGAGCCTCAGAAGCCCAGATACGCGCCGATATTCACGGTGGTGGCGCTGTTGCTGCCGCCGGCCTGCGAAGTGCTCTTGGCGCGCGTGCCCTCGAGCAGCAGCGTGAGGTTCTTGGTCAGCGAGTAGTAGGCACCGAGCGTGCCCTTCTCATTGCGCGCCACGAGGAAGGGGTTCGCAGCCTGATCAGCCGAATTGGCATAGTCCAGATTGCTGCGGCCGTAGTTGGCGCCGAGCTTTACCGGGCCGAGCTTGTAGGTCACCTGCGCCATCCAGCCGTCGGACTCGCGCGTGGCGCCGTCGGCGCCCGGGCCACCGTCGTACGCACCGCCGTCAAACAGCGCCGTCGTGCCCAGTCCGTTGGCGTGGTAGTAGTAACCAAACGCTTCGAGGTCGGCGATGTCGACCTTCACGAACACGTCGACGCCGCTGCCGGTGTAGCTGTACGGCGTGCCGCCGGTCGCGGGCGGGACGGAGATGGGATCGACGTAGTTCTGCTTCTGCGTCAGTCCCGCAACGGAGATGTACAGCTTGCTCGTATCACTGAACGGCATCGTGAAGGTCACCTTGCCGTGGAAGCCGGGGGCCTTCTTCGGCTGCGTGTCACCGACGTCGCTGAGCGAATTGAGCGGATCGAAAGCACCGACGGTGAAGTTGAATCCGGAGAAATCCGGGCTCGTCCAGTCAATCTGCGCAAGCCAGTCGGTGTAGATGTAGCCGAAACCGATGCCGCCGAGCGTGGTGTTTGAGGGCGCCGGTCCGGCCGCCGAGCCGGCCACGCCGACACCGGGCAGCGTCATGTCATTGAGGATGACGTCGGCACCGAACAGGCCGATGTTGCGGCCGAGCGTGAAGGTGCCCATGTCCTTGTTGCCGAAGGTCAGGTAGACCTGGCGGATGTCCAGGCTCGTCGTACCCAGGGCAGTGTTGGTCGGACCGTTACCGGTCTGCAGGTTCGGGCTGCCGCCATCGTTGGTGGCGATGCCGGGGAACAGACCGAAGTGCGCCGCCAGGTCGATGCCGTTCTGGGTGGTCTTCACGCCGAAGCTGATCGAGGCGGGCAGCAGGCCGTTGCCGATGTTGGATACGTTGCTGCCGCTCGCGCTGCCGACGCAGGTGAGACCGCCATCGACGGGTGCAGCGCTGCTCGGGCTCTGGCAGTTGGACCAGATGTAGTCGACATTGATCTCGCCATTTACCGAGAAGGTCCAGTTGCCGTCCGAGGTAGTGAAATCCGCCGCCCCGGCCGGCGCTGCCAGGGCGGCCAGGAGGCCACCCGCAACCAACGGTCCGAGGATCCTTGAGCTAGTGCAGATGTTCTTCATCGAATGACTCCCGCAGGTGTGTGTGATGCCTCAATACGCGGATGACCCGCTGTGTTGTGTCAAAGCAAGGAACCTGTCGGGGCCGGAGCAAGCAACGTGCCAACCGTCGTTGCTCGTTGGCAACACGGTTACAACTTAAAAATCAATAGCTTATCTATTGTAATCGTGGATGGGAGACAGACGCTCGCCAGAAAGGCCACAGTGTGCCGCGGAAGTGGTGCGAAAACGTCTCACCGCGAGGTACGCGGACAGCCTCATCAGGGGCGCAGCCACCGGGCGGCCAGCGGCGGCACCAGCACGAGGCTTACGAAGGTCGAGGACACCAGGCCCCCCAGGATGACGATGGCCATGGGTCCCTCGATCTCGTGACCGGGCTGGCTCGACTGCAGGGCGACCGGCAGGAGCGCAAGAGCGGTCAGGAGGGCGGTGAGCAGCACCGGCGTCAGGCGCTCCTCCGCGCCGCGCTGCGCCGTGGTCACGTTCCAGGCTTGCCCTTCGGCGCCGACCAGGTGCTCGTAATGCGAGATCAGCAGGATGGTGTTGCGCGCGGCCATGCCGAACAGCGCCACGAAGCCGACCATGGCACCGAGGGAGAGCGTGCCGCCGGTGAGCGCCACCGCGACGACCCCGCCGATGAGCGTGCTCGGCAGCGCGGCGAGCACCAGCAGCACATGGCGGCTGTGTCCGAAGGCCAGCGCGAGCAGCAGCACGATCAGTATCAGGGCTGCGAGGGAGTGCCAGATGAGCTCACGCGCCGCGGCGGCCTGCTCGGGGGCGGCGCCGCCGTAGCGCAGGTACACATCCGCGGGAAGCTTCACGTGCGCGGCGATCGCCGCCTGAGCGGCGCGCGCATAACCGGCCTGATCCGCGGTGCGCGGATTGGCGACCACGACCTGGCGGCGCAGGCCGTCCTCGTGCTCCACCAGGCTGCGGGCCGAGACCATGCGGATTTCGGCCACGCGGCCGAGCGCGACGCGCGCGCCATCCTGGCCGCGCACCGTGAGCTGCCCCAGCTCCTCCGGGCTCGCCCCTGCTTGCGCGAGGCGCACGACCACCGGAACGCTGCGGTCAGACTGGTTGAGCTGCGCGACCACGGTGCCGTGGAAGGCCGCGTTCATCGTGGCGAGCGCTTCGCTCGCCTGCAGTCCGTACAGCGCCAGCTGATCCTCCTTCAGACGCACCTCCAGCTCGGGCTGCCGCGGTGGCACCTGCAGATGCACGCTGCCGCTTTGCGGGAACTGCTTCAGCACCTCGGCGATCTCGCCGGCCACGCGGTCATCGACGTCCAGGTCCGGCCCGAAGACGCTGACAAAGAACGGCGCCACCTCGCCGGAGAGCGTCTCACCGATGCGCTCGGCCAGCACCGAATAGATTTCCACGAGCTGGTTCGGAAACTGCTCGAAGACCGAGCGCACCCGCTCCTCCAGCTGTGCGGTGGTGAGGGACTGCCCCGGATCGAGCTGGATCTCGAACTCGCTCTTGTTCGGTGCATCCGGATCCTGACCGTTCTCGGCGCGGCCGATCTGCTCGGCGACGCTGCGCACTCCCGGCAGGGCCGCCAGACGCGCGGCGATGCGCTGCCCGACCCGCGAGGTCTCCTCGAGCGAGATCCCCGGGCGCAGCGCCGCGTGCGCGATCAGGTAATTTTCGCGGAAGTCCGGCAGCAGCCGCGCGCCCAGCAGGGGCAAAAGCGCGAGCCCGAGTAACCCGCTCAGAAGCACCAGCAGCATCACCAGACGGGCGCGCGGCGCGAGCAGGCCGATGAGCGAGCGTTGCACGTTCTTGCAGCGGCGCAGCCAGCCCGGCTCGGCAGGCGGTGCATGATCCTGCATCATCAGCGCACACAGCGCGGGCGTTGCGCTCATCGCCACAAGCAGTGACAGGCCTACCGCGAGCAGGAACGCGATCGAGAGCGGACGGAAGAACGCCCCCTGCAGTCCGGAGAGCATCACGATGGGCAGAAACGCCACGGCCACCGCCGCGGTGGCGAAGAACACCGGGCGCCGCACCTCGAGCGAGGCATCGAGCAGCAGCGTACTCATGGCGAGCCCGTGGCGCGCGCCGCGCCGGCGGCGCGTGATGTTCTCGACGTCGATCACCGCATCGTCGACCACCACTCCCAGCGCGACCACCAGTCCGCCGAGACTCATGGTATTGAGGGACAACCCCCACATGCCCAGGATCCACACCGTGGCCAGGAGCGACACCGGTATGGCGCTGAAAGAGATGAGCGCCCCACGCCAGTCGCGCAGGGTCAAAAGCAGCAGCACCACGACCAGCACCGCGCCGATCAGGAGCGAGTTGCGCAGCTTGGCGATGGCGCTCTCGATGAAGCTCGCCGGCCGCAGCAGCGCCGGGTGGTAGTGCACCCCCTGCTGCGCGAGTGCCGGCGCCAGCACATCGAGGCGGTGCTCGAGCTCGCGCGTCACCTCGAGGGTGTTGGCGCCGTACTGCGTGGAGGTTTCCACGAGGATGCCCGGGCGCCCGCCGATGATGGCATCACCAAAGCGGGGCGCGGCGCCATCGGTCACGGTCGCCACGTCCGCCAGCCGCACCGCCCGGCCCTCGCGCACGCCGGCCACGGTGGCGCCGAGCGCGGCCACGGTCGTCCCCGGCGCCTGGGCCTGCACGACGATGCGCTGGGTCGGGGTCTCGAGGTAACCGCCGCCGGTCATCTGCGTACCGCGGCGTGCAGCCTCGAACACATCCTCGAGCGACAGCCCCGTGGCATCCAGCCGGGTGGGATCAACCCAGATCTGACGCTCGCGCGAGTCGCCGCCGAAGATCTGCGCCTGGGCCACGCCGGGCACGGCGAGAATGTGGGGCTTGATGGTCCAGCGCACCAGATCACGCAGCTCGAGCGGTGAGAGCCGCTCGCTGGTAAAGCCGAAGTGCACCAGGTATTCCATCGAGGAGCTCAGCGGCGAGAGCTGCGGCGGACTTACTCCGGCGGGCAGAAGTGCGCTCGCATCCGCCAGCCGCTCGGTGATGACCTGACGCTGCAGATAGGGATTGCTGTCGCGGCCGAAGACCACCTGGATGGCCGCAAGTCCCTGGCTTGAGGTGGAGCGCACGGCTTCCACGTTCTCGGCGCCGGCGAGCAGATCCTCCAGCGGCCGGGTGACGAGTGACTCCACCTGGGTGGCGTCCAGTCCCGGAGCTTCCGCCTGCACGAGCACGTGCGGCGGCGCGAAGTCCGGGAATACATCAAGCCGCGCAGTGAACAGCGCGGCGATGCCGAGTAAAGCGATGAGCAGGGACAGCGCGGTGACAATCTTCGGATGCGCCAGCGACCCGCGGACAATGGCGGCAAGCATGGGCGCTAGTCGTGGTCCTCTTCGGCGGCCGAGAAGCTCGCGATACCCTCGAGCGACCAGAGTACACCCACGCCCTGCACGACTACCTGGTCGCCGGGCCCGAGGCCGTCGATCACCCAGCCTGCACCCACGCGCACCAGCGGATGCACCTTTACCGACTCGTAGCTGAAGGTATCCTTCTGCTGCCCGGCAATCCGGCGGTAAACGCAGGCACCCTCCTCGGCGTAGACCAGCGCGGCCGCCGGAACCAGAAGTCCGGACTGCACGCCGGACTTCAGATGTACCGCGGTGCGCGCGCCCGCGCCCAGCCCCGCCGGAGCGCGCTCAACCAGGAGCAGCCACCCGGAACTCTGGGTGGCCACATCGGTGCGCGGCAGCGCTCCGAGCACACGCGCCGCGACGTGCGCTCCGTCCACCTCGAGCAGTGCGTCCGGGCTGAGCTGCGTGCCGAGATGACGCCCGGGCACATCGGCCCGCAATACCAGGCTGCGTCCGCTGCCGAGCGCATCGATCAGGGCCGCGCGCTGCGCCGTGCTCCAGCTTGCCAGCGGCCCCCATTGCTGCCGGAAACTCAGCAGGGCCGCCTGCGCCTGGGCGTTGCTCTCGGCCGCCTGGGCCTCGGCACCCTGCACCGCCTTCAGCGAGGCGCGCTCGCCGTCGCGGTACAGAGTCTGCTGGCGGGCTGCGTCGGCCGCGGCGGCCGCGGCCGCCGCGCGCGTACTCTCGATCCGGCCCGCATCCGTCACCAGTGCCACCGGATCAAGTACGGTGGCGTAGCCGTCGACCGCGGCCGCGCTACTGAGGTGCTGCGCCCTCTCGACGCGAATACCGACCGCCTCCTGCTGCGCCGCCGTGAGCGTAAGCCTGCCGCCGGGCTGTTGCGCATCGCCCTCGTCGCCCGTTCCGGCGGAATTCTCCGGGGCGCCCGGGGGATTGCCGGCAGCCTGCCGGTCCGCGGCCTGTGTGCGCGTCGCGCCCTTATCCTGATCCTCATCCCGATCCTGGCCGGTGCGCTCCGGACGCTCGCGCGCCTCGTTGCGCTGCGCGGCTTCATCGGCCTCCTCGCGCGCCTCCCCGTGCGGGGAGACCGGGGGCTCGGCTGCCCGCACGGTGGCGAACAGCAGCACGCATGCCAGCGCGACGCGTAGCCCGGTGCTCATGTGCGCGGCAGGTACGCCGGCGGCGGCCACTGACTCTCCGCGCCCTCCAGCGGGCGGCGGTAGGCATCCTCGAGTGCGCCGTATGCGGTCTGCGCGGCGTAGGCGGCCTCGAGCCTGGCGAGGACGGCCTCGGTGGCGGCGATGCGCGCAACCAGTACCGCGCTGCGGTCACTGGCACCGGCACGCACCGCGCGTTCCTCGTCCTGCTGCTGCTCGAGGGCCAGATCGGCCAGGCGGGTGGCATCGGCCCAGGCGCCGCGTGCTGCCATCCAGGTAAGTGATGCGCGATCGATCTCGCCGAAGATCTGCGCCTGCACGGTCTTCAGGTGCTCGCCGGCAGCGGTACGCCGCCCGAGCGCCTCGCCGATCGCACCCTGGTGCTGGTTGAAAACCGGCAGCTCGAACGACACACCCAGCGCGCTCTCGCTGGCGATCTGATCGAGCGCATCCTCCTGCACGCCCTTGCCTCCCCAGGCGTAGGCCGGCGTCACCCGCAGCTCGGGCCAGCGCTTGGCAACTTCACCACGCAGGTTGAGCTCGGCCAGATCGTATTCCCGCAGTGCCGCCACCAGCTGCGGACGCCCAATGAGCGCCTCGTCGCGCCACTGCGGCGCGGAGGTCGTGCTCAGACCGTCTATGGCCTCCCAGTTCGCCCAGCTCAGCGGCACGTCCTTGAGCGCGGCCAGCGGCACCCCGACCGCAATGGCGAGCCGTGCGCGCGCCTGCGCGCCGTGCGCCTCGCTCTGCTGCGCCCGCTGCCGGATGCGCACCAGCTCGAGCTCGTCGCTGAGCAGCTGCGTGCGCGGCAGGTCTCCGACCCGGACGCGTGCCTGATCGCTCGAGGCAAGAGCGGTGCGATCGCCAAGCAGGATGTTGAGCGCGCTCGTCTGCGCCTCGGCGGCTACGCTTTCGAGCAGCGCCTGACGCAGGCCGGAACGCACCTGCCAGATCGACTCGGTGAGTTCGGACTGCGCAAGTGCAGTCTGCAGCGCCGCCTGCTGCCGCGCGCGGGCGCGCTCCCCGGGACGGCGCAGCAGGAAATCCAGCGAGACCCCGTACAGCCACGCCGGACTTGCGGCAGCGGTGCGCAGGTACTCCGCAAACAGCTCCATGCTCGGGTTGGGGATCTCCGCGGCGGTGCGCTCGGCGGCAGCCGTGGCATCGACGGCAGCGCGCTCCTCGGCGAGCTGTGGGTTCAGGGCCAGCGCGGCCTGCAGCCACTGTGAGCGGTCCCAGCCCTGTGATGCCGGCGGCAGACCGCCCACCGCATCCAAGCGCCGCGCGCTGAACTGTGCCAGGGTATGCTCGGGCGCGATCGGCGCGGGCGGCGGGGTGCTGGTGCAGCCGGCAAACAGGCCGCTCGCGAGCACAGCCAGCGCGGTACGCTGCCTGACCCCGGTCGCTCTTTGCCTGCCTGTGCGCCGCACGATGTCCCTCCGTGCGCAGCAATATAGAACCGGCGGCGCGCCCGTTCAACGCGGCGCTGGCGCGTACCACGATCCAACATGAAGAAAACTGCAGGGTGTCAGGCGGCCTGCGCCGTGGCGTGCCAGTGCGTGATCTGCTCGAGCGTGATGCGCTCTGCGCCATCCGCGGCGCGCGGCGCCCAGCCGGCGGCCTGCGCCAGCGACGGACCGCTCGCCAGCACACCCTCGAGCGGCGGCTGCGGGAAGTAGAAGCTCGGAGTGAGCAGCGCGGCGACCCCCGCCGCCCGCGCCGCGGCGACCCCCGCCGGTGCATCCTCCACGGTCACCACCCGCGCGGCATCCATCTCCAGTGCGTGCAGCGCGCGCTCGTAGGCCTGCGGATCCGGCTTCTTGCGCGGCGCGTCCTCGGCACACACCAGTATCCGGAAACGCGCAGTCCAGTCGGGCCCGAGTTGCCTGCGCAGCAGGGCGGCCACGTTGCCGCGACCGGTGGTCGTGACGATGCCGAGCGCCACGTCCGCGCGGTGGCAGTCATCGAGCAGCGCCGCGACGCCGGGGCGCAGCTGCAGCCTGCCCTCCTCCACGATGCGCGCGTAGTGAACGTTCTTGCACCGATGGATGCGCACCGCCAGCTGCTCGCGCCCCGCTTGCGAGGCGGGCGCGTCCGGCTGACTGTCCATGTCGTACAGCAGCCGCTCACGCCCGCCGCTCACCCGCAGCAGCTCCCCGTAGCGCTGCTCGCTCCAGCGCCACGGCACGCCGAGCTCCGCAAACGCCTGATTGAAGGCGACCCGGTGTCCGTCGCGTTCCGTCTCTGCCAGCGTGCCGTCAACGTCCCACAACAGCGCCCGGATCATGCAGTACCGCCCGCACGGGCATCGTTCGCCGCAGCGCGGGCGGATGGCGCGAGCACTGCAGGCAGATCGGCAAGGCTGTCGATGAAGCCGTCGCAGGCGAGCGAGCGCGGGTCGGCACCCTCGTTGTAGCCGTAGGGCACGCAGACTATGCGCAGGCCCGCCGCGCGCGCCGCCTGCACGTCGATGGCCGAGTCTCCGACCATGAGCGTGGCGGCCGGACTCACCTGCAGGGCTTCGCAGGCGCGCAGCAGCGGCCCGGGGTGCGGCTTGCGCTGCTCACCGCTGTCGCCGCCGATGACCACGTCGATCCAGCGGCTGAGGTTCAAGCGCACCAGCAGCGCCGTCGCGGCGTGTCGCGCCTTGTTGGTCACGATGCCGAGGCGCAGACCCTGCTCATGCAGCTGCCCGAGACCGGCCTCGACGCCCGGATACGGGCGCGCGCGATATTCGTGCGACTCGTGCAGCTGGTCGCTGTGGAAGTAGAAGCGCTGCAGCAGCAGCACCGGGTCGACCGGCCAGGGCCGCGGCGCCAGCCGGGCGACCACGCGCTGAATCAGCACTGGCGCGCCGCGGCCGATCAGATCACGCACCCGCGCGGGCGTCAGGGGGGCGGTCTGCTGCTCGGCGAGCGCGCGGTTGAGCGCCTCGGTGATGTCCTCCACGGTATCGAGGAGCGTCCCGTCCAGGTCAAACAGCACCGCCTGCACCGGCGCGCCCCCCGGCAGCAGCCGCGCCGGCGTCACGGCTGCGCTCGGCGCGCGGCGTGCACCAGCGCCCGCGCCCGCTCGCACAGCGCCTCCAAGCTCAGGCCGACCGCCTTAGCCACCTGCGCCGCCGGGGCCGATTCGCCGAAGCGGTCGATCCCCAGGACATCGCCCTGGAAGCCGGTATAGGCGCGCCAGAAATGCGTCACCCCCGCCTCGACGGCCAGAACCGGGATCGCGCGGGGCAACACCGCGCTGCGATAGGCCGGCTCCTGGCGGTCAAAATCCGCGCTGCTCGGCATGGACACCACGCGGGTCGCGATGCCCTCGGCCGCGAGGAGGCCGCGGGCGCTGAGCGCCAGGGCGACCTCGGAGCCGGTGGCAAGCAGCGTCAAGGCCGCCTCGGCGCTCTCGGCGAGCACGTAGGCGCCACGGCGGATGTCGGCGATCTGCATGGGACGTGCGCTCGCAGTGCGGCAGATTCTGCCGCGACAGCACCAGACAGGTCGGCCCGTCGCGGCGCTCGATCGCGACCAGCCACGCCACCATGGTCTCGACCGCATCGCATGGGCGCCAGACCGCGTTGTTCGGAATCAGCCGCAGGCTGCTCACGTGCTCCACCGGCTGATGCGTCGGGCCGTCCTCGCCCAGGCCGATGCTGTCGTGCGTGAACACGTAGATCACCTGCTGGCGCATCAGGGCCGACATGCGCACGGCGTTGCGGCTGTAATCCGAGAAGGTCAGAAAGGTGCCGCCGAAAGGGATGTAGCCGCCGTGCAGAGCAAGGCCGTTCATGAGCGCGCTCATGCCGAACTCGCGCACCCCGTAGTTGATGTGGTTACCCCAGCGGCCGCGGCGCACCGGCGTGCTGTGCGCGCCGGCGGTCAGGTTCGAGCCGGTGAGATCAGCCGAGCCGCCGATCAGTTCCGGCAGGCGGGGCTGCAGCACTTCAATGGCATTCTGCGAGGCCTTGCGCGTGGCGAGCGTGGCGCGCGCGGCGACCACATCAGCCAGGGCCCGCGCGCTCACCGTCGCCCAGTCGGCCGGGAGCGTGCGACTCACCACGCGGCGCTCAAACTCGGCGGCGAGCTGCGGGAACTCGTGCGCGTAGGCCGCGAAGCGCTGCTGCCAGTCTCGCTGGCGCGACGCCCCCGCCGCGGTCGCGTCCCAGGCCGCGCGCACGTGCTCAGGAACCACGAACGGCGCGGCGCTCCAGTCGAGGGCGCGGCGCGTCGCCGCCACCTCCTCCGCGCCGAGTGCAGCTCCGTGCACCTCATGCGTGCCGGCCTTGTTCGGGCTGCCGCGGCCGATCACGGTCTTGCAGCACACCAGCGTCGGACGAGCCTCGTCGCGGCCCGCCGCCGCGAGGGCCGCCTCGATCGCCCGCTGTCGTGACCGTCGACGTCGCGGATCACCCGCCAGCCGTAGGCCGCGAAGCGTGCCGCGGCGTATCGTCGGCGAACCAGTCCTCGACCCGCCCGTCGATACTGATGCCGTTGTCGTCGTAGATGACGATCAGCTTGCCCAGACCGAGCGTGCCGGCGAGCGACCCGGCCTCGTGGCTGATGCCCTCCATCAGACAGCCATCGCCCACGAACACCCACGTGCGATGGTCGACGATGAGGTGGCCGGGGCGATTGAACTCCGCGGCGAGCAGCGTCTCGGCGAGCGCCAGGCCGACCGCGTTGGCCAGCCCCTGACCGAGCGGTCCGGTGGTGGTCTCGACGCCCGGGGTCACCCCCACCTCCGGGTGCCCGGGAGTTTTGCTGTGCAGCTGACGGAAGCGCTTGAGCTCCTCGATGCGGCAGCGCGTACCCGCTCAGGTGCAGAAGCGCGTAAAGCAGCATCGAGCCGTGCCCGTTGGAGAGCACGAAGCGATCGCGGTCGGGCCAGTGCGGATCGGCGGGATTGTGCTTCAGGTGCGAGCGCCACAGCACCTCGGCCACCTCCGCCATGCCCATCGGCATGCCGGGATGCCCGCTCTTGGCGGCTTCGACCGCGTCCACGGCCAGCATGCGCAGTGCATTGCACAGTTCGGCGCGCTCGGCGGCGCGGGGGCTCAGCTGGGCATTCATGCGCAGTCTCCTTACTGGGCGCGACGCTGCAAGTCGATCAGCCGCAGGATCATCGGGGTAAAGATGAACTGCATCGCCAGGCCCATCTGCCCGCCGGGCACGACGATGTTGTTTGGCCGGCTCATCCACGAGTTGTGCAGCATCGAGAGCAGATACGGGAAGTCGATGCCCTTGGGATTGGCGAAGCGAATCACCACCATCGACTCATCCGCGGTGGGGATGTCGCGGGCGATGAACGGATTGCTGGTGTCCACGGTGGGCACGCGCTGGAAGTTCACGTGCGTGCGGCTGAACTGCGGGCAGATGTGGTTCACGTAGTCCGGCATGCGCCGCAGGATCGTGTCGACCACCGCGTCCTGGCTGTAGCCGCGGTGGTGCGGTCGCGATGCAGCTTCTGGATCCACTCGAGATTGATGATCGGCACGACGCCCACCAGCAGGTCAACGTGCCGTGCCACGTCGACCCCCTCGCCGACGTAGCCGCCGTGCAGGCCCTCGTAGAACAACAGGTCGCTGTCGGGCAGCATCGGCTGCCAGTCGGTGAAGGTGCCGGGCTCGCCGCCTTGAGTTCCTTGGCCTCGGATGCATCGTGCACGTAGCGGCGCACCTTGCCGCGGCCGCTGGCGCCGTACTCCTCGAAAGTCGTCGCCAGCTCGCCGAGCAGATTCGCCTCGGGCCCGAAATGGCTGATGGCGGGTGCCTGGCCGCGGTCGGCATCCGCCACGCGCTCGCGCATCTCGACTTGCGGTCGTAGCGGTGGAACGAGTCGCCCTCGATCACCTGCGCCTTGATGCCCTCGCGCCGGAAAATATGCGCGAAGCTCTTCATGACCGTGGTGGTCCCGGCCCCGGAGGAGCCGGTCACGGCGATGACGGGATGCTTGATCGACATGCGCGGCTCGCCTTCAGGGCAGATGGGCTCGTACGCTCGCGCTTCGGGCCGGAACAGCGAGCGTTCGTTGAACAGCGGCGAGCTGTACGGCCGGTCCGCGCCGCTCGCGCACTCGGCGTGATAGCGCTCGATGCGCTCGACCTCGTTGCGCGAACCCAGGATCAGCGGCACGCGCTGGTGCAGCGCCTCGGGCTTGACGTCCAGCAGTCGCTGGCTGCCGGTGCGTGGCGCGCGCCGCCGGCCTGCTCGATCAGCAAGGCGATCGGGTTGGCCTCGTACAGCAGGCGCAGCCGGCCCGGCTTGCTCGGGTCCTTGGTGTCCTTCGGATACATGAACACGCCGCCGCGCATCAGGATGCGATGCACCTCGGCCACCATCGAGGCGATCCAGCGCATGTTGAAGTCGCGGCCGCGCTCGCCGGTCTTGCCGGCCTGGCATTCGGTCACGTAGCGGTGCACCGGCGGCTCCCAGAAGCGCGCGTTGCGGGTGTTGATCGCGAACTCGCTGGTGTCGGCGGGAATCTGCAGGTTCGGATGCGTCAGGATGAAGTTGCCGATCTCGCGATCGAGCGTGAAGCCATGCGTGCCCTTGCCCACGGTGATGCACCAGCATCGTCGCCGGGCCGTAGATGGCGTAGCCGGCGGCGACCTGCTGCCAGTCCGGGCTGCAGGAAGTCAGCGAGCCAGCGGCGCCTCGCGCTTCGTCATGGCGCAGCACCGAGAAGATGGTGCCCACCGAGACGTTGACGTCGGTGTTCGACGAGCCATCGAGCGGATCGAACACCAGCAGGTAGCGCCCGCGGGTGAATTCCGCCGGCAGGGCGTAGGGCTCGTCCAGTTCCTCGGAGGCCATGCCCGCAACCAGCCCGCCCCATTCGCAGCTGCGGATCATCACCTCGTTGCGCCAGCACGTCGAGCTTCTGCTGCATCTCGCCCTGGACGTTCGCGACTGCCGACGCTCGCCCAGATAGCCGCCGAGCGCGCCCTTGGCCGTCATGGCGGAGATCGCCTTGACCGCCGGCGGCGACATCGATCAGCAATGCGCCGAGATCGCTGCGCGCCCTCGAATGCCGTTCGAGCTGCTGGATCAGAAACTTCGACAGCGTCGTGCGTCCGAGATGCATGGTCGGACTCCTTATTGATCGTTGTTCTGGCCGCCGTCTGAAACACGCGGCTGGCGCGGATGTCGGCTGCGTCGATCGTGGTCAGGTCCGTCGGCGGTCAGCTCGCGGTCCCGTTCCGCGAACAGCCGGCTCGCCTGGCGCAGCCGCGCACGGTCGAGCGCGTTGCGCACGCTGCGCGCGTTGGCGAAGTGCGGCTGGCGGATGCGCTGCGCCGAGATATTCCTGCGAAGGCGCGCGCGCGCCCGGCCGCGAAGCGGTAGTTCTGCCTGCTCGAGCATCTTCTCGCGCGATGCGCAGCAGGTCGCTCGGCGGTGTAGTCCGGGAAATCCAGGTGGTGCGCGATGCGCGAACTCATGCCCGGGATTGGAGCGGAAGAACGTCTCCATGCGATCCTTGTAGCCGGCCAGGATCACGACCAGGTCGTCGCGCTGGTTCTCCATGACCTGCAGCAGGATCTCGATCGCCTCCTGGCCGTAGTCGCGCTCGTTCTCGGGGCGGTACAGGTAATAGGCCTCGTCGATGAACAGCACGCCGCCCATCGCCCTCTTCAGGACCTCCTTGGTCTTCGGCGCGGTGTGCCCGATGTACTGGCCGACCAGGTCATCGCGCGTCACCGCCACCAGATGGCCTTTGCGCACATAGCCGAGACGATGCAGGATCTGCGCCATGCGCAGCGCCACCGTGGTCTTGCCGGTGCCCGGATTGCCGGTGAAGGACATGTGCAGGCTCGGCGCCTGCGCCTGCCAGGCCCAGATTCATGCGCAGCTTGTCGATCACCAGCAGCGCCGCGATGTCGCGGATGCGTGCCTTGACGGGCGCAAGCCCGATCAGATCGCGCTCGAGCTCCTCCATCACCGCGTCGGCCTGACTCTGCGCAAGCACCTCGCGCACGGTGCGCGCGCCGCCGGCACCGGCCGCACCCGCGGTCGGGGATTCCGCAGGTCTGTCAGGCGCCGGCGGCGCGTTACCGGGAATGGAGTACAGGGGTGTGCCCATGTTCAGGCGACCCTGCTGACCTGATGCGCGCGCCCGAGCTCGTAGCGCATCGCATCGATGACCGCCTGGTAGTCGGCACAACCGAATATCGCGCTGCCGGCCACAAAGGTATCGGCCCCGGCGGCGGCCACGCGCTGGATGTTCTGCACCTTGATGCCGCCGTCTACCTCGAGGCGGATCTCACGGCCGCTGGCCTCGATGAGGCCGCGCACCCGCTCGATCTTGCGCAGCGCCGACTCGATGAAGCTCTGGCCGCCGAAGCCGGGGTTGACGCTCATGATGAGCACCAGGTCGAGCTTGTCGATGACGTATTCCAGTGCATCGAGCGGTGTCGCCGGATTGAAGGCCAGCCCCGCCTGGCAGCCCGTGGCGCGGATCAGCTGCAGCGTCCGGTCGACGTGCAGCGAAGCCTCGGGATGGAAGCTGATGAGGTCGGCCCCGGCCTCGGCAAAGGCACTCACCAGGGCGTCGACCGGCTGCGCCATCAGGTGTACGTCGAGCAGCGCACGCCCGCCCTGGGGCCGGCCGAGTACGGCTTGAGTGCCGCGGCGACCTTCGGCCCGATGGTCAGGTTCGGCACGAAGTGGTTGTCCATGACGTCGAAATGGATCCAGTCGGCGCCGGCGGCGATCACGCGCTTGACCTCCTCGCCCAGGCGCGCGAAGTCGGCCGACAGGATCGATGGTGCGATGACATTCATGGCAGTTCCCCTTTGGCAGTACGCGCCGCTCAGGCCTTGCCGTTGCCGCGCTCGCCCTCAGGACGGTCGGCGGCGTAGCTGTGGATGGTGTAGCGCATGCTGCGCCCGTGCGTCTCCTGGCGCACCAGCGCGAAGCCCGGCTCGTGCACGGGCCGGTTGACGATGAAGCTCATGGCGATGCTCTCCACGCCGCGCGTGGAATCGAAGGCCATCAGGCGGATGTAGTGCTGCGGGAAGGTCTTGCGGCAGTTGTTGCAGTTCCATCAGCACGCCGGCGGCATCGCTGCAGGTCGAACATCGGCATGCCGAACATCTCCCAGTAGGTATTGCGCGGATGCGGATCGTCGGTGTACTCGACGCTCCAGGCGTAGCCCTTCTTCAGGCCATAGTCGATCTGCAGGGTGATCTCCGCGTCGGTGAGCTCGGGCAGGAAGCTGAACTGCCCCTGGGTGATACGTGCCGGTCGGATTGGTCATCATGGCGGGTGCTCTCCGGGCGTCAGTGCGCGACGGCCGCAGTCGGCACGTAATCGGACTGATCCGTCGGGGTGTAGTTGAAGCTGATCTCGCCCCAGGTATCGAGCGCCTGCTGCAGCGGACTGCAGAAGCTGCGCCGCCTGGCGCAGGATCTCCGGGCCCTCGTTGCGGATGTCCTGGCCCTCGTTGCGGGCCTTGACCATCGCCTCGAGCGCCACGCGGTTGGCAACCGCGCCGGCCTGGATACCGCCGGGGTGCCCGATGGTGCCGCCACCGAACTGCAGGCACCACGTCATCGCCGAACAGATCCAGCAGCTGGTGCATCTGCCCGGCGTGGATGCCGCCCGAAGCGACCGGCATCACCTTCTTCAGATCGGCCCAGTCCTGGTCGAAGAACAGCCCGCGCGGCAGATCCTGCTTGGTGAAGCTGTCGCGGCAGACGTTGTAGTAGCCCTGCACCGTCAGCGGATCGCCCTCGAGCTTGCCGACCGCGGTGCCGGCGTGCATGTGATCCACGCCCGCCAGGCGCAGCCACTTGGCGATGACGCGGAAGCTGACGCCGTGGTTCTTCTGGCGCGTGTAGGTGCCGTGACCGGCGCGGTGCAGGTGCAGGATCATGTCGTTGCGGCGCGCCCAGTTGGACATGCTCTGGATCGTGGTCCAGCCCACGACCAGATCGATCATCACGATCACCGAGCCCAAGTTCCTTGGCGAACTCGGCGCGCTCGTACATGTCCTCCACGGTCCCGGCGGTGACGTTGAGGTAGGAGCCCTTGACCTCACCGGTGGCGGCGCTCGCCTTGTTGACCGCGTCCATGACGTAGAGGAAGCGGTCGCGCCAGTGCATGAAGGGCTGCGAGTTGATGTTCTCGTCGTCCTTCATGAAGTCCAGACCGCCCTTGAGGCCCTCGTAGACGACGCGGCCGTAATTGCGGCCGGACAACCCGAGCTTCGGCTTGGTGGTGGCCCCGAGCAGCGGGCGGCCGAACTTGTCGAGCCGCTCGCGCTCGACGATGAGGCCGGTGGGCGGCCCCTTGAAGGTCTTCACGTACGCGACCGGGATCTGGATGTCCTCGAGGCGCGCGGCCTTGAGCGGCTTGAAGCTGAAGACGTTGCCGATGAGGCTCGCCGTCATGTTGGCGATCGAGCCCTCCTCGAACAGGATGATGTCGTAGGCCACCCAGGCGAAGTACTGCCCGGGAGTGTTCGGCACCGGCTCGACCTTGTAGGCCTTGGCACGATAGCTGTCGCAGGCGGTGAGGCGGTCGGTCCACACGACCGTCCAGGTGGCGGTGCTCGACTCCCCCGCCACCGCGGCGGCGGCCTCGACCGGGTCGACCCCGTCCTGGGGGGTGATCCGAAACAGGCAGACCGTGTCGGTGGCCTTGGGCTCGTAGTCGGCTCCCAGTAGCCCATCTGCCGGTACTTGAGCACCCCGGCCCGATAGCGCTTCTTGGTGTCCTTGATCGCCGTCGGCGCGTCCGCGCGTGAGTCGGTCCCGATTTCCATTGATTCGCCTCTTCTCTCTGGTGGCTTGAGAGGACTGTAAGGGGCGGCTATTATTCAGTGAAGTCACTTTATATTATTGACTAGTTAAGTTTTTCTTAATGAAGAACGCCACGCTGCGTCAGCTGCGGGTTTTCGCCGCTGTCGCCCGGCACCTGAGCTTCGTGCGGGCCGCGGAGGAGCTCGGCCTCTCGGCTCCTGCGGTATCGATGCAGATCAAGGAGCTCGAGGCCGAGGTGGGCCTGCCGGTGTTTGACCGCTCCAGCCGCAAGGTCTCGCTCACCATGGTGGGCGAGTACGTGCTCGCCCACACCCGGCGCGTACTCGCCGCCATGCGCGATGCGGAAGACATGGTGGCGCGCTTTCGCGGGCTGCAGACCGGTGTGCTCGATGTGGCCATGGTCAGCACGGCCAAGTACTTCCTGCCGCGCCTGCTCGCCAGTTTCCGCGACGAGCACCCCGGCATCGAGATCCGGCTGCAGGTCGCCAACAACCGCGACGAAGTGGTCGCGCTGATGCGCGAAGGCGAGGTCGAGCTGGCGATCATGGGACGTCCGCCGAAGAACTGGCCCTCGCGTGCCGAGCCCTTCGCCATGCATCCGCACGTGCTGGTGACCTCCATCGAGCACCCGTTCGCGCGCGCCGAGAAGGTGCCGGCGCGGGCGCTGATGGACGAGGGCTTCATCGTGCGCGAGCCGGGCTCGGGTACGCGCGCCGCCCTCGATGAGTACATGGAGGCGCACCAGATGCGCCGCAGGTGTCATGCAGATGTCGAGCAACGAGGCCATCAAGCAGGCGGTCATGGCCGGCATGGGCGTAGCGCTGCTGTCGCTGCACACCGTCGGACTCGAGCTCGACCATCACCTCATCGCGGCGCCGGAAGTGGAGGGGCTGCCGGTGATGCGCCGCTGGCACGTCGTCAACAATCTGGCGAAGACGCTGTCGCCCGCCGGCCGAGGCGTTCCGCTACTTCGTGCTCGAACGCGGCGAGGCCTTCCTCGCCAAGCACTTCTCGCAGGACACCGGTCCCAGGGCCGAGCCGTGGACGCTGCGCTGAACCCAAGCGCCGCTCGGTCCGGCGGCGCGCGCTAACTGCCCGCGCTCGACCCGGGCAGCTGCCAGTTCTGCCAGATGGCGAGCAATCGCAGGATCAGGCACCCCGCCCCGCCGGCCAGCGCGGCCATGCCGCTCGGCGCACCGAGTTTGCGCATCACCACCAGAACCGTCGCGCCAAACAGGGCCGCGGTGGCGTAGACGTCCACCCGCAGAATGGCGGGTATCTGGGTGAGCAGCAGGTCACGCAGCGTTCCGCCTCCGACCGCGCCGATCGTGCCGAGCAGTATTGCGCTCAGGGGGTGAATCCGCGCATCGAGGGCTTTCTCGGTCCCGGCGACGGCGAACAGGGCGAGCCCGCCGGCATCGAGCGTGAGCAGCAGCCCACGCGGGATGTGCGCATAGGGGTGAAACGCGAACACCAGCGCCCCGGCCAGGAACGCCGTGCACGGGTAAGTCCAGTCGCGCAGCGCGCTCGGCGGCAGATCGCCCATCAGCACGTCACGCACCACCCCGCCGCCGAGCGCGGTGCAGAACGCGAGCACCAGATCACCGAACACGTCCAGATGTCCGGCAATGGCTGCCAGAGCGCCCTGGAAGGCGAATACGAACGTGCCCCCGAGGTCGGCGGCGCGCACCAGCGAGTGCGTGGCAAAGCGCCGGACGGGGAACTCAGGGCCTGGAGTTTCGGGCACGGGCCTCATCGGAAGCGGGAACTCACCCGGTGCGCGGCCCGGGGCTGCTGCGCGCCATTCTCCGGTGGGGTATGGAGCGAAGTCCACCGTGTTAGGCTAGGCACTGCCCGCAGAGCCACGCACCCAGGGAACATGGCGAATAACCGTGAGCCGGCGCGCCCGCCGGATGTGCGGCACCTGCTCTCCAGCGCCGCCGTCATCGCCGCGGCGACCATCTTCGGCCTCACCTACAGTCTCTCGGCACCGCTGATCGCGCTCAACCTGGACGCGCGCGGCTACAGCGAAACCTTCATCGGTATCAACGCCGCCATGCACGCCCTGGGCGTGCTTTTGATCGCGCCCTTCATGCCGCGTCTTGCCGCCGCCGCGGGCGCACGCCAGCTGACGCTCGGGGCACTGTTGCTCAGCGCCGTGGTGCTCGCCACCTTTCCGTTCGCGCCCTCGGTGTACTGGTGGTTTCCGCTGCGCGTCCTGCTCGGGATCGGCGCGGAGGCGCTGTTCGTGATGACCGAGACCTGGACCAACGAGCTGTGCACGGAGAGAACGCGCGGGCGCACGATGGCGCTGTACACCGCGGCCCTGTCACTGGGCATGGTCTGCGGCCCGAGCGTGCTCGCGGAGATCGGCACCGGCGCGGTGGCCTACTACGTCGGCGCCGCTATCGCCGCCAGCGCCTGCGCACTGCTCGTCCTGCCGGGGCTGCTCACGCCGCCGCGGTTCGAGGCCGGCGGCACGAACCCGCTGCGCTACATGCGCATGGCCCCCATCGCCATGGCGACCACCGCGCTGAACGCAGCGGTCGAGACCGCGGGGCTGTCCTTCATCGCCCTGTACGCGGCCGCGCAGGGTTGGAGCGAGCAGGGTGCCATGCGGCTGATCTCGGCGCTGATGCTCGGTGCCATCGTGCTGCAGCTGCCGATCGGCTACGTTGCCGACCGCGTCAACCGCCGGCGCCTAGCGCTCGGCCTGGCGGTACTGTCCGCACTCGGCGCGCTGTCCTGGCCCTACGTGCTCGGCAGCGTCTGGCTCACCTACGCGGTGATCTTCGTCTGGGGCGGGGTATTCGTCGGCATCTACACGGTGATGCTGGCCATGGTCGGTGACCGGTTCCGCGGCGCGGAGCTGGTGGGCATCTACGGGGCGATGGGCTTCGCCTGGGGCGGCGGGGCGCTGCTCGGGCCGGCGCTTGCCGGGCTGTCGATGAAGGGCAGTGCGCTGTTCGGACTGCCGTTGTTCGTCGCGGCTGCCTGTGCGGTGTTCGCCACGTTCATGGCACTGTCGCGCAGGCCCGCGTAAGGTTGCCGCGCCATGATCCGTCTCGCGCTGCTCTTGCTCGGACCGGATTTCATCCGCTCGCGCTGGCCCGTGCTGGCGGTGATCGGCGCCGTGTGGGCGGCGCTGGGCGTGGCCATCTTCGCCGACGCCCTGCACGGGGACGTCTGGTTCCCGGTGCACGTCTTTGGCTACCTGCTGATCCTCGAGGCGCTCGTCACACTCGTCGCGACCACCTCCAACCTCGGCACGCAGACCGTGCTGCGCAAGAGCCGCGGCGTGGTGTTCCTGCTGCTCGGCATTCTCATGATCGATCCGCACCGCAGTGCCGAGTTCATCCTGGCACTGCTCTTCGGCCTGCTCATCGGCCTCGACGGCATACTGCGCGTGAGCGCGGCATGGGTGGTGCGCTTTGCGGGCTGGCGGCTCTCCCTGGGCATGGGCCTGCTGGAGCTGCTGTTCGCCGTGTTCATGATCGAGCCCTACCCGACCTTCTATGCCGGCACGGTCGCCTACTGCGTCGGCATCGCCCTGGCGCTGTCCGGCCTGGGCACGCTGCTTCTGGCGCTGCGGCTGCGACGCCTGCCGCGCGGCGCATCCCTGGCGATGCTGTTTGCGCGCAATGCCCCGGTGGCCGATCTGGCAGGCGCCGTTCCGGTGCTGGCAGGGGTTGCAGGCAGTGCCACGGCGGCGCCTGCGCCACTTACCGTGCACGTGTGGACCCCGACCGGTTCGGCGCCGGATGTGCTGCCGCAGCCGCTGGTCGACCGCTACGTCGCCGCCGTGGACGCGCACGGCGTCATCTCCACCGGGCATGCGGCTCTGGAGATGCCACCGGATCTGTACATCAGCCACTACCCGGCCCAGGAGATCGACCACTCACCCGATGACTTCCGCGCGCTGCTGCGCGCGACGCCGGACAACGACGTCCCGGGGCACTTCCAGCCGAGCTACGCGCTGGAAGCGGCCGGCTGGTGCGAGTCCACCGCGCAGGTGCGATTTGCCCGCTACGATGCGCAGCGGCTGCGTGCGTTCTGGTCAGCCTACTCCCGGGATGCCACTTACAATCTGACCAACCGCAACTGTTCGAGCACCGTGGCGGCGGCGCTGGAGGCGGCGCTGGAGGGCACCCTCGGCGGCGGCGCCCGTTTCGGCGCCTTTCTCAGTGCGCTGTTCAACCCGGAGCTGTGGGTCGCCGCACAGTTGCGCCGCCATGCGGAGTCGATGGCGTGGACGCCGGGCCTGACGCTCGACTACGCACGGGCGCTGCGCGTCGCCATCGAGCCGCCACCGCTCGGGCTGGTCACGCTGAGCACACTCGGGATCAATCTGGCGCGCGGCGTGCGCGCGCGGCGCGAGCTGACCCTGCGCCTGCGCGCCCAGGCCGCGCAGCGCCCGGAAGCCGCGCCGACTCCCAAACAGTCCGCAAAAGTCTGAAAATGGCCGTAAAGGAACTGCGCAGACCCCGATGATCCGCCTCGCCCTGCTGCTGCTCGGGCCCGAATTCATCCGCACCCACTGGCGCACGCTGGCGGTGCTGGGCGTGTTGTGGATCCTGCTCGGCCTCGCCTTGGTGGCGGACGCCTTCGGCAACGCGATTTACTTCCCCTATCACCTCTTTGGCTACCTCTTGATCCTCGAGGCGCTGGTCACACTCGTCGCGACCACTTCCAACCTCGGGACCCAGACCGTGCTGCGCAAGACCCGCGGCGTCGCCTTCCTCATCATCGGTCTGCTCATCATCGACCCCCACCCGGTCTCGGATGTCATCCTGGCGATCATCTTCGGGCTGGTGTTTCTGGTCGACGGTGGTCTGCGCATCAGCGCCGCCTGGGTGGTGCGCTTCACCCACTGGCAGGCCTCGCTCCTCATGGGACTGTTCGAGATCGTCTCGGCGCTGCTGCTCATTCTGCCCTGGCCGATGGTGTACGCCGGCACGGTCCCCTACTGCCTCGGCGTCGGCCTGCTCTTGTCGGGCGTCGGCGGGCTGCTCCTGGCGCTGCGCCTGCGCAAGCTTCCGGCCAACGTGATCCTGTCGCTGTTGCTGGCGCGCGGCTCGAACATGGACGTGCTCTTGGACACCCCGACCCACGAGGGCCAGAGCGAGCGTGCGGCCGGCGGCCGCCCGCTGACCCTGCACGTCTGGACCCCGGTGGGCTCGGCGACGGATGTGCTGCCGCAGCCGCTGGTCGACCGCTACATCGCCGCCGTCGACGGCTACGGGGTGATCTCCACCGGACATGCGGCGCTCGAGCTCGCGCCCGACCTGTACATCAGCCACTACCCCGCCGAGGAGATCGACCACTCGCCCGATGACTTCCGCCACCTGCTGCGCGCTACCGCGGACAACAATGTGGCCGGCAAGTTCCAGCCCAGCTACGCCCACGAGGAGGCCGCCTGGTGCCCCTCGACGGCACGCGTGGAGTTCGAGCGCTTCGATCACGCGCGCCTGCTGGCCTTCTGGAAGATCTACAGCCAGGACACGACCTACAACCTCACCAACCGCAACTGCTCGAGCACGGTCGCCACCGCGCTCGAGGCCGCGCTCGAGGGATCACTGGGCCGCAGAGGGCCGAGCGTGGCGGCGTTTCTGAGCTCGCTGTGCAATCCGGAGCTGTGGGTGGCCGCGCAGCTGCGCAAGCACGCCGAGTCGATGGCCTGGACCCCGGGACTGGTACTCGACTACGCCCGCTCCCTGCGCGTGGCCATCAATCCCCCGCCGCTGGGCATCGTGACGCTCACCACGCTCGCCGTGAACGCCTTCCGCGGACTCAGGCAGCGGCGCGAGTTCATCGCGCAGGTGCGGGCCCGCGCCACGGCGGCGCGCGCGACGGCCGCGGGCCATGCGGCTGCCGCCGGCGCCACGGTTGCCGGCAAACAGGCTTCCAAGGCGCCCGGCCCGCTCTGAGCGCGGCCGCGGCCGGGAGGCTCAGCGGTAGCGGTAGAGGACGGAGGCGAGATAGGTGGTCTGCGCGTTGGCGCTGGTGAACGGGCTTGCGGCCGCATCGCCGCGCAGCCGGGCATAGACCACATCGAGGGCCAGCGCCCAGCGCGACGACAGGTTATATCCGGCCGTCACCTCGCCGTGCAGGTCACAGATGCCCCGGCGTGCCGAGAACTGCGACAGCCCGGAAAGCGCACTCTGCTGCGCCGACACGCCGTAGAAGGCGCGCATGTAATCGCGGTCCGCCCAGGTGACGCCCGGGCCCACGGTGAGAAAGCCGCGCGCGGTGAGCGGTAACAGAAGGTTGAGATACGCCTGCGCGAGCGTGCCCTCGTTGTGGCCGCCGACGTCGGTCGCGACGTTCGCGCCCAGCGCGAGGAAGGCCACGCGCTGCTCGATGAAGAGCTTGGCGCGCGCCGTGGGACTCACGTCCTCCAGGTGCGCCAGCTGCGGCGCATCGCTGCGCAGGCGCTCGGTGAAGTCGTAGGTGAGGGCAAGTCCCGCCTTGTTGCCGTTGCGGTTGTAGGCGTAGACCCCGACGAGGTCGGTGCCGCTGACGTACAGCCAGGCGTGGTACTGCGCCTCGATGTCCGGGAGCGCGAAGGTGCGTGAGACGCGCGCCCCCGGGTAGCTCGGGGTCACCTCCACCGCCGGCCCGAAAGACAGAAAGGTCTCGGGCGGCTCGAGCGCCTGGGCGCACGCCACGCGCACCCCGCTCAGCCACATAAGCGCAAGGACGCAGGTTGCGCCGCGCATCCGCTGTCCCCACGCTGCTATGCTTTCGGCACGCCGCTGCCCACGGAGATAGTCTTGACGCTCACGCCTTTTCACATCGCCGTGCAGGTGCGCGACATCCCCGAGGCGCGGCGCTTCTATGGCGAGATTCTCGGCTGCCCCGAGGGACGCAGTGCTCCGGAGTGGGTGGACTTTGATCTGTTCGGCCATCAGTTCGTCTGCCACCTGAATCCCCGTCTCGGGCCCGGGGGGCGCATCGCCGCGCACTTCAATCCCGTCGACGGTCACGGCGTGCCGGTACCGCACTGTGGCGTCGTTCTCACCCCGCCGCAATGGCAGGCACTGGCCGCACGACTGCGTCGCCACCCGGTCGAGTGGGTCATCGAGCCCACGGTGCGTTTTGCGGGCCAGCCGGGCGAGCAGTCGACGCTGTTCATCCTCGACCCTTCCGGGAACGCGCTCGAGTTCAAGTCCTTCGCGGACCTCGCGCAGCTGTTCGCACGCTGAAGCGCCCCGCGCCGAAGGTCACGGCGCAGCCGGCGGGTACATGGCCGCGGTCGCCGTGCTCATGAGTGCGGTCAACTGCTCGCGCGGTAAGGCGCGCATCGCCGCGGCGGCCGCATCTCCGGCCGCATACCACACGGCGCGCTCACCGAGCTGTGCGAGCGCCCCGCGCGCCACCGCCTGCGGCGTCATGGCCTGAAAGCCCTGCGCGGCGGCGGCGCTGAAGTCCAGTCCCGAGCGGCGCATGGCCGGGGTGTCGGTGAGTCCGGCGACCGCGCACAGAACATCAAGGCCTGCGCTTTTGAGCTCCCAGTTCAGCCCTTCACACAGCGCGATCTGGAACGCCTTGGCCGCAGCGTAAGTGGCCACCAGCCCGCTGCCTCCCAGACCGGACATCGAGGAGACGACGATGAGGCCACCGCCGCGGCCGCGCCGGGCGCTGAGCACCTGGTGAGCAAACACCAGCGGTGCGAGGCAGTTGAGCTGCACCAGGCGCAGCGCCTTCTCGAGCGGCTGCTCAAGAAAGCGCGCCGCGCCGTGAGTCGCCCCGGCATTCACCACGACGAGCCCGATGTCGTGGGTGCCGAGCAGCTGCGCGGCGAAGACTTCCAGCTGCGGGGCGCTCAGGTCGCGGCTGTAGGTCGCGACGCTCGCGCCGTGTGCGGCGCGCAGCTGCGCCGCGGCGGCGGCCAGCGGCGCCTCGTGGCGCGCCACCAGCGCCAGCGCAAAGCCGGCCGCCGCGAGCTGCACGGCAAACTCCTGGCCGATGCCCTCGGAGCCGCCGAGCACCAGCGCCACCGGCCCATACTTCTTATATAGATCGCTCATCACTCGCCCTCCCGGCGCGCCGCCCCGAGCGCGCGCTTTTCGCGGCAAAACAAGCCAAATTGTGGTGCCCGTCACATTCGCGCGCCGACGCGGGGCCGACCGCGCCGGGCTTAATACGCACAAATCCCTATAGACGCGCCCCGTCGTACAGAAGCGTGACATAAGCACGGAGCTGCACTGCAGCGTGCCGATAGTATGCCCGCAAGTTTTTTCCTGGCACCGAATCGTTACTTACTGTTAGGACTGACATGCGGACCTCAACTGTCATCAAGACCATTCTCGCAGCTGCCGCCGTGGCGCTGCCCCTGGCCTCGCAGGCCGAGTCGAACTACCAGACCGGCGCGGGCTCCCCGCTGACCGCGACGGCGCACGTGGACTTCCAGATCACCATTCCGAAGTTCCTGTTCCTGCGCGTCGGTACCGGCACCGGCACGGCCGCGGGCGGCTTTGCCACCAACGCCACGATCGACCAGATCACCTGGGCCCCGACGGCGGCGCAGGTCGGCACCGGCGCACTCACCGGCGCTGGCGGTGACCTGGGTACCGGCACCGAGACCGCGGTGGTCGTCGCCAACAACGGCAACGTCACGCTGAGCTCCACCACGCTCGGCGCGCTGAACGATGGCGCCGGCGACACGATCAGCTACGGCACGATCACGACCACGGCGAGCCACAATACCACCACCACCACGCTGGCCCCGCCGGCCCTGGCGGACGGTGCGACCACGACGAGCACCCTGACCGCGGTCAACAAGATCGTGCAGCAGGACGCCAAGTGGGCTTACACCTACGCCAACGCCACCGTGCCGCCGGCCGGTACCTATGGTGGTGTCAACACGAACAACAGTCGCGTTACGTACACCGCCTCGGTGCCGTAAGCGGCGGTCGCTTCGAGCTAGGGTGTCCATGTCCCCCGGGAGGCGCGATATGCACCGGCGCCTTGCGGGGCTGCAGCTGCGTGCGACCGCCGGCGTAAGCGCCGGCGGTCTGCTCGCCCTCGCGTTGCTCGGCGTGGCGGCGCCGGCCGGCGCCTACACCATCACCTTGGCGGCGGCCACGCCGAAGACAGTCTATCTGCAGGTGGGTGTGGGTACTTTCACCGGCACCTACTGCGGCACCAACTGCAGCTACGTCGAGCCGGTGCATCAGTCCGGCGGCAGCGCCCCGGGCAACAACACCACCATCAATCAGGTATCGGTCAGCGTTGCGGCCAACGCGGTCGGCAACGGCGTGGCCCAGGCGATGACCACCAACAGCACCCAGTCGACGAGCTTCTTCGACGGCTATGCGTTCTGCAACGCGCCGACGCAGCTGTATATCGGCGGTTACTACCGCACCACCGGCAACGGCACCAACACCGGCGTCGTGACCGCCACCCTGCCGGCCTCGCTCACCGATGCCGCGGGCGACACCATCAAGTTCTCGCAGATCAGCTGGACCACGGGCGGCAACGGCGACACCGGTGCGGAACCGTTTCCGGCCGGCAGCTTCACCAGCACCTCGCTCACCGTCGGCACGATCGCCCAGAACCAGTGGGCCGAGTCCTGCTGGACCTTCTCCTACGCAAACAGCGTGGTTCCTCCGGCCGGCACGTACACGGGCCGCGTGACCTACACGCTGACGGCGCCGTAACGCCGTCGCCTCAGGGTCAGCCGCCATGCGCCGCGCATCGCTCCTCGCATTCTGCATAATCTGGCTCGCCGCCACGGTGGCGCACGCGCGCACCGTGCCCGTGGATGACTCCGGCACCCTGCCCTACAACGCCGCGCTCGCCATGCGCTGGCAGCAGCAGTCCCCGCACGGCGGCGCCAACAACCTCATGGTGGGCACGCTGCAGCTGCGCGTGCGGCTGAACGTCGCCGCCTATCGGCACCACAGCGGCCGCATCTACATGGTGCTGCCGGCCCAGCAGCCGGGGGCGATGAGCGTTGCCTGGACCACGCAGGGCCGGCTGCTGCCGGGCCAGCTGACTCCCGGCGCGCGCGCGCTGGTCTACTCCGGCCCGCTCACCACTGCCTTCATCGAGGACAACGTACTGCTGACGATCACCGTCGACGGCCGCCGCATGGGACAGAGCTATCCGGTGAGCTTCCGCTTCGAAATGGACGAGGACTGACCGTGCGCTATCTGCTCGCCGCAGGCTGCCTGCTCATCACCACACTCACCGCTACCGTGACCCATGCCCAGGGCTTCGCAGCCCTGGTCGCGCCACCGCGGTTCGAACTCAGCAGCAAGTCCGGGGCGCGCCTGCGCCAGGTGATCGAGATCACCAACAGCTCAGTGCAACCGGCCAAGTACCGCATCCACACCGCGGACTTCTCCCTCGGCGCCGACTACAGCGTGAGCTTCCGCGACGATCTGCAGCCCGGCAGCTGCCGCCCGTGGGTGGCGATCGAGCGGCCGCTGCTCGCCGTTCCGGGCGGGGCCACCGCGCACTACCGCTTCGAGGTGCAGGTGCCGGCGGATGCGCCGGCCGGCGAGTGTCGCTTCGCCATCATGATCGAGGCCGATGAGCCCTCGATGGCCAAGGCCGGCCAGCTGCCGCTGCCGATCGTCGGGCGCATCGGGGTCATCGTCTACGTGACCGTCGGTGATGCCGCCCCGCAGCTGGAGATCTTCGGGCCCGAGGTCATCACGCTCAACGGCAATCGCGTGCCGGCAATCAAGGTGCACAACTCCGGCACCGCCCACACGCGCCTCAGCGGCTTCCTCACCGGCAAGGATGCGAGCGGCAAGAAGTATGACTTCACCCCCTCGGATTTCCCGATCCTGCCGGGTGAGGTGCGCCAGGTGTTCTTCACGCCCTCGCTGCCGGACAACCCCACCCCGACCCTGAGCTTCCCGGTGAGCGTGCAGGGCACGCTGGAGTGGGCGAACCAGAGCACGCAACTTGACGAGCGCTTCAAATGAAAGCGGCCGTCACAGGCGCCCGGCACCGGGTTGCGTGCCTGTGCGGTGTCCTCCTGCTGGTCTGCGCCGCACTGCCGGCGCAGGCCCAGACCGCCGTGGCGGCTGCCCCCGCGGCTGCCTACGAAGACCGTCTGATCGGCGGCGGCAGCCTCGCGCCGGACATCTCCGCCGGCGATTACCTCGGCACCAACGACAACTCCGGGCTGGCCCGCTCACTGCGCCTCGATGCGGTCGGCAGCATCCTCTCGCAGAGCGGGGCCGATGCCGGCCCGACGGTTCACGAGAACGGCGTGGTGATGAGCGCGCAGTGGGAGACGGCAACCTACGGTGACTGGTCGGCCGATGGCGCGGTACGCATCGGCGGCGACGAGGACCGCATCGCCGCGGCCGGCAACAGCAGCACCTCCTTCGCCGTGCACGAGCGCGGCATGCCCTTCGATGGCGGCTGGCAGGCCGATAACGCCCTGGGTGACCTGAACGCGCCGCTGATCACGCTCGAGCGGCAGCAGCCGCGCTTCCTTCTGACCTCGGGCACCATGCTCGGCGCCGCCACCGAGTGGCGCGGGCCGGACGGCCTGCAGATCATCGCCAGCGGCGGCGAGCCGGGCGTGTACGACGGCATCCGGGTGCCGACCTTCGACACCCTGGGCGGCTCGACCGCCACCCTCGGTGCGCAGTGGAGCCCCGCCGCGCACTGGACGCTCGGCGGGGAGTTTGCCAGCGCGCACGATGCCAACATCTACTACCAGCCGCTCGATACCACGCTCGCGGCTCAGGATCCGTTCGCGAGCGAGCGCATCTCCGCCAATACCGGGCTCGTGAGCGCCGCCTGGCAGGACGGCGGCACCCGCGCACAGGTCAACCTCATCGACGGCACCCTCGATGGCAACGGCAACGCCTTCGGCATCTGGGCCGACGGCGCGCACACCCACGGCTCGATCACGCAGAGCTTCGGCGCGTTCCGCATCGACCCGAACCTCGCCTGGGGCAACCAGCTGATCACCAGCGACGTCGAGGGCGGTTATTACCGCATCGGCTACCAGAGCCGCCGCGTCACCGCAGACTTCGGCGTCGATGAGGTGCTGTCGGTGTCCGGGCACGGCCCCGACAGCACCTTCTTGAACGGCGACATCCGCTACCAGCTGTCGCGTGATGCCGGCGTCGGCGCGGTCAGCAATGTCCTCATCAGCCACGACGGCTCGAACTCGACCGCCTGGTCGCTCGAGGGCTACTACGACAACGTCAACAGCTTCGGCACCGGGCGCGTGCAGCTCGACTACGCCACCGACCCGACCGTGCAGGATGCGACCTTCACCCTGCAGCAGAGCTGGAACCTGCGTCCGAGCCTGCGGCTGGCGACCAGCCTCGCGGTCGATCGCGAGCACACCGGGGCGCTCCCCGGGCTGCCGCAGGAGGACAGTACGGTGCTGCGGCTCGCGGCCTATGGCGGCGGAGACCTCACGGCCCGGCTGTCGCTGGATGGCACCATTCAGTGGGCCCAGGCGGTGCAGGGCCGCGCCGCGCCCTCGACCTCGGCCGACGTCACGCTCAGCTACCAGCTGGCGCACTCCTGGGGTCTTTTGTTCACCTATTACGAGAACCGCATCGGCTCCTGGACACCGCTCGTCATCAGCTCGCCCCTGACCCCGCCCACCGAGCAGCCGCAGGCCTCCCAGGGCCAGCGCGGGATCTTCCTCACGGTGCGCTACCAGATGAGCCGCGGCGGGCACTTCATACCGCTCGGGGGCACGGCGGGCGGGGCCTCCGGGCGCCTGAGCGGCGTGGTGTACCTGGATGCCAACGAGAACGGGCGCTACGACGCCGGTGAGGCGGGCGCGGCGAACGTCACGGTGATCCTCGACGGGCGCTTCTCGGTGCGCACGGATGCGAACGGGCGCTTCGACTTTGCGGCCGTGGCCGCCGGGCACCACGTGGTGACGGTGCAGGGTGACAACCTGCCGCTGCCCTGGACCCTCAGCAACTCCGGCCGCACCGAGGTCGAGGTGGGCACGCGCGAGCGCACCGACGTCAACATCGGCGCCGTGCGCATCAAGTAAGCGGACGCTCAGCTCAGCTCGACGACCGCCGTCTGCATGGCAACTCCGCGGCGCAGCACGCTCGCGACCGGCGAGCCGGCCGCGATCTCGAGCAGCTGCGCCTTCTGCTGTGCGCTCAAGGGCTTGCTGAAAGACAGGCGCTGCTCGATGTGTTCCTGGCCGCCCGCATCCCGTGACCAGCGCACGCCTACGGTGATCTTGCCGACCGTCCAGTTCTGCTGCGCGGCATGGCGACGCACGGCCACCGCCGTGCACGAGCCGAGGCTCGCCAGCAGCAGCTCCTGGGCGGCGAGCCCGGCGTCGCTGCCGCCGCTCGTGACCGGCTCGTCGGCGGTCAGCCGGTGGTGTCCCGAGACGATCTGCTGCAGGTGCGCGTGTTCGTTGATCACGGTGACGTGTGCCATGGGCGCTCCTCGCTTAAGGCTTTAGCCCGGGGCGTGACCGCGCTGGCCGGCCAGCGCCCCGGCGCGCGCGGCCCGGTCGAACATGCTGCGCGCGATGCTGGTGAGACTGAGCCCGCTCACGTCCTTGAGCTGATAGGGGCGGCCGTCGATCACGGACTGGGCCGCGCGCAGGCCGCTGCGCACCGCCGGCCCGATGCCCTCGCCGAGGTCGCGCGTCGCCAGCCCCGCCGCATCGCCGGTGATGAAGGCATTGCCGTGGCGCACCACGGCGACGTTGCCGCGCAGAAAATAGCTGTAGCCGGTCGGATCGTAGCTCGCCCCCGGGGCGAGCTCGCGCTCGAGCATCTGGGTGAGGAAGCTCCAATGCGCGCGGATGTCGTGTCCGCTCGCCTTCATCCGCGTCGCGATGCCGCCCACGCCGACGTTGAGCCAGCCGCTCTCCTTGGGGACGTACCACGAGTAGCCGGGCAGCCCGTGCCCGAAGAACCACAGGTGGCAGTCGCGCTCGCGCCAGTCGTAGCGGATCTCGTGCTCGAGCGTCACCAGCTGCAGCTCGCTCGCCCGCGGGTTGAGATCGCGGAACACGATGCGGTACACCGGGCAGCGGGTGCCACCGGCACCGATCAGGTAGCGGCAGCGGTAGGCACCGTCGATGACATAGCCATCGGCGTCGGCGACGATCTCGCGCACGTTGTGCTCGATGACCTCGGCCCCGGAGCGCTTGAGGAGCCAGGCATCGAACTCGAAGCGGCGGATGGAATGCTGCACGCACGGCACCGGCACCTGCCAGCGCCCGAAATGCATGCGCAGACGCGGATAGGTAATGAGGCTGTGCGGGTAGGCGTTGACGTCGAGCTCGAGATCCTCCACGACCTCGGGGGTGATCCAGCCGGCGCACAGCTTCAGGCGTGGAAAGCGCTCGCGGTCGAGCACCAGCACCTCGCGTCCCGCGCGGCGCAGCCGCCAGGCGGCCGCGGCCCCGGACGGGCCACCGCCGACGATCAGGGTTTCGACCGTGCGCACGCCGGCGAGCGTCAGCGCGCGTACAGGTGCGCCCGCGTCAGCGGGACGTCATTGCTCTCCCCGGGCGCGAACAGCACCTGAAACAGCTGCAGGGTGCCGGTGGTGAAGGCCGCCACGGAGCCGGCCAGGTACAGCCGCCACATGCGCACGAAGCGCTCATCGAACATGTGGCGCACGCGCTCGCTGGCGGCCTCGTAGAGCGCCAGCCAGTCGCGCAGCGTCTGGGCGTAGTGCAGGCGCAGGTTCTCGATATCGAGGACCGAGAGGTTCGACGGCTCGAAGATGCGCATCATCTCACTCAGTGCCGGCGGGTAGGCGCCCGGGAAGATCCGCTTCTCGATCCACGGCTGCAGCTGCGCGGGATAGTTGCGACCGATCGAGTGGATGAGTCCGCGGCCGCGGCCGTTGAGTGCGCGCCGGGCCACCTCCCCGAGCGCGGTGTAGTTGTCGACGCCGACGTGCTCGAGCATGCCGATGGAGGCGAAGGCATCGTATTGCCCGCTGATGTTGCGGTAGTCATCGAGGACGTATTCGACCTGGCCGCTGAGTCCCTCGCGGGCCGCACGCTCGCGCGCGTAGGCCACCTGCTCGCGCGAGATGTTGAAAGCGCGCACGCGCACGCCGTAGTTGCGGGCCATGTGCAGCGCGAGCGTGCCCCAGCCGCACCCGGCCTCGACCACCGTCTCGCCCGAGCGCAGGCGCAGCTTGCGGCAGACGTGATCCATCTTGGCGACCTGCGCTTCCTCCAGACCGGCCGCCGGCGTCGGATAATACGCGCAGGTATAGGCCATGCTGTTGCCGAGCCACAGCGAGTAGAACTCGTTGCCGATGTCGTAATGGTGGTGGATATTGTCGCGCGAACCGGCCAGCGTGTTGCGGTGTGAGCGGCGCAGTGCGCCGCGCGCGCGGCGCAGCAAGGAACCGGACTTGCCGGCAGCGGCGCCGGAGCGGTAGATGGCTTCCAGCAGGCCGACGAGGTCGCCCTCGATGGCGACGCTGCCGTCGCTGTAGGCGTCCCCGAAACGCAGCGGCGGGTCGGCGAGGATCGACATGAGCGTGCGGCGCGAGGCGAAGCTCACCCGCGCAACCGCCGGCACGTCAGTGGGGCCCACCAGCGCCGCGTCGCGCACGGCGAACTCCACCGGCGGATCACCCAGGAATTCGCGCAGCCGTGTCAGCAGCCAGCTGTCAATGGAGGTCCCGCGGGCGGCTACCGGCAGCGGCAGACGCTCAGCGCCCGCGCCGCGCTCCGAACTCGATGCCAGGCTCTCGTCAAAGGCATTCACGGCTCACCACCTCCAGCTGCAGATATTAGCCTAGCATGCAGCGGCGACAAGGGCAGCGCGCCGCGCGGACGCAGCCGGCCACCCCGCCGCCGGTACTGTTGTCAGCGGCCGCCCAGGGTCTGATTGAGCAGCCCCGCGAGGCGTGCCCCCGCCAACAGCAGCCGCTCGCGCGCCAGCGCCGCGCCGTCGGCAACATATTGCCGATCAAGCACTACGATGCCCGCCGGCGGCCCGCGGCAGTCAAAACCCGCATAGCGGTAGGCCACGTTGCGCGCCAGGCTGTTGGATTCCCGTACCCAGCTGTCGACGCTCCCCTGCCCGGCCTCCCCGAGCAGCGTCTGGGCCTCGCTGACCAGGGCGGCCAGCTCGGGCGGCACCCGTTGGCGATTGCGGGCGTCCAGGCCAATCCTCGCCAGGTCATTGTCCCAGGCCCGGTGCAGGCTCTCGCGTCCGCG
This sequence comes from uncultured Pseudomonadota bacterium, assembly GCA_963825385.1. GTDB lineage: Bacteria > Pseudomonadota > Gammaproteobacteria > Steroidobacterales > Steroidobacteraceae > 13-2-20CM-66-19. Next base: position 780,390 of record CAWGSX010000003.1, on the reverse strand, counting down.
GGTGCGTACGCCGGCCAAGGCCACCTGCACGAGGTTGCCGCCGCGATCGCCGTTGTCGGCAGCATGCAGGGGCTGGTGCAGGTCGCCCACCAGGTGCACCACCCACTTCAGCGCCTCGTTACGCGCGCGCCGCGGGGCGCGCGGATCAGACATAACTGCGATCAGGCGCTTGAGCTGGACACTGCCGCACTCGCCGTCGCGACACGGGCGCGCCGCGGCGCTGACTGCGCAGACCGGCTCGTTGTCGTAGTGCCAGCGCGCATGTCCGGCGGGCGTAGGGGTGATCTCGTCAGCCCACACCGAGACCGCCTCGAGCGTGGTGCGGCCGGATGGGTTGCCGAACTTGTCCGCATCCTGGGCGAGGAGCTGTGCGACCACGACCTGCGTCTGTGGGGCGAGCAGCCGGTCGGCGATCGCGCCCACCGTGCGGTGCCCCTGCGGGCCCCACGCGAGCGCTGCCGGCGCGAGCGGCAGGCTGCACAGCAGCAGCGCGCCCAGGCGCCTCAGGCGGCCGCGGGCAGCCCGCGACGCTTCGTGTAGACTGCGCGCCGCGCGCTCTTTCGTGGAACTCAACGCCATGCCAACCCCGTCTCATCGGCTGAGTGTGCTGCTGCTCGCCGCCGCGCTGCTCGCCCTGTCTGCTCAGGCTCAGGAGCCCCCGCCACCGTCCACCGGCATCGAGCTGAGCGCCATCGATCGCAGCGTCCTGCCGGGCAATGATTTCTTTCGCTATGCCAACGGCGCCTGGCTCGCGCGCACCGAGATCCCCGCCGACCGCTCCACCTACGGCGTCGATGAGGTCATCGACGAGCGCACCCGGCAGCGCACGGCTGAGCTGATCAGGAACGCCGGCAAGGATGCCAGTGCCGGGCCCGAAGCGCGCCGGATCTTCACCTACTACTCCACCTACCTGGATGCCGCCACCATCGAGGCGCGGGGCCTGCGCCCGCTCGGCGTACGGCTGCACGAGCTGCAGCTGGTGCACGACCGCAAGGGTCTCGCCCGTGCGCTCGGCAAGACCCTGCGCGCCGACGTCGACGTACTCAATGCCACCAACCTCCATACCGCCAACCTCTTCGGCCTGTGGGTGGCTCAGGATCTGAGCGACCCGCACAAGTACGCCGCATTTGTGCTGCAGGGCGGGCTGAGCATGCCCGACCGCGATTACTACCTGAACGATTCGCAGAAGATGGCGGACATCCGCGCGCACTTCCGTACGCACATCGCCGCGATGTTCCGCCTGGCCCAGCTGAGCGATCCGGAGGGGCGCGCGGCGCGCGTCTACGCGCTCGAAGAGAAGATTGCCCGGGTGCACGTGAGCCGCGCCGAATCCGAGCAGGTTCTGAAGGGCAACAATCACTGGACCGCGGCGCAGGTCGCGCAGCGCGCGCCCGGCCTCGATTGGCGCGCGTACTTCGCGGCCGCCGGGCTCGACAAGCAGGGCGAGTTCGTCATCTGGCAGCCCACGGCCCTGACCGGCATCTCTGCGCTCACGGCCAGCGAGCCGCTCGCGGACTGGCAGGACTGGCTGCGCTACCACGCCATCGAGCGCGCCGCGCCCTTCCTGCCCAAGGCCCTGCTCGATGAGCACTTCGAGTTCTTCTCCCACGTGCTCTCGGGCACCCCGCAGCAGGAAGCGCGCTGGAAGCTAGCCGTCAACCAGACCAACGCGGCACTCGGTGAGGCGGTGGGCAAGCTCTACGTTGAGCATTACTTCCCGCCGAGCGAGAAGGCCCGCGCGGAGGCCATGACGCGCAATCTGCTCACGGCTTTCGCCGCGCGCATCGACCGGCTGCAGTGGATGACGCCGCAGACACGCGCCCGCGCCAAGGCGAAACTCGCAGCCCTGAGGATCGGCGTCGGCTACCCGGATCACTGGCGCAGCTTCGCGGGACTGCAGGTGGCCAACGGCGATGCCCTGGGCAACGCCGAGCGCGCCGCGCTCTACGACTACCACTACCGCCTCGGCCAGCTCGGAGCGCCCGTCGACCGCGGCGAGTGGGCCATGGTTCCTCAGGAAGTAAACGCAGTGAACCTGCCGGCGATGAACGCGCTGAACTTCCCGGCCGCGATCCTGCAGCCGCCCTACTTCGATCCGCGCCGTGACCCGCTGTTCGACTACGGGGCGATCGGTGCGGTGATCGGGCACGAGATCAGCCACAGCTTCGATGATCAGGGCGCGCTGTTCGATGCCAGCGGGCGGCTGGAAAACTGGTGGACCCCGGAGGACTTCGCGCACTTTGAGGCGGCCGGCAAGCGCCTCGCGGCACAGTTCGACGCCTACCACCCCTTCCCCGACATCCACGTGAACGGTACGCAGACGCTGAGTGAGAACATCGCCGACGTCGCCGGGCTGTCCACCGCCTTCGACGCCTGGCAGCTGACCCTCAAGGGGCGTGCGGCGGCCGCCGCGGACGGCTTCACGCCCGAGCAGTTGTTCTTCCTGAGCTTCGCGCAGAGCTGGCAGCAGAAGATCCGCGAAGCGGCGCTGCGGCGCCGTCTCGTGACCGACGGCCACGCCCCAGCGGAGTACCGTGCCGACACGGTGCGCAACCTCGATGCCTGGTATCAGGCCTTCGGCGCGAAACCCGGCCAGGCGCTGTACCTGACGCCGGCCGACCGGGTGCAGGTGTGGTGAGCGGGGCGCTCAGGGCCGGCGCTTGAACGTCAGCGTGCAGGGGCGCCCCTCGACGCGCTGACCGCTGCCGGCCGCGGCCTCGAAGTGCGCGGCGACATGGTAGCCGTAGCTCGTGCCGGCCGGCCGGTCGCCCACCGCATAGGGGGCAGCTCCCACCAGCCCGCTGACGTAGAGCTCGGCTGCGCCATCGGCAGCGATGGGGCCGTCGAGCGTCAGCCACCCCGGCTGGCCCTTGCTGCCTTTCTCACCGTGCAGCTGATCGTCCTTCACAATCGTCGCAAACTCGAAGGAATAGCCGAGCGCGCCGCGCGCATTGGGGCAGGAAAGCACGGTGTTCCAGGTGCCATCGAAGCGGTGATGGGGCGGATCGGCGTGCCCGGCCTGGGCCAGGATCAGCGCGGCCGCGGCCGCGAGGGTGCGCTTGCACACGATGTGCTCCTCAGTCTGCCTGCGGGGTGCGCGCCTGTGCCGCGCGGGTGCTGCGCTCACGCGGGCTCCCGCAGGCGTGCGAAATAGACCAGGGTGACGTAGGGAAAGACCACCGCGCCAGCGCGGGCATGGCGCGCGAACACCTCGCGCAGGCCGGCAACCAGCGGCTCATGCGCGGCCTCCCCCGGCTCAGGTGCATAGGATGAGGACATCAGCCGTCCCAGCAGCCCGTCGAAATCAAATACCTGCTGATTGGCGAACCGCGCCTGTTGCACCTCGCCCCCGAAATAGGCGCGCATGGCAGCCTCGTCGGCGCGGCTGCCGGCCACGGCGTCGTACTCGGGGGCGTAGCGGCGCACCAGCGCCTCGTAGTCGGCGAGGAAGACACTCCCGCCGCTGGGGTGCTCGTTCCACAAAAGCGCGCCCCAGCCTCCGGGACGGATGATGCGCAGCGCCTCGCGACGCGCCCGCTCCACCTGGAACCAGTGAAAGGCCTGGCCGGCCACGATCAGATCGACGCTGTACGCCGGCAGCGTCGTATCCTCGGCGGTGCCGTTGACGCTTGTGAAGCGCGCCGCCCCCGCGAGCAGCGCCTCGGCCGCCGCCCGCATGCCGCCGTTGGGCTCCACGCCGATCACCTGCGCACCGCTTTTGAGCAGCTGGCGCGTGAGGATCCCCGTGCCGGAGCCGAGGTCTGCCACCACGGCGTGGGCCGACAGGCCGCAGCGCTGCCGCAGAAGCGCGAGCGCCGCGGAGGGATAGTCCGGGCGGTAGCGCACGTAGTTCTCGACCCGGCTCGAGAAGCGCTGCGTCGGATCGCGCGCCGCGCTCACCTGCGCTCTGCCCGTACCGGCGGCGCGGCAGTACAGTGCCGGTCCGGCCGGCACCGCCTGTCTCTCCATAAAAGCATGCCGACACGGTAGCGTAACCGCGCCACAACCGCATCTGGGAGTTGCCCGCCATGCCCGCCCCATACCAGCGTCTGGAAACGCAGCTCGTTCACGCCGGCGAGCCGGACCCGCCGATCGGCGGCGCAGTGGAGATGCCGATCTTCCAGTCCGCGACCTACATCTATGCCGGTGAGACGCGCTACGACGACGTGCGCTACCTGCGCAGCAACAACACCCCGAGCCAGCTCGTCCTGCACGACAAGCTCGCGGCGCTGGAGGGGGCGGAGGCGGCGCTCGTTACCGCGAGCGGCATGGCGGCCATCTCCGCAACGCTGCTGGCGCTGCTGGCCAGCGGCGATCACCTGCTCGCGCAGCGCGGCTTGTACGGCGGTACCCACGACCTCATCAGCCAGGAGTTCCCGCGCCTGGGACTTTCGGCCAGCTTCTTCGATGCGCAGCGCCCCGAGAGCTGGGCGGCGCTCCTCAAGCCCACGACGCGGGCCATCTACGTGGAGGCGATGACCAATCCGCTGCTCGAGGTCGCGGACCTGCACGCGGTGGTCGCCTTCGCGCGCGCTCACGGCCTCAGCGCCGTCATCGACAACACCTTCGCGAGCCCGGTCAACTTCCGCCCCGTCGCCGCCGGCTTTGACCTGGTCATTCACAGCGCCACCAAGTACCTGAACGGTCACAGCGACATCGTCGCCGGCGCCGTAGCCGGACGGGCGGCCCTGATCGAGCGCATCCGCCACGGGCTGAACGTACTCGGCGGCTCGCTCGACCCGCACGCCGCCTTCCTGCTCAAGCGCGGGCTTAAGACCCTCGCGCTGCGCGTGCGCTACCAGAACGACAGCGCACTCGCCATCGCGCGCTTTCTCGCCGCACACCCGCAGGTCCGCCGCGTCAACTATCCCGGTCTCGAGACCCACCCGCAGCATGGGCGCGCACGCGCGCTGTTCGCCGGCTGCGGGGGCGTGCTCAGCTTCGAGCTCGACGGGGAGGTCGGCCGCGCCGAGGCCTTCGCCGCGCGCGTGCGCATTCCCCGCATCGCGCCCAGCCTCGGGGGCGTGCACACGCTGCTGACGCGTCCGGCGACCACCTCGCACGCAGGTCTGCCGCGCCCGGAGCGCCTGGAGCTCGGGATCACGGATGCGCTGCTGCGCCTGTCGGTGGGAGTCGAGGCCACCGAGGACCTGCTCGAGGACTTTGCGCAAGCACTCGCATGAGGGATGCCCGCGGCGGCTCCCGAAGCGCAAGCTTCGGGTGTCAGCCCCGCGGGAGCCCAGGCACACTGAGCGCCATCCCCTAGGTACCGGAGCCGAGCCATGTCCGCCAGCGAACCGACTACTGCCCGCGAGCTACGCGGCCCCACCAGCGACACCCGCGAGGGCTTTGGCCGCACCGCGGCGGAGCTGGTCGTGCTGGGTGCGATCTGGGGCGGCTCGTTCCTGTTCATGCGCGTGGCCGCGCCGGAGTTCGGCGCGTTCCCGCTGGTGGAGGCGCGTCTGGCGCTCGGGGCGCTGATCCTGCTGCCGTTTCTGTGGCAAGCCCGCGCCCGCTTCACCCCCGGGTTGTGGCTGCGCATCGCCGGCATCGCGGCGGTGAACTCGGTCATCCCGTTCGCACTGTTCGCCTGGGGCGCCGAGCGCGCGCCGGCGGGCATCGGCGCCATCAGCAACGCCATGACGGTCATGTTCACCGCCCTGGTGGCGTTCCTGTTCTTCGGCGAGCAGATCGGCGCCCGGCGCCTTGCCGGGCTGGCCGCCGGCTTCCTCGGAGTGGCCATTCTCGCCAGCGGCAAGACCGGCGGCACGAGCGTTTGGCCGGCAGCGCTGGCCGGTGCCGCCGCGGCGCTGTGCTATGGCGTGGGCATCAACCTCGTACGGCACTATCTGACCAGCCTCCCGCCCGGTGCGGTCGCGGCGGCCAACCTCCTGACCGGCAGCGTGCTGCTCGCCCCGCTCGCGGCCTACACCTGGCCGCGCCATCCGCTCAGCGCGCATTCGTGGGCGAGCGCGGTGCTGCTGGGCGTGCTGTGCACCGGCATCGCCTTCGTCTTCTATTACCGCCTGATCGGTCGCATCGGCGCCTCGCGCACCTCGACCGTGACCTATCTCATCCCGCTGTTCGGAGTGATCTGGGCCTATCTGGTGCTCGGCGAGCCGCTCACGCTCACCATGACACTCGCCGGCGCACTGATACTCGCCGGGGTAGCCATCAGCCAGCAGCCGGCGCGCCCGAAGTAATGCCCGATCTGCAGATTCCGGGCCTGTTCAACGTCCGTGACCTCGGCGGCTACCCGACGCTCGATGGCGCGCTGACGCGCGCGGGCTCGCTGGTGCGCGCCGATGACCTGGCACGGCTCGGCGCCACCGGCCTCAAGGCGCTCGAGGACTACGGCATCGTCACCGTGCTTGACCTGCGCTGGCCGGAGGAAGCCCAGCGCGACCCGAGCCCGGTACCGCAGGGACTGCCGCGTGTGCGCTTCGAGCACGTCTCGCTCCTGACGCACACCGAGGACGAGTGGCGGCTGCGCAGCGCCGAAGTGCCCAAGGAGCAGTGGAAGTGCATCGTGCTCGAGCGCGTGCAGCACGAGCTGCGCCGCGTGCTCGCAGTCATCGCGCACGCCGCGCCCGGCGGGCTGCTGTTCCATTGCTTCGCAGGCAAGGACCGCACCGGGCTCATTGCCGCGCTCCTTCTGGCGCTGGCGGATGTGGAGCCGCAGGCGATTGCCGCGGACTATGCGCAGAGCGCCGCGAACCTGCGCGAGGAATACCTGCGGCGTTTCGGTAACTCCGATCCCGCGCGCGTCCTCGAGGCCCTGCGCTGCCCCGAAGAAGGTGCGTACAACATGCTGAAATTCCTCGACAACGCCGGCGGCGTCTGCCCCTATCTGCGTGGCATCGGCCTGACGTCTGCGGAAATCACCGCGCTGCGGGCGCGCCTGCGCGAGTAGAAAAAGCGCGCACACATTCACGGAACGTTCAGCGCTGCTTGGTGATACTCACCTCGCACCGGTTGAAACGTGCTCCCGCACGGCCCTCATTAGCAAACGCGCGGGCACCATTTAAGCACGTACGGATTTGGGCACGTTTCACGCCGGTGCATTCCCCTTCCGCTATGCTCCTTGCTGCCCGTTCCGCGGGCCGTTGCCATGCAGGAGCGAGCCATGCAAATCACCGGAGGCTGTCTGTGCCGGGCGGTGCGCTACAGCAGCGCCGCCGCGCCGATCGTCACGCGCACGTGCTGGTGCCGCATCTGCCAGTACATCGGGGCCGGCAGCGGCACGGTGAACGTGTGCTTCGCCACGGACCAATTCACCCTTAAGGGGGAACTGCGCGACCTCGCCCTCACCGCCGACAGTGGCAATCGCATGCACCGCGGCTTCTGCCCGCAGTGCGGCACGCACGTCACGAGTGCCGCGGAGTCCCGGCCGCACCTGGTGTTCATCCGCGCCGGCACGCTCGATGACCCGGAGCTCGCACGCCCGGCGATGACCATCTGGACGCAGGCAGCCCCGAGCTGGGCCTGCTTTGATCCGCAGCTGCCCAGCGTGAGTGGCCAGCCGCCGCCGGCGGCCTGAAGGTCAGTTGAGGCCGAGCATCTCGCGCAGCTGTGCGGCGGTCATGACGCGCGTGTACGGTCGGGTGCCCACGTCAAACTCGCGCGCGCGGCTCAGCTTGCCCACCACCACCGGCTCGAACCCGGCATCGCGCACCAGCTGCTGCGCAACGGCGAGCGCCTCGGGATCGTCACCGGCCAGCGGAATGGCGACCCGGTCCCCGTCGCGATGCGCGAGCCGCTGCAGGTCCCCGTAGTTGATGGCGTTGAAGGCGCGCACCAGGCGCGTGCCGGGCAGGTAGCCGGGCGAGCTGACCCCGGTACCCAGCTTGCGTGCCTCGAGCGCCATCGGCCCATCGCGCTCGGGGTAGGGATTGCAGGTATCGAGGACGATCTTGCCGGCCAGCTCGCTTCTGAGGTCCGCGCCGATCTGCGGCAGAGCCTTATAGGGCACCGAGACCAGCACGACCGGGCCGAACAGGGCTGCCTCGCGCGGTGTGCCGACGCGGGCCTTCGCGCCGAGCTCGGCGGCGAGGGGCTTGAGCTCGTCGGGGTGCCGGGAGGAAATCAACACCTCGTGGCCCGAGGCGACCCACAGCCGCGCCAGCGCGCTGCCGATGTGTCCCGTGCCGATGATGCCGATCTTGAGCGGAGGCGCGGCCCCCGTGGCGGCGTTCACCACGCTCACGGAGGCAAGCGCCAACGCAGCGGCGAGCCACCCCAGAAAGGATACGCGCCTCAACGCGCCGCCCCCGCGGAGGCTGCGCGCGAGCCGCCTGTCACGGCGCTCATGTACCGCCCGACGACGCTATTTCTTGCGCCGTGCTCCGGAGCGCTTGGCAGCGCGGAACGAGATGCCCGAGCGCATCGCCTTCTGCTGGACCGCGGCGGCCGTCCGCCCGAGCTTCTTGGCGACCTGGCTGGTCGGCGTGCCCGAGCGGGCCAGAGCCTTGAGCGTATTCAGTTCACGGGCGCTCCAGCCTGCGCCGTCGTTCGGTGGACGTCTTGCCATGTCATAACTCCGTTCATCAAAGATCCAACCGGGGCCGGCGATGATACACCGCGAGCGCCGCTCGCGCGCATCCGCCTAACGATCTGCAACATGTTGGAACGCGCGTGGCCGAGGTGCCTGCGTGACATTCGCGCCCGCGACCGATCCAACTTGCAACTTGTCACGCGCTCCCGCGTGGTTAGGGTGCCGTGCGGCGCGCAAGTTCACCCGGGGAACTGAAGCGTGGCAACAGCGTGCTGCCCGCGGGCGTCTGCACCGATGCAGCGCGCGGTGCGTGTTGGCGCCGCGGCTCGGGCAGCGCCCGGCGAGCGCTGCGCGTGAGGCGGGGGTCAGGCAGCCGTCGGCGCACGCCGACACGCGGTCACCGCGCCGATGCCGCCTCGGCTGCGCGTCAGGCCCAGAGCGCTTGAGGTTTATTCGCGCAGGCCGGCCCGCAGGTAGGCCGCGTCCACCGCGTTCGAAAGGAGCATGGCGATGGTCATCGGGCCGAGTCCGCCGGGAACCGGGGTGATCCAGGCAGCTCGTTCGGCCGCGCGCGCAAACCCGACATCGCCCACCAGCTTGCCGTCCGCGGTGCGATTGATGCCGACATCAAACACCGCCGCGCCCTGGCGGATCCACTCGCCGGGGACGAAGCCGGCCTTGCCCACGGCCGCGACGACGATGTCGGCCCGCTCGACCTCGGCGCGCAGGTCACGGGTGCCGGTGTGACACACCGTCACCGTGGCGCGCGCGAGCAACAGCTCGAGCGCCATCGGCCGTCCCACGATGTTCGATGCACCCACCACGGTCGCGCGCGCACCGACGAGCTCGATCCCGTACTCCTGGGCGAGACGGATGACGCCGAAGGGGGTGCACGGGCGCAGGCGCGGGCGCTTCTGGGCCAGCAAGCCGGTGTTGACCGGGTGAAACCCGTCCACGTCCTTGGCCGGATCCACCGCATCCATGACCCGATTGGTGTCGACCCCCTTCGGCAGCGGCAGCTGCACCAGGATCCCGTCCACACGCGGATCGCGGTTCAGCGCCTCCACCAGCGCCAGTATCTGGTTCTCGGAGGTGCTCGCCGGCAGGTCGTGGGCGAAGGACTCGATGCCCGCCTCCATGGAGGAGCGGCGCTTGTTGCGCACGTAGACGCTGGAGGCGGCATCTTCACCCACCTGTACCACGGCGAGGCCCGGGCGGCGGCCGGCGCGTGCGGCGAAAGCCGCCGCACGCTGCGCAACCTGAGCCCTTACCTTCGCGGCGACAGCCTTGCCGTCAAGCAACCGGGCGCCGCCGGGCGCCTCTTGCGCATTCATGGCCATGGTCAGTAACGGTAATGGTCGGACTTGTACGGGCCGGCGCGGTCGACGCCGATGTAGCGCGCCTGGGTCTCGGTGAGCTCGGTCAGCTCCGCATTGAGCTTCTTCAGCTGCAGCCTGGCGACCTTCTCGTCCAGATGCTTGGGCAACACGTACACCCCCAGCGGGTACTGGGCGGTGTTGGTGAACAGCTCGACCTGGGCGATCGTCTGGTTGGCGAAGCTCGAACTCATCACGTAGCTCGGGTGCCCGGTACCACAGCCGAGGTTCACCAGGCGACCCTCGGCGAGCAGAATCAGGCGCCGCCCGTCGGGCAGGATCACGTGATCGACCTGCGGCTTGATGTTCTCCCAGCGATACTGCTTGAGGCTGGCGACGTCGATCTCATTGTCGAAGTGGCCGATGTTGCAGACGATGGCGTTGTGCTTCATGCGCGTGAGGTGCGCGTGCGTGATCACGTGATAGTTGCCCGTGGCGGAGACGAAGATGTCCGCCTTGTCGGCGGCATAGTCCATCGTCACCACGCGGTAGCCCTCCATCGCGGCCTGCAGCGCACAGATCGGGTCGATCTCGGTCACCCACACCTGCGCCGACAGCGCCCGCAGCGCCTGTGCCGAACCCTTGCCGACGTCACCGTAACCGCACACGAGCGCGATCTTGCCGGCCACCATGACATCCGTGGCGCGCTTGATGGCGTCGACCAGTGACTCGCGGCAGCCGTAGAGGTTGTCGAATTTGCTCTTGGTCACCGAATCATTGACGTTGATTGCCGGGAAGGCGAGCTTGCCCTCCTTGGCCATCTGGTACAGGCGCTTCACCCCCGTGGTGGTCTCCTCCGTGACGCCGCGGATCTTGGCGATGCGCGTCGAGTACCACTTCGGATCGGTCTTGAGCTTGGCGCGGATGGCCGCAAACAGCGCGCTCTCCTCCTCGCTCGTGGGCTTGGCGATGACGCTCACGTCGGACTCAGCCCGGGTGCCCAGATGCAGCAGCAGCGTCGCATCCCCGCCGTCATCGAGGATCATGTTGGTGTAGCCGCCGTCGGGCCACTCGAAGATGCGATGGGTGTAATCCCAGTAGTCGGCGAGCGACTCGCCCTTCCAGGCAAAAACCGGCGTGCCGGCAGCGGCGATCGCGGCCGCGGCGTGGTCCTGGGTCGAGAAGATGTTGCAGGACGCCCAGCGCACGTCGGCGCCGAGGGCCTGCAGCGTCTCGATCAGCACCGCGGTCTGGATGGTCATGTGCAGCGAGCCGGAGATGCGCGCGCCCTTGAGCGGGCGGGTCAGCGCGTACTCTTCGCGGATCGCCATGAGGCCGGGCATCTCGGTCTCGGCGATGGCGATCTCCTTGCGCCCCCACTCGGCGAGCGCGAGGTCGGCGACCTTGAAGTCGCCTTTCGCTGTGGTCTTGAGGTTGGCGTTCATACTCGATACTCCGTCGTTACAGAGTGAGCGCCGTATGGATGATCCGCGCTTCCGCTGAGCCTGGCAGGCCGGATCTTGCCGGACTGTCGCAACGCTCCTCAGCGGCTGCGGCTGCCGCCTCGAGCGGCGGCGGGAAACTTACGCGATTCTACGCCGCGCGCCGGCCCTTGCCCTCCGCGGCGAGCGTTTCGGCCAGATCGGTGCGCTCCCAGGTGAACTCCGGCTCGGTGCGCCCGAAGTGCCCGTAGGCCGCGGTCTTCTGGTAGATGGGCCGCACCAGATCGAGCATCTCGCGCAGCCCGTAGGGCGTGAGGTCGAAGTGCTTGCGCACCAGCTGCGTCAGGCGCTCACGCGAGAGCTGGCTCGTGCCGAAGGTCTCCACCATGATCGAGGTCGGCTCGGCCACGCCGATGGCGTAAGACACCTGCACCTCGCAGCGCGCGGCCAGACCGGCCGCGACGATGTTCTTGGCGACGTAGCGCGCCGCGTAGGCGGCCGAGCGGTCGACCTTGGAGGGATCCTTGCCCGAGAACGCGCCGCCGCCGTGGCGGGCGTAGCCGCCATAGGTGTCGACGATGATCTTGCGGCCGGTGAGACCGCAGTCCCCCACGGGGCCGCCGATGACGAAGCGGCCGGTCGGATTGATGTGGTACTTGGTGCGCTTGTCGATCCACTTCACCGGCAGCACGGGCTTTAGGATCTCCTCCATCACCGCCTCGCGCAGCACGCGCGTGGAGACCTCCGGGCTGTGCTGGGTCGAGAGCACGATGGCCTCGAGCCCGACCGGCTTGTGGTCTTCGTAGCGCAGCGTGACCTGGCTTTTCGCATCGGGGCGCAGCCAGGGGAGCTTGCCGGCCTTGCGTACCTGCGCCTGGCGCTTCACCAGGCGGTGCGCCAGGGTGATGGGCGCGGGCATCAGCACGTCGGTCTCGTTGGTGGCGTAGCCGAACATCAGGCCCTGATCCCCGGCCCCCTGCTTGCGCTCGTCCTTGCGGTCGACGCCCTGGGCGATGTCCGGGGACTGCTTGCCGATGATGTTGAGCACTCCGCAGCTGGCGCCGTCAAAGCCCATGTCCGAGGAGTTGTAGCCAATGTCGAGCACGGTCTTGCGCACCAGTGCCTCGACATCGACCCAGGCGCTCGTCGTCACCTCGCCCGCCACGATGACGACACCGGTCTTTACCAGGGTCTCGCAGGCCACGCGGCCGCGCACGTCCTCCTTGAGGATGGCATCGAGCACCGCATCGGAGATCTGGTCGGCCACCTTGTCCGGGTGGCCCTCGGAGACCGACTCCGAGGTAAAGAGATAGTCGTGGGCCATGGGTCAGCTTCGCTGTAGGTATCGGAAATGGAGCCTACTAGTTTAACCCAGGAGCGGCGCCCGCTGGAGCGGAAATGCCCCGCTGCCGTGTCGCGCGGCAATATGTCCGTGCCTGGGCACGGCGTGCGCCGTACCGCGCCGCCCCGCTACCATTGGCGCGGCTGCGGGGAGGGGAAGCGTGCGTGACCGACTGGCGATGCTGTGCCTTGCTGGCTGCCTGGCCGCCGCTGCGAGCCTCGCCGCGGCTGCGCCGGCCGGGCCGGCCGTGGGAGATGCGGCGCCGGATTTCACCACCAAGAACCTGCTCACGCACGATCCGGTCACGCTCAGCCGGCAGCAGGGCAAACTCGTCTTCCTCAGCTTCTGGGCGAGCTGGTGCGCACCGTGCCGCAAGGAGCTGCCGGTCCTGGAAGCGGTGCAGCGCCAGCTCGGCAAGGAACGCGCCGTCGTGCTCGGCGTCATTTTCCACGACCCCGACGAGGCGCGGCTGCGCAAATGGGGCCATGAGGCCGGCTGGCAGATGACGCTGCTCGAGGACTGGGACGGGCGCATCGCCCGGCAGTACGCCGTACGCGCCATCCCCCATCTCTACATCATCGGCCGCGACGGCCACGTCCTGCACGTGCACACCGGGTACGGCGCCGACTCGATCGATCAGCTAGTCGCGGAGATCAATGCCGCGCTGCGCGACTCCGGCGAACGCGCGCTCGCTGCGGCGCCCGCCGAGGCCGCGCCAGCGACCGCGCAGTGAGGCGGGCTTTAGCGGAACGAGCGCTGCAGCCGCGCGGCGAACTCCGCGCTCGTGAAGCGGTGGTTCTGTGTGCCGCGGGACTCGATCTTGATTGCCCCCATGAGCGAGGCAATCTCGCCGGTGGCGCGCCAGTCGAGCCCGTGCAGGAGCCCGTGCAGGAGCCCGGCGCGGTAGGCATCCCCGCAACCGGTCGGATCCACGATCCCGCTCACCGGGGCGGCCGGGAGGCGCAGCTCCTCCCCGCGCGTGAAGATCGAGGAGCCGGCCCCGCCGCGCGTCACGATGAGCGCCTCGGCCCGCTGCGTGACCTCGCGCACGCCCCAGCCGGTGCGCTGCTGCACCAGCTGCCACTCGTAGTCGTTGACGGTCACGTAGCGCGCCTTGCCGATGAAGTCCTTGAGCTCCTCGCCGTTGAACATCGGCAGGCCCTGACCCGGATCGAAGATGAACGGTATGCCGGCCGCGGCGAACTGCGCGGCATGCTGCAGCATGCCGTCGCGCCCGTCCGGGGCGATGATGCCGAAGGTGATGCCGCGGGCATCGCCGACGCGGTTCGCGTGCGCGTGCTGCATGGCCCCGGGATGAAAGGCCGTGATCTGGTTGTCATCCTGGTCGGTGGTGATGAAGGCCTGCGCCGTCAGCTCCGAATCGATGACCTTGATGTGCTCGGTGGGCACGCCGTTGCGTGCGAGCCAGTCCCGATAGGGGCCGAAGTCCGAGCCCACCGTGGCCATCGGATAGCCGCGGTCACCGAGCAGCTTCAGGTTGAAGGCGATGTTGCCGGCACAGCCGCCGAACTCGCGCCGCAGCTGCGGCACGAGGAAGGCCACATTCAGCATGTGGATCTTGTCCGGGAGAATGTGGTTGGCGAAGCGATCGGGGAACACCATGATGGTGTCGAAGGCCGCCGAGCCGCAGATCAGCGCCGCGCCCGGTGCGCTCATGGCTTGGCGGCGGGCGTGGTGCTCTCGGCCTTCAGCTGCGTCACCGCCGCGAGCGCGATGTCCGAGAGCCCCGCGCCCTTGCGCTCATCCAGGTAGCTCAGCATCTGCCTGCGCATGCGCGGGTCCCAGTAGCGCCTGAGGTGGGCGGCGACATCGCGTGAAGCCTGCTCGGGGGTCGCGCCGCGGAAAAAGTCGCTGATCTCGTTGGCCATCTTGATCATCAGGTCGATGTTCATCTTGAGCTCTTGCCGTCACTACACCACGCGCTGCGGATGCGCATATACCACGTGCCGGTCGGCGCGCGCGAAAGCCACCAGCGTAAGTCCGGTCGCCTGCGCCATGCGCACCGCGAAGGCGGTGGGCGCCGACAGCGCCACCAGGAGCGAGATGCCCACGGTGGCGCACTTCTGCACCATCTCGTAGCTGGCGCGGCTGGTGATCAGCATGAAGCCGGCCCCGAAGTCGGCGCGCTGGCGCACCAGGGCGCCGATCGCCTTGTCGAGCGCGTTGTGGCGGCCGACATCCTCGCGCACCAGCTGGATCCCCGCCTCGGGGTGCACCCAGGCCGCGCCGTGCACGCTGCCGGTGCGGGCATTGAGCGGCTGGCGGGTCGCCAAGGCGACGATCGCCGCGTGCAGCTGCGCACTCGTCACGGACCCGCCCGGCGGCACCGGCGCCACCTCGCGGATCGCGTCCGCGGCGGTTTCCGCACCGCACAGCCCGCAGCCGGTGCGGCCGGCGAGGTTGCGCCGCCGCTGCAGCAGCTGCGTGAAGCGCTCCCAGGCCACCGTGATCCTGACATCCGCCGCGCCCTCGCCGCAGGTGACCTCGACGCCGCGGATCTCGTCCGGGTGCGCGACCAGTCCTTCGCTCAGGGTGAAGCCGACGCCGTAGTCCTCGAGGTCGGCCGGGGTCGCCAGCATGACCACGTGCGGCACGTCGTGATAGACGAGCGCCACGGGCACCTCCTCGGCGACCAGGTCCTGGGTGTGCGTGAGGGTGCCCTGCTGCCAGCGCTCCACCGCCAGCTCGCGCGCCGTCGCCGGCACCTGCGCCGGCGGCGCCGCGGCGACCGTGCCGCTGCTCATGGACCTGCCCGTCAGCGCCGCACGGCCGAAGATCAGGCCGGCGCCGGATCGCGGCGCCGCCTGCGCGGATGCGGCAGCTGCCTCTCGGCCTCGGCGCGCTTCTGCCACGCGTCCTTCTGGTTGACCAGCACCACCTCGACCGCCGTCACCTTGTACTCGGGGCAGTTGGTGGCCCAGTCGGAGTTCTCGGTGGTCACGACGTTGGCGTTGGTCTCGGGGAAATGGAAGGTGGTGTACACCACGCCCGTGGTGATCTTCTCGGTGACGCGCGCCCGCAGCACGGTGTCGCCGGCGCGGCTGGTGAGCCCCACCCAGTCGCCGTCGCTGATGCCGCGTACCTCGGCGTCGTGCGGATGGATCTCCAGCACGTCCTCGGCGTGCCAGACGACGTTGTTGGTGCGCCGCGTCTGGGCGCCGACGTTGTACTGGGTGAGCACGCGCCCGGTGGTCAGGATCAGCGGGAAGCGGCTGCTCGAGCGCTCGCTCGTCGGCACGAACTCGGTGACCCAGAACTTGCCCTTGCCGCGCACGAACTCGCCGATGTGCATGGTCGGCGTCCCCTCGGGAGCCTCCTTGGTGCACGGCCACTGGATGCTGCCCAGGCGGTCGAGCTTCTCGTAGGTAAGCTCGGCGAAGGTCGGCGTCAGGCGCGCAATCTCCTCCATGATCTCGCTCGGATGCGCGTAGTTCATGGGGTAGCCGAGCGCGTTGGAGAGCAGGCAGGTGATCTGCCAGTCCTCGTAGCCAGCCAGTGGCTGCATGATCTTGCGCACCCGTGAGACGCGCCGCTCGGCGTTGGTGAAGGTGCCATCCTTCTCCAGGAACGAGGAGCCGGGCAGGAACACGTGCGCGAACTTCGCGGTCTCGTTCAGGAACAGGTCCTGCACGACCACGCATTCCATGGCCTCCATGGCCGCGTTCACGTGATGGGTGTTCGGGTCGGACTGCACGAAGTCCTCGCCCTGCACGTACATGCCCTTGAAGGTGCCGTCGAGGGAGGCCTCGAACATGTTGGGAATGCGCAGCCCGGGCTCGGACTGCAGCTTCACCCCCCAGGCCGCCTCGAACAGGGCGCGCGTGGCGGGGTCGGAGACGTGGCGGTAGGCGGAGAACTCGTGCGGGAAGGAGCCCATGTCGCAGGAGCCCTGCACGTTGTTCTGGCCGCGCAGCGGATTCACGCCCACGCCCTCGCGGCCGAGGTTGCCGGTGGCCATGGCGAGGTTCGCGATCGTCATCACCGTGGTGGTGCCCTGGCTGTGCTCGGTCACGCCGAGGCCGTAGTAGATGGCACCGTTCCTGGCCGTTGCCGTAGATGCGCGCCGCCTCGCGGATGCGCTCGGCCGGAACTCCGGTGATCGCCTCGGCGGCCTCCGGGGAGTTGCGCTCCTCAGAAACGAAGGCCTTCCACTGCGCGAACGAGGGCGCCTCGCAGCGCTCGGCGACGTACGCCTCGCGCACCATGCCCTCCTTGACGATCACGTGGGCGAGCGCGTTCATGAGCGCCACGTTGCTGCCGGGCTTTAACTGCAGGTGCACGTCGGCCTGGATGTGCGGGGCGCGCACCAGGCCGGTCTCGCGCGGGTCGGCGATGATGAGCTTCGCCCCCTGACGCAGGCGACGCTTGAGCTGCGAGCCGAACACCGGGTGGCCCTCGCTCGGGTTCGCGCCGATGATCATGATCACGTCGGCCTGCATCACCGAGTCGAAGGCCTGGGTGCCGGCCGACTCGCCCAGCGTGTTCTTCAGGCCGTAGCCGGTGGGCGAATGGCACACGCGCGCGCAGGTGTCGACGTTGTTGGTGCCGAAGGCGGCACGCACCAGCTTCTGCACCAGGAAGGTCTCCTCGTTGGTGCAGCGTGACGAGGTGATGCCGCCGACCGAATCCGTGCCGTACTTGGCCTGGATGCGCTTGAACTCGCTCGCCGCGTAGCCGATCGCCTCCTCCCAGGAGACCTCGCGCCACTCGTCGCGGATGCTCTTGCGGATCATGGGCTTCTGCACCCGGTCGCTGTGGGTCGCATAGCCCCAGGCAAAGCGGCCCTTGATGCAGGCGTGCCCGTGGTTGGCCTTGCCATCGCGGTCGGGCACCATGCGCACGACCTCGAGCTCCTCGCCCTCCCCGCGCACCTCGGCCTTGAAGCCGCAGCCGACACCGCAGTAGGCGCAGGTCGTGGCGATGGCACGCTCCCCTATCCCCAGACCGATCACCGACTTCTCGGTGAGCGCTGCGGTCGGGCAGGCCTCCACGCAGGCGCCGCAGGAGACGCACTCGGAATCCAGAAAAGGCTCGTTCTGGCTCGCGGCGACCTTGGAGGCGAAACCGCGCCCCTGGATGGTGAGCGCGAACGTTCCCTGCGTCTCATCGCAGGCGCGCACGCAGCGCGAGCAGACGATGCACAGCTCCGGGTCGAAGGCGAAATAGGGATTGCTCTCGTCCTGGGCCTGCGGGCGGTGCACCTGACCGCCGGCTGCATAGGAGGTCTCGGTGATGCCCACCTCGGCGGCCATGTCCTGCAGCTCGCAGTGCCCCTCGGCCGGGCAGCCGACGCACTCGAGCGGGTGATCCGAGACGTACAGGTCGATGACCCCGCGGCGCAGCTGGGTGAGCTTCGGGGACTGCGTGCGCACCTTCATGCCCGCGGCGACCGTGGTGGTGCAGGAGGCCGGGTAGCCTTTGCGACCCTCGACCTCGACCAGGCACAGGCGGCAGGAGCCGAAGGCCTTCAGCGTGTCGGTCGCGCACAGCTTCGGCACCTTGACACCGGCCAGTGCGGCGGCCCGCATCAGGCTCGTGCCGTCGGGAACGGTGACGCTCTTGCCGTCAATGTCGAGCGTCACGTCGGCGCCCGTCGTCGGGGCCGGGGTTCCGCAGTCTTCGTAATCGATGGAGAACATCGTTCGTGCCTCTCGCCTGCGCGCGCTCAGCTGACCTGCGCGCGGAAGTCTTCCCTGAAATGCTTCAGTGCACTCTGGACCGGAAACGGCGCCATGCCGCCCAGGCCGCACAGTGACCCCTGCACCATCGTCTCGCACAGCTCCTCGAGGAGCTGCAAGTTTCGCTCGCCATCCTCGCCGGCGAGGATGCGGTCAATGACCTCGACCCCGCGGGTCGAGCCGATGCGGCAGGGCGTGCACTTGCCGCAGGACTCGATCGCGCAGAACTCCATTGCATACCGCGCCATGCGCGCCATGTCCACCGTGTCGTCAAATACCACGATGCCGCCATGACCGAGGAGCGCGCCGACCGCGCTGAGCGCCTCGTAGTCGACCGCCGTGTCGAAGTGCGCCGCCGGCATATAGGCCCCCAGCGGCCCGCCGACCTGGATGGTGCGGATCGGCCGCCCCGAGGCGCTGCCGCCGCCATAGTCGTAGAGCAGCTCCTTCAGGGTGATGCCGAAGGCGCGCTCCACCAGGCCCCCGCGGCGGATGTTCCCGGCCAGCTGTATCGGCAGCGTGCCGCGGGACTTGCCCATGCCGTAGTTTGCATAGGCCTCGGCCCCGTGTGTGAGGATCCACGGCACGCTCGCGTGGGTAATGACGTTGTTAACAATAGTCGGCTGGCCGAACAGGCCCTTGATGGCCGGAAGCGGCGGGCGCACGCGCACCTCGCCGCGCTTGCCCTCCAGACTC
The DNA here is from genome assembly GCA_963825385.1 of uncultured Pseudomonadota bacterium. Classification (GTDB taxonomy): domain Bacteria; phylum Pseudomonadota; class Gammaproteobacteria; order Steroidobacterales; family Steroidobacteraceae; genus 13-2-20CM-66-19. The sequence continues at coordinate 761,401 of CAWGSX010000003.1, read as the reverse complement.
TCCAGCATCGAGGTCTCTTCGCCACAGATGTAGGCGCCCGCACCCAGGCGCACCTCCAGATCGAAGCGCCTGCCGCTGCCGGCCACATCTGCACCAAGATAGTGCGCCTGGTAGGCCGCCGCGATGGCGGTGTTGAGCGCGCGATGGGCGTGCGGGTACTCGGCTCGCAGGTAGATGTAGCCCTGGGTGGCGCCGACTGCGAGCCCGGCGATGGTCATGCCCTCGATGAGGGTGAGCGGATCGCCTTCCATGAGCATGCGGTCGGCGAAGGTGCCCGAATCCCCTTCGTCGGCGTTGCAGGTGACGTACTTCTGTTTCGCCACCTGATCATGGACGGTCTTCCACTTGATCCCGGTCGGGAAAGCCGCGCCACCACGGCCACGCAGTCCGGACCTGGTGACGAGCTCGACGATTGCGGCCGGCTCCAGTGCAAGGGCGCGCGCCAGCCCCTGATAGCCGCCGTGGCGCACGTAGTCAGCGACGCTCGTCGGATCGACGATCCCGACGCGCGCGAAGGTCAGCCGCTGCTGGCCCTTGAACCAGGCGATCTGCTCGGTAGGGCCGAGCGCGAGAGGGTGCGCGCCGCCGCTCAGGAAGCCGGCCTCGAACAGCCCCGGCACGTCGGCGACCGTGACCGGCCCGTAGGCGATGCGCCCGGAGGGTGTGACCACTTCCACGAGCGGCTCGAGCCAGAAGGCGCCGCGTGAGCCGTTGCGCACCAGGTGCACCGGCGCTGCGCGCCGCCGCGCCTCAGCGCCGATGGCGTGCGCGACCTCGTCCGCCCCGAGCGAGAGTGCCCCGGCGTCCTTGGGTACGTAGACCGTCGTCATCATGACTTCAGCGCACCTCGGGCGATGAGCTCATCGAAGCGCTCGGGCGTCACGCGTCCGTGCAGCTTCCCGTCCATCATGACGGCCGGCGAGCAGGCACAGTTCCCCAGGCAGTAGATCGGCTCGAGCGTGAAGCGGCCGTCGGGCGTGGTCTGATTGAAATCAATGCCCAGGCTGCGCTTGGCGTGCGCGGTGAGCGCCTCGGCCCCCATCGCCTGGCAGGACTCCGCCTGGCAGATGCTGATGGTATGGACACCGGGCCGGGAGTGGCGGAAGAAGTGGTAGAAGGTGACGACGCCATGCACCTCGGCGCGCGAGAGATTCAACTCCGCGGCGACGACCGGGATGGCGCCCTCCGGCACATAGCCGAGCGCGCCCTGGATGGCATGCAGCACTTCCAGCAACGGCCCCGGACGCGCCTTCATGTCCACCACGATCCGTCGCACGGCGTCATGTTCAGCCGGAGCTAAGGTCTTCATGTCCCGAGATTATACGTTCGCCCGGGTGCAGCGGCTTGTCTGTGCGCGCCGCATTTCCGGTAGGCTGCGACCCGTGCCGGCGCGTTAAGCCGGACGTTTTCCCTGAGAGCGCCCCGCCGGCGCCCCGAGTGTCGTTTGGCCCGCTTGTGCTCCAAGACCTGTACCGCAGGGGGCGCCCTCGCCCTGCTGCTGCTCAGCCGCACCGGCTGCGCGGACGTTGCCCTCGGCGCGGGAGCGCTGAGCGCCGGCGGGAGCCTGGCGCTGACCACCGATTACATCTACCGCGGCGTATCGCAGAGCGACGGGCACGGCGCCGCACAGGCGGATTTGCACCTGAGCGAGGGCGGCAGCTTCGGTGGCGTATGGCTCTCCAGCCGCGACAGCAGTCTCGAGCCCGACGCCAACGCAGTGCTCGAGCTCTACCTCGGGCAGCGCCTCGAGCTCGGCACCGGCTGGGGGGCCTTCGTGAGTGGCCGCGCCCGCTATTACCTGAATTCGAGCCAGTACGAGCCCTCGGACGATTACCAGGAAGTCGCGGTCGGCGTGAACTACCTCGACCGGTGGTCCTTCAGCCTCACCGCGATACCCAATGCGGTGCGCTACTGGGTATATACGCGCCTGGGCCGCGCGCCGGCCTATGTTGCCGACACCTCCGCCCAGTGGCTGATCGGGGGGCACGTGCTCCTGACCGGCGGCGCTGGCTACTATTACTCGAGCGGCACCGGGTCGGGGATCGAGCGCGCCACCGGCTATGCCTACGGCAATGTGGGGGCCGGCTACGAGCGCGGCCCGTGGCGGCTCGACGTAGGCTACTTCCTCACCCAGCCAGCGGCGCGCCGCAGCTTCCCCTACCCGATCGCCAACGAGCACGTCGCGGCCACCCTGAGTGTGCGCTTTTGACCGGCGGGCGCTCCGCGCACTAGGGTTGAACCACGGTGGCGCCGCCCGGCACTTACCGCATGAGGGCGTTTTCCAGGTAGCCGGAATCAAGCATGGCGGAGTCGACATATCGCGGATCCTCCTCGGCGGCCCGGGAAACGCAGCTGCTGGCACGCATCGGCGCGGGCGACCGGCGCGCTTTCGAGGAGCTCTACGGGCTCTATCACCGGCGCATGGCGCGCTTCCTTACGCGCCTCACCCGGCGCTACGACCTCGCCGAGGAGATCATCAACGACACGTTCTGGGTGGTGTGGCGCAAAGCGCGCGACTTCCGCGGCGACTCGCAGCCCTCGACCTGGATCCTCGGCATCGCCTACCGCAAGGCGCGCAGTGCGTTCCGCGCCACCTCGCGCCTGCCGCAACAGAACCTGGACGGCGTCGCCGAGCCACTCATGTTCGAGACGCCGGCGAGCACCGAGGAGCTGCGCGACTGGCTCACGCAGGCGCTCGAGCTCCTGCCGCTCGAGCAGCGCATGGCCGTACAGCTGTGCTACCAGCTCGGACACTCCTGCGAGGAGATCGCAGCGATCATGAGCTGCCCGGTGAACACGGTGAAGACGCGCCTGTTCCACGCGCGCGCGAAGCTGCAGAAGCTGCTGCCGCAGCTGGCCACGCCGCGGGTCGCAGCGTCGGCCAATGAGGGTCAACTGAGATGATGACGGAAACCTCCTCACGCCACGAAGAGACCTGGCTCGCCCTGCCCTGGCTCGCCAACGGGCGGCTCGCCGGCGCTGCGCGCCTGCAGGCCGAAGCCCACGTGCGCGAGTGCAGCGCGTGCGCGCAGGAGCTCGCCGCGCAGCGCGCGCTGTGCGCGCTGCTCAGCGCGCCCGAGCAGGTCACGCACGCCCCCGCCCCCGCGCTGCGCAAGCTCCTCGAGCGCATCGACGCCGAGGCAGCGCCGCGCCCGCGCCTGTCCGGGCGCGTGCATCGTGCGCGGGCGGTGGTCGCGGCCACCTGGCGGCCACCCGGCGCAGCCTGGGCCGCGACCTTCCTGTGCGCCCTGGCCATGGGCCTTCTGGTGGCGGTGAGCTATCGCTGGTCGCAGCCGCTCTACGCCACCTACACCGCCGCGCATCCGCCGGCTGCGGTGCTGCACGTGGCCTTCGAGCGGTCGCTGCCGGTGGGTGATATGGAGGAGATCCTGCGCACAGCCGGCGCGCGCGTGGTCGAAGGACCGGATGCCCAGGGGATCCTCGGCGTGCTGCCGCGGCAGGGCGCGGATGCGCAGGCGCTGCGCACCCTGGCCGCCCGGCTGCACGCCGAATCGCGGGTGCGCTGGGTCGAGCCCGTGCCGGGCACCGAGCCGGGTGCCGCTGCCGAGCTTCCTCCGCAGGACCGCTGAAGCGTATGCGCGCCGCGCTGTGGATCGCGCTGCTCGTTGCTGCCGCGGCGGCGCAGGCCGCACCGCCACCCCTGCCGCCGCTCGCCGCGGGCCCGCGCATCGTGGTCGCTTTTGCCAATCTGCCGCACGAGGCTCCCGCCCCGGCCGGCACCACCGGCGCACACTATGGCGGTGGGGGCTACCGGCTCGCGCAGGGCGCCCAGCACGAAGCGCAGCGCGTCGAGCGCCAGTACCGGCTGCGCCAGCTCAGCAGCTGGCCGATCCAGGCCCTGGCGATGCACTGCGTGGTCTATGAAGTGCCCGACGGGCGCGAGATGAGCGCGGTGCTCGAGCAGGTCTCCCGCGATGCGGGCGTGCTGCTCGCCGAGCCGCTGCACGAGTTTCATACCCTGAGCGAGCCGCCGGCCTATAACGACCCGCTGTACGACCTGCAGGACAACCTCGACACCCTCGGCATCGCGCGCGCCCACCAGCGCGCGCAGGGCGCCGGCATCAAGGTGGCGCTCATCGACACCGCGGTCGATGCCGCGCACCCCGATCTCCTGGGGCGCATCGTGCGCACGCATTCGTATCTGTCCGCGCCGGCGCAGGCGGCGGCCTCGCGTCACGGCACGGCCATGGCCGGGCTGATCGCGGCGGTAGCCAACAACCACATCGGCATCGTCGGCATCGCGCCCCTGGCGCAGATCGAGGTGTTCGCCGCCTGCTGGCAACTGGCACCGGACTCCGATGCGGCGGCGTGCAACACCTTCACCCTGGCGCAGGCCCTGGCCGGCGCGCTCGCCTCCGGGGCGCCGCTGGTCAACCTGTCGATCGGCGGACCGAAGGACGCACTGCTCGGCGCCCTCATCGCGCAGGGCGTCAAGCGCGGCGTGATCTTCGTCGGCGCGGCCCCGGGAGGCGATGCCGGCTTCCCGACCGCCGAGAGCGGGGTGATCGTGGCAGGCGCGAGCGAGCATCCGCTGCCGCGCGGCGCGCTCGGGGCGCCCGGGGAGCATGTGCTCACGCTCAGGCCGCAGGGGCAGTACGACTTCGAGTCCGGCAGCTCAGTCGCCGCGGCGGAGCTCACCGGCGTGGTCGCGCTGCTGATGTCGGCCTCCTCCGCCACCCTCGGTCAGGAGGCCATCACCGGGCTGCTGCAGCCGCCCGGCTCCGGGGCGATCAATGCGGGGCTGGCGATGATGCGCCTCGCCAGCACGACGCAGCACGGCCGCTACCTCGCGCGCACGCCCTGAGGGCGGCTTGACCGCCGCGGCGCGCACCGCCCATGCTGCGCTCCGCCCATGACTGATGCGCCGCTGAGTTTCGCCCGCATCCTCGAGGCGCGTGAGCGCATCGCCGGCCGCGTGCACGTCACCCCGGTCATGACCAGCAGCTCCCTCGATGCGCTGAGCGGCGCGCAGCTGTACTTCAAGTGCGAGTCGCTGCAGAAATGCGGCGCCTTCAAGGCCCGCGGCGCCACCAATGCCGTGTTCGCCCTGAGCGAGGCGCAGGCGGCGCGCGGGGTGGCCACTCACTCCTCCGGCAATCACGCCGCCGCGCTCGCGCGCGCCGCGCGCCTGCGCGGCATTCCCGCCTACATCGTCATGCCCGACAACACTGCGCGCGCCAAGCGCGCCGCGGTCGAGCGCTACGGCGCGCAGGTAAGCTACTGCGCCGCGACGCTCGCCGCGCGCGAAGCCGCCGCCGCGCAGCTGGTGGCCGCGACCGGTGCGGTGCTCATCCATCCTTATGACAACCCGGAGGTCATGGCCGGCCAGGGCACCGCTGCGGTGGAGCTGCTCGAGCAGGTGCCGGATCTGGAGATCCTGATCGGCCCGGTGGGCGGCGGCGGCCTGATCTCCGGCAGCGCGGTCGCCGCGCGGGCGCTGCGTCCGGGGCTGAGCGTGTTCGGGGCCGAGCCCGCGGCAGCCGACGATGCCGCCCGCTCGCTGCATACCGGTGAGCTGCAGCCCTGCCCGAACCCTAAGACCATCGCCGATGGCCTGCGCGGCGCGCTCGCGCCGCGCACCTTCGCCGAGATCCGCCGCGGGGTCACCGATATCCTCACGGTGAGCGAGGCGGCCATCATCGCCGGCATGCGCGAGCTGTGGGAGGTGCTCAAGCTCGTGGTCGAGCCCTCCGGGGCGGTGGCCTACGCTGCCGTGCGCGGCGGCGATGCGCGCCTGCGCGGGCGCCGGATCGGCGTGATCCTAAGCGGCGGCAACCTCGATCTCGAGCGCCTGCCGTGGATGGGCGCCTAGCCTCACACGCGCTCGAGGATGAGCGCGATCCCCTGGCCGACGCCTATGCACATCGTGCACAGCGCGTAGCGGGCGCGCTGCGCGAGCAGCTGCCAGGTCGCCGTGGCCGCCAGGCGTGCTCCGGACATGCCCAGCGGGTGGCCGAGCGCGATCGCCCCGCCGTTGGGGTTCACGTGCGCGGCATCATCGGGCAGCCCGAGCTCGCGCAGCACCGCGAGCGCCTGGGCGGCGAAAGCCTCGTTGAGCTCGATGACTTCGATCTGCTCGAGCTTCAGGCCCGCGAGCATCAGCACGCGCCGGGTCGCCGGCACCGGGCCCATGCCCATGATGCGCGGCTCCACCCCGGCGGTGGCCGCCGCCACGACGCGGGCGCGGGGGGTGAGGTTGAAGCGGCGCGCCGCCTCGGCGGAGGCAATGAGCAGCGCGCAGGCGCCGTCGTTGACCCCGGAGGCGTTGCCGGCGGTGACCGTGCCGTTGGCGCGGAATGGCGTCGGCAGCGCCGCGAGCTGTTCGAGGGTCGTCTGCGGACGCGGATGCTCATCGCGGCTCACACTGTGGCTCGCGCCCTTCTTCTGGACGCTAGTCACCGGCACGAGCTCCGCGGCGAAGAACCCGCGCGCGTACGCGGCCTCGGTGCGCTGCTGGCTGCGCCAGGCGAAGCGGTCCTGGTCCTCGCGCGCAATGCGGTACTGCGCGGCGACGTTCTCCGCAGTCTCGGGCATGGAGTCGACGCCGTACAGCTTCTCCAGGCGCGGATTGACAAAGCGCCAGCCGATGGTGGTGTCGTAGAGCGTCGCCTGACGGCTGAAGGCGCTCTCCGCCTTCGGGATGACGAACGGGGCGCGCGACATCGACTCCACCCCGCCCGCGATCAGCACCTGCGCCTCGCCGCACCGTACCGTGCGCGCGGCCATGGCCACGGCGTCCAGCCCCGAGCCGCACAGCCGGTTCACGGTTGCGCCCGGCACGCTCACCGGCAAGCCTGCCAGCAGCGCCGCCATGCGCGCCACGTTGCGGTTGTCCTCGCCGGCCTGGTTGGCGCAGCCGAGCAGCACCTCCTCCACCGCAGCGCCCGGCAGCCCCGGGTTGCGTTGCATGAGCGCGGCGAGCGGGATCGCCGCCAGGTCATCGGCGCGCACGCCGGCGAGTGCCCCGCCGTAGCGGCCGATGGGCGTGCGCACCGCATCGCAGATCAGTGCCTGGCTCATGCGCGGCATGATAGTCGCGGCCGTACCGGCCCGCACGCCGGTACAGTTCCGTGCCGCGCCGCCGGCGCCGTGCCTGTCGGGCGCGGGGCTGCGCGGGCAAGCTGGGCCGCGCCGTTTCCGGAGGCTGCCGTGACCGATCCGCTCCCCTTCATCACCTACACCTTCGTCATGTCCATCACGCCCGGGCCCAACAACGTGATGCTCACCGTCTCGGGCGCCAGCTTCGGGCTGCGCCGCACCGTGCCGCACATCCTCGGCATCGTGTTCGGGTTCGTGGTGCAGCTCTTGGCGGTGAGCGCGGGCCTGAGCGCGCTGTTTGGCCGCTGGCCGCAGCTGCAGACGCTGCTGAGCTGGGCGGGCGCGGCCTACCTGGTATGGCTCGGCTGGCACATGCTGCGCCGGCAGGACGCGGTGGCCGCGCAGCATGCGCGGCCGGTGCGCTTTCTCGAGGCGGCGCTGTTTCAGTTCCTCAACCCCAAGGCCTGGGTGATGACGGTCACGGCGGCGACCCTGTTCCTGCCACACGAGCTCGGCCTGCTGCTCGCCAGCGCCTACATGGCACTGGTCATGGAAGGGATCGGCGTGCCGTGCATGACGGTGTGGGCGGTTTTCGGCAGCGCCATGAGAAAGTTTCTCGCCGCGCCGCGGGCACGCGTGGTATTCAATGCGTTCATGGCCGCCGCCCTGGTGGTGACGGCCGTCATGATGGTGAGGTAGCGCGACGCGCATGTTCGAGCTCGAACGATCCTCGGCCACCCCGCTCGTGGAGCAGATCTGCGCGCGCCTGAGCGAGCTCGTACGTGCCGGGCAACTGGGCAGCGGCGTGCGCCTGCCCTCGATCCGCACCCTCGCCCGCCGCCTCGGCGTCAGCCCGTTCACCGTGGTCGAGGCCTACGAGCGTCTCGGCGCCCGCGGGCTGATCGAGGCCCGGGCCGGGCGCGGCTTCTTCGTCACCGCGCGGCGCCTGTCGGCGCCGCTGACCGCAATCGAGGCGCTGCCTGATGCCGGCGCCGATGCGCTGTCACTGGCACGCCTGTCGCTGGCCGAGTGCGCCGATCTGATCCCGGCCGGCTCCGGTTTCCTGCCCGAGAACTGGCTGCTCGAGTCGGTGTCCTCGGCCGAGCTCATGCGCCTGACGCGCAACCGCCGCGCGCAGCCGTGGCTGCCGTGTCCGCCGCAGGGCCTGATGGAACTGCGCGAGCAGATCGCGGCGCGCCTGCTAAACAGCGGTATCGCCGCCGGCTCCGCGCACATCGTCACCACCTTCGGCGCCTCGCAGGCCTTCGACCTGCTCGCCCGCACCCTGCTCGCGCCCGGGGACGCGGTGCTGGTGGAGGACCCGGGCTACTTCGTGCTGTTCGAGCAACTGCGGGCCCATCACGTGCGCCTGATCCCGGTGCCGCGCACCCCCACCGGCCCGGACCTCGCAGCGCTCGAGGCCGCCTGCCGCGCGCACCGCCCGCGCGCCTTCTTCATGCAGACACTCGTGCACAATCCCACCGGCATGAGCACCGAGCCGGTGGTGTGTCACCGCATCCTGTCGCTCGCCGAGCAGTACGGCTTCGCCCTGATCGAGGATGACGTCTACGGCGACCTGTATCAGGGGCCGGCGGTGCGCCTGGCGCAGATCGACGGGCTGCGCCACGTCATCTATGTCGGCAGCTTCACCAAGCTGATCGGGCCGGCGCTGCGCGTGGGCTTCATAGCCGCCGACGGCGCCCTCATCGCGCAGCTGGTGGAGCGCAAGGTGCTCTCGGTCCTGTCCGGCTCGGCGCTGCTGGAGAGCTTCGTATCGGAGATCCTCGATGGCGGTCGCTACAAGCGCCACCTCGAGCGGCTGCGCGCGCGGCTGCTGCGCATGCGGCGCGAGGCGCGCAGCGCGCTCGAGTCGGCCGGTATCCGCATCGCAGCACCCGGCGGTGAAGGCATGTTTCTTTGGGGCGAGGTCCCGGCGGGCGTCGCGGTGGATGCGCTGGTGCGCCGCGCCCGCGAGCACTCCATCCTGCTCGCGCGCGGCACGCTGTTCTCCTGTGCGCAGGGCTGCGCGCAGTTCCTGCGCTTCAACGTCTGCCACAGCGCACGACCACCGCTGATCGAATTCCTGCGCGACGCGCTGGCGGCGGCGGCCTAGGGTTGCCGCGGTGAGCGAGCTGGTGATAGGCGATGCCCGCAGCGCGGACCTGCCCGGCCTGGTCGCCATCTACAACGAAGTGATTGCCACCTCGACCGCCGTCTACTCGAGCGTGCCGGTCACGGTCGAGGAGCGCACGCAATGGTGGCAGGGACGCTGCGCGCAGGGCTACCCGGTGCTCATCGCGCGCGACGCCGCCGGCGTTGCCGGCTTTGCCACCTTCGGGGACTTCAGGGCCTGGCCGGGCTATCGCTTCACGGTCGAGCACACGGTGCACGTGCGCGCCGACCAGCGCGGCCGCGGCACCGGCACGCGCCTGGTGCAGGCCCTGTTCCCGCGCGCGAGCGCGCTCGGCAAGCACGTCATGATTGCCGGGGTCGATGCCGCCAATGCCGCCTCGATCCGCTTCCACGAGCGGCTCGGCTTTACCGCCGCCGCGACGCTGCGCGAAGTGGGTTACAAGTTCGACCGCTGGCTCGATCTGGTGTTTCTGCAGCGCATGCTGTGACCTTTTGCGTAAGATGGCGCCATGTTGGGCATGCCGCCGGTCACGCGCGCGCTGATCGTCATCAACGTGGCGCTGTTCCTGCTCGAGCACTACACGGGCCGGGTGTTGCTGGACCTGTTCGCGCTGTTTCCGTGGGGCAGCCCGCAGTTCCGGCCGTGGCAGCTGCTCAGCTACGCGTTCCTGCACGACCCGAACAGCCTCTGGCACATCTTTTTCAACATGTTCGCCCTGTTCATGTTCGGGCGGGCGCTGGAGAGTTACCTCGGCAGCCGGCGCTTCCTGCTCTACTACCTGGTGTGCGTGCTCGCAGCCGGACTCACGCAGCTGCTCACCACGCATCCTGATTCACCGGAGACCATCGGCGCCTCGGGCGGGGTGTTCGGCGTGCTGCTCGCCTTTGCCTGGTACTTCCCGCGGCAGAAGCTCATCGTGCTGCCGGTGCCGGTGCCGCTGCCGGCGTGGCTGGTAGTCAGCGGCTATGCGCTCCTCGAGCTGTTCTTCGGCGTCACGGGGCGCCAGCAGAGCGTGGCGCACTTCGCCCACCTCGGCGGCATGCTCGGGGGCGTGCTGTGCATCCTGTACTGGCGCACGCGGCCCAGTTTCAGCCGCAATTAGTGCTCGAGGCGCACCGGGCCGCGCTGCGTCCCGCAGGCATCACACAGAAGCGCCCCACCGTAGCGGCTGCGCCCGAAGATGCGACCGTCCGTGAGGCGCACCCAGTTGCCGGCCCCCTCCACCCCGCGCTCGCCGGGCCGCACGTGCAGCGCACAGGCGGGGTTGGCGCAGAAGGGCGCCGTGCGCTCAGTGTCCTCAAATCCGGCCAGGGCGAGCTCCGTGCGCACACGCCGGTGCGCGCCGGGAAAGCGTAACAGGCGCATGGAGTTTCCCCGCAGTGGACCGCCGCCGGGTCCTTCCGGGGCGCCAGTGTCGGTGCCGTACTTGACCTGGCCGTGACGGCCCGGTGGCAGGGGCGTGACGGCCGGCACGGAGTGCCCCGCCGGGGTCCGCGTCACCCCGCCGGAGCCGCAAAGTTGAAATTGTCGTCCGCTCTTGGTCACAATCGCGCGCCGCGAAAGCCCCCTGGGAACTTTCGCGTCTGTGGGATGCCTGTAGAACCCAACGCATGATCACGACTGAACACCTTACCAAGCGCTACGACACCATCACGGCCGTCGATGACGTCACTTTCCGGGTGGCACCGGGTGAAGTGCTGGGCTTTCTGGGGCCCAACGGCGCCGGCAAGACCACCACCATGCGCATGCTGGCCGGGTTCATCGCCCCGACCGCCGGCCGCGCCAGTATCTGCGGCCACGATGTGAGCGAAGATCCGCTGGCGGCCAAGGCCGCCCTGGGTTATCTGCCGGAAGGGGCGCCGCTGTACGGGGAGATGACCGTGCGCGGCTTCCTGGATTTCATCGCTGCGCTGCGCGGCCTCGAGGGCGAGCGCCGCGAGAGCCGCCTCAGGCACGTGATCGAGCACCTGCAGCTCGGCGGCGTGCTCGGCCAGAGCATCGACACCCTCTCCAAGGGCTTCCGGCGCCGCGTCGGGCTCGCCCAGGCGATCGTGCACGACCCGCCGGTGCTGATCCTGGACGAGCCGACCGACGGCCTCGATCCCAACCAGAAGCACGAGGTACGCACGCTCATCAATGACATGGCGCGCGACAAGATCATCGTCATCTCCACGCACATCCTCGAGGAAGTCGAGGCGCTGTGCACGCGCGCGATCATCATCGCGCGCGGCCGCATCGTCGCCGATGACACCCCGGCCCAGCTCGCCACCCGCTCGCGCTACCACAACGCCGTGTCGGTGCAGCTGCAGCAGCCGGCGCAGCTTGCCGCGGCGCGCACTGCGCTCGAGGGACTGCCGGGCGTGGCGAGCGTGGAAGTGAGTGAGCGCGACGCGCGCCTGACGGCGCTGCCGCGCCCCGGCAGCACAATCCTGCCGGCCGTTTCAGAGCTGGCCACGCGCCAGGGCCTGAAGCTGCAGGAGCTGCACCTGGAATCGGGACGCCTCGATGAGGTGTTCCGCACCATCACCGCCTGAGGCAGGAGAGGCACATGCGCAACGTGGGCATCGTCATGCGCCGCGAGCTGGCCAGCTATTTCGCTACCCCGCTCGCGTACGTGTTCATCCTCATCTTCCTCGTGCTCGCGAGCGCCTTCACCTTCTACCTGGGCGGCTTCTACGAGCGCGGCCAGGCCGACCTCGACCCCTTCTTCACCTTCCACCCCTGGCTGTACCTGTTCCTGATCCCGGCGCTGTCGATGCGCCTGTGGGCCGAGGAGCGCAAGTCCGGCACCATCGAGCTGCTCATGACCCAGCCGCTCACCGTGTGGGATGCGGTGCTCGGCAAATTCCTCGCCGCCTGGGTATTCACCGCGCTGGCGCTGGCGCTCACCTTCCCGCTGTGGATCACCGTCAACTACCTCGGCAAGCCCGACAACGGCACCATCATCGCCGCCTATCTCGGCAGCCTCATGCTCGCCGGCGGCTTCCTCGCGATCGGCTCGTGCATGTCGGCGCTCACCCGCAACCAGGTCGTGGCCTTCATCCTCGGCGTCGTGGTGTGCTTCGTATTCCTGCTGGCGGGCTTTCCGCTGGTGCTGGACGTATTCCGCGGCTGGGCGCCGGTGGCACTGGTGGATGCCATCGCCTCGCTGTCGTTCCTCACGCACTTCGAGTCAATTCAGAAGGGCGTGATCGACGTGCGTGACCTGCTGTACTTCGGGATGCTCATCGGCTTCTTCCTGCTCGCGACCACCATCACGCTCGAGCTGCGCAAGGCGGACTGATTCCCATGCTCAAACGCTCCACCTTAGGCGGCGGTGCGCTCCTGGCGCTGGCGCTGCTGTTCATCGGACTCACGGTGCTCTTCAACTATGCGCTGCGCGGCTGGCGCCTCGACCTGACGCAGAACCGCCTCTACACCACCGCGCCGGGCACGGACCGCATCCTTGCGGGCATCAAGGAGCCGATCAACCTGTACTTCTTCTACTCCGAGAAGACCGCGCAGCAGCTGCCGCAGCTGAAGAGCTACGGCACGCGCGTGCGCGAGTTCCTCGAGGAGCTCGCCGCGCGCTCCAACGGCAAGCTGCACCTGCACGTCATCGATCCGCAGCCCTTCTCCGAGGAGGAGGATCGCGCCGCGGAGCTCGGCGTGCACAGCGCGCCGGTCGGTGCGGCCGGCAGCCAGTTCTACTTCGGCCTCGCCGGCACCAATGCCACCGATGGCCACGCGGCGATTGAATTCTTCGATCCCAACAAGGAGCAGTTCCTCGAATACGACGTGGTCAAGCTCGTCTACGAGCTCGCCAACCCGAAGAAGCCGATCGTATCGTGGCTGTCGACGCTGCCCATGGGGCCCTCGTTCGATCCTCAGGGGGGCGGCATGCGCGAGCCCTGGGTGGTGTACAGCGAGGCGCAGCAGCTGTTTGACCTGCGTCCGCTCGAGCCCAACGCCACCAAGATCGACCCGGACACGAACGTGCTCGTGCTCGTGCATCCGAAGAACCTCGCCCCGGCCACCGAGTACGCCATCGACCAGTTCGCCCTGCGCGGCGGGCATATCCTGGTGTTCGTCGACCCGCTGTCCGAGGCCGACAACTCCGGCGCCGACCCGGGCAATCCCATGGCGGCGATGAGCGCCGACAAGTCCTCGCACTTCGGCACCCTGCTCAATGCCTGGGGCGTGCAGTTCGATCCCAAGGAAGTGGTTGCCGACCGCGGCCATGCGCTCTCGGTGACCATGCGCCAGGGTGAGGAGCCGGCACTGCACATTGGCATCCTGGGACTCGACAAGGACAGCTTCACCCCCGATGAGGTCATCACCGCGGGCCTCTCCAACGTCAACGTCGCGACCGCCGGCGCGCTCGAGCCGGTGAAGGATGCCAAGACGCGCTTCGAGCCGCTGCTGCAGTCCTCCACCGACGCGGCGCTGCTGCCGACGGACCGTTTCCGCATGCTCATGAACCCGGCAACGCTGCTCGATGGCTTCAAGCCCACCGGCAAGCGCTACACCATCGCCGCGCGGGTGAGCGGCATGGTGCACACCGCGTTCCCGAACGGCCCGCCGGCCGGGGTCACGCTGCCGCCCGGGCAGCTCGACCTCAAGAACTCGAGCAAGCCGCTGAATCTCATCGTGTTCGCCGACACCGACATGCTCTCGGACTTCCTGTGGGTGCGCGCGCAGAACTTCTTCGGCCAGCGCCTCACCCAGGCCTGGGCCAGCAATGGCGATATGGTGCAGAACGCGCTCGATAACCTCGCCGGCAGCGCCGACCTGATCAGCGTGCGCGGGCGTGCCTCCTTCACCCGCCCCTTCGACCGCGTCGAGAAACTGCGCCGCATCGCCAACGAGCGCTTCCACGCCAAGGAGCAGGAGCTCGAGCAGCAGCTGCAGGCGACCGAGGAGAAGCTGACGACGCTCGAGGCCAAGGGGGGCGCCAACAAGAACGGTGCGGCCCTGCTCATCACGCCCGAGCAGGAGCAGGAGATCGAGCGCTTCCAGCACGAGAAGCTGCGCATCCGCAAGGAGCTGCGCGCCGTGCGTGCCGGCCTCGATGCGGAGATCAAGCAGCTCGGCAATACGCTGAAGATCATCAATATCGTCGTGGTACCGGTGTTGTTCGCACTCATCGCACTCGCCCTGGCGCTGTGGCGCCGCCGCGTGCGCACCCGACCCCTCGTGGAGAGCCACTCATGAGCGCACGTCGCGTCGCGTGGCTCCTCGCCGCAGCCCTCGCCGTCATCGCCTTCGCGATCTGGCTGTCCTCGCAGCGCCACCTCGAGCGCGCCACGCTCGCCGGCGACCTCGTCCTGCCGGGGCTTGAGCACAGCGTCAGCACCGTCACGCAGGTGCGCCTGAAGAAGGGCGATGGCACCTCGACCACGCTGCAACGCGCCGACAGCGGCTGGAACGTGACCGAGCGCAGCTGGCCGGCCGATCTCACCCGCGTGCGCCGCCTGCTTTTGAACCTCGGCGCGCTCAACGTGGTCGAGGAAAAGACGCGCATGCCGGCCTACTACCCCGCGATCGGGGTCGAGGACGTCAATTCCGCCAAGGCGGCCGGTACCGAGGTCACGATCGTAAGCCCCGCCCGTACCTGGGGTCTCATCGTCGGCAAGCCCTCGGGAGCTAAGTCAGGTTACGTGCGGGTCAGCGGCGCGGCGCAGAGCCTGCTCGCCGCGCCGCAGCTGACCGTGGATGCCGCTCCGAAGGACTGGCTCGACCACACCCTGATCGACCTGCCGGCCGAGCGTGTGCGTGAGATCGAGGAGCATCCCGCCGACGGCGCAGCGTTCACCGTGGCGAAGCAGAAGAAGGAGGACGCCCACTACAGCCTCACGCCGCTGCCCAGGGGCCGGGAGCTGTCCGCGGCCGGAGCCGCCGACACCCTCGCCGCGGGCCTGAGCGGGGTGACGCTCGATGATGTCAGCAAGGGGGCCAGCGCCCCCGCGGGTGTGACGAGCGCGCGCGCGCTGTTCCGCACCTTCGACGGACTGGAGATCGAGGCCACCGGCCGCAAGGACGGCGCCCGCGCACTGCTGACCCTGGCGGCACGCTCGACGCAGCCAGGGAGCGCCGCGGAGGCGCAGAAGCTCAACGCCCGCCTGAGCGGCTGGGAGTTCGAGATCCCCGACTACAAGTACGCGGCCATCTTCGTGCCGGTCACCGAGCTGCTGAAGCCCCTGCCCGAGCCGAAGAAGCCCGCCGCCAAGACGCCCGCGGGAGCCCGCACACCCTCGACCCCCCCTGGCGGCTAGCGCGCCGCGGCAGCGGGCGCGGGGGGCACCTGCGCCATCAGCGCCAGCGCCCGCCCCTCCGGGTCCTTGAAGGGCGCGAGCCACTCCTCGGTACCGTCGCCGTGCCGGTGGATCAGGTGCGGGGCGCTCAGGAACTCCACCCCGCGCGCCTTGAGCGCCGCATACGCCGCCGCGATGTCCGTGACTTTCAGGTAGAGCATCGATTCGGCGGCGGGCTCGGCCTGCTCCTGCAGATACAGGCGCGTGCCACCCAGATCGAAGAAGGCCAGCGTTCCGTACGTATACAGATGCTTCAGGCCCAGGACGCCCCCGTACCAGGCCTCGGCTGCGCGGATATCACGCACGCTGCGGGAGACCTGGGCCAGGGCAGTCACCGCGGTCGCGTCGGTCATGGTGGCCTCATTTAGCTTCAGGGCGCTGTCGGCAGGAGCGCGGAACCAGGCCCGGAGCGCCGCGCGGTCGGCGAGACCGAGCTTGCCCAGGGCGTTGCCGAGATGGAATTTCACCGCGTCCGCGCTGATGCCGCGGCGCCGCGCGATCTCGCGGTTGCTCATGCCGTGCTGCACGGCATGGACCACGCGCCACTCGGCGGGCGTGAGCAGGTCGGCGTGGGGCGGCCGGCCCCGGCGGCGCGTTGCGGGCATGCGGCGATCCTAAGGCGGCCGCGGCCGAATTACCCTCCCCTTGCGCCCGCGCGCACAGCTGTCGGCCCCGGCCGACCGGAGCTTGCGTTGCGGCCCTAAGGCGGCTGCCGCCGCGCCGCGTATGCTCAAGGCAAGCTCGGCGGCAGATGAAGGAGACGGGCTATGAGCGCGGTACTACTGGCGATTTTTCCGCGCGCGAGCGCAGCGGAGCAGGTACGCACGGCTCTGGTCAGGGACGGCTTTCCGACCGACCGGGTCGAACTCACCGCGCGCGCCGAGAAGGGCCGTGCGGGCGAGCAGCCCGCATCATCCGCCACGCAGCAGTTCCGTCAGTACTTTGGCACGCTGCTGAACCAGCCGCAGGAGCAGGCCCTGGTGGCGGGGCTGACCGAGCGCGTCGCCAGCGGCGAGGTGGCCGTGATCGCCGTGCACCCGCGCGGCGATGTCGAGACCCGGCGCGCGGGCGACATCCTGCGCAATGCCGGTGCCCTCGAGGTGGTCCCGCACGATATGGCCAGCCAGGGGTTTGAGTTCGCGGCCTCGCCGAGCGATCAGCCGGTGGTGAGCCACGTGCTGCCCGAGCGCAGCGACAAGCCCGAGTGCTTCTACTGCTGGCTGTTTCCGGACGAAGCGCTGCGACACTAGTGTCGCGATATCAGCCCGCGAGCCCCGGCGCAGGAGCGTCTGCGCCGGGGTTCAGGGCTTACTGCTTGTCGAGAATCAGCGTGGTCGTCTGCCCATGTGCCAGGTCCTTGTCGGTGAGCAGGACCGACTTGCCGTCCTGCGCCACCACGTAGCGGACCTCGTCCACCACCTTGCCCTGGCGGTAATCGGTCTCGGCTACCGTGTGCTCGTCGACCTTGTGCACCTTCACCTTGGTGCCCCCCGGGTCACCCACCAGCGGCACCTGCGGGCCGTCGAAGCGGGCCTCGTAGCTCTGCCCGTTCTGCTTCATGCTGAACTGCTCGGCCGTCATGGTGTATTGCACGACGCTCACCGCGTCGTTAGCGGCGCTCATCTGATCCTGCAGCCACGAGCCCGAGAGCGCGTGCGCGCCGGCGGGCGCCGCTGCCACGCGCTTCTCCGAATAAGTGCCGGTGCCCGGCTGCGCGCCCTGGTAGCTGATGAACTTGCCGGCGAAGCTGTTGCCGTCGGCGGCAAGCTGCATGGTGTTGGAGCCGAGCAGCTTGCCGCCCTGCCGCTGGCTGATCTCCACCGTGCGCGGATCGACCACCGTGACGCGCAGCTCGTCGTAGTAGGCGTGGCCGCCGACTTTGTGCCAGGCGCCGTCGGCCGGGACCTTGTCGATGGGCGGGTCGCAGCTCGC
This sequence comes from uncultured Pseudomonadota bacterium, assembly GCA_963825385.1. Classification (GTDB taxonomy): domain Bacteria; phylum Pseudomonadota; class Gammaproteobacteria; order Steroidobacterales; family Steroidobacteraceae; genus 13-2-20CM-66-19. The sequence continues at coordinate 743,983 of CAWGSX010000003.1, read as the reverse complement.
GCAGCTGTAGTTGCCGTTGGCGATCACCCACACGTCCGGCTTGCCGGTGACCTTGACTGAATCCAGACGCGCCTTCCAGGTGCCGTCGAAGGCGCTGGCGGCCAGCACCGCTCCCGGCGCCAGGAGCGCCAGAGTCAAAAGATACCTGCGCATGAGCTGTCTCCCCGTCTGCTGTCGGTGTTAGAAGTTATGTGCGTCGCATGACGCAGCGGCAGCCGCCAGTGTAGGCGCATGGCGGCGTGGCACCAACAGCGCAGCCGCAGACTCAGTTGCTGCGGGGCGTCAGAATCTGGCCCAGCAGGTCCGGCTGACCCTCGATGCGCGTCAGGTGCGGCCAGCGCGGTCCGCCGCTGTAGCTCACGCTCACCGTGCGGTAGTAGTCCGCGTTCTCGATCAACAGCTCGATCGGCTTCTTGTCTTCCTGGGCGGCCAGGAGCGCTGCATCGAGGACCTCGGCGCTGTACTTGCGGCCGTTGACGGCGATCAGCTTCATGCCGGGAGAGATTCCGGCCTGCGCCGCGGCGCCCGTCTCGACCACGTCGGCGACGGCGTCCTTCTCATCGAGCGTCAGCCCGAGCGACCACAGCCGCACGGTCAACTTGCGGCGGCGCTGCTCGGTGTCGAGGTAAGCATTCCTCTCCGGGCTGTAGCTGAGCTGCCAGCCCGAGGCGCGCAGGCCCGCGAGCAGCGCCTGCGGCCCGAGCGAGTCGAGGTGGCGGCGGATGAGCGCGCGCCAGTCCCCGGGCACGACCGCGGCGAGCGTCGTGTACACCTCGGACTCGAGGTAGGGTTTGAGCGCCGGCTCTCCGCCGGGGCCGGCGTAGAAGCGCCTGACGTAGTCATCGAGCGAGGCGCGGCCGCCGCTTTTCTGGCGCAGCTCCGCGTCCACGTTCAGCCACAGAAATTCCGAGGCCTCGTAGAAGTCGACGTCGCGGCGGCTGTTGGACCAGGCAGCGGGCGCGTCGTAGAGAATCTGCGCCGCGACCGCGGTATCGGCCAGCGGCCGCCAGCGGTTGCCCACCTGGATGTCGAAGCCGCCGGCGAGCGCGGCGAGCATCTCGCGGTGCGACTGCGCCGTGATCAGGCCGGCGCGCACCGGCAGCACCGTGCCCCAGTACTGCGTCATGCCCTCGTACACCCACAGCAGCGAGCCGTCCATGGCGCGCTGATAGTCGGGACTGAGCAGTCCCGCCGGGCGCCGGTACTTGCCGTTCCAGCTGTGCACGTACTCGTGCGCCAGCAGCTCCGCGACGCCCTCGCGCAGCGGCCCGTCACTCAGGGAGTTCTCATCCGCGCGGTCATCACTGGACTCGTGGTGCTCGAGTCCGAAGTGCGTCACGTGATCGGAGAGTGTCAAAAGCCAGGTGTAATGGCGGTACATGCGCGTGCCAAACAGCATCCCGGCCTGCGCCACGAGCCGCCCGTAGGAGGGGGCGAAGTCCTCCGGCACCACCGCCGCAGCGCTACTGTCGGCGGCGATCGAGATCGTATGCTTAAGCTGCGGCAGCGGGGCGGAGCCGGGCAGCTCGATGCGGCGCAGGAAGCGGCCCATCTGCAGCGGTGAATCGATGAGACGCGCGAGCGAGGCGCTCTCGAGGCGCACGCCGCCGTCGGCCTGCGCGGTGAGTGCCAGGGCGCTGCTGAGCTGCCACTGCGGCGGCGGCAGCACCACCGCCTCGGTGGTGATGGTCGCCGCATCGCGCCCCTTGGGCAGCAGCACGAACTGGTTCCAGGAGATCACCGCCAGCTGCTCGCTGCTCGAGGGACCGGCGGTGAACTCGCCCCCTTCCGTCGGCAGCCCGGTCTCGAGCGTGATCTGCAGCCGCCCGGCCCCGGCCGGCACGGTGAGGCGGATCGCGAACATGTCCTTCGGATCACGCTCCCAGCTCAGGGCTTGGCCGCCGGCGCGGATGCTCATGCCGACGAGTGTGTTCAGCGGTCCGGTCGGGCCGTGCTCGCCGGGAATCCACTGCGGGAACACCAGCGTCACCGGCCCGCTCGGCACGGCGAGTGACAGCTCGGTGTGCACGTGCTTGCGCGCGATCTGCCGCGCATCGAGGCGTACCTCCAGGTCCGCCGCCCGTACCGCGCTCAAGCACGCCAGCAGCGCCAGCGCCCCAACACCCCGCCTGAACCTGACTGACATCTGTGCTCCTCAAAGCCGTACGCGTCGCAAAGGTGCCGGATGTTGTCCCAGAATGGAGCGTGGAAGCAACGAGTGCTAACGTAGCGCGCATGTCGCAAGCGGTGCTCAGCGGCGGTTGCCTGTGCGGCGCGGTGCGCTATGAGGTGCGCGGTGCCGGCGCCAACCCGTGCTACTGCCACTGCGCGAGCTGCCGCCGCGCCGTGGGCGCACCCGGCGTGCCGTGGGTGAGCTTCGCGCACGAGTCCTTCCGGGTCACGCGCGGCACGCTCGCCGAGTACCGCTCCTCGGCCGCGGTGCTGCGCGGGTTCTGCCGTGACTGCGGCACCTCGCTCACCTATCGCAACGAGCGTCGCCCGGCGGAGATCGACCTGACGCTGGCCACGCTCGATGCGGCCGCGCAGCTGGCGCCGCAGATGCACGTATGGTGCGGCGAGCGCCTGCCGTGGGAGCTTCTGAGCGAGGCGCTGCCCAAGCACGTGCGCGGCGTGGGCTGAGGATCAGCGCGCCCGCGCGAGCAGCGTCACGGTCACCAGCGCGAGCAGCGCGGTCGGCAGCCACGCGAGCACGATGGGATTGAGGCTGAAGACCACGGTGCCGCTCTCGATGAGCTTCTCGAGCAGAAAGAACGCGATGCCGAGGATCAGCCCCATCAGCATGCGCGTGCCGGTGCCGGTCGAGCGCAGCGAGCCGAGCACGAAGGGGATGGCGAGCAGCACGGTGAACAGCACCGCCACGGTGCGGGCGATGCGCGACCAGAACGCGAACACGTACTCGCGGTCGGCGAGCCCGTTGCTGCGGTAGTAGCTGATCAGCCGCCACAGCGCCCGGTTGGTGAGCTGGTCCGGATTCTCGATCGCCAGCCCGAGAAATCCCGCCGTGACGTTGGAGGTGAGCACGCGCGGCCCGGGAGGCGTCGGGGTCACCGTGTCGCCGGCGAAGCGCGACTCGGTGTAGCCGCTCAGCAGCCATTTGCCCTTCTCCCCCGCCGTACCGGCCACCGCGTGCTGCGCCTGGCCTAGCGCCTGCAGGCGGTACTCGGGGGACAGCTCGAAGATCTGCATGCCGCCGAACTGGCTCTCGCTCGACTGCGCCGCGACGTGCAGGATGAGGTTGCCGTCGCGGACCCAGGCGCCGCCGTTGCCGAAGCTGACGTTGTTGAAGCGGCTGAAGGCCTTCTGCTCGCGCGCCGTCTGTTGCAGGGCCGGCCCCAGGAACTCGCCGAACACGACCGCCAGCCCGGTGAGGATGAAGGCCGCGAGCAGGCAGATGCCGGCGAGGTGCGCGATGGAGATGCCCGTGGCGCGCACCACGGTGATCTCGCTCCCGCGTGCGAGGCCGCCGAGGCCGATGAGCGAGCCCATGAGCGCCACGATCGGCATCAGGTCGAAGGCAAAGATCGGCAGATTCAGCAGCGTGTACCAAAGGGCCGCGACGGCGTTGTAGCGGCCGCTGCCGATGTCGTCCTGCTCCCCGATGAAGATGATGAGCGCCCCGAGCGCCAGGAACGCCACCCCCACCATCAGCACCGAGACGAGGATGGTGCGCACGATGTAGCGGTCGAGGATGTTCATGCGGCACTCAGGCGGTAGCGCAGGCGATGGGCGAGAGCCGGCCCCACGATCACCAGCAGGGCCAGCCCCACCACGATCGCGTGGGTCCACCACAGCCCGAGGAATGCCGGCAGGCTGCCGCGCCCGAGCATCACCTTGCCCACCGAGATGAGCTGCGAGTAGAGCAGGAAGATGAGCAGCGCCACCCACACGCGGGCGTAGCGCCCCTGGCGCGGCCGCAGCCGCGCGAGCGGCACCGCGATCAGCGCCAGCACCAGGCACATGAGCGGGGTGGCGATGCGCCACTGCAGCTCCGCGCGCTGCTGCGGATCGCTGGCCTGCGCCAGCTCGAGGCTGGGGCGCGCCTCGACCTCACGCACCTGGTCGCGCGCCAGCGGCACCTGCACCGGAATCACGTGCTCGGCGAAGCGCACGATGCGGAACTCGGCGCTGCCCGGCACGCCCTCGAAGCGCTCGCCGTCATAGAGGGTGAGAATGTGAGTCATGCCGTCGGCGGTCACGCTGTGGCGGGCGCGCGTGGCGAGCGCCACCTGGACCAGTGGCCCGCGGCTGCGCTCGACGAAGACATCGTGCAGCGTGCCATCGGGATTGATGGACTGGGCGTAGACGACGGCGTTGCCGCCCGCAAAGGTGCGGAACTTGCCCGCGGCGATGGGCGCGAACTGCCCGGCGCGCACCGCGGCCTGGCGCAGCGCCAGCGCCTGCGCCGTGGCCTGGGGGGCGAGCACCAGGGTGAGCCAGGCAAGCCCGGAGGCGACGACGAGCGCGAGCAGTACCACCGGCAGATAGATATTCGCCGGCCCCGCCCCGCAGGCGAGCGCGGCAGCCATCTCGCTGTCGGCATAGAGCCGGCCGAAGGCCAGCACCACCCCGAGCAGCAGGCCGACCGGCAGCAGGATCGACAGGTACTGCAGCGCGCCGAGCCACACCAGCTCGAGCACCACGCCGGGGGGAAACTGGTTGGCCGCGGCGCGCTCGAGCACGCCGACCACCTGATAGGCGAGGAGGATGACGAGCAGCACACCGGTTACAAGCAGCCAGGCCAGCACGACCTCGCGCAGAATGTAACGTCCGAGGATATTCCCCAACGTGCGACCGTCCCCTCGTCCGCCCGCAAATCCGGGCTCTTCTTGCGTTACACTTGCCCCTCGCGTGCACGTGCGCAGCGCTGGCACTGCGCGACGGAGCGAGGCGCTCAATAAGGTAAATGAGAGTCTAACGCGCCTCAACAAGAAGGGGATACGCAATGGAATTCGGCGTCTGGAGCAAGGGCCTGGCAGGGATCGCTGTGGACTGCCTGGTGCTTGGGGTGTTTGAAGAGGGTGAGCTGAGCGGCGAAGCGCGCGCGGTGGACAGCGCCAGCGGTGGCCGCCTGAAGAAGCTGCTCGCGCGCGGCGATTTCGCCGGACGCGCGGGCGACACGCTCCTGATCGCAGACCTGCCGGGAATCAGCGCCTCACGGGTCATGCTCACCGGTCTTGGCACCAAGAAGGCCTTCCAGCGCAAGGCGTGGCGGCGCGCCTGCCAGGCGGCGCTTGCCGCGCTGGTGCGCACGCGCATCGCCAGCTGCGCCATCGCGCTCGACCGGCCGGAGGCCAAGCAGCTCGATGACTACTATCTCGGGCGCCAGGTGGCCGAGCTCACCGGCGCGGCGCTCTACCGTGTCAACGATCTGAAGACGGCAAAAAAGCCGCCGCCGACGGCGCTCAAGAAGGTGCTGGCCGGACCGGTGCGCAAGGCGAGTGCCGCCGCGCAGGGCCTCGCCGACGGGGAGGCCGTGGCGGCAGCGCAGGCCATCCAGAAGGACCTCGCGAATCTTCCCGCCAACGTGTGCACGCCGCTGTACCTGGCCGAGGAAGCGCGCGCCCTGGCCAAGAAGCACGGCAGCCTCAAGGTCAAGGTGCTGGATGAGCCGGCGATACGGCGCGAGAAGATGGGCTGCCTGCTCGCCGTATCCCAGGGCAGCGCCCAGCCGCCGCGCTTCATCGTGCTCGAGTACCAGGGCGCGAAGAAGGAGCAGCCCCCGGTGGTGCTGGTCGGCAAGGGCGTCACCTTCGATACCGGCGGCATCTCGCTGAAAGACCCGCCGGGCATGGACGAGATGAAGTTCGACATGTCCGGCGCGGCGGCGGTGATCGCCACGTTGACGCTCGCTGCGCAGCTGCGCCTGAAACTCAATGTCATCGGCCTGGTCGCCGCCGTGGAGAACATGCCGGGCGGCCGCGCGGTCAAGCCCGGCGACATCGCCACGAGCTCCTCCGGGCAGACGGTGGAGATCCTCAACACCGACGCCGAGGGGCGCCTGATCCTCTCCGACGCCCTGCACTACGCGCGCCGCTTCCACCCCGCCGTGGTCATCGACATCGCCACCCTCACCGGCGCGTGCGTGGTGGCGCTCGGTCATCACCACGCCGGCGTCATGGGCAATGACGATAAGCTGATCGAGGAGCTCTTGGCTGCCGGGGTGCGCGCCGATGACCGCTGCTGGCAGCTGCCGCTGACCGAGGAGTACGCCGAGGCGCTCAAGAGCAACTTCGCGGACTTCGCCAACGTCGGTGGCCGCGACGGCGGTGCCATCACCGCCGCGGCTTTCCTTGCCAAATTCACCCAGGGGCTGAAATGGGCGCACCTCGACGTCGCGGGCATCGCCTACCAGAGCGGTGCGCAGAAGGGCAGCACGGGCCGCCCGACGCCGCTGCTCGCGGACTTCCTGATCCAGCGCGCGGGCCGCTGAAGCGCCACGGCGCGGCGCACGCGCGCCCGCGCCGGCACGTGCGCTTCTGCCGCGTGCGGCGCGGGACGCGCGCGCAGCCCTCCCGCTGAGCCAGCAGCTCCCCGCGCGTGCCCGCGCGGGGCATGCCGCTATAATCCTCCGCCGCCCCCCTATTTTCCTGGTTGCAAAGCGCACGGATGGATAAGGTCTACGCGCCCGCCGAGATCGAGCGGCGCATCTACGAGCGTTGGGAACAGCACGGCTGGTTCGCCCCGAGCGGCCACGGCACGCCCTACTGCATCATGATCCCGCCGCCGAACGTGACCGGCACGCTGCACATGGGGCACGCCTTCCAGCACACGCTGATGGACGCCCTCACCCGCTACCACCGCATGCGCGGGGAGGATGTGCTGTGGCAACCGGGCACCGACCATGCCGGCATCGCCACGCAGATGGTGGTGGAGCGCCAGCTCAATGCGCAGGGCGTAAAGCGCGCCGACCTCACGCGCGAGCAGTTCCTCGAGCGCGTCTGGCAGTGGAAGGCCCAGTCCGGCGGCACGATCAGCGCGCAGATGCGCCGCCTGGGGGAGTCGGTGGACTGGTCGCGTGAGCGCTTCACGCTCGATCCGCAGCTGTCGCAGGCGGTCACCGAGGTGTTCGTCCGCCTGCACGGGGAGGGACTGATCTACCGCGGCAAGCGCCTGGTCAACTGGGACCCGGTGCTGCTTACCGCCTTGTCCGACCTCGAGGTGCAGGCCGCGGAAGAGGACGGGCAGCTGTGGCATCTGCGTTACCCGCTCGCGGACGGCTCCGGCAGCCTCACCGTCGCCACCACTCGCCCCGAGACCCTGCTCGGCGACACCGCGGTCGCGGTGCACCCGGAGGACGAGCGCTACCGCGCTGTGATCGGCCGCGAGGTGCGTCTGCCGCTCACCGGGCGGCTGATTCCGGTCATCGCCGACAAGTACGTCGATCCGGCCTTCGGCTCCGGGTGCGTGAAGATCACTCCGGCGCACGACTTCAACGACTACGAGATCGGGCAGCGCCACGGCCTGCCGCTCATCAACGTGTTCACCCCGCGCGCGACGCTCGCCGACACCGTGCCGGAGCGCTTCCGCGGCCTCGACCGCTTCGTGGCGCGCGCGCGCGTCGTGGCCGAGCTGAGCGCGCAGGGCCTGCTCGAGAAGACCGAGAAGCACCGCCTGGTGGTGCCGCGCGGGGACCGCTCCGGCGCCGTGCTCGAGCCCTACCTCACCGACCAGTGGTACGTGAGGATCGCCCCGCTGGCCGCGCCGGCCATCGCCGCGGTCGAGGCCGGGCGCACGCGCTTCGTGCCGGAGAACTGGGCACGCACCTACTTCGAGTGGATGCGCAACATCCGCGACTGGTGCGTGAGCCGCCAGCTGTGGTGGGGCCACCGCATCCCCGCCTGGTACGACGCGGACGGCAACGTCTACGTCGGCCGCAGCGAGGCCGAGGTGCGCAGCACGCACCATCTGGGGGAGCGCGCGCTGCGCCAGGACGAGGACGTGCTCGATACCTGGTTCTCCTCCGCGCTGTGGCCGTTCTCGACCCTGGGCTGGCCGGCCACGACGCCCGAGCTCAGGCGCTTCTACCCCGGGAGCGTGCTGATCACCGGCTTCGACATCATCTTCTTCTGGGTCGCGCGCATGCTGATGATGGGCCTGAAGTTCATGGGCGACGTGCCGTTCCGCGACGTCTACATCACCGGGCTCATCCGCGACGAGCACGGCGAGAAGATGTCCAAGTCCAAGGGCAACGTCATCGACCCGCTCGACATCGTCGACGGCATCAGCCTCGAGGCGCTGCTCGCCAAGCGCACCAGCGGGCTCATGCAGCCGCAGCTCGCCCCGGCGATCGAGAAGGCCACGCGCAAGGCCTACCCCGAGGGCATCGCCGCCCACGGCACCGATGCGCTGCGCTTCACCTTCGCCGCCCTCGCCGCGCCGAGCCGCGACATCCGCTTCGACCTGGGTCGGGTCGGCGGCTACCGCAACTTCTGCAACAAGCTGTGGAACGCGGCGCGCTTCGTCACCCTGGTGGCCGCCGCGGAAGCCCCGGTGCGCGGCGCGCCGCAGGAGCTTGGCATCGCCGAGCGCTGGATCCGCTCGCGCTTCGGCCGCATGCTCGCCACCCTCGAGCAGGCGCTGCGCGACTACCGCTTCGACTTCGCGGCCAGCGCGCTGTACGAGTTCGCCTGGTACGACTTCTGCGACTGGTACCTTGAGCTCACCAAGCCGGTGCTGCAGGACAAGGAGGCGCCGGCTGCGGCGCGGCGCGGCACGCTGCACACCCTCACCACGGTGCTGGAAGCGCTGCAGCGCGCGCTGCACCCCTTCATGCCCTTCATCACCGAGGAGATCTGGCAGCGCATCGCCCCGCTCGCCGGGGTGAGCGGGGACAGCGTGATGCTCGCGCCCTTCCCGCGCCCGCAGGAGTTCCCGGTCGATGAGGGTGCCGAGCACGAGGCGCAGTGGCTGAAGGCGGTGATCCTCGGGGTGCGCCAGATCCGCGGCGAGATGAACATCGCCCCGAGCCGGCGCATTCCGCTCCTGTGCCGCGACGCCACGGCCGAGGACCGTGCCCTGATCGAGCGTCACCACACACTGCTGCTGCGCCTGGCCGGGCTCGAGGCGATCACGGTGCTGCCGGGCGGTGCGAGCGCCCCGCAGTCCGCGGTGGCCCTCGTCGGCACGCTGGCGCTGCTCGTGCCGATGGCCGGCCTGATCGATGCCGCCGCGGAAATCGACCGGCTCGGCAAGCTCATCAGTCGCGCCGAGTCCGATCTCGCCAAGACGCACGCCAAGCTCGCCAACGAGAGCTTCGTGCGCAACGCCCCGGCGGCGGTGGTGGCGACCGAGCGCGAGCGTGCCGCGGAGCTGCGCCGCACGGCCGCCGAGCTCAACAGCCAGCTCGAGCGCGTGCGCGGGATGCTGCCACCATGAGCGCCGCGCCGTCCGCCGAGGATGCCGGGCTCGCCCGCGCGCTCGAGCTTCTGGAGACGGTGATCCTCGGCAAGGGCGAGCAGATCCGGCTGTGCCTGGCGTGCCTGCTCGCGCGCGGGCACCTTCTGATCGAGGATGTGCCGGGGGTCGGCAAGACCACGCTGGCGCACGCGCTCGCGCACGTGCTCGGGCTCGCCTGGCAGCGCGTGCAGTTCACCAGCGACCTGCTGCCGGCGGACATCATCGGGGTGTCGGTGTTCGACCGCTCCACGCAGCGCTTCAACTTCCGCCAGGGGCCGATCTTCACGCAGCTTCTGCTCGCGGACGAGGTCAACCGCGCCAGCCCCCGCACGCAGAGCGCGCTGCTCGAGGCGATGGAGGAGCGCCAGGTCAGCGCCGACGGTACCACCTACGCCCTGCCCGAGCCGTTCTTCGTCGTCGCCACGCAGAACCCGCACGAGCAGCTCGGCACCTTCCCGCTGCCGGAGTCGCAGCTCGACCGCTTCCTCATGCGCGTCACGCTCGGCTATCCCGACGCCGCCCACGAGCGGGCGCTGCTGCGCGGCGGCGAGCGGCGCGAGCTGCTGCCCGCACTCACCCCGGCGCTGAACGCGGCCACGGTCGTGCGCCTGCAGCGCGAGGTGCGCGCCGTGCATATCGCCGAGGCGGTGCTCGATTACACCCAGACGCTGCTCGCGCGTACCCGCGAGCGCGCCGACCTCAAGCTCGGCCTCTCGCCCCGCGCCGGCCAGGGCCTGATCCGCGCCGCCCAGGCCTGGGCGTACCTGAGCGGCCGCGCCGCGGTGCTGCCCGAGGACGTGCAGGCGGTGCTGCCGGCGGTGGTCGCGCACCGGCTGGAGCGGCGCGACCCGGCCGCCACGCACGAGGACCTCGCCGGCGAGCTGGTGCGCGCGGTGGCCGTGCCGCCCTGACCGTGCCCGCCCCGGCCGCGGCACTGCTGCGCCTGAACCCCTGGCCGGCGCTGCGGCGGCGCGCCAGCGCGCGCGCCGCGGCGTGGGTGCGACGCCGCCAGGGCGAGGATCAGCTGCCCATACGGCTCGAGCGGCGCCGCCTGTACATCCTGCCGACGCGCGCCGGCCTCGCCTTCGGGGCGCTGGTGTTCGTGATGCTGCTGGCCGGCCTCAACTACGCCAACAGCCTCGCGCTGTTTCTCACCTTCACGCTCGCGGCGCTGGCGCTGGTCGCCATGCAGCTGTGCCACCACAACCTCCTCGGCCTTGAGGTGCAGGCCCTCGGCAGCGAAGCGGTATTCGCGCAGCAGCCGGGAGCGCTGCGCGTGGCGCTCGCCAATCCGCACCGCGCGCCGCGCTATCGCCTGCAGGCGGCGGTCGAGCAGGCCCCGGGAGCGGCCGTCGACCTCGCCGGCGACGCCCGCGCGATCATCGAGGCGCCGCTTGCGCCGCAGGCGCGCGGCGTGCGGCACGTAAGCCGCGTGCGCCTGGAGACGCGCCATCCCTTCGGACTGTTCCGCGCCTGGACCTGGGTGCACCTGCCGGTCGAGTGGGTCGTCTACCCGCAGCCCGCCGGCCAGCTGCCGATGCCCGAGGAGCTGGGCCGGCGCAGCGGCGAGCGCGTGGGCGGCGGTGCCGGGTTCGACGAGTGGCTGGGCCTGCGCCCGTTTCGCGAGGGCGACTCGCCGCGCCAGGTGGACTGGAAGGCCTACGCGCGCGAGGCGCCGCTCCTGGTGAAGGAGTACCAGCCCTCCGGCGCGGAGCTGCGCCTGTTCGACTTCACGCGCGTGCCGCTGCCAGGCACCGAGGCGCGGCTGTCGCAGCTGGCGCGCTGGGTGGTCGAGGCCGAAGCGCGCGGCGAGCGCTACGCGCTGCGGCTGCCGCAGGCGGCGCTCGCGGCCGAGCACGGGCCGCAGCACCGCCACGGCTGCCTGAAGCTCCTCGCCGCGTTCGCGCCGCCTGCGGGACCCGCCGCATGAAGGCGCCCGCGCCGCCGCTGCCGCCCCGCGCGCTCGCCTGGAGCTGCGCGGCCCTCGGCGGCGGGGTGCTGTTGCACGCTGACCGGCTGCCGCTGTGGGCGAGCCTGAGCTGCGCCGCGCTCATGGCCTGGCGGCTGCTCGCCACGCGGCGCGGACTGTGGCTGCCCGGGCGCATCGTGCGCTCCGTGCTCGCGCTCGCCATGGCGGTGGTGGTGCTGGCGCGGTTCCACACGCTCAACGGCCTCGCCGCCGGCACGACGCTGCTGCTGCTCATGGCCGCGCTGAAGCTCCTCGAGACTCGCGGCGCGCGTGATCTGGTGATCCTGTGCGGCACGGGCCTGTTCCTGCTGCTCGCGGCCTGCCTCGACCGCCAGGACCTCGCGCGCGTGCCGCTCTACGGCGCACAGGCGTGGCTGTGCGTCGCCGCACTCGCGGTGATCGCCACGCCGACTCTTACGACCCTGCCGGCGCTGCGCCTGGCCGGACGCGCGCTGCTCATTGCGCTGCCCCTGGCGGCCGCGCTGTTCGTGTTCTTTCCGCGCCTGCCGGGCTCGTTCTGGGCGATCCCGCGCGGCAACGTGGCCCTCACCGGGCTCTCCGACAGCATGAGCCCCGGCAGCATCAGCGAGCTCGTGGCCGATTACAGCGTGGCGCTGCGCGCAACATTCGCCGGGGTGCGTCCGCCCGCGGCGGCACTGTACTGGCGCGGACCGGTGCTGCACGACTTCGATGGGCACACCTGGCGGCGTGCCGAGGGCTCCTTCCAGGCGCGGCCCCGGCTGCGCTTCGAGGGCGAGCCGGTGCGCTACCACGTGCTGCTCGAGCCGACGCAGCGGCGCTTCTGGTTCGCACTCGACATTCCGGCGCAGTCCCCGGCGCCGCGCGTGTTCCTCACCTACGACTACCAGCTCATCGCCGCCAGTGCCGTCACCGAGCCGCAGGGCTACGAGGCGCTCTCCTACCTCGCCGCGCGCAGCCTCGATCCCCTGAGCGCCGGCAGCCGCCGCGAGGACACCGCGCTCCCGCCCCAGGCCAACCCGCGCACGCGCGAGCTCGCGCAGCGGCTGTACCAGAAAGCCGGGAGCCCGGCGGCGTTCGTGACCGCGGCGCTCGCTTACCTGCGCACGGGCGGCTTCGTGTACTCGCTCGAGCCGCAGCCACTCGGGCCCGACGCGGTGGATGATCTGCTGTTCCGCACGCGCGAGGGGTTCTGCGGCCATTACGCCTCGGCGTTCGTGTCACTCATGCGCGCCGCGCAGGTGCCCGCGCACGTGGTGACCGGTTACCTCGGCGGCGAATGGAACCCGGTCGGCGGCTTCATCGAGGTGCGTCAGGCCGATGCGCACGCCTGGGCCGAGGTGTGGCTCGAGGGGCGCGGCTGGGTGCGCATCGATCCGACCGCGGTGGTGGCGCCGGAGCGGCTGCAGCGCAGCGTCTTCGACATGCTGCCGGGCGCGTTCTCCGCACCACAGCGCCTGCTGCACGGCCACTGGCTCGAGGGCCTGTTGCAGCGCTGGGACGCGGTGAACGCCTGGTGGAGCGAGAAGGTCGTGCGCTTCAACTACCAAAGCCAGCTGGACCTTCTGTCCCGGCTCGGCGTGCGGGTGCCGGAGGCACGCTACCTCGGCTGGGGCGTGGCGGCCGCCCTGAGCCTGTGGCTCGGCGTGCTGGCGCTCGCCGCGAGCCGCCGCGAGCGGCCGCGTCGCGATGCGCTCGGCCGCGCCTACCTGCGGCTCGGCCGCAAGCTGGCGCGCGCCGGCCGCGCGCGCGCCGCGCACGAGGGGCCGCTCGCCTATGCGCAGGCCGTGGCCGGCGTGCGCCCCGATCTGGAGGCGCCGGTGCTGGCGCTGTGTCTGACCTACGCGCGGCTGCGCTACGGGCCGGGCGAGCCGAGTGCCACCGAGATCGGGGAGTTTGTGCGCGCCGTAGCGCGCTTTTCCCCTAGCGCGACTTGAAGCCGATGCGCGCGTGGCTGCCGTCGCAGAAGGGCTTGCTGGCGCTGGCGCCGCAGCGGCACAGCGCCGTCTGCGTCAGCCGCGCCACCACCCGCCCGGTGCCGCTCATGATCTCGAGGTTACCGCGCACCTTGAGCGGCCCGTCCGGCTGCGGATCGATGGCGAGCACGCCATCGCGCACCGGCAGCATGTCGGTGCCGGCGCTCGCCGGCTCGCCGCTGGCGCTGAAGCCGGCGCCGTGGTGCGAGCCGTCGCAGTAGGGCTTGTGCCGGGAGGCGCCGCAGCGGCACAGAGTGGCGCGATAGCCGGCCGCGGTGCCGTCGATCTCGAGGCGCGCGCGGAACGCGTACGGTCCGGCCTCGCGCACGCTCGCGAAGTTGACCGGCGGCGGCCCCTCATCGGGCTGACCGTCGCGCCGGCGGTAAGCGATGGCGCCCGAGGGGCAGGCGTGCGCGATCTCGACCAGACGCTCCACCGGCATGGCATCCGGATGTATCCACGGGCCCTTCACGTTGGCGAGAAACACCTGCGGGGCGAGCGTCACGCAGAAGCGTGAGTGGATGCAGCGCGCGCCGTGATAGACGAGGTCGAGGTCCTTGCCGGTGATCGTCTCGATCCCGTCGGCGGACACGCTCGGTGGCGGGTCCGCCGCGGCTGCGGCCGAAGCGGGTGCCGGCGCGGCAGGCGCGGGCCGGTCAGCCGGCGCGGGGCCGAGTGCGAAGCCGCGCGCCGCGCGGCCGGCGAGCGCTGCAAACCGTGCCGCGGCGCTGCGCGTGCGCTCCTCGCCCCCGGCGCCGAGCGCGGCGGCGACCTCCGCCAGCTGGCCGAAGCGCTCGAGAAACCCGCGCCGCGCGGCCGGACCCGGCGGAAACGGCGCCGAGTCGCGCAGCGTGATGAAGGTGACACCGGCGTTGCAGTGGGGGTTGGAGGGACCGGCGGGAAGCCGTGCCGCGCGCTCGGCGAGCGGGGCGAGCGCTCCCATGAGGCCGATCGCCAGATCCACCACCAGGGACTTCTCGGCTCCCGGGCCGGGCAGCACATAGGCGTAGGCGAGCAGGCGCAGCATGAGCGCGTAGGCGGCGTTGGCCAGATCGACGGTCGCGAACGCGGTCGCATCCTCGAGCCACACCCGCCCCTCCGGGCGCGGCGGGCGCCGCAGCACCGGGTTGACCGCGGCCGGGTGCGCCGGCACGAACTGCGGGTTGTGCGCGGTGAGCGCGCGCAGCTCGGCGCGGATGCCCAGGAATTTCTGGTAGTGCGAGTGCGCCGAGTCCTGCGGCGCCCCCTCGCCCTGCTCGACGATGGTGGTGAAGGCCGCCAGCGCCGTCTTCAGGCACCGCACCGGGCAGGCGCCGGCGAGATTCACCTCGCGCGCCGAGAGCTGCAGGGCCGGATCGCCGCCGAAGGTCTGCGCCTCGCCGTGGCGGGCGACGAAGTCGCGCAGCCCCTGACCGAGCGTCGCGTAGAAGGTACCGACGGTGTCGTAGTCACGCCCCATCGGCGTCAGGTGCGGACGGCTCGAGCCGCGTACGTAGGGGCGCTCGTAGGCAAAGCCTGCGCCGTCCGGCTCGCTCGAGCCGTGCGGCCGCTCGAGGAACACGAAGTGCTGCAGCGTCTCGGCATTGAAGGGCGCGAGCTTCACCACCACGCAAGCCGGCAGGTAGCCCGGGTCGAGCGGAAAGTTGGTGCGGCCGATGCGCGGTGAGCCGCCGAGCGCGGCGGTGATGTTCCACACCGCCGCAAGATGCCCCATCTCCTCGATGGCGACCCCGATGAGCACCTGCTTCCAGCGCCGTACCGCCTGCGTCTCGGTCTCGCTCAGCCCCTCCTGCGCGCCCTCCTTCAGGCTGAAGGCCGCGTACAGGTAGGTGCACATGAGGTTGTGCTCGAGCTCGGCGGCCTCGTACAGGGCGTTGAGCAGCACTTCGCGCTGCAGGAGCGGGCTGTCGGCCGCGACGTCGTTCATGGGACTCCTTGCGCCGGACGCGCCGCGCGCAGCCGCGGCACCCCCTTTAGCGTACGCCACCTGTCAAGGGGTGGCGTGCTCGCGCGTCTCGGTGAAGCGGATCCCGGGCCAGCGCTCGAGGGTGAGCTGCAGGTTGACGCGCGAGGGCGCGAGGTAGACCAGGAGCCCGGCGTGATCGAGCGCCAGGTGCTCGTAGGCGCGGGCGCGGAATTCCTCGAGCTTCTTCGGATCATCCGCGTCGACCCAGCGCGCCGTGTGCACCGTCACCGGATCGAACACGCATTGGACCCCGTACTCATCGGCGAGCCGGAACGCCACGACCTCGAACTGCAGCTGGCCGACGGCACCGAGGATCAGGTCGTTGTTGCGCAGCGGCTTGAACAGCTGCGTCGCCCCCTCCTCGCACAGCTGCGACAGACCCTTCTGCAGCGCCTTGGCCTTGAGCGGATCCTTGAGAACCGCGCGGCGGAAGATCTCGGGGGCGAAGTTCGGCACGCCGGTGAAGGTGAGGCGCTCGCCCTGGGTGAAGGTGTCACCGATGTTGATGGTGCCGTGGTTGTGCAGCCCGAGGATGTCACCGGCGTAGGCCTCCTCGGCCTGCGCACGGTCGGCGGCCATGAAGGTGAGGGCATCGGCGACGCGCACCTCCTTGTCCTGGCGCACGTGGAAGAGGCGCATGCCGCGGGTATAGCGGCCGGCGCACAGACGCAGGAAGGCGATGCGGTCGCGGTGCGCCGGATCCATGTTGGCCTGGATCTTGAAGACGAAGCCGGCGAGCGGCTCCTCCGCGGGTGCGACCACGCGCTCGCGCGCGGCGCGCGCCTGCGGCCCGGGCGCGTAGGCGCAGAACGCGGCGAGCAGCTCCTCGACCCCGAAGTTGTTGATGGCCGAGCCGAAGAACACCGGGCTCTGCTTGGCGGCGCGGTAGGCGGCGAGATCAAAGGGCTGCGTGGCACCGCGCACCAGCTCGATCTCCTCATCGAACGCGGCGGCGTCGGCGCCCAGGAACTCACGTCCGGCGGCGCTGTGCAGCCCCTCGATGGTGAGATTCTCCCCCACCCGCCCGCGCTCGCCGGCGCTGTAGCGGTAGATGCGGTCCTCGGTGAGGTGGTAGATGCCGCGCAGTTCGCGGCCCATGCCGATCGGCCAGGTCACCGGCGCGGTGCCGATCTTCAGGACGCTCTCGATCTCATCGAGCAGCTCGATCGGCGAGCGCCCGTCGCGGTCGAGCTTGTTGATGAAGGTCATGATGGGGGTATCGCGCAGGCGGCAGACCTCCATCAGCTTGATGGTGCGCTCCTCGACCCCCTTGGCGCAGTCGATGACCATCAGGGCCGAGTCCACCGCGGTGAGGGTGCGGTAGGTGTCCTCGGAGAAATCCTCGTGCCCGGGGGTATCGAGGAGGTTGACGATGCTGTCGCGGTAGGGGAACTGCATCACCGAGGAGGTGACGGAGATGCCGCGCTGCTGCTCGAGGCGCATCCAGTCGGAAGTGGCGTGGCGCGCGGCCTTGCGCCCCTTGACCGTGCCGGCCATCTGGATGGCCCCGCCGAACAGGAGCAGCTTCTCGGTGAGCGTGGTCTTGCCCGCGTCCGGGTGGGAGATGATTGCGAAGGTGCGTCGCCGCGCGATCTCGGCAGCCAGGTCAGCCATGGGATGTGCTCAGCTCTAGCCGGGAGCGCGCGCCGGCGTCTGCAGCACGAGTCTGAGCACGGCGGCGTCCTCACGCCCGTTCACGGCCTGGTAGTAGCCGCGCCGCACCCCGACCTGCTCGAAGCCGAGGGACTGGTACAGGCGGATGGCGCCGGTGTTGGAGGGGCGCACCTCGAGGAACGCCTCGAGCATGCCGGCCGCGTGGGCGCGCTCGAGCAGGCACAGCAGCAGCTTGCGGCCGCCGCCACGGCAGCGGAACTCGCCCGCGATGCACAGGTTGAGCACGTGCGCCTCACCGGCCCCGACGCTCATCACCCCGTACCCCAACACCTTGCGCGCGCCGCTGATGACCCGGCACACGTAGCCCACCCGCAGGCAGTCGCGGAAGATGCCCTCGCTCCAGGGGAACTGGTAGGAGGCGCGCTCGATGGCGACCACCTCGGGCACATCCGCCGCGCGCATCGGGCGGATGATGACCTCGGCGGCCGGCTCGACGAGTTCTGGCGCGGTGGCCACTACGCGGTGCCTGGATTGAGTGTCTGGTACAGATTGCGGGCGAATTTCAGGTCTTCCCACGCCTTGCGCTTGTCGGCCGGCGTGCGCAGCAGATACGCCGGATGATACGTCACCACCAGCGGCGTGGCACCGAAGCGGTGCACCTGGCCGCGCAGCCGCCCGAGCGGCGCGTCCGTGCCGAGCAGGCTCTGCGCGGCGATGCGGCCGACCGCGAGCATGATTTTAGGCTCAAGCAGTGCCACCTGCGCTTGCAGGTACGGCAGGCAGGCCGCGATCTCCTCGGGTTTCGGATCGCGGTTGTTGGGCGGGCGGGACTTGAGAACGTTGGCGATGTAGACGTTGCTGTGGCGGTCGAGTCCGATGGCCTTGAGCATCGCATCGAGCAGCTGGCCGGCGGCGCCGACGAAGGGCTCCCCGCGCCGGTCCTCCTCGGCCCCGGGGGCCTCGCCGATGACGAGCCAGTCCGCGCGCGCCGGGCCGACGCCGAACACGCCCTGGGTGCGCGTGCGGTAGAGCGGGCAGCGCGTGCAGCTGAGCACCTCCTCGCGCAGCGCCGCCCAGCGCCCGGCGCGCGCAGCTGCTGCGTCCGGGGCGCTCACCGCGGCGGCAGCGACCCCTGCCGGCGCCACCGCCGCGCCGGCGGGTACGGCCGGCACCACGGCGCCCGCGGCGCGCGGCACCCACCGGTCGATGCCGAGCGCCTCGAGGTAGTGGGCGCGCCGTGCGGCGCCGCTCATGGTCCGCCCCGCCCCGGCGGCGGACGCAGCGCGCGGCGCAGGCGCCGCCCGACCCACAGGGCCGGTGCCGAGAGTGCGTAGGTGCCGAACATCGACAGCAGCATGGTGGGCGGGTCGACCAAGATCAGGATCAGCGCGAGCGGCACCAAGAGCAGGTAGACGAAGCGGATGCGCTTGTCGAGATCGAACTGCTTGAAGCTCGGATAGCCGAAGCTCGAGACCATCAGGGCGCCGGCGCTGGCCGTGACCACGAAGGCGGCGATGAGACCGTTGAGGCGCGGCTCGCGCCAGTCACTGCAGAACCACACGAAGGCGGCGACGATGGCGGCCGCCGACGGGCTCGGCAGCCCCTCGAAGTAGCGCTTGTCGGCCGTGGCCGAGCGCGCGTTGAAGCGCGCCAGGCGCATCGCCGCGCAGGCCGTATAGAAGAAGCAGGCGAGCCAGCCGAAGCGGCCCCAGTGCCGGCCGTACTCGGTGATGCGCACCACGCCCCACTGGTAGGCGACGATCGCCGGGGCGAGCCCGAAGGCCACCATATCGGCGAGGCTGTCGTACTCCTTGCCGAAATAGCTCTCGGTGCGCGTCAGGCGCGCGATGCGCCCGTCCAGGGTGTCGAAGATCATGGCCGCAAACACCGCCATGCCGGCATGCTCGAAGTGCTTGTCGATCGAGGCCACGACGGCATAAAAGCCCGAGAACAGGCAGCCGGTCGTCAACAAGTTCGGCAGCAGGTAGATGCCCTTGCGGCGCGGGCGGGCGGATTCGGTGAGCTCCTCGGTCACGTGCGTCATCTTATCAGGGGGGCTCCTGCTAAGATGCCACACTTCCCCGCAGGCAGAAGTGAAGCGCTCCGTGACGTCCATGAGGCTGTCCCAGTACCCCATCAATACCATGAAGGAGACCCCCGCCGAGGCGGAGGTGGTCAGTCATCAGCTGATGCTGCGCGCCGGCCTCATCCGCCGCGAGTCGGCGGGCCTGTACAGCTGGCTGCCGATGGGGCTGCGGGTGCTGAAGAAAGTCGAGCGCATCATCCGCGAGGAGATGGACCGCGCCGGGGCGCTCGAGATGGTGATGCCGGTGGTGCAGCCGGCGGAGCTGTGGCAGGAGTCGGGCCGCTGGAGCCAGTACGGGCCGGAGCTGCTGCGCCTCAAGGACCGCCACGAGCGCGATTTCGTCGCCGGGCCGACCCACGAGGAGGTCATCACCGACATCGCGCGGCGCGAGCTGAAGAGCTACCGCCAGCTGCCGGTGAACTTCTACCAGATCCAGACCAAGTTCCGCGACGAGGTGCGGCCGCGCTTCGGGGTCATGCGCGCGCGCGAGTTCATCATGAAGGATGCGTACTCGTTCCACCTGGACGGCGAGTCGCTCGCCGCCGGCTACCGCGCCATGTACGAGGCCTACACGCGCATCTTCACGCGCACCGGGCTCCGCTTCCGCGCCGTGCGCGCCGACTCCGGGGCGATCGGCGGCGATGTCAGCCAGGAATTCCACGTGCTGGCCGACTCCGGCGAGGACGCGATCGTGTTCTCCGACGGCGATGACTATGCGGCCAACCTCGAGGCTGCGGCCGCACTGCCCCCGCCGGGGAAGCGGGCGCCGGCGACGCAGCCGCTCACCAAGGTGGCGACGCCCGGGGCGCGCACCATCGCCGATCTGGCGCGCTTCCTCAGGATCGACCCGGCGCGCACGGTCAAGACCCTGATCGTCGAGGGCAGCCAGGGCACCCCGGTCGCGCTCGTCATCCGCGGCGACCACGAGCTGAACGCGGTGAAGGCGCAGAAGCTCCCCGGGGTGGCGAGCCCGCTGCGCATGGCGAGCCCTGAGGCGGTCATGGCGGTGAGCGGCACCGAGCCGGGGTTCGTCGGCGCGGTGGGGCTCAAGTGCCCCCTCTACGTGGACCATTCCGCCTTCGCGCTCGCCGACTTCGTGTGCGGCGCGAACGAGAAGGACATGCATTTCACCGGCGTGAACTGGGAGCGCGACGTGCCCGGGGCCAGTGCCGCGGACCTGCGCAACGTGATCGCCGGGGACCCGAGCCCCTCGGGCCGCGGGCACCTGAAGATCGCGCGCGGCATCGAGGTCGGCCACATCTTCCAGCTCGGCGACAAGTACAGTGCGCCGATGAAGGCGGCGGTGCTGGACGAGGCCGGCAAGGAAGTGACCCTGCTCATGGGCTGTTATGGCATCGGTGTGACGCGCATCGTGGCCGCCGCGATCGAACAGAACCACGATGAGCGCGGCATCATCTGGCCGGAGCCGATCGCCCCGTTCCAGGTGGTGCTGGTGCCACTCAACCTGCAAAAATCCGCCCGTGTCCGCGAGCTCACCGAGAAGCTGTACGCCGAATTCACCGCCGCCGGGATCGAAACGCTGTACGACGACCGCGATGCCCGGCCCGGGGTCAAGTTCGCCGACGCGGAGCTGCTCGGTATCCCGCACCGCCTGGTGGTGGCCGAGCGCGGTCTTGAGGCGGGGCGCCTCGAGTACCGCGGCCGCCGCGACAGCGCCAGCATCGAGTTCCCCGTCGAGGAGGCGCTGCGCTTCATCCGCGGGCGCCTCGCCGCGTAGGCTGCTGCGCCGGGCGCTCCTGGCGGCGCTCCTCGCCGGCTGCCTGCTCGCCGGCCGCGCGCAGGCCGATGGCCAGACCGACCCCGCCCTGAAGGAGGTCGTCTCCCGGGCGATCGCCCAGGCGCAGTGCTTCTCCGATCAATACGACTCGGCGGTGTGGTACACGCTCATGGAGCCGCGCCTGCGCGCGGTGGTCAGGGAGAAGGACGAGCGCATCGACATCCTCAAGCAGGTGTATTGCGAGACCCACCGCTTCGGGGAGTCGCGGCTGCCCCCGGGGCTGGTCATGGCGCTGATCGATGTGGAGAGCCGCTTCGACCGCTGGGCGGTCTCCAACGCCGGCGCGGTGGGGCTGATGCAGGTCATGCCGTTCTGGCCCGAGAAGCTCGGGCTGCAGCGCTACGAGCTGGTGCACGTGGCGCCCAACATCCACATGGGCTGCGCCATCCTGCGCTACTACCTCGGCTACGAGCACAACGACGTGCGCCGCGCGCTGGCGCGCTACAACGGCAGCGTCGGCCGGCGCGACTACCCGGACCTGGTGATCGGCCGCTGGACGAGGTGGGCCGGCGCGGACGATCTGGGCTTTCCGAAGAGCGCCACGCCGCACTAGCGCGGCGCGCTTCAGTTGCCGCCGGCGGCCTTCTTCAGCCCCCGGGCGGGTGCCAGCATGAGCGCCTCCCCCTCGCGGCGCGAATCCGCCGCACCCTCGTAGGTTCCGTCCGGATGACGCAGGATCGCGTGCAGCCCGGAGTTCTCGGCGTGGCCGGACTTGAGCTCGATGCCCCGCTCGCGCAGACCCGCCAGCAGTGCCGGCGTGAAGCGCTCGAGCTCGCCGATGTAGGTGTCACCGCGCGCGATGAGGTTCGGCAGCTCGATCGCCTGCTTGAGCGAGAGCTTCCAGGCAAGCAGCCCCACCAGCGTCTTGGCGTTGTATTCCAGGATCGCCGTGCCGCCGGGTGAGCCGAGCGCGGCGACGAAGTGGCCGGCATGGTCCTGGATGATGATCGGCGCCATGGAGGAGCGCGGGCGCTTGCCGCCGCGTACGGCGTTGGCCACCGCGATGCCGTTGTCGGTGGGGCTGAAGGCGAAGTCGGTGAGCTGGTTATTGAGGACGAAGCCGCCGACGGTGCGCCCGGAACCGAAGATCGACTCGACCGTGGTGGTCATGGAGACGACGTCGCCGTCGGCGTCCACGACCACGAAGTGGCTCGTGCCGGCGGACTCGCGGGTGCCGTCCGGCCCGCGCAGGCGCGCGAGGTCACCGGGTGGCGGGGCAGGTCCGGCGTGCGTGCCGATCAGCTGCTCGCGCAGCTTGATGTAGCCGGGGTCGAGCAGGCGCGCGACCGGCACCGGCACGAAGCGCGGATCGGCGACGTAACGGTCGCGGTCGGCGTACATGAGACGGCTCGCCTGCGCGAACAGGAACCAGGCCTGCGGGTCGTTCGGTGAGCGAGTGGCGATGTCGGTGCGGTCGAGGATCTCCAGCATCTGCAGGAGCGAGACGCCGCTGGAGGGCGGTGGCGGCACGCACACGCTGAAGTCACGGTACGGGCGGCACAGCGGCTCGGACCAGCTGGTGCGGTAACCGGACAGGTCCGCGAGCGTCATCGTCCCGGGCAGCGGCTCGAGGTGCGTCACGCGCACGATCTCCTGCGCGATCGGTCCCTCGTAGAGCGCGCGCGGACCGGCCTGCGCGAGCTGCGTGAGGGTCTTGGCGTATTCCGGATTCTGGAACAGGTCCCCCTCCTGGAGGATCTCCCCGTCCGGGCGCGAGAACAGCGCGCGGATCTCGGTGGTAGGCGGAAACGGCGAGCCCTCGCCGAGGAACATGGCAAGCCGGCCGGGCACGCGGAACCCCTCGGTCGCGGCGCGGATCGCCGGCTCGAACAGCTCCTTCCAGCGCAGCGCACCGAGCTTGGCGTGCGCGGTGTAGAGCATGCCTATGACCCCGGGCACACCGGTCGAGCGGCCGCTGCGCACCGCCTCGACGAAGGACATGGGGCGGCCGCCCTCCATGAACATGTCCGGCGTTGCCCCGAGCGGCGCCTTCTCGCGCCCGTCGATCGCGCTCACCTTGCCGGTGCGCGCATCGTAGTAGAGGAGGAACGCGCCGCCGCCGACGCCGGAGCTCTGCGGCTCGACCAGTCCCAGCATGGCCTGCACCGCCACCGCCGCATCGATTGCCTTGCCGCCCTTCTTCAGTATGGCGATGCCGGCATCGACCGCGAGCGGGTTGGCGGCCGCGACCCAGGCCTGATGCGAGTTCGGCGTGACCAGGCGGCGCGGCAGCGGCACGGCCGGGGCCGGCGCTGGGCCTGAGGGCAGGGACTCGGGCTGCTCGGGTGAAGGCGGATGCTCGACCGGCTCGGGCACGCCCGTCGGGGCCGGCGCCGCCGCGGGCTCGCTCGCCTGCGGGACGGGCGGATCCTGCGGCGCGGCCGGCTGCGCCAGCAGGCCCGCGGCGGCCAGGAGCGAGGCGGCTAGCGCGGCGGCGACGGTGAGGGGGCGCATGCTGGGCGGGCTCAGGCGCAGAAAAATCCGTCCGGGGCGTCGGCCTCGGCGCCGCTGAGCTCACTCACCTCCACCGAGGTCACCTTGGCGGCCGAGGAGCCGATCCACAGCCAGCTCACGAACGCGTTCACGGCCTGCGACTCGCCGCAGGCGAGCACCTCGACGCGTCCGTCGGGGAGGTTGCGCGCGTAGCCGCGCAGGCGCAGCTCGCTGGCGCGGCGCGCGGCGGTCGCGCGGTAGAAGACTCCCTGGACACGGCCGCCCACCAGGCATTTCTTGCAGTGCATGTGACGAGGTTGCGAGCGCGGCAAATCGGTGCGCGAATATTACTGTAGTTGCGACGGCGCGGAGCCGCCCGCCGGCAGGATGATGGCACAACTCTTTTGTGGCAACGTAGCCGCACGGGCGTTAACGCGTGGCTTGCGCCGCGGCGGGGAATCGGGCATGGCAGAGGTTATGGTGTTGTACTACTCACGCGGCGGCGCCACCGCGGAGCTCGCGCGCCAGGTATGCCGGGGTGTGGAGTCGGTACCCGGCGCGCGCGCGCGGCTGCGCACCGTGCCGCCCGTCGCCGCAGCGAGTGAGGCCGCGCCGCAGCCGGTGCCCGACAGCGGCGCCCCCTACGCGACGCTCGAGGATCTGAAGCAGGCCGATGCGCTGGTGCTCGGCAGTCCCACGCGTTTCGGCAACATGGCCGCCCCGCTGAAGTACTTCCTCGACAGCACCGCGCCGCTGTGGCTCGCCGGCGCCCTGAGCGGCAAGCCGGCCGGCGTGTTCACCTCCACGCAGACCATGCATGGCGGCCAGGAGAGCACGCTCCTGTCGATGATGCTCCCGCTTCTGCACCATGGCATGGTCCTGGTGGGCCTGCCCTATACCGAGCAGGCGCTGAATGAGACCGCGCGCGGCGGCACGCCCTACGGCGCCTCGCACGTCAGTGGCGGCATGACGCACGCCGCGCTCAGCGCGGACGAGAAGGCGCTCGCGCAGGCGCTCGGCCGGCGCGTCGCCCGGCTGGCGGTGCAGCTCGGCTCAGCCTCCGCGCAGCGGGTGTGAGCGCAGGAACTCGCGGATGAAGGGAATGGTGAGGCGGCGCTGGGCGACGAGCGCTGCCTCATCGAGCGCATCCAGGAGCCCATAGAGGCTCGCCATGTCGCGCGGGAAGCGCCGCTGCAGCCACTGCAGCGTCTCCTCGGGCAGCTCCACGCCGCGCACGCGCGCACGCAGCCTCAGCGCCGCGTGCTGCTCGGCCTCCGCGAGCGGCCGCAGCTGGAACACCGCTCCGGCTGCGCAGCGCGAGCCGAGATCGGCGAGCGCGAACTGCAGCAGCGCCGGCGGCGCGGCCGCGGCGAACACGACCGCACCGCCGCTGTCGTGCAGCTCGCGCAGCAGCGCGAACAGCGCGCGCTCCCAGGTGAGCTGCCCGAGCACGGTGTCGACGTCATCCACGCACAGGCAGGCAAGGCCGTTCAGCCCCTCGAGCACCCCGGCCCCGAGTGCCGCGGTCTCGCGCAGCGGCAGGTAGCCGGCAGCGCCGGCGGCGGCGCACACCGCCTGCAGCAGGTGCGTCTTGCCCGCGCCCGCTGGGCCCGCGATCCAGGTCAGCGTCGCCGCGCCGGCGCCGGCGGCGATGCGCCGGGCGTGCTCGAGCACTTCGAGGTTTGCTCCGGGCAGGAAGGTCTCGAACACCGCCCGATCCGGCAGCCGCAGGCCCAGGGGAATCTGGCGCATGCCGGGCGCTCTACGCGGACGCCGGCTGCGCCCAGGCGCGCCGCACGAAGGCATTCAGGTAGTGCCAGCCGGAGATGAGCGTGGTGAGAAGCACGAGCAGCGCCAGCGCGGCGAGCACCTCGCGCAGCGGCAGCGTGAGCGCGGTAACCAGCAGCACGAGGGAGACGTACACCAGCTGCATGCCGGTGTTGAGCTTGCTCACCAGCGTCGGGCGCCCATGCAGGGGCCCGAACCACAGCCGGAAAATGAGCGAACCGAGGCCGATCATCACATCCCGTGCCACGACCGCCGCCGTCAGCCACCACGGCACCAGACCCAGCCACGCCGCCTTCACGAACACCACCACCAGCAGGAGCTTGTCGGCGAGCGGGTCGAGGAAGCGGCCGAGCTCGGAGGTCCAGCCGAAGCGCTTGGCCAGATAGCCGTCGAGTCCGTCGGAGACGGCCGCGACGATGAACAGCGCGAGCGCGATCAGGTACTGCCCGTGCTGCATGGCGGCCACCACCGGCCAGATGAGCGCAATGCGCAACAGGCAGATGAGGTTGGGCAGGTGACGCATGGCGCGCGCTTCGCGCCCCTCAGGGCTGGTAGCGAAACAGTGCGCGTCCAGCGTCGCTGCCGGCCGGGATCAGGTGATTCTGACCCTGCAGGCCCTGGCTGAGTCCGCTCGCGCCGCCGCGCACCGTCACCGCGAGCAGCACGCTCGCAGGATCTGCGCCGAGCACCGCCGCGTGCCGCACGCCCGGGGTGGCCTGCAGCAGCCGCGTGACCGTGGCGTAGTCGGTCAGCGTGCGCACGCCCGCGACCTCCACCTGCACCTCGCTGTCGGCGAGCTGCGCACCGGAGGCCTGCTGCGGCACCAGGTAGTCCACGGTGTGGTCGATGCCGGCTGTGAGCGGACCGCTCCAGCTCTCGCTCGTGCCGTGCGCGTACAGCGTCCACTGCAGCGCTGCATCCGCCGCAGCATTCGCATCGCCGCGCCCGATGAGCACCTCGTCGCCGCCGTACTTCTGGGCGGCATCCAGCAGCGCCGCCGCATCGAGCGGCTTGCCGGCCGGATCGGTCAGGGGCAGCGGGATGAGACTGATCGGCAGCCCGCGCGCCGCGGCGGCGCGCTCGAGCTCGGCGCGTGCCGCCTCGGCCTGCGCGCGTGAGCGCGGCGGGTCAAGAACCACCAGGGTGAAGGGACGTTCGAGATCCCACAGAGTGCGCCCCGCGGCGCTGATCGCCTGCTGCAGCCCCGGGCCGTCGAAGACCACCTGCGGCTCCCCGCGCGGCCCGCTGGTGTAGCCGGAGACGTACTTGGGAGCCTGGGCGACGATGGCCGCGAGCGCCGGATCGTCGGCCGACTCGCGCCGCCCGGTGGCACGCACCAGGGCCACGCGCATGGCCTCCTGCAGCGCCGTGCCGGAGCGCTCGGCGAGATCGACTTCGTAGACACGCACCGGCCGCCCGGCCCAGGCGCAGAACGCCACGGCCCAGCCCAGGAGCGCGAGGCTCACAAAAGCACCGCGTGCGCGCCGGCTCGCTGCGAGTGTTTTTGGAACCGGTCGCCTCATGAAATGTATCGAACACGCAACAGCGCCAAGCGCCGGGTACAATATCATACGCGCCCCGTATCCCACGGCAGCCGCCCCGCGAGCCGCGACACACCATGACTGAGAGCCACGGCATCACCTACCGCGATGCGGGCGTCGACATCGACGCCGGCGATGAACTGGTCGAGCGCATCAAGCCGCTGGTGCGCCGCGCGCAGCGCCGCGAGGTGCTCGCCGGGATCGGCGGCTTCGGCGCTCTGGTGGAGCTGCCGGCGGGCTACCGTCAGCCGGTGCTGGTGTCGGGCACCGACGGCGTCGGCACGAAGCTGCGCCTCGCCATCGACACCGGCCGCCACGACACCATCGGCATCGACCTCGTGGCGATGTGCGCGAACGACGTCGTGGTACAGGGCGCCGAGCCGCTGTTCTTCCTCGACTACTACGCCACCGGAAAACTGCGCGTCGAGGTCGCCGAGGCGGTGGTGCGCGGCATCGTCGAGGGCTGCGTGCAGGCCGGCGCGGCGCTGGTCGGCGGTGAGACCGCCGAGATGCCCGGCATGTATCACGGCGAGGATTACGATCTGGCCGGCTTCTGCGTCGGGGTGGTGGAGAAGGCCGCGATCATCGACGGCTCGAAGGTGCGTGCCGGCGATGCCATCATCGGCCTGGCCTCCTCCGGGCCGCACTCCAACGGCTATTCGCTGATCCGCAAGCTCATCGCCACCGCCGATGCCGGCCCGGCAACGCTGCTCGACGGCCGCGCGCTGTTCGACCGCCTGCTCGCGCCCACGCGCATCTACGTGAAGCCGCTGCTGGCGCTGATGCGTACGCTGCCCGTGCACGCTCTGGCGCACATCACCGGCGGCGGACTCACCGACAACATCCCGCGCGTGCTGCCCGAGGGGCTGGAGGCCGTGCTCGAGCGCGGCAGCTGGCCGCGCGACCCGGTGTTCGACTGGCTGCAGCACATCGCGCGCATCGACGCGGCCGAGATGTACCGCACCTTCAACTGCGGCATCGGCATGGCCGTCATCGTGGCACCGGATCAGCTCGCCGCGGCCCTCGAGCTGCTGCGCGCCCGCGGCGAGAGCGCGCAGCGCATCGGCAAGGTGCGCGCCGGCGCGCGCGGCGTCCACATCGAAGAATGATCCCCGCGCCGCTGCGGATCGCGATCCTCATATCCGGCCGCGGCAGCAACATGACCGCGATCCTGCGCGCCTGCCTGGCCGGGGAGCTGCACGCGCAGGTGGTGGCCGTGATCTCCGACCGCGCCGATGCCGCCGGGCTCGCCTCCGCCCGCGACCTCGGCGCGCCGACCACGACCGTGCAGCGCGCGGCCGGTGCAGCCACGGAGGCTCTCGAGGCTGAGCTCGCCGCCGCAATCGATGCGGCGCGTGCCGAGGTGGTGGCGCTCGCCGGCTTCATGCGCATCCTCTCGGCACCGTTCGTGACGCGCTACCTCGGGCGCATGCTCAACGTGCACCCCTCGCTCCTGCCCGCCTACCGCGGTCTGCACACCCACCGGCGCGTGCTCGATGCGGGCGAGCACGCCCACGGCGCGAGCGTCCACTACGTGACCCCCGAGCTCGATGCCGGCCCGGTCGTGCTCCAGTCCCGGGTGCAGGTGCGACCGGATGACACCGAGAGCGAGCTCGCCGCGCGCGTGCTCAGGACCGAGCACGTCATTTATCCGCGCGTACTGGGGTGGGTCGCGCAGGGCCGGCTGAAATGGCACGATGCGGCGGTGTGGCTCGACGGCGCGCGCCTCGAGTCGCCCATCCTGGAGGATTTCCGTGCCCCACTCGGCTGAAGCGCGCCGCCCCCCTCCGCGCCGCACCGCGGCGTTCTTCGGCATTGCGGCGCTCCTCATGGCTGCCGCGGCCCCCGCTGACACGCTCAAGCCCTACGCGGCGAGCTACGCCGGTATCTGGCACGGCATGACCGTCGCGGTCTCGACGCTGCGGCTCGAGCAGACCGGTGATAGCTGGACCTACAGCTCCAGAAGCGAGCCGCGCGGCATCGGCCGCATGGCTTCCGGGATCTTCCCGCCGCTGCAGGTGAGCGTGGTGAAGGTCACCGCGGGCGGGGTGGTGCCGCAGAGCTACAAATCCGAGGGCGGCAACGCCGACAAGCGCATTGATCTGAAGTACGACTGGCACTCGCACCGCGTCACCGGTACCTACGAGAACACTGCGGTCGATCTGCCGCTCACCGCGCAGGTCATGGACGATGCCTCGGTGCAGCTCGCCCTCATGGTCGAGCTGCTGGCCGGGCGCACGCCGCAGAGCTTCGAGCTCATCGACAAGAACAGCGTGCGCGAATACAAGTTCACCCGTGACGGAGAGGCAACGGTGCAGACCCCGCTGGGGGCGGTGAAGACCGTCGTTTTTCGGGCGCAGAAGGCCTACTCCCCGCGCATCACCCGCTTCTGGTGCGCACCCGAGCGCGGCTTCATCCCGATGAAGGTCGAGCAGACCAAGGGTGATGATGTGCAGTGGACGCTGCAGCTGCAGAGCCTGACGCGCTGAGCCGAGCTCAGGTCTTGGGCAGGGTGACGCCGCGCTGACCCTGGTACTTCCCGCCCCGGTCCTTATAGGAGGTCGAGCAGACTTCGTCCGACTCGAAGAACAGCATCTGCGCGACGCCCTCATTGGCGTAGATCTTCGCAGGCAGCGGTGTCGTGTTGGAGAACTCGAGCGTGACGTGCCCTTCCCACTCGGGTTCCAAGGGAGTTACGTTACAGATTATGCCGCAGCGGGCGTATGTACTTTTTCCAACAGTAACTGTCAATACGTCACGCGGCACGCGAAAGTACTCGATCGTACGCGCCAAAGCGAACGAGTTGGGCGGGACAATGCACACCGGCCCCTCGAAATCGACGAAGCTTTTCTCGTCGAAGGCCTTCGGATCGACGATCGTCGAGTTGATGTTGGTGAAGATCTTGAACTCGCTCGCGCAGCGCACGTCGTAGCCGTAACTGGACGTGCCATACGAGACGATCTTGTGCCCGTCGGCGTGCCGCACTTGCTCCGGTGCGAACGGTTCGATCATTCCGTGCTCGCGGGCCATGCGGCGGATCCAGTTATCAGACTTGATGCTCATTTCCTATCCTCAGCAGCTGCGAGGCACGGAGCGAGCGCCCCGCGCGGCCAGAAAAGTCGCGCAGCGTAGCCTAAGGCCCGAGCTGCTGCAGGGCATTTTGGTCAGCGGGAAATCCGCTAGCTCTCTTCGATGACGATCTTCGGAAACACGCTGCTGCGGTCCCGGGCCCGGGCCGCGAGCGCCCCGGCGGTGCGGCGCGCCATCTCGAGGTAGGCACGGGCCCGCGGGGAGTCCGGGGCGGCCACCACCGTCGGGCGCCCGCCATCGGCCTCCTCGCGGATATGGGCATCGAGCGGCAGCTCCCCGAGCAGGCGCACGCCGTACTCGCGTGCCATGCGCTCCCCGCCGCCGGAGCCGAAGATATGCTCGGCGTGGCCGCACTTCGAGCAGATGTGGATGCTCATGTTCTCGACGATGCCGAGCACCGGCACCGAGACCTTTTCGAACATCTTCAGTCCCTTGCGGGCATCAGCTAAGGCGATGTCCTGAGGGGTGGTGACGATCACCGCGCCGGCCACGGGGACGCGCTGGGCGAGGGTGAGCTGGATGTCGCCGGTGCCCGGGGGCATGTCGACGACCAGGTAGTCGAGCTTGCCCCACTGCGTCTCGGACAGCAGCTGCGACATGGCCTGGGTCACCATGGGGCCGCGCCACACCATCGGCTGCTGCTCATCCACCAGGAACCCGATGGACATGGCCACCACGCCGTGGCTCGCGAGCGGCTGCAGGTGCTTGCCGTCCGGGGAGCTCGGCCGCTGCCCGACGAGCCCGAGCATGAGCGGCTGGCTCGGACCGTAGATGTCGGCATCGAGGATCCCTACGCGCGCGCCCTGCACCGCCCAGGCGAGGGCGAGGTTCACCGCGACGGTGGACTTGCCGACGCCGCCCTTGCCGGAGGCCACCGCGACGACGTTGCTGATCTCGCCGAGCGGCTTGAGGTTGCGCTGCACAGCGTGCGCGCGGATGTTCGGCTCGAGGTCGAGCGTCAGGGGCAGCGCGAGCCCGGCGGCGGCCAGGTGGGCCTTGAGTGCGGCGGCGAGCTCGGGCTGGTAGCCGCCGACGGGGAAGCCGAGCGCCACCCGCGCATGGACCCCCTCGCCCAGCGCACGTACCTCGCGGACCGCCTGCGCCGCACCCAGGGTCTCGGCGAGGTAGGGATCGGTATAGGCCTCGAGCGCGGCGCGCACGGCGCTGACGGTACTGTCGGGGATCATGAGAGTGGGCGTTTCGGTCCTGGGGAAAAGGGGGCAATTGTAGTGGTTTTAGACGCAGGCCCCATATCGGCGTGCCGGCGCCGGGGGCACCGGACGGCTGTGGCATAATCTCAGCGGTCCCGGGGGCTGTCGCTACCTGCTTCATCGCCTGCAATGGTCGGCGGCGCCGGCGCCCGAGCGACCCTAAGCCCGCTGAACCGTGCGCTCCCTTGGGAGGGGAGCAGTGGAGAACGCGTGCAGGAAGCTGCCGCTGACGCAAAGGCTGAATGAGCTTTTTCACGAACCTGCGTGCCGACCGGCTCGTCACCGAGGTCCGCTCGGCCACCGATCCCTCGAGCCCTACGCGGCAGAAGGCCATCGCGCGGCTGAAGGAGATGGGGCCCGGTGCGATCGAGCCGATCCTCGGGGCGCTGCCCGAGGCCGACAAGTCAGCCACGCTCGCGTTCGTCGAGGTGCTGACGGCGCTGGTGAGCCAGAAGACCTTCCCGCTGTTCGTGCGCGGCCTGGTCGAGGGCAGCACGCGCGTCATCTCCGGCATCGCCTGGGCGCTCAGCAACAGCAAGAACTACCCCCATGGGCTGCTGCTCGAGGCGCTCGCGACCCCGGGGATCTCCAAGTCCGCGGTCCTCGATGTGATCGCGGCGCAGAAGACGCGCTTCAGCGTGCGCGAGCTGCTCACCGCGGCCTACGCCCAGGAGCAGAACGAGAAGGCGGCCCTGTTCCGCATCATCAACGAGATCGCCGACCGCTCGGCCATCCCGGAGCTCATCGGGCGCCTGCAGGGCAAGGACCCGATCGCGCGCGTGCACATCATCAACACGCTGGCGCGCTTCAATTCCCCCGAGGTGCAGACCGCGATCACCGCACTGCTGCGCGACCCGAACAAGCTCATCCGCGGTGCCGCGCTCGCTGCGCTGCAGCGCATGGACGGGCCGGTGGACATCGAGCGCGTGGCACCGCTCCTGCGCGACCCGGAGATCGACGTCCTCAACCGCGCCATCGACGTGGTGATCAAGGCCAACCACCCCGAGACGATGCGCTACCTCATCGACATCCTGAAGGATGAGAACGAGAACGCCCGCCGCGCCGCGGTGGAGGTGCTCAACGAGGTCGGCAACGCGCAGTCAGTGAAATACCTGCTGGGCTCGCTCAAGGACAGCGACTGGTGGGTGCGCAGCCGCGCCGCCGACGCGCTCGGCAAGATCGGCGGCCCCAAGGTCATCGATGCGGTGCTGCAGCTGGTGCGCGACAAGGACGAGGACATCCGCCGCGCCGCCATCGAGATCCTCAACCAGACCAAGGACGAGCGCGCGGTCGACTCGCTCATCCAGGCCACCCGCGACACCGACTGGTGGGTGAGCGAGCGCGCCGTGGACGCGCTGGCCGAGATCGGCAACAAGCGCGCCCTGCCGCGCCTGATGGAGATGCTGCACACGCCGGTGAGCGGCAAGGCGACCCCGATCGTGGTGCGCGCGCTCGGTAAGCTCGGCGACAGCAAGCTGGTCGACACCCTGCTGCCGCTGGTCGCGCGGCCCGAGCGCGAGATCCGCATCGAGGCGATCCAGGCGCTCTCCAAGGTCACCGACGAGGCGCGCGCCGAGCAGGTGCGCGGCGAGCTGCAGGCACAGGTCGGCTCACCCGATCAGACCATCGCGCGCATGGCCGCCGCGGCGGTCACCGAGCTCGACAACCGCATTGCCGGAATCTCCCAGCTCACCGCGGGTGCCTCCGGAGCGGCGGTGCCTGCGCCTGCGCCGGGAGTGAGCGCGGTGCGGCCGCCGCAGCCGCAGACCCCGCCGCCGGAGGCCATGAAGACCCAGGTGATCTCGGATCAGGCGCTGCAGCAGGCGGCGCGCCAGGCGCAGGCGGCTGCGCGCCTCGACATCCAGACCCTCAAGCCCGGGGACGTGCTCGAGGGCCGCTACAAGTACATCGACCGCATCGGCCGCGGTGCCTTCGGCACGGTGCTGCTGATGGAGGATACGGTCGTCGATGAGCGGCTGATCCTGAAGTTCCTGAACCCGAACGTCTCCGAGGACGAAGAGGTGATGAAGCGCTTCGTGCACGAGCTGCGCTACTCGCGCAAGATCACGCACAAGAACGTCATCCGCATCTACGACTTCCTGTACATCCAGGGCAACTACGCCATCAGCATGGAGTACTTCCCCTCGCACACCCTCGGCGGCGAGATCGTCAACGAGAAGCCGGTGGAGCTCAAGCGCGCCATCCAGTTCGGCGTCGACATCTGCACCGGCATGACGGTCGCGCACCAGCAGGGCATCGTGCACCGCGACCTGAAGCCCGCCAACGTGCTCATCAACCAGGAGGGGCTGCTGAAGATCGTCGACTTCGGCGTCGCGGCGGCGCAGCGCGAGGGCGACACGCAGCTCACCAAGACCGGCTACGTCATCGGCTCGCCCAAGTACATGGCGCCCGAGCAGATCCTCGGCAAGAAGGTCGACGAGCGCGCCGACATCTATGCCCTCGGGGTCATCCTCTACGAGATGCTGACCGGGGTGCCGCCCTACTCGCGCGGCGACCACATGTCGGTCATGTACCAGCACGTCCAGGGCAAGGCGCGCGTGCCCCAGGACGTGAACAAGGATCTGCCGCCGGGACTGTCCGACACCGTGATGCGCGCCATGGCCGTGGACAAGACCAAGCGCTTCCAGACCATGGACGAGCTGCGCATCGCGCTCGAGGCCTACCGCTAGCCCGCCGCCCCCCGGGCGGCTGACCCGCCGCGCCACGCCTTGCGCTCTTTCGTGCGTTACGTCAAATTTCCGCTCACAAGTTGTTGATCTGCCAGCCCCTTCCGGGCTAAACAACGATTGGGAAATGCCTTAAGGAGCAAGGGCTTGGCGCGCATCGACGCGTTTCTGAAACTCGGCACCCAGCAGGGCTGCTCGGACGTGCACCTGGCGGTGGGCGTGCCGCCCATGCTGCGCATGTACGGCGACCTTTTGCCCATCAAGTTCCGCGATCTGCGCGACAGCGAGCTCGAGAGCTACATCAGCGAGATCCTCACCCCCTCGCAGAACGAGCTGTTCAACAAGGGCAGCGACCTCGACTTCTCCTACGTCTCCACCGAGGGCGGGCGCTTCCGCGTCAACGTGTTCCGCAAGGAGACCGGCATCGGGGCGACCTTCCGCTCCATCCCGGCCGCGGTGCCGACGCTGGAGAAGCTGGCGCTGCCGCCGATCGTCACCAAGCTGTGCGACTTCCACCAGGGCATGGTGCTGGTCACCGGCTCCACCGGCACGGGCAAGTCGACCACGCTTGCGGCCATGATCGATCACCTGAACTCGACGCGGCGGCTGAACATCATCAGCCTCGAGGATCCGATCGAGTTCGTGCACCCGAGCAAGAACAGCCAGGTCATCCAGCGCGAGCTCGGCACCCACATCCCGACCTTCGCGGAAGGGGTGCGCGCCGCCATGCGCGAGGATCCCGACGTGATCCTGGTGGGCGAGCTGCGCGATGCCGAGACCATCACCATGGCCATGACCGCCGCGGAGACCGGCCATCTCGTGCTCGGCACGCTGCACACCACCGGCGCCGTCAAGACCATCGACCGCATCATCGACGCCCTGCCGGTCGAGCAGCGCGAGCAGACCAAGAGCTTCCTCGCGCAGAGCCTGCTCGCCGTGGTCACCCAGGTGCTGGTGAAGACCGTCGACGGCCACGGCCGCAAGGCGATCTGCGAGGTGCTGATGATGACCAAGGCGATCGCCAAGCTCATCCAGACCGAGCAGACCCACCAGATCCCGAGCCAGCTGCAGATGGGGCGCGACCTCGGCATGCAGCTGATGGACCAGGCGCTGCTCGCCGCCATCAACCAGAAGAGCATCGATCCGGACGACGCCTACAACTACGCTTCCGAAAAGCGCGCGTTCCAGAAGTTCGTCACCGATACCAGCATGCTGCCCAAGCTCGACATGGCCGGTGCCGCCCCCGCGCCGGCCTCGAACAACGCCGCCTGAGAGCTGCAACGCCATGGCGCAGATCGATCCGTACCTCATCGACGTGCTCAGCAAGAAGGGCTCGGACCTGCACTTCATCGCCGGCGACCCGGCCCGCATCCGCCTGTACGGCGACATCTCCGCGCTGATGCCCGAGAAGCTCAGCGCCGAGTTCGTCAAGCAGACCCTGACGGAGATCATGCCCAAGAAGGCGCTCGAGCGCTTCCAGGCCAAGGACGGAGCCGACTTCGCCTACACGCTCCCCGGCTACGGGCGCTTCCGCGTCAACGTCATGCGCCACGTGAACGGCATGGGCGCGGTGTTCCGCGCCATCCCCTCCAAGGCGCTCACCATGGACGAGCTGAACCTGCCCGAGGCGGTGCGGCAGATGGCGCGGGCCAACAACGGGCTGATCCTGGTCACCGGCAAGACCGGGTCGGGCAAGTCGACCACGCTCGCGGCGATGATCGACGACATCAACCGTCGCGAGAAGGGCCACATCCTCACCATCGAGGACCCGATCGAGTTCGTGCACGAGCGCAAGAGCTGCCTGGTGAGCCAGCGCGAGATCGGCGTGCATGCGCCGAGCTTCGCCGCCGCGCTGCACTCGGCCCTGCGCGAGGACCCGGATGTGATCCTGGTCGGTGAGCTGCGTGACCTTGAGACCATGAGCATCGCGGTCACCGCCGCCGAGATGGGGATCCTGGTCATGGGCACGCTGCACACCAACGGCGCCGCACAGACGGTCGACCGCATGGTGAACGTATTCCCCTCCGACAAGCAGTCGCACGTGCGCACCATGCTGTCCACCTCGCTGCGCGGGGTGGTATCGCAGCAGCTGCTGCAGCGCGCCGACAAGAGCGGGCGCGTCGCCGCGCTCGAGATCCTCGTCAACACCCCGGCGGCCTCGAACCTCATCCGCCAGGGCAAGCTCGACCAGCTCGAGAACACCATGCAGGCCGGTGGCCAGTTCGGCATGCGCACCATGGACAGCGCCATCCAGCAGCTGCTGGATTCGCGGCAGGTCACCGGCAAAGAGGCCTACAAGAAGGCCATCAACAAGGGCCGCTTCGAGGACGTCAAGGACGTCGGCTGAGGGGTTCGGCGCGCAGCGCCGGGACCAGCGGCGCGCTTGTGTAAACTAGCGCGGATGACCCGCCGCATCTTCGTCACCACCGCGCTGCCCTACGCCAACGGGCCGTTCCACATCGGCCACATCATGGAGTACATCCAGGCCGACATCTGGGTGCGCTTCCAGCGCATGCAGGGGCACGAGCTGTTCTTCGTCGGTGCGGACGATGCGCACGGCGCCCCCATCATGCTCAAGGCCGAGAGCGAGGGCGTCAGCCCGCGCGAGCTCGTGGCGCGCATCGCCGCCGAGCGGCCGCGCTATCTGAAGGGCTTCCACATCAGCTTCGACCACTGGTGGTCGACCGACTCGCCCGAGAACACCGAGCTCAGCCAGGAGATCTACCTGCGCCTGAAGGCCGCCGGGCTCATTTACCGCAAGCCGGTCGAGCAGTTCTTCGATGCGGTCAAGGGCATGTTCCTGCCCGACCGCTACATCAAGGGCGAGTGCCCGGTGTGCCATTCCAAGGACCAGAACGGCGACAGCTGCGAGGTGTGCGGCAGCGTCTACGCGCCCACCGACCTCATCAACCCCTACTCCACGCTCTCGGGCGCCAAGCCCGAACTGCGCAGCTCCGAGCACTTCTTCTTCCGGCTCTCCGATGCGCGCTGCGTCGCCTTCCTGAAAGAATGGCTCGACACCCCGGGGCGCCTGCAGCCGGCGGTGGCCAACAAGGCGCGCGAGTGGCTCGCGGGCAGCGGCGAGCAGGCGCTCGGGGACTGGGACATCTCCCGCGACGCGCCCTACTTCGGCATTCCCATCCCGGATGCGCCGGGGAAGTACTTTTACGTGTGGCTCGATGCCCCGGTCGGCTACCTGGCGTCGCTCAAGAACTACTTCAGCAGCGGCGGCCCGCGCGAGCGCGGCGAGACGCGCAGCTTCGAGGAGTTCCTGGCCGCACCGGCCACCGAGCAGATCCACTTCATCGGCAAGGACATCATCTACTTCCACACGCTGTTCTGGCCGGCGATGCTGAAGTTCGCCGGCACACCGTTCCGCGTGCCCGATCATGTCTACGTGCACGGCTTCATCACGGTCTCGGGCGAGAAGATGTCCAAGTCGCGCGGCACGGGCATCAGCCCGCTGCGCTACCTCGAGGTCGGCATGAACGCCGAGTGGCTGCGCTACTACATCGCCGCGAAGCTCAACGGCAACGTCGAGGACATCGACTTCAACCCCGATGACTTCATGGTGCGGGTCAACAGCGACCTGATCGGCAAGTACGTCAACATCGCCAGCCGCGCCGCCGCGTTCATCAACCGCCAGTTCGGCGGTGAGCTGCGCTACGGCGCCGAGGAGGCACAGCTCACCCAGGCCGCAGCCGCACTCGCCGACACCGTGCGCGAGGCCTACGAGGCGCGCGAGTTCGGCCGCGCGCTGCGCGAGTGCATGGCCTATGCGGATGTGATCAACCAGCACTTCGATGCCGCACAGCCCTGGGTGCTCGCCAAGGACCCCGCGCAGGCTGCCCGTCTGCAGGAGGTGTGCTCGCGCGCCCTGTATGGCTTCAAGGTGCTCTCGGTGCTGCTCGCCCCGGTCCTGCCGCAGGTGGCCGAGCGCGCGGCGAAGGAGCTGTTCGGCCTGGACGACCCCTTCAGCTGGGCGGACGCGCGGGTGCCGCCGCAGAAAATCGGCCCCTACCGGCACCTGCTGACGCGCGTGGAGCAAAAGCAGCTCGACGCGCTGTTCGAGACACCGGCCGCCCCCGCCGCGCCGCCCGCCGCGGCCGTGCCCGCAGCCGCACCGGCCGCCGCCTCGGTGTCGATCGATGAGTTCAAGCGCATCGAGTTGCGCGTGGCGCGCATCACCGCCGCGGAGCTCGTGCCCGGCTCGGACAAGCTCCTGAGGCTCACCGTGGACCTCGGCACCGGCACACGCACCGTGTTCGCCGGCATCAAGTCGGCCTATACCCCCGAGCAGCTGCTCGGGCGCCTCACCGTCGTGGTCGCCAATCTCGCGCCGCGCAAGATGAAGTTCGGCACCTCCGAGGGCATGGTGCTGGCGGCCAGCGGTGAGGGCCCGGGACTGTTCCTGCTCAACCCCGACAGCGGCGCCTCCCCCGGGATGCGCATCAGCTGACAGGCCCGGCACAGGTGGGGCGCGCGGACGACATCGAGGCTCTGCTGCCGCAGACGCAGTGCACGCGCTGCGGCTATGCCGGCTGCCGCCCCTACGCCGAGGCAGTTGATGCCGGCGCGGCCGAGATCAACCAGTGCCCGCCCGGGGGCGCGGCGACGATCGCAGCTCTCGGGGCGCTCCTGGCCCGGCCAGTGCTGCCGCTCAACCCCGTCAACGGCACCGAGGGGCCGCCGCTCGTGGCGCAGATCGACGAGGCCGCGTGCATCGGCTGCGCCAAGTGCCTGCCGCCCTGCCCGGTGGATGCGATCCTCGGCGCCCACAGGCACATGCACACGGTGCTCGCCGCGCTGTGCACCGGGTGCGAGCTGTGCGTCGCACCCTGTCCCGTCGACTGCATCCGCATGGTGCCGCGCGCGCAGGTTGCGCAGGCTCCGCCTGCGCCGCGACCGGCCGAGAACCGCGCGCGCTACCTGGCGCGCAGTGCGCGCCTTGCCCGCCGGGCGCAGGAGCGCGCCGCGCTCATCGCCGCGCGCAAGCACGCGGCGCAGGATCCCGGGCCGGCCCGACGCTGAGCCGTGCGCCGGGGGCGCACCAGCGGTGCGGCGCTGCGGCCGCGGCTGCGGCATCATGCGCAGCAGCCGCCGTGCGCCCTTGAGGAAAACCCGCCATGTCACGCCTCGCGTGCCTGATCTGTGCCGCCCTGCTCAGTAACGCCGCCGCTGCCGCCGTGCCGCAGCAGATGCGCGCCGCCGCGATCGACCAGGCAGGCGAGGCGAGCGTCCTCACGCTGCATACGCTGCCCGTGCCCCGGCCCGCACCCGATGAGGTGCTCATCGAGCTCAAGGCAGCCGGAGTCGCGAGCTGGGACGTCGGCGTGCGGCGTCACCCCGAATCGATCACCCATGCGCACATGCCGCTCGTGCTCGGCACCGACGGGGCCGGCGTCATCGCCGCGCTCGGCGCGCAGGTGCGCGGATTCAAGCTCGGCGATGAGGTCTACGCCTACAGCTGGGACAATCCGCAGGGCGGTTTCTATGCTGAGTACGTGGCGGTGCCGGCCGAGCGCGTCGGGCACGTGCCGCACGGCCTCACGCTCGATCAGGCGGGTGCCATCGCTACCACCGCCCTCACCGCGCAGCAGGGGATCGACGCGGCGCTGCACCTCGGCAAGGGCAGCACCGTGCTCATCCACGGTGCGGCCGGCGGCGTGGGCACGCTCGCCATCCAGTTCGCCAAGCTGCGCGGCGCCCGCGTGCTCGCCAGCATCGGCTCGGATGACGAGGCGCCCCTGGTCCGGAGCCTCGGCGCCGACGCCGTAGTCAACGGCCGCAGCGGCGACGTCGCGGCCGCGGTGCGCGCCTTCGCGCCCGGCGGGCTCGATGCGGTCCTGGTGCTCGCGCCCGGCGCGGCGGTGCCGCTCGCCGTGAGCGCCGTGAAGCACGGCGGCCGCGTCGCCTATCCGACCGGCGTGCATCCGGAACCGCAGGTACCCGCAGGCGTGGTCCTGGTGCGCTACGACGCCACCCCCGGTCCGAAGGAGTATGCGCAGCTGAACGCCGCCATCGAGGCGGCCCGGCTCAGCGTGCCGATCCTCGAGCGCTTCCCGCTGGAGCAGGCCGCCCAGGCCCAGGAGCGCCTCGAGGCCGGCCACGTCGCCGGGAAGATCGTGCTGCAGATCCGCTGAGGGCGGCGGGCTCGACACCCGGATCCTTCCGCGGGCATCCTCGCATCCCATGCACCCCGCCACGCGCGCCGCCATCTACCGGCGGCTGCAGGCCGCCAATCCTGCACCCACCACGGAGCTGCTCTACGAGACGCCCTTCGAGCTGCTCGTGGCGGTGATGCTCTCTGCCCACACCACCGACAAGAGCGTCAATGCCGCGACGCGGCAGCTCTTCCCCATCGCCAACACCCCCGCGGCGGTATACGCGCTCGGCGTCGAGGGCGTGAAGCCCTACATCAAGAGCGTCGGGCTCTACAACACCAAGGCCAAGAACCTGATCGGGCTCGCCGGCCAGATCCTCGAGCGCCACGGCGGTGAGGTCCCCGGCGAGCGTGCGGCGCTCGAGGCGCTCCCCGGGGTGGGCCGCAAGACCGCGAGCATCGTGCTCAACATGGTCTTCAACCAGGTCGAAGTCGCCGTCGACACCCACATCTTCCGCGTCGCCAACCGCACCGGCCTCGCCCCGGGCAAGAACCCGCTCGAGGTCGAGCAGGCGCTGATCGCCAACACGCCGCCGCAGTATCTGAAGAACGCGCATCACTGGCTGCTGCTGCACGGGCGCTACGTCTGCACCGCGCGCGCGCCGCACTGCCCCACGTGCCTGATCCGCGACCTGTGCGAGTACCCGCACAAGACACAGCCGAAGGCCGCAGCGCCGCGCGGCAGGGTCAGCGCCGCCATCCGCGCCGGGGCCCGCGCGAAGGCCCGCGCGCAGACGCGCAAGAAGAAATGAGGGCCTGATGCCGCTCTTTGCCGCCGAGAGCCGCGAGCAGATGCGGCGCCGCTATCTTGAGGCGTGGCGCCGGTTCAGTGCGCGCGAGCCCCTCGAGCCGCTCGAGGCGCAGCTCGCCGCGCTCATCAGCGAACACCCGGAGTACGTGCCGTGGCTCGAGTCCGGCGAGGCGGCGCTGCACGCCGAGTTCACCCCCGCGGGCGGCCGCGAGAATCCCTTCCTGCACATGGGCCTGCACCTGGCCATACGCGAGCAGGTGGGCACCGACCGCCCGGCGGGCATCGCCGCCGTGCACCGCGGGCTCGCCACGCGTCTGGGCGGCGCCCACGCAGCCGAGCACCGCATGATCGAGGCTCTGGCCGAGACGCTGTGGGAGGCGCAGCGCGGTGGCCGCGCCCCCGACGAGGCGGCCTACCTCGAGCGCCTCAAGCGCCTCTAGCGCGCACCTCGCGGTCACACCTTCGGCGGCGGCGCGCCCGCCGTACGCGCTGGTGCCGGGCGCCACAATCCCTCGCGCCCGTAGACCTGCCAGGCCCAGCGCACCCAGCGCGTGAGCGCGAACGACAGCCACAGCGCCCACGCCAGCATCGCGAGCTTGTACCACCACAAGGACACCGAGACGACGCCGCTCACCGGCAGCGGCCCGGGCGACTGGTCCACAAACCAGCTGAACCCGTCGGCGCCGCCGGCGCCCGCAACGCGCATGTCGGGATGGGAGAGCAAGCCCTGCGGCACGGCCGCCACGACCGCAAGAAGCGCCACCAGGGCGAGCAGCGCCAGTGCCAGCTGCAGCAGGTTGAAGCGCAGACGTTCCGGCGGCGCAGCTTGGCGCGCGCGCCAGGCAAACACCGCCACGAACGCCGCGAACAGCACGAACACGCTCCAGGAGAAGGTCGACAGCCCAAGTCCAAGCAGCAGCCAGTCGCGCGTGGGGAGCGGTGTCAGGCGCGAGCGTCCGAGCGCCCCGGCGAGTGCCAGAAACACCACGAGCTCTCCCCAGTAAAGAATCGCCGGCCCCACGCCACGCCCGAAAGCCATGAGCACCCAGCGGTCCTGCGGCAGGTGCAGCGCCAGTTCGATGTTGCTCACCGGCGCGCCCAGGTTCACCGCAGGCGTGCGCGCCAGCGCGGCCACCCCGCGCGGGCTTTGCCACTGCACGCTCCACGTGTGCTCTCCCGGGAGCGCCGCGAGCGACAGTTCGCCATTCTCGGGGCGCAGCGCCAGCACCTGATCGTCGCTGCGCAGGACGGTCACCTCCGCATCCGCGGGCAGGTGCAGCACCTGACGACCGCCCTGGGTGCTGCGGTAGCTCAGCTCGAGCGAGTTCGTGGCCGAGCGCTTGCCGATCGCGGCGCTGAGTGTGGCGCGGTCGAAGGCGAGCGTGCCACCGGGCGCCGCCGCCGGCCGCGACACCTGCAGCGTGAGAGTCTCGGCGGGCCGGGGGTAGTACTCGAAGACCCACGGTCCGCTGTCCTCTCCGGGC
Source organism: uncultured Pseudomonadota bacterium (assembly GCA_963825385.1). Classification (GTDB taxonomy): domain Bacteria; phylum Pseudomonadota; class Gammaproteobacteria; order Steroidobacterales; family Steroidobacteraceae; genus 13-2-20CM-66-19. The sequence goes on along the minus strand of CAWGSX010000003.1, from coordinate 702,030 downwards.
GCACTGGCCGGCACGCCGGCGAAATCCACGTGCCACTGCGGGGCGACCAGGAAGGTCCAGCGCTCGGTGAAGTTCGGCGCGGCGCGCGCGGTCAGCGCCAGCGTCTCGCTGACCGGGATGAGCGAGCTGAAAGCGGTGCGCGACTCGCCCGCGGCCACACCCACCACCACGCCCTCGGGGCCGCTTTGCAGCCCGGGCGTCGTCACCGCCTCCTTCGGCAGCAACGGCACCGTCACGCTGAAGGCCCCCTGCGCCGGCGCGAGACGCTCGATCTGCGTCTCGAGGGTCCACTCATGGCCCAGGCGGAAGGTGCGGTTGATGGTGACAAACACCGGAAACTCACCCTGGCGCTCGACGGCGCCGGCCTCGGCGTGCGCCGCCTGCCGGCGCACCAGCTCGAGCGCACCGCTGAGCAGCCGCTGCCCGTTCACTCCGGCCACGTCCCAGCCGGGCGCGCTCACCTCGATGCGCTGCGGCGCGAGCGGAAAGCCGAGCGACACGGACACCGTGCCCTGCAGCGGCCCCTCCATGCGCACCGTGTGACGCCCCGGACTCACCCACACGTAACGCGTGCCGCGCGCATCGCGGTGCACCCACGCGCCCGAGCCTCCGTCCAGGAAGACCGCAGCGGGCGTCCATCCCGTCCCGCCCGCGGGCAGCGCCACGCCGAGGGCATCGAGCGCGCTCACCTCGAGGGTCACACTCAGTCGCTCCTCGCTGATGCTGACATGCGCGGCGTTGATCGCGGCGCAGTCCGGCGTGCAGTGCGGCGGCTCGAGCAGCCGCCGCTGCAGCTCGGTCAGCAGCTCGCCGTCGGGCAGGTCGCCCGCGCGCACCGGCGGCGCAGCGGCGGCGAGCAGCGCCAGGAGCGCAGCCGCGGCGGCGCCGGGCGGCAGGCTCTGGCGCCTGAGCCACAGCGGCAGCGCCGCCAGGTCGCCGCGCGCGATTACGTAGAGCAGCGCGACGGAGAGAACCACGCCCAGGAGCCGCCACAGGCCCGTGAGCCAGGGCGGGCTGATGAGAAAGTGCACGCGTGCCTGCGCCTCGACCGGCCCGCTCCAGGAATACTCGTACACGCGGTACGCCCAGCTCGGCACCCCGGGACCGGCCTGGACCTGCACGCCGGGCTCGTACCCGGCCATGCTGTCGCGGCGGGCCGCCGTGACCACGACCATTTCCTCAAGCGGGGCGGACGCGCCCGAGACCGCGGAAGCCGCCCGGGTGGCCGAGCCAGCCGCCATCGAGGCGGCGGGCGCGACCAGCGGCGGCGGAGGTGGCGCGCCGGCCGTCCGCTGCAGCGGCACCGTGTTGGTTTCGAGCTTGGCCATGATCGCGCGGCCGAAGCCCGCCGCCGGGGTCTCCAGCTGCGGGTAGAAGGCGAGGCGTACCTGGGTGATGGCGAAGGGTACGAGCGCGAGGACGAGCAGCGCGAGAGCCAGGAGCCGGTAGCGATCGGCCCAACTCCGCAGCCGTCCCGCCGGCGCTGCGCGCACCAGCGCGAGGGCCACGAGCACGTTGAGCCACAGCCAGGTGGGCGAGCCGGCCTCCTGGTGCAGCAGCGCAATTGCCGCGACCGCGAGGGCGGCGACGCCGATGCCGAGCACCCGCAGCGCCACGGTCGCGATCAGGAGCACCGCAAAGACATCCAGCAGCTGCCAGCGCTCGAGCCAGGCCTGCGGGGCGGCGTCCGGGCCGAGCGCCGCCACGAGCCGGTAGCCCGGTGCGACCATGAGCTGCCCGCTCACCTGCGTGAAGCGCTCGGCCCAGCCGGTGGCTGCTAGCGATCCGCGGCGCGGTGCGCGTGACAGCGCGGTGAGGTTCAGATCCTGGTCGCGCACCTCCACGGCGCGCGCGGCGCGCGCCGGGTCCTCGGTGACGAGGAGCCAGTCGCCAGCGGCACTGCGCACGCTCGCGAGCGCGTAGGGCGCCGGCATCTCCAGGCGCCAGCCGCGGCGCATCGTGCCCTCGATGCCGTCCACGAAGGTGTAGCCCCGACCATCGAAGTCGAGCCAGGCGCTGCGCGTGAGGTGCAGTTCGTTGGCGTTGCCGGCAGCAAGTCCGCGGCTGCGCTCGCTCACGCGCAGCACCGCGCCAGCCTCCATGCGGTAGGCCGGGAAGCTGCGCCACGCGTCCGGCACGTCTGCCTGCGCAGGATCGGTGGCCGGCGCCCCTTCGATACCGACCACGCGCAGTGCGTCATCGGCGCGGAAGCTCCACACCTCGCTCTTGGGCCAGGGATCGGGGCGCGTGCCGAGCGTGGCGCTAGTGAGCGGATAAGGTCCGCGCGCGGTGAGCGTTAGCTCAAAGTCACCGGGACGCACCTGTACGCGCAGCGTGCCGTCCGGGTCGAGCCGTGCCGGCAGGCCGCCGTCGACGCCGACGGGAATGAACCCCGCCGGCAGCGCCTGCGGCAGGCGCACCTCGCGCGCCTCACCGCCGGCGGCGAGCCGCACCCGCGTGGTGAGCAGCGGCGGGGCGCCGTCGGCGAGCAGCCGGAACACGCGCACGCTGAGACTGTTGTCCTCGCGCGCCGCACGCTGCGCGCCGAGCAGCACGCCGGCATCGTTGCGCTGAGGCGCCAGGTGCGTCCCCGAGACGCTGAGGCTCACCAGCGCAACCTCCTCCGGCAGCGCCAGCACTTCGGGGCGGCGGCTCCAGCTGAAGGTGCCGCTGAGGGTGTGCGCGCCCGCACCGACGCGCACCCAGGGACGTGCGCTCCGCGCCACGAGCGGCCCGGACTTGCCATCGACGAGCACATCCTGCGGCCAGTCCTCGGCGCTTCCGGGCAGCGGCAGCCAGCTCTCGCTCTCGACCTGCCAGCGCTCGCTGAAGCGCGCGCCGTGCTCATCGACACTGAGCTCCAGTACGCCCGGCCAGGCGCAGACGCGGCCCTCATCCACCGGACGGCCGGGTGCGAGCCACGGACAGCGGTGCATGGGATGCCCCTCGAGCACCCACTCCTGCCAGCCCGCGAGCGGTGCCGGCACCGGGGTGCTCGCCGCCACCGTCAGGGAAGATGCGAGCGTCGCCAGAGCCAGAAGTGCGCGCGATGCAGCCGGCACGTGAGTCCGGACCCGATGAGCGGTCGTCATGGCGGGAGATCCTCGCGGCGTGAGCTCCCGGCAAGGATAGCTCAAGGTCGAGGTCGAGGTCGGCGCCAGCGGCGGCAGTGCCCGGCGGGTGCGGCGTGCGGCTACTTGCGCGGGATGTACAGGTCGGTGAGCGTACCTTCGAAGGCTTCGGCGGCGCCGGCGACCGTCTCACTCAGGGTCGGATGCGGATGGATCGTGAGGGCGATGTCGGCGGCGTCACAGCCGTTCTCTATGGCGAGCGCGACCTCACTGATCAGCTCCCCGGCGTTGGTGCCGACGATGCCGCCGCCGAGCACGCGGTGGCTGTGCGGATCAAACAGCAGCTTGGTGAAGCCCTCGTCGCGCCCGAGCGAGAGCGAGCGGCCGTTCGCCATCCACGGGAAGGCACCCTTCTTGAACTCGATCCCCTGCGCGCGCGCCTCGGTCTCGGTAAGTCCCACCCAGGCAACCTCCGGGTCGGTGTAGGCGACGGAAGGTATGACCCGCGCATCGAAGGCGCGGCGCTGGCCGGCGGCCACTTCCGCTGCCACCTTGCCCTCGTGCATCGCCTTGTGGGCGAGCAACGGCGGCCCCGCGATGTCACCGATGGCGAAGATGTGCGGCACATTGGTGCGCATCTGCTTGTCGACCGGGATGAAGCCGCGCTCGGAGACGCTGACCCCGGCCAGCGGCGCGTCGATCGCGCCGCCGTTGGGCACGCGGCCGACCGCGACCAGCACGCGCTCGAAGCTCTGCGGCGGCGGGGCCTTCTCGCCCGCGAAGCTGACCTTAAGTCCGGCCTCGTGCGCCTCGATCCCGGTCACCTTGGTGCCGAGGAGGATCTGCTCGTAGCGCGCGCGGATACGCCGCTCGAGCGGGCGCACGAGGTCCGGGTCGCAGCCGGGCATGAGCGTCGGTGTCAGCTCCGCCACGCTCACGCGCGTGCCCAGGGCGTCGTACACGCACGCCATCTCGAGCCCGATGATGCCGCCGCCAATGACCAGCAGGCCGCCGGAGAACTGCGGCAGCTCCAGCGCCGAGGTGGAGTCGAGGATGCGCGCGTCCTTCGGCAGATGCGGCAGGCGCACCGGCTCGGAGCCCGCGGCGATGATGCACTGCTCGAAGCGGATGCGCTCGGAGCCCGAGGCGCCCATCACCTCGAGCACGTTCGGACCGACGAAGCGGCCGCTGCCGCGGATCACCTCGACCTTGCGCTGCTTGGCGAGCACCTTGAGTCCGCCGGTGAGCTTGCCGACCACCTGACTCTTCCACAGGCGCAGCTTCTCGCGGTCAATCTGCGGCTCGCCGAAGCGGATGCCGCGCGCGCTCATCTCCGCCGCATCCTCGATCACCTTCGCAGCGTGCAGCAGCGCCTTGGAGGGAATGCAGCCGACGTTCAGGCACACCCCGCCGAGCTCGGCCCAGCGCTCGATGAGCGTCACCTTGAGGCCGAGATCGGCGGCGCGGAAGGCGGCGGTGTAGCCGCCGGGCCCGGAGCCCAGCACCAGAAGCTGCGCGGTGCGGGTGTAGCTCTCGCTCGCCTGCTGCGCGCGCGAGCCCGCGGCGGCGGGCATGCGCACCGTATCTCCGGCGCTCTCGATGGCCGGCGCCGCCGGTGCGGCCGCAGGCGGCGGCACGGCTGCCGCGGCAGCCGCGGGTGCGGACGCAGCGGCCTGCGCATCCGTGACGCGCGCGATGAGCGAGCCCTTGGAGACCTTGTCGCCGCGCTTGAGCAGCACCTCGCTGATGCGCCCGGCGCTGCTGGCCGGTACGTCCATCGAGGCCTTGTCGGTCTCGAGCGTGATCAGCGGGGCGTCGAGCTCGATGACATCGCCGGGCTTGACGAGTACGTCGACGACCTCGACGTTGCTGAAATTACCGATGTCGGGGACGACGAGGTCGGTGCTCACGGCACCGCCTCGATCAGCGCGCGCGGCTCGGCCAGGGCTTGGGCGAGGAAAGTGGTGAAGCGCGCCGCCATCGCCCCGTCGATGACGCGGTGATCGTACGACAGCGACAGCGGCAGCATGAGGCGCGGCACGAAGCCGCCCTCGCGATAGACCGCGCGCATACCTGAGCGCGACACCCCGAGGATGCCGACCTCGGGGGCGTTGATGATGGGCGTGAAGGCGGTGCCACCGATACCGCCCAGGCTCGAGATGGTGAAGCAGCCGCCCTGCATGTCGGTCGGCGGCAGTTTGCCCGCGCGCGCCTTCTCCGAGAGCGCGCCGAGCTGGCGGGCGAGCTCGTAGATGTCCTTGCGGTGCGCATCGCGCACCACCGGGACGACCAGTCCGTTGGGCGTGTCGGCGGCGAAGCCCATGTTGATGTATTGGCGCACGATCAGGTTCTGGCCGGTGGCATCGAGCGCGGCGTTGAAACGCGGGAACTGCAGCAGTGCCTTGACGCAGGCGCGCATGATGAAGGCGAGCGGGGTGAGCTTGACGCCGGCCGCCTGCGCCTGGTCCTTGAGCGAGGCGCGCAGCTGCTCGAGCTCGGTGATGTCCGCCTCATCGAACTGCGTGACGTGCGGGATGTTGACCCAGCTCGCGTGCAGGCGCGGACCGGAGATGCGCTGGATGCGCGACAGCGGCTCGGTGGTGACGGGGCCGAACTGGGCGAAGTCGACCGCCGGCACCTGCGGCAGCGCGGGGGCACCGGCGGGAGCCGGGGGGCTCATCGCGCCGGGTGAGCCCAGCGCTCCTTTTACGAACGCCTTGACGTCCTCCTGGGTGATGCGGCCCTTGAAGCCGTGGCCGGCCACGCGCGCCAGGTCCACGCCGAGTTCGCGCGCGAAGGCGCGGACCGAGGGCGAGGCGTGCGCGCGCGAAAAACCCGGCTCGTCGATCGGGGCGAGATCGGCCCGGTAGGAGGTTGGTGCGCCGAGCTGCGACAGCGGCACCATCCGTCCGCCGCGCTGCGGTGCGGCGGCAGGCGCTGCGGCAGCGGGCGCAGGCGCTGACGGCGCGGCCGGCGCTGCGCTCGCCGCGGCAGCGGGCGCAGGTGCTGACGGCGCGGCCGGCGCAGGCGCTGACGGTGCGGACGCGGGCGCCGCTGCGCCCGGTGCCTTGGGCGCCGCGCCTTGAGCCGCGCCGCCCCTGAGCGTCACCAGGAGGTCCCCGGTGTTGACCTTGCCGCCCTTGGTGGTGTGAACCTGCTCCACCACCCCCGCCACCGGCGCGGGCACGTCCATCGCGGCCTTGTCGGACTCGAGCGTGACCAGCGGGGTGTCGATGGCGATCGTGTCGCCGGGCTTCACCAGGACGTCGATGACGGCGACGTCCTTGAAGTTGCCCAGGTCGGGCACGCGCACTTCTGCGGCGCTCATGCGTGCCCGGTCAGACTTTCCAGGGAACCGGCTTGTCCGGGTCCACCTTGAGGGTCTTGATGGCGCGGCTCACGGTCGCCGCATCCACCTGTCCCTCATCGGCGAGCGCCTTCAGCGCCGCGACCACGATGTGGTTGCGGTCGACCTCGAAGAAACGCCGCAGCGGCGCGCGCCCGTCGGAGCGCCCGTAGCCATCGGTGCCAAGCGTCAGATAGCGCCCCGGCACCCACTGGCGGATCTGGTCGGGCACGGTGCGCATGTAGTCGGTGGCGGCGACAGTCGGACCGGTGCGCCCCTTCAGCAGCTCGCTCACGTACGGCACGTGCGCAGCCTCGCCCGGGTGCAGCATGTTCCAGCGCTCGCACTCGATCGCATCCCGGCGCAGCTCGCTGAAGGAGGTGATGGAGAACACGTCCACCGGGATCTTGAAGTCATTCTCGAGCAGCGTCGCCGCCGCCAGGCACTCGCGCAGGATCGTGCCGGCGCCGAGGAGCGTCGCGCGCACCTTGCCCTTGCCGCCGCTCTGCAGCGCATAGCCGCCCTTGAGGATGCCGGGCTCGGCGCCCGCCGGCATCGCCGGCTGCACGTAGTTCTCGTTCATGACGGTGATGTAGTAGAAGACGCTCTGCTGCTCGGCGTACATGCGCCGCATGCCGTCGTGGATGATGACCGCGAGCTCATAGGCATAGGCCGGGTCGTAGGCGATGCAGTTGGGAACGGTCGTCGCCACCAGCTGGCTGTGGCCGTCCTGATGCTGCAAGCCCTCGCCGGCGAGGGTGGTGCGCCCGGCGGTCGCGCCGATCAGGAAGCCGCGGGCCTGGATATCCCCGCCCGCCCAGATGAAGTCGCCGACGCGCTGGAAGCCGAACATCGAGTAGAAGATGTAGAACGGCACCATGTTGATGCCGTGGTTGCTGTAGGCGGTGCCGGCCGCGATCCACGAGCACAGCGAGCCGGCCTCGTTGATGCCCTCCTCCAGCATCTGGCCCTTCTTGTCCTCGCGGTAGGACATGAGCGTCTCGGCATCCTGCGGCGTGTACAGCTGGCCCACCGAGGAATAGATGCCGATCTGCCGGAACAGCCCCTCCATGCCGAAGGTGCGTGCCTCATCCGGCACGATCGGCACGATGTTCTTGCCGATGCCCTTGTCCTTAAGCAGCACCGTGAGAATGCGCACGAAGGCCATGGTGGTCGAGATCTCGCGCTCGCCGGTGCCCTCGAGGATCGCGGCAAAGGACTCAAGCGGCGGCACGGCCAGCGGCGGTGCGGTGCGGCGCCGGTGCGGCAGATAACCCCCGAGCGCCGCACGCTTCTCCTTGAGGTAGCGCGTCTCGTCGGCATTTTCATCCGGCTTGCGGAACGGCAGGCTCTTGATGTCCTCGTCGGAGACCGGGATGTTGAAGCGGTCGCGGAAGATGCGCAGATCCTCTTCCGAGAGCTTCTTCTGCTGGTGGGCGATCATCTGCCCTTCGCCGCCCTTGCCGAGGCCGAAGCCCTTGACGGTCTTGGCGAGGATCACCGTCGGCTGGCCCTTGTGCTGCATGGCCGCGGCGTAGGCGGCGTAGACCTTGCGCGGGTCGTGGCCGCCGCGGTTCAGGCGCCAGATCTCCTCGTCCGACATGTTGGCGACCATGGCCTTGAGGTCGGGGTATTTCCCGAAGAAGTGCTCGCGCGTATACGCGCCGCCCTTGGCCTTGAAGTTCTGGTACTCGCCGTCGACGGACTCCTCCATCACGCGCCGCAGCAGCCCCTTGGTGTCGCGCGCGAGCAGCGGATCCCAGCGCGAGCCCCACAGCACCTTGATCACGTTCCAGCCGGCGCCGAGGAAGGCGGCCTCGAGCTCCTGGATGATCTTGCCGTTGCCGCGCACCGGGCCATCGAGACGCTGCAGGTTGCAGTTGATGACGAAGATGAGGTTGTCGAGGCCCTCGCGCACCGGCATGGTGAGTGCGCCCATCGACTCCGGCTCGTCCATCTCACCGTCGCCCAGGAAGGCCCAGACCTTCTGATCGGAGGGCTGCACCAGGCCGCGGTTCTCGAGGTAGCGCGTGAAGCGCGCCTGGAAGATCGCCATCATGGGGCCCAGGCCCATGGAGACGGTCGGGAACTGCCAGAAATCCGGCATGAGCCACGGATGCGGATAGGAGGACAGCCCCACGCCGGGCGCGCTCGCCTCCTGGCGGAAGAACTTGAGCTTCTCCTCGGTCATGCGCCCCTCGAGATAGGCGCGCGCGTAGATGCCCGGCGAGGAGTGTCCCTGGATGAAAACCATGTCGCCCGGGTGCTGCGCCGAGGGCGCACGCCAGACGTGGTTGAAGCCGACCTCGTAGAGCGTCGCGGAGGAGGCGTAGCTGGCGAGGTGGCCACCGTACTCGGATGAGGCCTTGTTGGCCGCGAGCACCATGGCGAGCGCGTTCCAGCGGATGTAGGCCTCGATGCGGCGCTCGAGCGCGCGGTTGCCCGGGTACTCCGGCTCGCGCCCGGCGGCGATGCTGTTGACGTAGGCGGTGTTCGGCTTGAACGGCAGATAGGCGCCGTTGCGGCGCGTGTAGTCGATCAGCCGCTCGAGCAGGAAATGTGCACGCTCCGGACCATGCGTCTTCAGCACCGAATCGATCGATTCGAGCCACTCCCGTGTTTCCACGGGATCAAGATCTTCCAGCTTCGGTGGTTCGGTCATGCGAATCTAGCGTCGGCGCGGTCCGGAAGCGCCCGGCGGGCGAGGCTGCGGACAAGCGCAGTCGGCACGCGCCTGTCGCCCGGGTCGCGTTAGAATGTGGATGATGGCGAGCACCGGCGGGTAAAGCAAGTGAGTTCCAGAGCCTCTGACGACCGCCGTGCTCTGCTGCTGCCGGGCGCGCGCGCGCCCGCCATCCTCCATGCCCGCGGCCGCAGTGCCGACAACGTCGATGTGGTAATGGCGCTGCTGCCGCTGCCGGCACCGGCGGCCGCGTTCGCGCGCCTGCCACAGAGCGCGCGCTGGCGCGAGCTTCACGGCCGTGCGCCGCCCAAGAGCGGCACGGTGCGCTCGACCACGCTCGGCAACCGCGCCCACACGCTCGCCGTGCTCGGCTACCTGCGCGCGCAGGCGAGCGCGTTCGAGCGCCTGACGCTCGCCGCGCGCATGCTCAAGGAAGCCGCCGCGCGTCAGCCGCAGGTCATCGCACTGGTGCGCACCACGCCCGACGGCGCCGGCGAGGCTGCGCTCGAGGCGCTGCTCGCCGCGACGCTGACGCACGCCTTCGCGCTGCCGAGCTTGAAGTCCGGCGCCGAGGCCGAGAAGCGTGTGGCGCGCATCGTGCTTTTCAACGCGCCGCACTTCGACCCGCACTACGAGGCCGCCGTGGCACGCGGCACGAACCTCGTGCGCTGGCTCACCGCGCTGCCGCCCAACGTGCTGGACGCCCAGGGCTACCGGGCGGTGCTCGCGCAGCTCGCGCGCCGCCACGGCCTCAGGCTGCGCTGGCTCGATGAGCGTGCGCTGCGGCGCCTCGGCGCCGAGGCATTCCTCGCCGTCGCCGCCGGCAACGCGCAGCCCGGCGCCGGCATCGCGCAGCTCTCCTACCGCCCGCGCAACCGCGGCGCCGGCGCCCCCGATGTGGCCCTGGTCGGCAAGGGGATCCTGTTCGATACCGGCGGGGTGAACCTCAAGACCCACCGCTCGATGCTCGACATGCACACGGACATGTCCGGCAGCGCGGTGGCGCTGGCGACGCTCATCGGCCTGAGCGAGCTCAAGGCGCCGCTGCGCGCGGACGCCTGGCTCGCCATCACCGAGAACCGTATCGGGCCGCGCGCCTACAAGCCGCAGGACGTGGTGCGCGCCGTCAACGGCGTGACCATCCAGGTGATCCACTCCGATGCCGAGGGACGCATGGCGCTCGCCGACACTCTGGCTCTCGCGGCACGCACGCGGCCGCGCTTCATGCTGGATTTCGCCACCCTGACGGGGGCATGCGTCTATGCGCTGACCGAGCGCATGAGCGGGGTGTTCACCAACGACGAGGCGCTCGTGCCGCAGCTCGTGGCAGCCGGGCGGGTGAGCGGGGAGCGCGTCTGGCCGTTCCCGTTCGCCGAAGACTACGACGCCGACATCGAGAGCAAGGTCGCCGACGTGGTGCAGTGCGCGGTCGAGGGCAAGGGCGACCACATCCATGCCGCGCGCTTCCTGTCGCGCTTCGTGCCGGCCTCCATCCCCTGGGCGCACGTCGATCTGGCCTCCGCCACCCGTGCCGGGGGACTGGCGCACGTCGCCACCGACGTCACCGGCTTCGGCGTGCGCTTCGCACTCGAGCTGCTCATGCACCAGGGGGTCCCGGGTGCGCTCAGGAAGGCCTCGTGAGGCTCGAGCTCACCCGCCCCGATGACTGGCACCTGCATCTGCGCGACGGGGCCGCGCTCGCCGCCGTGCTGCCCTTCAGCGCCGCGCAGTTCGCGCGCGCCATCGTCATGCCCAATCTCAAGCCGCCGGTGACGAGCACCGCGCTCGCGCGCGAGTACCGCGCGCGCATCCTCGCCGCGCTGCCGGCGGGGGCGCGCTTCGAGCCGCTGATGACGCTCTATCTCACCGACCGCACCACAGCGGAGGAAGTCAGCGCCGCCAAGGCGAGCGGCATCGTGCACGGCATCAAGCTGTATCCGGCCGGCGCCACCACCCATGCCGAGGCCGGTGTCACGGACCTGGCACGCCTGGAGCCGACGCTCGCGCGCATGGCGGAAACGGGACTCATCCTGCAGGTGCACGGCGAGGTGACCGATCCGGCGGTGGACGTGTTCGACCGCGAGGCGCGCTTCATCGAGCGCGTGCTCGCCCCGCTCGCCGAGCGCCACCCGCTCCTGCGCATCGTCTTCGAGCACATCACCACGCACGAGGCGCTGCAGTTCGTCCTGGGTGCGCGCCCGGGCATCGCCGCCACCATCACCCCGCAGCACCTGCTCATGAACCGCAACGCCCTCCTCGCCGGCGGCATCCGCCCGCACCTGTACTGCCTGCCGGTGCTCAAGGCGGAGCGCCACCGCGCCGCGCTCGTGGCGGGGATCGCTGCCGGCAGCCCGCGCCTCTTTCTCGGCACCGACAGTGCCCCGCACGCGCGGCACACCAAGGAGAGCGCCTGCGGCTGCGCCGGCATCTTCTCCGCCCACGCCGCGCTCGAGCTGTACGCGGAGGCCTTCGAGGCCGCCGGCGCCCTGGACAAGCTCGAGGCCTTCGCCGCCTTCCACGGCGCGGACTTCTATGGCCTGCCGCGCAACCGCGAGCGCGTGGTGCTGGAGAAGCAGCCCTGGGAGGTGCCGGCGAGCTACCCCTTCGGCACCGACGTACTGGTACCGCTGCGCGCCGGCGAGCGCCTCGGCTGGCGCCTGAGGCGCGCATGAATGCTCCGCTGAGCGCACGGCCGGTCTCGGCCGCTGCCGCCGCGCACATGTCGCGGCGCTTCCGCGGCTACCTGCCGGTGGCGATCGATGTGGAGACCGGCGGCTTTCACGCCAGCACGGATGCGCTGCTCGAGATCGCCGCCACGCTCATCGACATGGATGAGCAGGGGCAGCTTGCGCGCGGTGCGACCTCGAACTACCACGTTAAGCCCTTCGAGGGCGGGCGCATCGACCCGGTGTCGCTCGCGGTCACCGGCATCGATCCGGATCACCCGCTGCGGCCGGCGCTGCCGGAGCGCGACGCCCTGCAGCGCGTGTTCCGCGAGATCCGCCATGCGGTGCGCGCCTACAACTGCCGCCGCGCGATCCTGGTGGGACACAACGCCGCCTTCGATCTGGGCTTCATCAACGCCGCGGTCGCGCGCGCCGACGTCAAGCGCAATCCCTTCCATCCGTTCTCGTGCTTCGACACCGCAACGCTCGCCGGCGCCGCACTCGGTCAGACCGTGCTCGCCAAGGCCGTGACCGTGGCGGGGCTCGCGTGGGACCCGGGCAGTGCGCACAGCGCCCGCTACGACGCCGAGCGCAGCGCGGACATCTTCTGCCTGGTGTGCAACCGCCTGCGCGACAGCCACCAGGCGGCCGAGGAACGCGCCCGCGCACTCGGCTGGGTGAGTAGCACAGCGGAGCCCGAGGAGAGCGCACCGGCGAGCGAACTGGACGGATGAGGAGGAGCGCTACCATGTCACCCCTGCAGCCCCACCTGGTCACTACGGCCTTCACACTGCCCGGCTACCGCATCGTGCGCAGCCTCGGCGTGGTGCGCGGCATCACCGTGCGCTCGCGCTCCCTGGTCGGCAACGTCTTCGGCTCGCTGCAGACGCTGCTCGGCGGCAACATCACCATCTACACGGGCCTGTGCGAGCGGGCGCGCGCCGACACCTATCAGCTCATGTGCGAGCACGCGCAGCAGCACGGCGCCAATGCCGTCATCGGCATGCGCTACGATGCGACCGAGCTGATGGCGGGACTGACCGAAGTGCTGTGCTATGGCACCGCGGTGACGGTCGAGCCCGAGTCAGCCGCCCTCTAGGCGCCGGCCTCGGCGAGCAGCTTCTTCAGCTCGCCGCTCTTGTACATCTCCAGGGTGATGTCGCAGCCCCCGACCAGCTCACCCTTCACGTACAGCTGCGGATAGGTGGGCCAGTTGGAGTAGCGCTTGAGCGCCTCGCGCAGCTCCGGCTCCTCGAAGATGTTCACGGACTTGAAGTCCGCGCCGAGCGCGCGCAGCGCCGCCACGGTCTGCGCCGAGAAGCCACACTGGGGAAAGTCCGGCGTGCCCTTCATGAAGAGCACCACCGGGCTGGCATCGAGTTCGTTCCTGATTCGCTGCACTACGTCCATCTAGGTCACCTGCATGTGTCTGCGGCGCTGCTCGAGCTCATCGAGCAGACGCCATTGTTCCGCCGCGCTCATGGCCAGCCAGCGGGCGATTTCCTCGCCCGAGCGCAGGCACCCCTCACACAGTCCACGCGCGTTCAGGCGGCAGACGTTGATACACGGGGACGGGGGGCGCCCGGAGCGCTCCGCGAGCTTGTCTTCAGCCGCGTTCACGCGTCCTTTCCCAAACGCCGCCGCCCGCAGTTGAGCGTGCGTTGAATTATGGGGGTGCCTCGCCTATTCTTCAAACGCTGTTCGACCAGCCGGCCCTATAGAAACAATAACTTGGAGGCATAGAGTCATGATCCTTCTGAATAATCACCGCTACGCCCTGATCACCGGCATCGTGCTGGCCGTGCTCCTGGCCGTAGTGCTCGGCGGGGCCCACTTCTATGAGCTCGGCCTGGCGCGCTGGTTCCACATCGTCTCCGGTGTGTTCTGGATCGGCCTCCTCTACTACTTCAACGTCGCCCAGACCCCGGCGCTCGCGGATGCGGCCGCGGACAAGGGCGGCCCCGGCGGGGCTGGCATCACCAAGTACGTGGCGCCGCGGGCGCTGTTCTGGTTCCGCTGGACCGCGCTCGCCACCTGGCTCGGGGGCGCCTGGCTGCTGACCAAGCAGGGCATCTTCGTCAGCGCCTTCACCCTGCACCCGGGAGCGCAGGTGATCGGCGTGGGGGCCTGGCTCGGCACCATCATGCTCTTCAACGTCTGGGGCATCATCTGGCCGAACCAGAAGAAGATCCTCGGCATCAAGCCGGCGAGCGATGAGGAAAAAGCCAAGGCCCGCAAGGCGGCCGGCATGGCCTCACGCGTGAACTTCATCCTCTCGGTCCCCATGCTCATGTGCATGGCCGGCCAGAGTCACGGCCTGCCCTTCATCAAGTAGCGTGTCCGCCCTCCCGGCCGATCTCGGTGCGCAGGTCAAAGCGGCGCTCGCCGAGGACGTCGGCCGGGGGGATGTGACTGCAGCCCTGGTGCCGGCCGCGCAGCAGGTGCGCGGCCGGGTCGTGGCGCGCGAGAGCGCGGTGCTGTGCGGGCGCGCCTGGGCCGAGGAGACGTTCCGGCAGCTCGATCCCGCCGTGCGCCTGAGCTGGCAGGCGGGCGACGGGGCGGCGCTCGAGAAGGACCAGACCGTCTTCGCCATCGAGGGCCCGGCGCGCCCGGTGCTTACCGGTGAACGCACGGCGCTGAACTTCCTGCAGCTGCTCTCGGGCACGGCGACCGCCACGCACGCCTTCGTGGCGGCCATCGCCGGCACGCGCTGCCGCATCCTCGACACCCGCAAGACCATCCCCGGCCTGCGCAGCGCGCAGAAGTACGCGGTGCGCTGCGGCGGCGGCGACAACCACCGCATGGGACTCTACGACCTGGTGCTGATCAAGGAGAACCACATCGCCGCCGCAGGCTCGATCACGGCGGCGATCGAGGCGGCGCGCCGCACCCAGCCGCACGTGCAGGTGGAGGTCGAGGTGGAGACGCCGCAGGAGCTCGAGGAGGCGCTGCGCGCCGCTCCCGACATCATCATGCTGGATGAGTTCCCGCTCGAGGACATGCGCGCGGCCGTGCAGCTGCGCGATGCGCAGCGCGCCGCGGTGAAGCTCGAGGCCTCCGGCAGCGTGACACTCGCAGGCGTGCGCGCGGTCGCGGAGACCGGGGTCGACTACGTCTCGGTGGGTTCGATCACCAAACACGTACGTGCGGTGGATCTGTCCATGCGGCTGCAGTTCGGATGAAGACCGAGGTCTGCGCACGCGCGGCGGCGCTGCTGCTGCTCGCGTTGCTTGCGGACCGGGCGGCAGCAGCCGCAGCGACCGAGCCGGCGCCGGCGCCCGATGCCAAGGTGCTGAAGGAGCTCAGCGCACGCCGCGACCGCTTCCTTGAGCGCGTCGACGCCGAAGGCTATCCGGGCTGTCCGGCGCCGCGGATCGTGCTCGCCGACATCCCCTCCTTCGGCAACTATCTCGCCAAGCGTAACGAGGTGGTCGTGGCCTCCTGGTCGAGCCTGAGCGATGAGGAGCGTCGCGGCTTTGCGCAGCTCGCCGCCGCGCTCGGCGCGCGCGCCACGGCGGTCTCGGTGTTCGAGGGCGGTACCTACCGCTGGGTGTTCATGCACGAGCTCGGCCACTGGTGGCAGGCCTGCCGGCGGCAGACCCGGCCGAACTCGTTCGAGGAGGAAAACGGCGCCAACCGCATCGCGCTCGCCTTCTGGCGCGAGGAGGATCCGCGCTTTGCGCACGGTATCGTGCAGGCCTTTGCGGCGCTGGTACGGTCTGCGCCGAGCCCGCTGCCCGCGGGAGCCGCACTCCAGGACTATGCCGACGCGCACTTCCAGCAGCTCGCCCAGGGCGACACCTACACCTGGCTGCAGGCGCAGTCGGTGAGCGCGCTGGCGCAGGAGAGCCCGGCGCCCAGCCTGCACAAGGCGCTGTCGCAGCCGCTCTTTCCCTGGTGAGACGCCGCGCGCGCGGCCTCAGGCAACCGCTGACTTCACCACGCGCTGCGGCTGGGCGACGCCGTAGCCCTGCGCGTAATCGACGCCGAGGCTGGTGAGCATCTGGATGATCTCGGCGTTCTCGGCAAACTCGGCAATGGTCTGCTTGCCGGTGAGGTGCCCGATCTCATTGATCGAGCGCACCATCTCGCGGTCGATCGGGTCGCGCAGGATCTCGCGCACGAAGCTGCCGTCGATCTTCAGGTAATCCACCGGGAAGTGCTTGAGGTAGCCGAACGAGGACAGGCCGGTGCCGAAGTCATCGAGCGCGAACTTGCAGCCGAGCTCTTTGAGCGCCTGGATGAAGCGGTTCGCCTGGCTGAAGCTCGCCACCGCGGCGGTCTCGGTGATCTCGAAGCAGATCTTCGACGCGTCGAGGCCCGAGCGGTGGAACTGGTCGATGACGAAGGGCAGGAACTTGTCATCACCGAGGCTCTGGCCGGAGAGGTTGATCGAGCAGCGCAGCAGCTTCTCGCGCTCGTCGGCCTCGGAGACGAGCCAGCGGAAGGCATTCTCGATCACCCAGCGGTCGATCGCCGGTGTGATGCCGTAGCGCTCGGCCGCGGCGATGAAATCGTTCGGGGCGACGATACGCCCGGTCTCATCCTTCAGGCGCAGCAGCAGCTCGTAGTGCGCACCGGTCTCGACGCGCTGCAGCGGCTGTATCGCCATGCGGAACAGCTCGAAGCGCCCCTCCTCGAGCGCGGCGTTGATGCGCGCCGCCCACTGCATCTCGCGCCGCCGGCGCATGAGCTCGATGTCGTTCTCGGCAAAGCTGTGCACGCGGTTGCGGCCGTTCTCCTTGGCGGCGGCACAGGCCGAGTCGGCCGCGGACAGCACCGAGGCGACGTCCTCGTTGTCGGCGGTGATCGGCACCACGCCGATGCTGGCTCCGAGGCGGAACACGCGGTCTTCCCAGGTGAAGCGGAAGTTGCGCACCGCCTCGCGCAGCGTCTCGGCCGTGCGCATGGCCTCATCGAGCGAGCAGCTCTCCAGCAGGATTCCGAACTCATCCCCGCCCAGGCGCGAGAGCGTGTCGCGCCAGCGCACCTTGGACTTCAGCAGCGCCCCCACCTGGCCGAGCAGCGCATCCCCGGCGGAGTGCCCGCAGGTGTCGTTGACGATCTTGAACTGGTCGATGTCGAGATAGCACAGGGCGTACGAGGCCTCGCGCGCCTTGGCGCTCTTCAGTGCCCGCTCCATGCGGCTCTCGAACTCGCGCCGGTTCACAAGTCCCGTGAGCAGGTCGTGGCTGGCGTGATAGGACAGGCGGCGGTTCAGCTCGCGCGACTCGCTGACGTCGTGGAACACCAGCACGCCGCCGGCGACGCGCCCGTGGCCGTCGCGGATCGGCGCCGCGGTGCTCTCCACGTACAGCTCGTTGCCGTCGCGGCGGATGAGCAGCATCGGGCGCACCGACTTGATGGGGCGGATGCGGCGGATGGCGACGGTGAGCGGATTCTCGAGCGGCTCGCAGGTCTCCTCGTGGAAGGCGCGGAAGATCTCCTCCACGGGCCGTCCCATGGCGTCCTCGAGGCGCCAGCCGGTGAGCTCCTCGGCCACCGGATTGATGTAGTCGATGGTCGAGTTGGCGTCGGTGGTGATGACGCCGTCGCCGATCGACTGCAGCGTGATCTGTGCGCTCTCCTTCTCGCGGAACAGCGCCTCCTCGTACAGCTTGCGTTCGGTGATGTCGAGCTCGACACCGACCAGGCGCAGCAGGCGGCCGTGCTTGTCGACGCGCGCGGTGGCGCGGCTGATCACCCAGCGCCACTCGCCGTTGCGGTGACGCATGCGGTGCGTGCTCTCGAAAATCGGCGTCTTGCCGGCGACGTGATCGCGGATCGCCGCCTGCACGCGCGTCAGGTCATCGGGATGCACGAGGCTGCGCCAGTCGGGGGAGCCGCGCATGTCATCGTCGCCGTAGCCGAGCATCTGTTTCCAGCGCGGCGAGAAGTAGACCTCGTTGCTCTCGACGTCGAAGTCCCACAGACCGTCGTTGGCGGCGGCCTGGAAAAGATTGGTGCGCTCCTCGAGCTTGGCGAGCCGCTCCTCGATGCGGATGCGGTCAAGTCCGGTGGCGAGGCTGGTGCCGATGAGCTTCATCAGCAGCTGCTGGTTCACGTCCCAAGGGCCGCGCGGCAGCGTCAGCGCCAGCCCCAGCAGCCCCGCGGGCTTGCCCTGCACGCGCAGCGCCACCAGCAGCACCGAGCCCATCTGCAGCTCGGCAAAGCGCGCGGCCTCCGCCGACTGCTCCTTGCGCGGGCTCGAGGTATCGCGCAGCTCCGAAAGGCGCAGGTGGTCGAGGCGCGTGCGCAGCCACGGGAAGGCCTCGAGCGAGGTGCCGCTCAGCGCCTCCGGGCGGCACTGCGCGAAGGCGCTGCGGGCGGCCTGCACCTCGGTGATCAGCTGCTCGTCGGGGAGGATCGCGGCAAGGAAAGCGCAGTCCGCGCCCGTCGCGCCGCGCAGCAGCTCGAGATTGCGGCGCAGGCACTCCGGCACGCCCTCGCGGCGCATGTTCTGGAAGTCGACCGCGATCTTGGTGCAGACGACGTCTATTCCGAGCACGGGCTTGGGAGTGCGCCCGGTCCAGGCATCTGCCGAGAGGATGTCGGAAGCGGTGAAGTCCGCCGGCTTATCCGGCGGCGGGGTCGTCATTGAGCCGTGCTCCCACAAAACCGTGACGCAGCCTACTCATTTTGGATCTCCCCGACACGGCGTCCCGTCACGGAGTTGAAGACTCGTCGGCACGGTTTATTAACAGCTTGCGGCCGATTCTCGCACACTAATTCAGGAACACAAGCTAAGACCCTGTTCGGCCGCGACTTCGCGCACTTTACAGAATCTGCGCGCGCGTTCCCGCAGCCGCCGCGCGAGCCCGCTCGTGCCTCAGGGGCTGGCGCCTCGGCCGAGGGCTGCGTGAGCCTGCCGGTACAGCGCCCGCAGCCGCCCTTCCATCTCCCCCTGCAGCCGCTCGAGAGTGGCCGCATCGGTCACGCGCGGCACGTACACCGGCTCGCCCAGGGCGATGACGATGCGCGCGAAGGGCCAGGGGATCACGAACTTGTCCCACTTGATCAGCCACGCGCGCGAGGCGGCATAGGCCATCGGCAGAATGGGCCGCCCCGACATCTGCGCCAGAAGCAGCGCGCCGGGCTTGAACTTGAAGCGCGGCCCGCGCGGTCCGTCGGGTGTGATGATCGGTGAGAGGTTGTCCTTGACCAGGGCCTGGTAGTAGTCACGCAGAGCGCGCGCCCCGGTGTGGGTCGAGGAGCCGCGGATGACGGCGGCGCCGAAGCGGCGCACCAGCATGGCGCCGAGCTCGCCATCGACCGAGGGGCTGATCAGCCAGCCCACCGTCAGGCCGCGCGCGCGCTGCTCCACGAGGTACTTGCCGCAATAGACCTGGTGCTGGTGCCAGTAGCAGGGCACGAGCGAGGGGGCGCGCCTGAGCGCCGCCTCGAGATGCTCCTCGCCCAGAACGCGCACGACGCGGCAGGTGAACCACCAGGCGCGCAGCAGTCCCACCGCGGTCGGCACGGCGATGCGATACAGCAGGCGACGCGCCGGGGTCATGCGCCGGCTCGAGCGCGTCGTGGTGCGGTAGATGGTGTTCTTCAGCCCTTCGTCATCGCCGGAGCTCATGAGGCGAAGAGCTCCGTGAGCGCGACGGCGCGTATCTCGAGGGTGTGCACCGGCACGCTCGTCATCACGCAGGACACCGCACCCGGAAATGCCGCGAGCGCGCGCGCATGGAAGCTCTGATCCCCCAGGCGCGCGCCGGGCGCCACGAGCTCGACCTGATGCAGGGCGCGCACGCCCTGACCGGCAGCCTTCGCCGCCGCCTCGCGCGCCACCCAGGGCGACAGGTGCGCGCCGCTCCCGTACTCGAGATCGAAGCCGACGCGCCCGGCGCCCAGCGCCGCGCAGCCGACCAACGGCCCGGAGTGGGCGATGCTGAAATCGCTTCCCGGGGGCGTGCCCGGCCGGGCGAGCAGGTGCGGCTTGGCACCGTGCGGGAAGCGCAGCAGTTCGGGCGTGAGCGTGGTGCAGCCGGTGGCGCGCGCGAGCGCGCGCAGCGCGAGTGCGATGCCCGCCAGCGAGGCGCGCGCCGCCTCGCCCGGGCGGGTAACGAGCAGGCGCTTCAGGTACGGCAGACGCCGCGCGAGCGCGCGGGCTCTCTCTTCCGGCCACTGACCCCGCAGGTCGGTGTGATATAAGACTAAGGTTTGGCTTTCAACAGCTTGCATGACCGCCGCCGCGTCCGCGAAGACCGAGCCACCCGAGGCTGAGCTGCAATTCGACCTAGGCTCCACGGATGACTCCCTGGAGCGGATGATCGAGTTGTTCGCCCGCCACGGCGACACGTACCGCGTGTTCGTGCCCGGGCGCGCATCTTATACCTATGTCATCCATCACCCCGACGACGTGAAGCGGGTGCTGGTCTCCAACCACAGGAACTACACCAAGGGCATCGGCCTGGATCGGGTCAAGATCCTGCTCGGCAAGGGCATCATGACGAGCGAGGGGGAGCTGTGGAAGCGCCAGCGCTACATGATGCAGCCCTTCTTCCACCGCCGCGTGGTCACCGAGTTCGCCGCCATGATCGCGGCGGCCAACGAGCGCTTCATCGCCCGCTGGGAAGCCCTCACCGCGCGCGGCGAGCTGGTAAACCTCACCGACGAGATGAGCGAGCTCACGCTCGAGATCGTGCTGCGCTCGATCTTCGGCACCGACCTCGACCGGCTCACCAGGCAGCTCGGCGGCAATCCCTTCGAAGTCGTGACCAAGGACTCGGAGCGCAACCTGCAGTTCGCCTTCAAGTTCCGCTCCCTCACCAAGCTCGTCGCCGAGCTCATGGCACGCCGGCGCAGCGAGACGGCCGAGCATTTCGATTTTCTCGCCATGCTCATGAGCGCGCGCGACAAGGACAGCGGCGCGCCCATGCCCGACCGCGAACTCATCGACGAGGTGATGACCCTGATCGTCGCCGGGCATGAGACCACGGCGAGCGGGCTCAACTGGACCTGGTACCTGCTCTCGCAGCACCCGGAGGTCGCGGCACGGCTGCACGCCGAGCTCGACGCTGCCCCGGAGCTCTCCGCGCCGACGCTGACTCAGATGGAAGCGCTCACCTACACGCAGCAGGTGATCAACGAGGCCCTGCGCCTGTATCCGCCCGGGTGGCTCCTGTCGCGCCGCACGATCGAGCCGGACGTGCTCGGCGGTTACGCGGTGCCGGCGAACGCCAACGTGCTGCTGCCGCTGTACCTGTTGCACCGCCATCCGCAGTTCTGGCGCGAGCCGGAGCGTTTCGCGCCGGAGCGCTTCGCGCCCGAGCACGAGGCCGAACGGCCGCGCTTTGCCTACATGCCCTTCGCCGCCGGGCCGCGGCACTGCATCGGCGAGACGCTCGCCGTCTACGAGATGCTCATCCACCTCTACAAGGTCGCGCGCCGTTACCGCCTGACCTACGTACCCGACCAACCCCTGGAGCTCGAGGCGCAGATCAATCTGCGCACGCGCTATCCGCTGCACATGAGACTGGAACGACGGTGACCGTACTGAGCGCAGACACCCTGAACGAGCTGATCGATGCGCACCGGCGCCTCGACCAGCGCATCACCTACCTCGAGGGTGAGAACGACAGCCACGATGTCAGCTACGGCGAGCTCTACGAGCGCGCCGCCGGCATCCTCTACCACCTGCAACGCCTCGGCGCGCGCCGCGGCGACCATCTGATCCTCTTCCTCAGCAACAACGAGCAGTTCATCGATGCGTTCTGGGCCGCGATCCTCGGCGGCATCGTGCCGGTGCCGGTGGCGCTCGGCATCAGCGACGAGCATCGCCACAAGCTGCTGCGCATCGCCCAGCGCCTGGGCTCGCCCTACCTGTATACCGACAAGCGCGCCCTGGACCGCATCGGCATCTTCGCCGAGGGGGTCGGCGCGGCCGCGCTGTTCGCGCAGCTGCGCGGTCGCACCTTCCTGGTCGACAACCTCGATGACATCTCGCGCGCCGGCGCGGTGCAGAAGGTCACGCCCGCCGATACCGCCTTCATCCAGTTCTCCTCCGGCTCGACCAGCGAGCCCAAGGGGGTAGTGCTCACGCACGGCAACATCCTCGCCAACTGCCGCGGCGTGATCGAGGCGGCGCGGCTGGTCGAGCAGGACGTCAGCCTCTCGTGGATGCCACTCACCCACGACATGGGACTCATCGGCTTTCATCTGATGATGTTTGCGCGCCGCGTGCACGCGCACCTGATGCCGACGGAGCTGTTCATCCGCCGCCCGCTGCTGTGGCTGCAGTTCGCCTCGCGGGTGCGGGCGACCATCCTGTGTTCGCCGAACTTCGGCTACAAGCACTACCTGAAGGTCCTGGGGGAGCGCACGCCGGAGGGCGTGGACTTAAGCCCCACGCGCCTCATCTTCAACGGCGCCGAGCCGATCTCGGTAGAGCTGTGCGAGGAGTTCCTGACGCGCCTCGCGCCGGCGCGACTCGCGCGCCGCGCGATGTTCCCGGTGTACGGTCTCGCCGAGGCCTCCCTCGCGGTGAGCTTCCCCGAGCCGGGCGCGCCGCTGCGCACCCTCGCCCTCAACCGTCACCGCATGAACCTCGGCGACCCGGTCGAGCCGGTGGCGAGCGCGGACCGCGATGCGGTGGTGCTGATCTGCGAGGGCAAGGCGATCCCCCACTGCCGCGTGCGCATCACGGATGAGGCCGACCACGAGCTGCCGCCCGGGCGCATCGGCCAGGTTGAGATCACCGGCGAGAACGTGACCCGCGGCTACTTCGAGGATGCGGCCGCCAATGCCGCCGCCTTCACCCGCGACGGCTGGCTGCGCACCGGCGACCTCGGCCTGGTGCACGAGGGAGAGCTCTATATCTCCGGGCGCGCCAAGGAGATCATCTTCGTCAACGGCCAGAACTACTACCCGCACGATCTGGAGGCCATCGCGCAGCGCGCCGCGGGCCTGGAGCTCGGCAAGGTCGTCGCCGCGGGCATCCGCCCGCCCGGGGCGCAGGCCGAGGAGCTGGTGGTGTTCGTGCTGTTCCGCGGCGGCGTCGAGGAGTTCGTGCCGCTCGCCGGTGAGGCCTCGCGCCTGATCAACGAGCAGGCGGGCCTGGAGGTTGCGGAGGTCGTCCCGGTCAAGCGCATTCCCAAGACCACGAGCGGCAAGATCCAGCGCCACCTGCTGGAGCAGTCCTTCCTCGACGGGGAGTTCGATGCGGAGCGGCAGGCGCTCGCCACCCTGCGTGGCGCCGCGCGCAGCTCCGAGGCCGGGACGCGCAGTGCCATCGAGGACCAGCTCAAAGCCATCGTCGATACCGCGATCCCGGGCAAGCGCATCAACGTCAACGACAATCTGTTCGAGATCGGCGCGAGCTCGCTCAAGCTGATCGAGATCCACGAAGCGATTGACCGGCTCTATCCGGGCAAGGTCGACCTCACCGAACTCTTTGATTTCCCGACCATCGCCGAGCTGGCGCAGCACCTCAAATCCAAGCTCGCCTGAGGGCTGAGGATCCCTTGCGGCTGTGCTGGCACGGCGGGGTTTTCCCACTGCCGCGACCAGGCATAAGCTGCGCAGGAGCCGACGCGGTCAGGTCTGATCGCGGGCAGCGCGGGGTCGGACACAGATGGGCTTGCCATGCCGGAGGACATACGCGGTTGCGGCCCTGCTGGCCACGAGTCTGCACAGCTCCGGCCTCTGTGCCGCGGCGCCGATCCCAGCCGCCGTCTTTGCAGCTGGACCTGAGATCGACGAGCCGCGGGTCTCCCCCGACGGCACGCACTTGGCGTTCGTAACTACCCTCGAGGGCAAGCGCGTCCTGGCGATCCGGGACCTGCGTGACGGCAGCGCTCGCACTATCTTCGGACTCTACGGCAACGAGTTTCACGGCACGCACTGTGATTTCAAGAACGACGAGCGCTTGCTGTGCCACTTCGTCGGCATCAGCGGCGGCCCCAATCCGTTCCCGATAAGCCGTCTTGTGGCGCTGAATGTCGACGGTAAGCAGACGCGGCTGCTATTTCAGGGCCGCTACCACCGCAGCGACGAGGCCTTCCATGGCCAGTATGAGGACCGGGTGGTTGATCTGCTTCGAGACGACCCGCAGCACGTACTCATCGAGCTCGCAAGCATGTTTGACCCCTTCCCTACGGTCTATCGGGTCAACATCTACGACGGCGACCGCACCATCGAGGTGCGCGGGCGAGCGCCTATCACCGATTGGATGGCCGATGGCAGCGGCGTCGTGCGCTTCGGCTGCGGGGATGACAACAAAGGAGCGGTGTGCGTGACCCGCGACGGCGCCCAGGGCGCCTGGCGGACGCTGACCCATTTTCACGTGGGCGAAGACTACCCTCTGGAACCTCTCGCATTTGGCCCGCAGCCCAATGAACTGTTCGTCGCGGGGCCGAACGAGGGCCGCCTTGCCATCTGGGATTATGACCTTAGTGAACACCGAGGCCCGCAGTTGCTGTTTTCCCACGCCCACTTTGACGTCGAGGAAACTGTGCAGTGGCCAAGCGACGGTCACATCGTCGGCTTTAGTTACGAGACCGAGCGTCCGCAGATTGAGTTCATCGACCCGACCGCCCGCACCATCGATCACGTAATGAGCCAGGCGGTACCGGACACAGTGCACGTGCTCCTCGATGCCTCCCGCGACGGCCGAAAGATCGTGGTGAGTTCTTACAGCGACGTGCAGCCACCGCTCTATCACCTGCTTGACCTGGACACTCAGAAGGTGATCCTGATCGGGGCGCAGAACTCGCAGCTACTGCCGCAGCAGCTGGCTCATCAGCACCCGATCGTCATCACCGCCGCAGACGGTCTCAAGATTCCCGGCTACCTGACTCTGCCGCTGCAGGCGCCCCGTGGCGCGCGGCTCCCGACGATCGTGCTGCCCCACGGCGGTCCATATGCGCGCGACTCGTGGGGCTATGACCCGCTGGTTCAGCTCCTCGCTAACCGCGGCTACGCTGTGCTGCAGGTGAACTTCCGAGGCTCGAAAGGTTTCGGCTTAGGCTGGCTCGCCGCGGGCTGGCAGGCCTGGGGCACCGTGATGCATGAGGACATCACATCGGGCGCGCAGTGGCTGATTGCGCAAGGCATCGCCGACCCACAGCGGATGTGCATCGTCGGCTGGAGCTATGGCGGCTATGCGGCTCTGATCGGAGCGGAACGTGAGCCAAACCTGTATCGCTGCGCGGTCTCCATTGCAGGCGTCAGCGACCTCACGCACATGGCGAACGATGACGCGGCGTTCTACCGCGGCCGCGAGCGAGCTCTGCTGGCAACCGGCAAGGACCCGGTGACCCTGCAGGAGCAGTCCCCGCTGCGGCATGCCGCCCGGATCAAAGTGCCAGTGCTGCTCGTGCACGGCGAGCTGGACTCCACGGTCTTGGTCGGTCACAGCCTCGATATGGCCGCCGCGCTGGCCCGCGCGGGAGTTCCCCACGAGCTGCTGGTCATCAAGGGCGGCGGCCACGACCTGGGAAGCCCGGAAATGCGCCTCACCCTCTATGACAGGCTGACCGCCTTCCTCGGCACTCATCTCGGCGATCCTCCGTGAGTCCGGGGCTAGTCCCGTACCGGCGTTCTCCTTTTTCTTGAACGATCGTATAATTATTCTCATGGAAATGACTTCTGCGTCGGCCGCGCCTGCATTCGGCCCGTGCGAGCAGCGCCTGACGGCCTGCGGCATCCGTCCCACCGCCCAGCGGGTGCGCATCGCCACCCTGCTCCTGTCCTCGCCGCAGCACCTCTCGGCCGAGCAGATCCTGGCCAGTCTGCGCTCCGCGGGGGCGCGGGTGTCCAAGGCCACGGTCTACAACACCCTGAACCTCTTCGCCGGCCGCGGTCTCATCCGGCAGCTGTCGGTGGATGGCTCGCGGGCGTGGTTCGATTCCAACGTCGATCCCCATTACCACTTCCACGACCTCGCCAGCGGGGCCCTCATCGACGTTCCGGTACCTGCGGTACAGTTCAGCCGCCTGCCCACACCCCCTCCCGGGACCGAAGTGGCCGGGATTGATCTGGTGATTAGGCTGCGTAAAAAAATGTAGAATGCCGGGCTTTTCCGTGGCGTGAGCCGGGATAGCTCAGCTGGTAGAGCAGCGCATTCGTAATGCGCGGGTCGTAGGTTCGAATCCTATTCCCGGCACCACCCCACCATGTGTCGCGTCTCGGCCCGTCGCCTGCCGGTGTCAGCCTGGCGCGTCTGCGGGCAAGGACGGGGAGCCCGGCGTTTAAACTGCCAGGCAATCCGGACCGACCGGCTGCATAGGCCGGCCGTCATTAAAGGAATTGCGCAGTGGCACCCAACCTCGACACCCTTCCCGATGCCAAGAACTCCCCCGCGGAGGGGGTCGCCTGGATCGGCCGCGACCGCACCGGCGTCGAGCGCCTCATGGACATCCCGGCACCGGTAACGGCGGCTGCACCCCCGTCGCGGCGCCGCCTGTGGTTCACGCTCGGGACACTGCTGGTCATCGTGCTCGTGATCCTCGGCGCCTGGAAGATGTTCGGCACCAAGCATGTGGCGCCGACCACACTCGCCGACCGCGGCGCGGTGCCGCTGATCACCGTGATGGTGCCGGCGCTGCAGCCGGTCGCCAACAACATAAGCTTCACGGGCACCATCGCCGCCCGCTACGACATGCCGATCGCCAACGAGGGTGACACCGGGCGCGTCGTCGCGGTGCTCGCTGAGGCCGGCGACAAGGTCAAGCGCGGCCAGGTGCTGGCGCGCATCGACGACTCGGTCTTGGTGCAGCAGGTGAACCGCCTCGCCGCCTCCCTCGAGCAGGCCCAGGCCCAGGCGGCGCTGTCTGCCGCCGAGTACAAGCGCGCCCTGGGCGTCGAGGCCGCCGGTGCCCTGTCGGCGGAGGACATCGAGAAGCGCCGCGCGACGGCGGTGACCGATGCGGCGAACGTCAAGGTGGCCGCGGCGCAGCTCGCCGAGGCGCAGGCGCGGCTCGGGCGCACGCGCATCACCGCCCCCGTCGATGGCGTGGTGCTCACCCGCAACGCCGAGGTCGGCCAGATCGCCGCCCCGGGCGGGGTGGCACTGTTTCGCGTGGCCAGCGGCGGCGAGGTGGAGATGCGCGGCCAGATCGCGGAGCAGGATCTGGCGCAGGTCAAGGTCGGCCAGGCCGCGACCGTGTACCTGACCGGCATCGCCCGCCCCTTCACCGGCACGGTGCGCCTGCTGGGCGCGGTGATCGATCCCAACACGCGCCTGGGCGATATCCGCATCCAGCTGAAGCCCGATCCGGCGCTGCGTCCGGGTGCGTTCGCGCACGCCGAGGTCACCGTCGACAGGGCCGACCGCCCCGTGCTGCCACAGACCGCCGTGATGGCCGACAGCAACGGCAGTTACGTGTTCGTGGTCAACGCCGACAGCCACGTCGAGCGCCGCCCGGTGCAGGTCACCGGCATCACCGACACGGGCGCCATCATCGGCTCGGGTCTCAACGGCCATGAGCGCGTGGTCGCGACCGCCGGCGGGTTCCTGCGCGATGGCGAGCAGGTGGAGGTGGCCCCGACACCGGTCCCAGCCGATGCCCACAAGGCGAACGCACCGGCCCCCGGCAAGGCGGGCGCGGGCAAGGACCGCTCATGAAGAACATGTCCGCATGGGCGATCCGCCACCCGGTGACCCCGGTGGTGCTCTTCTGCGTGCTCCTGTTCATGGGGCTCGTCGCCTTCCACCGCCTGCCGCGTACGCTCAATCCGGACATCTCCTTCCCCGGCGTGCAGGTCATCGTCTCCCAGCCCGGCGCCTCGCCGCAGGAGATCGAGACCCAGATCATGCAGAAGATCGAGGCGGCGGTCGCCGGCATCGGCAACATCGACAACATCACCTCGCTCGCGATCGAGGGGCAGTCGCGCGTCTTCATCGAGTTCGACATCGGCACGCCGATCGACCGCGCCATGGCCGACGTGCGCGACGCGGTCGCCAAGGTGCGCGTCGATCTGCCGCAGGGCATCCAGGAGCCGACGGTCACGCGCATGGATGCCGACGGCAACCAGCTGGCGCTGTTCGCGGTGAGCTCGAGCGCGCTCTCGGATGAGGACCTGTCCTGGTTCGTCGACAACACCATCAGCAAGCGCCTGCTCGCCGTGGAAGGCATCGCCCAGGTGAGCCGCGGCGGCGGTGTGAGCCGTGAGATCCGCGTCGAGCTCGACCCGGCGCGCATGCAGGCGCTCGGCATCACCGCCGCGCAGGTGAACCAGCAGCTGCGCCAGCTGAATCTTGATTCCCCCGGCGGCCGCGCCCAGGTTGGTGGCGGCGAGCAGGCCATCCGCGTGCTGGGCGAGGCCCGCAGCGCGCGCGATCTGGGCGACACGCAGATCGTGCTGCCCGGCGGGCGTTTTGCCCGCCTGTCCGACCTCGCCGACGTGAAGGACAGCGTCGGGGAGATCCGCTCGCTTGCGCGCCTCAACGGGCGCCCGGCGACGACCTTCAATCTGCAGAAGGCCAAGGGCACCTCCGACGTCACCGTCATGCGCGAGGTGGATGCGGAGCTCGCCAAGATCCGCAAGGAAAACCCCAGCGTCACCATCTCGCAGGTGTTCACCACGGTCACCTATACCGAGGCGACCTATCACTCGGCGATGAGCGCGCTGTTCGAGGGCTCGATCCTCGCCGTGCTGGTGGTGCTCCTGTTCCTGCGCAACGTGCGCGCCACGCTCATCTCCGCCATCGCCATCCCGCTCTCGGCCATTCCGACCTTTGCGGTGATGCAGTGGATGGGCTTTACCCTCAACTCGATCAGCCTGCTCGCCCTGTCGCTCGTGGCCGGCGTGCTGGTCGATGACGCCATCGTCGAGATCGAGAACATCGTGCGCCACATGCGCATGGGCAAGAGCGGCTTCCAGGCCGCGCTCGATGCCGCGGACGAGATCGGGCTGGCGGTGGTGGCCTGCTCGGCCACGATCATCGCGGTGTTCCTGCCGGTGAGCTTCATGGGCGGGGTCACCGGACAGTACTTCAAGCAGTTCGGGCTGACCGTGGCCACGGCGGTGTTCTTCTCGCTCCTGGTCGCGCGCCTCATCACCCCGGTGATCGCCGCCTATACGCTCAAGAGCGACGCCATCGCCGAGCACGAGGACGGGCCGATCATGGCCTGGTACCAGCGCCTGCTGACCTGGGTCACGCGCCACCGCTGGAAGACGCTGCTCGGCGGACTGGCCTTCTTCGCCATCTCGATCGGCGGCCTGTTCGTGGTGCAGTGGGCGTTCATCCCCGACGAGGATGACAGCTTCACCATGGTGAACATCGAGCTGCCGCCCGGGGCGCGCCTCGAGGACACCGCCAATGTCTCGGCCGAGGTATACCAGCGGCTTGCCGTGCAGCCGCAGGTCGACTCCCTGGTCGAGACCATCGGCGGCGATGACTTCGGCGAGGTGCGCACGGCCACCATGTTCGTGAACCTCGTGACGCCGGACCACCGCAAGGAGAGCAAGCGGCAGTTCGAGGACCGCATGTCGAAGGAGCTCAACAAGATCCCCGACGCGCGCATCCATTTCAACCGCGGCGGCAACGGGCGCGACGTCAACATCTACATCACCGGGGACAACCCGCAGCTGGTGGAGCAGAGCGCGCGCCAGGTGGTCAAGGAGATGAATCAGCTGCCGATCCTGCGCGATGCCGGCATCGACGGCGACATGCCGCGGCCGGAGATCCTCATCCGTCCGCACCTGGACCTAGCCTCGCAGCTCGGGGTGACCGTGCAGTCCCTGAGCGACACGATCCGCATCGCCACCCTGGGCGACCTCGATCAGTACAGCGCCAAGTTCTCCCTGGCCGGCCGGCAGGTGCCGATCCGCGTGAGCCTCACCGAGGACAGCCGCAAGAACCTCGCGACGCTCGAGAACCTGCCCGTGCCCACCGGCAACGGCGGCGCGGTGCCCCTGAAGGCGGTGGCCGATATCACCTTCGGCGAGGGGCCGACGCGTGTGCGCCGCTACAACCAGGCGCGACGCCTGTCGATCGTCGCCGACCTCACCCCGGGGGTGGAGCTCGGTACCGCCATGCCCAAGATCATGGCGCTGCCGGCCATGAAGAACCTGCCGCCGGGCGTGCACCGCGTCGAAGTGGGCCAGGCAAAGTACATGAATGAGCTGTTCGCGAACTTCGAGATCGCGCTGGCGAGCGGCATCCTCATGGTCTTCGCAGTCCTGGTGCTGCTGTTCGCGCGCGTGCTGCAGCCGCTCACCATCCTGTCCTCGCTGCTTTTGTCCTTCGGTGGCGCGGTCGGCGCCCTCATGATCACCGGCAAGCCGATGTCGATGGGTGCGATCATCGGCCTGCTCATGCTCATGGGCATCGTTGCCAAGAACGCCATCCTGCTGGTCGACTTCGCCATCGAGGAGATGCGCGCCGGCAAGGACCGCCTCACCGCCATCATCGAGGCGACCCACAAGCGTGCCCGGCCGATTGTCATGACGACGGTGGCGATGATCGCCGGCATGCTGCCGGTGGCGATCGCGTTCGATGGCGACGACTCGTTCCGTCAGCCGATGGCGATCGCGGTGATCGGCGGCCTCATCACCTCCACCGCGCTCACGCTCATCATCGTGCCGGCGCTGTTCACGGTGGTCGATGACATCGAGCAGTTCATCGCACCGTTCTTCGGCCGGGTGCTCACCACGCACGAGCCCGGGGCGGCGGCGCCGAAGCCGGCGGTGCGCCCGCAACCTCACGCCGTCAACTAGGCGCGATGCTGAACGAGGTCTCGCCCCGCAACAGCACGCACACCGCAGCACCTCCCGCAGGCGGCCCGCCGCCCTCGGCGTGGTGGGTGCGACTGGTTGGCGCGCTGCCCATGGCGGTGCTGTACGCCATCGCGAGCCTGCTCGGCTGGCTCTCCAACCACCTCTACCGTTACCGCGAGCACGTGGTGCAGGAGAACCTGGAGCACGCCTTCCCCGACCGCGACGCCGCGGCGCGTCGCGGCATCATGCGCGAGTACTACCAGGCGTTCGCGGACATGCTGGTGGAGATCCTGAAGGCGACCACGATGCCGGCGGCGCAGATGCGTGAGCGCGTGCGCGCGGTCAACCTGGAGGCTGCGCGCGAGCGCCTCGACCAGGGCCAGTCGGTGCTGCTGGTCGCCGCGCATCAGTGCAACTGGGAATGGATGCTGCTCGCCCTGTCGCTCGAGCTCGGTTACCCGCTCGATGCCGCCTACAAGCCGCTCGTGGACAACTGGGCGGAGCGCGAGATGAAGAAGCTGCGCATGCGCTTCGGCAGCCGTCTCGTGCCGGCCAAGGACCTGCTCGCCGACATCATCAAGCGCCGCGGCGTGGTGCGCGCGGTCGCCATGGTGGCCGACCAGGAGCCCACCACGAGCGAGCACAAGCACTGGACGCGCTTCCTCAACCGCGACACCGCCTTCTACATGGGACCGGAGGAGATCGCGCGCGTCACGCGCTACCCGGTGTTCTTCGTGGGGCTGAAGCGCCTCGCGCGCGGGCGCTACGAGATGTCACTCACCCTGCTCGCCGCGGGCGGTGAGCAGCTCGCCCCCGGGGAGCTCACCGAGCGCTATGCGCGCATGGTGGAGGCGCAGATCCACGCCGCGCCTCCCTTCTGGCCCTGGTCGCACAAGCGCTGGAAGCTGAAGAAATCCCTCTACCAGAGCCGCGCGCGCGTCGCGGCCTCCTGAGAGGAAGCATCGCAGCCTGCGCGCGGCGCCGGCCCCGCAGCTCCCCCATCACTGCCTGAGTTGCCGCCCGGCCGGGCGCGCCGTCTTGCGCCTGCGGCGGAAATATTCCCGCGGGAACGGAAACCGTGCTCGCGCATCGCGCGCACCCACGCGCGTATCAGCTCAGCGCGGGAAGACGCAGGATGCCCACAACTCGACTACGCCGCGCCGGCGGCCTGGTGGCGCTGGCGCTGCTCGGCGGCTGCGCTGGCAACGGCGAGGGGCTGAACTCGCAGGGCGAGCCGATCGGCTCCGGCGGCAGCTCGGCCCCGCTCACGGCGGATTTCGACTCGATCCAGGACAACGTCTTCACGCCGATCTGCACGCGCTGCCACAGTGGAGCTGCGGCGCCGGAGGGACTGGAGCTCGACGCCACCCACAGCTACGCGCTGCTGGTCGGGGTGCCGAGTGCCGAGGTCCCGGGGCTCGAGCGCGTTAAGCCCGGCGATCCGGACAGCAGCTACCTCATCCAGAAGCTCGAGGGCGCCGCGGGCATCGTCGGGGTGCGCATGCCCTTCGGCGGACCGTACCTGCCGCAGTCGACCATCGACGTCATCCGCCAGTGGATCAGCGACGGGGCGCAGCCGAGCAGCGCCGCGGCGGCAGGCAGCGCGCGCATGGCCCTGAGCGCCCTCGCCCCGCGCGACGGCGCGGTGCTCGAGCGCGCCCCGGCCGCGCTCGTCATCGCCTTCAGCCGCGAGCCCGACTTCTCGCTCGTCAATGCGAGCACTATATGGCTCGAGCGGCTCGCGCCCGAGGATGCCGTGCCGGTGCGCGCGCAGCTCGCGCCCGCCTCCGGCAATCCCGCCACCATCCTGCTGCGCCCGCAGACCCCTCTCGCGGCGGGCGCGTATCGCCTGAGCGTGCGCGGAACGGGGCCGGCGGCGATCGCCGATCTGGGCGGCACGCCGCTCGGCGCAGACAGCGCCGTGCGCTTCAGCATCGGGGGTGAGCCGTGAGCGCACGCCGCGGCGCCCTGGCACTTCTGGCGGCGGCGTTGCTGCTGCTCGCCGCGATCGCCCGCGCCGAGCCGTACCTTGCGGTCGCCAATGGCTACAAGTGCAGCCAGTGTCACGTCAATCCGACCGGCGGCGGTGAGCGCACCGCCTTCGGGGAGATCTTCTCGCAGACCGCGCTGCCGGCGAAGCACCTCGATACCGGCGACATCTGGAGCGGCGCCCTCAACCGCTACATCGCCATCGGCGGCGACGTGCGCTACCAGTTCGAGGCGCAGCAGGTGCCGCAGACGCGCACCACCAACCAGTTCGATCTGGAGCAGGCGCGCGTCTACCTCGAGGGCAGCGTGATCCCCGACCGGCTCATCGTCTACCTCGACGAGCAGGTTGCTCCGGGCGGTGCGCTCAACCGCGAGGCCTGGGGCATGTACTGGTCGGCCGACCACAGCTGGTACGTAAAGGCGGGCCAGATGTACCTGCCGTTCGGACTGCGGCTGCAGGACCAGACGGCCTTCGTCAAGGACGTCACCGGCATCAACATGACCACGCCCGACCAGGGGGTCGAGTTCGGCTGGGAGCGCGGCCACGTCGATGCGCAGCTCGCGCTCAGCAACGGCACCGCCGGCGGCTCACCCACCAGCAACGGCAAGCAGGAGAGCCTGCAGCTGCAGTACGTCGAGACGCGCTGGCGCGCCGGTCTCGCCGCCAACTTCAACGGCTCCTCCGCCGCGGGCAGCCGCGAGGCCTATGGTGTCTTCGGCGGGGTGCGTACCGGGCCGGTCGCCTGGCTGGCGGAGGCGGATGCCGTCGTCGACCACAGCCTGCCGGCCGCGCCGGGCGGCGGGCAGAAGAAGCTCGCGACGCTGCTCGAGGCCAACTACGCCCCGGCGCGCGGCCACAATCTCAAGGTGACCTACGAGTACTACGACCCGGACCGCACGGTGGCCAATGACCAGCAGACCCGCCTGAGTTTCGTCTACGAGCTCACGCCGGTGCAGTTCGTGCAGCTGCGCTTCGGCGCGCGCATCGGTGCGGGCATCCCGCAGCTGCCCGCCGAGCACCTGCACCTGTACTTCGTCGAGCTACACGGATTCTTCTGAGCGCCGCCGCAGCTCGCGCGGCAGGGAGAAGATCACCGTCTCGGTACGCCCCGGGATCTCCGCCGGGGCCTGCCCGCCCCAGGCCTTGAGCTGCATGACCACCTGCTGCACCAGCAGCTCCGGGGCGGAGGCACCGGCGGTCACGCCCACCGCACCCTTGCCCGTGAACCAGTCGCGCTCGAGCTCTTCCGGCCCGTCGATCAGGTAGCCGGGAATGCCGGCGCGGTCGGCCAGCTCGCGCAGGCGGTTGGAGTTGGAGCTGGTGCGCGAGCCCACGACCAACAGCACATCGCAGCTCTCCAGAAGCTTCTTGACCGCGTCCTGGCGGTTCTGCGTGGCGTAACAGATGTCCTCGCGCCGCGGGGTCGCAAGGCCCGGGTAGCGCGCGCGCAGCGCCGCGACGATCTCCGCGGTGTCATCCATCGACAGCGTGGTCTGCGTGACGAAGGCGAGCCGCTGCGGGTCGCGTACCGTGAGCGTCGCCACATCGGCAACGCTCTGCACCAGGTGGATGCGGCCGCCGCCGGAGGTGTCGAAGCGCCCGAGCGTGCCCTCGACCTCCGGGTGACCGGCGTGGCCGATGAGCAGCACGTCGCGCCCCTCGCGCGCGTAGCGCTGCACCTCCATGTGCACCTTGGTCACCAGCGGACAGGTGGCGTTGAACACCGTGAGGGAGCGCTGCCGCGCTTCCTCCTCGATCGCCCTGGAGACCCCGTGGGCCGAGAAGATGACGTTGCTGTTGGGTGGCACCTCGCTCAGCTCCTCCACGAAAATGGCGCCGAGCGCGCGCAGCCGCTCCACCACGTGGGTGTTGTGCACCACTTCGTGGCGCACGTAGATCGGCGCCCCGAACAGCTCCAGGGCGCGCTCGACGATATCGATCGCCCGGTCGACGCCGGCGCAGAAGCCGCGCGGGTTGGCGAGGAGGATCTGCATCATGGACGGTCTCCCTGAGTTCGGCGGCTGTCGATGAGCGCATCGAGCAGCAGCAGCGCCGCGCCCACGGTGATGGCGGAATCGGCGACGTTGAAGGCCGGAAAGTAGTGCTGCCGCCAGTGGACGAGCACGAAGTCTACCACCTGGCCGTGCCAGAGCCGGTCAATCATGTTACCGAGCGCGCCGCCCACGATCAGCGCCAGCCCGCCGCCGAGCAGGCGCTGCCCGGCATGCAGCCGCCGCAGCCACAGCACAAGCACGGTGCTCACCGCCAGCGCCAGGCCCACGAACAGCCAGCGCTGCCAGCCCGAGGAGTCGGAGAGGAAGCTGAAAGCGGCGCCGGTGTTGTAGGTGAGGATGAAGTCGAGCACCGGCAGCACGTGCACCCGCTCGAGCAGTGAGAAGTGATGCACCACCCACACCTTGACCAGCTGGTCGAGCGCGATCAAAAGGACGATGAGCGGCAGGAAGCGCAGGCCGCTGCGCCCAGGCGGCGGGGCTGCAGCCGCGGCTGCGGCAATCCGCGGTTGCGGGCTGCCGCTCATACGAAGGCGCGCTCCTCGCCCGGCCCCTCGATGTTGCTCACGCAGCGCAGGCACAGCTGCGGATGGCGCGGGTCGGCGCCGACGTCCGCGCGGTGATGCCAGCAGCGCACGCATTTCGGGTCCGTGGTCTTGGTGACCTTGATCCATACCCCGTTCGAGCCGGTGTTCACCGCCGCGACCGCAGCGGCCGGCGCCGCCGCCACCTCGTGCACGTAGGCGTGCGAGGTGATGAACAGGAAACGCAGCTCCGCGCCGAGGGCGGCGAAGCGCGGGTAGTCGGCCGGCAGGCAGTACACGTCCACGCGGGCCTCGAGCGGCGCACCGATCTCACCCAGGTCGCGCAGCTTCTCCAGCTCGCGCGTGACGTCGGTGCGCAGCGCAATGAGCGCCGCCCAGTCGACCGTGGCGCGCGGCGCTTGCGGCAGCACGTGCCACAGCTCGTGGAACACCGAGTCGCGGCGCTCTCCCGGCAGATAGCGCCAGGCCTCCTCCGCGGTGAAGGACAGGATCGGCGCAAGCCAGCGCACCATCGCCTCGGCGATGTGGAACATGGCCGTCTGCGCGGAGCGGCGCGGCAGCCCCTCCCTGGGGGTGGTGTACATGCGGTCCTTGAGCACGTCGAGGTAGAAGCCGCCGAGCTCGACGCTGCAGAAGTTGTGCACCTTCTGATAGATGAGGTGGAAGGCGTAGCGACGGTAGGCCTCGAGGATCTCGGCCTGCAGGGTGCCGGTGCGCTCGAGCACCCAGCGGTCGAGGCCGAGGAGCTCTTCGACCGGCAGCAGGTCGCGCGCGGGCTCGAAGCCGTGCAGGTTGCCGAGCAGGAAGCGCAGGGTGTTGCGCATGCGCCGGTAGGAATCGGCCATGCGCTTTAAGATCTCGTCCGAGACGGCGATCTCGTTGGCGTAGTCGGTGGCCGAGACCCACAGCCGCAGCACGTCCGCCCCCAGGCTGTTCACGACCTTCTGCGGCGCGATCACGTTGCCGAGGGACTTGGACATCTTGCGGCCCTTCTCATCGACCGTGAAGCCGTGCGTGAGCACGCCCTTGTAGGGGGCGCGCTCGTATAGCGCCTCGGACATCAGGAGCGAGGAGTGGAACCAGCCGCGATGCTGGTCCGAGCCCTCAAGATACAGCTCCACGGGGGCCGAGATCTCGGGGCGCTCGCGCCCGACGCACTCGAAGGACAGCCCCGAGTCGGCCCACACGTCCATGACGTCGGTGACCTTGTCGTAGTTCTCGGCGTCGGCCCCGAGCAGTTCCTGCGGCTCGAGCGCGAACCAGGCGTCGATCCCGCCCGTCTCGACGCGCGCGGCGGCCGCCTCGATCAGCTGCGGCGTGCGCGGGTGCAGCGCGCCGGTGCGCTTCTCCACGAACAGCGGGATCGGTACGCCCCAGGTGCGCTGGCGCGAGATGCACCAGTCGGGCCGGCTCTCGATCATGCCGGTGATGCGCGGCTCACCCCAGGCGGGTGTCCACTGCACTTTCTTGATGTCGCGCAGCGTGTGCGCGCGCAACTGCCCCTGCTCCATGCTGATGAACCACTGCGGCGTGGCGCGGAAGATGACCGGGGACTTGTGGCGCCAGCACACCGGGTAGCTGTGCTGGAAGGCCTCCTCGTGCAAGAGCTCGCCGGCCTCACGCAGCGCCTGGATGATGACCGGGTTGGCCTCATCGACGCGCAGCCCGGCGACCAGCGGGGTATCGGGCAGGAAGCGCCCGTCGTTGCCCACCGGGTTGGCGACGGGGAGGCCGTAGCGCTGGCCGACCACGAAGTCCTCCTGGCCGTGTCCCGGGGCGGTGTGCACCGCGCCGGTGCCCGCATCGAGCGTGACGTGCTCACCGAGGATGAGCGGCACCTCGCGCAGCTGCAGCGGGTGGCGCACCTTCAGGCCCTCGAGCGCGCGGCCCTCGCCGCGCGCCAGCACCCGCACGGCCTCCATGCCGTAGCGGCGCAGGCAGGCCTCCATGAGTTCGGCGGCGAGCAGCAGGCGCCGCGGCGCGCCCGCGCCCCGCGCCTCGACGACGACGTAGCGGAACTCCGCGCGCAGTGCCACGGCCTCATTGGCCGGCAGCGTCCACGGTGTCGTGGTCCAGATGACGACGTCGACGGGCTCGCTGCCGAGGTCTGCGCCGAGGCGCCGGCCAAGCTCGGCGCTGTTGACGACGCGGAAGCCCACGTCGATCGCCGGTGAGGTGCGCTCCTCGTACTCGACCTCCGCCTCGGCCAGCGCCGAGCGGCAATCGATGCACCAGTGCACCGGCTTCACGCCCTTGTAGAGGTGGCCGTTCTCGATGATGCGGCCGAAGGCGCGCAGCTGCTGCGCCTCGTAGCCGGGCGCCATGGTGAGGTAGGGCCGCTCCCAGTCCCCCAGGATCCCGAGCCGCTTGAAGTCGGTGCGCTGCAGATTGACCTGCTCGGTGGCATACGCGCGGCAGGCGGCGCGGAAGGCGCGCGCGTCGAGCCTGCCGCCCGGGCGGCCGTGCTTCTTCTCCACCTGCAGCTCGATCGGCAGGCCGTGGCAGTCCCAGCCGGGGATGTAGGGCGAGTCGTAGCCATCGAGCGAGCGCGACTTCACCACCACGTCTTTCAGGATCTTGTTGACCGCGTGGCCGATGTGGATGGCGCCGTTCGCGTACGGCGGCCCGTCGTGCAGCACGAAGCGGGGCCGGCCGCGGGCGATCTCGCGCAGCTTCGCGTAGGTACCGCGCTCGTCCCAGGCGCGCACCGCCGCGGGCTCGCGCTGCGCCAGATCCGCCTTCATCGGAAAGTCCGTCTGCGGCAGGTTGATGGTGTGCTTGTAGTCAGACATGTCGTATCGGGTCTTCAGGCCTCAAGCAGGCGGCGCGCCTGCGCCGCATCCTCATGCATCTGCGCCGTGAGCGCCGCGAGGGAGGCGAAGTGCGCTTCCTCACGCAGCTTCGCCACGAACTCCACGGCAATCTCGCGACCGTACAGGTCGCCGGCAAAGTCGAACAGGTGCGCCTCGAGCAGCGCCTCCGTGCCGTTCACGGTCGGACGCGTGCCCAGGCTCGCGACCCCGGGAAGCGCGGCGGCACCCACCCCGTGCACGCGCACGGCAAATACGCCGGCGACCGGGGCGCGGCGCCGCTTCAGCGGCAGATTGGCGGTGGGGAAGCCGAGCGTGCGGCCCAGCCGCTCCCCGCGCACCACCCGGGCGCGCATGCTCCAGGGTCGCCCGAGGAGGCTCGCCGCGCGCGCGAACTCGCCGCCGGCGAGCGCCGCCCGCACCGCGCTGCTGGAGATGCGCTCGGCCCCGAGACACACCGGCTCGAGCACCTCCACCGCGAAGCCCAGGCGCCGGCCGGCCTCGACCAGGGTCTCGGTGCCCGCCGTGCCCCGGTGCCCGAAGCGGAAGTCGTGGCCCACCACCACCCGGCTCGCACGCAGCCCATGAGCCAGGAGGCGCGCGAAATCCTCCGCCGACAGGTTACGCAAAGCCCGGTCGAAGGTCAGCAGGCACAGCGCCGCAAGCGGCAGCGGCGCAAGCAGCCGCCAGCGCTCGCGGAAGCTGGTGAGCCGCGCCGGCGGGTCATCGGGCTGCAGGTACTCGCGCGGCAGCGGCTCGAAGCTCACCAGCACCGGGGGCAGGCCCTCTTCGGCCGCACGCTCGATCAGATGCGCGATGAGGGCCTGATGGCCGCGGTGCAGGCCGTCGTAGGCCCCCACGGTGAGGACACAGCGCGCGGCCGGCGCGCGCAGGCCGGCAAGTCCGCGGATCAGCTTCATGAAACGTAAATATTTGATCTGTAAAAGGAATTATCAAGGCCCGGACCCCGGTCCGTACCCGCTGGCCAGTTTATGTGAATGCGCCGCCCCCTGCCGGGTTCGCCAAGCACCGACGCGTTGACAACACGGGGGCCGATACGCAGACTACCGGCCCCCCGCGGTCGGGGGCGTTTTGACATAGGAACAGTTCGTGGCCAATACCAAGTCCGCCGAGAAGGCTGCCCGTCAGGCTGAGAAGCACCGCGCCCGCAATGTGGCGCTGCGCTCACGGATGCGCACGGCCGTGCGCAGCGTTACCTCGGCCATCTCCGGGGGCAAGAAGGACGAGGCCCGGAGCAGCTACCAGAAGGCCGTTCCCGTGATCGATTCGCTGGTCAGCAAGCAGATCATTCATCGCAACAAGGCCGCCCGGCACAAGAGCCGGCTCGCGGCCCGCATCCGCGCGATGCAGTGAGGACTCCATGAGCATGAACGACAAAGTGCGCATTCCGACGCCGGTCATTCCCACGCCCCTCAAACTGCGCCCGGCGGCGCGGCGTCAGCATCTTCTGGAGATGATGCGCGCTCGGCTGCCGAGCGGGCGTGATCTTCCAAAAAAGTCATAACCGCCCCGCACAGTTCCTTCGTGCCCTCGTCCGGTCGCGCCGGAGATGAGGAAATACGGCCCCTTGTAACGCAGCGCGCCGCACGATCGTCGCGCGCGCGCTTTCCGCCTCGGCCGGCACCAGCAGATCGCTCTTGTTGAGCACCAGCCAGCGCGGCTTTACGGCGAGGTCGCGGCTGAACTTCTTCAGCTCCGCGACGATCGCGCGCGCGTCGCTGCACCGGGTCGGCCTGCGGGTCGGGCGGCAGCGATATCCACCAGATGCAGCAGCACGCCGGGTGCGCTGCAGGTGCCGCAGGAAGCGGATGCCGAGGCCGGCGCCCTCGGCTGCGCCCTCGATCAGCCCGGGGATGTCGGCCATGACGAAGCTGCGGTGCTGCGCCGACGTCGACCACGCCGAGATTCGGATGCAGGGTCGTGAAGGGGTAGTCGGCCACCTTGGGCCGCGCCGCCGAGACGGCGCGGATCAGGGTCGACTTGCCGGCGTTCGGCAGCCCGAGCAGCCCCACGTCGGCGATCACCCTGAGCTCGAACTCCAGCGCGCGCTTCTCTCCGGGCAGACCCGGGCCGAACTGGCGCGGTGAGCGGTTGGTGCTCGACTTGAAGCGCTGGTTGCCCCAGCCGCCCTTGCCGCCGCGCGCCACGAGCAGCTCCTGACCGGCACGGGTGAGATCGCCGAGCAGCTCCTGGGTCTCGGCGTCGCGCACCACCGTGCCGACCGGCACCGGCGACGTACAGGTCGCGCGCCGCCGCGGCCGCTGCAGTCGTTGCCGCTGCCCGGCTCGCCGTGCTCGGCGCGTGAAGGTGCGCTCGATGCGAAAGTCAGCCAGGGTATTGATGCCGCTCGCGGCGCGCAGGTAGACGCTGCCGCCGGCGCCCCCATCGCCGCCATCGGGGCCGCCGAAGGGCACGAATTTCTCGCGCCGGAAGCTGGTGCTGCCCCGGCCGCCGTTACCGGCCTGAACCCTGGCGCGCGCTTCGTCGACGAATTTCATGGCTGCGAACTGTAGCGCAAACAAAAACCCCGGCGCTTCGGGCCGGGGTCATTGCGAAAACTGCGAGGCCTTGCGCCGGCGGCTTCAGGTCTTCTGCGGCAGCACGCTCACGTACATGCGCTGCTCGGCACCCTTCTTCTGGAACTGCACCCGGCCGGTTACCTTGGCGAACAGGGTGTGGTCGGTGCCGATGCCGACGTTCGAACCGGCGCGCACCTGGGTGCCGCGCTGGCGCACGATGATGTTGCCGGCGAGCACCTGCTCACCACCGAAACGCTTCACGCCGAGGCGCTTGCTGTGCGAGTCGCGGCCGTTCTTGGTGCTGCCGCCTGCCTTTTTGTGTGCCATGTGCCTGTCTCCTGTACCGGGAAGCGCGCGCCTAGCCCGCGCTGATGTCCGTGACCTTCACTTCGGTGAAGGGCTGACGGTGCGTCTTCTGGCGCAGGTAGTGCGCCCGGCGCCTGAACTTGACGATCGAGACCTTCGGTCCGCGGCCATGGCGCACCACCGTCGCCAGCACCTTGCCGCCCTTAAGCATCGGCTTGCCGAGCTTCACCTCGGCCCCCTCGCCGACCAGCAGCACCTCGCTGAAGTTGACCGTCGCGCCCGGCTCCGCGTCGAGCTTCTCCACGCGCAGCACGCCGTCCTTCGTCACCCGATACTGTTTACCGCCCGTGGCGATGACCGCGTACATAGTCGTATAAAGAAGGAATGGGGGTTACGGAAAGGCCGCGCATTCTACTGACGCCACCGGTTCCGGTCAAACGGCGTTTTTCCCAGACCGGACAGATACTTAAGGCGCCCTCCTGGCCTCCCTTGCCGTCAGCGCGGCATTTCTCCTAGACCCCTGCCGTCAGCTACGATGCGCGCTGTGCGCAGCCTTCCGCCAGCATGAACGCCTCCCTCTCACCCAAGGCCCTCGCCCCGACGATGTCGCTGGCGGAAATCCGCGCGCTGGTGCAGCCGGACCTGCGGGCGGTGGATGCCGTGATCCGCTCGCGCCTGAAGAGCGCCGTGCCGCTGGTCGACCAGATCGCCGATCACATCATCGCCGGCGGCGGCAAGCGGCTGCGCCCGATGCTGGTGGTTCTGAGCGCGCGCGCCTGCCGCACCGGCAACGACGCCCACGTGGAGGCGGCGGCCTTCATCGAGTTCATCCATACCGCCACCCTGCTCCACGATGATGTGGTCGACGGCTCCTCGCTGCGCCGCGGGCGTGATACCGCCAACCGCGTCTTCGGCAATCAGGCGAGCGTGCTGGTCGGCGACTTCGTCTATTCGCGCGCCTTCCAGATGATGGCGGGCCTGGGCAGCCAGCCGGTGATGGAGGTGATGGCCGAGGCCACCAACGTCATCGCCGAGGGCGAGGTGCTGCAGCTGATGAATGCGCGCGACCCGGACACGACCGAGGAGCGCTATCTCGAGGTCATCTACCGCAAGACCGCGAAGCTGTTCGAGGCCGGCGCGGAAGTTGCCGCGATACTGGCCGGGGAGCCGGCCGAGAGACGCCGCTCGCTCGCCACCTTCGGGCGCCACCTCGGCACCGCCTACCAGCTGGTCGACGACGTGCTCGACTACCGCTCGAATCCGAAGGAGCGCGGCAAGAACCTCGGCGATGACCTCGCCGAGGGCAAGCCGACGCTGCCGCTGATCCACGCCCTGAAGAACGGCACCGAGGAGCAGCGCGCCGCGATCCGCGAGGCCATCAAGCGCGGGGGACTCGCGCAGCTTGATCC
The DNA here is from genome assembly GCA_963825385.1 of uncultured Pseudomonadota bacterium. Classification (GTDB taxonomy): domain Bacteria; phylum Pseudomonadota; class Gammaproteobacteria; order Steroidobacterales; family Steroidobacteraceae; genus 13-2-20CM-66-19. The sequence continues at coordinate 659,980 of CAWGSX010000003.1, read as the reverse complement.
GGTGATCGCCGCCATCGATGCCACCGGCGGCCTGGAATACGCCGCCGAGGTCGCACGCCTGCAGTGCCTCCAGGCTATCGCCGCCCTCGACCCGCTGCCCGATTCCCCCTTCAAGTCCGGGCTCCTGGCGCTCGCGCGCTTCGCGGTCGATCACCGCGTCTGACGCCGCGCGCGGGACGGACGCGGCCAATTGCTTAGCCGCGCGCACTCTTCATACACTCTGCACCCCCGTTGCTCGCCGGAAAGCACATGGCCTCATCCAACCGCAACTCACGACTCATCCTCCTCGCAGCGCTGGCGCTGCTCGGCGTCAGCCCCCTGTGGGCGGCCGGGCCGCAGGACAGCCCGCCGGCCCAGGCGGAGACCATCGCGCTCAAGGCCGCCCATGTCTTTGACGGTACCGGGGGTGCGCTGAAGAGCGGGGTGGTGGTGGTGGTCCGCGGCGAGCGCATCGTCGCCGTGACCAGCGAGGTTCCCCCTGGCGCGCGCGTCATCGACCTCGGCGATGCGACGCTCTTGCCCGGACTTATCGATGCCCACACCCATCTCACCGATCAGTTCGACGAGAACTATTACCGCCACAGCTACAACCACCTGATGCGCACCCAGGCGGAGCAGGCGCTGTATGCCGCGATGTACGCCCGGCGCACGCTCGAGGCCGGCTTCACCACGGTGCGCAACGTCGGCGCCGAGGACTTCATCGACGTCGGCCTGCGCAACGCCATCAATTCCGGCGTGGCAGTCGGGCCGCGCATTCTCACCGCCGTGCATGGCATCGGCTCGCCCGGCGGCCACATGGACGAGGCGCCCTACCCGCCCGACGTCATCAAGCTGCGCGGGCCGGTGGAGGGAATCTGCAGCGGGCCGGAGTCCTGCCGCGAGGCCGTGCGCTACCAGATGAAGTGGGGCGCGGACGTGATCAAGATCGCCGCGAGCGGCGGGGTGCTGTCCGAGTCCGATCCGGTCGACGTGCCGCAGCTCACGCCCGAGGAGCTCGCGGCGATCGTCTCCGAGGCACACACCTGGAACCGCAAGGTGGCGACGCACTGCCACGGCGACAAGGCCGCGCGGCTGGCGATCGCCGCCGGTGTCGACTCCATCGAGCACGGCAGCTTCCTCACCGAGGACACGCTCAGGCTGATGAAAGCCAAGGGCGTGTGGCTCGTGCCCACGCGCATGGCGGTCTACTGGGTGAATAAGAGCGCCGATACCTACCCGCCGAAAATCGCAGCCAAGGCACGCGCGGCGGCCGCCGCGCACGACCAGATGTTCCGCACCGCGCTGCGCGTGGGCGTGAAGATTGCCTTCGGCACGGACGCCGGGGTCTACCCCCATGGCATGAACGCCCAGGAGTTCGCGCTGATGACCGCGCAGGGCATGAGCGCGGAGGCCGCGCTCCTGTCAGCGACGCGCGATGCCGCCGAGCTCCTGGGACTCCAGGCCGAGGTCGGCACCCTCGAGGGCGGCAAGGCGGCGGACGTGGTGGCGGTTCCCGGCAATGTGCTCAGCGACATCCGCGCCACCGAGCACCCGCTGTTCGTCATGCGCGCGGGCAAGGTCATCGTGCAGAAGACGGGCAGCTAGCGAAGGCGTCCTCATTTGAACGGGGCGACGGGGTTGAGTACACTGCGCGCCCCGCCCGCCCCCCTCACCTGGCGCGGCGGTTTTCCCGCCTCGGGGTGTAGCTCAGCCTGGTAGAGCACTACGTTCGGGACGTAGGTGTCGCAGGTTCAAATCCTGTCACCCCGACCAATAAAATCAATGGCTTAATGCGGGCTGAACTGGCCACGCTGGCCGCGCTTGGCAGGTCCGCATCAAATCAGTGGTGAGCCCGAGCTACTCTCGTGTCGCGGCGATAATCTGATCGTCGAGTGACAGCGCAAGCGCCGCGCCAGCGTGCAGTGGTGTCACCGCTCTCCGACCGCTTTGGTCGGCTGATACTGCAGAAACTGCTTCAGCGGATCGAGGCCCACATTGGTATAGGGGCCGCAATGCTGCAACGTCCCCTCGAAGGACCCGCCGGCGTTGCCGGTGCAAGGCGTTCCGTTGAGGTCACCACAATTTACCAGCGATGTGGAAGTCGGCGCCTGCGACATCCACACGCTGTTGCCTTTTTCCTTGTAGCAAAGGCAGGGACAACTATGGGGGGTGTTCTGTATGGCCTGACATCCGCTCAGCGACACGACGATCCCCGTCAATGCCACGAAAGCGGGGAAAAAACGCACCAGGTGCAGCATCGTTCTCACTCCCCTCGGTACCGCCCCACGATTGCCTATGCGCACGACCCGGAGCGTAAGGTCCGCCGTTCCCATGCTCGTCGCAACGCCGCACCGCTTGCCAGTGCAGCGCTCAGCTGTGTAATCGGCAAACGCCTTCAAATCATGCCAATGATGTGCTGCGCGATATGAAGCCAGGTCGGCGTTGCGGCAATCCATTCCGTGGCGGCCTGCATGCTAATCACGATGACTGTGCCGTACGCGAACGCCGGATGCAGGCGGCGATGCTTCAGCGTGTCATAGGCAACGATAGCCAGCAGGATCAGGTCATTGGTCGCGTGAATCCGGAAAAAACTGTCCAGATATTCAATGGGCAGCCGGCTGGTGCCCGCTTCCATGGCGACCACGGTGGCCACCAGCATCAGTCGCTTGTGAAAATCCGGCCGTCGGCGCAGCAGCAGCGCGGCAGCGGCCAGACCCAGGAAGGTAATCAGAAATCCGAGCACGGACGCCAGCGCCGGCTGCGCAGGTCCGGGCATATGGTCGCCCCCGAGCCGGGCGGCGATCAGCACCATGGGAATGGCGACAATGGCAATTACCAACAGCAGGACTGCGCCAAGGCGCCCGAGGCGCCTGTGCCACTCGATGTGACCGCGCGCAACGAGGATGATCTGCGTTACGAACAGCGCGATCCATCCAGTCATAAGAAGCCCGTGCGCCCACACGAGCGAGGTGAGCGGCTCCTGGTCAGGAAACAGCGGCCGGAAGAAATAGGTCCTGGCAAATCCCCCGACCACGACGGCAATGATTACGGCCGCTGCCGCCAGGAACGTCGCTCCATCGCTGGTCGTGTAACGGCGGACTGAGGAACTTGCGCGCGGTTCCGTCATTGTCGGGGCTAACCTTGGTGGCGCGGGTGGCGGCCGGCGAGTGCACGGAAAAAATCGCGCCTCGGCGGCATACTCTTCAAATCCCCAGAGGCGATTACCAGAAAGCGAACCTGCGCAGCGAAATATAACAGCCGCAGCGCGCAGCGATCCCCAATAAAGTGAGCAACCTCCTTGTCGACCCCCTGGCCACCAAGCCCGTAAGTAAACTCCCCGACCTATGAGCTTCGGGGCACAACAATTCATGGGCTGCCCGCGACGCCTGAACGCCGAGCGCAAGCACACCGAATTGGTCCGAGCTAACTAACCGGCGGGACAAAAAAGCTGCAATAAGGTTGGGCCCGCGGCGCGCCGCGCAGCCGAAGCCGCGCTCGCCGAGGATCGTCGCAGCCATGACGACGGCAACGGCGCCGCGACAACCTGGCATAGGGCACGCGTACCGAGGTCCGTTGCGGTGAGCGCCGGGACGGCGGCGCGGGAGCGGCGCGTGCAGCTTTTGCTGGGACAAGCGCCCGCAAGTCCCGACAGGTTCAAATCCTGACGTCCCGACCAATAAAATCAGTGAGATAACCACGAGAGCCCCGGGGAGGAAGCCTCATCTCCTGCCGCCGCTACGCAGATAGCGTTTTGCGGGGCATCCAGGATCCAGATGCGGGCGTGACGCGCGTCCTTGCTTCAGTGCTGCGTCACGGTCAAGGTCCGTGCCGATCGGAGGGGAAGTTAAGTGATCAGACCCGGCACCATACCCATCGCGTTTCTCATCGGCATCACTATCTGGCTGATCTTCCTGCGCGATCCACCGCCAGAAGCCCAAAGCTGTGCGCCCGGGCCCCGCGTCTCGCATCAAGGTGCCGCGTGGCTTCCCCGGTTCGCCACATGTGATCGTCCCTAGCCGCGTAACTTTCCGCCTTCGGGCACCGACGGGCACGAAGGCGCGGTTTCGATCAGATACTTAGCAGCGTCCCGCGAGCCAGCGCTGTCTCCCCGAGGTGATGTCGCGCTGCAGCTCCGGCTTCAGTGACTTAGGGTCAGCGGCCGCGAGGCACCATGCGCAGTGCGCACAGCGTGCAGGTCATCTCACCGCAATGTGCAGGCTGTACACTGGCTACGCCGTGCAGGCACGCGCAGAGGCGTCGCGGCATTCGGATGACGGGCGAGCTTTTCCTGACTTAGGGGCGCCGTCTCCTCTCTATCTTGGCCCGCAACCCCGGTGCAGGCTTCCACTCGAAGGCCTTCCGCTGCACTAGCACGCGAACGCTGCCTCGCTCGGGTAGCTACTCGAGCGGGACATGCTGTCCATGCGGAAGCCTCAGGCGATCAACGATGGGCAGCGCAACAAGTGACCAAACCTGAACCAAGGCCGCAAGCCCGGGAATCCGTGCTCTCACCAGTCCAGCGCTTGCGCAACAGGGTCGCGGAGTTAGCACGACAGCTCGATGAAGAGGCCGTTAGATGGCACCTCCGCATCGAGGAAGCGCTGCCGCAGAACCGGCCGAGCGCTCTCAACCTGGCCCACTATCTGGGACTTCGGCGTCAGGACCTCCGCGCTCTTCAGAGCGAGCTCGCTGCGCATGGGCTCTCCTCGTTAGGCCGCTGCGAAGGTCACGTTCGCAACACACTCGACTGGCTCGAAGTGTGGCTGTCCGGTGCATCCTCAGAAGAGTCCCCGGGCCGCGAGTACCCGGACGCGGCGGAAGCCGAGCGGCGCTTGACGTCAAACGCGCGAGCGCTCTTTGGCCCTCCGCCTCGCGACCGTCACGTATACATCATGGTAACGGCGCCGCAGGTCGAAGACGCAACGGAGGGATGGGCGCAAGGCATCCTTGAGGCCGGTGCCAATGTTCTGCGCATCAATGCCTCTTACGGTGCGCCCGACGCGTGGCGCCATATCGTCGGCACGTTCCGCAGCTGCGCTGCCGCCCTGGGCATCCCCGTGCGTGTGGTGGTCGACCTGCCGGGGCCGAAGCTGCGCGCCAACATCAACCAGCGTGAAGCCGGGGTCCTCCACGTGCGTCGACAGAAAGACGCCTTCGGTCGCACAACGGCTCCGGCGAGTGTGCCACTGGTGGGGAAAGATGCGGTGGAGGATGCGCTACCCGTCCCGCCCGAGTGGCTGAGCGATCTCAAAGAGGGCGATCAGCTCATGCTCACTCAGCCAAGCGGCCGACAGCGTTGCCTGACGCTCACCCGCGCAGGTGGCAGCGCGCTCGTGGCGACGTGCGCTCGTTCCATTTATGCATCGAGCGGCTCGCCCCTGATCTGGAAGCGCGATGGCAGCATACGGGCGAGAGGGACAGTCGGGCTCATTCCTGACCACCCTCGATGTCATACCGTGCGCGTCGGAGATCGCTTTCTGCTGAGCGGCAACGGACTGCCGGGCGATCCCCAGCGTATCGCCCTGGCGTTGAGCGAGCCGAAACTCCTGGCGGCAATCAAGAGCGGCGAGCGCGTCATTCTCGATGACGGCCGCATTGTGGCGCTGGCTGAAGCCCGCGAGGACGGCGGGCTGCGTTGTCGCGTCACCTCGCTGGTGAAACCAAGCGTGAACCTGCACAGCGGCAAAGGTATCGCCTTCCCGGACTCACATCTCGTCCTGGACGCCTTCGGGCCGGCGGACGAGTCCGCCCTGGCCTTTGCGCTTGAGATGGCGGATGCAGTCGGTGTGTCCTTCGTTAACTCTGCCAGCGATGTCGCGCGTGTCGGCCAGCGTATCAAGGAGGCCGGGAAGCGTGACTTCGGGATGATCCTTAAGTTGGAAACGCGCGGAGCTCTGCACGAGCTGGCCGCGATCCTCTTTGAGGCGTTGCGGCACGAACACGTCGGCCTAATGATCGCTCGCGGCGATCTGGCGGTCGATCTGGGGTTCGGGCGCCTCGCGGAGATGCAAGAAGAGCTGCTGTGGTTCGGCGAGGCCTGCCACCTGCCGGTCGTATGGGCGACCCAGGTGCTCGAGACCGTAGCTCATACCGGATTGCCGACCCGCGCAGAGATCACCGATGCTGCAATGTCCATGCGCGCCGAATGTGTAATGTTGAATAAGGGTCCCTACATTACTGCGGCGAACAGATTGCTGGCGGACATCATCCGCAAGATGGAAGCGCACCAGCACAAGAAGAGCGCCCTGTATCGCTCCTTGGCACTCGCGACTCACGATCCGCCGCCGCCGTAAGCGCACACAGCAGCGAGGCCCTCGCGACGAGCGCCCGCAACGCCTGCCTCGATGGCTTGCCCAGATCGCGGACGGCCTGCTGGAATCCCAATCTGCGGCTGCGGCGCCTGCCTCCGTCTGAACAGAAATCATTCTACTCATATACCCAGAATGACTTTGCCCGTTACCGATTTGTAACTGGTGCGCGACTGACCGCAAACCGCAGCTCCCCCCACCATCGCTGCAGACAAGTCAGGGAGCCAAGGCTGCGATGTCCGCGACGTTTTCTCCGGCTGCGACGACCGATTTCCCGTGCGACCGTCATATGCCGGGCACGCGGCTGCGCGCTAGCGCTCTTTTGGGTGCCTTCCTGTTCGGGGCCGCCCTGGTTTCACAGCCATCCCTCGCTCAGCAGAAGACCGGTCCGGGAGTGCCGCCCGATGACAGCCTGACCTGGCATGGCATCACGCTCTACGGCGTCATCGACCTGGGTGTTCAGTACGACACGCACAGTGCGCCGTTCACTCCGTATCGTCCGGCCGCCAGCGGCAACATCATCCGCTCGAATGCCCATCAGTCGGTGATTGGCGTGACCCCGAGCAATATGGGGCAGTCGCGCGTCGGGCTTCAGGGCATCGAGCCCTTCGGCACCGACTGGTCGGCCATTTTCCAGGTTGAGAGCTTCTTCAACCCGCAGTCGGGCGAAATCGCCGACTCGCTGCGGTCGCTGACGGCGAACAACGGCAAAGCCGTCGCCGCGCAGAGCGTCGGGGTGGACGGAAGTTCTGCGGGGCAGGCCTTTCAGACCGCTTTTGTCGGCATCCGGTCGGAGCGCTTCGGCAGCCTCACGTACGGCCGGCAGGTGACCCTTCTCGCGGAAGGCACGATCAGATATGACCCGAACTACAACGCGACCGCATTCGGCCTGCTCGGCGCCTCAAACACCTATTCCGGCGCGGGAAGCAGCGAGGACAACCGCATCGACTCGACGGTGAAGTACGCGCTCGGGTTTAAAGACTGGCTTCACGTGGCGGGGCTGTACAGGTTTAACGGCTCAAATGGCTCCGGACGCACCGCCGTGCAGGCCAATGTGGGGGGAGATATTGCTGGAGCTTCGCTTGATGCGTACTACTCCAAAGTCAACAGCTCCATCGCGGCAAGCTCCCTTTCCGCCGGACAGGTCTCTGCGCTTGCGCCCGGGTACGACGTGACGGACTCACTGGTGGGCACCGTCTCAGACAATACCGCCTACGCGCTGATGGGGTTATACAAGCTCGATCCGGTGAAGCTGTTTGGCGGGTACGAACACCTCAAGTACACCAATCCCAAGACCCCTCTCAGCCCGGGCTTCACCGATATCGGCGGCTACGTGCTGGCGGTAGTGAACAACACGGCATATGACAACCCCAAGATCGTCCAGGTCTACTGGGCGGGCGTGCGCTATGCCGTCATTCCGCGCCTGGAGCTGACGGCGGCGTACTACGGCGTGCACCAGAGCAGCTATGGGAGCGGCAGCCAGGCGGGATGCGCAACGCGCGCCCACAGCACCTGCAGCGGGGGTCTCGAGGCGTTTTCCGTGGATGCAGATTACCGCTTCACCGTTCACTTCGATGCCTACCTCGGCGCCATGTACAGCGGCGTGCACGATGGCATGGCGAGCGGATACCTCTATACAACCAATATCAATCCCACGGTCGGCGTGCGGTACAAATTCTGATAGGACCGCTCGCGCCGGCTGGCGCCGGGTCTTCTCACGGCCCCGCGCCGTCTGGCAACCGCTCTAAGAGGCGGTGATCGGCGGCGAGCGCGTACGCCGGACCCCAACCGCACGCCCGGCCCAAACCTCACCTCGGCTTGGGAATGAGAGCTGCATAAGGTGACTCCGGCACCCTTGTGCTTCGTTTAGTATTCCCTCAGGACCCCGACGAAGCCCGCGAAATGAAAATTGTCACTTACAACGTCAACGGCATCGGCGCGCGTCTGGCGAACCTGTTGCGCTGGCTGCAGGAATCCAAGCCGGACGTCGTTTGTCTCCAGGAATTGAAAGCACCCCAGGAGAACTTCCCGGAACAGGCCATCCGAGACGCCGGCTACGGGGTGGCATGGCATGGACAAAAGAGCTGGAACGGCGTGGCGATCCTCGCACGCGATACCAGTCCCGTCGAGATCCGCAGGGCTCTGCCCGGAGACCCGGATGACGTCCACAGCCGCTACATCGAGTGCAGCGTGCGCGGGCTGACGATCGGATGTCTGTACTTGCCCAACGGCAACCCGGCGCCCGGTCCTAAGTTCGACTACAAGCTGAAGTGGCTGGAGCGGCTGATTGCTCACGCCGCTGAACTGGTCGCAAGTTCCGCGCCGGTCATCCTGGCCGGAGACTACAACGTCATCCCCAATGAGCGGGACGTCTACAAGCCGGAACGGTGGGTGAACGATGCCCTGTTCCGGGTTGAAGTACGGGCAGCCTTCGCGCGACTGACGGCGCAGGGCTGGGCGGATGCTATCCGGGTTTTACATCCCGACGCCAAGATCTACACGTTCTGGGATTTTTTCCGCAACGCGTACGAGCGCGATGCCGGCCTGCGCATTGATCATCTGCTCCTGAATCCCGCCGCGCGCGGCCGCCTGATTGACGCCGGCGTCGACCGCGCCGTGCGGGGCTGGCTAAAACCAAGCGATCACGCGCCGACCTGGGTGCAACTCTCGGAGTGAGAACCATCCAAACGCGGCACTGATCCTGACCGGCGCTAACGGCCACCTGCCGCGTGATATGTCGCGCGTCCATGCGACATAAGCACGCCGCGCGGAGATCTTCGGCAGAGGCGCCCCGCTCGGCGTAGGATGATTGGCACGCGCTCCATGAACGGTCGCAAAGAGCCGTGGGACGCGAAGCACCATGCCTGCCACCTATCTTATAAGGGCTGCACCGATCATGCGTCGCATGAGAGTCACCGTGTTCGTCGCAATTGCGCCCTTGCTGAGCGCGTGTGCCAGCTCAGGCCTCTACAACATGACTGAAGCCTGGTGCGCCCAGCACGTGAGCGCCTCTGCTACCCGCTGCCCCGATCATCAGCCGGAGCGCATCGCCGAGCGGCAGGAGCGCATGACTGCTGAGACGCTACGCAGCAACAACTAGCGGGCTTGTTGCGGCTCACCACCCGCCGCAAGGAATCACTGACGCTTACTGGCCCGGGCAGGCCCCGTGCGGACGCTCAGCGCGACTGGCGCTCGTTCCATCCCTGCGCCGCTGCCAGCGCGCTGTCGTCCTGCGGACCGTTCGCGCCACACTTCAAGCACTCGACGTGGTAGCTCGCATCCGGATCACCCTCCTCGCTCCAGCGTTCAACAACCAGCTGGTCTGCCCCGCTGCCGCAGAACGGGCACGGCAGCGGCTCAGGTGCGCCTGCGACCGGGCTCCCGTCCATGTCGGTGAAGGTCTCGAAGCTCATGCGCGCCCTTCTGCGGACGTAGCCCGGAATCGGGAAATCAGCCGCCGGCAGTCCCCGGGCGAGCTGGCGGTGCGGGCGCGGCCGACGCTGGCTTGTGAATGATGCTGGTGGCCATGGAGACCACGGCGGCGAGATCGGACAGCTCGCCCGGTATGACGAGGGTCGTGCTCTCTTTGGCCAGCTTGCCGAACTGCCGCACGTATTCCTCGCCGATGCGCAACTGCATCGCCTCGATCCCGCCGCGCTCGCCGAGCGCGGCGCCGACCCGGCGCAGGCCTTCCGCGGTGGCGGTAGCCACCGCGAGAATTGCGGCCGCCTGCCCATCGGCCTCGTTGATCTGCTGCTGCTTGCTGGCCTCGGAGGCCTTGATCACCCGCTGCTTGTCGCCTTCCGCCTGATTGATCTTCGCATCGCGCTCGCCTTCAGAGGTGAGCACCACGGCGCGCTTCTCGCGCTCCGCCCGCATCTGCTTCTCCATCGCCGAGAGCACGTCCTTGGGCGGTGCGATGTTCTTGATCTCGTAGCGCATGACCTTGACGCCCCACGCCCCAGAGGCCTTGTCGAGCTCGGCCACGATGTTGGCGTTGATGGTCGCCCGCGCCTCGAAGGTGCGATCGAGCTCGATCTTGCCGATCTCGCTGCGCAGCGTGGTTTGTGCGAGCTGCGCGATCGCGAAACCGTAGTTGGTGATGCCGTAAGAGGCCAGGTGCGGGTCCAGGACCTGCAGGTAAAGAATGGCGTCGACCCCGACCTGGACGTTATCGCGGGTGATACAGATCTGCTCCGGCACGTCGAGGGCCTGTTCCTTGAGGCTGTGTTTGTAAGCCACGCGCTCGACGAAGGGGATCAGGATGTGGAAACCCGCCTGCAGCGTGCGGCTGTAGCGGCCGAGATTTTCGACGACGTAAGCGCTTTGCTGGGGCACCACGGTGGCGGTGCGCCACACCAGGATGACGGCGATGAGCGCCAGGACGATGAAAACGTAGGAGGTGTACATAGGGGCTTTCGGTTCAGCTATACGTCGGGCCGCACCAGCAGGGTGAGATCGCGGACGCTCGTGATACGCACGCGTGTGCCCGCCGGAATGGGGACACTGCTCTCGTTCTGTACAGTCCAGTAGGTACCGCCATGCTCGGTCTGGCAACTCGCGCCTGCCCCCAGAGCGACTCCGAGGGTCATGACGCCGCCCGCCGGACCACTGGGCACTGCCGGCATCTCGCCGTGGAACTTTCGATAGACGCGGTTGCGAAACGCAACCATCGACACCACCGAGAGCGCGGCGAACAGGGCCCATTGTGCCCAGGCAGGGGGAGCGGTCACGGCCGTGATCAGACCGACGACGATGGCCGCGCTGCCGATGAACACCAGATAGAACTGCGCGCTGACGAAGGTGAGCTCCGCCCCGAAGAGGATCGCGCCAGCGATCACCCAGCCCCACCACATCATCGGGGTACCCCCTCCGCGGCTCCGCGAAGTGAACCGGCCGCTGTCCCGGGGAAAGTATAGCCGAGGTTGCCGCGCGGATTATTTCCGACGCTGCCGGGCACCCGATCCGGGGGCCGGCTCAGCTCGGCTTGCCGATCCCCGGCGCCTCAGTGGGGCGCCGCGGCAGGGGGCCCATCAAGTCCTGCCAGAGTGGCCGGTGAGGGAGCGCGCGCGGCACGCAACCGGGCGCTTACCTGCTCGACCTGGGTGAGCACGCGCAGCAGATTCGCCCCGGCGACCTTCGCGAGGTCCGCATCGCTCCAGCCCCGGTGCGCCAGCTCGATCAGCAGTGCCGGATACTTGTCGACCGCATCGAGTCCGCGGGGTGCCTCGGGGATACCGTCAAAATCCGAGCCGAGGCCCACGTGGTCAACGCCCGCAATTTGCCTGATGTGATCGATGTGGTTTGCCACCTCGCCCAGGGTCACTTCGGGCTTCGGATGCGCCCGCTCCCACTGCGCCAGCGCCAACTTGGCGCGTTGCGGGTCGCCGATGTAGAGGCCACCAAAGGGCGGACTGTTGTAGCGCGCCTGCTCGGCCGCGCGATCGGCATCCCAGCGGCGGCGCGCCTCCGAGACGTAGCCCGGGTAGAAGTTGACCATGACCACGCCGCCGTTGGTAGCGACCGCGCGCAGGACATCATCGGCCACATCGCGCGGATGATCGACCAGCGCCCGCGCCGAGGAGTGCGAGAAGATCACCGGTGCCTCCGTGGTCTGCAGTGCGGCGCGCATGGTCTCGGCCGACACGTGCGCGAGGTCGACCAGCATCCCCAGACGGTTCATCTCGCGCACGACTTCCTTGCCGAAGGCGGTAAGTCCGTGGTGCGCCGGTATATCGGTGGCCGAGTCCGCCCAGGCCGTGTTGAGCGAGTGGGTGAGCGTCATGTAGCGCGCACCGAGGTCATAGTAGGCGCGCAGCACCGCGAGCGAGTCGTCGATCTGGTGTCCGCCCTCCACTCCCACCAGGCACGCGATCTTGCCGGCCTTGTGCAGCCGCACGATATCTGCGGCCGTATACGCCATCGCCAGATCGTTGGAGTAGCGCGCACACAGGCGCTTGACGAGATCGATCTGCTCGACGGTCATTTCCACCGCCGCCGGTCCATGGACCTCGACGGGAATGTATACCGACCAGAACTGCGCGCCCACCATACCGGCGCGCAGCCGCGGGATGTCCGTCATAAGGGGCGGATTGTCGCCCGTGACGGGCAGGTTGGCCGTGGAGCGGCTGAAGTCGACGCTGTCGAGATTGCTGCCGTAACGGCTGCGGATCTCCCAGGGCAGGTCGTTGTGACCGTCGATCAGCGGTGTCTGCGCCAGCACCCGCGCGACGCGCTCGGCATCGGTCGGTGCGGCCTGCGCCACCGCGGCACAGGCGAGCATCGACACGCACAGGAGTCGCGCGCGCGGCGGGCGGTCCAACCTTTTCCACCGTCCGAGAACATCAAGCACGCTCATGGGCCGCTCCGTACCGGTATAAAGAGAGGATCTGGTAGTCTGTAGCTGAAGTCCGCCAGCGGGGACTCGGACCTGCATGGTAACGCGGTCGACCTTCCCGTCGAACATCCTAATCGAAGGTCACATAGCCAGGCTCGGTGCTCTTGTCGTCAAAACCCGTGACGAAGGTCGTGCGGACAATGCTTCAGCGCGCCCGCCGTTACCTGAGGTATCCGTCGTCACCGCCGCGACATCTTGGCCTGCCGGCTCGCGCTCAGAGTTGGGTGGGGGATGCTCGCCGTCTGTGCGTTGTTCCTGGCAGCGTCCGGCGCGACGCCCGCGCCCCCCCGCTCAGCCCAGCAGGTGAGATCAGCTACCGCATCTGCGCAGCACGTGTACGAGGCGCTCCGCTCGGACCGGCAGCATCATACATTGGTCTCGCGGTGCAGCTGCGCAACGGGATGGCTCACCTCGGCGCGCTGACACCGATCCCGCGGTACGGGATGCGGCAACCGAGATCGCGCGCCGGGTCCCGGACGTGAGGGACGTGCGAAACGAGATCGAGGTCGACGCGGACCCTGCCCGCTAGCGGCCTGCGCCGGCAGCTGCCGCTGCGCTTCAGGCGGGTTCCCGAGCGCGCGCGATGTCCGCGCAAGTGGCCAATGCCAGCATACGGGCACCGACGTCGCGCAGCGCGAGCGTCTCGGCCGCAGCCCCGATAGCCACCGCCTCGCCCGGCATTCCCCACACGACGCTCGAGGCTTCGTCCTGAGCGATGGTCGGGCAGCCGGCTTCGCGCATCTCCTTCAGCCCGATCGCGCCGTCCTTGCCCATGCCGGTAAGAATGACACCGATCGCATTGCGCCCGGCCTGTTGCGCTACGGAGCGGAACAGCACATCGACGCTCGGCTTATGACGGTTCACCGGCGGCCCATTGTCCAGTCGGCACACGTAGCGCGCACCGTCCCGCACTACCAGCAGATGCTGATCGCCTGGCGCGATATACACGTGCCCCGGCAGAATCTGCTGCTGGTCCTCAGCTTCGTATACCGTCATCTGGCAACACGCGTTCATGCGGCGCGCGAACGGCGTACTGAAGGTCTTGGGGATGTGCTGCGTGATCACGATTCCGGGCGTGTCCGCCGGCAGTTGCATGAGCACCTCCTTGATCGCCTCGGTGCCGCCGGTCGAAGCGCCGATGGCGATGATGCGCTCCGTCGTACGCAGCGTACGTGAGATCGCCTGGGCCTTGGCCAGGACGGCATCGACACCCAGCCGCGGCGCCACGGCCATCGCGGAGATTGCTGCACCAGTGGCACTGCCGGCATAGCGCTGCACCCGCGCTCCGGCTGCCGCCTTCACTTTGTTGCGCAGTTCGTCCTGATAATCCACCAGCGTCGCCGCAAGGTCGATCTTGGGCTTGGGCAGGTAGTCCACCGCGCCAATGGCCAGGGCATCGAGGGTCACCTCCGCACCGTGCTCGGTTAGCGACGAAACCATAACCACCGGCATCGGGTGCAGCCGCATCAGGTTGCGCAAGAACGCCACGCCGTCCATCTTGGGCATCTCGACGTCGAGCGTCACCACGTCCGGGTTCAGCCGCTTGATCTTGTCGCGCGCCACGTAGGCATCGGGCGCGGCCCCGACCACCTCGATGTCCGGATCGCCGGACAGAATCTCGGTCAGGATGCCGCGCACCAGCGCGGAATCATCGATGATCAGGACGCGAACGCGGCGCCGGGCGGGCGCGGTGTTGGCTTCAGATGCTGGCTCGTTCAAGACGCTTCTCCCAATTTTTCTTCAGTTGTAGACGCTCAGTCAAAAAGCTCCACATCGCCGCCACCTGAGTTGTGGCGGGCGATTTCGCCCAGATAGCGCCGCTCTTCCTCGGCGATCACCGTAGCCTCCAGGGGTGGCAGCCGCTTTACGCGCACCTTTCCGGAAGCGGGGAAATAGAGGATGCGGCGCGGGCAGATGTCGCCGAGATCCTCGACGACCGTTTTCAGACCCTCGGTGCGCAGATATGCGTGCACAAAGGCGATGTTGCGGGCCCCGATATCTGTCATCGAGGCGAGGATGCGTCCGGCGCCAAACAGCTTGATTTCAAAGCGCTCGCGTCGCGCCCCGAGCTTAAGGAGTTCGTTGATAAGACACTCCATCGCATAGCTGCCGTAGCGCGTGGCGAGACCGGCGGCGCCATCGAGCCATTGATCGTCTCCGCCAGGGGCGCCACCCGTGTCCTCCGGCAGCATGAAGTGGTTCATGCCCCCAACCCCGGCGTCGTGATCGGCGATGCAGGCAGAGATGCACGAACCGAGAACGGTGGAGAGCGCCTCATCGCTGCGCGTCACGTAGTACTCCCCGGGGAGCACCTTGGCGGTCCAACGCAGCGTGGCCGCATCCCAGTAACGCTTCACGTGCTCAAATCCGGCCAGCGCAGCAGGTGCGGGCGGAGCGGCAGCCGCAGGTACTTGGCCGTGCATTCAGCTCTTCCGGTAGATCGTCTTGCCGATCGGCGCGTAGGCTTCGGAGACCCTCAACAGGCTCTCGGAGTGCCCAAGGAACAGCAATGCGCCCGGGGGTTGGAGTTTCGCGATACGGGCGAACAGCTCGCGCTGCGTGTCCTGGTCGAAATAAATGACGACGTTGCGACAGAACACCGCATCCAGCGGACCTTTCATCGGCAAACGGTCCATCAGGTTGAGCCTGCGAAAAGTGATGAGACTGCGCAGCTCGTCGGCGACCTCATACGTCTTGGCCACGCCGGAAGGGGTTTCGCGAAAGAAGCGGCGGCAGCGGTCGGGGTCCATATCGCGCAGCCGCTCCAGCGCGTAAATACCACGCTCCGCCCGCTGCAACACATCGGTATCGATGTCGGTGGCCAGAATGCGGATGTCCCAGCCCTGACGGCCGCCGAGCGCCTCTCGCACTGTCATCGCGAGCGAATACGGCTCCTCTCCGGTAGAACAGCCCGCGGACCAGATCCGTATGCGCCGCGAGCCGTGCGGATCTGCCAGCCGGGGCGCGAGCAGATTTTCGCGTAGATGCCGGAAATGATGTGCCTCGCGAAAAAAGGACGTGAGATTCGTGGTAATGGCGTTGCAGAATTCGACCAGCTCATCACTGCCCTGCTGGGCGAGCAGCGCGCGATATTCGGCGAAACTGTTCAGGCGCAGGGCGCGCAGGCGCCGCGCTAGGCGCCCGTATACGAGCTCGCGCTTCTGTTCCGTCAGGTGTATGCCGGTATGCGCCTTGACCAGCGCGCGCAGCGCCGCAAAATCCTCATCCGCGAAACTGAACTCGCGTGCATACGCGCCGGTGGCTGCCAGGGGGCTCATAAGGGCTCAGAAGAGCTCGACGGTGCCCTCCGCCTCGGCGGCGGAAGCATTATCGGCCGGCGATTCCATACCGCCGGTACGCACCAGCAGCTGGCGGAGTTCCTCGGCGGAGTCTTCGTTAAGCCGCTCGCGCAGGGCGAGGAGAACCTCCTCCCAGCGCTGCGTGCCGACGATCTCCGGAGCCGGCTGGTCGGCCAGGGCACCGAGTAGATTGCGCACTACGGCGAGCTGCTGCATCAGACGGTCGTGGAACTGCAGCGCGCGCACGCAGACTGCCAGATCAGGCAGCAGGTCTGCGCATGCACTGCTATCGGTGCGCTGCAGACGCTGGTACAGGCGCGCCAGAGCCTCACCCAGCGCCCCCGCCGGTGCTTCGCTCTCGCGTATCGCGTAAGCCAGCAGGATCGTTGCCGCCTCGGCGGAGGCGCTCATCGCATCGGACGGATGGTTTCGGGTTGCGACGGCGGACATCAGATCAGCACTCGACCCACAGTCGCCAACAGGCGATCCGGGTCGAAAGGCTTCACCAGCCAGCCGGTCGCACCGGCCGCCCGCCCCTGCTGTTTACGCTCCGCCGTCGACTCGGTAGTGAGCATGAGCAACGGCACGTAGCGATATCGACTGAGGCCACGCAGCGCCCGCACCAGCGCAATGCCGTCCATGTTCGGCATATTGACGTCGGTGATGACGAGGTCGAACTGCTGTGCCTCCGCTGCCTTAAGCGCCTCGACGCCGTCGTTGGCGACGTCAACATCGTGACCGCCTGAAGTCAGTGTCAGTTTCACCAGCGACCGCATCGAGGGCGAGTCATCGACGGCGAGAATCCTTGCCATGTTCTGCTGCTCCAGCGCACGGACTCCGCGACAGGGGCCGCGAAGCCTAGAACTCTTCCCATTCGGCGTCGCTGCCCGCCGCCACCTTTGCCTTCGTCGGCGCCGGCGCCGGCCGCTTTGGCCCGCCCGCCCGGGGAGCCGCAGCCTCCTTCCCGGCCCAGGGCCGGTCGGATGCGCGCCGCTCTGCCGCGCGCACAGCCGGGCGCGCAGCTGCCGCGCCGTCCGCGTCTTCCGCGATCGTGTAACGCTCCATCAAGGCGTTCAGTTCGGCGGCTTGCTCCGCCATCGAGTGCGAGGCAGCGGTCGCCTGCTCGACCAGGGCTGCGTTCTGCTGCGTCATCTCGTCCATCTGCATCACGGCCTTGTTGACCTGCTCGATGCCGGAGGATTGCTCGCGGGATGCCGCGGCGATCTCGGCGACTATGTCCGAGACCTTCTTCACCGAGGCGACGATCTGCTCCAGGGTCTGTCCGGACTGGGTTACCAAAGCCGAGCCGTCGTTGACCTTGTGTACCGAGTCCTTGATGAGCTCCTTGATCTCTTTGGCGGCCGTTGCCGAGCGTCCCGCCAGGCTGCGCACCTCTGTGGCCACTACCGCGAAGCCGCGGCCCTGCTCGCCAGCCCGCGCCGCCTCGACGGCCGCGTTCAAGGCCAGAAGATTGGTCTGGAAGGCAATCTCATCGATGACGCTGATGATGTCGGCGATCTTCTTCGAGGCCTCGTTGATATCGGTCATCGCGCGCACGGCCTTGCCGACCACGACGCCGCCCTTTTCGGCCTGGTCACGCGCGGCCGTTGCCAGCTGGTTCGCCTGCCCGGCGTTGTCTGCGTTCTGCTTGACTGTCGAGGTCATCTGCTCCATCGACGAGGCGGTCTGCTCGAGCGAGGAGGACTGCTCTTCGGTGCGCTGCGAGAGATTGGTATTACCCTGCGAGATCTCCTCCGCACCGCGGTGCACGGTCGCGGCCGCAATCTTTATCTGCCGCACGGTCTGCGCCATGTTGTCGATCAAGTGGTTCAGCCCGGTGGCCAGTATGGCGAGAAACCCGGAACGCCCGCTCGCGGTGACGCGTCTGGTCAGATCGCCGTCCAGCGCCTTCTCGACCAGCTCCGCGACCTCTTGCTCGATCGTCACCTCCTGGGTGCGATCCCACCATTCCACCACGGTGCCCAGGCGTTTGCCGTTGGCGTCCATTACCGGTGTCGCTGAGATCCGGATAATCCGCCCCCCGACGGTCATCTGGTCGCTGTGGGTGCCGGTCAGGTTCGTCAGGAGCTGGTGCTGCTGCGCCGGGTTCTTGTACAGCGTGTCGATATTGGCACCGACGAGCTTCGTCGCATCGAAACCGGGCAACTCGCGCCGCAGATCGTTCTGCATCTCGGCAAACAGTCGTTGCGCCGCCTCGTTCAGGTAAATGATGTCGAGCTTGTCGTCCGCCAGCATGACGTTCGCCCCGGCCTTGTCGAGGGCGGACTTGATGCGCGCCGTCTCCGCAGCCTTCATGTGCTCGGTGATGTCGGTGGCGTACTCGATAACCTTGTAGGGCTTGCCGTCCGGGTCGAAGATCGGGTTATAGCTCGCCTGGATCCAGATTTCCCGGCCGCCCTTGGCGAGGCGCTTGTACTGTCCAGCGTCGAAGGCACCACTGCCGAGCCGCGCCCAGAACTGGCGGTAAGCCTCGCTGTCGGCATATCCCTGCTCTACGAAGAGCCGGTGATGTCTGCCGCGAATCTCCTCCATTGAATAACCCATGGTCTTGAGGAAATTCTCGTTGGCATTCAGCACCGTGCCGTCGAGCGTGAACTCGATGATCGCCTGCACGCGGTTGATGGCGGCTATCTGCCCCTTGCGATCCGCCTCTGCGGTCATCTCCGCGGTTATGTCGGTCGCGTACTCGATGATCTTGGTGATGCCTTCCTCGGTGCGGATAGGGCTGTAGTAGCCCTGCAGCCAGACCATGCCGCCGCCCTTGACCACGCGCCGGTAGCGCCCTCCGTGGTATTCACCGCGGGCAAGTTTCCCCCACATGTCGACGTATTCCGCGCTGTTCGCGATGGCCGGCTCCACCAGCATGCGATGGTGCTTGCCACGCAGCTCGTCTGCCGCGTAGCCAACGGCCTTCACGAAGTTGTCGTTGACCTCGAGAATCGTGCCGTCCACGGCGTACTCGGCGTGCGCACGCACGCGGCCGACGGCGGCGAGCTTCGCGGCATATTCGGCCACCTGCGTTTCGAGTTCGTGTTGGCGTGTGCGCGCGCCGCCCACCTTGCGCGCCGCGGTAACGCGCAACGATTTACGACTCTTAGCCATATACCTGGTTCCTCTGAGACTGCTTGCTAGTGTGTAGATAAGTGCTTTGGCGTCACGCCGCCTGGGTGGCGCCATCGCCCCCAGTGGCCGGCGCACATGGCTCATCCGCGGCGTGGCCGCCGATCAACCTGTCGATGTCGAGTAATACGACCATGCGGTCTTCGACCGGAACCAAGCCCCGGATGTGTTCGGTGGCGGCGCGCGCGCCGAGGTCGGGTGCCGGACGCACGGTGGATACCTGTACGTCGACAACCTCGGAGACACCGTCCACCACTATGCCGCACTCCCGTCGTCCTGCGGCCGAGTGCACCGAGAGAACAATGATGACGGTGATTGCTGTGTAGGCGACCTGCTCGAGATTGAAGCGCTTGCGCAGATCGATGATGGGCACGATCGATCCGCGCAGGTTCAGCACGCCGAGCACGTGTGGCGGGGCGTTGGGAAGCTTGGTCACCGCGGACCAGACGCGGATCTCCTGCACGCGCAGAATGTCGACCCCGTACGTCTCGCTGCCGAGCACGAAGCTCAGTATCTGGTAGGAATCGGCATCGGCATTGACACTGTTGGCGGGATTGACGCTCATGGATCGGTCCTGAGTAGCTGCGGGCCGTGCTGTCAGGCCGCTGCGCGGCGTGAAGAGCTGGCACGGATAAGTCCGGGAACATCGAGAATCAATGCGACCGATCCATCGCCGAGGATGGTCGCTCCGGAAACCCCGGGGACGTGACCATAGTTGGCCTCCAGCGATTTGATGACCACCTGCTGCTGCCCGCGCAGCTCGTCAACGAACAGCCCGATGCGCTGTCCATCCCCCTCGGCGACGACCACGAGTCCCTCGTGAATGTTGCGGGTCCGGGGCTCGACATTGAATAACTCGTGCAAACGCACGAGCGGGAGATAATCGCCACGGAACATGAACACCTCGCCCGTGGTCGCGAGCGGCCGCACGGACTTGGCCGGTATCTGCAGCGACTCGATAATCGAGACCAGGGGCACGATGTATGTCTCGCCGCCGACACTCACCGACTGTCCGTCTACTATGGCGAGAGTCAGTGGCAGCGAGATCGTGAAGCGCGAACCCTGGCCGCGCTCACTGTCGATCTTAATCTTGCCGCCAAGCGCATTGATGTTGCGGCGTACGACGTCCATCCCCACGCCGCGGCCGGAGAGGTCCGTGGCCTTCTCCGCTGTGGAGAAGCCGGGCAAAAAGATGAGCTCGGTTACCGCTTCCCTGCTCAGCGTCTCGGCCGCGCCGACCAGTCCGCGGCTACGCGCCTTGGCCAGTATGCGGTCGGTATCCAGACCCTGACCATCATCGCCCACCTCGATAATGATGGCGCTGCCACGATGATAGGCCGCCAGGTGCACGGTTCCGGCAGCCGGCTTTCCCGCCGCGACACGCGCCTCTGGCATCTCGATACCGTGATCGATGCTGTTGCGAACCAGATGCACCAGCGGATCGCCAATGCGCTCGAGCACCGTCTTGTCCAACTCGGTCTGCTCGCCGCTCAGTTTCAGCTCGATCTGCTTGCCGAGGCGCTGCGCCAGGTCGCGCACCAGGCGCGGGAAGCGGCTGAACGCAAAGCCGATCGGCAGCATGCGCACCCGCATGACGCTCTCGTGCAGCTCGCGCACGTTGCGCTCCAGCTGCGCCAGACCGCTGCGCAGACGCTCCGCTGCCGGACCCTGCGCTTCCGCGCCCAGCTGCGCGAGCATCGCCTGGGTAATGACAATCTCGCCCACGGTATTGATGAGCTCATCGATCTTGCCGACGCTCACGCGCATGGATCCCGCATCAGCACCGCCCGCTGCCGAAGCCTCGGTCCGGGCAGGCGCGGCACTGGCCGGTTGCGAAATGCTCGAGGTGGCTTCGGGCTTCGGCTCCCGGCCCGAGAGCGACGCGCTGACTGGTGGCACGGCCGATGCGGGTACCGTGGCCAGCACAGCCGCCGCTGCCGCCGGAACCGCCGCCGGTAACTCCTCGGCGATGCTCACCTCGCAGTCCCCTTCGACCCAGGCAAAGGCCTCGGCAAGCTCCTCCTGCGCGACCTTGCCGGTCAGCGAGAGCTCCCAACGCAGGTGGCAGCGCTGCGGGTCGAGCGCGGCAAGCGCCGGCACGTCCTCTGCGTGTGCCTTGACTTCCAGGATGCCGTGTTCGGCCAGCGCGGCCATCAGCGACAGCGGATCATTGCCGCGCGCGAGCATGTTCTCGAGCGGGCGCATGCTGATGCGCCAGCACCGCGCGCTGCGCGCGGCGGACACCGCCTCGGGCGTCCCCGCCGCACCTGCCGGCGGTGCGGGCAGCGATGCTGAGGTGGGCGTTGCCGGCGCAGCATGGACCAGGAGTTCCAGCTCGAGCTGCAGGTCCGCGACGCGCTGCGCGTCAACGGGTTCTTTGCGCTGCACTCCGCGCAACATCTCCCGCAGCACGTCGACCGAGCGCAGCAGCAGGTCCAATCCCGCGGAGGTAACCTGCGTGCGCCCGGACCTCAGTCCATCCAGCAGTGTTTCCAGCGTGTGGGTGAAAGAGGCAATGTCGGCGAAGTTGAACATGCCGGCGCCGCCCTTGATCGAGTGGGCGACGCGGAACACTGTGTTGATGGTCTCGGCATCCGGCGTACCGACATCGAGCTTCAGCAGCGCCGCCTCCATGGATTCGAGCGCCTCGAAGCTCTCCTCGAAGAACGCATCGTGAAACTGCGCAAGATCCATGCCCACGGCGGCGCTAACTCGGATTGGGTAGGAACCAGCCGTGCACACCGAGCGTCTGTGCGGCACGCAACAACGGATCGCTGCACCCCACCCAGATGACCTTCGCCTGGCGCGCCTTCCGGTCGCGCAGAAAGGCGATCAGCAGCTGCAGGCCCGCCGTATCGATGCGCTCGACGGCGGTGGCATCAAGCCGCAGCGCCTCAGGCTCCTCGATGCGCTGCAACAGCAGCGCGCGCAGCTGCTCGACCGCGCTGATGGTGCACAGCGTCGGCAGCTTAAGAACGTCCGCACTTGTCGCAATCGTCGCCACATCAGCGCTCATGCCATGCCTCTCATCGCCATGCCGTCCGCGAGCAGCGCGTCGACATCCTGCTGGCCATCGACTGTGTCGGTACTCACGCCGGGGATCGCCGGTCCGAACCCGTGCGCGCGGCCCGCGGGGGGCTGTGCCGTATGTCGGGATTCCGGCGCGGGCCCACCGGTAACATGCAGGAGCCGTGCCAGCTCCGACTCGAGTTCGGAAACCACCTGGATCACGCGCCGGATGATCTGGCCGCTCAGGTCCTGGTAGCTCTGCGCCAGCAGCACCTCGGCAAGGTTGGCGCGCACCGCATCACCGTCGCGCTGCGCGTCGGCGAGAAAGGCCTCGATGCGCGCGAGCCACTGGGGCTCGGCATCCGCCTGCGCGCGCACCGCGCCCAATTCCGCCGCCAGCTCGCCGGCGGTTGCGGCAGTCCTGGCCGCGAGCGGCGCGGAGCGCTCCACCAGATCCATAGTGCGGTGCGCGGCTTCTTCTGTGAGATGCAGCACATGATCGAGCCGGGCGCGCGCATCGGGCATCTCGGTCGAGGCGATGCGCAGCAGGCCGGGATCGAGCCTGAACTGCTCGAGCGCGCTGCGCAGGCGCGCCTCGAGCTGCCGCAGCTCCTGCCAGAGCTGATGCTCACGTAGGCCGGTGAGGGCATCGAGGGCGCTGCGGAAAGCCGCGGCGTCGTTGCCCCGCAGGGCCTCGTGCAGCGGCTCGAGCAGCGCGCCCCACTGCTCGCGCAGACTCACCGTGCTGGTCATGACGCCTAGGCCTGCGCCGGCGCCGCCAGGATCTTCTGCAACTTCTCCGCCAGGACCTGCGCGGTGAAAGGCTTGATGACATAGCCGCTTACACCGGCCTTCGCCGCTTCCACGATCTGCTCGCGCTTGGCCTCGGCGGTGAGCATGAGCACCGGCATCTTGGCCAGCTTGGCGTCCGCGCGCACCGCCTTGAGCAGATCAAGTCCGGCCATGCCGGGCATATTCCAGTCCGTGATCAGCACGTCGAACGGTTCTGACTGAAGCATCGGCAGCGCCGTCTTGCCATCGTCGGCCTCCTTGACGTTGGCGTAACCCAGGTCGTGGAGAAGATTCTTGACAATGCGGCGCATCGTGGAGAAGTCGTCCACGACCAGGAATTTCATGTCCTTTTTCATGCAGGCCTCACAGCAGGTCGAACCGCGTACTCTTCGGCAGGCGCGTGGCGCAGGTGATGACGTCGCGCGGGCTTTGCGGCAGCACTTCCTCTGCCAGCACGCGCTGACCCTTAGATCGGCCCCGGAGGCCTATACCTTGAGAGCGGAAGTGAGCGATATGTGAGACGGCACTAAAGTAAGGCGCGCCGCTGCCGTTACCTGCAGTGAGAAGCCCGTCATATGAACACCGGTAGCCAGCGCCGTTTTAGCACCCGCCCGAGCGGATCTCCGTCGGGGGAGGGACGCGCACGCCAAGGGGATCCGGCCGAACAGGCACTGCTCTGCGCCCAGGGACGAGGTGCGCCCGCAGACCCGCGGGAGCTGCGCGCGCGTCACGCGGCCGCTGAATTCGCCGAGTTCCTGCGCCAGGCGGTCGGGCGGCTGCGCCGGCTGCCCGAAGGCGTGGCCGGCCACGAAGCGTATGCCGGTGTGCCCGGCCCTGCGCCAACGGCGCGGCGCGCCACACACCTCAACGGACGGCCCGAGACCATGAGGCTCGGCTACGCCTACGAGTTGCTGCATGCGCACAGCCCTACGCGCTTCGCCGCATTCCTGCTGCTGAGCTCGCTGCCGCCGCGTGGTCGCGGCCCGCGATGAGCGCTGATCCCATGTTCGACGGCAGCAACACCGTGGTGCTCTACGAGGAGCTGGCATTCCAGGACGTGCTGCCGGTGTCCTGGCGCGCCGTGCTCAGCCCGGCAACCCCCGAAGCCGCCGCGGGCTACAGCGAACGCAACGTGTGGCTGCTCCAGGCGCGCGAGGCCATGGATGCGCTCGGTCCGGTCGAAACCCCGGACGATGCCTCCCCTAACTCTGCCGAGCTGATGCGCCTGGAGCTCAAGGTCAACCTCCTGCTCGAACTCGTCGGGCAGATTCTGGCGAGCAACCGCCCGCGTCCGCCGGCCGTGCCGGTACGCTTCAACGCGCAAGGCGCGGTGTGGCGCGGCAGTGGCACACTGCCGGACGCGGGCGCCGTGGGCATCGCGGAGATCTATCTGCACGCCTCGCTCGCCGAGCCGCTGCGCCTTCCCGGACGCATCAGCAGTGTCACTCCCGATGGCCATATCAAGGTGCGTTTCGCCCCGGTCGGTGAAGCCGTGGCCGATCTGCTCGAGAAGCTTGCCTTCCGGCGCCACCGTCGCCAGGTGGCCGGCAGTCGCCTGCCGCGCCGCAACGCCTGAGCGCCCCGTTACGGCCAAGTTAAGACCCGCTTCACAGCATTCGCTCTAAAGCTGCCGCAACATCTTTCAAACAGCGAAAGTAATGGCCCTTCGCTCCGGCGACGCCACTGCAAGCTGAAAGGCAACGGTAGCAATGGCCACGGCCGAGACGTCGGTAGGTACTTATACGTATGTCAGCCCGCGCGATCTCGGCGCCGGCGCGGCAACGTCCGAGGAGCGCACACTGCGCCTGCCGAGCGGCAAGTCCGTAGCCATCCGCAACGTCATCGATCTGATCCGCCAGGTCGCCGCGCACGATTCCACCGTGCTGGTGCTCGGAGAGTCCGGAACCGGCAAGGAAGTTGCCGCCCGCGCAATACACGAGCTCAGCCCGCGCCGCAGCCGGCCATTCGTGGCGCTCAACTGCGGTGCAATCCCCTCGGAACTGCTCGAATCGGAGCTGTTCGGTCACGAGAAGGGCGCCTTTACCGGAGCGGTCACAGGCCGCAAGGGGCGGTTCGAGATCGCCGAAGGCGGCACCCTCTTCCTCGATGAGATCGGGGACATGAGTCCGACCATGCAGGTGAAACTGTTGCGCGTACTGCAGGAGCGCGTGTTCGAGCGCGTCGGCAATCACGTGCCGGTGCGCTGCAACGTGCGGATCATCGCCGCCACGCACCGCAATCTCGAGGACTCAATCGCCCGCGGCTCCTTCCGTGAGGATCTGTTCCATCGCCTGAACGTCTTTCCCATCGAGATGCCTGCGCTGCGCGACCGCATCGAGGATCTGCCGCTGCTGGTGCGCGATTTCGTGACGCACAACACAGCCGAAGGCCGGGGCGCAGTCCAGCTGGCTCCGGCAACCCTCGCCGTGCTCTCCCGCAATCGCTGGACCGGCAACGTGCGCGAGCTGGGCAACCTGATCGAGCGGCTCTCGATCACCTGTGCGGGGCGACCCGTCGAGGTTCGCGATCTGCCTCTGAAGTACCAGCCCGCGGAGAGCTGGGCACCGCAGGCCGGGACTCCCGAAAATTCCACGGCCTGGGAGCCCGGTGCTGAAGCGCCACCGGCCCCGGTCCCTTGCGAGACTCCGTTGCTCGATGACAGTGCGGTACTGCGGGTGCTCGAGGCGCAGCCCTGCGAGCCGCCCCCGGCGTTCGCGCTCGCCAGCTCCGAAGCCAGCATGTCTCTTGCGGCGCTGCCTCCCGAGGGCCTCGATCTGCGCGTACATATGCTGGCCATCGAGCGAGCACTGGTCGAACAGGCCTTGCAGCGCACCGGAGGCACCGTGGCGCATGCCGCGCGCCTTCTCAACTTGCGTCGCACCACGCTGGTCGAAAAGCTGCGCAAGCTCGGGCTCGTTGCCAACGAGGCCACGACGGAAGATTGACGCCTGCGGGGGCAAGTCCTTGCCGCCCGTGTGAAGTGACTCACGCTTCTCATCCCGCTTTCCCGGGCACGGCTCTTGCACTCACTCCCTGACCCACACGCGTGTGGGAGGAGTCAGGATGGCCGAAATCATCGAAGAGCAGCCCATGGCGAGCGCAGGCCGGGCCGCCTCACCACCCCCCGAGCCGGTGGCGGTGGCGGCGAGTTCACGCCATCTGCTGGACCTCGCCCGCCGCGTGGCCAGCAGCGACTGCACCGTGCTGATCGTCGGCTCCTCCGGCACCGGCAAGGAAGTCCTGGCGCGCTACATCCACCGCCAGTCCGGGCGCGCACGCGAGCCGTTCGTGGCTGTGAACTGCGCGGCAATCCCGGAGAACATGCTCGAGGCAATCCTGTTCGGCTACGAGCGCGGAGCCTTCACCGGCGCCCATGCTGCGCACGCGGGCAAGTTCGAGCAGGCGCAGCACGGCACCCTGCTCCTCGATGAGATCACTGAGATGCCGCTTGGCCTGCAGGCCAAGCTGCTGCGTGTCCTGCAGGAGCGGGAAGTCGAGCGCCTCGGTGGCCGCAGCACACTGAGTCTCGATGTGCGCGTGCTCGCCACCACCAACCGGCGCCTGCGCGAGGAGGTCTCTGCCGGGCGCTTCCGCGAGGACCTCTACTACCGTCTCAATGTCTTCCCGCTGGCGATCGCGCCGCTGCAGGCACGCCGTGACGATATTCTGCCACTGGCCATGCAGCTCCTGAGCGCACGCTGCCGGCCGGGCGCGCCGATCCCGGCGCTGAGTGCCGAGGCGGCCCAGCTGCTGCTCACCTACCCCTGGCCCGGCAACGTGCGCGAGCTCGACAACCTGCTGCAGCGTGCGCTCATCCTGCTCAGCGGACCCGTCATCCGCCCCGAACACATCCAGTTCGAACTGACCAGCAGCGAAACCGCGCCGGCGTCGCCGCGCACTGCATCGCTGGCGGGCTCACTCGATGAGCGCGAGCGCGATCTGATACTTGAAACGCTGCGCGCGGAGCCGACGCGACGCGCCGCCGCCGAGAGCCTCGGCATCAGCCAGCGCACGCTGCGCTACAAGCTGGCGCGCCTGCGCGAAGCCGGCATCGACGTGCCCATCGCCTGAACGGAGCGCAGCCATGAGCCAGATGGAAATAGACCGTGTGCTCGCACAGATCCGCTCGCTGTCGACGCAGATCCACTCGCCGGCGAAGCCCGCGACGGTGGCGCCGGCCGGTGGCGTCAGTGAGTTTGCGAAGATCCTGCGCCAGGGTGTGGATCAGGTAAATCAAACGCAGATGCACGCCAATCAGCTCGCGGATGCCTTCGAGCGCGGCGTGAGTGGCGTCGAACTGCCGCAGGTGATGCTGGAACTGCAGAAGGCGAGCGTCTCGTTCCACGCGCTCACCGAAGTTCGCAACCGCCTGATCAGCGCCTATCAAGAAATCATGAACATGCCGCTATGACGTTCCTAAACGCACACCTACTCATCGGGGGACTCGCCCATGGCCGCTGAAGCAGGCGATCTCGGCCTGGGCGCGCGCCTGCCCGCCGGACTGAAGCCGTTGCTGCTTCTCGTCGGCATCGCCGCCGCCGTCGCCGCCGGCCTCTCGGTCGCACTGTGGTCGCGCGGGCCGAGCTACAGCCTCCTGTACGCGAACCTCTCGGGCGAGGACCAGGCACAGATCGCGCAGGCGCTCGATGCCGCGCAGATCAAATACCGCGTGCAGCCCGGCTCGAACTCCATCGAGGTAGCCACCGACCGCCTGACAGACGCGCGCCTGAAGCTCGCTGGCCAGGGATTGCCCGAGGGCGGTGGCGGCTTCGCGCTGCTGGATAAGGACCCGGGGTTCGGCGTCAGCCAGTTTGTCGAGAACGCGCGCTACCAGCACGCGCTCGAGACCGAGCTCGCGCGCACCATCGCCAGCCTGCGGCCCGTGGAGGGCGCTCGCGTGCATCTGGCGATTCCACGCCAGTCGGCCTTCGTACGTGACCAGCACGCCGCCAGCGCCTCAGTATTTGTGCAGCTCAAGGCGGGCCGCCGCCTCGAGCAGGAGCAGGTGCAGGCCATCATCAATCTCGTGGCCTCCAGCATCCCCGAGCTCGAGGCAAGCCAGGTGACGGTGGTCGATCAGCAGGGACGGCTGCTCTCGATGCCCTCCGGGCACGATGAGTTTGCGCTGCGCGAAGAGCAGTTCGACATGGTGCACCGCCTCGAAGACGACTACCGGCAGCGCGTCGAGACCCTGCTCGCACCCCTGGTCGGCGCCGGGCGGGTCCGCGCCCAGGTCGTCGCGCAGCTGGATATGGCGGTCAGCGAAGAAACCCGCGAGCAGTACCGTCCCGAGAGCCAGATCGTGCGCAGCGAGCAGGTCTCCGAGCAGACCAGCCGCGAGGGGGCGGGCGCGGGCGGCGTACCGGGCGCGCTCACCAATCAACCGCCGCCGGCCGGCGTAGCCACCGCCCCAGCGGCCGCCGCGCCCGCAACAAGCGCGCCCGCGGCGGCGGGCGCTGCCCCCAAGAGCGGATCGGTCGGTCCTGGTATTCCTGCACCGACTCAGACCGCGAGCGCAGGCCCGGACAGCTCCAGCAAGGAGACCACGCGCAACTATGAGATCGACCGCACGCTCGCGTACACGCGCCAGCCGGCCGGCAAGCTCAAGCGCCTCACCGTCGCGGTGCTGATCGACGATGCCACGACCACCGACAAGAACGGGAAGGCGCAGTCTGCCCCGCTCAGCGCCCAGCAGATCGATCACATCACCCAGTTGGTCAAGGACGCCGTCGGCTTCGATCAGTCACGCGGTGACACCGTGAGCGTGGTGAATGCCTCCTTCACCCCTGAGGCGGTCCCCGCCGAGGGCGACCTGCAGGCCCCCGCGCTGTGGGAGCGTCCGCTGTTCCGTGACCTGCTGAAGATCGTCGCCGGCACCATCGTGCTCATCGTCCTCGTCCTCACGGTGCTGCGACCGCTGGTGCGCAACCTGATCGCCAACCCGCGTCCGCAGCCCGCCGCGCTGGCGCCCGCACCGGCCCCGGCGCTCGCCAGCCCCGGAACATCGGGGATCGTCGATCCGGGGCAGCAGCTGAGCAATGCCCGCGCGCTCGTCAACCAGGACCCGAAGCTGGTGGCGCAGGTGGTACGCAACTGGGTGGAACAAGATGGCTGAGCGCGACGAGTCGTCCCGCAACGGCACCGAGCGCGCCGCGATCCTGCTCCTCAGCCTGGGCGAGCAGGAGGCCGCGCAGATTCTCAAGCATATGGGCGCCAAGGAAGTGCAGCGCGTCGGCGCAGCCATGGCGCGCATGTCCAACGTATCGCGCGCCGAGGTGGAAAGGATCCTCGCGGACTTCACCAGCAACGTGGAGGCGCAGACCTCGGTAGGCGTCGGGGCGGACGAGTTTCTGCGCAAGGCGCTCATCAATGCGCTCGGCGAGGACAAGGCCGCCGGCATCATCGACCGCATCAGCGTGGGCCGCTCGACCAAGGGACTCGAGGCGCTCAAGTGGATGGATGCGCGCGCCGTGGCGGAACTCATCCGCATGGAACACCCGCAGATGATCGCCATCGTGCTCGCGTATCTGGAGCCCGATCAGGCCGGCGAAATCCTGGCACTGCTGGCGCCAGCGATCCGCTCGGAGGTGATCGTGCGCATCGCGACCCTGGACGGCGTGCAGCCGAGCGCCCTCATCGAGCTCGACGACATCATCGAGAAGCAGTTCGCCGGCAAAGCCGGCGGCAATACCTCGGTGCTCGGCGGCGCCAAGGCCGCCGCCGACATCATCAACACCCTCGAGCCGAGTCAGGAGAGCGCGATCATGGAGCAGATCGGCAAATCGGACGAAGCACTCGCAACCCTGATCCAGGATTTGATCTTTGTGTTCGAGGATCTGGTGGAGCTCGACGACCGCAGCATGCAGGAGCTGCTGCGCCAGGTGCCCGGCGAGTCACTGCTGCTTGCCCTGAAGGGCACCGACGAGACATTGAAAGAAAAGATCTTCAAGAACATGTCGCAGCGCGCCGCCGACATGCTCAAGGACGACCTGTCCTCGAAGGGACCGGTACGCGTCGCTGATGTCGAGAGCGCGCAAAAGACCATCCTGCAGACCGCGCGCAAACTGGCCGAGGCCGGCACCATCGCACTCGGCGGCAAGGGAGAGGAATTTGTCTGAGCGCCGCCCGCAGCCGGCTCCCGCGCGCCTCGCCGGCAGCGTCGAGCGCTGGCTGCTGCCGCGCGTCGAGGGCATGCCGGCGGCAACGCCGCGACCGGAGCGGCGCGCCGAGATGTCGGCGCGCGAGGCGGCCCGCCACGCCGAGGAGAGTGGCTATGCCCAAGGTATGGCTCGCGCCCAGGCGCAATTCGATGCACGGCTGGCTGAGATCGACAGTCGGCTGCAGCGGCTGGATGCCGTCCTGCAGCAGGCAGCCGAGCCGCTGCGCACGCTCGACGATCAACTGGCCGGCGAACTGCTGCGGCTGGCACTGGCCGTAGGGCGCCAGCTCGCGCGGCGTGAGCTGCGTACCGACCCGGCGCAGGTCATCGCCATCCTGCGCGAGTGTCTGGAGCAGCTGCCGCTCGGTGCGCGCCAGGTGCGCGCGCACCTGCATCCCGAGGACGCCGCCGTCGTGCGCGAACGCCTCGTCGCGGGATCTGGCGAGCGCGCCTGGACGCTCGTCGATGACGCCACGCTCGGCCGGGGCGAATGCCTGATCCACAGCGAGCACTCGCAGATCGACGCTCGCTTTGATAATCGCCTGCACGCCCTCGTCGCGAGCGCACTGGGCGATGAGCGCTCGGCGCAGCGCGAGGCCGCCACGCCGCCCGCCGCGGCCCCGGAGACGCCGCCGTGACCGATGCCGCCATGGCGCGCACGGCAGCCCTTGCCGGACGCCTGCAGCGCTTTACGCAGCGCATCGAGCGCACGCCCGCGCCAGCGGTGCAGGGCACGCTCACCCGTATGGTGGGACTTACCCTCGAGGCGGCGGGCTGCCAGGCCTCGATCGGCGATCGTTGTGAGGTGCTTGGCCAGGACGGCGCCTGCATTGAGTCAGAGGTCGTCGGCTTCTCCGGTGACCGCATCTTCCTCATGCCCACCGGCGACAACTACGGGCTCGGGCCCAACGCGCGCGTAGTTCCGCGGCGCGGCGCCGGCACGATTCCCGCCGGTCGCCGGCTGCTCGGCCGCATTATCGATGGCGGCGCGCAGCCGCTCGACGGGCTCGGTCCGCTCGACTGCGACGCCCGCGTGCGCCTCATGGGCAAGCCCATCAATCCGCTCGCGCGGGCGCCGATTACCGCGCCGCTGGATGTCGGGATCCGTTCCATCAACTCACTGCTCACCGTCGGGCGCGGGCAGCGCATTGGTCTCTTCGCCGGCAGCGGCGTCGGCAAGAGCGTGCTGCTGGGGATGATGGCGCGCTATACCAGCGCGGACGTCATCGTCGTCGGCCTGATCGGTGAGCGCGGCCGCGAAGTGCAGGAGTTCGTCGAGCGTATCCTGGGACCCAAGGATCGCAGCCGTGCCGTCGTGGTCGCGGCCCCGGCCGACAGTCCGCCGCTGTTGCGTCTGCACGGCGCCTGGACCGCCACGGCCGTCGCCGAGCACTTCCGCGACCAGGGGCTGAGCGTGCTGCTGCTGATGGACTCGCTCACTCGCGTGGCCCAGGCCCAGCGCGAGATTGGACTGGCGATCGGCGAGGCCCCCGCCACCAAGGGCTATCCGCCGTCGGTGTTCGCGCGGCTGCCGCAGCTGGTTGAGCGCGCCGGCAACGGCGTCCCCGGCGGCGGCTCGATCACCGCCTTCTACACCGTGCTCACCGAGGGGGATGATTCCGCCGACCCGATAGCCGATGCAGCGCGCGCCATCCTCGACGGCCACATCGTCCTGTCGCGCCGGATCGCCGAAACCGGGCTGTACCCGGCCATCGACGTCACCAGTTCGGTGAGCCGCGCCATGCACGAGATCGCCAAACCCGCACACCTGCAGCTGGCGCGTGCGTTCCGGCGCACCCTCTCAACCTATGAGCAGCACAGCGATCTGATCAGTCTCGGCGCCTATCAGCGCGGCAGCGATGCGCGTGTCGATGCAGCGCTCGCGCTGTGGCCGCAGATCCAGCAGTTTCTCCAGCAGGACATGACGCAGCGCGTCGACTTCGGCACGAGCCTCAGTGCCCTGCGCACACTGCTCGGTGAGAATGCGCGCGGCTGAGGCTGCGGCCGAAGGATATCTGCGTGAGCCGCGACCGCCAGCTGAAGACTGCCAAGGACGTGCTCGAGCGCACCGAGCGGCGCCACGCGCAGGCCCTCGCCGCGAGCGAGCGGCGCGTGCGGGAAAGCGAGGCGAAGCTCGCCGAGCTCGAGGGCTATCGCGCCGACTACCTGCGCGACTTCGCCGGCCGCGCGGCCACCGGCATCACCGCCGGCAGCGCGCGCAATTTTCAGGGCTTCATAACGCGCGTCGAAGAGGCGCTGCGCGAACAGGCGCAAGTGGTTGCGCGCGTGCGTGCCGAGCGCGCCGAGGAGCTGCGCAAATGGCGGCTGGCCGCACAGCGCTCGAGCGCGGTCGGCCGCGTGATCGATAACCACCAGCTGCAGGAGCGGCGCCGCGCGGAGCGGCGCGAGCAGGCCAGCGCCGACGAGCATGCCCAGAGCCGCTGGGCCGCGAAAGGAACCCGCCGTGACCATTAGCCTCATTCCCCCGCCGGCCCCCGGCAACAACGCCGCCGCGAAATCCGCTGGCACCGGCGCCGTGGCCGCGGCAGGCGCCGACCCCGGCACTCCGTCCACTTTCGCCGCCGCGCAATCTGCCGCCGGGGCAGCCACGACACCTGCTACGCCCGCCACGCCCACGAAGTTGCCCGCCCGGGCCGCCGCGGGAGCACGGCCCGCGGCGCTGCGGGCGCCGGCGGCGCCGCAGCCGGCCGTGCGGGCCACCGCCCCCGCGCAAGCCGACGTCGAGGAGGCCTCCGGCGTCGCAGCCACCACCGCAGGCGGAAGTGAGGCGGCAGCGTCGTCCGTGCCCGAAACTGAGCAGACCGCGGACGCGCCGGGCACCGCGCCAAAGCCGAAAAGCGCCGCACCGGCCGGTATCGATGCGGGACAGACGGTGGCGGCCATGCTCTTGGGTGCCGCTCCGGCTTCCGCGCCAGCTGGCGCGGAAGCGGTCACCGGCCACGCCGCGCTCGCGGCGGCGGATGACGCCGCCGCCGCGCCCCTGAAGGGGGCGCCGGCGCCCCCCTCGCCTGTGACCACCCCGGGCACCCCGGTGGAGACTTCGGCGCCGGTCGCCGCAGTTCACGCCGCAGCGCCAGAGTCCGTCTCGACGGTCGCGCCCGCGCTTGCAAGCGATGACTCCTCGGTACAGGCCGCAAGCAGCGCCGCCCTCCAGGCTGGCCCGACGAGTCCGCTCGCTTCTCCCGCTGACCCGCCGGCGGTCCACGCGCCGGTCGCAAGCGCCGCATGGGGCGAGGAATTAGGGGCGCGACTTACCTGGATGGCGCAACACGGCGTATCCGCGGCATCGCTGCACGTCGACCCCGAGCATCTGGGTCCCATCGAGGTGCGCATCGCAGTTCACAACAACAACACGAGCGTGTGGTTCGGAGCGGCTCAGCCGGAAACGCGCGCGGCGCTCGAGCAGGCGTTGCCGCGCCTGCAGACGCTTCTGGCCGGTCACGGACTCACTCTTACCGACGCCGGCGTCTCGCGCGAGCCGCCGCAGCAGACGCAGCGCGGCCCCGGGCCGCAGGCCGCCAGCGCGGCCGCGTCCGGCACGGCCGTCGCAAGCAGCGGCACCGCGACGGTGCACGCCGGTGGTCGCGGACTGATCGACCTCTACGCCTGATGCCCGCAGGGGCGCGGCCCGTGGCCGCGCCCCCTCCCGCCAACTTTCTGACGCCGGCTCGGCATGCGACTCCGTTCACACATTCCGGCGGCGCAAAATTCCTTGTAGACCCGAGAGTTAGCCCCCTCCAGAACCCCATGGCATGGGCGTTGCACCTCCAGCGCTGCGGCAATCGAGCTGCCGCAGGAGTGTTGAGAAGATGGCCGAACAAGTTGCCGCCCCCGCCCCGACCGATGCCGCCCCGGCCCACGCCACGGGCAAAGGCAAGGGCAAGCTGCTGATAATCATCGCCCTCGCCGTCGTGCTGCTCGGCGGCGGCGGCGCTGCCGCCTGGTGGCTGCATTCGCGCCCCGCCCAGCCGGCCGAACACAAGGCCGCGCCGGAGACTCCGCCGCTGTACCTGGCGCTTGATCCGCCGTTCGTCGTGAACTTCGAATCCGAGCAGCAGGTGCGCTTCCTGCAGATCACCGTGCAGCTGATGTCGCACGACCCCAAGGCCATCGAGCTGCTCAAGGCGAACGACCCGGTCGTGCGCAACGAGCTGCTGCTGCTGTTCGCAAACCAGAAGTACGCCGTACTCGTGACGCGCGAGGGCAAGGAGGCATTGCGCCAGGAGGCACTCGCCAGCGTGCGCAAGGTCCTCGAGTCCTCCGGGGGCACCCCGGAGCACCTCGAGGCGGTGTACTTCACCAGCTTCGTGATGCAGTAACCGGCTGCCGCGCACGGACCGCACATGACCGGCGAGAAGATCCTCGACCAAGCGGAGATTGACGCCCTCATCAACGGCGTCGACTCCGGAGAGGTCAACACCGAGCCCGGCCCCGCGCCCGGCGAGGCCCGGTCCTACGACTTCAGCGAGCAGACCCGCATCGTGCGCGGGCGCATGCCGACGCTGGAGATGATCAACGACCGCTTCGCGCGCCTGCTGCGGGTCAGCCTCTACAACCTGCTGCGACGCTCGCCGGAGATCGCGGTCGGACCGCTGCAGGTCAAGAAGTTCAGCGAGTACGCCCACACCCTCGTCGTGCCGACCAGTCTCAACATGGTGAAGATCACCCCGCTGCGCGGCACCGCCCTGATCGTACTCGATCCCAAGCTCGTCTTCGCCGTGGTCGACAATTTCTTCGGGGGCAACGGCCGTCACGCCAAGATCGAGGGGCGCGAGTTCACCGCCACCGAGCAGCGCATCATCCACATGGTCCTGCGCAGCGTGTTCGCTGACCTGCGCGAGGCGTGGTCACACATCGCCAGCATAGAGCTCGAATACCTCCAGTCAGAAATCAACCCGCATTTCGCCAATATCGTCTCCCCCTCGGAGATCGTCGTAGTCACGACCTGCCGCGTCGATTTCGGCAGCGGCGGCGGTGAGCTGCACGTGACGCTGCCCTACTCCATGATCGAGCCGCTGCGCGAGGTCCTGGACGCCGGCATCGCCAGCGATCGCGTCGAGAAGGACGCGCGCTGGAGCACGCTGCTGCGCGAAGAGATCGTCGACGCCGAGGTCCAGCTGCACACGCTGCTCGGCCGCACCTCCCTCACCCTGGCCGAGCTTCTCAACCTGAAGCCGGGCGACGTCCTGCCGTGCGATTTCGCCGGCCGGGTGACGCTGCTGGCGGAGGGCGTTCCCGTGTTCCGCGGCAGCTACGGCCTGTCGCGCGGCCAGCAGGCCGTGAAAGTGGAGGAGCGCGTGCAGCGCCCGGGTCTGCCCGTAACCGAGTCCCTGAAAGCCTGAGGTCTTTCCATGAGTGCCAACCCCGAGGCGGCCGAAGCCGTCGAGTTCCAGCAGGTCCAGGACGAGAGCAGCCCGACCGCGGCGCGTGACGTCAACCTCGAGGTCATTCTCGATGTGCCGGTCACGCTGTCCATGGAGGTCGGACGCACCCGCATCCCGATCCGCAATCTCCTGCAGTTGAACCAGGGCTCCGTGGTGGAGCTCGACCGCGCGGCCGGTGAGCCCCTGGACGTGTTCGTCAACGGCACGCTCATCGCCCACGGCGAAGTGGTGGTGGTCAATGAGAAGTTCGGCATCCGTCTGACCGACGTGGTCAGCCCGGCCGAACGGCTGCGCAAGCTGAAGTAGCCACCATGTTCGCCGCCCCCCAGGCTGCCCCGCTCACACACACCAGCGCCGTAAGTGAACTGGCGCACGTGGTGCTGGCGTTGCTTCTGGTGCTGGCGGCCATCTTCGTGTTGGCCCGTTTCGTGCGCATCGCCCGCAACGGCGCCGCGCGACGCACGGATCTGCTGCAGGTGGTGGCGGATCTGCCACTGGGTCAGAAGGAGCGCGCCGTGCTGGTGCGTGTCGGCAGCACCCAGATCCTGCTCGGCGTCGCTCCCGGCAGCGTCAGCGCGCTGCATGTGCTGGGCGAGCCGCTCGAAAGCGGGAGTGCCGCAGCGGCTGCCCCGGGACCCACGTTCCGCGACCTGCTGCGCCGGAGTCTCGGGAAATGAAACCCGGCCGGTGCCTCCTCGGCGCGCTGCCTGCACTCGCGCTGCCTGCCTTGGCCGGCGCGGATACGTCCCTGCCGGCCGTGACCGTGCATGCCCTCGCCGGCGGAGGTCAGAGCTACAGCCTGACCCTGCAGGTACTGGCGCTGATGACCGCGGTCACGCTGCTGCCGGCGCTGCTGCTGATGATGACCGCCTTCACCCGCATCGTCATCGTACTCGGCATCCTGCGCCAGGCCATCGGCGCCGGCCAGACCCCCCCGAACCAGGTCCTGCTCGGACTTGCGCTGTTTCTGACTTTCTTCGTGATGAGCCCGGTCATCAACCGCATCAACGAGGATGCCTGGCAGCCCTACTCCGCCGGCACCATCGAGGCAAGCGTGGCGCTCGATCACGCGATCGTGCCGCTGAAGAAATTCATGCTCGCGCAGACGCGCGAGAGCGACATTGCCACGTTCGTGCGCATCTCCGGCGGCTCCGGTTTTGCCTCGCCGCAGGACGTACCGCTGACGCTGCTGGTGCCCGCCTTCCTCACCAGTGAGCTGAAGACGGCGTTTCTTATCGGCTTTCTGCTGTTCATACCCTTCGTGATCATCGATCTGGTCGTGGCGAGCGTGCTGATGTCGATGGGCATGGTGATGTTGTCGCCGGTGCTTATCTCACTGCCGTTCAAACTGATGTTATTTGTGCTGGTCGATGGCTGGTCGCTCGTCATCGGTACGCTCGCCACGAGTTTCTATTCCTGAGGATCCAGCAACATGAGCCCGGAAACAGTCATCAACGTCGGCAGTCGCGCGCTGGAGATAACGCTGCTGCTCGCCGCGCCGATGCTGCTCGTTGCGCTGCTCACCGGCCTGACCGTCAGCGCATTCCAGGCCGCGACGCAGATCAACGAGACCACATTGTCGTTCATCCCCAAGCTGCTCGCGGTCGCCGCGACGCTCATGTTCGCCGGCCCCTGGATGCTCAAGCTCATCGTCAGCTACACGCGCGAGCTCATCGAGAGCATTCCCTCGCTCATCAACTGAAGCCGTACCCCCAAGTGCCGCCGTGATCAATCTCAGCACATCGCAACTGCAGGAATGGCTCGCGCAGCTGTTCTGGCCGTTTGTGCGCATCGGCGCATGCTTCATGGTTGCGCCGGTGTTTGGGGCCAGCGCGGTACCCGCGCGCGTGCGCATCGTGCTGGCCGGCGCCGTAGCCGTGGTGCTGGCGCCGCTGCTGCCGGTGCCGGCAGGGACCGAAGTGTTCTCCGCGGCGGGAATCCTCATCACCGTCCAGCAGATCCTGATCGGGGTAGCGCTCGGCTTCTGTCTGCAGCTGCTGTTCGATGCGGTGACGCTCGGCGGCCAGATTCTCGCCAACAGCATGGGCCTGTCCTTCGCCTACAACATCGACCCGCAGCGCGGTGCCAGCACCCCGGCGCTGGGCCAGCTCTACAACCTCCTGGTCGTGCTCACCTTTCTCGCTCTCAACGGCCACCTGCAGCTGATTGAGGCGCTGACGCGCAGCTTCACCACCCTGCCGATCGGCACCACCGGTCTCGGCCCGGCCGGGCTCTACGCGGTCGCGAGCTGGGGCACGCAGCTGTTTGCCGGCGCACTGGCCATCGCGCTGCCCGGCGTCACGGCGCTGCTGATCGTCAACGTCGCTTTCGGTGTCATGAGCCGCGCCGCGCCGACACTGAACCTCTTTGCGGTCGGCCTGCCGATCACCCTGCTCTTCGGCCTGACCATCGCCCTCGGTGGACTGGTCGCGGTGCAGTCGACCTTCGAGCAGGCACTGGTGCGCACTTTCGGCCTGCTCCAGGCCCTGCTGGCCGGGCATGCGGGGTAGGCCATGGCCGAGAACGAGCACGAAGGCACAGAACAATCAACCGCCAAACGGCGCGACCAGGCGCGCGAGCGCGGCCAGGTGCCGCGCTCGACCGACCTCAATGCTGCGGCGGTGCTGCTGGTGAGCGGCGGTGGGTTGCAGCTACTCGGCAGCTACAGCGGCGCGCACCTGCGCGCCATGATGGGCTCGGGACTGGCGCTGTCCCGCGCTCAGGCTCTGGATGAATCCCTGGCCGTGCCGACGCTGATCGGGTCGGCCGCCCATGCGATGCTCGCCTGCGCGCCGATCTGGGGCCTCACCTTGCTGGCGGCGGTCGCAGCACCGCTGGCGCTGGGCGGCTGGAATTTCAGCCCCCAGGTGCTGGTACCCGACTTCGCCCGCCTTGACCCCGCCACCGGCTTCGGCCGCATGTTCTCGGTGCGTGGCGCGGTCGAGCTCGGTAAGGCGCTGCTGAAATTTCTGCTGCTCGCCGGCGTGGCGGCGCTGCTGCTGCGCCAGCGCTCCGGCGTCATCGCCGCGCTCGGCAGTCAGCCGCTCGCGCAAGCTCTGCCCCAGGCAGCCGGCCTCGTTGGCCGCACGCTGCTGGTTCTCGCCGGTGTGCTGGGACTCATCGCCGCCGCCGACGTGCCCTGGCAGCTTTGGCAACACGCACGCCGCCTGCGCATGACGCGCACCGAAGTCCGCGAGGAAATGAAGGAGAGCGAAGGCTCACCGGAGACCAAGGGACGCATCCGCGCCATTCAGCGCGACCTCGCGCGACGCCGCATGATGGCCGAGGTTCCCAAGGCCGACGTCGTGGTCGTGAACCCTACCCACTACGCCGTCGCGCTGCGTTACGATGAGGCACGCATGCGTGCTCCGGTGGTCGTGGCCAAGGGCCAGGACCTGGTGGCGGCGCGCATCCGCGCGATTGCCACCGAGCACCGCGTGCCAATCTTCGAAGCGCCGCCGCTGGCGCGCGCACTGAATCGCTACGTCGAGATCGGCGCCGAGATTCCCACCTCGCTGTACGTGGCCGTCGCTCAGGTGCTGACGTACCTCAGCCAGCTGCGGCAGGCCTATCACTCCGGCGCCACGCCGCCCCCGCTGCCCACCATCGACGCCAGCATGGTGCCTGAGGCATGAGCGCCACCGGTACCCAGGCCGCGGCGCCGAGCCTCGGCGAGCTGTTGCGCACCGGCATCGGCGTGCCGGTGGGCGTGCTCGCCGTGCTGGCGATGATCGTGCTGCCACTGCCACCGTTCGCGCTCGATGTACTGTTCACTTTCAACATCGCGCTGTCGATCGTCATCGTCATGGCGGTCTTCTACGTCGCCCGGCCGATCGAGTTCGGCGTATTCCCGACCGTGCTGCTGCTGGCCACGCTGCTGCGGCTCGCCTTGAACGTCGCCTCGACCCGCGTGGTGCTGCTGAATGGACACAGTGGCGAGGCCGCGGCCGGCCACGTGATCAAGTCCTTCGGCGAGTTCGTCATCGGCGGCAACTTCGCAGTCGGCGTGGTGGTGTTCATCATCCTGACGATCATCAATTTCGTGGTGGTCACCAAGGGCTCCGGCCGCATCTCGGAAGTCAGCGCCCGCTTCACCCTCGATGCCATGCCGGGCAAGCAGATGGCCATCGATGCCGACCTCAACAGCGGTCTGATCAACCAGGACGAGGCCCGCACGCGCCGCGCCGAAGTCCGTGCGGAAGCGGATTTCTACGGCGCCATGGACGGTGCCAGCAAGTTCGTGCGCGGGGACGCCATGGCCGGCATCCTCATCCTGCTCATCAACCTGATCGGCGGTCTCGCCATCGGCACGCTCGGGCACGGCATGGCCGTCGGCGCGGCGGCGCGCACCTACACCCTGCTCACCATCGGCGATGGCCTGGTGGCCCAGCTGCCAGCGCTGCTTCTGTCCACCGCCGTGGCCATTATCGTGACACGCATGTCGCGGCCGCAGGACATGGGGGGCGAGCTGCGGCGGCAGCTGTTCGGCAACCCGAAGACGCTGGCCGTAGCGGCCGCGCTGCTCGGGGCGATGGGCCTGGTCCCCGGCATGCCCAACGCGGTCTTCCTGCTCATGGCCTGCGTCTGCGGCGGCGGCGCCTACGCGCTCACGCGCCGGCGAGCGGTCGCGCCCACCGCGGCGACCCCGGCGGCCAAGCCCGGCGCCGCTGAGACCCGCGAGCTCAGCTGGGACGACGTGCAGCCGGTGGACCGCCTCGGACTCGAGGTCGGCTACCGCCTGGTGCCGCTGGTGGATGCGAAGCAGCGCGGTGACCTGCTGGGACGCGTGCGCGGCGTACGCCGCAAGCTCTCGCAGGAGCTCGGCTTCCTCATTCCCGCGATTCACATCCGCGACAATCTGGACCTGGCGCCCAACGCCTACCGCATCACCCTCGGGGGCGTACCGCTCGGGGAAGGCATCATCCATCCCGATCGCGAGCTCGCGCTCAACCCCGGACGGGTTTTCGGCCCCGTGCAGGGCATCGCCACGCGCGACCCGGCCTTTGGCATGGAAGCCACGTGGATCGAGCCGTCCGCGCGCGACCACGCGCAAACGCTCGGCTACACGGTGGTAGATCCGAGCACGGTCATCGCCACGCACCTGAGCACGCTGGTGCAGGGGCACGCGCACGAGATCCTCGGACACGAGGAGGTGCAGCACCTGCTCGCCACGGCCGCGAAAGCGACCCCGAAGCTGCTCGAGGACCTCGTGCCGCGCGTGCTGCCACTCGCAACCATCGTGCGCGTGCTGCAGGGACTGCTGGCCGAGCACATCTCGATCCGCAACATGCGCACCATCCTGGAGACGCTCGCCGAGAACGCCCCGCGTTCCGCCGATCCGGCGAGCCTGCAGAGCCAGGTGCGCGTCGCGCTCAGCCGGCAGATCGTACAGGACATCGCCGGCGCGGGTGCCGAGATCCCCGTGATGTCGCTCGATACCGAGCTCGAGCGGCTGCTGCAGGGAACTCTCGCGACCCCGAATGCAACCCTCGAGCCGGGCCTGGCGGAGAAGCTGCGCCAGCGCATGGCCGACTCCACCCAGCGGCGCGAGCAGGCCGGCGAGCCCGCCGTGCTGCTGGTCGCCCCGGCGCTGCGCCAGGCGCTGGCAGATTTCGCACGGGCGAGCGTGCCGGGTCTGCGGGTGCTGGCCTGGAATGAGATTCCCGACAACCGCCGCGTGCGCCTGGTCAGCACGGTCGGCCGCTGAACTGATTTGCCTGGAGAGTTTCGATGAGGATTATCCGTCATACCGCACCGACCACGCGCCAAGCGTTGCGCGGCATACGCGAGCGGCTCGGTGAGAACGCGGTCATTCTGTCATCGCGGCGCGTCCCCGAGGGCGTGGAGGTCACGGCCGGCGCGGATGCGCACCCGCAGCACCTCGCCGAAGTGGCTGCTGCCTCCGAACGCATCGTGCCGGCCAGTGCGCCGCCGGTGCTGCCGCCGGCGCCACCGCCGAACCTCGCACCTGCGCCGCTGGCACCTGCGCCGCTGGCACCGGCCGCCGTAGCCGCGGCCCCGAGCCACGAGGCCATGAGCCAGGAGCTGCGGCTGCTGCGCCGCATGCTCGAGACGCAGCTCGAGCAGCTCGCCTGGAGCGACCTCACCCGCCGTCAGCCGGTGCATGCTCAGCTCATGCGGGAGCTGGCGGAGATGGGCGTCACGCACGAGCTCGTGACGCGCATTCTCGAGCAGCT
Organism: uncultured Pseudomonadota bacterium; assembly: GCA_963825385.1. Lineage (GTDB taxonomy): Bacteria > Pseudomonadota > Gammaproteobacteria > Steroidobacterales > Steroidobacteraceae > 13-2-20CM-66-19. The sequence goes on along the minus strand of CAWGSX010000003.1, from coordinate 618,294 downwards.
GCCCGCCGACACCGACCTCGCCAGCGGCCGGCGCTTCGCCTTCACCGCCCTCTCACAGTACCTGCCGGTGACCGGTGAGTCCTGGCCGGAGCGCGGCGGGCGCGTAGCCTTCATCGGCGCCACCGGGGTCGGCAAGACCACGAGCCTCGCCAAAGTGGCCGTGCGCTGGACGCTGCGCCACGGAGCGCGCGAGCTGGCGCTGATCGCCGCAGACGCGCAGCGCGTCGGGGCGCAGGACCAGATCCGCGCGCTCGGCCAGCTGCTCGGCGCTGCCGTCTACGCTCCGGACAACTTCGCGGACCTGCCGGTGCTTTTGACGCAGCTGTCGCATCACCGCCTGATCCTGATCGACACCCCGGGCGCGGGCCTGCGCGATGCGCACTTCAGCAGCCGCCTGGCGATTCTCGCCAACGCTGCCTCGCGGCTGGAGTCGGCGCTGGTGCTCTCTGCCAGCACCCAGGCGGGCGCGCTCGAGGACGCCGTCAAGCGCTTCGCGCCGGCCAACCCGAGCTGCGTGGTCCTGACCAAGCTCGACGAGGCGGTGAGCCTCGGAGGGGCGCTTTCGGTCATCGCGCGCGCGCAGCTGCGCCTCGCTTACATCAGCGAGGGCCAGCGGGTGCCGGAGGACCTGCGGCCCGCGCGCGCGCTCGAACTGGTATCGGCGGCCGTGCGCCTGGCCAAGGCCAGCGGCGCTGCCGCCGATGAGGATTTACTGCGTCGCCGTTTCGGAAAGGTCGCTCATGTCGGCACCTGATCTCAAGCTCATCCGCAACACCACCCTCGATGGCCTCACTCAGCCGGTGCGCGTGATCGCGGTCACCGGCGGCAAGGGCGGCGTCGGCAAGACCAGCGTCGCGATCAATCTCGCTACCGCGCTCACCACGCTCGGCCGGCGTGTGGTGCTGCTGGACGGCGATTTGGGTCTCGCCAATGCTGACGTGCTGCTCGGGCTCTCACCCCCCTACACCCTGGCGCACGTGCTGGCCGGCGAGCGCACGCTCGATGAGGTCATGGTGCAGGCGCCGCAGGGGTTTCACCTGCTGCCGGGCGCCTCGGGAGCCGCCGAGCTGGCACAGCTCGGTGCCGCAGAGCACCTGGGTCTGGTGCGTGCCTTCAGCTCCCTCGCCACGCGCCTCGATGCCCTGATCGTCGATACCGCGGCGGGCCTTGCGCAAAGTGTGCTGCAGTTCTCACAGGCCGCGCAGCATGTGCTGGTGGTGGTCTGCGACGAGCCGGCCTCCCTCACCGACGCCTACGCGCTCATCAAGGTGCTGCGCCGCAACCACGACGTGCGGCGCTTCTGGGTACTCGTCAATCAGGTGCGCAGCCCCGGCTCCGGCACCCAGCTGTTCGAGCGTTTTTCCATGGTCACCTCACGCTTTTTGGACGTTGCTCTGGAATATGCCGGCGAAGTCCCGCACGACGAATGCCTGCGCCGCTCGGTGCGCGAGCAGGCGCCCGTCATTGAACAATATCCCGGCAGCCCCGCCGCCGTGGCATTCAAGAAACTCGCCGCTCGTGCCGATACATGGCCAGTGCCCTCCGGCCCGCGCGGCAACATCGAGTTCTTCGTGGAACGGTTGGTAAGACGCAACGCCGCCCGTCCGGTGGCCGTGCCATGAACGCCGTGAACCGCTACGCCGGCGTCAAGGCCACGACCCGTGCGGGCGATGAACTCGTGTTACGCCACGCGGAGCTTGTGAAGCGCATCGCCTATCACCTCGCAGGAAGGCTGCCGCCTTCGGTCTCGGTGGACGACCTGATCCAGGCGGGCATGCTCGGACTTATGGAAGCCGCGGCGAACTACGCCGCCAACCGCGGCGCGAGCTTTGAGACGTACGCGGGGATCCGCATTCGCGGCGCGATGATCGACGCGCTGCGCAAGCAGGACTGGGCCCCGCGCTCGGTGCACCGTCAGGCTCGTGCCGTGGCGGCCGCGGTGCGCGAGGTCGAGCAGCGCACCGGACGCGATGCCCGTGATGTCGAGATCGCCGAGGAGATGGGCGTGTCTCTGGAGGAGTATCACCAGGCCGTGCAGGATGCGGCCAGCTGCCAGCTTGCGAGCCTCGATGAGACGGGGAGCGCGAACTGCACGGACGCGTCCGACCCTTTCCGCGACGTGGCCAGCGACCAGTTCCGCTCGGCGCTGACGCAGGCGATCGAGCGGCTGCCCGAGCGTGAACGGCTGGTGATGTCGCTGTACTACAGCGAGGGCCTCAACCTCAAGGAGATCGGCGCCGTGCTGGATGTGACCGAATCGCGCGCCTGTCAGCTGCACGGTCAGGCATTGGTGCGCCTGCGTGCGCGGCTGGCGGATTGGCGCGAAGCCAGCCGCGAGGCCGCGGAGTGAAGTGCAGCGGCGCCGCCCGAAGCGCGCCTGATGGAAACATGTGGACATATTGAGTCTCATTGGCCTGGTGTTGGCGCTGTGCGCCGTGCTGATCGGCGCGATGCTCAAGGGCGCCGGCATCATGGCGCTGGTGTCCGCAGCGGCCTTCATGATCGTGGTCGTGGGCACCATTGCGGCGATCTGCATCCAGACCCCGCTCACCGTGATGCGGCGCGCGCTCGGCATCTTCCCCTGGGTGATGCGGCCGCCCGCCGGTGACGGCGGCTACCTGATCTCGAAGATCGTCGAGTGGAGCAACACCGCGCGGAAACAGGGACTGCTGGGTCTTGAGCCGATGATCGAGCGCGAGCCGGATGATTTCGTGCGCAAGGCGCTGCAGCTGGTGGTCGACGGCAACGAGCCGGAGAGCATCAGCAACGTCATGAACGTCGAGCTGCATACCCGCGAGCATGCCGACATCACCGCGGCGCGCGTGTTCGAGGGTATGGGCGTGTATTCGCCGACGCTCGGCATCATCGGCGCCGTACTCGGTCTGATGGCCGTGCTGCAGAACCTCGGCGACCCGACACGGCTCGGCCACGGCATCGCTGCGGCCTTCACCGCCACTGTGTACGGCATCGGCCTTGCCAATCTCTTTTTTCTTCCCGTGGCCGCGAAACTCAAGGTGATCATTCACCGCCAGACGCAGCTGCGCGAGATGGTCATCGACGGAATGCTGGCCATCGCGCAGGGCGAGAACCCGCGTGCCATCGAGGCCAAGCTCAACGGTTACCTGCACTAAGGACGCAACTATGAGCCGCAGGCACCGCCGCCACGAAGAACACGTCAACCACGAGGCCTGGGCCATCCCCTACGGCGACCTGCTGACGCTGCTGCTCGCCTTCTTCGTGGTCATGTACGCGATTTCCTCGGTAAACGAGGGTAAGTACCGCGTCATGTCGGACTCGCTGTACGCTGCCTTCCGTGGCGCGCCCCGGGCGCTCGAGCCGGTGCAGACCGGCCCGCTGCACTCCGGCGCGGATGCGCCGCTCAGCGGCAGCCCGAGCCCGCAGGCCGGACATGCCTCGCTCGCGCCGATATCCGCTCCAGCGCCGCCCGCGGCGGCGCTGTCACCCGAGGCCGCCGCGCGCCATGCCGCTGCGGCCGAAGCGCTCGCACACGTAGCCGACCAGGTTGGCGATGCGATGAGCGATCTGATCCGGCGCCAGCAGATCACCGTGCGCCGCAATGATCTGTGGGTCGAGGTGGAGATCCGCTCGGATCTGCTTTTCCCCAGCGGCAGCGCACAGCTGGCGCCGCAGGCGATGGAGGTGATCGAGCAGGTCGCCGGCGTGCTCGCCCCACTGCCCAACGCGGTGCGCGTTGAGGGCCATACCGACAATCTGCCGATCCGTACGGCCGCGTTCGTCTCCAACTGGGAGCTGTCGGCCGCGCGTGCCGGCAGCGTCGTGCGGGTGTTTTCCGGCCACGGGGTGGATGCCGCCCGGCTCGCGGTGGTCGGCCTCGGCGATCAGCACCCGCTGCAGAGTAACGACACCGTTCAGGGCCGCACCGCCAATCGCCGTGTGGCCATCGTCATCCTCTCGACCGAGCTGACCGACCGCGGCACGCTCGCGGACGTGCGCACGCCTCCGGCACTTCCTGCGCCGGACGTGGCCGCCGACGCGGACCACGGTGCGGTGGCAACGCCCGCCCCTGCCGCTTACGCCACCGCGGAGGCCGCCCCGGCGCAGGCGCCCGTGGCCGCACCGCTGCCTGCAGCCGCGCCGCCCGGCGATGGCACGGAACATGCAAACTGAATCACACCTCCGTCGCATGGCGACGGAATCCCGACGTGCGCGCCGCGCCCGGGTAACCACCGCCTCACGGAGCGATCTGAAATGACCGTCTTACCCCCGAGCGCCGCCGCCGACGCCGCCTTAGCACTCGCGGCGTTCGCGACGTTGCTGTCCGCGCTCACGCTGCTCGGCCTGCGCCGGGCACAGGCGCGGCGCGCGCAGCAGGAGGCCGGCCACGCGCACGCACTGCTGCGCCGCCTCGATGCCCTGGATGCCGGCGTACTGAACACCTGTGAAGCCGTGAGCCAGATCGCCGAGGCGATCGAGCGGCTCGGCCGCCCCAACGTCGCCAGCGGCGCCGCCGCCAGCTATCAGGTTGCCATCCGCCTGGCGCGCAGCGGCGCCTCCTGCGAAGAACTGGTCCGCGACTGCGGCCTGTCGCACACGGAGGCCGAACTGGTCAAGCGTCTGCACGGTGCGCGCCGCGCCTCGTAACACAAACTGACGGTATTTATGAAGCATCCGCTGAGTTGCAAGGAGATCCGATGAAGGCCGCCGCCTCAACCGCCGGTCCTGATGCCTCGTTCGCCTTCGTGCAGGATCTCGCCGCCGAGCTGAACAGCGGCAAGGTCGAGCTGCCGAGCTTTCCGGACATCGCCCTGCGGGTTCGCCAGGTGCTGGGCGACGAGCAGGTGCGTCCCGAGCAGGTAGTGCGCGTCATCAGCTCCGAGCCGGCCCTGGCCGCGCAGCTGCTGCGTATCGCCAACTCCGCTGCACTCAACCAGGGCAAACCGCTGAAGGACCTGCGCACCGCGGTGACACGCATGGGATTCAATCTGGTGCGCAGTGCCGCGATCAGCTTCGCCATGGCGCAGCTGAAGAAAGTGGAGGCGCTTAAGGGGCTCGAGCAGCCTCTGGACCAGCTGTGGCAGCGCAGCGCGGCCATCGCGGCGATGAGCTACGTCGTCGCCAAGCGCTACGGGCACATCAATCCCGACACGGCGATGCTCGCCGGCGTGCTGCACGGCATCGGCCAGCTGTACATTCTCACGCGCTCGGCGCGGCACCCGCAGCTGTTTGCCGACCGCGCGGCGATGCTGGCCATTACGCGCGACTGGAGCGCGCCGATCGCCAAGGCGCTGCTCGAGAACTGGAAGATGCCGGCGGAGATCATCGCGGCCGTCAGTGAATACGAGGATCATGCGCGCGAGCACACCGGGCCGCCGGACCTGGTGGACATCCTCACCGTCAGCTCGCTCCTCGCGGTCTTCAAGCAGTGGCCCGAGTCGATCGAGCTCAACCTGCACAACGTCACCGCGTGCAAGCGGCTCGGCATGGATCAGGCTGCCTACGAGAAGCTGATCGAGGAATCGAACAGCGAGATCGACGCCCTGCACGACGCGCTACGCATGTAGTGGCGCGCAGAGCCGCCCCGTGACCGGGGCGGTGATTGTGCGGGAAGCTGTGGGGCGCGCAGGGCGCGCGGGGGCTGCGTCAGACCGCGCCGAGAATGCGGCCCACGGTGGCACGCCCCAGGTAGCCGCGCGGACCGTAGGTGGCGACACGCTCGTTGCGGCCCGTCAGGCTCTGCAGCAGCGCGCCGACGTGCTTCAGGCGGGCGCTCACCAGGATGCCGTTGCGGTCGTTCAGCTCGCGGCAGCGCAGTGCGCGCTCCACGCTCTGGCGCAGACGCTGGGTGAGCTCGCCGCGCGGATCGCACCAGCGGCTCAGGCGCTCGAGCCCCGCCCGGTCGGCGCTGTGGCCGTGCATGCGGCACAGCGCGTTGATCTGATCTTCAATGCCGGCCAGAGCCGTGACGCACTGCTGGCGCGCCTCGGTGGCCGCCTTGAGGCCCTTGAGGTCACGCGAATCGATGACGCTGCGCTCCTGATCGAGGAGCGTCTGCAGACGGGTGAGCAGCTCAAGCTGCTCCTGCAGCAGCTCGGCCAGATGTTCACGGCACAGTTGCGGATTCACGGCTTACTGTTTATCCCGGGCCGATCAGCGGTCCGAGATCGTCCTCAAGCTGCATCAGCTTCACGGCGATATCCGGAGGACTGACCGCATAGCGATCCTGGGCGATCGCGGAACGCAGCTGCGCCACGCGGGCTGTATCTACTTCAGGGGCGGAGCGCACCGCCTGCTCGAGGGTGGAAAGGCTGGCTGCGGTATCGGTGATGTGCACCTCGCCGCTGCCGGATGAGCCCCCGCTCGCCGGGGCGCTACCCGTGCCGGCTGAGGGCACCGACGCCGCCCGGGCAGTACCTGCCGGCACGTTGCCGGCCGGCCCCGAAGTGTTCAACTCACTGATTTTGTTGGACACCGTAGTAACTCCTGACGTCCTTCCAGGAGTTTAGCGGCCGGCGACGCGAATTCTTTAGGGTGTGACGCGGATCAAGCCGTCGGCCGAGACGGTACCCTGCACGATCTTCAGGGACGCCAGGTTCTGCACGCGGACCCGGGCGCCTTCGCGCCCGTCCTCGAGGGCCTTGGCGGGGGCACGGACCTCGATCCCAGGGCCTGCGGCAACGATCGTCACCTGCTGGCCCTGACGGACGAGGTAATCGGCCAGCAGCACATCGGGGGTGAGCGCCGCGCCGGCGGGCAGCGCGCGCACCAGCGTGTGGCGCTGGAGCCCGCTCACGTCCGAGACATAATCCGCCGCGAGTCCGGCCACGCGGCGCACCTGCGGCACGACCTGTGCGGGATTGAGGCGCGAGCCCGCCGCGGCACCCTCCTTTAATACGAGTACGGTGGTGTCCGACTCCACGCTCACCGGAACGTACAGGCTCCAGCTCACCGTTGGCGTGCGGCAGCTCACCCGCACGGACATGTGCGCGCTCGGCTGAGTGCCCGGAGCGAGCTCCCCCGTCGGAACCTCGGGGCAGCGGTTGAGCCGCAGCCGGCTGTCGAGATCGGCGGCGCGGACATAGAGGGTGCGATTCACGCCAGTCAGCTGCGCGCGTACCACCTCCTCGGCCCTGCTCCTTACTGACTGAATCGGCTCGATCGCCGACTCCGCAGTCTGGAGCGCAGTTGCGGGCATGAACACGGCGGCATTGAGCGCAACGGCGCACGCGCAGCGCGCCAGCAGCACAACGGGGCGACGGATAACTGACACGGATATGGGCTTCATGCTCGGGAGTGTGCAAGCCCCGCGCCAGAGTGCGGACCCCCGCCAGGGCCGCTGCTCCCCGCGCAGCGGCAAGAGTTTGCCGCTCGCACGTGAACGCGGTCACGGATCCGGGCTGCCAAACACTGCCGCGACGCTGACCGCGGCCTTGGCACGCCTGGCACGGCTCTTGCTCCGTCCCAGGCAAGTTCAGCTATTCGCCGGAAGTCCGCCATGGCCGTTGACCTCAATACCTACCTCGGAGTCCACCAGGACGCCCTGCAGCTCTACGCGCGCCGCTCGACCGTGCTGGCAAACAACATCGCCAACGCTGACACGCCGAACTTCAAGGCTCAGGACGTGGACTTCAAGTCCCTGCTCGGCGGCAAAAGCGCCGCGGGGGCCGCCTCTTTAGCATTGTCGACCACCAGCGGCGCGCACTTAAGTGGCAGCTCCGCCACCGCGGGCGGCGGCGCGGGTCTGAAATACCGCGTCCCGCTCGCCCCGTCACTCGATGGCAACACGGTGGATGTGCAGCTCGAGCAATCCGCCTTCGCCGACAACAGCGTGCGCTACCAGGCGGCGCTCACCTTTCTGTCGGACAAGTTCAAAAGCCTGATGACGGCGATTACCGGGCAGTAACGGCGCCGCCAGCAGCACGAGCGCGGAGTAACTCATGTCATCGTTCAAGATCTTTGACATCGCCGGGTCGGGCCTCTCGGCCCAGTCGGTGCGCCTCAACACCGTAGCCAGCAATCTCGCCAATGCCGACAGCGTCAGCGGCGACCCCGCGACGGTGTACCGCGCGCGCCACCCGGTTTTCCAGGCGGTGCGTGCGGCGATGGGCTCGCTCAGCCAGGGCCAGGCGAACGGCGCCGCGGTACGCGTCAGCGGCATCGTCGAAAGCAATCTGCCGCCGACGGTGCGCAACGACCCGGGCAATCCGCTCGCCAACGCCGACGGCAACGTTTACGCCCCCAACGTCAACGTCATCGAGGAGATGACCGACATGATCTCCGCCTCGCGCGCGTATCAGAACGATGTCGAGGTCATGAACACGGCCAAGGATCTGATGCTTGCGACGCTGAAGCTCGGGCAATAGTCCGGCCAGGCACCGCGACCCCTTAACGACCAGCGCTCTTAAATTTCCGAAGGACCACGCATGTCAATCACTGTTCCCTCCGTCAGCGGAGTCACCGGCACCTCCGGCAGCTCGAGCTCGGGCAGCAGCAGCTCCAGCAGCACTTCACTGCCCTCGAACATGCAGATCAGCCAGGCGGGCTTCCTCCAGCTGATCAGCACGCAGATGCAGAACCAGGATCCGCTGAACCCCACCGATCCGACCCAGTTCATGGCACAGATCGAGGGACTGAGCGAAGTCTCGAGCCTGCAGAGCCTGCAAACCTCGATGACCGGTCTGGCCTCGAGCCTGCAGGGCGCCCAGGTGCTCAGCGGCACCTCGCTGCTCGGGCATTCCGTGCTCGCCGCCGGCAGCAGTGCCGCCCTCACCGCGGGCGCTAGCGTCAGTGGCGCGGTCACCGCGCCGAGCGGCGCGAGCAGCCTGACCGTGTCGATCACGGATGCGAGTGGCGCGCTCGTCGACTCGTTCAACGTCTCGCCGCAGTCCTCCGGCTACAGCCCGTTCACCTGGAACGGCAAGACCGCAAGCGGGGCCACCGCTCCGACCGGCACCTATACGGTGAATGTCTCGGCCGCGGTGGGCGGCACGAGCCAGTCGGTCAGTCCGCTTATCTACAGCACGGTCAACAGCGTCACCATCGACCCGTCCACGCAGGCGCTCGAGCTCAACACCAACAACGGTACGGTGGCCATGAGCTCAGTCGTGAGCATCCAGCAGTAGCCGCCCCTATTCCACGGAGACATCACCATGTCCTTAAATATCGCACTTACCGGACTTACGGCGGCCAACGAGGATCTGTCCGTCACGTCCAACAACCTCGCCAATGCCGCCACGGTGGGCTTCAAGGGCTCGCGCACCGAGTTCGCGGACCTCTACGCCTCCACCCAGCAGGGCGTCAGCGCCACCGCAGTCGGCAATGGCGTCGAGGTCGCCGAGGTGGCCCAGCAGTTCAGCCAGGGCAACATCGAGAGCACGGGCAATACGCTCGACATGGCCGTCAGCGGCAACGGCTTCTTCATCGTCAGCAACGGCGGTGCGCTGAACTACACGCGCGACGGCGAGTTTCAGCTCAACAGCACCGGGCAGATCGTCAATGCCCAGGGCGAGACCCTGCAGGCGTATCCGCCGCTCGCCAACGGTGGCTTTAACACCGGCGGCCTCTCGGCGGTCTCCCTCAATACCAGCGAGAGCTCGCCCCAGGCGACCAGTACCGCGCAGATCACCGCCAACCTGCCCGCGGATGCGACGCAGCCAGCGGATGCGGTCTTCTCGCCGACCGATCCCAACAGCTACAACAACACGACCTCGCTCACGGTGTACGACTCCCTCGGCGCGGCGCACACCGCCAGCCTCTACTTCATCAAGGGCGCGGTCGCCAACGACTGGAACGTGCAGCTGTACGTGGACGGAGCACCGGTCGGTACGCCGCAGGCGCTCAATTACTCCCCGACCGGTGCGATCACCACGCCGGCGAACGGCCAGGTCACCTTCCCGGCCTACGGACCGGCCACGGGCGCGAACCCGATGAATATGACCTTTGATTTCAGTCAGACCACGCAGTACGGCGGCAACTTCGGCGTGACCGCCGTACAGCAGAACGGCTTCACTACCGGACAGCTCACCGGCATCAGCGTCGACCAGACCGGCGTGATCCAGGCGCAGTTCACCAATGGCCGCTCGGTCGATCTGGGCCAGGTCGCGCTCGCCAACTTCGCCAACCCGCAGGGTCTTGAGCAGCTGGGCAACGCGAGCTGGTCGCAGACCAACAACTCCGGTGCGGCCGTGAACGGCGTCGCCGGCGGCTCGGGCTTCGGCAACATCCAGTCCGGCTCGCTCGAGCAGTCCAACGTCGACACGACCGCTGCGCTGGTCGAGATGATCACCGCACAGCGCGACTTCCAGGCCAATGCGCAGATGATCCAGACGCAGGACCAGGTCACGCAGTCGATCATCAACATCCGCGGCGGCTAAGCACCCGCGTTACCTGAGATGACCCATGGATAAGCTCCTGTATGTAGCCATGTCCGGCGCCAAGGACACCCTCGCGAGCCAGGCGGCGAACAACTACAACCTCGCCAACGCCAGCACCACCGGCTTCAAGGCCTCGCTGTCGGCGTTCCAGACGCGCAGCGTGGTCGGGCCGGGCTTTGCCTCGCGCGCCTACGCCACCGCCGCCACCGTCGGCTGGAACAGCACCGACGGCGAACAGGTTACGACCGGCAACCCGCTCGACGTGGCCGTACAGGGCCCGGGACTGCTGGCCGTGCAGGACGCCAGCGGCAACGAGGCCTATACCCGCGCCGGCGACCTGCACGTCGACCCGAGCGGCCAGCTCATCACCGCGGGCGGCCGGCCGGTCATGGGGGATAGCGGCCCGATCGCCGTGCCGCCCGCCACCTCGGTGTCGATCGCCGCCGATGGCACGGTCTCAGTGGTGCCGCTGGGGCAGGCACCGAACACCGTCGCCGCCGTGGGCCGCATCAAGCTCATCAATCCGTCCGCGGACAGCATCGCGCGCGGCACCGACGGGCTGTTTCGCACCAATGACGGCACCCCGGCCGCGGCCGATGCGAACGTGCGCCTCGCCTCCGGCGTGCTCGAGTCGAGCAACGTCAACCTCCCGGGGTGCCTCGTGAACATGATCGAGCTGGCGCGCCGCTTCGAGCTGCAGGTGAAGGCGCTGCACACCGCCGACGAGGACGCGCAGTCCTCCACCAAGCTCCTGCAGTCGAGCTGACCTCCGCAACTCATTTTGGAAAGGTAAACCATGGAACCCGCACTCTGGGCCGCGAAAACCGGGCTCGACGCTCAATCGACGCAGATGACCGTCACCGCCAACAACCTCGCGAACGTCAATACCACGGGCTTCAAGAAGAGCCGTGCCGTTTTCGACGACCTGCTCTATCAGAACCTCTCGCAGGTCGGCGCCAATACCTCGCAGAACACCCTGGCCCCCACCGGCCTCAATGTCGGCACGGGCGTGCGTGTGGTCGCCACCGAAAAGAACTACACCCAGGGCAACGTCAATACCACCGGCAACAACCTGGACATCGCCGTCCAGGGACGCGGCTTCTTTCAGATCCTGCAGCCGAGCGGTACGGTCGCCTACACACGCGACGGCAGCTTCCAGCTGAACGCCCAGGGGCAGCTGGTGACTGCCGCCGGCTACCAGGTGCAGCCCGCGGTCACCATCCCGACCGGCGCGCAGAGTGTCACCATCGGCGCGGACGGCACGATCAGCGTGCAGCTGGCCGGGCAAAGCGCGCCGCAGACGGTCGGCACGCTGCAGCTGGCGGACTTCATCAACCCGGCGGGCCTGCAGGACATCGGCGGCAATCTCGCAGTCGAGTCCGCTTCCTCCGGCTCCCCGGTCACGGGCAACGCAGGCCTGAACGGCATGGGCACGCTGCTGCAGGGTTCGGTGGAGAGTTCCAACGTCAATGTGGTCGAGGAACTCGTCAACATGATCGAGACGCAGCAGGCTTACGAGATGAACTCGCGCGCGGTGGAAACCACCGACCAGATGCTCACCTACGCCACGCAGAACATGTGAGTACCGCCCGGATGCGCTGCGTACTGACCTGCCTCGTCCTGCTCGCCGTCGCCGCGGCCGGCTGCCACACCGTGGAGCCGCGCAAGGGCGACGACGGCCTCGCGTGGACGCAGGAACCGCTACCGCCGCCGACGGCGGGAGCCATTTTCCAGTCCGGGCGCGAAGTGGTCTTCGCCGAGAACCCCGTCGCACACCACGTCGGTGACATCGTCACCATCGTGCTCAACGAGCAGACCGCCGCACAGAAGAGCGCCACGACGACCACGAGCAAGACCACTTCACTCACCATGCCGGGCAGTACGCTGCTCGGCAAGGCGGTGACCATCCATGGCGCACCGATCCTGAACAACAACATCGACGATGCCAGCAAGTTTGCAGGCGCGGGCGCGAGCGCCCAGAGCAACAGCCTCACCGGCTATCTGACCGCGACGGTGCTCAAGGTACTGCCGAACGGCAACCTGTTCATCGCCGGCGAGAAGCAGATCGGACTCAACCAGGGCAAGGAGTACGTGCGCGTCACCGGCGTCATCCGCCCGATCGACCTGGCCTCCGACGACTCCATCCCCTCCTACCGGGTCGCGAGCGCCAAGATCACCTACAACGGCAAGGGGGCGATCGCCGATTCGAACGCCCAGAGCTGGCTGGCGCGGTTCTTCAATTCGCCGTGGGCGCCGTTCTGATGAGCACACAAACATTCTCCGCACTGCGCCGCCGCACGAGCAGCCGCCGCGGCCGCGCCACGTGGTGCCGTGTGCTCGCGCTGGCCGCCCTCGCTCTGGCCGGCAATGCCGGCGCCGAACGCATCAAGGACATCGCCTCGGTCGCAGGGGTGCGCAGCAACCAGCTGATCGGCTACGGACTGGTGGTCGGACTTGACGGCACCGGCGACCAGACCACGCAGGCGCCGTTCACGATCCAGAGCATCGAGAACATGCTGCAGCGCTTCGGCGTGACGATTCCGCCCAATACAAACCCGCAGCTGAAGAACGTCGCGGCCGTCACGGTGACCGCGGACCTGCCGCCCTTCGCCAAGCCCGGTCAGATGCTCGACATCACGGTGGCGACGATCGGCAACGCCTCCAGCCTGCGCGGCGGCGCCCTGATCATGACGCCGCTGCGCGGCGCAGATGGCCAGATCTACGCGATGGCGCAAGGTAACGTCGTAGTCAGCGGTTTCGGCATCAACGGCAAGGACGGCTCACGCATCTCCCTCAACGTGCCGAGCAGCGGCCGCATCCCGAGTGGCGCCTCGGTCGAGCGCGAGGTGCCGATGCACCTCGGCTCGGAGCAGAGCGTGGTGCTGAACCTCAATACGCCGGACTTCACCACCGCCTCGCGCGTCGCGGCGGCGATCAACAAGACCCTCGGCGAGAGCACCGCGCAGGCGCTCGATGCAGTCTCGATCCGCGTGCAGGCGCCCGTCGACCCCGACCGGCGCATCGCCTATGTGGCCGCGCTCGAGGCGCTCGAGGTCGAGCCCGGGGACGCGGCCGCGCGCGTCATCATCAATTCGCGCACCGGCACGGTGGTCATCAGCTCGCACGTGCGGGTGATGGCTGCGGCAGTCGCGCACGGTTCGCTCTCCGTCACCATTCAGGAGCGCACCGACGTCAGCCAGCCGGGTCCCTTCTCCAGCGGCCAGACGATTACCACGCCGCGCAGCTCCATCGATGTGCAGCAGGCGGATGCCCGCATGTTCGTGTTCCAGGCCGGCGTGAACCTCGATGAGATCGTGCGCGCCGTCAACCAGGTAGGGGCCGCTCCGAGCGACCTCGTCGCCATACTCGAAGCACTCAAGGAGGCAGGCGCGCTGCGCGCCGAACTGATCGTGATATGACCGCCCCCGCCTCCAGTGGCAGTGTCTACGGCGACTTCGCCGGGCTGGAAAAGCTCAAGTCGAGCGTCCGGCAGAACGACCCGGCTGCGGTGCGCCAGGTGGCCAAGCAGTTCGAGAGCCTGTTCGCGCGCATGCTGATCAAGAGCATGCGCGATGCCATCGGGCGCGACCCGATCTTCGGCAGTGACCAGGCCCAGACCTACCAGGGAATGTTCGACGATCAGCTCTCACTGGAGCTCACGCGCGGGCATGGCCTGGGTCTTGCGGACATGCTGGTGCGCCAGCTGCGCCAGGGAGCGGGTGCCTCTGCCATGCCGGCCCAGAGCGCAACCGGCGCGCAAGGCCGTCACCGCGCCGACCTCGAACTGCCACGACCAACACCCCCGCACCCGCGGTGCGCACGGACCAGCAACGCAGCTTCATCCGGGAGGTATGGCCGCAGGCTCAGGCCGCGGCGCAGCAGCTCGGCGTACACCCGGTAAGCCTCGTGGCGCAGGCGGCGCTCGAGAGCAACTGGGGCCAGAGCGTGCCGCAGGGCAGCGGTGGCGAGTCGAGCAACAACCTCTTTGGCATAAAAGCCGGCCGCGGCTGGACCGGGTCATCCGTCTCCGCGCGCACGCAGGAGTACCAGTCCGCAAGCGCGCTCTCCACCACCGCGGCCTTCCGTGCCTACGACAGTCCCGAGCAGAGCTTCCAGGATTATGTCGCAACGCTGCGCAGCAGTCCGCGGTTCGCCAGCGCCCTCAACAGCGGCAGCGGACGTGCACGCCTTCGCTACCGCCCTGCAGCAGGGCGGCTACGCGACCGACCCGCGCTACGCGAATAAGTTAACTGCCGTGGCCGCACAGGTGGCCAGTCTGCTGGGCGGCGGCGGCGCACATGAGACTTCGTTCAAGTTAGCCGGCGCCGGGCCGATAACCGATGGCACGGCTGCGCTTTAAGAGAGCCCTGACGCATGGCTGACATCCTGTCCACCGGTGTTTCCGGACTGCTGGCCTTCCAGCAGGCACTCGACGTCACCAGCAACAACATCGCCAACGCGGCGACCCCGGGCTACAGCGTCGAGAACATCGATCTCACGCCGCAGCCCGGCCAGGCCACCTCCGCCGGCTTCCTCGGCAGCGGAGTCGAGGTCACGGGCGTCTCGCGCTCGTACAGCGAGGCGCTCGCCCAGCAGGTGCGCAGCTCGCAGGCGAGCTACTCCAGCCTGAATACGCTCAGCACCCAGGCCGCGCAGATCGACAACCTGCTGAGCTCCTCCAGCACCGGACTTACCGCGACGCTGCAGAGCTTCGTCAACTCGCTCCAGGCCCTGTCGACCTCGCCCGCCTCGACCGCCTCGCGCCAGGCGGTGCTCGCACAGGCGCAGGCCGTCGCCCAGCAGCTCACCTCCTACGACTCGCAGCTGTCCCAGTACGGCTCGAGCCTCGAGCAGCAGATCAGCGGCGACGTCACCGAGGTAAACACCCTCGCGAGCAATATCGCCTCGCTCAACACGCAGATCGCCGCCGATGTCTCCGGCAAGCAGGGCACCCCGAACCAGCTGATGGACCAGCGTGACCAGCTGATCAACCAGCTCAGCCAGTATGTCAGCGTCAACACGGCCACCGAGCCCAACGGCGCCATGGACGTCTACATCGGCAACGGGCAGGCGCTGGTCACCGGCAGTACGGCGCAGAAGCTCGCCGCCATCCCGAGCCAATACGACCCGACGCAGATGGATATCGGGCTCACCACGCCTGCGGGCACGGTGGACGTGACCTCTTCGATCAGCGGCGGGGAGCTCGGCGGCCTTCTGAGCACGCGCACGCAGGTGCTCGATCCCACGCAGAATGCGCTGGGTCAGATCAGCGTCGGCCTGGCGACGATCGTCAACCAGCAGCAGGCCGCGGGCATGGACATGACCGGCGCGCAGGGTCAGCCCATGTTCGCCGTCGGCGGGGTCCAGACCCTGCCGAGCAGCACCAATACCGGCAGCGCCACCCTCAGCGTCACCCGCGGATCGCTGAGCGCGCTGACCGCCGATGACTACAGCCTCGCCTACAGCGGGGGCTCCTGGCAGCTCACCGACACCTCCACCGGCCAGAACGTCGCTCTGAGCGGCGCCGGTACCAGTGCCAGCCCGTTCCAGGCCGCCGGAGTTGCCATCGTCGTCAGTGGCGCGCCGGCCAACGGCGACAGCTTTCTCATCCGGCCGACCGCCACCGCCACCGCGGGCCTGTCGGTGCTGCTCACCAATCCATCGCAGATTGCCGCGGCATCGCTGGCCCAGACCGCCGCCGCCGCCGCCAACACCGGCACGGGCACGATCTCGGCCGCGACGATCACCGCGCCGGCGAGCTGGGTACCCGACACCTACACGGTGGCGTTCACGGCCGCGAACCAGTATCAGATCACCAACAGCGCCGGCACCGTGGTCGGCTCCGGCACCTACACCGCCGGCCAGCCGATCAGCTTCCAGGGAGCGCAGGTCACCATCAGCGGCGTGCCGGCGGCGGGCGATACCTTCACGGTCAGCAGCAGCACCGCGGCGAACAGCGGCGACAACAGCAACCTCTTGGCGCTGATCGGCGCCTTCGGCTCCGGCTCACTCAACGGCGGCACGACCTCGCTCTCCGGAGCGGCCAACAACCTGATCGCGCAGGTCGGTGTCGTCACGCAGCAGGCGCAGGCCAATGCCTCCGCGCAGCAGGCGGTGAATCAGGACGCCACCACCGCGCTCAGCAACCTCTCGGGAGTCAACCTCGACACCGAGGCCGCCAAGATGGTGCAGTACCAGCAGGATTACGCCGCGATGGCGCAGATCCTCCAGGCCTCGAATCAGATGTTCACCTCGCTCATCACCGCCATCGCGAACGGCTGACCATGACCATCTCCACCCTGACCTTCCAGACCAACGCCCTGCAGCAGATGGAGGCGCTGGAAACCGCGCTGTCGCAGACCCAGACGGAGCTCTCGACCGGCAAGAAGCTGCAGACCGCGGCCGATAACCCGGTGGCGATGGCCCAGGTCAATCAGCTGAACATGCAGCTGTCGGCCTCGCAGCAGTACGTAAGCAACGGCACCGCCGCCAGCACGAGCCTGCAGCTGGAGCAGAACGCGCTCACCGATTCGACCAATGCCCTGCAGAGCGCCCGCGACCTGGCCGTGGAAGCCAACAACTCGGACCTGAACCAGACCGACCGCCAGAACATCGCCGCCCAGCTGCAGCAGCTCGAGCAGACGCTGCTCGGTGCGGCCAATACCCGCGACGCGCAGGGCAACTATCTCTTCGGCGGCACCGCGAGCACCGCGCAGCCCTTCACGCAAACCGGCGGCTCGGTCAGCTATACGGGCGCCGACCAGGTCAACCAGGTGCAGATCGGCCCCGACCAGAGTGTCTCCGCGGGAGATGCCGGCAGCACGGTGTTCATGAACGTTCCGGCCGGCAACGGCACCTTCACCACCGCCGTGGGTGGCGCCAACACCGGCGACGCCTCGATCGATACCGGCAGCCTCACCAACCCGGCCGCCTGGGTCGCCGATACCTACACCATCTCCTTCAGCAGCCCGACGCAGTATCAGGTGACCAACAGCTCCGGTGCCGTGGTCGCCGCGGGCGCCTATACCAGCGGCAATGCCATCAGCTTCAATGGCGCCGAGGTCACGATCAGCGGCACACCCGCCGCCGGTGACCAGTTCACCGCAGCGCCCGCCGGCAAGGCGAGCGTGTTCAGCACCCTCAACAACCTCATCGGCGCGCTCAATTCCGGGACGCTGAGTTCCGCTCAGCTCACTACCCAGATCGGCGGCGCGCTGCAGCAGATCGACGGGGCGCTTACCAACCTCAACAACGTCCAGGCCTCGGTCGGCGCCCGCCTCAATGCCGTGAGCGCTGCCGGCAACAGCGCCCAGACCCAGCAGACGGACATCCAGACCAACGTCTCCAATCTCTCCGACGTGGACTATGCGGCGGCGGTGACGCAGCTGAGCACCCAGGAGCTGGCCCTGCAGGCGGCGCAGGAGTCCTATGCCTCCATCTCCAAGCTGTCGCTGTTCAATTACCTGTCGTGAACGGTGATGCAGGTCGCGTTTCGGCGACACCGGCAATTTAAGTTCCGGCCCCCGGCACCGATACAGGAACTGAACGGCAGCGGCCCTATCGGCCGCAAGAGGTAACAGCGCGACGGACTGGTGTCCGGCGCCTGAACGAAACATCAGGAGTCAAGGCAATGTCACTAGTCCTCAACACGAATATCGATTCACTGGTTGCTCAGAACAGTCTGACCTCGTCCGGCTCGCAGCTGGCCGATGCTCTGCAGCAGCTGTCCTCGGGTCTGCGCATCAACACGTCGGCCGATGACGCCGCCGGTTATGCGATCGCCCAGGGCATGACCTCCCAGATCAACGGCCTCAACCAGGCTGCCCAGAACGCCAACGACGGCGTGTCGCTGGTACAGACCGCCTCCGGCGCCCTCTCTGAGGTCACGACCGACCTGCAGACGATGCGCGATCTGGCTGTCGAATCGCTCAACGCCAGCAACAGCTCCACGGACCGCGCCGACCTCAACGCGCAGTTCCAGCAGCTGGTGTCGGACATCAACAGCGTCGCCTCGAACACCCAGTTCAACGGCGTGAACCTGCTCGACGGCACCTTCCAGGGCGCCACCTTCCAGATCGGTGCCAACGCCGGTCAGACCATCACCGTCGCCCAGGTGGCGAGCGCGCAGGCCTCCAACCTCGGCGCCCTCTACGGCTCGACGGCTACGGGCGCGGGCACGTACACCGCCGCCAACTTCTCCGCCGGCGACACCGTGTCGCTCACCGTCACGGTCACCCCCGCGACTGGCCCGGCGCAGAACTTCACCACCAACGCCGTCACCCTGACGGGCAACGCCTCCACTGACCTCTCCAGCCTCGCGGCGGCGGTCAACCAGGCTGTGGCCTCGCAGGGCGTGGTCGCCACGGTCAACGGCGCGACGGGCCTGACCATCAGCGGCACCAGCGCGCAGGCGGGTTCGACGGTCGGTTTCGCGGTCGCCAGCTCGACCGGCACGCTGGCTACTGATGCCACGGCGCTGGCCGACATCGGTGTGGACACCTCGGACGCGATCGCGACCACAGGTGCTACGCACATCGACGCGAGCAACGTGAGCACGGTTGATAACTCCAACCAGGCGCTGGTTCAGATCGACGCCGCCCTGCAGCAGCTCGCCACCTCGACTGCGCAGCTCGGCGCCTACCAGAACCGCTTCAACGCCCTGATCACGGGCTTGAACACGGACGCCACGAACCTCACCAGCGCGAAGAGCGCGATCGTGGACACCAACTACGCCCAGGCGACGTCCGACCTGTCGAAGGCGCAGATTCTGCAGCAGGCCAGCACGGCGATGGTGGCTCAGGCCAATACCATCCCGCAGAACATCCTGACGCTCCTGCAGAAGCTGCCGTAAAAGGCATGACCAACGAGTCCAGCACTCGTTATGGGGAACGGGCGGGCGCCGCAAGGCGCCCGCCCTCCCGTTTTCCTCCGTGAGTGAAGGACCCGAGTCATGAGCACCGTCACCGCCTCGACCAGCGGCAGCTCCCCGGTAGTCTCGGTAGCGAGCAACACCAGCTCCGGTGCTGCCGGTGGCTCGGTAATCGACGTGAACTCGCTGGTCTCGCAGCTCGTGGCCGCCACGCAGGCGCCCCAGGAGCAGCTGATCTCGAACCAGACCCAGCAGGTCACCGCACAGATCTCGGCGCTCGGCACCCTCAAGAGCGCCCTGTCGACTTTCCAGTCTTCGCTGGGCGCGCTCGACACCGCGAGCGCCTTCCAGGTGCAAACGGCGGTCAGCAGCGACCAGACCGCGTTCACCGCCTCCGCGGCCGCCGGTGCCCCGGCCGGCAACTACAACGTCTCGATCAGCCAGCTGGCGCAGGCCCAGCAGCTGCTGTCGAACCCGCTGAGCAGCAGCGCCGCGATCGGCACCGGAACGCTATCCCTGTCGCTCGGCGGCTCGAGCTTCAACGTCAACATCAGCAGCGGCAATGACACGCTGGCGGACATTGCCGCCGCGATCAACGCGGCCGCCGGTAACCCCGGTATCAGCGCCACGGTACTGCAGGGCAGCGACGGCGCCCACCTTCTGCTCACCTCGGCACAGACCGGCGCGGCCAATACCATCCAGGTGAGCGAGACGGACACAGGTGGCGGACTCGCCGCCCTCACCTACGGCAGCGCCAACACCGCCAACTACACCCAGGAGGCGGCCGCCCAGGACGCGGCAGTGACCATATCGGGGGTGAGCTTCACCAGCCCGACCAATACCGTGAGCAACGCCCTGGGCGGGGTCACCCTCGACCTGCTCGGCACGACCACGACCGGCACACCGGCGACGCTGTCGATCAGCAACGACACCAGTACCATCAGCAGCAACGTCTCAGCCTTCGTCAGCGCCTACAACACGCTGCAGGGCACGCTGTCCTCGCTGGGAAGCTATGACTCATCCTCGGGAACCGCCGGGACCCTGATGGGCGATGCCGCCCTGACCGGCATCCAGAATCAGATCCAGCAGGCCCTCTACAGCGTGGTGCAGACCGGCTCCTCGACCTACGACACCCTGGCGAGCATCGGCATCACGACCAACAGCGACGGCACCCTGAGTTTGAATTCGCAGACGCTCAATACCGCGCTCAACTCCAACTTCACCGCGGTGAGCCAGCTGTTCAACAGCAGCGGCGGCGTCGCCGCCTCGCTCAACTCCGAGATCATCAACGCGCTCGGCGCCAACGGCTCGATCACGGCCGAGGGCAAGACGCTGAGCAGCCAGGAAAATGCCCTCACCCAGCAGAGCCAGGCGCTGCAGACGCAGATGAACGCGCTCACGGCGAGCCTCACCCAGCAGTACTCTGCGCTCAACACGCTGCTGTCCTCGCTGCAGAGCACCTCTTCCTACCTGACGCAGGCCTTTGCGACCCTGCCGCAGGTGCAGTCAACGCAGAACGCCTGATGCGGCCGCGCCCGCGGCGGCGGCTTTAGTTTGCCCGCCGGCCGCCGCTACAGGGATATCGGTGGCAGGAGCATGGCAGTCGTGACGGATTCGGACCGCAAATCGAAGCTGGCAGCCTATCAGAGCGTCGCGGTGCACGGCGGCGTGGCGAGCGCCGACCCGCACGCGCTGGTGCAGATGCTGTTCGACGGCGCGCTGCAGCGCATGACCGTGGCGCGCGGCTGCATCGAGCGCGGCGAGCTGGTGCGCAAGGCGAAGCTGCTGCACAGCTGCGTCACCATCATCGCGGAGCTGCGCGGCAGCCTCGACCTGGAGCGCGGTGGCCCGCTGGCGCAGAACCTGCGCGATCTCTACGAGTACATGGCCCAGCGGCTGATGTTGGCGAACGTGCGCAACGACATTGGCTGCATCACCGAGGTGATCAGTCTGCTTGGGGAGATCCGCGGTGCCTGGGTCGCGATTGGTCCGCAGGTGCGCGGCGGGGCGTACCTGCGCCCGAGCGAGCCTCAGCGCTCGAGCGCGCCGCGCTGACGCCGCGCCGTCTCGTACGGCAGGCTGGCATCGAGTGTGGTGCCGCGGCTGGTGACACCGAACACCCGCAGCGTACCGCCCAGCTGCGCCACGCGCTCCGACATCGCCAGTAGTCCGAAGGCTCCGGGCTTGCCCCGGTCGCGGTCGCCCATGCCGACACCGTCATCGCTGACGCGCAGATGCACGCGCCCGTCCGCACACCACAGCCGGGCCTCGACCTGGGTCGCACGCGCATGGCGCACGACGTTCTGCAGCGCCTCCTGCAGCACGCGATAAAGCACCAGGGCCTGACGCTCCCCGAGCTGCGGCAGCGTCCCCTCGGCGTGCATCTGTACGCGCAGCCCGGACTCGGCGGCGCAGTCATCGGCGCAGCGCGCCAGCGTCTCCGCCAGACCCAGATCACCGATACCGGGCGGCTGTAGCGCGTAGGTAATGTGCCGCAGGCTCTGCAGCGCGCGCTCGGCAAGCGTGGCGACGGCGCCAATCTGCTCCCCGGCCGCGCCGGCACGGCCGCGCAGCGATTCGAGGTTGTCCTTCAGCGTGGTCAGCTCCTGGCGCACGGTGCCGTGGAGCTTGCGGGCAAGTTCCACCCGCTCCTCTTCACGCAGCTGCTCGAGGCGGTGCGCCAGCCCGCGCACGCGGCTGTGGAAGCCATCGATGGCGGCGCGCTGCTGCAGCTGCTCGGTGATGTCGAACTCCACCGAGGCGTAACCGACGACGGCGCCGCCGTCGTCCCGCACCGGTGCGCCCTGCGCCTGCACCCAGCGCGCCTCGTTGCTGCTGCGGCGGTAGCGGAACTGCAGCTCGACGCACGCACCGTGGCGCAGGCGTTCCCACGCCTCCGCGACGCGCTCGCGATCATCGGGATGGATCGCCTGCCGCCAGCCCTCGCCCTGCGCCTGCTCGAGGCTGAGGCCGGTGATCTCCCGCCAGCCCGGATTGGCGTACCCGCACGCTCCGCTGGGCTCCATGAGCACGATACCGACCGGCGCGGCCTCGGCCAGCTGCCGGAACCGCAACGCCGCGCCGGCCTGGACCTCGCGGTGACGACTGCGCCCGTCGACCCGCAGCTGCTCGCGCAGGTCGGTGACGGTCTCGATGCGCCACAAGAGCTGTCCGGCATCGTCGCGCACGCACACGAAGCGCACTTCCACCGGAATCAGGGTGCCATCACGGCGCTGCTGCGTGCTCTGCAGCACCACCGGCCCTGCGGCGTCGGCCTGCTGCCAGGCCCCCATGAGAAGAGCGTGCTCGCTCGCCGGGTAGCCGCTCAGGGCTCCAGCCCCGTCGAGCTCCTGCCGGGTGCGGCCGAGTAAGTGGGCGTAGGTGTCGTTGACACAACGCAGCTGGTTGGTAGCCGGATCGATGACCGCGATGCCGTTGGCGCTGTGCAGGAATGCCAGCGCCGGCAGGCTTGCGCCGGAGGCGGTTGGCTCACTCGCGGGGGCTGCCTCACTCGGGCTCGCGGGTTTTTCGGGACTACGTATTTTCCGAACTCCTGATGTCCCTGGGGGCAATCCGTACGGCGCATCCTCGCTTCAGGCCGCCAAATCGCGCGGGACCAAATGCCCCACACTGACGCCGCACTGCATCATTTGTCAACAACTGTCTGATGGAGTTGTGGAAAGTACCTATATGCGGTGCGGGTTCTGCGCACTTATACAGTCCGCTCTGAGGGTGTCTCATGACGGAACGATGAGCTGGTCCTGCGCCGCACAAAGGCTTCCGCGCTGTTTATCCCGGTCGGGGATCCGAGTCAGCCACGTCCGTTCAGGTTCGCGCCTGCAGCTGCATCCGCGGTTCCCGCGCGTACTACGTCTGGACCTCCAAGGGCGCCTCGCTGTGCGTTGTCTGAAGTGACCCAGTCCCCGCGCTCCTTCTGCGTCACACCCGAACCCGGGGACGAAAGTCTCTCGGCGGCCTCCCCTTTGAGCGAACTCACCCGTTCGATCACGCGCCTCGGTGCGCCCTACGGGCTCACCGTGGGGCTGCGGCTGCTCGAGGGCGTGCGCGGGCCCTGGCTCGAGCTGCGCGCCGTGCGTCACGAGGGCGACGGCTCCCAGGAATATGCCCGGCATCTGAGCCTCGAGACCCTGGAGAGCCGGCAGGTGGAGGTCGTGGCCGCGGAGTTCATCCGCGAGGCGCGCACCGCCCTGCGCTGCGCCGCCGAAGAGACCGCGGCGGACGAGCGCCAGCGTGCCGGCTGACCCGCCGTGCGTGCCTGACCTCAGCCCGCGAACGCCACTACCTGCTCAAGCTCCCGCCCGCCGCCGCCGATAACCTCGGTATGCCGGTCGCTTGGCCCAGCCGGTACCTCACTCCGGGTGGCCCGTGAGCATTGTGTCCAGAAAACGGTCGCTACCCACCGCGCTGATCGACTCGTACGCGCAGCTCGCGCACGCCCTGCTGGGCGAGGTCACCGGCGTGTGCCTGCTCGATGCCAAGCTGCATCCGCTCGGCTGCAGCGGCAGCGCCAGTGACCTGCGCATCGCCGCGTGGCTTAAGTCACTGCGCTGGGACCAGCCGGGACGCAAGGTCACCAGCGCCATCGCGGTGCGCGGCACGCAGTGGCTGAGCGCGATCCCGATCACCAATGCCGACGGGGCACGCCTTGGCGTGCTGTGCGTGCAGCAGCCGCAGCCGGGGCCGCGCAAGCCCGATCGGGCCTATCTCGAGTCGCAGCTCGCGCGCCTCGCCCCGGCCCTCGACTGTCTGCGGCGCGAGCTGGACGTGGGACCGCGCGAGCGCACCAAGATACGCACTCTCAGCCAGCGCACGGCCGAGCTCGAATGGCTGTTCAAGGTCACGACCTCACTGCATCAGTCCGAGGACGGGCACGAGGTGCTCGATGAGCTGCTGGCCTCGGCGACGCAGCGACTGGGCAGCATCTTCGGCGGGCTGTTTATTCCGGAGAAGAACCTCGGCTTCGAGTTCACCGATCCCCAGGCACCGGCTGCCGCGGAGCTGGCACAGGTGTGGCAGCGGACCCGCGGCCAGCTGTTGGGTTGGATGCAGCGTCACCGGCGCCCGCTGGTGGCCAATCGCTCCAGCCCCGCCATGGAGCGGCTCATGCACGGCAAGATCGTCGCCGTGCCGGTGATCCGCGAGACGGGCCGGGTCATCGGCATCCTGGCCTTTTTCCGGCCACCGCAGGCGCCCGATTACTCGAACCAGCACAGCTTCCTTGCGCGCCACCTCGGGCGGCACATGGCGGCGCTGGTCGAATCCCAGTTCGATCTGATGACCGGTCTGTACACCCGCGGCGGCCTGGAGCAGGTCTACGCCCGGCTGCTGCAGAGCGGCGATGCCTCCGAACGCTGCGTCGTCTACCTCGACATCGACCACATGCGCGTGATCAACGAGACGCACGGCTTCGAGATCGGCAACGAGGTGATCGTGCGCGTGGCCGAGCTGCTGGCCGTGCCGCTGTTGCCGACCAACGCCTGCGCGGCGCGCGGCGGCGGTGACCGGTTCCTGATACTGCTGCCCAGCTGCGACGTGCAGCAGGCGGCCGAGGTCGCGCAGCGCCTGCAGCAGGCGGCGGCGCAACTGCGGGTGGGGCGCGAGCCGGGCACCATCGAGCTGTCGGTGAGCTGCGGAATCGCCTCCCTGGTGGACATGCCGCAGGGCCTGGCGCGCGCCATCGCGGCGGCCGAGATCGCCGTGAAGGCCGCCAAGAGCCGCGGGCGCAACCGCACCGAGCTGTACGCGTGCGAGGACAGCACCATCATGCGTCAGCAGGATGACGTGATGGCGGTGGCGCAGCTGCGCCGGGCGCTGCGCAACGACGACCTGGTGCTCTACGCCCAGCCGATCGTGCCTTTGCGTCCGGGCAGCCCCGCCTGCGCCGGGTACGAGGTGCTGATGCGCGCCCGCGCCGAGGACGGCACGATCCTCAGCCCCGGCCCGCTGATCGACGCCGCGAGCCGCTACCAGCTGCTGCCCTCGGTCGACCGCTGGGTCATCCAGCGGGCCCTGCAGATGATGGCGCCCTACCGCCGCATGATCCAGGGCGCCGGCATGACCCTCTCCATCAACGTCTCCGCCCAGTCGATCGGCGACCCGACCTTCATCGATATGGTGTGCGAGCAGCTGCGCGCGGCGAATCTCGCCCCCGGGATCGTGATCATCGAGGTCACCGAGCAGGCGGCGGTGCGCAACCTCGCCCGCGCCGACCACATGGTCGAGCGCCTGCGCGCGGTCGGCTGCCGCATCGCGCTGGATGACTTCGGCACGGGCATGAATTCCCTGACCTTGTTCAAGCACTGGGAGATCAGCCGCCTGAAGATCGACGGCAGCTTCATCAGGGACATCGTGACCAACACCCGCTCGCAGGTCGCGGTGCGCAGCATCATCGAGCTGGCACGCGGCATCCATGCCGAGACGGTAGCCGAGTACGTGGAGACGCCGGCGATCGCGGAGGCGGTACGGGCTATGGGCATCGACTACGCGCAGGGTTATGCGTTCGCACAGCCCACCCCGCTGGCCGGGCTGCTCGAGTCACTCGCCCACGACGAGTCACGGCGCCTGCGTCGGCTGCTTCTTGAGCTCTGAGGCGCTCGCAGCAGCGGGCGCTGCGGCAGGCGCGGGTGCGGGCGGCGGCTCGCTGTCGGGCGCTTCGGTCTTCAGCGCATCCAGCTCCGCCTGGTGCGTCATGACGATGATGCTGATGCGGCGGTTGATCGGATCGCGCGGGTCGCCCTTGTCGAACAGCACCGAGGAGGAAAGGCCGACCACGCGCGCGGTCTTCTCACCGCTCAGCCCTGCAGCCTCGAGCGCACGCCGCGCGGCGTTGGCGCGGTCAGCGGACAGATCCCAGTTGGTGCGCCCGCTGCCGCCGGGATAGGGCGTCGCGTCGGTGTGGCCCGTCAGGCTCAGACGATTGGGGACGGTGTTGAGGTACTTCGCCAGCTCGCTCAGGATCGCCTCGGTGTACGGTTCGAGCCGCGCGCTGCCGATGTCGAACATCGGCCGGTTCTGCTTGTCGACGATCTGGATACGCAGCCCCTCCGGGGTGATGTCCAGCAGCAGCTGGTCCTTGAACGGCTGCAGCGCCTCGCTCTGATCGATGGCCTTGCGCAGCTCCTCCATCAGCGACTCGAGCTGGCGGTGCTCCGCGGCAGCGAGCGCCGCCTTGGCGCGCTCGAGCTGCTCGGCCTCGGTCGCGCCGCGGTTCTGCGGCTGACTCTCCGTCGCCACCGTCTGTGTGACCGGACGCAGGTTCAAGGGCACGCGCGGTGCGTCGAGGCCGCCATGCATGTTGATCGGACTGGTGCTCGCGCCGCCCGGGCCGGCCATGCCGGGCGAGGGGCGCGCGCTCTTGCCGGGCTGCATGCTCGGGTTCTTGAAATAGTCGAAGATTGCCGCCTTCTGCTCGCGGTTGACGGCGGTCACCAGCCACATCACCAGGAAGAAGGCCATCATCGCCGTCACGAAGTCGGCGTAGGCCACCTTCCATGCGCCACCGTGGTGAGCGCCGCCGGCGTTCTTCTTGCGCTTGACGACGACGATCGGCCGCTTCTCGGACTCGCTGGCCATGACAGTGCCCGCGGAGGCAGGTTATTTGGCGGCCGCTGCGGCGGCCGCTGCGGCGGCCGGGGCAGCGGCGCCGGCGGCTGGCTTGGGCTTGCCCTTCAGATGGGCTTCCAGGTCGGCAAAGCTCGGGCGCACCTCGCTGAAGAGGAGCTTGCGGGCAAATTCCACCGCGACCGAGGGCGGATAGCCGCGCACGCTCGCGACCAGTGCCATCTTGACCACCTCGAAGGCCTTGCCCTCCTCGTGGGCGAGATGCTCCATGGCCGCGGCAATCGGGCCGATGAAGCCGTACGAGACGAGGATGCCGAGGAAGGTGCCGACCAGTGCCGCGCCGACCTTGTGGCCGATGGTGGCCGTGTCGGCCCCTTCGAGGCCGCCCATGGTATTGACGATGCCGAGCACCGCGGCGACGATGCCGAACCCGGGCAGCGCGTCGGCCACCTTCTGTACCGCGTGCGCCGGCTCCGAGGCCTCCTTGTGATGCGTCTCGAGCTCGTACTCGAGCAGGCTTTCCAGTTCCATCGGATCGAGGTTGCCGCCGACGATCAGCCGCAGGCAGTCGGTGATGAATTCGACCATGTGATGGTCGGCGAGCACGTGCGGATGCTTCTTGAACAGCGCGCTGTCCTGGGGGGCCTCCAGATCGCGCTCGATGGCCATGACGCCTTCCTTGCGCATCTTGACCAGGATGTCGTGCAGCAGCTGCAGCAGGGTGACGTAGTGCTCGCGCTTGTAGCGCGGCCCCTTGGGCAGCCCGACCGCGCCGGCAAAGGCCGCCTTGACCACTTTCATGGGGTTGCTGATGAGAAAGGCGCCCAGGGCCGATCCCACGATGATGACGATCTCGAAGGGGTGCCACAGGGCGAGCAGATGGCCGCCCTCGGCCACGAAGCCTCCGAGGATGCACCCGACCACGACTACTGAACCGACGATTTGCAGCATCTGACGCGAGGCCTCGGAACGCTCCGCTTACATTCCGGATATCGACACAGCGGCCGGAAAGCTTGAGGCGGGCGGGAAGAGGCCTGCAGCAGCGTGCGCAGCCCCTTCCCGCTGGTCTTATGTCAAATGCTGCCGCCGCGGCGGCTACTTCTGCGCGGGAATGAACTCCTCGAGCACGGCCTTGCGCATCAGGTCCGGCGGCAGCAGCCCCTGCGCCAGGATGAAGTCGTGGAAGCGCTGCGCCTTGAAGCGCGGCCCGAGCGCATGCTCGGCCTCCTTGCGCAGGCTGAGCAGACGCGTGTAGCCGTAGAAGTAGCTGTTTGCCTGACCGGGGGCGCGGTAAGTGAAGCGCTCCACCTCCTCGGTGGCAAAGGCGTGGCTGAGCACGACGTCCTTCTCGAGCACCTCATAGGCGCGCTCGGGCGTCGTCTGGCCGCTTTGCAGCTCCGGATCCAGGAACGCACGCGCGGCGCGCAGCAGCCGAAGATCGAGCGTCATCAGCTGACCCTCAATCGGCTCGTAGGGCTGCATGATGTACTCGGAGTACAGGCCCCAGCCCTCCGCATTGGTGGAGTTGAAGGCGTAGAGCGCGCGCGCGAGGCTCACCCCGTGCTCGACCATCGAGTCGAACTGCAGCTCGTGGCCGGGACGGGCCTCGTGCGCGGTCAGCGTCCAGGCCACCGCATCGAAGGTGAAGTCGTCGTATTTGTCCGAAGCACCGCCGCTGGCGGAGGGGATGTTGAGCGGCAGGACGAACTCACCGCGCTGACCGGTGTTGTGCAGGAACGGCGGCGGCACCATGTGCGGCGCGGGTTGCTGTGCGGTCTCGGCGGCGGTGGCCAGCCGGATGATGGCCGGCCGGTCCGGCAGCGTCACCAGCTGGTGTGCGCGGATCACCTGCTCGATGGCGTGCAGGCGCTGGTTGTAGAACGGCAGGATTGCCTCCCCGGTGATCTGCTGCTTCTTGAGCTCGGCGATGACCGCACGGTAGTCGGCGGAAGGGTAGTGATGGGCGCGGGCGATGCGGGCCGCGAGCGTGGCCATCTCGGCCTGGTACTGCGTGAACGCCGCGTGCGCCATGGTGGCGATCTGCGCCGGCGGCAGGTCGATGCCGTACTCCTCGAAGGCCAGCGCGTAGCGCTGCGGCGGCAGGCGGAAATCCGTGCGCGCCCGGGGCAGGATCGTCTCGCGCACCCAGGCATCGTAGGCGGCGAGCTCGCCTTTGAGTTTCGCGTACGCAGGCTCCCAGCCCTGCAGCTGGTACTTGCCGAACAGGGTGGCGATCCCCTCGACGTAGTTGGCGTCACGCCCGAGCTCGGTCTCGATCTCCCCCCTGGAGGGAAACTCCACGCCGGGCTTGGCCATCTGCTCGAGCGCGCGCTCCTTCAGCACCTCGGTAAAGGGACGGTAACCGGGCTCCTCCCCGGCGTACCTGCGCAGGCGCACGAGCGCCGCCGGCCGCCGCGCGGCGGCTACCTGGTCATCGAGCAGGCCGCGCAGCCCCTGGAATACCCCCTCGCTCGCGTTGAGGAACGGTACCTCGTGCGCGAGCTCGTAGTCCTGGCGGCGAAACTGCAGATCGAACGCCTTGTGCAGGATCTGCAGGTCCTCCTGCACGCGCGGATCGCTTTCTTTCGCGCCTGCCTCACCGATCGCGGCGAGCGCCCGCTCCAGCTCGTGGCGCTCCGCCATCTCATCCGCCAGCGTCGGTTTGCTGATCTGCTCATCGAACTGCACCAGGCCCTGGCGCGAGCCACGCTCCGGCTGGTGCGCGAACTCGATGCTCAGCAACTGGTTGGTATAGCCGTCACTGCGCTCGATCCACGCGCGCTCCGGGGCCGCCGCCGGGGGCTGCGCGCCGAACACGGCTCCGCTGATGAGGCTCGCTGCCGCCGCAATGATCCATGGACGCATATCCGCTCCGCGCTCGATGACCTTTTGGGGGCCACGATGTTACCCCAGCATCCGTGCAGGCGCGGCGCGGCTTGCCCGCACGCTCAGGCCAGTGTGCGGTCCACCAGGTGCAGCGCCGCCGGAGGCGCGAGGACCTGCACGCTGGTGATGCCGAGCATGCGCGCCAGCTCATCCGGGGCGACCTTGAGCGGCCCCGGCCCCGGACCCTGGCCGGCGGCCGGCTGCGGGTACGCCGTGGAGCGTGCGGTGTGGTAGGTGATGCTGCCCTCGACCTTCTGCACGACCTGGTGAATGTGTCCGTTGAGCACCGTGACCGAGCCGAAGCGGCGCAGCTCCCCCACCAGAGCTGCGGCATCGGCCGTGCCCCAGCCCCAGGGCTCGTAGACCGACCACAAGGGCATGTGCGCGAACACCACGATGGGGGTGCTCGCCGTGCGGCCCCGCAAGTCAGCGGCCGCCCAGGCGAGCTGTTCCTCCCCGAGCATGCCCAGCCCGGTGCCCTGCAGCTGCAGCACATTGACGAGCGCGAGGAAGTGCACGCCCAGGTGATCGAAGCTGTAGTAGCCGCGGTTCTGCGAGCTCTTGCCGAAGCGCGCGAAATACTCGCTCGCACCGTCGGTGGTGTCGTGCTCGCCGGGCACGGTGTGCAGCTCACCGCTGCGCAGCCCGGCGAGCATCTGCTGCGCGAGGTCGAACTGCGCGGCCTTCGACAGGTGGGTGATGTCGCCGGTGTGCAGCGTGAGCCGGGGCAGGCGCGGCAGGGCATTGGCGAGGGTGATGGTCTGCATGAGCGTCGCGGCGACGTCCGGGTTGGCCTCCTTGTTGAAGCCGATGTGCGTATCGCTGATCTGCAGCAACAGCGGCCGCCCCGTGGCCGGCGCACTGCCGGCGGCGGCCTGGGCGAGCTCGATCGGGGCGAGGACGCCGCCGCTGAGGGTGAAAAGGGTGCCGGCAGCGCCGTAGGCGAGGCATCTGAGGGCGTCGCGGCGCGTAAGTCCGCGTTCGTTATCGGCTGACATGCAGGAACTCCTTGGCCCTTAGGGCGGGTACGCCCGGGAAGACGCACCGGCAGCGGCAGTTATTCCCGCCGCCGCAGCCGCAGGGCCGGAGGGAATAAGATGCGTGCCCGCGGGGTCCATACCCTGATGAGGGCGGCAGGTTTACGGGCGTGGCACACGGCGGCAACGATGGACGATAGGCGCAGGCGCTTCGAGGCGCAGGTCATGCCGCACCTCGACGCCGCCTACCGCTTCGCGCGCTGGCTCACCCGCTCGGCCGCGGATGCCGACGACCTGGTCCAGGATGCGGTGCTGCGCGCCTACCGCGGCTTCGACGCTCTGCGCGGCTCGGACGTCTCGGCGTGGCTCATGACCATCGTGCGCAACTGTCACGCCAGCGGCTACCGTCAGAAGCAACGCTGGGCCGCCGTGGCGCTGCCCGAGGATGAGGCCGCGCAGGACCACCAGGCTGTGGTGGCACAGAACCCCGACCCGGAGAGCGTCACCTTGCAGCACGACGCCGAGCGCACCTTCGAGAACCTGATGGCGCAGCTGTCCGAGGAGCACCGCGAGGTGCTCGCGCTGCGCGAGCTCGAGGAGCTGAGCTACCGGGAAATTGCCGAGCTCACCCGGCTGCCGATCGGCACCGTCATGTCGCGCCTGGCGCGGGCGCGCGCCGCGCTCAAGCAGCTGTGGCTGCGCAACACCGCAGGAGTCCCCGGTGAAGTGTCCTGAAGAGCTGCGCGTGCAGGCTTACTTCGACGGCGAGCTCGATGCACTCGCCGCCGCGGCGACCGAGCGGCACGTGGCCGCATGCGCCACCTGCCGCGCCCTGCTCGCCGATCTCGGCCGGCTGCGCGCCGCCATCCGCGAGGAGCTCACCGTGACGGCGCCTGCGGCGCTGCGCGAGCGCCTCGGGCGCGCTCTGGATACCGAGGACCGCCCCGCGGCAGCGGCCGCGCCGCAGCGCGCCCGCGGCATGCCCGGACGCCGCCCCTTCTGGCTCGGGGCGCTCAGCGGTGTGCTCGGCACTGCCCTGGCCGCCGGGCTCGTGTTCATGGTCTTCGCCGCTCTTCCCGGCAACGCGCTCGTCGATGAGCTCGTCAATGCCCACCTGCGCTCGCTCATGCCGCAGCACCTGATCGAGGTCGAGTCCAGCGATCACCATACCGTCAAACCCTGGTTCGCCGGGCATGCCGACGTCTCGCCGGTGGTCGAGGACTTCGCGGCCGACGGGTTCCGCCTGGTCGGTGGCCGCGCCGATTACCTCGACCGCCAGCGCGCCGCGGTGGTCGTGTATCAGCACGGGGCGCATCTGATCAACGTGTTCAGCTGGGCCGACGCGGGCAAGCGGCTGTCCCGCCGCACCACGCGCAACGGCTATCACCTGCTGTTCTGGAGCGAGAACGACGTGCAGTACTGCGCCGTCTCCGACACCAGCTGGGGGGAGCTGCAGCGCCTGGCGACGCTGCTGCAGAACCAGGGCGCCCTCCAGCGCGCGCCCTGATACGCGCGCCGCGTAAGCCTCCGGGCGCTCCTGGCGGACTGTTATAGTTCGCGCCTCCCGACTCCGGAGCCGCGATGGAATTTCACCTGCCCGGGCCGATCCGCAGCTTCAAGGATGTGCTCATCCATCTGGGCATCATCACCCTCGGCATCCTCATCGCCCTCGGGCTCGAGCAGATCGTCGAGGCCCATCACCGCCGCAGCATCGGACGCGAGTCGATCGAGAGCTTCCGCCGCGAGGTCGGCGCGGACCGCGACGACGTGGCCGAGGTCCTGGGACTGATGCCCCAGCTGCGCGAGGAGATCGCAGCGCAGATCGCCAAGCTCACGGCGGCACCGGGCGATGCCCGGCCGCAGCCGATTCACTACCCCGGCATCCATTTCAATCTGATGACGACTTCCAGCTGGGACACCGCCATCGCCACCCAGGCACTCAGCTATATCCCCTGGGAGCAGGCCAAGCGCTTCAGCGAGGCGTATGGCGTGCTGCGGCTGTTCCAGGACATCGAGCGCAGCGGACTGTCCACCTGGCAGGACATGCGCAGCTTCGGCACCGATGCGGCGGCGCTGTCACCGCAGCAGCGGCAGGCGCTGATCGAGCAGCTGCACCGCTATGACAGTTTCACCTACGTGATCGACCTGGCCGGCAAGGGCGCACTCGAGGCCTGCGACCGCGCCCTGCAACAGAAACCCTAGCCCACCATCCTGGCCCATGGGAGAAGCATGAAGCTCGCGATCGAAATCATCGGCTGGAGTGGTGCCGCGCTCATCCTCGGCGCCTACGCGCTGCTGTCGGCGGGCAAAATCCGCGCCGAGACGGTGACCTACCACCTGATGAACATCCTCGGCGCGGCCGGCTTCGTCATCAACAGCGGCTGGAACGGCGCGCTGCCTTCGGCGGCGATGAATGTGGTGTGGATCGGGATCGGCGTCTATGCCCTGCGGCAGATGCAGCGGCGCGCCCGGCAGGCCTAGCTTCAACTTAAGGCTCGCGCGGCGCACAATCGGCCGGCGGCCACCGCAGCAAACTGCCGCAGGAACATGCACTCATGCGCACCCCCCGCACCGGCGCCCGCGGCGCCCTGAGCACGCTCGGCCTGTGCAGCGCGCTCGCCCTGGCCGCCGCACCCGAAAAGCTGGCGATGAACCTCGACACCGGTCTTTGGGAAGTGACCTCCAGGGGCGATGCGGGCGGCGCGCCGCCCATCCCGCCGGCGATGCTGCAGCGGCTGAGCGCCGAGCAGCAGGCGAAAATGCAGGAGCTGATGAGCAAGCCGCGCAAGTTCAAGCAGTGCATGAGCGCGGACAAGCTCAGCAAGGGCTTTGGCAACGATGAGGAAAGCGGCGGCAGCTGCAAGATGAACGTCACT
The DNA here is from genome assembly GCA_963825385.1 of uncultured Pseudomonadota bacterium. Taxonomy (GTDB): domain Bacteria; phylum Pseudomonadota; class Gammaproteobacteria; order Steroidobacterales; family Steroidobacteraceae; genus 13-2-20CM-66-19. The sequence continues at coordinate 584,753 of CAWGSX010000003.1, read as the reverse complement.
ACCAACAGCAGCAGCGAGTTCCAGGCCGAGAAGCAGTGCACGACCGCGCACGGCACCAGTTACGATGCCAGGATCCATTTCACGCTCGCGAACCGGCATCAGGCGAGCGGCACGGTCGATATCACCCTCACGCAACAGGACGGACAGGTGACCACCATGCACCGTACGATGGATGCGCAGTGGCTGGCCGCCGACTGTGGCAACATTGACTTCGAGATGGAGAAATGAGGCAGAGGCACGGATGGTGACGAAACGGATGCGCGCCGGCAGTGCAGCGGCGGTGGTGGCGGGGTTGGTGCTGTCGATGGCGCTGGCGCCGCTGCTGGCGCAAACGCCGACCCAGACCTCGCAGGCGGGCACGACCGCCGAGCTCGAGGGCACGTCCTGGCAGCTGGTCAAGATCGAGGGGCTCGATGGCAAGGCACGGGCCCCGGCCGACCGCAGCCGCTACATGGTGGCCTTCGCCCCGCACGGCGAGCTCAGCGTGCGCATCGACTGCAACCGCGGCAGCGGCACCTGGAGCTCACCGGAGCCCGGGCATCTGATCCTGGGCGAACTCGCCAGCACCCGGGCGCAGTGCGCGCCGGGGTCGCTCTATGACGAGATTGTCGCGCAGTGGACGCACGTGCACCTGTTCGCGCTGCGCGACGGGCACCTGGTGCTCAAGGGCGACGGCGGCATTTATGAATATGAGCCCCTGCCCGTCTCCAACGCACTGCCGGCACCGGCGCCGGCGCACTAGATGCGTCGCCGGGCGGCGACAAACGCTTTAAAAACACTTGCTTACACCCCGCAGCCCAGATCAGGCTGCCGTTCCATTACACTTCTTGGCTTACGGAAGAAGGGCCGTCGCGCGAGGCGCCCCGCTGTATGGCGGGCGCATTTGGAGCCGGCGACCTGCGTTACGGGGCACTGATCGTCCCCGGCGCGCGACGGCGGCGGAGTCACAGCCGGACACAGAACTTCTGCGCTTAACAGACTGCTTTGAGTGGCGATCACACCGCCGTCGGACCGGTTTTGTCCGGGATGCTGAGCGGCGTTAATGGGGGGTCTTCCGATGCACACCAGGTCCGGCCGCGCCGCGGCCCTCACGCTGATGCTGGCGACACTGCTCGCCGCGACGATGGCCAGCTCCGCGGTGGCGCCGCGTCGCACGGCGGTGGTCACTGCGCCGGCGGGTGCGGGGCTTAAGGTCTTCGGCGGCCGCAGCGCGGCGCAGCAGCGCGCAGGCGTCGGCGCCAAGCTCGATGCCGCACTCGCCGACATCGCCAGGCACAGCAACCGCGTGCGCCCCGGACACGAGGCGCTTGACCTGCGTTCACTCAATCCGGCGGCGCGCTTCGCCCTCTCGCGCGCCGGCACGGCCTACGTGGCCGTAGACGCCATCACCTTGGGTGATCCGCAGGCGCTGAAGTCCGCGCTGGTCAGGCTCGGCCTGCAGCACCCGGCCGTGTACCTGAACGATGTGGGCGGCTGGCTGCCGGTCGCTGCGATCAGCGCCGCGGCGAGCCTGCCACAGCTGCACGCGGTGCGTGCCGCGCTCGCCCGCACCAACACCGGCGCCGTCACCTCGCAGGGTGACTACGTCCAGGGCACCGCCGCGCTGCGTGCCGGCAATCCCACCCTCACCGGCAGCGGTATCACCGTCGGCGTCCTCTCGGACAGCTACGACTGCTATGCCGTGTATGGCCAGGTCGGCAGCGGCATACCGGCTTCCGGCAACACCGGCTACGCCTCGAACGGCTTCACCGCGGATGCGGCCAACGATATCTCGAGCGGCGATCTGCCGGCCGCCGCGGACATCAACGTGCTCGAGGAGGCGGGAGCGATCAACCACGATACCTGCATGGATTTCGGCGCGCCGTACCTCCTGCCCTACGGCGATGAGGGCCGCGCCATGATGCAGATCGTGCACGACGTCGCGCCGGGAGCGAACCTGGCATTCCACACCGCGGTCGAGACCGAGGCGGACTTCGCCAGCGGCATCGTGGCGCTCGCGGGCGCGGGCGCCCAGGTGATCGCCGACGACGTGACCTACTTCGACGAGCCGTTCTTCCAGGACGGCATGGTGGCGCAGGCCGTGAACCAGGTGAACGCGGCCGGCGTCGCCTACTTTTCCGCGGCCGGCAACAACGGCAACAACGGCTACGACAACACGGCGCCGAGCTTCGCCACCCACGCGAGCAGTCCGGCGAACGAGACGCTGCTCAACTTCGACACCACGGGAGCCACCACGACCACGCAGCTGGCGGTGACGATTCCGCAGCTCGCTCCCGGGGACTTCATCGCCGTCGTGCTGCAGTGGGATGAGCCCTACGTCACCGGCGCGCCCGGCAGTGGCGGCGCGACCAGTCTCATGGACCTGTGCGTCACCGGCTCCTCGAGCGGACTCATCGTCAGCCCCGACAACCCGGGCGATGCCAACAACGGCTCGATCACCAATCTGGACAACAGCACCCAGGCATGCACCGGCGCCGAAGCGGCCGGCGCGGACCCCTACCAGGTGCTGGTGATCGGCTTTCCGGCCAATGCCGCGAGCGGCAGCCCCTGCCCTGCCGGCTTCACGTCTACCTTCTGCAGCGCCGCCCAGACGGTGCAGATCCAGGTCGGTCACGCCGGCGGCACCACGCCGGGTCGTATCAAGCTCGCCGTCGAGGATGACGGCGCGGGCGTCAGCTACCCGGGAACCATCCAGCTCACCGGCCCCACCCTGCAGGGTCATCCGGGCGCGGCCGGCGCGATGGCGGTCGCGGCGGTGTTCTGGCACGACACGCCGGCCTGCGGCGCAGCCACGCCGATCCTCGAGTCTTACTCCGCCAAGGGACCCAGTGTGATCCTGTTCGACAGCTCCGGTACCCGTCTGGCGACGCCGCAGACGCGCCCGAAGCCCGACATTGCCGGTCCCGACGGCGGCAACGACACCTTCCTCGGCTTCCAGATCGGCAGTCTCGGCTCGGGCAGCTGCATGAACGATGCGAGCTATCCGAATTTCTTCGGCACCTCCGCCGCGACCCCGCACGTGGCCGCGGCCGCGGCGCTCCTGCTGCAGAAATTTCCCGGAATCAACACGTCCCTGCTCTACACGACGCTTACCTCCGGTGCGCTCACCCTCACCGACGATACGAGCGTGACGCCGCCGGCGGTGAACTACACCGGCGGCTACGGCCTGCTGCAGGCGGGCGCCGCGCTCGGGGATGAGCCGTCCGCGCCGGATGTCTCGCTCAATCTGACTCCGACGACCATCAACGTCGGTGACTCGGCAACGCTCAGCTGGACCGTCACGAACGCGGAAGCCTGCTCGGCCTCGGGTGCCTGGAGCGGCTCACAGCCCTTCAACGGCAGCCTCAAGCTGACGCCGGGCACGGCCAAGAGCTACACCTATACGCTCACCTGCACCAACGCGAGCGGCTATGGCGCCGCGACGCAGGTGCTCACCGTCGTCACCTCCGGTGGCGGCGGCGGTGGCGGCGCGCTCGACGGCGTGGCGCTCCTCGCGCTCGCTGCGCTCGGTGCGCGCCGGGCGCGGCGCCGACGCGCCTAGCCCTTCAGGGCTGCCAGCGCGGCGGCGAGCGCAGCGCCATTCGGCGAGCCGAGCCCGGTGCAGGCATCCCAGCCCGGACCGGCAGCGTAGGCGCCATTGTTGCCGCTGGTGATGTCACGGAAGGCGCGCGTGCCGATCTGATAGAGAGCCGCATGCGCATCGCCAAGCGGCGCGCCGAGGTGCTGGTTCAGCCGTGCGATGAGTGCCGCCCACAACGGCGCCACGGCACTCGTGCCGCCGATTACCTGCGCGGTGCCATCGACCAGGACCTTGTAGCCCGACTCCGGGTCGGCGTCGCCGGCGACATCCGGCACGCCGCGGCCGCGGTAGCCGCTGCCCGCGGCCGGCACGGCGGAGCTCTGCTGCCAGGTCGGCAGTGGAAACTTGACGCTCACGCCGCCGCCGGTGGCGCCCTCACCGCTCGCGGTGTCGTTCCACACCACCTCGCTCGTGATGGCACTGCCTTTGGCTGCGAGCTTGGTGCCACCGCAGGCGAGCGCGTACGGGCTCGAGGCGGGGAAGTCCACGTTCGTGCCACTCTCACCGTCGCCCGAGCCGCTGTCGCCACAGGCCACCGTGACCGTCACGCCGAGCGTGGCGGCGTCCTCGAGCGCGCTCTGCATGGCCTGCAGCGCCGCGGCCGACCAGCCGTCCTCCGGGCCGCCCCAGCTTATCGAGATCACGTGGTTCGGGTGCGCGGCATCCTGCGCAGCCTGTGAGATCGCCTCGTAAAAGCCCTGATCGGTGTTGGGCGCGAAGTACACGGTGATGGCCGCGCGCGGCGCCAGGGCGCCGATCACCTCGATATCGAGCATGACCTCGCCATCGGCATCGCCGCCGGGTGTGTTGGTGCCGCCGGCGACGCTGACGGCGCTGACGCTCGGCGCGGGGGCGATGCCGAGCTGCTTGAAGTAGGTGGCGAGGTCGGTGCTGCTGAAACCACCGCCGAGCTCGACGATGCCGACACCCTGACCGGTGCCGTCGCCGGGAGGGAACTGATAAAGCGCCCCGATCTCAAGCGGCGTGAAGCTCTGCGCCGGTGTGGCACGCGGCCGCCGAAAGTGCGGCCGGGCCACCGGCCGGCGGTCAAGTCCCAGCACCGCGATGACCCCTTCCGGCAGTGCCGGCTCGCGGTCGCAGCCGAGATAGGGGCCGCGCCCGTCGGCGAGACGGTAGCGGCCCAGGCGCACCTGGAAGGCGGACTCGAGCGCGGCCGGGCTGCCGCGCAGATGCAGCACGCGGCGGCCCGCATCGGCGCCGGTGTCGGTGAGATTGTGGGTTTGCGCGAAGCTGCGCAGGCGCGCGAGATCGGCCGGATCGGCGCCGCAGCGCTGCGCGAACTGGCTGCGCGCCAGCGGCGCGCTGCGCGGCCAGACCCAAGCTGCCCGTGGCGCGCCGGAGCGGTGCCGCAGCACCAGCGTGACATCAAGCGGCGTGGTCTCGGTGTGCGGACCCAGATAGCTCGCGGCGGAACGGGACGTGGTCATGGGCGACTCCTTGCCGTGGGGTACGAACGGATACGTCGGCGCAGCTCCTGCCGCGCCCGCGATGGTGCGCGCAGCTGCCGGCACCGACCGTGGCATCATTTTGACCTGCTAGACTGATTTACAAAACACGAGAAACACACAGGCAGATGGTGCGGGCAGGACTGTGCATGGCAGCGCTGCTGGGGGCGAGCTGCGCCGCCGGCGCCACCCCGGCTCCCGCGGCGCCCGCGGGCACCGCCGCCGATACGACCCTCGGCAACTATGCCTTCGCGAGCGAGCTCGGCTCGGGGGTCTACGAGATCAACGGCAGCACCATCCAGGTGTACCAGATCGAGGGCAGCTACCGGCTGCGCTTCGCCGAGCGGCCGCGCGGCCGACCGGGTCTGAAGTTCATCCTGCCGGTGACCGTGGGCTTCTTCGACTTCCGCACCCAGGACCTCGCCGAGCTGCACATCCCCACCCACATCGGGGCCTTGAGCTTCGAGCCCGGTGCGCAGCTGGATTACTGGCTGGACGAGGACTGGCATGTCTACCCGTACGTGAAGGGCGGGGCCTCCTTCGCCTCCTCCTCCTCGGTCAATGCCTGGATCTGGGGCATGGGCGTGCGCAGCGACCTGCGCTTCAGCATCTTCAACGGCGCGGACCTGTGGAGCGCTGCGCTGACCTACGCCGGGGTGCATTACACCAGCCAGCTTCCCGATGACTCCTTCACGCGCCTGCGCAACGGACTGGACCTGCGGCACCTCATCGGTGGCCCGTTCCGTGACCGCCACTTCGAGATCGGGCTCTACGGCATCAGCGATATCTATCTCGATGCACCCCAGGGCCCGGCCTCCGGCATCAGTGCCAAGACGCTGCAGTTCGAGGGCGGGATTATGTTCGGCACCAACCCCACCTATCAGATCATGGGCATCGCGGTGCCACGCCTGGGCATCGGCTACCGCGCCGCGGGAACACTGTCGGGGTGGCGTCTGGTCATCGGCGAGCCCTTTTGAGGCGGCGCGTCAACGCCGCCGGCGGCGGCGCGTTAGAATCAGCGCGGCGCCGGCCGCCGCCTGTGCCGGAAGGACATCCCCGATGAGCAAGCTGTGCTCTGCCCTCGTTGCCGCCACCGCCATGCTCGCGGCCGGCTGCGCCCTGAATGTCCGCTCGGACGCCGACCCTGCCCTGCTCAGCACGGTTCACTGCGGCAGCTACGCCTGGGCCGGTGCCTTTCGCGGCTCGAGCCCGCTGCGCAACACCATCGCCAACCCGCTCAACGAGGAACGCCTGCGCAGCGCGATCGCAAGTCACCTCGCACCCGCAACCGTACTGGCCCCCGGCAGTACCGCGGACTGCCTGGTCGGCTACGGCATCGGGGGCGACACGGTGGTCGATGACGCCGGGGCCTACTGGGGTTATGGCTACGGGTACCCGTGGGGGCCATGGGGCTACTGGGGCGGTGGCCCGTACGTCTATCGCGAGGGCATCATCGCGGTCGATGTCTACGACGCGCACAGCCGCAAGCCCCTTTGGCACGCGAGCGCCAACCAGAGCCTGTTCAACGCGAGCGGGCCGGAAGCCCAGAAGCGCATCGACGCGGCCGTAGCGGCCATCTTCGCCAAACGGCCAGCCGGCGTCTGACCCGTCCGGTTCCTTGTCCGCGCCACCTGCGGCGCGGCAAGATCCGCCGATGGGCAGTCCCGTCGGCCTGAGCGTCATCTTTCTCAACGTGCTGTGCGATCAGCTCGGGCTGCCGGTGCCCGCTGCCCCTACCCTCATCGTGGCCGGCGCGCTGGTCGCGGCCGGTCGGCTCCCGGCGCTGGACGTGTTCGCGCTGGCCCTCGGCGCCTGCCTGATCGGCGACGGGGTGTGGTATCTCGCCGGCCGCGCCTACGGCGGGCGGGTCATGCAGTTGCTGTGCCGGATCTCACTGACGCCGGACTCGTGCGTCAACCAGACCCAGACCAGCTTCGAGCGCTGGGGTGCCAAGGTGCTCCTCATCGCGAAGTTCATCCCCGGACTCGCCCTCGTGGCCCCGCCGCTCGCCGGCGCCACACGCATGGGCACGCTGCGCTTCTTCACCTACAGCGCGCTCGGCGGCGCCCTGTGGGTCGGCGCCGCACTCCTGGGCGGGGTGCTCTTGCGCCCGCAGATCGAGCGGCTGCTGCCGCGCGTCGCCGGGGTAGGCGGAGCTGCGCTGACCTTGGTCCTGGTCGCACTCGCGGCCTACATCGCTTACAAGTGGTGGGAGCGCTACCGCTTCAACAAGGCGCTCGACATGGCGCGCATTGACGTCGCCGAGCTCTATGAGTTCCTGCAGCGCGTACCGCCGCCGCTCGTCATGGACGTGCGCTCCTCGATCGCGCAGGGGCTCGAGCGGCGCCGCATCCCCGGGGCCCTGCACGTGCCCGTGCAGGAGGTGGGCGCGCGCCTCGCCCAGCTGCCGCGCGACCGCGACATCGTCCTGTACTGCACCTGTCCCAACGAGGCCTCGGCCGCCAAGGCCGCGAAGCTGCTCATCGACCACGGCTTCGAGCGCGTGCGGCCGCTGCGCGGCGGGCTGGAGGCCTGGATCGCCGCCGGCTACGCCGTCGAGGAGTTCACCGCGCCGGCAGCAGCGGCGGCGCCGCCGCTGCGGCGCAGCGCTTAGGGCTTCAGCCCGTAGACCTCGAGCTCACCGGGGATCGAGGTCGAGCCGTCGGCGCCGCCGGTGTTGTTGCCACGCGTGCCGATATAGACCTTGCCGTTCGCCACGGTGGGCACGGTGAACTTCACGGCATTGCCGGCCGCATCGGCGCCGATCTGCGCGCTGTTCCACAGTTCCGTCCCCAGCGCCGTCGCATCGTAGGCATGCAGCACCGCCGGCCGGCACGCCGGCGAGTTCTGCGTGCAGTAGCTGCTGCTGTCGATTGCCCAGACGATGCCGTTGGCCGTGCCGCTCGCCGACACCGCGGGGGTCGCGCCCGGAAATCCGTAGCTGGTGGGCGATGCCGAGGCGGCCGTGGGAGTGAACTGCGGCGGGCTCGCCGCGGGCTGGAACGCGTAGGCGCTCAGCGCCTGCCCGAGCGGGGCGATGTAGAGCGTGTTGTTCCAGAATGCGCCCGTGGCGAAGATCGGCCCGGCGAGCGCAAAGGACTGCAGCGCGTTGCCGTCACCGGAGCCGCCGAGCTGATCGCCGTTGAGCACGTAGAGCGTCTGGTCCTTGCCGCCACCGACCACCACGTGCTGCACGCCGCTGCCGCTGGTCAGATTGAGCACCAGTGCGGACCCGCCCGAGCCGAAGTCCCCGTCCTGCGCATAGAGGCTCGCCTGATCGCTCGGCGTGAAGAACGAGGACACCGCGAGTCCCTGCTTGCCGGCGCCGGGCTTGAGCTGCAGGAACGAGTCGCCGTAGTCATCGCTCGGGCCGCTGGTGGCGGCGCCGTCGAACTGGCCGTTGCCGGTGAGGACGTAGAGGTGGCCGCCGGAGTCGACCGAGGGCGCCCCGCCGCTCATCCAGATCCCGGCCTCGCCGGAGTTGGGCGCGACGTTGAGCACCGACTGCTGGGTGAAGGCCGAGCCGTCGTAGGAGTAGCCCATCACCCAGCCGTACCAGGGCGCGGCGTCCTCATGGGAACCCCAGGCCAGATAGAGCGTGCCGCCGCTTGAGGTGAGTCCGCCGCGCTGGTTTTCCTGCTGCGTACTGAAGCTCACCGTGCCGCCGCTGTCGTTCGGGTAGGTGGCGGCGATGTTGGCGGGTGCGCCGGCACGCTCGGCGCCGCTGAGCAGGTCCAGAGCGTGCAGGCGCTGGTGGAACACCGTGCCGCCGGCGTCGACGGACTTGGCGACCACGTAGAGGATCTGCGCGGCCGGATCGATCACCGGGGTGCCGGTGATGCCGATCTCGGGAGTGATGTCGCCGTAGCCGGAGCCGACCTGGTAGCCGCTGACGCCGGAGGCCACGGTGGTCTCACCGCTTGAGGCCCCGTGCTGCGCATCGAGGAGGCTCACGTGCCACAGCAGCTGGCACGGACTTGCGTCGGCATCGAAGGCGTAGACGCTGTCGTGCTCGGTCGCCACGAACACCACGTTGTGGGTGACGCCGGCGATGCTGAGCTTGGCCGCCCACAGCGGCTGCGCGTATACCGCCCCGTCCACCGCGCACGAGTAGAGCTTGCCGAAGGTGGCGTTGACGACGTTGGCGGTGGTGAGCGCGTACTCCTGCACGTTGGCACCGTCACGCGCCAGATCGTTGTGATAGGTGAGCACGCCGGTGAGATCGGTCACGCCCACGACGACCGCCGCGCTGCGCGAGCCGTCGCTGAGGCTCGTGGCGGTCACGGTGTACGCGCCGGCCGTGGCCGGGGCGGTGAAGGTGACCGGCACACCACTCTGGCTGCTCGTTGCACTGAAGGATCCCGCGGCCGGACTTACGCTCCAGGTGACTCCGGCGGCATCGTTGGTACTGGCCGCGAAGGTGAGCGCCTGACCTACGGTGGCGGCGGCGCGGTGCGGGCTGACGTCGACCGCGATGCCCGCCGCATCCACCGTGAGCGTGAGGGCGAGCTTCTGGGTCTGCGGCGGCGTGCTGGAATCGCTCACGGTGAACCCGAGCGGCGTCTGCAGCACGCTCGCCGTCGGGGTGCCGGAGACGGCGCCAGTTGCGCCATTCAGGCTGAGCCCGGGGGGCAGGGTCCCGGAGGTCAGTGCCCAGGAGAGCGCGCCGCTGCCGCCCTGCGCGGCCAGCGTGGCGCTGTAAGCGACACCCACCTGCGCGTAGGGAAGGGAGCTCGTCGTTATGGTGAGCGGGCGCGGTGTCACGGTGAGCGTCAGGGCCGCACTGGTGCTGGCCGCAGGCGTCTCCGCGTCGCTCACCTCGAAGGTGAGCGGCACCGCTGCTGCGACCGCCGTGGGCGTACCGCTGAGCACGCCGCTCTTGCCATCGAGCGTCAGACCGGCCGGCAGCGTGCCGGCGGCGAGACTCCAGGCATACGGCGGCGTCCCGCCGGCGGCGCTCAGCGTCGCCTCGTACGCGCTGCCCACCGCGCCGGCGGGCAGGGAATTGGCGGTTATCTGCAGGTCGGAGGTCACCACCAGGGTGAGCGTTGCGGAACTAGTCTGCGCCGGGCTGCCCGAGTCGGTGGCGCGCACGGTGAGGCTGACCCCGCGGGTGGTGTCGGCGGGCGTGCCGGAGATTGCGCCGCTGTCGGCGAGCAGCAGTCCGGGCGGCAGGGAGCCGGCAACCAGTGCCCAGGTATACGGCGGTGTGCCGCCCTGCGCGGTCAGGCTCTGCGAGTAGGCAACGCCGAGCTCGGCGCTCGGCAGGGTGCTGGTGGTGACGCTGAGCGCGCTGCCCTTGGTGCTCGCGGAGCCGCCCGAGCCGCCGCCCGAGCCGCCGCCGGAGCAGGCAGCCAGCACGCAGGCCATGAATGCGCTGCCACAGGCGCACAGAAGACTGAAGTGCGAGAAGGCTTTCGGCATGGACTCCCCGGGGTTTGCAAATGCTCCGTCGGCGCCGCGGCGTGCAACCGCGCGCTGCACCGCCGGCATTCTAACTGGGCTGGGGCGCGAAACCGGATGCGTCGCCGCTTGACGACGCTCGGTACGCGACCTCAGGCAAACGTGGCAGGAGTTAGTTGGGTTGACGCGTGGCGCCGCGCACGCTTTCTTACAAGATCACCACGCGGCGCATACGCCCGTGCAACACAGCTGTCACATCGCCTCGTGCGCATCGGCGGCATCGGCCGCGCAGCTCGCCGGGCGATGAGCCGCCGCAGCCGCCACCGGCACGCTGAGCGCACTGCCGGCGCTGCGCGCGCCGATCTCGGCCCAAAGCTCGCGGTAGATCGCCGCCGCCGGGCTGCGCGGCGCGCACGCCGCGAGCGGTGCGCGCCGCACGCTCATGCGCTCGATCTCGCTCCAGTTCGGCACCTCGGTGGCGAGCATCTGCGGAAATTCGCTGCGGGCGCTGGCAATGAGCTCGCGGTGCAAGGCGCGGCGCCGATCCACCATCGAGAAGAACGGCAGCAGCAGCAGGTCGCGCCAGCCCTCGCGCGCGACGAAGGCCAGAAGCTGCTCGAGCATGCGCAGCGACAGCGGCGTCGGGATCAGCGGGACGATGACCACGTCCGCGGCGCGCAGCACGTTCTCGGTCAGCAGCGAGATCCCGGCCGGGCAGTCCATGAACAGCGCCCCGTAGATCTCGCGCAACGCCCCGCTCATCTTCAGCAGCCGCTCGCTGGGATGGCGGCGCTTGGCGAGCTGCACCGCGAAATTGCGGTAGGAGAAGTCTGCCGGCAGCAGGTCCAGCTGCGGGTATCCGGTCGCCAGGATGAGCTCGGCCAGCTCGCGCTTGCCGGCGAGCAGCTTCTTCGCCGAGGCGTGCTCGTGCGCCTCGCCGCGCAACGCATAAGTCGCGCCGCCCTGTGAGTCCAGGTCCCACAGGAGCGTGGCGCAGCCGCCCGCGGCGCTCAGGTACGCCAGGTTGACCGCGGTCGTGGTCTTGCCGACGCCGCCCTTGATGTTGGTGACCGCGAGGATGCGCACGCCGCAAAGCATACGCCCTTGGGCGGGGCGCGGCGCGCGGGTGCGCGGCCGGCGCTAGCCGCGCGCGGTGAACGCCTCGCTCAGGCGGCTGCCGACGATGACGGCGATCTGCCCGAACAGCAGGCCGCAGGTGGCGAGCAGAGAGGTGATGATGAGTTCCATGGGAAAAAGCTCGGTGGTCTTCGGGCGCGCGCAGTCTACGGGTGGCGCCAGGCAGAACAGTGAAGCAGCGCACGATTGCGGCGACTGCCGGGCCGCAGCGCGTGCCGGCGCGTGACCGGGCGCACAGCCGCGCGCGGTTGCGGGGCGGGTTGGCGCCGCGTTAGGTGATCGAGCCGGGCTTGCGCAGCATCTTGCCGATGTCTGCGACGTGGTTGGTCTCGGCGGCGATCTGCGCACGGGCATATTCCTCGAGCATGACGTCGCGTCCCGCGACCATGCCGAGCAGCTCGTGGTACTGGGCCAGGCCCTCCTCCTCGTGCGTGAGCGCCTCGCGCAGGATCTCATCGACGTTGTGCTTATGGGTCTCCAGCAGCGCCCCCATCTTCAGCGACGGATGACCGCCGAGGGTGGTGATGTGTTCGCCGGCACGCACCGCGTGCGCCTGTGACTCATCGGCCTGGCTGCGCAGCCAGGCGACGATGGGGATGCGGTTGTGGCCGAACACCATGAAGCTGTAATGCAGGTAGCGCACCAGACCTGCGAGCTCGAGCTCGAGAATGCGATTGAGGGTAGCGACGACCTGGGTGACTTCTGCCTTGCTGAGCTGTGCCATGAGCTGTCTCCCCGAGGGCTGCGCCGGCTGTGGGCCCCCGGCGCCGCCATCTTACGGCCAGCGCTGGTGTATCGTACAACTGAACGGCCGTCGGCCAACCTGGAGCGAAAACCCCGACATGAGCGCCTTCTACGACATCGCGGTGGCCCGGATCGATGGCACCCCGGATCTGCTCGGTCCGCTGCACGGCAAGGTAACCCTGGCGGTAAACGTCGCCAGCCGCTGCGGGCTCACCCCGCAGTACGAGGGGCTCGAGCAGCTGCAGCGCGAGCTGGCCGCGGAGAACTTCACCGTGGTCGGCTTCCCGTGCAACCAGTTCGCCGGCCAGGAGCCCGGCAGCGCCGAGCAGATCGTCGCCTTCTGCCGCACCACCTACGGCGTCAGTTTCCCGCTCAGCGAGAAGCTCGAGGTCAACGGACCACACCGTCACGCCGTGTATCAGTTCCTCACCTCGCCGGCGACCGGCATGAGCGGCGACATCACCTGGAACTTCGAGAAGTTCCTCATCGGGCGCGACGGCAAGGTGCTGCACCGCTATCCGCCGACCGTCAAGCCCGAGGACCGCGGCCTCATGCAGGATATTGCCGACGCGCTGTAAGGCGCGCGCGGCGGTCCTCAGCAGCGCGGGTGCAGCTTGCCGCAGTACGAGTTCGCCATCCTCGGCGCCGGAGCCATGGGCTCGATCGTCGGCGCCCACCTCGCGCGGGCCGGTCACAGCGTTGCGATGCTGGCGCGCGGCCGCCGCGCTGCGCAACTCGACGCCGCCGGCATCACCATCCGCGGGCTGGCTGAGTTCACGACGCCGGTGCACACGCTGCGCGATCCGGCGCAGCTGCACAGCGCCGGCGCGCTGATCGTCGCCACCAAGACGCCCGGCACGGCGCAGGCCCTCGCCACGCTCGGGACGGCCGAGTTCGACGTGACACTGTCGATCCAGAACGGCCCCCTCAAGGACGAGCTCCTCGCCCAGGCCTTCGGCGCTGCGCGCGTGCTCGGGGCGCTGGCCGACACCAGCGGCGAGCTGCTCGCCGACGGCACCGTGCTGTTCACCCGCAACGTCAACATCCTGATCGGCGAGCTGCCGCGCGGCCGCAGCGCGCGCGCCGAGCAGCTGGCGCACGTGCTCGACGCCGCCGGCGTGCGCGCAGCCGCGACCGAGGAGATTCTCTCGCTCGAATGGTCGAAGTTCTGCGCCTGGGTGGGCCTGATCGCGCTCGCCGTCACCACGCGTGCCCCGACGTGGAAATATCTGAGCGATCCGGACGCGGCGCTGGTGCTGGTGCGGCTGACGCGCGAGATGGGAGCGCTGGCGCGTGCGCTCGACATTCCCCTGAGCGACCGTGCCATTTTGCCGGCCGCCAGCCTCGCCTCCCTGCCGGAGCCGGAGGCGGTGGCCCTCGTCACGGCGGCCGGCGCCCACTACCGCAGCCACGCCCCGGAGCACCGCATGTCGGCGCTGCAGGATGTGGAGGCCGGACGCCCGCTCGAGGTCAACGAGACCCTCGGCTATGCGCTCGAACGCGCGCAGGCGCTCAATCTGCAGCTGCCGCTGCTGGATTGCTTCCGGCGGCTGCTCGCCGCCATCGACCGCGCGCGCTAGGGGCCCCCGGCGGCAGCACCGCCGCCGGCGAGCCCGCGGTACTGCAGCAGCGGCTCGATCTGCGGCGGCCCCCCGTAGAAGTTACGGAACTGCACCTGGGGATCCTCGCTGCGCCCGCGCGAGAGCACCTTGTCGCGCAGCACCGTCGCCGTTGGCGCGCGTCAGCCCGCCGTGCGCGTGAAACCACTGACCCGTGTCGCGCGCCAGCACCTCGCTCCACAGGTACGCGTAGTAACCCGCCGAATACCCGCCCTCGAATATGTGGGAGAAGTAGGCCGAGTGATAGCGCGGCGGCACCGGGGCGTAGTCGAGCCCGCTGCCCTGGAGCGCGCGCTCCTCGAAGGCCACGACGCCCGAGGCCTCCGGCGCCTGGGCGGCATCGAGCCGATACCAGCTCTGGTCCAGCAGCGCCGCGGCGAGATATTCGGTGGTGGCGTAGCCCTGGTTGAAGTGCTGCGCGGCGAGCACCTTGTCCAGCAGCTCCTGCGGCATCGCTGCGCCGGTCTGGTAGTGGCGCGCATAGTGCGCCACCACCTGCGGCTCGCGCGCCCACATCTCGTTGTACTGGGACGGATACTCGACGAAGTCCCGTGGCACCTGGGTACCCGAGAGCGTCGGATAGCGCACGTTCGAGAGCATGCCGTGCACGGCGTGCCCGAACTCGTGAAACATCGTGGTGACTTCATCGAAGGTCAGCAGCGCCGGCTCGCCCGGGCGCGGCTTGGGGATGTTGAGGTGGTTGGCGACCACCGGCTTGTGGTGCAGCAGCTTCGACTGCGAGACGTAGGGCGCCATCCACGCCCCGCCCTGCTTGTTGTCGCGCGCGAAGTAATCGGCGATGAACAGTGCCAGGGGGTGGTCGACCGGCGTCGAAGACCTCGAAGATGCGCACGTCCGGCTGATAGCGCGGCAGATCGGTGCGCTCCTCGAAAGTCAGGCCGTAGAGCTGGTTGGCGGCGTAGAACACGCCGTCCTTGAGCACATGGTCGAGCTCGAAATACGGCGCGACCTGCGACTGGTCGAAGTCGTAGCGCGCCTTGCGCACCTGCTCGGCGTAGTACGACCAGTCCCACGGCTGCAGGGCGAAGCTCGGCTGCTGCGCGGCGCGCGCCTGCGCGTCGATGAGCTTCTGGATGTCGGCACCTTCCTCGCGCGCCCGCGCCAGGGCCGCCGGGGCCACCTGACTGAGCATATCGCTCACGGCCTGCGGCGTTCCCGGCCGACTCGTCGGCGAGCTGGTAGGCGGCGTGACTCGGATATCCCAGAAGCGCGGCGCGTTCGGCCCGCAGTTTCACCAGCCGGGCGATGACGGGGGTGTTGTCGGTCGCGCCGCTCAGCGCCCGGCCGATGGAAGCCCGGTAGATCCGCTCGCGCAGCGCGCGGTTGTTCAGCTGTGCCAGCACCGGCTGGTTGGTGGTGTTCTGCAGCGCGATCACCCACTTGCCCTGCAGGCCGCGGGCGGCGGCGGCCTGCGCCGCGGCGCCGATCTGCGCACTGGAAAGACCGGCGAGCTCGCTCTCGCTGTCCACCACCACGGCACCATCGGCGGTGGCCTTGAGGACGTTGTGCTTGAAGCGCGTGGTGAGGCTGGAGATCTCGGCGTTGAGAGCTTTCAGTCGCTCCTTGTCGGCGTCCGAGAGCTCCGCGCCGGCGCGCATGAACATGGTGTGATAGCGCGTCAGCAGCTGCAGCGACTCGGCATCGAGGCCGAGGGCGGCGCGCTTTGCATACAGCGTCTGCACGCGCGCCCACAGCTTCGGGTCGAGATAGATTGCATCGCGTTGTGCGCTCAGCCGCGGCGCCATCTCGGTATCGATGCGCTGCATCTCCGCATCGGTGTTGCAGGCGTTCAGGCGCGAGAAGGCGTTCTCCACCCGGATGAGCAGCGCTCCGGAGCGCTCCAGCGCCACGATGGTGTTCTCGAAGCTCGGCGCCGCGGGGTTTGCGGTAATGACGGCCACCTCCGCCAGCTCCGCGCGCATGCCGGCCTCGAAGGCCGGGCGGTAGTCACTATCGTGGATGCGGTCGAACGGCGGCAGCTGGAACGGCAACGCACTGGGGGCGGCAAACGGGTTCTCGGCCATGAGGGAGGTCCTTGGGGAGTCGGACGCGTTCTCGGCGGCCATTGTCAGCGCCGGCGCCGCCAGGGCGGCGGCCAGGAGTGCCAGCTGCACGGAAGTCATCGGCTGTCTCCAGTGGCCGCAAGGCGGCGGCCGGTGCTTTGGTCCGAGGGACGCGCGGGGTGCGCAATGTTATCCTTCCGCGCCAGCCGCCGCGCGCCCGCTGCGGTGCGCCACCCCGACAACCCGTTTTCAGCCCTCTGAAGGATGCCCGATGAGTATTGCCCCCGACCAGGTGGTCGCCATCCACTACACCCTGAAGAACGATGCCGGCGATGTGCTTGACCAGTCCGCCGACGGGGAGCCGCTGACCTATCTGCACGGCCACGGCAATCTCATCCCCGGGCTGGAGAAGGAACTGGCCGGCAAGCACACCGGCGACAAGCTGCAGGTGAAGATCGCCCCCGCCGAAGCCTACGGCGAGTACGACCAGGCATTGGTGCAGCAGGTCCCGCGCCGCGCCCTCAAGGGCATCCCGGAGGTCCGCGTCGGCATGCGCCTGCAGGCCCAGACCGCCGAGGGGGTGCGGGCGGTCACGGTGACGCGCCTGGCCGGGGATCTGGTCACCCTCGATGGCAATCATCCGCTGGCCGGGCAGAACCTCAACTTCGAGGTCGAGGTCGGCGCAGTGCGCGCCGCCACCGCCGAAGAGCTCGCGCACGGCCACGTCCACGGGCCCGGCGATCACCATCACTGAGGCGTAGCCGCCCCCCGATTCGCCAGCTGCGCGAACTCGCGGCTTAAGGCTTCCACGCGCTCGAGGTATTCGTGCGGGTCATGCTCGCCGCAGCGCTGTCCCGGGGTGAAGCGGAAGCCGCGATGCGCGTACGCCGCGGCCGCACCGGCCCCGCACAGGTGTACCACCGCGGCGAGGTGCTGCAGTTGGGCGGCACCCGGTCCCGGGCGCACGTGTCCCTCGGCGAGGATGGCCGAGATCTTCAGCTCCAGGTCCGCAGCGGTCAGTTCTATGGCATCGCGCGGCACGACGCGGGTGTACCAGCCCGTAAACCAGCACGAGTGCCAGTCGTCCCAGGCACCCTCGCGCGTCAGCACATGGTCGTGGATGCAGTAGTGCCGGGCCTCGGCGAAGGTGGCATCCGTGAGCTGGTACATGCCGACGGCGCTGGAAGCGGGCCGGTACAGCTCATAAGGCCGCGCCGGCCATACCCAGTGCCAGTAGGTGCGCACCAGCGGATTGCCCGAGCCCTCCACCTGGGCCAGCGCGGCGAGCGTCGTCGCGCTCACGTGCGCGGTCGCGTAGCGCTCGAACAGGGACCCGTAAGCGCCCCAGGTCTCCCGCGGGCTCTTGTAGAACACCCCGCTCACCGGGAAGAAGAGCTCGGTGGGCTTGCGGATCACCTGGTAGAGCAGATCCGCCGCCGCCAGCAGCAGCGCGGCGTACACCAGATACAACACCCAGGTGATCGCGCTCGGACGCCGCCCGGCACGCGCGCGGCGCGGTCGCGGGCTCGCGCCGCGGCGGCGCGTGGCACCCCGGCGCCGCGCCACTCAGGCGTTCCGTGGTGCCGGGTAGCCCGGCGCTGCACTACCATGCAGGTCCCTGCCCCCCAAGGAGCCGCCCGTGGCCAGCGATGCAGTGCAGATCGAGACCGGACCCAACCCGCAGGCCGCGGTGATCTGGCTGCACGGACTCGGCGCCGATGGGCATGATTTCGAGCCCATCGTGCCGGAGCTGGTGCGCCCGGGCGAACGCACGCTGCGCTTCATCTTCCCGCATGCGCCGGTGCGCCCGGTGACGATCAACAACGGATACGCCATGCGCGCCTGGTACGACATCCGCGCACTCAACCGCGGCGCCGCCGAGGACGAGGCCGGGATCCGCGCCTCAGCGCAGCGCGTAGGTGAGCTGATCCACGCCGAGAATGCGCGCGGTATCCCGAGCAGCCGCATCGTGCTCGCCGGGTTTTCACAGGGCGGTGCCATGGCTCTCTTCGCCGGCACGCGCTACCCGGAGAGCCTCGCCGGCATCATGGGGCTGTCCTGCTATCTGCTGCTCGCCGCGCGCCTGGGCGAGGAGCGCAACGCAGCCAACAACACCACACCGGTGTTCCTGGCGCACGGCACGCAGGACCCGGTGGTGGCCCTCGCCCTCGGAGAGGATGCGCGTCAGCAGCTCGCGGCGGCCGGTTATGCGGTGCAATGGCATGCCTACAGCATGCCTCACTCGGTGTGTCCGCAGGAGGTCGGCGACATCGCCGCCTGGCTGCGCCGGGTGCTGCCCTAATCCGCCGGCGCCTTAAGCGCGCGGGGTCGGGACGCGCTGACGGCATCCCCCTGCCTGCAGCGAGGCGCTAGCGGCGGCCCTCGTGCCCGGAGTGAGCTTCGCGCCCGGCCTGCGCGCCCGGAGCCGCGCTGGCACCCGGACCGCCCGGTGCGGCGCCGCTGCCGGCGTGCGGCGCGGCTGTATGGTATTGCGGCGCGCCGTGGTACGGCGCCGCGGCGTGCGCCACCGGCTCAGCCGGATGAGCGCCATTGCCGGCGCGGTTCGCCGCCGCTGCCTGGTAGGGCGCAGACGCCGGTGCGTGCGCCGGTGCGGCCAGCGTGCTGTGGCCAGGCGTGCCGTGTGCCTGCGCCGACCCGCTGCCGGCGCCACGTGCGGCCACCACATCATGCCCGCTGAAGGCGCCGGCACGCGCGGTCGCGGCGATCGCGGGGTGGCCGCCGTTCACGGCCGCGCGCAGCGCGGGCTCGCTGCGGGCGAGGTTCTCCTGCTCGCGCTGGGCGCCGGTGAGGGCCACGTGCTGCTCGTGCGCGGCCGCGAGCTCCGAGGAGGTCGGCCGCGCGGCGGTGCCGCCGGCGCCGCCGTTGTAGCTGACGCGGTTCACGGTCACATCATTGACCACCGTGCGGCTGTAGACGTTCGTGACGCTGATGTTGCGCACGTTGTTCACGGTCGTGTTGTACATGAAGTGGCCGCCGCGCCAGTAGCCGCCGGCATAGCCGACGCCGGTATAGCCACAACCGTAATTGACGCCGCCGTAAAAGCCGATGTGCGGCCCCCAGTAACCGGCGTGCCACAGGTAAGCGCCGTTCACCCAGCCCCAGTAGCCGGGCGTCCACAGCAGACCCACCGACGGCGGCAGCACCCAGGTACCCGGCACCCAGTAGTAGCCGCTGGGCGCCCAGGCCCAGTAACCCGGCGTCCAGATGTAGCCTGCGCCCGGAATGGCCGGCTGCACGTACACCGGCAGCGCCGGGGGCGCGAGGTTGACCGACACGCCCACGAACACCCCGGCGCCTGACACGACCGGCGCACCCGCGAGCGTCAGGACCGCTGCAAGACCAAGCACTCGACTGCGCACCGGACACTCCTTCCAACTCCACCCTGACCGAGCGGGACTGAACGACAGCTGAACTGCAGGCGCGCGCATGCGCCGCGCTCTCGTGCGTCAGAACGCAGGCGCGCAAGGCGCGTTGACGCGCGGGAAGAGTCAGAACCAGTTGTAGTTGAAGCTGATGCTGATGCGCTCGGTGTGGGTGCGCTGCGGCGCCACTTCGTGTCGCAGCCAGCTCTCGAACAGCACCACCTGTCCGGGCCGCACCGGCAGCGTGATCCAGCGGCGGTTCGTGCGCCGCGCGGCGCGCCGCAGCGGCGGCGCCGCCATGAAGCTCGCCAGCCGCGGATCCTCGAACTTGATGCCGGGCACGCCGGAGGGCAAGCGCACGTAATAGGTGCCGCTGATGCTCGCGTGCGGATGCAGGTGCAGGCCGTGAACCGCGCCCCGGCCCATGATGTTGACCCAGCAGTCGGTCATGGCCAGGGCGTGGCCGCGCAGATCGAAATCGAGCGCACGCGCAAAGCGCCGCACATGGCCGTCGATCGCGGCGGCGAGCGCGGCGAAGCTCGGCGACAGCTGCTGCATGCGGTGCGCGGAGCCGTAGGAGGTGTAGCCGCCCGGATAGTTGCGGGCCGACCAGCGGCGGCCGGCCGCATCATCGGCACGCAGCTGGCGGCACTCGCGCAGCAGACGCGCGTTCAGTGAGCTCCAGTCCGGCCGGAGCCGGGCCTGGTAGACCTGCGTGGCGAAGAGCAGCCGGGTAGCCATGATTTGGCGCGCCAGTATGCGGGGCGAGCACGATGTGGTCTATGATTTGCGGCTCCGCGCTTGCTTTCCTTCACGGGTGCTGCATGGCCATCGCAAAGTTTCCTCCGGACGACACCTCCGCCAGCCCGCAGGCCGGGGGCGAGCCTCTGGTCACTCACTGGATCGGGGGCCGCGCCGTGCCCGGGGGCGGCGCACGCCTGCCGGTGTTCAATCCGGCCACCGGCGCGGTGGCCCGCGAGGTGGCGCTCGCCACCAGCGCCGACGTCGCCGCCGCGGTCGAGAGCGCGCGCGCGGCACTGCCGGGCTGGTCGCAGACCCCGCCGGTGCGCCGCGCGCGGGTGCTGGCCGCCTTCCTCGCGCTGCTCAACGAGCACCGCGACGCGCTGGCGACCCTGATCACCGCCGAGCACGGCAAGGTGTTCAGCGACGCCCAGGGCGAGGTCACGCGCGGCATCGAGATCGTGGAGTTCGCCTGCGGGATCCCGCAGCTGCTCAAGGGCGACTTCACCGACCAGGTCTCCACCGGCATCGACAACTGGACCCTGCGCCAGCCGCTCGGCGTGGTTGCCGGCATCACGCCCTTCAACTTTCCGTGCATGGTGCCGTGCTGGATGTTTCCGCTGGCCATCGCCTGCGGCAACAGCTTCATCCTCAAACCCAGTGAGCGCGACCCCTCGGCCTCGATATTCATGGCGCGGCTGCTGCAGCAGGCAGGGCTGCCCGATGGCGTGTTCAACGTCGTGCAGGGCGACAAGGTCGCCGTCGACGCGCTGCTGGAGCATCCCGAGGTGCGCGCACTGAGCTTCGTCGGCTCGACTCCCATCGCTCATTACATCTATCAGCGCGGCGCGCAGCATGGCAAGCGCGTGCAGGCCCTGGGCGGCGCCAAGAACCACATGGTGGTCATGCCCGATGCGGACCTCGAGCAGGCGGTGGACGCACTGATCGGTGCCGCCTACGGCTCAGCCGGCGAGCGCTGCATGGCGATCTCGGTGGCGGTGCTGGTCGGTGACACCGCCGAGCGCATGCTGCCGCAGCTGGCGGCGCGCGCGAAACAGCTGCGCGTCGGCCACGGCATGCGCGCCGAGATCGAGATGGGACCACTCATCAACCAGGCCGCGCTCGAGCGGGTGCGCAGCTACATCGCCGACGGCGCCGCAAGCGGAGCGCGGCTGCTGGTCGATGGCCGCCTGGACCCCGATGGCACTGGCGAGTTCCGGGTTGCCGGTCACGAGGCCGGCTTCTTCATCGGCGCGACGCTCTTTGATCAGGTGCGCCCGGATATGCGCATCTACCGCGAGGAGATCTTCGGACCGGTGCTCGTGTGCGTGCGCGTCCCGGACTTCAGCGCCGCGGTCAACCTCGTCAACGCGCATCCGATGGCCAACGGCGTGGCCTGCTACACCCGCGATGGCAACGTCGCGCGCGAGTTTGGGCGGCGCATCGAGGTGGGCATGGTCGGCATCAACGTGCCGATCCCGGTGCCGATGGCCTGGCATGGCTTCGGTGGCTGGAAGAGCAGCCTGTTCGGCGACATGAACGCGTACGGTGAGGAAGGCGTGCGTTTCTACACACGGCAGAAATCGATCATGCAGCGCTGGCCGGAGAGCACGCCCAAGGGCGCCGAATTCGCCATGCCGACGGCAAAGTAATGCGCCGCACGGCGGAACTTCTGCCGCGAAATCGGGCCTGACCTCGCAACCCACGGCCGTTCTTGAGCCCCGGCCACACTGACGTGAAAGGACAATCAGACATGAGATTTCTGCAACCGACCGTGCTGTGCACCGCCCTGGCGGTGACGGCGGTCTGCGGCGCGGATCCGCTGGATTTCTACGCAGGCGCCGGTGTCGGCCAGGCGACCCTGAAGCAGGATGGCTATCAGGTCGACTCGCACGTGACCGGCTGGAAGGTGATGGCGGGCTGGCGTCCGATCAGCACCCTCGGCGCGGAGGTCGAGTACGTCGATCTCGGCAGCAAGAACGTGAGCTACCCGCTGCTCGCCCAGCAGATCGACACCAAGGCGCACGCCACGGCGCTCTTCGCGCTGGGCTACCTGCCGGTGCCGCTGCCGATGCTGGATCTGTATGCCAAGGCCGGCGTGGCGCGCATGCAGGGCCACACCACCGTGGTGCAGAGCTGCCCGGGCTGTCCGGTCGGATTCTCGACCACGCCGACCACGACGGTCATCGATACCTCCAACACCAGCTTCGCCTGGGGCGCCGGTGCGCAGCTGAAGTTCGGACTGCCGGCGGTAAAGCTCGAGTACGAGCGCTTCAATGGCTCGCAGGGCAACGACTCGCTGCTGTCGCTGGCGCTGACCGCCAATTTCTAGTGAGATTTTCACAGTTGGCGCCGGCGCCCGCGTGCGCCGGTCAATTGACAGGAACCTCAACGTGAGTGTGCTGCGACCGACCCTGATCTGCGCCGCGCTTGCGGCCAGCGCGGCCTGCGTGGCCGATCCCCTGGATTTCTACGTCGGCGCCGGCGTGGGACAGTCCGTCCTCAAACAGGACCCCTATCAGATCGACGCCCACGTGACGGGCTGGAAGCTCATGGCGGGCTGGCGCCCGATCAGCGTGCTCGGTGCCGAGATCGAGTACGCAGATCTGGGCAGCAAGAGCGTCAGCTACGGCGGTTCCGCCAATGTGACCCAGGCCTCCACCAAGGCGCATGCCACCGCGCTCTACGGTGTCGGGTACCTGCCGGTGCCGCTGCCGATCCTGGACCTGTATGCCAAGGCGGGCGTGGCCCGCGTGCAGCAGAACAGCAACGCCACTCCCGCATGCCAGCTGTGCCTCACGCTGGTGCCCGCCGCGCAGAGCAGCACCAACACCGGTTTCGCGTGGGGAGTCGGGGCACAGCTCAAATTCGGGCTGCCCGGCGTCAAACTCGAGTACGAGCGCTTCAACGGCTCGCAGGGCGACAGCTCGCTCCTGTCGCTGGCGATCACCGCGAACTTCTAGCCTGCTCAGGGGCCGACGGCGAGGACAGCGGTGGCTGCTCGTGGCCTCCCAGTACCGCCTGCAGGCGCGCCTCATCCAGCTGCCCGCACCACCGCCCCACCACGATGGTGGCGACACCGTTGCCGATGAGGTTGGTGAGCGCGCGCGCCTCGGACATGAAGCGGTCGACCCCCAGGATGAGCGCGAGCCCGGCCACCGGAACGTGCCCGACCGCCGAGAGCGAGGCGGCGAGCGTGATGAAGCCACCGCCGGTGACCGCCGCGGCACCCTTGGAGGTCAGCAGCAGCACCGCGAGCAGCGTCAGCTGGTGCCAGATGTCGAGCGGGGTGTTGGTCGCCTGGGCAATGTAGATGGCGGCCATGGTGAGGTAGATCGAGGTGCCGTCGAGATTGAAGGAATAGCCGGCCGGGATCACGAGCCCGACGATCGGCTTGGCGACGCCGGCCTCCTCCATCTTGCGCAGCATCCGCGGCAGCACCGACTCGGAGGAAGAGGTGCCGAGCACGATGAACAGCTCCTCGCGGATGTAGCGGACGAACGCGAGCACCGAGAAGCGGTGCAGCCAGGCGATGAGCCCGAGCACCACCACGACGAAGAGGATGCAGGTGAGGTAGAAGCAACCCATGAGCCGCGCCAGCGCCAACAGCGACTCCGGCCCGTAGCGCCCGACGGTGAAGGCCATCGCCCCCAGGGCCCCGAGCGGCGCCAGCCGCATGATGTAGCCGACGATGCGGAACAGGACCTGCCCGCCCTCCTCGATGAGCCCATAGAGCGGGTTGGCCTTGCCGCCGACCGCGTGCAACGCGAAGCCAAACAGCACCGCGAGCAGCAGCACCTGCAGCACCTCGCCGTTGGCGAAGGCGCCGAAGAAGGTCGCGGGGATGATGTTGAGCACGAACTCGGTGAACCCGGGCATGCTCCCGGCGCTGGTGTACTGCGCGATGGCGTGGGTATCGAGGGTTGCCGGATCGGCGTTCACGCCCACGCCCGGCTTGATTACGTTGACGATCACCAGGCCGATGACGAGCGCGATCGTGGAGACCACCTCGAAATACAGCAGCGCCAGTCCCCCGGCCTTGCCGACATCACGCAGGCGCGCCATGCCGGCGATGCCGGTCACCACGGTGCAGAAGATGATCGGCGCGATGAGCAGCCGGATGAGCTTGATGAAGCCGTCGCCGAGGGGCTTCAGTGCCTGGGCGAGGTGCGGGAAAAAGATGCCGAGTGCGATGCCGACCGCGATTGCGATCAGCACCTGCAGGTACAAGGACCGCCACAGCCCGCGCGTGCCCATCAGCATCCCCACGGCCGCCCGCGCGGCCGACGGCGGCTAGCCTAGCGCGTTTCCGGGTGTGGGTGCGCGCCTAGGACACCTTGTGGAACTGCTGCTCCTCGGTGCTGCCGGCAAGCGCGGTGATGGAGGAGGTGCCCCCGGTGACCGCCTGCGTGACGGCATCGAAGTAACCCGCGCCGACCTCGCGCTGGTGCTTGGTGGCGGTATAGCCGTGCGCCTCGGCGGCAAACTCGGCCTGCTGGAGGCTCACGTATGCGCTCATCTGCTGAGTCTTGTAGCCGCGCGCCAGCTCGAACATGGAGAAGTTGAGCGCGTGGAACCCCGCCAGGGTGATGAACTGGAAACGATAGCCCATCGCCCCGAGCTCACGCTGGAACCTGGCGATCTGCGCGTCATCGAGCTTGCGCTTCCAGTTGAATGACGGCGAGCAGTTGTAGGCGAGGAGCTTGCCGGGATGCTCGGCGTGAATGGCCTCGGCGAACTCGCGCGCCTCCTGCAGATCCGGCTTGGCGGTCTCGCACCACACCAGGTCCGCGTAGGGCGCGTAAGCGCACCCGCGGGCGATCGCCTGTTTCAGGCCGGCCTTGACACTGAAGAAGCCCTCGGCGGTGCGTCCCTTGACGGAATCGATGAACGCGCGGTCGCGCTCGTCGACATCGGAGGTCAACAGCGTCGCGCCCTCCGCATCGGTGCGCGCCACCAGTACGGTCGGCACGTTGCAGACATCCGCCGCCAGGCGCGCGGCCACGAGCTTGTTGATCGCCTCCTGGGTGGGCACGAGCACCTTGCCGCCCATGTGCCCGCACTTCTTGGCCGAGGACAGCTGGTCCTCGAAGTGCACCCCCGCAGCGCCCGCATCGATCATCTGCTTCATCAGCTCGAAGGCATTGAGCACGCCGCCGAACCCGGCCTCGGCATCGGCCACGATCGGCTTGAGCCAGTCGACCGAGTCATCGCCCTCGGCATGCTGGATCTCATCGGCGCGGCGCAGCGTGTTGTTGATGCGCCGGACCACGGCCGGCACCGAGTCGGCCGGATACAGCGACTGGTCCGGATACATCTCACCGGAAAGGTTGGCATCGCCGGCCACCTGCCAGCCCGACAGATAGATGGCATCGAGTCCGGCCTTCACCTGCTGCATGGCCTGGTTGCCGGTGAGCGCCCCGAGCGCATTCACGAACGGCTTCTCGTTCAGGTAGCGCCAGAGCTTCTCGGCGGTGAGGCGCGCGATCGAGTGCTCCACGGGAATCGTGCCGCGCAGCCGCACCACATCCTGGGCCTCGTAGCCGCGCTGGATGCCGCGCCAGCGCGGACTCTCGCGCCAGGTACGCCGCAGTTCTTCGGCCGTGGGGAGAGATTTGACAGCACTCATGGTCGCTATGCCTCGGTAGTTGATCGTCGGTGTCAGCTGAGGAGCTCGTAGGCCGGCAGCGTCAGAAACTCATCGAAGGTCTCGCTCTTGGTCATCTGCTCGAACAGGCGCGCGGCGGTGGGGAATACCCCGTGGGTGAGGCGCGCAGCGTCCGACCTCGTCGTGGATGCGGTCGATCTCGGAGCTCATCAGCCGGTCGAAGCGCTCGAGCGTGATCGGCTGCCCGTCGCTGGTGTGCGCCCCGTGCCTGAGCCACTGCCACAGCTGCGCGCGGCAGATCTCGGCCGTGGCGGCATCCTCCATCAGATGGTAGAGCGGCACGCAGCCGTTGCCGCGCAGCCAGGCCTCGAGGTACTGCACGCCCACGCGGATGCAGTTGCGTACCCCGCCCTCGGTGATGTCGCCCTCGGGCACCTTCAGCAGGTCGAGCTCGCCCGACGTTGACCTCGGCGCGGCTCACCGCCAGCTGGTTCGGGCCGTGCATGACCGCGTCGAATGCCTCGCGCGCGATCGCCGCCAGTCCCGGATGCGCGATCCAGGTGCCGTCATGGCCGGCGTGCGCCTCGCGCAGCTTGTCGGCGCGCACCCGCGCCATCGCCGCCTCGTTCGCCTTCGGGTCATCGCGGATCGGGATCTGCGCGGCCATCCCGCCCATGGCGTGCGCGCCGCGGCGGTGGCAGGTCTTGATGAGCAGCTCGACGTAGGACTTGAGAAAATGCCGGTCCATCGTCACGGTGCCGCGGTCGGGCAGCACGAAGTCGGCCCGATTACGGAACTTCTTGATGAAGCTGAAGATGTAGTCCCAGCGTCCGCAGTTGAGCCCGGCGCTGTGCTCGCGCAGCTCGAACAGGATCTCGTCCATCTCGAATGCGGCCAGCATCGTCTCGATGAGCACGGTGGCCTTGATCGTGCCGCGCGGCAGGCCGAGTGCCTCCTGGGCGGCGATGAACACCTCGTTCCACAGCCGCGCCTCGAGGTGGCTTTCCATCTTCGGCAGGTAGAAGTACGGCCCGGTGCCGCGGCGCGCCAGCGCCTCGTGGTTGTTGGCGAGGAAGAGCGCGAAATCGAACAAGGCGCCCGACACCGGCTCGCCGTCGATGCGGACGTGCTTCTCGGGCAGGTGCCAGCCGCGCGGGCGCACGATCAGGGTCGCGGTGTGCTCGTTCAGGCGATAGATCTTGCCGGTCGCGCCGTCGGCGAAGCTGATGGTGCGGCGGATCGCGTCGGCCAGGTTCACCTGGCCGCGGATCAGGTTCTCCCAGGTGGGCGAACAGGAATCCTCGAAATCGGCCATGAAGCAGCGCACCGGTGCGTTGAGCGCGTTGATGACCATCTTGCGGTCGACCGGTCCGGTGATCTCCACGCGCCGATCGAGCAGATCCTGCGGCACCGGCTCGATGCGCCACTCGCCCGCCCGCACCTTGGCGGTGTCGGCGAGGAAGTCCGGCAGCGCACCGTCGTCGAGCTGGATCTGCCGGTCGCGGCGCGCGTTGAGCAGCTCCAGGCGGCGGGTATTGAAGCGCCGGTGCAGGCTCGCGAGCAGCTGCAGCGCGAGCGGGGTGAGTACCTCGGCCTGCCGCTCGATGGCAGCACCGAGCACCTCGACCTTGGGGCCGGCAGGCTCGCGCGAATAGGTCTGGGCTAGGGCTCTGAGCGCTCATGGCAGGATAAATATACGCGCTTGACTGGGAAATTTGACTGCGGAAACTTCACATTGTTAATTTCACAACCCCCAACTTCGGTCTGATGACATATGCCGCAGCTGCTGCGTAAGGGTCATTTCCTCGGCGCGAAGCTGCGCAGCCTGCGCAAGGCCAACGGCCTCACCCTCGAGGAGCTGTCGGCACGCTGCGTGCAGCGCGATGCGCCGTGGCGCCCTCGGTCTCCTACCTGAGCATGATCGAGAGCGGCAAGCGCGCCCCCTCGGCTGAGGTGCTGGCCCTGCTGGCCAGCGTTTTCCAGCGTCCCAGCGCCTGGTTCCTCGATGAGAGCGCCGACCTGGAGCTGGTGCCTGCCGGCCCCGGCAGCGCCCCGGCGCGGGTGCCGCTCGAGCCGGCGTTCCTGTTTTCCAAGACCCTGCTGCAGGCGGCGATCCCGGAGCTGCTGGCGCAGACCGGCACGACGGGGCGGCAGTTCGCGCACCTGCTGATCCGCTCGCACCAGGAGATCTCGCGCAACGATTTCCCCGACCTGGAGCGCGCCGCCGACAGCGTCGGCGAGCGGCGCTTCCCCCTCGGCGTCGATGACCTGATGCGGCTGTGCCGCCGCCACGGGCTGGAGATCCGCTGGTTCGAGCGCAAGCCCGTGCTCGCCCGCGACAAGGACCGTGAGGTGCGCAGCATGGTGCGCTCCTTCTTCGAGTCCCCGCGCATCATCTACGCCAACCGCGCCCTGCAGTCCGATCCGGCGCGGCTGAAATTCGACCTGGCCGCGCACATCGGCCACAAGGTGCTGCACGGCGGCGATGGCCTGAAATCCCCGCACGCGACCGGCGGGGAGATGGGCGGCAGCCCCGAGGGCGGGTCTGCGGCCGCCGGCATGAATGCCCAGGACGTGCTGCACGCCTGGCGCGACTTCGAATGCAGCTTCTTCGCCGGCGCGCTGCTTGCCCCGCGCGTGCCGTTCCGCCGCTTCCTCGCGCGCGAGCGCCACCGCGTCGAGGCCGGCGCAAAGCTCGAGCTGACCCCGGCGGTGGTCATGCGCCGCATGACCAAGGTCTCCCCCTATCCTTACTGGCATTTCTTCGATGCCTACCCCCCGGGATACCTGCGCGCCGTCTACCGCGGCAACGGCATCCCGCTGCCGTGGGGGAACCTGGCGCAGGTGAGTGATCCGTGCCCCAACTGGGCGGTGTTCCGCATGATCGACGGCGAGCACGGCGCAACCGGCTCGCAGATCTCGGTGCTGCGCGACGGGGAGCGCTCGCTGCTGTACTGCTGCCACTCCATCCGCGTGCACGACATGGCCGGCAACCCGCACGTGCTGTCGGTCGGCGTCGATCTCGCGCCGGCGCTGGCCAGCCACAGCGTCGAGAGCGAGCAGGTGGTGGAGTCGATCTTCCGCGAGTGCCTGCACCGGCGGGGCGAGGCGCGCATCCCCAAGGCCGCAGCCCAGCTCCTCGCCGCGGTGGCCAACGTGCTCAACATCGCCTGGATCGAGGATGCCCTGGCGCAGCCCGCCCGCATCATCTGCCCGCGCAGCAACCGCTGCCCGCGGCCGGAGCGCTGCGAGGGCGCCCGCCCCTCACGCGCCCGCGAGATCGCCGACGTGCGCGAGGAGATCCTCGGACGCTGATCCATGGCATAGACTAGACGCCCCCCGGCCGTGCGCGGAAAAGCCCACCCATGAGCAACCCGAACCGTCTGCGCCGCAGCACCGTGCCGGCGCTTGTGCTGCTCACGGCGCTGGCGCCGCTTGCGCTGGCCGCTGGACTTCCCGAGCGAGCAGGCGAACGTGCTCGCCTGGCGCGACCAGCGCTTCGCCTCCCTCACCAGCGACAGCGGCTGGCTGACGCTCGCCGGTCTTTTCTGGCTGCGCGACGGCGACAACTCCTTCGGCCGCAGCGCCAGCAACGACCTCGTGCTGGATAATCCCGCACTGGCCACTACCGCCGGGGTATTCCGCGTCAGCGGCAATACGGTGCGCTTCATCGCCCAGAGCGCCGGCGGCGTCACGCTCAACGGCCAGAGCTTCGATGCCGTGTCGCTCCACAGCGATGCCGGCGGAGACCCGACGGTGCTCGCCAGCGGCACGCTGCGCTTCTTCGTCATCGAGCGCGGCGGCAAGCTCGCCGTGCGCGTGCGCGATCTGAACAACTCGCGGCGCCTGGAGTTCCGCGGCCTGAACTACTTCCCCATCAGCACCGACTGGGTCTTCAACGCCCGCTTCGTGCCCTACCCCGCCGGCAAGCGCATCCGTATCGTCAACATCCTCGGCATGGAGGAGGATGATCCCTCCCCGGGAGCCGTGGTCTTCACCTATAGCGGCCACCAGTACCGCCTGGACACGGTGCTGGAAAGCCCGAACGACCCGGAACTGTTCATCATGTTCGCCGACGGCACGAGCGGTCAGGAGACCTACGGCGGCGGCCGTTTCCTCTATATTCCGCTGCCGTCGGGCAACAGCGCGCTGCTGGATTTCAACAAGGCATTCAATCCGCCCTGCGCCCTGAACGACTTCGCGACCTGCCCGCTGCCGCCGCCGCAGAACCGGCTGAAGCTGCGCGTGGAGGCGGGAGAACTGAAGTACGCCGGGGGCCCGGCGCACGGCCCCTAGCCCGCCGGCATTTTCCTGGGTGCCGGCGCGAGCCGCGGGAAGACAACCCGCCCGCGCCGAGGCGCTCAGCCGCCTTCAGGGCTCGCGATGCGCAAGCGCGGCGTGGATCCGCGCCGAGACGCGCGCCCGCAGTGCCGCGCTCGGTGCCTGCGGCGGTGCCGGCCGGGCGGCGAAGTGCTCAGCGGCCGCGGCTGCCATGGCCGAGGCGCTCGGGAACCAGAAGTACACATCGGTGCTCACGGCGCTGCCCTGATTCGGCTGCGCATACAGCGGCTCGAACATGCTGCCGTTGTCCAGCAGCGCCTGATAGTCGCCGAGGAAGTAGCCGCTGGTCGTGAGCGGGGCGAGCTGCAGGTCAAACGGGCCGCTCAGGTGACTCTCCGCGAAAGTCGCGCCGTCCGCGGAGCTCACCAGCCATGCGTCCGTCAGCAGCTGCGTGCTGGAGTATTTGGCGTTGCGCAGGTCGTAATAGCTAACGCCGATCACCCCCGAGGCACTGACGTCGACGGTCGGGGTGAACGCCGGCACGGTGGTGTCAGAGTTGACCTCGAGCGGGGCTGACCAGGTCGCGCCGTCGTCGCTGGAATGACTGAGTGCGATACCGTCGTGGGCGCCGTTGGAGAAACGCGCGTCCTGCCAGGCGACGTAAATAGTGCCGTCGGCGCCCACGCAGGCGCTAAAGAGCAGCACGCTGTCGCGCACTCCGTTGGCGCTGTTCGGATCGGTGGTACCGACGCCGAGCATGTCCGCGACCAGCACCGGGGTGCCCCAGGAAGTGCCCTGATTGGTGGAGGCCATCGCCTTCAGGTGCGAGCTCTGCGTCCCATCGCTCGCCGTATCGATCTCGTTGAAGAGGTCGACCACGGTGCCGTCCTTGGTCACCACGATGATGTTATTGATGGTCTGGTTGTTGGCCCCGGGGTCGTAAATGCTGCGCGGCGCCGACCAGGTCGAGGCGCCGTTGGTGGTGGCGGAGAAGTAGGTCGGGCCGGTGTTCTGCGTGCTCAGCCGGTCCCACACGACATAGACAAACTGCGGGTTGGTGGGGTCGGCGGTGATGGCGCCCTTGTCGTCGAAGAAGCCCGAGCCGTCAGCGATCAGCGCCACCGGCAACGTCCAGTTCATGCCCCCGTCGTTCGAGACCGAGACCAGCTGCGCGCTCGTGGAGCCGGTGGCCAGGGCCTCGCCGGTAAAGGCCAGGGCCAGCGCGTAGGCGGCGCCGTTGGGACCGATCGACACCCAGGCGTTGCTGGCGCGGGCGTAGTTGCCGGCGTTGCCGCTGTTGCCCCCGGCGCAGCGCGAGAAGAACGGCGCGTTGGCCGGCACCCAGGTGTTGCCCCCGTCGCTGCTGACGGCCACGCCGATCGCCTGCGAGCCGCCGGTCGACCAGCGGTTCTGCTGCCAGGTGGCGATCAGCGCGGTGGGGGTGTTCGTAAAGGCGGCGAGCTGCGGCTCAATCGCCGTGTTCTGGTAGAGCGTGCCGTCGGCCGTGACGCCGTCGCAGTTGGGGGCGAGCGTCGTGGGCTGGGACAGTTTGACGCCCGGCACCGCGCTGTAGGGCGGCGGGCCGCCGCCCGGACCGAGATTGCCGCCACCGCCACCGCACGAAGCCAGTCCCGCCAAGGTGAGCGCCGCCACCGAGTTGCGCAGGGTTCGCATCGCAAGTGTTCCTTTTGCCGGAGCCTCAGGCCATGAAGATCGTCGCCGGATGCTCCAGACATTCCTTCAGGGCCTGGATCATCGCGGCGGCATCGTAGCCGTCCACAAAGCGATGGTCGAAGGAGGAGGACAGGTTCATGGTCAGTCGCACGGCGATGGCTCCCCCGATCACCACGGGACGCTCGATGGCGCGGTTGACACCGATGATGCCTACTTCGGGCGCGTTGATGATGGGCGTGCTGGCGATGCCACCGAGCTTGCCGAGGCTGGTGATGGTGATCGTCGAGCCGCTGAGCTCCTCGCGCCGCGCCTTGTTGGTGCGGGCCGCCTCGCTGACGCGGCGCATCTGTGCCGCGAGATCCCACAGCCCGTACTGCTGGGCGTCATGCACGACCGGAACCTTCAAACCCTCCGGGGTCTGTGTCGCCACCCCGAGGTGTACCGCCTGGTAGCGCAGCAGCACGCCGCGCTCGGCATCGTAGTGGGCGTTGCATTGCGGGAAATCGCGCAGCACGCGGATCAGCGCCATCGCCAGGAACGGCAGGTAGGTGAGCGCGGCCGCCCCCTGGGGCGGCTGGCGGTTGAGGTGGCGGCGCAGCGACTCAAGCTCGGTGATGTCGAGCTCTTCGACGTAGGCGAAGTGGGGAATGTTGCGCTTGGCCTCGCTCATGCGCTGGGCGATCAGACGCCGCAGGCCGATGACCTTGATTTCCTCCACCCCGCCCGTCGCGGCGGGGCGAGCCCCCGGCACCGCCTTCGGAGCGCTGCGCAGCGGTGTCGGCGCGGAGGCGCCGCGACGCGCGACGAAGGCCTCCAGATCCTGCGCGACGATGCGTCCACTCGGACCGCTGCCCGGCACCTGGCGCAGATCCACCCCCGCCTCGTGCGCACGGCGGCGGATCGCCGGAGAAGTGGCGACGCGACCGACCCGCGCCGGCGCGGGCGCCGGGGCATGCGCGCCATTGCCGGATGCGGCACGCGCGCTCGCGGCGGGGGCGGACACCGCCGCCGGTGCCGCTGCTGCCCGGGCCGCGGGAGCGGCCTCGCCGGCAGGCGGCGTGGCGGCGGCGCTGCCCGTGGTGTCGATGACGATCAGCTCCGCGCCCACCGGCACCATGTCGCCGGGGCCACCGGTGGTCGAGACGACGCGTCCGGCGACGGGGGCGGGAACCTCGACCGCGGCCTTCTCGGTCATGACCTCGACGATGACGTCGTCCTCGGCGACGGTGTCGCCGGCCTTGACGCGCCAGTTGACGATCTCCGCCTCGACGGTGCCTTCGCCCAGGTCCGGGAGTTTGAAGATGAAATTGCTCATGGCGCCTCCATCACCGACTTCAGCGCCGCCGCGATGCGCGTCGGTCCGGGGAAGTAGTCCCACTCGAATGCGTGCGGATAGGGCGTGTCCCAGCCCGCGACGCGCAGCACCGGCGCCTCGAGGTTCCAGAAGCACTGCTCCTGCACCGTGGCGACGAGCTCCGCACCGTAACCGCCAAAGCGCGTGGCCTCGTGCACGACCACGCAGCGGCCGGTCTTGCACACCGAGGTGCACAGCGTGTCCAGATCGAGCGGCGCCATGGTGCGCACGTCCACGATCTCGGCATCGACGCCGGCCAGCTTCACCGCAGCTTCCGCTACGTGCACCATCGTGCCGTAGGTGAGCACCGACACGTCGCGGCCGGCACGTACCACCTCGGCGCGTCCGAGGGGCACGGTGAAGTGGCCCTCGGGCACCTCGCCGCGCGGGTGCGCGCTCCAGGGCACGGCCGGCTTGTGCGGGTCACCGTCGAAGGGGCCGTTATAGATGCGCTTCGGCTCGAAGAACACCACCGGATCCTCTCCCTCGATGCAGCTGATGAGCAGACCCTTGGCGTCATAGGGATTGGAGGGCATCACCACCTTGATGCCGCACACGTGCGTGAACAGCGCCTCGGGACTTTGCGAGTGGGTCTGGCCGCCGCGGATGCCGCCGCCGCAGGGGGTACGGATGGTGACCGGCGCGTTGAATTCGCCGGCGGAGCGGTAGCGCAGCCGCGCAAGCTCGCTCACGATCTGGTCGTAGCCGGGATAGATGTAGTCGGCGAACTGGATCTCGGCGACCGGCTTGAGCCCATTGGCCCCCATGCCGATCGCCGCGGCGACGATGCCACCCTCGGCGATCGGCGTATCGAGCACGCGATGCTCGCCGTACTTGCGCTGCAGCCCCTCGGTGGCACGGAACACCCCGCCGAAGAAGCCCACGTCCTCGCCGAGAATCACCACGCGCGGATCGCGCTCCAGCATCACGTCCATGGCCGAGTTCAGCGCCTGGACCATGTTCATCCGGGCCATGCGCTCAGCCCTTCCGCGTCGCGGCCGTGTGCGGCGCTGCGGCCGCGGCGCTGGCGCGCAAGGCGCGCAGCTCCTCGCGCTCGCGCACGAGGTTCGGAGGCATGTCCTTGAAGATGTCCTCGAACATCGTCAGCGGATCGAGCGAGGGGCCGCCGGAGAGCGTGCCGTAGGTCTCCGCCTCGCGCCAGCAGGCGGTAACCTGGGCGTCGAGCTCCTTCTCGAGTTGCGCATGGCGCTGCTCCGACCACTCACCGAGCGCGATCAGATGCTGTTTCAGGCGCGTAATCGGATCACCGAGCGGCCAGGAGCGCCACTCCTCCTTGGGCCGGTAGCGCGAGGGATCATCGCTGGTCGAGTGGGCGGCGGCACGGTAGGTGACGAGCTCGATGAGCGTCGGACCGCCGCTGGCGCGCGCGCGCTGCGCGGCCCACTGCGTCACGGCGTAGACGGCGAGGAAGTCGTTGCCGTCCACGCGGATGCCGGGAATGCCATAGCCGGGGCCGCGCTGCGCGAAGGTCTTGTGCTCGCCGCCGGCAAACCCCTGGAAGGTCGAGATGGCCCACTGGTTGTTGACCAGATTGAGGATCACCGGCGCCTGGTACACGGCGGCAAAGGTCATGGCGTAGTGGAAGTCCGCCTCCGCGCTCGAGCCCTCGCCCACCCAGCTGGCCGCGATGCGGTCCTCGCCCTTGATCGCCGCCGCCATCGCCCAGCCCACCGCCTGCGGAAACTGGGTGGCGAGGTTGCCGGAGATGGAGAAGATGTTGCCGCTGCCCCAGTGGTACATGATCGGCATCTGGCGGCCCTTGCACATGTCCCGGGTATTGGACAGGCACTGGCACATGAGGTCGACCAGGTTGCGCCCGCGCACCACCTGCAGTCCCTGCTGGCGGTAGGAAGGAAACAGCATGTCGCCCGGCGTCAGCGCCATGCCCGCGGCCACCGCGACCGCCTCCTCGCCCGTAGACTTGATATAAAAAGAGATGCGCCCCTGGCGCTGGATCTTCTGCATGCGGTCATCGAACAGCCGCGTGAGCAGCATGTGGCGCAGTCCCACCTGCAGCTCATCGGGCTCGAGGTGCGGATTCCACGGCCCGACCGCGCGGTGCTCCTCATCGAGCACGCGCACCATCTGCACCGACAGATCCTCGATCTCGCGCACGCTGCTCTTGATGTCCGGACGCTGCACCGCGCCCGCCGGGGAGATCTGCACATAACTGAAGTCGGGCTCCTGCCCCGGTCGGGCGGGAGGTGCCGGAACGTGCAAGCGCGACCGTGGGGCCATGAGTGCCTCTTTCAAATACCTGGAGCCTGCGGGGTTGCGACCCCGGGCAGGAGTTCGGCAGGATTGTAGTCGCCTGACCCCGGTAACACTACGTGAAGCCCAAGCACACATTCCGCGGCGTCGTCATGCGCACGGCCCCTGCGCAGCTCCCGGCGCGCAGCGGACTTAATCCCGGCGCACGGGCTGCGCCCGGACCGGCGCGGGTACGGGTGGGCCGCGCGGTCGCCGGGCGCGGCGGCAAGGGCGTCTCGGTCATCACCGGGCTGCCCCTGGATGCGGCCGCCCTCGAGGCACTCGCCACCCGGATGAAAAAGCTCTGCGGGGCCGGCGGCGCAGTGCGCGATGGCGCCATCGAGATTCAGGGCGAGCACCGCGACCGACTCGTCGCCGAGCTCCTGAAGCTTGGCTACGAGGCAAAACGTGCCGGCGGCTGACACGGTGAGCCAACTTCGGCGCAGTGGTATCGGCGGGCGTTTATTGCTATAGAGAGAAGCTTGGCCAGCAGCGCCGGCGGGGAACCACGTGCAGAACCAGTCACAGATCACACAGCGCAACCGCAACGGCGACGTCCTGCTGTTTGCCCGTAATTTCTTCCGCCATCCGCGCATGCTCGGCTCGATCGTCCCGAGCTCGCGCTTCCTCATCAAGCAACTGCTCGAGCCGATCAATTTCGGTCGGGCCCGGGTCATCGTCGAATACGGCCCCGGGGTCGGTGGCATCACCGCGCAGCTGCTGCAGCAGATGCGCGCCGACGCCACCCTGATCGCGATCGAGATGAATCCCGACTTCGTGCGCTACCTGCGCGATTCGATCGATGACAAGCGCCTGCGCGTGGTGGAGGGGTCCGCCGCGGAGGTGGACGAGGTGCTGCGGCGCTTCGGTTTCATGCGCGCCGACTACATCATCTCCGGCATCCCCTTCAGCACCATCCCGGCACCGGTGCGCGAGCAGATCCTGCGCCGCACGCACGACGTGCTCGAACCCGGTGGCGCGTTCCTGGTCTACCAGTTCACGACCCGCGTGCTCGAGGACCTGAAGCGTGTGTTCGGCTACGTGGGGCGCAAGTTCCAGCCGCTGAACGTGCTGCCGGCGCACCTGTTCATCTGTCAGCCGACGCCGGCCTGAGCGGCGGCGCGCGCACCGCTCAGGGGCTGCTGCGCAGCGTGCGCAGCAGCTCCTCGCCGAAGTAGCCCGCCGGGATGGTCCCCTGCTTCATGAACTCGAGGTGGAAACGCTGCGCACTGAAGCGCGCGCCGAGCGCCTGCTGGGCGCGCCGGCGCAGTGCCAGGATCTGATCCTTCCCCAGGCGGTAGGTGATCGCCTGCGTCGGCCAGCGTGCGTAGCGCGCCACCGCGCCGCGCGCCTCCTTGCAGCTCGCCTGCTTGGCATCGAGCTTGAGCGCCGCGGAATCGGCGCAGCTGCCCGGCAGAAAATCCAGTATCTGCGAGTACAGCGTCACCGCATCCTCGAACCCGAGCCGCCCGGTGTGGATACCCGTGTCGATGCGCACCCGCAGGTCGCGCATGAGCTCCCCGCGCAGCTGATAGAGCCGCTCCTCGGGGGTGTAGAAGCCCTGCGGCGCGGCGGCCTGCGGCTCGGCCGGCAACCCTTCCGAGTACAGGGCCCAGCCCTCTGCGGCCATCGAGTCCTGCCACATGGAGGAGGAGTCCTCGACCGCCCCCGGGGTCAGCCAGCGCACCGGCGCGATCTGGTCGCGGTACTGCGTCATCACCTTGTAGTGCCAGTCGTGCCCGGGGAATCCCTCGTGCGCGGCGAGGTCAGGCATCGCGGCGTAGTTGTGCTCCTCGCGCAGCTGCGCGAGGTCATCGTCCGTCGGCGTCACGTAGAAGCGCCCGACACCGCTTTGCTTGAACGGCGGCGCGGGGTAGTAGGCCGCGCCCTCGATCGAGGCGCGCAGCGGCGGCGGCGTCTGCGTCACCTCGAGGCGGTAGTCCGCAGGCACCTCGAAGAGCCCGGTGCGCCGCGCGTACTCGACCAGGCGCTGACCGGTCTTGCGGTAGCCCTCGACCATCTCCGCATCGGAACGCGGCGCGTTCTGACTGAGCTGCTCGAATACCGTGCGCACCACCTGCTCGTTAGCCGGCGCCGGCCACTTCTGACTCGCGGCAATCTGGCGCGCGAGCGTCACCATCTGCGCACGCGTGGCCTGCACCACCGGCCAGGCGCTCGCGTACAGCTCCGCTGCGCTCGTGCTGACGCGCAGGTTGTTGCGCAGCGCCCAGTCATACTCGGCCGCCCCGAAAGCGTAACGGTCGGCGCGGAAGGCAGGCTTGAGCGCGGTGTTTCCCTCCGCGCGCGCATCCTCGAAGAACGTGGTCGCGATGAAGTCGCGCAGCTGCCGGTACGCCGCCGCCGCCCCGGTGCCGGCATCCTGCAGCTCGCGCACCAGCGCCTCGCGGTGTGCGGGGCCTATGTCGGCGGCGGCCATCTGCGGCAGCGTCTTCGCGAAATAATCCGCATCGGCGGCAGCGCTGTTCAGGCCGAAGTCACGCAGCACCCGCCAGTCCGGGGTCTCGTGCGCATCGAGTCCGGCGCGCAGCTGCTGCTCGGCGCGGCTCAGATACAGCGGTATGGCGCGCGTGCGGGCGATGACCGCCTGCCACTCCGCATCCGTGCCGAAGAGGTTGCCGCCGGTGGCGGTCATCCCCTGGATCTGCCAGTCGACGCCGCGAAACGGCTCATCCACGTAGGAGTCGAGGGCGCGCAGCTGGTGGTGACGTACCTGGTGGGCGTGCAGCAGAAAGCCGATCTCGGCCAGCGCCACCGAGCGATCGATGCGCCGCCGCGGCGACAGGCCTGCCGGGGGCAGCGCGCCGATGCGGGCCCGCAACTCCGCCAGGTGCGCATCCTCGCGCGCCAGGGCCTCCGGCGAGTAATCGCGCAGCCGACCGTCGATCTGCGCCAGGCTCGCATCGAAGGCCGCACCGCCGAGGTAAGTCGCCACGACCGGGAACTGCGCCAGCACGTAGGTGACATATTCGTGCTCGAGCGCGGCGAACTTCTGCTCGGCGCCGTGATGGACGGAGACCGGCTGCGCCACCGGGGGCTGCGCCGCAGCGGCCGAGACACGCAGCACCGTGAGGATGCCGATCGCACACACCAGGAATCGCATTCGCTGCACGCTCACCCTCGTCCGCAAAGCCCGCCCGGATGGCGCGCAAGCATACGCCAGGCCGCGCTCCGGCGGCGAAATGCCCCTGGGGCGTTGACAGCGGCGCGCAGGCTTCGGATCCTCGGCGCATGACCCTCACCGAGCGCGAACGCAGCCGCTACGCCCGCCACCTGTCGCTGGCCGAGATCGGCGTGGCCGGCCAGGAGCGGCTGCGTGCGGCCCGGGTGCTGATCGTCGGCGCCGGCGGGCTCGGCTCCCCGGCCGCGCTGTACCTTGCGGCGGCAGGCTGCGGCACGATCGGACTGCTCGACTGCGACGCGGTCGAGCTCTCCAACCTGCAGCGCCAGGTGCTGTTCAACTCCGCGGACCTCGGGCGCAGCAAAGCCGAGGCCGGCGCGCAGCATCTGGCCGCCCTCAACCCCGACATCCGCGTGGTGCCCCATAACGTGGAGCTTGGGGCTGCGAACGCCCGCGCGCTCGTGCGCGGCTACGACCTCGTCCTCGACGGCTCGGACCGGCTGGCTACGCGTTACGTGGTCAACGATGCGTGTGTGCTCGAGCAACGCCCGCTGGTATCGGCGGCCATCCATCGTTTCGAGGGGCAGCTCTTTACCTACGTGCCCGGCCAGGGGCCCTGCTACCGCTGCCTGTTCCCGCACGCGCGCGAGGCGCGGCTCGAGAACTGCGCCCAGGCGGGCGTACTCGGAGTGCTGCCCGGCGTGCTCGGCACGCTGCAGGCGACCGAGGCCCTGAAACTCATCACCGGAGTCGGCGTACCGCTGGTCGGACGGCTGCTCGCCTATGACGGGCTGGAGATGTGTTTCGACGAGTTTCGCGTGCAGCGCCGCGCCGACTGCGCGGTTTGCGGCAGCTCCCCCACCATCACCGAACCCGAGGAATCGAAGCCTATGAACCGACCCGCGGAGGTTACCGGCGTACGGCGCCTGTCGGCCGCCGATCTGGAGGCCCTGCTGCGCCGCCCGGCGCCGTCCCCACCACTCATCGACGTGCGCGAGGTGCATGAGTTTGCCGGCGGACACCTCGCGGCGGCGGTCAACATCCCTCTCGGCCAGCTGCCGCAGCGGCTGGCCGAGCTCACCGGCGGCCCCGCGCCGGTGTTCATCTGCCGCAGTGGCGGGCGCAGCATGGCGGCCTGCCAGATGGCGCTCGCGGCCGGGATCCAGGCGCCGGCGAACCTCGAGGGCGGCATGCTCGGCTGGGCGGCGCAGATCGATCCGGCGATCCACGTCGTCTGAGGGGGGCCGGCCGCGGCGCACCCCCTGCGGCGTGCCCACCGCCGCGCCCCCGGGGGATTCAGCCGCGGCGCGGACCGCAGCGTGACTTGGCGAAGTCCGGCCGGCGCGGAGCGCTCGGTGGGGCGAGCGGGACGCGCGCCTTGAGGCGCTGCAGGGCTGCCTGCGGCGTGTCGACGAACTCGAACAGATCGAGATCCTCCCGGTCGATGGTGCCGTGACGTACCAGGGCCTCGAAGTTGACGACCTCGTGCCAGTAGGTACTGCCGTACAGGAACACCGGTATCGACTGCTCGAGCTTGCGCGTCTGCGCGAGCGTCAGGATCTCGAACAGCTCGTCGAAGGTGCCGAACCCGCCCGGAAAGACCACGAGCGCACGCGCCAGGTGAGCGAACCACAGCTTGCGCATGAAGAAGTAGTGGAACTCGAAGGCCAGGTCCGGGGTGATGTAGCGGTTGGGCATCTGCTCCTGCGGCAGGCTGATGTTGAACCCGACGCTGCGGCCACCGGCCGAAGCGGCACCGTGATTGGCGGCCTCCATGATGCCCGGGCCGCCGCCGGAGCACACCACCAGTGACCCGCCTCCCTGCGCGCAGCTCCACTCGGTCACCAGGCGCGCCAGCTCCCGCGCCTCATCCACGTATTGGCCGAGCGCGCCGCCGCTGCGCGCCCGCGCGGAGCCGAAAAAAACGATCGTGGCGCTGATGCCGGCCGCATCGAGCGCCTTGAGCGGCGCCAGATACTCCGAGAGGATGCGCACCGGGCGGCCCTCCTCGGAGTCCATGAACTTCGGATCGTCATAGGCAAGCGGCGGTACGGTGCTCATGCGCGATTCCAGTTGAGGCCGCGGCCAGGGCGCAGCTGAGGCCCGCACTCTAACGAAAAGCGGGCGCATCGTGCGACACTGTGCTCGCCTTGAAAGCCGCGCTGCCGATGATCCGTGCCACCGCGCGTGCGGCCGTGCTGCTGCTCGCACTGCCGTGGCTTTGGCCCGCGCCCGCACGCGCCGCCGCGGCGCTGCCGCCGCCGGATGCCTCGACGGTGCTGCTCGTGGTGGCGCCGCACCCCGACGATGAGACGCTGTGCTGCGCCGGCGCCATGCAGCAGGTGCGCGCCGCCGGTGGCCAGGTGGCCGTGGTGTGGCTGACGAGCGGCGATGGCACCTGGCTCGGCGCGCTCCTCGTCGAGAAGGACCTGCTCGGCAACGCGCGCCGCATGCGCGCCTACGGTGAGCGGCGCATGGCCGAGGCGCGCAGCGCCGCAGCGCTCCTCGGGGTACCCCCGCAGGGGCAGCTGTTTCTGGGCTACCCGGATGCGGGCCTGAAGAGCCTCCTGGAGCAGGAGCGCACGCGCCCCTACCGCTCGCGCTTCACCGATGCGAGCGCGGTGCCCTACGCGCAGGCACTTTTTCCCGGTCACCCCTATACCGGTGCGCAGCTGGAACAGGATTTCGCCGCCGTGCTCGAGCGCGTGCAGCCGACCGTGCTGCTTGCTCCGACCGTGCTCGACAGCCACGGGGATCACCACGCCGCGGGTGTGCTGGCGCAGGCCGCGGCACAGGCGCGGCCGCACCTTGCGGTGCGCTACTGGATCGTGCACGGCGGTGAGGGCTGGCCGAGTCCGCGCGGGCTCGTGCCCGGCATCCCGCTCACGCCGGCACCGCTGGCCGCGTCCCTGCCCTTCGTAGCGCTGGTGTTAACTCCGGCCGAGGAGGACCAGAAGCTGCGTGCCCTCAATGCCTATGCGACGCAGATGCAGGTGCTTAAGCCCTTCCTGCTCGCCTTTGTACGCACCACCGAGCTGTTCGCGCCCGCGCGCTGATCAGCGCCAGCGGTCGAGCAGCTGATCGAAGCGCCCGGCGATGTGCTCGCGCAGCCGGTCGAGCCAGGCGCGCTCGCGCCAGCGGTGGCGCTGAATCTGCTGCGAGGCGCCGAAGTCCTCGACAAACAGCGCGGCCGCGTCCGCCGCGACCGCCGCGCTGGCGATCTCCTGATTGGCCTCGAGATTCCAGCGGAAGCTCCAGCGATCGAGGTTGCTCGAGCCTACCGAGACCCAGTCATCGCACAGGATCATCTTCGCGTGCAGCATGCTGGGCTGGTACTCGAAGATCTTCACGCCGTTGCGCAGCAGTTTGGCGTAGAAACGCCGCGCCGCCTGGCGCACCCAGGGATGATCGGTACGTGGCCCCGGCAGGAGTAGACGTACATCTACGCCGCGGCGCGCCGCGCGGCGCAAGGCCTTGCGGAAGCGGCGCGAGGGCACGAAGTACGCGCTCATGATCCAGATACGACCGGTGGCCTGATCGATCCGCCGCAGCACGCCGTTTGCCAGCACCGAGCGCTGGCGCGCCTCGCTGAGCGACAGCCGCCCCGGCGCCCCCGCCGCCACGGCTGCGCACGCGTACGGATCCAGGGCCAGCTCCGGACCGCAGCGGCGCCAGGTGCGCGCAAAGGCGCGCTGCCAGTCGCATACCACCGGGCCGCGGATCTCCACCATGAGATCGCGCCAGGAGCCGCCCGGGGCGCCGGGCGCAAACTCCGGCGTCAATCCCACCCCGCCGACATAGGCGACGCGGCCGTCGCAGACCAGCAGCTTGCGGTGATCGCGCAGCAGGTTGGCGAAGCCCTTGCGCGCCGCGAGCGGATTGAAGAAGCGCAGCTCGACACCGCCTTGCAGCAGCTGCCGCCGGTCGGCGCGCCGCAGGCCAAGCGCGCCAAAGCCGTCGAAGATCACCGTCACGCGCGCTCCCCGCGCGTGAGCCGCCGTGAGCGCGCCGATGAAGCGCGTGGTGATGGCGCTGGACTTCACCAGGTATACCTCGAGCAGCACGTAGCGCTCGGCGGCCTCGATCGCCGCGAGCATGTGGGCAAAGAAGTCGGCGTTATCGTGCAGGAAGCGGAAAGTATTTCCCGGTCGCCACGGCCAGCCGGTGGTTGTAAATTGCTGCGCCTGGGTGTCGCGGGCGACCGCCATGAGGGCAACAATGACCGACCTTTTCTCCGGAAGCCAGTGGCGCGCGCTGCTCGCGCTCCTTCTGCTGACACCGCTGTGGGCGCACGCTGACATCCTGGACTCGGTTAACGCCGTGCGCGCCGCGGGCTGCCCCGGCGGCACGCGCTCTGCGCCCCTGCAGCGCAATGCGCGCCTGGATGATGTCGCCCACCGCATCGCCGGCGGCGCCTCGCTCCACAGCGCCCAGCAGCAGGCCGGCTACCTCGCCGTGAGCTCCTTTCTGATAAGCATCGGCGATGTGCCCTCCGACGGCGACGTCAGGCACATCATCGAGACCCAGTTCTGCCCGCAGAGTACCAACCCGGTCTACCGCGAGATCGGCATCTGGCGTCAGGGGAACGATGTGTGGCTCGCCCTCGCGCAGCCCTTCAACCCGCCCGCCACCCAGGACCGCCCGGCGGTGGCGGCGCGCGTGCTCGAACTCATCAACGCGGCGCGCGCCAGCACGCAGCGCTGCGGCGGCGTGCCCTACCCGGCCGTGGCGCCGCTCGTGAGCAATGCCACCCTGGAGCACGCCGCCCAGGACTACGCGCAGGAGATGGCCACGTTCGGCTTCATGGATCACACCGGCC
Source organism: uncultured Pseudomonadota bacterium (assembly GCA_963825385.1). GTDB lineage: Bacteria > Pseudomonadota > Gammaproteobacteria > Steroidobacterales > Steroidobacteraceae > 13-2-20CM-66-19. The sequence continues at coordinate 541,510 of CAWGSX010000003.1, read as the reverse complement.
ACGACGGCAGCGCACCGCACGAGCGCATCACCCGCAGCGGCTACCGCTGGAGCGACATCGGCGAGAACCTCGCCAGCGGGGTTGCGACCCCCGAGGCCGCAGTCGAGGGCTGGCTGCACAGCCCGGAGCACTGCGCCAACATCATGGAGCCGGCGTACACGCAGATGGGCGTGGGCTTCGCCACCAGCCCGCGCAGCGACGCCGGCATCTACTGGGCGCTGGAGTTCGGCCGCCCGGCCGGGCGGCACTAGCGACCGCAAAAGCGTGCGGCGGATCGCACGCCGCGCGCGCGCGGTTTGCGTAAGATCGCGCCCCGCGGCGTGGGGCCGCAGCATCCCGAGGACACATGGCTGAGATCGAGATTCACGGACACCACCACGGGCCGCAAAGCGATGGCTTCGGCCGCGGCGTGGGCGTCATGGTCGGCATCATCGGTATCGCCCTCGCGCTGGCCACCATCGGCGGGCATCGGGCACATTCGGCAACCATCATCAAGCGCACCGAGGAGAACGACCAGTGGTCGTATTTCCAGGCCAAGAAGGAGCGCGCGCACCTGCACGAGGTCGGCGCCGCCCTCGCCGAGGCACTCGGTACCGACCCGGCACGGGTACAACCGCTGGTCGCCAAATTCCGCGCCGACGCGGAGCGCTACCAGCACGAGTCCGATGACATCGCCAGGGAAGCGCGCACCCTCGAGTCCGAGGTGCGCCATCAGGAGGGCCGCGCGCTGTGGCTGGATCTGGGTGAGGGGTTTCTCGAGCTCGGCCTGGTACTGTCCTCGCTGTACTTCCTGGCCAAGCGCCGCTTCTTCCCGGTCATCGGCGGGACTGCCGCGCTGATCGGCGCTGCCCTCGCCGTGCACGGCTTCCTGATCTTCTAGGAGCGTAGCTCGCGGGGCTCGGGGTGATCGAGGGTGACGATCACTCCGGCGACCAGGTAAAGCAGCGCGAAGCACGTCAGGCCGTGCGTGAGCAGGATGTAGATGCTGCGGTACACCAGCTCGGTGCGATGGAAGGTGTCGATCGCCTGTACGCCGCCGATGAGAAGCGCCGCGGTACCCACCAGCGCCAGAATCGGCAGCGCCGGCGAACGCGTGGCGTGCGGGTCAGCGCTCGGCACGGCTGGCGCGCGCAGCCGGGCGTACCACAGCACCATCACCACAAGGCCGACCGCGGAGCTGACGTACTGCAGCACATGGCACAGCGGCCCGTTGTATGAGCCAATCGTCACCGGAGCACTGAGTGCGGCCACGCGGTGCACGATCCAGCCGTCAGCGTGGGTGAAGGAGTCCCACAGCAGGTGCGACCACACCCCGACCACGATCCCGAGCGGGGCGAGGAGCCACGCGCGCCAGCCGCGGCGGAACGGCGCGAGCGCGTGCAGACACAGCCAGCGCGCGCGCGGCGCCAAAAGCGCGGTGAGCGGCCGCCGCAGCACGTAGACCGCGATGAGCAGCGCATAGCCGAGCACCAGGCAGATCGAGTATGAGGCCTCGAACTCGTGCGTCTGCGGAATGAGACGCCCGAGGGACCCCGGCAGGAAATACGGCAGGTCCGGAGCGATGGCCCCGAGGATCAGCGGCACGGTGCCGAGCACGCGCACGCCGCGCAGCGGCAGGATGGCAGCCGGATGGGCGAGCGTAAAAGGCATCGCCTCACCCCGCCGTGGCGCGCGGCGTCACGCGCACGTGGAAATCCCGTCCAGCCCAGTGCTCGCCGTACCGGTAGGTGAAGTCGACGACGCGTCCGCTGCCGAGCTGCGTGGTATCGATCTCCAGCAAGTGCAACGCCAAGGCGCCCGGTCGGGTCGACTGCTCGCGCGTGTCCTGCCAGTGATCCATGCCCCAGCGCACCACCGCGGCACCGGGCAGCGCGATGGTCAGCGTGCAACCCTGCGAGAGCCTGGTCAGCGGCGCCTGCTCGGTCCAGAGCACCCGGCGCAGAGTCGGTCGCTCGCCGCGGTAGCGCTCCCACACCGCGCGCGGCCGGTCGAAAGGTCGGGTGAGGTTGCGCGAAGCGGCGAGCTTCAGAAACTCGGCATGCGCCCACACCAGCGGCATCGCCGCGCCCGTCGGCCGTCCCGGCAAAAGGCCGCGCGTCGGTATGGGCGCTGCGTCCCACACCTGCTCGGGCAGCATCCCGCCGGCGGAGGCCATGCGCGCCATGGCCTCCAGATACGGCAACGGGTCAGCTCCGAGGCACAGCTCGTAGTGACCGCGCTCGCCGGTAAGCAATGGCCACGCGCGCCCGCGGCCGGTGCCGTCGTAGGCGCTGCCATCGTCGTGCTCCCCGTAACCGTCCTCGTTGTAGCGGTGCCAGCAGGGGCCGGCGGGGGTTTCGACCTTGAGCAGCGCATCGGCGATCTTCACGGTCCCGAGGATGAGGGGGTCATCGGCGCGGCGCAGACCGAAGCGCACCAGCTGCAGGAAATCCGTGCTCACCTGGGCGCTCGCCGGCAGGCTCGGGTCGACGGCGAGATTGCGTATCGGCAGCACCTCATCCGAGGGCAGGCGGTCCTCATAGAGCGAGTCGCGCGGCGCGACGCGCACGTAGTAGCCGGGCACCCCGTACAGGCGCGCCAGCGGCGCATCGCGCACCGCAGTCCATTCTTCCAGCTGTGCATTCCAGTAATCGGCGAAAGCCAGCGCGAGCTCGCGCTCCGCCGGCTCCAGGAACGTGGCGCCGGCGACCAGGGCGGCGATGCACACCGCGAGCGTGAAGGTGTTGATGCCGGCGTCCTCTTCCCAGCGGTCCTGGTCGCTCACCGGGCCCTGGCGGACGAGGAACGCGAGCGCCCGGCGCACCATGTCAGTCGACCTCCGTGCCGGCAAGCGCGGCACGCTCCTCGAGCGCCGCCGCCAGCAGCACCGGGAAGGCGGTCTCATCGAGCTGCACCCCGCCCCAGTGACCGTGGCCGCCGAGCCACTGGTTCTGGTCCCAGTGGCCGTCCTCGTTCTGCGTGGCGCTGAGGTAGCCGAGCGCATTGCGGGCCTCGCGCAGGGCTCCCACCGCCAGCAGCGCGCCGGCACTCTCGCACAGATCGCGGGGCCACACGAGGTGATAGCCCTCGCGCTCCTCGCGGGTGTTGCCCCAGGGCACGCTCAGGCTCGCGACCATGGCACCGAGGTAAGTCTTGTCCTGATGCACGCGCAGCACCATGGTGGATAGCTGCACCTGCGCGGCGAAATGCGGCGGCAGGCCGGCGGCGAGCGACTCGGCCGGCGCGCAGCCGGCATGCCAGCGCGTCCAGGCCGTGAGCTGTCGCTCCCAGGACAGCTCGAAGGGCTCACTGAGCGCGGTGCGCGCGAGCGTCGCGGCGGCCTCCGCGCTGGCGCCGAAGCCGAGGGCGAGCGTGCAGTGACGCGGCAGCTCGCCGATGAGCGCGACGTTGCCCGGTCCGGCGTCCGGGTATTCCCAGGTGAGCGCGCCGTTGTGCGCGAAATCCTGCCAGCCGTCGCTCACCCCGACGCAGCCGGCGCTGGCGCGGCCGATGGCCTCCTGCTGGGCGGGCGTGGAGGCGAGTAGCGCGAGTGCATACGGGCCCTGCTCGGCGCACAGCGCGCGGCGCCCGCGCAGGTCGAGTACGCGCGCGAGGTTGTGGTGTCCGGTACCGCCCAGGTGCGGCGCCAGCAGCGCGTAAGGTCGCAAGGACTCATCCCCGCTCAGTGTGAGCTCGATGAGCAGCACGTCGCGGTGCTCGCACGGGGTCACGCGCAGTACCAGCTCGAAGCGCTCGTGATGGTGCACGATGTGTGCGGCCGGGGCGCCCGGCGCGGGCAGCGTGACGTCGTGCTGCCACAGCCGCTTGAGCTCCACCCAGAACCCGCGGCCGTCGCCGATGATGAAACCCAGATCGCGGATCTGCGGAATGTCGACGCGCGGGAAGTAGACCTCGTTGATGATGCCGCCACCGATGGTGAACCACAGGCGCGACAGACCGAGCGAGCAGCCGACCATCTCCTTGGCGCTGCTGCACCAGGTCGGCGCAAGTCCCGGAGCCCCGGGTGCCGTACCCATCAGCGGCCGCGGGTGCGGGGCCGCAGCAGCAGACGCCCCTCGTGCATGCTCCACAGGCGCAGCCCGCCCAGGAACGCGTTGCGGTTGTCCCCGAGACGCGCGCCCGGCGGCAGGCGGTGCAGGCGCTTGGCGTTGCCGCCGCCGAGCACCACGTAGTCGACCTCGAGGGCCACGCGCAGATGGGTGGTGATCTCGGCGACGCTGCGGCGCCATTTCTTGTTGCCGCGCCGCTTGCGGCCGCGCTCGCCCAGATAGTCCTCGTAGGTACGGCCATCCTTGTAGGGAATGTGACCGAGCTCGGTGGGCTCGACCACCCCATCGAGAATCAGCGTCACGCCGAGCCCGGTACCGAGGCCGAGAAAGAGCATGCGGCCGCCGACATAGCTGCCGATCGCCTGCATGGCTGCATCGTTGACGATGCGCACCGGCGCGCCGAGCGCGCGCTCGAAGTCAAAGCCCACCCAGCCGTTGCCTAGATTGTGCGGCTCGGCGGCGATGCGGCCCTTGAATACGACCCCCGGGTAGCCGATGGAGACGGCATCGTAGGGAATCTGGCGCAGGAGCTTGCGCACCTGGCGCGTCAGCGCGCGCGGAGTGAAGCGCGGACCGGTGTCGATGCGCTGGATGACGCCGGTGTCGACGCGCAGCTTGACGTGGGAGCCGCCGACGTCGAGTACCAGAATACGGCGCGTGCTGGGTTTGCTTCGGGGCATGCGGCGCAGATTCTGGCGCGATTGCGCGGCTTTGACCACCGCCGCCCCTCCCCGCACGCGCGGCGGGGGGCCGGGCTTTCAGAACAGACCGGTAATGCGCCCGCTGTCGTCGACGTCGATGGAATTGGCAGCCGGCACCTTCGGCAGGCCGGGCATGGTCATGATGTCACCGCAGATCATGATCACGAACTCTGCGCCCGCCGCCAGGCGCACCTCGCGGATGCTGACCACGTGTCCCTCCGGGGCGCCGCGCAGCTTCGGATCGGTCGAGAACGAGTACTGCGTCTTGGCCACGCACACCGGATAGTGGCCGTAACCGTTCTCCTGCAGCAGGCGGATCTGGTTGCGTACCTTGGCGTCCGCGGTGATGTCCGCAGCATGATAGATCTTGGTGGCGATCGCCTTCATCTTGTCCCAGAGGCTGGCGCCGTCCTCGTAAACGTAGTGAAACCCGCTCGGCTCCTCGCACAGCCGCACCACCTCGCGGCCGAGCTCGAGCGCACCGCGGCCGCCCTCGGCGAAGTGCGAGGCCGCAACCACGCGCACGCCCTTCGCGCCGATGCGCTCGATCAGCAGCTTGATCTCGCGCTCGCTGTCCTCGGCGCGGCGGTTGATGGCCACCACGCACTGCAGGCCGTAGTTGTTGCGCACGTTGTCGATGTGACGCTCGAGGTTGACCACGCCCTTCTCCAGGGCCTCGAGGTTCTCGCTCTTCAGCTCCGGCAGTTCCACCCCGCCGTGATACTTCAGCGCCCGTACCGTGGCCACGATCACCGCCGCGCGCGGCTTGAGCCCGGCCTTGCGGCACTTGATGTCGACGAACTTCTCCGCGCCCAGGTCGGCGCCGAAGCCGGCCTCGGTGACCACGTAATCGGCCAGCTTCAGTGCCGCGCGCGTGGCGATCACCGAGTTGCAGCCGTGCGCGATGTTGGCGAAAGGACCGCCATGTATGAAGGCCGGGTTGTTCTCCAGGGTCTGCACCAGGTTCGGTGCCAGCGCCGCCTTCAGCAGCGCCGTCATGGCGCCGTGCGCCTTGAGGTCCTGGGCGAGGATCGGGCTGTTGTCGTGACGGTAGCCGACCACGATGCGTCCGAGACGCTCCTTGAGGTCCTTCAGACTCGTGGCCAGACACAGGATCGCCATGACCTCGGAGGCCACGACGATGTCGAAGCCGTCCTCGCGCGGCACCCCGTTGGCGGTACCGCCGAGGCCGATGACGATCTGGCGCAGCGCGCGGTCGTTGACGTCGACGACGCGCCGCCAGGTCACGCGGCGCACGTCGAAGCCGAGCGGGTTGCCCTGCTGGATGTGGTTGTCGATGAGCGCGGCGAGCAGGTTGTTGGCGAGCGCGATGGCGGCGAAATCGCCGGTGAAGTGCAGGTTGATGTCCTCCATAGGTACCACCTGCGAGTAGCCGCCGCCGGCCGCGCCGCCCTTCATGCCGAACACCGGCCCGAGGGCCGGCTCGCGCAGGCAGACGATCGCGCGCTTGCCGAGCTGGTTCAGCGCGTCCCCGAGGCCCACCGTGGTCGTGGTCTTACCCTCGCCCGCCGGGGTGGGCGAGATGGCGGTAACCAGCACCAGGCGTCCGTCGGGGCGGTCCTTGAGCTTGGCGAGGTAGTCCAGGGAGATCTTGGCCTTGAAGTGACCGTATGGCTCCAGCGACTCCTCCGGGATTCCGAGCCGCTCGCGCGCGAGCGGGATGATGGGCTTGAGTTTCGCCCGCTGGGCGATCTCGATATTGCTCGGAAAGGGGGTGGCGGCGTCGCTGGGCTTGGCTGACATATTTATTGAGGCCATGACAGTTAGACGGGCGGCCATGCTACCAGAGCGCGGGCGCGGAGTTGGCTACAATCAGGGGATGCTGTGGCTCAAGGCCTTTCACGTGGTCTTCGTGGTGACCTGGTTCGCCGGCCTGTTCTATCTGCCGCGGCTGTTCGTCTACCACGCCGGGGCGAGCGATCCGATCGGGCGCGAGCGTTTCATCGTCATGGAGCGGCGCCTGTTCGTCCTCATGAGTCTCGGAGCGCTGCTCGCGGTCCTGCTGGCGATCGCCATGCTGATCAGAGAGCCGGCCTACCTGCAGATGCGCTGGCTGCGCGTAAAGCTGCTGCTGGTGGCGCTGCTGGTCGGCTATCACTTCTGGTGCTATCGCCTGATGCTCGCGCTGCGCGCGGGCACGAACCGCCACGCACCCGGCTGGTACCGGCTGTTCAACGAAGTGCCGACCGTGCTCCTGATCGGCATCGTCGTGCTCGCGGTCGTCAAGCCCTGACGGGGCGGCGCCGTGCGCCGCCGCCGGCTCACCAGATGCGCACGCGCTGCGCCGGCGGCAGGTACATGCTGTCGCCGGGCTTGACCCCGAAGGCCTCATACCAGGCGTCGATGTTGGGCAGCGGTCCGTTGACCCGGAAGCGCGCCGGGCTGTGCACGTCCGACATCACGATCTCGCGCAGCGTCCCGTCACGGTACTTCTCGCGCCACACCTGAGCGTAGGCGAGGAAGAAGCGCTGGTCGCCGCTGAGCCCGTCGAGCACGGGGGCGGGCTTACCCTTGAGCGAGAGCCGGTACGCCTCGTGAGCCATGTTGAGCCCGCCCAGGTCGCCGATGTTCTCGCCGATGGTGTTGGCGCCTTTGACCTTCAGGCCCGGCAGCGCCTCGAAGCCGTCGAACTCGCGGATCAGCCGCTCCTTGCGCTGCTCGAAGGCCTGCGCGTCCTGCGCGCTCCACCAGTCGGCCATGGCGCCGTCGGGGCCGAACTTGCGCCCCTGATCATCGAAGCCATGGCCGATCTCGTGGCCGATCACCGCGCCGATTGCGCCGTAGTTGACGGCATCGTCCGCGTCGGGGTCGAAGAACGGCGGCTGCAGGATCGCGGCCGGGAAGACGATCTCGTTGTTCAGGGCGTTGTAGTAGGCATTGATCTCCTGCGGAGTCATCTGCCACTCGGCCCGGTCGACGGGCTTGTCGATGCGCGCGATCTGATAGTCCCACTGCCACTGTGCGGCGCGGTGCGAGTTGCCGAGCGGGTCATCGCGACGCACCACCAGCGTGGAGTAATCCTTCCACACCTCCGGGTAACCGATCTTCGGGGTGAAGGCCTGGAGCTTGGCGTGTGCGCGGGCCTTGGTCGCGGGTGTCATCCAGTCGAGGGCATCGATGCGCTGATCGAGCGCGGCGCGCAGGTTTGCCACCAGCTGCTGCATCTTCTCCTTCGACTGCGGCGGGAAATACTCCGCCACGTACAGCCGCCCCACCGACTCGCCCACGGCGTTGTTGACGGAATCGACACCGCGCTTCCAGCGCTCCTTCTGCTGCGGCTGGCCGCGCATCGTCTGGCCGTAGAAGGCGAAGCGCGCCTGATCGAAGCGCTTGGGCAGAAAGGCCGCGTTGTCGTTGAGGTAATGGAACCTGAGGAAGGCCTGGAGCGTCGGCACCGGGGTGTGCTCGTACAGGTGCGCGAGGTCATGGATGGCGCTGAGCTCGGCCACCACCAGATCCTGGCGGCCACCGAGCTGCTGGGGCTCGAGGAACGCCTGCCACGGAAAGCCGGGTGCGTACGCACTCAGCTGGGCCTTGGTGCGCGGGTTGTAGGTGGCCTCGACGTCGCGGCGCTTGTCGATCGGCCACTGCAGCTTCGCCACCTCGGTCTCGAAGGCCATGACCTCGCGCGCCTGCTGGTGCGGATCGGCGCTGCCGCCGAGGGTGAGCATCTGGGCGAGGTAGGCGACGTACTTCTCGCGCAGCGCCTTCAGCTCCGGGTCGTCCTTGAGGTAGTAGTCACGGTCCGGCAGGCCGAGGGAGCTCTCGCTGATCACCACCGAGTAGCGGTCGGGGTTCTTGAAGTCCGGGATGATCTGCGCATCGAAGAGCGAGGCAAAGCCGAGCGTGCCGAACAGCCGCGCGATGTCCGTGCGCGTCTTGGCGGCGCCGATGCGGTCGAGGTCGGCCTGGGCCGGGGACAGGCCGCGCGCCTCGATGAGCGACTCGTCCATGAAGGCCGCGTAGTAGTCGCCGATCTGCTGCTGCGGAGTGCCGGTGGCGGCGCTTGCGGCCGCAGCCTTCTCGATGATCGCGCGCACGCGCTGCTTGGACAGCTCGTCCAGGCGGTCAAAGGGGCCGAAGCTCGACTTGTCGGGCGGGATCGTGAAGGTCTTCTCCCAGGTGCCGTTGGCATAGGCGAAGAAGTCATCCCCCGGCTTGACCGACGGATCGCCGGCGCTCAGATCGAGGCCGACATCTCCGATCGCAGCGCGGGGCCGGGCCGGTGCGGCGGCGGCAGTGGCGGGAGCGGGGGATGCGGTCACGGGCTTTTTCTCCTCGGGGGGCTTGGAGACACAGGCGGCGACGGCGAGCGTGGCCACCAGGCAGCACAACAGTCTCATGGCACTTCGAACCCTAGCAGTGCGGAAAAAGGCGCGCATCATACGGCACCCGGCCCGATCAGGCTCAGTGTGCCGCAGCAGCAGGACTGCGCGACCAGGTCTCGGCGGCGGGAACGCTCCTGCGGGCGCGATCCGCGCCTAGAACTCGCGCACCAGGTCGCGCCACTGCGCCGCGGCGGCCGGCTTGGGCGCCTCCCCCTCGGTGCCCAGATAAAGGAAGCCGACGAGGGCGTCCTCGGCGGCAAACCCGAGCGCCTGGCGCACCTGCGGGTCATAGGCGGCCGCGCCGGTCTTCCACATGGCATTGAAGCCGAGCGCGACGGCGGCCAGCATCATGGCCTCGGCCGCAGCCCCCGCCGCCAGCACCTGCTCAATCTCGGGGATCCTGGCCCCCGGGGCGATGTGTGCCGCCACCACCACAATGAGCGGTGCACGCAGCGCCTTGGCGCGCTCGCGCTCGAGCGCCTCGGCGGAGCTCTGGGGCTGGGCGCGCCTGAGGTGATCGGCGAGCAGCCCGCCGAAGCGCGCGCGCCCCTCCCCCCGCACGATGAGGAAGCGCCACGGTCGCAGCCGCCCGTGGTCCGGGGCGCGCACGGCGCTCTCGAGGATCAGCTCGAGGCTGGCGGCATCCGGGGCGGGCTCGGTCAGCGTGCGCGCCGAGCGGCGCGACAGGAGCAGGTCTATGGCTTGCATGGCGGCATTGTCGCAGACTTCGCCCAGGATGCTGGTCACCGCAGACGCATGCGAGCGCAACAAGGGCCCGATCCTCGAGGTGCTGCGCGGCGAGCTCGCCGGCCGGCGGCTGCTGCTCGAGATCGGCAGCGGCACCGGACAGCACGCGGTGCACTTCGCCACCCACCTCCCCGCGCTCATCTGGCAGCCGAGCGAGCAGGCCGCAGCGCTCGCGCCGCTCGCCGCGCGCGTGAGCGCGCAGGGGCCGCCGAACCTGCGCGCGCCGCTGGAGCTTGACGTGCGGCAGATTCCCTGGCCCGACTGCGGGGCCGATGCGCTCTTCAGCGCCAACACCCTGCACATCATGGGCTGGGAGGGCGTGCAGCAGTTCTTCCGCGGCGCGGGCGCCGCCGTGCCGCACGGCGGCGTGGTGTGCGTGTACGGCCCCTTCAACTACCACGGCACCTACACCAGCCCCAGCAACGCGCAGTTCGACGCCTGGCTCAGGGCGCGTGATCCGGCCAGCGGCGTGCGCGATTTCGAGGCGGTGAATGCGCTCGCGCAGGCCGCAGGTCTCGAGCTGCACGCCGACCACGCCATGCCGGCCAACAACCGCACGCTGGTGTGGCGCCGCAGCGCGGCGCAAGTGGCGTAGAGTCACCGCATGGACAAAGTGACCGAGCCTGAGATCCGCGCCGCCATCCGCGCCATCCCCGACTATCCCAAGCCCGGGATCGTATTCCGCGATATCACCACGCTGCTGGGCAATGCGCGCGTCTTCCGCGGCGTGGTTGATCAGTTGGTCGAACCGTGGGCGAGCGCGAGCATCGACAGCGTTGCCGGTATCGAGGCGCGCGGCTTCATTCTCGGCGGCGCGCTCGCGCATCAGCTCGCCGCCGGCTTCGTGCCGATCCGCAAGAAGGGCAAACTGCCCCACGCCACGGTGCGCGTCGCCTACTCGCTGGAGTACGGGCTGGATGAGATGGAGATGCACAAGGACGCCGTGCAGCCCGGCGAGCGCATCATCCTGGTCGATGACCTGATCGCCACCGGCGGCACGGCAGCCGCCGCGGTGCAGCTGCTGCGCTCCCTCGGCGCCCAGGTTCTGGCGGCCTGCTTCATCGTGGATCTGCCCGACCTCGGCGGCTCAGCCAGGCTTGCCGAGCTCGAGGTCCCGGTCAGGCGCCTGGTGAGCTTCAAAGGCCACTAGGCGCCCCGCCGTAAGGGCCCCGCCTCAGCCATTATTATCCTTTAAATACAGATAGATGTGATTGATCGCAGGCCAACATTACGTTGTGGTCATAAGGCCCCTGAGCCTCGGCCTTTGCGTTCATAATACCGCCGCCCTGAAGACAGGGAGCCTGCCCGGCTGATGAGCGTTTCAGGCGCATCCGACGCGCATGAGCCGGTCAGGCACCCGTCAGGGTAAAGCTGCAGATACCTATATCCTCTGGAGACCACATCGATGTTCAAGAAGCTCGTGCCCTTTATCGCCCTCGCCCTGATTGCCGGCCCCGTGCTGGCTGCTGATCCGCCGGCCAGCGACAGCGGCAGCACGCCCGCCAAGACCAGCACCCACAAGAAGCACCACAAGAGCAAGCATACGAAGTCGACCTCGACGGACTCCTCGTCCGCGGCGCCGAAGTAAGCATCTCACCGTAGAGCTCATGAAGAGCCCCGCCGGCGCCGGCGGGGCTCTTTGTTTTTTCAGGGCCTGCCGCGTTGCGCCCCAGGACTTGCGGGCCTGCGCAAACCAGTTCAAATTCCGTGTCCATGGACGGGACTCAACAGGCCGCGATACACCAGGCGCTGGTTGAAGTACAACATGCCGTGACGAGCATGACCTTTCCGAGCTGCGATCAGGAGGACCTGATCGAGGCGATCGACTGCGTCGAGAGCGAAATGCACACGCACCACCCGAACGTGGCGCGCATGTGCCGTTTCCTCAACTCCATCGCCCGGAGCCTGCGCGCGCAGCCTGAAGCGCGCGATGCCTGCCTGGCGATCGAGGACGCGATCGGGAAGGCCGGCATGCCCAGCACCTGGCAGTCCGGCATCTGACCGCGCCTAGCGAACGCACCCGCGTCGCGCGCCGCCGCGAACGCGGTCGCTACGAGCGCGCGGTCGTTCAGGCGATCCTCGACGAAGCCCTCTACTGCCACGTCGGCTTTACCGTGGCGCAGCAGCCGTACGTGATTCCCACCGTGCATGCCCGCCTCGGCGAGCGGCTGTATCTGCACGGCTCGGTGGCCAGCCGCATGCTCGGGGAGCTCAGCCAGGGCGTGCCGGTGTGCGTGACCGCGACGCTGCTCGACGGGCTGGTGCTGGCGCGCTCCGGCTTCAACCACTCCATGAACTACCGCTCCGTGGTGGTACTCGGCACCGCCACCGAAGTGCGCGAGGAGCCGGAGAAGCGTGCGGTACTCGAGGCCCTGGTCAACCGCGCCCTCCCCGGCCGCGCCGCCCAGGTGCGCGCGCCGAGCCGCAAGGAGCTCAAGGCGACCCGCGTGCTCGGCCTGCCGCTCACCGAGGCCTCGGCCAAGATCCGCACCGGGCCGCCGGTGGATGAGGAGGCGGACTACGCGCTCGAGTGCTGGGCCGGGGTATTGCCGGTGCGGCTCGGCTTTCTCGCCCCCGAGCCCGATCCGCGACTGAAGCCCGGGACGGCAGCGCCCGAGCTGCCCGCCCGCCGCCACCCCGCAAGCTGAGCGTTGCGCGCACGCGCGCGCTGCGTCTAACTTCGCGGCATGCTCTCGCCGCTCAGCGAATGTCTGATCCTTCTGGCCGGGTCGGTGTTCCTGGTCACGCTGGCGCGCCGCCTGGCGCTGCCGGCGAGCGCCGCCTATCTGGTGGTCGGGCTCCTGCTCGGGCCCCACGCCCTGGGCTTCGTGCCGGACTCGGGCGTCACGCGCCTGCTTGCCGATCTGGGCGTCGCCTTCCTGCTCTTCACCCTGGGGCTCGAGTTCTCGCTGCCGCGCATGCTCGCCATGCGCCGCGAGGTATTCGGACTCGGCGCGGCGCAGGTGGTGCTCACCACCGCGGTGTTCGCGCTGCTGGCGCACCTGTTCGGGGTGGCCTGGCTGGTCGCGGTGGTGCTCGGCGGCGCGATCGCCATGAGCTCCACGGCGATCCTGCTGCAGCAGCTCACCGAGCGCTCGGAGCTGAACCGCACCCACGGGCGGCTCGCCTTCGCGATGCTGCTCTTCCAGGACCTCGCCTTCGTGCCCTTCCTGGCGCTCGGCTCGGCGCTCAGCGCCGGGGAGAACGAGCTCAAGCTCAGCGCCGGGCTCGTGCCGGTGCTCGGCGCGGTGCTGGCCATCGTGGCGGTGCTGGCGGCGGGTCGCTGGCTGCTGCGGCCGCTGTTTCACGTGATCGCGCACAGCCGCCTGCGCGAGCTGTTCACGCTCACGGTGCTGTTGGTGGTGCTCTCCTCGGCCTGGGTATCACACAGCGCCGGCCTGTCCTTCGCCCTCGGCGCCTTCCTCTCCGGCATGATGCTGGCGGAGACCGAGTACCGTCACCAGATCGATTCGGTCATCCGCCCCTTCCGCGACATCCTCGTCGGGCTGTTCTTCATCTCGGTCGGGATGCTGCTGGACCTGCGCGCTCTCGGGCACTGGCGCGAGCTCGCCATCGTGCTCGGCACGCTGGTGGCGATGGTGGTGATCAAGGCGCTGCTCGCGGCGCTCGTCACGCGCCCGTTCACCGACTCGCGCTTCAAGGCGCTGCGCACCGGCATCGTCATGGCGATCGGGGGCGAGTTCGGCATTGCGCTGTGCACGATCCTGCTGCAGGCGCGTCTGCTGCCCGAGCGCATCGGCGGGCCGCTGCTGATCGCCATGGTGCTGTCGATGGTGCTCTCGCCGGTGATTCTCAAGAACAACAAGCGCGTGGCGCGCTTCCTGCTCGGCGAGCACGGCCCGCTGCATACCGCGCTCGAGCGCGAAGAGGCGGCCACGCACGGCATCGCGCAGCGCGACCACGTGATCCTGTGCGGATTCGGGCGCGTCGGCCAGAACGTCGCGCGCGTGCTCGAGTCGCAGGGCTTTGAGTACATCGCACTCGATCTGGACCCGGCGCGCATCCGCGCCGCGCGCCAGGGCGGCGACCCGGTCCTGTTCGGCGATTCCGCCGACGAGGAGATGCTCGGCAAGGCCGGCATCGCCACCGCGAGCGCGGTGGTCATCAGTTTCTCCGATCCGGCGACCTCGGTCGGCATCCTGCACAGTGTGCGGCGCATCCGCCCGGAGGTGCCGGTGCTGGTGCGCACACAGGACGAGGCGCGCCTCACTGAGCTGCAGGACGCTGGCGCCACCGACGTGGTCCCGGAGACCTTCGAGGCGAGCCTGATGCTGGTCTCGCACGTGCTGATGCTGCTGCACGTGCCGGTGTCGCGCGTGGTACGCACGCTCGGGGAGATCCGCGGCAGTCGCTACCGCGTGCTGCGTAACCTGGTGCGCAGCGAGGATGCGCCGGCGGTGGACGCCGCCAGCGAGCCGCACGAGGAGCTCAAGTCCGTGGTGATCCCGCCCGGGGCCTGGTCGGTCGGGCGCAGCCTCGCCGAGGTGCGCGGCCACGGTGTGGCGGTGGCCTTCACCGGCGTGCGCCGCCACGGCATCCTCGGCCGCGAGCCGGCCAACGACACGGTGCTGCGCGACGGCGACATCGTGGTGCTCTACGGGCTGCCCGAGGAGCTGGAGCGGGCCGAAGCGGTGCTGCTCGCCGGCTAGCCACGCCCGGCGCGGCGGCCCGCTAGAATACGCGCCCCCACCGTAGCTACCGCGCAGAGGTCCCGATGCACCGCAGCCGCCTGGCCGGATTCATCATCGACTGCCAGACCGAGGATCTGGAGGCGGCCACCGCCTTCTGGGGCGCAGCGCTCGGCTACGCGAGCGAGGCGCTGCCGCAGGCCTCGGAGGCGGCCTACCGACGCCTGAAGACCGCCCCCGAGGAGCTGCACATCGAGGTGCAGCAGGTCCGGCACCCGAGCCGGGTGCACCTCGACATCGAGACCGACGACATCGAGGCCGAGGCGCGCCGCCTGGAGGCCCTCGGCGCCCGGCGCGTCGCGGCGGTGCAGAGCTGGCTGGTCATGGAGGCCCCGACCGGGCAGCGCTTCTGCATCGTGCGCGTACAGCGCAGCGACTTCGACCGCAACGCCAACACCTGGGACTGAATGAACCGCAGCGACATCCACTTCCCGCCCAAGCACGAGCCGCTGCGCGACGATGTGCACGCGCTCGGCGCGCTCGTGGGCGAGATCCTGCACGAGCAGGGGGGCGAGGCCCTGTTTCGTCTGGTCGAGAGCGACCGCGTGGCCGCCATCCGCGGCCGCGGCGGCGATACGGCGGCGCGCACCGCCCTCGCCGCCCAGGTGCGCGAGCGGCCGCCGGCGCTGGCGCGCGACCTGGTGCGGGCCTTCTCGATGTGGTTCCAGACCGTCAACCTCGCCGAGAAGGTGCACCGCATCCGGCGCCGCCGCGACTACTTCCTCAAGGACAGCCAGCGCCCACAGCCCGGCGGGGTCGAGGATGCCGTGGCGACGCTGCGCGCGCGCGGGCTGGATGCGCCGGGGGCAGGTGCGCTCATCGCCAGCCTCACTATCGAGCCGGTCTTCGCGCCGCACTCCACTGAGGCCGCGCGCCGCACGCTGCTGCGCAAGCAGCAGCGCATTGCGCAGCGCCTGCTCGAGCGGCTCGATCCCAGCCTCACCCCCAACGAGGCGCACGGCATCTGGGACAACATCCGCATGGAGCTCACCAGCGCCTGGCAGACCGAGGAGCTGCCGCGCGCGCGCCTCACCGTGGCCGACGAGCGCGAGCAGATCCTCTTCTACTTCATCGACGTGCTCTACCGGGTCGTGCCGGCCTTCTACGAAGAGATCGCCCAGGCGCTCGCCAAGGTGTACGGCCCGGCCGGGGCGGCGGTGCGCATCCCGCCGATACTGCACTTTGGCTCCTGGGCCGGCGGCGACATGGACGGCAACCCGGACGTGCATGCCAAGACGCTGCGGGAAACCCTGGCGCGCCAGCAGCAGGTGATCATCAACGCCTACTTCCAGGACTGCCAGGAGCTCGCCCAGCGCCTGTCCCAGAGCGCAAGCCGCGTCGGCGCCGCCCCCGAGCTGGTGAAGCGCCTGGAGCAGTACCGCCCGCTCCTGCCCGGCGCCGAGGCGATCACCCCGGCGCGCCACGACCGCATGCCCTACCGGGTGTTCCTCGCGCAGATCGGCGAGCGGCTGCGCGGCGCGTTCGAGGGGCGCGCGGCCGGCTACCAGAGCGCCCGGCAGTTCCGCGACGACGTGGCGCTGATCGCCGCGAGCCTCAAAGCCCACAAGGGCGCGAACGCGGGGCTGTTCTACGTCGAGCGGCTGCTGCGCCGCATCGATACCTTCGGCTTCCACCTGGCGACGCTCGATGTGCGCCAGCAGGCGAGCGTGCTGCACGAGGTGATCGCGCAGGGCCTCGCGGACGATCAGTGGCTCGCGCGCAGCCGGCGCGAGCGGCGCGACCTGCTCGCCGCGGCGCTGGAGAAGGACCGTGGTCCGGCGGTCGAGCTCGACGCCCTCGGCAAACGCACGCTCGCGGTCTTCGACTCCATCATGCAGGGGCGGCACCGCTACGGCGCCGAGGCGATCGGCTACTTCATCATCTCCGGGGCCGCCGGTGCCGATGACCTGCTGGCGGCGCTGCTGCTGGCGCACTGGGCGACCGCGTACGACAAGCACTCCGGGGAGGTCGCACTCGACATCGCCCCGCAGTTCGAGACCGAGGCGGCCTTGAGCGACTGCGGCGCGATCCTGCACGAGCTGCTCGCCGATCCACTCTACCGCCGCCACCTCGAGGCGCGCGGCCGCCGCCAGTGCGTGCTCATCGGCTACTCCGACAGCAACAAGGAGGCCGGCACCTGCGCCTCGCGCTTCCTGATTCACGAGGCGCAGGCACGCGTGGCGGCCGAGCTCAGCGCGGCCGGCGAGCAGCACGTCCTGTTCCATGCCCGCGGCGGCAGCCTGGCGCGCGGTGGCGGGCGCATCGAGGCGCTGGTGCGCGCAGCTCCCGCCGGCGCTTTCGATGGCGTGCTGCGCATCCGCGAGCAGGGCTCGACCGTCAAACAGGGCTACGGGCTGCGCCCGATCGCCATGCGCACGCTCGAGCGCGCCTTCAATGCACTCAGCCTCGCCACCGCGGCGGTGCGCGGCGGCTACGCGCCGGCCGACGATCCGGCGCAGGTCGAGGTGGCGCGAGCGCTCGCCCGGGAGAGCCGCGCGGCCTATCGGGCGCTGGTGTACGCCCCGGAGTTCTACGATTTCTTCCAGGCGGTGACCCCGATCGACGTCATCGAGCGCATGCAGATCGGCTCGCGCTCGGTGCACCGCAGTGCCAACGCCGATCTGGGCGCGCTGCTGCCGGTGCCCTGGGTGTTCGCCTGGTCGCAGGCGCGCTACATGCTGCCGGGCTGGTACGGCGCCGGCGCGGGACTCGAGGCGGTGACGGCCGCACTGGGGGCCGCACGGCTGCGCGAGGCCTACACGGGCTGGTTCTTCTTCCGCAATCTCATCGACGACATCGAGACCATGCTGGCGCGGGCCGACCTCGACATCGCCGCCTACTACGAGGAACTCGCCGCCGCCCCGCTCAAGGGCTTCGGCGCCACCATCCGCGCCGAGTACGCGCGCGCCGAGGCGCAGGTGCTCGCCATCAAGGGAAGCGCGGCGCTGCTGGATTCCGATCCGACGCTGCAGCGCTCGATCCGGCTGCGCAACCCCTATCTCGACCCGATGAATCTCATGCAGGTGGACCTGCTGCGGCGCTGGCGTGCCGGCGGCCGCGCCGACCAGGACCTGTTCGCGGCGCTGCTGGCGAGCGTCGGCGGCATCGCCGAAGGGCTGCAGAGCACCGGATGAGCGCCGCGGCGGCAGCGGTGTCGATCCGCGAGGCGACGCGCGCCGACGCGCCGCTCGTGCTGGAGTTCATCCGCGCGCTGGCCGCTTACGAGCGGCTCGCCCACGAGGTGGTGGCCACCAGCGCGGACCTCGAGGAGGCGCTGTTCGGGGCGCGCCCCTACGCCGAAGTCATCTTCGCCTGCGTCGCCGGGCGCGAGGTGGGGTTCGCCCTGTTCTTCCACAACTTCTCCACCTTCCGCGGCCGCCACGGCATCTACCTCGAGGACCTGTTCGTGCGTCCCGAGGCGCGGGGCCAGGGCGTCGGCCGCTGCCTGCTCGAGCATCTGGCGCGCCTCACGCTCAAGCGTGGCGGGGCGCGCCTGGACTGGGCCGTACTCGACTGGAATGCGCCCTCGATCGCCTTCTACCGGGGACTGGGCGCGGTGGCGCTCGATGAGTGGAGCACTTTTCGCCTCACCGGCGCGGCACTCGAGCGCATCGCGCGCGGCGGCTAGTTGCCGGAGGCGGGGCGGCGGTAGATGACGCCGTCCTTCATGACGAACTGCACCTGGGCCAGCGCATGGATGTCCCGCGTCGGATCGCCGGGCACCGCGATGAGGTCGGCGAGGAAGCCGGCGCGCACCCGGCCGAGGTCGGTCTCGTGCCGCAGGATCTTCGCGTCCGTCGCCGTCGCCGCGGTCAGCGCCTCGCTCGCAGTCATGCCGTCCCTGACCATCCACTCGAGCTCTTTGTAGTTGGTGCCATGAGCGAACACGCCCACATCGCTGCCGCAGCCGATGGTGACGCCGGCGCGGCGCGCGTTCTGGAACGCCTGCGCCGCCTGGCGCATGCCGGGGGTGAAGTCGGCGCTGCCGGGCACGTAGTGCTCGAAATACTCCCCGTAGGCGGCCTCCGCGGTCAGCGTCGGCAGATAGGCGATGCCGTGGGCCGCCATCTGGCGGAAAATCTCCGGGGTGCCGCTGAAACCGTGCTCGATGGTATCAACGCCCGCCGCGATGGCGCGGCGCATACCCTCGGCGGTGGTGGCATGCGCGGCCACCGGGCGACCGGAGGAGTGCGCGGTCGCCACCAGCGCCGCCAGCTCCTCCACCGAGAAGGTCGGCTGCTGGCTGCCCTGCGGGCCCCAGCGGTAGTCGGCGTAGACCTTGATCCAGTCTGCACCCCGGCCGGCCTGCTCGCGCACGGCGCGGATTACCTCCGCCACCCCGCTCGCCTCCTCGGCCCCCTGCGGCGTGCAGCACACATCGGGACGCAGGCTGCGCGGCGCCGGTCCGTAGCTGCCGGTGGCGACGATGGCGCGCGTGGCGACGAACAGGCGCGGTCCCGGGATCAGGTGCTCCTCGATGGCGCGCCGCAGCGAAAGATCCGCGTAGTCGGCCCCTTCGGTACCGAGGTCGCGCAGCGTGGTGAAGCCGGCGAGCAGCGTGGCGCGTGCCTGTTCGCCGGCGCGCAGCGTGCGGTACGGGACCGGCTCCTTGAGAACCTGATCGTCCCAGCGCACCTCGTTGTAGGGGTGCAGGAACAGGTGCGAGTGCACGTCCATGAGCCCCGGCATGAGCGTGAGCCCCGGCAGCTCCAGGGTCTGCGCCTGCGGCGGGGCGGGCACGCTCGCTTCCGGGCCGACGGCGCTGATGTGCGTGCCCTCGACGAGCACCACCCAGCCGCTGTGCATCGGCTCACCGGCGCTCCACACCTGCGCCGGGCGCAGCAGCAGCGTGCTGTCGGCCGAAGACACCCGCGCCGCAGCGGCGAGCAGCGCGCTCAGGCAGGCAAGTAGCAGGCGGGATGTGTGGCGCATGGGCGTCCTTTCGGCAGCTACGGGCGAAGTTACGGGCGCGGTGCAGCGCCCGACTCCCGCAAGCGTACCCGCTCAGGCGCCCATCAGCACCGTCGTATCGTAGCTCTCGAAGCCCTGGATGGCGCGTGCGTAGGCGTTGAACACCAGCCGCTCGGCGACCTTGTCGGCGCGCGGGGCGAGCAGCATCCGCAGCACCACATCGTCCGCCGGACGCGTCGCATCCTCGGCGAGCAGCTGCTCGATGAAGCGCGTCAGGCGGTGATAGAGCTCGTTGACGAAGCGCAGGTGTGGCGCGTCGTGCACCTGCTCGGCGCCCGGCCCGTAGGTACCGCGCGCCTCCTCGGCGAGCTCGTGCAGGAACAGGTTGAGGAGCCGCGCCTTGTCCACCACACGCAGCTCGGCGTAGAACTGGATTTCGGAGTTGAGGTTCATGCTGCCCCCGGCACAGTTTGCTCAGGC
This sequence comes from uncultured Pseudomonadota bacterium, assembly GCA_963825385.1. Lineage (GTDB taxonomy): Bacteria > Pseudomonadota > Gammaproteobacteria > Steroidobacterales > Steroidobacteraceae > 13-2-20CM-66-19. The sequence continues at coordinate 521,564 of CAWGSX010000003.1, read as the reverse complement.
AGGGAAGAAGTCGATCGGCTTGGTGACGGTTATGGTGTCAACGTCCTCGGCGCCGAACTGCATCAGCCGCACCATGGAGATGATCTTCTTCTCCAGGTCCGGGTCGTTGAGCTCACTCGAGACCACGCGGCACATGGTCACCTCGCCGCTCGGGGCGATGGTGAATTCGAGCACCAGTTTGCCGTGCAGCTCGGCGTTGTCGCGCTGCGCGCGCGCATACAGGCTGTAGAGCCGTCCCTTGTTCTTGTCGAAGATCAGCGCGATCTCCTCGGCCGGCCGTCCCGCCTTGCCACCGCCGCCGCCGGCGGTCGGGGTACGGTTATTGACGCTGCCGTGCACGATGCCGGAGTTGACCGCGGTCGTGGCGTTGCCGGTGAGCGAGCCGGCGCCGGAGCCGAAGCCGCGGCTGGAGTCGGCGCTGGTGATGCCGCCGCTGCCGACGCCCACCTTGGAGGTGATGAGGGAGCGCTCGGCGTGCGAGTCCGCGCCCACCGCCCCGGAGAGGTTCTTGGTCTCGAGCGGCTTCAAGTCCATGACCTGGCGCAGGTCGGCGAGCTCATCCTTGACCTGGTTCAGCTGCTTCTGGGCCTTCTCGTGCGCCTTCTGATGCAGGTCGACCGGCGGCGGGGTGATGGCAGTCACCTTCGGCTGCTCGATCTTCGGCTTCTCCTCCACCTTCGGCGGGGGCGGCGGCGGGGGCTTGGGCTGCTCCTCGATCATGACCCGCGCCAGGCGCTGCGGCACGTCCTCGGTGGTCGGCCGCGCCGGCTTCGGCAGCAGCGGGAAGAGGATGCCCAGCAGGACCAGGATCACCAGCAGCACGCGCAGGATCTTGCGGAAGCGCGCGGTGGCTTCCGGGTCGCCCTCCCAGGGCAGCTCGTATTCGCGGTAATAGGGTGCGAGCAGCATGGCGTCCTTAACCGGGCTTGAACTGGCCGGCAGCCACCGGCTTTTCCTTCTGGATCACCGCGAGCGAGATGCGGCCGTAGTCCGCAGCCGTGCACGTGGCCATGACGCGCCGGATCACGCTGTAGGGGACGGCCTTGTCCGCCATGATGGTGATCTCGCGCTGCGCCAGATCCTTCTCGGTCATCTCCTTGCCGACCAGCAGCGGGCGCTTCAGGGCCGCCTGCAGCGGCTCGATCGGTCCGGTCGCGTTCTGGATCCCGGCCAAAGCGGTGATGAACTCGCCCTGCACGAACAGGTCGGTCTTGGTGATCATGATCACCACCGACTGCTTCGGCGCGGTCTGGGCGATCGACTGCGGGATCTCGATGCCCTTGGAGTTCTGGATCACCTCCACCTCGGTCGAGTAGACCAGCAGGAACGCCACCATCACCGAGAGGATGTCGATGAGCGGTATCAGGTTGAGCGAGGCATCGGCGCGGTTGCGCACGTGATGCTGCGCCATGCGCAGCGCGCGGCTGGAGATGCTCATGGATGAGCTCCCTGCTGCACCGGCGTCGGCGGCGCGGTGTTGGCGACCGGCACGGCCGCATCGGTCGCCGGCGCGTCCCCGATCGAGATGTCCGGGAACAGCTCCGCCTGCACGGTGTTGATGCCCGAGCCGGTCTCGAACACGCGCACGCGGTCCATTACCTGAATGAGCGTGTCATAGGGCGTGTCGGTCTCCAAAAGAATCGTGGCTTCGGTCTTCTCCGGGAACTTCGCCTTGACGCGCTTCAGGTACTCGGTGAGGCCATCGTAGTCGTAGCCGGCGGCGGTATTCGGCAGGGTCGCGAGCGGCCCGCTGTTGCGGTCCGCGACCTGCAGCAGGTCCTTGCGCACCATCACCTCCAGCACCAGTCCCGGCGGCGGGTCGCGGAATTCGGTCTGGGAGGCCGGCAGATTCAGCTGCAGGATCACGGTGCGCGAGAACACGGCGGTCATCAGCAGGAACGTCACCAGCACGGTGAAGATGTCGATCATCGGCACGAGCAGCAGCTCAGCCGGCTTGCGCGAGTGGCGCTCGAGCTTGCGATATTGATACGAACGGCGCATGCGCGACCTTTACGGCCCGGCGATACGGGGCGGCGACCGGACCGGGTCAGGCCGCCGCGGGGGCGGTCTGACGCTCGGTGATCGCGTTCAGGAACTTCACCGACGCCATCTCCAGGCTGTCGATCAGCTCCGTGGTCTTGGTCTGCAGAAACGCGTGGATGAACAGCAGCGGCACCGCCGTCATCAGGCCGAACGCGGTGCAGTTCATCGCCACCGAGATGCTCGCCGACAGCAGGTTCGCCTTCTCGGCGGGGTTCACGGTCGATACGGCCTGGAAGGCGCGGATCAGGCCCATGACGGTGCCGAGCAGGCCGAGCAGTGTGGCGAGGTTGGCGAAGGTGGCCAGGTAGTGCGTGCGCTTCTCGAGGCGCGGCACGACCTCCATCAGGCTCTCCTCCATCGCCTTCTCGATGTCGTCGCGGCGCCGCGCGGACTGGATGCGCGCGAGGCCGTAGTTGAGGATGTGGCCGATGGCCGAGTCGGACTTCGAGGTCGCCTGCGCGACGCCCCGGAAGTTGCCCTGCGACAGCATCGGCACAATCTCGTTCCACAGCCCGCGGTTACGCGCCGCGGTCGCGGTGAGATAAATGTAGCGCTCGATGGCGATCGCCAGACCCACCACGAACACGATGGCGATGGGGTACATGAAGTCCCCGCCGCCCTGGAAAAACCGAACGATCAAGTTCCACAAGCCCATCTGACACTCCCGCTAACCAGAAAAGACCGCCACACAAGCACAAACACCGTCAAAACTGAATGACATAAGCCCAAAAAGCTGCGACCTGGCTCTCATTCGCGATGCTCTGCCCACCCTGTTTCAGGGCTTCGCGCTCGAACCCTGCACCGCGTCAGGTTTTGCCCCCGCTTCCCCGCCCTGCAGGGCGTCGTAATAGCGGTTCTCGCGCCGGAACACATCCCGGTCGATCGGCTGCAACACCTCATCCAGAAGGCTGTTCACGGGCCGCCCGATCATGTCTCCCATGTCCGAGCGCTTCCACGGCACGATGTAGAGCACCTTGGGCAGCTCGCTGTTGCCGGTGACATCCGTGGCCTCCAGTTCCAGCTTGTCCGGGCCCTTCCTGCCGGCGGGCTTCGCCGCCGGCGCTGCGCCTTTGGCCGCGGAAGCGCGGCCGCTCTTCTGCGCAGCCTCGGCCGGCGTGTTCGTCGCACCGCGCGCCGCAGAGCCGGCGGCCGGAGCGCTCTGGGGCAACGCCGGTGCCGCGGGCGCTGCAGCGCTGGCCGGCAGCTTCGAGGTGTCGACCCCGGGCTCCAGGTCCTCGGGCCGGGGGTTCGGCGGGGGCGCCTGGCCGTATGCCAGCGGGCCCGCGAGCAGCAGCGCCACGGCGAGCGCGCGGAGAGTCAGCGCAAACACATCGCGCTTCATGTCTTTCCTCCTGCCGGCGACGTTGCCGGTGCGGCGGCATTGGCGGGGGCGCCGGGCGGCGGCGCCGCCGCAGGCGCCGGTGCGCCGCCGGGGGCCTCAGCCGGGGCGGGTGCGGCCGCGGGCGCAGCCTCCGGCGCCTTGATCCCCAGACGCTGGCGCAACTCGGCGATCCAGCCGTTGACCGGCTTCTCCTCGTGCGTCAGAGACTTGTATTTCTCAAAGGCATCCAGCGCCCGCTTGGGGTCCCCCAGATAGAGGTCCGCGAGCACGCCGAGGTTCCGCCAGGCTGGCGCGTAGTCGGGGTCCGCGGCGATCGCCTGCTCGTAGGAGCCGGCGGCATCCTTGAACTGCCCGCGCATGCGCTGGGTCACGCCAAGCTCGGTCCAGGCCACGGCATTGCCGCTCTCGTGCGCCACGGCCTGCTTGAGATTGGCTTCCGCCTGCTCGAGCTGCCCCTGCTTGCGCTCAAGCAGTGCCAGATCGACCAGGGGGGCGGCGAACTGCGGGTACTGCAGCGCCACCTGCTTGAAACCGAGCTCCGCCTCCACGGCGTTGCCGGCGCGCATGTAGCGCACCGCGCGGTCGAAATCGGCGCGCGCCGCGGGCGGCACGTCCGGATGCACCGCGGCAGCGGCGGGCAGTGGCGCCGCCGCGCCGTTCGTATCCGCATGCGGCTGCACGGCCGCCTGTGCCGCCGGCGCCGGCGGGGGCGGCGCGGGTAGCGTGCTCGCGCGCTGCGGCGGCGCGCTGCACGCAGCCGCCAGGGCGGCCACGAGCGCGGCTGCGACAGCCGCGCGGTTATTCCAGGCTCGCGACGACATCCTGCGTCATCTCCGTCTTGCCGTAGCGGGCGGGTTTCAGCTCCGCCAGTGCCTGGAAGCTCTTGCGCACCGACTCGTCATACACGCCCTCCTGGGCGCGGGCGGCGTTGATCTCGTGCGCCTTGATGGCCTGCTCCTCGAACGGGTACACCTGCTCCTCGAGCAGCGTGTTGTATTCCTCGAGCTCTTCGCCCTTGAGGTTCTTCGGCCGCTCGGAGGCCATGACGTCCTTGGCGAGGGTGCGGTACAGCTCCGCCATCTCGTAGGTCGCCGCCGTGGTCACTTCCGCGACCTGGTACTCCGCGGCGCGCCGGTAGCCGTCCATCGCGGTCTCGAGCGCGTTGCGCTTCACGATCAGACTCTTCTTCAGGGGCGCCGTCAGGCGGATGGCGCGGAAGGCATCGCGCGCCGGCTGCGCCAGAGCGAGCTGCGCCTTCGCGGCGAGGAAGTGCGAGCGCTCCGAGCGCTGCGCCCCGGCCTGCGCATCCGCGCTGATGATCTCGTGGTACCAGCGGTCTCGGCGCGCCACATCACCGGCCTGCTCGGCGTAGGCGGCCAGACGCTGGCGCGCCTCCTGCGCGTCACTGAGCGGGGCGGGGTTGGCGGCCACGAACTTCTCGAGCATGCCGGCCGCCTTGGCGGTGTTGCCCGCCTTGGCGTAGAGGTCGGCGGACTGCATCAGCGCCTCGCGCTGCACGGCCTTGTCCTCGCCCGGGTTCGCGGCGATGCGCTCGAACTCGGCGGCCGCCTCGCCGGGGCGGTTGGCGCTCGCATAGGCCACGGCAAGCTTGCGCGTCACGTCCGGCTGCAGGGGTGACTGCGGGAACTGATGCCGGAAATCCTCGAGCACCGCGATGGCCCGGTCCCACTGCTTGAGGTTGATGAGGCCAGTCGCCGCGTCGTACTGGGCGTTGGAGCGGATCTTCGCCTCCGGCGCCACGCGCGCGACGCGCAGGAAGTCCTCCACGGCGGCGTTGGCATCGCCGGCCTGCATCTTCGCCTCGCCCTGCTTGTACACGCTCGCCGCCAGGCGCTCGGTGAGGTCGCTCTTGAGCTTCTCGTCGTTCCCGGCCAGCTCGCGCGCCTGCACGAACGCCGGCTCGGCGTGCGCGTAGTCACCCATGTCGTAGTAGGACTGGGCGATGACCGTCCAGGCGATGCGCTGCTTGGGCAGGTCGACCGGCGGCTGGCGCGCCAGCAGCTCCTGCGACACCTTGATGGCGCGGGCCCGGTCCCCGGCGGCGAACAGATCCTCGGCGGCGTGGGTGAGCACCACGGCGCTCTCCGGATGCTCGGGGTAGGTCTCGGCGAATTTGATACCGGCGTCGGTCTGGCGGCGGTGCCAGGCCGCCTTGACCTCTCCGGTCAGCCCTTCCTCGCCCTTCTGGTAGGACACCAGGGCGGCGTGCGCGGCTGCGGCCGACTTCTCGTTGCGCGGATAGTTGTACGCGGTGTTCTCATACTCCGTCGCCGCCGCCTCGTACTGGTGGCTCTCGAAGAGCGCATCGGCCAGGAGATAATTGGTCTCCGCCGAGTCGGCATCCCCGGGGAAGGATTTCAGGTAGTCGCGGTACCAGCGGGCCGCCTCTTCGTAGTCGGAGACGCGCTTGGACTTCTGCGCCGTGGCATGGAAGTAGGTGGCGACGTCCTTGAGGTTGGTCTTCAGCTCCGCCACCACGCGCGGGTTGTCGGCGCGGCTGCGTGTCTTCCAGTACGGGGAGTCGAAGTTGTAGTGCTCGACGAACTCGTGCTTGCCGTCGAGCACCAGCTGGCTAAAACCGCCCTTGTTGTAGGCCTCGATCGCGGCCATGTCCAGATCCGGCGCGTGATCGCTGTAGGTGTCGCGCGCCACGTAGGCGCGGTACACCGTCGCCGCATCCTGGTAGCGCTGCTTGTCCACGTACAGGTCACCGAGGCGCTGGTAGAGGAGCCAGGTGTAGGGGCGCTCGCCCTGCTGCTTCACGAACTGCTCGAGCGAGGCGGCGCCGTCGTTGTAGGAGAAGGCGATGCTCATGACCCGCAGCGTGTCCTCGACCAGCTCGCGGTCGCCGCGCTTGAGGCTCTCGAGCTTGACCGGTTTCGCCGGATTGGTGCCGAGCTCGCGGTCGAGCACACCGCCGAATGAGGGCAGGCTTTCGAGCGTCAGCGACTGTTTGAACAGCGCCCAGCCGTGCTTGTACAGGCTCTGCTGATAGAAGGTGGAGGTGCCGCCGCGCGCAATCACCGCTGCGTAGGCCTTCTCGGCATCGGCGTAGCGCTTGTTGGAGAAGAGCAGCTCGCCGCGGCGGAACTGCACCTCGTCGCTGTGCGGCGACTGCGGGTACTGCGCCACGACGCGATCCAGGGTGGCCAGGGCCAGGTCGGGCTGGCCGGTAGTCTCGTAGGCGCGCGCCAGCTGATAGAGCACCTGGTCGTTGCGCGGATAATCGGGGTAGGCCTTGAGCAGCGTCGTATAGAGCTTGATGGCCTCCGCGCCCTGCAGGTCGACCTGGGTCACCTCCTGCTCGAGCCGCTCGAGCTCCCCGGCATCGAGGTTCAGATCGCCCAGGCGGCGCATCGCCTCGGCGCGCAGCTTGGCATCGGTGTTCTGCAGCTCGAGGAACCGCCGGTAATTCTCCATCGCCTTGGTGGTACTGGCACTGGCCGGGGTGTCCTTGTGGATCTCGACCTTCTTGGTGGTGAGATCCCCGATGGTCTGCGGCGGGGCGTTGCTCTGCGCGCGCAAGGGCGGGCATACCGCCCAGGCGCCGAGCGCTGCCGCGCACGCCAGTGCCACGCTCCGCAGCGCCGTCCGGCTCACTGGGGCGGCTCCGGCGCCGGGCTTGCCTGCGGCTCATCCTCGGCGCCCTTCTGCACCGGCGCGGCCGGCTTGGCGGGCTTTTCGGCTTGCTGGCGCGCGGCGCGGTCGTACATGGTGCCGAGCTCGAAGCGCGCCTGGATCTGGTAGGCCGCCAGGCGGTCCTTCTGCTGCTCGAGCTCGTGAACGGCGACGCGGGCCAGGTAATCGCGCTGCTGCTGCTGGGCCGCGACGAGGCGCCCCTCGAGCGCCTCGATCCGCTGCTGCAGCGCCGCGACGCGCGTGGCGAACTCCCCGGTGTTGAGCGGCACGTTCTTGCGGGCCCGCTCCACGCGGATCCAGCGGCCCTGGGCCTCGTGCAAGGCGAGACTCAGGTCCTTCAGCTCGCGATGCTCCTGCCACAGCCGCGCCCCGTAGGCGTCGTTCAGGCGGAAATAGAGCACGCCCTTCACCAGCGCCAGCCGCGCCGCGCAGTTCTGCGTTGTCCGGGGTGTCGGGAGCGCCGGCGAGCCCTGCCTCGATGCGCTGACGTGCGCGCCCATTGCGTCGCGCTCCACGTCCGTGCCGAGAGCGGCGACGTCGTGCTGCGCCTCGATGCCGCGCAGCTCGTTCTCGAGTGCCACGTCGCGCTGCTGCAGCTTGTCGACCGCCCCGGAGGCCAGCAGTGCGTCGGCGCGCGGCAGGCGCTCGGCGTAGGCGTGCTCGCGCGTCGTCGATCATGTCCTCGAAGGCGACCATGTCGTCGGCCTGCCGCTGCAGGGTCGCATCCATGAACACCAGATCGCGGTAATTCTTCAGGCCCTCCTGGAAGTCATTGCCGGCGAGCACGGTGTACAGGTAGCGCGACTCGGGCGCTTCCGGCAGCTTTCTTCAGCTGCCAGAACCAGCCGTAGTGAGTTTCCTCGTTGCGGTCCTTGTTGAGGACGCTCTCGAGCATGTCGCCGCGCTGGATCGCCGCGATGGCCTCATCGAGGCGCCTCGTCCTCGGCATCGAAGGACTTGACCGCGCTCTCGTAGAACTCGGCCGACTGGGCATTGGCATTGAGCTTGCTGAAGGCGTAAGGCACCGCGAGATAGGACTCCTGCACCGCGGAATCCAGCAGGCTGCGGTTACGCAGCTCCATCCACGGCGTGAGCGCCCCCTGGTAGTCACCGAGCTGCGCGTCGGCCCAGCCGATGCCCGAGCAGCGCCTTGTTCGAGTAAGGGCCGTTCAGGCGCACGCGCATGAGCGGCGCTCGCGCGCCGCGCCGGCCCTCCGCCTGCAGATACGGCAAAGCCGAGCGCGAGATTGGCGCGGTCGCGCAGCGCCGCGAGCTCCGGGGAGGCGCGAGCATGGTGCCGACGGCGGTCAGGAACGGGTCGGCATCGGCAAGGCGCTTGTGCGCACCAGCGCCACCCCGAGATTGAAGCGCGCGTAGGCGGATCCAGTCGGCTCGGTCCGCGCCAGTCCGAGAGCAGCGGATCGCCTCGTCGAAGCGCCCCTGGTGCATGAGCACGTTGGCGAACAGATGCTCCTTCTGCGCCTCGAGCTCCGGGGACATGCGCCCGTTGATCTTGCGCAGCGCCCATCGGCCTTGTCGAAGTAGCCGCGCGCGTACCAGACCTGCGCCAGGTAGAACCAGGCGCGGTTGCGCGGCCCGGTGGGGATGTCGTTGGTCAGAGACGCTCTCGAAGCTCTCGCCGGCCTCGTTGTGCATGCCGAGGGACAGGTACAGGCCGCCCTTATCAGCACCGCGCCTCTTCCTCGTGGTGCGGGCATGCGGCCCCAGTGCTCGTAGGCGAGCAGCCGGGTGAGGGACTCCAGGTCCTTGAGGGGCCTGGAAGTAATAGAAGAGGACGTCGCCGTAGTGCAGGTCGCTGGATGCGCCCGACCGGCTCGGTCTCCGGATCGTGACGGCGCGCCTGGGCGGGCGCGCCGAGCGCCAGCGCCACCGTGCCCGTCACGAGCAGTGCCGGTATGACCGATCGCAGCTTCAAGCGGCTATTCCCAGTCCTTGATCTCGAATTCCGGCTGCAGCTTGCGCTGCCGGTCATCGATCTTGAGCTCGAGGTACTTGGCACCCACGCCCTTTTCAAAGCGCAGCGAGGCGCCGCGCTTGTAGGCGCGGTCGTTCGGGCCCTTGCCGTTGAAGAACGCCACCAGCTCGTGCGGTCCGACCTTGAGGTTGCCCACGTACAGGCGCTGCACCCCGCCCTTCAGCAGGGCCTCGACCTCGCGCGGCGTATAAAGGTAGTTGATCACTTCCTTCTGATCGATCTTGAGCTGCACCGAGTCCAGCGAGAAGAAATCACCGACATCCATCGACAGGAACACTGCCACCTGGGTATTGGCCGGGAAGAGCAGCTCTTCCTCGAGCACGAACAGGTCGCGGTTGAGTTCGACGACGTCTTTCTTCAGTCCCTGGATCTCCTGATCGAGGCCGCGCGTATCGCTCGCGCCCTCGGCCGGCGCCGCCGCGGGCGTGGCGGGCTGCGCGGCCGCAGCGGCGTCCGCAGGCGCAGCCGGGGCGGGAGCGGCGGGCGCGCTGCTGCCCGGTGCCGGTGCCGGCGCCGGCGGCGCCGCCGGCGCGGGCATGGCGCCCGCAAGGCCGGCCACGGCCAGCACGGCGATCAGGAGGTTCGCGGCCGCGCGCACGACAGCGCGGTGGCGGGAACGGCCGGGGGTGGTCTGTGACATGGTGGTTCCGTTCATTCGTTCAGCAGAGCGCGCAGCTCCTGCAGGTAAAGCGCCGTGTTCGCGGCACTGAAGTCACGCAGCACGTGGCGGATGACGCCGTTGCGGTCGATCAGCACGGTCATGGGCAGGTTGTCGACCTGATAGTCACGCGCCACACCCTTGGCCGGATCCAACAGCATCGGGAAGCTCACGCCGGTCGACCGGGCGAACTCGAGTGACAGCCTCGGATCATCATCCACTCCCACTCCATATACCGTCAGTCCCGCGGAACGGTACGTCTGGTAGCTGCGGTTCAGCGTGTCCAGCTGTGCACGACATGGCGTGCAGCGGCTGCTCCAGAAACTCACCACCACCACCTCGCCGCGGTGCTCCGACAGGCGCACGTTGCCGGCGGCGCTGGCGCGCAGCGCAAAATCCGGCGCCGCCTGTCCCATGAGCGGATAGGCCGGCTGGGCGGATGCAAAGAGGGTGACACCCAGTGCCGCGACAGTCACAGACAGTCGCAGCATGACACCTGCGCGTGACACTTCACGCCACACCGGGCCGTCGGGCCTATGCCAGCTCAATAAGAGATCCTCGTCGCGGGATGCGACCTTAAAGACCCGCGCCAGCACGGAAAATTGCACAGCGCAGTTAACACTGTCAACGAAGCGAGCGGGGAAATGCGGCCTGTCTCGCGCTCGGCCGTGACCGGCCATGCGTCGTCGTAACGCGACAGGCGTGGGAGAGCCGCGCGCGCCGCCGCATGCGGCGCGCGCGGTGGCGCTAGACGATGGGCGCGAAGGCGGTCAGCCCGGCGAGCGTGCTGCCCGAGCCCAGTCCCTGCGAGGGGAACAACGTCGGGAACTGGCCATCGGTACCCATGAGGCCCATGTAGTTGAGCACCACGGCCTGCACCAGCGAGGTGACGTTATTGGCGATCGGGCTGGAGGTCGTGACCACGTTGCCCCCGGCACTGAAATAGCCGATCTGCTGCCCGGCGACTCCGTTGCGCAGCTGCGGACGCCCCTTGGGGCTGTAGGCCAGGAAGAAAGTCGAGGCCACCGACTGGTTATCGCCCTGCCAGCCGAGCTTGCCGCGGCCGGCGGTGCTGTTGTCGGGCATGCCGGTTGAGGTGAGCGAGCCGTCGCTGAACACGTAGACCATCACCGGCTTCCGCATGCGCTGCGCATACTCGAGCACCGCGCCGATCATCTGGCCGGCCTTGAAGTTGCGGGTCTCGCCGGTGGCGCGCGTGCCGTCGTGGTAGTCGAAGCCGCCCATGGCGATCGTCCCGGCGCCCGCGTAGCCGTCGATGACGAGCTTCATGACGGTCGCCGTGGCGGCAACGTCGCTGTCCTGGAAGTCGCTCGCGGTGAAGATCGGCGCCGCGCCGCCGGTGATCATCGGATCCTGGGTGGGATCGAGGGCCGCCGGGTTGCCGAAGGTCGCCGCGGTGTTCGCCGAGACGACGTAGTTGCAGCGCATCTGGTTCTTGATCATGCCGTCGGTCTGGGCGCCGGCCACGGAGGCGGTGTTCGGCAGGATCTGCACCCCGGGGGTGCTGCCGTTCGGCGCGCTGAGCGCGCCGGTGAAGGCCGCATTGGTGCTGCCGTCCCACGGCGTCGTGCCGCCGCTGATGCGCGCCTGCGACTCCATCACCGCCACCGACAGCGGGTCGGAGCTCGCACCGCCGGTGCTCACCAGCGCGGTGGCATCCGAGGGCTGGGTGATCGTAGTCGGCTGGATCGCCGGATTGATGTACATCATCGGCGCCATCGAGTTGCCGCCCGAGACGCTCGCCTCGGTGCCGACCAGCTCGAGCAGCAGGCCCTGGGCGCCCGCCATGGCGATGGCATACATCGGGTTGTGCGGGTTGGCCTGGGTGTCGTTCTGCGACTCGGCGCAGAACACCGCGCCGTTGGTGCCCGCGGCAGTCGCCGGCGTGGTCGCCTTGCTGAGAATGCCGCGCTTGATGGCGCCGTCGGCATGCCAAAGAAGGCCGAGCGAGGGGTCAATGTTGGCACTCGAGCTCGGCACCATGCTGCCGGGCACTCCCAGCAGGCCGTAGCCGGCGGTAGAAAGGAAGCTCGACTGGCCGCCCTGCTGGCCGACCAGCACTTCCGAGCCCACCAGGTTCGCCCCGCCGGCCAGGTCGAAGCAGATGAACGGGATGCCACCGGAGGCGGTGGGCACGTTGCACTGCCCGGTCGGCAGCAGGTTCTTGATGTCCTGCGACAGCGCTACCGTGCCGGCATTGGCCCGGCTCGCCTTGAGCAGACTGCCGAGCCAGGCCGGGCCTACGACCAGGCCACCGCCGGAGATCATGCCGGCCGCCAGGAACTCGCGCCGCGTGCGCGGCCGCGGATGATCCGGATACAGCAGCGGCTCACCGGGAGCGTGCGGGCGGGGAGGCTTTTTACCGATGATCATTGCGATATCTCCGGGTCCGGATCACTGCAGTGAGACTGCGGCGCTGCCAAGCACCGCCTGGCAGGCAGCCTCGGTCGCCGTCGTTACGGTCGGCGTGGGCGTTTCATTGAGCGTCGGGATGCGGTTCAGCAGCGCCTCGACCTCGTTGATGACCGCGGTCGCCGTGGCCGGCGAGACATTGACGCCGACCGCGTTGTTCGCCAGCGCGTTCTCGACGATGGCGCGGTTGCTGCTCGAGCCGAAGAACGCCGCCGCGGTCTGGTTGCTGCTGATGGCCGCATCCAGCCCGGTGCCGAAGAAGGCATCGCGGTAGGACTGCGTGGTCACCAGCTGCGCACAGTAGGCGCCGGCGAGCTGCGAGATCGCCGTCTGCTGCGAGGAGACGAAGGCCGAGAGCAGCGGGGTCGAGGGCATAGACTGCTGCGAAGCCTGGTAGAGCGCGTTCACCGTCGGATTGGTGAACGGCACCCCGGTGATCTTCGCCATGGTGTGCGTCAGGCGCTCGTAGGTGGCCACGCCCAAGTCCGGCGCCGGCATCGTCGTCGGGGTCGGCGGCGGCAGGGTCACCGCCGGGTCGACGAAGGCGTGCACGTGCGAACCGAGCTGGTCGAACGAGAGGAAGAACAGGTCGTTCGCCGGCCCGAGGGTGAGCGGCGCCACCGTACCCAGGTTCGAGAGCAGCTGCCCGTTGGCCGCCGTGTAGGCCGCGCCGCCGAGCGTCGTGCTGACGGTCGTGTACGACTGGCCCGCGGGCACCAGCGCGCCGTTGACGCCGAGGCGGATGCCACTCAGCTTCAGATTCGCCGGCACGGTGGCGGTCGAATCGAGGCTGATGAACTTCGGCTGTGCGAACAGGTAGCTGTAGGTGTCGTACTGGCTCGCCTGGAAGAGAATGTACGACTGCGGCATGCCGGTGAGCTGGCTCACACCAAACAGCAGGAAGTACTTCTGGCCGACACCGGCGGCGAAGTTCTGCTGGATCTGCGCCGGCGTGAGCGCGCGGTTGTGGATGGCGACGAACTTGATCGTGCCCTGCCACTGCCGCTGCCCGGTGGTCTCGTTGCCGAGCACCAGCGCGAAGGTGTTGTCCCAGTTGGCGAGCGTGCCGCCCTTGGACGGATCCGCATCGCCGGTGAACACGCCGTTTACGTAGATCTTCTGGCCGTTCACCGGGTCATAGGTGAGCACCACGTGCTGCAGGGCTGCCTGGGCGGCACCGTCGGCGGTCGTGGTGATGAGCGGCGGGTTGCCGTTGGTATCGGTCACGCTGCTGCGGGCGAAGCCCTCGTACTGCATCACCGCCTGCCCCAGTGTGGCATTGCGCGTGGTGTTGCTGCCCGAGTAGCTGACGATGTAGGCGCCCGTCTGCGTGACGTTGGCCGGGGCCACCCAGGTCTCCAGCGTGTACTCGCCCGAGCCCTGGATCATGTTGGCCAGCTTCTGGCTGGCGCTGGTGGAGGCCTGCGCCTTGCCGCCGGCGCCGAGGGTGATGCCCCAGCCACCGGCCCAGGTGACGTTGCCGGACAGGGTCAGGTCGGCCGCCGGAGTGACACCGCTCGTGTCGTACGCCGTGCTGCCCTGCCCGGTCTCGAACATGTACTTGGCGACCAGGTTGGCCTCGTAGCGGCTGCCGCCGGCGGCGATGGTGCCCTGGGTCAGCGTGACGGCATTGGAGACCACCAGGGTCGGATCGATCGGCGTCACCGCGATGCCGTTGGCGAAGGCGGTGATGGCCGCGAGCATCACGGCGGCGCTGCCCGGACAGTCCGGGGCGCCGTTGGAACTCGGCGTCGGCCAGCAGTGATGGAAGTCCTGTGACAGACGCTGGTAGAAGCGCGACTGGTTCGGCTGCGCCAGGTCGATCTTCGGCTGTGCGGCGAGGTAGGCCGCATTCACGTCCGAGTCGGCGAAATACGGCTGCTGCGCGGTCGCCGAGCTCGGGGTATGGCAGCCCGAGCAGAACTGCGTGAGCAGCGGATAGATGGTCGTGGCGAAGCTCGGGCTCGGCGAGGTGGCGCTCGCCGGGAACTGCTTACCGCCACCGGCGGCCTGCACCGGCGGGGCAACCAGCGTCACGCTGGTGGTGGAGGAGGAGCCCGAGCCGATCCAGCCCTGGATCCACACCAAAAGCGTCGCGGCGCACGCCGAAGGGTCGGCGACCCAGCAGTTGTGGCCGCCGCCGACCTTCAGCACGAAGGTCGACTGCGAGGGATTGGTGAGATTGACCAGCGGCAGCGCCGCCTGGTAGGCGAGGTTCACGTCATCCGAGCGCGCGAACTGCGGCGACTGGCCACCCTGGTGGTGACAGCCCCCGCAACGGTTGGACGGAATGACGTTCTGCCAGAAGCTGAGCTTGAAGGCCTGGACGTCGGCGTTCGCCGGCGGCGGCCCGGTGTAGTCGGAGGCCGAATTCGTCGGCGGCGAGGACACCTGGTTCACGGCGGTCGCCGGACCGCTGCCGCCGGCGCAGGCGGTGAGCAGCGCGAGCGTTGCGAGCGTCGCGGACAGCGTCAGCGCACGCGCCGCGCGCTTCAGCGCGCCAAGAGCGTAGCCGTTGCTAACAGTAAAGTTCATTGCGGCGCTCCCTTAACTACCCGGGCAGGCGGCAGCGGCCTGCTGGAAGACCTGTTTCAGCTTGTACCCGCCGGACTGAAAGCTCTGCGTGATGGTGCTGACCGTCGCCATGTCGGCGGCGTTGGTCGGCGCGCGGAAGCATACGGCCTGGAAGACCTTGGTCACCTGGCACTGCGCAAACGCAGTGGCCGACTCGAGCTCCTGCCCGAGCGACTTGGCCCCGGTGCCGCTGCCGGGCAGAGACGGACTCCAGCCGAGCGAGGCATTGACACCGGAGCGCCAGCGGTTCGACCAGCTGTCGTCAGGTGTCACGAAGCCGAAGGGGAAGTTGGTGGCGTTGATGAAGTACTTCGGCTGCACCTGGCCGGCGGTGTACTGCATCGTGCCGGTGTTGACCACCGTGCCCAGCGTGCCGTTGAAGTTGTAGTACGCGAATGCCTGCGCCATCGGATCCATGCCGCTGTGGCAGCCCACGCAGGTATTGAGGAACACGCGGCTGTCACCGCCGGGCGAGCGCGCCACGTCCTGGCGGATGCGGTCGGTCGGACGGGTGGTATCGGTCAGCAGCGGCATGTCCGCGCAGAAGTGATTGATCATCGTGAAGCGGAACATCGCGCGGTTGGTGCCATTGATGAAGAACGCCGCTTCCGCGCCGTAGGTGGTCAAAAGTCCCGCGGTGGCGGCGGTCGGGGTGCCGTAGGTCGCCGACTGCGTGGTCTGCTTGAGCGTCGAGCTCAGATCGACGCCATTCATCTCCGCCGTGGCGTAGTGCGCGTTGCTCGCATTCGAGGGCGCGGGCAGGCCGGAGGCATTGACCGTATACAGAATGTCCGCCGACAGCGCGGTATTGAACGCCACATCGTCGCGCACCATGCCGATCACGGTGGCGGTGTAGTCGTTGAGCGGCGCGAACACCGTCTGGTCGCGGTTGCTCCACGGAGTGACCATGTTCTTCACGGTCACGTTGTAGAAGTCCGGCTGCTGGGTGGCGATCGCCGCGGCAGCCACCAGCCCGGCCTGACCGGGCGAGTTGTTGATCGCCGTGACCATCGAGTTGAGAGTTGCCGTGGAGGGCTCCTCGCCGACCAGGCGCTCGTAGATGCGCTTGGCCTGCTCGGCCGGCCCGGCATGGGCTGTGGCTGCCAGCAGCAATGACACTACCGCTGCTAGCGTCGTGCGGCGTATGCCGCGCGAACTGACCTGTGCCTGTGTGTTTATGACATTCATGGCGCTCGCGTACTCCCAAAAATCCCGATGCGCGACCTGACTATACGGTCCGCGCAACCCCGCCCCGAATGTCTCAATCAAGTGACGTCGCCAGTGACCGACAGTTTGCTGAGTTGTTGTTCCGCGCTGCTCAATGCGCGGCAAACTGCGAGCCCGGTCACGGCGTGGGCGTGGTGTTGCGTCTACCTAGTAACGCGTTGCGCCCGTCACCGTCGGGCGTATGAAACCCGTCACGCGTCCCGGTGCGCCGTGACCGACTTGGCGATATGGCGATAAGTCATCGAATTGCACCTGAATTACGTTACATTGACGCGGGCCGGAAGGGCCGCGTGAGGATGGAGAGGCACATGCGCGCGCAGCGAGGTTGGCAAAACCTGAGACAGTCGACACTTGGTGCAGTAGCCGCACTGCTCACCGTGGCTGTTGCTTTGCTCTGCGCCTGCAGCAGCGGCGGCAACATCTCCCTCGGCAAGAGCCAGGTGGCAGATCCGGCCACCGTCGACTACCCCATATTCTATGTCAAGCGGCCGGTACCCCTGACCAAGACCGGCACGTTCATGCAGGACGACCTGACCATCATGAACGACATCGTGCCGGTGTCCGCGGACCTGTACATGCGTGCCAGCGCCTCGCCCAGCGCGGTGGAGACCAACATCACCGCGCGCATCACCAATGGCGCGACCTGGGACATCAAGGACGTCGACACCTCCGCCGACGGCACCAAGGTGATCTTCACCATGCGCGGCCCGCTGGCCATGAACCAGAAGGTCACCAAGCCCCCCTCCTGGCGCATCTACGAGTACGTCATCGCCACCGACGACCTGCATGCGGTCATCAACCCGGCTACCGATCCGGATCCGCCCACGGTGCAGGACGAGTCACCGCATTACCTGCCCGATGGCCGCATCGTCTTCTCCACCACGCGCCAGTCGCAGTCCCAGGGCATTCTGCTCGATGAGGGCTTCCCGCAGTTCTCCTATCAGGACGAGGCACGCCAGGAAGACGCCTTCGTACTCGAGGTGATGAACGACGACGGCACGCAGGTGCACCAGATCTCCTTCAACCAGAGCCACGACCGTGACTCCACCGTCATGGCCAATGGCCGCGTGCTGTGGACGCGCTGGGACAACTCCCCGGCCAGCCGTAACCAGATGTCGCTGTACTCATCGAATCCGGACGGCACCGACCTCGAGCTCTTCTACGGCGCCAACAGCCACATGACCGGCACCAACAACACCGTCATCGAGTTCAGCCACCCGCGCCAGATGCAGGATGGGCGCATCCTCGCGATCACGCGGCAGAACACCAACGTCGACGACGGCGGTGATCTGGTGATCATCGACGGCACGCACTACGTGGAGAACACCCAGGCGCTGCTCGGCAATCCGGGACTG
Organism: uncultured Pseudomonadota bacterium; assembly: GCA_963825385.1. Classification (GTDB taxonomy): domain Bacteria; phylum Pseudomonadota; class Gammaproteobacteria; order Steroidobacterales; family Steroidobacteraceae; genus 13-2-20CM-66-19. The sequence goes on along the minus strand of CAWGSX010000003.1, from coordinate 504,276 downwards.
GCCGGGCCTGCGCAGGTGCCGGCGACGCAGAATGACGTCGTCACCATCCCCGGGCCCTCCCCCGGCGGTCGTTTCACCTCGGCCTATCCCCTGCAGGATGGCACCGGGCGCATCCTGGTGAGCTGGACGCAGTGCCGCCTGCTCGACACCACGCAGAACCCGCCGGTGGTGGTGCCGTGCACCTCGACCAACCTCGGCGTGGCCCAGCCCGTCGTCGCCCCGCCGCTGTACAGCGTGTGGATGTTCGACCCGAGCGCGAACACCCTGCAGCCGATCATGACCCCGATCGAGAACGTCATGATCACGGATGTCGCGGTCGCGCAGCCGCGGCCGCTGCCGAACATCATCCTCGACAAGGTGCCGGGGGTCGATCTCGACCAGAACCTCGTCGACGCCGGTGTCGGTGTCATCGACGTGCGCAGTGTCTACGACATCGATGGCGTCGACACCGCCAATCCGAACATCGCCACGGTGGCGAACTCCACCAAGACCCCGCCCGACACCCGGGTGGCGCGCTTCGTCCGCCTCGAGAAGCCGGTATCGATTCCGGACCGCACCGTGGTCGATCTGTCGGGCGCCGCCTTTGGCGCCAGCAACTACATGATGGAGATCCTCGGCTACGCGCCCATCGAGCCGGACGGCTCGGTGCGCATCGAGGTACCAGCCGACGTGGCGTTCCGCATGGAGATCCTGGACGCCAATGCGCGGCGCATCGGCAACCCCCAGGGGGTATGGCTGCAGGTGATCCCGGGAGAGGTGGTGAACTGTAACGGCTGCCACGTTCCGGGCAGTGCGCAGCACCCCGTCTCGCACGGCCGCCAGGACCTGTTCCAGTCGGCGTGGGCCGGCGCGGCCACCACCGGCGTCGCCTTCCCGGCCACGATCGCCTCAGGCAGCGGCGCGTTCATCCCCAACCAGGGCGAGACCATGGCGCAGGCGCGCATGCGCGTCAGTTGCGCCAGCGATACGCCGCCGTGTGCGCAGATGGTGCCGAGTGTGGATGTGCTGTACAGCGATGTGTGGACCGATCCGGCGCAGGCCACTCCGGGCACCCCGATCAACCTGCGCTACGACGACGCCACGCAGTTCAAGACCGCCTTCCCCACCAGCGCACTGTGCGTGACGTCCTGGGCGGCGACCTGTCGCATCATCATCAACTATCCCGAGCACATCCAGCCGCTGTGGGACTTGACGCGCCAGGTCACCGACCCGACCACCGGCGCGGTCACCGCCGATCACACCTGCACGCAGGGCGGCTGCCACGCTCCGGTCAATGCCGCCGGCGCGGCCCAGATGCCGGCGGGCAATCTCGACCTCACCAAGTCGCAGTCCACCGCCGAACCGCAGCAGATCACCTCTTACCAGCAGCTGCTGTTCGCGCATAACATAAGTATCATGGACCCGACGCCGACCGACCCGACGAACACCATCACCGAGTCAGTCGGCCCGTACCTGAATGCAGGAAGTGCCAATGGCGCACTGTCGAGTCAGTTCATGAGCCGTTTCGCGGCGGGATCCGCGAGCACGCACGCCGGCTGGCTCTCGCCGGATGAGCTGCGGCTGGTCTCCGAGTGGCTCGATATCGGCGCACAGTACTTCAATAACCCGTTCGACCCGGCGGTACCGGTCAATTGAGCAAGGGACGGACTTGTTAAGGCGCGCGCACCCGCATGCGCTCGCGGGCCTACTGTTGCTGGCAGCTCTGCTCACGCCCGCCCTGAGCGCGGCGCGCGAGTACCTGCAGCTGTTCGTCACCCAGCCCTACCTCGAGCTGCATACCGGCCCGGGCCGCGGCTATCCGGTATTCCACGTGGTGCCGCGCGAGGCCAGCGTCGATGTGCTGTTCCGCCGCACCGACTGGTTCAAGGTGCGCACCGAGCAGGGCGTCGAGGGCTGGGCCTCACAGCGCGACATGCAGAAGACGGTGCTGGCCGACGGCACGCCGTTCAAGTTCGACCTGGGCGACCGCGCCGGCTTCACCAATCACCGCTACGAGATGGGTATCTTCGCCGGCCAGTACGGCGGGGCGACGCTGGTCTCCGGCTTCGCCTCGCTGTCGTTCAATTCCCAGCTCGCCCTCGAGGCCTCGCTCGGCCAGTTCCTCGGCAAGTTCTCCAACGGCGAGATTGCCGACATCGGCTTCGCGCACGTATTCGCCCCCGAGTCACGCTGGTCGCCCTTCGTGACCATCGGCCTGGGGCTGGTGCATACCGAGCCGAAGGCGACGCTGGTCGCCGCCCCAGACCGCACCGAGCAGTCGGCCTATGTCGGCGGTGGCATCCGTTTCTACCTTACCCGACGCTTCTTCCTGCGCGCTGAGTACAAGGCCCACTATATATTCACGAAGCGCAACGAGAACGAGGACGCAGACGAATGGAAACTCGGCTTCGCATTTTTCTTCTGACCGTGGTCCTCGCCACGCTGCCCGGGTGCGCCACCGTGCGGCACTGGTTTCATCGCGACCGCCAGCCGCCGCCGCAGACCGCGCAGGCCGACGAGGACAACGCGCCGCCGCCACGGGTGGTCGAGCCGGAGGTGTCGCGCCGCAAGATCGTGGTGCCGAAGATCCGCAGCCGCAACGTCGAGGTCGGGCTCGACTACGGGGTGCTGTCGATCGAGGACTTCGGTACCCACCCCTCCTACGGCATCACGGCGGCCTACCACGTCACCGAGGACTTCTTCTTCCAGGCCGAGGTGGGGCGCGCGCGCGCCGGGAACACCAGCTTCGAGACCCTGAGCGGCATCCCGCTGCTTACCGACTCTGAGAGGCGTTTCACGTATTACGATCTGTCACTGGGCTACAACTTCCTGCCGGGCGAGGCCTTTATCGGTCGCGGCCACGCCCTGACGAGCGCTTTCTATCTCATCGGCGGCATCGGCGGTACCGATTTTGCCGGGGATACGAAGTTCACGGTGAACTTTGGCGCGGGCTACCGCGTGGTGCCGACGGACTGGTTGGCATTCCACATCACGGTGCAGGATCGGGTGTTCAGTTCGGACCTGTTCGGCACCTCCAAGCTCACCAACAACATCGAAGCGCGCATCGGTACGACCGTCTTCTTCTGACAGAGGGACGCTCCATGAGGAATCGCATCATCGCCATCGTCGCCGCGCTCGCCTGCGCCGTGCCGGCGCTGGCCGCAAATACCGGTGCCCCGGCGCCGGGGTTCAGCCTCGCCTCGCGCGAGGGCAAGGACGTGAGCCTGGACCAGTACAAGGGGCAGGTGGTCATGCTCAATTTCTGGGCGAGCTGGTGCGGACCGTGCCGGCAGGAGATGCCGCTGCTCGACAGCATATATAAGAAGTACAACAAGCTCGGCTTCGTGATGCTCGGCGTGAACGTCGAGCCGGACTCGAAGGCGGCGATAGACTGGCTGAAGGAAACGCCGGTCAGCTTCCCGATCCTGTTCGACCGCGACAGCAAGGTGAGCAAGCTCTACGACGTTGCCGGCATGCCGAGCACGGTGATCATCGACCGCACGGGCAAGGTGCGCACCCTGCACCGCGGTTACAAACCTGGCGACGAGAATGAATACATGGATAGTATTCGCACCTTGGTAAGGGAGTAAGGCCATGCGCGCATCACTCAGGGCACAGCGCCGCAGCGTTATCGCCACGGCCCGGCGCCTCGCCACCGCGGCCCTGCTCGGTGCGGCGCTCGCCGGCTGTGCGGCGCCGCAGCCCTGGGTGAAGCCCTACGAGCGCGAGCACTTCGCCGATCCGATCATGGCCGCCAACCGCGACCCGGTCTCCAGCATCTACTTCGAGCATGTCTTCGAGAGCCGCGAGGGTGCCCGCGGCGCGACCGGCAGCGTCGGCGGCGGCTGCGGATGCAACTGAGGCGAGCGACGCCTGAGGGCGGCGGCGAACCGAAGCTGCAGCTCAGTCCCTTCGCGCGCACGCTGCTGACGCTGTGCATCTGCACCGCGCCGGTAATCGGCGGGGTCCTGCCCGAGGACCGCGCCGACCTCATGTGGCACTACTACAACGGCGGCGACATCACGGTCGAGGGCCCCTCGGTCCTGATCCGCAAGAAGGTGGGCGACAGCCTCTCCTTCACCGTCAATTACTACGAGGACATGATCTCGAGCGCGTCCATCGACGTGAAGCTCTCGGCCAGCCCCTATCACGAGAAGCGCACGCAGTGGAGCGGCGGGGTCGACTACCTGCATGGCAAGACCATGTACAGCGCCGGCGCCATCACCAGCAAGGAGCCGGACTACAAGGCGAACACGATCTACTTCTCGCTCGCCCAGGACATGTTCGGCGACCTGACCACGCTGTCGCTCGGCTACCGCCGCGGCTGGGACCAGATCTACCGCGACATCAAGCAGAACGGCGTGATCATCAACGATCCGACCTTCCACGAGCGCGCCGACCACCGCGGCTACTCGCTCGGACTCAGCCAGATCCTGACGCGCAACACGATCCTCAACTTCAACTACGAGCTGCTGACCGACCAGGGCTATCTTGCCAACCCCTACCGCAAGATCCGCTACCTCTCCCCGGGGCAGGGCGAGGGCTTCACGCTGGCCGACCAGGTCTACCCGGACACGCGTACCAGTAACGCAGCCTCGGTGTCACTGAAGCACTACCTGTCCTGGCGCGCCGCGGTCACCGGCCAGTACCGCTACTTCCGTGACACCTGGGGCATCGTTGCGCACACGGTGCAGGTCGACTACACCCAGCCCTGGCACAACTGGATTTTCGACGGCACGGTGCGCTACTACCGCCAGAGTGCCGCGGACTTCTACAGCGACCTGTTCCCGCGCGCCGACTACCAGAACTTCATGGCGCGCGACCGCGAGCTCGCGCAGTTCCAGACCTACACCGTGGGCGCAGGTTTCGCCTACCAGTTCCCGCACCTGTCATGGGCCCCGTGGGTGACGCGCAGCACCGTGAACTTCCACTTCGAGCACTTCCTCGCCAAATACGCCGACTTCCGCGATGCACTGCTCGCCCCGGAGTACGGCGCCGGCAGCGAGCCGCTCTACCAGCTCAACGCCAACGTCATGACCGGATTCTTCTCGATCTGGTACTAGGCCGCCCGCCCCACGCGCGCAACACGGCGCGCGACGCATCGGTTAAGCTTCGCGCCATCGCGCCTGCCCCCCGGCAGCACTGTCGGCGGGCAGCGACAGCCACAAGGGGACATCGTCACCATGCGTACCCGCCACTGCGTTCTCGCCCTCCTGGCCGCCTTCGCCTGCTCCGCCGTGGCACATGCCGAGGCGGCGCGCGAGGAGGGTCGCCTGCTGACCGCCAGCGAGGTGCTCGAGGAGCTGCGCTCGGCGCCCGACCAGGGCATTCCGGACCGCCTGCTGGAGCGTGCCTACGGTATCGCAGTCATCCCCGATCTCACCAAGGTCGCCTTCTTCGCCGGCGGGCGCCGCGGCCACGGCGTCCTGGTCGTGCGTGACAGCAAGGGCCGCTTCAACGACCCCGTGTTCATCACCATGACCGGCGGCAGCTTCGGCTGGCAGTGGGGCGTGCAGTCCACCGATATCGTGCTGGTGTTCACCACCCCCAGGGGGGTCGCGGGCATCAACGGCGGCAAGGTCACGCTCGGGGCCGATGCCTCGGTCGCCGCCGGGCCCGTCGGCCGCAATGCCTCTGCAGCCACCGACGCGAATTTCAAGGCCGAGGTGTATTCCTATTCGCGCAGCCGCGGGGCGTTTGCCGGGCTCGCCCTCGACGGCACGGTCATCTCGATCGACGACGACGCCAACGAGCGCTTCTACAAGAAGTTCGACGTGGCCGCCGCCGACATCCTCAACGGCAGCGTGACCTCGAACGATGAGTCGGCCAGGCGGTTCATGAGCGCTCTGGCGGCCAGCACCGGCACCCAGCGCACGGCCTCGGCTGCCCCGGCACCCGGCGTTGCCGCCCCGCCCGCTCCGCAGACCGCCACGGGCGCGCCGCCACCCGCCCCGGCCCCGGCCGGCGCTGCGCAGACCTTCCCGCTCGCCGATCCCACGCCCGGCCAGGAACCGAAGTAACGCGGCTTCAGCCGCCGGCGCTGGAGGCCGGGGGCGGGGCCGCCGCGAGCGCGGCCGCAGGCACAGCCCCGAGCTTGCGGCGAAACTCGCGCAGCAGCAGCAGCAGGCTCGTGAGCGCCTGCAGCGTCACCGTCGCCACCGACAGATACCACACCTTCCGTATACTGAACGTCGGTGTCGTGGACAGCCACAGCGCCGGCAGCACGAAGGTGATGAGGCGCGAGGCCGAGCTGGCCAGCGACGGCCAGGCGTTGCCGAGTGCCTGGAACAGCCCCGAGCAGATGAAGATCAGGCCGCTGGCGATGAAGTTCCAGGAAATGATGCGCAGGTAGTCCGCGCCCACGCTGACTACGGCCGGATCCTTTGAAAAGATCTCGATGAAGATCTGCGGACGCAGCTGGCAGACCAGCGTCAAGAGCAGCATCAGCACGGTACTGAGCAGCGCCGCCCGCCAGAACACCGCGCGCACCCGCGCGAACTGCCGCGCGCCATAGTTCTGGCCGGCAAGGGGCGCGGCGCCGAAGGCGAGCGCGATGACCGGCAGGAACAGCGCCTGCATCACGCGCCCACCGATGCTGAAGCCGGCCTGGGCGGCAGGTCCGAAGCCGCGCACGGCCCAAAAGATGGCTCCCAGGATGATGAACATCATGAGGAATTCGCCACCGGCCGGCAGACCGATGTTGAGGATGGCACGGATGGTGGGCCAGTGCGGACGCCACAGGCGTGAGTGCACGCCCACGAAGTGCTCGAGCCGCGCGAAATAGATCCACAAAAGTGCCACGCCGAAGGCCACCGCGATCGTGGTGGCGAGACCCGCGCCCGCGGTGCCCAGCGGATGGTGCGTGCCCCAGCCGGCGATCAGGATCGGAGCCAGGATCGCATTGAGGATCACCGTCAGCACCTGCACGAGCATGGTCGGCTTGACGATGCCCGTGCCGCGCAGCGCCGAGCCGAGCGCGACGAGCGCGAACTGCAGCGCCATGCCCGGGGTGTACGCGTAGAGGTAGGCAGCTCCGGCACGCGCCGCAGCGGCATCGGCGGCGATCGTGCGCACGAACACTCCCGTAAGCGTATAGCCGGCGACAAGCGTGGCGAGGCCGCAGATCGCCGACAGCACGACCGCCTGGTTGAAGATCAGATTCGCGCCCGCCTGGTCCTTGCGCCCGGTGGCCTGCGCCACCAGCGCCACCGTGCCGGCGCCGAGCATCTGCGTGAGTGCGAGGATGACAAAGCCGCTGGTTCCGGCGCTGCCTACGCCGGCAATTGCCGCATCACCCAGGCCGGCGACGAAGTACTGGTCGATCAGCAGGTACAGCGTCTGAAAGAGCATGCCGATCGCTATCGGCACCGACATTGCGATCAGGTGCGGAGTGATGGGTCCTTTGGTCAGGTCTTTCATGGCTCAGGCACGACTCCGGCTGCACCTATTCGTCGCGCGCGAACTTACCCCACTTGCGGTAATCGCGCATGACCGCCTCGCACATGCGCGCCGCCGCCTTGCCGAGCCATGCGCTCTTGCGCCGGCCCAGATCGGCGAGAATCGCGCGCCGCTGCCGGGGCGTGCCCAGGTGCATGTTGGCCGTCTCCCATCCCATCATCCACAGCAGGCGCGTCTCGTCGCGTCCCCGCGGCAGACTCTCGAGTGTCACGCGGCTGCAATCCGGGGCGAGACGGCGCAGGAGCCATTGGCCCTCGACGCGCAGAAAAGGGTCCGGAACGCGGATCGCGCGGCGGATCAGGGTGAGGTAGTGCAGGCGGCGCCGCACCCGCGGATTGTGCGCCCACAGCCACGCCGAGGGCGCAAGCGGCTTCGCCTCACGTGCGACCATTCCCCCTTCCCAGTTGGCCAGCGCGACGATGCGCAGGCGGCCGAGACTGCCGAGTCCGGCCTGTCGGTGCACGAAGCGCGCCTCCAGGCCGCGCGCCGGCATGGCCGCGGTGAGCAGGCGGCGCACCCCAGGGTGCGCGCGGCCGGCTACCGGGCGCAGCGCCCGCATGCGCTCCCAGTAGGGTCGCTGGTCCTTCAGGCGCGCCACCGCGAGATCCCGCAGCCAGCGGTAGCGCTCGGCCAGGACGACCGCGCCGCCGCCCTCACGCAGCGACTCGGCATAGCCCTCGGTGATGGCCTCACAGGCGCGACGCGCGGTGAGCGTCAGGCGCGACTCCTCGACCGCAAAGAGCGCTCCCGCGGCGAGCCGCACCAGATCCTGCGTATAGGGCAGCGTTGCGACCTCATCGAAATCGTTCACGCCCCAGATCAGCCGCCCCTCGGCATCACGCCAGGTGCCGAAGTTCTCGACGTGCAGATCGCCGACCGCCAGCACCTGCGGGGCGGCTGCGGTTTCCGGGCACACCTGCGGCCACAGCTGCGCCCAGCGGTAGTAGGTTGCGCGCAGGAACGAGAACACGTCCCCGGCCATGAGCCGGTGCTTGAGGTCAAGATCGCCCTGCAGCACCGGCACCTGATGCCTGAGCCAGCGTTCGTACGCGCTGGTCGCCTCCCGGATATCCACCCGGCAACCTTAGTGGAGCGGCGCGGCGCTTGCCACAGGACGTGGCGGCGCGAGCGCCTGCCACGCGGCTGCAAAGCGCGGCCACCACGCCTCCAGGTGCGCATAGGAGTGACCCTCACCGGGCAGAGGCACGAACTGCGCCCCGGGTACGCCTGCGATGAACGCCCGCGCCTCGGCCGCCGGACACTCCCGGTCCTCGATGCCGTGGAGGTCGGTCCAGGGCACCGGCAGCGCCCCCCCGGGTACGAGACGCACCCCGCCGCGGCGCGGCGCGCTGCGCAGCGGCCCCGCCGCGCACAGCGGGCGCTCGAGATCGAGATCGGCGCAGAAGGACAGGGTGAGGCCGCCGCTGAAGTCTCCTGGCCGCCCCTGCGCCAGGGCGACGTAGACCAGGGAAGCACCGGCGGAATGTCCCACGAGCACCGCCGGGGGCGTGGCCAGGTGATAACGGTCCGCGAGGAACCGCTCGAGATCGGCCAGGTAGGCCCCCGGTGCCAGGCACGCGGCCGGCGCCGACTCGAGCGCCGCCAGCCACTCGCGCACGTCGATTCCCGCAACGAGCGCATCGCGCAGCGTCAGACGGTAGGCGATCTGCTCGAGCTCATCACCCCAGCCGCCATCGCCCGAGAGCAGCAGCACCATGAACCGCGCCGTATGGGGCGGCTGGTAGACGCGTACCGTGGCGAATGCGCCGTGCGTGAGCACATCGTGGTGCACGCCGCCGCCCGGCGCACTGCAATGGCACAGCAATAAGCTCGCGAGGACGGCCAGTGCGCCTTTCAGGCGCAGTTGTTGCGTGAGACCGACAAATGCGTCATGCAATTGAATCATCGCGTCACACTGTTCCATTGCGGCCGCGCGAGCGCAATTACCGGCGTGGCGTGACCGCAGTCTGAGCGATCGTGGTAGATTTGTGACATGGGTGGAAGCGGCGCAGCAGAATCGGTCGGATCGCTCGACGTTGCACTCAGCCACGCGCTGAATCTCATCGACGGCCAACCGCAGGCCGCGGCCGAACAGGCAGCAGAAATCCTGCGCGCGGCCCCAGGTCATCCGATCGCCGAGTTGGTCCTCGGGATGGCGCGCCGGCGCCTGGGTGATCATGCCGCCGCACTGCAGGTGTTGGAGCCTCTCGCTCGCACGCAACCCAGCGCGGGCGCGGCCCACTATGAACTCGGTCTCGCCCGCTCGGCTGCCGGGGATGGCGATGGCGCCGTAAGTGCGTTGCAACGGGCGGTCGAATTGGCCCCCACACTGCCGGGTGCATGGCTTGCGCTCGCCGATCACCTTGCCGCCGTAGGCGACACGACGGGCTCTTCCACAGCTTACGCGCGGCATATCAAGGCCGCGACCCGGGACCCGCGCCTGCTGCGACCCGCGGCAGCCCTGTGCGAAAACAACATCCCGGTAGCCGAGGCATTGCTGCGTGCCCACCTTCGCGAGAATCCTACGGACGTCGCCGCGCTGCGCATGCTCGCGGAAGTGGCGGGCCGCATCGGCCGGGACGCGGACGCCGAACATCTCCTGGCGCGCTGCCTCGAGCTCGCGCCCGCTTTCGCCGAGGCACGCGTCCAGTACGCGATGATGCTCAATCGCCAGAACCGGGCCAGCCAAGCACTGGTGCAGGTCGAGCAGCTGCTTGCAGGCGACGCGCGCAACCCGAACTACCGCAATCTCAAGGCGAACGTACTCGTAAACCTGGGCGAGTTTTCGGCGGCCGCAGCCATTTTTGAAGAGCTGCTGCGCCAGTATCCCCGCCACGCACGGGTTTGGTTGAGTTACGGACACACACTGCGCACAGGTGGTCGCGTCGACGAGTCCATCCGCGCCTACCGGCGCAGCCTGGAGCTTACGCCGCAGCTCGGTGAGGCCTGGTGGGCGCTGGCCAACCTCAAAACCTTCCGTTTCGACGCTACCGACATAGACGCCATGCGCGCCGTGCTAGCCCGCAGCGACCTGGTTGCGGAGGATCAGTGGCACCTGCACTTTGCTCTCGGCAAGGCCTACGAGGACCGGCAGGAGTACGCCGAATCATTTGCGAGGTACGCGAGCGCCAACCGGCTGCGCCGCGCACAGCTCGAATACAGCGCCGCAGACAACCACCGCTACATAGAGCGCAACAAAGCCCTGTTCACGCGGGAGTTTCTGGCCCGGCGGGCCGGCGCCGGCAGCGAGCAGCCCGACCCGATATTTATCGTTGGTCTGCCCCGCTCGGGCTCGACTCTGATTGATCAGATCCTGTCGAGCCATTCCATGGTCGAGGGAACCATGGAGTTGCACGATCTGATCTCCATCGCGCGCGAGCTGGATACCAGCACCCCGGGCACGTCCTATCCAGAGGTGCTTGGCACCCTCGAGTTTCCAAGGCTGCGCGCGGTAGGCGAGCAATACCTCGAGCGCACACGCGTGCAGCGCAAGCGCGGAGCGCCCTTCTTCATCGACAAGATGCCGAATAACTTTCGGCACGTCGGCATGATTCTCCTCGCGCTGCCCAGGGCCAAGATCATCGATGCGCGCCGCCACCCGGTAGCCTGCTGCTTCTCGGCATTCAAACAGCATTTCGCGCGCGGCCAGGCCTTCAGCTATAGCCTCGAGGACGTGGGCGCGTACTACCGCGACTACGTTGACCTAATGACGCACTTTGACGCGGTCGCGCCCGGGCGCATTCATCGCGTGCATTACGAATCCATGGTGGAAAACACCGAAGCAGAGGTGCGTGCGCTGCTCGAGTACTGCGGCTTGCCATTCGAGGCACAGTGCTTGCGCTTTTATGAGAATGAGCGTGCCGTGCGCACGGCGAGCTCCGAACAGGTGCGCCGCCCGATCTTCCGTGACGGACTGGAGCAGTGGCGCCACTACGCGCCGTGGCTCGAGCCGTTGCAGGAAGTGCTCGGCCCGGTGCTACAGGCCTATCCGGACGTGCCCAACAATTCGATCAATTGACTCTAATGCAGAGCCAGGGGAGCCAGAAAATGCAACGCAGTCGATTCAGAAAGCTGGCGCGAGCCGACCGTCCCAACGCCGCACCACGGGCGGAAGTGCTGCTGAGACGGGCACCCATCGCCATCGCCATCATGGCCGCGATCCAGAGCGCCCATGCACAGGAGGCGGCGACCACCACTACGGGACAGCTGCAGGAAGTGGTCGTCACCGCCGAGAAACGCACCGAAAACCTCCAGGACGTTCCGATCAGCGTGCAGGCGATGGACAGTAAGACCCTGCAACAACTGAACATCCAGAGCTTCAACGACTACGCGCAGCAGCTTCCCACGGTTTCCTACCAGACGATCGCACCGGGATTTGCCCGCACCTTCATGCGCGGCATCGCCAGCGACAACAACCCCAACCATTCCGGGCCGCTGCCGAGCGTGGGCACCTATCTGGATGAGCAGCCGATCACGACGATCCAGGGCCCGCTCGACGTACACATGTACGACATCGCGCGTGTCGAGGTTCTGCCCGGGCCACAGGGAACCCTGTACGGCGCCAGTTCTGAGGCCGGAACGATCCGCGTCATCACGAACAAGCCCGACCCCACCAAGTTCAGCGCCGGTTACGACGTGCAGGCCAACACCGTGAAGAACGGCACTGCCGGCGCCATCGCTGAGGGCTTCGTGAACGTACCGCTATCGGATATAGCGGCCGTACGCCTGGTGGGGTGGTACGAGCGCGACTCGGGCTACATCAACAATGTCCCGGGCACCCTGACCTATCCTGCCACGGGCTACACACTCAACAACGCCGCCATCGCTCAGGACCACTACAACCCGAAGACGACGTATGGCGGACGCGGCACGGTGAAGGTCGATCTGGGAGACAACTGGACCATCACGCCGATGCTCATGGCACAGGATACGAAGTGGTCCGGCATATTCGGAGAGGAGATCTGGAAGGACCTGGCCGACGGCAGTCCGGTGCCGTCCGATCTGTCCGTGAAGCACTTCTATCCTGAAGGCGGTGAGGACTCGTGGGTCGATGCGGGACTCACGGTCGAGGGCAAGATCGGCAATTTTGACGTCACCTACGCCGGCGCCTATCTCAAGCGCACCGATCATACGCAGTCCGATTACTCGGACTACACACTCGGATATCAGGATTACGCCGCTTACTGGCCACCCAACGGGACCCAGCAGATCTTGGGCCGCGATGGCTATCAGATGTTCAGCAATGAGCTGCGCCTGACTTCTCCGAAAGACTACCCGGTGCGCTTCGTCGCCGGAGTGTTCCAGCAAAGACAGACACACCATATCGAACAGAACTATGTGATCGATGGCCTCTCGCCGGCTTACTGGGTTGGCGCGGGAACGTCGAATTTATGGCCCGACACGTGGTGGCTGACCGAGCAGACGCGCGTCAATCGCGACTCGGCCGTGTTCGGTGAGATCAACTGGGATATCACCTCGAAGCTGACGCTGACCGGTGGTATGCGTCATTTCAGCTATAAGAACACGCTCGACGGCTTCTACGGCTTCGGACTCAATGCCTTTGGCACGAATCCGACTCTGCAGCCCCCGCCAATCACTGGCGGCATTGAAGGACAGCAGACCTGCTTCAGTCAGGAGCCCTTCCACGGGGCACCCTGCTCGGACCTGAGCAAACGTGCCGACGGCAACGGCTGGACGCCCAAACTCAATGCGTCTTACAAATTCACTCCGGAATTCATGGTGTACGCAACCTACTCCAAGGGTTTCCGACCCGGCGGTGTGAACCGGGTGGGGGCTGCGCCTCCATACGCCGCCGATTTCCTCAAGAACTACGAAATCGGCTGGAAAACCACGTGGCTTAACAACACGCTGCGCTTCAACGGCGACATCTACTACGAGCGCTGGGACGACTTCCAGTTCTCCTTCCTGGGACCTAACAGCGTCACGATAGTCGCCAATGCGGGGCAGGCCCGGGTCAAGGGCGCCGAGACCCAGATCGATTGGGCTCCCACCTCGAGCTGGAACTTTTCGGCGAGCGCGGTCTACACCGATGCTTACCTGTCGGAGAACTATTGCGGCGCTCTCGACCCCAGCGGCAACCCGGTCACCTCCAATCCCTGCGTGGTGCCGGGCGAGGCACCCTATGCGCCGCTGGCGCCCAGCGGCACCATGCTGCCCGACACGCCGAAATTCAAAGGCTCTCTTACCGCTCGCTACACGTTCCCGATGGGCTCGTTGGGAGAGGGACACATACAGGGCAATTTCGTGTATCAGAGCTTCGTCTGGCCGGACATGCGCCTTTATGAGCGCAGCCTGCTCGGCCAGCAGCCGGCGTTCGGGCTGCTCAACCTCTACGCCGGAGTTCAACACGACAATCTGAGCGTCGAGCTCTTGGTCAAGAACGTGACCGATCGCCGCGCCAGCATCTACCGCTACTCCGAGTGCGTGCAGGCAGTCTGCGCTCCAATCGCGGTCTACAACGTGATCGAGACGCCACGGCTGATCGGGCTGCAGGTCGGCCAGAAGTTCTAGATCCGAAATCAGCAAGCGCTGCTGAAGGGCGGTGCGCATCGGCGCACCGCCCTTTTTCTTATGCAGCGCCCGTGTCGAAAGAGGGATGGGCTTCGGGCGCCATATCGTGCAGAGTGCGTCCGTTACGCGCTCAAGCTCCCTTACTGAGTACCGGTTTTGAATCAATCCGTCAGCGCCGTCGGCTCACGCACGGCCGACACCGGACGCACGGCAGTCGGCATCCTCATCGCCATAAGCTTCTGCCACATGTTGAACGACATGATGCAGTCGCTGCTGCCGGCCATGTATCCGATGCTGAAGAGCCGTTACACCCTGAGCTTCGGCCAGATCGGCCTGCTGACTTTCACCTTCCAGTTCACCGCCTCGCTGCTGCAGCCGGTGATCGGCGCCTACGCCGACAAGCGCGCCCGCCCCTATTCCCTCGCGGCCGGCATGGGCTTCACGCTCTGCGGGCTGCTTTTGCTCGCCTTCGCCGGCAGCTACGGGCTGCTGCTGTGCGGGGCCGCGCTCATCGGCACCGGCTCATCGGTGTTCCATCCCGAGTCCTCGCGGGTGGCGCGCATGGCCTCCGGCGGCCGCCACGGACTGGCGCAGTCGCTGTTTCAGGTCGGCGGCAACTTCGGTTCCGCCGCCGGTCCCCTGCTGGCCGCCTTCATCGTGCTGCCGCATGGCCAGTCGAGCGTGGCCTGGTTCTCGTGCATCGCGCTGCTCGGGATGTTCGTGCTGTTCAACGTCGGGCACTGGTACAAGACCCACGGCATGCAGCGTCTGAAGCGCGCGGCAGCGAGCCACGCGCCCGCGCCCCGGCGCCACGTGGCCATCGCCATCACGGTGCTGTTGGCCCTGATCTTCTCCAAGTACTTCTACCTGGCGAGCATCACCAGCTACTACACGTTCTATCTGATCGATCATTTCCAGGTGTCGGTGCGCCATGCGCAGCTGCTGCTGTTCGTGTTTCTCGCCTCCGCAGCCCTTGGCGGCTTTATCGGCGGTCCGCTCGGGGACCGCCTCGGTGCCAAGTACGTCATCTGGGGCTCGATCCTCGGCGTCGTGCCCTTCACGCTTCTCCTGCCGCACGCCAATCTCTTCTGGACCGGCATTCTGACCGTGCCCATCGGACTCATCCTGTCTTCGGCGTTTCCGGCCATCGTGGTGTACGCCCAGGACCTGATGCCGGGACGCACCGGCACGGTGGCCGGACTGTTCTTTGGCCTGGCCTTCGGCATGGGCAGCGTCGGCGCCGCAGTTCTCGGTGCCCTCGCCGATCACGTCGGCATCGCCCTCGTCTATCAGATCTGCGCCTTCCTGCCGCTCATCGGCCTGCTGGCCGCACTGCTGCCGGACGTGCACAAGTACCGGGCCGCCTCTGGCGGTTGATATCATCGCGGCGTGAAGATCCTCGGCGCAGACCTGCTCGATGAACTGGCGCGCCAGGCCGCGGCAAGTCCGCGTGCGCGTGCCCACCACACCATCCATGCCACGGCCGCCGATCCGGTGCAGCGCTTCATCGTCGCCGCGCAGTCCGGGGTCCTACTTCCGGCCGCACCGCCACAACACGCTCGCGGAGCTGGCGACCGTACTGCGCGGCAGCTTCGAGGTGATCACCTTCGCTGCCGACGGCGCGGTGCGGGCCCGCTACGCGGTGGGTGAAGGTACCGCAGCGTTCGCCTACGAGACCCCGCCGGGAACCTGGCATACGCTCATTCCGGGCCGCAGCGGCGGCGCATTCCTCGAAGTGAAGCAGGGTCCTTACGACCCGGCCACCGCATCCGAGTTCGCGCCCTGGGCGCCGGCGGAGGGGGATGCGGCCGTAGCACCGTACCTCGCGTGGCTCGGCGCCGCCCAGCCGGGCGCGCGGCCGCCCGCGCTTTAGCTGCCCCCGGGGCCGGTCCCCCGGGCCTGGGCGGTCAGATAGCCGCCGAGCTCCGCGCCGCTCATGAGACTGTCGACGTAAGCAAAACGGCCTTCGCTCGCCTCCCGGGCCGCAGCGTAGACGCCGCTCATGGCGGCGCGGTAGAGGGTGGTGGAAAGACTGATGCGCTTCACACCCGCCGCGGCGAGCTCGCCCTGGGAGAAGGACTTGCCGCGCATGCCCACCATGAAGTTGACCGGCTTCGGCACGGCGGCACACACAGTGCGCACCGCCTCAAGATCCGGCAGACCCGGAGCAAACAGCACATCCGCGCCGGCGGCGGCGAAGGCCTGCAGGCGGCGCACCGTCTCGGTAAGGTCCGCATATCCATACAGCAGATTCTCGGCACGCGCCGTGAGTGTGAACGGGAACGACGCGCCGCGCGCCGCGCCGACCGCGGCACGTACCCGAGCCACGGCGTGTTCGAAGTCGTAGATCGGGTGGGCGCCATCGCCGCTTGCGTCCTCGATCGAAGCGCCGACCAGGCCGGCCTCCGCGGCGAGCCGGATGGTCTGCGCCACCGCCTCTGGAGCCGCGGCGAAGCCGTTCTCCAGGTCCGCGGCGACCGGGAGTGAGGTGAGCGCTGCGACCTGGCGCGCATGCGCGAGCGCCTCCTCGCGCGTCAGGCCCCCGTCGAGTTTGCCGAGCGTCG
Organism: uncultured Pseudomonadota bacterium; assembly: GCA_963825385.1. Taxonomy (GTDB): domain Bacteria; phylum Pseudomonadota; class Gammaproteobacteria; order Steroidobacterales; family Steroidobacteraceae; genus 13-2-20CM-66-19. The sequence continues at coordinate 487,744 of CAWGSX010000003.1, read as the reverse complement.
CCGCGGCCGCCGAACTTGAGGTGGCGAGCGCTGCAAAGCCCAGTGCCTGCATGAGGCTCGCGGACCCGCCGTCCCAGACGTTGGGGATCACGAAAGAGCCGGGCGCGGCGTGCAGTGCGCGGAAACCCTGTGCTTTCTGTTCGAGCGTCGTCATGTTGCCTCCCCACGCGGCTGCCCGCCGCGGCGCCCGCAAAGCGTGTCACAATGCCCGCGAGGGAGCCAGACCAGCCGATGATCCGACGGTGCTTCCCGTTCCTGTGTGTATGGCTTTGCGGCCTCGGCGTGGCCGTAGCCGAGCCGCTGTGCCTGCGCGCGCCGGCCGCGGCCGCGGCGCTCGCGCAGCTGCGCACCGATCTTGCCGATGCGCGCTTCGTGGCCTACGAGCCGAGCGCGCTTGCCGTTCACGACGGGCGCGTCAGTGCGGCGGATGCGGCCAGCATCCGCGCCGATCTCACCGTGCTGCGCAGCCATTTTGATGCGCTGGTGACCTACGATGTGCTTCACGGCGCCGAGCAGATCCCGCAGATTGCCACGCAGCTTAAGTTTCGCGCCCTGATCATCGGGGTGTGGAATCCCCTCGACCCGGCGCAGACCGCGGCGGCGCTGGAGGCGGCGCGCCGCTATCCGCACCTGGTGCGCGGCGTTTCTCTGGGCAACGAGACCCTCTTCAGCGGGCGTGCCTCGGTGGGCGCGCTCACGGCCGTGCTGCATAGCCTGCGGTCGCAGGCCCCCGCGCTGCCGCTGTCGACCACCGAGCCGTTTCACATGTTCGAGCAGCCGCCCGCGAACGCGCTCCTCGGCGAGCTCGACTTCCTGCTCGTCAACGTGCATCCCCTGTTCCAGAGCTGGTTTGCGCAGGCGACCGAGGCCACTTCGGCACAGTTCGTGGTGAACGTGCTCGGCCAGCTCGAAGCGCTTTACTGCGGGCCGATCCTGGTCAAGGAGACCGGACTGCCGAGCGGGCCCGCCGACGAGGGCTTCTCCGAGCCCCGGCAGGCACTCTTTTATAAGGAGCTGCGCCAGCGCCTGCCACCGACGCCTCAACACGCCTTCGCCTATTTCTCGGCTTTCGATGCGCCCTGGCGCGCGCAGGATGACACCGGGGTGAAGAACGCGGGCCCGCATCCGCAGGAGGCGTTCTGGGGGTTGTTTGACGCCCGGCGCCGCCCGAAGCTCGCGGTAGACCGGCTTCCGCCGCTGGCGCAAGATCCGCCCACTCGCCCGCATAATGAATAACTAAGGGGGCCGTCCCATGTGGAATCAGGTCTATACACCGGTGTCCGGCAGTCTAGGGCTTTCGGCGGTGTGCGCCGCCCTGCCCATCTTCATCATGCTGCTGATGCTGGCTGTACTGCGCACCGCGGCGTGGAAGGCGGCCCTGGCCGGCGTCCTGGCCGCCATGGCGGTTGGCGGGTTCGTCTACGGCATGCCGTGGGGACTGCTGCTGAATGCCACGGTGTACGGTGCGGCCTTTGGACTGTTCCCGATCGCCTGGGTAGTGTTCTGGGCGATCGCGCTTTATCGGCTGACCGTGGACACCGGGCAGTTCGACATCATCCGCGCCTCGATCGGCGGGCTCACGCGCGACCGCAGGCTGCAGGCGCTGCTCATCGCGTTCGCGTTCGGCGCCTTCATCGAAGGCGCCTCCGGCTTCGGCACGCCGGTCGCGGTAGCGAGCGCCATGCTGGTCGGCCTGGGGTTCTCGCCCTTCTACGCCGCCGCGATCTGCCTCATCGCCAATACCGCCCCGGTCGCCTTCGGCGCCATCGCCACGCCCATCATCACGCTGGCATCGGTGACCGGGCTGCCCCTGCCGGTCCTGAGTGCCGGCGTGGGCCGCATCTGCGCCCCGATCGCGTTGTTTCTCCCGGCCTACCTGATGCTGGTGCTGGGCGGACGTAAGACTCTGCAGGCGGTATGGCCCGCGGCCCTGGTCGCCGGGCTGTGCTTCGCCGTCACGCAGTTCCTGGTCTCGAACTATGTGGGGGCCTATCTCACCGACATCCTCTCCTCGATCGTCGCGATCGTGGGCCTGGTGCTGCTGCTGCGCGTATGGCGGCCGCGCGATGACCAGCCCGCCGATGTCACCCCGGCCCCGGGCACGGTGACGAGCGGGGTGCTGCGCGCGTGGACGCCTTACATCTTCCTCGTGATCTTCGTGCTGTTGTGGGGCTATGCCCCGTTCAAGGCCATCCTGGACAAGGCGAGCGTCTCCTTCGTCTGGCACGGCCTCGACGGGCAGATCCAGCGCCTGCCGCCAGCGGTCGCCAAAGCGGGCCCGTACCCGGCGAAGTTCAACCTCAATCTGCTCTCGGCCTCGGGCACCGCGGTGCTGTTCGCGCTCGTTGTCGCGGCTCTCGCGCTGCGCGTGCCGGCGGCGAAGGTGGTCGGGTGCGTCGCGCGCACCGCGCGCGACCTGTCGCTGTCGATCCTGACGATCGCGCTGGTCCTGGCGCTCGCTTACCTCATGAATTACTCCGGCGCCACCGCGACCCTGGGACTGGCCTTCGCCGCGAGCGGCGTCGCCTTCCCGTTCTTCAGCGCTTACCTGGGGTGGCTCGGCACCTTCCTCACCGGCAGCGATACCTCCACCAACGCGTTGTTCGGCAACCTGCAGGTCGTCACCGCCAACAAGCTCGGGCTGTCACCGGCACTGATGGCGGCTGCGAATTCCAGCGGTGGGGTGATGGGCAAGATGATCAGCCTGCAGAGCATCTCGGTGGCCGCGGCGGCCACCGGCATGGCCGCCAGCGAGGAGGCGAAACTCTTCCGCTTTACCCTCAAGCACAGCATCTTCCTCGCCGGCGTCGTGGGACTCATCGTTCTCGCCTACGCCTACGTGGTGCCGCACTGGGGCGTGTGAGGCGGGGCTACTTCAGCGCCATCTCCACCTTCACCTTCGGTCCGCTGTCGGCCTTGGGCGCTGCTTCGACGATGAAGACCCGCGCCGGCTCGACCTTGCCATCGGCGAGCAGGGCATCCTGGATGGCGCGCGCGCGGTCCTTGCCGAGGTTCACCAGATCGGCATCGGGCACCTCGACCTTGTCGATGAGCGCGGCGTTCAGTTCGCTGATCGCCTGATCGTAGGGCGGCGTCTCCTTGCGCTTCGCCTGTTCCACCGCCGTCGCGGCCGCCGGCAGCGGCGCATCCTTGCCCGCACTGGCGCGGTACTGCTCGAGCAGCAGCTTGTAGTGCTGCTGCGGATCGGCGAGGGCCTCCTCCCCTGCGGTCTGCGGATGCTTCTTGCCCGAGCGCGTACCGGCGACCCGCGCCAGCAGCTCCTCCTGCAGATGGGCCGCGGCGAGCTGCGGCGCATCCAGGGTGCGCGAGTAGACGATCGGCACGTCGAGCTTGAGCTGCGGGCGCTCCTGGAGCGATTTGGATACCGCTGCGAGCTGCTCCTTGGAGGCCTTGTCGAGCTCGGCGCTGCCGGCGTCGAACTCGACGACGTTCATGTGCTCGCCGCCGCCGAACAGGTGCCCGAGCAGCGCGAACGGCGCGGTCGCGGCCTTGATGATCAGGTTGACGAAGGCCTTCCAGATGATCGGCCCGATGCGGAAGTGCGGGTCATCGATCGACCCGGACATCGGCAGGTCGATGTCGATGACGCCATTGCGGTCCTTCAGCAGCGCCACGGCGAGCTTGACCGGAGCGTGGATCGCGTCGGGGCTCTCGACCCGGTCGCCGAGCTCGAGCTGATCGACCACGAAGTGCTGCTTGGCATCGAGCTTGCGCTGGTCGACCTTGTAGGTGACGTCCACCGACAGCTTGCCCTTGTCGATCTTGTAGCCGATGAAATGACCCGAGTAGGGATTGACGATGGTGAGGTCGATGTCCTTGAAGCTCATGGTGATGTCGGTATAGAGCGCCGCGGACAAAAGGTTCGCCTCACCGCCGATGTGAGCCGGGGAATACCTGTCGACCTTGCCGTTGAGCTCCACCTTGGCACGCGACTTCGGATCGCTCGACAGTCCGGTGACGGTGCCGCTCAGCTGCTGGATGCCGACCGAGAAGCTCGGCTTGATCCACAGATCGGTGTAGTCGAGCGTCGCATTCACGAACCGCACCACGCCGATACTCAATGGGGAAGGGTGCGGCGGCGGCCGGCGCCGCAGTGCCGGGCGCAGACCGCGGTGTTGCTTTGCGGTTCTTCGCGCGCGCCGGCGCCGGATTGGCGGCGGGTGCCGCAACCGGCTGCGCCACTGCTGCCGCGCTCTTCCGCGCGGTACCGGCCGGGGTGAGAACCTCGGTGATATTCAGCGCGCGGTCTGGAAAGATGATCATGCGCGCGTACGGCTCGACGGCGGTGACGCTCCTGATGCGCAGACTCTGCGGCTGCGAGCGGTAGGCGATGTCGGCGACCTTGAGGTCCTTCCAGCTGATGAAGTCGCGCTTCTGGGCGTTGTCGATGGTGCGCAGGCCCGTAAGCTGCGTATCGCCCTTGACCTCGAGGTAGCCGTCGGCGCGATGCGTGATGTCCAGGCGTGCGCCGAGATCGCCCTTGAGCAGCGTCATCGAGGTAAAGCGTGCGAGGTAGGGCTGCACGAATGCCAGCGCCAGCGCGCTGGCCTCGACGTGCGCGCTGACATCGCCGCTCCCGGGTACCAGGTGCGCCTTGGCGCCGAGCTTGCCGCTGCCGTTGATGGTCGCCTCCGCCGTAACGTCCAGGGCGTCATCGGGACGCGTATTGAAGCCGCTCACATGGACGCTGAGCGGATCGATGGCCACAGCGAGCGCCGGCGTTACGGCGCGATCCTCGGCGGCGATCTTAAGTCCCGCCACGGCGATGTCCGGCACGGCGACCACCCACGGTGCGGCGTTGCCACCGCTGCTCTGCCCGTGTAGCGGCGGCAGCGGCTCGGCTGCGGCCGGCGCGGCGGGCGCTGCCGGCGCGGCCGGCGCGCCTGTCGGTGCCAGCTCCAGCAGGTTTAGGTGGCCCTGCGCATCCGCCCATACCTTGATGCTGCCGCCATCCAGACTCACCTTGGCGACCTCGACCGTGTGCCGCGTCACATCGACGCGGGTCTCGTCGACCTCGATCTTGTTGAGTTTCACGTAGTCCTCGGCGCCGCCCTTGGGCTTGATGCCGAGGTCCGTGACGGTGGTGTTGTGCACCGTCACGCCGATTGCGAGTGGTCCGGCGCCGGAGCTCAGCTCGTACTCGCCGCGTATGCCGATGAGCCCCGAATCGAGCTCGAGCGGCACCAGATCGCGAATGTAGTCCCATATCGTGCGCGCGCGCAGATCGGTCACCTGGAACTGCCCGCGTGAGGAGAGCGGGGCCAGGCGCACGGTGCCGCTCCACTGAAACTTCTCTCCGTCCTCGGAAGCGGCCGTGAGTGCGTAGTCGTTGCCGCGGTTGCCGACGGTGCTGAAGTCACGCAGCTCGAAGGTGATGGGATTGAAGTCCGCCTTGAAGGCATCGGCGCGCGTCAGGTCCTCGAACGTGCTGCTGCCGCCGGTGACGGCAAGCCGGCCGATATACAGCCGCAGCGGCTTGGACGGCGGCGGCGGGTTCTTGGGCGGCGCCGGCTCGGGGAAGCCCTTGCCGAGGTCGGCCAGGTTGAGCTCACCCCCGCGGCGCAGCACGGCACGCACGTAGGGCTTCTCGAGCAGGATCTCGCGGAAGCTCGGCCCCAGGCGCCAGATCGAGGCGTACTGCAGATCCACGTGCAGGTGCGCGAAACTCAGCAGCGGCTTGCCGTCCGCATCCGGCAGCGCTACGTCGCTCACGTCGAGCTTGAGCGTGAAGGGATTGAAGCGGATCTCGCCGAGGCTCAGCGTCCGCCCGTAGTGCGTCCTGACGAAGTCCTGCGCGGCGGAGCGCGCGAAGTGCGGCACGCCCCAGAACCCGGCCACGGCATACAGCGCCACCAATCCGGCGAGGATGGCGAGGGCGATGAGATACCTTCGGTAACGGCCCATCTCGCGCTTCCGCTGTTGTTTTGACGGCTATCGTAGAGCATCCCAGCTGCTCTCACCAACCCGTAGAAACCGAACTGCAATGCGCAAGACCTGGCTCGCTCATTGTGGCTCGATGAGCGTGGCATCATCCGGCAGCCGTGCGCTGTTTACGCGCCGGCTCACCCGCCAGGCGACCATATATTCCTCCGGATAGGGACGCAGCGCCGCATAAGCGGCCGCGGCGCTGCCATGGAGCCACGCCGCCTCATCCTCGGCGGCGAGCACTGCCGGCATGCGCGGCTTCTCGTTGTGGACCTCGGCCAGGAGCCGGTTGGCCGGCACCGTGATCAGCGTGCACGAGTACACATCGGTGCCATCGGCCCGACGCGAGCGGTCCCACAAGCCGGCGACGCCAAACACCTCGCGGTCGTTCAGGTGCACAAAGAACGGGTCCTTGCTGCCATCGGGATTGAGGTGCGGTTCGTAGAAGCCGCCCATGGCCAGAAGACAGCGCTGCCCGCGGCGCCACGGATCCCGATAGCTCGGCGCGGTCAGCAGCCGCTCAACGGTGGCATTGATGGTCGAAGCCTTGAGCGGCACGCCGTGCGCCCAGTAGGGAATGAGTCCCCAACGCATCATCGTCGCCCGGCGCTCACCGGACTCATTCACCACCACCGGGACGCTGTCGGTTGGCAGCACGCGGTAGCTGAGCGGGTACTCCCAGCGCCCGCGGCGAATCCCCAGGGCGCGTTCGGCCTTGGCGGCCTGGGCGAGAATGTATTTGCCGCACATGGAAGAGGTATGACTGCGCTCGCCAACGGGGAAGTAATGCTACCCTTGTCTTTCGCCGCACTACCAGAAGGCTTCGAACATGCGCAGCGCGTTGCTGGCCCTGATCAGCGCCACCTTTGTCATCTGGTCCGGCACGGCCGGGGCAGCGGAGCCGGGCGTGATGAGTGCTGCGGATCTGCAGCAGTTGTGTATGGGCTCGGACACGACCAGCCGCAACGTCTGCCGCGTATACATTCTCGGTGTCGTGCAGGGAATCAACGTGGGACTGAACATGCGCGGCAAGCGGCCCTGCGTGCCGGCATCGATCGCGGCGGAGGATCTGGAGCGTTCCATCAAGACCAAGCTCGCTGCGGACCTGGCGGCCGTTCCCGATGACGGCACGCGCGATGCCTCCGGTATCATCGGCGGCATCGTCGCCCGCACCTACCCTTGCCACTGAGCGGTTATTTGCCGCGCCGATCCGATACTTAGACGCGCGGGGTGTGGAACTGCGGCAGGTGTGACCAGTATGCATCCGCGCCCTGGACTGGCTGGACCGCCGCGGCCGGCGCTGGCCAAACTGCGCGTCCATGCTGCCGTGGAACTCGATCGAGCGACTGCGCGACCACTTTGGTGACTACGTCCTGGTCGTGACCTGCGGCACCTGCAAGCACGTGCGCGAGATCACGCCGGCCTTTCTCGCCCCGCTGTGCCCTGGCGGGTGGGATGAGCCGCTGGCCCAGATCGTCACGCGGCTGCGCTGCCGGTGCGGGGCAAAGAATGTAGCTGTTCAGGTGGGCTTTAACCACAAGCCCCGCGGCTGGAACAAGCACCCCTCCTGAGGCGTGGCGCTGCGCTAACGCGGCGCCACGTCCGAGTGCGCGGCAAATTCGTGTTCGATCAGCGGGTAGAGCGCGCGCGTGAAGCGCTCGGCCTCGGTCCGGGTGAGGTGGGACCATTCCGGGAGGTAATAACCGCAAAGCTGCGGATAGTCTGCGAAATAGACCCCCGGTGCGCCCGTGGCCTTGATGAGCCCGTCCCAGGCGCGCACGCGCGGGAAAAAGCGCTCCTCGTATTCCAGGAAGGGTCCGTCACTGGGCAGCCGTATGAAGACCACGCGCGCGCCGTGCGCCCGCAGCTGTTTTACGGCCTTCACCGCGCGATCGATCTGCTCGTTCTCGCTGGCCCCGCGCGGGGTGCGGCGCCATGCTCACTTCTGCATCTTTGCCATGCGGCGTATGACTTCCTCTTCCGTCACGTCCTCGATGTGGGTGCCGATGGTCCAGACGTGCCCGAACGGATCCTCCAGCGTGCCCATGCGATCGCCATAGAACTGGTCGGCCACGGGGCGGCGCTCGGTGCCGCCGGCATTGATGGCGCGCGCGAACACCCGGTCCACGTCCGGCACATACAAGAGAATGCTCACCGCGGTGCCCCCGAGCGCACGCGGTGCACGGTGGCCCATCTCCGGGTGCTCATCGGCGAGCATGATCACGGAGTCGCCTATACGGATCTCCGCGTGCCCGATGCGTCCGCTCTTGTCGGCCATGCGCAGAAGCTCGCTGGCGCCGAAGGCCTCCTTGTAATACTCCAAGGCGCGCGCAGCGCCGCTGATGATCAGGTAGGGCGTGACCGTGTGATAACCGTCGGGTATGGGTTTGACAGCCATGGCGGGCTCCGGTGACAGCGCAGGTATGAGCTTACTGCGATCGGGGCGCCGCGAGCATGCGCGGCCTGTAACCGGGCCGCATACAGTACCTGCGCTCACGCGCGGCTGGATGGCCCGACACGCCGTCGCCATGCAAACGCTGCGCAAAGCACCAGCAGGAACGGAATCCCGAACACGAGGGTCATGCGGAAGGCCGCCGTGAAAGCCGTGGTGATCAGCACCGCCAGCATCAGCACTGCGCCGAGCCCCGTGGTCAGGGGAAAACCGGGCAGGCGAAAGTTGAGCGGGGCACCGTGCGCGCGCCGGAAGAAGTAATGCGTGACGAAAATCATCAGCCACGTGAAGAGCGCGCCGAAGGCCGAGATGGAGACCATCAGAAGGTAGGCGGAGCCCTGCGCCCACAGACTGACCGCGACCGCGATGGCGATGCCGAGCGTGGACAGCAGCAGTGACTGTACGGGCACGCCGCGCGCGTTCAGCACGCCGAAGCGCCGCGGCGCATGGCCGGCGCGCGCCAGGCTGAACATCATGCGCGTGGTGATGTAGAGCTGGCTGTTCATTGCCGAGAGCGCGGCAACGAGGATGACGAGATTGAAGATGCCCGCCGCCGCCGGCAGGGAGACCGCGCGCATCACGCGCACGAACGGACTTTCGTCCGTGCCGGCCTCCGGCCACGGCACGATCGCGAGGATCAGCGCGAGCGTGACGAGGTAGAACAGCACCAGGCGCAGCAGGGTCGCGCGGAATGCGCGGCGCACCGCCTGCTGCGGATCCTGCGCCTCCCCGGCCGCGACCGCGATCATCTCAATGCTGAGATAGCTGAACAGCGCAATGATGAGTGCCGTCCATGCGCCCCACACCCCATGCGGAAAGAAGCCGCCGTAGGCGGTGTAGTTGCGCAGTCCCGGCGCGGGCGTGCCGAGCGATGCCGGCGCATAGCACAGCAGGAAACCGCCGAGCGCGATGAAGGCCACGATGGCGGTGACCTTGAGGGCGGAGAACCAGTACTCGACCGTGCCGAAGACGTTGACGCTGTGCGCATTGACTGCGATCAGCACAGCCGAGAAGGCCGTGATCCACAGCCACCCCGGCGCATGCGGGAACCAGAAGCGCATATACAGCGCGACGGCGGTCACCTCGGTACCGATCGCGAGCACGATGCTGGTCCAGTAGGCGTAGCGCACCAGGAAGCCCGCCAGCGGCCCCAAGTACACCTCGGCGTAGACGCCGAACGAGCCGCTCGTCGGGTGGGCAATCGTCATCTCCGCAAGACAGCCCATCAATAACAGGGCAACGCCCGCCCCGACGGCGTAGCTCACCAGCACCGCCGGGCCGGCCATGCCGATGGCGAAGCCGCTGCCGAGAAAAAGGCCGGTGCCGATGGCACCGCCGATCGCGATCATGGTGAGGCGCGAGGCACTGAGCCGGCGCTGCAGGCCGCGCTCGCGCTCGACCGCGGCCTCAATGCCTGGGGTGGGACGGGGCATGGGCGCAGACACGGGACGGGAAAGTCCAGATGGGCATCGGACGGACGAAAGTCTACACTCAGGCACCGGGCCCGGGCCAACGGCGGAGGTCATTATGCGAGGCGCTCTGTGCTCTGCGCTGGCACTCGTGATGTTGGTCGCGGCCACCACCCCAGTCGCAGCGGCTTCGCTGCAGGACCTCAGTTCCAAGGACGCCGCCGGCGGCCTGCGCGCCGCCCTCTCCCAGGGGATCGACGTGGCGGTTGCGCAGCTCGGCGCCCGCAACGGGTTCCTGGACGATCCGAAGGTGACGATCCCACTCCCGCATCCGCTGGATAAGGCCGAGAGCGGCCTGCGCATGATTGGGATGGGTAGTCAGGCCGATGAGCTCAAGGCGACCATGAACCACGCCGCCGAGGACGCCGTCGCCCAGGCCAAGCCCATCTTCAAGCGCGCCCTGCAGCAGATGACCGTCACCGACGCCAAGAACATCCTCACCGGCGGTGACGGATCGGCGACCAAGTACTTTCGCGAGCACACCACCACCGAGCTCACCGCGAAGTTCAAACCGGTGGTGGCCACGGAGACTGCAAAGCTCGGCCTGGCAGCGAAATACAACGAGTACGCCGGCAAGGCATCGCAGCTGGGACTCATCTCCTCACAGGACGCCAACCTCAACGACTATGTCACCGCCAAGGCGCTCGACGGGCTGTTCAGCCGCGTCGCCGAGGAAGAGCACCAGATCCGCCAGAACCCCATGGGTCAGGCCAGTTCCCTGATCAAGAAAGTCTTCAGCTCACTGTAACAGCTGGCAGCTGGCGCTGTTCTACTACGCCGATGACCTGCGGGCGCGCCGGCAGGTGGTGCGCACCTTCGAGTACCTGGCGCGCGCCAGAAAGCATCAGGACGCCGCCGCGGCGATGCTCGATCGCATCGACGCCGAAATGGCCGCCCGCAGGGGCCGCCGCGATAGCAATTGAAATATTCACTTGGTACAAGCTGGCGACGCACTTCCCGAGCGCCTTTCGCCAGGGCAACACGCGCACCGCCTCACCCCTGCAGGTGCGCTGATGCGTCGGGCCCCGGCCCGTAACACGGCCGGGGCCCGTTTTTGCGGCCGTCTGAGTCTACTTACACACGCATGAGGCGGGGGACATGCAGGTGTAGCTCCCGCCCAGCCACTCCTGCCCCGGGGCGCAGGAAGCCTGCTGTGTGCCGCAGCTGACCGAGCAGCCCTGGCAGCCGCCCTTGGGCTGGGATACCGGCGCCGAGCAGGCATTGTTCTGCGGCTGGCCCGGCCAGAACGGCAGGATCGGCACGACCGGCACCCCCGCCTGGGGTGGCGGGCTGTTCCGCACCGACTCCGCGTACGCGTTCGCCCCCTGGCTGATGCACTGGATGTAGGCGCTGGAGCCGGGCGCGAGGCCGAACTCCTGGCAGCGTGCGCGGTTGTAGTCGTCCTGCTGCTTGGCGAGATTCTGCATGGAGGCGCAGCCGTTGAGCGCGAGCACCAGCGCGCTCAGGACGGCGGCACGGAACACGGCGGGAGTGCGCATGGCTTTTATCGCTGTGGTTCTGTAAGCCTCGCGCGATATTAATTGAGCCGCAATGCACTGGCGAACCAGCGGACCGCACAGCGGGGCGCGCGGCGCCGGCCTTTTGCCGCATTGCGGTAACGCCGGGCTCTCTGGCAGACTCGGCGGCTGGGGTGGCGGACCTGCCTGAAAGCCAATGAATTTGCTGGTCCGGATCAATCTGGCTCTGGCGGCTGCCTTCGGGCTTGCGGCCATCGGGGTCGGGGCTGCCTGCCATACCATGCTCAGCACCAACGCCAAGCGCGAGGCGCTGCGGGAGGCGGGCCTGATGATGGACAGCGCCCTGTCCATGCGCGCCTACACCTCCGAGGAGATCGTGCCGCTGCTCAATGCCCAGATGGCCCACGACTTCCTGCCGCAGAGCGTGCCCTCCTACGCGGCCACGCAGAACTTCCTCAAGCTGCGCGAACACCATCCCGAATACGCCTACCGCGAAGCCACCCTCAACCCGACCAACCTGCGCGACCGGGCGGTGGACTGGGAGGCGGACCTGGTCGAGCAGTTCCGCAACGATCCGCACACCCACGAGATCATCGGGGAGCGTGATACGCCCATGGGCCGCTCGCTGTACCTGGCGCGCCCGATCCAGGCACCGGCCCAGTGCCTGGTCTGCCACAGCGTGCCCGCGAACGCGCCGGCCAGCCTCCTCGCCCGCTACGGCAGCAACAACGGCTTTGGCTGGCAGCCCGACGAGATCGTCGGCGCCCAGGTGGTCTCCGTGCCGCTCGCGGCCGCCACTGCCAACGCCGAACGCATCTTTCGCGACGTCATGACCGCGATTCTGGGGATACTGGCGGCGGCCCTGGTCATCGTGAACGTCGTGCTGTACTACGCCGTGGTGCGCCCGGTGCGCGGCATGGCGCGGATCGCCGACGAAGTGAGCCTCGGCAATGCCGGTGTGGGCGAGTTTCCCGCTCAGGGCAGCACGGAGCTCAGTGACCTGGCGCGCTCGTTCAACCGCATGCGTACCAGCCTTATGAAGGCGCTGAAGATGCTCGAAGACTGAAGCGGCGATGGCCCACGACGTATTCGTCAGCTACTCCGTACCGGACAAGGACACCGCCTTCGAGGTCGTCGCGCGTCTGGAGGCCCGTGGCTTGAGCGTATGGATCGCGCCGCGCGACATCTCGCCGGCCTCGGAGTGGGCGGCGGAGATCATCGATGCGATCGCCGCCGCGCGGCTGATGGTGCTGATGTTTTCGGCGCACAGCAATGCCTCCCCGCAGGTGCGTCGCGAAGTGGAGCGTGCCGTGCACAAGCAGGTGCCGGTGCTGCCCTTTCGCCTCGAGAACATCGAGCCCTCCAAGAGCCTGGAATACTTCCTGAGCTCGCAGCACTGGCTCGACGGCTTCCCGGCGCCACTGGAGGCTCACTACGACCGGCTGTGCGCCCACGTGGCCGGCCGTCTCAAGGCCCTGGAGAACACCGGTACCGTGGCCGTCATGACGCCGCCGCCCGCCCCGGCTGCGGTGCCGGCCTTTGCGCCGCAGGATCTGCAGGCACTCGAGAAACAGCTCGCGCACCACATCGGCCCGCTGGCGCGGCATCTGGTGCGGCGCGCGGCGGCGAGCGGCGCGGACTGGGAGCAGCTGATTACCAGCCTCGCCGGCGAGATCGAGGCGCAGCCGGCCCGGGCGCAGTTCATCAGTGCCTGCCGGGCGCTGCCGAGATCGGCTTCTTGAGCGCAGCGCCGCTCAGCGCTTCCGGCGCGTCGGCTCTGGGCCCCCTGCCGCTGGTGATCGGCGTCGCCGGCCATCGTCATCTGCAGCCGGCCGACCAGCCTGTGCTGCGCGCGCGCGTGCGCGAGCTGTTCGATTACCTGCGCGCGCGTTACCCGTCCACACCGCTGCGCGTGATCTCGGCCCTGGCCGAGGGTGCCGACCGCCTGGTCGCCGAGGAGGCTCTGGCTGCCGGCTGGGAGGTGCTCGCCCCGCTGCCGATGTCGGTGGAGGAGTATGCGCACGATTTCCCCGAAACGGCCGCGGAGTTCCGCGCCCTGCTGGCGCGCATCCCCGCCGAGAACGTCTTCGTTCTGCCACCACCGGACCCGGCCGGCCCCGCGCCGGATCCGCAGGCGCTGCGCGATCAGCATTACCGCGAGGTGGGGGTGTACATCGCCACGCAGTGTCACCTGCTGCTCGCCCTGTGGGACGGGGTGCGCAACCACGCCGTCGCCGGAACCGCGGAGGTGGTGCGCTTCAAGCTCGAGGGCCAGATCCACTCTGATGACCGGGCGCTCGATGCCGATGACTGCGGTCCGGTGTACCAGATCCATACACCGCGCGCCGGCAGTGGCGGCAGCGCCGATGTCGCCGGCAAGTGGCTGTATCCGCGCGAGTCGAGCGCCGAGCTGCTGCGCACGGTGTGCCTGCGCATCGACCGTTTCAATCGCGACTCGGTGCGGGTGCCGGTGCCCGAGGCACTGCGCGCGGATGCCGCCGGTCTCCTGCCGGAGATCGCCACACGCCCGGCGGGCGATCGCAGCCTCGCCGCGACGTTCGCCAGTGCCGACACGCTGGCGCGCGGCTACCAGCGCCTCACGCACGCGGTGCTGCGGCTGGTCATCGGACTTGCCGTGGCGCTCGCGCTCACCTTCGAGATCTACGCCGAGATCATGCCGCGGCGCGAGCTGCCGGTGGTCTACCTGCTGATCTTCACCTCGATCGCGGCCCTGTATCTGTGGCAGAAGCGTATGGACGCGCAGGGCCGCTACCTCGACTACCGCGCCCTGGCGGAGGCGCTGCGCGTGCAGTTCTATTGGCGCCTCGCCGGCCTCAACGACAGCGCCGCGGCGAGCTACCTGCGCAAGCAGCTCGACGAGCTGCGCTGGATCCGCGACGCACTGCGCGGCGCCAATGTGCTGCCGCCGCCACGCGCGCCGCGGCCGGATCTGGTGCAGCGCCAATGGGTCGCCGGCCAGGCGCATTACTACCGCGCGCGCGCGCAAAGCCTCATGGCGCGCATCCACCGCGTGGAGCGCAACTCGGCGATCTGCCTCGGCGCCGGACTTCTCGCCACCGCAAGCCTGGTGATCTTCTGGAATCACCTCGACGCCTCCGGACACGAGCGGCACTGGCTGGTGCTGGTCATGGGCTTCGCCCCGATCGCCGCCGCGCTGTGGGAGGCCTACGGGGAGCGCTTCGGCATGCGCTCGCAGGCGCACCAGTACAGCCGCTTCTCGGCGATCTTCGCCCGCGCCGAGGCCGCCATCGAGCGCCTGGAGGCGACCGCCGACAGCGTCGCGCGCGTGCACAGCGAGCGCGCGCTGATCGGCGAGCTCGGCCGCGAAGCGCTCATGGAGAACGGCGACTGGGTGCTGCTGTTGCGCGACCGTCCGATCGCCCTGCCCAAGGGTTAGCCCGGCGTCTTCAGCAGGTCGCGCAGCATCGCCACCTCGGCGCTGATCGCCGTGTGCAGCGCCGGATCGATGTCGGGTGCGAACAGCGCCGAATGGTTCGAGGGCAGATGCGTTCCCGCGGCCTGCGCCTGCGCGAACTTCTCCGGGTCGGCCCCGCCGATCGACAGGTAGAAGCCGGGGATGCCCTGCTCGACGAACACCGAGAAGTCCTCGGATGCGGTGATCGGGTTCTCCGCAAGAACGTTGTCCGCACCCAGCGCGCCTGCGAGCACGTCACGCAGCCGGGCCGCCAGTGCCGGATCGTTATAGACCGCGTCCGTGGTCTCGTAACGCTCGATGCCCGGCGGTCGCGGAGCGCCGGCTGCCTCTGACTCGGCGTTCGCGATGCGCGTGATGGCTGCCAGTACCTGCTTGCGGACCTCGGGCTTATAGGTGCGCACGGTGAGTCCGAGCTCGGCCTGATCCGGAATGATGTTGTTCTTGGTTCCGGCGTTGATGTAGCCCACGGTGACGACCGCGAACTCACCGGGCTTGACCTCACGGGAGGTGATGGTCTGCAGCGCGAGAATCGTGCGGGCGGCGGTCACGATCGGATCGATGGCGGTGTGGGGCGCGGAGCCGTGCCCGCCCTTGCCGTAGATGGTGATGCGGATCGAATCGGCGTTCGAGTCGTAGATGCCCGAGGCGACGCCGACCTTGCCGGCGGGGCGATCGTTGTCCACGTGCACCGCCAGCAGCTCATCGGGGCGGGGAAAACGGCTGAACAGTCCGTCGCGCACCATGGCGCTGGCGCCGGTGATGGTCTCCTCGGCCGGCTGCGCGATCAGCACCAGGGTGCCATGCCAGGAGTCGCGACTGTGCGCCATGATCGTGGCGGTGGCGACCAGCGCGCTCATGTGCAGGTCGTGCCCGCACATGTGGCCGACCGGAACCTCGTGGCCGGCCGCGTCCTTGCTGCGCACCTTGCTCGCATAGGGCAGCCCGGTCTTCTCCTCGACCGGCAATGCGTCCAGCTCGGTACGCAGCAGCACGGTCCTGCCCGCACCGTTCTTCAGTACCGCCACGACACCGGTGCCGCCGACGTGCTCGGTGACCGTGAAGCCGAGCGGGCGCAGCTGCGCGGCGAGCTTCGCCGCCGTCTGCGTCTCCATCCCCGAAAGCTCCGGATGCTCGTGCAGGTCGACATAGAGGGCGTAGGCCTTGGGATAGACGGCATCCACCTCCGCGCTCGCTGCCGCTGCCCGGAAACTGGCGAGGCTGAGGGCCGCGGCGAGCGCGGCGCAGGGGGCCTGGGAGATGCGGGTCTTGGTCATGATGTCTCCGATGGCTCGAGCGCCCGGTGGGCGCAGACCGAGGGTGCATAAGATACCCGCTTCGGCGCCGCGAGCGCCCTGCCCGCCGGCTCAGCTGCGCGGGCCTGCGCGCGCGGCCACCTCGGCCCAGCGGCGCGCATCGACGCCGCGGCACAGCAGCCACAGGGCCAGCGCGCCTTCGGCGAGGAGCGCCGGCAGCAGCACGTACGGGAACAGCGCCGCCCCGAACCCGGGGGGCATGAAATCCACGAAACTGTTGGTGAGATAGCCGGCGCCGCCGATGACCAGCAGTACCCCGAGCAGCCGCGGCAGGAAAGTCGAGCGATAGATGAGATAGCCGGTGGTCAGACACTCCAGCCCGAAGAGCCCGAGATTCACCGCGTAGGCGAGAACGTAGAGCCGTAGCGAGAACAGCGCCAGGCCCGCGCGCTGTGCCCACGAGAAATCCTGCAGGTAGGGTGCATCGGACAGAATGACCAGCGGCGCGTAAAGATGAGCCGCGGCGGCGAGCGATACGACGTTGGAGGCGACGCCGAGCACCAGGTCGAGCAGCGCGATCCCGGGACTCACCGGACGCAGCAGCAGGTAGAACAGCACGCAGATCACGGTGCCGGAGGTGAGCGCAGTGAGGTCCGCGAAGAACCCCAGCCGGTACAGGCCCTGCGCCGCGACGATGTGCTGCGCGCTTCGCACCGCGTCCCCGCCGACGATCAGGCGTTCGCGGGCAAAGAACTCCGCGAAGAAGCCCGCGGCAATGCACAGCAGGTAGAGAGCACCGGCGAGCCGGGCGATCGCTACCGGCGAGACGGCACGGGCATTGGTCATCTTTATTGCTGCGCTTCCGGGTGATCCCATTAGCCACCGCGGCGAAACTCCGAGTTGGCGGCGTGCGGTCCGCCGCCGGTCCGGGCCGCCGCATCATAGCGCCGCTCGCGCGAGTGCGGGCGCCGGCATGGGCTTCATCCCTTGGGCTCCTTGAGCATAGACTTGCTCGCCGCACCGGCACCTCAGGAGCATCTTTGTGAACGCACGCGCGCTGGCGAGAGTTCTTGCGTCCCTCACCCTGCTTGCGTCGCCCGGCTTTCTCCCGGCGCAGGCCGCGGAGCCGGCGGCTGCGTCGTCTGCCGCTGATCCGGTCGCGCAGCTGGTCACACGCCTCGACCTGGAACGCTACAAGGCAAACATCAAGGGGCTGACGCGCTTCGGCGACCGGCGCCAGGGCACGGACCGCAATCGCGCCGCGGTCGACTGGATCGAGTCGCAGCTGCGCGCCAACGGGTGCGCAAACGTGGAGCGCCTGCGCTACACCTACTCTCCGGAGGAGAAACCCGGCCCGAGCGGTCCGCCGGTGGCGCGCGGCGCTCCGCAAGGCGGCGGTCGCTTCCGCGGGCAGCGCGCTGCGACCGGGGTCAACAACGACCCTCTGCGCCAGGCGGACGCGAAGTTGCGCGAGCTCGACTCCCAGCCGAGCACCCCCGGCGAACGCGAAGAGGTGTACTGCACCAAGGTGGGCAGCGTGCACCCCGAGGAGATGTACATCGTCGGCGCGCACATGGACGGCATCGGCTTCGGCGAAGCGGCCAACGACGATGGCTCCGGCAGTGCGCTCGTCATGGAGCTCGCGCGCGTCTTCAGCTCGGCCGACGTGCGTACCGAGCGCTCCATCCGCTTCATACTCTGGAACAACGAGGAAACCGGGCTGAACGGCGCCTACGCCTATGTCGCGCAGCGCGCGCACCTGCAGGGGGTGGAGTCGCCACCCGGTTCGGGCCGCTATCCGGAGCCGCGCTGGCTCGGCATGGTCCAGCACGACATGATGCTGTTCGACCACGGCATGCCACGCCCCGACGGGACGCTCAGCCCCACGCAGCGCGCGGAGGCTGACGTGAATATCGAGTTTCAGTCGCTGTCCAAGCAGGCCGAAGGGGCACAGAAGCTCGCCTGGACCTTCTATGCCGCGAACGAGGCCTATGCCGCAGAGTATCCGGCCAGCATCGGTCCGCACATGACCAACACCGACAGCACGCCGTTCATGGACCTGGTCCCGGCGATCAGCCTGCGTGAGAACGAGCGCGGTACCCAGATCGGCGCCGGCTGGGATCCGCACTGGCATCAGCCGACCGATCTCTACGCGACCTTCGGCGACGCGGACTTCCGCCTGGGACTCAACGCCGCGCAGACCACCCTCGGCGCCATTGGCCGCCTGGCGGGCACCTCCCTCACGGGAGCGCCTGCACACTGAGCTCAGCCGCGGTACGCCGCGACCGGGCCGCAAAGGCGTAGGCCGGGAGGCACAGTGAGAGAAACACGACCGCGGTCACGCCCGAGCGCCAGTCATCGACGACGGCGGCAATGAGAAACACGACGGAGCCGACCAGCACGATGAAGGTGGAGGCCGGATACCCGAACGCACGATAGGGCCGCGGTGCATCCGGCAGCCGGCGCCTGAGTACGAATACCGCGAGGAACGTCGCGATGTAATAGAGGAGGATCAGTACGGCGAACAGCTCGATCAGCTGATTGAAAGTACCGGTCAGGATCATCACGGCGGATGTGGCCATGGTTGCGATCAGCGCCACCTGCGGCGTGCCGCCACGGTTCACCTGCGCGGCCTTGCGGGAAATCCACCCTTCCCGGGCCATCGAGAACAGCACCCGTGGCCCCATGATGGCGTTGCCGTTGATCAGACCGAGCACGATCAGGATCGACAGCGTAGTCAGCAGGGCCGCGCTGCCCCGCGGCAGCACCACCTGAGCGGCGCTGGCGACCGGAAGCTTCGAGGCGGCCAGGACTGGAACGGACAGCACGCGCAGCAGCGCCACGTTGAGCGCGACGTAAAGGCATCCCACCAGCACTGCGCCGCCGATGATCATCCGCGGCAGATTCTTGTGGGCATCGACGCACTCCTCCGCGGTGTAGATCGGCGCATACCAGCCGTCGTACGCGGTGAGCAGGGCACGCAGCGCCGGTACCAGGGCGAGGAGCGTTGCCGTGGAAAGCATCCCGCCCGGAGCAGCCGCCGCGACCTCGGGAGCTGGCGCGGGCGCGCCAACCAGAAAGCATGCGGCGATGAGCGCCACCAGCAGCGCCCCGATAGCGGCGCTGGCAAAAGAGGTGATCGAGCTACCGATGCGCAGCCCGAGGCAGTGCATGAGCGTGAAGACGGCGAGAACGCTCACCGCCTCGAGGCTCTCGTGACGCGCGAGCGCCGGCCACAGGGTCCCGAGAAACTCCACGGCCGACACGGCCGCATAGGCCAGCGTCGCAACACTTGCCAGCCAGTCGATCCACCCCACGACGAATCCGGCTCGATCGCCAAAGGCGCGCCGTGCATACACGCGCATGCCGCCGGCCTCCGGGTACATGGCGGCGAGCTCCGATACCGACACGGCGCCCATCAGCGCGTACAGGCCGCCCGCGCACCAGCACAGGATGATCAGGCCCGGGGTTCCGGCCGCGGCGGCGACCATTCCCGGCAAGCGCAGGATGCCGACGCCGACCATGGTCCCGAACGCGAAGGCGAGGCCAAACCCGAGCCCGAGGACCCTGCGCAGCTGCCCGGCGGAGCTCATGCGCAACACGCGGCAGACGCATCAGGCTCGGTGCGCCCGCAGGGAATCAGGAACGGCGGCGCGGCGGCGCCCACGCCCGGCCAGTCAGCGTTGCCCAACCGGGCCCGCACCCGCGGCGAAATCAAGGCGCCCGCGATCGGCAGCGCAGGGCCCGAATGCCGGCAAGCGCAGGTAAGCGGGTGGTCCCGGCCGGCCCTGTTAGCAACAAGCGCAATCCCTCCGCCGGCAGTCGGCGCACAGCGAGCGCGAGCTTAGCGTATTGCCCGGACTCCGATCAGGCTGCCGTCGCAAAAAAGCGGGGGCGTTCGCCTTGAGCGAACGCCCCCGCTTGCGGTGCGTCAGGTCGCTTTACGGGTTACCCGGGGTCTGCGGCAAACCCGCAGACGGGAAGCCCTGCAGACCGAAGAGCTTACGAACATCCGGGCTGCCGTTGCCGTAGATGTAGTCGTAGTTCTGGCTCGGATAACCGCCATTCCAATAACCATCGTTGCCCGGAATGCCGCGATGGAAGAATTGCAGCGGCGCCGGAGCGTGCACCCCACCTGCCAGGGCCTGCAGCGCCCCCTGCGCGTAAATGAAGTAGTTGGCATTGCCGATGCGGTGATGCCGGCCGAGCTGCTGCTCGAACAGCACCAGCGCACCGACGAACTCCGGTGAGGACACCGAGGTGCCGATCACGCCGTAGAAGCCACCACCATAGTTGACCCCATAAGCCACGACCGCCGCGCTATCGTCCGCGCCGCAGCTCGCCGCAAGCCCGAGCGGACAGCCGCCCACCTGCATGCCCACATCCGGCAGCGTGCGCCAGTGATTCGAGCCGGTGTTGGCCAGGTACTGATAGGGCGGCTTGGTGAACACCGAGCTGATGCCACCGCCCGCACCCCACACGCCTCCGGTGACATTCTGGCCAATGCCATAGATGTCATAGGGAAGGTCCGGATCCGCGAAGGCACTCTCGCGCACATAGGCGGAGTTGAGGCTGCCGCTGGTGTAGGCCGTAATCAGATTGCCGCCACCGACCGCGGTCACGTCCGGATCGTCCGCCGGTGTGCTGACACCGGGTACGAAAGTCGGGCTGGCACCCGTCGTCCCGTAGTCGATGCTCGGACACAGCAGGCCCCCCTGGTCACCGGAGCTGGCGACGAAGGTGATGCCCTGCGCGTTCCCCTGCGCAAAAATCTCGTGGTACTGCTGCAGGATGTAGGTGTAGTCGGTCCCGTCGTTCCAGGCGGGCGTGTACTCGAGCTCACAGCCGCCGAAGGACGAGTTCACGATGTCGTACGCGTTGGTGTCGACGATATAGGTATAGCCGTCGATGATGCTCTGGTCCGACAGGTCGGGAATGCTGACCAGTGTGACATCCGAGCCCGGAGCGCCGCCGAGCACCTGCTGTACGTCGAGACTGGCCTCGAAAGTTCCCGGTCCACCGACCGCGCCGCCGCCGTCGACGGTCACCGTGGTCGCCGCGGGCGCCGGCAGCCCCGTGATGGTGGTGAACTTCTCGTGGTTAAACGCCGCGGCGATATCGCCGGGGAAGAGCAGGTCCTCCATGAGGATGGCCACATTCACCCCGGACCCATCCGTGCGGTGACTGTAGGCCGGGTAGTCATAAGCCTGCTTCAGATCATCAAACCAGTACGGTCCGGTCGGCCCGTAGCGGTTGTCGACGATCCCCGTGCCGACCGCGCCGGTTACGCGCGCGTGCGTCTGGTGCTCGGGGAGCGCCTCGAGTCCCAGAATGCGCGCGTTGAGCGCCACGAGTTCGCTGGGCAGCTGCGGCGTGCCCTTCGCCACGAAGTGCTGGCGTCCATTCAGCGCGCGGGTATGGACACTGACGTTGAAGGCCTTGGCAACGGCACCGGCCGGGCCACTGACGCGCATGCCGTGGGCATTGCTCTGCAGGACGGTGAATCCGCGCGCGGTCAGCGCCGTGCGCACCGACGCGAGATCGGTCGCTGTGGGACCGAAGCGCTTGAGGAACTCCGCCGGCTGCAGCCACTGCTGATAGTTCGGTGACTTCGTATCGTGAAGGTCTGCCAGCAGCGCCTCCAGCTGCTCCGGATGTCGCAGCGGAAGGTAGACGGTGAATTCGACGGTATCCGTGGCTGCGGCAGCCTGAAGAGCCGACGTCGTCGCCGGTGCACCACCCGGGCGCGGTGCGGTTACTGCGGATTCTGAAACGAGTGCCAGCGCGAGCACGAGGCTCGCGCCCATGAGATGCTTGCTTCTCATTATTTTTCCCCTGTTTATTGTGATCGCTAGAGCGCTAGCGATTGGGGACATACTAAAGCAAGTCGAGGCCTAACACCGCCCGGGGTGGGGATCGCCACCTGACACGCAGGGGGAAGCCGCGGCTGCAGGTCGTCCTGCATCCGCCGCATGTTACATAAGCTGCCAGCGGCGCCCGAAATGCGCGCGTGCGACTGGACCGCACGCGCCCCTCACCCGTCAGATCAGTTCTGGGCGCTGCACTGGCTCGCCGGCACGCGGTCAGCGACGGACCATCAGGCCGAAACGTGGACGTTGCGGCCGATGGTTGTGCCGCCTGTCGTGGCTTTCAGTGCGAGCAGCTGTTTCTGAGAAGCGGCCAGCGGACCGCTCTGCGCGGACTGGGCCGCGAGCGGCGTGGCCGTGGCGGTGGACGAGCTCGAGGTATCAGTCGTCGAGCCATCGAGCAGGGACTGAAGCAGGCTGCTCATCTGACCGTGTCCGTGGCCGTGTCCGTGTCCGTGATGACCGCGCGCATGATGGGACGACAGGCTGCTCGCCGTGCTGCTCGGATTAACCGACGGCGCTGTGGCCGAACCGGTGCCCGCGGTGGCCGCGGTGTCCTGAGCCTGACTGCCCTGGAGAGCCTGCTGGAATGACTGCTGTCCCGCAATCGACGCCGTGCTGCCACTGGCGAGGGCGCCACCGGCGCTGCTGCGGTTGCTGGCGATCGCCTGCGGATACAGGGTGTTCAAGGACCACAGACCGGAGTTATTAATCGCGCTCACTGACATGGATTCACCTCTTGAAAATAGACGCAGGTCACATGCGCGGCAAACGGTTGCCGCTCGGCTGTTGCCGCCCGCCGCAGGTACCTCAGGTCCGCCGCCGGCTGTCGGTCGGTTTCGGTCCCGTTTCCTGCATCCATTCGCATCGCTCGCAGTCCAGAAGCCGTGCATAAGATCGTGCGCCTATCAAAGATGCGAGATCCGTGCCAGACGCTGCCCCCGCATGCGCTGACGCGCCTGGGCACGGCGTGTGCCCCGCAACCTCTCAGGCAGCGCGTCAGCCGCGTCTGGCGCCGGTCGGCAACAGCATCGGGACTCGCGCGCGGTACGCCCCATACTCCAGCGCGTGATACTTCATGAGGTCGCGTTCCTCGAAGAAGATCCCGACAAAGATGTAGCCCGTAGTGGCGAGCGAGAACACGAGGTGGCCGACTGACATGTGCGGAGTCGCCCAGAATGCGATCACAAATCCCAGATAGATCGGGTGACGCACGAACCTGTAGAGCGCCCGTTCTGTGAAAGTCAGCGGCGTGTAGTCCAGTCCACGCAGGCGCAGATACACCTGCCGCAGCCCGAACAGGTCGAAATGATTGATCATGAAGGTAGAGAACAGAAGGATCAGCCAGCCCAGCGCGAACAGCCCCAAGAGCAGCGCTCGGAGGACGGGCGATGAGGCCTCCCAGACAACCGTGGGGATGGCCTGCCATTTCCAGCAGATGAGGTCGAGTAACAGGCTGGAGAGCAGTACGTAGGTACTGCGCTCCACCGAGCGCGGCACCAGCCGGGTCCAGAGGGCCTTGAAGCCCGGTCGGGCCATGACGCTGTGCTGCACAGCAAAGAGACCCAGCAGCACCAGGTTTATGGCAATCGCCTCGGGCGTGCCGGTGCCGGAAGCGGAGTCAATCGTCTTCGGCACGCCAAAATCCCCGATGAAACCTATCGCGTAGAGAAAGGACGCGAGGAAGACGAGGTAACAAAATAGTCCGTAGATTGCCGCTGCGAAGCCCATGATGCTTCTCCTTAGATGTGAACCAGACGCTGATTGCCCATCTCTTAGTGCGTGGCCGCTAGCCCGGAGCGAGCGCGGCTGCGATGACAAACTCCCCTGGGATCCGGTAGCCGCGGTCATGCCGCCATGGCTCGATTGCGTCAAGGTAGCGGGCACAAACCCGCGCGCGGACCTCAGCATTGAAGCGCGACCACGCGAGTGCGACGGGACCACCGACAAAGGCCGCCTCACAAGCCTCCCGCGCAGTGGCGAAGGTCAGCGTCGTCGGGATGTGACGATGTCTGACGTCCACGAACCTGGCATCGGCGCACAGCCCCGCGAGAGTGTCTTGCGCCCCGAGACGGAAGAACAACGGACAGACTTCGCTGGCCACCTCCGCGGCAATAATCGGGAAGATCGCCGACCAACCGCATCTCGACCGTTCGCCCCATACGGCCAGAGCCACGCGACCACCCGCCCGCAGTACCCGGCACATCTCCCGCAGGGCTTGTTCCGGTTCGGGCATATACATGAGCCCGAGGCAGCACAGCGCCACATCAAAGCTGCGGTCCGGCACAGCGAGGCTCTCTGCATCCATCCGCGCAAAGCTGCAGTTCGCCAGGCTCTTTTCCTGCACTCGACGCGCGGCGGTATCGATCATCCGCTCCGACAGATCCACGCCGAGCACCTGCCCGCCCGGACCTACCGCCCGCGCCGCCTCAACAGAGACGGCCCCACTGCCACAGGCGATATCGACCACCCGCTCACCCACCGTGAGCAACGCCATTCGCAGCAGGGCATGTTGGGCTTGGGCCAGATTTTCCTGCCACAGTGATTCGTAACTGTCCGCCGCCAGATCCCAGCCGTAGCGTTGCAGCCGGCGTTGCAGCCTTGCGTCCATCATCATCTCTTTGGCCTTGGCGCCGTCCGAAGCCACGCGGCAGGGACCGGGAGGTTCACACGCCGCGGCGGGCTGCGTCCTATCTGCGCGTCGGGCTTGATTGACTCATCGTCCGGGGCTGCCGATGCCATTTCGTGGTTTACCGAGCGTCCGCGATTGCTGCTCATCCGTCCGAGTGAGCAGTGCGGGGGCGGTGAACCAGTGGAAAAGGCTCCGTCGCTCCGCCCACAATCACGTCCGTCAAGGCGAGCAAGAAGACGGCCATGACTCAAAGAGACATCGCGGCGGCAGTGAAGCGAGTTGAGTCGGTCCTGCAGCGCCGGCCCGCCGCCGGCATGCATGACGACACGCCCGCAACGGCGCGTTGGCATACTGACCTGCAGGTTTCTGCGTGTCATTCCGACGGCACGCAAATCACCACCGACATGCCCACCGAACTCGGCGGCGGCGGCGGCAAGGTGACGCCGGGCTGGCTATTCCGTGCAGGACTCGCCTCGTGCCTCGCAACGCGCATCGCCATGGCCGCTGCGGCCGCGGGCATCGAACTGGTGGCGCTGGAAGTGCTGGCGAGCAGCCGCTCCGACCTGCGCGGCCTGTTTGGAATCGCAGATGACACCGGCGCGCCGGTAGGCGCAGGACCGAGCGAGATTCAGCTGCAGGTACGGATCTGTGCCGCAGGCGTCCCGGCGGAGCGCCTGCGGCTGCTGGTTGAAGACAGCAATCGCTGCTCACCGGTATCCGCAGCCGCGCGGGATGCCGTACCAGTAGCCTTACGGATCGAAGTGGACAGCGCGTAATGGACGCCCTGTCCGAAACTCTGCGCGTCGTGCGACTGGTGGGCGCAATATTCATCAATGCGCGGTTTACCGCGCCCTGGTGCTACCAGTCCCCCAGCGCAGATACGGCCGTGCCACTTTTGGAGCCGGGGGCCGAGCGGGTAGTGATCTTCCATCTGATTACGGAAGGTGACTGCTATGTCGAGCTCGGCAATGAGCCGCCGGTGCGGCTCACCGCAGGTGACGCGGTCGTCTTCCCTCAGGGCCATGCGCACCGCATGACTTCCCAGCCGGGACTGCCGCCGGCCAGCGGTGCCCGCCTGGATCAGGTACTGGCGCGCCGCCCGCGACAGCTGGTTTACGGTGGTGGTGGTCCGACGACACGCCTGGTCTGCGGTTACCTGGCCTGCGATGCCCGCTTGGCCGGGATGCTGCTCGCCGGCTTGCCCGCGCTGCTCAAAGTCAATGTGCGAGGATCAAACGCCGGCATCTGGCTCGAGGCCTCGGTTCGGTACGCCCTCGCCGAGGCGCGCTCACCGCGGCCCGGCGGTGCCGGCGTTTTGGCCAAGCTGGCCGAGGTTCTGTTTATCGAGGTGCTGCGCCTCTACATGAACGAACAAAGCGCGGGGCGGACCGGATGGCTGGCCGGGGTGGGCGATCGAATTGTCGGGCCGGCACTGAATGCGATGCACTCGCGGCCGGCTCATGCCTGGACGTTGGAAGAGCTGGCGCAGGCGGCCCGCACTTCGAGATCGGTGCTCGCGGAGCGTTTCCAGGACGTCGTTGGCAATTCGCCGATGCAGTATCTGACGCAGTGGCGAATGCTGCTCGCGGCTAACCTGCTGTCGCGCAGCAACGCTCCGCTCGCACGGATTGCCGAAGATGTGGGTTACCAAACCGACACCGCCTTCAGCCGCGCATTTCGGCGCGCGTATGGCTCACCGCCGGCGGCCTGGCGGCGCAGTCAGTTGGCGCGCGAGCACGTGCGCTGATGGTAAAGCCCCGACGCGCCGAAGACTACGCCATCGCCCCTCAGATAGGCTGCAAGCTACCGTCGGGCCCGTGCCGATGAGGGCTGATTCGGGCGGCCTGTTTGCCGTCCTTGTCGTTGGCCATTTCCAAGTCGAAGTGCGCATGCAAATTGATCCAATAACGATCGGACGTGCCGCAATACGCTGAGAGCAGCACGGCCATTTCCGGCAATATTGAGCGCTTCTCGCGCACGATGTCGTTTACCCGAGGCAGCGGAACATCCAGAGCCTTAGCGAGTGCATACGCACTGAGCCGTCGCGTTAGTGACGCTGCGCCCCTGACCGTCGGATTTCCTGGTGATAGTCGGCACTGAACCGGTTTCCTGCACGAAAATCACCGGGCTATCCTGTCGTGATCATGCTGCCGGTAGACTTTCAGTAGACGATGCACTCGATCCAACGGTAGACCCCCGTGTAGCCGAGGTGTTACGGGGCACGGCCTCGCGCAAAGCTCTGACATGGCGATGCGAGCGAGTGATCATGGCCCGTGACGAGTGGCGACGATCGGGTGGACACGAGTTCCCTGCACGCTCGTTGCGGTGGCCGGCAATGTCCGGCGTGGACAGATCGAATAGACATTCAGTGGTCTCAGAGGGCAAACATGACAACCACTCACGCTCAACCGACGGCGTCGACACCGGAGCAACGCATGTTGCGAAGCACCGCAACGCCCGATTTTCTGAATTCCGCGCACGAATGGCGGCGCCTCTTCGCAGAGGCGTGGGGCACATTCCTCCTCGTCGTCGTCGCGGCCGGAGCCGGGGTTGTCAGCGCCCAAAGCGGAGGGGCGATAAGCCTGAGTATGAAGGTAATCGCACCGGGCATTATGGTCATGGCAATCATTTACTTCATGGGCGCCGTTGGGGGCGCCCATCTCAATCCGGCGGTCACGCTGGCTTTCGCGGCGCGCCGCAATTTTCCCTGGCGGCGGGTGCCCGGATATATCACGGCGCAGTTCGTCGGGGGCATCGCTGCGGCGGCTTTCCTGCGGGCCATGTTCGGCGCCATAGGCTTACTCGGTGCTACGACTCCCGGTCGAGGCGTGAGCGACTCTAAGGCTTTCATCATGGAAATTCTATTGACGACCGGTTTGGTCAGCACGATTCTTGGCACTGCCTCGGGTGCCCGCAATATCGGATCGAACGCAGCTCTTGCAGTGGGCGGTTATATCGCGTTGGCCGGCCTTTGGGCGGCGCCGGTCAGCGGTGCGTCGATGAATCCGGTGCGCTCATTCGCCCCCGACCTGATCCGCGGGGATCTGATGACTACCTGGATCTATGTTGTGGGCCCTGTGCTGGGCGCAATCATCGCTGTAGGCTTCGAGTGGATTCTGAAAGGCAAAGCGACCGCCGCCGGAACGTTGGCGGCGCAGGGCGATGGCTGAAGCGACTCGAGAATCCCATGACAGTTATAAGGCGTTGCTCGAATATCGTGCGGCACCGAACGGCTAGATCTCCCGTGTCGGGACCGCAGCAACCCCGTCACAAACCCTGTAATTGACCGGCGCCCGAATCGTTTCTCCTCGTCGCGACATTGCTTCACGCCATCTATCGAGTAAGCCGCTTGCGGATCAACTGCAATTCCCGCCGGCGCTTTGCGCTCGCCTTCGGGTACTTCATTCTGAGTCCTTCGAACCCATCAAGTACGATCCTCGATACGATCAGCCGAGCGCTCTCCTTATCGTCGGCGGGAACGATGTACCAGGGTGCGTGTCGGGAGCTTGTGGCACTGAGGCATTCCTCATAGGCCTTCGTGTACTGCGCCCAGAATTGCCTTTCCTGAATGTCCCCAAGGCTGAACTTCCAGTTCTTTTCTGGGTCGTCAAGCCGCGCCAGAAAGCGCTTGCGCTGCTCTTCCTTCGAAAGGTGGAGGTAGAACTTGATGATGCGGGTACCGTTGACATAGAGATGCCTCTCGAGGTCCGCGATTGAACGATAGCGGTCGTGCCACAGCTTCTTGTCGCGATGTGGTGCGTCCAGGAGCCCTTCGCCGCGGAGAATTTCGCGATGCACGCGCACGATCAGCACCTCCTCGTAATAGGACCGGTTGAAGATGCCAATGCGCCCGCGTTCGGGCAGATCGCACGTAGTGCGCCAGAGAAAGTCGTGTTCCAATTCGGTCGCGCTGGGATGTTTGAAGCTGAACACCTGGCAGCCTTGAGGGTTGACCCCAGACATCACGTGCCTGATGGCGCCGTCTTTTCCGGCCGCATCCATGGCCTGGAAAATAAGGAGGATGGCGTGGCGATTGGTCGCGTAGTGCAGCTGCTGCATCGCGCTCAGTTGCGCCACGTGTTCTTGCAGAAGTTTCGCGTATTGTTCTTTCGATCTACATACAGGAGCTATCCGCGTCGGCCACTTATTGAGTTTGACGTCTTCTCCCTCCCGCACACGGAAATCATTTGACTTGATCTTCATTTTCTTCCTTCTCGAGCCGCGGCCCGCACGGATCGCATCGAATCACTTGGCCGGCGGCTCTTGCCTGAGCTGCGCCTGCTCCCAGTCCGCAACCGCTCGGACGTCCCTCGCGCCCAAGCTTCTCGTAAAGCTCATGGATCCGCTTGACGAGCTCTGGCTGCACATCTGCCGATGTCCCGGCCTTGGCGATGGACGGCGGCCCGATCTTCTCGCCCGGAAGTTCGGCTGCGGCGAGATCCATCCGGATCTCTGATTCGGCCCTCTCCCAGTTCTGAACGGCTGCACCGTCCTTGCGGCCCCCCCCCGCGTACAACTCATAAGCTCGCTTCGCGATGCGCGAAGCCAAATCAGCCGGCGCATTGGCGTCGGACTTAACCCCGGTCTTGGCTTGTGCCTCCGGAACTGGCGCACCTGTGAATTGTGGCTTCGGCGCGGCCGCCTTTGGTCCAGGCTTCGGCCCGACGTTGGCATCTGGCTTCGCCACTGGGTGCGCCTTGGCTTTTTCGTCAGATTTGCGTATCGCCTTCGCGTTTGGCCGATCGAAGATCCAATAGGCGAGCAGTTTCACGCGATCGTTCACGAGGAACCACGCCAGCGCGTAGCCCCAGACGAAAAGCGCCCATTCCCAACCGAGCGGCGCCATCAGAAAACCATAGACAGCAAATAGTGTTGCGACGATTTGCGTGCCCAGCACCGCCATCCACAATATCTTCGCGGGGCGTATGGACCAGAACGGCCCTCGCGTGCGGGTCAGGAATATCGTCAGGTGCCCGGCGACCGACAGCTTCAGGTACATCATGGTTTGCGCGTGCGCGCGGTCCAAGTGAAACACCCGCTCAGCCAGATAAAACAGCCCAAAAGCCGCCACGACCCCGATTAGGCCCAGCACCGTGGAGATGCCGAGCACCACGCGCATATTCCATGCCTCGGGCTGATCCTTGTAATGAACGTTGTCGTAGGCAATGGACAGGATGGCGCCGTCGTTAAGCAACGCCAGCATCACAATCATGACGGCCGTCACCGGGTAAAAATTAAAGATCAGAATCGCTAACGTCATGAAGAACAGCACCCGCAGTGTCTCGGCGATGCGGTAGATCGCGTAGCTGTTCATCCGCTGGAAGATCTTCCGGCTCTCCTTGATCGCATCGATGATGACGGACAGCCCGGGGGTGATCAGAACGATGGCCGCCGCGGCGCGCGCCGCATCCGTGGCACCAGACACGGCGATGCCGCAGTCGGCTTTCTTCAGTGCGGGCGCGTCATTGACCCCGTCACCGGTCATGCCGACGATGTGCCCGCGCCTTTGCAGGTCATCAACGATGTGATACTTGTGTTCCGGGAACACCTGCGCAAAGCCGTCGGCCTTTTCGATGGCGTCGATGACCGCGCTGGGAGTGCCCTGTTTGAGGTCGCCCAGGCTGCCGGCATCGAGAATGTTGGTGCCCATTCCCAGCTGGGTGGCAGTTTCCCGGGCGATGGCCAGCTGATCGCCAGTCACCATCTTGACCTTGACGCCCATCTTCAGGGCAGTGGCGATCGTGGCCTTGGCATCGGCGCGGGGCGGATCGAACAGTGGAAGTATCCCGAGGAACTGCCACTGACCATCCTGACCGGTCCGTGCTATGCCCAGTGAACGAAAACCGCGTGCCGCGAAGTCGTTGATCGCTTTCGCGACGGTTGGTTTGATTGCAGCGGCGTTGGCCGCCATCGCGAGAATCACCTGCGGCGCGCCCTTGCTCACCTTGAATTCTTTTCCGTCCGCGCCGTTGATGGTGGCCTCGGTGCGCTTGTGCACCGGGTCGAAGGGCTGGAAATGGGTCTGTTGACAGCTCGTCAGGGTTCTCTGGTCTTTCACGCCACCGAGAACCGCCATATCAATGGTGTCCTTGTCGTCCGCGCGCGAGGCCAGAGCCGCCGCGAGCACGATCTGCTCCACCGAGACATGATTGACCGTGAACGGATCGCCGAGCGTCAGCTTGTTCTGGGTCAGGGTACCGGTTTTGTCGGCGCACAGAACGTCCACGCCTGCCAGTTCCTCTATCGCCACCAAGCGGCTGACAATGGCTTGCTTCTTGGCAAGCAGGCGCGAACCGACCGCCATCGTGACCGACAATACCGTCGGCATCGCCACGGGAATCGCGGCCACTGTTAGCACCAAGGCGAACTGCAAGGTGGTCAAGATCGGATCGCCGCGGAAGATCGCAAAGCCAATGATCACAGCTACGAGGGTCACCGCGAGAATGATCAGGTAATTGCCGATCTTCAGGACCGCCTTTTGGAAATGGCTGACAGTGTGAGCTTCCTGCACGAGTTGCGCGGTCTTGCCGAAATAGGTTTTTTCGCCGGTGGCATAGACCAGTGCGCCGATTTCACCCCTGCGCATGATCGACCCGGAAAAAACCGCCTGCCCGGCTCGCGCGTGGCGGGCAGGGATTCGCCGGTGAGGGCCGATTCATCCACCTGCACCGGGTCACCCGCGAGTAAGCGCGCGTCCGCCGGCACGATATCGCCCAAACGGAGGCGAATCACATCTCCGGGTACCAGTTCCCGCGCCGCCGGGTTGGTCCATTTTCCATCCCGCTTGACGCGCGCGTTGATGGCCAGCCTGGCCTTCAGGGCCGCAATCGCGTTGCTCGCCTGGCGTTCTTCCCAGAAGCCGACCACTGCGTTGGCAAAGAGCAATACGAGGATAATGCCGAAATCCGGCCAATGCCGGACCACGCCCGACAGAATGACCGCCGCTTCGATCATCCAGGGAATAGGACCCCAGAAATAGGAGAGGAATTTCAGCAGTGGATTGGCTTTCTTCTCCGCAATCTCGTTGGGCCCGTATTGGGTCAGCCGCTTTGCCGCCTCAGCCTCAGTCAGCCCCTCCGTCGTTGTGGCCGAGCCTTTTCTCCATCTCGGCCATCGGCAGAGTTTTCAAATCATCCTTCGGATCGACCATCGGTGGAGGAACTTTGGGCTGAACGGTCTTTGCCTTCATAACAGCAATCCCTTGCAGCTTATGCCGCGCCCTTCATGCGCGCCGCGCCAGGCGCCATCCCCTTCGGTGAGCTCCATTTCCAGTTACGGACTTCCGGCAAGTCCTGGCCGTGCCGATCGATGTACTGCTTGTGCTCGATGAGCTTGTCCTGCATCAGCTGCTTCAGGTAAGCCCCTTTGGTGCCTAAATGCGGCAGGCGATCCACGACGTCCTGGACAAGTGAAACCGGTCCAGATCGTTCTGCACCCGCATGTCAAAGGCGGTCGTGATCGTGCCCTCTTCCTTGTAGCCACGGACGTGCAGGTTGCGGTTGCTGCGCCGGTAGGTCAGTCGATGCACCAGCCAGGGATAGCCATGAAAACCGAAGATAATGTGCTTCTCTTGCGTGAAGAGTGCATCGTAGTCCGCATCGCTTAACCCGTGCGGATGCTCGCTGCTCGACTGCAACTTCATCAGATCCACAACATTGACCACACGAATCTTGAGGGCGGGCAAATGCTCGCGCAGGATCGAGACGGCCGCCAGGATCTCCAGCGTCGGTGTGTCGCCGCAACAGGCCATGATCAAGTCGGGCTCGGCATTCTGGTCATTGCTGGCCCACTGCCAGATACCGATGCCTTCCGTGCAGTGCACGACCGCGGCATCCATGTTCAGCCATTGGGGCAGCGCGTGTTTTCCAGCCACTACAACGTTGACATAGTGCCGGCTGCGCAAGCAGTGGTCGAACACCGACAACAGGCAGTTGGCATCAGGCGGCAGGTAGACGCGCACGATGTCGGCCTTCTTGTTGATGACGTGATCGAGAAAGCCAGGATCTTGATGGGTAAAACCGTTGTGATCCTGCTGCCACACGTGCGAGGCGAGCAGATAGTTCAGCGAGGCGATCTTTCGCCGCCAGGGCAGCTCCGAGGTGACCTTCAGCCACTTGGCGTGCTGACTGAACATGGAGTCGACGATGCGAATGAAGGCCTCATAGCTGTTGAACAGTCCGTGCCGGCCGGTGAGCAGATACCCCTCCAGCCAACCCTCGCACTGATGCTCGCTGAGCATCGAGTCCAGCACCCCGCCGGCGGGGGCGAGAAATTCATCCTTGTTCGATTGCGCGTGCATCCCACTGCCGGTTGGTAACTTCAAACACCGCGCCCAGGAGATTCGAGAGCGTTTCATCCGGACCGAAGACGCGAAAATTGCGTGGATTCTGATTGAGCTTGATCACATCGCGCAGGAACTGACCCAGCACCAGCGTATCCTGGCCGTCGACGGCGCCTGGCGATGGGACATGCACCGCGTGAGCGTGGAAATCCGGCATGCGCAGGTCGCGTAGCAGAGCCCCACCGTTGGCATGCGGGTTCGCGCCCATGCGCCGCTGGCCTTTGGGCGCCAGCTCGGCCAACTTTGGCATCAGGCGACCATTGGTGTCGAACAGCTCTTCGGGCTTGTAACTCTTCATCCAGCTCTCGAGCTGTTGAACATGCTGCGGATGTTCAGAATCCACCAGCAGCGGCACCTGATGCGCTCGAAACGTGCCCTCCACTGCCAGGCCATCGACGACTTTGGGCCCCGTCCAGCCCTTGGGTGATCGCAGAACAATCATCGGCCAGCGCGGCCGCATAATGTCGCTGTGGGCGCGCGCATTGCCTTTAATGCGCCGGATCTCTTCGATGGCCGCATCCAAGGTGGCCGCCATCCGTTGATGCATGGCTTGCGGCTCATCGCCTTCCACAAAGAACGGTGTCCAGCCGCAGCCGCGTATGAACTGCTCTAGTTCTTCGTGCTCGATGCGCGCCAGCACCGTGGGGTTGCTGATCTTGTAGCCGTTCAGATGCAGGATTGGCAACACCGCGCCGTCGCTGATCGGGTTGAGCAACTTGTTGGACTGCCATGCGGTCGCCAACGGTCCGGTCTCCGCCTCTCCATCGCCGACGACGCAGGCCACGATCAGATCGGGATTGTCGAACACAGCACCAAAGGCATGGCTCAGCGAATAACCCAGCTCACCGCCTTCGTGAATCGACCCCGGGGTCGTCGGCGCGACATGACTGGAGATCCCTCCGGGAAACGAGAACTGCTTGAACAGCTTCTTGAGCCCCGCTTCGTCCTGGGTGACATCCGGATAGATCTCACTCCAGGTGCCCTCGAGGTATACATTGCCCACAATCGCAGGTCCGCCGTGACCGGGACCGGCGATGTAGAACATGTTCAGGTCATATTTGTTGATGACCCGATTCAGATGCACATAGATGAAGTTCTGACCCGGGGTCGTGCCCCAATGTCCGACCACCAGCGGCTTCACGTCAGACAGTCGCAACGCTCGCTTGAGCAACGGGTTGTCGTACAGATAGATCTGGCCGACCGACAGATAATTAGCCGCCCGCCAGTAGGCGTTCATCTCGTGGAGCAGTCCAGGTTCGAGCGGCACGGTGTTCATGGCCTAGGTTTCCTCGTGTTCCGGCTCTGCACTTCAGGGCAGGCGGCGTCGATGAAGGGGCGGGCGCCGCGCAAGTGCGCGGTCAAAAAGCTCTCAATCCCTAGCTAGTGCGGGTCCAACGACCCTTCCACCCGGGCAGATGACAACGGGCGGAGAAGACCTCATACGATGAGGGCGGCCCCTTCGTATCCCAGGGCGCCCGAGCATAGCTCCATCACCATAGTCGCCTTGCCTTCCTATGGTCTGTACGACAGCGCACAGAAGTGCGCGTTGCACAATGCGCGATTTCTGCTTCCAAGGCGTCGGCGATCTGTCTTGCCACCTGAAGCGCGTCGCACAGACGTGCCCTCAGAGCGTATTGGACTTATCTGAAGGCAGAGTCAAAGTGACACATGCTCTTTGGAACGACTGGTATTTCGGCGGGGGGCGGTTTCTTTGATGAGCTGCCCTGGCTGGTCGTCCTGCCCTCGTGCCAGAAGTATGGCGCTGGAGTGCTGTTGCAAGCGATAAGCCTGTGAATGATCCAAAAGCGCTTCCGCCCCTGCGGCGAATAAGTCCTGTGGCGTCGGGCGAGAGGTATCCACTGCCAAATGCCAGCGCGATCCCTTCGGCAGCGGCGGTAACTTAAAATCAACATCGGTCACGCCGGCGTTGAACATCAACAAGAGCGCCGGCTGTCCGTTCTCCTGGATCAAACAGGCGAAGCTCCTGCGCTTCGGGTCAGACTAGCGCAGGGCAGCCCCGGATCCGCACGAACGATCTCATGATCTCGATATTCACCGCGATGGCACGATCACTGTTCAGCACAGATGACAGCATTGCTACACCTTGCTCGGTAAACGCGAACGGGGCATAGCGTCGTCCGCCGCGACCGGATTCTGAGGTCACCGATTGTGATCTCAAAGCCGCCCACTCGGCGGCGGACAGCTCAAACATGAAATCCGACGGAAAGCGCCCCGGATTGCGCTTGACGGCCTGCAGCACGGCGCGAGTCTCCACGCCGTAAAGCCTAGCCAGATCCTCATCGAGTAGGACCCGCTGGCGTCGGATAACCAGAATGAGTGATCGACTCGTTCGGCGCCAGATGCGATTGCTGGCGTAGGAGCTGGCATCCGATGTTAGTTCGCCAATGTAGGTTGGTGCCGAATCATGTGCCCGAGTGCCTTCCGGGCATTTTGGCACTAGGAATACGCCGTCCTAGGCAGGATTCCAACCTATGTTTCTGTCGCGTTTATTCAGATTCGCGCATGAAGCACTGGCTGCAAACCCGCCGACCAGGTTTGGCCCTTCGCGGAGGACTTTTTCCCTGGCCGGACCACCGGTAGGCTTCCGGTAGACGTTCACGTCGAACTCAGTCGGCGTTTTCAAGCGGAAACACGTGGATCGCCAACGGTCCGCTGGTAACCCTCTGGTTCCACGCGAGAACGATCAGCTAAGCAGCGATCACGCCTTCTCGCCCACCTGTAACTCCGCGAGTTTGAAGGGAACTCCGCAGCCACCAATGCCGCAGTAACCGTCCGGTATTCTTCGCGAGGTACTGCTGGTGATAATCGGCGCCTTAGCTTTAATTGCCGCGAAAACCAGCAAGTTACTGCCCAGGTGGCGGCCACATGGTCGAGTAGACGTCGACGCGCCCGCCGGTAGACCAACTTGGGTTGCCAGTATCCTACTTCAGTAGTATAAAGGTAGGATGAAAATGAAGACATCTCTTACCCTCTCCGAGGACCTCATTGCCAGGATCGACAAGCTGGCCGGTTCGAAGGTCTCCCGCTCTTCGTACATCGAACAGATCCTGAGGGACTTCGTGGACGGACTTGCTCAGGCTCGGAAGGACGCCCGAGAGATCGCTGCAATTAACCGTCACGCGGCTCAGCTCAATGCTGAGATGAGCGATGCACTTTCCTTTCAGGCCAATGCGGCGGATGAATGAGGCGGGGGGAGTTATACCGAGTCCGCCGACCTCCAGGTGACCCAAAGCCGGCACGCGTCTTCGTCGTCGTGAGCCGGCAGCCACTGATCGACTCGAATTACTCCACGGTAATCTGCGCCCCGGTGTTCACGCAGCGGCACGACCTGCCAACGCAGGTTGCCGTGAGCACGGCCGAAGGCCTCAAGCACGAAAGCGCAATCCAATGCGATGGGCTGATGAGCCTCGAGAAATCGAGACTCACAGACTTTGTGGGCGAACTGGCGCCCAACAAGCTGCGCGAACTCGACAACGCCCTGATCGTCGCCCTTGGGGTTCCGACTGGCAAGCGACCACCTGCCTGACGAACAATCGCACCGCGCAAGGTATCGGCTATCTGGAACTCAAGACAATCGAAGCCTTCCTCAGAAGTGAACCGCCTTCCGAGGCACGACTAATTTAGCTGCGCGAGATGCACGATCTGCGGTCCACCATCACGCAGGTCATCGCTTTGGGCGAGTAGCGTGCGGTAGGCGCGCAAGTCGCCTTCGTCCAGGACTCCGCTGGCGCGTCGATCCGATGCGGCGCGCGGGTTCGCGCCCAGATCCAGTGTCGTCCCCAATCCGGCGTAAAGGTAATGATCGCCAAACGTTCTTTGAAGTGCAGCGAAAGTTGGTTCCCCGGTACAGTGACCGGGAGCGATGTAGTCCACTTTGTAGGTGTCATGCAGGGTTGTGGCAACTTTTTCGATAGCCGGGTCCTGGGCGACCACCAGATGAAATCCGCCCGCGATGAAGTGAATGTGCGGATTGATCTTCGCGGCTTCGGCAACGATGTTCTCAACTCCCGGATGCGAACATCCAACCACCAGTACGATGCCGTCGGGCGTATTGACGGCTAATGACAACTCCTTCAATTCCTTCGTACCGGGCGCATCTGACACCAGAGCAATCAACGTAATGCCCGGCACCAGCTCTGTGGTCTTGTCGATTAACTGAATGTTGGCACCGGGGAAAACCGTTCCCAATTTCATAATTTCAGGCGGTGTGCCGCCGTAATAGCGCATCTCGGCAGGCAGTGCCTCGTCCTTGCGGTAAAACTTACTGGAAATATCGGAGCCAAAAATGCCACCAAGGCCATCCTTGGGCGCGTAAATCTTCACCTTAGGATTCACGCCGAGCAGATAGGACACCCCAGCGGTGTGATCACCGTGGCGGTGCGATAACACCACGAAGTCGAGCTTGGTTAGATCAACACCCTTGGCCTTCACGTTCTTCGCGAAAATCGCCGGGGCATCACCGGTATCGAACAGAATGCGCTTGCCGTTGATCTCCACCAGAGCGGCGTAGCCCCAATCCTTAGTCATCGCCGCATCCTTGCCGAAGGCATCGTAGAGTATTGTGATGCGCGGTGTCTCGGCTGCCGCCGATGTCGGGGAGGTCGTCGCGCAGCTCGAAAGCAGCCAAGCCGAGCCAACAGTACCTATGAGGACAAAGAGCTGAGTTATTCGCATGACCCCTCCTTGATTGTAGTGTTCGAATCGTACGCCGCTGGAGCCTCGAACGTCAGCTAAGTGGCGGTCGAACCGGGACGGCCGACGAGCGCCGTTGGCCGGACTGAGACACCCAGGGTAGCCGGCTACCTGAGATTATCGAAGAAAGAGATCGCTTGAGATCGGCTTCGGCAGTGACGGGCGGAAAGGGAAGTGGCGGCTTCGGTGCGGTCCGAGCGCTGCCGGTTCTTCCGCGAGGACTTTCCTAAGACCAAACCACCGGCAGAATTCCGGTAGACGTTGACATCGAAGCAGCTGGCGTTTTCCTGCAGAAATCAGTGGATCTTCGACGCGGCCTGCTGATAACCATCGGGGCAAGAAAACGCATTTCGAATCGGGAATCCCTTGGCTTCCATCGAAGACCATATGAACCATTCGATTACGCCTTCTCCCCCACCTGTAACTCCGCGACTTTGAAGGGCACCCCACACCCTCCGATCCCGCAGTAGCCGTCGGGATTCTTCGCCAGGTACTGCTGGTGATAGTCTCCCCTGAGGCTGTATTTCCTACAGAAATTGCGCGGATACGCTGTCGTGGTCGCTCGACCGGTCGACTTTCAGTCGACGTTGACTTCGATCCACCGGTCGACCGGGCGAACGTCCATTCAAAGCGACGACCTACATTGACCAGTTGCTGGCGGTCGCGAATAGCCGGTTCCGGTAATAGTGGAATTCAGCACTCTTGAGGATTTGGTTCTGACAGTGATCCACCGAAGCTAGAGCTGCCGGAAACACAATGCTCTCCATGCGGAGCCCTCCGCTTAGTGCTGAGCCATCGATGATTCGATTTCGGCTGCAGAAGAAGGGATGCCAGCCGTGAGCAGCTCGGCGCCCGTATCCGTTACGAGATACATGTCCTCGAGGAAATATCCCTGTCCATCGATCGAGGCGATTGGCTCGAAATTGATCGTGGTGCCGGCGCGAAGTGGCCCGATGACGGAACCCGGAGTCAGGTTAGTGGTGTGCACCTGCCAGTACGGGACGTTTCTGCGATCGCTCCAAGCCTCGACGGCCCGCTTGGCCAGCGGTGAGTGCGCCGAGTTGCGATGGCTGAGGAGCCGGGACTGCCAGGCAATGAAGATCTCGTCAACCGTGACCCCGGCCCTTAGCGCCCCGGCCCCCGCACGGTACGCATCAACAAAGATGTCCCACAGCTCGCGCTGATCCTCGGCAAAGACCCCTGACACTGGCAGCGTTCTACCGAGGTCACCGCCATAGTGGTCCCACTCACATCCAACGTCCAGGCGAACGAGGTCCCCCGCGCGCATTCGTTGGTCCAGGTGATCGTACTTCGCAAGCGACGTGAAAGGCGTCGGAAACACGCCTGTGACCCCGGCCATGGCCCACGGCCAGAATGCCACGCCGTGCGCGCCGGCTTGCCAACAAGCAGCGACGACCGCAAGCTCTACCCGTCGCTGGGAAACTCCCTCCTTAACCTCATGTAGACCCGCCAGAACGGCCTGAACTGTAGCCTGTGCCGCCAACCTCAGCTTGGCGATCTCGTCTGAAGACTGTACGGCCAAGAGTCCGCCCATGCGCTCTCCCGCCTCGCGGGCGTCGAGAGTCGGCCACCTGCGGAGAATAACCTGCAGCCAGGGCGGTGCCTCAGGGGCTCGCAGCGACAGCAAATTACCCGGTAGTGCGTCATAGCGGGTGGTGTCCTGGGCGAAGTACACGATGCCGTTGTGGGCGGCCCGCGAAGCGAGGAATGGTTCGAGCGCCGACCAGTCGAGCACGTGCTCAATATTCAAACGCTTCTCGGATGCGGCATCAGCCCGCACCTCTGGTACTAGTCCTGACTTGACGAACGCAGGTCGCGACGGCAAGAAGAGCCAACTCTGCCTGGTCGAGCCATCGATCGCGAGAATCGCCGATACGGTGTCCGCGAGCCCTGTGAAGTAATAGAAGAGCGGATCTTGGCGGAATCCATCTCCCCAGTCTGGGAGGTCCGGGCTGGCATGCAACAACACGACGCCGTCGGGGAATGCCCGTGCCGCCCGCTCCCGACGCTCGTGATGGTCTGTGTCCACAGGCTGTGCGCCAGCGCAAGGCGTTAGTAGCAGCGCAAGGACTACAAGGGTAAATCCCGTACTTCTTGACCTCATCCAGATAGCTCCCGCTCATTGGCCGACCAGCCGACTTGCGGCGAGTCATTTTACGCATCGGACGACCGAATATGGCCGATCTGCGACGTTCCGAACTACATCGGCGCCCCTTGG
This sequence comes from uncultured Pseudomonadota bacterium, assembly GCA_963825385.1. GTDB lineage: Bacteria > Pseudomonadota > Gammaproteobacteria > Steroidobacterales > Steroidobacteraceae > 13-2-20CM-66-19. Next base: position 447,897 of record CAWGSX010000003.1, on the reverse strand, counting down.
CGCTTTCAGATATTTCTGTGCAACGTCTACCCAATCTCTACCGCTCACAATTCGGTCGGCCGCAACCGGCTGTTTAGAAAAACTTTTCCGGCTTACCATCGGATTATTCAGAACAGTCACTTGAGCCCTCTTTCTACTGCAGATCAAACACGGGAGTTCATTCCGGGCACGAATTCGATCGGAAGTCCGGCGCATCGATTCAAACTGCCCACTCGTGGGCGCCAGAGCACGCCTCCATGCCGATCAGGCACGGCGGCAACTGCATCACCAGCTCGGCAAGCTTGTTCCTCGAGACTGTGCGCCGCACTACCACCGCGCCCTGCGCATCCACCCCGTGAACGGAAAAGGTGTTCTTTGCCAAGTCGATTCCAAGCGTAGAAACTAGGCTCATGGGACTTCCCCTTTCTGAAGGATCGGTTTTGCAACTCAATCCTGACACCTCGGTGTCGCATCGGGACGGGGAAGTCCCTTACATTCGGTAGACGTCGACGTCGAAATCGGCTGGCGTTTTCCTGCAGAAAAACGCGTATCGAATTGGTAACCCCTTGGCTTCCTGATGGAAACCGAATCAACCTTTTCGTTACGCCTTCTCCCCCACCTCTAACTCCGCGAGTTTGAAGGGAACTCCACACCCTCCAATCCCGCAGTAGCCGTCGGGGTTCTTCGCGAGGTACTGCTGGTGATAGTCGGCGCTTAGGTGGGAATTTCGCACGTATTCACACAGTTATGATCGCTGCGCCTGCCGCACGGTCGACTTCCAGTAGACAATGATTTCTCTCAAACGGTAGGTCTAGTTTGACACGTTTTCGCTTATAGGCGAATATGACGATAGAGATTGTTCATTACTTGACTCCGGCCGGAGCCGATCCGTTTCAATCCTGGCTGGACGAGCTGCAGGACGTGAAGGCCCGAGTGGCGGTGCTGCGGCGGATTGACCGGTTCGCTGCTGGCAATTTTGGCGATCACAAGTTTCTGCGTAACGGCGTCTGGGAAATGCGGCTGGACCTTGGGCCCGGGTATCGAGTGTATTTCGGCAGACACGGCACCGCTCTTGTGTTGTTGCTTTGTGGCGGTACTAAGCGAACACAGCGCTCCGACATAGATCGAGCGGTGCGATTCTTCGCAGACTTTCAACGGAGACAGCGTTGACTCGCAAGGCCAAGAGACCAGCCTCCAGAAGCCATGAGGATGCCACGATAGAGAGCTTCCGTCGGGACCCCTCGTTCGCAGCGGACTACCTCAATGGCGTGTTGGCCGATGGCGATGAGCAGGAATTGATGGTGGCCCTACGCCGGGTTGCGGAAGCGTTCGGTGGCGTATCGAAGCTGGCGGGCAAGGCGAAACTCAATGCAACGACGCTGTATCGAACGCTGTCCCCAAAGGGAATCCCGAGTTGAGAAGCATGAATTCCATGCTGAAGGCGATGGGGCTTCGCCTCGCAGTGCGACCGATCGGCAAGTCGAGCTGATGGCAACATGAAGCGGCGGCTACTCCAGACCCTGCTTGTTGTCGCCCTGGCCGCATCTGCCGCTGGAACATGGCGGTTTTCGGCCTTGGTCATCCACGAATACGAGCACGCGCACGAAGTCGTATTGACTCTCAAACTCGGCGTATACCCTGATGCCGCCGGTGTTCTCGAAGCCAATCGTCAAGGCCGGATGGAAGCAATCGTGCAACTTGGTGCTTACACGCTTTGTCTCGCGGCGCTTGTGGGTTCGGCACTGGCATTGGTTCGGTCGATTCGAAAGGAATAGCGAGCATGCACTCCGGCGTCCGCCCTTCGCCGCGGACTATCCTGCGGCCCGGTAGACGGTTGACTTCCGGTAGACGTCGGCGCCGAAACCGTCGTGTCATTTTCTGCAGAAATACGTGGAATCTTCGGGCGGGCCGATGCTAAACACGCGACTTCCCGTTGGTACCCGCGGCGTAGCGAAGACTACGCCTTCTCCCCCACCTGTAACTCCGCGGATTTGAAGGGAACTCCACATCCCCCAATTCCGCAGTACCCGTTCGGATTCTTCGCGAGGTACTGCTGGTGATAGTCCTCGGCGTAATAGAACTCGGGTGCCTCGCGGATCTCGGTGCTGATGGCGCCGCGTCCCGCCCGGCTAAGCGCCGCCTGATAAGCGCGCAGCGATTCCTCGGCCGCGCGCCGCTGCGCTTCGTCATGGACGTAGATCGCCGAACGGTACTGGGTCCCGACGTCGTTCCCCTGGCGCATGCCCTGAGTCGGGTCATGCGACTCCCAGAAGACCTTGAGCAGGTCCTCGTAGTCGATCTTCTGCGGGTCGTAGATGACGCGCACGATCTCGGCGTGCCCGGTCGCCCCGCTGCATACCTCTTGATAGGTGGGATTGGGCGTGTAGCCGCCCGCATAGCCAACTGCGGTCGCGTAAACCCCCGGCAGCTTCCAGAACAGACGCTCAGCCCCCCAGAAGCAGCCCATACCGAATTCTGCGACCTTAAGCCCGGCCGGGAACGGCGGCACGGTCCGGTGTCCGTTCACGAAGTGCACGGGGGATACCTCGAGGGGGGTGCTGCGTCCGGGCAGCGCGTCATCACGCAGCGGCAGCGAGGATGTCTTGCGGAACAGGCCCATGACAGTCACTCCTGGAAGGGCTCTTTAGTGTGGGGATATCCGCGCACGGTCTCAAGGCGACCCGGCGGGGCGCGAGGCTCGCGTGCGCAGCGCTTGCCGCGCGGCGCGCTGGCACCGTAAGCTTTTGATATATGGGAATCAGTCAGTCACAGAACCTGCGCGCGCCCCCGATCGAGAAGCTCAGCCCCTACGGCATCCGCGTGAGCCTTCCCCCGGGCGACCCCTTCCGTAAGCTCCTGGGCCCTGAGTGGCAGCGCCAGCACTGGTACCCGACGCCGCAGGAGCGCGACGCGGCGCTCGCGGAGATGAGCCGCCGCCACGAGTATTCGCGCACCACGGACAAGCCTGCGCTGGTGTTCCAGAAGATCGAGAAGCTCGCCGAGAGCCGCGGGCTGTAGAGAGGCATCGGGCCGGGCACCGACCCAGGAGAGGCCGGCGATGAGCAACCCCCAGGACTTTCCGTACGCGACGTACCTGGACGTGAAGTTTCCGGCGCTGAGCGTGGTGAACGTGCCGCAGCTGATCGCCCAGTGCAAGGACCGCTGGTACAACCAGACCCTGTGCGCGGTGAACGACTCAGTCATCCGCCTGGGGGTGCTGCAGGGCGAGTACCACTGGCACAAGCACGATCAGGACGATGAATTTTTCTTCGTGCTCGAGGGGCATTTCTTCATCGACCTCGAGGAGCGTTCCGTGGAGCTGGAGCCGCTGCAAGGCTTCGTCGTACCCAAAGGCGTGGTACATCGCACCCGGGCGCCCGAGCGCACCGTGATTCTCATGGCGGAGACCCGCGCCATCGTACCGACCGGCGACGGCTGAGCTTCAGAACGTGCGGCCCAGGAACAGGTAGAAAGCCTGGTTGCCGTGCTCGTCGAACCCGGTCGCCAGGTACAGCGGCCCGAGGAACGTATCGAGCCCGAGAAACAGGCTGGCATCCTTCTGCGTGTTGCTGAAGCTCGCCGCGCTGCGCGTCTGCCAGACATTGCCCATCTCGAGCGAGAAGCCGATATAGGTCGGCACGTCGAGGTAGCCCGGGCCGCCGCGGCCGATCTGGCGGTAGTACAGCCCGCGCAGGATGCCGAAGTTCGGCCCGAGCAGCGAGTCGGCGCGCAGCCCGGAAAGATTGAGGAAGCCCCCGAGCGGGAACAGCAGGTTGATGTCGGTGACGCGTGACTGCATCGTCATGCCGCCGGAGGCCGAGAACTGCAGGGTGTTGCGGCCGTAAGAGTAGGCGCCGATGTAGTTGAGCGTGACCTGGTCAGAGGTCGGTGCGGAGCCGGAGGCATTGCGCGCGCCGGCCCACTGCAGCACCGCCTCCTGGCCATGATGCGGGAAGTTGATGTCGTCCAGCCGGTCGTAGGTGAAGCGCACGAAATAGTTGGTGGTGTCCCAGGGCTGGCTGGTCAGATCGGGCAGATTCGGATCGCTGGGATCGCCGATCTTCAGGCGCAGGTGCCCCTGCTCGCGCGCCACACCGGCACGAATCTCGCCCCAGTTGCTGAACTGGTAGCCGAAATCGCTACCGAAGTCGAAGGTGTGCACGCGGTATTCGGCGATCAGCTCCTGGCCGCTGCCGGAGTAGGAGGCGCAATACGGCGCCTGGCCGATGTCGGCGGCGTTGCATACCAGATCGATGTCGCGCGCCAGATCCTGCACGTGCGGCATGACGAACCAGCCCGAGAACTGCACCAGCGGCAGGAACAGCTCGGTTGAGATCTGCGTGATGCTGCCGACCTGCAGGTCGGTCGCCCACTCCCCGGCATTGCGGGTGATGTCCGACACCACGAAGCGCACCGCGGCGTTGTAGGTGGAGTTGCCCTGGAAGTCATCCTGCAGGCTCAGGCCGAAGCGCAGGTAATCCGGCCCGGTCGCGTTCGGCCGCGCATCGATGGCCAGCCCGTAACGCGATTCGGTGCCGACGACGTGATAGTCGAGGGTATCGAGGCCGCCGCGGCCGTAGAGCGCGGTGATGCGCCGCGCCACGGCGTCCGGATCGAGTGGCCGGCCGACGATGCCCTTGAAGAGGCTGTCGGCGGAGGGCACGTAATGCTGCGAGCCGGTGTCGACCTGCACGAAGTCGATTACCGGCGGCGCCGTGCGCGGCGCCTCGCGGTGCGCAACGTAGCCCTGCATCTGTTCCTTGCTGACCGCGAGCGCGGCGAGCGCGCTGCTCTGCACGCGCGCCGCCACCTCGCCGCTGTAGATCGCGCGCGCCACCCGCCCGAAATCGAACGACGAGGCGTTGCCCAGGTCGGGCTGGATGAGGATGTCGCGGGGCGTGAGCGTGCGCAGCTGCGCCGCGGCGTTGCGGCGGATGAGGATGGCCAGCATCTGGTTGGAGATCACCGGGATACTGGTGAGCTGGTCGCGCTTGAGCAGCGGGAAGCCGACGTCCACCACGATCACCAGATCCACACCCATGGCACGGGCGATGTCCACCGGGACGTTGTCGGCGATGCCGCCATCGACCAGCAGATGCCCTTCGCGCTCGACCGGCGCGAACACACCCGGTGCGGACAGGCTGGCGCGCATCGCGGTGGTCAGATCACCCGCGCCCATCACCACGGCCTCACCCGTTTCCAGGTCCGTGGCCACCGCCCGGAACGGGGTCGGCAGGTCATCGAAGTTGCTGATGCGGGCCACCGGCAGCGTCAGGCGTCGCAGGGTCTCGGTGAGGTGCTGCCCCTGGATCAGGCCGCGCGGCAGCACCACCCGGCCATCACGGAACCCGAGTGGGAACTTCACCAGGAAGTTCTCATCTTCCTGCTTGCGCCGCAGGGTCAGGTCCTCGCGCGCCGGCCGGTCGCGAAAGGCCTCCTGCCAGTTGATCGAGGTCATGAGCTTCTCGATCTGCCGCGCGTTGAGGCCGCTCGCATACAGCCCGCCCACCACAGCTCCCATGCTGGTCCCGGCGATGGCATCGACTGGCACGTTCATGTCCTCGAGGACCTTGAGGACGCCAACGTGTGCGGCGCCGCGGGCGCCGCCGCCGGACAGTACCAGACCGATGCGCGGCCGATGGGGTGCCGCGGGGGCGCTGGCACTGAGGCTGAATGCGGTCTGCGCGGCCCCCGGCGGCGCGGCGGCGAGCGCCAGGGCGGTGAGCAGAAGACTCAGGGCCCCGATCCGGGGAGTGACCGCCCGCGATGAACTCACGCGGCTAAGGATAACAGCATGGCGCGCGGATCACGGATAATCCGCCGCATGCCATCCCGCCACAAGCCGCGCCGGCGCGGCGCCGGGCTGCGGCACCGCGCTCTCGCCGGTGCCGCCTGTCTGCTCGCCTTCGGCACGCTGCACGCGCAGTCGCGCGGTGTCAGCGACTGGGGTTTCTACGGCGGTGACAGCTTTGGCCGGCGCTTCTCCAGCCTCGATCAGATCAACCGTGCGAATGTCGCACGCCTGGAGCCGGCCTGGACGTACCGCACCGGGGAGCTCGGCGCCGATTTCGTGCGCAGCGGCAAGCTGACCTTCGAGGCGACGCCGCTGCTCGCCTACGGCGCGCTGTACCTGGAGACCGCCACCAACATCGTGATCGCGCTCGACCCGCAGAGCGGCCGCGAGCGCTGGCGCTTCGATCCGCACATCGACCGCAGCCGCCACTACTCCGATGCCGCCGCCCGCGGTGTCAGCCTGTGGGAGGACAATGACCTCAGGCAAACGCAGGTGCCGTGCCGGCGGCGACTGTTCACCGGCACCCTCGATGCGCGCCTGCTCGCGCTGGATGCCGAGACCGGCCGGCCGTGCAGCGGCTTCGGCACCGGCGGCCAGGTCGACCTGACCCGCGGCATCCGCATCCGTGATGTCGGCGCCTACGAGCTCACCTCACCGCCGGCGGTGTACGGTAACGTGGTCATCGTCGGCTCGAGCATCGGTGATAACCGCGCCGTCACCCTGGAGCGCGGGCTCGTCCGCGGCTTCGATGCGCGCAGCGGCGAACTGCTGTGGTCGTTCGACCCGATCCCGGACTCGGTGAACCATCCCGCCGCCGGTGAGTGGGACCCCACGCAGGCCGCGAGCACCGGCGCGGCCAACGTCTGGGGCGTCATGAGCGTCGACGAGGAGCACGGCCTGGTGCTGCTGCCCACCACCTCGCCGAGCCCGGACTTCTACGGCGGGCTGCGCATCGGCTCGAACCGCTTCGCGGACTCACTGGTGGTGCTCGATGCGGCCACCGGCCGTCTCGTGTGGCAGCAGCAGCTGGTGCACCACGACCTGTGGGATTACGACCTCGCGGCGCAGCCGGTGCTCGGAGACGTCGACGTCGCCGGAGTGCCGGTGCCGGCGGTCATTCAGGCGACCAAGACCGGCATGCTGTACGTGTTCGAGCGCACGCACGGACGGCCGCTCTTCCCCATTACCGAGAAGCCGGTGCCGGCGAGCCGCGTGCCCGGGGAGCAGGCTTCCCGCACGCAGCCCTTCTCCGCGCTGCCCGCCCTGGTCGAACAGGGTCCGGTCAAGGCCGAGGATGCCTGGGGACTCACCTTCTATGATCGCGGCCGCTGCCGCGCCCTCATCGAGGCGCTGCGTAACGAGGGCATCTTCACCCCGCCGGACCTCAAGGGCACCCTCCTCATGCCCGGCTACGAGGGCGGGGTCGACTGGGGCGGCATCGTCTTTGACGAGCAGCACCAGCGTGTCATCGCCGCCGTCAATCATCTGCCCATGGTGGTCACACTGCTCACGCCGGCGCAGCTCGAGGCGCAGTCCCGCTCGGGGGATTATCCGCGCTCGGAGTTCGCGCGGCAGAGCGGTGCGCCCTACGCCATGCGGCGCGAGCCGCTGCTCTCGCCGTGGGGGCTGCCCTGCACGCCACCGCCGTGGGGTACGCTGGTGAGTGTCGACCTGCGCCGCAGCCGCATCGCCTGGCAGGTGCCCCTCGGCTCGACCGAGGGTCTGACGCCGTGGTTCGTGCCGGCGCGGGACTTCGGCATGCCCAACATGGGCGGTCCGATCGCCACCGCGGGGGATCTGGTATTCGTGGCCGCGGCGATGGACAGTTACCTGCGCGCCTTCGATATCGAGACCGGGCGCGAGCTGTGGAAGCACAAGCTGCCGGCCGGTGGCCAGGCGACGCCGATGACCTACCGCTCCGGGCCTGACCAGCGGCAGTATGTGGTCATCAGCGCCGGCGGCCACGGGCCGCTCGGCACGCCACGCGGTGACTACGTCATGGCTTTCGCCCTGCCGGCGAAACCGTCCAAGTAAGGCTTAAAGAGTAAGCGAGGCGCGATGGTCTTTCTCATCATCTCCATCCTGATCCAGGCGGCCTTCATCATCCACGTGATCAAGACCGGCCGGAACCAGCTGTGGATCTGGGTGCTGATCATTCCGGGACTGGCCCTGGCCGGCATCCTCGCCTACGTCGTGGTGGAGATCCTGCCGCAGCTGTTCCGCAGTCGCACGGCACAGCGCACCGCACGCGGCCTGCGCAAAGTGATGGACCCGGAGCGCGACCTGCGGCGACTGGAGAGCGAGGCGGGCCTCGCCGGTAACGTCGCCAGCCGCCAGCGCTATGCGGAGGAGCTGGCGCGCCACGGACGTTATGACGAGGCGATCGCGCAGTACCGCCAGGCGCTCAGCGGACTCTACGAGCATGACGCGAACCTGATGCTGGGACTCGCGCAGGCGCAGTTCGGCAAGGGCGATGCCGCAGCCGCGCGCGCCACGCTCGATGACCTCATCCGTCTCAATCCCGACTTCCGCTCCCCCGCCGGGCATCTGCTGTATGCACGGGCGCTGGAGGCCGAAGGCAACGCAGCCAAGGCACTCGAGGAGTACCGCGCCGTGTCCGGGTCCTTCCCCGGTGCCGAGGCGGCCGTGCGCTATGCCCAGCTGCTGCAGAAGCAGGGACAGCGCGCGGAAGCCCAGAAGGTGGCGCGGGAGCTGCTGCAGCAGGCGCGTATCGCGCCGGGCCACTACCGGCGTGCGCAGCGGGAGTGGCTGGATGCCGCCGAGCGGCTCGCCTAGGAGCGGCGGCTCCTGCGGGCGAGGAGGAGGGACAGGCCGGCGGCCAGGGTGGCAAGATCGAGCGCACCGCCCCCGCCACTGCCGCTGCCGGATGGCAGCGACTGTCCGGCAGAGGTGCTGGTGCTGTAGGTGAGCGGTGTCAGGCACGCCTGGGTGCCGGCGAAGGCCGGTGCGGCCGAGCTCGCGGTATTGGCGGTGACGACAACCGTCGCCTGGTCGGTGCGCCCGGCGTCATCGGTCACGGTCAGCAGCAGCTGGTAGGTGCTCGTACCCGTCGGTGCCACGACCGAGGCGTGTGCACTGTCGGGATTCTGGATCGGCGGCGCGCCCGGCCCGGCACTCCAGGCGTACGTCGTGATGGTCGCGCCGCAGGCGGCCGTGCTGCCGCTGCCATCGAGGGCGACGTTCGCACCCGGACTGACGTGCGCGGGTAGCGACACGGCGGCGATGGGCCGCAGCGCCTCGAGCACGGCGCCGTTGGCATTCGCCATGCCGGCGCCGCACACCTGGGTGGTGCAGGTGCACTCACTGGTCTGCAGGTCTTCTGCTCCTGCCGGCACGTGGCATTCCTGCACCCCGGCCGGGGCGGGAAACGGCGTCGTCGCCCCGCTTTTGAGGCGCGCAAGCAGCTGGGTGGCGTTGAGGTTGCCGTTTACCGCCAGCATCAGCCCGGCGATTGCGGAGACGATCGGCGCCGAGAAGCTCGTGCCGACGTTGTAGTTGAACTGGTCGGTGTAGGTGTTGGTGGCCGGCGCCGTCGTGCCGGTATTGGTGGTGGTCTCGATCGAGAACAGGCACGGCTCGTTGGCGCCGGTGTTGACACAGTTGCCGGCGGGCGCGCTCAGGGACACCTCTGGCCCGAGACTGCTGAAGCCCACCTTGGTGCCGACGTGGCGGATGCCCGCCACCCCGACCGCGCCGCGGCAGTTGGCGGGTGCATCCACCGGGCCGCCCTCGTTGCCGGCGGAGACCACCACCAGCACCCCGGCGGTGACCAGCTGATCGATCAGGTCCTGGTAGCCAGCCGGGCAGCTGCCCACGGCGCCCAGGCTCATGTTGAGCACGCGCGCCGGGTAGGGATTGCTCGGCACGCCCTCGACCGGAAACCCCGCCGCCCAGGCCATGCCGGCCAGGATGTCGGAGTCGTAGCCGCCGCACTTGCCAAGCACGCGCACCGGCAGCGTCCAGCCGCTCCAGGTCATGCCGGCGATGCCGGTGTCGTTGTTGGTGATGGCACCGAGGATGCCGGCCACGCGCGTGCCGTGCCAGGAGCTGTTCTGCACCGTGCAGCCGGAGAAGGTCGCGCTCTTGGTGTCCTGCGCGCTCACCCAGTCGCCCGGGTCGGAGGCGTCGGAGTTGCGGCCGAGACCGGTGTTGCCGGTGGCGACGACGCTGATCATGTCGTATCCGGGCAGCAGGCGGTTGGCGCCGCCGCCGCGCAGATCCGGATGGTCAAAGCGCACGCCCGTGTCCAGCTCGGCGATCACGGCGCCGAAGCTGCCGCTGGTGAGGTCCCAGGCGTCGCTCGCATCGACCGCGGCCGGCTCAGCGTTCTGCATGTACCACTGGCCCGCGTACAGCGGGTCATCGGGAGTCGCCTGGGCGTAGCGGCGCTGATCCGGCTCGGCATAGGCGACCTGCGGATCGGCGCGCAGCCGGCTCAGGGTCGTGGCCGCGGTGGCCCCCTCGACCCGCAGCAGGTGGATGCCGCCGGTGATGTGGCGGGCCTCAAGCACGCGCACGCCGGTGCGGGCGGCCAGAGCCTCGAAGGCTCCCGCGGCCGGTGCGCTGCGCATCTTCACGATGAAGCGTCCGGACTCGGAGGCGGGCGCAGGTGCGCCCACGCCGCGGGGCGGCAAGAGGACCAGCAGCAGTGCGGCGAGCGTTGCGCAGAGTGACGGGCGCATGGGCGCGCACGATACCGCAAGGCTGCGGCGGCGGCCCGCTCTCACTTCGCAGAGGGTGATCGGGTTCGCGTTCCGCGGGGAATCTGCTGGGTGATGCAATGAATATTGCCGCCGCCGAGCAGGATCTCACGTGCCGGCACGCCCACCACGCGGCGTGCGGGGAAGAGCCGGCGCAGGCGCTGCGCCGCCAGAGAGTCGGTGCGCGCATCGAGCAGCGGCATCACTATCGCGCCATTGGCGATGTAGAAGTTGACATAGCTGCCGGCGAGGCGCTCGCCGGGGCGCCGCGCCTTGGTACCCTCGCGGGTGATGAGACCGGCGGCCTCGCGCGCCGAGAGCTTCAGTGGTCCCGGCATGGGCAGGCGCCTCACCTCCAGGCGCCGCCCGCGCGCGTCGCGCGCCTCCTTGAGCCGCTCCCAGGCCTCGCGCGAAATCGCGTGCTGCGGATCGCGCCGCTTATCAGTCCAGGTGAGGCACACCACACCGGGACGCACGAAACAGGCGAGGTTGTCGATGTGGCCGTCGGTCTCGTCGTTGAAGACGCCCTTGCCGAGCCAGATCACGTGACTGACGCCCAGGTACTCGTGCAGCGCGCGCTCCAGGTCCGCCCGCGTCAGGCCCGGGTTGCGATTGGGGTTGAGCAGGCACTCCTCGGTGACGAGCGCCGTGCCCTCGCCGTCGACGTGGATCGCGCCGCCTTCGTTGATGATCGGTGCGCGGTAACGGGCAAGACCCTCGATCTCGAGCACCTTGCGCGCCACCAGGTCGTCCTGATCCCAGGGGAAGTACAGCCCGCCGTTTAGTCCGCCCCAGGCGTTGAAGTGCCAGTCGACCCCGCGGACCTCGCCGCGGCCGTTGACCACGCAAGTGGGCCCGACGTCGCGCATCCAGGCGTCATCGTGCGCCAGCTCCACCACGCGCACGTGCGGTGCCAGGGTGGCACGCGCCGTGAGGAACTGTTCACGCGAGGCGCCCACCGTGACCGGTTCGAACGCTGCGATCGCCGCAGCCACCGCCGCGAAGGCCTGCTGCGCCGGTCGCGCACCCTCGCGCCAGTTGTCCGGCCGCTCCGGCCACAGCAGCCAGCAGCCCGCGTGCGGCGCGAACTCGGCTGGCATGCGAAAGCCATCCGCAGCCGGCGTGCTCTCAAGCGTGCGTGTCATGCCGGCGCAGGCGGCTGTTACGGAAGCCGTACAGGGCATAGATGGACATACCTATGAGGGTCCACCAGAACAGCCGCTTCCAGGTACCGTTCTGCAGGGTCAACGTGAGACCGCAGCACACCAGAAACCCCAGGATGCAGGTAAACGGCGCCCAGGGCACTCGGAACGGGCGGTGCACGTCGGGACGCGTGTAGCGCAGCACCAGCACCCCGAGACACACGACGGCAAAGGCCAGAAGAATGCCAATCGAGACCAGGTCCGCCAGCACGTCGAGCGGGAAGGCGGCCGCGATCGCCGCCGCGCCGAGCCCGGTGATGACGGTCGAGACGTGCGGCGTCTTGAAGCGCGGATGGCAGCGCCCCATGGCCAAGGGCAGCAGCCCATCGTCCGCCATCGACAGGAGGATGCGCGGCTGGCCAAGCAGTGAAGTGAGGATCACCGAGGTCATGCCGGCAATGATCCCGAGCTTGATCGGCCAGGCGAGCCAGCCGAGCTGCGGGTGTGCATCGAGGGCGACGGCCACCGGTGCGGCGACGTTCAGCTGCGAGTACGGCACCATGCCGATGAGCACCGTGGCCATGGCCACGTACAGGACGGTGGAGATGCCGAGCGCGCCAAGGATGCCGAGCGGCACGTCGCGCGGCGGATTACGCGCCTCCAGTGCCATGGTCGAGGCGGTGTCGAAGCCCACGTACGAGAAAAAGATGATGCCGGCGCCCTGCAGCACGCCGCTCACCCCGAAGTGCCCGAAGGTCCCGGCGTTGGGCGGGACGAAGGGGCGGAAGTTGGCCTTGTCGACGAACTTCAGCCCGGCGATCACCACGATGACGATGATCACCACCTTGAGGATGACCATGACGTTGTTGGCCCCGGCGGACTCGCGCACTCCCACGTACAGCACGGCCGTCATCGCCAGCACGATGAGGACCGCCGGGACGTTGATCCAGGCGCCGGTGAGCTGCAGGTGATCGTTCACGAGTCCGAACGGCGCGTTGACCAGCACCTCCGGCAGGTGGATGTGCGCATCGTTGAGCAGGCTCACCACGTACGCGGACCAGCTCACCGCCACCGTCGACGCCGAGATGGCGTACTCCAGCAGCAGGTTCCAGCCGATGAACCAGGCGAGCGCCTCACCGAGCGTCGCATAGGTATAGCGATAGGCGCTGCCGGGCACGGGCAGGAAAGCCGCGAACTCGGAGTAGCACAGTGCGGCGAGCATGCTGCCGAAGGCGGCGATGAGCAGCGAAAGCGAGATGGCCGGACCGCTCTGGTTCGCTGCGACCTGGCCGGTCAGCACAAAAATTCCGGTGCCGATGGTGGCACCCAGCCCGATGGTGGTGAGCGCCAGGGGCCCCAGCACCTGCTTAAGGCGCTCCTTGCCCTCAGCCTCACCGGTCTCGACCGGCCGTATCGCGCACATGCGCCGCAGCACCGATGCGCGGGGCTTTGCCGGGACACTCTGGTTGCTCGCCTCTGTCATATGCGCCCTGATGCTGGCCGCGAGGGTGGTGCGCGGCGCGCCAGTGTCGCACAGGCGCGGCAGCCTTGGCTGCCTGCGGCCCAGACCCCCTGTGCTAGCATTGCGCGCCCGGCACGTTCGTCTGCCGGCGATCCTGAGGAGAGCATCCATGTCCACGCCCGCCAGTCCCCGGGCCATGCCGCCCGCCGACGGTGCCAAGATCACCATCCAGAACGGCAAGCTCGTCGTCCCGGACAACCCGATCGTGCCGTTCATCGAAGGCGACGGCACCGGGCCGGACATCTGGCGCGCCTCGCGTGCGCGTCCTCGACGCCGCCGTGGCCAAGGCCTACGGCGGCAAGCGCAAGATCCGCTGGATGGAGGTCTACGCCGGCGAGAAGGCCAACAAGCTCTTCAATACCTGGCTGCCCGATGAGACGGTCGCGGCCTTCCGCGAGTACCTGGTCGGCATCAAGGGCCCGCTCACCACGCCGATCGGCGGCGGCATCCGCTCGCTCAACGTCGCCCTGCGGCAGATGCTCGACCTCTACGTCTGCCTGCGCCCGGTGCGCTGGTTCAAGGGCGTGCCCTCCCCGGTCAAGCATCCCGAGAAGGTCGACATGGTGATCTTCCGCGAGAACACCGAGGACATCTACGCCGGCATCGAGTTCGAGGCCGGCACACGCCGACAACAAGAAGTTCCTCGCGATGTTCCAGCCAGGCGTTCCCCAAGGAGTACGCGAAGATCCGCTTCCCGGACAGCTCCGGCATCGGCATCAAGCCGGTCTCCAAGGAAGGCACCGAGCGGCTGGTCCGCGCCGCGATCGAGTACGCCATCCGCAACAAGCGCAAGAGCGTGACCCTCGTGCACAAGGGCAACATCATGAAGTTCACCGAGGGCGCCTTCCGCAACTGGGGCTACGCGCTCGCCGAGCGCGAGTTCGCCGACCAGACCTACACCTGGGACCAGTGGGAGCGCACCAAGGCGGCCAAGGGCGAGGAGGCCGCCAACGCCGAGAAGAAGGCCGCCAAGAGTCCGGCAAGCGTCCTCATCAAGGACGCCATCGCCGACATCACCCTGCAGCAGGTGCTCACGCGCCCGGACGAGTTCGACGTCATCGCCACCCTGAACCTGAACGGCGACTACCTCTCCGACGCGCTCGCCGCGCAGGTCGGCGGCATCGGCATCGCCCCCGGCGGCAACATCAACTACCTCACCGGCCACGCCGTCTTCGAGGCCACCCACGGCACCGCGCCCAAGTACGCCAACCTCGACAAGGTCAACCCCGGCTCGGTCATCCTCTCCGGCGAGATGATGCTCCGCTACCTGGGCTGGATCGAGGCCGCCGATGCGATCATCAAGGGCATGGACGGCGCCATCGGCCAGAAGATCGTGACCTACGACTTCGCGCGCCTGATGGAGGGCGCGAAGGAAGTTGCCGACCAGCGCCTTCGCGGACGCGCTGATCCGGAATCTCTGACCGTGGCTCCGCGGCGCGCGCCCGCCCAGCCGCCACCCTCCGCCGGCGCGAGCGGCTATTCGGCAACGCCGCTCGCACGCAAGCTCGGGATCAAGGCAGGCACGCGCCTCTACACCGAGGCGGCGCCGGCGGATTACCGCACACTGCTGGCGCCGCTGCCGCCGCAGGTGCGCTTCGTGAAGCGCCTGGACGCGACCACCGACCTCGTGCACCTGTTCGCGCGCGACTGCGCGTCGCTCGCGCTGCGGCTTGCGGCGCTGCGGCGCGCGCTGCGGCCCGATGCCGTCATCTGGGTCAGCTGGCCGAAGCGCGCCTCGGGCGCGCGCACCGACCTCAGCGAACACGCGGTGCGTGCAGCGGCGCTGCCCCTGCAGCTGGTCGATGTCAAGGTGTGCGCAGTCGATGCCGTGTGGTCGGGCCTGAAGCTCATGGTACGGCGCGAGGCGCGCCCCGGGGCGAGGTGATGGCAGGCAGCCGCACGCCCACCCTGCTTGACTGGGTGCGCCGCGCGCAGGCCATCGCGCAGAACGGCCTCGCCTTCACCAAGGATCCCTTCGACCGCGAGCGCTACGAGCAGCTGCGGCAGCTGCTCGCCGAGCTGCTGCACAGCGAGCTCGGCGTGCCGCCGGATGCGGCGAGCCGGTTCTGGGAGGGCGAGATCGGCTATGCGACCCCCAAGGTCGACGTGCGCGGCGCGGTATTCAAGGACGCGCGCGTGCTGCTGGTGCGCGAGCGCAGCGACGGGCGCTGGACGCTGCCCGGCGGCTGGGTGGACGTGAACGACTCGCCCGCGCACGCCGTGGAACGCGAGATATTCGAGGAATCGGGCTACCGCGCCCGGGCCATGAAGCTCGCCGCGCTGCTGGACAAGAACCGCCATCCCCACCCGCCCAACGTGCACCACATCTATAAGCTCCTGTTCCTGTGTGAGCTGACCGGCGGACAAGCCAGCTGCAGCCTGGAGACCGACGCGGTGGAGTTCTTCGCCCTGGACGCGCTGCCGGAGCTGTCCCGCGGCCGCATCCTTCCCGAGCAGATCCTGCGGGCCTACGAGCACCTGCGTGATCCGTCCCTGCCGACGGACTTCGACTAGCACAGCGCCGTGAACGCCGCCGCCGAACCGCCCTGCCCCGCCGCGTGCGCGCGGCACATCGTCGACGCCTTCGCCCGCTACAACGCCGAATTCCGCGCCATCACGCGGCGCGCGCCGACCCGTTTCGACAGCCGCGACTGGCGCGGCGGCCAGCAGGACGCGGTGGAGCGCATCGAGCTGTACGACCGCTTCGTGAATCAGACCATCACCGAGCTCACCGAGATGCTCGGCGAGCACGCGCGTGACCGTGAGCTGTGGCGGCAGATCCACGCCGAGTTCGCCGCTAGCATCGACACCCTCCCCGACCCGGAATTCACCAAGACCTTCTTCAGCTCGATCAGCCGGCGCCTGTTTGGCACCGTCGGCGTGGCCCCCGACATCGAGTTCGTCGCCACTGACCTCGATCCCCTGGCCAACGTGCGCGCCGCGGTCGGCACCAACACCTACGTCAACCACGGCTCGTTGTCGCTGCTGTTTGAGGACCTGCTCGGCGACGTGCGCTTCCGCTCCCCGTGGCGCGACCTGGACAAGAGCGTCGCGCACGTGACCGCCGAAGTGCGCGCCGCGCTCGCGGCAAGGAACGAGCGCCGGCAGGTCGCCCAGGTCGAGGTCATCCGCCCGGTGTTCTATCAGATCTCGCGCGCCTACATCGTCGGGCGCGTCGCCGGCCGCGGCTTCGCGCTGCCGCTCGTGATCGCGCTCAAGAACACCGACGGCGGCGTGCTGGTGGATGCGGTGATGCTCTCCGAGGACGACATCAGCATCATCTTCGGCTTCACGCGCTCGTACTTCCACGTTGACCTGGAGCGCGTCGCCGAAGCCGTGGTGTTTCTGAAGTCGATCATGCCGCGCGAAGCCGGTGAGCGAGCTCTTTACCGTGCTCGGCCGCGCCAAGCAGGGCAAGACCGAGCGCTACCGCGAACTCACCAGCCACATGGAGCGCACCCGCGATCTGTTCGCTCACGCGCCGGGCGAGCGCGGCCTGGTGATGGTGTGCTTCACGCTGCCTTCCTTCGATGTGGTGTTCAAGGTCATCCGCGACCGCTTTCCCCCTCCGAAAACGGTGCTGCGCGATGAGGTGCTCGCCAAGTACCGCCTCGTGTTCATCCACGACCGTGCCGGACGCCTGGTCGATGCCCAGGAGTTCCGCCGCCTGCGCTTTCCGCGCGCCCGCTTCGCCGCAGAGCTGCTCGAGGAGCTCGAACGCGAGACGGCACAGACCGTGCATGTCGATGGTGATGACCTGGTGTTCGATCACATGTACATCGAGCGACGCATGACGCCGCTCAATATCTACCTGCGCAGCGCGCCGCCCGATGCGGCCGAGCGCGCCGTGCTCGATTACGGCCAGTGCATCCGCGACCTGGCTTACACCAACATCTTTCCCGGCGACCTGCTGCTGAAGAATTTCGGGGTAACCCGCCACGGCCGCGTGATCTTCTACGACTACGACGAGCTGTGTCAGGTCACCGATTGCAACTTCCGCGACATACCGCAGGCCGCCAACGAAGAGGATGAGATGCGCGGTGAGGCCTGGTTCTACGTGGGCGAGAACGACGTCTTTCCGGAGACCTTCATCCGCTTCCTCGCCTTCAGCGACGAGCAGCGCGCGGCGCTGCTGCGCATGCACGGCGAGATCCTCACGGCGGCCTTCTGGCGCGCGGTGCAGGCAAGGCTGCGCGAGGGCGAGGTGGTCGAAGTGCTGCCCTACCACCCGCACCGCGTACGGGTCGCCGGCAGCCTCTGAGGCCCTAGAACCTGGCGCGCGCCGGCTGCGGCAGGCGCAGCGGCGGCACGCGCAGCGGCGCCCGCACGCCGGTGCCGTCCGGCGCCGCGAGCGCGCGATTGGCGCACTCCCAGTTCACCAGATCCTCGAGGAAAGCGCTGACGTAGGCCGCACGCCGGTTCTGGAAGTCCAGGTAGTAGGCGTGCTCCCACAGATCCAGCGCGAGCAGCGGTACGTCCCCGCTGGTGAGCGGATTAGCGGCGTTGCAGGTGGTAAGCAGCGCCAGCGCATCGCCGCGCCAAACCAGCCACAGCCAGCCCGAACCGAAGTGGCTGCTGGCCAGCTCGCGGAACTCGCGCGCGAAGCGCTCATAGGAATCGAAGCAGCGCCGGATCTGCTCGGCAACGGCGCCGTGCGGCGCACCCCCGCCGCGCGGCCGCATCGACTGCCAGTACAGGGTGTGGTTCCACGCCTCCGCGGCCCAACGAAAGATCTCGTGCTGCGCGGGATCGTGCGCGGTGAGGCGCACGATCTGCGTCAGGTCGAGCTGCGCGAGCGTCGAGTCGCCGATAAGCAGCCGCAGGCGGTCGTGGCACACGCGCTGGTGCCGCAGAAAATGAAACACCAGCGAATCGCGGGACAGCACCGGCTCGAGGTCGGAGAAATTGTAAGGAATGACGGGGGGCTCGAGGCTGAGGTGGGTCATACGGCGTCCTTCCGGTCTGATGCGTCCGTACAGTCCGACCCGCAGGCGCCGCGGCGGTTCCGCTGCGGGAGATTTCTTCACGGATATTCACCACGCGCGTGCGCGCGTGACCGAATTGTGACCGTGGCGCGGGCGTTCAGGCCGCTGGCGGCTCCAGTCCCTGCGCCAGATCGGCGATGAGATCCTCGGGGTCCTCGAGCCCGATCGACAGGCGCACGGTACCCTCGGTGATCGCGGCGATGCGCTGCTGCTCGGCGCTGAGCTCACGCCCGGCCATCATCTGCGCCGTGACGATCAGTGATTCGGTCGAGCCGAGGCTCACCGCGAGGGCAAACAGCTGCAGGCGATCGGCCAGGCGGCGCGCCGCCGCGGCACCGCCGGCGAGGTCGCAGCTGACGATCGAGCCGAAATCGCGCATCTGCCGGGCGGCGAGCGCATGCTGCGGGTGCGTCGCCAGCCCGGGATAATGCACGCGCGCGACGCCAGGATGCGCGGCGAGAAATGCGGCGATGCGCGCGGCGGTCGCGCACTGCGCCTCGTAGCGCGTGAAGTAGGTGCGCAGCCCGCGCAGGATCAGGAACGCGGCGTGCGGATCGAGCGCCCCGCCCAGGGCACCGAAGTCGGCGCGCAGCGCGCGGATCAGCTCGGCACGGCCGATCACCGCGCCGCCCATGACGTCCCCGGCCCCGGAGGCGTATTTGGTCAGGCTGTGCAGGAACAGGTCGACCTCATACTCCCCGTGCTGGTGGAAGCCCGCGAAGGTATTGTCCATGACCGCGAGCGCGCCGCTGGCATGCGCGAGGCGGGTGAGCGCGGCGACGTCGGCGATCTTGGTTACCGGATTGGTGGGGCTCTCGAAAAGCACCAGCCGCGTCGGCTGCGCCGCGAGAGCGCGCTCGACGCCCGCCACGTCCTCGATCGAGAGCATGGTGTGCGTGACGCCGAAGCGACCGAGCAGCCGGCGGATCAGATAGCGCGTGGGATTGTACGTCTCCACGAAGCACAGGATGTGATCGCCCTGCTTGGTGAGCGCGAGCAGGGTCTGGGCAATCACTCCGACGCCCGTCGCGGTGACCAGGCAGTCGTCGCGGCCCTGCAGCTCCGCGAGCAACAGCTCCAGCTGGCGCGTGGTGGGGTTGGAGGTGCGGGCGTAGAAGAAGCCCGGCCGCTCGCCGCGGAAGTAGCGCTCGGTCTCTTCCAGCGTCTCGAACTCGAACTTGACCGACTGATAGATCGGCGCCACCAGCGGCCGGTTGCCGGCGGGCACCTCGACCTCGGGCGGATGGTTGACGCGGGTACGCTTTTTCATGGTGCCGGGCGCAGCCTCAGAGCTCGAGAGTAAAGCGGTCGGCGTCGAGGTGGGCGGGGAATTTGTCGCGGAATGCCTGCAACGGCGCGGCCGGCAGGGAGACGGTCACGCTCGCGGCGGCGCCACCGAGCTCCGCCAGCGGACGCCCGAGAAAATCAACGACGACACTCTCGCCGTCATAGGGCACCCCCAGACCGTCGCTGCCGATGCGGTTCACGCCGACCACGTAGCACTGATTCTCGATGGCGCGCGCCCGCAGCAGCTGCCGCCACGCCTCCGCACGCGGCGCGGGCCAGTTGGCGACGTAGATCAGCAGCTCGTAGTCCAGATCCGGCCGCCGCCGGCTGAAGACGGGGAAGCGCAGGTCATAGCACACCTGCGTGCAGATCTTGAGCCCGCGCCACGGCAGCACCCAGGCGGCATCTCCGGCGGTGAAATGCTCATGCTCGCCCCCCATGCGGAACAGGTGCCGCTTGTCGTAGTGGCGCACCTCGCCTGAGGGCAGCACAAAGAGCAGACGGTTGTAATAGCGGCCTTCGGCCACCGTGATGACGCTGCCGGTGACGGCGGCGTCGAGTCTTCGCGCCTCGGCTTTAAGCCATGCCAGCGTCGCCCCGTCAGTGGGCTCGGCCACCGCCTCGACGCTCATGCTGAAGCCGGTAGTGAAGGTCTCCGGAAGCACCACCAGGTCGGTCGTGCCGGCAAGGGGGGCCATGAGCGCACTGAAGTGGGCGCGGTTGGCCGCGGCGTCGTGCCACGCCAGCGCCGCCTGCAGGAGCGTGACCCTGAGTGCGCTCATCCGCCGCGCCCCTGCAGCCGCGAGGCGAACTCGCGCAGCCGCGCGGCGGCGGCATCGAGGGTCGCGTCCTGCTTTGCCGTGCACAAGCGCACAAAAGGCAGTGGTGTCGGTGTTGCGTAGAACGGCGACAGCGGGATGCTCGCCACGCGCGCCTCGGTCAGCAGTCGCTCGGCGAAGGCCATGTCGTCTGCGGGCGCGAAGGCGGAGAAGTCGAGCAGCTGGAAGTAGGTTCCCTGGGCGGGCGGCAGCGCGAAGCCGGAGCCTGCCAGTGCCTGCCGCAGGCGGTCGCGCTTGGCCTGGAAGAACGCGGCGAGCCCTGCGCCCACGTCGGGCTTTTCGGCGAGGTAGGCCGCGATGGCCTGCTGCGTGGCGTTGGAGATGCTGAAGGTGTTGAACTGGTGCACCTTGCGCAGTTCCGCAGAGAGCGCAGGCGGTGCGACGCAGTAGCCGATGCGCAGTCCGGTTGCATGCAGCGTTTTGCCGAAGGAAAAAACCGCGAAGCTGCGCGTCGCCAGCTCCGGGTGCGTCAGCACCGAGTGATGCGCTGCCCCGTCGAACACCATGTGCTCATACACCTCATCCGCGAGCACCAGGGCATCGTGCTCGCGGGTGAGCGCGGCCAGCGCGTCCAGGTCTGCCGCGGTCGCCGTGGTACACGCCGGGTTGTGCGGGCTGTTGAACAGCACCAGGCGTGTACGCGGCCCCACCAGGGCGCGCGCCCGCTCCCAGTCGTAGCGGAACCCCGGCTGACTCAGGGGCAGGCGCAGGCAGCGCCCGCCGGCCAGACGCACCGCCGGCTCGTAGGAGTCGTAGGCCGGGTCGAAGGCGAGTACCTCATCTCCGGGACTCACCACGGCGAGGATCGCCGAGAAGATGGCCTCGGTCGCCCCCAGGGTCACGGTTATCTCGCCCTCGGGGTCGATGCTGAGTGCGTAGCTGCGGCGCAGCTTGCGCGCGATCTGCTCGCGCAGGGCGAGAACGCCTTCCATGGGCGCGTACTGATTGTGACCCGCGCGCATCGCCTCGGCCACGAGCTCGGTGAGGCGCGGATCGATGGCGTAGTCGGGATAGCCCTGGCCGAGATTCAGGGCATTGAGCTCGCGCGCACGGCGCGAAACGACCGTGAATATCGTCGTGCCGACGTCGGGGAGCTTACTGTTAAGCGAGGGCATCGCTGGCCGCGAGCGCCGCTCCGATTACTCCGGCCTGATTGCCGAAATGCGCCGGTCGCAGCTCAGCCGGCGAGCGCAGCAGCGGCGCGAACTCGGCGAACCGTTCACTGACCGCGCCACCCAGGATGATCACGTCCGGCCAGAACAGACGCTGCAGGGCGTCGAGATATTCGTTCACGCGCCCGCACCAGGCCGGAAAGTCGAGGTTCTCGGCCGTACGCGCCCGCGCAGAAGCGCGGATCTCGGCGTCGACGCCGCCAAGCTCCAGGTGACCCAGTTCGGTGTTCGGAAACAGCCGCCCGTCGATGAACAGCGCCGTACCGATTCCGGTGCCGAGGGTAACCATGATGACGCTGCCGCGGGCGCCGCGCCCGGCGCCCCAGCGCATCTCCGCAAGGCCGGCCGCGTCGGCGTCATTGAGAAAAGTCACCGGGCGGCCCATCGCCTGCGCCGCCAGAGCTGCGGCCGCAGCCCCGATCCAGGACGGATCGACATTGGCCGCCGTGCAGGTCCGGCCGCCTTTCACCACGGCCGGGAAGGCGATACCCACCGCCTGTGCGTCATGGTGCTGCGAGGCCAGCTCCCTGAATACCCCCATCAGCGCTGCGGGCGTTGCCGGCTGCGGGGTCTTCACCGTCTGCAGCGCGCCCTCGACCCGTCCGGCCGCCAGATCGACGCGGCCGACCTTGACGGACGAGCCGCCGACGTCAATCCCCAGGATGGTGCCGCTGCTCAAGGGGCTCACAGGTTCGCGGCGGCGGCGAGCTGCAGGTCGCGCACGCGGCGCCGCTCACGGTAGCGCATCCATACGGTGGAAATCGCAATGCCGGTCGCGACCAGCAGTACCATGATGGTCGCCAGCGCGTTGACGTCCGGCGTCACCCCGAAACGCACCTTGGAGAAGATCACCATGGGCAACGTGCTCGAGCCCGGACCTGCCACGAACTGCGTGATCACCAGATCATCCCATGAAAGAGTGAAGGCCAGCAGCCAGCCGGAGGCGATCGCCGGCAGGATCAGCGGCAGCGTGATGCGGAAGAACACCTTCACCGGCCGCGCCCCGAGGTCCATGGCCGCCTCCTCGAGTGACTCATCGAAGCCGGTGAGCCGCGACTGCACGACCACCGTGACGTAGGCCATGCAGAAGGTGATGTGGGCGAGCGTGATGGTGACCGCCCCGACGCCCTGCGGCCAGCCGATCAGCTGGGAAAGGGCTACGAACATCAAAAGCAGCGACAGCCCGGTGATCACCTCCGGCATGACGATCGGTGCCGTGGTCATGCCGGCGAGCAGCGTGCGGCCGCGGAAGCTGCCAAAGCGCGCCAACGCCATGCCCGCCAGCGTGCCCAGGATCACCGCGCCGCTTGCGGCAACGAGCGCGATGCGGATCGACAGCCACGCGGCGGCCAGGATCTGGCCGTTGTGCAGCAGTGCTCCGTACCACTTGAGGGTGGGCGAGTTCGGCGCGTCCCACACCGTCACCAGGCGCGAATTGTTGAAGGAAAACACCATCATCGACAGGATCGGCACGTACAGGAAGACCAGCCCGAGCACCAGGGCGCAGCGCGCGAAGAGGCCATGGGACTTCACTTGAGCGACTCCAGCTCGCGGCGCTGGGCGCGCTGGAACAGCATGATGGGGATGACCAGGAGCAGCAGAATCAGGATCGCCACCGCGCTCGCTACCGGCCAGTCGCGGTTCTCGAAGAACTCATCCGAGAGCACGCGCCCGATCATGATCTGGTCGGTGCGCCCGAGCAGCGTGGGAATCACGTACTCACCGACGGCGGGGATGAACACCAGGAGCGAACCGGCAAGAATTCCGGGCAGAGATTGCGGCAGCGTGACGCGCAGGAACGCCCGCAGCGGGCGGGCGCCCAGATCGGCCGCCGCCTCAAGCAGGGCCGGGTCGTGCTTCTCCAGGTTGGCGTACAGCGGCAGGATCATGAACGGCAGATACGAGTAGACGATGCCGATGTACACGGCGAAGTCGGTCTGCATCAGGGCGAGCGGCTGGTGAATGACGCCGAGGTACAGCAACACGTTGTTGATGACGCCATTGTTCTTCAACAGCCCGATCCAGGCATAGACGCGCAGCAGGAACGAAGTCCAGAACGGCAGCACGATGAGCATCAGCAGCACCGCACGGCTCGCGGGCGCCGAACGGGCGATCGCGTAGGCCATGGGGTAGCCCAGCAGAAGGCAGCACAGCGTCGACACCGCCGCGACCTTGAGTGAGTACAGGTAGGAGCTGACGTAGAGCGAATCGGTGAACAGGAACTTGTAGGCCGACCAGTGCAGCTCCAGCGCAGGGGTGCCGTGGTGCCAGGCGAGCAGCGGGGTGTACGGCGGAATGGCGAGCCGCACCTCCGAGAAGGAGATGCGGAAGACGATCAGGAAGGGAATCAGGAACAGCAGCAGCAGCCACAGGATCGGAACTCCCGCAACCAGTCGCCGCCCGCCTGCCTGTGACAGCCGCACCCGCGCCCCCTACTCGGTCAGCACCACCGGGCTCGACCCGTGCCAGGACAGCCACACCTTCTCCTCGCGTGCGATCGGCCGCTCCCCGCCGCGCCGCGTGTTCGGCAGCGTGACACGCACGGTCGTGCCCGCCTCGATCTGCACCAGATAGATCGACAGATCCCCCATGTAGGCGATCTCGCGCACCGTGCCGCGCACCGCGTTGTCGCCGGCACCCGCGGCGGGCTGGCGCCGGCTGATGCTGATCTTCTCCGGGCGGATCGCGGTCCATACCGTCGCCCCACGCACGCAGCTGACGGTGCGCTCGGCGCGCACGGTGCCGCCAAGCTCGGCGCAGCTGACGCGCACGCCCTCCGGGCCTTCCTCGCTCACCTGCCCCTCGAACATGTTTACCGAGCCGATGAAATCGGCCACGAAACGGTTGGCGGGCGACTCGTAGATATCCGAGGGCGTGCCGACCTGCACGATCCGCCCATGATTCATCACGCCGAGGCGCGTGCCGAGCGTCATGGCCTCCTCCTGGTCGTGGGTGACGACAATGAAGGTGACGCCCAGGCGCTGCTGGATGTTGATGAGCTCGAACTGCGTGTGCTCGCGCAGCTTCTTGTCGAGGGCCGCCAGCGGTTCATCGAGCAGCAGCAGCTTCGGGCGCTTCACCAGCGCGCGCGCGAGCGCCACGCGCTGGCGCTGGCCGCCGGACAGCTGGTGGGGCTTGCGGGCGCCGAAGCCCTGCATCTTCACGATCTCGAGGATCTCGCCGACCTTGCGGCCGACCTCGGCACGGCTCAGCCCCTCCTGCTCCAGGCCGAAGGCGACGTTCTTTTCCACGCTCATGTGCGGAAACAGCGCATAGGACTGGAACATCATGTTGACCGGGCGCTCGTACGGCGGGATCGTGCTCATGTCCGTGCCGTCGATGAGAACCGAGCCGGAGCTCGGCGTCTCGAAGCCCGCCAGGATCCGCAGCAGCGTCGTCTTGCCGGAGCCGGAGCCCCCGAGCAGACAGAAGATCTCGCCGCGCCGGATGTCGAGCGAAACGTTGTCCACGGCGGTGAAGTCACCGAACTTCTTGGTGACGTTGCTGATGCGGACATAAGCCGCCGGATCCGCGGCGATTTTTACGGCGGGGGTGCTCACCTTACCGGCCCTGCTGCCTGCGCATGCTCGACGTTCCTTACTTTCCTGTCTTAAAGCGGGTCCAGGCGCGCGTCAGGAGCCGCTGGTACTCCGCGGGCCGCGGCCGCTCGGGCGTCAGCCGCGCACGCACCTCCGGCGGCGGGAATACACCCGGATCGTTGCGCACCTCGGGGTCGAGGGGCTGGAGGTCGGGCGCCACCGCGTTGGCATATTTAATGAGATTTGAATTCTGCGCCGCAACCTCGGGCCGCAGCAGGTAGTTTATGAACAGCAGTGCATTGTGCACGTGCGGCGCATCCGCCGGGATCGCCATGACGTCCAGGTTCACGATCGCCCCCTCGCGCGGGATCGAGTACACCAGATCGATGCCCTTGTTGGCCTCCTTGGCCCGATCGTGTGCCTGCTTGACGTCACCCGACCAGCCCATCGCCAGGCAGATGTCACCATTAGCGAGATTGTCGATGTAGCGCGAGGAGTCCACGTAGCGGATGAAGGGACGCACCGCCTTCAGCACCTGCTCGGCGGCTTTCAGGTCCTCGGGGGAATCACTGTTCGGATTGCGGCCGAGATAGATCAGCACGGTGGCGACCACCTCGGAGGGCGCATCGAGGATCGAGACGCCGCAGTCGGCGAACTTGGCGATCACCGCCGGGTCAAGGAGCATGCGCCAGCTGTCCACGGGAGCATCCGCCATGCGCGCCTTGATCGCCACGGCGTTGTAGCCGACCCCGGAGGTTATCCACATGTAATCGACCGCGTACTGATTGCCCGGGTCGTAGAGCGCCAGCGCCTGCTGGATTCGCGGATCCACGTTCTTGAGGTTCGGCAGCTGCGACTTGTCGAGCTTCTGGTAGATGTCGGCCTGCAGCTGGCGCTCGAGAAACGCCGCCGATGGCACGACGACGTCGTAGTTGGTGTGCCCGGTCAGCAGCTTGGTCTCGAGGATCTCGTTGGAGTCGAAGACGTCATAGTTGACGTGGATGCCGGTCTCGCGCTCGAAATCCCTGATGACCGAGGGCTGGATGTAATCGGACCAGTTGTAGACGTTCAGCACCTTCTCGTTCGCGCCGGCGGCATCACCGGCATGCGCAGCCGGCCGCGCGCAGCCCGCCAGCAGGGCGAGCATGACGAGGACGAGGCTGGGGCCGAGAAATCGCGGGGCGCTGGTCACGTCCTCTTCTTATATAACAGCGGCCCGGCCCTTGAGAAGGCGCGCCGGCCCCGCCCGGGGCCTTAGACGTTCAGCAGCAGATGCTCGCGCTCCCAGGAGCTGATCACCTGCAGGAACACCTCGTACTCGGCTTCCTTGACGATGGTAAAGGCCTCGACGAACGGCTCGCCGAGGATCTTGACCAGCGGCTCGCAGGCACGCAGCTCGCGCAATGCCTCATCCAGGGAGCGCGGCAGCCCGAACGGCAGGTCATGGGCGCTGCCGACGATCGGATCACTCGGCTGCACTCCCTCGACCATGCCGAGATAGCCACAGGCGAGCGAGGCGGCCAGTGCGATGTAGGGATTGGCATCCGCACCGCCGACGCGGTTCTCCACGCGGCGCGCCTGCGCATCCGACATCGGCACGCGCAGTCCGGCGGTGCGGTTGTCGTAACCCCAGTGCACGTTGATCGGCGCGGACAGGTAGCGGGTCAGGCGGCGGTAGGAGTTCACGTTGGCGCAGAACAACGCCATCGCTGCCGGCAGGTACTTCTGCAGGCCGCCGATGTGCGAGAAGAACAGCGCCGAGGGGGTGCCGTCAGGGTTACTGAAGATGTTCTTGCGCGTCTTGATGTCCACCACGCTCTGGTGGATGTGCATGGCGCTGCCGGGCTCCTTGGCGTGCGGCTTGGCCATGAAGGTTGCGTACATCTTGTGGCGCAGCGCCGCCTCGCGCGCGGTGCGCTTGAACAGGAACGCCTGGTCGGCGAGGTCCAGCGGGGCGCCATGGATGAGGTTGATCTCCATCTGCGCGGGCCCGTCCTCGTGGATGAGCGTGTCGATCTCGATGTCCTGGTCTTCGCAGAACTGGTAGATGTCGTCGAAGTACGGATCGAACTCATTCACCGCTGCGATCGAATAGGACTGGCGTCCGGGCTCGGACCGTCCGGAGCGGCCGACCGGCGGCTTCAGCGGATAGTCGGCGTCGCGGTTCTGCTCGACCAGGTAGAACTCGAGCTCCGGAGCCACGATCGGATCCCAGCCGCGCTGCGCATACAGTTCGACGATGTTGCGCAGCACGTGACGCGGCGCCATGGAGACGCGCCGCCCGTCGGAATAGAAGCAGTCGTGAATCACCTGCGCCGTCGGCTCGGCCGCCCAGGGCACGCGGCGCACGGTCTTAGGATCGGCCTTGAGCACGATATCGATCTCGGCGGGACTCATGGCGTCGCCGGTGTGCTGCGGGTAGTCGCCGGTGACGGTCTGCAGGAACACGCTCTCGGGCAGGCGCATGCCGCCGTCTTCGGCAAACTTCTCCGCCGGCATGATCTTGCCGCGGGCGATCCCGGCCATGTCCGGGATGATGGCCTCGACCTCGGAGATGCCGTGATCGCGGAAGAATTGACGGATCTCGCTCACCATAAAACGTCGCCTTTCACTTGCTCTGCGCGCGCTCGCGGCTCGCCTGCCCGAAAGCGGCGAACAACGCGCGCGAGAATGGATTCGCCATGACCTTCCACTCCGGATGCCATTGCACCGCGAGGGCGAAGCGCCGCGCGCCGAGCACGCGGAACGCCTCGATCACCCCGTCGGGTGCGCGCGCCTCGACGCCGAGCCCGGGCCCGAGCCGCTCGATGCCCTGGTTGTGAAGCGAATTCACGCGGATCTGGGCGGTGCCGCTGAATGAGCGCAGTACTCCGTCCGGCTCGAGCGTCACCTCATGCGCCGGGCCGTACTGGATATCGAGCGGCTGGCTGGTGTCGTCACGGTGATCGAGGTGGCCCGGCACCTCGTGCAGCTTCTGATGCAGCGTGCCGCCGTAGGCGACATTCATCTCCTGGAAGCCGCGGCAGATCCCGAGCACCGGCACCCCCGCGCTCACGGCCTTGCGGATCAAGGGCAGCGTCGTCGCATCGCGGGCTGGATCGTGCAGGGTACCCGGATCGCTCGGCGGCCCCTGATAGCGATGCGGCTCCACGTTCGAGGGGCTGCCGGTAAAGAGCAGGCCGTCCAGGCGGGTGAGCAGCTCGTCAAAGCCGAGTTCCTCGGCGAGCGCCGGAATCAGCAGCGGGACGGCCTCGGAGGCCTCCATGACCGCACGGGCGTATTTCTCCCCCACCATGTGAAAGGGATGGTCGCCCACCATGCGGCGGTCGGCGGGAATGCCAATAAGCGGACGGCTCGATGCCATGGCGGCTCGCTGCGCAAGGCAGTGTTTAATATCTTAAACAATCTGCCCCAAGAGATCTCCGGAGTAGGCTCTTATTAGAGCACAGGTCAGGGGCAGAAGCCTCCGCTTGCGTCACGCGACATAAGTACGCTAAAGGCCAATCTAAGCGGCCCAGAGGGGCTGAGCCCGAAGGCTCAGGCCCGATTTGCGGGGGTCAAGGGCGGCTCGCTATCCTCTGCGTCCGCGGCGCCGGGCTTGAGAATATCCTAAACACTCCGGCGCCCACAGACAGGAACCCGATGGGCTGCGAAGACTACGTCCGCTCCTACTACTCCGCCTCCGCGCTTACGGCACCCGTGCGACCGGCACTGTCCGGGCCGCTCAGCGCGGACGTGTGCGTGGTGGGTGCGGGCATAGCCGGCTGCTCGGCCGCCCTGCACCTCGCCGAGCGCGGCATGAGGGTCATCGTGCTGGAGCAGAACCGCGTCGGCTGGGGCGCCTCGGGGCGCAGCGGCGGCCAGGCGATCCAGGGTGTCGCCTGTGGCCAGGCGAAGCTCGCCCGGCTGATCGGCGCGGCGGGCGCCCGCCAGGTATGGGACGTCTCGATCGAGAGTCTCGCACTCATGCGTGAACTCATCCGGCGCTTCCGCATCGACTGCGACTGGGTCGACGGCTACATGCTGACCGCGGTCAAGGAGCGCCACGTGCGCGAGCTCAAGGCCGAGCTCGCCGAGCTGCATGACCACTACGGCTACACCAGCCTGCGGTTCGTGCCGCGCGAGGAGCTGCGCACGCTCGTGGACAGCGAGCGCTACCTCGGCGGCCTGTACGACGCCAACAGCGGCCACCTGCATCCTCTGAATTACACCCTGGGACTGGCCGCGGCAGCTGAGTCCCGCGGTGCGCAGATCTTCGAGGGCACGCGCGTCAGAAGTTTCGCCCCGGGCAGCGGCGGCCGTGTGCGCATCGTCACGCCGCAGGGCGAGATCAGCGCCGGCCAGCTGGTTCTGTGCGGCAACGTATATCTGGGCGAGACCGCGCCCTCACTCGCCGCCAAGATCATGGCCGTGGCCACCTACATCGTTGCAACCGAGCCACTGGGGGCAGAGCGCGCCGCGCGGCTCATCGCCGACAATGCCGCCGTGTGCGATATGAACTGGGTCATCGATTATTTCCGCCGCTCGGCCGACCACCGCCTGCTCTTCGGCGGCCGCGTCAACTACTCCGGTTTCAAGACCTTCGACGCTCCCGGGGCCACGCGCGCCCGCATGCTGCGCGTCTTCCCCCAACTCGCCGACGTGCGCATCGACTACGCCTGGGGAGGGGAGGTGGACATCACCCTGAACCGCGCACCGCATTTCGGCCGGCTCGCACCGAACATCTACTTCCTGCAGGGCTTTTCCGG
Organism: uncultured Pseudomonadota bacterium; assembly: GCA_963825385.1. Lineage (GTDB taxonomy): Bacteria > Pseudomonadota > Gammaproteobacteria > Steroidobacterales > Steroidobacteraceae > 13-2-20CM-66-19. The sequence continues at coordinate 418,169 of CAWGSX010000003.1, read as the reverse complement.
TCACGGCATCGCCCTCACCGGCATCGCCGGCAAGCTCGTCGCCGAGGCGATCGCGGGCACGGCCGAGCGCTTCGACGTATTCGCCCGCATCCCGCATGCGAACTTTCCGGGCGGCATGGCGCTGCGGCGCCCGGCGCTGGTGCTGGCGATGCTCTACTACCGGCTGAAGGACCTGCTGTAGGCGCGGTGCACGGCATGCGCGGCCACGACTATGACCGGACCATCACCTGCCTGTGGCTGGCATGGCTCATTTACTGGGTCATCTCGGCGGCTAACACCAAGAGCACCGAGCGGCGCGAGTCGGGTGTCTCGCGCTTCGGCTACGTCGCGGCCCTGCTCCTCGGGGCCTGGCTGATCTTCGCGCCACGGCTGCCATGGGGCGCTCTGTCGCAGCCGCTGTGGCTGCCGAGCCCGTGGCGCTCGCAGCTCGCGGTCATCCTGGTCGGGCTCGGCTTCGCCGGCGCTGTCTGGGCGCGCGTGCATCTCGGGCGCAACTGGAGTGGCACGGTCACGGTGAAGCAGGGACACGAGCTCATCCGCACCGGACCTTACGCCTACGTGCGCCATCCGATCTACACCGGGCTGCTGGCGGCGTTTCTGGGCTCGGCGCTCGAGTGTAACGAGCCACGCGCACTACTGGGCTTTGCGCTGATCCTCGGCTCGTTTCTCTACAAGCTGCGCATCGAGGAGCGCTTCATGAACGCGCAGTTCCCGGACGAATACGCGCGCTACTGCGCGCAGACGCCCGCGCTCGTGCCGTTCACAAAAGCTCGGCAATCTGCACCGCGTTGAGCGCGGCGCCCTTGAGCAGCTGGTCGCCGGCGACGAACAGCGCAATGGTGCGTCCGCTCGGGTCGCTCAGGTCGGTGCGGATGCGGCCGACGAGAATCGGATCACCGCCGGAGGCGTCCCTGGGCATCGGGAAGTAATTGCGCTCCGCATCGTCGACCAGCTTCACACCCGGCGCGGCGGCGATGATCTCGCGCACCTGCGCCGGCTTGATCGGCCGCTCACACTCGAAGCTGATGGCCATGGCGTGCGCCCGCAGGATCGGCACGCGGATGCAGGTCGCGGAGATGCGCATCGCCTCGTCGGCGAAGATCTTGCGCGTCTCCTGCATGACCTTGAGCTCCTCCTCGTTATAGCCGGTCGCCGGATCGATGCGGGTGTTGTGGCTGAAGAGGTTGAAGGCGTAGGGATGCGGCAGCACCGTGTTGGCGTAGTCGCGCCCCTCGAGGTACGCCCGCGTCGACTCACGCAGCTCCTCCATCGCCGCGGCGCCCGCACCCGAGGCCGCCTGGTAGGTGGCGATCTGCAGCCGCACGATGCGGTTCTGTTTGTGCACCGGCCACAGCGGAGTGATGGAGATGATGGCGCAGCAGTTGGGGTTGGCGATGATGCCGCGGTGCGTGCCCAGGGCCTGAGGGTTGATCTCCGGCACCACCAGCGGCACTTCGGCATCCATGCGGAATGCCGAGGAGTTGTCGACCACGGTAGCCCCGGCGCGCACCGCCAGCGGTGCAAAGCGCTTGGAGGTGCTGCCACCGGCGGAGAACAGGGCGATGTCCACTCCGCTGAAGCTCGACTCGGTCAGCTCCTCCACGATCAGCGGTGTGCCGCGGAACGGCAGCGTCTTGCCCGCTGAGCGCCTCGATGCAAACAGGCGCAGCTGACCGAGCGGGAACTGCCGCTGCTCAAGGCAGCGGATGAGCTCCACGCCGACGGCACCGGTCGCACCGACGATGGCCACGACCGGCTGGGAGTTGGACGCGCGGGCAGACATGAGCGTGATCTCCGGATGTTACAAACGACGAGGCCCCGTCATCTGCGGGGCCTCTGGCGGATTGTGGCGGCTGGACGGTGCTTCAGCGCGCAGTATCCCCCGGGGCCCGCGCTACGGGCTTGGTCTTGGGGATAATGCGCAGCTGGACCTGTCTCTCCGACATCGCCGCCGACGCTACCGTAGCCCCGCTCGGCTGTAAAGCGAGCCGGACGCCCGCCGGCATCGCAGATTGCGTAACACGCCCCGTAGGGACTGCGTACCCCGGAACTTTCTGTGACCGGGTTCAAGGTACGCGGGCATCCGCTGCGTATGCTCTTCGGCCAAAGGCGGTCTGTGGTGCGGCAACCCTACACCTCTGTGTTCAGTTTCAGGCGGGCGCTGGCGTGGGCGGCGCTGATGCTGTGCGCCGGCGCCCTGCCGGCGCAGGAGATCTACAAATCAGTGGACGCCCAGGGCAACGTGGTTTACTCCGACCGCGCCCCGAGCAAGAACGCGCCTACCACCACCCTGCACGTCCAGGAGGCCGATCCGGCCGAGGCGGCACGACTGGCGAAGCAGCAGCGCCTGCTCGGAGCGGCCGATAACGAGCGCCAGCGCCAGGACGCGAGCGATGCCAAGGCGCGCGAGGCGGCCGAGCGTAAGCACCAGAAAGACTGCGACCGTGCCCGCAATCATTATTACGACCTGAGAGACTCGCGCCGCGTTTACCAGTTCGATGCGGACGGCAACCGCGTTTACTACACCGACGCGGATGCCGACGCGCTGCGCGAAAAAGCGCGGCGCGCCATGGTGGCCGCCTGCGGCAGCTGAGCCGCGCACGGCCGGGGCCTGCTTGGCGTCTGCGCGCTTACTACTGCTGCTGCTGCTGACACTGGCCCGTCCCGGTGAGCTGCCGGCGCAAAGCGCCGTGCGCTACCGCGATGCGAGCGGCCAGTGGGTATTCACCGATCAGGGCCGGCCGGCCGGCTCCCCCGATACCCAGGAGCTGAACCTCGCGCATGATGAGCCGCGGGGTCTGAGCATCGGCCTCGAGCGCACCGATCTTGCGGATGCGACCCGCTTTACCGCGCGCAACGGCTGTCTGTGCCCGGTGCTGGTGCGACTCGTGTTCGCCTCCTCCGCCCTCGCGGACGTGCCCGCGGGCGCCGTCTACCTCGCGACGCTCGCCCCCGGAGCGGAGGCGCTGGTGCTCGAGGCCTCCGCCGACCCGCAGCACTCGCTGCGCTACCGCTGGAGCGCGACACTCGGCTCACCCCAGGCGCAGCATCACCCGCCACGGCCCTATCGGCCGCCCTTCGCCGCCGGGGCCTCGTTCCGGGTCTCGCAGGCATACCCGACCCATATCACGCACGTCGGCGCGGACAGCCGCTTCGCGATCGACATCGCCATGCCGGACGGCACCCCGGTGTACACCGCGCGCGAGGGGCTGGTGATCAACGTGCGCCACGACGCCTTTCTCGGCGCGCCCGACCCGGCGCTGCTTGACCAGGCGAACGTGGTGGAGATCCTCCACGATGACGGCACGGTCGGGGTCTACGCTCACCTGCACTGGGACTCGATCCGCGTGCGCATCGGCCAGCGGCTGGAGCGCGGTGAGTACCTGGCGGACTCGGGCAACACCGGCTTTACCTCCGGCCCGCACCTGCATTTCGCGGTGTGGCGCAACAGCCCGGTCGGGGAGCAGTCCGTGCCGCTCGAGTTCGCCGGCGCGGGCAGCACGGCGCTCACCGTCGCCACCGGTGATGAGTTGACCGCTTACTAGGCCGGCGCGCTGAGCTCGTAGCAGCGGTGGATCTTGGGGTTGCGCTCGAAGTCCTTGGGCAGGGTCGCCGCCGACACGTCGCGCACGCGGTAGCGTTGCGCCAGCTCCTCGGCGAGGCGGAAGCGCTGCGCATTGGTCGAGAACAGCAGCGTCCCCTGCGGGGCGAGCAGGCGCATTGCCGCCGTGATCAGCTGCGGATGGTCGCGCTCGATATCCAGCACTCCCTCCATGCGCTTGGAGTTGGAGAAGGTCGGTGGATCGAGGAAGATCAGTTCGAAGCGCTCGCTCTGCCGCGCCATGCCCTCGAGCCAGGTGCGGCAGTCATCCTGGACGAAGCGATGCGCGCTGCCGGTGAGCGCGTTCAACATGAGGTTGCGCTGCCCCCACTCCAGATAAGTGCGCGACAGGTCCACGCTGGTGGTGGTGACTGCCCCGCCGGCAGCCGCGTACACGGTGGCGGTGGCGGTGTAGGCGAAGAGATTGAGGAAGCGCGCGCCGCCGGCCGCCATGCGCAGGCGCGCGCGGGTGAGGCGGTGATCCAGGAACAGTCCGGTGTCGAGGTAATCGTCGAAGTTGACGCGGAACTTGAGTCCGCCCTCGGCGACGACATGGAAGTGCGCCTGCGTGTCCACCTTCTCGTACTGTTCGCCGCGCCGGGTGCGGCGCCGCGTACGTAGCCGGATGCGCTCGCTCGGAACCCCGGTCACCTCGGGCAGACTGGCCAGCACCTCGCCGCGGCGCCGCTTGACCGCCTCCGCCTCGATCTCCGCCGGCGCAGCATATTCCTGCACGTACAGCCACTGCGCGGCCGGATCGAGCGTGGCGTAGAGGTCGATCGCGAACGCATATTCAGGCATGTCGGCGTCGTAGACGCGGTAGCAGCTGATGCTGTCGCGCGCGCACCAGCTGCGCAGGCGCTTGAGGTTTTTCGCCAGCCGGTTGGCGAACATGTGCGCCCCGGGCGTGTCCTTGAGGACGTTCACGCCGCGGCCGAGCGTGCCGACGGTGCGCACGCTGTCGGGCTCGACCTCGATGCGCAGCAGGCGGCACTCCAGCGCGCCGTTCCATACGGTATGGGTGCGGTAGGCACGCAGGCCGAGCTCCCTGCCGAGCTCGGGAGCCCCGGTGAGCACGGCGGCGTGCCAGCCGCTGAAGCGGGCGCGCAGCACCTCGCCGAGCTCGCGATGCACGGCGCGCGCCCCGGCCTGATCCTCCATGCGCACCCCGTAGGGTGGGTTGGTGCACAGCAGTCCGGGTGCCGCGGCGCCAGCCGGCGGTGCGGCCGCACTGAGCGGCGCGACCGCAAAGTCGATGCGCGCGACGCCGGCCCGCGCGGCGTTGTCGCGTGCCTGGCCGATGGCCGCGGGGTCGCGGTCCTGGCCGCGCAGCAATACGCCCGAGCTCTCACCGGCACGGGCGCGCATCTGCGCCTCGGCCAGCAGTCGCTCCCACAGCGCGCCATCGTGGCCGCGCCAGCCGAGGAAGCCGAAGTAACTGCGCGTGAGCCCCGGCGCGCGGTCGAGCGCGATGAGCGCCGCCTCGATGCACAGGGTACCGGCCCCGCACAGCGGATCCAGGAACGGCGCGTCCTGCGCCGCGAGCTGCGGCCATTGCGCGCGCAGCAGCACGCCGGCGGCCACGTTCTCCTTCAAGGGGGCTTCACCGGCGGCCGTGCGGTAGCCCCGCCGATGCAGGCCCTCCCCGGACAGATCGAGCGAGACGGTGATATGCGTGCCGTGCGCGTGGGCGTGGACGCGCACACCGGGGCGCTCGCGCGCGATATCCGGGCGCGCGCCGGTCGCGGCGCGCAACTGATCGACGATGGCGTCCTTCAGACGCAGGGCGCCGAAGTGGGTGTGGGTAATGGCCGGATGACGGCCACTGAATTCGCAGGCGAGCGTCGCACCGGGTGCCAGATGCGCGCTCCAGTCGATCGCGGCGATGCCCGCGTAGAACTCCTGCGTATCGCGGGCCTCGAACTGGGCGAGCTCGAGGAATATCCGGCTCGCAACGCGCGACCACAGGCAGGCGCGGTAGCCGCTCTCCAGGGTACCGGAGAACGCCACCCCGCCGGCCCGTTCGCGCGCACCCTCGCCACCGCACTCACCGAGCTCGGCCGCGAGCAGGTCGGCGAAGCCGCGCGGCGCGCTGGCCAGAAAGCGCAGCGTACTCACGCCGCGGACGCGGACCCGATCCTCAGGACAGGTCGAGCCAGGTGGTCTTCAGCTCCGTGTATTTCTCCAGGGCATGGAGCGACTTGTCGCGGCCGATACCCGACTGCTTGAAGCCGCCGAAAGGCACGGTGATGTCATCGGCGTCATAGCAGTTGATGTAGACGGTACCGGCGCGGATGGCGCGCGCCACACGATGCGCGGTGGTGACGTCACGCGTCCACACCGCCGAGGCGAGCCCGTAGATGACGTCGTTGGCGATCTCGATCGCCTCTTCCGGCGTCTTGAAAGTGATCGCCGAGAGCACCGGGCCGAAAATCTCTTCGCGCGCGATGGCCATCGAAGGACGCACGCCCTCGAATACGGTTGGCTCGATGAAATAGCCGCCGCTCTCCTCACGCACGCGGCGGCCGCCGAAGCGCAGCTGCGCGCCGTCGCGTTGTCCGGCATCGATGTAGCCGAGTACGCGCTTCATCTGCGTCTCATCGACGATGGCGCCCAGCCGCGTCGCCGGATCGAGCGGATCCCCGGGCTGCATGGTGCGCCCGATCGCCTGCACCTTCTCCAGCACCGCGTCCTTGATCCCTTCCTGCAGCAGCAGCCGCGAGCCGGCCGAGCACACCTCGCCCTGGTTGAAGAAGATCGCGTAGGCGGCCGCGGTCGCCGCCTTCTCCAGGTCCGGATAGTCGGCCATCACGATATTCGGCGACTTGCCGCCGCACTCGAGCGAGACACGTTTCAGGTTCGACTGCCCGGCGTACTGCATGATGGCCTTGCCGGTCGCCGTCGAGCCGGTGAAGGCGATGCAGTCGACATCCATGTGCAGCGCCAGCGCCTTGCCTGCGGTCTGGCCAAAGCCCGGCACGACATTGAGCACCCCGGCAGGGATGCCGGCCTCGACGGCGAGCTCGGCAACCTTCAACGCGGTCAGAGGTGATTTTTCCGAGGGCTTGAGCACCAGCGAGTTGCCGGCGGCAAGAATCGGCGCGATCTTCCAGGCGGCCATGAGCAGCGGGAAGTTCCACGGCACGATCGCTCCGACCACGCCGAGCGGCTCCCGGGTGATCGTGGCCAGCGCGCCCGGCCCGGTGGGCGCAACCTCGTCGTAGATCTTGTCGATCGCCTCGCCGTACCAGGTGATGCAGCGTGCCGCCCCGGGCACGTCCACCTTCAGGCTGTCGCTGATCGGCTTGCCCATGTCGAGCGTCTCGAGCAGTGCCAGCTCCTCGCTGTGCTTGCTGATCAGCTCGGCGAAACGGAACAACGCCTTCTTGCGCTTCGCCGGGGGCAGGTTGGCCCAGCTGCCCTTGCGGAACACGGCGCGCGCCGAGGCGACGGCACGGTTGACGTCTTCGACGTCGCCGGAGGCGACGCGCGCGAGCAGCTTGCCGGTGGCCGGATTGATCGAGTCGAACGTCGCGCCGGACGCGGCGTCCACGTAGCGACCCTCGATGAAGGCCTGCGTACGGAAGTTGAGCGAGCGGGCACGCTCGTGCCAGGAGATGGTTTCGGGTTTGGCATTCATGATTGGGCTCGGAAACCTTTAAAAAGTCGGTGGAGTGCTGGCGCTGATGATCTCACATGGCTCACGGCCGACGTTGCGGAAGCGGTGCGGCAGCTGGGTCGCGAAGTAGTAGGCCTCGCCGGGACCGAGTACCCGCGTGGCGCCACCGACGGTGAGCTCGATACGTCCCTTGATTATGACCCCGCCCTCCTCGCCGCGGTGCGCGAGCATCTCCTCGCCCGTGGCAGCACCGGGGGCGTAGCGCTCGTGCAGCAGCGTCAGCTGGCGCGCGGGACGCTGCGCGGCAATCAGCCGCAGCGAGACCGCCTCGTTGCCAAGCTCCACCAGCTCGTCCACCCCGTAGAACGTCTGCGGTGAGGTGCTCAAGTCCAAGGTGAAGAATTCGGCGAGCGACATGGGCACCCCGTCGAGCACGCGCTTCAGGGAGCTCACCGAGGGGCTCACGCGGTTCTGTTCGATGAGCGAAATCAGCCCGTTAGTCACCCCGGCGCGGCGCGCGAGCTCGCGCTGGGAGAGGCCGAAAGTGGTGCGGACACTGCGCAGACGTGCGCCGACATCGATCGTCATATCGTTTAATATCTTAGACGATAGAAGCCAAAATATCCCTCCGGTGGCCCATTTTGTCCACTTTATTTATCATCTCCCCCCTTTGCCGGTCAGCCTGAGCCGCCTGCCATGAACGCCACGACACCCTTGAATCGCGATGAGATGGAAGCCTTCTGGCTGCCATTCACCCCGAACCGCCAGTTCAAATCAAAGCCGCGCCTGCTCGCGCGCGCGAAGGGCATGCATTACTGGACGCCGGAGGGGCGGCAGATTCTCGACGGGGTCGCGGGTCTGTGGTGCGTGATGGCCGGACACGGCCGCGCGGAGATCACCCAGGCGGTGGCGAGCCAGCTCGAGACAATGGACTACGCGCCGCCGTTTCAGATGGCGCACCCGGCCGCATTCGGGCTGGCCAACGCGCTGGTGAAGATCGCGCCGCGCGGCCTCGACCACGTCTTCTTCACCAACTCCGGCTCCGAGTCGGTCGATACGGCGCTGAAGATCGCCCTCGCCTACCAGCGCGCGCGCGGCCAGGGCACGCGCACGCGTCTGATCGGGCGCGAGCGCGGTTACCACGGGGTTGGTTTCGGCGGCATCTCGGTCGGCGGCATCGCGCCCAACCGCAAGGTCTGGTCGGCAAGCCTGATTCCCGGGGTCGATCACCTCCCGCACACCCACGACCTCGCCCGCAACGCGTTCTCGCGCGGCATGCCCGAGCACGGTGCGCATCTCGCCGATGAGCTCGAGCGCATCGTCGCCCTGCACGACCCCTCCAACGTCGCCGCCGTGATCATCGAGCCGATCGCCGGCTCGACCGGCGTGCTGATTCCGCCGCGCGGCTATCTGCAGCGCGTCCGCGAGATCTGCGACCGCCACGGCATCCTGCTGATCTTCGATGAGGTGATCACCGGTTTCGGACGCACCGGCTCGGCGTTTGCGGCCCAGGAGTTCGGGGTGCTGCCGGACATGATCACCACCGCCAAGGGGCTCACCAACGGCTGTGTGCCCATGGGCGCGGTCCTGGTAAACAAGGCGATCTACGAAGCCTTCATGCAGGGACCGGACGGGATCGAGCTGTTCCATGGCTACACCTACTCGGCCCACCCGGTGGCGTGCGCGGCGGGTCTGGCGACTCTGGGGATCTATGAGCGCGAGGGACTGCTGACGCGCGCCAAGACGCTCGCGCCGCACTGGCAGGAGCGCGCCCACGCGCTGCGTGGCCTGCCGCACGTCACCGACGTGCGCAACTACGGCCTGATTCTCGGGCTGGAGCTGGAGGGCATCGCCGGCAAGCCCGGCGCGCGCGCCTTTGAGGTGTATACCAAGTGCTTCGAGCGCGGCCTGCTGATCCGGCAGACCGCGGATATCCTGGCGCTGTCGCCGCCGCTCATTGTCGAGCCGGCGCAGATCGATGAGATGTTCGACACGCTCGGCGCGGTGCTGCGCGAGCAATAGCCCGCGCCGCACGCGGGTGCGGGCGCGAGCGCTGGCGAACAGCTACGGCGCCGTCCGCGGAGACTCAGACCTGGTGCGTGTGCTGACGATCGCGGCGCAGGCGCGTGATCAGCATCCATGCCAGGACGGCAATGACCATGGCGCTGCCGACGAGCAGCTCCATTTCCGAAAGACTGAACGGGCCGCTGGTGCGCGCGGCGGTGACGGTGATGGTTTCCACGTCCGACCTCCCGGGTCGATGGGCAAGCAAGCTACGGGGAGGCTACGTTCACACCGCCTGAGGCGATGGTGAAGGCGCCGGTCGCCAATCTGCGACCGCCGTCAAGCGGACGGTGTGTTATGTCAGCTGCGGCCTTCGAAAATCGCGTAGATCTTCGCGCAATCCTCCAGCACCTCCCAGGTGCCGGCGAATCCGGCCGGCACCACGAAGGCATCGCCGGCGGCAAAGCTCATGCGCTCGCCGGTGACACTTTCGATGACGACGCGGCCCTTGGTCATCACGCACAGCTCGTTCTCGGTGTAACGCACGCGCCACTTGCCGCGGGTGGCGCACCAGCGGCCGGCGAAGAACTGCTGCGTGGCATCGCTGAAGTAGTTGCGCACCTCGAGCTGCGGGGTGCCCTCCAGCAGGCGCTCGGCCGGGGGCTCGGAGACTTCGGGCTCGAGGGCGCCGTCGAGGCGCACCAGGGGGATACTGCTCATGGCTGTGCCGCACAGGTGATCACGCCAGGAGATTCTAGCGCGGCCGCGCGCCGCGGGCCTCACCCGCGGCGCGGCGGCGGCAGCTTGCCCTGCCAGCTCAGTCACGGCTGGCGACCTGCTCGGCGCCCTGCTCCTCGAGGCGCACGCTGACGCGCCGCTCCAGCGCATAGCCGTCCAGGTCGCCCTCGCTGCTCTGCGCTTGGCTCTTGCCGTGAGCGGCGACGACGATGCGGCCCGCCGGCACCCCCGCGCTGGTCAGCAGTGCCGCGACGCCCTGGGCGCGCCGCAGCGACAGCGCGTCGTTGTAGGACTGCGAGCCGCGCGGATCTGCATAACCGTCGATGTGCACCACGGTCTGCGGCATCGCGGCCGCAAGTGCGCCGATGCGCTCGAGCGGTGACAGCGCCTGCTCCGGAATCGTGTCATCGTCGGTGCGGAAGCTGACGTCCATGCCGAGGGTGTGCGCCTGCTTGAGCGTCGCATCCAGCTGACGGTTCTGCGACTGCGTCGCCTGCAGCGAGGCATCGAGCTGCGTCACGTTCTGTGACAGACGCGCGCGCTCGGCTTCGCTCTGGGTGAGGTCGGCGTTCATCGCCGCCTTCGCCTTCTGCTCGCGGTGATAGTGGTCACCGACGATGACGCCGGCGGTGAGCCCCACCACCGCACCGACCGGACCACCCGCGGCCGCGCCGATGGCGAGCCCGGTGAGTGCACCGATGTTCGCCTGCTTCGACGGCTCGGACGGGCCAGCGTCAGTGCCGGCGTAGGCGGGGGTGAGTGCGGCGAGGGTGAGCGTCAGGCCCAGGGCGGCGCGGACGGCCAGTTTCGTGGTGTTCATCGAGATGCTCCTCAAGTGGTGGGCCGGGGTGCGGCGCGGCGCGCCGCCTGTCCGTACGGCTACCAGTTCAGCGCCGTGCGCGGCCGCCGCGGTGGCGCAAAAGCGGCGGGGTGCGGATGATTTGTGGCGAAAAGTGGCGCGCAACGGATCGCATATACTCACGCTCCCTCTGCCGGAGTCAGGACGACCCATGCCGCAGCAGCCTCGCCTTAGCGCCACGCGAGTGGCCGCCCTTGCCCTGTGCGCCGCCCTCGCCGGCCTGGCATGCAGCGCCGCCGCCGCCGACGGCGAGGTACTGCGCGACACTCTGCCCAACGGCCTGCGCGTGGTGATCGTGCGCAACGCACTCGCCCCGGTGGTATCGACCTCGGTCAACTACCTGGCCGGTTCCGATGAGACCCCGGACGGCTTCCCGGGGACGGCCCACGCCATGGAGCACATGATGTTCCGCGGCAGTCCGGGGCTCACCGCCGAGCAGCTCGCCGACATCGGCAGCATTCTCGGCGGCGACTTCAACGCCAACACCCGCGAGGGCATGACGCAGTACCTGTTCACGGTCCCGGCGGAGGATCTGGACGTCGCGCTGCACATCGAAGCGCTGCGCATGCGCGCCGTGCTCGCCGCGCCGCGCGAGTGGCAGAACGAGCGCGGCGCCATCGAGCAGGAAGTGGCGCAGGATCTGTCCGAGCCCAGTTATCTGCTGTTCGAGAAGCTGCGCGCCCGCATGTTCGCCGGCACCCCGTACGCGCACGACGCGCTCGGTACGCGGCCGTCCTTCAACAAGACCTCGGCAGCCATGCTCAAGCACTTCCACGACACCTGGTACGCGCCCAACAACGCCATCCTGGTCATCGCCGGGAACGTCGACCCGGAATCGGCCCGCGCCGAGGTGCGGCGACTGTTCGGTGATATCCCGCGCAAGAAGCTTCCGCCCAAACCCGCCGTACAGCTGCGCGCCGTGCAGCCGGCCTCCTTCACCGTGGATACCGACCAGCCCTCCGGCACGCTCATGCTGGCACTGCGCACCCCCGGCCCGCGCGATGCGGACTTTGCCGCCCTCGAGGTGCTCGCGGACGTGCTGACCAGCCGGCGCTTCGAGCTCTACGGGCTCGTGCCCAAGGGCCGCGCCACCAGCGCGGAATTCGCCCTTGAGCCGCTGCCCGAGGCCGGCGTCGCCTATGCGGCGCTGTCCTTCACCAGCGGCGAGGATCCCAAGGCACTGGCGGCGGAAGTGCGCACGATCCTCGAGCGCGTCGCCCGCGAGGGTGTGCCGGCGGATCTGGTGGAAGCGGCGAAGCTCGAGGAGCGCACCGCCGACCAGTTCCAGCGCAACTCCATCCCCGAGCTCGCCTCGGTGTGGTCGGATGCGATCGCGCTTTACGGGCTGCAATCGCCCGACGAGGATCTGGCCCGCATCGAGAAGGTCACGGTGGCCGACGTCAACCGCGTGGCGCGCAAGTACCTCGAGCTCGATCACGCCATCACCGGCGTCATGCTGCCGCGCGGCTCGGGCGCGCCCGTGGCAGCGCGCGGCGGCTTCGGCGGCCAGGAATCGATCTCGCTCGGGGAGGCGCACCCCACGGCACTGCCGCCCTGGGCCGAGAAGGCCCTGACGCGCCTCGAGGTGCCGCCCTCCACGCTGCAGCCGATCGTGACGCGGCTCGCCAACGGCCTCACCGTGATCGTGCAGCCGGAGGATGTCAGCGACACCGTCAGCGTCTTCGGCCACATCCGCAATCGCCCGGAGCTGCAGGAGCCGGCGCACCAGGAGGGCGTCGCTCCGCTGCTTGACCGGCTGCTGACCTACGGCAGCGAGCAGCTTGACCGCGTGGCCTTCCAGCAGGCACTCGATGCCATCGGCGCCAAGGAGAAGGCCGGCACGGACTTCTCCGTGCAGGTACTGAGCGAGCACTTCGACCGCGCGGTGCAGCTGCTCGCCGACAACGAGCTGCGCCCGGCTCTGCCGCAGCAGGCGCTGGAGGTCATCCGCAACCAGCTGGCCCAGAGCGTCGCCTCACGTAACACCAGTCCCGGCTTTCTCACCCAGCGCTCGCTGCGCACCGCGCTGTTCCCGGCGAGTGATCCCAGCCTGCGCATATCCACGCCCGAGAGCGTACGCGCGCTGACCCCGCAGGACGTGAGGGCCTACTACAGCGGCGTGTTCCGGCCCGATCTTGCGACCATCGTCGTCATCGGCAAGATCGCGCCGCAGACGGCGCGCGCCACGATCGAGAAGTACTTCGGTGCCTGGAGCGCCACCGGCCCCGCTCCGGCCATCGACCTGCCGCCCGCGCCCGACAATCCGCTGGATACCATCGCCGTGCCGGATGCCAGCCGCGTGCAGGACCGCGTGGTGCTCGCGCAGACGCTCGGGCTCACCCGGGCCGATGCGGACTACTATCCCCTGCAGCTCGGCAACGCGGTCCTCGGCGGCAGCTTCTATGCCACGCGTCTGAGCATCGATCTGCGCAAGAACGCCGGCCTGGTCTACTCGGTGGAGTCGCTGCTGCAGGCCGGGCGCACACGCAGCGTCTACCTGATCGAGTACGCAAGCGATCCGCAGAACGTGGTCAAGGCCGCCGCCATGGTGGCGCGCGAGGTGAGCGCGATGCAGGACAGCGCGGTCGGCGCGGATGAGCTGACGCGCGCGAAGGCATGCCTGGTGCGGCAGCTGCCCTTGAGCGAGGCGGGCATCACCGAGATCGCGCAGGGCATGCTCGCGCGCACCGATCTCGGGCTGCCGCTGGATGAGCCGACGCGTGCCGCCGAGCACTTCATTGCCCTGGATGCCGGCGCCGTGCAGGCGGCGTTCCGCAAGTGGCTGCGCCCGAAGGACCTGGTGCGGGTGAGCACCGGGCCGCCTCCGACCTGAGCGGCGCTTAAGGGGCGGCGGCCGCCTCGCTGCAGAGCCGGAACAGGCGCGAGCCACGCGGGTAGCCGACGTACTGGGTCAGAAACATCGCCAGCGCCTGCAGCTGCGCGGGCCCGAGCTCCTTGCGCTGGAGCGCGCAGCGCAGCTGGATCGCCAGCGTCGCCTCCTCGCCCTGCGCGGCGAGCACCCCGAGCAGCAGCAGGCGCCGCTCCCGTACCGTCAGGGCCGGGTCCTGCCACACCGCGCCGAACAGTGTCTCGAGCATGTAATCGATATAGGGCGAGGCTCCGGCCGGCGGCAGCGGCGGCAGCGCGCCGCCGTAAACTTCCTGGAATTTCGCTTCGCCCCGGGTGCGGTCGTAGTCAGTCATGGTGAGGCCTGTGGACTAGTCCGGTTGGAGAAAAACAGCGCTGATCAGTTCCGCCACGCAGGCGGTCTGCGGCAGATCCACGCCGCACTCGCGGGCACTGGCGAGCGCGGCGCCGAGGTCCTTGCGTGCCAGGGCCGCAAACGGCCCGAAGACGTGCTGCAGGGCGCCGGCACCGGCGGCGGCGATCTTGGCGCGGTTATCCAGAAAGGCTTCCATCTGTGCCGTGACGACGCCGTTGCCGCGGCCCACCTCGCGCAGCAGCGCCGGATCGAGCCCGCCTGCGTGTGCCAGGCGCTGCGCCTCGGCGGCCGCGGCGAAGGCCGCGTAGGACATGAGGTTGTTGCACAGCTTCAGGAGTATCCCTGCACCCACCGCCCCGGCGTGGATCAGCCGGTCACCGGAAGTCATGAAGAACGGCCGGCAGCGCTCGATCAGCTGCGCGTCGCCGCCGACCATGTAGATGAGTGTGCCCTGCTCGGCGGCCGCCGCGCCGCCCGTCACCGGCGCATCCAGCAGCTGCACCCCGTGCGCGCGCGCCTGCTGCGCCCAGCGCAGCAGCGCCTGCTGTGCGACCGTGCTGTGCACCGCGATCACGGAGCCTGCCGCGGCACCGGCGAACACCCCCTCGCCCCCCTGCAGCACGGCCTCGACGTCAGCCTCGTCGCGGACGCAGATGCCGATGTGGCGGCAATGCTGGGCGAGCTGCCGGGGACTCGTCGCGGCGCGCGCGCCGCGCGCGACGAGCTCACCGACCGCGCTCGGGGCGATGTCGTACACCCAGGCCGCCGCCTCGAGCTTCAGCAGCTGCCGCGCCATCGGCGCGCCGATGTTGCCCAGGCCGATGAAGCCGGCGCTCATGTGCCGTCCCCGTCCTGGCGCCATTCGGTCTCCAGCATCTTCGGCGTCGGCACGCTGGGGCGCACCTCGATGAACTCCGCCGCAGCGCCGCGCGGGAACTCGAAGCAGGCGGCGATGGCCTCGCCCACGGTGTGCGGCTCGAGCGCGCCGTCGAACTGCGCACCCTTGGTGAGCCAGTCCGCCATGGCCTCCTTGAGTGCCTGTGGATCGAAATGCGCGACACTGCCGGTGGCGGTCGCGCCGCAGCTGAACACCGTCACGGTGATGCCATCGGCCTTGAGCTCATGGCGCAAGCCGCGCGCGAAGTGCTCCAGCGCCGCCTTGCTGGCGGTGTACACCGCCAGGTGCGAGAACTCGTTGTCGTGGCGCACGGTCGAGGAGGAGACGTTGAGGATACGTCCGCCGCCGGCGGCGCGCAGGTGCGGGATTGCCGCCTGGCAGGCGAACACGGCGCTCAGGAAGTTCTGCTCGATGAGCGTGCGGATCTCGGCCTCCGGCATGCACTCAACGCGCCGCGCGAACTGGAAGCCGACGTTGTTGACCAGCCCGTCGAGACGCCCGAATGCCTGCACCGTCGCGGTCAGTGCCGCCTGGATCTGATCCAGCCGGCAGACATCCGCGACGAAGCCGCGCGCCCGCGGCGTGGCGAGCTGCGCCACCGCCTGCTCGAGCGGCGCGGCGGTGCGGGCAAGCAGCGCGACCTGCGCACCGCGGCGCAGCAGACTCGCCGCGCTCGCCAGCCCGATGCCGCGCGAGGCGCCGGTCACCGCGATCACCTGGCCCTTGAGGGTGAGCTCAGACACGCAGCCACTGCCCGCCGTCGACGTTCATGATGAGGCCGGTCACCCAGCCGGCGTCCTCGGAGAGCAGGAACAGCAGTGCCGGGAGCAGGTCCTCGGGATTGCCGAGGCGCGCGATGGGCATGGCCGCCACCATACTCTTTATATAGTCCTCGGGAACCTTGGCACGCAGCGCCGCGGTGTCAGTCGGGCCGGGCGCGAGCGCGTTCACGCGGATGCCGCGCGGCCCGAGCTCGCGCGCCAGCACACAGGTTATGCCGTTCAGCGCCAGCTTGGTGACGGAATAATAGTCGGTGTGCATCCACGCGGCCGTCGAGGACTGATTGACGATTGCCGCGCCGCGCTGCATGTAGGGCACGCAGGCACGGGTCATGACCAGTGCCCCGAGCAGGTTCACATCGATGACGCGCCTGAGGTAATCGAGCTCGACCTGAAGCAGCGACTTGAACTCGAGCGTCCCGAACAGCGCTGCGTTGTTGACGAGCCCGTCGATCGCGTCAAAGCGCGCGTGCGCCTGCTGCGCGAGGCGCTGGGCGGAGGCCTCGCTCGAGACGTCCGCCGCGATGAACAGCGCTTCGCCGCCGCCGCGGCGGATCTCCTCGGCGACGCCCTCGCCGCGGACCGAATCGGTGTCGGCGAGCACCACCCGGGCGCCGGCCGCCGCAAGTCCGCGTGCGTACCCGGCGCCGATTCCCTGGGCGGCTCCGGTCACGATGATCACCTTGCCTGCGACTGCCATGCGCGTGCCCCTCAGCCCGGCACCGCGACGGTCTTCAGCTGCAGGTATTCCTCGAAACCTGCCACGCCCATCTCGCGCCCGATGCCGCTCTGCTTGTAGCCACCGAAGGGTGAGTCGGGGGCGAAGAAATTGGCGCCGTTGATGTTCATGGTACCGGTGCGGATGCGCCGCGCCATGGACAGAGCGCGTGCCGGGCTGCCGATGATCGCCCCGGACAGGCCGTAGATCGAGTCGTTGGCGATGCGCACGGCGTCCTCGTCGTCCGAGTACGGGATGACGACCAGCACCGGCCCGAAGATCTCCTCTTGCGCGATGCGCATGTCGTTGCGCACCTCCGTGAACACGGTCGGCTCGAGGTAATAGCCGCGCGGCAGGTGCGCCGGCCGCCTGCCCCCGCACAAAAGATGCGCCCCCTCGCGCTGCCCGAGCGCGACGTACTCGAGTACGCGCTTGAGCTGCCGCTCGCTGATCAGCGGGCCCATGATCTGCCCCGCCCCGTAGGGATCTCCGAACACGAACTGCGCGAAGGCACCGCGCAGGAACTCCACTCCCTCGGCGTAGCGCGAGCGCGGCAGGAGCAGCCGTGTCGCGATCGCGCATCCCTGCCCGGCGTGGTAGCACACCGCAAATCCGGCGAGCAGCGCGCTGGGAAAATCCGCATCGTCGAGCACGATGGTCGCGGACTTGCCGCCGAGCTCGAGAAACACGCGCTTCACCGTCGCCGCCGCGGTGCTCATCACGCGCCGGCCGGTGGCGGTCGAGCCGGTAAAGGACACGACGTCGACCCGCGGGTCGCTCACCAGCGCCTCGCCGATTCCGACACGGTCGCTCGAGGTCAGCACGTTCAGCACCCCTGGCGGCATGTCGGTGTGCTCGGCCGCGAGCCGGCCGAGGAAGGTCGCGGTCCAGGGCGTCTCGGGTGCCGCTTTGAGCACCACGGTGCAGCCGGCGGCCAGTGCAGGAGCGAGCTTTGCCATGTTGATCTGGAATGGGAAATTCCACGGCGTGATCGCCGCGACCACCCCGGCAGCCTCGCGCCACAGCAGTCGCCGGCTCGGCACCGCCATATGGTGCGTCACCGGCAGCTCGCTCTCCCAGGCGTAGCGCTCCATGAGGTCCAGGTAGTAATCGAGGATGGCGAGCGGGCCTGCCCCCTGGGGACCCGTGGCGGTGATGGCCATGGTCGCGCCGGCCTCGGCGACCAGCTGCGCGTACAGTTGCGGGGCCTCGGCATGCAGCGCCTCGCGCAGCTGGCGCAGGCAGCGCGCCCGCAGCGCGCGATCGCTCGCCCACGCGGAGCGCTCGAACGCCTGCCGTGCCGCGGCGACGGCGGCGGCTGCATCCTCCAGGCCGGCATCGGCCACCTCGCCGAGCTTCTCTTCCGTGGCCGGCGCGATGTTGGGGTAGGTGCGGCCGGAAAGTGCGCCCGTCAGGCGTCCGTCGATCAGCAGGCGGCTTTCCCCCTGTGGCGTGACGCGCGCAGCGGCGCCGCTCATGCGCGCACCGTAAAGCGCGCCGGCACGTGCGTGAAGCCGCGCACGTTGGGATTGTGGGCGCGGCGCAGCCCCTGGGTCTCGATCACGTAGTCAGGTATGAGGCGCAGGATCTCCTCGAATACGACGCGCGTCTCCAGACGTGCCAGCGCCGCGCCGAGACAGGCATGCACGCCGTAGCCGAATGCCATGTGATCGCGCGAGCCGCGGCGGATGTCGAACACCTCGGGGTTGGCGAACTTGTCGGCGTCGCGGTTGGCGGAGATCACGCACAGGCCCACCCGGTCACCCTGGCGCAGTTGCTTGCCGCGCATGACCACGTCCTGCGCCACGCGCCGCACCAGGATCTGCGAGGAGCCATCGAAGCGCAGGGTCTCCTCGATCGCCTGCGGGATCAGCGCCGGCTGCGCGCTGAGCCAGCCGCGCTGCTCGGGGTGCTCCCACAGCCGGTAGGCCATGTTGCCGATGAGCTTGGTGGTGGTCTCGTTACCCGCTATGGCCAGGAGAATCAGATTTCCGACCACCTCGGCGTGGCTCATCTGCCCGGCGGCCTCAGCCGCCAGCATCGCACCGAGCAGCGGGGCGGCCTCGCGCGCGGCATCCTCAGCGGTATGGGCCTCGAAGTACTGGGCGAGATTCATGTAGCCGGCGACGTTGCGCTCGGACAGGTCCGTTTGCTTGTCGGCGCGCGCGATCAGATCATCCGCCCAGCCACGGACGCGGTCGCGGTCCGGCGCCGGCACGCCCATCAGGAGCGAGATCACGTCCATCGGCAGGTAGCAGGCGAGATCGGCGACGAAGTCGATGCGTCCGGCGCTCAGATGCGGGGTGAGCAGCTCCAGGGTGCGGCGGCGGATGAATGCCTCAAGAGGCGCGAGCGCTGCCGGCATCATCAGGGGCGCCAGCACCGCACGCTGGCGCGTGTGCTCGGGCGGGTCGCTGCCGATGAACAGCGGGTACGGCAGCTTCTCGTTGGCGTCCTTCTCCAGCGCCACCGCGCCGGTGTTGATGAAGGTCTTGTGGTCGCGGAAGGCGCGGTTGACGTCGTCCCACTTGGTGAGCAGCCAGAAGCCCCCCGGCGCGTAGTAGTACACCGGGTCGTGCTCGCGCGCGGCGCGATAGTAGGGATAGGGATCCCAGTGGAAGCGGTGGTCGTACGGATCGAGGACAACCGCCTGAGGTGTCACAGGATCGCCCCACCGTCGGCCGGGATCACGCACCCGGTCACGTAGGAGGCCTGCTCGGAGGCCAGAAAGCCGACGATGTTGGCTGCTTCCTCGCCGCGTCCCGGGCGCCCCATGCGGATCGCGGCCATGAGCCGCTCCATCAGCGCGCGCGTCGCCACACCCGGCGCGCCCTGCAGCCGCGCGGTATAGGCGCGCGCCTCGGCGAAGCTTGCGGCGAAACCGCCGATCCAGCCGATGGCGACGGCGTTGGCGCGGATGCCGCAGGGGGCCTCCTCGGCCGCGATCTGCCGCACCAGCGACTCGACCGCCGCCTTGGGGATGGCAGAGAGGCCGTCAGTCTCGAGAGTGCGGTGATTGGCCATGGTCACGCAGGCAGTGAGCGAGCCGCCCCCGCCGGCCTCGAGGCAGCGGATGGCGTGGCGGAAAAGGTGAAAGCAGCCGAGCGTATCCTCGGTGAGGTGCTGCGCGAGCCGCTCCGCGGGCATGTCGCGCACGCGCAGGAACGGGATCTCAGGTCCCGAGCAGTAGACCACGGTGTGCAGACGTCCATACCGGGCAGCACTGTCCTCCACCGCCGCCGCCACGGCGCCGGCGTTGGCGAAATCCAGCTGCCGGGCCTCGACCTGCGCGCCGACGGCGCGCAGGCGCGCGCACAGCTCTTCGGCGCGGGCCGCATTGGCGCGGTAGGTGACCGTCACCGGCACGCCCGCGCGCGCGAGCTGCTCGGCGACGGGCGCACCGATGTTGCCGCAGCCGGCAACCAGCGCACCGCCGGGCGGAAAAGTAAGCTGCAGCGCCGCCGCGCTCACGCCGACCCCGGCTGCGGACGCGCCCCGCCGCACAGAATGTCGGTCACGCGCTCGGTATCCATGTACTCCTTGAGCTCGACGACCTGGCCGTCGCGGAACACGAAGAGAAAGTGATACTCGTTGCTGTAGAGCACGCCCGAGGCGTGCCGGCCGCTCGAGTGTGCTTCCACCGCGACGCGCTCGCCCTCGGCGGTCATGGCATCGATCGTGAAGCTCAACCCCTGGGGAAAGGCGTCGTAGATCTGCCCGGCGGCGGCTTCGATCTGCGCGCGCGTGAAGCGCCCGGAGATCAGCGTGCGCCCCATGGTGCGCAGGGTGCCCTCGGGCGCGTAGGCCGCCACGATGCCGGGCACGTCGCCGCGGTTGAGCAGCGCGAAAAAATCCCGCACCCGCTGCTTGTTGTGCTCTTCGACGCTCATGGCTTCCCCGAAAACATTTCGACTGAAATGTTTTTCACGGAAATTCTAGCCCTGTTTTGGCGGCGGCGTGTATAGTTTTTGCAGACTCCATGCCACGCACCCTGCCCAAGCCGCCTGGACGCCAGCTGCTCAAGACCCGGCGCACGCGGGCGCGCCTGGTCGAGGCGACCGTCGCGCTGATCCGCGAGCGCGGCCTCGGCGCCGCGACCGCGCAGCGCATCGCCCGCCGCGCCGGGCTCACCTGGGGCGCGGCGCAGCACCAGTTCGGGTCCAAGCAGGCGATGCTGGAAGCGGTGCTGGCGCGTGCCTACGAGCGTTTCATCGCCGCGATGAGCGCCCCGGCACTGCGCGACGGCGCGCGCCTGGCGCGCGCGCGTGCCTTCGTGCGGCGCATGTGGGCGCACTATCAGGGGGATGACTATCAGGTGGCGCTCGAGATCCTGCGCGCCGCCCGCGCCGAGCGGCGCCAGCTCGCGCACCTCTGGGAACGGCGCCACGGCCGCGCCCACATCCAGCTGCTGCGCGCGGTCTTCCCCGAGT
The DNA here is from genome assembly GCA_963825385.1 of uncultured Pseudomonadota bacterium. GTDB lineage: Bacteria > Pseudomonadota > Gammaproteobacteria > Steroidobacterales > Steroidobacteraceae > 13-2-20CM-66-19. The sequence continues at coordinate 397,300 of CAWGSX010000003.1, read as the reverse complement.
CGCACCTCACCGATGCACAGCTGCGCGAGGCGCTGACCTTCACGCACTGCTGCCTCACCGGGCTCGCGATCGAGCGGCTGTTCGAGACCCGCGTCCACCACACGCAGCGTCACCTCGAGCGCGTGGCGCGCGCGCTCGCGCACCTGCTGAGCGGCCCGCGCGGCGCGCAGCCCTGGCTCGTCCAGGCACCAGGCGCACGGCACGCGGTGGCGCAGCGCCGCGCAAGAGCGTCGCTGGCCGGCAGCGCATCCGCCCAGTGGGCCGAGCGGCCCGTGCGTCAGGTCGGCGGCAAATAACGGTAACCTGCCTGTGTCAGGACCCGAGCGGCGGCGGCCACGAGTGCAGCGCGGCGCGCGGCATCCTGGGAAGTTCGCCCGCGGAGGCGCGCTCGGTGCATGTACTATGCGCAAAGCCTGACACCGCAAGGGAGATCTCAGGAGCCTATGTCCCCAGCCCCGAACGCAAGGACGCGCCGCGCGCGTCCGGCCGCGCTCATTGGCGCCGCGCTGGCATGGCTCACGCTGGCCAGCGCCGCCGCCGCCGAGGATCCCTGGTGGAAACACGCGATCATCTACGAGATCTACCCGCGCAGCTTCCAGGACTCCAACGGCGATGGCGTCGGGGACCTGAACGGCATCACGCAGCGGCTGGGCTACCTCGAGGCACTCGGGGTCGATGCCATCTGGCTCACCCCGTTCTATCCGTCTCCGCAGGTGGACTTCGGCTATGACATCTCCGACTACGAGAACGTCGATCCGCAGTACGGCACGCTGGGCGATTTCGATCGCCTGGTGAGCGAGGCGCAGAAGCACGGTATCCGCGTCATCGTCGACATGGTGCTCAATCACACCTCCGACCAGCACCCCTGGTTCCTCGACGCCAAGGCGTCGCGGCGCTCGGTGACGCACGACTTCTACCTGTGGAGCAACGGCCGCCCCGATGCCGGGGGCAAGCGCCGCCCGCCGAACAACTGGGTGAGTGTTTTCGGCGGCTCGGCCTGGGAGTACGTAAGCGGCGTGGACCAGTTCTACTACCACCGTTTCTACCGTCAGCAGCCCGACCTCAACTGGCGCAATCCCAAGGTCGAGCACGCCATGTTCGAGGCGATGCGCTTCTGGCTCGATCGCGGCGTCGCCGGATTCCGGCTGGATGCGATCGACACGCTGTACGAGGATCCGCAGCTGCGCGATGCGCCGGCGCGCGGCGGCCACAATGCCCAGGGTGATGCGAACCTCGTCGATACCGGCCACACCCGCAACCTCCCGGAGGTGCACGCGCTGCTGCGCCGGCTGCGCGCCATGCTCGATCATTACCCGGGCGCGCGCGTGCTGGTCGGTGAGACCTACGTCGACCACACGGCACAGCTGAGCCCCTGGTATGGCGGGGCGCGCCACGACGAGCTGCAGCTGCCGATGGATACGGTGTTCGCCTTCGACACACACCTGGATGCGCGGCAGTACCGCCGCCGCCTCACCGAGGCCGCGACGCAGCTGCAGGGCTCGCAGCCGCTGCTGCTGCTGGATAATCACGACAACGTGCGCAGCTGGGACCGCTTCGGCGACGGCACGCACAACCTCGAGATCGCCAAGGTCCTCGCGACGCTCCTGCTCACCTCCCCCGCCGCCGTACTCCTTTATCAGGGCGAGGAGATCGGCCAGACGACCGCCACCCCCACCCGGGTCGAGGACGTGCGCGATCCGATCGGCATCACCGGCTGGCCGAAGGAGAAGGGCCGCGACGGCGAGCGCACTCCCATGCAGTGGGATGGCAGCGCCCAGGCCGGCTTCACCGTGAGCCGGCGCCCCTGGCTGCCGGTGACGGCCGGCTACGAGCGGCTCAACGTGCAGGCCGAGCTCGCCGATGGCGACTCCCTGCTCAACTGGCACAAGACGCTGATCGCGCTGCGCCGCGGCGATCCGGCCCTGCGCACCGGCCGCCTGGTGATGCTCGCCGCGAACGACCCGCACGTGCTTGCCTATGCCCGCGTCACGGCGGAGGGCTCCGGGATCGTGGTCGCACTGAACATGAGCGCACAGGCACAGACCCTGACCCTGAATGGCGCGCCGGCGGGACTTGTGGGCAACCGCTTTCATCCGCTGCTGTCGAGCCCCGCCGACCTGAGCCTCGCCCCCGGTGGCCGTCTGACGCTGCCGCCTTACGGCGCCTGGGTGGCCGCGGCCGAGTAAGGCACGGGCAATGGCCGTGACGGACCTGGGTGAGCTTCTCAGCCTGAGTGTCGATGCAGCGACGCAGGTCGGGGCGCGCTGGCTGAGTCCGGCCGGCGCGCGCGCCTGCTACGTGATGGCGCACGGAGCCGGAGCCGGCATGGAGCACCCCTTCCTGCGCAGTGTCGCCGCCGATCTCGCCGCAGCGGGCATCGCCACGCTGCGCTACCAGTTCCCGTACATGGAGCGTGGCGCGCGGCGTCCCGATCCGCCGCCGCGCTGCCATGCCACCGTGCGCGCCGCACTGGCCCTGGCTCGCGCGCGCGCACCGCAGCTGCCGCTGTTCTGCGGCGGCCGCTCCTTTGGCGGCCGCATGAGCTCGCAGGCCCTCGCCGCGGTGCCGGACGCGACGGTGCGCGGCCTCGCCTTCCTCGGTTTCCCGCTGCACCCGGCCGGCAGGCCCGGCATCGAGCGCGCCGCCCATCTGCGCGAGCTCGCGCAGCCGCTGCTGTTCATCCAGGGCACGCGCGATGAGCTCGCCGAGCGCGCGCTGCTCGAGCCGCTCATCGCCGCCCTCGGCGCGCGCGCAAGCGTGGCCTGGGTCGAGGACGCTGACCATGCCTTCCACGTGCCCGCGCGCAGCGGGCGCCGCGACGCCGACGTGCGCCGCTCGCTCGCTGACACCCTCGCGACCTGGCTCACGCGGCCGGCATGAGCAGGAAGCTGCTCGAGACTTACGCCGCCAAGCGCAGCTTCGCGCGCACCCCGGAGCCACCGGCACTCGCGGCAGTGGGCCGCAGCGGGCCGCTGCTGTTCGTGGTGCAGAAACACGCCGCGCGGCGCCTGCATTACGACTTCCGCCTCGAGCTCGACGGGGTGCTGAGATCCTGGGCCGTCCCCAAGGGTCCCTCGAGCGACCCCGGCGACAAGCGCATGGCGGTGCAGGTCGAGGACCATCCGCTCGCCTACGGCTCGTTCGAGGGAGTGATTCCGGCGGGGCAGTACGGCGCGGGCAGCGTCATCGTCTGGGACTGCGGCGCGTATTCGCCCGATGAGGGCGGCCGCTACTCCTTCGCCGACCGCACCGAGGCACAGGCGCGCGTGCGCGGCGAGCTCGCCGCCGGAAAGCTCAGCCTGTTCCTGTGCGGTGAGAAGCTCAAGGGCTCCTTCACCCTGGTGCGCACCGCGCAGAGCACGCAGTGGCTGCTCATCAAGCACAAGGACCGCTTCGCTCACGCCAATGACCTGCCCGCCGAGCACCGCTCGGTGCTCTCGGCGGCCACGCTGGAAGAGGTGGCACCGCGTAAGGTCAGCCAGCGCCTGGAGGCCGCGCGCCTCGCCCCGCAGGGCGCCTCGGAGGCGCTGCCGCGCAACCTCAAGCCCATGCTCGCCGAAAGCGACGGTACGGCCCGCACCGAGCCTGGCTGGGCCTACGAGCCCAAGCTCGATGGCTACCGGGTGATTGCCTCGGTGGGCGAGGGGCGCGTGCAGCTGCGCTCGCGGCGCGGCCAGGACCTCACCGCGCAGTTCCCGGAGATCAGCGCCGAGCTCGCCGCACAGCCGGCCGCGCTCGTGCTCGATGGCGAGATCGTCGCCCTCGATGCCGGCGGACGCCCCTCATTCAACGCGCTGCAGAACCGCGCCCAGCTCAAGAACGCCGCCGAGATCTCCGCCGCGCAGCGCGCCACACCGGTAGTGCTGGTGTGCTTTGACCTGCTGCATTTCGCCGGTGTGAACCTGCGCAACGCGGCCTACGAGGACCGGCGCCGCTATCTCACACAGTGCCTGCTGCCCTCGCCGCACGTGCAGCGGGTGCACGCCGCAGCGGATGCCGAGCAGCTGTACCGCGCCTCCCTCGCGCTCGGCTTCGAGGGCATCATCGCCAAGCGATGCGACGGCACCTACCAAAGCGGCGTGCGCTCGCGGGCGTGGCTGAAGATCAAGGCGGTGCAGTCGGCCGAGTTCGTCATCGGCGGCTACACCCGCGGCAAGGGGGCGCGCGATCCGCTCGGCGCGCTGCTGCTCGGCTATTACCACGGGGGCGAGCTGCGCTATGCCGGGCACGTGGGCTCGGGACTGAGCGATGCGGGCGTCGCGGCGCTCTTGCGCCAGAGCGAGCCACTCAGGCGGCGCAGCAGCCCCTTCGTCGCGAAGCCGCCGCTGCACCGGCCGACGACCTGGCTCGAGCCGCGGCTGGTCGCCGAGGTGAGCTTCAGCGAATGGACCCCGGGCGGTGCGCTGCGCGCGCCGGTGTTCCTGCGTCTGCGCACCGACGTCGAGCCGCGCGCGGTGCGCCGCCGCGAGGCGCGCGCCGACCCCAAGCTGCCAGCCCGGGTCGCCGCCGGAGCCGTGGCGGTGAGCGAGGGGGCCGAGGCCGCAGCGGTGCTCGAGCAGCTGCAGGCAGGCGGGCAGGCACTCGAGCTGAAGATCGGCGGGGCGCGCCTCAAGCTCACCAACCTCGACCGCATCTACTGGCCCGGGGACAAGAAGCTCAGGCTGGCCGCGGTAAGCAAGCGCGAGCACCTCATGTACCTCGCCCGCGTCGGGCGCTTCATGCTGCCGCATCTGGCGGACCGCCCGCTGACCATGATCCGCATGCCGGAAGGCATCCTGGGCGAGCGCTTCTTCCAGAAGCACTGGGCCCAGTCGCTGCCGGAGTTCGTCGAGACGGTCACGGTGTTCTCCGGAAGCAAGGACGAGCAGCACCGTTACCTGCTGGCGAACAACCTGCCGACGCTGTTGTGGCTCGGACAGGTGGGCACGCTCGAATTCCACGTCTGGCACTCGCGCGCCTCGCTCCTGCCCGAAGCCGCCGGTGCCGCGACCGACTACGCCAGCTCCCTGACGGCCCTCGAGACTTCGATCCTCAACTACCCGGACTACCTGGTGTTCGACATCGACCCGTACATCTACTCCGGGCGTGAGGCCAGGGGCGCCGAGCCCGAGCTCAACAAGCGCGGCTTCGCCGTCGGCAAGCGCGTGGCATTCTGGCTGCGCGAGCTGCTCAGGCAGATGTCGCTCGCGGCCATCGTCAAGACCTCCGGCAAGACCGGCCTGCACGTGTTCGTGCCCATCGAGCGCACGGTGAACTTCGACCAGGCGCGGCAGCTGTGCGAGACCGTCGGCCGCCACGTGATGCGGGAGCATCCCAAGGAGATCACCATGGAGTGGGCGGTCGAGAAGCGCACCGGCAAGATCTTCATCGACTACAACATGAACGTGCGCGGCAAGACCCTGAACGTGGCCTACTCCCCGCGCGGCGTGCCCGGCGCGCCGGTATCCATGCCGCTCACCTGGGAGGAACTCGAGGCGGCCGAGCCCATGGACTTCACCATCCGGGACGTGCCGGCGCGGCTGGAGAAGAACGGCGACCGCTGGCAGGACGTGCTCGGGATGAAGCAAAACCTGGCCGCCGCCCTGCAGGGCAGGCCCGCCAAGTAGCCGCGCCTCAGGGCAGCTGACTGATGATCCGCTGGAAAGCCGGATCGCTGCGGTAGGCGGCGAATTCGGGGTAGGCGCGCACGCTCGGCAGGTTGTGATCGTGCTGCACCTGCGCGATCCCGAGCCAGCGCAGCATCCCGTCGCGGTCGCCGGCGAGGGCGCGGTAAGCGGCGACCGCGGCCGCAGAGCCGGCGCCGTGCTCAAAATCGCTCGCCGCGCTCGCGCTCAGCTGCGTGAGCAGTGCTGCGTGCCCGCCCTCGCCATAGCGCGCCGCGGCGGCGTCCAGGTCGGCGACCAGGTCGGCCCGGCCGCGCAGCTCCGCGGCGAGGCGCGCCTCGCGCAGGAAATCCGCGTCGCGCCCGAGCACCAGGTAGGCGACCGCGAGGTAGTGATGCCAGGACTCGAACTTCGGATCGAGGCGGCTCAGGCGCTCGAGCGTCGCCAGCCCCGCCTCGGGCTGACCGCTGCCGAAGCGGATCCACGCCTCATCGGCCACGATGGCGCGGCTGGCCGGATCGAGCGTGCGCGCATGCGCGATCGCCTGCAGCGCGCGCGCGGTCTCGCCATGCGCCCACAGCGCGGTCGCGTACCAGTGATAGCCCTGGGCGGAGGAGGGATCGAGCGCAAGCGAGGTCTCGAAAGCGTGGAAGGCGGTGGCGGCATCGCCCTGCCACCACCAGGCGACGAACGCCTCATCGAGCCACGCACTCGGCAGCTTCGGATCCAGCGCCACGGCGGTGCGCGCGGCACGGGCCGCGCGCGGATAGGCTTCCTCATCGCGCAGCGCTCCGAATTCGCGCTGCAGCAGATATGTGTCCGCGAGCCCCGACCAGCCGGCCGCGCGATCCGGATAGCGCTCGACCAGTTCGCGGAAGCCCTTCTCGGCGGCCAGAAGACTCTCGACCGTGCGCTGCTCGAGCTCGAAGCGCGAGTTCAGGTACGCATCGCGTGCCTCGCGGTTGTCATCGTACGGCGTGCGTGTAAGGGCGGCGACCGGCGCGGACGCTGCTACGGGCCTTTTCACCCACAGCAGTGCCACCCCGCTCACGAGCGCGAGCGCGGTTACGGCGACCGCCACAGCCGCACTCACACGCCGGCGTGGGGGCGCCGCCTGCGGGGCCGGCGGCGCCAGAGCTTCACCGGCCGCAGCGGTCACGGCCACCGGCGTGGCCGCAGGCGATACCGCGACGGCGTCGGGGGTCTGCGGGGCGACTACGGCGTCGCTCTCGGCGCGCAGTACCGCCTGCACCTCTCCGGGCAGCGCCTGAAGCCAGCTCGTCAGCTCATCGGCGCTCGCCCACACCGATGCGCGGCTGCCTCCGGGGATGCGATGCACCGGCATGCCGCGATGCGCTTCCCAGCGCCGCGCGGTGCGCGCGGTGCAACCCAGGAATTGTCCGATGGCCTTCCAGCCGGCCAGACGTGCGCTGTTCTTATTCTTCTCGAGCACTGACTGCCCCGTGTGTCGCGGCGCTCCGCGCAGCACCCGCGCGGGTCTGCCGCCGGGTTGCCAGCCATTCTAGTCCGCGGGTGCCGCGGGTCCAGTCTCGCCTCAAAACTGCAGTTTTCTGACCGCAGCACCACGCGCTTGCCATGTCCGCAACTGTCCCCTGCCGTCCCCTCCTGGCCGTTGTGCCGGCGGGCGATGCCGACCGAACATGCGCTTAAGTGAGCCCCGGTCACCCTGCCAGTACCGGGTATCGCATAAAACAACAGTAAAATCAGGGGATTAAAGGTGTGCAAGAGCGTCGTCGGGATAACCGGGACCGCTCCTCTGCTGCCCGCCCCGCAGGAGACACAGCGATGAAGACATTACCGACTCGGGCCGCGCTCAGCATCCTCGCGACCGGCCTCGTGGCCTTCGCGGCGCCGCTGCACGCCCAGGTGACGTGGGTCTACGACAACATCACCGTGCCGGGCGCGCCGAACTCGTGGATCTCGGGCCTGAACGATAACGGCCAGGCGATCGTCAATGCGAACAACGGCCAGGTGGCGATCGGCCAGGACATCTACAGCCCCTCGGGGGGCTTCACGCCCCTGCCGAACCCGCCTTCCACCAGCCCCTACTTCAACAACGTGGCGGCTTACGGCATCAACAACGCCGGCACCGTGGTCGGCGCGGCTTGCAACTGCACCAACGCCAACCCGATCGGCACCATCACCCAGGGCTTCATACTGCAGAACGGCAGCTACACCTTCTTCAGCTACCCGGGGGCGAGCGACACGGTGGCACGGGCCATCTCCTCGGGCGGACTGGTGACCGGCTACGACAACGTCAGCGGCGGCTTCGTCTACAACCCGGCCACGGGGACCTTCACCGCGATCTATCCGCCGAACAGCGTCTCCCCCAACATCTCCTACGCGGCAGCTAACAACCAGGCCAACTTCACGCCCGCGCAGGGGATCCTCGCCAACGGCCAGATCGTCGGCAGCACGCTGCTCAGCGCGAACAACCCGGCCAACGCCGCCAACCCGTTCTTCTCGGGCTACGTCTACAACCCGGGCACCTCCAGCTACAGCACCTTCCAGGTGAACGGCGACTCGACCCAGGCACGCGGTATCAACGGCGCCGGGACGATCACCGGCTTCGTCCAGCTCGCCAGCGGCAACTACGATGCGTTCGTGGGCTCGGGCGCCAGCTTCCAGCTGCTGAGTGACCCCAATGCCATCAACGGCACCTTCGGCGAGGCCATCAACAGCTCCGGCCAGGTCGCCGGGGTCTACTACGACGGCAGCTTCAATACCGAGGGCTTCATCGCCACCCCGGCGCACGACCCGACGAGCGTGCGTAACGGGGACTACCTGTTCAACGTCTCGGTGACGGGGCAGACGGTGGTGTACCTGGGACCCATGGTGGCCCAGGGCTACCAGTTCCAGACCGGCGCCGGTAACCCGGACTTCGCCAGCGTCGTGCTGCCCTTCGGGCTCGACGCCTCCAACATCTACACGCTGAGCCTGTGCAGCGGCGCGAGCCTCGGCACCGTGGCGGGCGGCCAGACCTTCACCTTCGCAAGCGGTGGCGTGGCCTGCTTCGATGTCACCGGTCTCAGTGGCGTAAACCCGGCTGACACCAACGCCTTCGTCACCGGCCTCACCTTCACCGGCACGGGCACCTTCAGTGGCACCGTGGACCCCTTCAGCGGCACGAGCGGGGGCGGCGGGGGCACGGGTGTACCCGAGCCGGGCACGCTTGCGCTTCTGGGCCTCGGACTTGCGGGTCTGTGCCTGACGCGCCGCCCGCGCCGCGCCTAGCCCGATCCCTCATCCGCACTCAGCCTCCGGGCGCCCGCCATTCAGGCGGGCGCCCTTGGCTTTTTGGGCCCCCGCGCCGTAGGCGGAAGGCCGCAACGCCTGGCGGCCGGCGCTGCTCGCACCCCCGGGGCGCACCCCCGAAAGTGACCCCGGTCGCTATCCGGTCAGTCCGCTGCGTTTCGCACTTGGATTTGATGCGGATTGGGTGGCATGATGTAGTCGAGTCAAAACATAGCCTTACGAAGGCTTTTGGCGTCGATCGTTAAGAAACAGTCACGCTAGGGTGCACGCATGGCCGCACGCTCCATCGGCTCTTTGACGATCTCCTTCGGGTTGGTCGCGATCCCGGTCAAGCTCTACAGCGCCACCCAATCGGGCAACGCGATCTCGTTCAACCTGCTGCACAAGAGCTGCGGCTCGCGCCTGCGCCAGCAGTACATCTGCCAGAAGGAAGGGGTCGTCGTGGAGCGTGACGACATGGTGAAGGGCTACGAGTTCGCCAAGGACCAGTACGTGCGCTTCAGCCCCGAGGAGATCAAGCAGCTCGAGGAGGTCGGCACGCACTCCGTGGACATCTCCGAGTTCGTGCCGATCGAGTCGATCGACCCGGTGTACTTCGACAAGACCTACTACCTCGCCCCCGACAAGGGCGCGGCCAAGCCGTACGGACTTCTGGTCGAGGCGCTGAAGCAATCCAAGCGCTGCGGCGTCGGTCACTGGGCCGCGCGCGGCAAGGCCTACATCGTCATCCTGCGTCCGATCGGGGACGTGCTCGCCATGCAGCAGCTGCACTTCGCCGCCGACGTCAAGAGCTCGAGCGAGGTCGAGGTGCCCAAGCCCGACGTGAAACCCCAGGAGCTCAAGCTCGCGCAGCAGCTGATCGACCAGCAGACCGCGCCCAAGTACGACCCGCAGACCTACAAGGACGAGCTGCGCGGGCGCATCGAGGCGGCGATCCAGAAGAAGGTCGAGGGCCAGGAGATCTCGGTCGCCGAAGCCACCCCGGCCGGCGAGGGCAAGGTCATCGATCTGATGGAGGCGCTGCGCGCCAGTCTCGAGAAGAGCGAGAGCGCCCGCGCGCAGGTCACGCGCCTGGGTCCGCGCAAGGGCCCGAAGCGCGCCGAGGAGCCGGCCAAGCCCGCACAGCGCAAGGCGGGCAAGCGCAACGCCTGAGGCGGTGCACGGCGCGAGCGATCCGGTGCGTTCCTACCGTGTGCGCGACGTCGAGCGCTTCCTGCAGCTCACGCCCGCGGTCACGCGCAGCCTGGTGCGCGCCGGCTTCGTCAACCCCGAGCGCGGCCCGCGCCGCGAGCTGCTGTTCTCGTTCCAGGACCTGATCGTACTGCGCACCGCGCGCGCGCTCATGCAGGCGAAAATCGCGCCCAGGCGCATCCGCCGCTCGCTCGAGGCGCTGCGCCGCGAGCTGCCCGAGTCGCTGCCGCTGTCGGGCCTGGCGATCAGCGCGGTGGGCGATCACGTGGTGGTGCGCGAGGGCGAGACGCGCTGGCAGGCCGAGGGCGGCCAGTACGTGCTGAGCCTGGATGTGACGCTCGAGAACGGCGTGCTGCACGTGGTCGAGCACCGCGAGGCGCCGGCCGCCGCGGCGGTGGCGCAGACGGACTGGTTCTCGCAGGGACTCGCGCTCGAGGGCACCGACCCGGGCGCAGCGCTCGAGGCCTACCGCCGTGCCATCGAGAGCGAGCCCGACCACGCCGCCGCCTGGACCAACTGGGGACGGCTCCTGCACGAGTCCGGGCGCACCCAGGAGGCCGCGCAGGTGTACGCAAGAGCGCTCACCAGTGCCGGGCCCGACTCGCTCCTGCTCTACAACCACGGGGTGCTGCTCGAGGACCTCGGCGATGCCGGGGCGGCGCTGCAGGCCTACCAGAGTGCGCTCGAGGCGGATCCGGACTTTGCCGACTGCCACTACAACCTCGCGCGGCTGTACGAGGCCATGGGCAAGCCGCAGCACGCGATCCGCCATCTCGGCCAGTACCGGCGCCTGGTCGGCACCCAGGCGCGCTGAGGCACATGAAACCCTGGGTCGGCACCTCCGGCTACAACTACCCGGAGTGGAAGGGCAGCTTCTACCCGCCGAAGCTTCCGGCCGCGAAGATGCTGCCCTTCTACGCCGAGCACTTCGCCACGGTGGAGATCAACTACACCTTCTACCGCGTGCCGAGCGCGAAGATCCTGGCCGGCTGGAGCGCGGAGACCCCGCCCGGATTCCGCCTCACGCTCAAGGCCCCCAAGCGCATCACCCACATCGCCAAACTCAAAGACTGCGGCGAGCTGCTGGGCTACTTCATGAAGACCGCGGCGACTCTCGGGGTAAAGCTGGGCGCGGTGCTCTTCCAGCTGCCGCCCTACCTCAGGTGTGACCTCGCCCTCCTCGATGGCTTCCTCGGCGAGCTGCCGCCGGGGGCGTGCGCGGCCTTCGAGTTCCGCCATGCCTCGTGGATGGACGCGGCGGTGTTTGCCCGGCTGCGCGCGCGCAATCTCGCCCTGTGCATCGCCGACAGCGAGAAGTTCTCGACCCCGCTGGAGATGACCGCCAGCTACGGCTATTTCCGTCTGCGCGACGAGGGTTACACCGAGGCCGACCTCACGCGCTGGGCGGGTCTCATCCGCACCCATGCCGGGCAGCTCGAGGACGTCTTCGTCTATTTCAAGCACGAAGAGGCGGGCAAGGGCCCCCAGTTCGCCAAGACCCTGCTCGCCGCCCTCGGGCACGGGGCGGCAGCGGGCTGAGCGTGCATCCGAACGGGCCCGGGCCCGCATCTTAGGAGGGCAGCCCACTTTTTCCGTCCCTCGAGGAGCCCAGCATGCAATTCGGACCCTTCGCCGTCGCCATCGCCTTCTGGGCGTTCGTCGCCATTGCCACCGTCGCCGGCATCGTCGCGGAATACAAGAAGCGCCAGCTCGCGCTCGAGCCGCTGCGCGCCGCGATCGAGAAGGGCCAGACGCTCGATCTGGCCGTGGTCGAGCGTCTCATCGCCCCGGCGCGCGATGCCGGGATCGATCCGGTCGCGCTCTCGGTGGGCGGGGTCATCACCCTTTCCACCGGCGTGGGCGTGGCGCTCCTGGCGTTCTTCCTGGCGCAGATCGCAGCGGCGGCCTTCTGGCCGGTGCTCGGCGGCGGTGTCGTGGTCATCTGCATCGGGGTCGGGCTGGTGATTGCCGCGCGCATCGCGCAGCGTCACAAGGAAAGCCGTGGACCTCACGTGTGAGGGAGCCTCTGCCCGCCAGTGCCCTCGCCCAGGCGGCCGAGGCGACCGTCGTCGCGCTCGCCATGCACGGTGACCGGGCTGCCTTCGGCGAGCTGGTGCGGCGCCGCCAGGGTGGCGTGCGCAATCTCCTGCGGCGCCTCAGCCGCGATCCGGCGCTGGCCGATGACCTCGCCCAGCAGGCCTTCCTCAAGGCCTGGCGCGCCCTGCCGCAGCTGCGCGCGGTGAGCGCCTTCGGCGGGTGGCTGCGGCGGCTGACCGTCAACACCTGGCTCGAGCACGTGCGCGCCGCGCCCCCCGTAACGGCCATCACCGCGGAGGAGCTCGCCGTGCTTCCCGCCGCCGCGGTCTCCCCCGCTGAGGCGCACGATCTTGACCGGGCGCTCGCGCGCCTCGCCCCCGCCGAGCGCCTGTGCGTGGTGCTGGCCTACAGCGAGGGCCTCAGCCACAGCGAGATCAGCGAGGCCGCAGCGCTGCCCCTGGGCACGGTGAAGTCCCATATCCGGCGCGGTGGCGAGCGCCTGCGCGAGCTGCTCGGCGCCTATGCACCCGCGGAGGTATCCGGTCATGTCCGATGAGCTCGAGCCCTGGCTGCGGCGCGAATTCGCCCAGCGCACGCAACCCCTGGAGGGGCAGGCCTTCACCGCGCGCGTCACCGCGCGGCTCGGCGCGCCGAGCGGCGGGCGCGTGCTGGCGGTCGCGGCCACGATGCTGCGCGGTGCGCTCGGCAGCGCCGCACTTGTGCGCTTGCGCTATGGCCGCCTCATGCTTCTCGGTGCGACCGTCCTCACCCTGTGGGTGAGCTTCGTTTAGCTGCGCGCGCGACGGACCGAGTGAGGGGTGCGCCCGCTGCCGTTGTGGAGCCCGGGCGCCGTTGCCCATGATGCGCCATGGCCCTCCCCGTCCTGCGCCTTGCGCTCCTCGCCGGCCTTGCGATCCTGGCCCAGGCCACACCGGGCGCGGTCCCGGCCGCCGCCGATGGCAGCCATGACTTCGATTTCGAGATCGGCACCTGGAAGACGCACCTCAGGCGCCTCGAGCATCCCTTGAGCGGCACGCAGCGCTGGCTCGAGTACGAGGGCACGACGCTCGTGCGGCCGGTCTGGGGCGGCAAGGCGAACCTGCTCGAGCTCGAGGTCACAGGTCCTGCGGGCGCGATCCAGGCCCTGTCACTGCGGCTGTACGACCCCCAAAGCCATGCCTGGAGTCTGAACTTTGCCAGCAGCGCCGGCGGGGGCTTCGGCGTGCCGACGGTGGGCCGCTTCAGCAACGGGCGCGGGGAGTTCTACGACACCGAGACCTTCGGCGGGCGCAGCGTCCGGGTGCGCTTCCGCATCAGCGACATCAGCGCCGATTCGTGCCACTTCGAGCAGGCGTTCTCGAGCGATGGCGGGCGCACCTGGGAGGTCAACTGGATCGCCACCGACACCCGCGTGCGCGGCTGAGCGCGCAGCGCGCCGTACTACAGACCCCAGATCTGCCCGAACACGCGCGCGAAGTTGCCGCCGAGGATCTTCTCGGTCACCTGTGCCGAGTGGCCGCGCCGCAGCAGGCGGTCGGCGACGATCTCGAGCTTCAGGGGCGTGTTCATGCCCTCGACGTAGGTGGGCCGGTCCTCCTCCGGCGCGGACAGACCCGCCGCGTGCCGCTCGTCGAGCTCCTTCTGGAACTGCGCCATGCCCGCGGCACTGGTGTCAAAGGGCTCGATGCCGACGTCGCTGCCGATCCCGACGTGATCCTCGCCGGCCACCTCGAGCACGTGCTCGAGATGCTCGAGGTAGTCATCCACCGTCGGCTGGCGCGGCGAGGCGGTGAGGAAGGGCAGGTCGAAGATGCCGATGACCCCGCCGCGCGCCGCAAGCGCGCGCAGCTGCGCATCGGTCTTGGTGCGCGGATGGGCGTGCACCGCCGCAGCTCCCGTGTGCGTCATGATCGGCGGCTGCGCCGAGAGCTCCAGCACATCGCTCGTGGTGGCGGCGTTGGCATGGCTCAGATCGATGGCGATGCCGAGGCGGTTCATCTCGCGCACCGCCTCGCGCCCGAGCGCGGTGAGGCCGCCGCCCTCGGGCTCCATCACGCCGGCCGCGAAGGGCGAGCGGCGGTTGTAGGAGAGCTGCATCACGCGCACGCCCAGATCGCGGAACACCGTGAAGTTCTCCAGCTTGCCGCCGAACATGTCGGCGCTCTCGAAGCTGAGGATGATGCCGAGCCGGCCGCTGCGCTTGGCGCGCGCAAGGTCCGCGGCCACGCGCACCGCGCAGAAATAGTCCGGGTGCACCTCGATCAGCCGCTCCACCTCACCGATCTCGGCCACGGTGGCGGGGAAATCGCTGTTGATCCCGCCCAGGGAGAGTTTGACCGCGGTGACGCCGCTGCCGCGCACCAGGTCGAGCGCGGACTGCGGCAGCGGCAGCTGCCCGCTGAAGGGCGGCGCGGAGTTGCAGTCGAGGACGAGCGCACGGCGGTACAGCGCGCGTGCCCGGGGACTGACCTCAGGGGCCGCGGCCCCGGCCCCGCGCGCGCCCGCGGCCGCCGCGCTGCACAACAGCGCCGTGGTGAATTCGCGCCGGTTCACGCCGGCCCCCGCTCACAGCGGCAGTCTGGGTGCACGCACCGCCACGGCGAGCAGCTCGAAGCGCGCGTGGTGCGCGAGCGCTGCCACGGGCACCGTCGCGGGCATGGGGTGGTCCGGAAGGTAATCGCTGTAGATGGCATCGAAGGTCCCGCTCAGGCCGAGGTCGGTGCAAATTACCGTCACCGACACCAGCTCGTCCATCTCAAGTCCCGCGCGGGTGAGCTGCGCGCGCAGCCCCTCCATCACCAGACGCGCCTCGCGCGCCGGCTCGGCCGGGACCTGGCCGCTGCGCGGATCGATGCCCAGCTGCGCGGGAAGATAGAGCATGTTGGCCCCGCCCGCGGCGCGCGCCGCCGGCCCCGGGTTGCCCGGGGGCGTGAGCACGAGGAAGCGCGGCGTCTCCCGGCGCCCGATGGCGCCCTGCGCCAGGGGCAGCGCGAGTGCGAGCGAGAGCAGCAGGAGAAAGATGAGTCCGGCTTTCGAAGTTCCCACGGGCAGCTCCACTGCGTCCACCGTTACGGTAAGAGATGCAGCCGCAGCCCCGATCGGATGCACCCCTCGCCCCCGGAGTGACACCATGCGCCATGCCAGCTGTCTTGCCCTCGTAACGGTACTGCCGGCGCTGGCGCTCGCCGCACCGGCGAGCACCGAGGCCACCCTGCGCACCGCAACCCAGGCGCTGATGGACGCGCTCGCGCCGGGCACGCGCGCGGTGTGGGAGCATTACACCGACCCGCAGCTGCTCTACGTCACCGAGAACAACGAGGTCAAGGACCGCTCGCAGGTGCTCAAGGACCTCGAGCCGCTGCCCGAAGGCTACAGCGGCTGGCTGCGCGTCACGCAGTTCCGCTGCGACGATCATGGCGGGTTCGCGGTCACGACCTTCGTCATCGACGAGCACGAGCTCATCGAGGGGCACGAGCTGCACGCCTTCTACCGCGAGAGCGATACCTGGCGCCGCGGCAGGCAGGGCTGGCGGCTGATCGCCGCGCAGCAGTACGCCATCCCCCAGGACCCGCCGCGCGGCAGCGCCGCTTCCGATCTTGCCGCCTACGCAGGCGACTACCGCCTGAGTGAGCACACCGTGCAGCACGTGCGCGCGCAAGGGGATCACCTGCTCGCCGAGCGCCCCGGCCGTGCCGCGCAGCTGCTCCTGCCCGAGAGCGGGGATGTGTTCTTCACCCCCGGACATCCGCGCTCACGCCGCGTCTTCCTGCGCGGCGCGGGCGGCGCGGTCAGCGGTTTCGCCGACCGGCGCGAGGGGATCGACCTCAGCTGGGTACGGGTGCCCGCGGCGGCGGGCGGACCGTGACGCTCAGCGCGCCAGCACCGCGGAGCGCTCGCGCGCCGCGGGGCTGAAGAGGTCAGCCACGCAGGGTGCGCCCTCGAGCGTGAGCAGCGCGTGCTTGATCGGCAGGCCCCCGCCGAAGCCGGTGAGCGAGCCGTCAGCGCCGATCACGCGGTGACAGGGAATGACGATGGGCAGGGGATTGGCGCCGTTGGCGAGGCCCACGGCGCGCGCCGCCGCAGGCCCGAGGCGCAGGCGCCGGGCGATGGCGCCGTAACTGGTGGTCTCCCCGTAGGGGATCTCGAGCAGTGCGCGCCAGACTGCGAGCTGGAAGGGCGTGCCGAGCGGTGCCAGCGGCAGCGTGAAGCGGCGCCGCTCGCCGGCAAAATACTCCGCGAGCTCAGTCGCCGCGGACCTGAGTGCGCCACGGTCGCGGCGCCATGCGGCCGGCGGCCGCAGCGGGCGCGGACCGCCCTGGAAGTGCACGCGCGCGAGCGCCGCGGCGCGCTGCGCGAGCAGCACGCACCCGATCGGCGTCTCGATCTCATCCCACAGCGTGTGCCCGGTGCTCATGCTAGCTCCTCGCCCCCTCACCTGCCGCCGCCCGCCACAGATGCATCACCGCGTAAGCGCGCCAGGGCTGCCAGCGGCGGGCGCGTTCGGCAAGCTCGGGCGTGGTGAGAACGCCGCGCGCGGCCGCGGCACGCCGCAGCACCAGATCCGCACCGGGCAGGGCGTCGGGCTCCCCGAGTGCGCGCAGCGCCACGTACTGGGCGGTCCAGGGCCCGATGCCCGGCACGGCCTCGAGGGACGCTATGACCTCGGCCGATGCCGCGCCGAAGTCGATACGGCCCGCGACTACGGCCTGCGCGAGCGCGCGCAGCGTCAGCACGCGCGCGCGCGTGAGCCCGAGGCCGTCCAGGTCCGCCGCCGCCACCGCGGCCGGCGTGGGGAAGAGCCGGGTGAGGCCCCAGTGGCCGTCCGCGCACGGCGCGCCGGCACGCGCCACCAGGCGCTGCACGAAGGTGCGGCCGGCGGCCACGCTCACCTGCTGACCGAGCACGGCGCGCACGGCGCACTCGAAGGGATTCCAGGCTCCGGGGATGCGCAGCCCCGGATGCGCGCGCACCAGCGGCCCGACCAGACGGTCGCCGCCGAGCTCGGCGCCGATGCGCGCGGGGTCGGCGTTCAGGTCGAAGACGCGCCGCGCCGTCACCGACAGCGGCAGGAGGGCCGTGGGGCTGGCGCCGCGCACGCTGAGCGCGAGCGCATGCTCACCGGGCACGGCACTGACGCGGATGAGTGCGTGCCCGTCTGCGCATTGCACCGTGCGCGCGTAGGAGTCGGCATCGACCCGCTCCACTCCGGCCAGAGCGCGCACGCGCAGAAACCCGAGCACGTGCGCCCAGTCGTAGGGCGGGCGGTACGCCAGGCGCAGCACCACCTCCCCGGCTGCCGCGCCCGGGGCGGCGCGCCGCCGGCGGCGGATCTCGCGCGGCGCGCGCCGGAAGGTGGCGCGGATGAGGGCGTTGAAGCGCCGCGTGCTGCCAAAGCCTGCAGCGCTGGCGACGACGCTCATCGGCAGCGCCGTGCCGGTGAGCAGCTGCAGCGCGAAGTGCAGGCGGCGGGTCTGCGCGAGCGCGCGCGGCGGGGCGCCCACGTGGCGCTCGAACAGCCGCGTCAGGTGCCGCTCACCGATGCCCAGGCGCGCGGCGAGCGCACCGACCGAGCCCTCATCCAGCGCCCCGCTCTCGATCAGCCGCAGCGCCCGGCGCACCACCGCCGCCGTTCCCAGCCACGCCGGTGTGCCCGGTGCAGCCTCGGGACGGCAGCGCAGGCAGGGCCGCAGCCCGGCCGCCTCGGCCGCCGCGGCCGTGGCGAACAGCCGCACGTTACGACGGCGGGCCAGGCGCGAGGGGCAGATCGGGCGGCAGTACACCCCCGTGGTGAGCACGCCGACGAAGAAGCGCCCGTCGAAGCGGGCATCGCGGCTGAGGCGCGCCCGCTCCAGCGCCTCGGGATCGAGTCCGGCGATCTCTCGCATGAGCGCACCATACGCCACGCGCGCGCGCACTATCAGCCGTTTTCGGACCTGGTGGTGGGCTCTCAGCCGTTGTCGCGCGACAGCGCGCGCGCGAAGGCCGGGCGGCCGACGACGCGCTGCGTGTAGGCATCGAGCAGCGGCGATTTCGGAATCAGCTCGCTCTGCGCGAACTGCGCGAAGGTGGTGCCGAAGAGCACGTCCACCGCGCTGAAGCGCTCACCGAGCATGAACGGCCCCGCCTGCAGCTTGCCCAACAGCAGCGGCATCACCTCCTCGAGCTCCACCCACCCGGCGGTGGTGCGCGGCACGCTGACCTTGAGGAAGCGCGAGATCACCGCCGGCTCGAACACGTCGCCGTAGTAGGCGAGCCAGGACAGGTACGCGCCGCGCAGCGCAGCGCCCACCAGCGGGCCGAGGCCATTGGCCGGGAAGCGGTCCGTGAGGTAGAGCGCGATCGCCGGGGACTCGAACACCACCGTGCCGTCGTCGTCGATCGCCGGTACCTTGCCGTGGGGGTGGGGATTGGCCGGGTCCGGCGCGCCGCTGCCGTCGCGGTTGCGGGTGGTGACGATCTGCACGCGGTAGGGCGCGCCGAGCTCCTCGAGCAGGAACAGGAAGCGCGTCGAGCGCGTGCGCGGCCGGTGGTAGAGCGTGATCATGGCGGGTGCTCCGCTGTCGCTGGGGAAAGGACGCATGTTACGCAATAATCGCTCCGCCGCTGCCCCTCTGCACACACCCCGGCGCGGCCGGTGCGGCTGTATGCGGGTACTCTCGGTGCCCAAGGAGAGTCCATGACCCTGATCGAGAGCGAGCGGCTGTGCCTGCGGCAGCTGGTCGCGGACGATGCGCCGTTCATACTCGAGCTGCTGACCGATGCGGACTTCCGTGCCAACGTGGGCGAGCGCGGCGTGAGCGATCTGGACAGCGCGCGGCGCTACATCGCCCAGGGCCCGCTCGCGAGCTATGCGAAGTTCGGCTTCGGGCTGTACGCCATCGAGGCACGCGCGGACGGTGTGCCGCTCGGGCTGTGTGGCCTCCTGCGGCGCGATTCACACCCGGACGTGGAGATCGGTTTCGCCCTGCTGCCCAGGGCACGCGGACGCGGCATCGCCCTGGAGGCGGCGCGCGCTACGCTCGCCCATGCCGTCGCCGCCCTTGGCCTGAGGCGCATCGTGGCGATCACCGCCCCGCACAACAGCGCCTCGATCCGCATCCTCACCCGCCTCGGCTTCAGCGAGTGCGGCCGCGGCTGCTACACCGGCGACGGCCGCGAGTCGCGCCTGTTCGCCTTCAGCGCCACGGCCGGCCCGTTGAACGGCGGCTGAACTTCCGCCCCCGCGGAGGACCTGTCAGCCGCCCCCGGGCTCGCGCGTTCCTTTCTGCAGGTGATTACGAAAGGACGTGCCCCATGCGTACCATTGTCAAATTGCTGATGGCGTTGAGTTGTGCCGCCGCGCTCAGCGGCTGTGTCGTGGCTCCGGTCGGCCCGCCGCGCGCCTACGTGGGCGTGGGCGTGGTTGCCCCGGCGCCGGTGGTGGTGGTGCGCCGCTGGTAAGCAGCGCCACCACGAGCCGCGCGCGCACACGGCCCCGCCCCGGCGGGGCCGTGTCGTTTCCGCCGGCCGCGGCCGCGGCGTGATTCGCGCACGGGTCTTAGGCTAGTATCGGCCACGTTTCGCACGTCGCCCGCGACACCGAGCCGCTGGTGTGCGTCATGCAAGAAGCGACGCTTGAGCGGGGGCTGACCGACGATGCGCATCTGGGTGAGGCTGCTTGCGGCACTGGCGCCGCTCGTCCCGCTCACCGGCCTCGCCGAGGTGCGCGTGATCGCGGGCCCCACTCCCATCCCGGCGGGCAATGCCCGCGCCGCGGGCGACCTGACCGTCGTCAACGAGCATCTCGCTTTCGCCCTCGCGGTGCAGACGCCGCCACCCTACGGTGTGCCGCGCGGCGCCATCATCGATGTGGCGCCGGTGAGCGCCGGGGTCATCGGCCGCGATCGCGTCGTGTTCGCCGACTTCATTCCCAACAACTGGTCGGCGTGGCCCAACACCTATCAGCACGTCGAGGTGCTCGAGCGCGGCCCGCGAGAGGCGCGCATCCGCGCGGTGCGTGACTTCGGCCGGGTGCGCATCGAGACGCTGTACACCCTCGCCGCCGGCGCCGATGCCGTCACGATCGTGAGCACCATGACCAACGAGGGCGATGCGGCGCTGCCGGATCTGCTCTCGGGACTGACCCTGTGGCCGAGCAGCGGCTTCCTTTTTCCCGTGCCGGGACTGGCCGGCCTCAGCGAGGGCCGCGCCGACGCGGCGCTCGCGCCCCGCGTCAGCGCCTACGACCGCGACTGGACGGTCACGCTGCACGCCCCGTACCTCGAGCAGATCGGCTCAGGCTCGCGCGACCTGTTTGCGCGTCACACCCTCGCCGCGCACCAAAGCCGCAGCTTCAGCGGCAGCCTGCAGGTGGGGGCGCGCGGGGATCTCGCGCCGGTGCTCGAAGCCGAGATCGCCCGCCAGGGGCTGGGCGCGGGGCGCGTGCACGGCAGCGTACGCGACTACGCCGGCGCAGCCCTCGCGCTGCCGGTCGTCGTGGTGGAGAAAGCCGGCAAGCCCTACGCCTGGACCCTCGGTGAGTCGGGCGCGTACCAGCTCGCCCTCGCCCCGGGCAGCTACGTGCTCTATGCGACCGGGCCGGGCTACGCGCGCAGCGCGCCACGCGAGATCCGCGTCAGTGCGGGCACGGAGGCCACGTGCGATTTCGGGGGCCTCGAGCCCCCGGGCACGCTCGCGCTCGCCGTGCGCGAGCACGGCAGCCACCGGCCGCTCGATGCGCGCATCGTCATCGCCGCAGGCGAGAAGCCCGTGGTCGAGTTCCTCGGCCGGCGCACCTTCTTCACCGAGCTTGCTGCGCGCGGCCAGGCGCACCTTACCCTGGCGCCAGGCCCCTACACGCTCGCCGTCTCAGCCGGCGGCGGCGTGCTCGCCCCGGAGGTGCAGGTGCCGGTGAGCGTGGCGAGCGCGCGGCGCAGCGAGCGCACCGTGGAAGTCGCGGCGCAGTTCGCGCCCGCGCGGCGCGGCTGGTACGCCGCCGACCTGCATCACCACGCCGACCAGGCCGAGGCGGTCACCCCGCCCGAGGAGCTCGCGCGCTCGCAGCTCGCCGCCGGGCTCGATGTGCTCTTCGTCAGCGACCACGACTCGACCGCCAACCACGCCGCCCTGGCGCGCATCGCCGCCGCGCGCGGCGTGGCGTTCATCCCGGGGATCGAGCTGTCCCCGTCCTGGGGCCACTTCAACGCCTACCCGCTCACCCCCGGCGCGCAGCTGGCCATCGACACCGGCACCGCGAGTGTGCAGCAGGTGTTCGCGGAGGCGCGCCGCCTGGGGGCGAGTGTGATCCAGGTTAATCATCCCTTCATCCCGTTTGGCTACTTTTCCAGTGTCGCCGCCGGGGTGGCGCCGGGGGGCTTCGATGACGGCTTCGATCTGATGGAAATCAACTCCTCCGCCGCCGCCGACGATGAGCGCGTGCTCAGGCAGCTGTGGGACTACTGGAACCGGGGCCGGCGCCACTACCTGGCCGCAGGCTCCGACACCCACGATGTCTGGAACGAGCAGTCCGCGCGCGTGCGCACCTATGCGCATCTCGACGGCGCCCCCGGCGCGCAGGCCTATGCCGCCGCCCTCACGGCCGGGCATGCCTACGTGACCTACGGGCCGCTGCTGTTTCCCACGCCGCTGTTCGGCAGTGAGGTGCCGCTGCGGCCCGGGACGGCGCTCACGCTCGACTTCGACCTCGCCGCTGTGGCCGGACTGAAGCAGCTTCTGCTGATCGGTGGCGGTGAGGTGCGCGCGCAGCGCAGTTTCCCCGGCGCCCCGCGCACCGCGCACGTGCGTTTCACGCTGCCGGATCCGGCGCCCTGGTATGCGGTGACGCTCGAGGATGCGGCCGGGCACCGCGCCTACTCCGACCCGGTGTGGGTCAGCGCAGCCCCGGCGGGTGCGCACTGATGGCCGCTCGCTCCCTGCGCCGCGGCCAGCTGCGCACCATCGCGCTGCTCTTTTGCGGCTATGCCGCCTGCTATTACTGCCGCGCGGACCTGTCGGTGGCGACCCCGCTGCTCGCCGAGGAACTCGGCCGGCGCGGGATCTCGCACGGGGAGGCGCTGGTGCGGCTCGGCACCATCACCTCCTTCGGCGTCGGCGCCTACGCGTTCGGCAAGTTCTTCCTCACCGGCCTCGGCGATTACTGGGGCGGACGGCGCAACTTCCTGATCGGCGTCGGCGGCGCCATGGCCTTCACGCTTTTGTTCGCCGCCGCAGGCTCGCTGCCGCTGTTCACGCTCGCCTGGGTCGGCAACCGCCTCACCCAGTCGGTCGGGTGGGCCGGACTCATCAAGGTGTCCTCGAAATGGTTCGACTACACCGCCTACGGATCGATCATCGGGCTGCTCAGCATCAGCTACCTGGTCGGGGATGCGCTGGCGCGGCAGCAGATGGGCCTGCTGATCGGGCACGGCTACGGCTGGCGCACGCTGTTCGTGTTCGCCGCCGCGGTGGCCGCGGTGACGCTGCTCGCGAGCTTTCTGTGGCTGCGCGAGTCGCGCGCCGACGAGGGCCACGCGCCGGCGACGCCCAACCCGCTGAATCTCTTCGCGCAGTCTGAAGGACCGCCTGCAGGGGTGCTCGCGCTCCTCGGGCCGCTTTTCCGCAGCCGCTCGTTCCTGCTCGTTTGCCTGCTGTCATTCGGCTGCACGATAATCCGTGAGTCCTTCAACACCTGGACGCCGCAGTACCTGCGCGACCAGCTCGGGTTCAGCATGAGCCGCTCGGCGACCCTCAGCGCCATCTTTCCCGCCGTGGGCGTGGTCTCGGTGCTGGGCTGCGGCTGGCTGAGCGACCGGCTCGGCCTCAACGGCCGCGCGCTCCTCATGCTGCTCGGGCTCAGCGCCACGGCCGCCGCGCTCCTGGTGCTCACCGGTGTGCACCCGAGCGCCACCCAGGCGCTCTTCCCGGTGCTCATGATCGGCCTGGTTGCCTTCTGCCTGCTCGGCCCCTACTCCTATCTCGGCGGCGCGTTCGCCCTCGACTTCGGCGGCAAGCAGGCGAGCGCGGCCTCCTCGGGCCTCATCGACGGCATCGGCTACCTCGGCGGCATCCTCGCCGGCGCCGCGGTGGCCGAGGCCGAGCGCTCCTTCGGCTGGGAAGGGGTGTTCGTGGCACTGGCGGCCATCAGCGCCGTTTCGGCGCTGTGCGCCGCTATTCTTTATATACAGAACCGAAAGGCAGCGGGATCCACCCATGACTGAAACGGCCACCGTCACGCGCGTACTGGCCGCACCGGAACTGCTCACGCTCGAGTGGGCCGACGGTGCGCGCAGCGAGTTCTCCAGCCTGTGGCTGCGCGACAACTTGTCCGAGGACCGCGACGCCCACAGCGGGCAGCGCCTCATCGACATCGCCGACGTGCCGGAGACTCCGCGCATCCGCGCCGCGGTGCGCGAGGCGGCCGCGATCCGCATCGACTGGGAGGATGAGCCGAAGCCGGCGAGCTTCAGCATCGCCTGGCTCGCCGCCCACGACCCGGCGCGCGCGCCGCGCCGCCCGGAGCTCGCGGTGCGCACCTGGCTCGAGGGCGGCGCGCTCGAGGCGCGGCGCGACTTCGCCTGGGCGAGCCTCGCGACGCTCTCGGCCCAGCCGCCGGTGCGCCTGCAGTGGCTTACGCGCCTGCTGCAGGACGGGCTCGCCTTCCTCCAGGACGTGCCCTCCGAGGAGGGGGCGCTGCTCGATGTCATGCCGCTGGTCGGGCGGGTGATGGAGACCAACTACGGGCTCACCTTCGATGTGCGCTCGGTCGCGCGTCCGGAGAACCTCGCCTACTCCGATCTCGGCCTCGGCCTGCATACCGACAACCCCTACCGCGAGCCGGTGCCGGGCTTCCAGGCGCTGCACGTGCTGGTGGCCTCGAGCGAGGGCGGCGAGAGCCTGTTCGCCGACGGCTTCGCCCTCGCCGCACACCTGCGCGCCGAGAATCCCGAGCACTTCGCCACGCTCACGCGCACGGCGGTGCCGTTCCTGTACCGCTCCAAGGACGCCGAGCTCTACGCCGAGCGCCCGCTCATCCAGCTGTCCATCACCGGCGCGATCACCGCCGTGCACTACAACAGCCGCTCGATCGCCCCGCTCGGCATCGCGGCGGCCGAGGCGCCGCGCTTCTACCGCGCCTACCGCCACTTCGCCGCGCTCATGCGCGAGCCGCGCTTCCAGCTGCGCACGCGCCTGAGTGCCGGGACGCTGGTGGTGTTCGACAACCAGCGCACGCTGCACGGGCGCACGCCCTTCTCCTCGGCGCGCCTGCCACGGCATCTGCGCGGCTGCTACCTGACGCGCGACAGCGTCTACAGCGAGACGGCGCTGCTGCGGCGCGAGCTCACAGGCGGCCGCCCATGAAGGTCAGCGAGGAGGTGCTGTCGCTCTACGAGCGCCGCGGCGGCAGCGCCTACTTCGGCGAGCGCGTGTCGATGACCGAGCACGGGCTGCAGGCGGCGCATTTCGCGCGCGTGCAGGGCGCAAGCGACGCCCTGGTCATCGCCGCGCTCCTGCACGACGTCGGCCACCTCATCGAGGAGGTGCCCGAGAAGATCAGCGACTGGATCAGCGATGCGCATCACGAGGAGAGCGGCGCGCGCTGGCTCGCGCAGCGCTTCGCGCCCGAGATCGCCGAGCCGGTGCGCCTGCACGTGCCGGCCAAGCGCTATCTGTGCGCCACCGACGCGCACTACTTCGCCCAGCTCAGCCCCGCCTCGGTGCATACCCTGAAGCTGCAGGGCGGCCCGATGTCCGGTGCCGAGGTGGCGCGCTTCGCGGCCGAGCCCTACCACCGCGAGGCGGTGCTGCTGCGGCGCTGGGACGATCAGGGCAAGGTCGCGGGACTTGCAACAGCGGCGCTGCGCGACTACGTGGCGCTCATCGAGACGCTCGCCCGGGCGCGTGCCTGAGCGTTCGGCAGGTGCTGCGGCTGGCGCCGCAGCGCCGGCCGGGGCGGGCGCGCTGCGCAAGGTGCGCGCGCGCCTGGTGAGCTTTCTCGCCCTGCTGTACTTCGCCGCCTTCCTCGACCGCGTCAACGTCGGCTTCGCCGCCGCGCAGATGCACCGCGACCTGGGCTTCTCGGACGCGGTCTACGGCTTCGGTGCCGGCATCTTCTTCCTCAGCTACTCGCTGTTCGAGATACCGAGCAACCTGCTCTTGCACCGCTTCGGCGCGCGCCGCTGGATCGGCCGCATCATGCTCAGCTGGGGGGTGCTCGCAGGCCTTATGGCCTTCGTGCGCAGCGCCGGGGAGTTCTATGCGCTGCGCCTGCTGCTCGGCGTCGCCGAGGCCGGCTTCTTCCCCGGCATCCTCTACTACCTGACCTACTGGATTCCGACGGCGCACCGCGCGCGCCTGGTGGGCACCTTCATGGTGGCGATCCCGCTGTCGACCGCGGTGAGCGGCCCGCTCTCCGCGGCGATCCTCACCCTGGATGGCCGGCTGGGCATCGCCGGCTGGCGCTGGCTCTTCGTGCTCGAGACCGTACCCTCGCTCGTGCTCGGCCTTCTTACCCTGCGCCACCTCACCGACACGCCCGCGCAGGCGCGCTGGCTCAGCGGCGCCGAGCGTGACTGGCTCACCGCGACCCTCGCCGCCGAGCGCGCCGCCGCCGCGCCCGGCGGCAGCGCGCTCGCATGGCGCTCGCTCCTGCGCCCGCGTCTTGCGGCGCTGTGCGCCTGCTACTTCGGCGCCGACCTCGGCCTCTACGGCATCGTGCTGTGGATTCCGCAGATCTACGCCGCCTCCGGGATGGCGCCCGGCCTGATCGGCTACGCGGTGGCCGTGCCTTACGCGCTGGCAGCTATCGGCATGGTGCTGTGGGCACGCCGCTCGGACCGCCGGGGCGAGCGCACGCGCCACATGGCGCTCGCCGCATGCGCCGGCTTCGCGGGCCTTGCCGCGAGCGCCTTCCTGCACGATTCGCCGCTCGCGACCGTCGCCGCCTTCACCGTCGGGGTCACCGGCACGCTTGCCATGCTGCCGGTGTTCTGGACGCTGCCGGCGGCGCTGCTGCGTGGCGCCACCGCCGCGGCCGGCATTGCCCTCATCAACGCCGTGGGCAACATCGGCAGCTTCGTGGGGCCGGCGGCCGTGGGCTGGCTCAAGCAGGCGAGCGGCAGTTTCACCCTGAGCCTGCTCGCGGTCGCCTCGGGGGTGCTCGCCAGTGCCGTGATCGCGCTCGGCCTGCGCGAGCATCCGGCGTAACGGCGGCTCCCGCCGCGCGCCGGCGCGGTGCATAATGCGCCGCCGCAGCGGCGGGGTTTTCGCGGGGAGCCACAGTGGATATCGACACCGGCACCATCGCCTACGTGCCTTCCACCGGCGCCCGGCGCGTGCACGAAGCGCCGCTGGTCATCGCCAGCGCCGAGAACCTCAGGGGCTACGGGCACCTGGTCGCCGATCCTGAGCAGTGCCCGATCGAGATCGTGCGCTGGCCGGCGCAGGGCTGGCGCCCGATCGATGCCAACAGCGGCGACCAGGGCGGCGTCACCGAGGGGCTGTTCGAGTTTGCCTGGCGGGGCGAGACGCTGTTCGCGCGCAACAACGCCGTCGGGGACAGCTACCTGTTCGGCTGGAGCCGGTGGCCGGAAGAGGCCCGGGCCGAAGGCCCCACGGCGGCGCGCGAGCGCGCGCTCATCTGGCGCGCCAACTACCACCCCGACGGCGGCCAGCTGTTCTTCCCGCTGAACGGCGCAAGCTTCGTGGTCCCGCTCGCGCTCCCCGGCGACGACGTCACCCCCGAGTCCTTCGTCACCTTCTACTGCGACGGCAGCTGCGGACTGTACCTGCACCCCAGCGTCTGGCACGGCGCGGTCGTGCCGCACGCCGATGAGGCGCGCTTCCTCGACCGCCAGGGCCGCGTGCATGCGCGCGTCTCGGTGAACTTCGTCAAGGAGTTCGGCTGCTACCTCGGAGCCTCGCTCGCCGCCCCCTGATGCGCGGCGGGCGCATCCAGGATGGCGCGCCAGTTGATGATCGCATTCCACAACAGGCGCTGGTCGCCGCGGTTCAGGTCGCGGTGCAGCGGGTTGAAGTTGAAGGTGATGACGTGTCCGCGGCCGACCGCTGTGTCCATGATGGCCGCCCGGCCGATGAGATTTTCCTCGCCCCAGGCCTGACCGCTGACCACGAACGGCGCGCCCTCGCGGTCACCCCATTCGAGCACGATGCTGCTGCGGTCCACCGGGCCGTCCAGGCATACCGTGCAGTAGGCCATGCGCAGCCAGCGCCGCGGAATCGAGTAGAGCGCGAAGTTCTGCCGGAACACCCAGGTGCGCGCGCCGTAGCCGTAGGCGAGCGGATGATCGGCGCGCGCGAAGCTCACGCGCACGTGCGCCCCGGGGGTGCGCGTCTCGGCGTTCTGGGCCGCCGCGGCCGCCGCGCTGCCGCCGCCCTGGGAGCTGCGCGGTGTGCCGCCGGCCTCGCGGCGCACGCCGCGCACCAGCCCCGCTTCCAGCGGCAGCATCGAGCCGTTGCCCAGGGTGACCAGGAGGCCGCCGCCGTCGATGTAGGCCTGCAGCTGCGCAAGGCCGCCATAACCTATGCCGCCGGTGATGTCGGCCGAGGCCGCCGGCGTGCCGAAGCTCGGCGTGGCGGCGGTCTTCTGAAACGCCATCGGGCCCCAGGAGCGGTGCAGCCCCTCGATCTGCTCGGCGAGCTCCAGATCGACGTGCGGATAGACGAGCACGTCGTACTTCTCGCGCAGGTGCCCCGCGCGGATGTCCTCGTCGCGCACGTAGGCGTAGGGAATGTGGCGCTGGTCGAGGCTGTAGCGGGCCCAGCCGGCGGTGTCGGTGTCGGCCCAGGGCACCCACAGCCCGAGCCGCGGCACAGGCGCTGTGTGGCGCTCGACCTCGGGCGTTGAGCCGAGCGCGGTGAAGTCCAGCGCCAGGCGCGCGGCGAGGGTGCGCAGCGCCGCCTCGACTCCCGGCTGCGCGGGCACGAGCCAGCTGCCGGCCGGGTACGCGACGCCCCCTGCGCTGAAGGCGCGCTCGGCGATCTCGACGCGGAACTTCGCGAGCGCGTAGCGCGCCTCGAGCAGCTCTTCCTGGCCGGTGTCCTTGAGCACGAACACCGCGCCCGTGCCGCTGAGCGTGCCGGCCGGATGCGGCGCCTCGGTGAGCGGCGTCAGCGCGGCCTCGCGCACCGCGGCATCCGCGGTCGGCACCACCTCGAGATGGTAGTGCGCCGGGAACGACCAGGAGACATCGTCGTAGGCTTCCGGCGCATCCTTGGGATAGGTCTGGTTGGTGAGCAGGTCCACCGCGTAGTCGCGGTAGGGCTGGTCGAGGCGCACCACGTAGGTACCGGCCGGCCAGCTGCCCTCCTTGAGCGTGAGGGGCACACTGGCGCGCTGCACCTCGATACCGAGAGCGAGCAGGCGCTGCACCAGCGCGGCGACCCGCGCCGGGTCGCCCTGGTCGGCGGCAATGATGAAGCCGGCGGGGGACTGCTCGAGCCCGCGGCGGTAGGAGTCGAGTCCCTTGCGGTAGTAGTTGCGCAGCAGGGTCTTGGCCTGCCCGGCGGTGTCATCGAGCGCCGCCAGCATCGCGGTCTCGTTGTAATTGACGTTGTCGCGCGCCGACCAGAGAAAGCTCGCCGGTTTTGGCGGCGGCAGCGGCCGGTACCACTCGACGCTCGTCTCCTGCCCGGGCTGCTCGCTGCGCATGGTCTCGGCGCTGCCGTTGCCGAAGGTCTCGTAGCCGCGCCCGTCGGCGTTGTGGTTGGTGGCGATCGAGTCGAGGTACAGGTGCGCCCAGTCATCACCGAAGTTCCACGTCCACACCCCCGGCATGCCGAAGCCGGTGAGCGTCTGCACCTCGTGGAAGGACAGCTCGAGGCGCTCCGCATAGGTGATCGGGTCGACGTGGGTGTTGATCGGATTGGTGCCGTTCCAGGTCAAAAGCAGCGCGATGCTCTCGTGCAGGTCGTGGATCACCTGCGGATGCCACTCGAACATCATGCGGTACACGGCCTGCGTGGTGGCGTGCACCAGCTGGTGCGCGTCGCGGTTGATGTCGACGAAGGCGTAGCGCGACCAGTACGGCGGCGCCTGGCGCGGCAGGTCGGCCTGCACCGTGCGACCCTTCAGGTAGCGGTAGAACCAGTCCACCTGCTTGTCGCGCCCGTCGGGATTGGCGACGGGGTTGATGAGCACCACCACGTTCGCGCGGATGCGGCGGATGAAGGGCTGCTCGGAGGTGGCCAGGCGGTAGGCGAGCTCGAGCACCGACTCGGTCGAGCCGGTCTCATCCGAGTGCAGCCCGGCGTTGAAGTAGTACACCGGCCGCGCCTCAGCGATCAGCTCCTCGGCGGCCTGCGCATCGGTGCGGCGCGGATCGGCGAGCGCGGCGGTTGCCGCCTTCAGGCGCTCCAGATCGCGGATGCCGGCCTCGTCGGCGATGGCGACCAGCACGATGTCGCGTCCCTCCTCGGAGCGGCCGAGGGTGAAGCAGCGCACGCGCGGCGAGGAGGCGGCGAGCGCACGCAGGTAGGCGTACGCGGTGGCCGAGTGCACCAGCTCCCCGGGGGCGCCGGGGATGCGATGCAGGAAGGCACGCGGGGAGACCACCGCACCACCTGCGGGCAGATAGGACACCCACGGCGAGAGGAAGCGCGGCTCGGTGGTGGCCGCCGCGATCTCCTCGACCGAGCCGGGTTCGGCGCTGTCGGGGGCCACCTGCGCGGCGCCCGGGCGCGGCACGAGGGCGCACAGGATCAGGACCAGCAGAAACCTCGGGCTCATGGAGAAGACCTCTGCGCCTCATGCCGCGCCGGCGGCGGTGCCGCGACAGCATAGCCCGTTTCGGGCCTTATTGAACATCCGCTCAACTACGGGCAGACTGCGCCCGGCACGACCGACCTCGCCCCCGGATCGCCCATGGCCCGCAACCCCCGCTACGACGTCCTGTTCGAGCCCGTGAAGATCGGGCCGGTGACGGCACCGAACCGCTTCTACGCGGTGCCGCACGCGGCCGGCATGACCAACGCCCTGCCGCACATGCGGGCGAGCTTCCGCGGCACCAAGGCCGAGGGCGGCTGGGGGGTGGTCTGCACCGGCTATGTGTCCATCGATCCGAGCTCGGACGATGCACCGCTCCCCTACGCCACGCTCTGGGACGACGACGACGTGCGCTCGCACGCGCTCATGACCGAGGCGGTGCACCGCGAGGGCGCCCTCGCCGGCATCGAGCTGTGGCACGGCGGCGGCTCGGTCATGAACCGCGCGAGCCGCATCCCGCCCATGTCGCCTTCCGGTACGGCGTGGATGGCGACCCACGTGAACTTCATGGGCAACCAGCGCCCGCGGGTGATGGACAGCGCCGACATCGGACAGCTGCTCGCCTGGCAGGCCGCGGCGGCGCGGCGCGCGCGCAGCGCCGGCTTCGACATCGTCTACGTCTATGCCGGCATGGGCTACCTGCCCTACGAGTTCCTGCTGCCGGAGTGGAACATGCGCACCGATGCCTACGGCGGCGCGCTCGCCAACCGCGCGCGCATCGTGCGCGAGCTGCTCGAGGTGACGCACGAGGCGGTGGGCGGGGCCTGCGCGGTGGCGCTGCGCATCAGCCTCGAGGAGCTGCGCGCGCGGCCGAGCGCCGTGGCGCCCTCCGAGGCGCACGAGCTGGTGCAGCTGCTCGGTGACCTGCCGGACCTCTGGGACGTGAAGCTCGACTCCTCCCCGACCGACTGCGCGCCCTCGCGCTTCACGCCCGAGGGCAGCCACGAGCCGGTGATCGAGTTCGTGAAGAAGCTCACGCAGCGCCCGGTGGTGGGCGTGGGCCGCTTCACCTCACCGGACACCATGGTCGGCCAGATCCGCCGCGGCGTGCTCGACCTGATCGGCGCCGCCCGCCCCTCGATCGCGGATCCGTTCCTGCCACGCAAGATCGACGAGGGCCGCGAGCAGGACATCCGCGAGTGCATCGGCTGCAACATCTGCATCTCCAGCTGGCACGACAGCGTGCCGGTGCGCTGCACGCAGAACCCCACCATCGGCGAGGAATGGCGCCGCGGCTGGCACCCCGAGCGCATCGCCCGCGCCGGCAGCAGCGCCGCGGTGCTGGTGGTGGGCGCGGGACCTGCGGGCCTGGAGTGCGCGCTCAGCCTCGGGCGCCGCGGCTACGAGGTCACGGTCGCGGAAGCCGCGGACGAGATCGGCGGCCGGCTGCACTTCGAGACCCGCCTGCCGGGCCTCGGCGGCTGGGGCCGCGTGCTCGACTGGCGCCGCGGCCAGCTCGAGCGCCTGAGCAACGTCAGCATCTACCGCGGCAACCGCCTCTCCGCCGAGGAGATACTCGGCCTGGGCAACAGCCACGTGGTGATCGCCACCGGCGCGCGCTGGGCGCGGCTGCTGTACTCTCCCCTGGAAGTGCCGGCCGGGCGCCTCGAGGGTCCGCAGGTTTACACGCCCGATGACATCGCCGAAGGGGCCCGTCTCGAAGGACCGGTGGTGGTGTACGACTTCGACAACTATTACATGGGAAGCGTGCTCGCCGAGCACCTGGCGCGCGGCGGCCTCAAGGTGGACTACGTCACCCCGGCCGGGCACGCCTCGGCCTGGGCGATCATGAGCAACGAGCAGCCGCAGATTCACCGCGCGCTGCACGCGCACGGCATCACGGTGCACACCCTGCGGCGCGTCACCGCCTTCGAGGACGGCGCGGTCACCCTCGCCGCGCAGTTCACCGGCCTCGAGTCGCACCTGCCCTGCCGCTCGCTGGTGATCGTGGGCGCGCGCTTCAGCAACGACTTCCTGTACGGGGCCCTCAACGCCCGGCCCGAGGCGCTCAGGGAGGCGGGCATCGCCTCGGTGACGCGCATCGGTGATGCCGCCGCCCCCGGGGCCATCGTGCACGCGGTGTACAGCGGCCACCGCTTTGCGCGCGAGCTCGACGGCGAGCCGGCCGCGCGCCGCGCGCGCCGCGATGCTCCCCTGCCGCGCACGGCGCAGGCGCCGTGAGCACCCTGCCGCCGCCCTTGTCCGGGCTCGAGCCGACGCTGCCCTCGAGCTGGTACCGCTCCGAGGCGGTCTTCGCGCTCGAGAAGGAGCGCATCTTCTGCCGCGAATGGCTGTGCGTGGCGCGCGAGGAGGAGCTGCCCGAGAGCGGCGCCTGGCGCCTCATCGACGTGGCCGGCGAGAGCCTGATCCTGGTGCGCAACCGCGCAGGTGTGCTGCGCGCGTTCTACAACGTGTGCCGTCACCGCGGCGCGCGCCTGTGCCGCAGCGCCGACAGCGCCGCGCCGCTCGGCGGCGGCGTGGCGGCCGGCCGCATCAGCTGCCCCTACCACCAGTGGTCCTATGACCTCGACGGGCAGCTCGTTGCCGCCCCGCACCTGAGCGGCACCCCGGGGTTCGACAGGTCACGCTTCAGTCTCTACCCGGTCGGCATCGAGTGCTGGGGCGGGTTCGTGTTCGCGCACCTCACCCCCAGGGACGCAGCCCCGCTGGCCACCCAGCTCGGGGCCATCCCCGCGCGCATCGCGCGCTACCCGCTCGCGCAGCTGCGCATCGGCCACAGCATCCGCTACGAGGTCGCCGCCAACTGGAAGGTGATCTGCGAGAACTACAACGAGTGCTACCACTGCGGCGGCGTGCACCCGGAGCTGTGCGCGGTGGTACCGGCGTTCCGCGAGGGGGGCGGCGCGCAGCTCGACTGGGAGCGCGGCGTGCCGCATCGCCCCGGGGCCTACACCTTCACCACCACCGGCACCACGACGCGCCGCGCCTTCCCGGGACTCAACGCCGACGAGCAGACCCGGCACAAGGGCGAGCTCATCTACCCGAACCTGTTCCTGAGCCTCGCCTGTGACCACGCCGCGGCCTTTATCCTGCAGCCCAAGGCCCCGGCGCGCACGGTGATCGACTGCCACTTCCTGTTCGAGCCCTACGAGCTCGCCAAGCCCGACTTCGATGCCAGCGACGCGGTGCAGTTCTGGGACCTCGTCAACCGCCAGGACTGGGCCATCTGCGAAGCCGTGCAGCAGGGCATCAGCGCCCGCGTGCACGAGCGCGGCTATTACGCGCCCATGGAGGACTTCAACCTCGACATCCGCCGCTACGTGCTCGAGCGTATCGGCGATGCGGCCGGGGCGGCGTGAGCGCTCAGGCGGCCGCACCGAGTTCCCGCCCGCCTCTCACCCGCCCGCGCGTGCGCTGGCGCATCTACCTGTTCCTGTTCGGGTTCGGGATGATCGCCTACCTGCAGGCGCGCAGCATCACCATCGCCGGCGTCCAGATGATGCCGCGCCTGCATCTCAGCCAGGACCAGCTGGGCGCACTCGAGACGGCGTTCCTGATCGGCTACACCGCGCTGCAGTTCCCCGGCGGTCTCATCGGCCAGCGCCTCGGGGCGCGCCTGACCTTCGTCGTCATCGGCATCCTCGCCGTCGCCGCCCTGGTGGCGACGGCGCTCCTGCCCTACCTGCTCGCAGGCGCAGCCCTGTTCGCCGCGCTGTGGGGCGCACAGCTGCTGCTCGGGGCGGCACAGGGTCCGATCTTCCCGCTCTCCGCCGGCGTGTTCGAGTCCTGGTTTGCGCCCGAGCGCTGGCCGCTGGTGCAGGGCGTGCAGAGCATGGCCCTGGGCCTCGGTGCCGCGCTCGCCCCGCCGCTCATCACCCGGCTCATGACGGCGTTCGACTGGCAGCGGGCGCTTCTGTGGACCGCGCTGCCGCCGCTCGCGGTGGTGCTGTGGTGGGGCTGGTACGGACGCAACACCCCCGCCGAGCACCCGCAGGTCAGCGACGCCGAGCTCGCCGAGCTGCCCCCGGGCGCGGCGGCGGTGAGCACGCAGCTGAGCTGGCCGCGCATCCGGGCGCTGTTCGGCAACCGCGACGTGATGCTGCTCACCTTCTCCTACGTGTGCATGAACTACGTCTACTACCTCATCGCCAACTGGTGCTTCCTGTACCTGGTGCAGGAGCGGCACTTCACCGTGCTGGAAAGCGGCGACCTGGCGAGCGCCCCGCCGCTCGCAGCCGCGCTCGGTGCCGGCGCCGGCGGCCTCCTGGCCATGCGCCTGTCGCAGCGCTACGGCGCCGACCGCGGCCTGCGCCTGCTGCCGCTCCTGTCGCTGCCGGCGGCGGGGGTGCTGCAGTTCCTCGCCGTCGATGCGGCGAACGCCTACCTCGCGGTGGCGGCGCTGGCGCTGTGCTTCTTCTGCGTCGAGCTCAACGAGGGCCCCTACTGGGCGGCGATCATGCACGTCGGCGGCAAGGACACCATGGCCGCCTCGGGCATCCTCAACACCGGCGGCAATCTCGGCGGGATCGTCGCGACCCCCATCGTCGCCTACCTCTCCGGCCGTCACGGCTGGATGAGCGCCTTCCTGATCGGCACCGGATTCGCGTTCGTGAGCGCCGCGGCGTGGCTGTTCATCCGCCCGGGCGGGGCGCCGCCGCAGCAGCCCTAAGGCGCCGGGGCCTCGGCGACGAGCGGCGCGCCGCGCAGCGTGCCGCTGATGTTGGCGCGCGCCGCCGCCACCCCTTCGGGCCACTGCGCCTCCAGGTGCGCGGTCAGCGCATCGGCGCCGCCGAGCACAAGGCTCGCGCGCACCGCCCCTACGCGCCCCGGCCAGTCGAGCTCGCCGGAGACGGCGACATCCTCGCTCCAGCGCACCTCGTGCAGCGCCACGTGGTAGCCGGTGGCGGTCGCGCTCACGCGGTAGCTGCCGCCGCGCAGCCCGGGATAGCTGCCCGCGCCCTGGTCGCGGGCCCGCGTGATCGCGTCCTCGCACGTCAGGAGGGCTGCGCTCACCGCGCGCAGTCCGGCCGCGTCCGCCTCGTTGCCGGCGAGCGCCTGCGCCGGCGGCAGCTCGGCCGCATGCCGCGCGAAGCGCCCCACCAGGCGCAGCGGCGGCACGGCGGCCGCGCAGCTGTCATCCTCGGTGGACAGGTTGGCGAGGAAGCGGCGCACCAGGAGCGCCCCGCACTCACTGCGCGAGTGCGGCAGCGCGTTGACGTGGAAGCCGTTGGCGATGACCACGTGGTGCGCGGCCGGGAAGCGCGCCGCGGCCGCCGCGCCATCGGCAACGCTGGTCATGTTGTCGAGCTCGCCGGACACCACCAGCACCGGGACGTCCGGATAGGGCGCAGCGGGCACGAGCTGGGCCGAGGGCCAGGAGGGGTCGCGGGCCGGCCACTGCACGCACTCGTCGATGAAGGTGTAGTCGAGCGGCATGCGCCGGTACTCATCGATCGTGAACGGCGCGTAGGCTTCCGGGGCCTGCACGCGCCGGCGCGCGATGGCCGCATCGCGCGCCGCGGCGCGCTCGGGCGCAGCCAGCGTCATGTCAAAGATCTGCGGCGGATCACCGCAGCTGACCGCGGCGGCGAGCCCGGCGCTGAACAGGCGCGGATTGTGGGTCGGGTCGCGCGAGTCGACGCCGGTGACGGTCTCGGCCATGAGGCGCGTGAGCGGCAGCGCATCGCCGGCGGCGAAGGCGCGCGCGGCGGCGTCGGTCTCGCGCAGCGAGGCGTACGCGGGCGCTGAGCCGAACATCACGGTGGCGAGCGTGCCGGCATCGGCGCTGACACTCACGCTGCGCCCGTCCGCGACGTGCACGCGGGCGGTGAAGGGATGCTCGCGCAGCTCCTGCAGGGCCGGGGCGATGTGCTCGAGCGAGTTGCCCGGGATCTCGCGGCAGGGGCTCGAGCGCTCGCAGGCGCGCAGGAACTTCTCGCGCATGGCGCTCGCGTAGTGCGGGTACCAGGCGTAGTCGGGACCGTCGAGCGGGTAGGCGCCGTCGAGCACCGCCGCACGCACCAGCTGCGGATGACGCAGCGTGAACACCTGGGTGAAGTAGGTGCCGTAGGAGTCGCCGTAGATGGCGACGCGGCCGATCGCGAGCGCCTTGAGCAAGGCTGCGAGGTCATCGGCTGCAAGCGCGGTGCTGTAGAGCGCGGCGCGTGGCCCGAGCGAGCGCCCGCAGGCCCCGATGAGGGCCTCGGTGAGCGTGGCGGCCTCCTGCAGGGCATGGCAGTCGAGCGCCCCGGAGCGCCCGGTACCGCGGTTGTCCATGATGAGCACGTCGTAGGAGGCGCGCAGCGGCTCAAACAGCGCCAGGTATTCCTCGCGCGATTCGGTCGCCGGGAAGCCCGGACCGCCCTCGGTGGCGATGAGCGTGCCGGCCGCCGTGGCACCGCTGTGCGGATAGAACTCGAAGTACACCGCGACGCTCCCCGGTACGGCACCGCCCGGATCGAGCGCGCGCGGCAGCGTGCCGCACCAGGCGCCCGGGGTGGCGCAGCGGTGCAGGGTGAGCTCGCCGACGGTGAGGGAATCGCTGCCCGCGGGCGCCTCGGCGCGGACCGCGCCGCCGCCTGTGACGGCCAGCCACAGCGCCAGGCACACCCTCAGAGTCGCTCGGAAGTCCGCGCCGTTGCTCGCCACTCGCTCCGCCGGCCCCTGCGGCACGTCAGTGTCTTGAGGATCATCGAAAGGCGTGCGCGGCCCCGGAAGCGGCTGCGCTTCGCCTTGGGCAGGCTTGTATTACGGCGCGCTTCGCGCCGTCAAGGGCCGCCGCCGTGGTTGCTGGGCGATTTTCAACCACGCTACTCTTCGCAGCTCGTCCGCATCCCAACCCTCACCCGCCAGCGCTCGCAGCGCTGCTGCGGCCGGAGCGCCCCGATGACCACCCGAACGCGCCTCGCCCTCGCCTGCGCCGGCTGTCTGCTTGTGCTCGCCGTCACCGCCACGGCGGCCCCCGCGCCACAGGCAGCGCCGCTCAAGACACGCAACGTGTTCCTCATCGTGAGCGACGGCCTGCGCTGGCAGGAGGTGTTCACGGGCGCCGATGCGACGCTGCTCAACGAGGAGCACGGCGGCATCTGGGACAAGGCGGCTGACCTGAAGCGCGAGTTCTGGCGCGATGACCCGAACCAGCGCCGCCAGGTGCTGTTTCCGTTCCTGTGGGGCACGGTCGCCGTGCGCGGCCAGATCTTCGGCAACCAGAACAAGGGCAGCGTGGCGCGCGTCACCAACGGCCTCGCCTTCTCCTATCCGGGCTACAACGAGATGACGACGGGCCATGCGGATGCGCGCATCAACTCCAACGAGTACGGCCCCAACCCCAACGTCTCGGTGTTCGAGTGGCTGAACAACCTGCCGCAGCTGCACGGCCAGGTCGCCATCCACGCCACCTGGGCCACCTTCAAGGACATCTTCAACGTCGCGCGCAGCAAGCTGCCGATGCAGGTGGGCTGGGATGCCCCGTACGCGCCCCCGGCCGGGGCGCGCCAGGAGCTCCTGAACCGCCTGTACGCGACCACCACGCGCTTCGACGGGGAGGACGTGTTCGACTCCTTCATGCAGGTGCCGCTGATCGACTCCTTCGCCCGCACGCAGCCGCGGGTGATGTTCATCGGCTACGGCGAGACCGACAACTGGGCCCACCAGGGGCGTTACGACCTGGTGCTGCACAGCGCGCACGGCTTCGACCAGTTCGTCGCCGAGCTGTGGCGCACGATCCAGGCGCTGCCGCGCTACAAGGACCAGACCACCTTCATCATCACCACCGACCACGGCCGCGGCGGGGGCCTCGAGCAGTGGAAGGA
Source organism: uncultured Pseudomonadota bacterium (assembly GCA_963825385.1). GTDB lineage: Bacteria > Pseudomonadota > Gammaproteobacteria > Steroidobacterales > Steroidobacteraceae > 13-2-20CM-66-19. The sequence goes on along the minus strand of CAWGSX010000003.1, from coordinate 359,663 downwards.
GCACGGCGTCGAGGAGCCCGGCTCGGAGAACATCTGGCTGGCGGTGATCGGGCCGGACACGCCGGCGCGCGGTGAGCGCAGCCACGTGGCGGAGATCCACCAGGCGCAGATCGCCGCCACCGTGGCGGCCTTCCTCGGTGAGGATTACCTGCGCGCCGTGCCGCAGGCTGCGCCGCCGGTCCTGGCCGTGCTCGGGCGCGAGTGAGGTGACGGACACCTCGGGCCGCGCCTCACCGACGAGCCGGCCATGACGCACGCGCTGAGCTACGCGGTGCTGTTCCTCGCCGCGCTGTGGGCCGGCATCCAGAATGCGCTCGCCGGCGGCGGCTCCTTCATCACGCTCCCCTCGCTCATGCTCACCGGCATGGACGCGCGCGCCGCGAACATCACCTCGACCGTCGCGCTGTTCCCGGCGCAGCTGGCGACCGGCTGGACCGGCCGCAAGCACGTCTCGGGGGCGGCGGCGCTGTCGTTCCGCGCGCTCACGATCATCAGCCTGATCGGCGGCGCGCTCGGGGCGCTGCTGCTTCTGTACACCTCGTCCACGTTCTTCGCGCGCCTGGTGCCCTGGCTGGTGCTGTTCGCCACCCTGGTGTTCGCCTGGGGGAGCTTCGGGCCGAAGCGCCGCAGCGCGGGCCACCTCAACCGCGGCGGCGCGGCGGGGGCGCAGTTCGCCATCGCGGTCTACGGCGGTTACTTCGGCGGCGGCATCGGCTTTCTGATGCTGGCGGCGCTCACCGCCGCAGGCCTCGCCCTGCGCAACGCCGGCGCCACCAAGAACGTGCTCGCCGGGGTCATGAACGCCTCCGCGGTCGCCATCTTCGTCTTCTCCCCCGAGGTGCGCTGGTTCGCCGCCGCCATCGCCAGCGGCGGCGCCATCATCGGCGGGGTGGTCGGCGGGCTCATGCTGCGCCGGGTGAACGAGCGCGCGCTGCGCGTGCTCGTCATCCTCATCGGCGTCGCGCTCACCGTCGGCCTGTTCCTGCACGCGCCCTGAAGGCGGCGACCTCAGCGCGCGATCGCCCAGGCGCCGAGCACGGTCAGGCCCACCACCGCCCAGGGCGGCAGCCGGGTCAGGGTGAGGATCAGGAAGCCCGCGCCGGCGAGCGCGGCGTCGGCGCCGCCGTGCACGGTGCTGATCCATACCGGCCGGTACAGGGCGGCCGCGAGCAGGCCCACCACGGCGGCGTTGACGCCCAGCACCGCCGCGCGCGCCGCCGGGTGCCGGCGCCACGTCGCCCAGAACGGCAGCGCCGCGATCAGGAGCAGGAGCCCGGGCAGAAAGATCGCCAGCAGCGCGATGAGCGCTCCGGCGAGCCCGCCGGGGGGGACGTGCGCGCTGGCGCCGAGGTAGGCGGCGAAACTGAACAGCGGTCCGGGCACGGCCTGGGCGGCCCCGTAGCCGGCCAGGAACTGCGCATCGCTCATCCAGCCGGGAACCACGAACGACTCGCGCAGCAGCGGCAGCACCACGTGTCCGCCGCCGAATACCAGGGCGCCGCAGCGGTAGACCGCGGCCGGCAGCGCCAGCTGCGGCACCCGGGCGGCGCCGAGCGGCAAAGCGAAGAGGAGCACTGCGAAGAGGCCGAGGGCCAGGGTCCCGGCGCGCCGCGACAGCACCCACCCCGTCGGTGCCGGCGGCGCGGCGCCCGCGGCGCGGCGGCACAGAAGCACACCCGCAAGCGCACCGCCCGCCAGCACCACGGCCTGCGCCGCAGGAATGCGCACCAGCAGCGCCGCGGCGAGCGCTGCGAGTGCGATCGCGGCGCGCGCCAGATCCGGCACCAGCGTGCGCGCCATGCCGAGGACGGCGCCGGCGATCACGGGTACGGCCACGAGCTGCAGGCCGTGCAGCAGCGGGCTCGCCGGGTCGAGCGCCGGCGCGATCCACGCAAAGGCCGTGAGCAGGACGGCCGCGGGCAGCGTGAAGCCGCACCAGGCGGCCAGTGCGCCGCGCCAGCCGGCGCGCCGCAGCCCGAGCGCAAAGCCGGTCTGGCTGCTCGCCGGGCCGGGCAGGAACTGACACAGCGCGACGAGCTCGGCGAAGTCGTGCTCGCTCAGCCAGGCGCGCCGCACGACAAACTCCGTGCGGAAATAACCGAGGTGCGCCACCGGTCCGCCGAAGGCCGTCAGACCCAGCCGCAGGAAGGCGCGCAGCACCTCCGCCGGCGTGCCCGCTTGAGGATTCTTCAGTTCACCCCGCGGCACGGGTGCGGCGCGCCCGGGGGCGCTCTCGACGCGCTGCGGTCGATGTGCAACCATTTTTCCCACCGCTGCAAGGCGAGCGCGCCCGCTCGTCCGCCACTAGGGTACTCATGCGCAAGACACTGCCGTTAGTCCTTCTGCTCGCCTGTGCACTGCCCGGCTTCGCCGCCGCCGCCAGGGATACAAACAAGGACGCCACCCCGGCCAGGGCGGCCAAGGAGGACGGCAAGGAGGCCGACAAGCCCGGCAAGGACGACGAGATCAAGCTGCCACCCTTTCCGGCTGACAAGACGGTGGCGCAGACGACGCTGCTCGACGGGCGCGTGCTCAAGTACGAGGCCACCGTGGGATCGCTCCCGGTGCTGGATGAGAAGGGCAAGACCATCGCCAGCGTCATGTTCACCGCCTACACGGTGCCGGGGGGCCATCGCCCGGTGACCTTCGCGCTCAACGGGGGGCCGGGCGCCTCCTCGGTCTATCTGAACCTGGGCGCCATCGGTCCGAAGCGCGTGCAGTTCGGCGCCGAGGGCGACAGTCCCTCCGATCCCGCCCTGCCCCTGGACAACGCCGGCACCTGGCTCGGCTTCACCGACCTCGTGTTCATCGACCCGGTCGGTACCGGTTTCAGCTACGCGCAGGTGCCGGAGGCGGAGGCAAAGAAGCACTTCTACAACCCCAGCGCCGACATCGAGTACCTCTCGCGCATCATCTTCGACTGGCTGGTGAAGAACGAGCGGCTGGCCTCGCCCAAGTACCTGGTCGGGGAGAGCTACGGCGGCTTTCGCGGGCCGCGCATCACCCACTACCTGCAGACCCGGCTCGGGGTGGCGATGAACGGGCTCGTCCTGGTGTCGCCCTACCTCGACCCGGGCGCCGAGCGCAACGGCGATCTCTCGCCGCTGCCGTGGATGCTGACTCTGCCGAGCATCGCCGCCGCCAACCTCGAGCGGCAGGGCAAGCTCACCGATGCCGCGATGGCGCAGATCATCGAGTACACCCGCACCGATTACGTCACCGATCTTCTCAAGGGCCGCTCGGATGACCAGGCGATCGAGCGCATCGTGACCCGCGTCACCGCGCTCTCCGGCCTCGACCCGACCTTCGTGCGCCAGCTCGGCGGGCGCCTGGAGACGCAGGCGTACCTGCGCGAGGTGTACCGCAGCGAGGGCAAGCTCGGCAGCCGCTACGACTCGAACGTCACCAGTTATGACCCCTTCCCGTTCGCCCCCACGCAGCGCACCAATGATCCGCTCCTGCAGAGCATCATCGCGCCGACCACGACCGCCATGGTCGACTTCATCACCCGCACCGTCGGCTGGAAGTACGGCGGCCGCTACAACGCGCTCAGCTACGAGGTCAACAAGCTCTGGAGCGACGGCGGCGATCCGGAGCAGCGCGGCGAGAGCGATCTGGCGCGCGGCTCGGTGGACGACCTGCGCCAGGCGGTGGCCATCGACCCGAAGCTCAACGTGCTCATCGTGCACGGCTGGGACGATCTGTCCTGCCCGTTCATGGCCTCCGTGCTCATCGTCGACCAGATGCCGCTCATGGGTAAGGTGCAGCGCGTGCAGGTGCGCGAATACCCGGGAGGCCACATGTTCTACAGCCGCCCCAAGAGCCAGTCGGCGCTGCGCGCGGACGTCGCGCGGCTCTATGCCACGCACTGAGCCGCAGGACGCCTCCCCTTAAGGCGGCAGCCGCTGCCCGCGCGTCTCCAGACAGAAGGGCAGTACCAAAAGTCCGAGGAGGAAGGCGAGCGCGGTAGCGGCGACCGGCATGCCGATGCTGCCGTAGGCGTGCACGGAGGCGCCGATCAGGAAGTTGACGCCCGCGCCGATGAAGCGCCCGCAGGAGGTCACCACCGCGAACGCCGTGGCGCGGATGGCGGTCGGGTACTGCTCGGGCAGCCACAGGCTGTAGAGCGCGAAGTTGCCCCCGAAGAACCCCAGGAAGAACAGGCTCCCGATGAACAGCGGCAACCCGCCGGGCACGTAGAACGCCCAGCCGAAGCTCACCGCGATACACAGCGCCATGCCGCTGAAGTACACGCCGGTCGCACCGCGGCGGCCGAGCGCCTCAGCGAGCGGCGGCGCCATGAGGCATCCGAGCACCGTGCCGACCGAGAGGAGCCCGGTGCCAAAGGAGGCGAGCCGCGTCGCCTGCGGCATGCTGTGGCCGGCCTGCTTGGCGAGCGCGATGATCGCCGCGGGCTCGTACACCGCCCCGGCCCACAGGCCGATGATCGAGACGGTGACCAGGGCGGCGTTGGTCAGGGTGCGGCGCCGGTAGACCCCCGCGAGGATCTGCTTGAGCGGATGGATGCGCGGGGCGGCATCCGCGACGGCGCTCCAGCGCTCGGACTCGCGCACCCGCGAGAGCATGTAGATGGCGAGCACCACCGGCACGCCGCCGCACAGGAACATGGCGCGCCAGCCGAACGCCGCACCCACGGTGAAATTGAGCGCCGCGGCGAGGAAGAAGCCGACGTAGTAGCCGGTCTGCAGGTAGCCTGCGCCCATCCTGCGGCGCGACTCAGGCCAGACTTCCGCGACGTAGGTGCCGGCGAGCGCCCATTCCCCGCCGATGCCGACGCCGGCGAGGAAGCGGAACAGGCCGAGCTGCCAGACGTTCTGCGCCAGCGCCGCCGCCGCGGTGAACAGTGCATAACAGGCCACCGCCGCGGCGAGGGTGCGCGCGCGCCCGAAGCGGTCGGCGAGCGGCCCCCACACGAGCGAGGTCCCCCACCCGGCGAGGAACACCGCGAAGAGTACTGAGCCTGCGAAGACCACGTGCGGTGGGGAGCCGTCGAGCCCGGACTTGGGTAAGAGCTCGGCGAGCGCCGGGGTGAGCACGAGCGCGAAGATGAACGAGTCCATGCCGTCCAGCGTCCATCCCGCCCATGCCGCCCAGAAGCCGCGCACCTGGGCACGGCTGAGCGGCTCAAGAGCGCTGCGCTCGCTCATGCCTCAAATCCTCCCGTTGCCGCAGCCGCTGCACGGGGCCGGCACGCGCGCCGCTGCCCCCGCACGCCGGGCGGTCAGCGCCCACGATAGAGGCCGGCATACTCGGCACGCAACGCGTCCTTGCGCACCTTGCCCATGGTGTTGCGCGGCAGCTCCGCCACCACGAGCACCCGCTTGGGCACCTTGTAGGCGGACAGCCGCGCGCGCACCGCCTGCACCAGCTCGTCCTCGCTGAGGCGCGCCCCGGGCCGCAGCACCACGGCCGCGGTGACCCCCTCGCCGAAGTCCGCGTGCGGCACCCCGAACACCGCGCTCTCCAGTACCCCGGGCACGGCATCCAGCTCCGTCTCGACTTCCCGCGGATACACGTTGAAGCCGCCGCTGATCACCAGGTCCTTGGCCCGGCCCACGATCCACACGTAGCCGCGCGCATCGATCCGCGCCAGGTCCCCGGTCCGGAACCAGCCATCGGCGCTGAACTCGGCGGCCGTCCTGGCCGGATCCCCGAAGTAGCCGGCGAATACGTTCGGGCCGCGCACCTCGAGCACGCCCACCTCCTCATCCGCCGCCGCGCCGCCCGGGGCCCGCGCCAGGCGCACGCTGACTCCGGGAAGCGCCGGGCCGACCGACCCGGGCACGCGCGCGCCGTCGTAGGGGTTGGAGGTGCTCATCAGTGTCTCGGTCATGCCGTAGCGCTCGAGGATGGTGTGACCGGTACGCTCGGCGAATGCCCGATGGGTCTCCGGCAGAAGCGGTGCGGAGCCGGAGACGAACAGGCGCATGCCGGCGCAGGCGCCGCGCCCGAGAGTGGGCTCCTGCAGCAGCCGCACATAGTGCGTGGGCACGCCCATGAACACCGTCGCGGCGGCGAGCTGCGCCACCACCGCGGCGGGCTCGAAGCGCGGCATGAGTGTGAGCCCCGCGCCGCTTGCGAGCACGGTGTTGATCGCCACGAACAGCCCGTGCACATGAAAGAGCGGCAGCACGTGCACGAGCTCATCGGCGGGGCTGAAGTGCCAGGCACGTGCCAGAACGAAGGCGTTGCTGGCGAGGTTGGCGCGCGTCAGCATCGCGCCCTTGGGGCGCCCGGTGGTGCCCGAGGTGTAGACGATCGCAGCCACCGCCTCGGGCGGCAGCCGCTCCTGCAGCTGCGCGGGCGGCGTGCGCGCCACGAGCGGCGGCCACGAGCCCTCGCCCTGCGCCCCCAGGGTCGCAAGCGCCGCCCCGGTGCTTGCGATCAGCGGCCCGAGCGTCGCCGCCTCCTGCGGCGGCACGAGCACCAGCTGCGGCGCGCAATCGCGCAGCAGGTGCTCGAACTCGTGGGGCGTGCCGTCCGGATTGGCGGGCACGAACACGGCACCCAGGCGCAGACAGGCGACATACAGCACCACGAGCTCGGCGGACTTCTCGGCGCGCACCAGCACGCGCGCGCCGGCGCTCACGCCGCAGGCCGTCAGTGCGGCGGCGGCACGGCCGCTGTGCTCGCGCAGCTGCGCGTAGGTGAGCGCAGCGCCTGCAGGCGCGCGCAGAAACACCCGCTGCGGCGCCTCGCGAGCCGCCGTGCTCACCCACACGGCAGGGTCCGGCGCGGCGTTCTCGGCTGAGGCGTTCACGGCTGGCTGCAGATCCGTTCGGCGGCCCTTCCCAGGGCCCGCACTGTAACGGAGCGTGGCGCCGGGCGCCCGCCTCGTGCGCGCCCCGGCCCGGGCGACATAAGCGTATGATTAGCCTGTACAAGCGCCGCGTGCGGGCGCGGCGCCAATGCGGGTAGGATGCGCGTGCCTTCCACCCGCCCCCGCGCCGCCAGCGCGCGGGCCAGGACCGGCGGAGCGGAACCAACGTGCTGTTGAAGAGTGTGCCGGACATCGCCCCCGAGCTCGACGTCGAGGCGCTGCTGCAGCGCGAGGCCGCCGAGCACCACAGCGTCAGCGAGGCTTTCGTGGCCGGGCTGCGCGAGCCGCTCACGCGCACGCTGCAGATCTGGCGCACCGCGCTCGCCGGGGGCGGAAAGCTCTTGCTGTTCGGCAACGGCGGCAGCGCCGGCAACGCCCAGCACATCGCCGCCGAGCTTGCGGTGCGCTACGAGAAGAACCGCGCCGCGATGGCCGCGCTCGCCCTGACCGCCGACTCCCTCGTGCTCACCGCGGCCGCCAACGATTTCGGCTACGACACCATCTTCAGCCGCCAGGTTGCGGCGCTGGGGCGCGCGGGCGACGTGGCCGTGGCGCTCTCGACCTCGGGCCGCAGCCCCAACGTGCTCGCCGGCCTGCGCGAGGCGCGCGCGCGCGGGCTGCACACCACCGGGCTCGGCGGCGGAGACGGCGGTCCGATGCGCGAGCTGTGCGACGTGGTCATCATCGTGCCCTCGAGCGTGACCGCACGCATCCAGGAGATGCACCTGCTGGTCACCCACATACTGTGCAAGGCCATGGAGTCCACCGCCTGAGTTCCGCGGGACGCGCATGAGCGACGCAGCACTGCTTGATGTCCTGGCGGCCTTCTTCCGCGCCCGCGTCCTGGTGCTCGGGGACGTGATGCTGGACCGCTTCGTGTACGGCTCGGTCGGGCGCACCTCGCCCGAGGCGCCGGTGCCCGTGCTGGCACTCGAGCGCACCCAGGACATGCCCGGCGGAGCTGCCAACGTCGCGCGCAACGTGGCCGCGCTCGGCGGCGCGGTGCAGCTGCTCGGCGTGGTCGGCAGCGACGAGGCCGCGCAGCAGCTGCGCAGCCACCTGCCCGAGAGTCCGCGCCAGCACGCCCGGCTGATCAGCGATGCGCAGCGGCCGACGACGGTGAAGACGCGCTACGTGGCCGACCGCCAGCAGATCCTGCGCACCGACGTCGAGCGCGTTGCACCGCTCGGGGATGCCGTGGCCGAGGAGCTGCTCGACGCCTTCGCCGCCGCGCTCGTGCACAGTGACATCGTCATCCTCTCCGATTACGGCAAGGGCGCGCTCAGCGACCGCGTCACCGCGCGGGCCATCGAGCTGGCGAGCGGCGCCGGCAAGCCGGTGCTGGTCGACCCCAAGAGCCGCTCCTTCGCCAAGTACCGCGGCGCGACCGTGCTCACCCCGAACCAGCACGAGCTGCAAAGCGCCAGCGGGCATGAGTGCTCGAGCGATGCCCAGGTGATCGCCGCGGCACGCGCGGTGCTGGCCGCCGGGGTGTGCAGCATCGTGGTGGCGACGCGCGGCAAGGAGGGTATGACCATCGTGCCGCGCGACGGGGAGGCCGTGCACATCCGCACCGTTGCCACCGAGGTCTACGACGTCACCGGCGCCGGCGACACGGCGGTGGCGGCCATGGCGGTGGCGCTCGCCGCCGGCGCCGATATCGCCCAGGCGGCGCAGCTGGCCAACATCGCCGCGGGCATCGTGGTCGGCAAGTACGGCACCGCGACCGCAACGCCCGACGAGATCCTCACGCGCCTCGGCGGCGGCGAGGCCGGCAGCACCGAGAGCAGCTACAGCCTCGAGCGCGCCCAGCTGCTCATGACGCGCTGGCGGCGGCTCGGGCTGCGCATCGCCTTCACCAACGGCTGCTTCGACATGCTGCATCCGGGCCACGTCTCGCTGCTCAATCAGGCGCGCGGCTGCGCCGACCGCCTGATCGTCGGTCTGAACTCCGACCTGCTCGGTGCGGCGCCTCAAGGGCACCGGCCGCCCGGTGCAGAGCGCGGCCGCACGGGCGCTGGTGCTCAGCTCGCTGCGCGCGGTCGATGCGGTGGTGATCTTCGAGGAGGACACGCCGCTTGAGCTGATCACCGCCCTCGAGCCGGACGTGCTGGTCAAGGGCGCCGACTACACCCTCGATACCGTCGTCGGCGCCGAGGTGGTGCTGCGGCGCGGCGGCCGGGTCGTGCTCGCCGAGCTCGTGCCCGCGCACAGCACCAGCGACACCATCCGCCGCATCGCCGCGAGCGGCCAGGCGTGAGCGCCGCGGCGGTGATTCTCGATCGTGACGGCACGATCATCGTCGACCACGGCTATCTCGATGACCCGGGCAAGCTCGAGTTTCTGCCCGGCGCGGCCGAGGGCCTGCGGCTGTGGCACGAGCGCGGACACCCGCTCATCGTCATCAGCAACCAGTCCGGCATCGGTCGCGGCCGCCTGACGCACGCGCGCGTGCGGGAGATCAATGCCGCCCTCGAGCGCATGGTGCTCGCCGCCGGCGCGCGGCTGGACGGCATCTACTACTGCCCGCATGCGCCCGAGGACAACTGCGCCTGCCGCAAGCCGAAGACGCAGCTGGTGCTCACCGCGGCGCGCGAACACGGCTTTGACCCCGCGCAGGCCGTGGTGGTCGGCGACAAGAGCAGCGACGTCGAGCTCGGCCGGCGCCTGGGCGCACGCGCGCTGCTGCTCTCGGCCAACGGACGCGCCAGCGACGGCGGCTGGGTCGAGCCCGATGCATGTGGTCGCAACCCTCCTCGAGGCTGCGCGCGCCTCACGCAGCCAGCTGATGTACCTGGTCACCGGCGGCGCCGGCTTCATCGGCTCGAACCTCGCCGCGGCCCTGGCGGCGCGCGGCCACGAGGTCGTGGTGTGCGACTGGCTGCGCAGCGATGAGCGCTGGCGCAACCTCGCCAAGCACGAGATCACCGACCTCATCACACCCGAGGCGCTGCCCGGCTGGCTCGAGCGCCACGGCAACGCGCTCGCGGCGGTGGTGCACATGGGTGCCAACAGCTCCACCACCGAGACGGATGTCGGATCTGGTCTTCCGCCAGAACGCGCGCGCCACGCTCGACCTGCTCGCCTGGTGCACCCATCACCACAAGCGCCTGATCTACGCCTCCTCCGCCGCGACCTATGGCGATGGCAGCGCCGGCTTCGAGGATGACCCGCACGGTGCGGCGCTTGCGCTGCTGCGGCCGCTCAACGCCTACGGCTGGAGCAAGCACCTGGTCGACCGGCGCATCGCACGGCTGCGCGAGCAGGGCGCAGCGCTTCCGCCGCAGTGCGTCGGCCTGAAATTCTTCAACGTCTACGGCCCGAACGAGTACCACAAGGGCACGATGCGCAGCGTGCTGGCGCGCAACTTCGCCGCCGTCCGCGCGCGGCGAGCCGCTGCGCCTGTTCCGCAGCGCGCGCTCTGACTACGCCGACGGCGGCCAGCTGCGCGACTTCATCTACGTGCGCGACTGCGTGCAGGTGATGCTGTGGCTGCTCGAGCAGCCGCAGGTCTCGGGGCTCTTCAACGTGGGCACGGGCCAGGCGCGCAGCTGGCTCGATCTCGGTCACGCCCTGTTCAAGGCTCTCGGGGAGTCGCCGCGGATCGAGTTCATCGACATGCCGGCGGAGCTGCAGCCCAAATACCAGTACTTCACCCAGGCAGCGCATGGCGCGGCTGCGCGCCAGCGGCTATGACCGGCCGTTCACCTCACTCGAGGCCGGTGTCGAGGACTACGTGCGCGGCTTCCTGCTGCGCGCAGATCCCTATCTGTGAGGACCGGCCGCCGCCGCCGCGCCGGCCCCGAGGGCCAGCGTCTCCCAGGCGGCCAGTACTTCCTGCGGGGTGAGAGCGTCGACCCGCTGCGAGCGCGGCGGCCCGCCCACGGCCACCACGGGCGAGCCCGGGCTGCGCGGCAGCCAGCGTGCCGGGTTCTCGGCCCCATAGAGCACCACCAGGGGCACACCGAGCGCGGCGGCCACGTGCGCCGGACCGGTATCAATGGAGATCATGCTGTGCGCGCGCAGGCACAGCGCCATGAACGGCCGCAGCGGCAGCGCCGCTGCCACGACCGCCTCGAGGGCCGCGGCGCCGGCAAGCTCCTGCAGCAGCTCTGCCTCGGCGGGCGCCCCGCACAAAAGCACACGGCAGTCGGGCCGCTGCGCGTGCAGGCTCTCAAGGAGCCTCACCCAGCGCTCCAGCGGCCAGGCCTTGTCGTCGGCCCCGCGGTACGCCTCGCGTCGCCGGCTGAAGGTACGGAAGTTGCCGGGCTGGATGAGGATGAGCGCGCGGGCGGCGCACGCGTGCCGTGCGAGCCACTCCTCGATGCCCGCGATGTCCGCCGGTTGCACGGCGAGGTGCGGCCGCCACGGTCCCGCGCCGGCCGGATAGGCCGGCGCGGGCAGCGCCGCGGGAGTTGCATGCCCGAAGGCGACCAGCCGCTCCACCCAGTGCGTTGCCGCACCGTCCTCGGGCAGGAACAGGCAGCGAGCGGCATCGATGCCCGCCAGCGCGAGCAGCCGGCGGATGCGGCGCACCTGGCGCGGCTGGTACTCGGCCACATACACCGGCCCGGGCGCGCAGCGCCGCAGCATGCGTGCGGCGCGCCACGAGTCCGCGCTGAGCGCCATCGGGGCGTGGCGCGGCAGCGGCCACAGCCGCGCCACATCCGCATGCCCGGTGAACAGCGGTGCATTCCACGGGCCGGCAGCCAGAAGCTGGCAGGGCCTGCCATAGCGCTGATGCAACAGCGCGAGCAGCGCGGTGAGCATGACCATGTCGCCGAGCCGCCCGAAACGGATGACGATCGGATCGAGCTCACGATCCGCTGTTGGCGCGCTCACCAAGGCGTTGCCGCAGTCACGCGGCCACGGGCCGCTTGCGTGTCACGGTGCAGGGGATGGACCGTCGCTTCCGGATTCGACGCCGCAGTGTAGCGCAGACCGTGCCGCCACAGCCCGCACCGCACCCCTGAGCCACTGGCATCGCCGCGGCGCGTTCGCGCACACTGTCGCCATGGCAGACTCCCGTGCCCTCCCGGCCGCGCTCCTTCTGTGCGCAGTCGGCCTGTGCGCCTGCGGCGCCGTGCGCACCCCCGAAGCGATCCGTCCGCAGGACACGCGCCTCTACACCCTGCCGGCCGCGAGCGAGCTGGCCGCGCTGCCCGGCGCCCCCGACACCTACCGCTGGGCCGGGGTGCTCGACGGGGCGGCCTACCTCATCGAGGTGCCGCGCGATCGCTGGAACGGCGAGCTCATCATGTGGGCGCACGGTTACCGCGGCGTGGTCCCGGAGCTGAAGGTTTCCCCGCCGCCGATCCGCCGGCACCTCATCGAGCGCGGCTACGCCTGGGCCGCCTCGAGCTACTCGAAGAATGCCTACGACGTGCGCGCCGGGCTCGAGGATACCAACGCGCTGGCCCGCGCCCTGGTCACGGTGGCGCGCGAGCACGGCGTGACGCTGCCGCAGCCGCGGCGCCTGCTCATCGCCGGCGCCTCGATGGGCGGCCACATCGCTGCCACTGCGGTCGAGCGCGAGACCCTCGCCGATGAGCGCCAGCGGGTGCGCTACGCCGGCGCGCTGCCGATGTGCGGCGTGCTCGGCGATACCGCGCTCGCCGATTATTTTGCGGCCTACCACCTCGCGGCCCTGCAGGTGGCGGGCTATCCGGCCTCCGGGTATCCGATCGGCGAGTGGCAGGCGGTGCAGGCGCGCGCCCGCGGGGTGCTGTGGACGCAGTTTCCTGCGCAGCCGAGCACCAGCGGCGCGCGCTTCGAGCGCATCGCGATGAACCTGTCCGGTGGCCCGCGGCCGTTCTTCGCGGAAGGCTTTACCGACCCGGATCTGCAGGCGACGCTGTGGCCGCTCGGCAGCCGCGATGGCACGCTCGGCGGGGTCCTGCTGGCAAGCGTCGCCGACACGCGCGCAATCGTCTACCGCTTCGACACCAGCGCAGGTGCGCTGTCTGCCGCCGAGCAGCAGTTCAACGCGACCGTGACCCGCGCCGTGCGCGCTGCCGCTGCCAACCCGCGCCGCGCGGACGGACTACGCTGGGTACCGCTCGTCAGCGGCGAGTTCGACGTGCCCGTGCTCACCCTGCATACGCTCGGGGATCTGTACGTGCCGCTGCGCATGGAGCAGCTGTACCGCGAGCGCGCCCGCGCCCACGGGCGTGAGCATCTGCTGGTGCAGCGCCTGGTGCGCGCGGTCGGGCACTGCGCCTTCTCGGCCACGGAGGCCGAGGAGGCATTCGATGCGCTCAGCGCGTGGGTGGGCGGCGCTGCGCGCCCAGCGGGCGATGACGTGCTCGCCGCGACGGCGCTCGCCGCGCCCGAGGCGGGCTGCCGCTTCACGCGCAACGACCCGGCTGATGCGCAGCGCCTCGCGGCGCAGGCTCACTACCCCGCCTGCCCTGCGCAGGCCGCGCCGTGAATCGCCTGCTCATTCTGCTCGGGGCGCTGCTGGTGCTGGTCGGCATCACCTGGCCGTGGCTGCGGCGCGTGCCGCTGTTCCGGCTGCCCGGCGACATCCTCATCGAGCGGCCCGGGCTGCGGCTGTTCGTGCCGATCACGACCATGCTGCTGCTCAGCCTGCTCCTGTCGCTGATCGCGTGGCTGCTGCGCCGCTGAAGCGAGATGACAGATTCTCGCCGCGTATGCGCCGGGCTTTACATAAAAAGCTCCGCCGTTCGACCGATAGACCGCGGTGACCCTCATCCCTCACAATCGGTGCCGCGTGGATGCAGGGGATGCAGTCCGCGCGTAGCTCTTACCGGGGATCGCGGCAGTGCCGCTCGCCAAGGCCGAAAAATGAAAACATCGTTCCGTGCATCGACTTTCTTCCTGCTCGCAGCCCTCGCGCCCGTCGCCGGCGCTGTCGCCGATCCGATTCCGCCCGCCGAATTCAGTTTCGGCGTGAGCCAGGGCAACTCGCTCCTCTCCGGCTGCGAGCTGTTCAGCGGCAACGGCGGACTGTGCGGCTCGGAGAGCGCTGGCCCGGGCTTCGCCGCGGTATCCGGCGGCATCGGCACGCAGAGCTATCTGCCGGTGACCCCGGGCGGAACGGTGCTCGGACCCGGCACCGCGGTGGACGCGATGAGCCTGTGGACCTCGGGAGCCGGGGTGAAGGCGGCGGCGAACCTCATCTATTCCTTCGAAGCGACCGGCCCGGCCAATGTCCAGTTCATCCCGGTCGACGTCATCAGCAAGGGACTCGCGGCGGCGGCCGGCAGCGGGACCGTGCTGCTGAACCTCGTGATCACCGATGCCGGAACGGACGGCAACATCCCCAAGGGCATCGCCGACCCCGATCCGAGTGCGCCGCTGCTCGACCTCACCGCGTTCTGTTCACACGGGGTCTGCGCCAGCGACTGGAACAACCAGACGCTCACCGACCTTCTGTGCGTGGTGAACGGCGACAACTACGTGATCTCGATCACGGCGATCACGAGCGCGGGCAAGGGCTCCGGCGCGCTGAACGACGCCTCGGCGAGCCTCGACCCGGTGATCAAGCTCGATCCGCCCTACCCCACCAGCTGCCAGCCGCCGGCTGACCCGAATGCCTTCCACATTGCCACCAGTCCCGGGACTTCCACCGGCACGGGCGTACCGGAGCCCTCGCTGCTGAGCCTCGCGGGGCTCGCCGGACTGGTGTTCTTCGGGGCACACATGCTGCAGCGGCGGCGCGTGGTGCGCATCCGCCGCCCCGCCCGCCGGTCGCAGCGCTAGAGCGGCAGGCGTGCTTTCGTCAGGAGCGCCGCGTAGCGCGGGTCCGTCTTGATTTTCGCGAACAGCGGATCGCTCTTGATGGTGGTCAGCGTCGCATCGCGCTCGGCGAGGGCGCGGTCCAGCCAGGTGAACGCCCGGTCCACCTCGCCGCGGTAGCCGTACACGGTCGCCACCACGTAGGGCGACTCCTTGGCGAACTTCTGTGTGAGCTCGGCGAGCGCCGCATCGGAATCGGCGCTGCGGTGCATGGCGAAGTACACGAGCGCCATGCCCTCCAGGCGCCACATGTCGTCGGTCTCCTGCTGCATGGCTTCCAGCGCACCCTTCAGATCGCCGCGCCACAGCAGCACCAGTCCCAGCCCGTTGTGGGTGTACGCGGCGGCGGGCCGCAGTTCGATCGACTTGCGGAACGCACCCTCGGCTTCCGCGAGGCGGCCGCCGGCAAAGTAAGCCACGCCGAGATTGCTGTAAGAGGAGGCGCGCAGCGGATCGCGCTGCAGGGCGGCGAGGAAGGCCTTCACGGCCGCATCGACGCGTCCGAGCACCAGATCGAGACTGCCGGCGGCGTGCAGCACGTCGGAGCTGCCGGGCTCGAGTGCGAGCGCCTGACTCATCTCGCTGTCGGCCGCAGCCCAGTCCCAGTCATCGTTCATGTGCAGGTAGCCCATGGCCACATGCGCGCGGGCGCTCTTGGTATTCAGGCGCAGCGCCTGCTGCACGGCAGTGCGCGCCTTGGGCAGCGCCTGCTCGGGCGGCATGAAGCCGCGCGCAGCCATGTCGCCGTAGACGATCGACAGCTCGGTCCACAGTGGCTCGTAGCTCGGATCGAGCTTCACCGCACGCTCCAGATAGTCGACGGCCTGGGCGAAGCCCTCCTTGGTGTGCAGGCCCGCGAAGAAGCGTCCCTGCAGGTAGAGGTTGTAGGCATCGACGTTGGCCGGGGCGGCGCGCTCGGGCAATGCGCCGCCGAGCAGTTTGACCTTCAGCGCCTGCACCACCGAGCCGGCGATGCGGTCCTGCAGCTTGAAGATGTCATCGAGAGTGCCGTCATAGGTCTCCGACCACAGCTCGTAGCCGCTGTCCGCGCGGATCAGCTGCGCGGTGATGCGCACCTTGTCCCCGGCCTTGCGCACGCTGCCCTCGAGCACGTGCGCAACGTGCAGCTCCTTGGCGATCTTGGGAACGTCGGCCGCCTTGTCCCGGAACGTGAACGAGGAGGTGCGCGCGGCAACGCGCAGCTCCGGAACCTGCACCAGCAGATTGAGCAGCTCTTCGGCCAGACCGTCAGCCAGGTACTCCTGGTCCTTCGCCTGGCTCATGTCCAAAAACGGCAGCACAGCGATCGAACGCTGCGGCACCGGCGCCCCGGCGATCGGTTCGGCGTCGGCACCGGCGCGGGCCTCTTCGCTGATCGGCTCGGTGATGTGCTTGCCGAGCCAGAAGTGATAGAGGAGAAAGTACAGCACCATGAGCACCGCGATCGCACCGATCGCAGAGTTCAGGCGCCGGTTCAAACGGCGCAGTCCCGTGCGCCGCTCGTGCTGCTCGGCCGGGTTGCGGGGCTGGGAGCTGTAGCCCCAGGCCGTGATCAGGGCGATCGGGAAGCCGAGCACCATGAGCACGATGACCAGCCGGTTGATCCATTCCGGCACGGCGAGCATGTGGAACACCACGTGTACCGGCTCGAGGATGACCCAGCACACCCCGAGGTACAGCAGCGCCACGCGCCCGACGTGGTGCTGGCGCAGCTTGTCGATCAAGGGATGGGCGGCGGCCGCAGCAGGGGCAGGCGCTGGGGCCGCGGGCGGGCGCGCGGTGGCAGCGACGTCCTGCTGCTCCGGCGGCGGCGTACTAGCGGCCGTCATGATGCTTCCCCGCTCTCAAACCAGCTCCTCACCGCGCCTGTGCAGGCCGCTGGCAGCGGCCGCGCCGGAGTGTAGCGCATGACAGGTCGCTGTTCAGGCGGGATCGAGTGCGGCCCGGGCCCGGGGCGCTTAGCTTCCGCGGCAGATCTGATCCAGCTGCAGGCTCAACTCTTCGACGGTGGCGGGCTTACGGATGAGCGCGCGTACGCCGATCTCGCGCGCCCGCTGCAGGTCCGGCTCACGCACGTAGCCGGAGGTGACGATGATCGTGGCCTGCGGCCGCAGGCGCAGCACCTCCGCGGCCAGCTCAAACCCAGACATATCCGGCATTGTCAGGTCGGTGACTACGGCATCGAAGGCATCGGGGTCCTCGGCGTAGCGCCCCAGAGCGCTCGGGGCGTCATTGACCGCCGCCACCACGTAGCCCAGCCGCTCGAGCTTGCGGGTGATGAGCATGACGAGCGCCTCGTCGTCATCGACAAACAGCAGCCGCAGTTTCTGAAGTCCGCCCGGCGCGGCGGCGGCCGCCGCGGCCGGCGCCGCGCTCATGGCCGGAAAGTAGGCCGACAGGATGGTGCCGCTGCCCGCCTCGCTGGCCACGGTGAGCGTCCCGCCATGCACGCGCAGGATGCCCTGCGCCACCGACAGCGTGGTGCCCATCAGCTGCTCGGCCGGCTGTGCAGTACGAAAAGGATCGAGAATGCGCTCGGCCTTGGTCCGCGCGTTGCCGTTCGCGCCGCGCACACTCGCGCGCAGATAGCGGCCCGGCCGCATCTCGGGTATCGCGCCCGGTGCCACCTCGGCGGCAGCGAGCGTCACCTCAATCGGACCGGCACCGGACTCGGGGCCGTGCGCCACGTGGCTGACGAGATTGGCGAGCACCTGACGGATCTGGCTGGCGTCGCCGACGGTCGGCGGCAGGTCGGCCGCGCAGCTGGTGCGCACCTCGAGCTGGCGCGGCAGGTCGGCGCGGGCGCTGGCCACGGCCTCGGCCAGCAGGGGCGGCAGCTGCAGCATCTCGAGCCGCGGGGCCTCCAGCCTGCTGAATGCCTGGACACGCCGAATCAGCTCGCTCGCGCGGTCGACCGCCTTCTCGATCTCGAGCAGGCTCTCGCGCGCCGGATGGTCGTCGGCAGTGTCATCGAGCGCGAGCTCGATGAAACCGCGCATCGCAAAGAGGATGTTGTTGAGCTCGTGGGCCACGCCGCGCGAGAGTGTGCCGAGCGCTTCCATCTTGCGCGCCTGAAAGCTGCCGACCGCCAGGCGCGGATCCTCGTCGCTCAGGTCGCGCAGCACCACGGCATGCAGCGGCGCCGCGCCCACCTGCATCCGGAACACGCAGGTCTCGACGGGAAACTCGGTGCCGTCGGCGCGCAGCGCGCTGAGCTCGCGGCGCCGCATGGCCGGCTGCGACCCGGGACTGGAAGCAAACGTCAGCATGTGCTGCTGGTGCGCTGCGCGCAGCCGCACCGGCACAAAGCGCTCGACATGCGTGCCGAGCGCATCTGCGCTGCGGCATCCAAACACACTCTCGGCCGCGGCATTGAACAGCACGATGCGTTGAGAGGCGTCGACGACAATGACCGGATCGGGCTGCGCGGCGAGCATTGCCGCCGCGACGGCCGCCTCATCCAGATCCGAGGATGCACTCACCGCGGCTTTCCGGAACGCTTGTTCATCGCCTGTTCAACTATCAGCACTCAGCGACCATAAAGCAAAGCAGTGCCGCACCGCACCACGGCCTGTAGCGTGTCCGTACGTGCGTCCCCGGGGCATTTGTTGCATGAAAGTGCGGATTGTACCGAGGCATTGACTATCATCCTGCGGAATCCTTTCAATAACGAGCGGCAGTGGCCTGATTCATGAGGCGGGCGCGGACCGTGGATCGCAGGTGCGACCTTCCGCTCCCGCCCTCTGCAGCCGCCCGCAAGCGCCCACCGCGACGGTAGGGCCACTGTCCCATCCCGGGGAGGACGACGTTACTTAGCGGTCCGAGCACACATGGCCCTGGTACTCATAGCCGATGATGACGAAGGTGTGCGCCGGATGCTCACCACGGTCCTGCGTCGCGCCGGTCACAGCGTCAGCGAGGCCACCAACGGCGAAGACGCGCTGACGCAGATCAGCACCGAGAAGCCGCAGCTGGTGGTCTCCGATCTGATGATGCCGAAGCTCGACGGCTACGAGCTGGTGCGGCGTTTGCGCCTGACGCCGGAAGGGGCGACACCGGTCATCTTCCTGAGTGCCGAGTACAGCGACGCCGAGGCAGCCGAGCTGGCCCGTGCCGGCGGCGTCGTGCACGTCCTGCGCAAGCCCTGCGCGCCCGGCGACATCCTCGCGGCCGTGGAGGAAGCACTGGGCGCCGTCGAGCACGCCAAAGGCGCCATCACCGGCAGCTACAGCGTGCGCCACCTGCGGCTGATGACCGACAAGCTGATGCAGCAGGCGAGCGAGCTGCGCGAGGCGAATGCGCGCCTGGAAGCCCAGGCGGCAAGGTTGCAGGAAGAGGTCGCACAACGCGCTCTCGCCGCCGCGAAGCTCGATCACCGCAATCGCCTGCTGGCGCTGCTGAGCGGTGTCAACAGCCTCATCGTGCGCGTGCAGGACCGCGGCACGCTGTTCACCGAGACCTGCCGCCTCGCGGTCGAGTACGGGCGCTTCCGCCATGCCTGGATCGGCCTCGTGGAAGCCGAGGACTCCATAACCCCGGTGGCGTTTGCCGGCGTCAGCCTCGGCTCCGAAGACCAGCTCAACAAGCCCATCCGGCTCGGCGTCGAGCCCGGACGCAGCATGGTGCACGAGGCGCTCGCCTCGCAGCGCGACGTGGTGTGCAATGACCTGCGGGCCGAGGCCCACAACCTCGCCCGCGGTGAGTCCCTGATGAAGCTCGGCTATGCCTCCGCCCTGCTCCTGCCGCTGGTCGTGGCAGAGCGCAGCGTGGGCGTGTTCGGCCTGTATGCGGACACCCCGGGATTCTTCGATGAGGATCAGCGTCGCGTGCTGCAGGAGCTCACCGGCGATGTCTCCTTTGCGCTCGACCACATAGCCAAGACCGAGAAGCTCGACTACCTCGCGTACTACGACGCCCTCACCGGGCTCGCCAACCGCTCGCTCTTGCTGCAGCGGCTGCCGCGCGACCTCGACGCCGCCGAGGCCGCCGGCCACAAGCTCGCGCTCGTGGTCTTCAACATCGACCGCTTCGCGAGCATCAATGACACGCTCGGGCGCCACGTCGGCGATGAGGTGCTGAAGATCCTGGCGCAGCGCCTGCGCCAGGCCATCGGCGACGATGCGCGCTGCGCGCGCCTCGGGGCCGACGAGCTCGCAGGCTTCATATCGGTGGTGCACTCAGAAAGCGAGGTGGCGCGCACCGTGGCCGACTGGTGCGGCCAGCTCTTCAACGAGCCCTGCGCCGTGCTCGACCACCAGCTGCGTATCGCCGGCCGCGCGGGCATCGCTCTGTTCCCCGGCGACGGCGTCGATGCGGAGACGCTGCTGCGCCATGCCCATGAAGCCTCGCGCAAGAGCCGCGCGGAGAACGAGCCGTATCGCTTTTATACCCAGGACATCTCAACGCGTACCGCCGAGCGGCTGGCGCTCGAGATCAAGCTGCGCAACGCGCTGGAGCGCCAGGAGTTCGTGCTGCACTACCAGCCCAAGGTGGACGCAGCGGGCGGACGGCTGACGGGACTTGAGGCACTCATCCGCTGGAACAGTCCCGACGGGCTGGTGATGCCGGCGACTTTCATCCCGCTGATGGAGGAGACCGGACTGATCGTCGAGGTCGGTCGCTGGGTGGTGCGGCGCGCGATCGCCGACCGGCGCCGCTGGCTGCTCGCCGGGCTGCCGGCGCCGCGCGTCGCGATCAACGTCTCCAGCGTGGAGCTGCGCAAGCAGGAGTTCCTGCCCGAGATCCGCCATGCGCTCGGCCTCGGGGGCGCAGATCCGGGAATCGATGTCGAGGTGACCGAGTCGCTGATCATGCACGACGTGGAAGACAATATCCGCAAGCTCGCCGAGCTGCGCGATATGGGCGTCAGCATCGGCATCGACGACTTCGGCACCGGCTATTCCTCGCTGGCCTATCTCACCCGCCTGCCGGCCCAGGTACTGAAGATTGACCGCTCGTTCGTCTCCACCATGATGGAGAACGTCGCGGCGATGACGCTCGTGTCCATGATCATCTCGCTGGCGCGTTCCCTGCGCCTGATCAGTGTCGCCGAAGGCGTCGAAACCGAGGAGCAGGCGCGCATGCTGCGCCTGCTGCGCTGCGATCAGCTGCAGGGGTATCTGTTCGGCCGCCCCCTCACCTTCGAGCAGATAACCGAGCTGCTGCGCAGCTCCGGCAGCCGCTGAGGCCGGGCCGCTGGTGCCGGACTGAGGCGCTCAGGGACCGCGCGGGCACTCCCGGTGCGCACACGAGCCTCGCAATGTACGCCCGGGGCCTGAGCGCCGCTGGGGCGAGCGGGCTCAGCCGGCATTGGGGCAGCTGACCTCCTTCTCCCTGGCTTCGCGCGCCTTGGGAGTGACGAGGCTCCAGCCGGCCGGGATCTCGAACTGATCGGCCGCGACCGTGCCTGGCGTGATGGCGGTGGTCTCTATCGTCATCGTCCCGACCTGAATCATGCCCGGCGGGAGTGAGCTTGCCGCGCGGCGCGGCCGCGGGCGCCGCATCGGTACTGGCCTGCTGCTTCTTCTTAAACAGCCCGCTGGCGAGCTTGCTCCCGAAAGCACTCGCCGCCGAGCCCAGAATGCCGCCGCCCACGCCATTGCCCGCGGCGTTGCTCGCCGCCGCACCGGCCGCCGATCCGGCCGCTCCCGCCGCAGAGCTCGTCGCCGCGTCCCCGGCCGCCTGACCGGCATCGGTCATTGCAGTGCCCGAGCCGGCGCCGGCGGACTGATTCTGCTTTGCGCTCGTGCAGTGCTCCCCGCCATAAGCAATGCGCAGCGTCGTCTTCAGCGGGTACCCCTTCAGGTCCGCCGCCTTGGCCTGCAGCTGCTTGACCGAATCCGCGTAGGCCGCGAGGAACTGCTGCAGCTGCTTCTGCATGGCGCCGCCGGTATCGTCCAGGCCCATCTTCTTCAGATAGGCCTGCGTGAACGCCCGGCGTTCATCGAGGCCGGCGAGCGCATCCTGGGTCAGCCAGACATCGGTGTAGATCCCGATATTGCATTCATCCCCGGTCTGCTTGTTGCGGCACATCTGTGTGAGCGAGACCTGCGTGAGCTTGCTGTCGTGACCGGCAAACATCGCATGGCTGTCGGTCGTCTTCACGTCCACAACCGGTGGTGACATGTCGCACTTGGAGGTGTCCGGGCCGGTCTGCTTGGCCGCCGGACACTGCTGCAGCTTGGCGAGCACTTCCTGCGCGTGCTGCTGCGCGGCCTGGCGCTGCGCTGCGGTGGGGAAGGGCGTCTCGCGGTACTGCTTCTTCTTCGGATCGAGCTGCCAGCTAACCTCCTTGTCGAGGCGCACGATCTCACCACTCTGCAGATTCCCGCAGAAGAGCGACATCATGCCCTCGCAGTGATTGTCGGAGTCGCGCCGTTCCTTGTCGCTCGTGGTGTACTCCGTCGTGGTGCCGTGCATCTTGATAATGGCCATCTCGAAGCTCGTCTGCTGCTGGATGGTGACATCAGCGGCCGCCGTCATGGACACAGCACTGCCGGTGACTACGCACAGCAACACAGCCAGCGATCGATTCCTGGTATTTCTCATCGTCTACCCCCTGAATCCAAGGGCTGCGATCTTAGCAACAAGTGGGAACAGCGCGGCACTACCAACACCTGCCTGCGGCGGGCCAACTCGTACGTTGATGACCGAATCCGGCATCGAGATCGTCCGTGGCCAGCCGCCAGAACTTGCCACCGCCTGCGCCAGGCAGGGCCAGTTGCGCGAAGTTAAGCAGCGGCCCCCGTCATGGTCACGCTCACGATGCTTATTCACGCCCGCCGGCGCATTCGCCGCCGGCATCCCGCGCGTCGATGGGGTCGCCGGCACGTACGCAGCCGCAGGTCTGCCGCCGCCATCCGCCAGCGCCGCACGCGGATGACACAGCGGCCCCGCACGGTAGGCTTGACGCATGTTGGCCGCGCATTTCTCGCTCATACGCTGGGTGCATATCAGCTGCGTCTTGCTCTCGGGCTCGCTATTCATGCTGCGCGGGGTCCTCAGGCTCAACTCGCACGGGGCCGCGAACGCCCCGAGCCTACGACGGCTCTCCTACCTTATCGACTCGACGCTGCTCGCCTCGGCGGTGTTGCTCACGGTGCTCATCCGCCAGTACCCGCTTACCAGCGCCTGGCTCACGGTAAAAGTGGCGCTCGTCTTCGTCTACATCGGCTAGGGGTCTGGGCGCTGCGTCGCGCCCGCAGCCACTGGGGAAGCGCGCTCGCCTTCGGGCTCGCGCTGCTGACGCTCGTGGCGATCGTGGGCATCGCTGTTACGCGCCAGCCGCTTGGCTGGCTGAGCCTGCTGCGCTAGGTCGCCACTCCTAGCCCGGCCTGCCGTCCGCGCGCGCCTGTACTAGGATCGGTCCGTATACCCAAAGGAACAGCGCGAATGCCGCGGTCCACAACAGCGCGGCGAGAGCGATGATGGTGGGATATGGCAGCGCCGTCGCGGGTCCGACACTGCGTACCACGGCGGCACACGTGAGCAGCAAGTAGGCCGCGATCGTGCTCTTACGAACCAGCAGAGGGCGGCCGGTGTGGCCGAGCGCCGCACGCGTCATGACGGCCAGGATCATGATGGCCGCAGCGCCTACGGTCAGCGCGTGCAGCCAGGAGAAGCCCGAGCCATAGCCCGTCAACAGCACGGTCGCTTTCAACCCAAGCCCGATGGCGAGCCAGAGATAGCCGAGGTGCAGGATCCAGACGAGGGGCATGCGCAAGGTCCGCTCAGAGTGCCACTGCAACAGCCGCAGCAACTGCAGAGCAGCCGCGACCAGCGCGGCGGCCCCCGCCCAGCGCGATTGCGGCGCGACCAGGTCCACCAGCAGAACAGCCACCATCGCGGCAATCGCTGCCTCGTTCACGAGCGGCCATCGCCTGAGTGCCCCCTTCTCTCGCTGCTTCTGCAGTGCCGCGGCCGTAAATGCGGGAACGATCCGGCCGCCAATGATCGTAACGATCACCAGGACCAGATTGATCGCCGCCAGAAGGGCCGCGCGCGCCATCTCAGTATCGCCGCGGATCAGCCCCCAGTAGAAAAAGCCGTGCCCCACGGCCAGCGCGGCGAGAATTACCAGCAGCTTGGTGTTGCGGTTGCGGTTGCGCAGCAGGGGCGGCGCCAGCACCACCATGAGTGCGGGAATAAAGGCCAGATCGACGCCCGCGCTCACAAGGACCGGCCAATGTGCGGCCATTGAGACCGCGACGCGGCCCGCAGCCCAGATCACCACCAGCACCAGAAGTGGCGCACCGGCAAAGCCGCGCTGCCCCGTCCAACTGGGTACCGCAGTCAGCAAGAACCCGCCCAGCGCGGCGGCGATGAATCCGAAGAGCATCTCATGCCCGTGCCAAAGGCTCGGCAGCCATGCCGCAGGCACGGCCCAGCCCAGCGCAATGCTGGCCGTCCACCACGGAATTAGCACGACGGCGGCAAGCCCTGCAGCTAAGAAGAACGGCCGGAAGCCATAGGCCAATAGCGAGAACTTCTTCATTCGGGGATGCAGCCTGACCCGCTTTTATCTCATTCAACGATCAATATCTGCCACGATGAATCAGCATTAACCGAAAGAAGATTGCGGCTGCCCCGCTGGCAGGCCGCGACTCGTCACCCGATTCTACGCACGCGGGTATCTCACCCGCGCCACCGTCGCCCGAGGGACGTTTATGCACGCAAAACTCCGCCTGCTCGGCCTGATCCTGTGTGCTGCGGCAGGCATCTGCGCTCAGGGTGCCCTCGCGGCTCCGGCCTCCGCCGAGAAAAGCTCGCGTATCCCAGGCGATTTCGGGCCGCCTCAGGGGGCACCGATAAAGGCTGTGCTCACCAGCCCACCAAACGTCCCGCCTCCGATCCACCGCAACTACCCCGCCAAAGTCATCGTGGAGCTGGAAGTGCGCGAGCTCGAGAAGCAGATCGCCGAAGGCGTGACGTACACCTTCTGGACCTTCGGCGGCACTACTCCCGGGAGCTTCATCCGCATTCGCCAGGGTGACACCGTCGAGTTCCACTTGCGCAATCACCCGAGCTCGAAGATGCCCCACAACATCGACTTGCACGGTGTCACAGGCCCCGGAGGCGGGGCGGCCTCGAGTTTCACAGCGCCCGGTCACGAATCGGTGTTCACGTTCAAAGCGCTGAACGAGGGCATCTACATTTATCACTGCGCCACCGCACCGGTAGGTATGCACATCGGCAACGGCATGTACGGACTGATCCTGGTCGAGCCGCCAGGAGGCATGCCCAAGGTTGACCACGAGTACTACGTGGTGCAAGGCGACTTCTACACGGTCGGCAAATACCGCGAAAAAGGCCTGCAGGCCTTCGACATGCAGAAGGCGATCGACGAGAGACCTACCTACGTCGTGTTCAACGGAGCCGAGGGCTCGCTCACGGCCGACAAGGCGCTGACGGCCAAGGTCGGCGAGACGGTCCGCATCTTCGTCGGCAATGGCGGACCCAATCTCGTGAGCTCGTTTCATATCATCGGGGAGATCTTCGACAAGGTTCAATACGAGGGTGGCACGCATTTCCAGGAGAACGTGCAGACCACGCTGATCCCCTCGGGGGGTGCGGCCATCGTTACTTTCCGTGTCGAGGTTCCTGGAACCTACGTGCTGGTTGACCACTCGATTTTCCGTGCCTTCAATAAGGGCGCGCTGGGCATGCTCAAAGTGGACGGCCCGGAGAACAAGTCGATCTATTCGGGCAAAGAGCTGGACAACGTCTATCTCGGTGATGCCACCGTTAACACGCAGCCGGTCGCCGTAGCTGCGGCTGCCGCCGCGGCCGGTAGCCTCACCCTCGACGACCAGGTAAAGGCCGGCGGTGCACTTTTCAACGGCACCTGCTCGGTGTGTCATCAGAACAGCGGCGAGGGCATCGCCAACGTCTTCCCGCCTCTCGCCAAGTCGGACTTCCTGGCTGCTGACAAGACCCGGGCCATCGGCATCCCGCTGAACGGGCTGAACGGGCCGGTGACGGTGAACGGCCACCAGTTCAACTCCGTCATGCCGCCCATGAGCCAGCTCAACGACGACGAAATCGCCAACATCCTGACGTACGTGCTCAACAGCTGGGGAAACCCCGGCGGTCAGGTGTCCGCAGAGGAAGTGCGTAAGGTACGCGAGTCGACACCACGACCGGCGGGCGCCGCGAACTGAGAATGCGGCGATGAAGGGCGCGCTATCGGTCTGGGTTGGCCTTACGGGTGTGTTGGCGGCGTGGTCGCTACTCCCCAGTCAGGTGCGCGCCGGCACGGATGCGGGAGCCGCCGCGGCGTATGCGCCGATGCCAGGCGGCGCGTTTCGATCCATCCTGCCGCGCGGCGGTAAGACAAGTGGCGATCTCGTGATTGCGCCCTTCGTCCTGCAGCGCACGCCGGTAACCAATGCGCAGTTTCTGGCTTTCGTGCGCGCCCATCCCGAGTGGCAGCGCGGCCGTGCGCCCGCAAGCGTGGCGGACGAAAGCTACCTGCAACACTGGCGCGACACTCTGGAGCTGGGCGATCAGGTACTGCCTGAGCAACCGGTCACGCACGTCAGCTGGTTTGCCGCGCGCGCCTTCTGTGCGGCACGCGCTGCACGGCTTCCTGACTGGTACGAGTGGGAGTTTGCCGCGGCGGCGAATGAACATCTGGCCGACGCGCGTCAGGACCCCGCGTGGCAGCAGCGCATCCTGGCCTGGTATGCCAAGCCTTCCGATGGTCCGCTGCGTGAGGTCGGTGGCGACGCCGCCAACGTTTACGGTCTGCACGACCTCCACGGCTTGGTGTGGGAATGGGTTGAGGACTTTAATGCGCTGTTCATTGGCGCAGACAACCGCAATCAGGGCGACCCGGATATCCTGAAGTTCTGCGGTTCGGGCGCGCTTTCGGTCGAAGACCGCGAAAACTATCCGGTGATGATGCGTCTGGCACTATTGTCCTCGCTCAAAGCGAATGCCACCACCACGAACCTCGGGTTCCGCTGCGCGCTGCCGCCGCGGGGAGCCTACCACTCGGACCTCCCGCTGGAGACGCAAAGCGGCGTGAAGCGCGACTTCGGCAGACAGGGTCACGTGCAGATCGTCACCATGTTCTACACGAGCTGTCCCATGGCCTGTCCGCTCACCATCAACACGCTGCATCAGATCGAAGATCGCTTAACGCCGGCGCAGCGTGCACGACTCGAAGTTCTTATGGTGACGTTTGATTCCAGCCACGATACGCCGCAAACGCTGCAACGTCTCGCGCATGAGCGCCATATCGACCTGCGACGCTGGACGCTGGCCCGAACCGACGCCGCGGATGTGCGCCGCCTGTCCGCTCTGCTGGATATCCCCTACCGCGAGCTCCCTGACGGCACCTTCAATCACGGCAGCGCACTCATTCTCCTGGACCGCAGCGGCCACGAGCTGGCACGTACCGCACGCACCGGCAGTCCGGATCCGAGTTTCGTGACGGCCGTCAGGCGCGCCCTCGCTCCCGAAGCACTGGTCAATCGCTCGACGCACTAGTTCGCGTCAACTGCGGGCGCCCGGCGTCACAAGCGCGCTTCCTGCTGGCGCGGCCGAGGCGACCGCTGGCAATCAGGGCTGTGCCTGCACCGGCTGGAGGACAGTCCAGCTGCCGTTCAGCTTTCCGTCGAGCCGTCGGCACTTTGCGCATGGATATACATCGACTTGAGGTCGGCGAAGCAGCCGCCCATGCCGCCCAGATTGCGCAGCAGCCCCTGGAACTGCCAGTCAGTCGGGATCATCGCGTTGATCGCCGGCATATGCAGGTCGCCGTCCACGATCTGTACGTGCTTCATGCGCACGTAGTGCGCCGAGCTGTCCGGCGCCTTCTCCGCAGCGGCCGCGGCGCCGAAGGCCGCCAAACCCCATGCAATCAAGGCACCGGTGCGGCCCGTGATGCGCATGCCCGGCTGGCGCTGCAAAAGCCCCCGTGCGGCGCGCGCCATGCGGCCGGCGTGTAAATTCATTGGGAAAAGCCCAGCTCGGTGGGCTGTGGCCCCATGACAGACGCCTGCGGCGCGCCCCCCTGGCGTGGTCCGGTCGCTGCCTGGCTCTGCATGGGCGGCTGCGGCGGATTCGCCCCCTGCCCCTGCGCCACAGTCTGATCGGCCTGCGCGATCGCCTGTTTGCAGGTCGGGGAGATCTCATCCTGATGCTCTGACATGCACTTGATGATGCGGCCGCCGCCTGGCTGTACGTTCGGACACAGCCTTTGAATGTCGCTCTGGCAGATCTGCTTCAGCTGGACGAGCACAGCGTCCATGTTCTGAGACGGTTGCTGGGCTGTAACCGCTCCGACTCCCAGCACAGCGCACACCGATACCCAGCGTGCGTGCCTCGTGACCTTTTTCATGGCGCACCTCCCCTTTGAATGACTAAAGGCTTATTGGCGGATTGATTCTTAATCAGGCGCAGGCGTCCCCAGCCGCGACGGGCACGCGAGGCAGTGCCGCCCGGGGCAGAGCCCCCTCTTCTGGTCCGGGGGCAGCCTGAGGCAGGCGCCGCCTTGCCCAAGGCCGCTCCTGCTCCGAGTGCCGAAACGCGCTATCTGCGCCGGGCGGGAGCATCCGGACGGAAGGTATCGGGGCGGGTAAAGTCGACGACAAAATGATCGCCATCGAACTCCGCGACCTTTCCAACCAGATCGAGACGCACGTGACAGCCCGGCGTGGCGCCCGCGCTCTTGTCCGCCTCGCGGGAGGACACCACCATCCGCACAGGAAGTGCGCCGGTTTGCGCAAGCGTCAGGTGCCGGCCCAGAAGCTCGGCCTCGCTGGCGCCGGATGTTTGTCTGGAAAGGCGGTCCTCATAGCGCAGCACACCGCGGGTGGGGTGTCTGAAATACGCGTATGAGCAGTTGAGTACCAAGGCTCCGTCGGCCGCCATGGCGGACAGGCCCTGCAGCCGGTTCTTGGGCTTCGCGCCGAATCTTGCAAAAGCATCACGCAGACTTAGATTCATTGGCTTAGGTTTCCTGCGTGCTTATCAAGATTAAGGCCGCATCCCATCAGGCAGTTCCGGGCAACAGGGCCTGACATTCCTGCTGCCAGATCTCGAAGCACAGCCGATGGAACCTGACCGACCGCAACGCCGCAGCCGGTGTGAAATCCACCGCATAGGATGCCTGTGCGGAGGTAATACGCTCACCGCAACCGTCACACTGACCGCCACCGTATTCGCCCAGGCGGCGCCACGTTATATCGGACGGCAGAACGCGCTCGCTTAAGCGCGCCCGGATGGCGACCCGCGCCGCATCGTGGTTCACGTTGATTCCTCGCTGCGCTGCAGGCTTTCCACCTTGCGCCTTTCATGCGCGGCGCGCAATTAGTCCTTGTTCTGCAGCCTTCATCGTGGCCCCGGGGGACGGCCGTGGGGCGCACATCGTGCAGGAGCGCCTTACCAAAAACTGCAGCAGAGTTGCAAGAAAACCTGTAGTCTGTGGTCGGCTCGTAATCTTTCGGCTTGTCTGTCTTGCCCGCGCTGCGCCCCACTGGCGCTCCCCTCAGGCCAGCCTTTCACCCTCGTAAGCTTTGACGAACCAGGAGGCAGGTCTGACCTGCTTATTTAATTCTTCTTATCCGTGAGTACTTTCTAGTGACCAAATTATACGTAGGAAATCTGCCCTTTACCGCGACCGACGAGGCCGTGAACGCTCTGTTTTCCAAGCACGGGACCGTCGAGAAGGTTTCGTTGATTACCGATCGCGATACCGGTCGCCCGCGCGGGTTCGGTTTCGTCGAGATGTCGAACGCCGACGCGTCGCGCGCGATGCAGGCCTTGAACGGCACTGACTTCGACGGTCGCGCCCTCAAGGTCAGCGAGGCGCAGGAGCGCGAGCGCTCGGGCGGGGGCAGGCCGCGTCGCTACTGAGGCGCGACCGGTCCGGGGCCACTGAGGAACCGATGGCTTGCCGCAGGTCAGGGCTTTTCACCCAGGCGAGGAAATCCTCGTCATGACATGCGACGTGCGGATGCGACATCGGCTACGAAGACGGGCGCAGGCCGCACGAGCACTTTCGCATCAGTCGGCACCCCAATCCCGGCGCTATCGAGCAGCAGGAGCCCGCTGTGATCATCTGTTCGCGCGAGTGCCTGCGGGCATTCGCGGCGAACACGCCGGGCCCGGACCGGGCCCTTACTTTGCCGGAGCGCCGCCGGCCGCGGGGCACGCGCGCGCCCTAGCCATGGCGCGACCTGGAGCGCGGGTGCTGGCGCCGCCACGGGTAGAGCATACGCAGACGCCCGGCATAACCCCCCGGACCGGATCTGCGCGAAACATGCCAGACCTCAGCTTGCAAGGAGAACGGAGCGCAGATGCGTAAGAACTATCATCAGGTCCGCAAACAAAGAGAGCTGGCCAAGAAGGTGCGGCAACAGGAGAAGCAGCAGCGTCGCACCGCGCGCCTGAGCGCTGCGACCGAGCCCGCCGATGTTGCGACGCCAGGGGATGAAGCGGCGGCGGTGACCGAGCCGCTCGCGCCCGACGCATCATGAAGCTCGCCCTGATCAGTCCGGCCGCCGAACGCCAGGAGCGTCGTGATCGCTTGCGGCGTGACCGGGCCGCGGCGCTCGCATTGCGCGACGTGTACCCGGCGGTGCAGCAGCTGCGGCTGGAGCTGCTGTTTCACGGTGCGACCTCGAACAACCCGGCCCCGCAGTCGCACACCCTGCATACCCCGGCACGAGCGTTCTTTGAGTTTCCCTGTCCGTACGCGGACTGTGACGGGCATTTCGACCTCGGTGCCGCCGTTAAGGCGGCGGTCGCCGACCCCGCGCACCGTGCTGCGGGAGAACTGCGCTGCTCGGGCAAGCGTGCCGTACGCGTTGGCGACAAGGAGCCGTGTCAGTTGCACCTCAGTTACACCATAACTGCAACTTTCAGCGCCGATACCTGACCTGAGCGCGAATGCGACACCTTTTGCGGAGGCTGCGCGATGAGCCAGTACGAGTTCACCATCTCGCTGCGCATGCGTCATCCGCGCATCGATCCGGCCACGATCACCCACACGCTCGGCATCCAACCGCAGCACACCTGGCAGGCAGGCACGCCGCGCTTGGGACCGGCGGGCGAGTCTCTCGAAGGCCTCTACCGTGAAAGCTATTGGATGGCGCGGCTCATGGAGAACCCGCAGTTGTCCTCAGCCCAGGTCTCGGTGGAGGGCGTGCTGCTGGAAACGCTCGCCCACCTGCGACGCTCGCAAAGCTTTCTCGAGCGGCTGCAGGCAGAAGGGGGCATCGCGGAGCTCTACGTCAGTCTGTTCGCCCGTACCGATTTCACCCTGGAACTGTCGGCATCGACGCTGGGTCTGCTCGGTCGTCTCGGACTGGCAGTCGCACTCGACATTCACCCGCAGCCTTCGCAAACACCCGAACCCTCATCGGCAATCTGACCACGTGGACATCCACACCGCAGCACACTTATGACCGAAAAGTTTTCAGCTTCACGCCCTAACGTTGAGATCATCCGCACTCACGCCGAACGCCTGGCCATGGACGCCGAGGAGCGGCTGCAGCAGCGGCAGCGTGCGCTCGCCGAGCAGCGCTCGACCGCCAATCCTCCCGACGTCCGCATCCGCGCATGGGAGAAGGTCCATGCACTGCGCATGCCCGGTGACGCCGCGCATCCGGTGCTGGATGTGATCGCTCACGGCACCGGCCTGACACTCGAACAGATACGTGAAGAGCAGCGGGTACGCGTGGCGCAGCGCAGCGCACGAACCGCAAGCCAGGAGTCGCGTGAGGCCGCCAAGAGCGAGGCCTCCAATGCCGGGGGCGACACGCAGACTCCCTAGGCACGGGACTTCGTGCACGGCGAGCGGCAATAAGCTCTCGTTATCGCCGCGCCGCCGCTGAGGGCGTGTGCCTCCCGGTCGGGTCTAGCGTGCTACAGCGAGCTGCTGCTGATATTCCGCGACGGAAATGAGCTGCCGTGCGCGCGTATCCCACAGAATGTAGTGCAGCGATCCGTAGATCTGCGTCAGCTTTAACCGGGTGACGGCCGTGAACAGCTGCCGGTGCGCATCGTGACAGCCTATCAGCCGATAGTTGGGAATCCGCGACGACAGATGGTGGATATGGTGATAGCCGATGTTCGCGGTAAACCAGTTCAGCCACCGCGGCAGGATGAGGAAGCTGGTTCCCTCGATGGCTGCGGTATCGTAATCCCAATGCTTCGTGTCACTGGCGTACGAGTGCTCGAAGTTATGCTGTACGGTAAACAGCACGATACCGGCGCCCCCGGCGAGTGACAGGCTGATCAGATAGACCTTGAAGAACAGGGCCGGGCCCACTGCATAGCACATCAAGGCCCAGATACTGAGCAGGACGATGTTGTTGGCGGCCATATGCCGGTATTCCCGGGCCGAGTTCCAATAGCGCGTCTGGAAAGTCCGCGCATGCTCCTTGAAGCTCTGGCCGGGGTTTGCGATCTTTTGCCGCACGATATGCGTCAGGAACGCGGCGCTACCCTTCAGCCACGTAAACCGCGGATTGAATATCAGATATATGAATCCGGCGATGGGGGCGCTCACGATGCTGCACTTGTAGCGGTACATGCGCTGGCGTCCCGAGGTCAGGGACGCATACTCATCTACTGACAGCGTCGTGTAGGGCCCGCGGTATTTCTGCCAGTTGCCGTTATGGGTGTGGTGAAAGTTATGGTGCTGAGACCATACGTACTGAGGCATTCCCGCGACCACCCCGAGCACGAAGCCAAAAGCGCGATTGAGGCGCTGGCTCCGGAACAGGCTGCCATGCCCGCATTCATGCATGAGCGCGAAAACGCGCAAAGTGAAGAGGCTGATCAGCCCCACCAGCCCGGCGGTAAGCCACCCGGAAACACCCGCAGTCAGAAAGACGACCCACCACAGTATGGCCAGCGGCCCGAGGGTCGTCGCGATCTGAGTCAGTCCCCTAAGATCGCTGGACTTGGAGTGCTCACGGATGATCGCCTGCTTCTGTTCCTTGATTCGTCCAACAGTTGAGGCCAACGAGCCCCCTCAAAGCCTGCACCTATAAGTTCTACTTATTCGAAGCCGCGCGGAGTCTAGCAGGCCCTGTGCTGCGCTGCGTGACGATCGGCGCACGATTTGTAGTTTGCGGTCGGTCAACGAGCGCGCTGTAGACTGAGACCAAGTGTCATGCGCACGATCCGCGATTCGCCGAAGCGCGAGCTCGCGATGGCGTAGGGTCGCGCGGGCGCCTCGACGTACAAAGAAGAATCAGAACCTCGCCAGCATTAGATTCAATGGCTTACCCGGCGCCGGTACCTCGATCGGCGCCGTTCGGTGCTCGAGCGTTACCGGTGCGCGCCAGCTCTGGATGGTCATGAGGCTGCTGTTGGTGCGCGAGCGGGGAACTGCGCACGAGCGCGCTATGTGCGCTAGCGTACAGAACACCGATCCAAGCGGCGAAACCGGGGGCTAGCGCCCCCGATACTGTGCCTCGGTAACCGGCTCCATCCACTCCACCGACTTGCCGTTGAGGGCCTCGGCGATGGCGACGTGCGTCATGGCGCTGGTCGCCGTAGCGCCGTGCCAGTGGCGATGATTGCAGGGACATAAAATCACATCCCCCGCGCGGATCTCCTCGACCGGGCCACCCTCGCACTGCGTCCAGCCCACACCGGCCGTGACGATTAGGGTTTGTCCGAGCGGATGCGTGTGCCAGTTGGTCCGTGCACCCGGCTCGAAGGTGACGATGGCACCGGCAACGCGAGCGGGGGGTTCAGCCTGAAACTGGCTGTCGATTCGCACCGCCCCGACGAAATTCTCCGGTGCGCCCGTGCGGGACGGCGTCGCGCCGTTGCGTCGAATCTCCATTGCACTCTCCATCAGCGTCGCTGTCGCTCACATGTCTTGCCGCTGTCACAGCCCCGGCACGAGCCCCGCTCACAGCGTCTGCCGGGTCGGCCGGAAGAGAATCTCATTGATGTCCACTTCATCGGGCTGACTGATGGCGAACGCAACCGCGCGGGCAAAGGAGTCGGCTGGTATCGCAAACTGCTCGTAGAATTCATGGATGTTCTGCGCGACATCGAGCTCGGTAATGCTGTCCGGCAATTCCGTGGCGATGGCGCCGGGTGAGATCACCGTAGTGCGAATGTTGTAGGGTTTGACTTCCTGGCGCAGCCCCTCGGAAAGCGCGCGGACCGCGTACTTGGTCGCCGCGTACACAGCCCCACCCGCCCCGACCTTGTGGCCGGCCACCGAGGAGACGTTGATGATGTGGCCGGACTTGCGCGCTTTCATGTGCGGCAGCGCCGCGGCGATACCGTACAGAACCCCTTTGATGTTGACGTCGATGGTGCGGTTCCAGTCGTCGATTTTCAGGCGCTCCAGCGGTGAGTGCGGCATGAGGCCCGCGTTGTTGATCATTACGTCGATACGACCGTAGGTTTCGACGGCCGCCTCAACGAGCGCCCTTACCTGGGCCACCTGCGTGACGTCTGTCGTCAGTGCCAGGGCCTTGCCCCCGGCGCCGATCAGCTCTTTTGCAAGCCTCTGAATGCGGTCCGCGCGCCGGGCCCCGAGTGCCACCCGTGCGCCCTCGTGCGCCAGCAGCCTCGCGGCTGCCTCGCCAAGTCCGCTGCTCGCCCCGGTTATGACGACCACCTTGCCTTCAATGTTCTGGCTCACGTTGTTTTCTCCTGGCCGCGCGGCGCTGTTCCTTCGTCGATCACCTTGAGTGCGTTCAGCGTGCGCGGATAGCCGATGAAGGGTAAAAGCTGTGTCAGTGCGCCGACCAGAGCGCTACGGTCGTTTCCCACCGCCAGATTACCGGCAACGTGGCCGGCAAGCTGCGGCTCACAGCCACCGAGCGCTGCCAGCATCGCAAACGTAACGAGCTCGCGCAGTCGCAGGCTCAAGCCGCTGCGTGTGTAGTAATCCCCGAAGCAGTTGGCGGAAAGAAACACCTGGATGTGAAGCTGATCCCGGGGCGACACAGCGTACAGCTGCTCGATACGTGCGCCGAAGATCTCCTTCTGGACTGCAAGCCCTTTCTCGAGCCTGGTCTCGGGGGTAGTGCTGGACTGCCCGGGCAGCGGCAGCTCGATGCCCCGCGACCGCAGCACCTCGTTCGTGACATGCAGGAAGTCGAACACCTTCGCCATGCCGACGTAAGCCACGGCCTGATAGAGAATCTCCTTGGCCTCAATCGGGCTCACGCCGATGTTCAATGCCCCACCCAGCATGACGCGGTACTCATCAACAGCGTGGCAGGCAATGAGCGCTGCGAGCTGCACCATTAGCCGCGTACGGCTATCGAGCGTCCCCTCCTTTGGCACCTCGCCGAACGCCCAGTTGTCAAAGAGCTCGATGAGCTCAGGATCGGTGATCCTTAACGTCGAGGCGTGGTTCGGAAACAGTGCGTCGTGGACTTCCCGTGCCTCTTTGCTTATCGGCATGTCGCGGGATCCTTCCGGGTGAATCGGAGTCTGCGAAACGGCCTAGCGACCGGCACGGGCTGCCAGACTCGGCGGATAACGATCGCCCTGAACCGGAACGGCGGCCAGAGCCTGAGCGATCTGACGCAGGTCGTCCTGCGTCAACTCGACTGAGGCGGCGCCGAGATTTTCCCTGAGGCGCGGGAGCTTCGTGGTACCC
Source organism: uncultured Pseudomonadota bacterium (assembly GCA_963825385.1). Classification (GTDB taxonomy): domain Bacteria; phylum Pseudomonadota; class Gammaproteobacteria; order Steroidobacterales; family Steroidobacteraceae; genus 13-2-20CM-66-19. Next base: position 324,465 of record CAWGSX010000003.1, on the reverse strand, counting down.
GGTATCGGCACTATCCAGGGCTTCTGCGCGAGGAGCCAGGCGAGCGCGATCTGCGCGGCGGTGGCCTTCTTTGCGGCCGCAATCGAGCCGAGTCGATCGACCAGCGCCTGATTGGCCTTGCGCGCTTCGGGGGCAAAGCGCGGGACGATATTGCGGAAGTCGTCCTTGGCGAAGGAAGTGCGCTCGTCAATCTTGCCCGTCAGGAACCCTTTGCCCAGAGGACTGAAGGGCACGAAGCCGATGCCGAGCTCCTGGCAAAGCGGCAGCACTTCCTTCTCGGGATCGCGCCACCACAGCGAGTACTCACTCTGCAGCGCCGTGACCGGCTGCACTGCGTGCGCACGGCGGATGGATTGCACCCCCGCCTCCGAAAGACCGAAATGCCTGACCTTGCCCTCACGGATGAGGTCCCTGACTGTGCCTGCCACCTCTTCCATGGCCACGTTCGGGTCGACGCGATGTTGATAGAAGAGATCGATTCTGTTGGTCCTCAGGCGTTTTAACGCAGCATCCGCCACGGCGCGGATACGCTCCGGGCGGCTGTCGACTCCCGCCGCAGAGTCCCCGCCCTTGAACCCGAATTTTGTCGCTATCACGACCTGGTCGCGGATGGGCGCGAGGGCCTCGCCGAGCAGTTCCTCGTTGGTGAACGGCCCGTACGCCTCGGCGGTATCGAAGAAAGTCACGCCGAGATCGTGCGCAGCGCGGATGAGCGAGATGGCGCTCTGTTTCTCGAGCGCAGGACCATACGCGAAGCTCAGGCCCATACAGCCCAGTCCAAGAGCCGAGACTTCCAGCCCGCTGCTGCCCAGTTTGCGTTTCTGCATGTTCCGCACTCCGCCGTGTTCTTGAGGCGACACGCTAACAGCGCCGCGCAACGGCAGTAACTGCCATAATGCACATAGAGTTATGAATGGAATTCATGAATGCGTGAAAACCTGAACGATTTGACCGCACTGGTCGCGGTGGCCCGCGAGCACAGCTTCACACGGGCTGCGGCTCAGCTTGGGGTCTCGCAATCCGCACTCAGCCATACCATCCGGGGGCTCGAGAGCCGGCTGGGCGTGCGTCTGCTGACGCGAACCACGCGCAGCGTCGCGACCACGGAGGCTGGTGAGCAGCTCCTTGCAAGCGTGGGACCGAGACTGGAAGAGGTCGAGCGCGCGCTCGATGCGGTGATCGCACAGCGCGATCGCCCGGCCGGCACGATTCGGATCACGGCAGCCGAGCATCCGGTGCAAGCCGTTTTGATGCCGAGGCTTCTGAAGATCCTGCCGAAGTACCCCGATATCAAAGTGGAGATTTCGGTGGACTACGGCTTCACCGACATCGTCGCGCAGCGCTTTGATGCGGGTGTGCGCCTGGGTGAGCAGGTGGCCAAGGGGATGATAGCCGCGCGCATCGGGCCCGACCTGCGTGTCGCGGTTGTCGGCGCGCCAGCCTACTTCGCGCGGCGCTCGGCGCCGAAGAGGCCGCAGGACCTCATCGGCCATGACTGCATCAACCTTCGGCTTCCGACCTATGGAGGGCTGTATACCTGGGAGTTCGAGAAGGGCGAGCGCGAATTGAACGTCCGTGTAGATGGCCAGCTCGTAGTCAACACCTTAAGTCAGAGGCTCGACGCGGCTCTCTCCGGACTCGGCCTGGCGTACGTGCCGGAAGACACGGTGCGCGAGCACCTAGCCAGAGGCCGCCTGCGACGAGTGCTGGAAGACTGGTGCCCGCCTTTTCCGGGCTACCACCTCTATTACCCCAGCCGGCGACAAACCTCACCGGCCTTTGCGCTCTTGGTTGACGCACTGCGCTACCAGGATCCAGCCCTCACCGGAGGCCGTCGCGGAGCCCGATAGGCCGTGGCAGCGCTTGCTACTGCTGACCGACGTGCACAACCTCCGGTCCGTCGAGGAAGTGATCAAGCGCGGCAAGATCTACGCGCGATCGCAGTACGTACCTGCCAAGGCGGATCTCGTAAAGCCGGCAGGCTCCTGAACAAGCGGCGTCAGCTTCCCCGCAGACAGCGCTGAAGGTGGCATAGGTTGGGTCGAGCACTGTCTCCCCTCCTCCGCTCACCGGATGGGCCGCCGTGCCGTTCACCTGAATAATCTCCCGCTTCACGGCCTGACCAGTCCGCTTCACCGCAAAGTGGCGCGGCTCTGGCGATCGGCCTCTTAGACTCGCCGCGAGTAATCGATTGACCCACCGCCAGTCGAAGCGACGCTCTGCTGAGTGCGCGGGTTCCGAGCTCGCGTACGGGGACCGAGATACTCGGACGACCCGGGCAACGATTCAGCCCAAGCCGGCGCGGCTACCCAAGGTGGCTCTGGCTCGGGCGCTTGTGAGCTGGGAGAGGTATGAGCAGGCTCGTTCACGGTCTCGGGTCGATCACCTTGCTGTTGCTCGCCTTCGGCGCGCGCGCCGAGCCGGTGGCGAATTGGGCCGACACCACCACCGAGATCGCTACGGATGGACCAAATACGATCCGGACCATGGCGCTTGCGCAAAATGCGGTCTATGAGGCCGTGAATGCGATCACCGCGCGTTATCCGCGCGACCGCGTGGATCTGGGGGCAGCCCAGGGCGCCTCGCTCGAGGCGGCGATTGCCGCCGCCAGCCGGGCTGTGCTGCTGCATGAGGCGCCCGCACTGACGGAGAGAACCGAGGCGGCCTACGCGCGCGCCTTTGCGGCGATTGCGGCTGGCGACGCACGTACGCGGGGGATCAGTGTCGGCGAGCGCGCCGCCGCGGACGTGCTGGCGAAACACAGCAACGACATCGGGAACATCGAGCCGTACCGGCCGGTGACCTCACCGGGTGTCTATGTGCCGACGACATTTCCGCTCGGTTACGCGTTTGCGCAGCACCGGCCGTGGTTCATGAAGAGCGCGGCACAGTTTCGGCCCGGGCCCCCGCCGTCCCTCACCAGCGCGCTTTGGGCGCAAGACTACAACGAGATCAGAACCGTGGGGTCCGTCACCAGTAAGGCGCGTACCGCGGAGCAAACCGCGATCGCACGCTTCTGGGCGACGGCATTGCCTGATGTCCACATGGGCGTCGTGCACTCCGTCGCCATCGCGCCAGGACGCGAAGTGACGCGCAACGCACGACTTTACGCCGCGGTGACCGCCGCCATGAACGATGCGGAGATCGCCGTATTGGAAGCGAAGTATTACTACAACTTCTGGCGTCCGATCACGGCCATCCGCAATGGCGATCGCAACGGCAACCCCGCGACCGCGCGCGATCCGGACTGGACGCCGCTGATCGCCACGCCGCTGCATCCGGAATACCCGTGCGCGCACTGCGCTATCGCCTCAACCATCGCCACCGTCATTCGCGCGGAGATCGGCCACGGTTCCTTACCGACCCTGATGAGCACCAGCAACACCGCGCCCGGCGTGACGCGGCAGTGGACGCGCACCGAGGATGTGGTGAGGGAGGTATCGGAGGCGCGCATTCTCGATGGGGTGCACTATCGCAACTCCACCCAGGTGGGAAACCGCATGGGTGCCCAGGTCGGAGCGCTCGTAGCGGCGGCTTATGGACTCCCCTAGACGTTCTCGAGACACAGCGGTGCCGCGCTAGCGTATCTGATTGGGATTCGCCAAAGATGCAGGCGGTGTGCGCGATTGGGTGTTGGTCGTGGAGCTGGTGAGGTAGATGACCTGGTTCTTGAAATCGATACCGAGAGAGCCGACGGTACCCAGCACGTCCATTCCTATGATCATGGCGGGCTTGTCCTGCATATCCCAGACCTTGAAAACATGAAAGTCGCCATAGACCACTTCGACATCGTTGATGCGCAATGAGTCAATCATGATAGTCGGTGCTCTCCAGATCTCACCGGACTCGACCTGCGCCGTGGCGCCGTATACGGAGGTCACCTGGGCCACGGCACCGCCGCGGCGCCGCTCATTCAGCGCATCACGCAGAGCCAGATTGCCGAGCGTGCGCTCGGAACCGGTGTCGATGACCGCAAGGGCGCGCACTCTGCCGACCTGTAATGGCAGGACCATGAGTCCATGGGTCACGCGCGTGGCGTGGATTCGCAACGCCTGCGCACGCACGGCAGCTTGCACGCCGCCGGAGATCTCGACGCGGTTGCGCTGGAAATCAACCGAGAGACTCTTATCGGTCAGCCCGGCTGCGCCGAAGATCCCGTCAGCGCCGGCCATGATCGGTGTCCACACGACCGGCGCGAGCAGTCCGTCGATGATCAGATCGCCGGTCTGCAGCTTGTCGAGCATCACGGCGGACACTTGTGTAGTACCGGTAATACCGTTCAGTAGAACTGTGGATGTCTCCGAGGGCGTCAGGCCCAGCGCGTGCACCAGATCGGGCGTAATGGTCGAATGCGTAGCACCGGTGTCAACGATGAAGCGAAACGGACCCTTACCGTTGACGGTGGCCTGGACCACCACGCGGCCGATATGATCACGCGTCGTTGGCAGGGCGAACAGCAGCGACTGTTCTCGGCTGAGCGGCGGGGCCGGTGGTGTCGGTACTGCGGCAGGCTCGGCAAGCGCAGCCACTGCGGCGCTCCCCAGCGTCAACAGGAGAGCGTGGAAGCACCGGCCTTTCGCCGCCTGCAGACGCGAATGTGCGAAGCGGTTACGCACCGACCGACCCTAGCACGAACTGTAGCGTCGTGCCCCCGCGCACAAATCGCGCGGCCTGCCGGGATACCGCGAGATTCGAACCGCAAGGGAGGCGCGACTGAACAAGGGGTCTTCTGGCCGCCACTATCCAGCGGCAGAGGTGGTGCCCGCCCGATAAGGTCTCCGCGCCCGCCATCGTGAACGCGATCCCGATCAGCGAAACTGAAGCGCGTGCGCTCGCCGAGGCCATCGAGCAGGTCTCGAGAGGGCAGCCGCCCGATACCGCGCTGAAGCTCGTGGAGATGGCCCTGGCGCGCGCGCCGCAGCAGCCGCTCGTGCTCAATGCAGCCGGCGGATACATGTACCGCAGCGGCAATGCGTCGCGCGCCCGGGCCCTGTTCGAGAAGGCGGTTGCCGCCGACGGGAATTCGAAGGTTCTGTGGCTCAATCTCGCCAACGCCTGTCGCGCACTCGGTGACAGGGAGTCCGAAGCGCGGGCGCTGGAGCAGGCGCTCGCGATCGACCCCCGCTACGTGCTCGCCCTGCTGTGCAAGGGCCAGTTGCTGGAGGGGCTGGGGGAAGCCCGGAAGGCATTCTTTTATTATGAAGCGGCGCTTGACTCGGTGGCATCCGGCGCGCCAGCGCCCCACCAGGCCGCGGCCGCGCTCACGCATGCCCAGGATGTCGTGCTCGCGAACCGCAGGGAACTCGAGGGCTTTCTGGCGCAGCAGGTCGCGGCGATAAGCTCGCAGCACGCCGCCGCCGACCAGCGGCGCTTCGAGGCCTGTCGCGACCTATACCTGCGCAAGCGACGCGTATACCACCATCAACCCAAGCAGATCCTGTTCCCGTATCTGCCCGGGATCGAATTCTTTCGCCGCCAGGACTTCCCCTGGCTCGAGCTCCTGGAAGCGGCAACCGAGGAGATCGCCGCCGAGGCAGTCGCCGCGCTCGCGGGCGATCGCACCGGGTTCAAGCCCTACGTCGACCTTCCGCCCGGTACGCCGGCCGATGAGTGGGCTCCACTCAACCACTCGCAAAAATGGAGCGTCTACCCGCTCTGGCACGATGGGGAGCCGATGCCCGCTCACCTGCAGCAGTGCCCCAAAACCGCCGAGGTGCTGGCACAGCTGCCCCTGTGCGACGTCCCGCACTGTGCGCCCGGCGCCTTCTTCTCCGTGCTCGCGCCGCGCACCCGACTCCCGCCACATACCGGCACCACCAACACCAGAGCGATCGTCCACCTGCCCCTCGTGATTCCCGAGGCTTGCGGCTTTCGAGTTGGCGCGGATGTGCGTACCTGGGAAAAGGGCCACGCCTGGGTTTTCGACGACACTATCGAACATGAAGCCTGGAATGAGAGCGACGAGACTCGAATCATCCTCATCTTCGATATCTGGAACCCGCTGCTGTCGATCGCGGAGCGCGATCTGGTCCGCGCCCTTACCCAGGGCATCGGCCGCTTTTACGGCCTCGGAACGCCCGTGCTGGGCTCGCGATGAGAGGCGGCGTGCTTCGAGGGCTGGGTCTGTGTCTGGCGGCTAGCTGTCTGCCGGCACTTGCCGGGGCCGAGAAGCTCGACGATGCCCTGCGCCGCTGCGCAAGACAGAACGACCAGGCGCAGCGGCTCACCTGCTTCGATGCCGTCGTGAGCACGCTTCCGCAGCTCGAGGCCGATCGCTTCGGCATGACCGCCAACATCGAGCGCCAGCGCGACCCGGTAGCCGTGCAGCAAGCCAAGGAGCAAGTGCTGAGCGGGACAATCTCCGGACTGCGACAGGCACCGCAGGGGGAGCTGATCTTCACACTCGATAACGGACAGGCCTGGGTCCAGGCAGAAAACACTCCCAGCGTTCAATTCGCCGTCGGCGAGGACGTGCACATCGAACACGGTTCGATGAGCTCGCTGTGGCTGGTTGCCGACAGGCATCGCAAGGTTCGGGTCACGCGCCTGCGCTGAGTTTTTGCAGCGCTTGCGCGATCGCGGCCACGACCGGGGTCCAGTCACCGTCGGCCGTCTGTCGGAACAGGCGCATGCTCGGATACCAGGGACTGTCGCTGCGTTTAAGTCCCCAGCGCCACTCCGGCGAGGCGGCAAGAACCGTCCACACCGGGCGGCCGAGGGCCCCGGCGAGGTGCGCGATCGAGGTATCCGAGCTGATCACGACGTCGAGACCTGCCATCACGGCTGCCGTATCGAGAAAGGCGTCCGCTCCGCGATCGAGATCGGCACTGAAATCGATGATTTGCTGCGCGAACGGGACCTCGCGCAACTGCTCCAGCCCGGCCCCTTTCTGAAGCGATACCAGGCTGACGCCGGGCAGGTGCGCGAGCGGCTCCAGGGCGGCAAGCGGAATCGAACGCCCGCGAGCCCAGATGAGTTTCTCCACGGCCGGGTTGCCCTGCCAGGCAATGCCGACGCGCAGACCCGGAAGCGCCCGCAGCCGCCGCATCCAGCTCGCCGTACGCTCCGGGTCCGCTGTGAGGTACGGCACCTGCGCCGGGATGGTATCGAGCCGGGTCTTGAAAGCGAGCGGAAGACTCATCAGGGGACAGTAATAATCGACCGGCGGCAGCGGCTCGCCACGGCCTACGAGCCGGATCGCTGCCGGCAGAGTGCGCAGCAGCGCCTTGAGCGAGGGCATTACCTCGAAAACCACCGCTGCGCCCTGCGCTGCGAGCAAGGGCAGGTAGCGGCAGAACTGGATCACATCGCCCAAACCCTGCTCAGCGTGCACCAGCAGCGACTTGCCGGCGAGCGGCTCCGACCCGCTCCAGCGGCGTGCATCGCAGTGTCGCGCAGGGTTGCCGAGCGCCGGCACGTCAAAGCGCGCCTCGTAGAGAGGCCATCCCAGGGTGAATTCATCCAGCGCAAGATACAGGAACGCGAGGGCGAACCTGGCGGACGGATCATCCGGCTTGTAAGCCAGCGCGCGGTCGAAGCTCGTGGCCGCTTCGCGATGACGCCCCAGAATCTTGAGGACGATGCCGATGTTGGTATTGTTCTCAGCAGTCATGCCACTTAGGACCGCAGAGCGGATGAAGCTCTCAAGTCCTTCCGACAGCCGCCCCGTCGCCGTCAGCGCGATACCGCGATTGTTCAACACCTCCGAGACGTCCGGCCGGATGGCAAGCGCCCGATCGAAGCTTTCGAGTGCCTCCGCATTACGCTCCAGATTAAGCAGCGCCACGCCGCGCTGAATGTGCGCTTCCGCGTCCCCCGGCACGAGCTGAATGGCGTTCTCGAGCGGTGCGAGCGCCTCGCCATAGCGACGCAGCGCCACGAGCGTCGCACCGCGACCGATCAGAGCGGGCGCATCTTCCTTACCCTGGTCACCGAGGACATCGTAGTCCTGCAATGCTTCCGCATAGCGGCCCAGCAGATACCGCACGAGCGCACGGCTGTGCAGGGTCACCGAATTGCCGGGCTCGAGCGCGAGCGCCAGTGAATAGCTCTGCTCCGCTTCCGGCAGGCGTCCGAGCGCTTGCAGGGTGTTACCGCGATTCGCATGAAGGGCTGCATGCTGCGGCAGCAAGGCGCGCGCGCGATCGAAACTCTGCAGCGCGCGCTCATGCTCCCCGAGGTGAGCCAGCAGCATGGCGCAGTTGTGGTGTGCGGATGCCAGGTTCGGATCGAGCGCAACCGCCCGCTCGAAACACTCCAGGGCTTCCCGCCCGCGCCCGACTGCCTCGAGTGCGACACCGAGGTCCGCGTGGGCTGAGGCGTCCCGAGGTGACAGGCGCACCGCCTGCCCGGCATTCGCCAGGGCTTCCTCGCGACGTCCCAGGGCGGTAAATGCCGCAGCACGGGTGCGATACCCGCTGGCAAGGGAACCATCGAGCGCAAGCGCCCGATTGCAGGCCTCCAGCGCCGCCTCTTCACGCCCGAGCGTGTGCAGCGCTTGCGCCAGGTTCACAAGCACGGTCGGGCGATCGGGTTTGAGCTCCAGAGACCTCACGAGAAGCACGACGGCATCGGCACAGCTTCCTGACTGGGCGAGCGCGACACCGAGCAGCTGCAGGACATCGGCATCGTTGGGCGTACGCTGCAGCAGCCCCTGGTAGCCCGCTACCGCCTCGCGCAGATGGCCCGCACGATGCGCGCGCACCAACGCAGCGAGGCTCGCCTGCGCAGCCTGATCGGTTCGATTCACGGAGTGCTCTTGAGGTTATGGGCGGGCAAAGTAACACCGCACGCGCAGCGCCTCGCCGGCGCCGGCAGGCTCGCGAACGCTGCGCCATTGCTGCATCATTGTTCTCCCATTGCGCTAAGTCGCGCTGACCAGCCAGGGATTCGCCTCAGGTGTCGTACCCGTCCAATCCGGCTGCGCTGGTGGATCTTGCGCGACAGGATCTGGCCAGCGGCAAAGCTGCGGCTGCCCAGGAAAAATGCCTGCGGGTGCTCGAGGCACACCACCATCATCCCGGCGCGCTCGAGGTACTCGGCATGGTTCTCAACTCGCAAGGGCGGTACGCGGAGGCGGTGCGCGTCTTCAATGCGCTCACGCTCCTGCAGCCGACGGTCGCCGCACATTGGCAAAATCTCGGTACGGTGCTGCGTCCCGCCGGCCAGCACGCGCAGTCCCTGGCGGCGTTCGAGCGCGCGCTGTGCCTGGGTCCGCCAACCGCCGGCCTGCTGTACAACCTCGGCGCACTGCAAATGGATCGTCTGGATTACGGTGCGGCCCACCTCGCCTTGCGAGACGCCGTGGCCCTTGCGCCGCGTGATGCCCGGATTCGCTGGACCTATGCGCAATGCTGCAGCGACATGGGCCACCGCGAGGAAGCCATAACGGCGGTGGAGGACTGGGAAACGCTCGAAGATCTGAGCGTCGATCTCACGGTGGCCATTGCCCTGCTCCTGGTCACCTCCGGTGCGTCGCACCTCGCGCAACCGGCACTGCAGCGGCTCGCGGCGAATCCACCTGCAAGCGGGCGCGCCGCCGTGGGGTATGCATCCCTCCTCGAGCGAATGCATCGGCTCGATGAGGCGGGCGCCGTCATGCAGCGGCTCGAGCTCGACGACCCAGGTTCGAGCGGAACTCTGGAACGGCTGTCGATGACCGCGGTGCTGGCCGACAGGGCCGGCCGGCACGGGGAAGCGCAGCAACTGCTTACCGCAGCACTCGCGCAGCAGCAGGACTTCCTGCATCGCTATCCCCTGCTCTTTCCACTGGCGAAGGCCTGGGACGCGCTCGGACACTACGAGGATGCCTACAGCGCGGCGGCGGAAGCGCACCGCTCGCAACTTGCGTTTCTCGAGCGCGCCACCGGCCGGGCATCCGAAGAGCAATCGCAGCTCTGGGCACTGACTGCGCACGGATGCGACCCGGGAGACATCGCGCGCTGGGAGAACGCGGGCCCTGTGATGGAAGACAGTCCGATCTTCATCGTTGGCTTTCCGCGCTCGGGGACGACCCTGCTCGAGCAGGTGCTCGATGCGCATCCGCATCTGCAGTCGATGGACGAGCAGCCCTTCCTGTCGCGCGCCGTCGCTCAGGTCACCGAGAAGGGTCTTGTTTATCCCACCGAGCTCGGCCGGCTGACCGGCAGCGATCTGAACGAGCTGCGCGCCCGCTATTGGGACGGCGTACGCAACAGGATGCCTCTGGCTCCGGAGCGGCGTCTGGTGGACAAGAATCCCATGAACATGGTGCTGCTGCCGATCATCCGCCGCCTGTTCCCGGATGCGCCCATCATCCTGGCCATTCGCCATCCCTGCGACACGCTTCTGAGCTGCTTCCTGCAGAACTTCCGTTCGGATCTGGCACTGCTGGGCCGCGATCTGACCGCGCTGGCGCGGTCCTACTCCCGCGCCTTCGCCTTCTGGTCCTCGCAATCGTCCCTGCTGCGATCCGCCAGCCATGAGCTCAAGTACGAGCAGCTCACCACGCAGTTCGCGAGCGAGGTCGACCGACTGTGCGCGTTCCTGCGCTTGCCGCGCCACGAGGCGATGCTGGTTCCGGGCAAGCACGCACGCACCAGGGGATTCATCAGCACGCCGAGCTACGCGCAGATCGTCGAGCCGGTCAGCGCCCGCTCCGTGGGCCGGTGGAAGCACTACCGGCGACACTTCAGCGACGAAGCGTTGGCTCTCCTTGCCCCCTGGACTGAGCGCTGGGGATATTCGCTCGACTAGATGCGGGTGAAGACCTTCACGAGGTCTACCGCGTCCGCACCTTAGACACAGGCTTTGCACGAGCACTGCGGACTCACTTCAGCACCCTGTTTCCGTCGGTTCGTTCCACGTTAGTCGTCGCCTCCTTGCCCTGCTGCTCTTCCTGGAGAATCCGGGCTGCGGTTCTGCATACTTTCGTTTCGAAACGCGAGCCCAGTTCATGCTCGCCGCGGCAGTAGTACACCTCGTTGCCACGCGCTTGCCGTTCAGGCCGGTAGCCCTTCCTGAGAATCTGCTTGAGCTGTGCATCCGTCACCGTGTCGTCCACCAGGGTTTTCCTTCCCGCGTTGCCCGCAACAGGTTGCGCGGTGGCGCTGGCCGGCAACGGCGCGACCGCGCCCGGCTGACGGCCCGTATCCGGCCCGCGGCTCGAGCCGGGATCCGCAGGAGTTGTAAGGCTCGTCGCGCTCGCGCCGGGCGGCGCGACGGCCGGAGACTGCACAAACGTCTGCGGCGATTCCGCCGCGGACGGCTGCGACGGCGCTTGGCCCGATTCACTATTTTTCGGATCGGCAGAAAAGGCACCCGCGCTCACCGCCGCACAGATTAACGGCAATACGCGGGTGACCTTATTCACGCCACACCGTTCACGGTGCACCGCCGACATAGCGCCTACCCGGACACTCGATCCAGCGTCTAGAAGTCCACCGTCAGGTTGGCGTACAGATAGCGCCCGGCCATGTCGTACACAGACGGGAACGTGTTGCTCTCCGCGTAGGCGGAGTTCCCGCCGGAGTTGACCGTGTCGAAGGTCGGCGGATCCTTATCGAGCACGTTATTGCAGCCCAGCCGCAGCGTGATGCTGTTCCACGCGTAGGACGCATGCAGATCGAGATAGCTGATCGTCGGGATGCGGGCATCCGGCGGCGGCCCAGCCTTGGCGATGGTCGCGGCTCCCACGTAGTCCGGACTGTTCGGGTTGAGCAGAGAATTGGTTCCACTCCCGAAGAAGCGCCAGGTCGCACCACCCGAGAAACCGGCGAGCGGGGTGTCCCAATCCATGGTGAACCGATGCCGCCACTTGGGCGTAATGGGTGTGCAGCTCGGCCCGTAGTAGCCGGCGCAGTCATAGGCTGCAACGCCACCACCCGGGTTGGTGATGAGATGGAGCAGATAGGTGCCGTCCAGGCGCGAACGCAGCTTACCCCACGAACCCATATCGAACCGATACGCCATCCCCAGATCGACCGACTTGTTCTCAAGACCTGCGATGTTCAGCAGCGGATCGATGGTGTAGCCCTGCGGGCTCGCCCAGAGGGTCCCGGCCGGGTCGCGATGTACGAGCTCGCAGAAATAGCTCGTTGCGCTGCCGCTCAGAATGCAGTTGCTTTGGATCAGATTCGGACCGTAGGTCGTGATGACATCCGTAATCTTGATGTCCGCGTAGTCGATCGTGGCGCTAAATCCCGGCAGGAACGTCGGCGTCAGTACGATTCCCACGTCCGTGGTCTTGCCGACCTCGGGCTTGAGGTTCGGGTTGCCACCGAGAATGCCGTTGTACTGGCCCGCCGGAGAGCCTGGAGTCGGAACAGCGATCGGCTTACCGCCGTTGGTCAGCGCACAGGCCGCCCGGTCAGCGGGGGTGTTGGCGGTGTACGGACCGGCAGCACACAGATCCGTGCCGGAATCCAGTTCGACGACGTCCCCCTTGTAGAGCTCCGGCACGTTCGGGACGCGCACCGCCCGGTTGTAGCTGCCCCGAACGCGCACATCGCTGATCGGCGACCAGGTGAGGCCCAGCTTGAAGGTGTTGGTGTCAAATCCGCTCGAGTAGCTCGAGTAGCGATAGCCAGCCTCGAAATCGAGGCTCTTGAAGCCAGGCAGATTGGTCGCCAGTGGCATGCGCGCCTCGGTGAAGCCCTCCCAGACATGGTAGCCGGCGTCGTAGCCACTCACGATGACGTTGCCGAGATCCCCGGTGAGGTACTCATTGTCCGGCTGCAGGGTGTCGGTCTCCCGGCGGTACTCGGTACCAAACACGACTTTGAGACCCTCATCCGCCGTCGGCAGCTTGACCCCCATGTGCGTCAGGTCGCCGCTGACGAAGCTCGTCCAGATGTCCTCGGTGCCGCTGGCGTTCAGGAGGGCAGGCACCTCGATGTAGTTTAATTGCGCCTGGGTCACAGGCAGCGCGGGATTGAACACGTTCCAGGGAACACAGCCTGTCTGACCGCCCCGGCAAACGATGGTGCCATTGGGTCCTGGGACTGCCAGCAAGGCATTCTGGGCACGGGCCGCAGACACGTCGTTATTGTGGTAGTCGCTCGAGCGGGTCAGCCCGAAAGTGACGGACGAATCGTAGGTCCAGTCCGTGACGATCTCCCCGCGCACCCCGAACACGCCGCGGAACGTTGTGTGCACGTAGGTGTCCTCACGTGGCCCGCCCTCGATGTTGCGACGGGCTATCAGCAACTGGATGTCGCCCGGTACCGGCACCGTGGCGCCTGGCCACGAGGTATAGGGCGAGCCGGGAGCGCACAGGCTGCCGAACTCACTCGCGGTGAGGTACGGATTCATTCCGGAGTTGCCGTAACCGCCAACGCCGCAGTTGGTGTAGAAGTTTCCGTCCCGCAGGGCCGGGGTACCGGCGGTGGCGAAACCTGCGCCCAGGAACAGGCCCGCGGGCGCGTAGTTGCCGCGGGTGTTGTCGTCCATGAACATGAACTCGGTATACGCCTCGGCGTGGTCGTTGAACTTCAGGTGACCGAAGAACCCTGCGGTGTAGCGCTCATCGATACGCTGCAGGTAATGCGTGGCGGCGTAGTTATACGATTGATAATAGGGGACGAGGCTGCCGTTCGGGCTCACCTGCCCAGGCACAAACTGCGGCGTGAAGATCACCGAGGGCGCGGAGTTGACTGAGCCATCGCAGATGTAGGGCGAGAAGTTTGCCCCGCTACTCAGATTCAGGCCGTTATTGAGCACGCAGGCGGAATGATCACGGGTGTTCGCCGTGATGGGCGAGGTGCGCCGATAACCCAGGTAGCCTTCGAAATTGCCCGCGCCGTCGGCGAAGTTGTGTCCCATGATCAGCGTCAGGTCTTTGTTCGCACCGTCCCAGTTGGTGCCGCTCGGAACAGGGGTGCCCGTTTGCTGCAACAGAGGGTCGATCCAGCTCTCATGGTTTGAGTGGTTGTAGATGCCAGCGTTGGCATCGATGCGGACGCCTTCGAAGTGGTCGTTCATGACGAAGTTGACGACGCCTGCGACGGCGTCCGCACCGTAGGTCGAGGCGGCACCGCCGGTGAGCACGTCCACGCGTTCGACCAGTGCCACGGGAATCTGGTCCACGTCGGCCGCCGAGGCGCCCGCGAGGGAGGTGATCGAGGGTGCACCCGCCGCCGGGTCACCGCCCATCAGGCGCCTGCCGTTGATCAGTACCAGGGTGCGCTGGATCCCGAGGCCGCGCAGATTCACCGTCGCCGTGCCATTCGAGCCCATGGAAAGCCCGGATCCCTGGTCTGCAACCACCTGCGGGAGACTGTTGAGCAGGTCCTCCACGCGCGTGGTTCCCGTCGCTTTGATCTCATCGGAGGAGACCGCGGTGATGGGACTGATCGATTCGAGGCTGGGCGTCGCGATGCGCGAACCCGTCACCACGACCTCGGTGATGGGAGCTGTGGTGTCAGTCTGATCGCTGCTTGGCGCCGGCGGCGTCTGCGCGCTCGCGTGGTGCGTCGCCAGAGCTGCTGCAATCGTGCCACCGCTAAGAAGGGCGGTTCGTACAGCCTGCCTCAGGAGGTGGTTGCTTCCCGTCGTCATGTTGTAATTACTCCCCAAGTTTTGGTACTGCCTTCTGTTGGCAGACGCGCCGGCTGGAGCGCTTGATGCGGCATCCCACGCTGCCTGCCACGACCAATTGCGGATTCTTGTAACTTAGAAGTCTCTCCGGTGTTTGCGGCGGCTTGCTTGCGCACTTCCGAGCCGTTGCGCTGTTACTCTCGACTCGTCCCTCGACCTCGGCACTCCGCCGCAACAGTTTCGTAGGCGCGGAGTCTAGGAGAAGGCATGCAACGCCCGCTCAGCTTTGCGATGCAGCGGGTTTGCTCTCCGACGAAAAGGTTTATTCCCGCGACCAACAGGGCGGCGAAGTAGCGCTCGCTGACCTCGGCGCGTACGTTGCTGGCCGCCGACGCCGACCGCAAATGCGTCGCTGTTCGCGCGTCGCGCACCGGCAACAATGCGGGGAAGCGCATGCGCCCAGGCTCAGCATGGAGTGTCCACCACATGGGCGCAGGAGCGGGAGATGCTAAGGGGCCGAAAGGCGGGGCGCACGCGGGATCCGAGCGCCACGCGCGCAGCGGGTAACAACTCGACGCGTGTTTACCGTCTTTCGTCGTGCGCGCGGTCCGCCTCCACGCAAACCCACACTGGCTTTCCGAATGTATGTTTACTCTGCGCCCGGATCATGGCTGTGAGTGCGCTCATTGCGACTACTTGATCTCGTGGCACAGAGCACGGCGGCTGCGCCGTCACTTCCGCAGGGGTGGGCGTTTCCGGGCGCGCACCACTTTGCAGACGCCGTCCGCACCTGTCCCCTGCGGCTGGTGCTGGCCGATGATCTGACTCAGTGCACCACGCAGTTGGCGTACGCGGAGGGAGCGCGGCTGAGCGGTTGTCTGGATCTGATCCATGTCCCCTCGCAGCGCTTGTGGCTCGAGTGGCTGGAAGCGACACGACAGTCGACACTACGTCAGATGCCGGTGCGCGCCGGCACGGACTGCTCCGACTTGAATAGACCGGCCTGCTGCGGCGTCAGACGCACGGGCGTTCTCATCGCCGCCGATCCAACGGGGCGCGCCGGCACGCTGCGCACCTTCTGGTCCACGCAAAACGAACAGGTCTACTCCGCCGCGTTGCTCACTGACTTCGACCTCGATCGCGTCCTGCGTCCGGGACTGGATGTAAGCGCTGTATTCAGCGGCGCCGCGTTCGGGGTGGTGATGCCGGTGGAGGCCGCGCTCGATGAGCTGCTGAGCCACGTATGCTTCCGCCTCGATCCCACCTGGGCCAGTTACTATCGTGCCGCCGGCCTCACCGAGCGCGAGCAGTTACTGGTACTGCGCGAGGTACTGGGTACGATGGCATTTGATATGCCGATGATCCTGGCACTGTTCCTGCTATTCGCGGCAAAGGATGGACTGCAACGCCGCACCGCGGACCTCGAGCGTCTGAATTTGTCGCGGCGAAGCTCGGGAAAGCGCGCCCTCCTGGAACACATCGAAGTGCGGGCACCCATCGCCGCGGGCTACCGATGCCCCGCGTCACTCGCGGATAACGCCAAGCGCCGCCGCGGCCCGCGCCTGCACCATGTGCGCGGACACATCACGCGCCGGGGAGACAAGGTATTTTGGCGCCTGCCGCACCTGCGCGGCAGCGCCCGCATGGGAGTGATACGGTCGCGAACCGTGCAGCTGTCGTTTCACTGACCGGTTACAGGTTCTTTCCCAACAGCCGCTCCAGGGCAAACCGGTAATTGCGACTGAGCTTCAGCTCCGTGCCATCGAGCAGCACGACGGTAAACTCGCCCTTCGACAACGGCAGCAGCTCGCGCACGCGATAGATGTTGACCAAGGTCGAGCGATGGATGCGCACGAAACCCGAAAGCGCCAGACGCGCTTCCGCGGCCGCGATCGTCTCGCGCAGCAGCCAGCTCTTGGCTCCCACGTGCACCGATACGTAATCACCATCGGCCTCGACCCAGTCGATTTCGGCGACGTTTACAATCATGACGCGTCCGTGTGCTTTCACCGGTATTCGATCCATCATCGCCGGCAACAGGTCCTTGCCCGATGACGCCCGCAACTCGGCGGCCATTTGCCAGAAGCGCCGGATCATGGAGTCATCCCGCGCCCCCGCGATGGCCGCGCGGGCGCGCGCCAGCGAGGCGTTGAAGCGCGCCTCGTTGACGGGCTTCAGCAGATAATCGAGCGCATGGATCTCGAACGCCCGTACCGCAAAGCGGTCGAACGCCGTGACGAAGATGACATGCGGGCATTTGCTCTCGGGCAGCGCCGCAATCACGTCGAACCCCGTCTTCCCCTGCATCTGCACATCCAGATACACGAGTTCCGGCTCGGTCGCACTGATCGCCTTGATGGCCTCATCGCCGCTGCCGCACTCCGAGACGATCTCCACGTCACCGGCGCGCTTGAGCAGAGCGCGAATTCCGCGCCGCGCCAGTTCCTCGTCATCGACGACGATTGCCCGCATGGTCATACGGCGACCGCCAGTCGTACCGGATTCGCGGGCAGCGCGGTCGCCATACGAAATGGCAGAAAGACAACGACTACGAAACCCGGTCCGTATGGTCGCGCGCCGACAGTCATGTGTGCGTCATCGCCGTACAGTGCGGCTAGCCGCTCGGCCGAGTTCTTGAACCCGAGGCCATAAGGATGCGCACCCGCATCGCCCAGACCCGGACCGTCGTCCTCGACGGTTATTACCAGCACCTCATCGCGGCGGCGTATCGATACTGACAGCGCCCCGCCCTGCGCGCGCGCCAGGACGCCATGGCGGACCGCGTTTTCCACCAGCGGTTGCAGAATGAGCGTCGGCACCAGCGCCTCGTGCGTCTCGGGATCGGCGTGCACGCTGGCCCGAAAGGCCGTGCCGAAGCGCAGGCGCTGGATGCGCAGGTATTGCTCAACGAATGCGAGCTCCTCGCGAACCGGGATTTCCGGTGAGTCGAGCTTTTGCAGCGTCTGTCTCAGGAAGTCGCCCAGCGTGTCGACCGTGTCGGCAGCCCGTGTGCGGTCGCCCTCCCGGATCAGCGTCGCGATGCCGTTCAGTGCATTGAACAGGAAGTGGGGGTTCAACTGCGACTGCAACGCCCGCAACCGTGCGCTGTCGGCAAGTTTCAGCGCACGGACCGAGCGGGCACGTTCAGTCTCCAGGTCCAGCATGGCGTTGACACCGAAATACAACGCAGACCACGCCAGCAGGATGCTGATGAACATGTTCCAGTAACCGAGTGGAATCCACCACGGCATCGGCGCCGCCTCGCTGGCCTCATGCGCAAACATCGCCCGGAGTTCCGGCCAATGTGCCACTCCCGCAAGTCCTGCGCGCAGCAGGCCCAGATAAACGGCGTACCAGATCGGCGCAACCAATGCGCTCAGGATCAGTGCGAGCAGGCCCAAAGAGGTGTACGACCAGCCGGCCGCGCGGGCGCGCCGGAAGGCGCGCCGCAGTCCCAGGGTCAGCGTGAACCCGCCCGCGACCCACACAACCTCGTCAAGCGCCGCGGGGAGCACCCCGACATCTGCGATATTGAGGGCCCAGATGAATGCGCCAAAGCCAAACCACGCCCCGCAGTGAAGCAGCCTGAAGAGCGTCGCCTTGGAAAGAGTGCGGCCCGAGGCCAGGGTTATCGAGTTGTCGGTGTTGATATGCGTCCCATCGGCGCGCGCGCGGCATGGGGGAAGATCCGCCATGTCGCGGCGCAGAGAGTCTAGCTCACGACTCCAAGGATCGCGTAGATCGACGGGCGGCGGCGTCCGCTTCGTCGCGCTTTTAGTCCGCTTCACCGGAAAAATCGCCCAACCCGGGATCCCCTTCCACCATGGCGCGGGCGGCACCGGCCAGAGGTGAGACGCAAGCGTGAGCGGGCGGATTGCCATACTTAAAGGCGCGCGCATTCCCGTGACTGCGGTAGCGATGGGCAGCGGCGCTTACTTCTGCCCGGTGCTCACTGCGGAAGGAAAGCTGGACTGCGCACCGAAATAGCACTCGATGGATTCGACCTTGTCATCGTTGAGCCGCAGGTACTCCACATTGCGGAAGGATTTGCCGTTCTTGGTATGACAGAGGTACATCACGAACGCGTCATTGCCTTTGCCAATTAGCTGCTGCAGGTCAAAGTGCGCGATGTAGTCGATCTGGGATTCCCAGCAGCGCGCTTTGAAGGTGCTCTTGCTGATGTGATCGTCATCGTTGGCGCTCGTAAAGGTGAAGTCATCCGCCAGGAGGACGTCGATCGGGTGCCAGTCTCGTTTCTCCCAGGCCGCATAGTACTTGCGGATGGTCTCTTCCTTCTTCGGATCCAGCCCGCTCGCGGGGTGCGCCCCGGCAACTGCCGGGATCGCCGACGCAGCCGCCAGCACGCAGATCCCGGTCTCGAGGATCGTCCGGCGCGACATTGCTTTGGTTTTCATGGAATTCTCCCTTAGCACGCGGATTTCGGATTGATGAGCTGAGGATGTATTGCGCCCGA
Organism: uncultured Pseudomonadota bacterium; assembly: GCA_963825385.1. Classification (GTDB taxonomy): domain Bacteria; phylum Pseudomonadota; class Gammaproteobacteria; order Steroidobacterales; family Steroidobacteraceae; genus 13-2-20CM-66-19. The sequence continues at coordinate 305,477 of CAWGSX010000003.1, read as the reverse complement.
TATCGACCTGATGAGCAGCGCCGCCGAATGAACGCCGGCAGCGGGCCGAAGCATTGGTACGCGACTGACGTTGGGTACAGGCGAACGCTCCGGCACTTCAGTTCTTCCCGATGGTCTTTTTCGGCGAATTACGGAACAGCAGTTCCACATAGCGACGCAGGTGGTCGACGCTCGCCTCGGCCACCGCGGCGTTGCCCTGGGCCTTCGCCAGAATGAACGCGCCCTGCAGTACCGCCTGGGTATGCAGCGCGAGGCTCTTGGCCGTCCAGGCCGCGCGCAGGCGATAGCGCTTCATCGCCTCCGCAATATCGGCTTCCAGTTCGGCAGCATGACCGCTGATGGAGGCATCGCACGCGTGCCGAATGTCGGGATGGGTCCCGTATACCTCCTGCACCATCGTGCCGACGAGGCAGGTGAACTCCGCAACGTCATCGCGCAGCATCGCTTTGCGAAAATCTAGATAGGCCAGGACCCGCTCGAGCGGGTCCTCGCACTGGTGGTAGCTGGCGGCAGCGAAGAGCGCGCTGCTCTGCTCCGACCAGTGGTTCGCGGCCGCGACCGCGAGCGAGTCCTTGCTCGGGAAGTGGTGGAAGAACGCGCCCTTGGTTACGCCGGCCCTGGCGCACAGTTCGTCAACGGAGGTGGCGGCGTAGCCTTTCCTGCGAATGACCGCTATGGCCGCATCGAGAAGCTTGCAGCGTGCCCCGCCCGGCGGCGTGGGCTCGGCGGATTTGCGGTTCATGAAAGTAGCATACCAACCAGTCGGTATGTGATCAAGTGCGGGCCCCATGGCTGGGCGCATAGAGATATAGAGAGAAGAGATATGTGTCAGCCTTCAGCATTCGCGGCGAAACGGGCCTCAAGCTTATCGAGCGAGCCTGTCCACCCGGCCTCGTGGCTGCCGCGGGTCTCCGCGTCGTGCAGACGGGAATGGGTCAGCGTGAGCTCGGTGCCCCCGGGAATGGCCTTGAGCGTTATCTCGATGCGCGACTCGCCCGGATCCTCCAGGCCCCCCTTCCAGCGCCAGCTCAGGACAACGCGCTCGGGAGGCATGATTTCAAGAAACTCGCCGCTGCTTTCGTGCTCGGTATTGTCGAGCATGCGAAATCGCACCCGATAGCGGCCACCAACGCGCGGATCCGACTCGGACAGGAGCACCGGCCCCGCATCGGGGCCCCACCAGCCCGCGATACCTTCGGCCGTGGTAACCGCCTCGAAGACGATCTGCGGCCGCGCCTTAATGCGGCGCACCAGCGTGAGGCTGGTCATCGCCCGCGGCTCCGTGCCTGGGCTTCCTTGCCCTCGGCGTAGGTCGCGAGCCGGTTGAGGCTGATCGACCAGAACTGCTCGTACCGGCGCAGCCATTCCATGGCCTCGCGCATGGGTTGGGCGCGCAACCGCACCGTCACAGTGCGGCCGGATTTCGAGCGCGTAACGAGACCTGCCTCGTCGAGCACGTCGAGGTGCTTCATAACGGCAGGCAGCTTGATGGCAAAAGGCTGCGCGAGCTCGCTGACCGAGGCGCGCTGTTTGCGTTCGAGCTGCGCGAGGATCGCGCGCCGGGTCGGATCGCCGAGCGCGGCGAAGGTACGAGTCAAGCGCTCTTGATAGTTCACCATATTGGAAAGTATTAGCCGACGCGACTGGGCTGTCAACCAACGGTTTTCAGACCGTCGCTGCCAGGGTGGAGAGGCGATCGGGCGCGCGAACCGCTGAGATGGCTTCACTTTTGCGCGGGCTGCCTCGGGAGTCGAGCGCCGGCGCAACCCCAGGCCAAGGCGCGAGGCCCTGTGCTCGCAAGGCACTTATCGCAGCACCTGCTATCGCGAGGATCTTGCCGGGAGTGTTCCCAGGCTTTACTGTGTCACTTGAGTGCTTAAGCGATGTTGCGGCGTTACCTGTTCCTGGGTGGCCTCGCTCCCCCTCGGGGTTCTCAACGTCTCTGGAGCAACTCGAACCACCTAACTATCAACGCGGGTCCACCCGCGGATCCCAGGGGAAAGCTGCAATGAACAGGATCAAGTTACTCGCCCTGCTCGGCATGGCCTGCGGGCTGCCTTGCGCCTATGGCGACGACGACGCGGTAATCGCCATCCTGCGTGCCGGCTGTACCCAGGACGCCCAACGGCTCTGTGCCGGAGTGCAACAAGGCGGTGGCCGGATGATCGCCTGCCTGAAGCAGCACAAGGATGAGCTCTCGGATCAGTGCAGACAGGCGGCCCAAAAGGTCGCGGCTATGAGCAACGGCAATACGCCGCCCACAGCAAGCGCTGCGCCGCCCCGCCTCCCCTCCTCTACTGACGAGACGCCGAGCACCTCGGTGGCGAGTGCGAGCTCCCCGGGGAGTCCGCCGCCTAAGGGCTCGAGCAAATCGTCGGCATCCGGTGGCAAACCCGCGGTGGCCGCCAATGATGCTTCCGGCTCTTATCTGCGCATGAAGAAGGTGCAGATCATGCTCATTATGAGCACCGAGCCGAACGCGCAGCCGAAGCCGGAACTGGAAATGCTGATCCCCGTCACATGGGAGTTCAAGGGCGGATTGACGCCCTGGCAAAACATACAGACCGGCTGCTATGCGGACGCGTTCCCGCTGGCGATGGATGCCCATTCTCCGGATGGAACCCAGGCGTTTCAGAAATTTCCCGAATACAGCTGGCAGTACTCCGACGATCCACAGGAGTTGCGGAAGCTCACCGATCCAAATCGGCGCGCGCACTCCGGCAACGGAAAGGTGTGCGAGGTGGCAAAGCCGTTGACCGCCGAGCAGTTTTTCCGCGAGAAGCTTCTGCCGAAGCTCGATAGCGGGACGAAACTTGTCTCGGTCGATCCTTACCCCGAGCTCAATGAGATCGCCCGCCAGCAAATGGGCCTGGGGCCTCACGATAACCCGAACGGCCTGCGGATCGACGCCATGCGCGCGCACGTTGCATTCGAGTTGAAAAACAAGCCCATGGAGGGGTGGATGACCGCCGCCGTGGTGACGCGCACGTTTCCGGTGGGTCGCGGGTCCCTCTACGACATGCACGCCGTCGACATAATGGCGTTGACCGCGCCGCAGGGGCAGCTCGCGGGCAGCGAAAAGCTGCTCCGGGTAATGATGTCCTCCATTCACGTCATGCCCGAATACATCGAGACGACTAACAAACAAATCGCTCATCTGTACCAGATCCAGGCGCAGAAAGAAGCCGCGATCGACCAGATCAATGCCAACCTCACTAACTACATCACCCAGACGTATATGCAGATGAGCGCCAACGCCGCCCGCGTGTCGCAGCAGGGCTTTCTGGCAGCAGACCAGAACCTGCGTGGCGTGCAGACATTCCGTAATCCCTCGACCGGCCAGACCATGGAGCTCAGCAGCCAGTACGACCACGCCTGGCTCAACGGCAACAACGAATACGTCATGAGCGATGATCCGAACTTCAACCCGAACGCGCAGCTGTCCGGTAACTGGAATCAGCTGCAGGCGGTACCTCCGTCGCCCTGACAAGCGACGGTACCGTTGCCGATTCGGTCGTGGGCGGAGGCAGTCTGCCGGCGTTGCGCCGCAGACCAGTCCGGGTCTTCAGTGGGCCACGGAGGCATGCGCCGGTGCCATGGCCTTGAGCAGATACGACTCCAGGACCGGCGCCACGCTGGCCGCGTAGCGGCCCGTCAGGTGGTTATCGTCGCGATAAACAACCAGGCCGTCACGGACTGCCGGACAGGTTTCAGTGAAACAGATCGCGTCGCTCATGTCGATGAAGCTGATGCCAGGCCACGCTGCCGCGCTCTTCTGCTCAGCAGCAAAAAATGCCGAACGCTGTGCCGGGGCGCGAAAGAACGCGCACTGACCTCCGGGATACCAGGCGTGGCGAACGGAGCGCGCCAGGCAGGTGGGGACATTGAACGGCGCCACGGGCGTATCGCGCATCACGGCGACCCGCACCCCGGCGGCGCCAAGCACGCCGAGGGTGCGGCCCGAGGCTTCCTGCCACACCCGCGCCGATTCCCCGTCGAGATAGCCTGTGGCGCTCGCCATGACCACCAGATCCGGCCGCAGGGTTTGCAACTCGCGCAGCACCGCGGCGCGCCAAGCGCTGCAGCCTGGGCCGCCGGCTGGCGGTTTCAGATCGGCCGCGGGACAGTGTGATTTCAGAAAGGTGATCAATCGCCAGTGCTGCTCCACTGCTATGCGCTGCAGGGCGTCGAACCACTGGATGGCGTGCGAGTCACCGAAGAGTGCGATCTTTACCGCCGCGGACGCGTCCCCGTAAACGCAGGACTTTATGCCGGGTGAGTCGCCCAGGCTCACGCATCCTTCGCGCGGCAGCTCGGCAATATCGGCGGCGGCCGCCGAGATCGCGGCAAACCGTGGTTCCACGGCCAGGTGATTAGCCAGACTGAGAGCGAGGAATGCAGCCGCGAGCGAGCCCAGCATCAAGATGCCGCCCAGATACAGCGTCGCACCCGGTCGCGCCACCAGCCCGGGCCGAAAGCGAATCGGATTTTCAACGGCGAAGTGCGTGACCGCGGCGACCAGCAGCGCCGCCAGGACCGCCACTATCCTCCCCGCCATACCCAAGTTGGGCAGGAGCGCGAACGCCAGCACCAGAAAGGGCCAGTGCCACAGGTACCACGAATACGAGAGGCCGCCCAGGAATCGCAGTGGTCGCGATCCGAGAACAGCGCCCGGACCCTCGCCAGGCGCCCCGCGTCCTGCGATCAGGACTCCCGTGGTGCCCAGGACGGGGATGAGCGCTACCCAACCCGGGAAAGGGACCGTCGGATTCAAAGCGAAGCTCGCCAGGATGATCAGGAGCATCCCCGCCCAACCAACGACACGCCACCTGCGCGCGGTGCCACCGCGGCGCGGCATCAGGCTGGCAAGACCACCCAGCCCGAATTCCCAGGCCCGCGTGTAGGGTGCATAAAAGGCATCGGTACGATCCTGCGCGGTGAGTAGCACGCACAGCAGAAAAGAGAGCGCCGTCACCATGGCAAAAGTCACGGCCAGCGCCCGCGCCGAGCGGCCCCGACGCCAGGCAAGCAGCATCAGCAGCGGCCACACCAGGTAGAACTGCTCCTCGACGGCCAGCGACCACATGTGCAGCAGCGGGTTGCTGCGGACATTGGGCGCGAAATAGTCGGCCGCGTCGTGCGCGAAGAACACGTTACCGAGGTAAAGCGCGGTAGCGCGCGCCGCGCGCGCGGTGAACTCCAGCTCCTGCGGCGCGAGCACCACGGCGCTGACTGCCAGCGTCATCAGCAGCATCAGGACGCTCGCGGGAAGCAGGCGCCGCACGCGCCGCGCGTAAAAATCCACCAGGCTGATGGTCGAAGTCGCCTCGAGCTCGCGCCGCAGCAGCTCGCTGATGAGATACCCCGACAGCACGAAGAACACGTCGACGCCGACGAAGCCGCCGGAAAATCCTGGCAAAGCGCAGTGGAAAGCCACCACGACCAATATGGCGAGCGCCCGCAGTCCCTCGATGTCGGGCCGGAATGCAGGTGTTCCGGGGTTGCGCGCCAATCTTTTACGGTCCCTGGTCGAAGATCTGCCGGCGGGCGCTACCGCCCGTGAGGTACTCTCCTCAGAGCTTGGGTCAGCTCGCCCTTCCGGTCATACTCCATCGCGCCAAGCCCTGTTGCGAGACATGCGGCGGGCTGGCAGCAAGAAAATCGCAACTCTTAGGGAGATTTGCAATCTTGAAACCCACAACTCGGCTTCTATGGGCTCACCTGACGCTGCTGCTGCTCACAGTCGGCAGGGTTGACGCCGCGTTAGCGCAGGATAACGCTGCCTACGGCACCAACGCACTGGCGAACAATACGACCGGTTATGATGAGAGCGCCTTCGGCGTCAACTCCTTGTACTCCAATACCACCGGCAATAACAACACCGCTGTCGGCACTGCCGCCCTGTTCTCCAACATATCCGGCAACTTCAACACCGCAATTGGCCTGCAAGCGCTGGAGCTCAACACCACAGGCGGTAACAACACCGCCTCCGGAGCCTTCGCGCTGAATAACAACACCACCGGCAGCTCCAATACTGCCAACGGTGACTCCGCGCTCTACAACAGCGCCAGCGGCAACTTCAACACCGCTAACGGTGCCAGCGCGCTGTACCAAAACAACGCGGGTAACGACAACAACGCCAGCGGCTTCCAGGCGCTTTACTCCAACACCAGCGGCAGTCGCAACAACGCTGCCGGGACACAGGCGATGTTCAGTAACACCACCGCGAATGACAACAACGCGATGGGTTATTGGACCATGTACAGCAACACCGTCGGTACCCTGAACAACGCGGTCGGCAACTTCGCCCTTTACTCGAACACCACGGGCAACAACAACAATGCCGTCGGCTACGCGGCCATGTACCGCAATACCACTGGATCCAACAACAGCGCACAAGGATTCTGGGCGCTGTCGGGTAACACCACGGGTAACAGCAACATCGCCATCGGCCAATACGCGGGCGCCAACCAGACCACCGGCAGCAGCAACATCTATATAGGCCATCCCGGCGTTGCCGGAGAGAGCGCCATCATCCGCATCGGCAACCCGGCGGCACAGGTCGCAACGTTCGTCGCAGGCATCAGTGGCCATGTAATGACCGGGGCAACAGTGATGGTGAGCTCCACGGGCCAGCTCGGCGTCGCGTCTTCTTCGCGCCGCTACAAGCAGGACATCCAGGCGCTCGGTGACATCAGCGCCCGGCTTTACCGGCTGCGCCCGGTGAAGTTCCGTTACATCAAAGCCGACGAGCAGGGCAAGAAACCCGTGCAGTTCGGGTTGATCGCCGAGGAAGTCGCCGACGTGCTGCCAGAGCTCGTATACCGTAATGCTGAAGGCAAGGTCGAGGGTGTGCGCTATGAGGAGCTCACGCCGATGCTTGTGAACGAGTTGCAGAGGCAGGCGGCGCAGATCCGGGAGCTGAAACAGACCCACGAGCAGTTAGTCGCACAGGAGAATCAGATCCGGGCCCTGCAGCAGCAGTTGGCAGAGCTGCACGCGGCGCTGACCGGGGCGCAGGGCGCAGATGGGCTCGTCGCCCAACGCTGACCTTCACTTCACCCAGGATGTCTGGGCGGCTGCCTTCCCTGAGGCAGCCGCCCCGGTTGGCTCAGGGGGCTGCGATTTGCAGATAGGGCCAGCGCGCCCGATCACGGCAATGTGCTCCTGGTCTCAAAGCACTAAAACGACCCGTCGTTTAGCGACATAGTTCGCGTCGCTGCGTACACCACTCGCTAGAGTTGAACGCTGGATATTCCAGGGCGGGGCCATGCTGGCCCGCGACATCTGGAGTGAGATTATGTTCAGCGCGAACCGAGGCGGCATACCCACTCTCGCGGCGATTGCCTTCAGCGGCTTCGCTTTGCTGGCTTCGCTCCCGGCCCGCTGTGAAGCAACGCGGCCCGAGTACGGGCGACGCCAGCCCGTGCGTCAGAACGTGTGGCATGCGACGGAGCCACGCCCCCTGCGTAGCGCCATCGTGCGGCGCGCGCAGATTGTCCACGCCAGCGTCGTACACGCCGCTTCCGATCACGAACATGGCGCCCTGAGCGGCGTCCCGCGCGCGGCGCCGCGAGGCGCCGGCATCGCCCCGCCTGCGGTCGCTCCCGCGACCGCGCAGAGTCCGTTGCACGCTCCCGTCTCCGGCAACGCGCCGCGGAGCCCGAGCGCGCCGCCCCTGCAGCCTCCGCCGTCGCCGCTTTTAACCCACCCGCTCGCCAGCCGAGGGCCCGTCCCTCCTCAGCGCCAGTTCGAGGCGCACGTCTGGCACCCGTTTGGCCGTGCGCTCGAGTACCAGACTTTCGCGCCGGCGGTGCAGTATCCGACCGTCTACTACAGCTGGGCGCTCGCGGCTTGGTCGCACCCGCTCGCTTACTCGTGGCATTGGCGGATGCAGCCCTGGTACCCCAGCTACGGCGCGCTGTTCACACCCTATGGGTCCTATGCGAGTCCGGATCTGTGGATGACCGACTACATCCTCGCCCAGAGCATGCAGGCCGCCTACCAGGCTCAGCCGCCGACACTCCCGCAGCCCGCGGCCGAACCGGCATCGCTGATGGACTCAGGCGCGGCGCCGCCTGACACTCCCGGTGATAACCCCGCACCGCCTCAGCCTGGCAACGTGCCGCTCCCGATTCAGCCGGGCGCGGCCCCCTCCCCGGCAACCGCGCCGCCGCCGGCCATCACGCCTGCCGTCAAAGCGCAGCTCGACACCCAGATCAAAGTCCAGCTGCGGGACCGGCAGGCGGCCGCGGCGATGCCGGCGACGCTCATAACCGAGAGCGCGCCACCGGCGCTGCGCCCCGACCACGTATTTTTCGGGGTCGTACAGCCCTTGAGCGTTCCGTCCGCAAGCGGCCAGGGCTTCTGCTCGTTGAAGCCCAATGACTATATCCGCCGTACCGGCGGCATGAGTCCGGACGATTGGATGATCCCGGTCATAGTGGAACTCAGCGCCCCATCCGACTGCCCGGCAGGGTTACACACCCGAATCGGACTTAACGATCTCAATGCCATGGAGAGCGAGCAGGAGGTCCAGGTGATGGAGGCGTTACAGGCCGCCTCCAAGAGCATGGGGCCTAATGGACCACCCAACACCCCTGGCGCGCATCCCGCACTGATCGCCGATAGCGTGGCCAGCCCAGACTTAAGCGTACTGGGCACGATCGGAAGCGCCGAGTAGGCGCTACCGCGGCAGCGAAGCAGCCATGATTGGCGAAGTCATAGACCACTATCGCGTCGTCGAGCTTCTCGGGTGCGGCGCGATGGGCGTTGTCTATAAGGCGCTCGACATCAACCTCGACCGGCCGGTGGCGATCAAGGTGATGGGAGCTGCAGCCCGCAACGAACCCAACTTCGTCGAGCGCTTCCGCGAAGAGGCGCGCATGCAGGGCGCGCTCAATCACCCCAACGTGGCCATGCTGTTCGACTACTTCGTCCACGCCGGCGCACCGGTGGTGGTCATGGAGTACATCGACGGCGAGAGCCTCGAGCAGCTCCTGAAGCGCCGCGGGCCCATTCCCGCGGCCGAATGCATCCCGATCTTCAGACAGGCCCTGGCCGGGGTCGCGGCCGCGCACCGCGCCGGCATCATCCATCGCGATCTCAAGCCGAGTAATCTCATGCTCACCCGGGACGGCCTGGTCAAGGTGATGGATTTCGGTATCGCGCGGCGCCAGGGATTTTCAGGGGCGGCGACCAAGGTCGGCGCCAGCACCAGCATCGGCAGCCCGCTCTACATGGCTCCGGAGCAGATTCTGGGTCGCACGGTCGATTGCCGCACCGACATCTACGCCCTCGGCGTCACCCTCTATGAGCTGCTGTGCGGTCAGCAGCCTTTCACTTCGCGCGGCAAGACGGAATACACGCTCCTGGACGCTCACGTGAACCAGCTGCCGGATCCGCCGACCGTCCACTGCCGGGACATTCCGGGACCGGTGGTGGATGCCGTGCTCCGCGCGCTCGCCAAGGAGCCCGACGATCGCTTCCAGAGCGCCGAGGAGTTTATGCGGGCGCTCACACAGCAAAGCGCACTCCCCGCTGCCGCGCCACCACCCACCCCGGCGAGCGACACGGTGACGCTTGAGTATGTACCCCCGGCGACCGCCGAGCCGGCCGCCCCCACAGCGAATGCCGGCACCGTACTGTTCGAATACGAGCCGCGGCGCGAGCCCAGCAGGACCCTGGCATTCGACTACTCGGCGACCACGCTGCGTCAGGGGTCGCAGGGCGGTCGCTGTGTGACTCCGCCGAGCCCTGCGGTTTTGCCTCTGGCCAAAACACCTGCACCGTCGGCAATCGTGCCGGCCGCTCGATCGCAGCTCACGCCGCAGGGCTTCCGGCAGCGCCTGCGCGCACACCCGTTAGCGCTGGTCGCGGTGCTGGGGGTCGCGCTGCTGCTGGGCGTAGCGCTCCACCGGGCGCACCGGCTGCAGGAGCTGCAACGGGGCAATGTGCTGGCCGCCGCCCCGAGCGCCGCGCAGCCGCTGCCCATACCCTCGGCGCCCGCACCTGTGAGTTCAGGCGATGCGGGCGTCAACGAGCAAACTGTGCCCCAAACCACGGCCGCGCCGGCTCAGCCAACCCCGCCGCCTGCCCGCGCGACGACGCCGACCCCGCGCCCGGATCTCTCGGGAACCTGGCAAGGTGAGTATGTCGATGCCGCGGGCCAGCGGTTGCTGCGCCTCGTCAACCTCAGCATCGATCGCGTCAACGACGACGGCGGAATCGAGGGCTCGCTGGCGTACGAATCGGCCGGAGGAAACGGCGTGTGCAAGCTGCACGCGCATGGCAGCACGTACCTTGTAACCCAGCACCGCCTGCAGTTGAGTCCCGAGGGCTGCAGCCCACACTACCCCAAAGAACTCGGCGTACCGCTTGATTTTGCCGCAGTTAACCCGGGGGCCGTTAGCCTCAGTGGGGGCCGCATTGAAGCGCCGAATGGCGCAACGATCAGCGTGCGCCTGACGCGCGTGAGCGGGGTCTGAGGACGACGCCGGCGTGCCGGCTGCGCGTGAGCGATAAAGGTGCGCTCGTCGCGCTTGGCACCCATAAGGCACCGAGCACAATCGATTCCCGCAGAGCCCCCCTGGCTCCGGGCGCCAGCTTGTGCAAGGAAGAATGCACCTCGGTATCAGGCGTCAGTAAAGCGGTTTGACCGATAAGGGGAACTACAGGTCACCTTGTTGCCAACCCTAACAGCGGCGCACTTCGAACGCAGTTATGGGACCGCCGCCGCCACACCGATCAGACCGCAGGCCAGTACCAGAAGTGTGATGCGCAGCGGTGAAGCGCTCTCGTGGTAGACGATGATGCCAACCGCGATGACGGCCAAGGGGATGACGGCGGCAAGCAGAGGACTCAGGATTCCGAGTTTGGCTCCGCCCTGGTACATGCGCGCAACCATCCAGATGCCGCAGATAAACAAGAGCGAACAGGCGAGCGTCGGCAGGATCTGGGTGAAGCCGCGTGTGCGCGGCAACAACGCCACAGCCAGCACCTGGAATCCCACCGATGCGAAAAACATCGCGTAAATGCGCAGCGGCATGTTCATCACCGACCCCCCTTTTCTTTGGGCTATTTTGCGCAGGCGCAACCCGACTGGCAAAGACCCCGAGGCCCGCCCGCACCTGTCGGTTGCCAAGAAAAGCCATGGATCTCTGTCCACTGTAGCGAATGGAGCGCAACTATGCGCGGCGTGATCGTTACTTACCCTATCGTTCCGCTCGCTGGGTGCGCACGTTGCGAAAGGCGTGCACCTCCGGAGTTTCGAATGACCAGCACGTCAGCTGAGCGTGCTTACTTACGTACCGGAGTCAGCAGCGCGAACCCGGGATGCCCGGCGCGCCCCAATGGTCGCAGGTGCGGGACGCCTCACAATCCGCGCCATGCGGTAGTCGTACTTGAACTGCTGTATGGACACGATCGTCTCCACGTGGCGCACCCCCTTGAGCGTGGCAATCTGCTGGCGCTTGACCTCATCGACATCGGTCATGGAGGTGAACAGCCCGGTCGCCAAGAGATTGAACCGCCCAAGCAGGATCATCACGCAGTTTAGGGTTTTGAGGTCTGCGAGCTCAGATGCCAATTTGGCGACCCGCGCCGGATCGCAACGGATGCCGAACAGCACGAGAGTGGGCGAGCCCACCATGCGAAAGTCGGTAAGCGCGGTGAATTGCACCAGGTGCTGACCCTGCAGACGGCGCAGCCGCGTGCGTATGGTGGCTTCCCCGACGCCAAGATCGGCGGCGATCTGCCGGTTCGAGACACGCGCGTCGTGCCCCAGTTCCGCGACGATGCGCCGGTCGAGATCGTCGAGATGCAAGGTACTCACAGCCGCACCACGTTGAACTCGTACTTGAGAATGTCGGCGGCGATCCCGGATTCGAGCTCATAAACCCCGGGTACGGAAGCAGCGTACTTGGTCAGGAAGAGGTTGAGCCCCTCGAGGTCCGAGACACCAATCAGCATTTCGAGGTCATTAGGTCCGCTGGTCGTCTGGATGCTTAGCACCTCGTGGAGCTTCGCCAGATCCTCTCCCACTTCGATCGGTGACCGACCGGCGACTTTTACGCCGACCGCGGCCAGCACGTTAAAGCCATGCGCCGAGAAGTCGGTCACCGCCACCACGCGCAGGGACTTCGATTCCTCGAGACGGCGAATACGCGCCGACACCGTCGGGGCGGACAAGGAGAGCTTCTTGGCGATCTCCTGGTTCGTGGCGCGGCCATTCGAGCGCAGGATCTCGATAATTCGGGTGTCGATCTCGTCCAGGCCTGGAGCCGAGGCTCTTGCGCGTCTCAACTTCATATTCCTGATTTCCGTGTGCGTCGTCGCCATCGGAGCTTCTAAACTGCGGAACCAAGGCCGCGCGTCGCTATCACCCGGGCGCCGATTCTTTCGCCGCAACACCGAGGCCTTGGGTGGTCAGTGTCGCATTTACTGTATCGGTCAAGCCACAGGCACATTCAAGCGGTGCGCGTAGGAGCTCAGAGCCCGTAGCCTCCGGCCACCGCGATCCGCTGCCCCGTGACATAGGCGGCCCGGTTCGAGGCCAGGAACACGCAGGCGTGGGCGACTTCCTCGGGCTTTCCCCAGCGCTTAAGAGCGAGATTCTTGTGCACTTCCTCGACCCAGTGCGCATCGAAGACGCCCTGGCGCGTGAGCTCGAGGAACATCCCAGCCTCGATCACCCCCAAGAGCACCGTATTGGCCCGGACGTTGTATCGCCCCTCCTCCTTGGCGATACCGGTGATCAGAGCCTCGATCGCCGCATTTGGCGCTACGGACATTACATGCCGATCCGGCCATGCCAGGTGACCCCCTGAGCCGAGATGTACGTAGGATCCACCGCCCCAGTCTTTCGAAGCGCTGCAGCGTGGAACGAACTACATAGAAGAACCCGTTCAGATAGCTGGGTGACGACCGTGTTCCACTGCTCAGCGCTGAGCTCCGAAATCAGCACCTGGGTCGTAAGGGTGGCTGCCCCCACGACCACCGTGTGAAGGCGCCGGTGTGCCTGGGCGGCTGCCGCGACCACAGCCTCGACACCCGCAGCATCCCCGAGGGTGAGCTGATGGATCGTGGCGTTGCAGCCGAGCCCGCGAATCTCCTCAGCTAAACGTTCCGCCGTGTCGCGCTTCTTGTGGTAGGTGAGCGCGATGTCGGTTCCCGCGCGCGCGAACTCGCGACACACGGCCTGACCCACTCCACCGCTGCCACCCACGATGAGCGCCGCGCCTGAGAGGAAAAATGCTTCACTCATAGGCAACTCCCCGCTCTTCTGCCGTTCACTTCCTGGTCATGCGCGGCCGGAACGGCTCATAGATTTTTTGCATACCACCCTTGGAGGAGTCGAACGCGTCGGACTTGCGTATCCGTCCGGTGTTCTCTGGGCTCCACAGCACCTGCTTGAAGCGCTCCAGGTTGTCGGTCTCGAACTCCATGAGATTAAGGTAGCGATACGGCATTGGCTGGTAGCCGGGCCAGTCGGGCGGATCGATGGGGGCCATGCGGAAGCGCTGCGCCGCGACCATGCCGGGCGACTGCAGCATCTCTGGAACGTGGTAGGCGTCATACCAGGCGTTGTATTCGTCCTCGCGCCCGGCTACCGGGTTGGAAAATGCCAGCATGATGTACTTGGCCATGGAATCGGCTCCTTCGGATATAGAAGTGCGCGCTTAGGTCAGGGTCCGGCGGTTGCCGGACGGGAGATCCGCGCGACCGCATGCGTGCTCGAAATAGTTACGCCGACAACTCGATCACCCGGCCCGCGCGGAAGCGCCAGTACTCGGCAATGCGCATATCGACGGGCGCGCCGGTGGCGCTCAGAACGCCTTTCAGATGTATCAGTCCGATGACACTGTCACCGCCTGAGAGATACTCGAGCACAGCGACGTCAAACTCGCGCCAGGCACCAAGGAGTTTCGCCCGCAGCTGGCGCGCACCGTCCTTGCCCCGGTAAACCCCCCCGTGCGGCACTGACTCCGGCAGCATGATGACGACATCCTCGTCCAGTAGCGCCATGAAGTCATCGTAAGAGCCGCGTAGGGCAGCCTCGTAGGCGCGCTGCGTCAGCTGCACGTTGCTGCTCACTGCAGCCGTCACGCAGTGCGCGGGCTTCATCGAGGCTCACCAGCGCGGTGGCCGCTTTCGCAGGCCAGGCAGCGCCGGTGAAACGCATGCACATGGTGCCTGAGTCATGACCGGTGGTGTCGAGCCAGTTCGGGTGCCCAGGATCGGTCCCGCAGATAACGAGCGTGACCCCGCCATCGCGGTCGCTACGGGCCGCGGGTCGCGTTCAGGTGTATGCGCGCACTCGTATAGTCGAGCGATTCCATCCAGACGTTGCACAGCTGAAAGTTCCAGGTCACACACGGCGGAATCTCCGCGAGGTGCACGATCAGCGCTTCGTCGGAACGCGCCGCCCAGGCCGACAGGTAATAAAGAATGTTCGGATCGCCGCCGGTGGAGCGGATGTAGTCCTGGTCGCCGAGCGGCAGCTGGTTCAGCTGTCCCTGAAACCGGGCGGTCCAGTTGCCGAAGAATCTGGAGATCTCGCCGACGTGATCCGCCGCAGCGCGGAGCTTCGTGCGTACGTCCTCGAGCGTGAGCCCGGGGCCGGATCCCTTGTCATCCACGCGGCGTATCGAGAGTTCCACATCGTGCGGGCCTGGCCCCTCGAAGGTGCAGCGCACGATGATCATGTTCGAGTGCTCATCTATACGCAGATGGTTGCCGGCGCTGGCCTTGCGCGAGATGTGCGCGCGGCAAAGGCCGTCTGCTTCCGGACGAAGCGTAGCGCTGTCCAGCCGGGCCACCGCGGCGCGCCGCGCGCGCTCCTCGGCGCTCAGGCCCTCCGTCATGTCCTTGCGGTTGAGCGCGACGATACTGTAGTACGTGCAGCCCTCGAACCGTCCCAGCAGCCCTTTCGTACTCGTAGGCCTCACTTCACTGCAGCGACATAGTATCGGTTGTCCGGGTTGTCTCCGCCGCTCTTGATGCGCTCGTCACACAAAAGGTACAGGAATGGTCGTGCTGGATCGGCACCGTCCAGGAAGCGCTGGATCCCAGGCGAAGGACAGGTGCGCGAGATACCGCAGGCCCTCGGCCAAGTCGAGCTCGCTGGTCGGGATGTCCTCCCGGGTCAAGAGGTCTGCAGCTCCCTTGAGACGCTCGCAGTAATCAACCCACGCCGCCGCCGCGGCGCGCGCGCGCGCTCGGCATGCGTTGGCCGGCTCATTCGTTGAGCACATGGAAATAGGTTTGGTAAGAACTGAACAGTAGCCGCTCGCTCGCCACCGCAGCGCCGTTACCGCTGTCATAGCTGTGCGCGCCGAAGACTCCCTTGGGCTTGGCCGCAAGATAGTCCGCCATCCGTTGCTCCGCTTCGCCCGAGAGCGTGAGCCCGAGCTGCCCATAAACCCGGCCGATGGCGTGTATCGGATCGGCGCAGAAGTCCGCGAAGCGGATGTGTGCTACCTGAACCTTAGGGATGAGGCCGCTCTTGTTCCAGCGCACCCGCTGATCGAGCATCGCTGCGACTGCATCCATGCGCAGCCAGTTGTCGTAGGAGTTGCGGCTGAAAGGGTCCTCGGGTCGGAAGCCGAAGATCGTGCCCTGTACGCTCACGACCGAGGACACCGCCTTGATAGGATCGCGGTGGGTGTCAGTTGGCCCATATGTCCGGGGTAGATTTTCAGCAGCTGCGGGATGTAGGGCTCGTCGTTGGGGGCCAGTTGAGCAGCCAGTGGGGCCGCTTGAAGCGCCACTGCAGCAACCGCAGCATTTTACGGTGCCAGCGGTACATCTCCGTGATGTCCGCCGCGGCCAGGTGCGCCTGATAGCTCGGGATCTGGAACGAGGCGGTGAACATCTCCGACAGAAAGCAGGAGGTGGTGAACTCGATGCACTCCACTGGCAGCTCACCGCCCACGGCATACCATCGTCTTCCACTCGGGTGAAATCCGGTCCTGAATGGTAATCAGGTTGTGCGCCTTGCGGATGCGCGAATCGGTCCCGTAGCTAGCTTCCTCGGGCGGCGGACTGGGAAACAGTGCCTCCCATTTCTTCACGATGCGGAACTGCGGATCTTCCGCCAGAACTTCGTGGAGGATGGTAGTGCCGGAACGTGGCAGCCCGACGATGAATACCAGCTTCGGATGAGTTCCGACTCGATCTCCGGGTGGCGCTTGTACCAGTCGGTGACCTGCAGCCGGTTCTGCAGGTAGATGAGGAGGTCCGAACGCGTGAGCAGACAGGCCGAGCAGATTGAGATCGGCTTCGCGCTCGATCGCCTCGATCAGCGCGCCGAAGTGCTCGCGCCAGTGATCGGCGGGATCATCGTCCCCGAAGTCGGTGAGTCCCGTGTTCGCGCTTGCAGTCGCGAGAAGCGATGCCGGATCTAGCGGCACGACCCCTTCCCCGAGTACCAGTCCCTCCTCGTTTATGCGCGTGACCCACTGAGGGCGCGGGGGGTGCGGATCCCGTTCTCGGCGATCGCTGGCCACGACCTTTCCTCCGCGCTCAGAAGTCCGCGGTGATGCTTGCGCCCACGGTTAGCATCGGCTCGTAGACAACCGTGCCGAAGCCTAAGGCGCCGAAGTCGTTACCAGCGGCCACAACCTTCTCGTTTAGGAGATTGTCCCCGTAGATCTCTGCACGCAGCTTGAAATGCGCCCCTGTCGGGATGTTGTCGAGCGTGATACGCGCGCGCAGGTTTTCGTGCGCCTTGGTCGCGATCGCCTCGTTGAAGGGGTTCTGGCTGTCGAGCGGGAACCACACCTTGTGACTGCGATATGAGCAGTCGAGGCGTGCGGACAGGTCGCCGTACTTGGCCGGCGTGAAGCTGTACTGCGCCGCCACGTTGGCATTGACCTTGGAGACTCCGGCGAACTGCGCCTGGTCGGCGACATTCACGTACGTGCCGTTGGGCTGCGCTATGAGGTATTCCTGGTACTTCGGATCGACGTAGCCGACATTCGCCTCGAGCTGCCAACCGTCGACGGGCACTGCAGTAATCTCCAGCTCACCGCCCGTATAGGTCGCCTTGCCGGCATTAGTGATGACCGGCAGGCCGTTTATGGTGTTCTGCACCTGCAGGTCGTCGTAGTTGGTCTTGAACGCCGAGAGGTTGACGCGCAGGCGGTGGCCGAGCCAGTCCGACTTGAGTCCGATCTCATAGGAGACGTCCTTCTCCGGGTCATAGGAGCCGTAAGTGTTCGGCACGAAGCCGCCGGCACGATACGCGTTGGAGACCCGCAGGTAAGTCATGACGTCCGGGGTCCACTGGTAGCTGGCCGAGAACAGCCCGGAGAGGTTGTGCCAGGAATGGCTCTCGTCACGCACATCTGTCGGCAGTCCGTTCGAGGATTTATCTTCGTTGATTTCCTTTTCGTCATGCGTATACCGACCGCCAAAAGTCAGCTCGAGCTGGTCAAGCGCGGCGGGTTTCCAGGACACCTGCCCAAATGCCGCGTAGGAATGGGTGAGGAGGAACGGCACGTTGCGGATGATCTCCTGGTCGCTTTCGGCCAGGCCGCCCGGCAGTACATAGCTGAAGACGTCAGGGTTCCACAGACTCCCCTTCTCGTAGAAGTAGTACAGGCCCCCGACATAGTGGGACCTGGCCGCTGGAGCCTAAGGCCTGCAGCTCGTTCGAGATCTGATGATCGCGGATGTTGTTACCCGGCATACTGAAGGGCGTGACCGGCGCGATGCTGGTTGTACCGCTCACCGGGTCGAGCACCGTCCCGAGCAGATTGCCCTGGCCGCTGATATTGATGTACTCGTTCACCGAGGTCGAACGGTAGCCGAGGATGTCCTTGAAGCTAAGCGCCTCGTTCACGTCATACTGAACCGTGAGCGCATGACCACTGAAGACGCTGTGGTCGGCGGGCTGATCGCCGGCATACGCAGAACTCATCCGGACGTATGGATTGTAGTTGAACGGATCGCCGCCGAAGGAGGGGGACGCGCTGAAATACCGCAGCACGTCGGGCGTGGCCGCGATGACCTGCGAGAAGGGCTCCTGCGCGTTGTGATCCGTGTAATCGCCGCGGTAATCCACGTGGAGCTTGGCTCCGATATCGCCGTGCAGCTGGAACCACAGCGAATTGCTATTGAGGCTGCCGGGATCGCCGCCGTTGGCACCCGAGTCGAGATTGGTGACGAGTCCGTCACGCTGGTGGTGCGTGAAAATGAGCTTAACCTTGAACCCGGAGTCTCCTAGCAAGCCGCTGTTGAGGATGGTGCGGCTCGAGAGGTCCTTGTAGGTGCCGTAAGACACCCGCTCCTCCACTGCGGTCTGGTCCGAGGGGCCCTTGGTGATCAGAGAGATCGCGCCGCCAGTGGTGTTGCGGCCGAACAGCGTGCCTTGCGGCCCGCGCAGCACCTCGACACGTTCGAGATCGGCGATCTCGAAGAGCGTCGAGTCCGGACGAGCGTTCAGGACACCGTCGATGTAAGTGGTAACCGGCGCATCGGTATAAATCTGGTAGTCGTAGGTGCCAACGCCGCGAATGTAGAGGTTCGTGGCGGTGGTGCTGCCGGCGGTCACGCCAACATCGAGGTTCGGCTTCCAGGGTGCCGCATTTGAGTAGAGCGAGACGATGTCGTTCTGCTTGATCGTCTGCTCCGAGAGCGCACCGATACTGATCGGTACTTGCTGGAGCTGCTCCTGCACCTTGCGTGCGGTAACGAGGATTTCCTCCACCTGGCCTTTCTGCTCGCTGCCACTCTCCGCGGCAGGCGCAGCCGGCCCGGCCGCCGCATCGGCGGCGAGCGAAACTCCCGGAGCTGTGCCTATGAGCAAGACCCCAGCCAGAGCGCCCCTGATGAAGCGCCGCTGCTTAAGACCCTTCTTTTCAAGATCGCTAAACATCGCCTCGTCCCCCTATTTAGATCCAGCGATTCAGTCATCCGGTGTCAGTTCGATATGCGTCTACACAGACTGCTTATGCGACGCATTTAACGGCTGTAACTAGTATCTATCCCCATAATGCGAATCATATCTTTTTTTTAAAAAAAAAAAAAAAAAAAAAAAAAAAAAAAAAAAAAAAAAAAAAAAAAAAAAAAAAAAAAAAAAAAAAAAAAAAAAAAAAAAAAAAAAAAAAAAAAAAAAAAAAAAAAAAAAAAAAAAAAAAAAAAAAAAAAAAAAAAAAAAAAAAAAAAAAAAAAAAAAAAAAAAAAAAAAAAAAAAAAAAAAAAAAAACCCCCCCCAAAAAAAAAAAAAAAAAAAAAAAAAAAAAAAAAGGTTCCCGACCTCGCCTCTGACCCCGCACGCTCCCTCTATGGATTCTTTGACCGGATGCGGGAAGCGCACCCGGTTGTGCGCTGCGTGAGCTCGGAGGGGTCCTGGTACGCATTTCTACGGGCGCAGACCGCGAAGGCGATCCTGATGGACACGGACACCTTCCGCACGTATCACCCCGACCGCAGTGAGAGCGGCTATTTCGAGGAGGAACTGCTGCCGGCCAGCAAGGATCCGCCCGAGCACAAGCACTACCGCCGTCTGATACAGAACGCCTTCGGCGCCCGCACCGCAAAAGCCTATGAACCGCGCATGCGCGAGTTCGCCCGCACGCTCATCGAGCCGCTCCGGACCCAGGGACGCTGCGACTTCATCCCGTCCTTTGCGGCGCCCTACCCCGGACTTGTGTTTCTGGCCGTGATGCAGTTTCCGCTCACCGACCTGCCGGAGCTGAGCGCCCTCGATGCACAGTTCTGGACACCTCCGCAATCCGATACCGACGGGAGCATCCGCAAGGCGGGAATCGAAGGTCTGCGCCGCTACGTGCGGGCGCAACTGGCAGCAAAGCGTGAGAATCCCGATGGCTCGCCGCTGAGTGAGCTGACCACTGGCACGATTGAGGGACGACTACTGACCGACGACGAGATCGTCTCCTATGGCACGCTGGCGTGCATCGGCGGTATCCACACGACCAAGGCAGTCCTCGGCCGCATGATGCTGCACCTGGCGCTTCATCCGCTGCAGCAGCAGACCCTGCGCGAGCGGGCGGAGTTGCACGGGCGGTTCGTGGACGAGGTGCTGCGCGTGTATGCGATCGGCGAATCCTTCCGTTTTGCGACGCGCGCGGTGACGATCGATGGCTGCGCGCTCAAACGCGGTGACCGCATCTCCGTGCACTGGCCCGCGGTCAACCGCGACCCGCGGGAATTCTCCGAGCCGACCGAGGTGCATCTGGAGTCTGTACCACGCGCCCACCTCGCTTTCGGCTATGGGCCGCATTTCTGCGTCGGCATGCATCTGGCCCGCCACGACATGCTGATTGCACTGGAGAGCTGGCTCCTGCGCGTTCCGCAGTTCGAGCTTGCGACGTCCGAACCCATACGGGAGCGCGTCTGGGGTGGCGCGGGACTTTTCACGCTGCCGTTGCGCTGGAACGCCTGACCGATGCCGGAGAGCTATTCGCACCTGCTGGCGCCGGGTCGCATCGGCTCACTGGTTCTCAAGAACCGCATCGTGATGACGCCGATGGGCGTGAACCTAGGTGAAGGGGATGGCACCATCGGCGCGCGCTCGCACGCCTACTACCTCGAGCGCGCCCGCGGCGGCGCGGGACTGTTGATCATGGGGTCCGTTGCGGTCGCCTGGCCTGTGAGTGCTGTCATCCCCCGCCAGGTGGCCATTTCCGCGGAGCGGCATGTCGATGGACTGCGGTCACTGGCGCAGGCCGTCCACGAGTACGGCTGCAAGCTCGCGCTGCAGCTGCATTTTGGGGGCCTCATGTCGACCATGGACGCGGCGGCCGGGAGGCCACTTTGGACACCGTCGAAGCCGCTGCCCAAGTCCGGCGGCGACATGGTCGAGGGCATCCTCGAGGAGGAGTTTGCCGGGCTCGCAGCGCCCCTGGGCTCCGCGACCCCTGAGTACAAAGTCATGGGCCCGGAGGATATTCGGGCTCTCGTCGGCTTCTTTGCAGGGGCCGCCGAGCGCGCCCGGCGCGCTGGCGTCGACGGCGTGGAAATCCACGCCGGGCACGGCTACATCCTCTCTGCGTTCCTGTCGCCCTATACGAACCGGCGGATCGATATGTACGGCGGTTCGCTTGAAAACCGCTCGCGCTTACTGTGCGAGGTCATCCAGGGGATCCGTGCGACCGTCGGCCGCGACTATCCCGTGTGGTGTCGGCTCGACAGTCAGGAGTTCTTTCAGCCCGAAGGCATCTCCTTGGAGGACGCCACGGCGACCGCGCGCCTGGCTGTCGCGGCGGGCGCGGACGCGATTCACGCAAGCGCCTACGCCGACGCACGCTATGGGATTGCCCATTCCTCCGCGCATACACCCCAGCAGCCGGGACTTCTGCTGGAGAACGCGGCGGCCATCAAGTCCGCGGTCGGTGTCCCGGTGATCGCGGTCGGGCACATAGCTCCCGAGACGGCCGAGCGAGAGATTTCAGGAGGCCGGTTCGACTTCGTCGCGATGGGTCGCAAACTCCTGGCCGACCCGTGGCTGCCGCACAAGCTCTTGAGCGGTGACCCCGAGAGCGTGCGGCCCTGCATCTATCGCTACGCGTGCAACAGCCAGATCTATATCGGTGGAAGCGTGCGCTGCGCAGTAAATCCCGAAACGGCGCATGAGTCCGAGGCATCCACTACGGGCCCCACGGCCCGGCGACGAGTGGTGGTGGTTGGCGGCGGCCCCTCCGGAATGGAAGCTGCCCGCAGGCTCGCGCTGCGTGGACACGACGTCACTTTGCTCGAGCAGGACGAGTGCCTGGGTGGCGTACTGCGCATCGCCGCGCGCTGTTACGAACCCAATGGCGCGCTTCTGACTTGGCTCACCCGCAGTATCGCCAAGCTCTCGATCGAAGTGATACTGAACCAAGCTGCCTCAGCTGAAGGCCTCAAGGCTTTGGAGCCTGATGCCGTGGTGGTCGCGATCGGCGGCCGCATGAGGCCCTTGGAGCTGACCGGCACGCGAGTGCTCGATGATCGCGAGCTGCAAGAACTCGTGCTCGGCGACGCGGAAACGACAGCCGGTGGCTCGCGGCTTGCGATCATCGGCAGTGATCTGGAGGCGCTGCAGCTGGCATGCTGTCTCGCGCGGCGCAACTACGCCGTGGTCTCGATCGATGAGGCGGCGCAATTCGGTAAAGGTATTCCTCTGGTCCTGCGCTGGCGGGTCCTCCAGGAGCTACGCGATCTTGGAGTCACGCTTCTGGGGTCGGCGCGCGACATCCAGATAGGTCCGAGCCGCCTCAGTTACACCAACCGATACGACCAGATTCGGACAATTGCGATCGAGCATGTGGTCATGGCCAAGCGCGCACCGCGGAGCGTCACACCGTATCTTCACCTGCGCAACGCCGGAATCGCCGTGCATGATATCGGCGACTGCCAGTCAATCGCATACATCGACGGCGCGATGCGCTCGGCCTTTGAGGTCGCGCGCATCCTGTAAGACGCGGCCACGCTACTCCAAGCTTCTCAGGCGATACACCATGCACGCGCAAACGATCTGCATTGGCACGTACGGTCTGAACGAATGGTTCGACGGGGATTTTCGGCCCGTGGTAGATCTGATTGCGCTCGCCGACCAGCTGGGTATAGATCAGATCAATGTCCCTGATCACGTGGTCATGGGCGAGGCAACGGACAAATACCCGTATGGCAAGTTCGTCACACCGCCGGATTATCCCTGGGTCGAGCCGCTCGCGTTGCTGAGTGCGGCGGCCCAGGCCACGCGGAAAATCCGGCTCTCGACCGGAATCATCATTGCACCGCTGCGTCCAGCAGCGCTCCTTGCCAAACAGGTGGCCACGCTAGACATGCTGTCCGGGGGACGCGTGGACTTGGGCGTGGGCGTGGGCTGGCAGAAGGAGGAATACCTGGCCTGCGGCTTCCCGTTTGAGGCGCGCTTCGCGCTGCTCGATGAGGAGATGCGCGCATGTCGCATGCTATGGTCACAGGCCCCGGCAAGCTTCGCGGGCCGATTCGTCAATTTCGACCGAATCTACAGTAAACCCTTCCCGATTCAGCCGCGGCTGCCGGTACTTCTCGGGATCGCCCTTACGCCCAAGAATGTCGCGCGCATCGCCGAATACGGGGACGGCTGGCTGCCCCTGCGAGAAACGACTGAGGAAGTGGCAGCAGGCATTGAGACCCTCCGCGAGGCGTTCCGCCAATGCGGCCGCGATCCGGGCGAACTGAAGGTACGTGCTGTACCGCAGTTCGAGTTTCGATCGGATGGCCGGGCCGATCTCGACGTCATGCTTGCGCAGATTCCGGGTTTGTTCCGCGCCGGCGCCACGGGTGTCGAGCTGTTCACCTGTATGTTTTGCCGGAATCCACAGGACTTCGAGCAATTCTGCGAAAAGATAGTCCACTTCAAGCGCAGTCTGAGCCTGACGACCTAGGGGGATGCTGCTGACGCAACCCGCGGCCTGGTGACCGATTCCAGAGATTACCTTGGCGGCGCGGCAAGGTGAGCAACGGGCCGACTTCATCGTGTGGGGCAGTTTCACTCTGGCCCAAGATGTCTTAGCTCTCATCGATGTCCGGGTGCTCGATCACCTGATCGTCGCCGACGATGAGATGCTCAGCTTCGCCGAACGTGGACTTGTCTAATATGTGAAGTGATCTCGCTTCCTGGTCATCGGAAGCGAGATTTCCTAGGGATCTCACTCCACATACGTTTGTGGATATTAATCTGAAAATCGCCGTTTGGAGGATACTCGATCATCCGACGTGAACGTCCGTCCTGTCGCAGTGGATCGTCGTGTTTAGTCAGGCGTAAGTCATCCGCGACTTTCGTGGCGTGCCTTCAAACAACATCTGTGGCCCCCTGAGCTCCCACACCAACTATAGCTTGTCGACCTTGCCAACCTTGATGGCCTTAACCAGCCAGTGTCCGTTAACACGCGCAAGGTTCATCGAGGAGAAGGCGTGCGCGCCGATGGTATTGTCGTCCACGTTCATCCATAGGCATTCGAAGTCAAGTGTGCCGGTGTTCCCTGTAACGACACTTCTAATCCGCATCGCCGGTGTGTAGCCGATCCAGTGATGCTCGGGACGGAATGGACCGCTGACGTCCGCCCAGTAGGTGCGGACCTGCTTCTTGCCCCGGTACACTTTATTGTCGTGCGCGGTGTCGGTGAGCACGGCGTCGTCGGCAAACAAGCTCATCATCAGATCGAGGTCCTTGTTTGGGAGGACGCTGCCGGCGGTGTGGAATATGATCTCGATGTTGCGGACCGCGAGGATGTCCGCCGGAGGGCCGCTGTCGCCCTGCGGCGTGGCGAACACGGGCAGGCACAACAACAGTCCAATAATGACGTATGGTCGTCGGTTCATGTCGATTTCTCCCCGTGGTTATTTAGAGAACGTTTGTATCTAAATCGTCCTAGCTCCCATATACGGGTAATTTACCGCAAATCCAAACTTGAATGGCGTGCTGTGAACACGCCGACGCGGGCCCAGACTCCCGAGGCCAAGATATCTTGCCGCCTGCGCGAGACCGCTCTACAAAAATGGAGAGGTCTCCATTTTTCGCCGAACGTGGACTTATCTAATATGTGGAGTGCGGATGGTGGTGTTGCCGCATAGCGCCACCATCCGCCCTTTCTACTCCACATAGTTTTGCCCGTCTGGCGTAGCGCTTCGCCCTCCAACATAGTTGCGGAGGGCATCATGAACGTCTATTTATGTCCCAGCACAGGCGGATGTTAGCGAACAGCGCATGCAGCGTGCGCTCGTGATCCCGCCCGGGTCCAGGAGATGCCGAACGTTCGCGTTGCCGATGTGCGGCTGGAGGCTCCTTCGCAGGTACGGTTGCCCGGTAAGGGCCGCAAGGAACGGGTTTGCCCGCTGTGGCCGGTAGCCTCAAGGCTCCTGCGCGACCTCATCGCCAAGCGCGGAGGTGGCATGCCCCCTCAATCGGTTAGACTGGGTGGTCACTACTTCAATATGTCGGCTAGCACCCCCGGATCTCACGCGAACTCACACCGGCAACGCGGAGCTCGCCAGGCCTCAAGTCGATGTCCGGCCTCAGCTCGATTGAGAGACGACCCGTAGTTAATCTTCGAAGATCGGATGGTTGCTCTGACTTTGACGAGATATTGAGAGCCGGTGAGGACGATTGTGCTCCGCTGTCGCGGCAGCGGAGCACGCCATCGCTGGCGCCGTGCAAGTACAAAAAGTCATTACAATGCTTACACTCTCTTTGAGAGACGATCCGCAATGACCCTAAAAAATGCGGCGAGTGCCAGTCCAGCCGTCGGGGCCAGAACGCCGCTACGCATCGCAACGGCGAGCGTCATCGCGCTACTTTATTTCGTTTCCGCCGTGCTTCTGTTGCATATTCTTCGCACGGACATTGACCCGGCACAGCATTTTCTTAGTGAGTATGCCCTCGGTCGCCTTGGTCTACTCATGACTAGCGCCTTTATAGGGTTCGGCCTGGGCGCGCTGTGTCTCGCGCTTGCGCTGTATCGATCGACCACAGGAGCGTCACGTTCGAAAGTCGGGTCCATTTTGCTAGCGGTATTCGGCATTCTCACACTCTTCGCCGCTCTATTTCCCACTGACCCGCGAGGGGCGCCGCTGACAACGATCGGCATCCTCCACATTAGCGCCGGTCTCATATCCTTCTTGGCGCTGATTCCTGCGATGTTTCTGATGTCAACGCGCTTGAGGAATGACGAACGCGGACGATTTTCATATCGACTGCTGATCGCCCTGTCGGTCGTCGCGCTAGTTGCCTTCGTGGCATTCCTCGTCTTTCAAGGATCTCTAAACGCCGGGCTGTTTCAACGCGCGGTTGTCGGGACTTGCGTACTCTGGTTGCTCTTGGCGGCCATCCAATCAAGGCGCGGTCTCGACGTGTAGCCGACCTACTCGACGAGGCTCATTCGACGCGTGATCCTTACATCGAGCTCCGGAACAACCCGTACTAATGTGGCGTGTGCGCAGCGCGGCTCAGATCGAGCAGATCTGGAGAGCGCACGCGATGTTCCTGGAGGCCGCACGGAACGCCCACGGCTCAGGGGCATCGCCCACCCTGCACCTGCGCGGCCACACGGACACCACCGGGACCGATCGGGGCAATCGGAGCCTGCGCGAGCAACGCGCCCGCGCCGTGCAGGCTGCCTTGTATCGGCTACCCGACGCGCCGAGGGACCTCGGCCGTATCGCCATAGACTCAACCGATTGAGTCCCATTGCCGGTGCCGGTAATCGGTAAAGTGTCGATCCCGTCCAACAGCGTGGGCGTCATCGATCCCCAGAACTGAAAGCCGCGGAGTTCTACTTTGTCAACACGAGGCGCGTTGCAAGCCATTCCCGGAGCCCCTGCCTTGGATCAGGCCAATGATCCGGCGCCCATCGTCGAAGTGCGCGGTCTGAGCAAGACCTACTCGGGTGGTTTCAAGGCCCTGACGAACATCGATCTGACGATTCGCCGGGGCGAGATCTTTGCCCTGCTCGGGCCCAACGGCGCGGGCAAGACCACGCTCATCAGCATCATCTGCGGAATCGTGCGGCCGAGCACCGGCAGCGTCGTCGCCGATGGCCACGACATCGTGCGCGAGTACCGTGCGGCGCGCAGCAAGATAGGGCTCGTGCCCCAGGAGCTGCACACCGACGCGTTCGAAAGCGTCACGGCAACCGTCAGGTTCAGCCGCGGGTTGTTCGGCAAGCCACCGGACCCGGCCTACCTCGAGAAGGTACTGCGCGAGTTGTCACTGTGGGACAAGAAGGACGCGAAGATCATGACGCTCTCCGGCGGAATGAAACGCCGGGTGCTGATCGCCAAGGCGCTGTCGCACGAGCCGCGGATCCTGTTCCTGGACGAGCCGACCGCCGGCGTGGACGTCGAGCTGCGCCGCGAGATGTGGCAGATGGTACGCGGCCTGCGGGCGAGCGGCGTGACCATCATCCTCACCACGCATTACATCGAGGAAGCGGAGGAGATGGCCGACCGGGTCGGCGTGATGAGCAAGGGCGAACTGATCCTCGTCGAGGACAAGGCCACCCTCATGCGCAAGCTCGGCAAGAAGCAGCTGCTGCTGCAGCTGAAGGAGCGCCTGCGGCAGATCCCGCAAGAACTCGCGGCGTGGCCGCTCGAGCTCGGTGACGACGGACATCTCTTGATATTCACCTACGATACGCAGCAGAAGGAATCCGGCATCACCGTGCTGCTCGAGCGCCTGGGAGAGCTCGGTATCAGCTTCCGGGACCTCAAGTCGCGCGAGAGCTCGCTCGAGGACATCTTCGTGAGCCTGGTGCGGACACGGACATGAACCGCTACGCGATCTACGCGATCTACCGTTTCGAGATGGCGCGGACCTTCCGCACTCTGACGCAGAGCATTGCTGCGCCGGTGTTGTCGACCTCACTGTACTTTGTGGTATTCGGGGCCGCGATCGGCAGCCGCATGGGCACGGTGGACGGCGTGAACTATGGTGCCTTCATCGTCCCGGGACTCATCATGCTCTCGTTGCTGAATGAGAGTGTCTCCAACGCCTCCTTTGGCATCTACCTGCCGAAATGGTCAGGCACGATCTACGAGCTCCTGTCCGCGCCGGTGTCGTACCTCGAGGCGCTGATCGGCTACGTGGGCGCTGCAGCCTCCAAGTCGGTACTCCTCGGCATCCTCATCCTCATCACCGCGCGCCTTTTCGTGCCCTATCACATCGCGCATCCCTTGTGGATGGCGAGCTTCCTGCTTCTGACTTCGGTCGCATTCAGCCTGCTCGGCTTCATCATCGGTCTTTGGGCCGATGACTTCCAGAAGCTGCAGGTCGTGCCCCTCATGATCCTCACCCCGCTCACCTTCCTCGGCGGCTCCTTCTACTCGATCAGCATGCTGCCGCCGCTGTGGCGCAAGATCGCCCTCTTCAACCCGGTCGTGTACCTGGTGAGCGGATTCCGCTGGAGCTTCTACGGCATCGCCGATGTCAACGTCGTGCTGAGCATCGCCGCGACGATAGCGTTCCTGGCGCTGTGCCTGGTCACCGTGGCGTGGCTTTTCAAGACGGGCTATAAGCTCAAGAGCTGACTGCTGACGCGGACGTTCAGGTGTCATCGCGCTCCCGCGCGGGCCGCGATCCGCGTTACCGGGCGCCGTGTCCCTCAAGGAGCCTGATCAGGGACGCACGCTGGCTGGCGCGCGCAACCGCGAGCGGGGTCGCACCCGAGAAATCCGCAATGTTCGGATCGGCACCATAGTCCAGCAACGCCGCGACCGCATCGGTCTCACCCTGCTGCACCGCGAGCATGAGGGCGGTCCGCCCCGCCGTGTCGCGTCCATTGAGGTCGGCCTGCTGGGGGCGCAGGGCCGCGAGCGCGGCGACGTCGCCACGGGCCGCCGCGCGCCGGAAGGCGATGCCCGGGTCGGGTACGCGCTCTGCCGCCGGTGCTGCGACTCCACGATCGGCCTGCGCGAGGGCCGCGCCCGAAGCGCGCGCGGCCGCGGAACTGACCGGCGGAGCGGAGGCGGCGTGCGCGCCGCTCCTGGCAGCGTCCCGCGATTGCATCAGCGCCTGGACCGCATTTGCGGACTTAGCGGTGGCCTGAGGCTGCGGCACCGCCACCGCATCGGCCGGTGGCGCGGGCTCCGCAATGGGAGCGACGGCCGGCGCGACGCTGGAAGGCGCAGCCGGATGCGTGTCCGCGTCTGCGGTCAGGGCGGGCGTTGGCTGCGCGGGCACGTGCGGCCCGAGCGGGAGTCGTGGCACGACCAAGAAC
The DNA here is from genome assembly GCA_963825385.1 of uncultured Pseudomonadota bacterium. Classification (GTDB taxonomy): domain Bacteria; phylum Pseudomonadota; class Gammaproteobacteria; order Steroidobacterales; family Steroidobacteraceae; genus 13-2-20CM-66-19. The sequence goes on along the minus strand of CAWGSX010000003.1, from coordinate 276,771 downwards.
GCCGCGAGAGCCGCCGCTGCGAGCCCGCCGATGAGTCCTGCGCGCCACCGCACCCGGCTTTGCGGCGCAGCCGCCGCGGGCACGAGGTTACGACTGCCCTGAGCGCGCTCAGCGGCCAACCGCTCGGCGTGCGCGAGTATCGAGCGGCGTACGGCCTCCCGCGGGCGGCTGTCGGCGGCGGCGGAGGCGCGCCGGTATTGCTCATCGAAGGCGTCCGTCGCGTCCTCCTCGGGTGGCAGCGGACTCATGCGAACTCACTCAGGAGCTCGCGCAGTCGGACGCGGGCGTAACGCAGACGGCTCTTGGTGGTCTCGAAGCTGCTGTCGGTCAGCGCGGCGATCTCCTCGACGCTGAGATCGCCCTCGGCCTGCAGCAGGAACGCATCGCGCTGCTCGTGTGGCAGCTGCCGCAGCGCCGTGGCGAGCGCCGCCGCCTGATCGCGGGTCACCAGGGCACTCAGCGCCCCCGACTCGGTGGTCAGCTGGCCGAGCACTGCCTGATCCTCGAAACCCAGAACTTCGAGGCTCACCTGCGGCCGATGTGTACGGCGGGCATCCAGCATGCGGTTGCGGGCGATCGTAAAGAGCCAGGTCGTGAAGCGCGCTGTGGGCACATAGCGCGGCGCGTCCCGCGCCACTGCGAACCATACCTCCTGCAACAGCTCCTCGGCGATGGCGCGGCTTCCCACGTTGCGCTCCAGGTAGCGCCAGACCCGCAGCTCGTGGCGGCGATACAGGGCCGCGAATGCCGCAGCCTCGCCACGCGCGTAGCGCGCGAGCAGAGCCTCGTCACTCGCCTCTGAATCCGGCATTCAGGCCATTATGGCAGCGAACCTGGCGCTCAGCCGGGCGGGTCCGGCACGAACTGATCGTGGCGCGAGTCGGGGAAGGCATTCGGCTCCGGCAGCCGCGGCGGGGTGCGGCGTATGACACCCATGGCGACCAGGTTCTCCAGGCTGTCGTAGCGGATGCGGACGATCTCATTCGGTTCACTCTGCAGGCGCTCAAACTCGGTGTCGGTCACGTAAGAATACTCACGTTCCCCGTGGCCGGTGCCGAGCCGCGGAGCCGGTGCTGCGGCCCTGGCTCCCGGTGACTGCGTGGCACGGGCGGCCGCATCCGCCATGGATTGCGCCTTGCTTGCCGCGGCGCTCGCGGTGTTCGCCTCAGCTCGGGCGGACTCAGCGGCACTCGGGGCTGCGCTGTCGGGCGCGATGCGCGGCGTGCGGACCGGCTCGGGTATGCGTTCGCGGAAAAGTGCGACGCCGATGACGCCTACATTGGCCGGTCGCCCGGTGCGCTCCGCGTACGAGTCCGGTGACTGTGCGAAGGTGAAGGCGGCGATCTCGGCGTTGCTCTTGCGCCAGCCGGTGACCTGGTATTGCTCACCGGGAGCGAAGACGTACCCGGTCTGGTTCCAGGCGGCCGTCGCCCCCGAGATCACATTGATCCCGTCCACGGAGGTCACGGCGAGCACGCGTGCACCGCTGCGGTTGCGGATCTCGATGGCGTAGCGGGCACCCGGCTCGCCCGCGACCCAGTACTCGCCCCGGAAGTAGTGCAGTGGCAGCGTGGTGCCGCTGTCACGATCGATGACGCTCACACTGGCTAGGGAACCTGCCGCGAGTACCGCGTGATTGACCAGCAGGGCCGCCGCCGCGGTGAAATAGCTCAACCGGTTCATGCATGCTCCAGTTCGTGGTGGGCTTAAGGACTGAAGCGATGCCGGAGCATAAATGGGGTTAAGCAGCGGATGCGGGCGCGGACAGGGCGCGTTATGTGAAAGAAGCGGCGCAACAAGGTCGTGCCCGTGGCCGGAGCAGCTCCAGGAGGCTGGCACTAGCCTCCGCCAGATTGTCCCGGTCGCGCGCTGGTGACCCGGAAGAATTCCCGGTCGTCCCGCACCGCGGTGGGCAAGCGGCCGAGAACATGCCGAAAGGTTCGGTTCATGTGACTCTGATCGCTGAAACCCGCCTCAAGCGCGATGGCGCTGAGGCGGTGATTGGTCTCACGCAGCTGCTGGACGGCTCTTTCGACGCGGAAGCGGGCAGCGACCTCTTTGAGTCCTTCGCCGGTGAGTTTCCGATAGGCGGGGCCGATCCAGGCGGCACTTCGGCCCGCCTCGTGCGCCAGATCCGCGACGCGTCGAGCGGGGTCCGCACGCAAAGACTGGGTCACACGCTCACTCCAAGCCCTGACGAGGTCCGCGGGCTGGATGAGTGCGAGCATCAGGAGGCGGCGCAGCGAGGCGCGCAGCTCGGATTCAGCCACTCCCGCGGCGCACTGCATGGCGAGCGCGCGGGCGAGCGTACCGCAGCTTCCGGCGACCCGGATCAGGACCTCCTGCGACGGTAACGCCGCAGGTCCGAGCCATACGGGGTCGAACTCGATCTCTATCTGCTCGAAGCCGGCCTCGCCCGCCATGTTGCGGTGGGCTGCCCCGCGACGATAGAAGACCATCGAGGGGCCGCCGATCGCGCACTCACCGAGGTCAGTGACGTTGCGGTACCCGCCGATGACATAGAGCGAGATCAAAGGCCAGTCGTGCGCGTGCTCTTCGACCTCGGCATTGCTGCGGTCGAGCACGCGGCGGACGCGGACCCCTGGGAACGTCATCAGCACGGTCATGGGGCTAATGATCCCTCAATGGGCCGCTGCGTGCCTTGAATCCGTTCAATACGGGCAGAAGAGCAATCCGTATGCTCCCACCCGCTATGGCTCTTGCCGGTATCCCCGCGCGTTTCTCAGCACGTCTTGCCGCGGCGCTCGCCGCTTCACTGCTTGGACCGGTGCAGGCGGCGACCCTGGCTCCCGGGGTGTACTCGGCATCGGGTCATACGATCTACGTGGGGGTTCAAAGCGGCGACCCTCCGACAAATGACTTTTTCGATGCCAGTTCGCAGCGCACGGGCGATCTGCCGGCGATTCCAGGGCTGCGTCTGGAGCGCGGGATCAGGGAAGAGCGACGCACGCTCGATGCGGCGCAGGGCCGACTGGGCTTCTCGCTGTACTACGCGGGTGACGGGCCGCGGGCCACGGTCATTCTCATTCACGGGAACGATCCCGAAGCGCGCGAAATGGGCTTCCTCATCCCCTACTTCGTCTCTAACGGGGTCAACGTCATCAGCTACGACCAGCGCGGCATAGGCGAATCGGCAGGTAACTGGTTTCTCAACGGACCCGGTCAGAGAGCGCAGGATGCGGCCGCGATCTATGACGTGATGCGTGAGGATCCGCACGTGGACTCGCGGCGCATCGGTGTATGGGGCTTCAGCAACGGAGGCTGGACCGCACCGGCGGTGGCAGTCGCACGCCCGATGGCGTTTCTCATCCTGAAGAGCGCGCCGACGCAAACCCTGGCCCAGAACATCGACTACGAGGTGGAACAATCCATGCGCCGGCATGGAGCGGGGGCCGCGGTTCCGCAGGCGGTGGCGCTGTGGCATGCGTTCGAGGGGGCGCTGGACGGGCACGTCTCGTGGGACGAGACCAAGCGGCTGTACGAGCTCGACGCGACACAATCCTGGTTTGCGTTCTCACTCATGCCGGAGCTGGGAATTTCGATTCCGCCGCCGCCGGAGACGATCGAAGGGCTGCGCCGCTTCGTAACCTTTGACCCGACGGCCACGCTGCTGCATGTCTCATCAACCCCCACGCTTGCCCTGTATGGCGCGCGTGACCGCAAGGTGGATGCGGCGGACTCGGCGGCGCACCTGCGCGAGTACCTGAGGCGCGCGGGGAACCGGGACGTCACGATTCGCGTGTTTGCGCATGCGGGGCACCCACTCAAGCTGACCAGGAACGGCTACGACCCTTCAGCGCCCGAGCGGTTCGTTGCGGAGTACCCGCAGATCCTCATCACCTGGCTCGCGCAGCGGGGGTTTATAACGAAGCACGGCAAGTGATTTGGCAAGCCGGCCTCGGCAGTGGTGACCTTGCGAGGTCAATCCGCCCGCAGCCAGCGCGCGCAACGCTGATGGGACTTTGTCGTTGCGCGTCGCCAAAGCCACTTCTTGCGAGTCATCCCGGCCGCGCGCGAAACCGCTCGCGATACGCTCCGGGCGTCACGCCGAGTGCGGAGATGAAGCTGCGACGCAGGCTTTCGGGGGTGCCGAATCCGCAGCGCCGCGCGACCTGCTGCAGTGGCAGCTCGGTCTGCTCGAGTTTGCGCCGCGCGGCCGTAATGCGGATCTGCCTGACGTAGTGGCCGGGCGCCACCCCGACCCCGTCCATAAAGTGTCGGGCAAAGCTCCGCTCGCTCATGGCAATCTTGTCCGCCAGGCGTCGTACCGACAGATCCTGATCGAGGTGCTCGAGCATCCACAGCTGCAGTTCGCGCAGGCCCGCATCCTCGCTGAACTGAGCAGCCAGGTAGTCACTGAACTGTGACTGGCCCCCGGGACGCTTGAGAAACAGCACCAGCTCCCGTGCCACCGCGAGCGCCACGGCACCGCCGTGGTCTTCCTCGAGCATGGCGAGCGCCATGTCCATGCCCGCTGTTACCCCTGCCGAAGTGTAGACGTTTCCATCGCGGGTATAGATGGCGTCGTGGCACACCCCGCAGCCGACGGACTTCCGCAGCTCCTCGAGATACGCCCAGTGCGTGGTCGCACGCCGTCCCTCGAGGAGGCCGGAAGCCGCAAGGATCAGCGCGCCGTTGCAGACCGACCCAAGCCGCGAAACGCGATCCGCGATGCGGCGCAGCCACGCGAGGAGGTGAGCCTGGGTGCGCGCGACGGCATACCCGCGCCCTCCCGCGACCAGCAGCGTGTCCGCATTGGTGACGTCGCGATACGCGCGCTCGGCCACGAGGCGCATCCCCGAGGAGGTGGTGAAGGCCCCGGCCCGCGGCGCCACGATCTCAACCCGGTACGCCAACTCACGGCGCAACCCCTTATCTTGCATCCAGCGCGCTGCGCGACTGAAAACCTCCAGAGGTCCGGTGACGTCGAGAATCTGCACGTCCGGGTACGCAAGCATCACCACGTGATGGGGACGCCGCCGCAGGCTCGCTGGTTTCGCGCTCATCAATTCGCAGGTCACGGCCTCATGGCGAGGTCGGGGGTGATGACTGGGCGATATTCAGGGTCAGAGGTGACGAAGTCCCGTCATGACTCAGATGACCCGTAATCTGCCCGGCCGTCATCGTGCCCGCAAACTCCATTGGAGCGTCATCCGAGGGGAGCCTAAACCGGATGCTCCCATGGTCCACATGCAGGTCCATAAGGGGCTCCCCGACCGTCGACTGGTTCGGCACGTCGATCGTCCCCCGGTACTGCCCGTCCACCTGTGCCAGATGAATGATCACCGGCACCGCCGGCTGTGGCTTGGGATAGGCGGGAAGCACGGTCCCGCGCCACAGTGTTTCGCGGTCGCGGTAGGCGAGCGGTATGGTCGGCTGCACCTGGCCGCGCTCACCCGCGCCGGTATTGGTCTTCCAGCCCTGGCCCTGGTACTCCATGTAGTCTGCGGTCGCCTGGGCAACTTTCGCGCCGTAGTACAACTCGACCACGTGCAGCGCCGAGTCGATGCCCGAGCTCAACCCGCCGGCGGTGAGGATGAGCGGATCGGACTCCACGTACCGTACCGAGCGCCGCACCTGGATGTTTGGGTACTGGTTCGCCAGTCGCTGCAGGGAGGCGTGATGAGTGGTGGCCGGCTTGCCGTCAAGAAGTCCCGCCTGCGCAACCCGGAATGCGCCCGTACACACGGACATGATCAGTGCGCGCTGCGCATGGACCTGGCGCAGCCAGGTGCTGAGCTGATCGTCCCCCGCCTGCGCTCCCACGACGACCACATCTGGCGCGGGCGCATCTGCAAATCCATAGTCGGGCGTAATGTTCATGCCCGGTTTCATGCCGCCGCTGGTGTGGATGGGCTTGCGGTCGCGCCCCACGGTGTACAGCTCGAACGGCATCTGCTCCTCCATGTCGCCGCTGCCCACGTGGACATCCTCGAACACTTCCCAGGGGCCGGCGAAATCGATCACGACCGCGCCCTCGGTAAGTACGACGGCCACGCGGATCCTGCGACCCTGGGGAGGCTCCAGAGTGCCGGCGTGCGCGAGCGTGGCTGCGAAGACGGTCGCCAGGGTGAGTACCGTACGAATGAGTGATCTCTTGCCGAGCATGGCGCACGCCTCGAGTTTGCAACGCTGACCGAAGCGTAGCGCCCCCTGCATTCGCAGAAAAGACAAAGAACCCACAGTCTCTGCCAAGCCGGGTCATGCCCGCATTCGCTGCTGCGGTAGATCCCGCGCCCTGATCGAGCGGGCGCGTGAGCTTACGACACGGCTTGACGTCGCATGCATATACATGTATCCTCCGCCCATGCCTGATTCAGCCAAGATCCGCTCCCTTCCCTGCTACTGCGCCACGCTTCGTCAGGCGGCGCGAGCTGCGACGGCGTTGTACGAGGAGATCATCGGTAACAGCGACCTTCCGGCCACGCAATACACGGCACTTCAGGTGCTGAAGCTTGCTCCGAAGCGCACGACGACGGAACTGGCCAATCTCATTGGCATCGACCAGACCACCGCAACGCGCACCCTGGCCCTTATCCGCAAAAGGGGCCTCGCGATCGATACCCCTGGCGCGGACCGCCGCGAGCGGCGCTGGGCCTTGACGGGCGCTGGCGAGGAAGTGTGGCGGAAGCTGGCGCCAAAGTGGGAGAAGGCCCAGAAGACCCTGGAGAAACGCCTGGGGCCCGCCGAGGCCGCCGCGCTCAAAAACGCCTGCTTCAGCGCCGCCACCAAGTTGATGGCAGGCTGAATTTTCGCCCATATACATGCATATACATGCACTGACTGGAGAATCACCATGACGTCCACGAACTCTGCTGAGACTTTCCGCCGTGCGTTGCTCCTGTTGTCCGCAACGTTGCTCTTACATGCTGCCGATGCATCGGCTGATGCCGGTGCCGACGCGCAGGCGCAGGCAAGAAACCTCCTCGATGGCAAAGCGCCCACCCAGGCGCCGCAACCGGATCGTTCCGCGGGAATCCCTGCGCTTCCTTCGGCCGGACCACAGGAACACGCCCGTCAGCTGATCCTGGGCACCCAGAGTTCTTCTGACACCGGTGCCTCCGCGTTGCGCCTGGCGCGCGCTCTGGGGGTGAACCAGCACGAGACTCCCCGCGCACGCAGCGATGCGCGAGCGCTGGCCCAGCGGCTGATCCTGGGCCGCCCCGGCTGAGATTCTGGTGGGCACCGGTACCTACACGCGGTGACCGCGACTTATCGATGCTTGTGACGCAAAGGAGATTGTCATGAAAGCGATAGCTCTTCCCCATGCCCGGCGAAACCGAGCCCGAAAGGCGCGCCGGTGTGCGCCTGGCGATCCGGTTGGCACTGGCTGCCTGGTTCGCGCTGGTCGTGCTGTCTGGAGCGGCCGGTGTATTTGTTGGCCGGCCCGGAACCCCTCCCCTGGCTATGGCGATCGCTATCGCGGCTCCCCTCTTGGTGTTCTGGACGTGGATGCGGGTATCGCCCGCGTTTCGCGAGTTCGTGCTCTCGCTCGATCTTCGACTGGTCGTCGCAATGCAGGCCTGGCGGTGGGCCGGCCTGGGCTTTCTATCCCTATACGCGCACCACATCCTCCCGGCAGTGTTCGCCTTCCCGGCTGGCCTCGGCGACATGGCCGTTGGCGTGACGGCCCCTTGGATGCTCATGGCCCTCATCCGTGAACCCGGGTTTGCCGCCAGCGCCTCGTTCGTCCGTTGGAATCTGTTCGGCATACTGGATCTGGTCGTTGCCGTCAGCATTGGCACTGTGAGCACCCTGTTCGCGACGGGAGTCCCCGGAGAGGTCAGCACTGCCCCGATGGCGCTGTTGCCGCTGCTGCTGATCCCCGCATTCCTGGTGCCGCTTTTCCTCATGCTGCACGTTTCCGCGCTGCTGCAGAGCCGACAGCTGTCCCGCGGCCACGCTTAGGATCCTGCAGATCGCGCTACCTTCATCGGGTAGCGCGATCGCCACCACCGGTTTGGGATATGAGCGCTGCACCCAGCCCCGCCTGGGAGAGGGCGATTCCGCGGTCGTGCGCAACCGGGAGAGCGAGTGCCGGCAGAGAGCTGAACCAGACCCGGAAAGGGCCATCCTCATACCTCACCGGTGGCAGCCGTAGCGGCGCAATTGTGCATTCGCCACAGCTTGCTGATGCTGTCGAGCGATGAGGATTTTCAGGGAATCGCGAAGCATTGCGCTTCGCTTTTGGCAGCCGTAACTTCGACCGGAAGCCCCAACAATCCAATCATTTTGTGAAGCGCTCGAGGTCTCTTGCTCGAAGGTGCCCACCGTCGCGGGGGTGGCTCCCCCCGCGCGCTCGGCGCGAAGGCTGGCCTCACCAACCGAATGGGCAGTTATGCGCGCGCCGAGTCGCATGCGGAAATACGCCGCCACTCAGGCCGCCGCGGCTTTTCGAGCGACGTCCGCGGCGGCCTGCATGTGCACAATGAGCTCAACAGCCTCAGTCGCTGATGGCCACCCCATTGAATGCGGCGACCCCGATCGGAGCGGAAGTCGCCAGAGGCGTCAGAGCGCCATAGGCATCGATCGAGAAGACGGCGACGTGCGCCCCGTCACCTGCTGCGTAGATGACCGCGAGCCGGTGCGCATCGTGCGAGACCGTGATGTCAGTAGGGGCGCCGGGAAGTGCAACTGACTTGTAGAAGACGCCACCCGCGTCGTCGCTGAAGAAAATGGAGATTGCGTGCCCCGGTGAATTGGCGGTGTACCACACATTGCCGCCGCCCTTAGCGACCCAGCATGGCGCATTCGCAGGATATGGCGGGGTCGGGCCCGGTACCGGGAACACCGTCCCTTTCGAATTCACGATCGCAAAGCTGTCAGGGCTATGCGCGGGGGTGAATCCCAGCACGTTTCCCCAGAAGGCCTCGCCGAGTGGGGTGTTGTTGGCATCCGCCGGCAGCACCAAAGGAATCGCAGCGCCGCTCAGGGAACCGTCCACCAGCGGCAGCCGCAGCACCGAACCCGAAGTCATGGTCACGGCCGACCAGGTTTCTCCGACCGCGATCTGCGCCGCCGAGGGATCGGTCAGATGGACGGGCGTTCCCGACAGCGCGCCGGAGGGCCAGTCATGGCTTTCGGCGCAGTTCGCACCCACCACGAACAGGCGGTCATGGCTCAGCGCCACCGAATCCGGCTTGAGACACCCGGAGGCCAGCGGCACGGTGTGGCGGACGCGGATGGTGTCGCCATCGCGCCCCAGCACGGTCACACTGTTCGAGCCGAAATTCGCCACGGCGCCACCGCTATCACGGTCAAAGCGGAGGATGCCGGCATTGCCCGCGGCACCGCCCTTGCCCCCGGTGGGCACGGTGGCAACGTACGACAGTTCCGGCGTCGTACCCGCACCCAGATGAAAGACCACGACCGCATTGCCGGCGGGGTCGTTGGTACTCGTCAAGACCAGGTCGCTGCGCTCGGGCTCGGACGCCACGGCAGCGGTCGCCGTCAGAACCATTGCCGCGAGTAGGCTTCCGGCTTCCTTCCGATAGAGTGACTGCAGGGTGGAACGCTTCATTGTCTCTCCTTTGATTCATTTGATGCAGAGGCTGCCCGAGGGGCCGTCCCCGCTTCCCCCGGCGGACGTGGTGTAGGCTCCGGCAGCGCCGGTGATCAGCTGGCGGGTTGCAGACAAGAATTCGCGGGCGGGCGCGAAAGAGTTACGGGTCCGCGCCAACCGGGAAAAAATGGCGAAGCCGGGCTAACTTTTCAGGCGGCGACGACGAATTACTTTGGATATGGATGCCATTCCGGAGGCCCTGATGACCCGCTACCAGGCGGGCGACCGCGCCGCGGCCCAGGCCCTGATCGAACTCATTAGCCCTAATCTGCACCGGTACCTCGACGCACAGGCGGCCAATCACTCCGACGCCGATGACCTGCTCCAGGAGGTATGGCTACGCATCCATCGCGTGCGCCATACCTACCAGCCCACCAAGCCGCTGATGCCCTGGGTCTATGCCATCGCGCGGCGCGTGCGCATCGATCATTACCGTCGCACGATCCGCACCAGGGTCCGCGAACAGCACTGGGACGAGCTGCATGAGCCGACTGCGTCTGGCGAAGCCGAAAGCGCACCCGCAGGTCGTGACCTGCAGGAACTGCTATCCCCTCTTACGGCCAGTGAGCGGGAAGTCCTCGAGCTCATGAAGGTGGGCGGCATGTCACTCGAGGAGGTCGCGCGCGCCACCTCCTGCACCGTGGGTTCGGTCAAGCAAAAAGTGCACCGCGCCTACGGAAAGCTGCGCGAGGCAATGAGCATGGCGAACCCGAAGAAGGCGCAGACGGGGGTGGTGCCGTGAGCGACGATGAAATCGAACAGGCCCTGGACCGGGCAGCAGCGCGCACGCCGGGCACCCTGCCGCCCGGGCTCCTTGGGCGCATCGGCAACTCCCTCGGCCCGGGAATTGAGGCGGTGCGGCCGCTGCCGGCCACCGGGATCCTCGTGGCAGGACTCGCGATTCTCAGCGCGCTCGTGGCGATTTTTGGCGCATGGCGGACCGGGTTCGCCGGGTTCGCCGCGCTGCCTGTGGGTTCACGCTGGGTGATCTTCGGTGCGCTAGGCACTCTGGGCTGCGTAGCCGCGGCGCGAGCGGTGGCGCAGTGGATACCCGGGAGCCCGGCGCGCCTCGGCTCCGCCGCGGCGCTCGCTCTGGTCTGCCTCACCCTGCTGGTCCTGTTCGGACTTCTGTTTCATGACTACACGACGACAGATTTTATGACCGCCGGCATCGCCTGCCTGACCACCGGGCTGATCTGGGCCGTGCCCGCAGCGCTACTCGCGCTGGCTTGGCTGCGCCGGGGCTGGGTCGTGAACCCCGTCGCGGCCGGTGTGGCCGCGGGCGCCTTGGCCGGACTGGCGGGTCTCGCACTCCTCGAACTGCAGTGTACGAATTTCGAGGCCTTCCACATCCTGCTGTGGCATGTGCTGGTAGTGCCGCTGAGCGCCGCCGCCGGCGCGGCGCTCGGGTGGTCCGCCCATCGCATGCACTCCCGCCTGCCGCCACCGCTGCGGTAGGCGCAACAGTCTGGGTCAGAGAACACCGTCGGCGCACATAGGCGCCTGATTGCCGCGGATCTCCAGTGTCCAGACATCGCTCTCACGCTCGATTTGGAAGTGAAGGCGGGCGGCGACGCAGCCGCGCGCTTGGCCCCCCTTGTGTGCCGCCCATCGGTGTGCTTAAATACTGAACCTAATGGTTCAGTATCAGCCAGCCAGTTTCGACGCCTCGTTTGCCGCGCTCTCGGACGCCACCCGGCGCGGCATTCTGGAGCAGCTCGGGCGTGCCGATGCCTCCATTACCGACCTTGCCGGGAAGTTCCACATGTCCCTCACGGGCATGAAGAAGCACGTCGGCGTCCTGGAGCAGGCGGGGCTCGTCACCACGGCGAAGGTCGGGCGCGTGCGGACCTGTAAGCTCGGCCGGCGCCGACTGGACGAAGAGGCGGCATGGATCGAGAAGCACCGCCAGCTCTGGGACGCACGCTTCGCCGCGCTGGACGAGGTTGTCGAAGAACTGAAACGGAAGGAGAAGGTCGATGGACGCAAGAAGAGAAGGTGAGCCCACACCGATGAAGAACCGTACGGCCGTGGCACGGAAGTCCGAGCGTGAGATCGTCGTCACGCGAACCTTCAACGCTCCGGCGCGCCTGGTATTCGAGGCGTGGACCAGGCCCGAGCTGATCAAGCGCTGGTGGGTGCCGAAGTCGCTGGGCATTCCCCTGCGTTCCTGCGAAATGGATGTTCGTGTCGGGGGCAAGTACCGCTTCGTGTTCGGCCAGGATGGCTCAGAGCCCATGGCGTTCTTCGGCAAATACCTCGAGGTGACACCGCACTCGCGCCTCGTTTGGACCAATGAGGAAAGTCCCGACGGTGCCGTCACCACGGTGACCTTCGAGGAAAAAGCTGGCAAGACGCTGCTGGTCATGCACGAACTCTATCCCTCAAAGGAAGCTCTCGATGCTGCCGGCACCGGGGCGGCGGATGCGACGGTCGAGACGTTCGCGCAACTGGACGAGCTTCTGGTCATCCTGGGCGCGAGCGTGGGACGAGCATGAGGTCGGGGATCTGGCGGGCGGTCGCGTAGCTCTTATCAGCGCAAGAGCTCAAAGCGGCATGCCAAACCGCGACCGATCCGCGAGGTTCCCGTTTGAGCGCGCCATGCTTCCGCCTCAGGTGCCAGACGGGACGGTCGCCCGGAGAAAAGACTGCCCCAAGGTTGCGCCAGCGGGATTGAATACCGGCCTTGGTAGATTGCGGTGCGCAATCAGCGCAGACTTTTGGTCCACCATCATCCGGATTGCGAGGACCGAACTCATGCCTGGCGAGGACCTAGAGCTAAGATTCTCCGAGCTGGAGCGCAGGATCGACGACGAACGGCGAAGGACGGATAGCGCGCTCGAGCATCTTCAGCAGCAACTGCGTCAATTTAAGCGAGAGCTTCAGACCATGAATGTACGCGTAGCTAATGCTGCGCAAAGGCGGTAGCCGAGCGCACGACCTCTGCTGGCATCCGCTGACACCGACTGCACGGAATCTGCACTGGGTGCCACCGGCGCGACCCAGATCAATGGATTACCTCGCGCCCGACGGATTGCCCATCCGCTGGGCCGGCTCCCCAGGAATGAGTCCCTAACCGAGCAGCACAGCAGCACACGTCCCTGCGTGCAGCCGCGCTCCCGGTGCGTTAGGGCCTTTCAGCGCAACCCGCCGCTGGCGAGGAGTTGCTCCCCGGTAAGCCAGTGCGAGTCGTCCGAGGCCAGAAACACCGCGACCGCTGCGATGTCCTCCGGCTGACCGACGCGTCCCAGCGGAGTCTGCGCCACGGTGGATTTCTCGAAGTCCGAGCCAATAATTCCCGCTGTGTGCGACCCCTGGGTCTCCACCATCCCGGGATTCAGCGAATTGACCCGGATCTTGCGACCAGCGAGCTCTCGCGCCAGCACACCCGTGATTGCGTCTACCGCCCCCTTCGTGGCCGTATAAACCGCACTTGCCGGGGGCGTGAGGCGGCTTACGACAGAGCCGATGTTAATGATGCTCGAGCCTTCGCCCAGGTGTTTTGCCGCCGCCTGCGTCGTCAGCAGCAAACCAAGCACATTGGTGTTGAAGAGCCTATGGAAGCCCTCCTCGGTCACGCTCTCAAGGGGTGCGAACTCATAGACGCCCGAGTTGTTGACGAGAATGTCCAGTCGGCCGAACTGCTTGACGGTCGAGTCAACTATCGTCTGCGCATTGACTGCCTTGGAGACATCCCCCTGGACCGCGACTGCCTTACCACCAGCGGCCACGATCTCAGCGACGGTGCTGTCCGCGCCTGCCTTGCTCGAGGAATAGTTGACCGCCACGGAGGCACCCTCCGCCGCCAATGACTTCGCGATGGCCGCGCCGATCCCCTTGGACGCACCCGTGACCAGCGCGACCTTACCTTTAAGCTTACTCATGAACCTGTCCTTCCGGTTTGGTGACGGGACTAGATTAAGCTTTTTCTTTAGTTCTGTACTAACGAACTATAGAACTAATTCGCATGGACTGGTATCGTTGTGGCATGAGGCCATTGCTTCACCCCGCTATTGGTGACATTACCGTGTCAGGCATTCTCCATGCCCTGTCTGACCCGGTAAGGGCCGCCATCTACGCGGGATTGGCGGCCTCTTCCTCTGCGACGACCTGCTCGAACTTCCTCCAGGTCAGCGACCGGAACATTCCTAAATCGACGCTATCCCAGCATTTCAAGGTGCTGCGGGAAGCGGGATTGATCCGCAGTGAGCGGCACGGGGTGGAGATGCGCAATGTCAGTCGCTGCGAGGAGCTCCAGAGGCGCTTCCCAGGCCTGATCGAGGCCATCTTGAGCGCTCACCAGATCAGAGGCCAGAGCCCGCACCGTCCCCGCCAAGCGTAGTCGAACGGTACGGAAATCGTAGTCGGCGACCGCTGCGCGAGGCGCACTCGCGAACCTGCCAACGGCCCGGAGGACTGCACTTGGCTGCCTCAAGGGCCAGATCTTTGGTTGACCTACAACTTTGACTTTGTAGGTCAACCAAGCAATCCGAAGGTTGCCCAATAGCCAAAACAGCCATACGGCTCGTGGTTTATGAAAGCGTAACCTGCTGAAAATGATTGAGTTTGCGGAGTGGCGCCAGCGGCATTATAGTGATTTCACTATGGCGGCGAATGCAATCACTTCTGTGGACGCACGGGTTATTCAAGCCCTGCGTCGCGACGTCGCACATCAGATTGCCCGCTACCTCAAGCGGCTCGGCATCAGCCAGCTCGAATGTGCACAGTCTTTAGGTGTCCCTCAGCCCACGCTCAGCAAGATCGTTAACGGCAGGGTGTCAGATCTTTCCCTGGAGCTTCTCATCCGCATCGCCGCACGCGCGAACCTTCCCCTCACACTGCAAACCGGCAAAGTCGCCGAAGAGGCCGGCGCGTATGTGATCGCACGCACCCAGATCGATTCCGGGGCTTCCTCATCGCCCTCCTCCAGAGCGTCCCGAAATCTGCTGATGCAGTCCGAACGCCAGCTCACGCCCAGCCAGCGTCTGGAAGCGTTTCTTGAGCACAACCAGCTCATGGGTGAATGGTTCGAGGTCGGACGTGAGGTGAAACGGGCACGCGTACGCGGTGCCTCACTTTCCGACCGATGAGAACCAACCGTTCCGGCCAGTCTGCGTCGCTGCTCGTCGAGGTCATCGAGGTCCTGCGTCAGGATGATCTCGAGTACGCAGTGATCGGGGCTGTCGCTCTCGCGGTACACGGTGACGTGCGCGCATCGCGCGATGCCCACGCGCTGCTCAGCCTCGACAACCGGCGCCTCAGACGCTTGCAGAAGCGCTTCTCGTCCTTGGGTTTCCGCACTCTATTGCGCCGTTCCGAAGATGAAGACCCCGTCCTCGGCATGCTGATCATCAGCGACGCTTACGGCAATCAGGTGGATCTGCTGGGCGGGCTAAAGGGCATGGACCCGGAGCTCTTCTCGCGCGCATTCGAAGTCCCGTTTGCCGGGACCACGGTTCGTATTGTTGGTCGCGAGGACTTCATCGCGATGAAATGCTTTGCCGGTGGCCCTCAGGATCTGATCGATGCGCGCGCCGCTTATCGCGGCGCCCAGGGTCCGGTGGACCTCGACCTTCTGCGCGCCGTGACCCGGCGTTTCGGGCGCGACGCAGCGGATCGCCTGGAGCAGGTGCTCGCCGGGTAAACATCGAAACGCTCAACCGCCGCGGCGCGAAACAAAATCAGTTTTCGCAGTGCAGCGCACTAAATCTGCACGCAGCAGCGACCGATCGCCTTCCGAATGCCTTAATTCACGGGATACTGGATCGTGACCAACGGGTTGCGAATCCGTTGGCGCCCCGCTGTCGCCAACCGACATGGCCCCGACCAACGAGTTACCTGTCGGCTGCGGACTGCGGACTAAGGCGCGCCTCGTTTCTTGACCATACTGTCGGTGTAGCCGGCAGATCGCATCAACGCTACCAGGCGATCGATGAAGGACGGCTGGATTGCCCGGTCTCCGATCCTTCCTCCCTTCAGGTACTGTGTGAGCGTGCCGCCAAGCACCTCGATATCGCCCTCGGCTGCGCCGATCGCGCAGACGCCTCCGGAGGGCCGCGCGATGCCATAAACGTCGCGGCCATTGATAGGCGGCGCCGTGCACACGGCCAGACTCCCGTGACCCATGGGCGGGCTCTTCGGCAACGGGATGAACAGATCATCAAGATAAGGATTGGCCACCGGGATGGAGGGACCGCAATCCGCGGTCGGGAACTGGAGATTGTTGTGACCATCCTCGACGACCTTGGTAGACCCGCAGCCCCCTCCCGAGTTGCGCGACACGATCGTGTTCGAGAGGGACACCTTTTCGGGATTACGCTTCGGCGCCGCCACGTCAATCGCAAGGCCAGTGTTCGAAGCGACGGTGGAATATCACGAAGGTAGCCGAGTCCCCGTAGAAGGCGCTCCCGGTACTCGCCGTATTGCGAACCAAGAGGGTATTGGCCAGAACCGAGGCTGCCGGTTGCGGGTTGTCGAGCCTGACGGCTCCGCCGGGGCCTCCCGACCTGTTGTCATTGAACACGGCGCGCGCGGACTTAAGGCTCGTGGCCGCGGCGTAGACGGCCCCGCCATCCAGGCTAGCCGAGTTGTGTCCGAAGGACGAGACATCGACCTGGAGCGTCATGCGACTGATGTCCGGACGCTGCGCGCGTATTTGCACCGCGCCGCCCTCGGGAGCGGAGTTGCCGGTAAAGGTCGAATACAGTATTGAAAGGTGCGCGACAAGCGTTGCCGACGGAACGTACCACCCGATTGCACCACCGCCGAAGGTCTCGGCGCCGCTCAAAGTCGGGCTGACAGCCGCCCGATTGCCGAGGAATTTGTCAGCTCGCAGCGTGACCTGCGAGGCGCCGCCGTAAATTGACACGGCGCCACCGAAGGAATGGCTCGTGTTGTTTGTGAAGACTGAGTGTCCTATGCTCGCGTCGCAGTTGGTAATCAAGCCGCCGGAGTTGCTCTGACTAAAGGTGGACCGCTCCACGGTGAGCGAACACGGCGTACCCGGAATCGAGACCAGGCCGACAAATCCCGCATTTGTAAACTGGGTGTGATCTATGGCGAGCGACCCTGCCGCATAGACCGCCACGCCGCCGCCATCCAGAAACTGCGTATGGCTGATCGTCAGAGCGGCGGGGCCTGGATCCACGCGAATGACTTCACCGCTGACGTTGTTGAACTCGCTGTTCTGATCGATCATTAAGGTGCCGGTGGCCATGCCCACAGGGAAGTAGGCCTCCTTGACGACGACGTGATGAAACTGGACGACGTCGTGCCCGGCCACAACCGAGTAGCAGATCGGGGGCACCGGAGCCTGACACTGGGCATTGCGGGTCGCCTGGAAGATGACCAGATTCTGCAGATAGAAGAATTTCGCGCTCGGCGCCAGATTGAACAACTGAAGGTCCGACGTTGCTTTCAGCGTCACGGCATCCCCGCCAATGGTGCTGCCGTCGATCCTGGTCGCCTGCGTGACATCCAACCTCTCTGCAACATTGAGCGTCGTCGCACCTGGGCACCGGAATGTGATCGTATTTACCAGCGTTCCCGGATCTACCGGCGCGCGTAGCGCCGTGCGGAGATTGACATCGGCGCTGCCTCCAATCTGCCCGGCATCGTTGCAGAGCGTGACCGTGGCGTCTCCCCACGCCGGCCGTGGAGCAAGGACCGCGGAGAGCGCGAACGCACACACCGACAATACACTCGCAAGCCAGCGATGACTTTCAGAGTGATGAGAAATCACCGCACGCCCCCTGCCGATGCATCGGTGACCGGACATGCCTGCGCGCGTCTCAAGGTCGTGGCACCGGCATGGGTTCGCAGAGGCTACTGGGCGACATCTGCAAGCACGGGTGGTCCCGATTGGAGAAGTTAAGAATGCGTGAGGTCTTCAGTGTTGGACTATGAATCGTGATCACGCCTCCGCCGTCTGACTGCAGGACGTCCTGACTCGCAAGTGTCCAATTGTCGAGCGACGGCTCCGAGGCTCCGTCAATCGCCATCACCCCGGTACTGGTCGGGTCGTCTTCGTGGCCGCGGAGCTGGAGTGTGAGCACGTGGCTCCCGATGCCTGAACTGCCGAGAGTCCTGTAACTCCCCGTGCAGGTACCGCCAGTGACGCACGCAGATCCCAAGCCGGCGATGTCCCCATTTGTGTCAACTGGATTCAATGCACGGACCGCGGCTTCGATTTGCGGCAGACTCAATGACGGCGCGTCGACAATCTCAATGAAACCCGCGGTCACCGGCGTACTACTCGTGACAGGGACGCGCGCCTTGCCGATGCAGTCGCCTTTAGCTCCGTCACACACGAGGTAGAGAACCAAGACGAAATGCGGGGCGGATTCGTAGCCAGGGCACGCTGCGGAATCAAGGAAGTACCAGTTTTGGCTTGCATCCGCCATCTGCAGGCAGGATCCCGCTGCCTGGTCCAAGATGTCGGTCGGAATCTGCAGGTTTGTCCCACACGCGAAGTCTCTCCAGACACAAAGATTATCGTTGAAGGTCCCCTGGCCTCCGTGAGTCTGCCGGGTCCCACGGAATGAGAAGAACTTATCCAGCGATCTCCAAGGGCCGGGGTTGGTCGACGGGACCGACGCCATGTCGTTGTGGATCATGATGCTGGTCGGCACAGCCGACCCCAGGCTATCGGTTCCCCCCAGCACATTGATGCCTGCAATCGAAACCTCGGTCGCGTGTCCGGCTGTGACTCCTCCGGCTGAAATCAACGCAGCTGGACCGCTGGAATAGGTCTCGTAGGCGGCGTGGTGAATACGCTGAAAGTATGCAACCTGCTTGTTGACGGCGATCTCCGCGATCATGACGTCCGGGAGATAGCGTGCGGTCGCGGCGACCAGGGCGTCGGAGACCGGGTCCGTGAAACCGTCCCGTGGCAGCTGCCGGTACGTCTTCGAGGGATCAAGCGGCAGCTGCTGCACCTGACCGTAAAACAAGAGGCCTTCCGAAATCTCACTATCCCCCATCTGGTAGAAATCGTCGAACATGTCCGCGAACTTCATATTCCCCTGAAACAAATCGTCCAGGTCTTTGCACGGGCGGCCATCCAGACAATCGGTCAACGCGAAATGACGTCGGAACGGGACTTGGCGGCGCGCCTCGCTGCTGCCTAACGCGTACTTGGCTGCCGACAGGTCCAGGAGCATCGCAGCCCCGGTTCTGACATCGGGATCGGTTGAAAAGTCCGCTAAATTGCGCAGGGCCTCGACCGAGAATCCGTGATACGGGCGCGCGTTGTATTCACTGAACTCTTGGGTGGCGATATTGTGAAACTTATCCAGGAGCCAGGTCTTAACGTCCTGCTGACCCCCCACAATATGCGGCGCATTGTCCGCGCCAAGCTCGGCAATGATGAGCTGATTGTTGAGAAAGCGAGTGCTTTCGATCATGAGCCGGTGGTTCTCTGCTCCCGGAATACGCAGGGCCAGTACCGCCGCCAGTGCCGCCACGGTAACCACGGCGACCGCCGCGAGCTGGGCAAGTGTCCCCCAAGCCAGCGCAGCGGCTGCAAAAACACCCGCGATGCCCAGGACGATGAGGATGAACAGCAGGCGCCTGAGCAGCCAGGTCAGATTTCCCCCGAGTGAATTGAGGATATCCGGACCGACGTCATGCTCATCCTCGCGATCTTGGGCGGAACCGGTGTCATTTTCGTTGTCGCCACACGCCTCCCCCAGGCGTAGCTGTCCGGCCCTGCACCTCCCGGAAATGGTAATGAGCTGCTGCTTGATGTAGTCGCTGGTACTGAGTGATCCTGGAGTCGCCGGGAATCAGAAACGCGTCGCCGCCCACGGTGTCGGAGAGAATCGGAGGCCCCTGTCTTCCGTCGGGAAGCTGATCTAGGTAAAGAATTCGCATGAGAGGTTTCATGCGAAAATCCCAGTCCCCCGTCACGGTCCCTGCCTCCCCGAGATTGCACGGCAGTCCACCCGTTCCAGGTAGCGCATAGCCACGCCGGATCGCCCGGAGCGAATAGTTGACCTCCGCCCGCAGACAGTTACCCGTGATGGAGATCGTGGGGCTGGGTCCGGCGGGAAAGTTACCCCGTCGCTGCCACATTGAGCGCTGAGGTACGGAATCGTGGGAAGCAGCAGCGGAACGAACGCCTGGAAGACACCGAGGTTATCGATTGACGGCAGCGGCGTCGCGCAGCTGCGCCCCGCGTTCAGCTTTAGCCATTGCAGCTTTGCAAGCGCAAAGGTGAGCAGTGCATCAGTGACGCCCTTCCCGTTAGAAATCTGCGTTGGATCGAAATGCGCATTCTGCAGGTCGTGGAGGAACTCAAACTCGCGGCCGCAGGCCATGTTCTCGACATAGGCCTCGGCGCGATTCTGGAACGTGCCGATCGCCTCCAGGCCCGTGGCAGGCGATGCATTCGCGAGCGACACTAGCGCCGAAGGAACGAAGGTCCCAGAAGGAATACCGATCAGCAGTACGCTTGTCGTCGTAGCGCAGCTGCCTAGTTCCGTCGCGGGAGCACCGTCCGCACAGATCGCGTAAAGAACTGACGCGTTGAAGTCGGGCGCAGGGTCGGACCAAGCGATGATCGGGAGCCAGTTGACGCCGGAGACCGGCGGCGCATGCGGTGGATACTCCGCTCCCGCGGTCGGATTTACGGTGCCGATGAAGCCCATAGTCGCCGCTGAGTGTCCCCGATACACGCTGAAGTGCGACGGGCAGCCAGCGGGAAAGTGACCGCCCGCCGGCACAAACACTCTGCAGCCCGGGCCCACCTGCCATGACAACTGGACCGTCTGGTTCGTGACTGTCGTCGCGCCTGTGCCGACCAAGGTCGGCGGCTGGCCGCGAACGATGGCGGGCAGCATGCTCAGCACCAAGACGATGAGCTTGTTAAGCGACGGGGCTGTCAAACGCGGCGGCCGATGCCCCCGAAGCACTCTCCTAGTTACGATTTCCGCCACTCCGATCAAGGTATGTCGGGTCCTAGGTGCTTTGTGCGCCGCGCACGTCGTCTCTGCGATGCTGCGCTGAAGCCATAAAACACGCAAGCTTGAACGGGGCGTGCCGAAGCAGTGATTAAGACACGGCGGCCGATCGCACTCGCCAAACGCACGCATGGCCCGCACCGTGAGCGAATCGCCACCGGTGATTTCCAACCGGAAAAGCGGTGCATCAACTTATTCGAAGTGACGAGATCTTGGCCAAACATATAGTTCACGTCTGGCCACCAGCCGCAAACAGATCTCTGGTGTTTGTTCTGCGAGCGATGTGGAAAGCGTGCCGCTGGGTGCGAGTCTGACTGTGAGGCAGTCATCTCGCCCCGGCAGCGGGGACGTTAAAAGCCTGTCCGATTGGCGCCTGGAGGTGAGGACGCTCGAAGGCTTCGGGACCTCCTCGTGCCCGCGTCACGCATCAACATTGGTCAATGTGATGCAAGTGAGAATCCAGCTAGCCAGAGCTCTAGCAGAGCGGCAAACTATCTACACTCGCATCGCACTCGTCGACGCGTGTTTCCTTTGACGCGAAGATCGTCAATGATTTGGCTCCGCAAGAAATAAAGAAACGAGTTCTCCGATGAAGCGCGCGTTACTTTGCATCTGCCCTCCGTACCCAACTATCAGTCCCCCGGCGGGCGCCGCGGCATTGCTGGGGTATCTTAAGCATCACGGAATCCGTGACTTCGAGTTTCTTGATCTCCGCCTCGGCACGCCAGACTGCTACGAGCCCACCTACGCCGCCACAGGTGTCTTCGGCGAGTCGTTTGTGATGGATGTCCCCGACTTACCTTTGATCTTGCAACTCCTGGCGGCGCACGATGAAGGGCGTGCCTGGCGACTTGACGGCAATCCACTCGTGCGCAGGTTCTGCTTCGAACGCGGCGTCTCACCAACATATTTGTCATCGTATTTGGAAGGTTTGGACCAATACTATGAATCGATCTTCGCGGCCTATAGAGAATTCGACTTTGTCGGCTTCTCGGTCTGGACCTCGAACCTCTTGTCCACACTTATGGCAGCACACCATCTCAAGCGACGGAAGGTGCCGCCGTTTGTCGTCGCCGGTGGGCCTCAATTAACTGAAAGTCCAGCTAGCGCTGAACTCGCTCTTCGCAGCAGATTAGTGGATGCTGTGGCGACCGGAGAAGGAGAAGAAACGCTGCGCGCGCTTTACACGGCGTTCTGCGCAGATAATCGAAAACCGGTCAACGCGATTCCGGGAACTCGATATCTGGATTCCAACGGCAAGGTCGCAAGTCTTCCCCAGAAGCTCCTTGAAAAATCGGGGCGCTCCCGCTGCCGAGTTTCGACGAGATGGCCATCGACGCGTACCAGGCCGACGATGCCAGCCGCACACTGCCTTTCCAACTGTCACGTGGCTGCACAGACAAGTGTACGTTCTGTAGCGAGTGGGTGTTCTGGGAGCGCATTCGCCTAAACGGGGCATCCGAAGCCGCCCAGCGAAGGCGTCAGGGAACTGGCGCTCCGATATGGAGCGACGTACATCAGCTTTACGGACTCGTTGCTGAACAGCAGGTCAGACAAGCGGTTGATGGCGTTCGCGGAGGAACTCTTGCGGCAGAGTCCAGGCATCGCTTGGGGCGGTTTCATGCGTGCTCAAATGGACACCTCGTCAGCAAAGCTTCTTCGTCGCGCTGGATGCCGGGACGTCTTTGTCGGAGTGGAGTCATTCGACGACGCGACTTTGGCCGCGATGAATAAGCGTCGCACAGAGGCGGACAATGTCCAAGCCTTACGAGCTTTTCTCGAGGCCGGAATCAACGTCGTCGCAGGGTTCATTCCGGGCTTTCCCGGAGACTCTCGGGCCGGCTATCTATATTCGGCGGATCGAATGCGCGACTTACAGGCACAATTTCCTGGTCAGCTGAGTGTGAATACTGAGCCGTTTAGGCTCTCTCCGGGCCAACCTCTGTATAAGAATCTGGAACAAACCGGTCTGGTTCCGCGTCATTGGGCGGCCGACTATCTTGAGATCGCACCGCGATACCGCGAGACCACCGAGAATATTTTGTGTTCAGTGGAAGGAGCCAATCAAGGGCTAGAGCGGATCGGGCGCGAGCGCATCGCCTTTATGATCACGACCGACGAGCCGGTTCGAACAGATAAGTTCGACTACGATGAAGATGAAGCCGTGTGCAGTCATCAATTCACGACGCGACATGTTTTCGGCGGATGGCATTTGGCGTCGATCAAGTCCGGCGCCCGCATTCATGCTCTGATTGTCACTAGCAGCGAGCTAGACGGGCTCGAGGACTTGGCGGCCGCCGCAAAACTGATGGGCGTCAAGCATCCAGAATTGGCGACGAGGTTGCAGCAGCTCGCATCCCGACATCTGCACTGTGTTCCTTTAGACAGACCCCCTTTGCCGCACCCCACTTTCAGCCCGGCACTACGTAATCAAGATGTCGTCCGCCTGTCGCCGTTCGTGGTGGTCAGACAGATGGACTGGCGCCACAAAAAGCAAATCCTTATTGTGAATTACCTAAACGGAAGAGTTCTGCGACGAGTCTCCCGCGATGGTCGCGTCCTCTCAGGCCTTGCAAGCGCGGGGCCCATCGCTGTTCATGCATTGCTGAGTCAGTTGGGCAATCGCGATCCCTCGCACGAAATTCGTAGTCTGCGCGTCTTGTGCCGCCACGGCGTTGTAACGGTACAACACGCGGTTGAAGAGAGACATGAAAGCAGTAACTCAGGGCGAGTCGCGGCCTTATCCGCTTAGCTTGACCTGCACTAAATTTTCACTGGAATCGCAGCCGGCTCCTCAAACTCTTGAAAGACATCCCGTCTTTCCGATACCCATCGGAGTGCCAGTCCGCCTCTTCGCAAGCGAGGGAGCGAGGCTTTGAACTTCAGCACCCGGATTCTGAAGTCGCTCGTTTGAGCACGTGACACGCGGTCTGTTCCCGGCACTCGCTTACCTTCCGCTCGCTCACCCTCGCCGAAGAAGCGGGCCAGAGTGTTGATTCTTCCCGGTTGACCTACAATTTGACTTTGTAGGTCAACCAGCTTAGGCTTCCCGTTGACCTACATAGCTTAAATGTAGGTCAACCGGGAGTGTCCTTGAGAGACATCGATCTGGCGGCCCAAACGCTTTTTGCCGAACTGCTTCAACGCAGTCTCGATGCTGAATTCGATGCCGAATACCGCGAGAACGGCACTTTTCAGCGCAAACGATCCAAGGGCCGAGAGTACTGGCACTTCCAGTGGCGTGACGGGGACCAGATACGCAATAAGTACGTTGGGCCGGTAGGTGACCGCGACATTACCGACCGTGTCGAGCGCTTTGCCACTCTGAAGGCAAGCTTCAAGCGCCGGCAAACCCTGATACGCGCACTAGCCGCCGCAGGTCTTCCGACCCCCGATGCCCTTTCCGGCCACATCGTGGAAGCACTGTGGAAGGCAGGCTTTTTCCGTCTGCGTGGCGTTCTCGTCGGAACCCTCGCCTTTCAGACCTACGCGGGGGTTCTGGGAATAGAACTCGGCCGTCGACCACTCATGACGCAGGATGCGGACTTCGCGCAGTTCTGGGGCGTATCGGAGAATATCGGAGAGAGCATCGCCCCTCCCCTGACGATCCTACGCGGTGTCGATTCCACGTTCCGGGAGGTTCCGCACACAGGGGACCCATTCATTTCAGCGCGATTCCGCAATGGACGCGATTATCTCGTCGATTTCCTGACTCCGATCCGCGGCTCTGACAAACACCAGGGTAAGCCCGTACGCATGCGCGCGCTGGCTGGCAGTGGCGCCGAGCCGCTACGGCATCTCGACTTCCTGATCCATAAGCCTGAGCGCTCGGTGTTGCTGCATGGTGGCGGAGTCCCGGTCACCGTGCCACGCGCCGAGGCCTTTGCCATTCATAAGCTCATCGTCGCAGTTGAGAGGGGCAACCAAGCAAAGTCGGCCAAGGACATCCAACAGGCCGGCATGCTGATCGAGGCTTTGGCGGCCAAGCGTCCCGCCGAACTCGCACAGTCGTGGCAACAGGCGTGGACCGCTGGCCGGAACTGGCGCAAGAAGCTCGAATCTGGTCGCGCCCGGCTCGCGAGTAACGAACGCGCGGTCCTAGCAGATATCACAAATCGCTGACGGAGTGCCTGGCACCGGCGCGACGCGCGGCGGTGCACAAAATCTGCACACAAGACTCCGGAATGCGAGACATGCGCGCAGCGTTACGCGTTTCCCCTTGCCTCATCAACGGATTGCCAATCCTAAAGTGCGTTAGAGCTGGGGACGATCGTCCGTCTGATAAGCCGGGCTTCTGTCTATATGTTCGTCCGCGGCAGCTCGTGCAAATCAAGGCACTTCAAAAAGTATGACCACCAGCGGTCCTCCGCACCCGGATTTCCGGGCAGCCGCCGCCATGTGAATGACCTTGCGCTTTTCCGACGACGCGCTGTGCGGCCTGAACGTCGAACGCGGCATACCGGGATTGCAGGAGCAACGGACGCTGTGCTTTACGTCCATATCCCTGCATAACCGGGGATAAGTTGTGCCGGCGTGCTTAGCACGTCGTTGGACTCTCGAACGATAAGCTCGGCCGTGGACTTCCGATCTCGCGAAGGTCGGCCCTTGAGTGCCGGTCGCAAGCTCCCTACTAGGTTCTTAGGCAATTTTCCGGGCGCTCTTCAGTGCGCTGCAGCATTCGCTCGATGAGATATCCGCGCGGGTATCAACAGCTATAGATATCTCTGTGGGAAAGGTTCCACCATGGATCGCCGACACCAGAGCTGCGTACTGATGCTTTTGAGCATTCTGGGCCTCACATCCGGAACGGCTGGCGCAATCGATGCACGGTTTTGTGCCATAAGCAATTTGCCTCAGCCCACTCCGCATCAGCTTCCGCCGCCTCCAGCGAAGCTTCTAGGCATTCAGAACGGCATCGAACAGTGGATCATTGCACTTCCGGTCGTGAACATGCCGGGCTTCTCTTACTCGCAGCTCACAATGAAGACTGGGGATAAGTATCGAGTGTCGGCTTGTGGTTGCGTGCAGACCGGTGGAGTCGGAAAAACCTGGAAGCTATACGTAAACCCCTCCGGACCGAACTCAAATCGTCTCTACCACGGGCTCGTAAGCGTCGATTTACCGGTAAGCGGAGTTGTCTTGCGTCAACTCAAGTTGCCCGATGGAGCTTTGTTGAATGTAGTACGCGTCCAGGACCTAATGAACGTCGAGGGCTCGAATCCGAACTTCTGGCTAGAAGCCAGAGCAACCGAGAGCTTCACGCTCGGATATGAAGACGATCACTATTCGGACAACGGCTATTGGGGCCACGACGACGGCACTGAAAATCAGTGCGCGAATGTCGGAGGCGCGGTCGTCGAGGTAGATGTGCTTCGACTTGAAAAGGCCACGCCTCTCCCACCCAAGCGATAGCTGAATCTTCGGGCCAGCACGCAGAGTTGGCAGATGTCTAACACTTTAGAGGTTGCCCAATGAGTGTAACAGTAGTTGTCCGCGTTGGCGTCGAGTGGGTAGAGCACTTCCACAAGGGTCCCTGTCAGCAACACGACCTTAGTTATACAGCGGACCAAGTCAATGGCTTTTATGACCATATGGGTGACCACGGACACACAAAGGTCTTCGATTGGGCCGATGACAATGCATGGGAAACGGACTTTCGAGCACCTGCATTCGGAGGTGACTCTTTAAACTGGAGTGACGACGTTCACTTTTGCATGGTGGACGACCACGGCGGAAACAGTGACAACGTCGTCACTTTTTGTTTTTCCTTCGCGCACATGAACTGCTCCGTGCAATCCACCCAGATGCAACTAGGCAAAAAAAGTCTCAAGTGGATTGCTGCTTTAGGTTGCGATGCCGTGCTCAATACCGACCCCAACCACATAGTCGCCGTATGGGGCGGCCCGATGCAGGGGGTCCATATTGTCTGTGGATACATCGGAACAGCCGCGGACGCCTGGTGGACGCGCAATCTTGGCGGCGATTTTGCTGACGATATTTGCGGCGGGCATACAATCGCGGGCTCTTGGGTATCGGACGCGTACTCATTCTGGACAGGTGACAAATCCATTGCGATTGCTGCGGGGGTAAGTCAAACCGACGCAGTCAACCGCCGGGATAATGAAACGCTGAATTGGCGCGATTGGGATGTCGAAGAGACAAACTGGCTTGCCTGGAAATTCAGAACTTAATCGCTTCCGGAGGGTTGTTATGGCAGAAATCAGAGTCGCGACAAAGCTGCTGCCGATGCCACGCACGCCAGCCAACGTATATCGCTTAAAGCAGCCGGCTGTCAGTGAGCGCAGCATTCGTGGAATTGCGCGCCTTCTCGGCATGAAGGCAGAACAGCGGATGGGACGAATCACTTCCGACGTGAACAAGGTAATGTACAGCGAGCAACATCTCGAACTTACCGTCTACCGCGCATCAGGCGGCATTCGGCTTATTGACCGGTCGCGATGGCAAGTCGACGATCGCAAGGCAGACATCCAGATCGACGACGCGACCGCGCGTAAGCTTGCAACTCGTGCGATCCGAGTCAAAAAGCTCGGGGCCCAACGCGAAATGAGATTCTTGAAGGCTTCACGCCTGCGTGTCGGTGAGGCGACTAAGGACGGAAAACACGTCTCCGAACGCACAATCGATGTTGGAGTCGCCATGCAACGTATGGTGGACAGAATCCCTGTTGACGGGCCCGGTGGAAAAGTGATTGTCTATCTTGATCATCAGCACCACATCACTGGAGTTGAACGGATTTGGCGCCAGATCAGTGGAATCCACAGGAGGCGGCAGCAGCATCGGGAACCGCAGCTCGCCATCGATGAAATGGCCGCGCACTTCGCGGATAAGCAAGGGATAATCGAAGTGCAGGAGGTGCGCTATGGGTACTTCGAAGACGACTGGCAGAGTACTCAGAAATATCTTCAGCCAGCGTATGTGATATTCGGTTTGACTGGTTTACCGGATAGCAACGTGCGGAAGCGAACTATTTATGTAGCTTCTGCGCTGAAAAGGCCCATGGGGCATATCACTCCTCCGCTAAGCAAGAGACAGCCTCAAAGGCGCCGCCAATAAGCGCATTGGCGCTTAGTACATTCTGCCGATATGGAACGGCGTCCAACGTTCGAAGAAATACAAGGCAGAATGCGACCCGGACGGTACTCTGAGTCGGGATTTCTCGGTCGGGACGAGGAATTGCTGCCGGTGCTTGAATCTGACAAACGCCTTCTAGACCAACTTGGTCTGGATGCTGAAACGCTCTCCAGTCACTTGAGACAGCTCCTGCAAGCGGCAGTAACCAGCAAGAAAGCAACTACAAGAGCAGGGACCTACAAGATCCGGTTGAGACGTTACAAGGGACCGCAGATCTGCCCGTTCGCGTCGGACCCTTACGTCACCCCGTGTCCTGTCCGTGGTGACAACCTGCTCGCGTCCATCGATTGGACTATAACCAATCAGCACAATGGCACTAAATTGTCTGGGCCCGGACTCATCGTGCATTTAATCGGGGAGCATAAATTCTTCGAAGGGCTTGGGTCCCCTTATAGAGTCTCACCACTTGAACTCGCCAAGCTCTTAGAACTCGGACCATTCTCAGGACATACAGGCTAGTGGTGATTTAGCACGGCCGATCGGTGTCCGACTCCTCTAGAATTCTATGCAAGACATTGCCAATTTTCTCGTCGGGACGTGCCGCTCAACAATCTTTAAACCATTGCACATGATCAAATGAGATCGACTCCGCTGTTAAGCCGCAGGATCAGTTTGACGAACACGGGGCGGAATGTGCTCGCACTTCGGTGTACCTCGCATCCCTTCTTAACTGCAGTTGTGCTGCTGTTGTTATCATCGTGCGCAGCCACCTGCCGCGGCCCAATCACACTACCCTCCGTGATAGCGTTTCAGTCCGACCGGACAGGTAACAATCAGATCTACACGATGCATGCGGATGGGTCAGATCTTACGCGCGTAACCAATGATGCCAGCGATGATCAGCAACCCATAGTCAGCGCGCTCGGCTTGAAGATTGGCTACGTGTCAGCACCGGCCGGCAGTAAGCAGTACGATCTGTGGACTGTATTTGGGAATGGGTCGAGCCCGGAAAGACTGACGCAGACTTTGAATGCACGAGGCGGGCATTGGAGTCCTCTCGGGGTCGATATCGCGTTCAGTGGGACGAACGCAGCTGGTGACGGACCCGACATCTATTTGATACGAAACGACGGGACGCATCTTCGGCGGCTGACTAGCGGCGCGGGCAGCAACATCGAGCCGTGCTTTAGTCCTGACGGGAAGAAAATTGTTTTTACGTCAACCATGACAGGCATTTCAAATATCTACTTGATGAACGCGGATGGTACTCAGCTCGTTCAATTAACTGATCTGAAGAGTAATAATGCGGAGGCGACATTCAGCCCCGATGGCAAGCAAATTGCGTTTTGGTCAAACCGTAGCGGGAACGGCGAGCTGTACCTCATGAATGCGGATGGGTCTAATCAGAGAAATCTGACCAATGGACCCGGGTTCGACTTCGAGCCAGCGTACTCACCCAACACTCCGGAAGTCGTCTTTTCGTCGCAAAGGGACGGTCCGAATTTTCAGATTTACGTTATCAATGTGGAAACGAAGGTTGTAAGGCGGCTCACCAATGACACCTCCACCGATCGAGCGCCTGACTGGCACTAGCTGCCCATGCCTGACCAAGCGACGAGCGGGAATCGTTGAGCTCAGGGTCCTCTTCTGTGGTTTTGTGGCGCTACAGGACACATCTTGAGGCGAACGAGAACGCAATGACTCAGATAGACCTGCACTAAGCTTGCACGGGCATCTTCGCCGCGCTCTTCAAAGGCTTGAATTACATCCTGTCTTTTATCAACGGAGTGCCAATCCGCGGATTACAGATTCCTCTGGATGCTCGCCAGGTTCATCAACCCGTCCAGGTAACTCTGGAACTTCTTATTTTCCACAACTTGACGCAGTCTGTCCTTCACCCGGTCAATGGGTGGGGGCGTAAAAGGGCGCGTCTCTAACAGCTGCACAACATGCCAGCCGTACTGGGTTTGGATCGGCTGATGCGTGTAAGCCCCCGGTCGCAGAGCGATTACGGCATCCGCGAAGGGCTTAACCATACGATCAGATGTAAACCAGCCAAGATCGCCACCGTTGGCTTTCGAAGCGTCCATCGACAACTTCTTCGCGAGCGCATCGAACTTCTCGCCATGCTCTAGTCGGTTGATGACCTTCTGCGCAGTGGCTTCATCGGAAACGAGAATGTGCCGAGCGTGATATTCGATCCCAGGCATTTTCGCCACCTGCAAGTCGTATTCGGCTTTTAGCTCTGCTTCCGTCGGATGTCTGTCTGCCAAGTAGTGTGTGGCGAGGGCCTGCTGAAAAACACTCAGGCGGCCCAACTCAAGCGCCCAATCTACTTCGTCGGCGCTGGGCTTGTGTTCCTTGTTCAGCCTCTCGAGGATATTCTGTCGGGCTGCGTCCATTCGATCCTTGGTCTCGCCAGTTTTATCAAGACCCTCCTTTTGCGCCTCCTGTGCGGCGACTTCAGCGCGGACGAGGCTCTCCAAGGCTGAGGCTTGTTGCTCTGGTAGAAGTTCTCCAGCCGGCTTGCCGGTCGCTCCCTTGACGTAAAACTCGAAGAGTGCGCGGCTTAGGTTAGTCGAATTCACACTGGCCACGACATTCGCCGCGATACCGATCCGCACAGTCGCCTGAGTTGCTTGCGGCGTCGCGGTGGCACCCGGCTTTGGGAAAAGCACAAAGGTGCCGCGCATCTCTTCAACAAGGGCAGGCCGCTGCTCATGATTGGCGCGTTTGGCAGCGTCTTCTATCTGATCTCGTACCTGCCGAAGCGCGGATAAAATATCCACGCCAGGCTCTCGGATAGCCTGCACCAGCCGGTAAGTGAATAAACCGTTGTGCGTGGTAACACCGGGCACCGAGTCCAACGCCGTCTGCCCACGACTAGCCGCGAGCAAAATCGCATTGCCTTCCGCGGGTTCGATCGGAATGATTCCTCGAGAATCCCCAATTCCGCGACTTCCCGACTTCGGCGGAAAAGGATTGTTTCGACAAGCATCGATTACTAGTAGCGCAAATCTTGCCTTCGCAAGTTCGTCCTGGATGCCAACGAGATTCAACCCGTCGCGCACCACCTGGTCGCCGCTGTCCGCATCGATATCTACCGGCAAAAGGACAGCGTCCGAACCGATCTGTACGCCGTGGCCAGCGTAGTAAAAAATCACGTCGTCGCCCTTCGCGATCCTTCGCTTTAGCTCATCCAACGCAGCCCACATCGCGTGACGGTCGAGATCCGTCCGCACGCCGCCGATGACATCAAAGCCGGCGTCCTTAAGAGTGCTGGCAAACAATTTCGCATCATTACGAGCGTTGCTGAGTGGCGCGACGTATCGGTAGCTATCATTCCCTATCACGAGCGCCAGGCGCGCAGGCTGCGACGGGGCGCCCGCACTTCTCTCAGCCGAGTCAAGAGACGCGGTTGTCGAGGTATTCCCGGACCCTTCCCGGCTGCACGACGCAAGGAGAAAAACCAAGCCGAGCGTCGCCGTGCAACGCACCGCGTGAGTGATGGTGTCTTGGAGCGACCGAAGCATGCCGCCAATTATGAGCTGTAGCTCAGCCTCGAGGCCATCTCGTTAGTTTTGCCCTTTGGTACGGGAGAGGCAAGCGTTCCGCATCGCGGAACTCAGGTTGCGGCACGTAGAGACGGATATTAAGCGCTGGAGCGTGTGCAACAGCGCCCCGCTAACATCGAGACTTCCTGGCTCACGGCTGCACGAGAACCGAGATCCGCGTGTGCTTTACCAAAGACCTCGTAGTGGGCGCTTGCGGCCGGGCACCCGCAAACTGCTGGCCGAAGTCCCCGCTGGGCGTGCCCGCCTCACGCTGAGCCGGAGGCCAGCTATTCCACAAGATGCTCGCCTGTGGAATAAGTCATACGCCTGAGATATGGGGACGCATCGATGCAGGTTTGTCGGGCCGCGGATTGCGAGTCCGACATCTGGTTTGAAATCGCAAGCCCGGGACAGTACACCGGTGAAGGTCAGATCAGCCGTGTGGAGCGAGCGGGTAGTTTCTCAGTGACTAGACGAGTGCGCTGGGTCGAAGCGCGAGTTCCCTAGTTCGATCGCGCGCGAGCTTGGGGAATCGCTTTAGCAATCGACCAACGGCGATCAACGTCTCAAGACGCGCCAACCACGCACCAAGGTATAGATGAATTCCGTATACAAAGCCCATATGGCGGTTGGGCGTGCGCCGATCAGGTGACTCTAAAGGACGCGGCGGCGGCAGCGAGGTCACTGGAACCTACGTCGATCCTTTGCGTTCGCCCAGCGAATTCGAAGTCCACCCGCGAGCCGCGTTCGGTCGCGGCCTCGCAGGTGGCCGGTCATTTTCCGGCGCCGGTTCCCTGCCTACCCTGGTCGAACACTTCCTGGATCACAGACACAGCCGTTTCCGGCTCGTCGAACTGGATGTATTCGGAGCTATTCCGGGTAAAGATCTGCCTCGAGTTGGAGGACAGCTCGAGGAGGCGGGACTGCGCGAGAGTCACCTCATACTCGTAGCGCAGGTGCCGCAAGCTCGTTGGCCGTGGTGTGGTAATTGAGCCGACCCCGTGATTACCCGTCGAGACGACCCGCACTGGACGTGCGCCGAGCGATATGCGGTGCTGCTTGAGGTAGTTCTCATCCGCGGGCATCTGCTCCATTTCCGAGATGAAGGCGTCCCACATCGCAACCTTGGTCTTTGTGAGCCTCAGGAGAGCGTTGTTTAATTCCGGCGACCACGCTTTTTCGGGCCAGCCGCGGAAGAACAGCTCAGCACACGTACGGCCATCGGTCTCGCCGCCCAAGGGCGGCAACGGCCTGCCTTCGGCGATCGCATTACGACAGGAGCGCACGTCCTTGAGGAACTCAGCGGCGCTCCGATGATCGTCTTCCTGCATATCGGCCGGCTCGAGGTCGTCGGTATCGCTCTCCAGGAACACCATTCCGGCCACCTCGGTTGGATACTGGGCGGCGAAGACTCGCAGGTTGTCGCCGCCAAACGAGCTGGCCACCAGGATGTAAGGACCCGGGATGCGGGCGTTGTGCAGCGCGCTGTGCAGCTCGTCGGCAATCCGGACACTGGTTCTGGGCATCGGGCCCGGGTCACTGAAGCCAGCGCCTGCGCGGTCGTAGCTGCAGGCCTGGGTGAATGCAGCCACCCGGGGCTGCACCAGCGCCCAGATAGGCGCCCAGTCGCCCCAGCCCGAATCGAACACGACAGTGGGGCTACCACGTCCGGTGCAGTAAAAATTCAGGCGAGTTCCGTCGGCATTGAAGAGCTTCCCCGGCTGCGCATACCGCAGGTCGGCGGGCGCAGCACTGGAAGTGCTGGGTGCGGCTATGGCAGTGAGCGCCACTAGTGCCCAGAGAGATCTTGCGTTCATCTCGCCCTTCGACCGCCCGTAAAGCCGCCTGCGTCCCAAGCGTTCTCGCGCGAACGCGGTACCTTGAGAGACAGACCGGGCTCGGACGCTAGAAATTGCGCACCCTTGTGCCAATCAATTGCCGCTTCTGCGTCTAGTGCCTGCCGGCGCATCCGCACCCTTTAGCATTCCAGCCCGCTCGATAAGTAACCCAAATCTCGGGTCGCTCTTATATCGTCATACGAACGGATCGAAGAGTACCAAAGCGATCATGGCGGCGTGTTTGCGGAGTCCGTGCACGGAAATTGTGCGAACCCCCATTCATATCAATTTAGTGTGCAATGCAGCATCTGGCATTTGGAAGCTTCGGAGTAAATAGATGGTAGCGAGCGATGCTTTGCCCAACACTTCCGCGCGCGTTTCTACCCTTGCGTCGCGCGGTCGCTAGTTTGATGACCGCTAACGGGGTGCTACGCCTGCATATCGAGAAGCTTCTCAACCATACGATCAACGAAGTTGCAGACATCTATGACCGTCATGACTAAACGAAAGAAAAGCGAGCACCGGTAAATAGATATTTAAGGCAAGCTCCGTATAGGAACCGGGCCGGGACTAAACACCAATTCTGCTGCTCCAACGCGGGAGGACGTCGAGGTCATTGAAGCGCGGATCCAGAGCCCCCAGGCGACTTGGACTGCTGATTCATGCAGTTTTGAAAAGAGATAGCATTTGAAAGAACACCGATCAGAATAAGCGCCGTTATCGCGCACCCATAACAACCCCCGTGCACCAGCTTGACGACGGCGGCCTGCAGGGTTGGAGCTAACCAGGAGAAGATCCAACTCCCAACGACCGCTGCCACCCCGAGCTCCAAGACAGCAGCGTAAATGAATGTGAGGGCGGACAATGTTGCGGCAGCCTGGCCTAGCGTGTCGATCGTGAGAGAGATCGGTGGGCACTTACCCACCGGCCCCCTGCAATTCCCGTATGCCTGTAGTGCACTCTTGATCTGTGGGATCAGTACGTAAGCTACAACCGCGACCAGTGCCGCGGCGATGAACAATGGAACTGCAGTGACAAAAAACAGCGCTGCCACCACGGCGGCGGCTAATGTCGCGATAGCCGCAGAGATCCATGCGTAGACAGAGTTCAGGCTGCAGTTCATACGGACGCGGGACCGTTCTAACGCGAACTTTCTAACTCCCCGCAGAGCATCCGCTCTGGCGAGCGGTTGGGCAACTAGGGTATGCGTTGCAACGCAGCAGCGTCCTGAAGCGCGGCGGGCGCTCAACCCGCCGCGCCCGTCTGGGATGCCCCGCGCTCGCCACTGGCTTCCTCCATCCCGACTGCAGCTGACAGCTTAATCCGCGTAGAGGTATTCGGCAGCCTCGCGCAGCTTGATCACTCTCCAGCGACCCGACAACTGTTCCTGCACCTCAACCTTCAGGTGCCGCACACCACTTTCGCTCAATGGGTCTGCTTCGACCGGGGTCTGCCGTTCGTCGCCCAGGCGGCGGCCCCGCTGCTCTCGTTCGGACCGCGTTTGGCCGCGACCTAAAGGCCTGGGTGCCGGAAGCGCTTCCGTCTCCCAGGCATCGAAATCGACCGTCTCATCGCGACGTTCGACCAGGTTCGGGACGGCGGAGCTGCTTTTGGCCGCTTCACGAACGCGCGTGATGTCACGCTCGACAACCGGTATCACCGCGGCCGAGGCGAAGGTCGAACGTAGCCGGACCGCCACCTGCTTTGCCGACCCCGGGTCGGAAAAGAAGCCCAGCCGAAGAAAGTAACTGGAGCGTCCCCGGCGGCGGCTTTCCGTTGTGTACAGCATGTGACCCTTGAAGGCATCGAGCGACCGCACGTGCTCGAGGTTGATCGGTCGCGCCGCCCAGTGCAGTTGCACCGCAAAGGATACCGGCGCTCCCTGAACGACAGCTTGCGCCAACGCCTTGCGCACGCCCGTGTCTTCGGGACGGAGCATCGGGATCTGATCGTGCTCTTTCGCATCGGCATTTCCTGAGACTGCAGGAACGCGGTCCGCTTCCAATATCTCCATGACCTGCGTGTCGGACAGATCCGCAGCGTCGCGGCTGGTCCAATAGCCGCCCGGCGCTTCAGACCCGGCGGTCCGCGCAAGGCCAAGCGGTGCAATGGTCGCAAACGCGCCGGGGTAGTGGCGCCGCACCGAGTCAGCCCAGCGCTCAGCTTCCGCGAGCGTCTCGAAGAACCCCATGTGAAGGTATAGCCGCTCGGTACCGTCCGCCTCACGGACACGATTCATGAAGAACGTGAACGGTCTCAGCTGCGGCGCTCGGGGCGGCCGAAGTGAGACTGGTGCCGCCAGCTCACTTAGCGTGAGCATGAAGCTGCCAGTGCCCGGCTCAGTCCGCACGTCTGGATTCGGGCTCGACGACCCAGCAGGCTTTGCAGAAGCTGATTGCATACGCACTCCCTGAACAGCGTTTCGAGTCACGGTCGGGAGAGCGTCAGATTTAAGGCAGACAGGTCTGCACGTCACACTCAGGAAGTGGAGCGGCAACCCCGCTGTCTTAGGCTGTTACGCCCTTAGACCGGTGGCTTTGCGTACCCGCCTTTCGAACGGGTTTGCCCTTTTTCGCCAGCTCGGGCTCAAGACGACTGCGCTTTTGGCTCTCCGCAAGCCTCGCAGCAACGATTGCGTCTCAATATCGAGCTGCCGCGAGCATGGACGCTGAAAGATCATATGTCTAGTCGTAGGAGTGACCATGGAGCGGGAGCTAGCTCGGAAATGGCCGCACGTCGAGCCCTTTTTTTGAGACGTGCGTCACCGTATCCCCCAAAGGTCTATTCTGTGGAAGTGGAGGCCCGGACGTGTCGACGAGAGACGAGTGATTGGCGCGCGGGCCGCCCGGAAGGTCAGCCAGCCATGGCCCTGACCCACAACGCTCAGTTCGGAAAATGATGGCATCTCAAAAAGCCTCCCGATCGATTCTCCTGCTGCAGGTGTGCGCGCTCGCTCTCCTGCTGCTCACGGCGCAACACTCCTACGCGCGCCACCATCCCAAGCAGGACGCCAACGCCCAGAGCGGGCAGTTCGACTACTACCTGCTGAGCCTCTCGTGGGCGCCGACGTACTGTTTGACGCATGCCGGCGACGGTGCGGAGTGCTCGAACAAGGGCTATGGATTCGTTCTGCACGGACTGTGGCCGCAGTACGACGCCGGCGGCTACCCCGAGAACTGCGATACCCAGTTTGAACTGACCGCGGAGGCTGCAGGTAAGGGACGGACCATCTATCCCAGCGAGCGCCTGATGTCGCACGAGTGGCATACGCATGGCACCTGCAGCGGAGTCAGCGCACTGGATTACTTCTCGACCGCGGATCGCGCCACGGCAGCGGTAAACATTCCCGCCGCCTTCAATGCCCCGCGTGACGAGCAGTCCCTGACTGCTTCTCAGATCATCGAGCTGTTTCATCGCGCCAACCCGCGGATGCCGGATGGCTCCCTGGCAGTGGCCTGCAGCCGGGCCACCGTGTCCGAGGTCCGCGTTTGCCTCACCAAAGACCTGGTCGTGCGCGTCTGCGGCACGGGGGTCCGCAACAGCTGCCCGAAGGTCCCGCTGCGGTTGCCTGCGTCGCGGTAAATCGGGACAAGAAAGCGTACGATTAGCCTCGGAGGCTCCCACTTCCCTCTGCGACGGCAGTACCTCGCGTGCACGCTGCAGGTTAGGTGTTGTCCGCGCACCAGCCAGAGCCATCCGAGTCGCGTGGATGTCTGGCCCTGAGCCTAGCCAGCGAAACGGCTTCCTCTCCAACCGATTGGGAATTTTCCTAGACGATACGTCACACGTACGGATTGTGACGAAGACGCGCTTACTTGATCAGCAATGCGCGGGCTTTGACGCTCTTGGCCGCACGAGCAAATCCTACGTCTGCCGTGATCACGTGGAGACCTTCTGAGGTAGCGGCCGAGAGGTGCAGCGCATCTAGGGTTCGTAGGGATGATGTCATAGAGGCAATCCAAGTCCGCGCCTTGATGAAGTGCTCTACCGTGAGTGGCATCCGGCGGTAGAAGCCTTCAGCTACGTGATTTGAGAACAGGTCAATAATCTCTCGCGCCTGACGCTTCTTTAGCTCATTCAGCCGACACTTCTTGGCGACTAGCGAGCAGAACTCGATCTCACTCAGATGGCTGATGACTGGCACTCCCAGCCTGAGTATCGCCTCTTCCGCAGCGGAGCTGAGAGCCTCGGGGCAGTAGTAGGCGCCTAAGACACTGGTATCAACATAGGCACTTTCAGTCGCCATCGCGTTCTTCGCGTATCAATTCAGCCGCAGGGCTTCCGTCCCTGCCAATCGCGTCTCTGAAATCTGTCAGCGACGGCAGAGGCTTCCGGGTCTTGGGCGCAGGTACTAATTTCGCTACCGCCCGCCCCTGCCGAGTGATAACGATCTCTTCACCACTCTCCGCCCGATCGATGAGATCCGGCAATTCCTGGCGCGCTTGCTTGATCCCAACGTGCTTCATTGATGGTCTCAGTTTATGGTGTACACCGACAGTGTACACTGCTCGGCCGATGAGTCAATCACTGCGGGGCGCGTTTTCCAGACGATTGATGGCGCACCAAATCTGCACTCGATGAGATGATTGATGTTCAAACTTCCCGCGTTTGGCCGCTCCTGCGTAAGCGCCAACGGATTGCGCGTCCGCTTGTCCCCGTCGTGACCAAGCGCCCGGAACTTGCACGGAGCGCGGTGCTTTGACGTCCCTGATTCCGGCCATGCACGTGGCGGCGACTGCTTCAGCGAGTGGATCCGGAGCCTGAGCGTCGTGGTGGGGCGGACAGCAACTCCTCAGCGAGTTCGAACAGGCCGGCTGGGTCCGGATCCGGGTTGTGGATAAAAACAACCACCTTCGGGGCCCCCCGAATACACCGTCTGACCATTCGCGCGCGGACCCGGTTACCACAAATGATTTTGTCGAAGTTCCCATCAACGGGGCTGGCAAGCTGCCGGCCGAGTTCCGCGACGGTTCTAGCTGGAAGACGGATCGGCGCAGTCACGGTCACGATCAGCACCGCATTCGTGGGGGTGGCGCTCCTCAGCGTCGCCTGCAGGTCCCTGACCACTCGCTGCGCCACCCTGTCGAACCGAAGACGCGGGAGCGCCTCCACTACGGCGCCGGAAGGCAGTCGTCCCGCGGCCAAAGCTTTACGCGCCGCTTCCGCACGCGGCTTAGCTGGCCGCGAGCCTTTTGGAACGTGAAGCACCATGCTCTGGGACGTACTGACAGTTTGATCCGGTGAGTTTATCACCCGATGTCCCAAGAGATTTCAAGCGACCCTTAGGCGGTTGGTGTCCCCGTACGAAACCGAGGGCTTGAGACATTCGTTTCACCGGGAGCGCATCGATCGATCAAATCCCTCGCCCACCCAGGATTGCAGCTACCCGCGACCCCGCGGTGCATGACTTTTCTGCAACAACGCAACGCTTGAGTCCATGTCACGGCCTGTCGATCTGGTGCAGATTCACCGGGACCAGCACCGGCACCCGATCGCATCAGGGACATGGCATCGATTCAGCGCCTTCTGAGCCCACTGACGGGTCGGGTTTCCTATCGCGTGCAGGTACGACTGAGAGGGCACCCTTTCCAGAGCGGCACCTTTCGCAACCGTAAGGACGCGCAGCGCTGGGCGAGTTCGATCGAATCCGCGATCCGCGAGGGTCGTCATTTTCCCCACGCCCTGGCGCGCAGGACAAGCTTCGCCGCCCTGGCGGAGCGCTATACCCGCAGCGTACTGGCGGATGCACGCCCCGAGAGACGGTCGAACGCAGAACGTCACATCGCCTGGTGGCTTGAACGGCTCGGCACGCTCAGCCTCGCCGAGATCACATCCGATCACATCGCACAGGGCCGAGATGCACTCTCAGCGCAGCCCTATGTCCGCGCCAGGGCGAGACACGGCAAGGACGGCGCGACCGTTCCCACCGCGTACAGGAGATCTGGAGCCACAGTCAATCGCTACCTCGCAACGTTGTCTCACATGTTCACGACTGCCATGAGGGAATGGCGCCTGATCGACAGGAATCCCGTAGCTGACATAAGCAAGAAAAAGGAGTCCCGGGGACGAGCAAGGTTCCTCCGTGATGAGGAGCGCGACGCACTGCTCGCGGCCTGCGCCCATTCGACATGGCCGGCGCTTCACACTCTCGTCCTGCTCGCAATCTCAACTGGAGCGCGCCGTGGGGAACTGATTCACCTGCAGTGGGCTGATATCTCTCTCAATCCTCCCTCGCCCGAGGCAATCATCCAATGCACCAAGAACGGCGACCCCCGCAGGCTGCCTCTCGTCGGAAAAGCGCTCGAATCACTCAGGACACTGCAGACTGCGAATGCCGGCGCAAGCAGCTTCGTCTTCGCCGCCCCATCTCGCCTCGACAAGCCATACGTCGGTTTCGACGCACATTGGTATGGCGCACTGGCGAGGGCGGGAATTGAGGACTTTCGCTTTCACGACCTGCGCCACACCTGCGCCTCCTATCTCGCAGCCCAGGGAGCAAGCCTCCTTGAGATCGCCGATGTGTTGGGACACCGCACCATGGCAATGGTCAAGCGTTATAGCCATCTGGCCGAGGGACACAAGGCAACAGTCATCGCGAGAATGGCCAGGGAACGCGGGCTTTAGCCGATGCCTGTCAGCGCATATCGCCGCGCACCATCGGCCGATACCGGACACCGGCAAAGGCAATCACCCTCGCTACCGCCGTGGCGAAGGGTCACATCAGAGCGAAGTGCTTCTCGGGAGCACCCACAGACTAGTAGCGAGAATCAGCGCAAGGGGTACATCGTTGAGCAGAGGTGCACGAAAGAAATATTCCGTGACAACCGCAATGTGTCCGATGTTGAAAATCAGAAATAAGGCGACGACTGGCCTTACCTGCGACGGCGCAGATTTTGCGATTGAGGCCAGTTGCCACAGCAGGACGCCCTCCACAAAGTCTGTCAGTGTCGAGAGCAGCCCGTAGCCGAAATACATTCCCCAGTAGCTGACTGCAGTCCCGCTGAAATTAAAGACATGCGATTTCATGGCACCGACAACGGCGATCTCATCCGGCCCATGTTTAGGCGCATACGTCAGAAATAAGAGCGTGTGAAGGGAGCTGGTGAGGAGCGCCCATGCTGCTCCCACGCGCAGCAGAACCACGGCTTTGGCGGCCTTTCCAGTTGACTCTCGAGCGGCAGTCGCAGTCATCCCGGTATTCACCTCGCTCATGCGCGCCGCTCCCGTACACAATGCGATCGCATTCTGGTACGCTTAGTTGAATTACTCAAGCAGGAAGTACTATAATTCAAGCATGCGCACTTATGGACAATACTGCGCCGTGGCCAAGGCTCTCGACGTGGTTGGAGATAGGTGGACGTTGCTTATCGTCCGCGAGTTACTGACTCTCGGACCTTGTCGTTATACGGATCTGCGGGAAGGGTTGCCTGGGATCGCCACGAACCTTCTGGCGACTCGCCTGCGCGAGCTCGAGGATAGTGGTCTCGTACAGCGCGAGGACGCCCCACCACCGGTCGCGACCACGCTCTTCAGCCTTACCGAGCGTGGCAGACGATTATTGCCCGTGCTGCAGGAGCTGGCTCGCTGGGGCGCCCCCCTGGTAGCCAAGCGCGCCCGGACTGACCATTTCCGCGCCCATTGGATGTCTCTTCCGCTCGGGTGGCACCTCATCGACCTCACGCCCGACGCCGCCCCCGCGACCATTGAGCTCCGCATAGGCGAGCAGCGACTCAGCATTACGGCCTCTGGCGGGACAATACACACCGGGCTCGGTCGGACTGCAAACCCTGACCTAGTGCTCAGTGGGAGTCCGGGCCTCGTGATCGCCTTGCTGTTGGGTTGGTTCGATCTTGAGACTGCACGATCGCAGGGCCTGAGAATTGATGGAGACTCGACAGTCCTAAACCGGTTGGGGCGCAGGACCTCGGGTCCAAGCGGTGCGATCAACCCGGCTCTGAGCACCGCTTAGCGCCCTTATGCTCTGCGCCGTGGTAACCCTACTCGCGGCTTCCAGCCCGAGCCACGAGGCGGACCGCGGGCACTCACAAAGCCACCGGCTCGACAGGGAGTGACGATGCACACGGCGGACCATACTTCCGAAATGGCCATGACCGCGGCATTCACGCGCCGACGCACCCTCAACTCTTCGGCGGAGCGGGTGTTCGCAGCGATCGCGACCCTGGAAGGATTGCGCGGCTGGTGGACGCCGCTCGTCCAGGGAACAGCCGCCGCCGGAGGCGATCTGCGATTCGAGTTCGAAGGTCTCGACCAACACATAG
This sequence comes from uncultured Pseudomonadota bacterium, assembly GCA_963825385.1. Classification (GTDB taxonomy): domain Bacteria; phylum Pseudomonadota; class Gammaproteobacteria; order Steroidobacterales; family Steroidobacteraceae; genus 13-2-20CM-66-19. Next base: position 235,464 of record CAWGSX010000003.1, on the reverse strand, counting down.
TCATGCACGTCGAGGCGTGGCGTAGCTTGGTCCTCGGCTCGAGATAGCCCGCGAATTCAACTACTTGCCAAGCGACGCCCGTTTGCATTTAGCACAACGAAGCCCAACGGCGCACGACTGACTCCCGCAAATCCCCCGCAACCAGCAATTCCCATTGCAGCCGCGACGCGCAGCAGGATCGCCTGCTTTTGTCCGGTCTCGACCCAAGGGGCCACTGACGAACGGCCGCTTTACGGAACGAGAAATGAGTTGGCGCCTCCGGTCCGACTGGCGGTTGAATCGCAGGCATGCATTCGATTTCGGGTCAATTTTGTGAAACCCACGGCGCCCATGTCGTCAGAGCCGGCGGCGAGGCACCCGAGACCTCCGGATCTGGCTGCGATAGCCACATGCGCAGATTGCTATCGTAGTTCCATTCGTCGCTGGGACTACCGGTAGCCAAGCCGGCAAATGTGCTGTTCAAGTAGTTGTATTGTCCCTTGCAGCCCGAAATGGTCAGGACGACGTCGTAGACGTAGACCGCCCCGTTCAGATGCGGCCGGAGTTGGCCGTTCCCCGTACAACCTGAACTCGCGCTCCGGAAGGACAGCACCCCTTCCGTGTCAATACTGATGATCGTGTCGCCGCCGACCGCGAAGTCTGCGACCTCTTCTTGATAGTTGCCCGCGATGTCTCCCATCGTCGCCGGCAGGTCGACGTAATAATTGCTGAACGCGCTCATGTTCAGCGACCACGTTTCGGTTCCGGCGCTGGTTGTTACCAGGATGTCGCCCTGAATGACCTTAAAGCTGTCGACGGTTGAGACTGCAATACTGATGTTGGCATGCCCAAGTTCAGCGCAGAATCGGATTGGGTCCGAGGCTTCGCACTGCTGGCCGAACACCAGGCCATCACCGGATATCTGGTTCGTCTGTTTCTGGAGCGTGCCAACTAACTGCGCCGAACTCGCGGGTGCGGTTTGCGGGATTCCGCCACTATCGTCAGCTGGACCACCACCTAGGTAGAGTCGGATAAGACCATCCGCGGTAAGCATCGCGTCGGCAAAGTACGGAACACCGCCAATCATTACTGAGCCGACATAGCGGTCCTGCCAGGCATCCCCGCTTTCCGGCGTTACGGGTGGAGGTGATGCTGGTGCTGACGGCGTCGTTGACGCCGGCATTGCCCCTTGGGTGGTGTTTTCGCCTCCGCATCCGGCAAGGAGCAAACCTCCGCAGGCGTACAACGGCAGCAATATCAGTAGGACCGGGATACGAACCCGCTCGGTATTCACAATGGTGTCGTTCTTCATGCCCAAAATCTCGCCTCCTCCCGATAAGACACGATCAAACGCCAGACCCGACATCCATGAGTTCGCTGACCAGCGCCTCCGGCGCCGCAGGCTGCCCGCATATATGAGCGCAGAACCGAATAACGGTTTTTCGATAGGCCCCGCAGTTCGGTTCCGCAATGCAATGTCTGATTGGCACCCTGGACCGGAACCGAGTTCTGCTCAAGGTGCAAGACACGGCACAGGCAACTTGAGGCGTCGATGCCGTGAAATGCCGTTCTTTGCCGCACGCCAAGCCACACTTCCCAGCGTGAGTGGCCGTTATCGGGAGGACTGAAGTTGCCGCGCCGGCGTCTGCTGTTGGCCGATGTGCGTCGATCGCAGGTCGTTATCCCTAACCCCAATCAGTCGGAAAGGCGTCCGGTCTCCCGATGGCGACCGGGCACCGCGTCGACGACATCGTGGTTAGGGAGAAAGGGAACGGAACTGGCCGGTCAAGTTCCGCTTTTTGGGAACCGTCGGGGTCTAGAGCTGCGCTTATAAGCGCGGTCGACAATGCCTGCTTTTCTAGTCTAAAAACCAAGCACGGCATTTTTTGGGCTTACCCTGCGCTTACGGCAATAAGCCATTTTTCGGCGACCGTCGCTATCGCTCTGATTTGATTGGTGGAAAGGGAGGGACTCGAACCCTCGACCGCGGCACTATGGGCGCGCTAGTTGGTCCCAGAGGGGCTCGAGCTTCCATTTGTCTGTGACCAAGTGCGCACGGAACTGCAGACCTACCGGCAGGCCTGCGAAGCGATCATCCGAATGGGCAGCCGACCTTGGTGAGAAACGTGACCGCGAAGCTCTCGCCTCGGGTGACGTGACGCAGCCGGCGCAGCCCAGCTTTCGCTTTGACGGCTCCCTCTTCAAGTGTCGCCGTCAACTCAGCGCCCTCCGCAAGGGCGGGAGGCGAAATGACCCGCACGACATCGAGGGCGGCATCGAGTCGCTGGGCAAGCAGGCGCGCGTACTCGAACGCGTGGTCCGATTCTTCACAGGCGTCGTATGCCAACACGATGTGCCTGATCGCGCTACGCTCGTTCACGCTGCGCTCCCCGGACAAGCGCCCCGCGCGCGCCGCCAGTGAACGTTATGATTACCCGGCCCCCGAGATGAGCGTTTCTAGCCTGAGAGGCTGACAGCCCACCGTGCATCCCAGCGTCCACCAATTGCGGGCGGATATTCTCGAGCGCGTAGGTCGCGGCCAGCATCTGCTCCTCTACGGTCCGCGCGGGAGCGGGAAATCGAGGCTCGTAACGCAGTTGCACGACCGTTTTCTGCGGTTGAACATTCCGTGCGCGATCGCACACTCGACTTCCTGTCTCGATGACATCACCCGAGCGCTGCAGAACGCCTACCCCGAAGTAAACATCGAGGCCGTGAACCGCCGGACGGCGCGTTACAGGCTCTGGAGCGCGGCGGATCGAAGGCGCTGTGTGCTGCTGCTGGATCATCTCTCAAAGGTCAACCCGGCGATGGTGGGTTTCTTGCGGCGTCTGCGTGGCGGCATTGCAGGAGTGTTGTTCGTGGTCGATGTCGACGTCGAGCGCGAACGAATGCGTATGCGTAAGCGAGCGAAGAGCCTCGCCCTCTCCGTTCGCATGCCGCTCGCCTCGATTGCTCAATTGCGGGCCTTGCTTCACTTGAAGTGCGCTGAGAACGGCCGCTCGGTCGAACCGGAAGACGAGCAGCTGCTTCTGCGCACCGCCCAAGGCCGTCCTGGATGGATCGCTCTTTGCACGGCACTCATGGCCGATGCCCGTTATTGGCACAGGGGACATCTATACGCCAGTCTGCTGTGCACCGACACCGAGATCAGCCTGCGCCAGGGTGAGCTGAAGCTGCTCGCACCCGAGGGCTGGAGTCCGTCATCTGGTCGACCATGGACGAGCCCGCTCACGGATTACGATGAGGAGGGGTTCTGGAAGCGAACGGGCCGAGCGCCAACGCGGTAACTCTATTAGAATTCCGTCGATCACCGGTCATGTGACGGCGCGAACGCCAGCAGTAACAGGTCGAGCTCATGCAGGGGTCGTTCTTACGGTTCTACGTCCACCAGGATCACCGTCACCACGGACGGTTGGTGTGGGAGTGGCTCCTGGAGCAAGCCAACAAGCGAGGCGTCCGTGGCGGCTCTGCCTTCCGGGCGATGGCCGGGTTCGGTCGCCACCACGTGTTGCACGAGAGCAAGTTGTTCGAGTCCCAGGGGGCACTGACGGTGGAGGTTGAATTCATCGTCACGGATCAGGAAGCGCAGGATCTCCTCTCGTTCCTTCATCAGCACGAGGTGCGCTTGTTCTACGCCCGGATTCCGGCAGTGTTTGGGATCCTCCATCCGGACCGCTCCGACCCTGCAGACTGAGCTCATGGCGGGCTGACCGGAACGCGCTGTTGCTGCAGGCGCGGCACCGAGTTGCCGAATCGCTCGGCCCTCCGTATATTCCGTCCGGGGAGATGGCATTCCTCCCGCAAAAGAACCGCCGCAAAGGCTGATGATGCCTACGTGAGGCACCCGATGAGGGCTAGCTCCGTAGGTTTTTTTATGCCTGTTGCGGTACGAATCAGGACAGCAAATGCCGGAGCGCGAGACCAATGAGCGCGCGCATCGGTTTCAATCTTCTCCAGGTGCTTGTCGTTCTGGCATTCGCGCCGCTCGTATCAGGCGTCACCTCCCGGCTCAAGGAAATGGTGCAGTCCAAGCGCGGACCGAGCATCTTCCAGCCCTATCGCGACCTGTGGAAGCTGTTCCACAAGGACGAGATCGTCTCCCAGGACAGCTCCTGGATCTTCCGCTTCACGCCTTACATCGTGTTCGTCGCACCGATCTTCGTTGCGATGCTGATCCCGGTCTTGACCAGTTATCCGCTTTTCTTTGCATTCATGGGTGACATGTTGGGCGGCGGCTTCGTACTCGCGCTGGCCGGATTCTTCGCCACCCTCGCTGCGGTGGACAGCGCCAATCCCTACGGACCGATGGGCGCCAGCCGCACCCGCATGGTCGGCTTCCTCGCCGAGCCGGTTTTCATGATCGTGTTCTTCACGGTGTCCTTCGTCGCCGGTTCGACGATACCCTACATCGTGCAGCAGAAGTGGGTGACCCCGCTCGCGAATTTCTTCGCGCCATCCCACGTCCTGCTGGTGCTGGCTTTCATCATGCTGATTCTCGCTGAAGGCGGCCGCATCCCGGTGGACAACCCGAGCGGACATTTCGAGCTGGCGATGATCGACGAATCGAAGTCGCTGGAATATTCGGGGCGAGGGTTTGCCCTGATGAAATGGGGCGGCCAGATGAAGTTCTTCGTGCTGCTGTGCATCTTCCTCAACGTGCTGGTGAGCCCGTGGGGGCTGGCGGCGCAGCAGAGCTTGGGCGCAGTGCTGCTCGCCATACCCCTGGTGCTCTTCAAGATCTTCTGCTTCGTGCTGCTGCTGGTCGTCATCGAGTCATCGCTCGCAAAGCTGCGGCTGTTCCGCATCGTGGAATTCCTCGGCGCGGCGTTCATCACTTCGGTTGCCGCGATGATCGCCCAGGTTTTCGCGGCCTGACCGTGCGATGAGTACGACCATGCAGCCACTCCTCGAGAACCTGAACGCACTCGCCGCCGGGCTCTTCCTGCTCACCGCCTTCGGCATCGTGGCCATGCGGCAGGCGCGAGCCTGCCTGCATCTGTTTATCGCGCAGTCGCTGCTGCTAGCAGCATCCGCAGCGCTGCTCGCCCTGCGGTTCCACTCGCCGCACTTGTTCGGCGTCGCGCTGGTGAATTTCATCACCAAGCCGGTGATCGTCCCGTGGCTGCTGCGCAGGACCGCGCCGGCGGAGATCTACACGCGCCGCGAGATCGACCAGGTGCTGAACATCCCCACTGCGCTCTCGATCGCGCTGGCGCTCGCGATCGGCGCCTATTTCCTGGGCATTCCGTTGATGCAGGCGCTTCCCCCCGAGTATCGCGGACCCAATGTTCCGATCGGCATCGCCGGGCTTTTCCTTGGCGCCTTTACCCTCACCGTTCGCCGCGAGGCGCTGCCGTTGCTGCTGGGGCTCCTGGCGATGGAGAACGGTGCGTTTCTCGCCGGCATCTCGGTCGCGCGTGATCTGCCCGTGCTGGTCGAGCTGGCCATTGCCACTGACGGCCTGATCATCGTGTTCATCGTGGGCGTCCTGGTGCGGGCGGTCGAACAACACGTCGGCACTACGGCGGTCGGGGAATTGGCCAGCCTGAAGGAAGCGGCGGCGCAAGCGGAAGGCGATGTGACCTCATGAACGTCGTCGTCATCCTCGTGCCCCCGTTGGTCGCCGCCGCTCTGGCGTGCATTCCCTCCGGCAGGCGTTGGTGGACGCCGGGCGTGACGCTGCTCTCGTGCCTCCTCGTGCTGGTCCTCGCCGCGCGGCTGGCATGGCGCATCGCGGCGGGCGCCTCGGTGGCCGCCGAGCTCGGGCCAGGCTGGTCTAACTGGGTCATGGTCGACGGCCTGAGCGCCCTCATCCTCCTGCTGATCGCGGTGGTCGCGACCACGGCGGCCATCTTCTCCGTCGGCTACATGGGGCACGGCGAGCGGACGCCGCGAAGGCTGCGGCTGTATTACGCCAATTACAACCTGTTCGTCTTCTCGATGTTGGCCATTCCGCTGCTCACGGAGCCTACGCTGGTGTGGATCGTGGTCGAGCTGACGACGCTATGCTCGGCGCTCCTCGTCTCCTTCGAGAACACTCATGAGGCGCTCGAGGCCGCATGGAAGTATGTGGTCCTGTCGCTAATGGGTGCAGGCTTCGCGCTGTTCGGGTTCCTGTTGCTGTTCGCGGCCATGCACGCTGGCGGCGCCGGGCCATATACGTGGACGGGACTGATCGCCGCGGCACCGACGATGCCGCCGCTCGTCGCGCAGACCGCATTCCTCGTCATCCTGATAGGCCTCGGGACCAAGGTCGGTCTCGTGCCGATGCACACCTGGCTCCCCGATGCGCACAGCCAGGCGCCCTCCCCGGTGTGCGCGTTGCTCTCGGGCATCGAGACCACCACCATCCTCTATGTCATCCTGCGGCTCTTTCCCGTGATGCAGGCCGTACCGGGGGCTCACCCCGCAACGTGGGCGCTCGTCCTCGGGCTGATTTCCGTCGGCACGGCGGCTCTGCTGCTGCTGCAGGTGACCGACTACAAGCGGCTGTTTGCCTTCTCCACGGTCGAGCACATGGGGATCATCCTCACGGCGGTCGGACTCGGCACATCCGCTTCCTATGGCGCCATGCAGCAGATCGTCACTCATTCCGTGACCAAGTCATTCTGCTTCTTTGCCGCCGGAGCGGCGCTCCTTGCCGTCGGTACGCGCCAGATCGGCTCCGTGCGAGGGTTGATCCGCCGTGCGCCCTCCGCCGGCGCCGCCCTGCTTCTTCGCGGGTCTCGCGATCACCGGGGCGCCGCCGCTTGCGGTCTTTCTGAGCGAGTTCGCGATCCTGCGTGCCGGGCTCGTGCAGCGCCAGTACTTGGTGATCAGCCTCCTCGCCCTGTTCATCGTCATCGCCTTCTTCGGCGTCATGCTGCACGTGAACTGGATGGTCTTCGGCACGGCGGCAGGCAGGCAGGCGGAAGAGGATCCGCCGGAGGAGGCCGCCGCTTTGCGATTCCGCCTGCCGTTGAGCTGCGCCATCGCGCTGCTCATTGCCGCTATCCCCGTGATCGTACTGGGCGTCTACATTCCCCCGCCTCTTGATGAGTTGCTGAAGCTGGCGGCTGCGGCGCTCGGCAGGTGAGATCGCCGTGAACTACACCGGGCTCCTTGACTGGATCGAGCGAACCTTTTGCGCGGTCGGGTGCGGTGCCGACTCGATGCCGCGCGGCGGGTGAGCGAAGTGGACTGCGACCGCGCGGTGCTTGCCGAGGTTTGCCGCCGTCTCTTCCACGAGTTGGATTTTGCCTTCGCGGGCCTGATCGTCGAGGAGCATCCGGAGACCTGGGGTCTGCGCTACGTGTTCTCCGGCGGCCCGACGTGGGGCTGGGTCTACGTGCTCGTGGACGCGCCGATCGCGGAGAACTTCTTCCCGAGCATCGTCATCGAATCGAAGATCCTGGCGGCGGACTGGCACGAGCGCGAGGCCGAAGACCTGTTCGGCGTTCGCTTCGAGGGCCATCCGCGCCTGGGCGATTTCGTGCTCCACGACGACGCCTGGCAAGAGGGCGTCGAGCCGATGCGGCGCGGCTTCGATGCGGCCGCGGCGATGCGCAACCGCCTTCCGGACGCCGACTGGCGGCCGCGGCGCGTTGTGCAGGAGTCAGGGCGCGTTCGTCATGCCGATCGGGCCGAAGTTTTCCGGGGTGACCGAATCGGTCCATTTCCAGCTCGAGACCGTGGGCGAAGACGTCATCCGCTCCTGGACGCGGCTGTTCTACAAGTGGCGCGCGATCGAGAAGCTCGCCGAAGGCAAGGCGCCCGATGACGCGTTGCTCGTCGCGGAGCGCTTCGCCGCGACCACGGCGTTCGCGCACGGCCTGGCTTTCTGCCACGCGCGTCGAGTCGATCGGCGGCGTCGAGGTGCCGGCCGGGCGCGGGCCTTGCGCGTGTTCCTGGCCGAACTCGAACGCCTGCGGCAGCACGCGGGCGCGATCCAGGAAATCTGCGAATCCACGGCGCTGGTCGTGGCCAACAGCCAGGCCGGATTGCTGGAGGAGGACTTGCTGCGCGTCTCGGGCGAGCTGACCGGGCATCGCTACCTGTTCGGCCTGCTCGCGCCGGGCGGACTGCTGTGCGACCTGCCGACCGAAGCATGCCGCAAAGCGCTCGGCCAATCGCGAAGACTATCCTGCAGCGAGCTGGACGATCTCGAACGGCGGCTCGGCATCTCCAGCAGCTTTCTCGACCGGACTCGAGGAAGTCGGCGTCATCTGGCCGCAGACAGCGCAGGCTTACAGCCTGGTCGGCCCGGTTGCGCGCGCTTCGGGCTTGCCCGCGACCTGCGCCGTGCGCAGCCTTATTCGGGTTATGAATCGCTTCGATTTCGAGGTGCCGACCGAGGAGGAAGGCGACGGCTACGCGCGGCTGCGCATGCTGTTCGCCGAAACGCGGCAGTCGCTGCGCATCATGGAGCAGGCCGCGGCCGCGCTGAAGGAAGGCGAGATCCGCACGACCGGCGAACTACCGGGCGGGCGCCGCGCTCGGCTGGGTCGAGGCGCCGCGCGGCGCCACGTTTCACTGGGTCAGGCTGGATGAGGGCGGCCGGATCTCGCGCTACCGCGTGGTCACGCCATCCTTCACGAATTGGCACAGCTTCCATCTGGCCGCGGAAAAATTCGCGTTCCAGGATTTTCCCATCATTCTCTCCACCTTTGATTTGTCCGTGGCCGAGAACGATCGATGACAATGACGGCAAGCAAGTTGGAAAGACGTATGAGCGGATGGGTCCTTAAGGGCATCCGCACCGGCATCAAGACCACCGCGTACCCGCGCGACGTCGGAAGGCGCCGCCGGTGTCACGCCAGGATTGCCGGTCGGCGGGCGAGTTCGGCGCCGAAGCCGCGGCCTCGCGCAGCGCTGTCCCATGCACGCGCTCGAGCAGACGAACGGGACCATCTCGGTCGATTACCGCCGCTGCGTGCACTGCTACCGTTGCGTTCGCGGCGTGCCGCCCCATTGCACTGGCAGCCGACTTACGAATGGGCGGGACAGCCGCTGCGTCCCCGCTTGAGAATGCATTGGGCCAGCCGTTCCGGCGCTCGATCCATGTCCTCGTCGTGGACGCGGGCGACTGCGGCGCCTGCCTCAACGAGGTCAAGCAACTCAACAATCCGTATTACAACATGCACCGCCTGGGATTCTTCATCACGCCGACGCCGCGCCATGCCGATGTGCTGCTGGTCGTCGGCCCCGTCACCGATCATATGCGTGCCGCGCTGAAGAAGATCTACGACGCCATGCCGACGCCCAAGCGCGTCGTCGCCGTCGGCGCGTGTGCACTGTCGGGCGGCGTGTTCGCGCGAGAGTTTCGTTTGCGCCAAGGGCGCGAGCGGACCTGCTGCCGGTGGATGTCGAGGTTCCCGGCAATCCGCCGCCACCGCTCGCCATCCTGCACGGCCTGCTCGTCGCGGTCGGACGCAAGCCGCCGGCCGCTGGCGTCTCGCCCCCTTGCATCCGCACCGGGGCGCTGATGGCACGTCTGACGCTCATCGTGTCGTGCTTTGCGGCCTGCGGCGCCGGAATCCTGCTTTCCCTCGCGACTCGCCCGACGCAGCAAGGCACCGTGCTCGCATGGCTGGGCTGCATCGCCGCGATTGCGGCCGCCGCGGCGGGCGCCGCTGCGCTGTTCGACGGCGGCAGTTTCAGCCGACGCTGTGGACATTGCCCGGACTGACCACGCTGACGTTGCATTTCGACCCTCTGTCGGCGGTGTTCGTGCTGGTGACGGGCCTGGTTCTTTTCCCGGCCTCGATCTATGCGGCCGGAGAACTGGGCGCGGATCGATGCCATGGCCGCGAGCGGGCTTTCACGGTCATGCTGCTCGCGCTCCAGCGTCCATCGTCCTGATCCTGATAGCCGGGTGACGCGCTGCTGTTCCTCCTGGCATGGGAGCTCATGTCGATCCTGTGCTACCTGCTCTCGCGAGCGGCCGGGGCGAGCACGACGCGCAGGTCGGATCGGCATACCTGCTGCTCGCAATGGGCGAAGCCGGAACGCTCGCGGCTGCACTCGGGTTCCTGCTGCTCGCCATGAATGCGCCCTCGGTGCGAATTCGGCGCGCTGAAATCCGCCGCCGCATCCCTCAGTCCGGGCGCCCGCTGGGCGGTGTTTCTCCTGACGTTCTTCGGCTTCGGCGTCAAGGCCGGCCTGGTACCGGTGAATTCCTGGCTGCAAGGGCCTATGCCGCCGCGCCGCGCGCGTTCGCTCCCGTACTTGCGGGCGCCACGCTGAATCTGGGCCTCTACGGCATCCTGCGCGTGAACGCCGATCTGCTGCCGGCGAGCGATGCCACGATCGGGCTCGTCGCGCTGGGAATCGGAACCGCCTCGGCGCTGATCGGCATTCTGTATGCGACAACGGACAACGATCTCAAGGTGATGCTGGCGCACAGCTCCATCGAGAACGTCGGCATCATCGTCGCTGGCACGGGCGCCGGGATGGTCTTCATCGCGGCGGGGCATCCGGTCCTCGGGTCGATTGCCTTCGTCGCCGCGCTCTACCACCTGACGAACCACTCGCTGTACAAGACGCTGCTGTTCGTCGGCGTCGGGTCGGTGGAGGCCAGGACTGGCACGCGCGACATGGACCGGCTCGGGGGCCTGTCAAAGTGATGCCGCTACTGGCCTCGGTCTTCCTCGTCGGCACACTGGCGATCGCCGGCCTGCCGCCATTGAACGGGTTCGTCAGCGAATGGCTGACGCTTCAGTCCTTACTGCGAGCGGCGGAGCTCTCTTCCACGGGTGCCAAGATCGTCTTCGCGCTCTGCGGGGCGGCGCTCGCGCTAACGGCCGCGCTGGCAGTGACCTGCTTCGTGAAGGTGTTCGCCCTGACCTTCCTCGGGATGCGCCGGCTTCCTCCCGAGCGCAACGTGAGCGAAGCCGGCCGGCCGGCGCTCGCTGCCATGGGGTTGCTCGCGCTGCTGTGCCTGGGCTTCGGCGTGCTCCCCACCTATGTAATCGCGCTGCTCGATCCGGTCTCGGTGCAGGTGAGCACCTCGAGTGCTTCCGAGGCGTTGGTGCCGCCGTTCTTTGCGTCCGCACCCGGGCACCGCGGGCTGCCGTCGGCATTCGCAGCGGAGTTCCACGACCTCGGCGCGCAGGTCGGGCAGGCCGCACTACCGGGGCGGGGACTCGTGGTGCTGCATCGAGGCGGCGAGAGCAACCCCGTGGTGTTCGCGATGTCGAGCTCCTACATGGCGATCGCGCTCATCGCGCTGCTGCTCCTCACCTGGATCGTAGTCCGGCTATGGCTGACGCGCACGCGGCGGATCGCACGCGGCGAACGCTGGGACGGAGGGCTGAGGCGGTTGCTGCCGGAAATGACTTACACGGCAACGGGATTTTCCAATCCCGTGCGGGTGATATTTGATGCGATCTTCCGTCCGACGACGGTGGAGGACACGCGCGAGACGGTGGCGGAGCACTTCCGCAACGCCATCCGACGGGAGACGGAACGTGTCCATCTGGTCGACCGCCTCGTGTTTCGACCGGTCAGGACGACGACACTCCGATTCGCCCGCCTGCTCGCAGCCATGCATCACGGAAAGATCAATGCTTACGTGTCCTACGCGTTTCTGGCCCTGCTGATCGTGCTCATCCTGCTGCCGAGATCCTGACGCTTTGATCGCGCCGACGCCTCGGCGGGCGAGGAGGCTTCATGGACGCCGATGGATGGCTGCTTGCTGCCGCGTGCGCGCTTTGTGTCGGGGGAGCGCTGGCCGGTTTGATCGTTCCGGACCGCCGCTGCCCGACGCTGCTGGCCTGGACCGGCGCCGCGGCTGCGGCGGCCGCAGCTGCGGCCAGCCTCAGGGTGCTCTGGTCGGGAAGGTCCTTCGGCGGCGCCCTCTGGACGATCATCCCGTTCGGGCGCCTGTCCATTTCGCTCGATCGACTCTCGGCGATCTTCCTGTTCACTGCCGCAATCGTCGTGATGGCGGTGGCAGTCTTTTCGGCTGCCTACCTGCAGCGCTACGCGGGGCGTTACAGCCTGCGGGCGATGAACGCCTGGTTTCTGCTGCTGTTCGCCTCGATCGTGCTGATCCTGATCGCCGGGGATGTGCTGCTGTTCCTGCTCGCCTGGGAGGTAATGTCGCTTCTCACCTACCTGCTCGTTGCCTTCGAGCACCGGCGCGAGGAAAGCAGTCGCGCGGGGTTCCTGATGCTCGCGATGGGCGAGGCGGGGTTCATCGCGGTCGCCCTGGCCCTCCTTTACCTCCGCGTGAATGCGGGATCTCTGCAGTTTGCGGCGCTGAGAGAGGCGACCTCGAGTCTCGGGCCGGTGGCCCGCTGGCTGATCTTCCTCCTGACTTTCTTCGGCTTCGGCGTCAAGGCGGGCCTGGTGCCGGTCAATACCTGGCTACCGCGCGCACACCCGGCAGCGCCGGCGAACGTGTCGGCGATTCTTTCCGCGGTGATCCTCAACCTCGGAATCTATGGGATCGTGCGCGTCAACGTCGACCTCCTGCCCGTCAGCACGCTCGCCGCCGGGCTCGTGGTGCTCGTCGTCGGCACGGTGTCTGCCCTGGTCGGAATCCTCTACGCCGCCGTCGAGAACGATCTGAAAGCGATGCTCGCGCACAGCTCTATCGAGAACATCGGGATCGTGACGGTCGGCCTCGGCGCGGGCCTGGTCTTCGTTGGCTACGGCCGTCAAGACCTCGCCGCCATCGCCTTCGTCGCCGCTTTCTACCACCTGGTCAATCACTCGGTATACAAGGCGCTGCTCTTCATGGGAGCGGGGACCGTGGACGACCGTGCCGGCACACGTGATCTCAATCGCCTCGGCGGCCTGATTCACACCATGCCGCTCACTGCGGTCGCGGTGCTGATCGGTACGCTCGCGATCGCGGCGCTGCCTCCCTTCAATGGCTTCGTCAGCGAGTGGTTGACGCTACAGACCCTGCTGAGGTCGGCGGAGCTCCCCTCGATTCCGGTCAAGATCGTCTTCGCGCTCTGCGGCGCCGGATTGGCACTGACGGCAGCGCTGGCCGTGACCTGTTTCGTGAAGCTGTTCGCGATGGGTTTCCTTGGCATGTCGCGCTCGGCCGCTGCCGGGCGCGCGACCGAGGCGCACGCGTTGTCCGTGGCGCCGGTGCTGGTACTTGCCGGACTGTGCCTGTTGTTGGGCGCATTGCCGACCTATGTGATTCCGGCGCTCAGTCACGAGCTTCAGCCCTTGACGCGCGCCAGTGCGACCGAGGCGCTGGTTCCACCGTTGTTCGCCTCCGCGGTCGGCCATGAGGCGTTGCCGCCGGCCTTCGCGGCGGAGTTCCACGACCTGGGGGCTCAGACAGGGCAAAGCGTGCTGCCGGGACGCGGCCTGGTGGTGCTGCATCGTGGGGGTCAAGCCAACCCGGTGGTATTCGCGATGTCGACCTCCTACATGGCGATCGCGCTCATCGTACTGCTGCTTATGACCTGGGTAGTGCTGGGCCTGTGGCTGACGCGCGCTCGGCACCTGACGCAAGGAGAACGCTGGGACGGTGGCGTGCGGCGCCTGCTGCCGGAGATGACCTACACGGCGACCGGCTTCTCCAATCCGGTGCGGGTGATATTCGACGCGTTCTTCCGACCTACGACCGTGGAAGACGCGCGCGAAACCGTCGTCGAGCACTTTCGCAACGCCATTCGTCGCGAACATCGGGTAATACACGTCATGGACCGATTTGCTGTCCAGCCGATGGCGAGAGCAGCCCTGGGGTTGGCGCGCAAACTGGCCTCCATGCATCGCGGCCTCATCAACGCCTATGTCGCCTATGTGCTGCTGGCGGTGTTGCTCGCCTTGGCAGTCGGACTCCTGTGACCATTCCCGAGGGCACCGCGCTAATCTGCGTGCTCAGGGCTCCGACGCTGCTTTCAGGATCGGAATGGCAAATTCAGCTACGCGCTGCCCGAGCTGATACGTACAGCGCCGCACCCCATGATGCGCGGGAGGATCAAGCGCGAGCCTTGCCGCATCTTGCATCGTGACCATGAGACGCAACTCGTAGGTCCATCGACGTCCGCCCCAGACTTTCCGTACACTTTCCGTACAGAGAAATTTATCGTTTTTCTGCGGAGCGGGACGTGCTCGCAAGTATATGAATTTGGCGGAGAGAGAGGATTCGAACCCTCGAAGGGCTTTTGACCCTTACACCCTTAGCACGTTGGGCTGCCTGACACTCTGTGACTGGGACGCGAAAAATCTACCGTACTGTTACCGTAGAATCTGGATTTACCGCACTTCTGCTCAATAGGCCTTGATTTAAAATGGAAAGGGAGGGACTCGAACCCTCGACCCCGGCATTATGAGTGCCGTGCTCTAACCAGCTGAGCTACCTTTCCACGAGGGGCGCGTATTCTGCTGCAAACCTCGCTTCATGTGCAACCAGCGGATATTCCTCGGGAATTCCGTGCGATCGTCCGCTTCGAAGCTGCGGCTATTCGACGGGCTCGGGAAGCGGAGCCACCGCCATGGACTCCTTCCAGGCTGAGCGAAGCATCGCGATAGCGGCATACGTGATGACTGCGGTCACTACCCAGCGCAGCAGCACGAGGTGACTGCTCAGGGCCTTCACAAGCGGAAACGCAGCGAGCGTGCCGACCGTGCCGCCGATCGTCAGCCCGACAGCCACGGCGGGTGCGAAACGGCCCGAGCGCACGAATGCGAGACTCGCCACGGGAATCAATACGCCGTCGCTGGCGATCATGATGGGATAGGCCGCAATCGGGTTCATCCCGAGAACAGCCAGCAGGGCCATGCACGGGGCGTAATTGCCGATTCCCACGCACATGAGAGCGCCGAGGACGAAGTTCGCCATGACCGCCACAGCGAAGCGCCCTCCGGTGAGCGCCATTGCCGCGCCGCCGGCGGCGGTCATCCCGAGGTTGCCCGCGACGAAAAATCCCGCGGCGACCAGGAGCGCGACGCCCATCGAGATCTGGATCGCCCGCCGCGGCATGCGGCTCACGATGCCCGCCCCCATCCACGCGCCCGCGCCGGCGCTGAGCACCATCGCCAAAAGCAGCGTCGGGTCTACTTCGAATGTCGTGATGAACAGGGCCGCGCTCAGGATGATGCCGAGGGCATTGCCCACGTTGAGCGTGCCCGGGATCAGCTCATCTGCCGGGTAGCCGCGCAGCTTGAATGCCGCCGTGATCTGCGCGTAATTCCCGATACCGAGCGTATCGAGGAAGCACGTCACGGCGCCAATCGCGAGATCACTCAGCGTCGGTCGGACGGGCCACGCGTGTTTGCGTGTCTCGCGTACCCACGCCACCGCCAGCGGTACTTCCACCAGCGCCAGACAGGCATAGACGGCGAGCAGTGCGGCCGACACGGGCCTCCCCCAAGGACGGGTCAGAGCTTACCAACCGCGCAACCGCGGCGTCACGAGCTCGATGAGGGCCGTACGAGCCGCACAGGCGATCGGGAACGTGGGCCCCTAAGGCACCTGCCGTACCGCGCTGGTGAAGAAGCAGCCATAGGCAAGAGCACGCGCCGCGACTGGACTATCGCCCTCAGATCCGGAGCTGTCAGGGTCCTTTGACACACAAAGTGCCCCGGTAGTAGTAGCCGCCCGTCTGCCCCTCCAAATCCCAGGTGATTGTCTGGCCGCCCAACGCGCCCGGATCTCCGAGGTCGAAGACGTTCGCCTCCCCGCCAAATACACCTTTACGTTCGTTTGTCCAAACGAACTCGGACGTCGGCAGGTGAAATTTTTTGGACACCCGGCAGATATCAGGATGGTGATATAGGTTCGGGCACTTAGCCCCGGTGTTCTCGTCGTATTCCACTCTGTAGATGGTTTGAAGTTCATGGGATGTGGGGAGCCGCATTTTCAGGGCGGCGCAATATTTCTCCGCATCCTTCCAACCCAGAAGACCCCCGCTGTCCTTCGCCGTCCACTCCAACCCGGTACGCCGATCTCTCAGCAGCCCCGAATTCTGCAACTGCAGATCATCTATCGTGTCCTCTCCTCCTCTATCGGCGTCACCCGCGGGAGCAGTGACGGCGTTGGCGCGAGGATCTCCTCCTCCGCTATTGGCCGCGCCGCCCGCTGTCGCGACACCTCCCTGGGTTATCTGGTTAGCGGCCATGGCGTGCACCGGTTGTGTTACCGGCGGCGCGCTTGATGGGAACAGGACGAACTCGCCTCGCAGTTCTTCCACCAGAGCAGGACGCTGCTGGTGGTTCGCGCGCATCGCCTCATCCTCCACGTTATCGCGCACTTGCCGAAGAGCCGACAGGATGTCCACACCCGGAGTCCGCATCGCTTGCGCGAGCCGATACGTAAACAATCCATTACTCGTCGTTATCCCTGGCACGAAATCCAGGGCCGTCTGTCCACGACTCGCAGACAAGAGGATCGCATTACCCTCGGCAGCCTCTACTGGAAGAAGTCCCCGCACCTCGCCAATGCTGCGGGTCCGGCCCGCCTTTGGAGGGAACGGGTTGTTGCGACAGGCGTCGATAATCAGCAGGGCAAAGCGCGCGTTCTTGAGCGCATCCTGCACTTCGACGAGATTGACCCCGTTGCGCAGAACCTGCTCTTCAGTCTCGGCATCGATGTCGACCGGCAGCAGCAGGGAATCTGCACCAATCTGCACGCCGTGCCCGGCGTAGTAGAACACGACATCGTCGCCCTTCGCGATCTGGTGCCGAAATTGGTCGATGGCGTTCCAGATCGCGTTGCGGTCAAGATTTTGCCGCACGCCCCCGACAACCTGGAAGCCCCCATCATGCAGCGTCGTGGCTATTAGATTCGCGTCGTTACGTGCATTGGTCAAAGACGACACGTGACTGTAAGTGTCATTGCCGATGACCAGCGCGAGGCGCGCCGCGTCTGCATTCGCAGATGCCCCGACCAGGGCAGACATCAGCACCACCATCCGGAGCGCCACGCCGTTCATCATTGTTTTTCTTAACCGTTGAATGAGCTGCCGAAAGCGAGGGCCACCAAAGTCATTCAGCGTTGCCGAGCACGTTCTCGCGCGTCACCATCGCGTTCATGCGTGCCTCCCTCCTCACCTGTCTGCATTGTGGCGCATCGCTCCCCGGAAATGCACCGGGCCCCCTCGAGCGAAGCCGACGGACAGCCGCTCGGCCAGGCGGGCAGTCTCGGCCTTAGATAGCGCCCCGTCATTCGTCCGAAAAGCCCGCTTCCCGCTGGTGCCGGACGGCCAAAATCAGCACCACGTCCTCGTCCGGGAGCCAGCGGTACTTGGCGATGTACCCCTCGCCTGCGCGCAGAAGCAGCAGCTCGCGACGCCCCTCTTCCGCCTCACGCCCCAAGAGCGGATGGTCCGCGAGCAGCTCCAGGGCTCGTCGGACGCTCAGCAGCCGCTGCCGAGCCCTCTGCGGATCGCTTTGCGCCTTGAACTCAAAAAGACGCTCCAGGTCGCCCAAGGCACCTGCGGTTATTTCGACCCGCGCCATCGTCGCGCACGGGGACGCCGAACCTTGCGCCCCGAGAGTGAGGCGTCCAGATAATCGAAGGCGCCTGCCAGGCTCACGGCCTTTCCGCTTGCGAGGGCTTCGACCTCGGAAGCCGCTGCCGCGGCGGCAAAGCGGGCGCGCAGCTCCAGTCGCTCCGCTTCCCGTGCCAGAGCTTCGATCATAAAAGCGTGGGGGGTCTTGCGCGCGCCGGCGGCGAGCGCCTCGAGACGCCGCTTGAGCTCATCGGGAAGCTTCAAACTGGTGGCCGCCATGCTCCTTAGGTTCCCATCCTATTACAGGTAGTCAGATCGTAATACCTGCGAGTGCGAACGGTCAAATCGACGGGCGTAAGCGGCGCGGATCGCTCAGACGTTGAAGCGGAAATGCATGACGTCGCCCTCCTGGACGACGTACTCCTTGCCTTCCAGGCGCAGCTTGCCGGCATCGCGTGCCCCGGCCTCGCCCTTGCCGGTGAGGTAATCGGCGAAGGCAATGACCTCGGCGCGGATGAAGCCACGCTCGAAGTCGGTGTGGATGACCCCCGCGGCCTGCGGCGCGGTCGAGCCGACCCGTACCGTCCAGGCGCGCACTTCCTTGGGGCCGGCGGTAAAGAAGGTCTCAAGTCCAAGGAGCCGGTAGGCGGCGCGGATCACGCGGTTCAGGCCCGGCTCTTTGAGTCCGAGCTCGGCCAGGAACTCACTGCGCTCGGCTTCATCGAGCTGGGCGATCTCGGCCTCGATCGCGGCGCACACAGCTACCACCTCGGCGCCGTCGGCGGCGGCGCGCTTCTCCACTAGCGCCAGCAACGCATTGTTGGTGAAGCCTCCTTCGGCCACGTTGGCGACGTACATCACCGGCTTTGCGGTGAGCAGCTGCAGCTCGCGCACGTCGCGCCGCTCCTCGGGGGTGAGCGCCATGGCGCGCACGGGCTTCACCTGATCGAGCTGCACCTTGACGCGCTCGAACAGCGCGCGGCGCCGGATGGCATCCTTGTCACCGCTCTTGGCCGCCTTGGTGGCGCGGTCGAGTGCCTTCTCGAGCGTCGCGAGATCGGCGAGCGCGAGCTCGGTATCGATGACCTCGACATCGGCCAGCGGATCGATGCGCCCGGCGACATGGATCACGTCCGTGCTCTCGAAGCAGCGCACCACGTGCGCGATCGCATCGACCTCGCGGATATGGGAGAGGAACTGGTTGCCGAGCCCTTCGCCCTGCGAGGCGCCGGCAACGAGGCCGGCGATGTCCACGAACTCCACCGTGGTCGGCACGACCTTCTCCGGGTGCACGATGGCCGCGAGCTGCTCCAGGCGCGGGTCGGGCACCGGCACCACCCCGACGTTCGGATCGATGGTGCAGAACGGATAGTTCTCGGCGGCGATCTGGGCGCGCGTCAGGGCATTGAACAGCGTGGACTTGCCGACATTCGGCAGGCCGACGATTCCGCAGCGGATGGGCATGAAGTGAGATTCCCCTATTTGGCGGACGGTGCGGGCGCGGATTCCTCGCGGGTGTGCAGCCGCGTCATGGCGACCTGCGCCCCCTCGGTCAGCAGTACCGGCACGACCTCGGCCGCAGCAATGATCGCGCCCGCGATCAGCTGCGCGTCTGCCGCGCTCGGCTTGCCGAGCACGTAGTCGAGCACCAGCGCGCGCTCCCCCGGATGCCCGATGCCGAGCCGCAGCCGCCAGAAGGCATCGCCCATCTGCGCGATCACGTCGCGCATGCCGTTGTGCCCGGCGGCCCCGCCGCCGTGCTTGAGGCGCACGGTGCCGGCGGGAAAGTCGAGCTCGTCGTAGGCGACCAGCAGCGACTCGACCGGGATCTTGTAGAAGCTCGCCACGCTGCGGGTCGGATCCCCGCTGTGGTTCATGTAGCTCATGGGCTTGAGCAGCCACAGCTCGCTGCCGGCGATGCGCGCCCGCGCCACCTCCGCCTTGTGGCGCGGCTCGCTGCGGAACGCCGCACCGTGGCGGCGCGCGAGCTCGTCCACGAACTGAAACCCGGCGTTGTGACGGGTGCGCGCGTACTCGGTGCCCGGATTGCCGAGCCCGACGATCAGCTTGATCGGCTCACCTGCCATAACGCTCACTGCCACGACGCCCACTGCCGGCCGCCTGCGCAGGGCAGGCGGCCGGCGTGGCGCAGCCGTTGTCGACTACTTCTTGCCGCCTTCCTTCTTGGCGGCGGAGGCGTCTTTCTTCTCCTCGCCCTTCTTGGCATCGCCCGCAGCCGCTGGGGCTGCCCCGGCGGCGGCACCAGCGGCGGGAGCGGCGCCCGGGGCGCCGGGTGCGGCAGCTGCACCCTCGGCGGGTGCGGCGACGGCCTCGGCGGCTACCGGCTCGGGCTCCTCGGCACGCGGCGCGTGGATCGAGACCACCGGCGCGTTGCGGTGCGCGAGCTCCGGGATCGTCACGCCGGCCGGCAGCGGCACATCGGCGAGGAACTTGGTCTCGTTCAGGTGCATGCCGGACAGATCGATCTCGAGGAATTCCGGCAGATCCTTCGGCAGACAGGTCACCTCCACGTCCGAGAGCATGTGCGAGACCACGCCCCCCTCGGTCTTCACGCCCGGGGAGATGCTCTCGCCCTTGAAGTGGATCGGCAGGTGGATGCGGATCGCCTCGTTCTCGACCACGCGCTGCAGGTCGACGTGCACCACCAGGTTCTTGGCCGGATGCATCTGCACGTCCTTGACGATGGCCTCCTGGGTGGCCTCGCCGATCTTCAGGCGCACGATGGAGGAGTAGAAGCGCTCGTCCGCGATCATGGTCAGAAGGTTCTGCTGATCGAGGATGAGCGACTGGGCGTCCTTGCGGGCGCCGTAGAGAATGGCGGGCACTTTGCCGGCGTGACGCAGGCGGCGGCTCGCACCTTTGCCTTGCGTCCCGCGGACGTCCGCGCCGAACGTGTATGAAATACGCATGACTGATCAATCTCCGTTAGTTACTGACAATGGCACCGGTTCGCGACCAAACCGGCACGTCCCAAAAATCTCCCGCCGCGTCAGTCGACGTACAGCGAGCTCACCGACTCCTCGTCGCGGATGCGACGGATCGTCTCGGCCAGAAGCGCGGCCACCGACAGCTGCCGGATGCGGCCCGCGGTGCTGGCCGCGGCGCTCAGGGGGATCGTGTCCGTCACGACCAGCTCATCGAGCGCCGACTTCGCGATCTTCTCCACCGCCCCGCCGGAGAGCACCGGGTGGGTGATGTAGGCCACCACCTTGGTGGCGCCCTCGTCCTTCAGGGCGAGCGCCGCCTGGCACAGGGTGCCGGCGGTGTCGACCATGTCGTCGATGAGGATGCAGGTCTTGCCCTCGACCTCACCGATGATGTTCATCACCTTCGACTCGTTCGGCCGCGGCCGGCGCTTGTCGATGATGGCCAGCTCCGCATCGTCCAGGCGCTTGGCGAAGGCGCGCGCCCGCGCCACGCCCCCGACATCGGGTGACACCACGATCACCCGGTCGTAGGACTGCTTCCAGGCATCGCCGAGCAGCACCGGCGAGGCGTACACATTGTCCACCGGGATGTCGAAGAATCCCTGGATCTGATCCGAATGCAGATCGATCGTCAAAAGCCGGTTCACGCCGGCGCTCGAGACCATATTGGCCACGAGCTTGGCCGTGATCGCCGAGCGCGTGGCACGCGGCCTGCGGTCCTGGCGCGAGTACCCGAAGTACGGCACCACCGCGGTGATGCGCGCGGCCGATGCGCGCCGGCACGCATCCACCATGACCAGAAGCTCCATCAGGCTGTCGTTGGCCGGCGGACAGGTCGACTGCAGGATGAAGACGTCGCGCCCGCGCACGTTCTCCATCAGCTCGACGTTGACCTCACCGTCGCTGAAGCGCCCGACATACGCCCGGCCGAGCGGCATCTGCAGGTGCCTGGCGATGTCCTGTGCCAGCGCCGGGTTGGCGTTGCCCGCAAACAGGGACAGCGTCTCGCTGGTACTCATATTCTATCTACGCACCCGTTCCGTCCGGCCCCGACGTCCGGCGCCCGCGGCGCCGGCTGTGAAGAAAATCTGGCTGGGGTGGAAGGATTCGAACCTCCGTATGGCGGGATCAAAACCCGCTGCCTTACCACTTGGCGACACCCCAGCACCCGCTGTCCGCACGCGGAAACGAGCGCGCGGGCGCGCATCTTACAGCCGCATCGGTCCCGCCGCCTGCGCCGCCAGAAGCCCGTGCACGGGCGAGGTGTTGAGGCCCCGCGCCACGTAGCTCGTCCAGCGCTCCGGGACGTGTGCCGCCAGGCGGTCCGCCGTGATCGCATCCGGACAGGCGGCAAACACGCACGCGCCCGTCCCGGTCAGATGTGCCGGCGCGCGGCGGGACAGCCAGTCGAGCGCCTCGGCCACCTCGGGGTAGTGCCTGCGCACCACCGGCTCGCAGTCGTTACGGCCACCCGAGTCAAAAAAGGCGCGTATTGTGATGAGGGGGGAATTTCGTGTCAATTCAGGGCTCTGGAATACGCCGGCGGTGCTGACGTGAACCCGGGGGTGGATGAGCACGTACCAGGCCTCAGGCAAGGTCACCGGGGTCAGCCGCTCCCCCACCCCTTCGGCCCACGCCGAAGAACCTTCAACGAAAACAGGGACATCCGCGCCGAGAGGCAAGCCGATGGCCGCCAGCTCGGCAACGGACAGCTTCAAATCCCACAGCTGGTTCAGGGCCAGGAGGGTTGTTGCGGCATCGGAGCTTCCCCCGCCGAGCCCAGCCCCCATCGGGATGTGTTTCCTGACCTCGATCCGCACCCCCCCGTCCGAGCCGGTCGCCTGCTTGAGAGCCAGGGCGGCGCGGACCACGAGGTCGGCCTCGGGCGCGACGCCGGCGGCCCCATGGCCGCGCTCGATGCGGCCGCCGGGCAAGGGCGTGAAAGTGAGCTCGTCGCACAGGTCGATGAGCTGAAAGAGCGTCTGCAGCTCGTGGTAGCCGTCGGCGCGGCGCCCGGTGACGTGCAGGAAGAGATTGAGTTTGGCCGGTGCGGGCCAGCGTGCGGCAGCGCCCGCACTCACAGCTGCCAGTCCTGCACCAAAAGCCGCACCCGCACCTGCTCGCGCTCGAGCGTCAGGCGGGCGGGCAGATTGCCCGCGGCGGTGGCCGTGTAGCTGTCGTAGCTTATGTGCCAGCCGTCCTGGCTGAGCGCGGCGAGACGCTGCTGTCCCGGATCGAGCACCGGGTCGGCGGCACTGCCCGGATCCGGCACGCCGAGCACCCAGTAGCGCAGGCTCGCGATCGGCACATCAAAGCCCAGCCGCGTGGCGAGCTCGGTGTGCGCAGCCGCATCGCTTATGTGCTCGCCCCGTGAGGTGGTGACATCGAGCCGGCTGCCCTGGGCGCGGATCTGCATCCCGCCGACGCCGAGCGGGCCTTCGAGCCCGAGCTGCGAGTCCCCACCCTGCTGCGTCCAGCGCAGGCTGGCGCTGAAGCCGTTAGCGCCCGCGGCGAGCGCCACGCGGCCCTTCATCTGGAAATGGCCGAGCTGCTGCAGCTGCGTGCAGCGCTCATCCCAGGGTGCGTTGGCCGCCGGCAGTGGCGGCGGCAGGGTGCGGCAGCCGGCCAGTGCGAGGGTCAGGACAAACCCGACCCGCGCAAGGCTACGGCGCATCGGGCACGAACCGCTTGATGGTTGCCTTCAAGGGCTTGGAGTCCGGCTCGCGCGCCAGCGCTGCCGCCCACACGCGCCGGGCCTCGGCCTGCTCACCGCTCACCCACAGCGCCTCGCCCCAGTGTGCGGCGATCTCGGCATCGTGACCGACACTGTAGGCGCGCTCGAGCATCACGGTCGCGCCCCTGGGATCGCCGGAGCGGAAGCGCACCCAGCCGAGGCTGTCGAGAGCGGCGGGACTGTCGGGCATCACGGTGAGCGCCTTGCGGATCAGGACCTCCGCGTGCGGCAGCTCGAGGGAATGGTCGGCGAGGGTGTAGCCGAGCGCGTTGAGCAGCGTCGGGTCATCCGGGCGCTTCTCGAGCATGTGCTCGAGCACTTCCACCGACTCGTGCACGTGACCGGACTGCTCAAGAATCACGGCGCGATCGTATTCGATGGAAGGGTGCTGGGGATGGCGCTCGAGCTCGACGCTCAGGATCTGCAGCCCGGTGTCGGGCTCGCCGTGATCCGCCAGCAGCCGCGCCTTGGCGAGGGTCAGGTCCAGCTCCTCGTCGGGGTGGTCGGCGGCGTAGTCATCCAGAAGGGCGAGCGCCTCGGTACGCGCGTGCCGGTCGAGCAGCAGCGCCGCCGCGCGCGAGCGCGCCGAGAGGGCCACGGAGGAGTCATACAGGCGCCGGTAGGCGGCGAGAGCCGCGTCCGGGTCGCCGTCCCGGGCCGCGATATCGGCCAGGTACAGCTGCGTGCCGTCATTGCCCTCGCCGCTGGTGAGAAGCTCGCTGAAGCGCTGCTTGGCTTCCTTGTAGTCGCCGCTGTTGAAAGCGAGCAGCGCCAGACGCCGGTCGATGTCCTCCTGCGACACCCCGTGCGCGCGCAGCTGCTCGAGCTCCTGGTGGGCCTCCTCGCTGCGATCGAGCGAGGCGAGCACCTCGGCAAGCTCGAGTCCGCCGCGCTGCGCGTCGGTGTTCTTGGCCTGGCGCGCGGCGGCGAGTGCCTCGGAAGCGTCCCCGCGCATCACGTAGCCGCGCGCGAGCACGCGCAGGGCGGCGAGATCGTGCGGGTCGTGCTGCAGCGCCTGCTGCGCGTAACGCACCGCGCGGTCGCCGTCGTAAGCGGCGAGCGCGAGCTCGCCGAGCAGGGTCAGGGTGTCGACGGAGTTCGCGCCGGGCTCGAGCGCGCCGCTCATCGCCGTCAGTACCGCCGGCGCATCGGACTCCTCCAGAAGCAACGCCGTCAGCTCGGTCATGCTGCGCGACATGCGCTCTTCAGTCTTCGGTGCCGCGCCCGCGGCCGGCGGGGCGCCGGTCTGCTCCTCGACGCGCCAGAACTCGCGGATGGCCACGCGCGCATCGGCGGTGCGATACAGCTTCAGGGCCACCGCCGCATAGAGCGCATTGGCTTCCGGGTCCTGCGGCGCGAGCGTGCGCCAGCGGGTCGCGGCCTGCCAGGCGGCGGGCAGGTGCTCACAGGCCATGGCCACCTGGGTGGCGCGGCGCGCGAGCTGCGCGTCCCCGGCGGCGGCGACCCGCGCATAGGTCTCGGAGGCCTCGCGGCAGTTGCCCTGTTTGAGGGCGGTCTCGGCGCTCAGCGCCAGGGCGTTGGTCTCCCCGGGCGCGGGCTTACCCGCCTTCGGCGGCGCACCGGCCGGATGCGTGGCGCAGGCTGCCAGCGCGGCCAGCAGAGCCGGGAGGATTAAGTTACGCAAGCAGTTCATCATACTGCAGTGACTATAGACCCGGACCCCGCGCGCCGCATTGCGCAACTTGTCACAAACTACGTTCCGCCCGATAGAATGCGCGCCCGCCTACGCCCATGAAGGAAACCATCCGACAGCGACTTCAGAAACTTACGGACCGCTTCGAGGAGGTCGGTCGCCTGCTGGCGACGGATGAGGTAGCCGGGGGCTCGGCCCAGTTCCGTGAGCTGTCGATGGAATACGCGCGCCTGCAGCCGCTCGCCGAGCGCTTCGGCAGCTACCACGGGCTCGAGCGCGACCTTGTTGCCGCGCAGGACCTGAGTGCCGACAGCGACCCCGGCATGCGCACCCTGGGCGAGGAAGAGGTCAGCCGGCTGCGCCTCGCTCTGGCTGCGGAGGAGGAGGAGCTGCGGCGCCTGCTTTTGCCCAAGGACCCGCGCGACGACCGCAACATCTTCCTCGAGGTGCGCGCGGGCACCGGCGGGGATGAGGCGGCGATCTTCGCCGGCGACCTGTACCGCATGTACGCCCGCTACGCGGAGGCCCACGGGCTCGCCGTCGAGGTGCTGAGCGAGAGCCCGGGCGAGCACGGCGGCTACAAGGAGATCATCAGCCGCATCGTCGGCAGGGGCGCCTTCTCGCGCCTGAAGTTCGAGTCCGGCACTCACCGCGTGCAGCGCGTGCCGGCCACCGAGGCGCAGGGGCGCATCCACACCTCCGCGGTGACGGTGGCGATCCTGCCCGAGCTCGACGAAGTCGACGAGGTGGAGATCAACCCGGCGGACCTGCGCATCGACACCTACCGCTCCTCCGGCGCCGGCGGCCAGCACGTGAACAAGACCGACTCCGCGGTGCGCATCACGCACCTGCCGAGCGGCATCGTGGTCGAGTGTCAGGACGAGCGCTCGCAGCACAAGAACCGCTCGCGTGCCATGGCGCTGCTCAAGGCGCGCCTGCTGGCCGCGGAGCAGGAGAAGCAGCAGAGCGCGCAGGCGCAGTCGCGGCGCCTGCAGGTCGGCAGCGGCGACCGCTCCGAGCGCATCCGCACCTACAACTTTCCCCAGGGCCGCGTCACCGATCACCGCATCAACCTCACCCTCTACAAGCTGCAGCAGGTGATGAACGGCGAGCTCGACGAGCTGATCGGCGCGCTGCAGCAGGAGTACCAGGCGGAACAGCTCGCGGAGGAGTCGTGAGCGCAGGCCCGGACCTGCAGCTGAACGTCGCGAGTGTCACCGGCATCGACGTCGCGCTGCCGCTCTCGGGAGCAGGCGCGCGCGCCTACGCCTACCTGATCGACTGGCTGATCCGCGTGACGCTGGCACTCTCCTGGTACGTGGTCGCAGCCCTCATATATAACCGCTCCCTGTCGCTGTCCCCGCCGCTCGCCAACGAGCCGCGCTGGTTCGGCCTCGTGGTGCTGCCCGCATTCGCGCTGTACCTGCTCTACTACCTGGTGCTGGAAGTGGCCATGCGCGGCCGCACCCCGGGCAAGCGCGCCGCCGGGATCCGCGTGGTGTCGCGCGATGGCGGCCCCGCCGGGGCCGGCGCGCTGCTGGTGCGCAACGTGTTCCGGCTGCTGGATGCGCAGCCCGGCAGTGCCTACGGGGTGGGCTTGGCCACCATGCTGGTCTCGCGCGAGAGCCTGCGCTTCGGCGACATGGCGGCAGGCACCGTCGTGATCTACGACCACGGCGCGGCGGACATCGCCCCGGAGGCGGCTGCGCAGCGCTTGGGCACCCTCGATGCGGCGGGGGCTGAGATCGTGGCCGACCTGCTCGCGCGCTGGGACACTCTGCAGCCGGAGGCGCGCGTGCGCCTGTCGCGCCTGATCCTCGAGCGCTACCTGGGCGCGGCCGCGGATCTGAGCACCGCCGATGAGTGGACCTGGCGGGGGCGCATCGAGCGCCTGGCACGCAGCTAGCACGCCATGGACCAGATCCGCAGACAGGCTCTGGGCAAGGCACTCCTCAGCCGTGCCGCCATGTGGCAGGCGGCGCGGGCGCGCACCGCGCGTCTCTCGCGCGGCCGTACCGAGGATGCGGCCGATGCGCTGCGCCTCGCCGATGATTACCGGCTGCTCGCGCACGATCTGGCGCGCGCCCGCGCGCTCCTGCCCGAAAGCCGCGCGCGCGAGTACCTGGAGAGCGCTTATGCGCAGGCGCACGCGACGCTGTACCAGGGGGCGAGCCACTTCGGCAGCACGCTGGTGCGCTTCGTGCGCGTGCAGCTGCCGGCGACCGTGCGCTGGCTGCTGCCCTACATCGCCTGGACGACGCTCGTGTTCGTACTCGCTGCCTGGGCGGGCTTTGCGCTCGTGCGTCACTACCCGCAGCTGATCGGGCTCTTCGCCGGCCCGGAGCTGGTGCGCAGCGTCGAGCGCGGCAAGCTGTGGACGGACGGCCTTTTGAACATCGTGCCCTCCTCCATCCTCTCGGTGCAGATCCTCGCCAACAACATCGTGGTGAGCCTCTCGGCCTATTGCCTGGGGTTTCTCTTCGGCCTGGGCACTCTTTACATCCTGGGCCTGAATGGCCTGATGCTGGGCGCGGTGTTCGCATTCGTCGGCGCCCATGGGCTCGACGGACAGCTGTTGCGCTTCATCGTCGCGCACGGCTGCGTGGAGCTGTCGGTGATCTGCCTCTCGGGAGCGGCCGGCGCGGCGGTCGGCGAGGCGCTCATCCGTCCGGGTGCGGCCGGGCGCATGGAGTCATTCCGCGTTGCCGCCCTGCGCTCCGGCGTGGTGCTGCTGGCCTGCGCGGTGCTGCTCATCGGCGCCGGGCTGATCGAGGGCTACGTCTCCCCGAACCCGCGCTTCACGCTGAGCGCGCGCGTGGGCATCGGGGTCGGCTACTGGCTCTTCATGATCGCGCTGCTCACCGGCTTTCACCTGCGCCTGCCGCCGCGCCCGGCGGCCGCCTGAGTCACACGCGCCGCCGGCGGCGCAGCTCCTCGTAGCGTGCGAACAGGGCATCCTGCAGCCGCTCGGCGCTGGCTGCCACCACGGGTGCCCCGAGCCGCTCGAGCAGCCGCCGCTGCCCGGCGGCACGGCGTTCGTGCGCCGTGGCAGCCAGCGCAATCCACGGATCCTGCCAGCTGCGCGCCTCGCGCTGCGCGAGCGCGGCGATCTCCCCGCCGTGCACGCCGGCGATCAGCACCAGATGCGGCGGCGACAGGAGCCGCACCGCGCGCGCGAGGAGGTCGGCAACGCTTGCGTCGTCGAGGTCGGTGAGGATGACCACCAGCGAACGCTGGCGCAGCAGCCGCCGCATGCTCACCGCCGCGGCGGTGGGTGCGGACTCGGCGCTCTGCTGCGCAAGGCCGGCGAGGGTGTGGCGCAGGCGCGCCACCGCCGGCAGTCCGCGCGCCGGGGCGCAGCTGGCGAGCACGCGCTCGGCGTACACCATGAGCCCGATGCGGTCCTCGTTCTCCACCACCACCTCGGCAAAGCTGGCCGCGACGTTGCTGTAGAGGCCGAGGCGGTCGATGGGCCCGGCGCGCACCCGGCTCAGACGTCCGGCATCGATCGCCACCAGCACGTCCAGGTGCTGATCCTCGCTGAACTCGCGCGCCACCAGCGCGCCGCTGCGCGCCGTCGCCTTCCAGTCGATGCGCGTCAGCGGATCGCCGCGCACGTAGTCGCGCAGCTGATACAGCTCGTGCCCGGCGCCGATCGCGCGCCGCGCCCGCGCGCCGGGGCCGAGTCCGCGCGCGCGCGCCGCGCCGCGCAGGATGTCCGGCGCCACCGCAAACGCACCGGGGGATGCCAGCTCGGCGCCCCACCAGGCGAGCGCCAGCGGGCCGCGCACGCGCACCGGGATTGCCGGCCAGGCATCCACGCCCAGCCCCACCGGCAGTACCTCGAGGGTATCGGCTGCCTGTCCGCGCGCCGGCAGCTGCACGCGGCGCGCCGCGGCGTCGCACGCAAAGGTGCGTGGTGTCGTCGGCGCGTACTCGATGTGCAGCGGCCGCCCGGCGTGGTTCTCGAACACGAACGTGGCGGACTGCGCCCGGCCGAGCAGCGCGGGCGCCCGGGTCACGACGTGCGCCCGCGGGCGCAGCACCCGTGCGAAGTAACCCTCGAGCGCAAGTCCCAAAAGCAGCAGCGCCGCCGGGATGCGCCACAGGTACGCCGGACCGTGCCCGCCCGACCAGATGCCGGCGACGGCCAGCACCGCCGCGAGCATGACCAGGACGTAGGCGCGTCGGGCGAGGTGCAAGCGCTGCGCCTTTAGCGCGGCACCGGGGTCGCCGCCAGCAGCGACTCGACCAGCTGCGCAGCGCTCGCCCCTTCCAGTGCCGCCTCCGGGGTCAGCACCAGCCGGTGCGCGACGACCGCGGGCGCTGCCTGCTTGACATCGTCGGGCGTGACGAAGTCTGCGCCGCGCAGCCCCGCGCTTATGCGTGCGGCGCGCAGCAGCGCGAGCAGGCCGCGCGTCGAGAGGCCGAGCGCGAGCTGCGGATGCTCGCGCGAGGCGCGCGCCAGATCGAGCGCGTAGCCGGCGAGCGCAGCGGAGACGTGGATCTGGTCGGCTTCGGCGCGCGCTGCTGCCAGCAGGCGCCGGTCGAGCGGGGTGATGCTCTCGAGCGCGGCGTGCGCCGGCGCGGCAAGGCCGCCATAGCGCGCGAGGATCTGCGCCTCGGCGTCCTTCGCCGGGTAACCCATGTCGATGCGCAGCATGAAGCGGTCGAGCTGCGACTCGGGCAAGGGGAAGGTGCCCTCGAACTCGCGCGGATTCTGGGTCGCCAGCACGACGAAGTCGGCCGGCAGCGCCAGCACGGTGCGCTCGACGCTCACCTGGCGCTCCTCCATGGCCTCGAGCAGCGCGGACTGCGTCTTCGGGCCGGCGCGGTTGATCTCATCGACCAGCACGACGTCGGCAAAGATCGGGCCGGGGCGGAACACGAACTCGCGCGCGGCCTCATCGAACACGTGCACCCCGATGATGTCACTCGGCATCAGGTCGGCGGTCCCCTGGATGCGCTTGAACTGCCCGCCGAGCGCGCGTGCCAGTGACTTCGCCAGCAGCGTCTTGCCGAGGCCCGGCGCGCCCTGCACCAGGAGGTGCCCGCGGGCGATGAGGGCAATCAGCAGGGCCTCGACGGTGGACTCGGTGCCGATCACCACGCGGCTGAGCTCGGTGGTGAGAAGACCATGCAGCTCGCGGATCGAAGTGCTCATGCAGCCAGTTGCCTTTCAGTGGAACGAATCAGATTGTGCAGCTTGCCAAGCGGCACGCGCCGGTCGGCGCAGGCGCGCGCATACCAGTCGCGCAGCTGCGCGACATCGGCCGGTGCGAGCGCCGGATGAGCCTGAAGCCACGCCCACAGGCGCTCCGGCTCCGGCGCAGGCGCCGCCGCCGCCGGCGGCAGGCGGGCGAGGAAGTCCGCGAGCATGCGCCGCGCGGCGCTGGCGGGCTTGAGTACCCGGGCGAGGAACAGACCCGTGGTGCGCACCAGCTCCGCCTCGCGCGGCGCCTGGCCTGAGCGCAGCGGCACCTTCAGCTGCGTACCGCCGAGCACCCACACCAGCCAGACCGCGGCGATGACGCCCAGGGTGCGGTACAGGCGCGGGTCGCGGTAGAACTTGTCCGGATCGTAGGCTGCGGTCAGTCCCTGATGCTGGTCATCGAAGATGACCGTGCCGCGCGGACCCAGGCTCGCGGCTACGAGGTTGGCGAGCAGCCGCGCGTTATCCGGTACCTTCAGCGCACGGTTGCTGAAGAGGGTCGCGTACGCACTCAGTATGATCGTGCCGTCCCCGTCGGGCCGCACCCACCACACCCCCTCCCCGTCCACCGGATCGTGAGCGAGCGCGAAGGCAAAGCCGTCGCGCGGCAGGCCGGGGCGGGCCGGGTGCGGGACCAGGTCGGAGAACGCCTCTGCCTGCGTGACGCCCGCGAAATAAGGGTGCGGGCGATTGGCTGCGAGGCCGGAGCGCTGCGGTTGCAAGAGCTCCTCGCTCGGGATGAGCACGGGGCTGCGCGCACGGGACGGCGTCGCGCCCTTCGGCGCACCCGGCCGGGCCGACGGCGCCTGCACCCGCGGCTGCGGGAGCGTGATCACCGGCGGCGGCGGCGGCTCAAAGCCGGTGAGCAGCTGCAGGTCCGAGCCCATGAGGAGCGCAAAACGCGCAAAGCGCGGGCGGTCGCGCAGCGCCGCAAGCACGATGAGCGTGTTGCCGCTGCGGATCCAGCGGTCGAGCGCCACCGCTTCGTCGTTGCGTACCGTGCCCACGGTCGGCAGCGTCACGATGAGGAGGTTCCCGCCCGGGGCGAGCTCGTGGTGAGCGCCGAGCGCACCGAAGGGCTCCCGCAGCGAAAGCGTGCGCACCCGCTGGGCGTTGAGCCACGCCACCGCGCCCGCGAGGCCGTCGGCGTCACGCTCCAGAGTGGTCGGCCGCGGCGCAGCCGCCTCGCTCGCGGCATTGCCCTGCCACAGCAGCGTCAGGAGCAGGAGCAGTGCACCGAGCGCACAGGCGAGCGTGATGAGCCGCTCGCGCATGCTCAGCCTGCCCGCAGTCCCGCGAGCAGCCGTTGCCCGAGCGTCACGGCCTCCGCCACCCGCTCCGCGCCCAGCTCTCCCGCCGCGAAGCGCACACGCTCGCTCACCCCGGCCAGCTGGGCGAGGTCACCGCGTGCCTGCTCATCCGGCAGGCGCGCCTTGCGCACCAGCTCGTGCGCGGTCAGTGCGCGCGCCGGCGGTACCCGACCGAGCTCGGTCAGCCGCGCGGCGACGAGCTCCAGGAGCAGACCCGGCCGCGCCTGGGCAGGTGCGCGCTCGAGCAGCTCAAGTTCGCTCCCCGTGTGCTCGCGTGGCGCGGCGCTTGAGCGGCGCCCGCGCGCTTCGCGCTCGCGCAGGAGGCCCGCGATGCGCAGCTCATTCACGATCACCGCGAGCGCGATCGCCACCACGGCCCCGAGCGCGAGCCAGCGGATCAGCCCGAGCACGCCCTGAGACAGCTCCAGCCGCCCGAGCCATTCCCCGAAGGCGCTTTGTCCGGCCGTGCGCGGGCGCGCGCCGAATACCTGACGCAGCCAGTCCTTGAAGCGCGCCCACCAGCCGCGCTGTGTCTCCTTCGAGGGCGCAAGCGCTGCGAGCACAGCGGGCAAGGCGCCCGGGTCGGGACGGTACGCACGGGGGCCTGGCTCACTCAGCTCGCGCTCGAGCAGCACGCGCAGATCGCCCAGATCGCCTGCGGTGAGCGTGTTGTCGGGCTGGTCCCAGCCCGCCGGCAGCCACGCCGCCGCCGCACTCTGCTCGAGCGCCGGCCGCAGCGCCGGACAGCGCGCCGCGATGCGCTCGTAGCCGATGTCGCTTCTGGGGTCGAGCCGTGCCAGGCAGGCATCAACGGTCGTAAGCGCGTCGTTGGCGCCCGCGGTGCTTGCGACCAGCAGGACGAGCGCCGCGCGGACTGAGCGCCTCACACCTGTCAGGCCGAAGCTACGAGGCGCTGCTCGAGGTCGGCGCCTTCCTTGCGCACGGTGAGATCGCCGTAGACCGCAAGCGCGAGCGCACTATAGAAAGGAATGGTTACCGCGCTGACCACCACGACGACGACCGCCGAAGTCGCCCCGATCAGCGCAACGTCGCCGCGCCCCAGCACTCCGGCCAGCATCGCGCCGATGATGCCGATCACCATGAGGAACGCGAACAGCACCAGGATGGCGACGCTATAGATGACCGAGAGCCGCCAGAAGCTGCCCGCCGTCAGGCGCCAGCTGCGCAGGTAGCTCGCCACGGGACCGAAACCGCCGACCAGCAATGCCGTAAAGGCACACGACCCCATCACGGTCACGTAAGTCGCCGGGCCGATCAGCAGCACCACAAAGGCCCCCGCGCGCGCCGGCCCGGAAAACAGCACGGCGGGCAGCAGACAGGCGCCAATGCACAGTCCCGAGATGAGCGAGACTCCGGCCACCGCAGGCAGGCGGCGCAGCGCCGCCGTGACCTCTGCGCCGCAGGCGCCCTGGGTCGCCAGGCGCTGCTGGCGCAGGAGCACCGCAGCGTAGAACGTCACGGTGAGCAGCAGGCTCCCTATATAAAGAACCCAGTACACCGGATCGTGCTTGGCGCCCATCGCGGCCTGCATGAATCCCGACAAACCCCCGCCCATGCCCTGGCCGCGGATGAGGTTATAAAGGTTAGGAAGCTGCTGCAGGATGACCGCAATCCCGGCGAGCACCAGGCACTTGATGATCGTCAGCCGATAGATGCGAAAGGCGAGGTCCAGCACCTCGCCGATCGAGAGCGTGCGGCGCGGCGGGTAAGCTATGTTATCCATCAGATTATCTTACGCCGTCGCTGCCGATGCGCCTATGACCGAACAGCCAACCGTCAGCCAACTCCTCGCCCAGGGGGTGCGCGCACTCAGCGCCGGCGCCGGCTCGCCGCAGCTCGATGCGCAGTTGCTTCTCGCCCATGCGCTCGGCGCCTCGCGCGCCGCCCTCGCTGCGCATCCCGAACAACGCGTGCCCCGCGAAGCGGCAAGGCACTACCTGGCGCTCCTCGGGCGGCGCGCCCGGGAGGAGCCGCTCGCCTATCTGACCGGGCGGCGCGAGTTCTGGTCGCTCGACCTCGAGGTGACTGCCGATGTGCTGGTGCCACGCCCCGAGACCGAGCTCGTGGTGGAGCGGGCGCTGGCGCTGTGCACGGCGCACACGGCGCGCGCCTGCGATCTGGGCACAGGCTCCGGAGCCATCGCGATCGCCCTCGCCCGCGAGCGACCCGGCTGGCAGGTTGTGGCCACGGACGCATCCGCCGCAGCGCTCGGCGTGGCGCGCCGCAATGCCCGCGCGCATGGCGTGAGCGTGGAGTTCCGCGCCGGGGACTGGTACGCGCCGCTGCGCGGTGAGCGCTATGACCTGCTGCTCAGCAACCCCCCCTACATCGGCGCTGATGACCCGGCCCTCGCGGGGCTGCGCCACGAGCCGGCGCTGGCCCTCACCCCCGGCCCGGATGCGCTTAAGTGTCTGCGCACCCTGGCGCAGGGGGCGCCGCAGCATCTGCAACCGGGCGGCTGGCTGGTGCTCGAGCACGGCGCGACCCAGGGGGCCGCGGTGCGCAGCGCGCTTGTCCAAGCCGGCTTGCGTCACGTACGCTCGCACCCCGATCTGGCCGGGCACGAGCGCACAACGGAAGGACAACGATGATCAGGTTCGAGACCTCGCACGGAAATTTCACCATCGAGCTGTTCCCCAAGGAGGCTCCGGTGACGGTGGAGAATTTCCTGAGCTATGTCGACGACGGCTTCTTCGACGGCACGATCTTCCATCGCATCGTGCCGGGCTTCGTCATCCAGGGCGGCGGACTTACGGCCGACTTCAGCAACAAGAAGACCCGGCCGCCGATCAGCAACGAGGCCAAGAACGGCCTGAAGAACAGCCGCGGCACACTGTCGATGGCGCGCACCAGCGACATCAACAGCGCCACCTCGCAGTTCTTCGTGAACCTCGCCGACAATGCCTTCCTCGACCACGGCCCGCGCGACTACGGTTACGCGGTGTTCGGCCGCGTGACCGAGGGGATGGACGTCATCGACAAGATCGCCAAGGTCGGCACCGGGCGCCGCAAGGGCTACACCGATGCGCCGCTCGAGGACGTCATCATCACCTCGGCGCGGCGCCTGCCGGAGAAGGCCTGAGCGCGGCCGGCGCGCCGCGCCGCGCCGGATTGCGGCGCCGCCAGCACGGCGGCATCGCCGCGCGGCTGCTGCGATGGCTGGCGACGCTGCTGCTGGTGTGGCTCGCGCTCAGCGTGAGCGCGGTGCTCCTGGTGCGCTGGTTCAATCCGCTCACCAGCGCGGTCATGGTCGAGACGCGCCTCGCCGCCTGGGCCGCGCAGCAGCACGACTACCACACCGACTTCCGCTGGGCGAGCCTGGAGCAGATCTCCCCGCATGCGGCGCTGGCGGTGATCGCCTCCGAAGACCAGCTGTTTCCGTATCACGCCGGCTTTGATTTCAACTCGATCCGCGCCGCCATCCGTGCCAGTGAGCACGGCCGGCGCCTGCGCGGCGCCAGCACCATCTCGCAGCAGGTGGCGAAGAACCTGTACCTGTGGTCCGGCCACAGCTTCGTGCGCAAGGGGCTCGAAGCCTACTACACCGTGCTCATCGAGCTTTTGTGGCCCAAGGAGCGCATCCTCGAGGTGTACCTGAACATCGCGCAGTTCGGTGACGGCATCTATGGCGTGCAGGCGGCCGCGCAGCGTTTCTGGCACACGAGCGCGCTGCAGCTCACCTCGGCAGAGTCGGCCACGCTCGCCGCAGTACTCCCCAACCCGCAGAAGATGCACGCCGAGCGGCCGTCGCGCTACGTGCTGATGCGCCGCGATCAGATCCTCACGCAGATGCGCGACCTCGGCGGCGATGCGTATCTGCGCGCGGTGGAAAAGGAGCGCGGCGCGGCGCACTGAGGCGCTTACGGTCTCAGGGGTCGTAGCCGAGGTTCGGCGCCAGCCAGCGCTCGGTCTCGGCGAGGCTCAGCCCCTTGCGCTGCGCGTAGTCGGCGACCTGCTCGCGGTCGATCTTGCCGACGGCGAAGTAGCGCGCCTCGGGATGGGCGAGGTACCAGCCGCTGACCGAGGCGGTCGGGTACATCGCGAAGGACTCAGTCAGGCCGATCCCCGCGGCGCGCTCGACCTCGAGCAGCCCCCACAGCTTGCGCTTCTCGGTGTGGTCCGGGCAGGCCGGATAGCCCGGCGCCGGACGGATGCCGCGGTAGGCCTCGCGCACCAGCTGCTCGTTGGTGAGCGACTCGGTTGGCGCATAACCCCACAGCTCGCGCCGCACGCGCTCGTGAAAGTGCTCGGCGGCGGCCTCGGCCAGACGATCGGCGAGCGCCTTGAGCATGATCGCGGAGTAGTCATCGTGGGCGCGCGCGAAGCGCTCGAGCGGCGCCTCGATGCCGAGCCCGGCGGTGACGGCGAAGGCGCCGAAGTAATCGCCGATCCCGCTCGAGCGGGGCGCCAGGTAGTCGGCCAGGCACTCGTGCGGCGCTCCCTCCGGCTTGCCCTTCTGCTGGCGCAGGAAATTGAGCGTGGTCAGCACGCGGCTCCGCTCCGCATCGGCGTACAGCTCGACGTCGTCACCGACCGCGTTGGCGGGGAAGATCCCCAGCACCGCGCTCACGCGCAGCCAGCGCTCGCCGATCAGCGTCTTCAGCATGCGGCGCGCGTCCGCATAGAGGTTGCTGGCAGCCTCGCCCACCACCGCATCGCTGAGCATGTCCGGGAACTTGCCGGCGAATTCCCAGGCGTTGAAGAACGGCATCCAGTCGATGTAGCCGAGCAGCTGACTCGAGCGGGTAGTCGGTCGAAGCGCTGCACGCCCGGGACACGCGGTGCCACGGGCTCGTAGCTGCTCCAGTCGATGGGGCGGCGATTGGCGCGCGCCCGCTCGAGCGACAGCTCGGGCACTTTGACCGTCTTGGCGGCGTGCTGCTCGCGGCGCCGCTCGTGCTCGGCGCCGATCTTGGCGATGAAGGCGGCGCGCTGCTCGGGCTGCACCAGGTTCTGGCACACCCCGACCGCGCGCGAGGCATCCTTCACGTAGATCGCCGCGGTGCGGTACTGCGGGGCGATCTTGACCGAGGTGTGCGCGGGCGAGGTGGTCGCCCCGCCGATCAGCAGCGGCACGGTGAAGCCCTGGCGCTGCATCTCGCTGCGCGACGTGCACCATCTCATCGAGCGACGGGGTGATCAGCCCCGACAAGCCGATGAAATCGGCGTTCTCGCGCCGCGCGGTCTCCAGGATCTTCTCGCACGGCACCATGACGCCGAGGTCGATGACCTCGAAATTGTTGCACTGGAGCACGACGCCGACGATGTTCTTGCCGATGTCGTGCACGTCGCCCTTCACGGTGGCGATGACGATGCGGCCGTTGCTGCGCTGCACGCCGCCGTCCTTGCTGGCCTCGATGTACGGCACGAGGTAGGCCACGGCGCGCTTCATGACGCGCGCGCTCTTGACCACCTGCGGCAGGAACATCTTGCCGGCGCCGAACAGGTCGCCGACCACGTTCATGCCGTCCATCAGCGGCCCTTCGATCACCTGCAGCGGCCGCGCGTACTCGCAGCGTGCCGCCTCGGTGTCCTCGATGATGTAGTCGTCGATGCCCTTGATGAGCGCGTGCTCGAGCCGCTTGGCCACTGCGAGCGTGCGCCAGGTGAGATCCTCGGTGCGCTTGGCTGCGCCCTCGCCGCGGAAGCGCGAGGCCACCTCGAGCAGCCGCTCGGTCGCGTCCGGCGCGGCGGTTGAGGATGACGTCCTCGCAGGCCTCGCGCAGCTGCGGCTGGATCTGCTCGTAGATCGCCAGCTGCCCGGCGTTGACGATGCCCATGTCCATGCCCGCGGCGATGGCGTGGTAGAGGAACACCGAGTGCATCGCCTCGCGCACCGGGTCGTTGCCCCGGAACGAGAACGACACGTTGCTCACGCCGCCCGACACCAGCGCGTGCGGCAGCTCGCGCTTGATGCGGCGCGTGGCCTCGATGAAGGCGACGCCGTAGCCGTTGTGCTCCTCGATGCCGGTGGCGACCGCGAAGATGTTCGGGTCGAAGATGATGTCCTCGGGCGGGAAGCCGACCGCCTCGGTGAGGATGTCGATAGGCGCGCGCACAGATCGCCACGCTGCGCTCGACCGTGTCGGCCTGCCCCTGCTCGTCGAAGGCCATGATGACCGCGGCGGCGCCATAGCGGCGCACCAGGCGCGCGTGGGCGACGAAGGCCTCCTCGCCTTCCTTCAGGCTGATCGAGTTGACGATGGCCTTGCCCTGCACGCACTTGAGGCCCGCCTCGATGACCGCCCACTTGGAGGAGTCGAGCATCACCGGCACGCGGGCGATGTCCGGCTCGGCGGCGACCAGGTTGAGAAAGCGCACCATGGCGGCCTGCGAGTCGAGCATGCCCTCGTCCATGTTGACGTCGATCACCTGCGCGCCGCTGGTGACCTGCTGGCGGGCGACATCCAGCGCCGCGCCGTAGTCGCCGGCCTCGATGAGCTTGCGGAACTTCGCCGAGCCGGTGACGTTGGTGCGCTCGCCGACGTTCACGAACAGGCTGTCGGCATCGATGTTCAGCGGCTCGAGCCCTGACAGGCGGCACTTCACCGCCGCCTGCGGGCACCGCCCGCGGCGTGCGGCCGCGTACCGCGCCGGCGAGCGCGCGGATGTGCGCGGGCGTCGTGCCGCAGCAGCCGCCGACGATGTTGACCAGGCCCGAGGCGGCGAACTCGCCGAGAATCTGCGCGGTCTCCTCGGGGCCCTCGTCGTACTCGCCGAAGGCGTTGGGCAGGCCGGCGTTGGGGTAGGCGCACACGTAGGTGTCGGCGACCGCCGCCAGCTCCTCGATGTAGGGGCGCATGAGCCGGCCGCCGAGCGCGCAGTTGAGGCCGACGAAGAGCGGCTGCGCGTGGCGGATGGAGTTCCAGAACGCCTCCGCCGTCTGCCCGGACAGCACGCGCCCGGAGGCATCGGTGATCGTGCCGGACACCACCAGCGGCACGCTCGTGCCGAGCTCGTCGAACAGCGTCAGCGCCGCGAAGATCGCCGCCTTGGCGTTCAGCGTATCGATCATGGTCTCGATCAGCAGGAAGTCCGCGCCACCGAGCACCAGGCCGCGCGCGGCTTCGCGGTAGCCTTCCACGAGCTCATCGAAGCGTGACGGCTGCGGTAGCCCGGGTCGTTCACGTCCGGGGACATCGAGCTCATGCGGTTGGTGGGCCCGAGCGCGCCGGCCACGAAGCGCGCGCTGCCGCTGCCCGCCGCGCACTCATCGGCGGCACGCGCGCGCCAGGCGCGCGGCGCGGTAGTTGAGCTCGGGAACCAGCGCCTCGTGCCGTAGTCGGCCTGCGAGACGGCGTTGGAGTTGAAGGTATTGGTCTCGATGATGTCGGCGCCGGCCTCCAGATATGCGCGGTGGATCCGCGCGCACCAGCTCCGGCCGCGTGAGCGTGAGGATGTCGTTGTTGCCACGCAGCTCACAGCCGTGCTGGCGCAGCCGCTCGCCGCGGAAGGCCGGCCTCATCCAGCCGGTGCTGCTGGATCATCGTGCCCATGGCGCCATCGAGCACGACGATGCGCCGGGTGAGAAACTCGCGCAGCTTCTGCAGGCGCGTGCGCCGCGCGGGCTCATCCACCGGCTCGATCGCGTACGGGGCGGCGGCGGCGCTTGCGGGCGTGCCCCGCGCCGGGCGCTCGCGGTCGGCGCGCGGCACGCGCGCGCCGTGCGCCGTACAGCCGTTCACGTCTGCGCCTCGAGGCGCGGCGCGGCGGATGCGCGCGGCCGCGGCCGCAGCCCGAGCGCGTGACAGATGGCGTAGGTGAGCTCGGCGCGATTCAGCGTATAGAAATGGAACTCGCACACGCCGTGTGCCTGCAGCTCCTGCACCTGCGCGATGGCGACACTGGCGGCGATCAGCCGGCGCGTGTCGGCATCCTCCTCCAGTCCCTCGAAGCGCTCCTGCAGCCAGCCGGGGATGGAGGCGCCGCAGCGCTCGGCGAAGCGCCGCACCTGGCTGAAGCGTGTGATCGGCAAAATCCCCGGGACGATCGCCACGCGGATACCGGCCGCGGCGCAGCGATCGCGGAAGCGCAGGTAGGCCTGGGTGTCGTAGCAGAACTGCGTGATCGCGCGGCTCGCCCCGGCGTCGATCTTGCGCTTCAGGTTGTCAAGATCGGCCGCGGCGGATGCCGCCTCCGGGTGGGTCTCCGGATACGCCGCCACGGAGATGTCGAAGGGCGCAACGCGCGTGAGCCCGGCGACCAGGTCCGCCGCATAGGCAAAGCCCTGCGGATGCGGCCGGTAGGAGGCTGAGGCCCTGCGGCGGATCACCGCGCAGTGCCACCAGATGACGCACCCCCTTGTCCCAGTAGCGGCGCGCGATCTCGAGGATCTCCCCGCGCGAGGCGCCGACGCAGGTGAGGTGCGGAGCGCCGGTGAGCGCCGTCTCGCGCTGGATGCGGTTCACCACGCGGTGGGTGCGCTCGCGCGTCGAGCCGTCCGCGCCGTAGGTGACCGAGACAAAGCGCGGCGCGAGCGGCGCGAGCCGCTCGAGCGAGCTCCACAGCGTCGCCTCCATCTGCGCATCCGCGGG
Organism: uncultured Pseudomonadota bacterium; assembly: GCA_963825385.1. Classification (GTDB taxonomy): domain Bacteria; phylum Pseudomonadota; class Gammaproteobacteria; order Steroidobacterales; family Steroidobacteraceae; genus 13-2-20CM-66-19. The sequence continues at coordinate 195,667 of CAWGSX010000003.1, read as the reverse complement.
CGGGAAGAATTCGAACGAGACTGCGATTCCGGTGACGCTCATCAGGCCGCTCCCGGTGCCTGGTGGATCGCCGGCGCGGCGGCGTGCGCGCTGGCGGCGAGCACGTGCTCGCCGTCGGCCTCGAGCGGCATCAGCCGCTCGCACGAAAGGCCGGCCGTCGCCATGAGCCGCCGCAGCCGCGCAAGCGGGTGCTCGACGATGCGCTCGCGTGCCCGCTCCAGCGCCTCATAGGCCTCGATGATCCATACGCGGCCGCCGGGGGCGAGGGCCGCGCGCGTGCGCTCGAGCAGCGTGCCGAGCGCCGCGCCGGAGGTGCGCGGGCAGTCGAGCACGATCAGATCAAAGCGCGTCCCGCGCCGCCTGCGGATCACGACCCTCGAGCACGCGGCAGGCAATCCCGGCCCGCGCCACATAGGCCCGCGCGGCCTGGGCGGCGCGGCGCGACGGGGCCAGCGCCACGCAGCGGGCCGCGCCCGCGGCGGCGGCGCTGAGCAGCTCCGGATGCATCACGCCGAGCACCAGCGGCCTCGGGCACCTGGGCGGTGTCTGCGCCCACCAGCGAGGCGAGCGTGCGGCCGAGGCGCGACTCCCGTGCCGTGCCTGCCGCCTGCGCATCGCGCACCGCGGCCCGGTCACGCTCGATGAGGGGATCGCGGCGGTCGAGGCGGCTCATCAGGCTCTGCACGAAGCCGGCCGCCTCCGCCTCGGGGGCGATGCGGTAATGCACCCACTGCCCCTGCGGCTGGCGCTCGATGAGGCCCGCCTCGGCGAGGATCTTGAGGTGGCGCGAGATACGCGGCTCGCTCTGCGTAAGTGCCTGCGCCAGATCCGACACGCTCAGCGCATTCGTCTGGCACAGCGCCAGAAGGCGCAGGCGACTGGGCTCGCCGGCTGCGCGCAGCCACCGCACCAGGCACCCCGGACTGACGCCATCCATTAAAGGATTGTATATCTCTTTAATCGACTCGCCAATGAAATGGCTGACTGCCTGCCGAGAACCCGCAGCAGCCTAATTGTATCTCTAGTAGATACAATCAGTGCAGAAGTGGCTTGCTGCCCGAGGGTGGTGGGTCGCTGAACAGGGCCTCGATGTCGATGGAATCGAAGCGGTACGGGCGGTGGCAGAACTCGCACGTCACGGTGACCGCGCCCTGCTCGCGCAGCACGTCGCGGATCTCATCCGGACCGAGCGCCCGCAGCACGCCGGCCACCCGCTCGGCATTGCAGCGGCACTCGAAGCGCACCGGCGTGCCGCGAAAGAGACGCACATCGTTGCCGGGGAATGCCCGCATCAGCACCGACTCGGCCGGCTCGGCGAGCAGCGCGCCCGCATCCACCGCGCCCATGCCGTGCGCGGCGTCCGCCCAGGCCTCGAGCGATGACTCATCGGCCTCGCCGCCGGGTCCCGGGAGCTTCTGCACCAGCATCCCCGCCGCACGCTGCGTATCGGCCGCGAGCACCACGCGCGTGGGCAGCTGCTCGGAGGACGCGAAATACGCCTCGAGCGACTCGGCCAGCGAGGCTCCGGTGAGCGGCACGATGCCCTGGTAGCGCAGGCTCTTCTCTTCCGCCTCGACGGTGACCGTGATGCGGCCGTCGCGGCCCACGAGCGCGGCGAAAGAGCTCGCCCCGGCCCCGTGCCGTCCGCGCCCGGCAGCGCCGCCTCGTCCCAGCGCGCCACGGCGCGCAGCCGGAAATCGTGCGTGCACTGCGCGACCAGCAGGTTCACCGCGCCCTCGCCCTGAAGCTGCAGCGTCAGCGTGCCGCGGAACTTGAGGGTCGCGGCCAGCAGCACCGCGGCGGCCACGGCCTGGCCGAGCAGCTCGCGCACCGGCTGCGGGTAGTCGTTGTGCGCGCGCAGCTCGCGCCAGGCGTCCTCGAGCCGCACCCAGTGGCCGCGCACCGGGCGCTTCTCGAAAATGAAGCGGCGAACGCGTCGCCGTGCGCGCTGTGTCGGTTGCATGTCGTGCAGATGGGGCCCGACGCGCCAACTCAACCCTGTCGCGGCGCACCGACGCCGCGGCTTCAGCCGCTCAGCTTCTTCTTCAGCAGCTCGTTGAGCTGCGCCGGATTGGCCTTGCCGCCGGTCGCCTTCATCACCTGGCCGACGAAGAAGCCGAACAGCTTGTCCTTGCCGGAGCGGTAGTCGGCGAGCTGGCCGGGGTTCTTGGCCATCACCTCGTCGATGGCGCGCTCGATCGCCGCGCTGTCGGTGATCTGCTTCAGGCCCTTGGCCTCGATGATGGCGTCGGCGCTCGCGCCGCTCGCCCACATCGCCTCGAAGACCTCCTTGGCGATCTTGCCGGAGATGGTCTGGTCGGCGATGCGCTTGCAGCAGCCCGGCGAGCGCGCGGCCGGCAGCCGTGCCGGCAGCCGATCTCCAGGCCATCCTTGTTCAAGCGCGGCGGCGAGCTCACCCATCACCCAGTTGGCGGCGAGCTTCGGCTCCCCGGGCAGCTCGCGCACCACCTCCTCGTAGTAGGCGGCCAGCTCGCGGCTCGCGGTCAGCACGCCCGCGTCGTAGGCCGACAGCGCCGTACTCGTGCGCAAAGCGCGCCGCCTTCTGGTCCGGCAGCTCCGGCAGCGTCGCGCGCACCGCATCGATGAAGGCTGCATCGAGCACGACCGGCAGCAGGTCCGGGTCCGGGAAGTAGCGGTAGTCGTTCGCCTCTTCCTTGGAGCGCATCGAGCGCGTCTCGCCCTTGTCCGGATCGTACAGGCGCGTCTCCTGCACCACCTGCCCGCCGGACTCGAGCAGCTCGATCTGCCGCTCGACCTCGTAGTTGATGGCCTTCTCGACGAAGCGGAACGAGTTCAGGTTCTTGATCTCCGCGCGCGTGCCGAACTTCGCCGCGCCGCTCTTGCGCACCGAGACGTTGGCGTCGCAGCGGAACGAGCCCTCCTGCATGTTGCCGTCGCAGATCTCGAGGTAGCGCACCAGTGTGTGCACCTTCTTCATGTACGCCACGGCCTCCTTGGCCGAGCGCAGGTCGGGCTCCGAGACGATCTCCACCAGCGGCGTGCCGGCGCGGTTGAGGTCGATGCCGGTCACCCCGGGCAGCCCCTCGTGCAGCGACTTGCCCGCATCCTCCTCGAGATGCGCGCGCGTGACGCCGATGCGCTTGACGGTGCCGTCCTCGAGCACGATGTCGAGCGCCCCTGCGGCCACGATCGGCAGCTCGTACTGGCTGATCTGGTAGCCCTTGGGGAGGTCGGGATAGAAGTAGTTCTTGCGCGCGAACACCGAGTGCGGCGCGATGCGCGCCTTGATGGCGAGCCCGAACTTCACCGCCATGCGCACGGCCTCGCGCGTTCAGCACCGGCAGCACGCCCGGGTAGCCGAGGTCGACCAGATTCGCCTGCGCGTTCGGCGGCGCGCCGTAGCGCGTCGCCGAACCGGAGAAGATCTTCGATTGCGTGGCGAGCTGGGCGTGGATCTCGAGCCCGATCACCGTCTCCCAGCCGCTCATGCGAAGCCCTGCGGCATGCGGCGGTGCCAGTCGGTCTCGCGCTGGAAGGCGTGCGCCACGTTGCAGCAGCGCGCCTCGCTGAAGTGCGGGCCGACCATCTGCAGTCCGACCGGCAGGTCCTGCACGAACCCGCACGGAATCGACATCGCCGGGCAGCCCGGCGAGGTTCGCGCCGATGGTGTAGATGTCGTTCAGGTACATGGTGATCGGGTCGGCGGTCTTGGCGCCGAGCGCGAAGGCCGGCGTCGGCGTGGTCGGGCCGATGAGCACGTCCACGTCCCTGAAGGCGCGGATGAAGTCGGCGTTGATCAGCTGCCGCACGCGCTGCGCCTTCAGGTAGTAGGCGTCGTAGTAGCCGGCCGAGAGCACGTAGGTGCCGGTCATGATGCGGCGCTTCACCTCGGCGCCGAAGCCCTCGCCGCGCGAGCGGCTGGTACAGATCGATCAGGTCGCTGCGGGTTCTCGCAGCGGTGCCCGAAGCGCACGCCGTCGAAGCGCGCGAGATTGGAGGAGCACTCGGCCGGGCGCGACCACGTAATAGGCCGGCACCGACAGCGGCAGGTTCGGCAGGCTCACCTCGGTGAGCTTCGCGCCGAGCCCCTCGTACACGCGCAGCGCCTCGCGGATGCGCGCCTCGGTGCTCGGGCTCGAGTCCCTTGTCGAAGAACTCCTTGAGCAGTCCGATGCGCAGCCCGCTGAGCGGCTGCCCGAGCGTGGCGAGGTAGTCCGGCACCGGCTGCTCGACGCTGGTCGAATCACGCGGATCGAAGCCGGCCATCTCGCCGCAGCACCAGCGCCGCATCCTCGGCGCTCGCTGCGATCACGCCGCCCTGATCCAGGCTCGAGGCGAAGGCGATCATGCCGTAGCGCGAGACGCGCCCGTAGGTCGGCTTCATGCCGGTGACGCCGCACAGCGCCGCGGGCTGGCGGATCGAGCCGCCGGTATCGGTCGCGGTCGCCGCCGGCACCAGGCGCGCGGCCACCGCCGCGGCCGAGCCGCCCGAGGAGCCGCCGGGCACGAGCGCCGGATCCCAGGGATTCTTCACCGGGCCGTAGTAGCTGGTCTCGTTGGACGAGCCCATGGCGAACTCGTCCATGTTCGTCTTGCCGAGCATGACCGCGCCGGCAGCCCGAAGCTTGGTCGACGACGGTCGCGTCGTAGGGCGAGACGAAGTTATCGAGCATGCGCGAGCCGCAGCTGGTGCGCACTCCCTGCGTGCAGAAGATGTCCTTGTGCGCGATCGGCACGCCGGTGAGGGCACCGCCGCCGCCGGCGGCGCAGACGTGCGATCGGCCGCCTGCGCCTGCGCGAGCGCCTGCGCACGCGGTGACCGAGATGAAGGCGTTGAGCGCGCCCTGGTGGCGCTCGATGCGCTCGAGGCAGGCGCGCACCAGCTCGACGCTCGAGAAGCGCCGCGCCCTGCAGCGCCGGCCGCGAGCTCGGTGACGGCTCAGGCGGTGCAGCTCGCTCACGGTCCTCACTCGATCACCTTGGGCACGAGGTACAGCCCCGCCGCGACCTGCGGCGCATTCTCCTGGTACTCCTCGTGGTGGTCGCTCTCGGTGACCACGTCCGGCCGCAGCCGCTGCGACAGCCCCGGCAGCGGATGCGCCATCGGCGCGACGCTCTTGGTGTCGGCCGCATCCAGCGCACCGACGAAATCGAGGATGCTGGACAGGCTCTGCTGGTAGACCGGGATCTCGGCGCTGGTCAGCTCAAGACGCGCCAGGACGGCGATGCTGTCGAGCTGCTCGCGGGTCAGGGACATAGGGGGTTCGCGTTACGCGCGGTGAACTGAGAAAACCAGCGCAAAATCATACATGTTGCCTTGTACGGATGTCCCGTCGGTTGCTAGATTACGCGCCACTTCCCGGGGCCTCCCGCCGCATATTTTCCGGTCGCTTTCATGTTCAAACGCCTGCGCGGATATTTCTCCAGCGATCTGTCGATCGATCTGGGGACAGCGAACACGCTGATTTACGTCCGCGACAAGGGCATCGTGCTCAATGAGCCCTCGGTCGTGGCGGTACAGGACGAGCCCTCACGCGGTGGCAAGGTCATCGTGGCGGTGGGTTCCGAGGCGAAGAGCATGCTCGGCCGCACGCCCGGGCACATCACCGCCGTGCGGCCGATGAAGGACGGCGTGATCGCCGACTTCACCTACACCGAGAAGATGCTGCAGTACTTCATCAATAAGGTGCACGGCAACCGCATGCTCAAGCCCTCACCGCGGGTGCTGGTGTGCGTGCCGTTCGGCTCGACGCAGGTCGAGCGCCGCGCCATCCGCGAGTCGGCCGAAGGCGCCGGCGCGCGCAACGTCGCCATCGTCTCCGAGCCCATGGCCGCGGCGGTCGGCGCCGGGCTCCCGGTGCACGAGGCGCGCGGCTCGATGGTGCTCGACATCGGCGGCGGCACCTCCGAGGTGGCCGTACTGTCGCTGAATGGCATCGTCTATGCGAACTCGGCCCGTATCGGCGGCGATCGCTTCGACGAGGCGATCATGAACTACGTTCGCCGCAACTACGGCATCCTGATCGGCGAGGCCACCGCCGAGCGCATCAAGATCGAGATCGGCTCGGCCTACCCCGGCCAGCAGGTGCGCGAGCTGTCGGTGAAGGGCCGCAACCTCTCCGAGGGTGTGCCGCGCAGCTTCACCCTGAACAGCAACGAGATCCTCGAGGCCCTGCAGGAGCCCCTGCAGAGCATCGTCAGCGCCGTGAAGCAGGCGCTCGAGCAGACCCCGCCCGAGCTCGGCGCCGATGTCGCCGAGCGCGGCATCGTGCTCACCGGCGGCGGCGCGCTGCTGCGCGACATCGACAAGCTCCTCACCGAGGAGACCGGACTGCCGGTCGTGGTGGCGGACGATCCGCTCACCTGCGTCGCCCGCGGCGGCGGTCGCATCCTCGAGCTGATGGACGAGCTGGGCCCCGGACACTTCGGCCTTGAGTAGCGCCGGGGAGCGCTAAAGCGCCCAGTGGCAGCGTTCGGGACAGGTGCCAGCCGGTCGACCCCGCGCGGCGGCTCCGGGTTTCCGTTTCACTCTCTACGCCATCGCAGCCGTCGTGGTCATGTACTTTGACCAGCGCGGCCACTACCTCGAGCAGGTGCGCTACGTGCTGCAGGCGGCGGCGTACCCGATCCAGCTGGCAGTCAGCTCGCCCGCGGCCGCCTGGCACTGGCTCCAGGACAGCTTCCGCACCCGCCAGGCACTCGAGGCCGAGAACGCGCGCCTGAAGGGCGCCGAGCGTGAGCTCGAGCTGCGCACGATGCGCTACGAGGCCCTCGCGCGCGAGAACGGCGCGCTGCGCGGGCTGCAGGAAGCGCTGCCGCCGGTGGCCGACCGCTGGCTCGCCGCCGAGATCGTCACCCTCCAGGTGAATACGCTGCGCCAGCGCATGCTGCTCAACCGCGGCGCGGTGAACGGCGTCTTCCGCGCCCAGGCGGTGCTCGATGACAAGGGCCTCATCGGCCAGACCACGCACGTCGGCCCCTGGAGCGCGGAGGTCATCCTCATCACCGACCCGGAGCACGCGACCCCGGTGCGCATCGAGCGCACGGGGCTGCGCACCATCGCGGTCGGCGCCGGGGACACGAGCACGCTCGCGCTGCCGTACCTGCCCGCCAACGCGGACATCAAGGCGGGCGACCTGCTGCTCACCTCCGGACTCGGCGGGGTGTTCCCCGCAGGCTATCCCGTCGCTAAGGTCACGGAAGTGCACCGCGATGCCGTGCAGCCGCTCGCCCAGGTGCGCGCCGCGCCGCTCGCGCACATCGACACCGACAGCGAGGTCATGCTGGTGTGGTTCCGCGACGACCACCCGGCCGGGCCCGCCGCCCCGGCGGGCGGCAAGGGCGCTGCCGTCGGGGAGCTCAAGAGCGGGGACGCGACGCTCAAGCCGCTCACCGCCACCCATCCCCCGCCGGCGAAGCCGGGCGCCGCACCCGAGCGCGCGCCGCCCGGCGCGGCAGGCGCGTCCGCACCCGCGGCCGCACCGCCACCGGCCTCCCCCGCCGCGCCCGCCGATGCGGTGAAGGGTCAGCCGTGAGTCCGTACTCGCGCGGGCGGCTGCTGCTGAGCGCGCTGGTCGCGCTCACGCTCACCGCGCTGCCGCTGCCGCCCTGGGCGGACGCGCTGCGGCCGCAGTTCCTGGTGCTGACGGTGCTGTTCTGGTCGGTGCACGCCCCGCGCACCGGCGGCATCGCCGCGGGCTTCTTCAGCGGCCTGATGCTGGATGTGTTCCAGGGGCCGCTCCTGGGCGAGCACGCCCTGGCGCTCTCGATCGTCACCTACATCGCCGTGCGCGAGCACCAGCGCATCCGCTCCAAGCCCGCCTTCCAGCAGGCGCTCATCGTGTTCGCCGCCCTCATCGTCTATGAGCTGCTGCTGTTCGTCATCGACGGCTGGACCGGCCACCCGCTCACCAGCCCCATGCGCTGGATCCACACCGTGACGGGTGCCCTGATCTGGCCGGTGGCTGCCGCTATCCTTGCCTACGGCGCGGGTCGGCGCGCTTGAAGGGCACTTCCGCCTCCGGACCGACTCTGACGTAGCGACTATGCCGGCCGTGCGCATCAAGGACCACTGGCGCGAACAGCGCCTGTTCGATCAGCGCGCCATCGTCTGCGCGGTGATCATGGGGCTCGCCACCGTGGGCCTGGTGGCGCGCCTGTTCGTGCTGCAGGTCTCGCGGCACGACTACTACTCCGATCTTTCTCAGGGCAACCGCGTGCGCACCGAGCCGATCCCGGCGGCCCGCGGCCTGATCCTCGACCGCTCAGGGGAGGTGATCGCCGGCAACCAGCCGGCCTACCAGCTCGAGCTCGTGCCCGAGGAAGTGCCCGACATCGATGAGACCCTGCAGCGCCTGGTCGGGATCGGGCTGATCCGCGCCGAGGACGTGAACGAGCTCGAGCGCACCATCGACTCGAGCCGCGGCTTCGACAGCGTGCCGGTGCGGCTGCGCATGTCGGACGAGGACGTGGCGCGCTTTGCGGTGCGGCGCTTCGAGTTCCCGGGCCTGGACATCAAGACCCGCCAGACGCGCTGGTACCCGAACGGCAACCTCGCCGTGCACGCGCTCGGCTACGTCGGCGCGATCAGCGAGCAGGACTTAAAGCGCATCGACCGCGCCGCCTACGCCGGCACCTCCCTCATCGGCAAGCTCGGGGTGGAGAGCGCCTACGAGCCGCGCCTGCACGGCAGCAACGGCTTCCGCGAGGTGCTGGTGAACGCGCAGGGGCGCTCGGTGGAGCGCCAGGGCGCGTTCGTGCCGAACCTGAAGACCAAGCCGCCGACGGCCGGGGATGATCTGGTGCTGGCGCTCGACCTCAAGATCCAGCGCGTCGCCGAGAGCGCGCTCAGCGGGCACCGCGGCGCGGTGGTGGCGCTCGACCCCAACACCGGCGATGTGCTGGCGCTGGTGAGCCTGCCGGGCTTTGATCCGACGCTGTTCGGGCGCGGCATCACCGCGAGCGAGTACGGCTCACTCGCCAACGACATCGACCGGCCGCTGTTCAACCGCGCGCTGCGCGGCACCTATCCGCCCGGCTCCACCATCAAGCCCGGCATCGCACTCGCCGGCCTCACCTACCACGTGGTCGACCCGGCGGCGCGCAAGTACTGCGCCGGCTCCTTCCACCTGCCCGGCAGCTCGCGCATCTTCCGCGAGTACCACAACGAGAAGCACGGCTACGTCGACCTGGACGACGCCATCGCGCGCTCCTGCGACGTGTACTTCTACGGGCTCGCGGATGTGCTCGGCGTGGACCGCATCGCCGCCTTCCTCGGCCCCTTCGGCTTCGGGCAGCTGACCGGCATCGACATCAGCGGCGAGAAGCCCGGGATCCTGCCCTCGCGCGCCTGGAAGGCGAAGGCCTTCGCCAAGCCCGCCGACCAGATGTGGTTCCCGGGCGAGACGGTGAACTTCGGCATCGGCCAGGGGTATCTGTCGGTGACGCCGCTGCAGCTGGCGCACTACGCGACCATCATCGCCACCCGCGGCAAGATCTGGAAGCCGCGCCTGGTGGCGGCCTACCGCGACCCGCACACCGGGGAGCTCAAGCGCGTGCCGCCGGTGTCGGAAGGTGAGGTCACGGGGATCTCGGAGGAGGACTGGGAGCGTGTGGTGCACGGCATGATCGGGGTCACGCAGCGCGGCACGGCCGCGGCCATCGGGCTGCACGCCCCCTACGTCTTCGCCGGCAAGACCGGCACGGCGCAGGTCTTCACCGTGGCCCAGAACGAGCGCTACAACGCCAGCAAGATCGACGAGCGGCTGCGCGATCACTCCTGGTTCATCTGCTTCGCGCCGGCAGATCAGCCGCGCATCGCGGTCGCGGTGCTGCAGGAGAACGGCGGCGCCGGCGCGAGCGCCGCCGCCCCCATCGCCCGCAAGGTGCTCGATGCCTACCTCCTCGGGCCCGACGGCAAGCTCAAGCCCGCCACATGATCTACGAAGAAGTCGCCACCGGCTCGCGCACCCGCCGCACCCTCACCGGAGCGGCGCGCGTGCTGTTCGCGCTGAAGATCGACGGCCCGCTGGTCATCGGGCTGGCGCTCATCTGCGCCTATGGCCTGGTGGTGCTCTACAGCGCCTCCGGCCAGGACGTGCCGACAATCGTGCGCACGCTGGTGCGCATCGCCATCGGCACCGTGGCGATGCTGCTGCTGGCGCAGGTGAACCCGAACTTCCTGCGCCGCGCGACGCCGTGGCTGTACGCGGCCGGGTGCTTCCTGCTGCTGGTGGTGGCAGCCTTCGGCCACATTGGCTTGGGCGCCCAGCGCTGGCTCGACCTGAAGGTGTTCCGCTTCCAGCCCTCCGAGCTCATGAAGCTCGCCGTGCCGATGATGTGCGCCTGGTACATGCACGAGCGGCCGCTGCCGCCGAGCTGGGGGGCGCTCGCCGCGCTCGGCGCGCTGATCCTGCTGCCGGTCGGGCTGGTCGCCGTCGAGCCGGATCTCGGCACCGCGGCGCTCATCGCCGCCGGCGGCGCGCTGGTCATCGTGCTCGCCGGCCTGCGCCTGCGCGTCATGGCCGCGTTCCTGGTGCTGGGGGCGGTGGGCGCCTGGTTCGGCTGGAGCTTCATGCACGACTACCAAAGAAAGCGCGTGCTCACCTTCCTCAACCCGCAGACCGACCCGCTCGGCGCCGGCTACCACATCATCCAGTCGCAGATCGCCATCGGCTCGGGCGGGGTGTTCGGCAAGGGCTGGATGAACGGCAGCCAGGCGCAGCTGGAGTTCCTGCCCGAGCGCTCGACCGATTTCGTGTTCGCGGTCATCGGCGAGGAGTTCGGGCTGCTCGGCCTTCTGCTGCTCCTTATTCTTTACGTGCTGGTGGTGAGCCGCGCGGTGTACCTCGCCACGCAGACCCAGGACACCTTCGCCCGGCTCCTGGCCGGCAGCATCGCGCTCACCTTCTTCGTGTACGTGTTCATCAACGCCGGCATGGTGACCGGCCTTTTGCCGGTGGTCGGCGTGCCGCTGCCGCTGGTGAGCTACGGTGGCAGCTCCGTCGTGACGCTGCTGGCCGGGTTCGGTATTCTCATGGCGCTGTATTCACGGCGCAAACTCATCGGATCGTAGTTGCACGCCTCACGCCTGACGCTGCTGTGCCTCATCCTCTCCGGGCCGGTGCTCGCGCAGCCGGTGACGGCCGCGGCTTTCGACCTCAAGCGCCCGGACATCGTCGCCTTCGTCAACGACGTCGCGCGCCGCGACGGCATGTCGAAGAAGGAGCTGCGCGCGCTCATCAAGGCCGCGCAGCCGCAGCCGAAGGTCATCGAGATCATGAACCGGCCGCTGGAGAAGGCCGCGCCCTGGTGGGAGTACCGCGATCACTTCCTCACCGCCGAGCGCATCGACGAGGGCGTGCAGTTCTGGAGCGATCACAGGGAGCCGCTCGAGCGCATCGCCGCGCAGTACCAGGTGCCGCCGGAGTACATCGTCGCCATCCTCGGGGTGGAGACCAAGTACGGGCGCGTGCTCGGCAAGTACCGCGTCCTCGACTCCCTGACCACGCTCGCCTTCGACTACCCGCCGCGGCGGGCGTTCTTCACCTCCGAGCTCGAGCAGTTCCTGATCCTCGCCCGGGAGAACAAGCTCGACCCGCTGACGCTCATGGGCTCCTACGCCGGCGCGGTCGGCGCGCCGCAGTTCATGCCCTCGAGCTACCGCCGCTACGCGGTCGATGCCAACGGCGATGAGCGGCGCGACCTGTGGGGCAACTGGGACGATATCTTCGCGAGCGTCGGCAACTACCTGCGCGAGTACGGCTGGAGTCCCGGCGCCCCGGTGCTGACCGAGGCCACCCTGGAGCCGGACCCGAACTTCCAGTTCGACCCGCACAACCTGCAGCTGAATGAGACCGTGGCGAGCCTGAACGAGCGCGGCATCAAGATCGAGCTGCCGCTGCCCCCGGATACCCCGGCGGTGCTGGTCTCGGCCGAGCAGCGCGACGGGCCCGCCTACCGCGTCGGCTTCCACAACTTCTACGTCATCAGCCGCTACAACGCCTCGGCCCGCTACGTCATGGCGGTCAACGACCTCGCCGAGGCGGTCGCGCAGCGCGTGCGCGGGCCGGCCACACCGTGAGGGCGGCGCGCGCGGGCCTCATCGGTGCCGCCGCGCTCGCCCTGAGCGCCTGCTCGCTCACCGCGCACCGCGCCACGGCCCCCGCCCCCGCGGCGCCCGCGCCGCCGCCGCCGGCCAACCCGGAAGGGGTGCCCGATGCGGTGCCGCGCGCCGAGCCGAAGAGCGCGCACGGCAACCCGCCCTTCTACGACGTCATGGGGCACCGCTACACGGTGCTCATCAGCGCCGCGGGCTACAGCGAGCGCGGCGTCGCCTCCTGGTACGGGCCGACCTTCCACGGCGGCAGCACCTCGAGCGGCGAGCCCTACGACATGTACGGCATGACCGCGGCCCACAAGACCCTGCCGCTGCCGACCTACGCGCGCGTCACCAACCTCAGGAACGGCAGGAGCGTCGTGGTGCGCATCAACGACCGCGGGCCCTTCGTCGCCAACCGCCTCATCGACCTGTCCTACACCGCGGCGGCCAAGCTCGACATGCTGCGCGAGGGCACCACGCTGGTGGAGGTGCGCGCCATCACCCCGGACGTCCCCGATGAGCTCACCCGCACCGCCGAGTCCCCGCCGCCTGCGCTTTACGTGCAGGCCGGCGCCTTCGCCGATGCGCAGAACGCCCAGCGCCTGCTCGACAAGCTCCACGGTGCCGGCCTCGGCAGCGCCTTCGTGCTCTCCCCGGCCGAGAGCCGCTCGCACCTGTACCGCGTGCGCCTGCCGGTGAGCTCGGTCCCCGACTTCGACCAGCTGGTGGCACGCCTGCAGTCACTCGGCGTCCCCGACGCGCGCCTCGCCAACGACTGAACGGCGCGCGCGTGCGCGAGAGGCGACACATTCCGCGGGGCGCCGCATAGGCTAAGATCGCGACCTTTTCCGCACCCGCAAAGGAATCCGCACCCGTGCATCTGCCCGCCCGCGCCTGCCTCGCCTCCCTCATCCTCGGCACGGCCCTCGCCGCCGCGCCACCGCCGCCGGCCCCGGCCGTGGCGACGCCCGCCAGCGCGGCCGCCATGCCGGGCGCCAACAGCGCGCCGATCCCCGCCCCGCCTGCGGTGGATGCCAAAGGCTACATCCTGGTCGATTTCCAGAGCGGCCGGGTGCTGGCGCAGTCGCACGCCGATGACCGCTCCGAGCCTGCGAGCCTCACCAAGCTCATGACGGCCTACGTCGTCTTCAGGGCGCTCGAGGAGAACCGCCTGAAGCTCACCGACATGGTGACCATCAGCGAGCACGCCTGGAAGGCGGAAGGCTCGCGCACCTTCGTGCAGGTCGGCACCCAGATCCCGGTCGACATCCTCATCAAGGGCATGATCGTGCAGTCCGGGAACGACGCCACCATCGCGCTCGCCGAGCGCGTCGGCGGCACCGAGGCGGCCTTCGCGCAGATGATGAACGAGTACGCGCGCCGCTTAGGCATGAAGGGCAGCAACTTCGAGAACAGCGACGGCCTGCCCGCGCCCAACCACTACAGCACCCCGCGCGACATCGCCACGCTGTCGGCGGCCATCATCCGCGAGTTCCCGCAGTACTATTCGCTCTTCAGCCTGAAGCAGTTCCTGTGGAACAACATCCGCCAGGACAACCGCAACGGGCTGCTCACCAAGGACCCGACGGTCGACGGGCTCAAGACCGGGCACACCGACAGCGCCGGGTTCTGCCTGGCCACCAGCGCCAACCGCAACGGCATGCGCCTGATCTCGGTGGTGATGGGGGCGCCCTCGATCAAGGCACGCGAGGATGCGAGCGCGGCGCTGCTGAACTACGGCTACACCTTCTTCGAGACGGTGCGCGTCAAGGCGGCGCGCGAGACGATCCTGAAGCCGCGCGTCTACAAGGGCACGAGCGAGTTCGTGGAGCTCGGCGTGCCCGGCGATGTCTGGGCGACCGTGGCCCGCGGCCAGGGCGGGGCGCTGAAGACCGCCGCGCACCTCACCACCGAGCCCCTGATCGCCCCGCTCGCGGCCCGGCAGGTGCTGGGCGAGTTCACGGTCAGCGATGCCGGCAACACCGTCGTGGCGCGCGCCCCGCTCGTGGCCCTGAGCGCCGTGCCCGCCGGCGGGCTGTGGACGCGCATGGTCGACACCGTCGCGCTGTGGTTCCATTAACGCGCAACCGAAGGATCCCATGGCCGAGCCGCTGCCGATCTGCTACCTGGACGGGGCCTATCTGCCGTTGAAGGAGGCGCGCATCTCGCCCCTCGACCGCGGCTTCCTCTACGCCGACGGCGTCTACGAGGTGATGCCGGTGTACGGCGCTCGCCCGTTCCGCTTCGACGCGCACCTGGCGCGGCTCAAGCACAGTCTGCGGGGGATCGAGATGGAGGACCCGCACAGCGCGAGCGAGTGGCGCGCGATCCTGGGGGGCCTGATCGAGCGCAACCCCGTCGCCGCGGACAGCTACCTCTACTGGCAGGTCACGCGCGGCGCCGAGTACGGGCGCAACCACGCCCCGCTGCCGCAGCTGCCGCGCACCGTGTTCGCCTTCGCCGCTCCGCTTGCGGGCAGCTCGCAGACCGTGCTCGAGCACGGCGTGAGCTGCGTCACCGCCCAGGACACGCGCTGGGCACGCTGCGACATCAAGTCCACCGCGCTGCTGGCGAACGTGCTCCTGCGCCAGCTCGCCGCCGCGGCGGACGCGCAGGAGACGATCCTCCTGCGCGAAGGGATGCTCACCGAGGCCTCGGCCTCCTCGGTGCACATCGTGCTCGGCGGGGAAGTGCTGGTGCCGCCGAACTCGAGCCGCATCCTGCCCGGGACCACGCGCTCGGCGGTCGAGGAGCTGGCGGTGCGCGCCGGCGTGCCGTGCCGCGTGGCGGCGGTGAGCGAGACGCAGCTGCGCGCGGCGGACGAGGTGTGGCTGACTGCGGCGACGCGCGAGCTGCAGCCGGTGACGCGCATCGACGGCCACCCGGTCGGCAGCGGCCGCCCCGGGCCGGTGTGGCGGCGCCTGTACCAGGCGCTGCAGGACTACAAGCGCGAGCTCGCAGGCACGCCCTGGTGAGCGCGGACAGCCCGCTCACCTTCCCCGCCGACTATCCGGTGAAGGTGGTCGGACGGCCCGATGCGGACTTCCGCGCGCGCGTGCACGCCATCGTGCTGCGCCACGTGCCCGCCCTCGGGGAGCAAGCGCCCGCGGAGCGGCCGAGCTCGGGCGGCAACTTCCTCTCCCTCTCCTACCTGCTGCCGGCCGAGAGCCGCGCGCAGATCGAGGCGCTGGTCGCGGAGCTCAGGGCCTGCGAGGGCGTCCTGATGCTCCTGTGAGGGGTCGGGCGCTGCGGTTGTAACCGCTTTGTTACCGCAGCTGGTGCGCCGCTGCCGGCCCTGACCGCGCCTACGGTAGCATCGCTACCGGCATGTCCATCACTCTAGACCAGGTCACCAAGCTCTACGGCGGCGCGCCGGTCGTCAACGATGTCTCCCTGGACATCGGCGAGGGCGAGTTCTTCGTGCTGCTCGGTCCCTCCGGCAGCGGCAAGAGCACGCTGCTGCGCGCCATCGCCGGCCTCTCCGGGGTCGATCACGGGCGCATCGCGCTGCACGGCCGCGACGTCACGCACGTCGCCGCGCGCAAGCGCGGCGTGGGCCTGGTGTTCCAGAACTACGCGCTGTTCCGCCACATGAGCGTGGCCGAGAACATCGAGTTCGCGCTGCGCGTGCGCCACATGCGCGGGCGCGCGCGGCGCGCCCGCGTCGCCGAGCTCCTGCGCCTGGTCTCGCTCGAGGGCATGGGCGAGCGCCTGCCGGCGCAGCTCTCCGGCGGCCAGCAGCAGCGCGTCGCGGTGGCGCGCGCGCTCGCCCACAAGCCCGAGGTGCTGCTCCTCGATGAGCCCTTCGGCGCCCTCGACGCCAAGATCCGCGAGGAGCTGCGCCGCACGATCCGCCAGGTGCAGCGCGAGCTCGGCATCACCACCGTGCTCGTGACCCACGACCAGGAAGAGGCCTTCGCGATGGCCGACCGCATCGGCATCATGAACCTCGGGCGCCTCCTGGAGATGGGCGCGCCGCACGAGCTGTACTCACGCCCGGCGACGCGCTTCGTCGCCACCTTCCTGGGCGCCGCCAACCTCATCCTCGCGCGCCGCACGCCCGATGGCATCCAGGTCGGCGCCACCACGGTGGCGAGTGCCGAGCGCGCCGCCGGCGGGCGCGAGAACGAGGTCGTGGCGGTGGTGCGGCCCGAGGAGATCGAGGTGGCCGAGTCGCGCGAGGCGCTGCTGGCCGGTTACTTCGCGCGCGGCGTGGTCGATGAGGTGCTGTTCACCGGCGCGCTCGAGCGGCTGCGGCTGCGCCTGGAGGACGACGCGCAGGCCCCGCTCCTCGCCTACAACGACGGCGAGGCCGCCCCGACGCTGCTGGTGACGCGCACCCAGCACGAGCAGCGCGGCTTCGCGGTGCGCCCGGGCGCAAGCGTGGCGATCGGGGTGCGCCGCGTGCACGTGCTGCCGACGCCGCTGTCGAGCTTCACCGCCTGCGCCGCCGATGCCCCGGCGGCGGCGCGCCTCGCCGCCCAGGGCTGGCTCACCGAGCTCGCCGCCCGCATGAAGACGCGCATCGGCACCCGCGTCGAGCCGCGCCTGGGCGATGCCGGCGCGGCCGCCGCGGGCACGGCGGAGTTTGTCGGCACCACCGTGATCGGCGCCGGGGCGGACGGGGCGCGCAGCGCCGACTGGCTCCTGAACCGCGGCGCGCGCGACCTGCTGGTGCTGCCCGACGGCGCGCGCGCCCCGCAGCGCGTGCTCATCCACTGGATCGGGGAAGCGGCGCGCAGCGCGACGCTGGCGATCTCGGCGAGCGTGCTGCGGCACGTGCCGGCCGAGGCGGTCTACGTGGGCGTGGTACCCGGCGGCGCCGAGAGCCACGCGCACCCGGCCGGGATGCGCGAGCTCCTCGATGCGCGCTCCGAGGCCCAGGCCGCCCACGGCCTGGAGATGCGCACCGAGCTGCACGTCGGCGACCCGGGCGAGCAGCTGCTGCGGCGCCTGGCCGAGAACCCGGCGCAGATGCTGATCCTCGGGGTCGCGCACCTCACGCACTTCGGCGAGCGCTTCGGCCGGCTGCTCGATCAGGCGCGCTGGCCGATCCTCATCGTGCACCGCGGGGTCGCCTAAGTGAGCTTCCGCGCCCCGAGCATCCTGCCCGGCTTCGGGCTGACCTTCGGCTTCACCACCTTCTTCCTGAGCGCCATCGTGCTGCTGCCGCTGGCCGCGCTGGTGCTGGCCGCGGCCTCCATGAGCTGGAGCGAGTTCGTGGGCACGGTGTTCTCGGCGCGCGCGCTCGGCTCCTACCGCCTCTCCTTCGGCGCCTCGCTCCTGGCCGCCTCCATCAACGTCGTGTTCGGCTTCGTCATCGCCTGGACGCTGACCCGCTACGAGTTCCCGGGGCGCAAGCTCATCGATGCCCTCATCGACATGCCCTTCGCGCTGCCCACCGCGGTCTCAGGCATAGCCCTCACCACGGTGTTCGCGCAGAACGGCTGGATCGGGCGCTACCTCGAGCCGCTCGGCATCAAGGTGGCCTACACCTGGGTGGGCGTGACCCTCGCCCTCACCCTCATCAGCATGCCCTTCGCGGTGCGCGCCGTGCAGCCGGCACTGCTCGAGGTGCAGCGCGAGCTCGAGGAGGCGGCCGAGACCTTAGGCGCCGGCCGCTTCACGGTGTTCCGCCGCATCATCCTGCCGACCGTGCTGCCGGCGCTCCTCACCGGCTTCACGCTCGCCTTCGCGCGCGCGGTCGGGGAGTACGGCTCGGTCATCTTCATCTCCGGCAACCTGCCGATGAAGACCGAGATCACGCCGCTCTTGATCGTGGTGCACCTCGAGCAGTTCGACTACAAGGGCGCCGCGGCGCTGGGCCTGGTGATGCTGGTGATCTCCTTCGCCATGCTGCTCACCATCAACCTGCTGCAGGCCTGGGGGCGGCGCGACCAGGTGCGCGCGGTACGCTGATGGCCGCACTCCCGCACGCCCTCGCCGAGACGCGCCCCGGGCAGCACACCTGGGTGAATGCGCTGGTGCGCGGCGCCTGCATCGCCGTCTCGCTCACCTTCCTCGCCGCGGTGCTGCTCGCCCCGCTCGCCACGGTGTTCGTCATGGCCTTCTCGCGCGGCATCGAAGCCTACGTGCACGCCTTCACCGACCCGGACACCGCCGCGGCCATCCGCCTCACGCTCCTCACCGCCGCGGTGGTGGTGCCGGTCAACACGGTGTTCGGGCTCGCCGCGGCCTGGGCGATCGCCAAGTTCGAGTTCCGCGGCAAGAGCGTGCTCATCACGCTCATCGACCTGCCGCTGGCGATCTCCCCGGTGGTCTCCGGCATGGTGTTCGTGCTGCTGTTCGGCCTGCAGGGGTGGTTTGGCAGCTGGCTGCAGGCGCACCAGATCAGCATCGTCTTCGCCCTGCCCGGCATCATGCTCGCCACCATGTTCGTCACCTTCCCCTACGTCGCCCGCGAGCTCATCCCGCTCATGCAGCAGCTCGGCAACGACGAGGAGGAGGCGGCGATCACCCTCGGGGCCGGCGGCTGGATGACCTTCTTCCGCGTCACCCTGCCGAAGGTGCGCTGGGGGCTGGTGTACGGCATGGTGCTCTGCAACGCCCGCGCCATGGGCGAGTTCGGCGCGGTCTCGGTGGTGTCCGGCCACATCCGCGGGCTCACCAACACCATGCCGCTGCACATCGAGATCCTGTACAACGAGTACAACTTCGTCGGCGCCTTCGCCGTGGCATCCCTCCTCACCCTGCTCGCCGTGCTCACCCTGATCGTCAAGACGCTCGTGGAGCGCACCGGCTACCGCCGGCGCTGAGGCAAAGAGGCGCGATGGCCGCGAACCCACTCGAGCGACTGCGCCGGCACATCCCGGACCCGGCACACACCGGGCTCACCTGGTGGCTGATGGCGATCCAGCTCGCCGTGGTGGTGCTGATCGGCGGCGGCCTCGCCGGCTACGCGAGCGGCATGCTGCACGATCTGGCCGACAGCCAGGGCAAGGCGCGCGTGCAGCTCGCCGCCACCACCGCGCGCGAGGCCCTGCGCCGCATCGGCGAGGCTGCGCACACCACGGCGCGCGATCTGGCCGAGCGCCCGACGCTGCAGCGCCTGCTCGCCGAAGGCCAGCGCGAGGCCCTGCCCCCCTACCTCAGGCACTGGTGCGCCGAGGGCGCGGTGGATGCCTGCGCCGTGCTCTCCGGCCGCACCGTCGTGGCGCTCTCGGGGCCCGCGGTCGACTGGCAGCAGATCGTCACCGCCGCCACCGAGCAGGGCGGCACGTTCATGGCCCTGCCGGCCACCGAGCGGGTGCCGCTGCTCGGGGCGCGGGCGGTGCTGCCCGATGGCGGCCTCACCCTCTACGTGGTGCGCCGCCTCGATGAGCACCTCGCCCACACCTTGAGCGAGGAGGTCGGCGCCGAGGTGCGCCTCATCGACTACCGCACCTACACCGGCTCCCCGGTCGGTCCCTTCACGGCGCTGTACGCCGCCTCCCTCGCCGACGGCCGCTCGGCCGTGCAGCGCGTCGATTCGCAGGAGGTGTATGCGGCCAGCGTGCCGGTCTCGGCCGCAAGCGGCGAGGCCATCGCGCTTCTGGTGGCGCTCCTGCCGGTGAGCACGGTGGATGCGCCGGCGCGCGCCCTGGTGCACCGCCTGCTGATCGCCGCGCTGATCCTGGGCATCCTCGCCATCGCCGCCGGCGCGGTGCTGGGCGAGTTCGTCGCCGCGCCCGTGCGCGCCCTCACCGCCGCGGCGCGGCGCCTGGGGGCGGGGGACTTCTCCGCCTCGATTCCGCCCGGGGGTGCGGCCGAGGTCGGCGTGCTCGCCCGCACCATGGAGGACATGCGCCGCAACCTCATCGAGCTCACGAGCACGCTGCGGCGGCGCGAGGCCGAGGCGCAGGCGGTGCTCGGCGGCATCGTCGAGGGCGTCTATGCGGTCGACAAGAACCGCCTGATCCGCTACCTCAACCCCCAGGCGCAGCGCCTGCTCGGGGTGAGCACCGAGCAGGCCGTGGGCCGCTTCTGCGGCGATGTGCTCAGGCCGCGCGGCGCTGACGGCCGCCGCCCCTGCGAGACCAGCTGCCCGATCGTGGCCGCGCGCGCCTCCGGCAGCGCGAGCGCGCTGGAGGCGCTCGAGCTCAGCCCCGGCGCGCCGCGCGCCGCGGTCATCACCAGCGCCGCCCCGGCGGAGGGCCTGCAGGTGCAGGTGATCCGCGATGAGACCGAGCTCGAGGCGGTGCGGCGCGCGCGCGACTCGGTGCTCGCCAACATCAGCCACGAGTTCCGCACGCCGCTCGCCGCGCAGCTCGCCTCCATCGAGCTTCTGCTCGAGGGCCTTGAGAGCCTGCCGCGCGAGAAGCTGCGCGAGCTCGTGACCTCACTCGAGCGCGGCACGCTGCGCCTGACGCAGCTCATCGACAACCTGCTCGAGAGCGTGCGCATCGAGTCCGGCCAGCTCGCCATCCGCGCCCAGCAGGTCGAGCTCGCCGAGGTGGCCGCGGAGGCGCACGCCCTGGTTGAGGCCCTGCTGGCGCAGCGCGGCCAGCAGCTCCGGATCGAGCTGCCCGGGGATCTGCCAGCCTTCAGCGGCGACCGCACGCGCCTCGTGCAGGTGTTCGTGAACCTGCTCGCCAACGCCAACAAGTTCTCCCCGGAGGGCAGCACCGTGCGCATCGGCGCCGAGCGCGCCGGCGCGACGCTGCGCGCCTGGGTGGAGGATGAGGGCCCCGGTCCCGCCGCGGACGGCAGCGCGCTGTTCGCGCGCTTCGGCCGCGGCGGCGGCGAGCCCGAGCCTGCGGGCCTGGGGCTCGGGCTGTGGCTGGTGAAGTCGATCATCGAGCGCCATGGCGGCACGGTCGTGTGCGAGCGTACCGCAACGGAGCGCACGCGCTTCACGATTACGCTGCCCCTGGAGAGTGCCCCGCCATGAAGGTGCTGATCGCCGACGACGACGCCGACCTGCGCGAGCTCATCGCCTTCACGCTCACCCAGGCAGGGTACCTGGTGATCCGCGCCGCCGACGGCAGCGCGGCGCTCAGGCGCTTCGCCGAGGAGGGCCCGGACCTCGTGGTGCTCGACATCAACATGCCGGGCCTGTCCGGGTTCGAGGTGTGCGAGGCGATCCGGCGCCGCTCGGCGGTGCCGGTGATGATGCTCACCGTGCGCGGCGAGGAGGAGGACCTGGTGCGCGCGCTCGGGCTCGGCGCCGATGACTATCTCAACAAGCCCTTCAGCCCGCGCACGCTCCTCGCCCGCATCAAGGCGCTGCTGCGCCGCGCCGGCATGGACAGCCACGCCCCGGTGAGCGCCGGGCGCGTGGCGCTCGACCTCGCCGAGTACACGGTGCGCATCGGCAACGCCGAGCCGGTGCGCCTCACCAAGCTCGAGCTGCGTCTCCTGCAGATGCTGCTCGCCAATGCCGGCCACACCGTGAGCTCGGACCGGCTTTTGGTGCAGGTGTGGGGGCACCGCTCCGGCGGTGACCGCCAGCTCCTGAAGCAGCTGGTGCACCGCCTGCGCCAGAAGATCGAGGCCGACCCGGCCGCCCCGGCGCTGCTGCGCACCGCCGCCGCCGGCTACAAGCTGATGGTCGAATGAGTCACGGCGTGGTCAGCTGGTCGAACACGCCGCCCTCGCTGAAGTGCGTGCGCTGCGCGACCGCCCAGCCGCCGAAGTCCGCGATGCGCGTGAGCTTCAGCGCCGGGAACTGCGCGGCGAACTCGCGCGCGACCTCCGGGTCGCGCGGCCGGTAGAAATGGCGGCCGATGATGCGCTGCGCCTCCTTGCTGTAGAGGTAGGCGAGGTAGGCCTGCGCCACCTCGCGCGTGCCGTGGCGCAGCGCGACCGCGTCCACGACCGCCACCGGCGGCTCGGCGAGGATGCTCACCGAGGGCACGATGATCTCGAACTGGTCGCTCCCCAAGGCCTTGAGCGCGAGCAGCGCCTCGTTCTCCCAGGCAATCAGCACATCCCCCAGGCCGCGCTGCACGAAGGTCGTGGTCGAGCCGCGGGCGCCGGTATCGAGCACCGGCACGTTCTTGTACAGGCGCCGCAGGAACTCGCGCGCGCTCGCCTCGCTCGCATTGGGCTGCGCGAGCGCCCAGGACCAGGCGGCGAGGTAGTTCCAGCGCGCGCCCCCGGAGGTCTTGGGATTCGGGGTGATCACCTGCATGCCCGGTCGCACGAGGTCGTCCCAGTCGTGGATGCCCTTGGGGTTGCCGCGCCGTACCAGGAACACGATGGTCGAGGTGTACGGGGAGCTGTCATCGGGAAGCAGGCTCTGCCAGTTCAGCGGCAGGAGCTTTGCCTGGGTCGCGATGGCATCGATGTCGGCGCCGAGGGCGAGGGTGACGACGTCGGCCTGCAGCCCGTTGATCACCGCGCGCGCCTGGGTGCCCGAGCCGCCGTGGGATTCCTCCACGCGCACGTCCACCCCGTGGGTCTCGCGCCAGTGGCGCGCAAACGCCGCGTTGTACTCGACGTAGAGCTCGCGCGTCGGGTCGTAGGAGACGTTGAGGAGCGTCACGCGGCCGTGCGCGCCGCCCTCGCGCTGACAGGCGCCAAGCGGCCCGAGCGACACGATGAGCACGGCGAGGATGAGGCGGCGCATGGGCGCCGATCCTAGCGTGCGCCAAGGCGCAGTGTCAGTTATGCGGCGGTTACAGGGGCCAGGCCGAGTGCGCCGAGGAGGTGCGGCTCGAGCGCCCGGCCCGCCTCGGCCACGCTCGCAGGTCCGCCGAGCGCGGACAGCTGCGTCATCTCAAGTCCGGCGTAGCCGCAGGGGTTGATGCGCGCGAACGGCGCAAGGTCCAGCGCCACGTTCACGGCGAGCCCGTGGTAGCTGCCCTGGCGGCGCACGCGCACCCCGACGCTCGCAAGCTTGCGGCCGGCGACGTACACCCCCGGCGCCCCGCGGCGGCACTCGGCGCGGATGCCGCTCGCCGCCGCTAGTGCGATCACGGCGCGCTCGAGCGCGCTCACGAACTCGCGGATGCCGAGCCTGAGGCGCGCCAGATCCAGAAGCGGGTAGACCACCAGCTGCCCGGGCCCGTGGTAGGTGACCTGGCCGCCGCGGTCGATCTGCACCACCGGGATCTCCCCCGGGGCGAGCAGGTGCGCGCGGCTCGCGTTCAGCCCGAGGGTGAACACCGGCGGGTGCTCGAGGAACCAGATCTCATCGGGGGTCGCCGCGGTGCGCGCGGCGGTGAACTCGCGCATCGCCTGCCAGGTCGGCTCGTAGGGGCGCATCCCCAGGTGGCGTACGCGCACGGCCGGGACCGCCAGGTCGGGCCGCGCGTTCACGGGGTGAGCGCGCGGTTGTCGAGCCCGGCGTTGTTGCGGTTGAGCGCCTGCTCGGCGCGGTAGCTGGAGCGCACCAGCGGGCCGGCGACGCACTCGGTGAAGCCGAGCGCGAGCGCCTGCGCGCGGTAGTGATCAAACTCCCCCGGGGCGACGAAGCGCTCGACCGGCAGATGGTGCCGCGTCGGGCGCAGGTACTGCCCGAGCGTCACCAGATCCACCCCCGCCGCGCGCAGGTCGGTGAGGGTCTCAAGGATCTCCGCATCGCTCTCGCCGAGCCCGAGCATCAGGCTGCTCTTGGTGAGCAGGCCCTGGCGGTGCGCCTTGGCGAAGGCGAGCACCTCGAGGGTCTGCTCGTAGCCGGCGCGCGGGTCGCGCACCGGGTGGGTGAGACGGCGCACCGTCTCGATGTTCTGCGCGAACACCTCGATGCCCGAGTCCACCACCGTGGCCACATCGGCCAGCACGCCGGCGAAATCGGGCGTGAGCGCCTCGATGGCGGTGTGCGGGTTGAGAGCCCTGATGGCGCGCACGCAGGCCGCGTAGTGCGCCGCGCCGCCGTCGGGGAGGTCGTCGCGGTCCACCGAGGTGAGCACGACGTAGCTGAGCTTCATGAGCGCAACCGTGCGGGCGGCGTGGGCCGGCTCATCCGCATCGAGCCAGCCGCGCGGGTTGCCGGTGTCCACCGAGCAGAAGCGGCAGGCCCGCGTGCACACCGCCCCCATGAGCATCAGAGTCGCCGTGCCCGCGTTCCAGCACTCGCCGATGTTCGGGCACTTGGCCTCCTCGCACACCGTGGCGAGGTGGTGCTCCTTCACGAGCGCGCGCACCGCGCCGAAGCCTGCCCCCGAGGGCGCCCGCGCCTTCAGCCACGGTGGCTTGGGCTCGCGCGGCAAAGCGGCCCCCCGCCCCGCCTTGATGCCGTCGCGTACGGCGGTAAAGCCCTGATCGGTAAGGTATTTCTCGCCGCTTCGGGCCGCAGCGGGCTCGGCGACGACGGGGATGTCCAGGGGCCTCGGCATGGGCCTCATTCTACCCGAGTGAGGCTCGCCTCCAGCTCCTTCAGGCGCTCAGGCGTACCCACATCCCACCAGCGCCCGCGATAGAGCTGCCCGTGCAGGGCCCGCGCGGCGATGGCGCGGTCCAGAGGCTCGCGGAGCGGGAAGCGCCCGGCGCGGCAGCCGGCGAAGAACTGCGGCGTATAGAGGCCGATGTTGCCGTAGGTGAGGCGCGGCCCGCTGCCGTGCACCACCTGACCGGCCTCCAGGGCGAAGTCCCCGCGCGGGTGGTGCGGGGGATTGGGCACGAGCACGAGCGCAGCGAGCGAGCCCGGTGGCAGCGTCAGGTCGCGGAAATCGAAGTCGGTCCAGATGTCCCCGCTCACCACGAGGAAGGGCTCGGGACCCAGAAGCGGCAGCGCCCGGTAGATGCCCCCGCCGGTCTCGAGCGCGACCTCGCCCTCGTCGCTGTAGTGCAGCTTCAGGCCAAAGCGGCTGCCATCGCCGAGCGCGGCGCGCAGCTCCCCGCCGAGCCAGGAGAGGTTCACGACCACCTCGCGCACGCCGACCTGCGCGAGCTTCTCCAGGTGCCACACGATCAGGGGCTTGCCGCCGACCGGCACCAGAGGCTTCGGCAGCGTGTCGGTGAGCGGGCGCAGCCGCTCGCCCCGCCCGGCCGCGAGCACCATCGCCTTCACGCGCGCCGCTTTCCGGCGAGTGCCGCGGCGTTGGCGCCAGCCAGGCCCGGCACCACGCGCGTCTCGAGGAAGCGCCCGAAGCCTGCGAGCTCCGGATAGAGCGTGCAGGCCTCGCGCACGTAGCCGAGCGTGCGCGGCAGATCCGCGAGGTAGCCGCTCTTGCCGTCGCGGTACCACAGGCGGCAGAAGATGCCGAGCACCTTCACGTGGCGCTGCACGCCGATCAGATCGAAGCCGCGCAGGAACTGCCCGGCACTGGCCGCGGCCGGGCCGCCCGCGGCCTCGAGGCGGGCGCGGTACTCGTGCACCCAGCCGACGACCCGCGCGCGCGGCCAGGCGATGTAGCAGTCCTTGAGGAGCGAGACCAAGTCGTAGCCGACCGGGCCGCGCAGCGCGTCCTGGAAGTCGATGATGCCGGGGTTGCGCAGCGCGAGCACCATGAGGTTGCGCGCGTGGTAGTCGCGGTGCACGAACACCTGCGGCTGCGCGAGCGCCTCGGCGATGAGGAACTCGTCGCGTGGCCTGAAGGAGCTGCGTCTCCGCGGCGCTCAGGGTGAGGCCGAGGTGCCGGGCGAGGAACCACTCCGGCATCAGCGCCAGCTCGCGCGCGAGCTCGCTGCGCCCGTAGGGGCTGAGCTCGAGGCTCGCGCCGGCGCCGCCGACCTGGATGGCGATGAGCGCCTCGAGGGCGTCGCGGTACAGCGGCTCCGGGTCGTCCCCGGCACTCAGGCGCGCAAGGTAGGGAGTGGTGCCGAGGTCCTCGAGCAGGAGGAGCCCCCTGCTCACATCCGCCTCGTGCACGTGCGGCACGTGCACGCCGACACCCTCGAGCAGCGCGCTCACTTTCAGGTACGGGCGCACGTCCTCCTTGTCGGCGGGCGCGTCCATGACGATGTAGGACCCGCCACGCTTCAGGAAGGCGCGGAAGTAGCGCCGGAAGCTGGCATCGCTCGAAGCGGGCTCCACCGCGCGCACCTCAAGGTGCAGCGCACGCAGCCAGTCCTCAATCAGCGCGAGTCGCGCGTCGGTCTCAACCATGTGATGCGGCGGGGTTTTTCGGCCTGCGTGGCGGTGGCGCGCCATTATAATGCCGCCCTTCATGCCCCAATGGTGCCCACTTCTCATCGCCGCCCTGAGCCTCGGCGGCTTTGCCGGCGCGGCGTGCGCGGCACCCCCGCAGTGCGCAACACAGCTCAACTTGAGTAGCGCCGCCCCACCCCAGAGCGCGCCGCTTGCGCCTGACAAGCTCGCCGCGCAGCCGGTGGAGGTCACCAGCGACGACGCCACGGCCGGCGTCGATGGCAAGGCGACCTTGAGCGGGCACGTCGAGGTGCACCAGGGCGACCGGGAGATCAGCGCCAACGCCATGCAGCTCGACCGCGCCCAGGGCTCGGTCGAGACGCACGACCACATCGACTACCAGGACCCGCTGGTGCACATCACCGGCGCCGCCGGCAGCTACTCGGCCGCCACCGGCGCGGCCTTCCACGACGCGCAGTTCACCCTCAAGCAGCGCAGCGCCCGCGGCACCGCCGCTGACATGACGCTCACCCCCAGGGGCGTGCTCGAGCTGAAGGCGGTGACCTTCACCACCTGCCCGGCGAATGACAACTCCTGGTTCCTGAAGGCCAAGGACATCACCCTCGACACCGGCACCAAGATCGGCACGGCGCGCGATGCGCACATCGACTTCATGAGCGTGCCGATCATCTACCTGCCCTGGGTGTCCTTCCCCCTGAGCAGCGAGCGCAAGAGCGGCTTTCTGTTCCCGAGCATCGGCAACACCTCCACCGGCGGGGCGCAGGTGACGGCGCCGTACTACTGGAACATCGCGCCCAACGCCGACTTCACCTTCGAGCCGACCGAGTACACCAAGCGCGGCATCGATGCCGGCGGGGATCTGCGCTGGCTGAGCGCGAGCGAGCACGGTGAGCTCGACTGGAACTACCTCCCCTACGACAGCAACTTCGGCGCCGGGCGCAGCCGCGTGCGCCTCAACGACGTCGCCGAGCTCCCCGGCCAGGTGCGCCTGACGGTGGATGCGGAGAACGTGAGCGACACCGAGTACTTCGAGGACTTCTCGCAGGGCCCGGAAGGGGCGAGCACGGCGTTCCTCAACCGCAGCGTCGCCGCCGCCTACCGCAGCGAGCACTGGCGCGTGGACGCCGAGGTGCAGCAGTACCAGACCATCGACATCGTGAACCTCACCGAGTCGCAGCGCCCGTACGCGCGCCTGCCGCGCCTGGTGGTGGATGCGGACTACGGCACCGGGGACCTGGTGCGGCTGCGCTACGGCTTCGACTCGGAGATCGTCGACTTCCACCGCGCCATCGACCTGCCCGACAACAACGGCTGGCGCGCGGACCTCATGCCGCACCTGGGCCTGGATCTGACCGGGCCGGGCTTCTTCGTGCGCCCGCAGATCGCCTACCGCTACACCCAGTACGAGCTCGACACCCTCGCCGTCGGGCAGTACCAGCACGCCCCGTCGCGGGCGCTCCCGGTCGCCAGCTTCGACACCGGCATGCAGTTCGAGCGCTTCACCGGCTCGCGCGACCAGCGCAAGATCACGCTCGAGCCGCGCCTGCTCTACCTCTACGTCCCGTACCGCAACCAGGAGCAGCTGCCGGTGTTCGACACCGCGGTGCCGGATCTGTACCCGGTCGAGCTGTTCCGCACCAACCGCTACGTCGGCGCCGACCGCATGAGCGATGCCAACCAGGTCGCCGTCGGGGTCACCTCGCGGCTGCTCGATGCCGGCGACGGCCGGCAGTTCCTCGCCGCCACCTTCGGCCAGGCCTACTACTTCCAGACCCCGCGCGTGACGCTGCCCTCCGAGGCCCCCGCCACCGGCAAGCGCTCGGACCTGGTCGCGCAGATTGCCCTCACCGCCTTCCAGAACTGGGGGGCGGACGTGAACGTGCAGTGGGACCCGGCCAATCAGCGCAGCGAGCGCACGCTCTTTAACCTGCAGTACAAGCCCGCCGACGATGCGGTCATCAACCTCGCCTACCGCTACGAGCGCTTCCAGTTCATCGCGCCCGGCCCCGATCAGCCCGGGGTGGCCCCCTACTGGCAGGGGTTTGACCAGCTGGAGCTCTCCGGGGCCTGGCCGGTGCGGCGCAACTGGGACCTGTTCGTGCGCGATGTCTACGCGCTGCGCGACTACACCCCGGTCGGGGGCACGGTCGGGGCCCCCATTGCGGTGGAGCGCACCAGCGGGGAACTGGAGCGCTTTGTCGGCATACAATACCGGTCCTGCTGCTGGCGGCTGCGCCTCGGGGTACGCCGTTTCGTGAACAACCACGATGGCAGCCAGGACACGGGCATCTGGCTGCAGCTGGAACTTGCAGGGCTGGCCGGTGTCGGATCGGCGTCGGACGCCTTCCTCACCAGCGAAATCCGCGGTTACAGGCCTCTTGACGCCCCCATCCCAAGAAATCAGGGCTCCCTGAAGAGCATCTGGTAAGGAAAGAACGGAACATGCGGCGGATCCTCCTTGTTGCGGCGGCCCTGGGCGGCCTCGGTGCCTTCAGCGCGGGCCTGCACGCCCAGACGCGCGAGCTCGCCACCCAGGGTGAGCTTCTGGATCGCGTGGTCGCGATCGTCAACGACGGGGTGGTGCTGGACAGCGACCTCGAGGCGCAGATCGAGGCGGTCACCGAGCGGCTGCGCGAGCAGAAGCTCGAGCTGCCGCCGCAGAACGTGCTGCGCCAGCAGGTGCTCGAGCGCCTCGTGGTGCAGGAGCTGCAGCTGCAGCGCGCCACCAAGGCCGGGGTCAAGGTCTCCGACGACAACGTCAACGCCGCCCTGCAGGACGTCGCCAAGCGCAACGGCATGACCCTCACCCAGCTGCCCGAGGCGCTCGCCAAGCAGGGCATCGACTACGCCAACTACCGCGAGGAGATCCGCAAGGAGATCACGCTGCAGCTGCTGCGCCAGCGCGACGTCCTGCAGCACATCAGCGTCACCCCGCGCGAGATCGACCAGTTCCTCGAAAAGCAGGCCAAGACTCCCTCCGAGCACAACGAGTACAACGTCTCGCACATCCTGATCGCCGTCGGCCAGGAGGCCACCCCGGCGCAGCTGGAGACGGCCGCCAAGCGCGCCGACGAGGTCTACCAGCGCGCCAAGGGGGGCGAGGACTTCGCCAAGCTCGCCGTGGCGTACTCCAACAGCCAGACCGCCTTCGACGGCGGCGCGCTCGGCTGGCGCAAGGGCAGTGAGCTGCCGACCTTCCTCACCGACGTCATCGCCAAGCTCAAGCCCGGCGAGGTGAGCGAGCCGCTGCGCACGCCGACCGGCTTCCACATCATCCGCCTGAACGAGGTGCGCGGCGGCACCGCGCAGGCCGTCGAGGACCAGGTGCACGCGCGCCACATCCTCATGAAGACCACGGAGCTCGCCGACGATGCCACCGTGAAGCAGAAGCTGACCGCGCTGCGCGAGCGCATCCTCAAGGGCGAGGACTTCGCGGGCCTGGCGCAGACGGTGTCGGAGGATCCGGGCTCGGCGGTCGACGGCGGCGATCTGGGCTGGACCGGCCCGGGCGCGTTCGTGCCGGAGTTCGAGCAGCAGCTGCAGCGCCTCAAGGACGGCGAGATCAGCGAGCCGTTCAAGACCCAGTACGGCTGGCACATCGTGCAGATGCTCGGCCACCGCCGCTACGACAACACCGACGAGATGAAGCGCCGCCAGGCGGTCGAGGCCATCCGCGCCGGCAAGGCCGACGAGGAGACGGAGCTGTGGCTGCGCCGCATGCGCGACGAAGCCTACGTCGAGTACAAATCCTAACCCGCCGCGCCTGGCGCTCACCTCGGGCGAGCCGGCCGGCGTAGGACCGGAGCTGTGCCTGAAGCTCGCCGCGCGCGCACTGCCGTGCGAGCTGGTGTGCCTCGCCGACCGCGAGCTCCTCGGCGCACGCGCCCGCGCGCTGCATCTTGAGGTGCAGCTGCGCCCCTACGAGCCCGCCGCGCCGCCGCGGCCGCACGTGCCGGGCACGCTCCTCGTCGCCCACCAGAGCCTCGCCGTGCCCTGCGTGCCGGGGCGCCTGGATGCGCGCAACGCCGCCTACGTGCTGCGGCTCATCGACCTGGCCATCGACGGGGCGCTCACCGGTGAGTTCGCCGCCATGGTCACCGCCCCGGTGCAGAAGAGCCTCATCAACGAGGCGGGCATCGTCTTCAGCGGCCACACCGAGTATCTGGCGGCGCGCGCCGGCGGCGGCCCGCCGGTGATGATGCTCACCACCGGGACGCTGCGCGTGGCGCTCGCCACCACGCACCTGCCGCTCACGCGCGTGAGCGCAGCGCTCAGCATCGAGTCGCTGGTGCATACCGGCAGCACGCTCGCGCACGCCCTGCGCCGCTTCTTCGGCATCCCCGCCCCGCGCATCGCGGTGTGTGGCCTCAACCCGCACGCCGGGGAGGGCGGGCACCTCGGCGATGAGGAGATGCGCATCATCGGGCCGGCGATCGCGCGGCTGCGCGCGGCCGGCATCGACGCCACGCGGGCCGGTGCCGGCCGACACGGTGTTCGTGCCGCGCATCCTCGCCGACTTCGACGCCGTGCTCGCCATGTACCACGACCAGGGGCTGCCGGTGGTCAAGCACGCAGGCTTCGAGCAGGCGGTCAACGTCACCCTCGGGCTGCCGCTCTGCGCACCTCGGTCGATCACGGCACCGCGCTCGATCTCGCCGGCACCGGCCGCGCCGATGCCGGCAGCCTCTACGCCGCGCTCGAGCTTGCCAGCCGCCTCGCGCGCGGCGCGATGAGCGGCCGCCGCGGCGCGCGCCGCGCCGCCCGCAAGCGCTTCGGCCAGCACTTCCTGCACGACCCGCAGCGTGCTCGAGCGCATCGTCGCCGCGCTCGACCCGCGTCCCGGGCGAGCGCCTGGTCGAGATCGGCCCGGGGCGCGGCGCCCTCACCCACCGCCTGCTCGGGCTGCGCCGGCATCAGCCCTCGATGCGATCGAGATCGACCGCGATCTGGCGGCGGCGCTGCGCCGCGGCGTTCGCGCTCGCGCCGGCGGGTCGCCCTCCACGTGAGCGATGCGCTGCGCTTTGACTTCACAGCCCTCGCGCGCGAGCGCGGCGGCCGGCTGCGCATCGTCGGCAACCTGCCCTACAACATCTCGACGCCGCTCCTGTTCCACCTGCTCGCGCAGGCCGCAGCGCTCGCCGACCTGCACTTCATGCTGCAGAGGGAGGTCATCGATCGGCATGTGCGCCGCTCCCGGGAGCGGCGCCTACGGCCGCCTCACGGTCATGCTCGCCCCGTGCCTCGACATCGAGCGGCTGTTCGACGTCGGTCCCGGCGCGTTCCGGCCGCCGCCGCGGGTGTGGTCGGCGGTGGCGCGCCTCAGGTGCGCGCCGCGCCGCGCTTCGCGGTCAGCCCGCACTTCGCCGCCGTCGTGGCCGCAGCCTTCACCAAGCGCCGCAAGACGCTGCGCAACGCGCTCGCAGGTCTCGTCGACCGCTCGACCATCGCGGCGTGCGGGCTCGACCCGGGTACGGCGCGGCCCGAGACGCTCGCGCCCGAGGCGTTCAACGATCTCGCCCGGGCTCTCGACGCGCACGCCGGCGCAGGCTAGTCTTTATCCCACGCTCAAGCGTCTACGGGAGAGTGCTGATGGCGCTGTACCGTCGCATTCTGCTGGTCGTCGACCTGACAGAGGACAGTTCCGCCATCGGCCGCAAGGCCCGGCGCTGGCGGCAGCCCTCGGCGCGGAGGTGGAGCTGCTGCACGTGGTGGAGTTCGTGCCGGTCGAGCCGATGGGCGAGACGCTCATGCCCTCGGTGCAGATCGAGGACGAGCTCATCGAGCGCGCCACGCGGCGCCTGCCGCGCTCGCCGCCGAGCTCGGCCTGGCCGCGTGCGCCTGCCGCGTCGAGAGCGGCAACATCAAGAGCGAGATCGTGCGCATCGCGCGCGAGCGCAAGGCCGACCTCATCGTGCTCGGCAGCCGCGAGCGGCACGGCCCCTCGATCCTGGTGAACCTCACCGAGGACACCGTGCTGCACGCGCGCGCCCTGCGACGTGCTGGCGGTGCGCGTGCCGCGCGACAGCGCATGAGCCCGGGCGACCACAGGATCCGCGTCGACGTCGAGACGAACTACCTCGATGAGCAGTCCGACCCGCGCGAGAGCCGCTACGTGTTCTCCTACACCATCACCATCCGCAACGAGGGCCAGGTGCCCGCGCGGCTCCTGACGCGCCACTGGGTCATCACCGACGCCAACGGCAAGGTGCAGGAGGTGCGCGGCGACGGCGTGGTCGGCGAGCAGCCCTACCTCAAGCCCGGCCAGGGCTTCCGCTACTCCAGCGGCGCGGTGCTCGAGACCCCGGTCGGCGTCCATGCAGGGCAGCTACCAGATGCTCGCCGACGACGGCGCGCACTTCGACGCGCCGATCGCAGCCGTTCCGCCTGGCGATGCCAGGCGTCCTGCACTGACGGCCGCTATGCGATCGGCGACGTGCAGGGCTGTCTACGACGAATTCAAGTGCGCTGCTCGAGCAGCTGCGGCTTCCGCCCGACGTGCGACCGGCTCTGGTTCGTCGGCGACCTCGTCAACCGCGGCCCGGACTCCCTGGAGACGCTGCGCTTCGTGCGCGCGCTGGGCGAGAACGCCACCGTGGTGCTCGGCAACCACGACCTGCACCTGCTCGCCGTCGCCGCTCGGCGTGCAGCGCCTGAAGCGCAGCGACACCCTCGAGCCGGTGCTCGGCGCCGCGCGACCGGGACGAGCTTCTCGAGTGGCTCGCCGCCCGGCCGCTCGCGCTACGCACGACCGGCGATCGACCTTCTGGTGCACGCGGGGCTCGTCCCGCAGTGGAGCGTCGCGACCGCCCTCGCGCTCGCGCGCGAGGTCAGCGGCGCGCTCGCGCGCCGACGCGCGCGGCGCTGTTCGAGCACATGTACGGCGACAAGCCCGGAGCGCTGGGACGACTCGCTCGAGCGGCTCGAGCGGCTGCGCTTCACGATCAACGTGCTCACGCGCCTGCGCTTCTGCAGCGCCGACGGGCGGATCGACCGTCAAGTCTCAAGGGCCGCCGCCGACGGGGCACCCGCGCTGCGCCGCCGTGGTTCGAGCACCGGACGCGCCTGAGCGCCGGCGCCCAGCGCGTGATCTTCGGCCACTGGTCGGCGCTCGGCTGTGCGCGCCGACGGCGTCGTCGCCTCGATACCGGCTGCGTCTGGGGCGGCGCGCTCACCGCCTTCGACCTCGATCACGAGCGCGCCCCGCTCGCGGTGCCGTGCCGGGAGTACCAGGCGCATCGAGGCCGGGGGCCCTGCGGCAGGCCCGAGGCCGGCCCGAAGCGCACGGTCAGCTGCGGGGTGCGCGGGGTGTAGACCCCGGGGTCAGCTCGCAGCTCGATGGGCTCGCCGGCCTCGCAGTCGACTCGGCAAGCAGACGCGCTGCGCGGCCGTCACCTCGAGCACGCGCGATGGCGCCCGGCGGTGACGCGCAACGCCACCCGCACCGGCCAGGTGTTGCCCGCGGTGGCGACGCACGGTGAGGGTGCCCGTGCCGCTCGCGGCGGACAGGTCCATCGAGCAGCGTGTTGCGCATCCAGTACTGCGGCGCGCCGCGGCTGCGCAGGCCCGCACCGCGCAGGTCCACGGCTCGTGCACGGTACCGGCGGCGGCGGCGGCGGGCGGTGCCAGGGCCAGTGCAGGTGACCGCAGCCGGCCGGCACCTGCGAGCGCCAGCGAACATGCAGCGATGCGCGCCGCGCGCACGAGCGTCGTTCGTCGAGCTCGTCACGCATGCGTTCGCGCCTCCGTCACTGTCAGCGCGCCAGCGCGTAACATACGCGAAAGACCCGGGAGGATGATCGATGGATCCCTGCACGCTTTCAATTTCCAGCACTGGATCGACGCCAACCGCGCGCTGCTCAAGCCGCCGGTCGGCAACAAGCGGGTGTTTCAGGACGGCGACTTTGTCATCATGGTGGTCGGCGGTCCCAACGCCCGCAAGGACTACCACGTCGACCCGGGCGCAGGAGTTCTTCTACCAGCTCGAGGGCGACATGGTGCTGAAGACCATGCAGGACGGGCGCCCGGTCGATGTGCCGATCCGCGCCGGCGAGGTGCTCCTGCTCCCGCCGCAACGTGCCGCACTCCCCGCAGCGCCCCGCCGAACACGGTCGGCCTCGTCGTCGAGCGGCCAGCGCCGCCGGGCGAGCTCGACGGCTTCCAGTGGTACTGCGAGCGCTGCGGCCACCTGCTGTACGAGGAGTTCTTCCCGCTCACCGACATCGAGACGCAGTTCCCGCCGGTGTTCGAGCGCTTCTTCGACAACGTGCAGCAGCGCACCTGCGGGCGCTGCGGCACGGTGATGGAGCCGCAGCGTGAGGTGCACGCGCGCATGCGGAGCTGCTCGGCGGCGGCACGGCGCAGGTCGCGAGCTGTCCGGCCCGCTCGATCTCGCCCTGCCGCTCGATTTCGGCGGCGCGCAGCCGCGCCACTTCGGCGCCCCGCGCGCCTCGTCCGAGCCGCTCGCGGTCGGCGGACTTCAGCGGCGCCGTGAGCCGCGGGGCGAGCTGCAACTGCGCGGTGCATCACGCTGGTCCCGCACTGCAACGGCACCCACACCGAGTGCGTCGGCCACCTCACGCGCGAGCGCCTGGATGCGTGGCGCGTGGCGCCGCTCGGCCTGGTGCCGGCGCTGCTGGTGTCGGTGACGCCCGAGCGCGCCGCGGGCTTACGCGAGGGCACCGACCCGCTGCCCGCACCCGACGACCGCCTCGTCACCCGTCACGCGCTCGAGCGCGCCTGGCCGCGTGCCCCGTTCGAGCCGCGCGCGCTCATCGTGCGCACCCTGCCGAACGCGCCGGCCAAGCGCACGCGCGACTACAGCGGGCAGTCCGCGCCGTACCTCTCGCGCGAGGCGGCGCAGCTCCTGGTCGAGCGCGGCATCCTGCACCTGGTCGTCGACCTGCCCTCGCTCGATCGCGACGCACGATGCGGGCCGGCTCACCGCGCACCGCGTGTTCTTCGGGCTGCCGCCGGGCGCCACCGCGCTCGCCGCCGCCGCGCGTCCCGATGCAACCGTCACCGAGCTCGCCTTCGTGCCGGATGCGGCCGCCGACGGCGCGTACCTGCTGGAGCTGCAGGTGCCGGCGCTGGGCGGGGATGCCGTGCCGTGCCGGCCGCTGCTCTACGCCCTCGCCCGGGAGGCCGCGTGAGCGATCCGGGCCTTGCCGAGGCACGCGCCCAGGACGGCGCCGACCCGCTCAGCCATCTGCGCGCGCGCTTCGCCCTGCCAAAGGATGCGCGCGGCGAGCCGCTCACCTACCTGTGCGGCCACTCGCTCGGGCTTTTGCCGCTCGAGCGCGCGCGCCGTGATCGACGAGGAGCTCGATGACTGGGCGCGCCTCGGGGTCGAGGGCCACGAGCACGCGCGGCGCCCGTGGGTGCCCTACCACGAGAACCTGACCGCCGGGCTTGCGGCGCTCAGCGGCGGCGCGCAAGCGGCGAGGTCGTGGCCATGAACTCGCTGACCGTCAACCTGCACCTGATGCTCGCCAGCTTCTACCGCCCGCAGGGCGGCGCGCCGGCGCATCCTGATCGAGGCCGGCGCCTTCTCCTCGGACCGTCACGCGGTCGCCTCGCAGCTCGCCTGGCACGGCCTCGATCCCGAGCGCGAGCTCATCGAGCTCGCGCCGCGCGCCGGGCGAGGATCTCATCGATGAGGCGGCGATCGAGGCGTGCCTGCGCGAGCACGGCGAGCGCATCGCGCTGGTGCTGTGG
Source organism: uncultured Pseudomonadota bacterium (assembly GCA_963825385.1). Taxonomy (GTDB): domain Bacteria; phylum Pseudomonadota; class Gammaproteobacteria; order Steroidobacterales; family Steroidobacteraceae; genus 13-2-20CM-66-19. The sequence goes on along the minus strand of CAWGSX010000003.1, from coordinate 159,875 downwards.
CCGGGCGTGCAGTTCCGCACCGGGCAGGTGTTCGATCTGGCGCGCGATCGCGCGCGCCGCCCACGCCGCCGGCGCCGTCGTCGGCTTTGACCTCGCGCACTCGATCGGCAACGTGCCGCTGTCGCTGCACGGCGCGGGGGCCGACTTCGCCGTGTGGTGCAGCTACAAGTACCTGAACGCCGGCCCCGGCGCGATCGGTGGCTGCTTCGTGCACGAGCGCCACGCCCGCGCGCATCGCGCACGCGCCATGCCGGAGGCTGCCGGGGGCGCGCCTCGCCGGCTGGTGGGGCCACGAGGCCGCGACGCGGTTTCGCATGGAGCGCGAGTTCCGCGCCGAGGAGGGTGTGGCGGCATGGCAGCTGTCGCAACCCGCCGATCCTCGCGGCCGCGCCGCTGATCGCCTCGCTGGCGCTGTTCCAGGACGCGGGCATCGAGGCGCTGCGCGCGAAGTCGCAGCGCCTGACCGGCTTCTGGCGCAGCTGCTCGCACCGCTCGCGCCGCGGGTCGTGCGTGGTGACCCCCGCCGAGCTCCCACGGCGCGGCTGCCAGCTGTCGCTGCGCATTGCCGGCGGCGCGCGCGGCCGTGCGGTGTTCGAGGCGCTGATGAGCCGCGGCATGGTGGTGGACTGGCGCGAGCCGGACATCATCCGCGTGGCGCCGGTGCCGCTCTACAACAGCTTCGAGGACGCCTGGCGCTTCGCCACCACGCTCACCGAGGTACTCAGCGCATGAGCGCGCCCGAGGTCAACATCGTCGGCGCGGGCCTGGCCGGATCGCTCCTGGCGCTCCTGCTCGCGCGCCGCGGCTTCGCGGTGACGCCTGTACGAGCGCCGCCCCGATCCGCGCCAGAGCTCCCCGGAGCGCGGGCGCTCGATCAACCTGGCGCTCGCGGCGCGGGGCCTCAAGGCCCTGGAGCCGCCGGCCTCGCCGGCCAGATCGCCCCGCTGCTCATCCCGATGCGCGGCCGCATGGTGCACGAGCCCGGCGCTGCGCCGGCGCTGCAGCCCTACGGGCAGCGCGCGCACGAGGTGATCTACTCGGTCGGCCGCGGCGAGCTCAACCGCGTGCTGATCGCCGCCGCGGCGCGCGAGGGCCAGGTGCGGGTGCACTTCAACCAGCTGTGCCTCGGCGCCGACTTCGCGCGCGGGCAGCTGCGGCTGCGCGATACGCGTATCGGGGGCCGAGCGTGCCGTGCCGCTCGCCCCGACCCTCGGCACCGACGGGGCCGGCTCGGCGCTGCGCGCGAGCCTGCAAGAGGCCGGCGCGCTCAGCGTGCGCGAGGACTGGCTCGACCACGACTACAAGGAGCTCACCATCCCGGCGGGCACCGACGGCTACGCGCTCGAGCCGCATGCGCTGCACATCTGGCCGCGCGGCGGGTTCATGCTGATCGCGCTGCCGAACACCGACCGCACCTTCACGGCGACGCTGTTCCTGCCGCGCACCGGGCCGGTCAGCTTCGCCGCGCTCGATGGCGCGGCAGCGGTGCGCGGCGTTCTTCCGGCGCGAGTTCGCCGGACGCGAGCGCGCTCATGCCGGATCTGGTGGCGCAGTTCGCCGCGCACCCGCAGGGACAGCTGTGCACCGTGCACGTGTCCCGCTGGCAGCGCGGCGGCGAGGTGCTGCTGCTCGGCGATGCCGCACACGCCATCGTCCCCTTCCATGGTCAGGGCATGAATGCCGCCTTCGAGGACTGCAGCGTGCTCGATGAGGCTCTCGCCGCTGCCGCGCTCCCCTGGGCGGAGGCCTTCGCGCGCTTCGAGGCGCTGCGCCGCCCCAACACCGAGGCGATCGCGCAGATGGCGCTCGAGAACTACGTCGAGATGCGCGACAGCGTGCGCGATCCGACCTTCCTGCGCAGGAAGGCGCTCGCCATGGCGCTCGAGCGGCGCTTCCCCGGGCGCTTCATCCCGCGCTACTCGATGGTGATGTTCCACCCGGAGATCGGCTACGCCGAGGCGCAGCGGCGCGGCGCACTGCAGGCGCAGATCCTGGCGCAGCTCGACCGCGGCACCGAGCCCGACTTCGCGCGCGCCGCCGAGCTCATCGAGGCACAGCTTGCTCCCCTGAGCGGGTGAGCTTCAGTGGCTGCGCGGGGCCTCGGGGCTGCTGCGCCGCTCGAGCGTGACGAAGGTGACCGGGTAGCTGTTGCGCTCATCGGCCGGATACTCATCGGAGTCGACGTCGACCCACTGCGTGGAGTCGAAGTCCGGGAAGAAGGTGTCCCCGGGCACGTCCGCGTGCACGTGCGTCATGTAGATGCGCCGGGCGAAGGGCAGCACCAGGCGGTAGATCTCCGCCCCGCCGATCGCCACCACCTCCTCCGCCCCCTGCGCCGCGCGCAGCGCCTGCTCGACCGAGTGCACGACCAGCACCCCGTCCGCGGACCAGTCCCGGTCGCGCGTCAGCACCAGGTTCACACGCCCGGGGAGCGCGCGCCCGATCGACTCGAAGGTCTTGCGGCCCATGAGGATGGGCTTGCCGAGCGTGGCGGCCTTGAAGCGCTTGAGGTCCTCCGACAGCTTCCAGGGCAGCGCGTTGTCGCGGCCGATGACCCCGTTCTGGGCCATGGCGACGATCAGCGAGACCAGCGGCAGCGCCACGCGCTCAGATCTCCACGGCCGTGTTGAGGATCACCACGTCGCGGAACGGCATGCGGAAGAACTCCGCCGCCTGAGTGCTGTACTGCTGCATGCGCGCGAACAGGCGCCGCTGCACGCCGCGCAGGCCCGGGAGCGGGCGCGCGCGCACCACGTGGCGGCCGACGAAGAAGGAGCTGTCCTCGGAGAACACGCGCAGGCCGCGGGCGCGGCACGCCTTGAGGGCCTCGGCCACGTCCGGGGTCTCCATGAAGCCGAAGCGCGCGGTGATGAAGTGCACGCCGGGCACCGGCTCCTCGATGCGCAGGCGCCGCACCGGGTCCTGGCGCGGCGTGTCGGCGATCTCGACGTTGAGGATGATCACGCGCTGGTGCACGACGCAGTTGTGCTCGATGTTGCGGATCAGGGCCGAGGGCACCAGGTTCGAGTTGCTCGCCAGGAACACCCCGGTGCCCGGCACGCGGTGCACCCCGGCGACGAGCTTGCCGAGATCGGCGCGCGGCACGGCCATCTTGGCGAGCGCGGCGCGCAGCTCGAGCCGGCCGTTGCGCCAGGTCATGAACACCCCGCACAGCACCGCCCCGAGCGAGAGCGGGATCCAGCCGCCGTTGGGCACCTTGGTGAGATTGCCGGCGACGAAGGCCGCATCGGTCACCAGCATCAGGCCGAACAGGCCCCCGACCTGCCACAGGGGCCAGTTCCACTGCGTGGTGGCCACGAAGGCGCCCAGGATCGTGGTGACCACCATGGTGCCGACCACGGCGGCACCGTAAGCGCCGCCGAGCGCGTCCGAGGAGCCGAAGCCCACCACGAACAGCAGCACCGCCGGGAACACCAGCCAGTTGACGATCGGCACGTAGATCTGGCCCTGCTCGAGCGCGGAGGTCTGCAGCACGCGCAGGCGCGGCAGCAGGTCCAGGTGCACCGCCTGGCGCGCCATGGAGAAGGCGCCCGAGATGGTCGCCTGGGAGGCGATCACCGCGGCCGCAGTGGCCAGGATCACCATCCAGGGCAGGAGCGTCGCCGAGACCAGGTGGTAGAGCGGGTGGTCCACCGGGTGGCCGAGCTCGAGCAGCATGGCCCCCTGGCCGAAGTAGTTGAGCACCAGGGCCGGGCCCACCAGCGTGAACCAGGCGATGCGCACCGGGTGCTTGCCGAAGTGGCCCATGTCGGCGTAGAGCGCCTCGCCGCCGGTGATGGCGAGGAACACCGCGCCGATGATGGCGAGCGCGACCGGCGGGCGGTGGAACAGCAGGATGAGCCCGTGGTAGGGGTTCAGCGCCACCAGCACCGAGAGGTTGCGGCTCAGGGGGATGAGGCCGATCACCGCGATGACGATGAACCAGGTCACCATGATCGGCCCGAACAGGCTCGCCACCCGCGCGGTGCCCTTGCGCTGGAAGGCAAAGAGGATGGTGAGCACGATGAGGGTCGCGGGGATGACGTAGCGCTTGAAGTCGGGGCTCAGGACCTCCAGGCCCTCGACCGCGCCCAGGACCGAGATCGCCGGGGTGATGAGCGCGTCGCAGAAGAAGAACGCGGTTCCGGCGAGCGCAAGCCCGACGGCGATCTTGGCCCAGCGGCTGCCGATGATCAGCCGGCGCTGCGCGAGCGCGAAGAGCGCCAGGATCCCGCCCTCGCCCTGGTTGTCGGCGCGCATGATGATGACCAGGTACTTGAGCGTCACCGAGATCGCGAGCGCCCAGAAGATCAGCGACAGCACCCCGAGCACGCTCTCGCGGTCGAAGGTGCCGGCGGCACTCAGGGCCGTGTCGAGGGTGTAGAGCGGACTTGTACCGATGTCGCCGTAGACGATGCCGGTGGCACCGACCACCGCGGAGACAGTCACACGACGCGGTTGCATCCGAAGCTGCGCGGTTGCGCCGGCGGCTCAGCGCCGCCGCGCGCGCGCGGCGGGGCGCGGCTTCGGCGGCTTCGGCGGCGGCCACAGCATGGTGCCGCGGCAGCGCGCCGCGCCGCAGCGGCAGGCGAACACGTCGTCGATGTCCGGCGGGTCTTCCGGCTCGCGCTGGATCTGGTAGTCGTAGGTGAGCTCCTCGCCCGGGGCGATGTCGCGGATCGCCTCGATGAACACCCGCCGGTTCTCGATCACCGATTCGCAGTTCGGATCGCAGCCGTGGTTGACGAAGCGCGCCTCGTTGCCGTCGACGCCGGCATCGATGACGGTGCGCCCGTCGACGATGAACAGGAACGTGTGGTTGTCGTTCTCGTCCTTGTCGTCGTAGCGCCGGTCAGCCTCGGCGTGCGAGACGCGCTCGCCCAGGTACTCGATGACGCGCGTGCCCTTCCTGATGCGCTGCGTGGCGAACACACCCAGGCCGTGCAGGGGTGAATCGCGCACCTCGATGGCCGGCTGCGCGTGCCGGCTCATACCGAGACCGCCGCACGGATGGAGGCATGATGCTGGTAGTTCACGAACTCGAAGTCCTCGTAACGGTAATCGAAGATGCTCTGCGGGCGGCGCAGGATGCGCAGCTGCGGCGGCGGGTACGGCGTGCGCGAGAGCTGCAGGTCCGCCTGCTCGAGATGATTCAGGTACAGGTGGCAGTCCCCGCCGGTCCAGATGAACTCGCCGGGCTCGAAGTCGCACTGCTGCGCGAACAGGTGCGTGAGCAGCGCGTAGCTGGCGATGTTGAAGGGCACGCCGAGGAAGATGTCGGCGCTGCGCTGGTAGAGCTGGCACGACAGGCGCCCGTCCGCCACGTAGAACTGGAAGAACGCGTGGCAGGGCATGAGCGCCATGCTGCTCGAGCTCGCCCACGTTCCAGGCGCTAGACGATGATGCGGCGCGAGTCCGGGTTGGTCCTGAGCAGCTGCACCGCTGCGGCGATCTGGTCGATGGTACGGCCGTCGGCGGCGCGCCAGGCGCGCCACTGCCGGCCGTACACCGGGCCGAGCTCCCCGTGCGCATCGGCCCACTCGTCCCAGATGCTGACGCCGTGCTCGTGCAGCCAGGCGACGTTGGTATCCCCGCGCAGGAACCACAGCAGCTCGTAGACCACCGCGCGCAGGTGGATCTTCTTGGTGGTGAGCAGCGGAAAGCCGTGCGGCGAGGTCAAAGCGCATCTGGTGCCCGAACAGCGACAGCGTGCCGGTGCCGGTGCGGTCGCTCTTGCGCACCCCCGTGCTGCGGACCAAGCGCAGCAGGTCGAGGTACGCCTTCATGTCGGCTGCAGGTAGTTGCCGGAGGGCATGCGCGCACGGTACGCCCAGACAAGGAAACCGAGCCCGGCCAGGATCATGGGCAGCGAGAGCAGCTGGCCTTCGGTGAGCCAGCCGACCGGCGAGGTAGCCGATGTGCTCGTCCGGCACGCGCACGAACTCGACCGCGAGCGCGCGGTGGCGTAGACGAGCAGAAACAGCCCGGAAGGCGCATAGCGCGGCCGCGGCCGGCCGTGAACCACCACATGAGGGTGAACAGCACCAGCCCCTCGAGCCCGGCCTCGTAGAGCTGCGAGGCGTGGCGCACCTCGCCGTTCGACCATGAAGCCCCACGGCACGGTCGTGACCTTGCCCCACAGCTCGCTGTTGATGAAGTTGCCGATGCGGCCGAAGAACAGGCCGAGCGCCGGCAGCGGCGAGGTGAAGTCGAAGACGTCCGCGGGGTTGCGCCTGCGCCGCCAGGCAAAGAGCGTGAGCGCGAGCAGCCACCCCGAGCAGCCCGCCGTGGAAGGACATGCCGCCCTCCCAGATCTTCAGCGGATACACGCGTCCTGGGCCCAGAACTTCAGCCCGTAGAACAGCACGTAGCCGATGCGCCCGCCGAGGATGACGCCCAGCATCGCGTAGAAGATGAAGTCATCGACATCGTCCGCCTTCCAGGTGGAGTTGGGCCGCGCGGCGCGGCGGCGCGCGAGGAACCAGGCTGCCGCGAAGCCCAGCAGGTACATGATCCCGTACCAGTGGACTTTGAGCGGCCGACCTCGAAGGCGATCGGATTGAAGTTGGGGTAGGATCAGCATGAGGCGCGAAGTTTAGCCGACCTCGCGCGTCACGCGGCAGAAGAGCGCTTTCAGGTAGCTCGTTTCGGGTATGGCCGGATGCACGGGGTGGTCGGGCGACTGGCCGCCGGCTTCCATCATCTGCACGAAGCGGCTGAGTGTGCCGCGCCGCGCTCTGCATCAGCGTTGACCAGCTCCTCCTGCGCCAGATGGTAGGAGCACGAGCAGGAGACCAGCAGGCCGGCTCGGCGATGACCCCGAGCGCCAGCTGGTTGAGCTTGCGGTAGGCGGCCTGCCCCTGGGCGATGTCCTTCTTGCGCTTGATGAAGGCGGGCGGATCGAGGATCACCGCATCGAAACGCTCGCCCTGCTCGGCCAGCATCCTGAGCGCGTCGAAGGCATCGCGCGCGCAGCAGCTCGACCTTGAGGCCGTTGCGCTCGGCATTGAGCCGCGAGGCCTCGAGCGCCGCCTCGGATGAGTCGACGCAGCAGGCGCTCGCGCGCCCCGTACTTGAGAGCCGCGAGCGACCAGGCGCCGACGTAGGAACACACGTCCAGCACCCGCGCCCCGGGGCGCAGGTAGTGGCGCAGGCGCTCGCGGTTGGCGCTCTGGTCGTAGAACCAGCCGGTCTTCTGCCCCGCCGTGAGCGGCACGCGGTAGCTCAGGCCGAGCTCGCTCACGTGCAGCTCCGCGGGCGGCGCACCGAAGGCGGTCGCGGAGTACTTCGGCAGCTGCTCCAGATCACGCGCCGAGCACTCGTTCTTCCACTACCAGGCAGCCCGGGGCGAGCACGCGGCGACCGCGTCCTCGATCTCGCCCTTGAGCGCCTCCATCCCCGCGGTGGCGATCTGGCCGACGACCACGTCGCCGTAGCGGTCGAGCACCAGCCCGGGGACCAGATCGGATTCGCCGAACACCCAGCGGTAGTAGGGCGCACTGTCAGCCCTTCGCGCAGCGCCAGCGCCGCCCGGAGCCGCTCCTCGAGCAGCAGTCCGTCGACGGGCCGCTCCGGATCACGCGACAGGATGCGCGCGCAGATCAGCGCATGGGGATTGACGCAGACGTAACCCATGAAGGCGTCGCGGTGCGAACGCAGCTCGGCGAGCGCGCCGGTGGCGAAGTCCGCGAGCGGCGAGCGCTCGGTGTCGATCTCGTTGGTGAACACCCACAGGTGTCCGGCCGCGAGGCGCCGCTCCTCGCCGCGCTTCAGGAACAGCGTCAGCCGCGCAGCCGGTGCGGCCTGCGGCAGATCCGGAGACTGGGTTTGCACGGAGCGCGACATGAACAGCGGGAGGGGAGCGGAGTATACCGAATCGATACCGCGGCACGGGAAATGCGCGGCACCGCAACCGCACGGCGCAGTCGCCGCAGGCCGCTGCGCAGGGTCTGCGACATTGCTATTTCCGGCCGGGCGGCGGGTTAAGATCATCCGCCTGAGCTGCCTGTGCCGCAGACGCAAGCTCGGCACGGTGCGCGTGTTCGGGCTCCACAGCGGCGGGCGCCTGCGCCACAAGGGATGGACGTGGAGGAAATCATGAACGCCAGACACGTCAATGCCGACGGCACGCCGCGCTATACCAACCAGCTCATCAACGAGACCAGTCCCTACCTGCGCCAGCATGCCCACAATCCGGTGGACTGGTTCCCCTGGGGCGCGGCAGCGCTTGAGAAGGCACGCCGTGAAGGCAAGCCGATCCACCTGAGCGTGGGATACAGCGCCTGCTGGTGGTGCCACGTCCTCGAGTCGGAGAGCTTCGAGGACGAGGCCACCGCGCGCGTGCTCAACGACAACTTCGTCAACATCAAGGTCGATCGCGAAGAGCGTCCCGACATCGACCGCATCTACCAGATCGCGCAGCAGCTGCTCACCCAGCGCAGCGGCGGCTGGCCGCTGACGATGTTCCTCACGCACGATGATCAGCGCCCCTTTTTCGGCGGCACCTATTTCCCCAAGGAGCCGCGCTACGGCCTGCCGGGCTTCAAGGACCTGCTGCTGCGCGTGAGCAGCTTCTACCGCGAGCGCCAGGGCGAGCTGCGGCAGCAGAACGATGCACTGATGCGCGCGTTCGAGCAGCTGGGCGCGGCGGGCACCGGGAGCGAGGCGACGCTTGACGCCGCCCCGCTGGCGGCCGCGCGCGAGCAGCTCGCTCGCACATTCGATCCGCGCCACGGCGGCTTCGGGGGTGCGCCGAAGTTCCCGCAGCCGCAGATCCTGAACCGGCTGCTGCGCGACTGGCGCGCCACCGCCAATCAGACCGAGCCCGATCTTAAGGCCCTGTACATGGTCACCTTCACGCTGCGCCACATGGCCGACGGCGGCCTCTACGACCAGCTCGGTGGCGGCTTCTGCCGCTACACGGTCGATGAGGCCTGGATGATCCCGCACTTCGAGAAGATGCTGTACGACAACGCCGGACTTTTGGCGCTGTACGCGCAGGCGGCGATCGCCACCGGTGACCCGCAGTACTCACGCATCGCCGCCGAGACCGCGCAGTTCGTGCTGCGCGAGATGCGCTCGCCCCAGGGCGGCTTCTACTCGAGCTTCGACGCCCGCTCGGGCGGCCACGAGGGCCGCTTCTACCTCTGGGACCCGGAAGAGGTGCGCAACGCCCTCACGGCGGAGGAGTTCGCCGCCTTCGCGCCATACTATGGACTCGACCGCCCGGCGAACTTCGAGGGCCACTGGCAGCTGTTCGTCGCCACGACCCCCGAGGCCCTCGCCGGTGAGCTCAACATCGCCCCTGCCGATCTGGCTGGCCGCCTGGCGAGCGCGCGCGCGAAGCTTCTCAGGATCCGCGCGCTGCGTGAGCCGCCGCCACGCGATGACAAGGTCCTGACCTCCTGGAACGCGCTCATGATCCGCGCGCTCGCCATCGCCGCGCGCGCGCTCGAGCGCCCGGATCTTGCCGCGGCAGCCACGCAGGCGCTGGCATTCATCCGCGCGCAGCTGTGGCGCGAGGGGCGCCTCCTGGTGAGCTACATGGACGGCAAGGCGCACCTCAACGCCTACCTCGATGACTACGTGTATCTGGCCGATGCGATTCTCGAGCTGCAGCAGGTGCGCTTCGATGCCGCCGAACTCGCCTTCGCCCGCGAGCTGCTCGAGATCGTGCTGCGCCATTTCGCCGATAAAGGCGGCGGGGGTTTTTATTTCACCTCGGATGACCACGAGCAGCTGATCCTGCGCTCACGGTCCTTCGGCGACGATGCGATCCCCTCCGGCAACGGCATCGGCGCCTACGTACTGCAGCGCTTCGGGCAGCTGCTCGCCGAGCCGCGCTACCTGCAGGCGGCCGAGGCAACGCTGCGCGCGGCGTGGGCCGAGCTCGGGCGCCACGCCCCCGCGCATGCCTCGCTTCTGACCGCACTCGAGGAGCTTCTGCACCCGCCGCTGATCGTGATCATCCGCGGCGCGGGGGCCGCGGTGGCCGAGTGGCAGCGCGAGCTCGCGCGCCTGTACACGCCGCGGGCGCTGATCCTGGGCATCGCCGCCGACGCGCAGGGGCTGCCCGCGGCGCTCAGCGACAAGCGCCCCGGCAAGACCACCCTCGCCTATGTGTGCCGCGGCAGCGTGTGCTCGGCGCCGCTCGACTCGGTGGCCGGCGTGCTGGATGCGCTGCGCGCGGCGGAGACGGAGTGAGCGCGCACGGCCGCCTGGTGCCGGCGGCCGTACGCAGACCCCTTTAGCCGCCGCCCTCGAGCATCTTCTTCAGATTGTCGAGACCGGCGCGGTACACGCCCGTCACGAGCTTGACCGCGCCCGCGTCGCTCTCCGCCTCGGGCGGGTTGTCGGCGGTGTTCTTGCGCTTGAAGGTGCCGCTCCAGATCACCTTGGTCATGCCACCGCCCGCCGAGCGCACGGTCACGCGGCTCACGTAGTGCGCGATCGGCAGCGGCGACTCGATGATCTTGTAGCGATACGAGTGACCCGCTTCGTCGTAGGCGAGCAGCTTCTCGGTGAAGGACGGCCCGTCCTTGATGGTGAGCTTGCGCACCGAGCCCACCTGACCGTTGCCGCCGGAGACGATCTGGTCAGTGGCAAAGCCCGGGTGCCACTTGTTGAGTCCGTCGAAGTCCTTGATCGCGTCCCACACCTTCGCGGCGGGTGCCTTGATCTCGACCGACTCGACGACGCGCAGCTGCTTGGGCGGGTCGGCCAGCGCGGTGCCCTGCACAAGCGCGGCGCCCAGTAACAGAGCCAGTACGGGTGCTTTCATTCGATCCTCCCTTTGCCTCGGCGGCGAGCATAACCCCGCGCTCCGACCCGACGAAAGTGTGACGAAAACGGCGCACTCGCCCCGCTGCTGTTGGTTCAGCGCGTGTTGCTATTCGCGGTCGAGGGGCGTCGTACCGCCGCTGAAGTGCGCCTGCGCCTGCGCCAGGCGGTACTGGTTGCCGGCGCGCCAGGCGCGCCACTGGCTAAGTCCCAGGACGGCGTACAGCAGCTGGAACAGGCGCAGCCGCCACAGCACTCGCGGCGCATCGAACACATCGCCGGCGAGCATGGAGATCACCCCGCGCTCGAGCTGGAAGACGTTCTTCGGATTTCGGAACATGTCGCGGATGACCGGGCCGTTGAAGCGGTAGATGAAGAACGAGAAGCGCCGGATCGCGCGGCGCTGGCGCCGCTCCAGGCGCCGCAGCAGCGCCGCCTCGCGCCGCGGCTCGCGCAGGGCGGCATCGATCAGCTCGCTCGCCTGCTCCGCGCCGCTCATGGCGAGGTACACCCCGGTGGAGAACACCGGATCCAGGAACGCAAAGGCGTCGCCGATCAGGATCCACCCCGGGCCGCCCATGGCGCTTGCGTCATAGGAGTAGTTGCCGGTGACGCGCACCTCGTTGCCGATCAGCGTCGCATCCTTGAGGCGCGCCCACAGCGCCGGGTTCTGCTGCAGCGTCTCCATGAGGAACTCGACGCTGCGGCCCTTGCGCTGCTTCAGATAGTCCGGCCAGCACACCGCGCCGACGCTCATCACCCCCTGCGGCAGCGGGATCATCCACATCCAGCCGTGCGGGAAGCGGTACATGCTGATGTTGCCGGCGTCCTCACCGGAGCGGGACTGCGCGCCGGTGAAATGCCCGAAGATCGCCGCGCTCTGGTGCTTGGGGTTCTTGCGGCGCAGATGGCGCTTGCCGGCGAGGAAAGTATCGCGGCCACTGGCGTCGATGACGTAGCGCGCCCTGAGCGTATAGGTCTCACCGCTCTCACTGCGCACCTGCGCGTAGCTCTCGCGCGCTCCGCGCTGCTCCAGGCCCAGCACCTCGTGGCCCTCGCGCGCATCCGCGCCCTGCTCGGCCGCGTGCCGGAACAGCATGGCGTCGAAATCCTGCCGCCACACCTGGTAGGCGTGCGGCGGACTGGCCCCGAGCGCACGGTCGAAGGCGAAGCAGTTGTAGCCGCGCTCGTTGTCGGCCTCGAAGTCGGCGCCGCGCTTGAGCACGCCGAGCGCGCGCACCTTCGCGGCCACCCCGAGTCGTTCGAACAGCGGCAGGTTCATCGGCAGGAGCGACTCGCCGATGTGGAAGCGCGGATGGCGGTCCTTCTCCAGCAGCACCACCTTGCGGCCGCGGCGCGCCAGGAGCGCCGCGGCGGTGCTGCCGGCCGGACCGCCGCCGATCACCAGCACCTCGCATTCCGCGGCTTGCGCCGCCGCTGGCGCCTGCGCCGCCGTGTTCGAACTCATGGGTGCTATTTACACTCGCTTCCGCCGGGCCGACAGATCTTACCCCGCGCAGCATAGGGCAACCGGCGCCCTGCTGGCAGCCGCGGCACCACGGGCGCACGCGCTGCCGGTACGGCAGGCCACGGCCGCGGGCGGATAGAAGGTGATCGGCAACGCCGTCATGCTGGCCTTTGTGCGCGCTGCTGCGCGCGCGGCAACCTAGGCCAGGAGCTCGACGTTGCCGCCGATGGCCGCCGTGTTGACGGTGAGGGTGCGCTCGGTCGCAAAGCGCAGCAGGTAGTGCGGCCCCCCGGCCTTCGGTCCGGTGCCCGAGAGACCCTGGCCGCCGAAGGGCTGCACCCCGACCACCGCGCCGATCATGTTGCGGTTGACGTAGGTGTTGCCGACCGCGGTCGATCGGAACACGTGCTGCGCCACGCTGTCGAGGCGGCTGTGGACGCCGAGGGTGAGGCCGAAGCCGGTGGCGCGGATCGCCTCCAGCACCTTCGGCAGGTCCCCGCTCGCGTAGCGCGCCACGTGCAGGATCGGCCCGAACTCCTCGCTCTTCACCTGATCGAGGCTCTTCAGCTCGAACAGGCGCGGCGCGAAGAAATTGCCGTGCCGCAGTCCCTCGGGCATCTCGCAGGCGTACAGGAGCTTCGCCTCGCGCGTCATGCGCGCGACATGCGCCTCGAGCTTGCTGCGCGCGGCCGCCGAGATCACCGGCCCGACATCGGTCGCGACACTGGCCGGGTCGCCGATCACCAGACAGCGCATCGCCCCGATCAGCATCTCGATGGTGCGCTCGGCGATCTCCTCCTGCAGGTACAGCACGCGCAGCGCCGAGCAGCGCTGGCCGGCGCTGGTGAAGGCGGACGTGACCACATCGTCGACCACCTGCTCGGGCAGCGCGGTGGCATCGACGACCATGGCGTTCACGCCACCGGTCTCGGCGATCAGCGGCACGATCGCCCCGTCGCGCGCGGCGAGCGTGCGGTTGATCTGGGTCGCAGTCGCGGTCGAGCCGGTGAACGCGACCCCGGCGAGCCCCGGATGCCTGAGCGCCACCTGCCCGAAGGCCGGTCCGTCCGCGGGAGTCAGCTGCAGCGCCGCGGCCGGCACGCCGGCGGCGTGCAGGAGCAGGGTCATCGCGTGGGCGATGAGCGGGGTCGCGGGGGCGGGCTTGGCGATCACGCTGTTGCCGGCCATGAGGGCCGCGGTGATCTGGCCGGTGAAGATGGCGAGCGGGAAGTTCCACGGGCTGATGCACACGAACACGCCGCGGCCGTGCAGCGAGAGCGTGTTGCGCTCGCCGGTCGGGCCGGGCATCACCTGCGGGGCGCCGAAGAGCTCGCGGCCGCGCGCCGCGTAATAGCGGCAGAAGTCCACGGCCTCGCGGATCTCGGCCACCGCATCCGGGAGCGTGCGGCCCGCCTCGCGCACCAGGAGACTCAGGAACTCCCCGCGCCGCGCCTGCAGCGCATCGGCGGCGCGCTCGAGGCAGGCCGCGCGCGCCTCGGCCGCCGTCGCCTCCCAGGCCGGCTGCGCGGCCGCAGCGGAATCCATGGCCCGGGTTATCTCGGCCGCGGTCGCATCGCGGCTGTAGCCGACTATGACGCGATCATCGGCAGGCGAGCTCACCGCCACCGTGGCGCCGCTGAGCGTTGCGCCATCGATGACCGGGCCGCCGCGGTAGGCCACGTCCGCGTGCGCCCCGACCTCGGTCTCAAGGCTCGCCAGCGCCCGCGGGTTGCCGAAGTCCTCGCCGGCGGAGTTGGTGCGCTCGCCGCCATAGAGCGCGAGCGGCTCGCGGATGCGCGCCGCGCCGGCGCGCGCCGCGCTCAGGGCCGTGAGCGGGTCGCGCACGACCTCGGCCACCGGCAGCTCCGGGTTCAGGAACTGGTGCACGAAGGAGCTGTTGGCGCCGTTCTCGAGCAGGCGCCGCACCAGGTACGGCAGCAGATCCTCGTGCGAACCGACCGGGGCGTAGACGCGCACCGGGGGCAGATCGGGGAGCTCGGCGCGCGCGGCCTCGTAGAGCGCCTCGCCCATGCCGTGCAGGCGCTGGAACTCGTAGGCGGCGCCTTGCGGGGCGAGCGCGAGCACCGCGGCCACGGTGAAGGCGTTGTGGGTGGCGAACTGCGGGTAGATGACCGCGGCGGCCGCGAACAGCTCCTGCACGCACTGCAGGTAGCTCGCGTCGGTGGCGTCCTTGGAGGTGAACACCGGGAAGCTCGCAAGGCCACGCTCCTGGGCGCGCTTGATCTCGCTGTCCCAGTAGGCGCCCTTCACCAGGCGCACGCTCATGCGCCGGCCGCTCGCGCGCGCGAGCGTTGCCACCCACTCGATGAGGCGCGGCGCGCGGCGGCCGTAGGCCTGGACCGCGAGCCCGAGTCCGTCCCAGGCGCGCGTGGTCGGGTCGCGCGCCAGGGTCTCGACGATGTCGAGCGAGAGGTCGAGGCGGTCGGCCTCCTCGGCGTCGATGGTGAAGCCGATGCCGGCGCGCGCGGCGAGGCGCGCCAGCTGCAGCATGCGCGGGGCGAGCTCGCTGTTCACCCGCGCGCTCTGCATGAGCGAGTAGCGCGGCTCGAGCGCCGAGAGCTTGACCGAGATGCCCGAGCGGGCGTGGGTCGCAGCCCCGGGCTGGCGCGCGAGCACCTCGATGGCGTGGGAGTAGGAGCGGAAGTAGCGCTCGGCGTCCGCCTCGGTACGCGCCCCCTCCCCGAGCATGTCGAACGAGCACAGCGCCAGCGCAGGCTCGCTCTGGGTGCGGGCCAGCGCCGCCTCGATGGTGTCACCGACGATGAAGGCGTGACCCATCATCTGCATCGACTGGCGCATGGCGGCGCGCACGATCGGTGCCACCAGCGGCGCCGACAGGTTCGCGGGCGTGAACTCACCGGAGAGCTGCGCGGTGACATCCGGCAGCAGCCGCCCCGCCGCACCGAGCAGCACGAAGCCGGTGCGCAGCAGGAGCGCGGTGTTGCCCGGCACGCCGGCCGCGCGCACGGTGGCGAGCCGCTCGGCGATCAGCTGATCGGCGCGCTTGGGATCCGGGGTGCGCAGCAGCGCCTCGGCCAGTCCCATGAGCGCCTTGCCCTGGGCGCTGTCGAGCGGGAACTGCTCGAGCATCTGCTCGACCAGCGGGCGCGTGCGCTTGTCCGCGCGCGCCACCTCCACCCAGCGCGCCGCGCGCGCCTGGGCGGTACGCAGCGCCGCGGAGTTCGGCTCGAGCTCGCTGACTATCTCCTCGGCGGCGGCGGTCTCGGGGCGCAGCGTCGCGGCCCGCAGCCGCTCGCGCAGCGCGGCCAGATCCTGGGCGCCCGGGGGCGCCGCCTGGGGGGTGCTCATGGTTGAACTCGACGGTGGGTAGACGAATTTGCTTATGGTAGTCTGATGCCCAGAGCATATTTATACGTTTTGCCGCTTTAAACAGTTGATTCGACTGCCATGACCGCCAAGACCCCGCCCCCGGAAGCCCCCGCCCCCGCACGGGGCCTGGACCGCACCGACCGGCGCCTGCTCAAGCGCCTGCAGGAGGACGGCCGCACCCCGGTGGCGCAGCTCGCGCGCGAGGTGCACCTCACGGTCACCCCGACGCTCGAGCGCGTGCGGCGCCTGGAGGCCGGCGGCTTCATCGAGGGCTACTTCGCGCGGCTCAATCCGGCGCGGCTGGGCCTCGGGCTCCTCGCCTACGTGGAGGTCTCACTCGATCGGACCACGCCCGATGCCTTCGAGCGCTTCAAGCAGGTGATGCTGGCGCACGATGAGGTGATGGAGTGCCACATGGTGGCGGGCGGCTTTGACTACCTGCTGAAGGTGCGCGTCACCGACATGGAGAGCTACCGCCGCTTCCTCGGCGAGCACATCGCCGCGGTGCGCGGCGTGCAGCAGACCCACACCTACTTCGTCATGGAAGAGGTGAAGTCCACGCACCGCCTGGTGGTGCCGGAGAGCGCTTAAGCCTTGAGCACCGCCGCGGTGGCGCGCGCGAAGTACTCGAGGTTCTCAGCGCGCAGGCCGGCGACGTTCATACGGCTGTCGTCGGTCATGTAGATGTGGTGCTCGCGCCTGAGGGCGTGCACCTGCGCGGTGCTGATGCCGAAGAAGGAGAACATGCCGCGCTGGCGCGCGATGAAGCTGAAGTCGCGCTGCGGGCAGTGCCGGTTCAGCTGCGCGACCACCGCGCGCCGCAACCCCTGGATGCGCGTGCGCATGCCGGCCACCTCCTCCTCCCACAGTGCGCGCCAGGCCACATCGGCGAGGATGCGCCGCACGATCTCCGCGCCGTGGTCCGGGGGCATCGACCACATGCCGCGGCCGAGCTTGATCAGCTGGCTGAGGACCGCATCGGCGGCGGCCTTGCTCTGGCTGACCACGTGCAGCGCGCCCACGCGCTCGCGGTAGAGGCCGAAGTTCTTCGAGCACGACACGGCGCAGACCGCCTCGGGCAGCTCGGCGCACAAAAGCCGCAGCCCCGCCGCATCCTCCTCCAGCCCCTCGCCCAGGCCCTGGTAGGCCATGTCGATGAACGGCAGCAGCTGGCGGCGGCGGATGATCTCCAGCACCGCGCGCCACTGATCGCCCGCCAGGTCCGCCCCCGTGGGGTTGTGGCAGGAGGCATGCAGGAGCACCACCGCGCGCGGCGGCAGCTGCTCCAGCGCCGCGCGCATGGCCTCGAACTGCACCGCGCCCGTGTGCGGATCGAAATACGGATAGCGCTCGAGCTTCAGTCCGGCCCCGGACAGCAGCGGCACGTGGTTCACCCAGGTCGGGGTGCTCACGTGCACGACGCTGTGGGGGGCGGCCAGGCGGATGAGGTCGGCCCCCAGGCGCAGCGCCCCGCAGCCCCCCGGGGTCTGCACCGTGCGCACCCGGCCATCACGCAGCGCCGCGTGGGAGGCACCGAACACCAGCCGCTCCATCTCGGCGTTGAAGCCCAGGTTGCCCGCGGGCCCCACGTAGGTCTTGGTGGTCTGCTCGGCGATGAGCGCGTTTTCCGCGCGCCGCACCGACTCGAGCACCGGGGTCTCGCCGCGCTCGTCGCGGTACACCCCGACCCCGAGGTCCACCTTGCGCGAGTCGGGATCGGCGCGGAACGCCGCCATCAGCGCCAGGATCGAGTCCGTGCCGATCAGCTCCAGTGCCTCGAACATGAGTGCCTCTCTCTAGTTGGCCTGCGGCAGCGCCGCGAGTGCCTTCCTGCGCGCCGCCTCGAACTCATCCCCGGCCTTCCAGGCCGGCAGCGCGTCCGCCTGCGCGATGAGCCAACCGGCCATCATGTCCAGCTGCGCATCCTCGATCATGCCGTCGAAGTTCCAGCTGGCGTCGAGCTTGTCGCTCGGCTGGTGGTACTGCTTGAGCTCCCACTCATCGTGCTGCTGCTTGCCCCAGCCGGCCGGCTTGCCGATGACGTCCACCCCTTCCGCGAAGAACAGCGCCGGCACACCCACCTTGGCGAAGGAGAACTGATCGGAGCGGTAGTAGTAGCCGCGGTCCGGGAACTGATCACCGACCAGCGTGCGCCCCTGGGCCTTGGCGAGCGCGGCGGCGATCTCATCCAGCGAGGACTTGCCCATGCTCACCAGCACCACATCACGCGTGCGCCCGAGGATGTTGCCGCCGTCGATGTTGATGTCGGCGGCGATGCGCCCGGCGGGCACGGAAGGGTGCTCGGCGTAGTACTTCGAGCCGAGCAGCCCGCGCTCCTCGCCGGCCACGAACAGCGCCAGGATCGTGCGCCGCGGCCGCGCCGGCAGCGCCGCGAACGCGCGCGCGATGGCGAGCACCTGGGCGCAGCCGGAGGCGTTGTCCACCGCCCCGTGGTAGATCCTGTCGCCGCTCTTGTCCGGCTCGCCGATGCCGAAGTGGTCGTGGTGCGCGCTGTAGACCACCAGCTGCGGGGCGAGCTTGGGATCGTTCCCGGGCAGCACGCCGCCGACGTTGGCGGTCTTCACGCGCGACAGGGTGTTGGTGAAGGCGAGCGAGGTGGTGATGCCGAGCGGCACGGGCTTGAAGTCGCGCGAGCGCGCCGATTCGATCAGCTTGTCGAGGTCGTAACCGGCGAGCTTCACCAGGCGCCGCACCGCATCCTCGGTGGCCCAGGAGCGGAAGGCGAGGCGCGGCTCGGCGCCGGCCGGCAGCTCGAACTGCTCCCCGCCCCAGGAGCTCTGCACCACCTGGAACGGATAACCGGCCGAGGCGGTGGTGTGGATGATGATCGCCCCGGCGGCCTTCTGCCTCGCGGCACTCTCGTACTTGTAGTCCCAGCGGCCGTAGTACAGGCGCCGCTTGCCGGCGAACAGGTTCGGGTCCCAGTCCGGATCGTTGTTCATCATCACCAGGATCTTGCCGGCGAGATTTGCGCCCTTGAAGTCATCCCAGCGGTACTCCGGCGCCTGGATGCCGTAGCCGACGAAGACGAGCTCGGCGTTGGCGACGCTCACCTGCTCTTTCTGCTGGCCGCTGGCGGCGATGTAGTCCTCGCGCCAGGCGAGGTCGAGCTTGCCGCCCTTGCCTGCGAAGCTCCAGATCCTGGGGAACTGCGCCTTGATGCCGACGATGTCGAAGGGCTGCTGCCAGGCGCCGCTGGCGAAGGCGGGCTGGTAGCCCATGCCCTCGAGCTCGGTCTGCAGGTAAAGCCGTGCGAGCTGATCCCCGCGCGTGGCAGGACCGCGTCCCTCGAGCAGGTCCGAGGCGAGGAAGCGGATCGGTGCGGCAAGGGCCCCTGCGGTGATGAAGGCATGCGCCGCCTTCTCGACCCCGGCAGGCACGCTGAGGCCCTCAGGCGCGGCAGCGGGTGCCCGCGCGAAGCTTGCGGCGGTCAGTGTGCCGGCGAGGACGGCGGCGGTGAGGCAAACGGCGGCGTTACGGCGACGGATCACGGGCGCTCCTGTAGCGGCAAGGCTCACGGCCTTAAAGGGGGCCGCAACGGTAGCATGGGCGCAAAGCCCCGGCGTACCGGCCCCCGGAGGGCCATCCGGGCGCGAAAGCGCCGCCGCGCGTCACGATTACGGCATCCGGCGCAGCGCGCAAAACGCCCAGGCGCCCCCATATACAGTTGGAGAGGCGCCACGGAATGCCAAAACCGACGCAAGTCCCACCTTGGCACACCGGGCGTGATAAGTTACGGCGCCGCCAGAACCTCACACCGCTTTACAATCCTGCATGAGCCAGAACACCGCTGTCCGCAAGCCCAAGCCGCCCCTGATCTGGGCCAACACGCTGATGTTCGTTCTCACCGCGGCGATCGCGCTGGTGGCGGTTCCCTGGTACGGGCTCACGCACGGCTTCACGACCGCCACCTGGATCGTGGCCGTCGCCTTCGCCTGGGCCAACGGCCTGGCTATCACCGCCGGCTACCACCGCCTGTGGGCGCACCGCACCTACGAGGCACACTGGAGCGTGCGCGCGGTGCTCTTGGTATTCGGCACGATGTCCCTGCAGAACAGCGTGTTCGCCTGGGCGAGCGGCCATCGCACCCACCACCTGCATGTCGACGATGAGGAGCTCGACCCCTATTCGGCGCGGCGCGGGTTCTGGTTCTCACACATCGGCTGGATGCTGCGCGAATACCCGAGCGGCCGGGAAGACTTCAGCAACATCCCCGACCTCAAGCGCGACCGGCTGCTCGCCTTCCAGCACCGCCACTACGTGCCGCTGGCCGTGGGCCTGAACGTCGGTCTGCCGGTGCTGACCGGGCTCATCTTCGGCGATGTCTGGGGCATGCTGATCCTCGCCGGCTTTGCGCGCCTGGTGTGGAGCCATCACGTCACCTTCTTCATCAACTCGCTGGCGCACATGTGGGGCCACCAGCCCTACACCGAGGACAACACCGCGCGCGACAACGGGGTGCTGGCGGTGGTCACCTACGGCGAGGGCTACCACAACTTCCATCACCTGTTCGCGCACGACTACCGAAACGGCGTGCGCTGGTGGCAGTGGGACCCGACCAAGTGGCTGATCGGCGCCCTGAGCCTCATCGGCCTCACGCGGCGGCTGAAACGCACGCCCGCCTTCCAGATCCAGAAGGCGCTGCTCGCGATGCAGTTCATCCGCGCCAAGGCGCGCCTGGCGCGCCTGCCTGCCGGCACGAACTCGCAGCTCGACACGCTGCGCGCACGCCTCGCGCACGAGTACGAGAATTTCCTCGCCGCGATCGCCGACTGGGCGCGCGTCAAGGAAGAGTGGCTGAACGAGAAGAAGCGCGCGGTCATGGAGAGCTGGGAGCAGGTCGACCTGCAAAGCAAGCTGCGCGAGATCGAGCGCAGCCTGAATCTGCAGCGCCGGCGGCTGCGGCTGCTGCAGGCACAGCTCGCCTGACCCATCACGGCCGCGGCCCAACGACCGCGGTCCGTCTCCTGCCTCGCTGAGAACTGCCGCCGCCGGGCGCTCTCTGGCACCCCCGTGCGGCTTGGTGCACCATGCGCGCTCATGGGGCGCATCTTCGAAGTTCGCAAGCACACGATGTTCGCGCGGTGGAACCGCATGGCGAAGCAGTTCGCGCGCATCGCCAAGGACATCACCATGGCGGTCAAGTCCGGGGGCCCGGACCCGGCCTCGAACCCCATGCTCCGGCGCACCATCCAGAATGCACGCGCCGTCAACATGCCCAAGGACAAGATCGAGGCCGCCATCAAGCGCGCCTCGGGGCGTGATGCCGCCAACTACCAGGAAGTGCTCTACGAGGGCTACGCGCCGCACGGCGTCGCGCTCCTGGTCGAGACCGCCACCGATAACCCGACGCGCACCGTGGCGCAGGTGCGCAACGTCATCACCAAGCATGGCGGCAACCTCGCCACCTCCGGCAGCGTCGCCTTCCTGTTCCGCAAGATGGGCGTGTTCCGGCTCAACCCGGCGGGTATCGACCAGGACGATCTCGAGCTCTACCTGATCGACCACGGGCTCGATGAGATGGGCGAGAGCAGCGGCGAGAAGGGCGAGCCGCAGCTGGTGATCCGCGGCGCCTTTGCCGAGTTCGGCCATCTGCAGGAGGCGCTGGAGGCGCGCGGCATCGCCCCGCTGTCCGCCGAGCACGAATACATCTGCACGGTTCCGACCGAGCTCCCCGAGGAGCAGGCGACCGAGGTGCTCACCCTGATCGACAAGCTCGAGCAGGATGAGGACGTCCAGAAGGTCTTCCACACCCTGGCCTGAAGGAGCGCGTGTGGCCGCCTACCGCATCGAACTCGCGCGCCGCGCCGACGCCGAAACGCTGGCGCGCATGTCGGAGCTGTACGTCGAGGCGGGGCTCAGGCCCGCCTGGGTCACGACGCGCATCGGCTGGCACATCCGCGACGCCGAGAGCGTCGTGCTCACCGCGCGCAGCGCCTGGGGCATCGCCGGCTTTGCGATCATGCGTTACGGTGATGAGCGCGCGCACCTCAACCTGCTCGCGGTGCACCCGGTCCACCGGCGCCGCGGCGTCGCGCGGACGCTGCTCAGCTGGCTGCACGAGTCGGCGCTGACGGCGGGCACGTTCCTCGTCGGGCTCGAGCTGCGCGCCGGCAACGCCGCGGCCCGCGCCTTCTACGCCTCGCTCGGCTACCTCGAGACCGGCGCGGTCTCAGGCTACTACCAGGGAGTCGAGGCGGCGATCCGCTTGAGCCGTGACCTGCGCGTGCCGCACACCGCGAGCGGTACGCGCCAGTCCTCGCCCTAACGTGCGGGTCCCGGGTCCGGGACTTGTAATGCGCCGCAGCCGGCGGTGGTGACGCCGCGGCTGCGCGTCGCGCTGCTCAGGGCAGCGGCTTGCCGTCGAGCTTGAAATCGAACTCGTAGGAGTGGCCGCCGTCGGCATCCACCGTGATGCTCATCTTGCCGGCGAGGCCGCGCAGCTCCCCGGTGGCCGAGTCGGGCACCACGGCGATCTGGGCGTGCGGCTCGCCGCGGGTCATGGTGGCGAAGTGCTGCAGGACGAAGCTCCCCGAGCGGCCCTTGAGCTTGCCGGTGACGCGCTCGAGCGCCACGTAGCCGGCCGAGCCCATCTCGGTCTGCAGGGCGAGCATCTCGCCCTTGCTGATGCCCTCGAGGTCGCCATGGAAGCGCTTGTCGATGGTCAGACGCGACAGGTTCGCGGCGCGCGCGACCTGCGTGTCGGGTTTCTGCGGGGTGACCTTCACGTCGAACGATCCGGTGGCGCGCTGGCTCATCGTGTCCTCCCTAGTCCGGCATGGGCGTCAGCTGCCCGGCGAGCACATCCTCGAAGCCGAAGTTTCGCAAATCCCGCACGCGTTGCGGGAAGAGGATGCCATCGAGGTGGTCGACCTCGTGCTGCACCACGCGGGCGTGGAAACCCTCCACGGTGCGGTCGATGGGCGCACCGGCGGCATCGAAGCCCTGGTAGCGCAGGCGCGTGAAGCGCGGCACGAGTCCGCGCATCCCCGGCACCGACAGGCACCCCTCCCAGCCCTCCTCCTGCTCCTCGGTGAGCGCGGTGAGCACGGGGTTCACGAGCACGGTGTAGGGGACGGGCTTGATGTGCGGATAGCGCGGATTGTCGCGCAGCTCGAAGATCACCACCCGGGAGCCGACGCCGATCTGCGGTGCGGCCAGGCCCGCCCCGCTCTGGGCGCGCATGGTGTCGTCCATGT
Organism: uncultured Pseudomonadota bacterium; assembly: GCA_963825385.1. GTDB lineage: Bacteria > Pseudomonadota > Gammaproteobacteria > Steroidobacterales > Steroidobacteraceae > 13-2-20CM-66-19. Next base: position 137,057 of record CAWGSX010000003.1, on the reverse strand, counting down.
CGGCGATGAGGGCCGCCAGCGCACCGTCGAAGCGCTCCACCGGCCGCGCCACTTCCCGAAGCAGCGGCTCGCCCATCTTCAGCACGCGCCGTACGGTCACGCCACCCTCGCGTTCTAGTCCTCTTCCCGGGCGATGGTAACGGGAATGGAGCTGCGGTGGTCACGGAACTTCAGCACCTGCTCGCGCGGGCGCGGCGCGGCCGCGAGCGCCGCCTCGGCCCGCGCCACCGCCTCGGTCACCAGGTGATGGTGCGGGGACTTGTCGCACACCGGGTCGGCATTGTCGGCATCGCCGGTGAGCAGGTACGCCTGGCAGCGGCAGCCGCCGAAGTCCTTGTCCCGCTCCGGGCAGCTCACGCACGGCTCCTTCATCCATCCCTGGCCGCGGAAGCGGTTGAAGGCCTGGGAGTCGTACCAGATCTCGCGCACGCCCATACGGGTGACGTTGGGCAGCTCCAGGCCCGGGAGCATGCGCGCCGCGTGGCACGGCAGCGCCGTGCCGTCGGGAGCCACGGCCAGGAACACCGAGCCCAGGCCGCTCATGCACGGCTTGGGGCGCGTCTCGAAGTAGTCCGGCACCACGAAGTAGATCTTCATGCGGTTGCCGATGCGCTCGCGGAACTCCGCGGTGACGCGCTCGGCACGCTCGAGCTGCGCGCGGCTGGGCAGGAGCTCCGCACGGTTCAGCCACGCCCAGCCGTAGTACTGGGTGTTGGCGAGCTCGACGTACTGCGCCTCCATGTGCTCGGCCATGGCGAGGATCTGCGCGACGTGGTCGATGTTGTGGCGGTGCAGGACCACGTTGAGCACCATCGGGTAGCCGTGCTCGCGGATGAGGCGCGCGACCCGGGCCTTGAGATCGAAGGTGCGCGTGCTGGAGAGAAAGTCGTTCAGCTCGCGCGTGCTGTCCTGGAAGGACAGCTGGATGTGGTCCAGGCCGGCGCGCTTGAGCGCGCCGATGCGCGCCTCGCTGAGGCCGATGCCGGAGGTGATGAGGTTGGTGTAGAAGCCGAGGCGGTGGGCCTCGGCGACGATCTCCTCCAGATCCTCGCGCGCCAGCGGCTCCCCGCCGGACAGTCCGAGCTGCACCGCGCCGAGCGCGCGCGCCTGCGCCAGCACCCGCAGCCACTCGTCCGTGGACAGCTCCGCGCCGGTGGCGGCAAATTCGGTGGGGTTGTAGCAGAACACGCAGTGCAGCGGGCAGCGGTAGGTGAGCTCGAGCAGCAGCCACAGCGGCGGCCCGGGACGCGGCATCTGCGGCACGGCGCTCATGCTGCCTCCTCGAGCCAGCGCTTCTCGAGCGCGTAGCGCACGAAGGCGCTCACATCCGCCAGAAGTCCGCTCGCCCCGTAGGTGTGCTCGAGGTCCGCGACGATCTCGGCCAGCGTTGCGGTGCCGTTGCAGCGGCTGAGGATGGCCCCGGCGCTGCCGTTCAGCTTCACCATGCCCTCCGGGTACAAAAGCACGTGCGCCTCCTGCGCCGGCTCCCACTGCAGGCGCATGCCGGGGGTGATGCGCAGCCTCGCGCTGAGCGCCGGCTCGCTCACGAGGTCACCCCATAGGCGAGCGCCATGGCATCGTTCATCTGCCACAGCACGTCGAGCTTGAACTGCAGGACCTCGAGCGCCCGCTCCTGCGCCTCGCGGGTGCGGAAGCGCTCGAGCGTGCAGGCGAGCCCGAACTCCACGTCGCGGCGCGCCAGACTCACCCGGCTCTGGAAATACTTCAGCCCCCCCGGCTCGATCCACGGGTAGTGCTCCGGCCAGGTGGCGAGGCGCTGCTTGTGGATCTCGGGCGCGAACAGCTCGGTGAGCGAGGCGCACACCGCTTCCGGCCAGGGTGCGCGGCGCGCGAAGTTCACGTAGGCATCCACCGCGAAGCGCACCCCCGGCAGCACCGCATCCAGGCTCTCGACTTCCGCGCGCTGCAGGCCGACGGCCTCGGCCAGGCGCAGCCACGAGTCGATGCCGCCCGGGTCCTCGCCGTAGCCGTCGTGATCGAGGATGCGCTGCACCCAGTTGCGCCGCACCGCGCGGTCATCGCAGTTGGCGAGGATGGCGGCGTCCTTCACCGGGATGTTGATCTGGTAGTAGAAGCGGTTCGCCACCCAGCCGCGGATCTGCACCGGCGTGGCCTTGCCGGTGTTGAGCATCACGTTGAAGGGATGGTGGATGTGGTAGGCGCGGCCGCGCTCGCGCAGCCGCCGCTCGAACTCCGCGCGCGTCAGGGCGCTCTCGCTCACAGCTGCAGCTCCAGGCCGTCGTGGGCGACCTCGATGCGCCGCGCGCCAAGCTCGGCACGCTCGGGGGAGTCCTCATCGAGGATCGGGTTGGTGTTGTTGATGTGGATGAGGATGCGCCGCGTGGCCGGCGGCAGGCGCTCGAGCCACTCGAGCATGCCGCCCGCGCCGCTCTGCGGCAGGTGGCCGATCTCGCGCGCGCGCTTCCTCGACAGCCCAAGGCCGATCATCTCCGTGTCGCTCCAGAAGGTGCCGTCGACGAGCACGCAGTCCGCCTGCTGCATCGCCGCCCACAGCGGCTCCTCCATCGCCCCCAGGCCCGGAGCGTAGAGCGCGCTCCTGCCGCTTTGCGCATCGCGCATGAGCAGCGCGACGTTGTCGCCGCTTTGCGGGCGGTCGCGGTGCGGCGAATACGGCGCGGGCTTGGAGGCGACCGCGAGCGCTGCGAAGCGGATGTCGGGCAGGCCTGCGACCGTGAACTCGCGCCCGTCGGGGTGCAGCGGGTGGCGCTCGACCCCGCAGTAGTGCGCCAGCACCGCGAAGATGGGATTGCCCTGGGTGAGATCGGCGCAGGCCTGGTCCGTGCACCACACGGTAAGCGGCCGGGTCGACTCACGCAGCATGTAAAGTCCGGTGGTGTGATCGACCTGGCCGTCGACCAGCACGATGGCGCGCAGGGCGGTGTCGCGCGGGGCGCGTGCGGGCTGCAGCTCGGGGCTGGCCCTGAGCTGCTGCAGGATGTCGGGGGAGGCATTGATCAGCGCCCAGGCTTGCGGGTCGGCGCCGCACACGGCGATCGAGGACTGGGTACGCGGCAGGGCACGCAGCGTGTTGCGGCGCACGCCGCTGCAGTTGCGGCAGTTGCAGTTCCACTGGGGGAAGCCGCCGCCGGCCGCCGAGCCCAGGACCCGAATCCTCACTGGAGCAACCTTGCCGGGCGTCGCCTTCGGGTCGCGCGCCCGCTGAGAGGGCTTGACGGAGCCCCGGAAGGCAGGCTCCCAGCCCGACCGGTCTTTACCGGTTCGCGATGTACATCGTGATTTCCATACCGAAGCGGAAATCGACGGCCTGTGGCATTTCCCAGCGCATATTGAGACTCCTGCGAAGACGATCGAAGCCGGTTATTCAGACTCGACAGGGGGAGTGTATCCTCGCCATCGGCGCGTGGAGCCCGAAAGCCCCGGCCCTGAGGCGAGTTTCATGATTTTCTTGAAGCCCCGCGGCTCTCACCCCCGGTTCCGGCGGGTCCCCGCAAGTTACTGTTAAGTCTGCGATGAAACTGCGGACGCGCCTGAACCTGGTTGTGACCGGACTGACCGCCGTGTTCCTCCTGGCGCTGGTGGCCGAGGGCATCCGCGCCACGCGCTCCTCGATCCGTGAGGAGATCGAGGCGGCCAACCGCGTGGCGGCGCAGCTGCTCGGGGGGCTCGCGCTGAGCTACGCCGACAGCGGCGGCACCCCGGCGGTGAAGTTCCTGCTCGAACGCCTCGGCCACGTGCGCGCCAACGACATCAGCCTGCGCGGCGCCGACGGCGCACTCCTCTATCGCTCCCCGCCGCCGGCCTACAAGGCCGGGCGCGAGGCGCCGCAGTGGTTCGCGCGCCTGCTCACCCCGCACCCGCCGCGGCAGCTGTTCGCGCTGCCCGACGGGGCGCAGCTGGCCATCGACCCGGATCCCTCGCGCGCCATCCTCGATGCCTGGGACGAGCTCACGCACCTCGCGCTGTTCGCCCTGGTGCTGCTCGCCCTCGTCAGCGCCCTCGCCTTCGGGCTGGTGGAGCGCGCGCTCGCCCCCTTCGGCGTCATCGTGCAGGGCCTGAACCGCCTGCAGCAGGGCGAGCTCAGCCACCGCCTGCCTGAGCTGCAGGGCGCCGAGGCACACACCATCGGCGCCGCCTTCAACCGCATGGCCGAGAGCGTCGAGCGCGCGCTGGCCTCCGAGCGCGAGGCGCGCGAGGCGCGCAGCCGCCTCGAGGAGCGCCGCGAGCTCGCGCAGCTGATCGAGCAGAGCATCGAGGAGGAGCGGCGCCAGATCGCCCACGAGCTGCACGATGAGTTCGGCCAGTCGGTCACCGCCATCCGCTCCCTCGCCATGGCGATCGCCACCCAGGCACAGGAGAGCGCCATGCGCGAGGCCGCAGGACTGATCAGCGCGGAGGCCGCGCGGCTGTACGATGCCATGCATGGACTCATCCCGCGCCTCACCCCGCTCAGCCTCGATACCCTCGGGCTCGCGCACGCGCTCGAGAAGCTGGTGCGCGATGCGCAGGCGCGCCACGGCGAGCCGGCGCTCACGCTGCGGCACGAGCTGCCGGGCGAGCTCGGCGCCTCGGTCACGCTCGCCGCCTACCGCGTGGTGCAGGAGGGCCTGGTGAACGCGGTGCGGCACGCGCAGGCGCGGCACATCGACATCGAGGTGCGCGCCGATGGTGCGCGCCTGCGCGTCGCGGTGTGCGACGACGGCGTCGGGCTGCCGGCGAACTGGGCGCGCCCCGGGCACTTCGGCCTGCGCGGCCTCGCCGAGCGCGTCGAGCGCCTCGGCGGCACGTTCCGCGTGACCGGGCGCACCCCGCACGGCACCGCACTCAGCGCCGAGATCCCGCTGGTGAGTGCATGATCCGCGTGCTCCTGGTGGACGACCACGCCGTGGTGCGCACCGGCTTTCGGCTGCTGCTGCAGGGGCACAAGGGCACACTCGTGGTGGGCGAGGCCGACAGCGGCGAGAACGCGCTCCGGCGCTACGAGGAGCTGCACCCCGACGTCGTGGTCATGGACCTGGCGATGCCCGGCATGGGCGGGCTCGAGGCGCTGCGGCGCCTGCGTGCCCACCACCCCCAGGCGCGCGTGCTCACCCTGTCGGCGCACGATGACCCGCTGCACGCGCAGCGCGCGCTGCGCGAGGGGGCGCGCGGCTTTCTGTCCAAGCGCTCGGCGCCCGAGGCGCTGTTCGCGGCGATCACCACGGTCGCCGCCGGCGAGCGTTATCTCGAGGCGGAGCTCGCCAAGAAGCTCGCGCTCGCGGAAGTGGACGGCGGCGGCCGCACCGCGCTCGAGCGGCTCTCGGAGCGGGAGTTCGAGGTGTTCGTGCGCCTGGCGCGCGGCCACAGCGTCGGGCGCATCGCCGAGGACCTGAAGCTCTCGGCCTCGACCGTCGGCACGCACCTCTACAACATCAAGCACAAGCTCAGCGTCAGCAACCAGTCCGAGCTCACCCTCATCGCCATCCGCGAGGGGCTGATCGAGGCCTGAGGGCGTATCAGGGGTCGGGAGTGCGGGCGCCGGCGACGCGGCGCGTCATGCGCTCGAGCGAGCGCCGCGCCGCCGCCTTGGCGATGTGCTTGCACCACAACGGCTCGCGCTGGTCGGACTGGCGGCGGAAGCGCTCACAGTCACACGTCCACAGGATCCGGTCGTCGGCGGTCTTGAGCACCTGCACGGTGCGGCTGGGGAAGGTGTAGATCCCCAGAACCTCGTTTTCCTGGGGCGGACGGCGCCGGAAGCGGATGGCCATGGAGCCGAGGTTAGCGCAGCGTGCCTGTGGATCGCTTGTGGATTAACTGTGTACAGGCTGTCGGTCAGGTGACAATTTTGGCCTTGATGGCCTCGTATTCGGCGTCGGTGATCAGTTTGGCCTCGAGCAGCTGCTTGGCCTCCTGCAGGCGCCGTACCGCATCGCCCTCGGGCGCCGCCGGCGCCGGGCCCGAGCTCACCTGGATGCCCCCGGAGCGGGCGCGCAGCTCCTCGAGCTCGCGGATGCGGCGCTTCTCGCGCCACGCCTGGTCCTGGGTCTGGCAGATGCGGTAGACCGCCTGCGCCTGCGCCTTGCGCAGGCCGCGGAAGTCGGCGCGCTGGCTCCCCTGGGTGGCGAGCGAGGCGAGGTCGGTCGCCTTGCCGGCCCGCACCGACAGATCGGCGCTGAGGATGCCCACGTGCAGCGTCACCTCCTCGAGGTCCTGCCAGCGGATGGTGGCGACGTCGTAGCCGCCGAGGAGCTTGCGCGTGAGCACGACCAGGCGCCCGCTGGTGGCGGCGAGCAGCTGGCGCCGGTGGGTGAGCGCGAACATGCGCCGCTGGATGGCGTAGGCCTCGAGCGTCTCCCCGCCGATCAGCACGGCACGCAGCTCGCTCAAGGGGCGCGACAGATCCGCCTCGGGCTCGGCTGCGCTCATCGGCTACTTCTGCTTCACGATCTCGGCGCGCAGCTCGCGCAGCTTGGTCTTGATGATGCGCTCGTTCGCCGGGCCCATGCGCATCAGGAGCTTCTGTCCCGCGGAACGGTTCTCCAGATCCTCATCGGCGTACTGCCAGAACACCTTCGGCTGCGTGACCGCCACCGGTGTGGTGAGCTCGGGGGTCTGCAGCAGGTGATCGATGACCTGCACCAGGCGGTCGTTGAAGTACTTGCCCGGGTAGCCCAGGTCCTCGTAGGCCTGCTGGAACAGGGGATAGAGCCGCTCGTAGACCACGGCGAGCGCTTTGACGTCGGTCTTCTCGACCACGCGCATCAGGGGCGCGTAGCGCTCGTAGTTCTGCGGGCTCAAGGTGGTGATGTCACCCTGCTGCGCCACCGCGGTCTGGCCGCCGATCGGCTTCAGCGGGCGCTGCTCGACGGCGACTTTCTTGTTCGGCAGGTTGTCGATCGTCACCACGATGTGGCGCACGATGTTCTGCGGCACCAGGAACTGCTCGACCGGCTCGCGCCCGAGCACCCCGGCGAGCGAGTCGTGCGCGACCGCGTCGCTGTCGTTGAGCGCCGGCAGCGCCTGGGCCTCCGTATCGCCCGGGATGGGATGGGCCACCTGCTCGGCGGCCGCCGGCGGTGCCGCGGGGGCGGCGGCGGCGGCAGGTGCCGGCGGCGCCGTGCGCCCGTGAAACCAGTACCACGCCCCGGCTGCGACCACCACGACCGCGGCGACGATACCCATCAGCCAGAACACTCTGCGCCGGGCCGAGGCCTCGGCATCCGCTTCCCACATCAGCTCAGGTCCTTCGCGTCCCACCGCCGTGCGCAACCACCCGACACTTTACTCTCCTGCCGCGCTGCCTCCCAAGTCGTCCCGGTGTTTTGTCAGGTTGTCCTACAGCGCCCCGGGACGGCCTGGGCCACAGCGCAGGCGGCCGCGGCGGGGGCGTACAGGGGGCTGCGTCGCGGCCGGCTGGATGGACAGGAAAGCCCGCGCACCGCCAAGCTCGAAGGACCGACCCGGTGTGTTTCAATCGAGCCCATGCCGCACACCTTCCACCCCGCCGTCGCCCGCTGGTTCGCGCGCACCTTCACCGCGCCCACCCCGGCGCAGGCGGCCGCGTGGCCGCACATCGCCGCGCAGCGCCACGTGCTCATCGCCGCCCCGACCGGCTCGGGCAAGACCCTCGCCGCCTTCCTCGCCGTGATCGATGCGCTGGTGCGCGAGGGGCTCGACCGGCACGCTCGCCGACGAGACCCAGGTGGTCTACGTCTCGCCGCTGAAGGCGCTCTCCAACGACATCCACAAGAACCTCGAGGCGCCGCTGGCCGGGATCCGCGCCGAGCTCGAGGCTGAGGGCCTGCCGGCCCCCGAGATCCGCACCTTCGTGCGCACCGGCGACACGCCGCAGCACGAGCGCGCCGCCATGCGCAAGCGCCCGCCGCACATCGTGGTCACCACGCCCGAGTCGCTCTACATCCTCATGGGCTCGGCCTCGGGACGCCAGATGCTCGGCAGCACCCGCACCGTCATCGTCGACGAGATCCACGCCATGGCCGCCACCAAGCGCGGCGCGCACCTCGCGCTGACGCTCGAGCGCCTCGAGGCGCTCGCCGGGCGGCGCCTGACGCGCGTCGGGCTGTCCGCCACGCAGAAGCCGATCGAGGAGGTGGCGCGCTTCCTGGTCGGCGCGCGCCACCTCGATGCGCAGCGGACGCGCCGACTGCGCCATCGTCGACGCCGGCCACGTGCGCGCGCGCGATCTGCAGCTGGAGATCCCCGAGGCGCCGCTCGAGGCGGTCATGTCCGGGGAGGTGTGGACGCAGATCTACGACCGCCTCGCCGAGCTGATCGGCGAGCACCGCACCACGCTGGTCTTCGTCAACACGCGCCGCCAGGCCGAGCGCCTCGCGCGGCACCTGTCCGAGCGCATCGGCGAGGAGCACGTCACCGCGCACCACGGCAGCCTCGCGCGCGAGTCGCGCCTGGATGCCGAGCAGCGCCTGAAGCGCGGCGCGCTCAAGGCGCTGGTGGCCACCGCCTCGCTCGAGCTCGGCATCGACATCGGCGAGGTCGACCTGGTGTGCCAGCTCGTCCTCGCCGCGCTCCATCGCCGCCTTCCTGCAGCGCGTCGGCCGCTCCGGCCACGCCGTGGGCGGCGACCCCGAAGGGGCGGCTGTTTCCGCTCTCGCGCGACGACCTCATCGAGTGCACGGCGCTGCTCGCGGCGGTGCGCCGCGGCGAGCTCGACCGCCTGACGCTGCCGGCGAAGCCGCTCGACGTGCTCGCCCAGCAGATCGTCGCCGAGTGCGGCGCGCGCGAGTGGGAGGAGGAGCGCGCTGTTCGAGCTGCTGCGCGGCGCCTGGAGCTACCGCGACTTAAGCCGCGCAGAATTCGACGAGGTGGTGCGCATGCTCGCGGAAGGCTACACCACGCGGCGCGGCCGCCACGGCGCGCTGCTCTACCACGACGCGGTCAACCACCTCATCAAGGGGCGGCGCGGCGCGCGCCTCACCGCGCTCACCTCCGGCGGCACCATTCCCGACACCGCCGACTACCAGGTGATCCTCGAGCCGCAGGCGCAGTTCGTCGGCACCGTCAACGAGGACTTCGCGGTCGAGAGCCTGCAGGGCGACGTGTTCCAGCTCGGCAACATCTCCTACCGCATCCTGCGCGTCGAGCAGGGCCGCGTCCGCGTCGAGGATGCGCGCGGCGAGCCGCCCTCGATCCCGTTCTGGCTGGGCGAGGCGCCCGGGCGCAGCGATGAGCTCTCCGCGAGCGTCTCGCGCCTGCGCAGCGAGCTCGAGGCCGAGCTCGGCGCGGGCCTCGAGGCGGCGACCGCCTGGCTCATCGACAGCGCCGGCATCAGCGCCGCCGCCGCGGTGCAGCTCGTCGAGCTATCTCGCCGCCGGGCGCGCCGCGCTCGGGGCGCTGCCGACGCAGCACACGCTGATCTTCGAGCGCTTCTTCGACGAGGCCGGCGGCATGCAGCTCGTCATCCACTCCCCCTTCGGCAGCCGCATCAACCGCGCCTGGGGTCTGGCGCTGCGCAAGCGCTTCTGCCGCTCCTTCAACTTCGAGCTGCAGGCGGCGGCGACCGAGGACACCATCGTCCTCTCGCTCACCACCGCGCACAGTTTCGAGCTCGCCGACGTCGCGCGCTATCTGCACTCCAACACGGTGCGGCCGCTGCTGGTGCAGGCGCTGTGCGCGGCGCCGATGTTCCCGGTGCGCTGGCGCTGGAGCGCGACCATCGCGCTCGCGCTGCCGCGCTTCCGCGGCGGCAAGAAGGTGCCCGCCGCCGCTCGCGCGCATGGCCGCCGAGGACCTGCTGAGCGCGGTCTTCCCCGATCAGGTGGCCTGTGCGGAGAACCTGCCGGGCGAGCTGGAGATCCCCGACCATCCGCTGGTCCGCCAGACGATCCGCGACTGCCTCGAGGAGGCGATGGACATCGAGGGCGTTCGAGCAGCTGCTGCGCGCGCTCGAGTCCGGCGCGATCCGTGTTGTTGCGCGCGATCTCACCGAACCCTCGCCGCTCGCGCTCGAGGTCTCTCAACGCGCGTCCCTACGCCTATCTTGACGATGCGCCGCTCGAGGAGCGCCGAACCCAGGCGGTGATGAGCCGCCGTTGGCTCGACCCGCAAAGCGCCGCCGATCATCGGCAAGCTCGACCCCGAGGCCATCGCCCGCGTGCGCGACGAGGCGTGGCCCGATGCGACGAATGCCGATGAGCTGCACGACGCGCTGCTGTGGCTGACCTTCCTCACCGCCGCCGAGGTCGCCGCAGCCCGGCTGGCCGGAGCTCCTCGCGCGCCCTCGCCCAGGCGCGGCGCGCGGCCCGCTTCAGCTGCGGGGCGCACGCGGTGTGGGTCACCGCCGAGCGGCTGCCGCTTTTCACCGCGCTCTTCCCCGACGGGGTGTGCGAGCCGCCGCTCGTGACGCCGGCCGCGCATGCGCAGCCCATCGAGCCGCAGGCCGCGCTGATCGAAGTGGTGCGCGGGCGCCTGCAGGGCTCAGGCCCGGTGACCACCCTCGCGCTGGCGCAGGCGATCGGGCTGCCGCTTACGCGCATCGAGGCCGCGCTCGCGGCGCTGCAGGCCGAGGGCTTCGCCATGCGCGGCGCCTTCAGCGCCGGTGCGGCCGCGGCGAGCGAGTGGTGCGAGCGGCGCCTGCTGGCGCGCATCCATCGCTACACCGTCAAGCGCCTGCGCGCCGAAATCGAGCCGGTCGAGGCGCGCGACTTCCTGCGCTTCCTGTTCGAGTGGCAGCGCGTCACGCCCGGCGGTGCGCATGGAGGGGCCGGACGCCGTCGGCGCGGTGCTCGCCCAGCTCGAGGGCTTCGAGGCGCCGGCGAGCGCCTGGGAAACCGAGATCCTTCCGCAGCGCATCAGCGAGTACGAGCCGGTGTGGCTCGATGAGCAGTGCCTGGCCGGGCGCTACGTGTGGACGCGGCTCGCGCCGCGCCGCGCCGATCCGGAGCGCGGCGCCTCCCCGGTGCGCTGCGACCCCGATCGTGCTGCTCGCGCGCCGCAACGTGCGCCTCTGGTCCGGGCTGACGGCCGCCGCCGAGGCCGGGCACCTCTCCGCCGGCGCGCAGCGCGTGCTCGGGTACCTGAGCGCGCACGGCGCCTCGTTCTTCGATGAGATCGCCCACGGCAGCGGCCTTCTGCCGAGCCAGGCCGAAGAGGCGCTCGGGGAGCTCGTCGCCCTCGGCGTCATCAACTCCGACAGCTTCGCGGGCCTGCGCGCGCTGCTGGTCCCGGCCGAGCGCCGCCGCGGCGGCGGCCGGGCGGCCGGCGGCGCCGCATCGCGCTGTTCGGCATGGATGCGGCCGGGCGCTGGTCGCGCTCGCGCGCACGCCCCCCGGCGCCGAGGCGCCGCACGCTCCCGAGGAGGCCGTCGAGCACGTGGTGCGCACGCTGCTGCGGCGCTGGGGCGTGATCTTCTGGCGCCTGCTGGCGCGCGAGGCGGACTGGCTGCCGCCGTGGCGCGAGATCCTCTACTGCTGCCGGCGCCTGGAGGCGCGCGGGGAGATCCGCGGCGGGCGCTTCGTCGCCGGCTTCAGCGGCGAGCAGTACGCCGCGCCCGAGGCGATCGCGCTGCTGCGCGAGGCACGGCGCCGCCCGGCCGAAGGGCAGCTGCTCTCGCTCTCGGGTGCCGATCCGCTGAACCTCGTGGGCATCCTCACCCCGGGTGCACGCCTGCCCTCGCTCAGCGGCAACCGCGTGCTGTACCGCGATGGGGTGCCGCTCGCGATCCTGGCCGGCGGCGAGGTGAGCTTCCTCGCCACGCTCCCGGGCGCCGAGGAGTGGGAGGCGCGCAACGCACTGCTGCGGCGCCAGGTCCCGCCGCTGCTCGCCGATCTCGCCTGAGCTAGCGCCAGCCGGCCGCCTGCACGCCCTCACCCGCCGGCAGCACGCCGGCGAGGATGCGGCCCCAGCCCTCGCGACTGCCCTCAAGATAGGCCGCCGGCACACCCTCCTGCGTGAGCGTGAGCTCGCAGCCGCCCGCGCAGGGGGCGATCTCGATCGTCACGGTGGTGCTGCGCGGATCGAACTGCGGCACCGCGAAGCTGAACACGAGCCGCCGCGGCCGCTCGATGAGCCGGTACTCGCCCTCGTGCCTGACATCGCCCATCCCGGGGCGGCGCTCGATGAAGGTGAAGCGGCCGCCGACGCGCGGCTCGAGCTCGGCGCTGAGCATCTGCCCGGTGGCGGTGGCGAAGAGGAAGCGGCGCGCGATGCTGACGTCGAGGAAGGCGTCGAACACGCGCTCGGCGGGCGCCGCGTAGCGGTGCGTGATGCGAAGCCGCCCGGTGGCCGGATCGCTCATGGCCCTGGCTCCTTCAGGATCCGCCCGAGCTCGCGCAGGCGCCACGCCCACTGCCGCCGCTCACCCTCGACCCAGCGCCCGAGCGCCTGAAGCGGCGCCGGGTCGAGCCGCAGGCGGTGCTCGCGGCCGTGGCGGCGGCGGCGCACCAAGCCGGCGCGCTCGAGCATGCGCACGTGCTTGGAGACCGAGTTCAGCGAGATGGCAAACGGCGCGGCGACGTCGCTCATGCGCGCCTCGCCGCGGGCGAGGCGCGCAAGGATCGCGCGCCGCGTCGGATCGGCCAGCGCGGTCAGGGTCGCATCGAGCTTCCGATATTCACCCATAGGGGTGAATATTAGACCCGCCGCGCGACCCGCCGCAAGGCGTGGCCGCGGGCAGCTGCGCCAGGTTCAGCCCTTGGGATGCGCGTCGCGCCACTTCTGCACGACGGCGAGGGTGTTCTCGACGTGCTTGTCGGGCTTCATGGCGGTGTAGGAGTAGAGGATCTTGCCGTCGGGGGCGATGACGTAGGAGGTGCGGTCGGCGTAGGAGGTGTGGCCGAGCAGCACCGAATCGTAGGCCTTCATGATGGCGCCGTCGGTGTCGGCGGCGACGGCGAACTTGCTGCGGCACTCGCTCACCGAGAACTTCTGCAGCTTGTCGATCGGATCGTGGGAGACGCCGATGACGGTCGCCCCGAGAGCGGCGAACTTGTCGGTCGCCTCCGCGAACTCGTGCGCCTCGACCGTGCAGCCGGGGGTGAAGGCGGCCGGGTAGAAATACAGCACCACCGGGCCCTTCTTCAGCGCATCCGCGAGCGAGAACTGGAACGTGTTGCCGCCCAGGGAAGCCTGGGCGCTGAAGGGCGGCGCCTGGGTGCCGTCGGGGAGCGCTGCGCACACCGGCAGGGCGATCACGAGCGTTGCGGCCGCGGCGAGGGGGAAGCGCATGGAGGGTCTCCTGTGGTGAGGTGCAGGGGGCGCGGGCCGCATCATCGGTCATGCGCCGCGTGGCCGCCAGCCTGAGCGCGCGGGCCGGGCGTTCCGGCGTAGCCGACGAGCTCGACGTAACCGCGGCCGCGCACGGCACCGGCGGCGTTGTGCCCCGCCACATCCACCGCCCCTTCCCAGTAGCGCGGCGGTCCGGACAGCTCCTGGGCGGCGAGCACCGGACTTATGACGAGATCGAGCCCCTGCGCGGGTGAGCTCAGGCGCCAGCCCGCCGGGTAGCGCGTCCCCTGCGGGCTCAGCCAGTGCGCGGTCACCTCGATGGCAACCTGCGCCCCCAGCGCGTGCGCGACGCCATCGGCGCCGACGAAGGTCCCGGCGCTGTGCGCATCGCGCGAGCCGTCCAACGCGCGCAGCTGGTAATACATCAGGGTCGAGCCGTCCTGCAGCTGCAGCGCGAACCAGTCCCAGCCGGCCTCGTGTGCACCGAGTGCGCCGCTGCCCCACTCGCGGTCGAACCACGCCGCGCCCGACACCGCCGTTGGCGCACCGCCCGCGCTGAGGGTGCCGCGCACCGCGATCCGCGGCAGCGAGTAGTAGTAGCTCGCCGCCCCGGGCTCATCGGCCTTGACGGAGAGTCCCGCATCCCCGTTCAGGACCGGCGCCGCGGTGGCGTCGAGCTCGAGATCGAGCGCGGCACCCTCCAGGGCGGCGTGCAGCAGCCACTGCCCGGGGGCGGCCTCGCGCAGGATCCAGTCATCGACCCAGACCTTCAGCGGCTCGCCCTGCGCGCCGGCGAGCCCGAGCGCTCCGCGCTCGAGGCGCTGCGCGAAGCGGAAGGTGCGGCGCGCCGGGTCCGTGACGGCAAAGTGGGCGAGGTAGAGCTCGCGCGCGCGCCAGGCCGAGTCCCCGGGGAGGGCACTGCCTGAGGGCGTGAGTGCGTAGCGGAAGAACGTGAGCTCGAAGCCGAAGCGCTGCCCGCCGGGCGCATCGAGATTGCCGGTGAGATACCACCACTCCTGACGGTACTGCGGATGCGGGCCGTGATCGGCGGGAAAGTGAAACGTGCGCGGCGCGCTCACCTGCGCGAAGCCTGAGTCGGCCGCGGGGGCGAGGAGTCCGGTGACGGTGGCGGGCGGTGCGCCCGCGGCAGCGCCACTGAGGATGAGGCACAGGAGGAGCGAGCGGCTGGCGGACACGGGCGGGCTACTCCGCGCGCAGCGCCGCGGTGAGCGGGGCGCGCACCTGCCGCCAGGCCGGATAGAGCGCGGCGGCGAGCGCGGCCGCAAGCGCGATGGCGAGCGCGTTGCCGAACTGTGCGGGCGCGAGGTGCAGGTCGATCTGCCAGCCGAAGGCGCGGCGGTTGATGACCTCGGTGAGCACGAGCGCAGTCATAAGGCCCGCCGGCACCGCCACCAGGAAGGCGGCCGCCCCCATGAACAGTGTCTGCGCGAGGATCAGCGCGCCGCTGCCGCGCGGGGTGAGCCCGAGCGCGCGCAGCAGGGCCAGCTCGCCCGAGCGCTCGAGCTCCCAGGCGAGCAGCGCGCTCACCAGGCCGAGCGCCGCCACACCTGCGGCCAGCCAGTACAGCACCCGCGTGATGACGAAGGTGCGCTCGAAGATGCCCATCGACAGCGCGCGCAGCTCGGCGTTGGAGCGGATGAAGAGCAGCTGCGTGTCCGCGGTGGCGGCGCGCAGCGCGCGCACCACGCTCGCCGGGTCGGATCCGGGCACGAGGTACAGCCCGAGGCCCGAGAGCGTGCGGTCGCCGAAGTCGCGCTGGTAGACCGGCAGCGACATCAGGATCTCGCCGCGGTCGTTGCCGTACTCGCGGTACACCCCGGCGATCGGGAACGCCACGGGTCCTGCCGGGGTATCAAGGTCCAGGCGGTCGCTGAGGCGCAGACGCAGCCGCCAGGCGAGCGGCTCGGAGACGAGCACCGCCCCCTGCGCGAAGGCCGGCCAGGCCTGCGCCGCACTGCCCTGCGTCAGCCGGAAGGCGCGCTCGCCGTGGGGACCGAACCCGATCGCGTTCAGGTCGATCGCACCGGCGGGCGAGCCGACGCTCACGTGCCGCACGCGGCTCACCGCGGCCACCGCCGGCAGTGCGAGCACGCGTTCGATCACCGCCGCGTCCAGGCGCCGCGCCACATCGTCCGTCGGACCCGGCGCGCTCACGTACACGTCCGCCCGCAGCGTCTCGCCGAGCCAGTCGCGCAGCGAGCTGCGGAAGCTCTCGACCATCACCGCCACGCCGATCATGGCCGTGAGCGCCATGCCGAGCGCGGCGACCGCAACGCCGGTGCGGCTCAGCGAGCGCGCCACATCCTCGAGCGCGAGCCGCAGGAGCGTGCTCGGCTGCCGCGCCAGGCGCGCCGCGCCGTGCGCCAGCGCCCGCAGCGCCGCAGGGGTCGCCGCGGCGACCGCGAGCAGCACCAGGAACAGCGCCGCAAACCCGGCGAGGAGGCTGCGCGCCGAGGCGAACACCAGAATCGCCGCGAGCGCGCCGCAGCCGAAGGCGACGGTCAGCAGAGCGCGCGAGGCCCGCTGCGCCCGCGCCTCGAGCACCGAGCGGGCGAGCGCCAGGCGCGGCGGGCCGCCGGCAGCTTCGAGCGCGGGCACGAGCGCGGCCAGCAGCGCGGTGCCGAGCCCGGCTGCGAGCGCGAGCACGAGCGAGCCGGCCGGCACCGCCAGAGCGTTGACGGCGACCACGAAATACAGGTCGTTGATGGTGCGTGACACCAGCGCCACGAGCGCGCGGGCGATGCCGAGGCCGGCGATGGCGCCGAGGACGCTGCCGGCGAGCCCGAGCAGCGCCGCCTCGGCGAGCAGCATGCCGACGGTCTGGGCGCGCGTGGCGCCGAGGGCCCGCAGCACCCCGAGGAGCGCGCGGCGCTGCACGACCGCGAAGCTGACCGCGCCGTAGATGAGGAACGTCCCGACCAGGAGCGCGAGCAGGCTCATGGCGCGCAGGTTGGTGGTGAAGGCATCGGTCATGGCGAAGGTCTCACGGGCACGCGCGCGCGTGGTGAGGAGCTCAGCCCCCGGCGGCAGCAGCGCCCGCAGCCGCGCCGCGCACGCCGCCCCCGCTGCCCCGGGCGGCAGCCGCGCATCGATACGGGTCAGCTGCCCGCGCGCGCCGAGCCACTCCTGCGCCTGGGCGATGTCGGTGAGGACCAGCGTGTCGAGCGCGGCCGAGCCGCCAGCCGTGGCGATAAGCCGCGCCTCGTGCCGCACGCCGCCGACCCCGAGGGTGAAGCGCGCGCCGCTCTCCAGGTGCAGCTGCGCGGCGCTCGCGGCCGAGAGGATCACCGTCCCGGCCTGCGTCAGCCAGGCGCGCGCCTCCTGCGCCGGTGCGCGCAGGCCCCCGGGCGCCTGCGTGCCGAGCGCGGCGAAGGGATCGGTGCCGTAGAGCTCCAGCAGCCGGTCGCCGATGCGCACGTAGCCGGAGACCACCGGCGCGAACTGCGCGCCCGCGGCGGCGAGCTGCGCGTCCGTGCGCAGCCGCACGTACAGGCGCTCATCGAGCCCGGCGCCCGCGCCCACGATCTGGTGCGTGGCCGGACCGTCCACCGCTTCGACCGAAAGCTCGAACGCGCGCCGCGCGCTCGCGGTGGCGATGTCGACGGCGACGATGGTGCCCACCCCTAAGGTGAGACCGGCGAGGGCGAGAGCGAGCTGCGCCGGGTGACGGTAGAGGTGGCGGCGGCTCGCCGCCCACAACAGGCGCACGCTCAAGCCGTCCCGGGCGCATGCAGCGCCCCGTCGCGCAGCTCCAGCACCCGGTCGGCGCAGCGCGCGAGCGCCGCATCGTGCGTGACCATTAAGAGCGTCGCGCCGTGCTGTCGCGCACCGGCGAGCAGCACCGGCACGATCTCGCGCGCGGTGGCCTCATCGAGGTTGCCGGTGGGCTCATCGGCGAGCAGCAGGCGCGGCCGGTGCACGACCGCGCGCGCGAGCGCAACGCGCTGCTGCTCGCCGCCGGAGAGCTGGTCCACCGCGCTCGCGGCGCGGTCCGCGAGCCCGACCTCGGCGAGCGCGGCCTGCGCGCGCCGCGCGGCCTCAGGCCCGGTGAGGCCATTGAGCTCGAGCACCAGGCGCACGTTCTCCTGCGCGTTGAGCGTGGGGATGAGGTTGAAGAACTGGTACACGAAGCCGATGCGCGCGCAGCGGAAGCGGGTGCGGGCCGGCTCGGCGAGCGCGCTCACCACCGTGCCGTCGATCTCGACCGTGCCGGCCTCGGGCGCATCGATGCCGCTCACGAGGTTGAGGAGCGTCGACTTGCCAACACCGCTCCTGCCGGTGATGGCCACGATCTCCCCGTCGCCGAAGTCGGCGCTCGCCCGCGTGAGCACCGCGTGCACACGGGCGCCTTCGCGGAAGCTCTTGGACAGGTCGCGGATCTTGAGCACGCGTGATCTTCGCTCGGATGATCGGCGCACATTGTAGAAAGAAGCGCGCTTTGGCACTGTAGCGGCACCGATGTCCGACCATCCCTGGCGCCTGCTCGAGACCTTTCCGGACCTGCCCACCGCGCAGTCCCTCGCCGCGGTGCTGCGCGGGGCGGGGATGACCGCGCGGGTCGCCTCTGATGCCGGCGTGCTGGGCCAGGCCGCCCCCTCGCGCCTTTACGTCCCGGAGGACGAGCTCGCGCAGGCGCGTGCCTTCCTCGCCGCGGGCGCCTCGGCCACCGAGCCCTGACCACGGCCACGGCCCGCCCCTGACGCCGCGCCGCGACAGGCGCCGTGAAAAAGTGCAGCGCGCGCGCCGTGAAATCGGCGAAACTGCGCACCCGCTGCGGTCCACCATGGCCGTGCCCTCCGCCCGGCCCCGCATGCTTCACCAGAAGGTCACCTCATGAGATTGTCAGCGTTCCGGCTGCCCGGCCGGACATCGATCGCAGTTCAGGTCCTGGCGCCGCTGGCGCTGCTCGCGGCCGCCACGGCCGGGGCGCAGACCCCCGACAGCACCGCCCCGGCCAAGCCCGCGGCCGCCAAGCCCGCCGCGCAGCGCTCGCCCAGCTACAGCCTCGGGGCCTCCATGGGCGAGCAGCTCAAAGCCGGCGGCATCAGCGCCGAGCAGGTGAACGCCGCGCAGCTCGCGCAGGGCGTCAAGGACGTCCTCACCGGCAAGAGCAGCTTCGGCGATGCCGACAAGACCAACATCACGCGCCTGCTCACCGATGCCAACACCAAGGCGGTGGAGAGCAACCACAAGCTCGCCGCGGACTTCCTCGCCAAGAACGGCAAGAAGCCCGGCGTCGTGACCACCGCGAGCGGGCTCGAGTACCAGGTGATCAAGCCCGGCAGCGGCGCCTCCCCCGGGCCCACCGACCAGGTGACGGTGAACTACCGCGGCACGCTGCTCAATGGCGACGAGTTCGACAGCAGCTACAAGCGCGGCCAGCCGGCCAGCTTCCCGCTGAACCACGTGATCCCGGGCTGGAGCGAGGGGGTCGCGCTCATGAAGCCGGGCGCGAAGTACACCTTCTGGGTGCCGCCGCAGCTGGCCTACGACGAGCGCTCGCCCTCACCGCAGATCCCGCCCGGTTCGATGCTGGTGTTCGAGGTGGAGCTCCTGAGCTCGAAGCCGAGTGCGCCGCCGGCGGCGGCGCCGCTGCCACAGGCCCCGAAGCAGTAAGCACCCGGGCCAGGCAGGAAGCGGCGGGCCGCAGGGGCCCGCCGGCTTCTGTCAGGCCGGGGCGTTGGCGCCCGGCGCGTAGCGCATGGGCTTGGTGACGCCGAGGCGCGTCAGCTCCTTCAGGAGCGCGTCCGGCAGATCCAGCAGCGCGCCGCGCTCGAAGGCCGGCGCGGCGCTCCAGTCGTAGGCCCAGGGCTGCGCGGTGCGCAGCGCCTCGGGCTCATCGAGGTAGCGCGGGATGACGTGCGCGTGCAGCGCCGGCTCCTGGTTGCCGAAGATGGCGTAGTTGATGCGCAGGGCACCGGTCACCTTCAGCAGCGCGTCCCCGAGGCGCGACATGTCCGAGAGGAAGGCGATGCGTTCCTTGGCGCCGAGCGCGTTCAGGTTCGGCACCACCGGATCGGGCAGGAGCAGCGCATAGCCGCGCACGAACTGGCGCTCGCCGAACACCGCCCAGCCGCTGAACAGCCGCGCGATCACGCGCGCATCGCGCCCCTCGCGGGCGGCCTGCACCTGGGCGTGGATGGCGGTCAGGGGGGCGGCGGCGGGTTCGTCGTTCTTCATGTATGTCCGGGCGCGCGGAACACGAAATATACCGCAGCCATGATGCACAGCGCCGCCCACAGGTAATCGAGCTTGAGCGGCTTGCCCATGTAGAACACCGCAAAGGGCACGAACACGGTGAGGGTGATCACCTCCTGCAGGATCTTCAGCTGCGGGAGCGAGAGCTGCGTGTAGCCGATGCGGTTGCCCGGCACCTGCAGCAGGTACTCGAACAGCGCGATGCCCCAGCTCACCAGCGCGGCCACGTACCAGGGGCGGTCGGCGAGGTTTTTCAGGTGCGCATACCAGGCGAAGGTCATGAACACGTTCGAGCAGGCAAGCAGCAGCACCGCAGAAAGCGTGGCACTGGCGAAAGCACTCATAGGCAAATCCTCACCCGGCCCCTGCACTAACACGCCACCCCGAGGGTGCGCAGCTGCCGTACCGTGTCCGCATAGTCTGAATGCACGATGCCCGCCCAGCCGCGCGCGCGCGCGGCGGTGATGTTGTCGGCGCGGTCATCGATGAACACCGTCGTGGCCGGCTCGAGCGCAAAGCGCCGCTCCGCCTCGGCGTAGATGCCCGCTGCCGGCTTCATCACCCCGGCGAGGTAGGACGGCAGCGCGCCGTGGCCGATGGCGTGCACGCCGTAGGTGCGCGACAGGTGCGCCCAGTGCAGGTCGCCGATGTTGGACAGCAGATAGACGCGATAGCGCTCGCTCAGGCGGTGGGCGAGCGCCACCATGGGCGCATCGAGCACGAACATGTCGACCCAGGCGGCGTGCGCCGCGGCCACCGTCACCGGCCGCGGGGCGAGCGCGACGATGCGCTCGAGCAGCTCCTGCCCGCTCATGCGCCCGCACTCGTGCTCGGTGAGCTCGAGCGCCTGCATGACCGCATCGCGCGGCGGGGACTCCTGCGGGGTGCCGATGAGGGCGAGCAGCCGCCGGTAGTCCAGGTGCAGCAGCACCCAGCCGATGTCGAACACCACTGCCGCGAGCGGCGTGCTCTCGAGCCGTGCCTGCGTCTCGGGCATTGCGCGTGCGCCTCAGCTGACCACGCCGCCGCCATCGCCGGCGCGGCGGTTGACGGCTACGACGGTGGCCCTGGGAAAGAAATTGAACTCGGTGGCGTGCGCCACCGTATAGGCGCCCATGGCCCGCCCGACCACGAGATCGCCGGCCTTGAGCTGCGGCAGCATCAGGTTCTCGGCGATCACGTCGATCGAGTCGCAGGTCGGGCCGGCGAGCACCGAGGGCAGCCGCTGCGCATCATCGCGCAGCGGCTCGACCGGGTAGCGCGCGTGATCGAACAGCTGCCCGCTGTAACTGCCGTACAGGCCGTCGTCGAGGTAGTACCACCAGTGTCCCTCGCGCAGCGCCCGGCCCATCACCGAGGCCACGCCGATCGCGGCGGGCCCGACGATGAAGCGCCCGGGCTCGGCGAGCACGCGCACGCGCCCGGGCAGGTGCGCGAGCGCGCTGCGCAGCGGTGCGCAGAAGCGGCCGATGTCCGGCACCTTGTTCACGTAGTCGATCGGGAAGCCGCCGCCGATGTCGAGCGTATCGAAGATGCCGAGCCGGGCGCGCCGCGCCGCGCTCATCAGCCGCACGCACGCCTCGACCGCCTCGACGTGCTTGAGCGCATCCGGGGTCTGCGAGCCGACGTGGAAGGACAGCCCGCGCACCCGGATGCCGAGCTCGGCGGCGAGCTGCGCCAGCGGCAGGAGGTCCTCGGGGTCGCAGCCGAACTTGCGCGACAGGTCGACCACCGCGCCCGGGGAGCGGAACGAGACGCGCAGCAGCAGCTGCGCGCGCTCGGTGAAGCGGCTGAACTTGCGCACCTCGTCGGGGTTGTCGGCGACGAAGGTGGTCAGGCCGAAGTCGAGGGCGTTGACGATGTCCTCGGGGCGCTTGATCGGATGGGTGTGGATGCAGCGGCCCGGGTCGACGCCGAGGCGGCGCGCCAGCTGCACCTCCCCGGTGGTGGCCAGATCGAGGCAGCCGCCTTCGGCGAGCACGGTCTCCACCACCGCCGGGTGCGGCAGCGGCTTGAGCGCGTAGTGCAGCACCACCTGCGGCAGCGCCCGCTGCAGCTTGCGCAGCTGCACGCGCACGCGCTCGAGGTCGAGGATCAGCAGCGGCGAGCCGAACTCGCGCACCAGGCGGCGGATTTCCGCGGGCTGGAACGGATCGATGAACCGCGGGCGGCGCACCTGCGCGCTTACGGCAGCACGGCCATGGCGCCGGTGCCGTCGTCGCTGTCGGCGATGCTGGAGGCGGCGCGCATCAGGCGGTCGCGCACCGCCTCCCAGGCGTCCCCGTCCGGCACGCTCTGCACCAGGATGCGCTGGCAGCCGGCGCGGTCGAGCGTGCGCAGATTGTTGTAGAGCTCGCGCGCGTAGACCTCCGGACGGCGCCCGGCGTTGATCCAGGTGACGTACTTGTGCGAGCGCAGCGGCAGGCGCTGGGCGAGCACCGCGACGCGGCGGCCGCCGGCGGAGGCCGCATCCGCCTGCGCATCGATCTCGCCGGCGGGCACGATGGTCAGCGCGGTGGCGGGTGCGTAGTGCGTCGGCGTGCCGCCCGGCACGCGCGGGGAATCCGCTCCCGGCCCGAGCGCGAGCTCGCCCACCACCTCGCGCAGCTGCGCGGCGGTGACGCTGCCCGGGCGCAGCAGCCGCAGCTGCTCGCCCTCGAAGGCGACGATGGTGGACTCGAGCCCGATCTGGCATTCACCGCCGTCGAGGATCACGCGCACCGTCTCGCCGAACTCCTCGCGCACGTGCTCGGCGCGCGTCGGCGAGAGCCGGCCGTAGCGGTTCGCGGACGGGGCGGCGATGCCGCCGCCGAAGGCGGTGAGCAGCTGCTGCGCCATCGGGTGCGCGGGCACGCGGATGGCGATGGTGTCCTGGCCGCCGGTGATGACCTCGTGCACGTGCGCCGCGCGCGGCATGACCATGGTCAGGGGACCGGGCCAGAACGCCTCGGCCAGGCGGTTGGCGAGCTCGGGCAGCTCGCGCACCCAGCGGTGCAGGTAGCGCGGGCTGTCCAGGTGCACGATCACCGGGTGATGCGCCGGGCGCCCCTTGGCCTCGAAGATCTTGCGCACCGCGGCCGGGTTCTGCGCGTTGGCGCCGAGGCCGTAGACGGTCTCGGTGGGAAAAGCGACCAGCTCGCCGTCGCGCAATGCCTGCACGGCGGACTCGAGTTCAACCTGAGTCGCACGAACGATTCGCACCATAGGTAGAGACTGATTCTATCAAGCCGCCGCGGCGGCCTCGATGCATGTTGTGTGAAAGCATCAGCAGCGCGGCCGCTGCCGGCGGCCCGCGTTACCGACTGTCAAGGAAGGCCGTCGCGCTGCCGCTACGCGCGGCGCGCGGCCACGCCTTTACTTAACCGGCTGCCTCATTCGAGTGCACGCCGTGCCCAGCCGCTCTCGCTGTGGGTGAGTTCGTAGGCCGGCCAGTAGTGCTTGTCGAGCTTGAGGGTGATGACCTCGGGCGCGTTGTTCCAGGTGAGCGTCTTCAGGCGCACCGAGGAGCGGTCGGGCCGCCCGAGCACCATCTTCAGGAACGCATCGAGGTCCGGTGTCGGCGCGCCGTCGACCTCGAGGATGCGCCGCCCCGGGTAGAGCCCGTAGCGCGTGGCCGGGGAGCCGTAGGCGAAGTAGGCGACGTAGACGCCGACCGGCGCGATGCCGCGCTGCGCGCTCATCGCGCGGTGCGGGGCCTGCAGCGTCGCCCCCGCCCACTGCACCAGGCGCTCGACGTCCGAGCCCGAGAGCGCCGCGGTCCTGATATCCAGGGTCTGCTCGGCCTGGTTGCGCCACAGGGTGACTTTGACCTGTTCCTTGTCGGCGGCAGCCTGCTCGACCTCGCGGAAGCGCGTCACCACGCGCCCGTCGATGGCGAGCAGCAGGTCACCCGGCTCGAGCGCGCGCGCGGCATCCGAGCCGCCCACCAGGCGCACCACCGACAGCGCCTGGCGCCGCGCGGGCGCGTGCGCGCTCAGGCGCTGCGTCCAGCTCTCCGGCAGCCCGAGCTCGCGCGCCTGCGCGAGCGGCACGACGCCGAGCTCGGCCTCGAGCGAATGCAGCGTGCGGTGCATGCGCACGCGCTCGAGCATGTCGGCCACCACGTCGATCGGCACGCCGCGCGTGTCCTGGGCGATCTCCCGCCCGTTCTCGTAGGCAAAGCTCGACCAGGTGGCGAGCACCTCCCCGCCCGCACCGGCGAGCACGCCGTCGTACTCGAGCGGCGGGTTCACCAGCTGTGCGGTCTCGAGGTTGCTGTCGCGGAAGCGCATGGTGCGCGACAGCGGCAGCTCGAGCGGGTCGAGGCTCGCGATCTCCGTGCCGCGCGTGCGCAGCTGGTTGTCGCCGGTGAGACCCACCACCCACACGTGCTCGCCGGGGCTGAGCTCGCGCGTCGCCAGCTTCGCCGAGCGCACCGGGGTGGTGCCGATGAGCTTCGGATCGTAGGCGACGACGGCGAAGTTGTGCAGCGGGTGCACGTACACCACGCGGCCCGGCACGCGCACCGTGCCGGCGAAGGTGATGGTGACGTCCCCGACCGGTACCGGCACGGTGTTGCGGTCCACCACCACGAGGCCGCGCTGCGCATCGACCACGAGCCCGGTGCCGTGGTAGTTGCGCTCGGTGATGCCCGAGACCGAGTACGGCATGTCGAAGGTCACCATGACCAGCGAGGGCGCCAGTGCCGACATGCGCGGGTCGGCATACTTCGGAATCGCCGTCGAGCTCACCGCCGGCGGCTGCGGCGCGGGGCCCGGGACGAGGTCGTGGCAGTCCCACAGCCCGCTGCCGTCGTTGCGGTCGCAGTGGTGCGCCGGGAACCACAGCCGGTCCATGCGGATCGAGCGCAGGTCGCTGCCGTTCGGGTCATCGATGCTCAGGTAGCGCACCGTGGCGCGCTCGCCGTCGGCGAGCTGCGCGATGCCGGCCTCGAAGTCCTTGAGCGAGTCGGTCGCACGACCGTTGAGCGTCATCACCACCGCGCCGCGCGGGATCCCGGAGGAGGCAAACACGTAGCCGGGGTTGGCGACGAACACGCCCTTGAGCGGCACGTTGTAGTGGCGTGCCTGCTGGTAGGACAGCGTGTGGACCACCGCATCGCCGAACTCCGCGTACGCACTCGGGGTGATGGCATGCAGGTCACCGACGGGCAGCTGCGCCGACACGGCGCGGCCGCCGCGCTCGAGCTCGACCTCAACCTGGCCGCCGACGCTGTTGTCGAGCACGTCCTCGAGCGGCTCGAACTGCGCCACATAGCGGCCGTTCACCCGCACCAGGATGTCCCCGGTCTGCAGCACGTTCTCGGCAGGGCTGCCGGGGAGCACCTCGCTCACCACCAGCATGCCGGTGTTGCGCGGGAAGTCGTGCCGCACCGCCGCCTCGGTCGAGCCGAGCAGCCCCAGGCGCTCGAGCTCGTCGTAGGGGGTGTAGTTGAAGACCGCATACAGCGTGCCGCGCGGCACCGGCTTGCCCGCCTGGATGAGCTCGAGCGCCCGCTTCACGCGCCCGAGCGGCAGGTAGAAGCTCGAGGCCGAGCCGTTGGCGCCGCCGGCGTTGAGGGCGACCACGCGCCCGTGGATGTCGATGACCGGTGAGCCGGAGGAGCCCCCGGAAGTGCCCGAGGCCGCCTGCAGATAGAAGGTGTTGAAGTCGTTGTACTTGGCGACGCCGTAGTCGGGGGCATCGCGGTCCAGGCGCGCGAGCGTGCCGGCGAGGATCGACAGCTGCTCGCCGGCGTTGTTGCCGACGACGCGGATCTCGCGCCCGACCTGCGCCCCTTCCGGATACAGCGGCAGCGCCTTGGGCTTGATGAAGCGCAGCTTCTTCGGGTCGTAGCGGTAGATGCCGAAATCGTGCACCGGATCGCGGTACACCGGATACAGCTGCACCTCCTCGCGGTTGAGGAAGGTCGCCTCCGAGGTCACCGGTCCGGGCGTCACCACGTGGCGGTTGGTGAGGATGAGGCCGCGCTCGGCGTCCACCACGAACCCGGTCGCCTGCGCGGTGGTGTTCCACTCCGTGTCGAAGGCCCGCGTGAGATCGACGTCGATGGAGACCACGCTCGGGGCGATGCGCTCGAGGGTGACCGCCCAGTCCGGGTTGCCTTCGACCGCGACGGCGGCCTGCGCAGGGTTCGGGCCCTGCCCGGTCTCCCCGCCCGGGGGCGGCGGGCCGGGCGTGGCCGCCGGCGGTGGCACCACCGGAGCTGCGGTGGCGGGCGCGGGCGTTGCGGGCGCCGCCGCTGCGGCCGCGGCGCTCGCCGTGGCTGCAGCCGGCGCGGGGGCCGCTGCCTGGGGCGCAGGCGTGGCAGGACCTGCGGCCGCGCTGCCGCAAAGCACGATCCAGAGCAGCCCGAGCGGGCGCAGTCGATGCCTCAAGCTTCAGTTTCCTAACGGCCGAAGAGCACGATCAGCCACACGAAGCCGAGCAGGACAAAGGACAGCAGGACCGCGGCCGAGCCGATGTCCTTGGCGAGTCCGGCGAGCGCGTGGCGCTCGAGTCCGATGCGGTCGACCGTGGCCTCGATGGCACTGTTGAGCAGTTCCACGACTAGGATGATGAATACCGGGGCGGTGAGCAGCACCCGCTCGACCGGTCCGTGTCCGAGCCACAGCCCCAGCGGTATGACGAGCGCGGCGAAGGCAAGTTCCTGGCGGAAGGCCGCCTCTTCGCGGAAGGCGCCGGTGAGACCCTGCCAGCTGGAGGCGAAGGCCCGCAGCAGGCGCGTGAACCCGCGGGGCTTGTAACGTTCTACGGCGGCGCCGTCGGCTTCCATGTGAGATCCAGTTGTCTCGCCGCCCGCACATCGTCGAGGCGGCGCACCGGCATGGTATGCGGTGCGCCGGTCACGCGCCCGGGTTCTTGCTCGGCTTCCTTCTGGATCTGTGACATGGCCGTCACAAAGGCGTCAAGGATCTCGCGGCTCTCGGTCTCGGTCGGCTCGATCAGCAGGCACTCCGGCACCAGGAGCGGAAAGTAGGTGGTGGGGGCGTGGAAGCCGTAGTCGAGCAGCCGCTTGGCGAAGTCCATGGCGGTGACGTTGAGCTCGCGCGCCTGGCGCTTGAGCGTGATGATGAACTCGTGGCTGGCGCGGCGGTTGGGATAGGCGGCATCAAAGCCCGCGGCCTTGAGACGTGCCAGCAGGTAATTGGCGTTCAGGGTCGCGTACTCACCCACCTGCTGCATGCCGGTGCGCCCGAGCAGGCGCATATAGATGTAGGCGCGCAGGAGCACCCCGGCATTGCCCATGAACGCCGACAGCCGCCCGATCGACTGCGGCAGGTCGGACTCGGTGAGCCAGCGGTAGCGCTCGCCCTCCTTGGCCACCACCGGCAGCGGCAGGAACGGCAGCAGGCGTGCGCCCACCCCGACCGCACCGGCCCCCGGGCCGCCGCCGCCGTGCGGGGTGGAGAAGGTCTTGTGCAGGTTCATGTGGATGACGTCGAAGCCCATGTCGCCCGGGCGCACCTTGCCCAGGATCGCATTCAGGTTCGCCCCGTCGTAGTACAGCAGCCCCCCGGCGTCGTGGACGATGCGCGCCACCTCGCCGATGCGGCGCTCGAACACCCCGAGGGTCGAGGGGTTGGTGAGCATGATGCCGGCGGTGTTGGGACCGACCGCGGCGCGCAGCGCCTCGAGCTCGACGTCACCCTGCGCATCCACCGGCACCTCGCGCACCACGCAGCCGCACATGGTGGCGGTGGCCGGATTGGTGCCGTGCGCGGCCTCCGGGACGATGATCTCGTTGCGCTTGAGGTCACCGCGCGCGCGGTGGTAGGCGCGGATCATGGCTACCCCGGCGAACTCCCCGTGCGCACCGGCCATGGGCGAGAGCGCCACGCCCTGCATGCCGGTGATCTCCTTCAGCATCTCCTGCAGCTCGTACATGCAGGCAAGGAACCCCTGGCCGTGCGACTCGGGGCCGAGCGGATGCCGCGCCAGGAACTGCGGCAGCATGGCGTACTGATTGCACGCCTTGGGGTTGTACTTCATCGTGCACGAGCCGAGCGGATAGAAGTGCGTGTCGATGGAGAAGTTCAGCTGCGACAGGCGCGTGAAGTGGCGCACCGCCTCGAGCTCGGACACCTCCGGCAGCGGTGGCGGCTGCGCGCGCCGCAGCTGCGCCGGCAGGTCAGCCAGCGCCGCCGCGCTCTCCTCGGCCGGCCACTGATCGCTCGCGCCGCGCCCCGGCGTGGAGTACTCGAAGATCACTTTTTCGCTCACGGCCATGACTGTTCCTCCGTCTTCAGGCGGCGCGCGCCGCCTGCATCGCCTCGCCCAGCGCGGCGCGGTAACGCTCGAGGTCGGCGGCGGTCTTGGTCTCGGTCGCGCACACCAGCAGCGCCGGCCCGAGCTCGGGGTAGTACGGGGCAAGGTCGAGCCCGCCGGCGATGCCGCGCGCCGCCAGGGCCTTGAGCAGCGGGGCCACGGGGCGGTCGAGTTTGAGCACGCTCTCGTGGAAATGCGGGCCGGCGAAGGCGCTGCGCACGCCCTTCAGCTGGGTGAGCGCGGCGACGAGCTCGCGCGTGCGCGCGTGCGATGCGGCGGCGGTGCGCGTCAGCCCCTGCGGCCCCATGATCGACATGTAGATGGTCGCGGCCGTCATCAACAGTCCCTGGTTGGTGCAGATGTTGGAGGTCGCCTTGGCGCGGCGGATGTGCTGCTCACGCGCCTGCAGCGTGAGGGTGAAGCCGCTCTTGCCGGCCACATCCAGGGTGCGCCCGACGATGCGGCCCGGCATCTGCCGCACGTGCTCCATGCGCGCGGTCATGAAGCCGAAATAGGGGCCGCCGGAGGACAGCGGCACGCCGAGCGGCTGCCCCTCCCCGACCGCGATGTCCGCGCCGTGCTTACCCCACTGCGCGGGGGGCTTCAGCAGCGCGAGCGAGGTGGGATTGACCACCGCGATGACGAGCGCGTTGCGCTCGTGCGCCCAGTCGGTGAGCGCATCGACATCCTCGAGGCGCCCGAAGAAGTTCGGCTGCGCGATGACCAGCGCGGTGACGTCCTCGCCGGCGAAGCGGGCGAGCGCCGCGGGCGCGGTGAGGCCGTCCTCGCCGTAGGCGAGCTCCTCGAACTTCAGCCCCTGGTTGGCGGCGGTGGCCACGGCCACGCGCCGGTAGTGCGGATGCAGCGTCGTCGGCACGAGGATGCGCGCGGACTTGGACCTGCGGTTGGCGCGCACGGCCATGAGCGCGGCCTCCGCGGTCGCCGAGGCCCCGTCGTACATCGAGGCGTTGCCCACCTCGAGACCGGTGAGCCGCGTCATCATGCTCTGGAACTCGTAGATCATCTGCAGCGTGCCCTGGCTCGCCTCGGCCTGGTAGGGCGTGTAGGCGCTGTAGAACTCGCCGCGCGTGGTGATCGCCCATACCGCGGCCGGGATGTGATGCTCGTAGGCGCCGGCGCCGATGAAGTTGAGGAGCGTGCCGTCGGCGGCGGCGCGCTCGCTCATCAGCCGGCCGACCTGCATCTCCGAGAGCGCCTCGGGAATGCGCTCGAGTGACTTGACGCGCAGCTCCTGCGGGATCTCGTCGAACAGATCCTCCAGGCGCTCCGCGCCGATCGTCTTCAGCATCGCCGCGACGTCCTCGCGGGTGTGCGGGATGAAGGCCATCAGGCGCCCTCCGCCTCGAGCACCTTCTCGTAGTCGGCCGCCGTGAGGAGCTGCGCGGCCGCGAGCGCCCCGGGCGCCGGCTTCAGGCGCCACAGCCAGCCGGCACCGTAGGCGTCGGCATTCACCGCCTCGGGCTCGCTCGTGAGCCTGGGGTTCCCCGCGGTCACCTCCCCGGCCACCGGGGCATACACATCCGAGGCCGCCTTCACCGACTCGACCACGGCGCAGGCCTCGCCGGCCTTGAGCACCCGGCCGCTGTCGGGCACCTCGACGAACACCAGATCCCCGAGCGCGTGCTGCGCGTGGTCGGTGATGCCGATCTCGAGCGTGCCGTCGGGCAGCACGCGCACCCATTCGTGGGACTTGGTGTACTTCAGATCCTGAGGCAGGTTGCTCATGTCTTTTGGGTCCTCACTTGAAGCTGATCAGGGCGCGGCCGAACCGCACGAAGGGGGGCTGGACGATGCGGGCATTGAGAAGCTTGCCGCGGATATCGACCTGTACGGCTGCCTGGGCGGCGGCCGGCACGCGCGCAAAGGCGATGGAGCGCTCGAGCGTCGGGGAAAAGGTGCCGCTGGTGATCTCGCCGCTGCCGCCGCCGGGGATCTGCACCTTCTGGTGGCCGCGCAGCACGCCGCGGTCCTCGAGCAGCAGTCCCACGAGCTTGCGCTCAGAGCCCGCAGCGCGGATCTTCTCCAGCGCCGCGCGGCCGAT
This sequence comes from uncultured Pseudomonadota bacterium, assembly GCA_963825385.1. GTDB lineage: Bacteria > Pseudomonadota > Gammaproteobacteria > Steroidobacterales > Steroidobacteraceae > 13-2-20CM-66-19. Next base: position 107,323 of record CAWGSX010000003.1, on the reverse strand, counting down.
GAAGTCGCGTCCCGGCGGATCGAGCGCCACGGTCCAGGCCAGCCCCGACTCGTACGGGTGCGTGCTCTCGTCCATGTCGTTGCCGTAGAGGTTCATGCCGGCCTCCAGGCGCAGCGTGTCGCGCGCCCCGAGGCCGCAGGAGGCGACCCCGAGGGAGTTGAGACTGCGCCAGGCCGGCACCGCCTCCGCCGCCGGCATCATGATCTCGAAGCCGTCCTCGCCGGTGTAACCGGTGCGGGCGACGAACCAGGAGCCGAGCTCGCGCCCGACGAAGACCTCCAGGGCCAGCGCGGCGCTGGCGGCCGGCGGCGCCAGCAGCTGCGCCGCCTTGGCGCGCGCCTCCGGGCCCTGCACGGCGAGCATGGCGAGGTCGGTGCGCTCGCGCACCTCGACGCCAAAGTCCAGCGCGTGGCGGCGGATCCAGGCGAGGTCCTTGTCGCGGGTGCCCGCGTTCACGACCAGGCGGAAGAAGCTCTCACCGAGGTAGTAGACGATCAGGTCATCGAGGATCCCGCCGGACTCATTGAGCAGACAGCTGTACAGCGCCTTGCCCGGCACCTTCAGCTTGCCGACGTCGTTGGCGATGAGATACTGGAGAAAGGCGCGCACCTTCGCGCCGCTTAAGTCGATGACGCACATGTGCGAGACGTCGAAGACGCCCGCGGCACGGCGCACGGCATGGTGCTCGCCGATCTGCGAGCTGTACTGCACTGGCATGTCCCAGCCGCCGAAATCGACGATGCGGGCGTTGAGTTCCTGGTGCAGCTTGTAGAGCGGGGTCTGTCTTCCCACGAGGCACTCCGAAGGTCACGGTCAAGGCGGCGCGACAGGACTCACGCGCGGCCCCAGCCCGCGCCCCTGCCGCCCTTCTGTCCTTAAGACCTGAGAGATCAGGCGCTTCGTGCGCCGCTCCCCTTCGGTGGGTGGCGCACCTCTTACGAAGCGCGTCCACCGCTCTCCAGAAGCCCCGCGCGCCCGATCAGGGCCGGGTGCGCCGTCTGCCGTTCGTGGGCCTGAGCGTTTCCGGGCGGAAATTGCGCCTTCGGCGTTCCGGCGTAGACCGCCGGACTCTCTCCGAACAGACTGTTTCGGGCGGGCGCGATCATAGCAGCCCTCGTCCGTGCCGCCCAAGCCTCCCCCCGGTAGAATGGCCCCTCTCAGCCTATGCGTTTTGCCAATAATCCATGACCAGCGAGCGTCGCGCCTCCGTTTCCGTCGCCGTCGGCCCCGTGCGGGTCGGGGGCGGCGCCCCCATCGTCGTGCAGTCGATGACCAATACCGATACCGCCGACGTCGGCGGCACCGTCAAGCAGGTGCAGGCGCTCGCGCGCGCCGGCTCGGAGCTGGTGCGCATCACGGTTAACAGTGCCGAGGCGGCCGCCGCGGTGGCGCCGATCCGCGAGCGCCTCGATGCGCTCGGGGTGCGCGTGCCCCTCATCGGCGACTTCCACTTCAACGGCCACAAGCTGCTGCGCGAGCATCCCGCCTGCGCGGAGGCGCTGTCCAAGTACCGCATCAACCCCGGCAACGTCGGCCGCGGCAGCAAGCGCGATCCGCAGTTCGCCGAGATGATCGAGACCGCGTGCCGCTACGGCAAGCCGGTACGCATCGGCGTCAACTGGGGCAGTCTCGATCCGGACCTGCTCACGCGCATGATGGATGAGAACTCCAAGCTCGCAAGCCCCAAGGATGCGCAGCAGGTGATGCGCGCCGCGGTGGTCGAGTCGGCGCTCTCGAGCGCCCGCCGTGCCGAGGAGCTCGGGCTCGCGCACGAGCGCATCATCCTCTCGGCCAAGGTCTCCGGGGTGCAGGACCTGATCGCGATCTACACCGATCTGGCGCGCCGCTGCGACTACCCGCTGCACCTCGGCCTCACCGAGGCCGGCATGGGCTCCAAGGGCATCGTCGCCTCCACCGCCGGCATGTCGGTGCTGCTGCAGCAGGGGATCGGCGACACCATCCGCGTCTCGCTCACCCCGGAGCCCAACGGCGACCGCACCCAGGAGGTGATCGTCGCGCAGGAAATCCTGCAGACCATGGGCCTGCGCGCCTTCACGCCGCTGGTCATCGCCTGCCCGGGCTGCGGGCGCACCACGAGCACGTTCTTCCAGGAGCTGGCGCAGCGCATCCAGGGCCACATCCGCCAGCGCATGCCGGCGTGGCGGCGCGAATACGCCGGGGTCGAGGAGATGACGGTCGCGGTCATGGGTTGCGTCGTCAACGGTCCCGGCGAGAGCAAGCACGCCAACATCGGCATCAGCCTGCCCGGCACCGGCGAGCGCGCGGTGGCCCCGGTGTACGAGGACGGCGAGAAGACCGTGACCCTCAAGGGCGAGCGCATCGCCGAGGAGTTCCAGGACGTGGTCGAGAAGTACGTAGCGCGCACCTTCACGCGCGTGGCGCCGTGAGCAGTCTCGCCGCGCGCCGCTGCAAGCCGTGCGAGGGCGGCATGGCGCCGCTGACGCGCGCTGCCGCCGAGCAGCTCATGCCGGAGCTCGCGCCGGGGTGGAGCCTGAGCGAGGATGCGCGCGCCATCGGCCGCCGCTTCGCGTTCCGCGACTTCTACCGCACCATGAGCTTCGTGAACGCGCTCGCCCACATCGCCAACGTCGAGGACCACCACCCGGACCTCAAGGTGGGCTACAACTACTGCCACGTCAGCTTCACCACCCACGCCGTGCAGGGCCTGTCGGAGAACGACTTCGTGTGCGCGGCCAAGATCGACGCGCTGCCGCTGTAGCCACGCGCACCGCGCCGCGCCCTTAAGCCCCGGCGGGTGCGCTGCGCCTCTGCCTTCCGGCAGGTTTATCCCGCGCGCGGCCCTGACTATCCTCGCGCCATGCTCCCCTTCCGCAGCCGCACCGTGCCGCCGGCCGTGCTCGGCACGGCCTTCGTCATCCTGTGGTGCACCGGGTACCCGGCCGCCAAGATCGGACTTGCGCACGCCGGCCCCTTCACCCTCCTGACGCTGCGCTTCGGGGGCGCCGGGCTCATCTACGCGCTCGCCGCGCGCGCCGCGCGCGCCGCATGGCCGCGCGGCGCTGCGGCCTGGCACAGCGCGGCGATCGGCGCGCTGTCGCTCGGGGTGCAGTTCGCCGGCGTGTACCTGGCGGCCGCGCTCGGGCTCAACGTGGGCCTGATCGCGCTCGTCGTCGGCACCATGCCGATCGTGACCGCGCTCATCGGGCTTGGCAGCGGGGAGTCGCTGCGGCCGCTGCAGTGGCTCGGCTTCGCGCTCGGCTTCGGCGGGGTGGCGCTCGCGGTGGGGGAAAGCGTGCGCGTGGATGCCGGCGTCCCGCTCCTGGCCTACCTCGGCGTGCTCGTCGGCCTCATCGGCATCAGTGCCGGCACGCTCTACCAGAGCCGCTGCGGCTCGGAGGTGGACCTGCGCAGCGGGCTTGCGCTGCAGCACGCGGTGGCGACGCTGCTGCTGCTGCCGCTCGCGCTGCATGAAGGGCTGCGCTTCGATGGCAGCCGGCCTGCCCTGGAGAGCCTGGGCTGGATGGTGTGCGTCAACTCCTTCGGCGGCTTCGGCCTCTTCTATCTGCTGCTCAAGCGCGGCGCGGTCAACCAGGTTGCGAGTCTGTTCTTCCTGATGCCGCCGGTGACGGCGGTACTGGACTATCTGGTGCTCGGTGATCCGCTGACGCGCTTCCAGGTGGCGGGCTTTGTCCTCGCCGCACTCGGGGTGTACCTCGCCACCCACCGCCGCGCCGCGCTCAGCACGCCGCGCGCGGCAGCTCCCCGCTCGTCCCCAGCGCGCTGCGAATGAGCAGCCGCTTGAGCGGCGCGCTGCGGTTGACGACGCCGAGGCCGTGCTGCGCCAGCCGCGTCAGCGCGCCTGAGCCGTGGGCGAGATTGCGGTCGAAGAACTCGATCGCCTGCGCCATCAGCGCCAGCTCGCTGCGCCGCCAGCGCTCGTAGGCGCGCAGCCCGGAGAGGGCGCCGGGATCCTCGCGGCGGGCGACGCCCTCCAGGACCAGCTGCGCGAGCGCCGCGGCGTCGAGCAGGCCGAGGTTCGCGCCCTGGCCGGCGAGCGGATGCACCACGTGCGCGGCGTCGCCCACGAGTGCGACCCGCGGCGCGACGTAGTGCTGCGCCTGCAGGCGCGTGAGCGGGTGGGCACGCCGCTGGCTGACCAGACGCGTGGCCCCGAGCACGCTCTCGGCGGCGCGCTCGAGCTCCTGCCCGAACTCGGCGTCGCTGGCGGCCGCGAGCGCCTGCGCGCGCGGCTCATCGGCCGACCAGACGATCGAGCTCGTGCCGTCGGCGAGCGGCAGGAAGGCGAGCGTGCCGTCGCCGAGGAAGCGCTGCCAGGCGGTGCGCGCGTGCGGCTGCGCCGTGGCGACGTTGGCGATGAGCGCGGTCTGGCCATAGCCGCTGACCCGCGCCGGGAGCCCGGCGAGCGAGCGCACCAGCGAGCGGGCGCCGTCGGCCCCCACCACGAGCGCGGCACGGTGTGTGCCTTCACGGGTCGTGACCACAACCGCATCCTCGGTGACCTCGAGCCGCTCGAGCGCCGCGGGCACCAGGCGGCCGCCGTGCGCGCGCAAGGCCGCAAGGAGCGCCTGCTGCAGCAGCCGGCCCTCCAGGATGTAGCCGAGATTGGGCTCCCCGACCTCGGCCGCATCGAAGCCGATGGCGCCGGGTCCCAGAGGTCCGCCGTGCGTCCAGACCCGCATGCGCTCGTAGGCGCACACGCGCGCAGGCACGAGGTGCTCCCAGGCGCCGGCGGCGCGCAGGATGCGCTCGCTGGCGCGCGACAGGGCGACGACGCGGGTATCGAGCGGTGCGCCCGGCTCGGTCGGCGCGGGCGCGTGCGGCTCGAACAGCGTGACCCCGAGCCCGCCCTGCGCAAGCAGCGCCGCGGTGCAGGCACCGACCGCGCCGCCGCCGACCACGGCGACCTCACGCATCGCGCACCGGCAGGCCGCGCGCCAGGCGCGGCGCAGGTCCGCCGAAGCCCGCGCTGACGCGGGCCAGCGCGCGCTTGGCCGGCGGTGTCAGGTCAAAGAGGAGCAGGCCGAGGTTGCGCAGCGGCGGCACCAGCGGCCGCGTATCCCCGAACAGCCGCACCAGCGAGTCGGTGAAGCGGGTGACCCCGGCGCGGTCTTCGGCGCGCCAGGCGGCGAAACGCTCGAGCAGCTCGGGGCTGCCGGCATCGGCGGGGCGCGCGGCGAGCAGCTCGGCGAGCATCGCCGCATCACGCAGCCCGAGATTGAAACCCTGGCCGGCCACCGGGTGCAGGGCCTGCGCGGCGTTGCCGATCAGCACCGTGCGCACGCCGATCGCGTTGCGGGCGCGCGTGAGCCGCAGCGGGTAGCTGGCGCGGCGCCCGGCGCGCACGAAGCGCCCGGCACGCCAGCCGAAGGCCTCCTGCAGCTCCCTGAGGTAGGCCGGCTCATCAGCGCAGCCAGGCGTGCCGCGTTCTCGGGCGTGCAGGCCCACACCACCGCGAGCCCGCCGTGCCTGAGCGGCAGGACCGCCAGCGGACCTGCGGCGGTGAAGCGCTCGTAGGCGCGGCCGAGGTGCGGCTGGTCGCTCGCCACGGTCGACACCAGCGCCACCTGGCCGTAGTCCTCGACGTCGGCGCCGATCCCGGCGGCGGCGCGCACCGCGGAGTGCGCACCGTCGGCGGCGACCACCAGCTGCGCGCGGAAGCGCTCGGTAGTGTGGCTGCGCACCTCGAGCTCCACGCCCGCGGCATCGATCGTGAGGGCGGCAAGCTGCGCCGGGGCGCGCACGGTCAGCTGCGGGTCGGCGCCGAGTTCTCGACCACAGCGCCGCGCCGATCACGCGGTTCGGGACTGACGTAGCCGAAGGCGGCAACGCCCTGCTCGGCGGCCTCGAGCCGCGCAAAGCCGAAGTGCCCGGCATCCGAGACGTGGATGAGCGGATGAGGCCGGCCTCGGGCTCGATGCGCGGGCCACAGCGCCGAGCGCCTCGAAGATGCGCCGGCTGGCGTTGCCGAGCGCCGTGGTGCGCTCATCGAAGCTCGGCTGCGAGGGATCCGCGAGCGCGACGCTCTCGATCAGCAGCACCCGCACGCCGGTGCCGCTCAGCGCCGCAGCCAGGCTCGCCCCCACCATGCCGCCACCGACGATGGCGACATCGACCACAGCGGGGAGGTCGGACACCCTGCGCCCCCTCAGCCGCGCGCCATCAGCGCTTCGATCTGGTCCGGGTCCTTCGGCGCGCGCGAGCTCAGCACCTCCGCGCCGCTCTTGGTGACCACCACGTCGTCCTCGATGCGGATGCCGATGTTGCGGAAGCGCTTGGGCACGCCGCGGGCACTGGCCGGCGAGGTAGATGCCGGGCTCGACGGTGAGCGTCATGCCCGGCTCGAGCACGCGCCACTCGTCGCCGATCTTGTAGTCACCGACGTCGTGCACGTCGAGGCCGAGCCAGTGCCCGGTGCGGTGCATGAAGTAGCGCCGGTAGGCACCGGACTTGATGAGCGAGGGCACGCGGCCCTTGAGCAGCCCGAGCTTCACCAGGCCCGCGGTGATGACGCGCACCGCCGCTTCGTGCGGCTCGTTCCAGTGGTTGCCGGGGCGCACCTTGGCGATGGCGGCGCGGTTGGCCTCGAGTACGACCTCGTACACGGCCCGCTGCGCGGGCGTGAAGCGCCCGTTCACGGGGAAGGTGCGGGTGATGTCGGAGGCGTAGTAGTCGTACTCGCAGCCGGCGTCGATGAGCAGCAGGTCGCCGCTGGCCAGCGGCTGGTCGTTCTCGCGGTAGTGCAGGATGCAGCTGTTGGCCCCGCCGCCGACGATGGGCTGGTAGGCGGTGTCGGCGTTGTGGCGGCGGAACTCGTGCAGCAGCTCCGCCATCAGCTGGTACTCGGACAGGCCCGGCCGGCAGATGCGCATGGCACGCTGGTGCGCGCGCGCGGCGATCTGCGCCGCGGTGCGCATCAGCTCCAGCTCGCGGCGCGACTTGTACAGGCGCATGTCGTGCAGCACGTGATCGAGGGCGACGAACTCCTGCGGCGCGTGGCGCCCGTTCTTGGCCTGGGTACGCAGGCCGTTCACCCAGCGAGACCATGCGCTGGTCGAAGTCCGCGTACTGGCCCATGGTGTAGTAGACGCGGGTGCGGTTCTCGAGCAGCCCGGGGAGGATCTCGTCCATGTCGGAGATCGGAAAGGCATCGTCCGCCTTGTAGTCGCGGCGCGCGCCGGCGGGCCCGGCGCGGCGTCCGTCCCAGGTCTCGCGCTCCGGGTCGCGCTCGCGCACGAACAGGATGTACTCGGCCTGGGCGCGCCCGGGCACGAGCACGGCCACCGCCTCCGGCTCGCCAAAGCCGGTGAGATAGTGGAAGTCGCTGTCCTGGCGGTAGGGATACTCGACGTCGCTGTTGCGGTGGCGCACCGGGGCCGCCGGCAGGATGGCGATGGAGTCGCGCCCCATCTGTCGCATCAGCAGGCGGCGGCGCCGCGCGAATTCATCCGCAGCCACGGTGCGCGGCGCCTAATGCAGCGGCGCCGCGCTCGGCGGCGCCGGGGCGCGTGCTTCGGCGAGCTCCTCGAACAGGAGCTGCACCCCGACGCGCACGAACTCGACCAGCTCCGCGTAGGCGTTCTCGTCGGAGTCGTCCGGGCCTTCGGTGCCGATACCGGCGCGGCTGATCTCGACGAAATCGCGCACGATCTCGCCCACTTCTCCGGGCAGCTGCGCCGGATCCTGGATGCTGCCGGCGCCGAGACCGTACAGGAACCCCTGGCACCACTGGGCGAGCGCCTCGGTGCGCTCGGCGAGGGGCTCCTCGTCCTCGGGCAGCAGCAGCTGGAACTCCATGTCCGGCTGGATGAGCTCGCCGGCGGTGGCGTCGAACACCTCGCGCAGCTGGGAGCGCGCCGCCGCGCCCGCCTGGCCCTCCGGCAGGATCTCCTTGAGCCAGTCCTCGAAGCGATAGCCCGAGGCCCCGCACAGGCAGCCGGCGAGCGTGCCGTGCGCCTCGGCCGCATCGGCCAGCGAGTGCTCGTGTGCGAGCAGCTGCTGGATGCGAAGGTAGTCGGGCTGCATCATGTTAAGCGCTCATTATAATTGACCCCGCAAAGAGCGCGGCTCTATAGTCGTAAGCATGAGCGACACTACAAGAACACCACTGGATCTCGAGCTCACGCGCCTCACCAAGCGCATCGACGAACTGATCGGGGTTCTCGAACACCTCAAGGACGAGAACCGCGCGCTGCGGGCCCGCCACGAGTCCCTCGCCGGGGAGCGCGCCGCGCTCATGCACAAGAACGAGCAGGTGCGCACCCGCGTCGAAGCCATGATCGGTCGTCTGAAGACTCTGGAGCACGGCACATGAGTCAAGCCGAGCCCGCGCGCGTCAGCGTGCGGATCATGGAGAAGGAATACGTCGTCGCCTGCCCCTACGAAGAACGCTCCGCCCTGCTCGACGCCGCCGAATTCCTCAACAGCCGCATGCGCGAGATCCGCGACAGCGGCAAGGTCGTCGGCCACGACCGCATCGCCGTCATGGCCGCCCTCAATCTCGCACACGACCTGCTCAAGGGCCGCGACCGCGAGGCCAAGCTCGACAACGGCGTCGGCGGGCGCGTCAAGGCGCTGCGCGAGCGGGTCGAGAGCGCGCTCGAGAAGGGTCAGCAGCTGGAACTGTGAAAAAGTCGTGCTTCCCCTACAAGCACGGCCCCAGGTCCTGGTGTAGAGTGTTTCTCGCGTCGCCTGCGGTGTTCGACAAGCGGACCGGGTTACCTCGGACCCTAATTGAAACACCCAAGGGACTCAGGGCTTGCGCGCAGCACTGTGCATGTCCGCCTTCGAGCGGGAAGCCTTACCTGCCGCAGCTCGTCCCACCTGTTGCTCTGGTTCGAGAGCAACGGTCCGCACCGGCACAGGCGGGTGGCGCAATCTGATTCCACGCCGGCGCTCGCCCGCAGGAACCTGCGGGCGAGCCTTGCGGCCCGGCGCCGCGCGCTCACCCCGGGTGAGCGCGCCCACGCCGCCCGCCTGGTGGCCCGCAACGCCGATGCCGCCCTCACGCTGCGCGCCGGCCAGCGCCTCGCGCTCTACGCCGCCCTCCCCCACGAGCTGGACGCCAGCATACTCATCGAGCTTGCGCGCGCGCGCGGCTGCGAGCTGTACCTGCCGCGCATCGAGCGGCCGCACTCGGCGCGCGGCATGCGCTTCCTGCGCCTCACCGGCACGCTCGCCCGCAACCGCCTGGGGATCGAGGAGCCGCAGCGCACCCCGCAGCTCGGGGCGCGCTGGTTCAATATCGTGTTCCTGCCGCTGCTCGGCTTCGACCGCCGCGGCGTACGGCTCGGCACCGGCGGGGGCTACTACGACCGCGCCTTCGCCTTCCGCAACCGGCGCACCGGCTGGCATGCCCCGCTGCTGGTCGGTCTCGCCCATGGCTGCCAGGAGGTGCCGGCGATCGCTGCCGAGCCGCACGATGTGCGCATGGACCTGGTGATCACCGAACGAGAGGTCATCCGATGCAGTACTGGCTGATGAAGACCGAGCCGAGCACCTTCGGGCTCACCCAGCTCAAGGCCGCGCCGCGTCGCACGACGGCGTGGGACGGGGTGCGCAACTACCAGGCGCGCAACATGCTGCGCGACCAGATGAAGAAGGGCGATCAGGCCTTCCTGTATTACTCCAGCACCGAAGTCCCGGGGATCGTCGCGGTCATGCAGGTGGTGCGTGAGGGCTATCCCGACCCCACCGCCTTCGACAGGAAGGACCATCACTACGATCCGCACAGCGATCCGGCCCGGCCGCGCTGGTTCATGGTCGATGTGCAGCTGAAGCGCACACTCGCGCGCACCATCACGCTGGAGGAGCTGCGCGCACACGAGACGCGCGAGCTGCGGGGTCTCGCACTGCTGCGCAAGGGCAATCGTCTGTCGATCACGCCGGTGTCCGCGGCGCACTGGCGGTACATCCTCACGCTCGAGTGATGCGCGAGCGCGCGCCCTGCATGCGCATGCGCACGCGTGCGCCTAGCACACTTGCCGGTGTGCTCGCTTGTAATTTCGATTCGCGTGTATATACTCGGACCCCGGACTAACCCGTCTCTAATTGGAGAGCCAACATGGCGAAGGCAAAGAAGAAGGCCAAGAAGAAAGCTGCGAAGAAGAAGTAAGTGGCCTTAACTCGGCGATCGCGCAAGCGATCGCCGAGTCGAATGCGAAGACTGTGCCCGCCTCAAGCGGGCACAGTCGTTTCTGGAAGTCCCTTTACCGCCACCACGAGTCGCTCCCATGCTCGATGCCGATGCCCAGAAGCGCAGCGCGGCGCAGGCCGCCCTGGAACTGGTGCCCGCCGGCGCCGTCCTCGGCGTCGGCACCGGCTCCACGGTCAATCACTTCATCGACGCGCTCGGCGCGCACCCCGGTCACGTACGCCGCGCGGTCTCGAGCTCGGAGGCCAGCAGCGCACGGCTGCGCGCCGCCGGGATCGAGGTGCTCGACCTCAATGACCTGCCCGGCCTCGACCTGTACGTCGACGGCGCGGACGAGGCCACCCCGGCGCGGGCGCTGATCAAGGGCGGCGGCGGCGCGCTCACCCGCGAGAAGATCGTGGCCGCGGCGGCGCAGCGCTTCATCTGCATCGTCGACGCCAGCAAGATCGTGGCGCAGCTCGGCAGGTTCCCCCTGCCGGTCGAGGTGATACCGATGGCCCGCGAGCTCGTGGCGCGGGAGCTGCGCGCGCGCGGCGGCCGCCCGGCGTGGCGGCGCGAATGCCTCACCGATAACGGCAACCACATTCTCGACGTCCACGGCCTCACCATCACCGACCCGGTGGCGCTCGAGCGCGAGCTGAACCAGCTGGCCGGCGTGGTCACCGTCGGCCTCTTTGCCGTCCGCCCGGCGGATCTACTCATCGTCGGCACGCCGCACGGGGTCGAGCGGCGCTAGCGGACACGGTTTTTCCCGGCTGCCGGGGCGCCGCCGCGCTCTTGCGCAGCGCACCGCGCCCCCTTGGGCCAATCATCACGCAATCTTCACGCCTCTTCAGGCGTGCTTCATGCGCCGCCGGGGCATGGGCCCTAGCGTGGCTCCCGTCGATCACCAAACCCAACGGGAGAACCGCAATGCAAATCTCGAATCTGAACCCCCGCGCCACCCTGCGCTCACTCGCCCTGGTCCTGCTCATCGGCTGCCTGGGCACCGCCCCGGTGCTCGCCTCGCAGGTCACGGTCGGCTTCCGCGACCTCGACCTGAACACCATCGAGGGGGCCCGCACCCTCTACGGCCGCATCTCCGCGGCCGCCAAGAAGGTCTGCGGCTACCAGGGCACCGCGCTCACCGACCGGGCCATCTGGCAAGGCTGCTACCGCGACGCGGTGTCCGGGGCGGTCGCACGGGTCAACAGCCCGCTGCTCACTGCAGTGCACACCGGCCGCCCGGCCGGACCTGCCGTGGCCATGCTGACCCATTGAGAACCGGGTAACCGGCGGCGCGCGCCTCCTCCCGGGGCAGGGAGGCCCCACGGGGGTGCGCGCCGCCTCTTTTCTGCGGCGAGGTGAGCCATGCCATCTGACGGCGTAACATCGGGCGCGACACAGCCCTCACGTATCTGTAACCGGGAGACACCCCGGGCATGGCCTACGCCAGTGATGCACCGAGCGCCGCCGCCGAGGCGGGCTTCCAGGTTGATGACCTGATCATCGACCTCGGGCAGCAGCGTGTCACACGCGCCGGCGTGGATATCCCCCTCCCCCAGCTCTCACTCGCCCTGCTCGTGGCACTGGCCCGGGCGGCCCCGAACCTCGTCACCTTCGACCAGCTCACCGAGCAGGTCTGGCCGGGACTGGTCATCGCGCCGGAGACCATCAGCCAGCGCGTGAAGCTGGTGCGCACCGCACTCGGCGATGATCCGCAGAACGCGCGCTACATCGCCGGCGTGCGCGGGCGCGGCTACCGCATGGTGGCACCCGTTCGCCCGCTGACCGAGCGCCGTCGCATGGACACGGTGACCCCCTACTGGGAGAGCGAGACGCCCGCCACCGGTGCGTCGGCGGCGCCCCCCGTCGGCTCAGCGCCGCCCTCGGCGGCGCCCGCGGCCGCGCCGCCGGGCGCGCCACCGCAGCAGCCGGCCACGCCCGGCACACTCGGCTGGATCGGCAGCGGGCTTGCGGTCGCGCTGCTGCTCGCCGTCCCGTGGGCCGCGACGCGCTACCTGCGCAGCCCGGCGGCCGCGCCGACCCACCTCGATGCGCTGCTGCCGCCGCACTCCATCGCGGTGCTGCCCCTGGTCGATGTGACCCCGGGCGATGGCAACCGCTACCTCGGCGACGGGCTCGCCGAGGAGCTGTCGGCGCGGCTCGGGCGCATCCGCGGCCTGCGCGTGGCGGCGCGCACCTCGGCATTCGCCTTCCGCGACCGCGAGGCGGACGTGCGCGCCATCGCCCAGACGCTCGGCGTGCGCCACGTACTCGAGGGCAGCGTCATGCGCCAGGGCGACCAGCTGCGCGTGACGGCGCAGCTGATCGATGCCGCCTCGGGCTACCAGGTCTGGTCACAGACCTACAACCGTACCTGGCAGGACCTGGTCAGCATCCAGGACGATGTGGCGCGCTCGATCATCAGCGCCCTCACCGTGCTGCTCTCCAGCGAGGGCGCGCAAGAGGCCGCGCAGTCCCCGACCACCCAGGTCGAGGCCTTCAACCTCTATCTCGAGGGGCTCGCGCGCCTGCGCGGCACCGGGGCGCAACTGCAGCTCGAGCAGGCCGAGGACGCCTTCCGCCACGCGCTCGCGCTCGACCCGCGCTTTGCGCTCGCGTATGCGGGACTGTGCGAGCGCTATGCCACCGGTTACGACCAGAGCCGCGACACGAGCCTGGTCACGGAGGCGGAGAAGGCCTGCGGCGCGGCCCTGAAGCTCGATGCCTCGCTGCGCGAGGTGAGCCGGGCGCTCGCGCACCTGTACCTGGTGAGCGGGCGCACCGCGGAGGCCGCCGAGCGCTACCGTGAGGTGATCCGCGCCGATCCGGACAACGCCGACGGCTACATGGGGCTCGGCGAGGCGCTCGCGGCCGACCAGCACGGCGCCGAGGCCGAGCATGCCTTCCGCCAGGCGGTGCAGGTCGAGCCGACCTACTGGGGGGCGCAGACCGCTCTGGGCAATTTCCTCCTGGGCCAGGGTCGCGCCAGCGCCGCCATACCCTTCTACGTGCGCGTCACTGAGCTCGTGCCCGCCAGCCGCCTCGCCTACAACAACCTCGGCGCCGCCTACCTCATGACCGCCGACTTCCCCGCCGCCGCCGCCGCCTTCGAGCGCTCCCTCGCGCTCGAGCCCTCGCGCAGCGCCTACTCGAACCTCGGCAGCGTCTACTACTTCCAGGGCCGGTACGCGGAGGCCGCGCGCATGTACGCGCGCGGCACCGAGCTCGCCGCTCAGGATCACCGCGTCTGGGGCAATCTCGCCGATGCGCTGTGGCAGCTCGACAGCGCCCGGGCGCAGGCGCGCAGCGACTACCGCCGCGCGATGGCGCTCGCGCAGAAGAGCCTCGAGGTGAATCCGAAGGATGCCGTCTCGTGGATGCAGCTCGCCTTCTACGGCGCGCGCGCCGGGGATCCGGCGCCGGCCCTCGACTACGCCAGCCGCGCACTCGCCCTCGGCGGCGATGACCCCTACGTCCACTACTACGGCGCGCTGCTCGCGCTCGAGCGCGGCGATACCGCCGCGGCGCTCAGCGCGCTCGACCGCGCGGTCGAGCGCGGCTATCCGCCGCAGCTGATCCGCGCCGCGCCGGATTTCCAGGGCCTGCGCACCGATGCGCACTTCCGCCGCCTGGTCGAGCCGGGCGCGCCGCAGCCGCGCGCCTGAGGGCGCGGCAGGCTCGGGCATTTCCCAAACCAGTCCCAAAACAACAGCGAGAGCAGCAAGGAGACACCATGCACAAGAAACACGAGAAGATCACCTTCGTACCCGTGCGTCCGGTGGCCAACGGACAGACAGTCCTGATCCAGGTAGGCGAAGGCACGATCTGGGCCCAGCCCAACGGCGGCTCGCTGCGCGCACCCGTCGGCACCCTGATCCACTGGAGCTGCCGCGAGCCCTTCAGCATCTGCTTCACACAGCTCGGCGGCGCGCCGCAGCCGTGGCCGTCACCAAAGGTCACGGAGGTCGATGGCATGTACCAGGCCACCTCGGAGCCGCCGGAGTTTCCGCGCGACGCGAGCGGGCCGTACTACTCCTACACCGTGAGCGTGGGCGATCTCACGCTCGATCCCATCGTCATCGTCGACAAGACGTAACGACGGCGTTCCCGGGTCCCGCGGCGCGCGCGACGAAGCGCCGCGGCGCCGCGGCCGGCCGAGGCCTTGGATGCTTGCCAGGCGCGTGCGGTTTGAAACCGCGCCGCGCCCGCGAGCTGCGTCACAGCGCACTTACTCCGCCTGCGCCAGGCGGTGTCCCGCTCGCGCCGGAGCGAGGCCCGCTGCGCCTCATGGCTTTGTCCTTTTTCATGTGCGCGGCATCCAATGTTGCGTGGGATGTGAACGTGCAGCGCGTGCTTGTCGGGCAAGACGTGCGTACGGCTCGCCTCTGCCACGAACACTGCACTACCGGAGGACCGCAACATGGATACCCGCAAGTTAACCGCACGACTGGCCGCCCTCGCGCTCGCCGCCGTCGTCTCCTTCAGCGCCCAGGCCGGCGCGCCCGGCACGCACGTGCTCAAGGTGAACTACCGCGACCTCGATCTCACCACCAGCCGCGGCGCGACCGAGCTGTACGGCCGCATCCGCGGCGCGGCGCGCTTCGTGTGCGGTGAGGAAGGCCGCAGCATCGATGAGCAGAACGCCTGGCAGAGCTGCTTCCGCAGCGCCGTGAGTGAGGCGGTGAGCACGGTGCACAGCCCGCTCGTCACCGCGCTCGATACCGCCGGGGCGCCGCCGGCGCGGACCGCGCAGCTGCGCAACTGAGCAGCCGGGGCAGTTCAGGGAGTGCAGCGCGAGGCCCGCCCCGTGCGGGGCGGGCCTCGCTGAGGCTCCTTCAGGTACTCGCCTGCCGGCCGCGGCGTGCCGTGAGGCGCCCCCTGTTGGGGGAATGGCCGTGCTTGGTCTGCACCGCGCGCTGCGCCGAGTCACGGCGCGCGGCCGCCTGGGCCGCGGGGCTCTTGCCGCGCCCGCTGCCGCCGGGCTTGTCACCACCGCCGCTTTGCTTGTTGACGGTCGCCCAGGCACGCGCCTCGGCCTCGCGGGCGTCCAGGCCGCGCTCCTCGTAGCTCTCCTCGATGTGCTCGGCCTTGCGCTTCTGCTTGGGCGTGTACTTGGACTTGTCGCCGCGGGGCATGGCAGGCTCCTTGCGTAGCTGCAACGCCGCAAGGATGCTCGGCCACGGCGCGCAAAGGCTGTAGGCGCGCGCCGCAAGCAGGCGCGCTTGCCTCCGCCGCCCCGCAGGCGGCCGGCACGCGCGGCGCGACAAGCCCCCGGGCGCGGGCCGATACTCCGGCCGCACCGTCCTCGCACCCAGGAGCGCACATGTCCCGGCAGATCATCTTCACCGACAGGGCCGCCAAGCCCCCCGCCACGTACAGCCAGGCGGTCCGGGCCGCGGGGCTCATCTTCGTCTCCGGCACCGCACCGCATGACCCCAGGACCGGGGCGCTGGTCGGGGTGAGCATCCAGGAGCAGACGCGGCAGTGCCTAACCAATATCGCGGCGATTCTGGAGTCCGCCGGGAGCTCGCTCGACAAGGTGGTCAGCGCCACGGTCGTGCTCGCCGACGAGCAGGACTTCGCCGGCCTGAACGAGGAGTGGCTCAGGTGGTTTCCCGCCGATCCGCCGGCGCGCCAGGGCGCCAAGCTCCCCGTGAAGGTGCCGGGCCTGAAGGTGTCGATCGCGGCCATCGCCGCGGCCTGAGGCGGCAAACAAAAGGCCCGCTCCTTGCGGAGCGGGCCTTCGGTTTGGCTGGGGGACTAGGATTCGAACCTAGGTAAACGGAGTCAGAGTCCGTTGTCCTACCACTAGACGATCCCCCAAGTGAGGTGAATCGTACCGCGCAGCGCGGCGCCCCGTCTCTCTAGCGCTTCGAGTACTGCGGGCCGCGTCGCGCCTTGCGGCGGCCGACCTTCTTGCGCTCGACCTCGCGCGCATCGCGCGTGACGAAGCCGGCATCGCGCAGCGGTCTTGCGCAGCGATCTCGTCGTACTCGATCAGGGCGCGGGTGATGCCGTGGCGGATGGCGCCGGCCTGGCCGGTGATGCCGCCGCCGTCGACCTTGCACCGTGATGTCGAACTTGCCGGTGAGCTGCACCGCCTCGAGCGGCTGGCGCACGATCATGCGGCCGGTCTCGCGGCCGAAGAACTCATCGAGCGTGCGGTCGTTGACGGTGATGCTGCCGGTGCCGGGCTGCAGGTACACACGTGCCGTGGAGGTCTTGCGGCGGCCGGTGCCGTAATGATTCGGCGGTCGACTGGCATGTCGATTCGGTCCTATTGGATCTGCGAGCGGCTTCGGCTGCTGCGCCGGGTGCGGGTGCTCGTCGCCGGCGAACACGTGCAGCTTCGTGAACATGCTCCGCCCGAGCGGGTTCTTCGGCAGCATGCCCTTGACCGCGAACTCGATCGCCCGCTCCGGATGCTCCGCAGCAGCTTCTCGAGCGCGATCGACTTGATGCCGCCGATGTAGCCGGTGTGGTGGTAGTAGATCTTGTCGGTGAGCTTGCGGCCGGTCACGCGGATCTTCTCGGCGTTGACGACCACGATGTGGTCGCCCATGTCGACGTGCGGGCTGTAGTCGGCCTTGTGCTTGCCCTTCAGGCGCATGGGCGATCTGCGAGGCCAGACGTCCGAGCGTCTTGCCGCTGGCGTCGACGACGAACCAGTCACCGCGGACGGTGCCGGGCTTGGCAAATACGGTCTTCATAGTTCACTCGTGGCTGCGGCCCTGGCTGGCGCCGTCGGGGACGTCCGGGGCAAAAAAAGGCGGGGAAGTGTACTCAAGGCCCCCTCCCAATGCAAAGCACAGGCAGTGCCTGCCCCCGCCAGAGGGCGTCCTGAGGCCCGATAGCCCTATAATACCCCCTTAGATATGGAGTCCGGCCGCCCGCCTTGACACTGCGATCGCCGTGGCCGACCGCGCCCTGCGGGCCGTGTTCGCCCCGGCACGCTCGAGCCGCCCGGCCCCCGCGGCAGCGGCGGCGGGCACCGCTCTGGCCGAGCCCGAGCGGCGCGACGCGGCGGGGCTCATGCGCGTGAACCACGCCGGGGAGCTCGCCGCGCAGGCCCTCTACCACGGCCAGGCGCTCTTCGCCCGCGACGACGCCACGCGCGCACTGCTCGAGGAGTCCGCGCAGGCCGAGGCCGACCACCTCGCCTGGTGCGAGACGCGCCTCACCGAGCTGCGCGCACGCCCGAGCCTGCTGAACCCGCTGTGGTACGCCGGCTCCTTTGCCATCGGCGCGCTCGCCGCCTGGGCCGGTGACAAGATCAGCCTCGGCTTCGTGGCCGAGACCGAGCGTCAGGTCGAGCGCCACCTCGATGACCACCTGGAGCGACTTCCGGCAAGCGACACCAGAAGCCGTGCCATACTTGAAACCATGCGGGCGGAGGAAGTCGCCCATGGCGCTGCGGCGACACGCGCGGGAGGCATCCGCGCTGCCGCAGCCGCTGCGTGAGCTGATGCGCCGCACCGCGGCCGTGATGACGGGGACCGCGTACTGGATCTGATAACGAGCGCAACCCGAGCTGGGTGCGAGTAAATTAAGACTTTCTGGGGAGCCGGTATGGAAGAGAACGTGAAGCCGCTGAGCGAGATTCCTGCGATCAACCGGTTCCTGAGCTATTGCCGCATCCGTGCGGTGCCCTCCAAGACCGTCGTCATCCACGCAGGAGATCTGCCGGACGTTCTCTACTACATCATCTCCGGCTCGGTCGAGGTCATGATCGAGGACGAGGAAGGCAACGAGATGGTGCTGGCCTACCTCAACCGCGGCCAGTTCTTCGGCGAGATGGGCCTGTTCTACGAGCAGCCGACGCGCAGCGCCTGGGTCCGCACCCGCAACCAGTGCGAGCTGGCCGAGATGACCTACCCGCGCTTCCGCCAGATCGCCGCGGAGAGCCCGGGGCTGGTGTTCGAGCTGGCCACGCAGCTCGCCACGCGCCTCGACCGCACCAACCGCAAGCTCGGCGACCTCGCCTTCGTCGACGTCACCGGCCGCGTCGCGCACGCCATCATGGACCTGTGCGGTGAGCCGGACGCCATGACCCACCCCGAGGGCATGCAGATCAAGGTGAGCCGCCAGGAGCTGTCACGCCTGGTGGGCTGCTCGCGCGAGATGGCCGGGCGCGTGCTCAAGGTGCTCGAGGAGCAGGGCCTGCTGCGCGCCACCGGCAAGACCATAGTCGTTTTCAATGCCCGTCCCAAGATGAAGACCCGCCCGGTGATCGTGCCGGCGAAGCCGAGCGGGGCCACGGCCAAGGCGGCCAGCCAGGCCGGGCGTGACCTCGATGACGACGAGGATGACGAGGACGAGGACGAGTAGCGCTGCGCGCGGGCCTCAGCGCCCGATCTGCGCGCGCATCTGGCTGATGGTAGCGGCGTAGTCCGCGCTGCCGAAGATCGCCGAGCCGGCGACGAAGGTGTCCGCACCCGCCTGCGCCGCGGCGCGGATGTTATCGACCTTGATGCCGCCGTCGACCTCCAGGCGCACCTCGCGCCCGCCGGCATCGATGCGCGCGCGCGCCTCCTGCAGCTTCCGCAGCGAGGTGGGGATGAACTTCTGCCCGCCAAACCCCGGGTTCACCGACATGATGAGCACCAGGTCCAGGTACTCGAGGGTGTAATCGAGGTAGTCGAGCGGGGTCGCGGGGTTGAACACCAGCCCCGGGCGGCAGCCGTGCTCGCGGATGAGCGCGATGGTGCGGTCGATGTGCTCGCTCGCCTCCGGGTGGAAGCTGATGAAGGTGGCGCCGGCGGCGGCGAAGTCCGGCACGATGCGGTCGACCGGCCGCACCATCAGGTGCACATCGATCGGCGCCTTGACCCCGTAGCGGCGCAGCGCCTCGCACACCTGCGGGCCGATGGTGAGGTTGGGGACGTAATGGTTGTCCATGACGTCGAAGTGGATGAGGTCGGCGCCGGCGGCCAGCACCTCATCGACCTCGGCGCCGAGGCGGGCGAAGTCGGCCGAGAGGATCGAGGGCGCTATCCAGGGTGTCGGCATGCGCGGGAAGTGTACCTAACGCTGCCGGCTCTGATGAGGGCCGGTGCCCGCAGGACGGAAGCCGCGGCCGCTGCCCGCCGCGCTCACGGCGCGGTCAGCCGGGTGAGCGCCTCGCGGTACTTCTGGCTGGTGCGCTCGATGACCTCCGCCGGCAGGTGCGGCCCGGGTGCCTTCTTGTCCCAGTCGAGGGTCTCGAGGTAGTCGCGCACGTACTGCTTGTCGAAGCTCGGGGGACTTGTGCCCTCGCGGTAGGTGTCGGCCGGCCAGAAGCGCGAGGAATCCGGCGTCACCACCTCGTCCATGAGCGTCAGCCTGCCGGCCTCGTCCAGGCCAAACTCGAATTTCGTGTCGGCGACGATGATGCCGCGCTGCGCGGCGTGCGCGGCGGCGAAGGCGTAGAGCTTGAGCGCGGTGTCGCGCAGCTCCGCGGCGCGCGCCGCGCCGACCAGTGCCTCGACCCTGGCGAAGGTGATGTTCTCATCGTGCGCCCCGGCCTCGGCCTTGAAGGCGGGCGTGAACAGCGGCTGCGGCAGGCGCTGCGCCTGCTTCAGGCCCGGCGGCAGCGCGATGCCGCACAGCTGCCCGCCGAGCTGGTAGTCCTTCCAGCCCGAGCCGATGAGGTAGCCGCGCACCACCGCCTCGATCGGCAGCGCCTTGAGACGCCGCACGATCACCGCCCGGTCCACAAGCTGCGCGCGCTCGGCCGGATCGCTGACCACGCTCAACGGGTCGCGCCCGGTGAGGTGGTTCGGCACCAGATGCGCCATGCGCGCGAACCAGAAGTTGGAGATGCCGTTCAATACCGCGCCCTTGCCCGGGATCGGATCGGGCAGCACCACGTCGAAGGCCGACAGGCGGTCGGTGGTCACGACCAGCATGGTGTGCGGGTCGAGCTCGTAGATATCGCGCACCTTGCCCTCGTACAGGCGGCGCAAGCCCTTGAGGTGCGTGCGGAACACGGTCGCTGCGGCCATCGTTGCTACTATAGCGAGGCTTTTATCCGGCCACACGCCGGCAGCCGCGGCGTGAGCGCACCCCACGAATGAAATGGATCGGCAAAGTCACCGGCGCCCTGATCGGCTCCTTCTTGGGCCCGGTCGGGACCGTGCTCGGGCTGCTGCTCGGGCACCAGTACGATGAGTCGGGCGAAGAGCGCCCCGCGCCGCTCTCGCACGAGGACCTCACCGACCTCGGCGAGCGTTTCTTCCGCGCCACGTTCCGCATCATGGGACGCCTGGCCAAGGCCGACGGCCGGGTGTCGGAGTCGGAGATCTCGGCGGCGCGCATGGTGATGAGCGAGCTGCGCCTGAACGCGGCGCAGACGCGCGCCGCCATCGAGTGTTTCGGGCAGGGCAAGCAGCCGCGGTTCGACTTCGAGCGCGAGCTGCGCGCGCTGCACGAGGCCTGCCGCGGGCGCGCCGACCTGCCGCGGGTCTTCCTCGAGATCCAGATGCGCGCCGCGCTGGCCGGCAACAATCTCGACGGCGCGGTGCGCCCGATGATGCTGCGCGTGGCGCAGCTGCTGGACATCTCGGGGTTCGAGTTCGCGCACGTGGAGGCGGTGCTGCGCATCAGGAGCGGCGCCTTCCGCGCCTCCGCAGCCGCGGGCCCGGGCGAGCGCCGCGATGCGCTCGCCGAGGCCTACAGCGTGCTCGAGACCGCGCCCGGCGCGAGCGATGCGGAGGTCACCAAGGCCTACCGCCGCGCCCTCAACCGCCATCACCCCGACAAGCTCAAGGCCAACGGGCTGCCCGACTCGATGATCGAGCACGCCAAGCAGCGCACCCAGCAGATCATCGAGGCGTGGGAGCTGGTGCGCACCCAGCGCGGCATGCGCTGAGCGCGGGCAGCGGCGCGCGCACCCTCAGGCGGCCGGCTTGATGTTGGCGTTCATGCGGAAGAGGTTGCCGGGGTCGTAGCGCTTCTTCAGCTGCGCAAGGCGCGGGTAGTTCTCGCCATAGGCGGCGCGCACGCGCACCTCGCGCTCATCGGAGTTGGCGATGTTCACGTACTGCCCGTGCGTGAGCGGCTCGAGGCGGCCCCAGGCGCTCTTCACCCACTGGGTCTGGCGCTCGGCGGTGCTGCTCTCGAGAGCCCACGCGCCCGCGAGCCCGATGTTGTGGGTCGAGGGGCGTCCCCAGTAGGCCGTGGCATCCGGGGCCACGCGGCTGATTGCGCCGCCCTGGTGCTGCAGCCATACCCCGTCCATGTCGCCCGGGGCCTGCTCCATCGCCTCCACCAGGCCGTCGATCAGCTGCGGGGTGAGGCCGGCGATCAGGCCACCGCGAACGTAGGTGCCGAAGCGGGCGAAGCCGGGCAGGCTGGAGCTGCCCTGCAGCTGCACGTAGCTGGCCGGGGCGAGGTCGTCCTTGAGGGGCTTGGCGAGCTTGCGCAGGCCGGCGAGGACCTTGGGGGCCTCGGCCGGCGGACCGCTGTAGCACACGTCGAACTCCACCACCTGGCCGAGCTTCTCCTCGCTGCCGAGGTCGATGTCCACGTACAGCTCATCGGGGGCGGCGGCAATGTAGTCGGCGAAATGCCGCAGCACCTGGCGCGCCTCCTTGAACGGGAAATAGATCGAGCCGCCGTACATGTGCGGGTCCACCTCGTGCAGGCGGAACTCGAAGGCGGTGGCGACCCCGAAGTTGCCGCCGCCGCCGCGCAGCGCCCAGAACAGGTCCGGCTCTTCCTCGGCGCTGACCCGGCGCCAGCGGCCGTCGGCGGTCACGAGCTCGACCGCCAGCAGATTGTCGCAGCTGAGGCCAAAGCGCCGGCCGATGCGGCCGACGCCGCCGCCGAGTGTCAGGCCGGCCACGCCGGTGTCGGCGACCGTGCCCACGGTGGTGGCCAGCCCGAAGGCCTGGGACTCGCGGTCAAGGTGCCCCAGCAGTGCCCCGGCCTGCACGCGCGCGCGCCGCGCCACGGGGTCGACCTCCACGGCGCGCATGGGCGCGACGTCGATCATGATGCCGCCATCGCAGGCGGACTGGCCGGAGAGGCTGTGGCCGCCGCCGTGCACCGCGGTCAGCAGGCTGTGCCCGGCGGCAAAATTGACCGCACGCACCACGTCGGCGGCGCCGGCGCAGCGGGCGATCAGGGCGGGCTTGCGGTCAAAAGCCGGGTTCCACAGGCGCCGCGCCTGATCGTAGCCCGGATCCCCCGGGCGCAGCAGCTCCCCGCGCAGGGCCGTCCGCAGCTCCTCGACCTCGGCCTCACTGAGCGTGAGCTCCTTGCGGTCGCTGTCGAGGGCGGTAACGGCAGCTGCGCGCGCCAGGCGCCAGGGGGCAAGGGCAACACCGCCGACGGCCGCAGCCGCGGCCACGCAGAACTGTCTTCTTTTCATGATTGGTCTGCTGCGGGGAAATGGAGTGTCAGGTTGCGCCCGGCCGGTCGCGCACGTCAAGCCGCAACCGCGGCGTTGGCTGATGTTGGTTTTGCGGCGCGGCGGGTGCCCGCGGCAGCAGCCTAACGCGCGTGCGCCCACTCCTCGATCACCGCCTCGATGGCGCCCAGGCCGTCGGTGAGGGCGGCCGGCCCGGGCTGCAGGATGAGCGCGGACTTGATCTCGCGTACCAGGCCGTTGCGCACCGCCGGGATCGCGCCCCACCCGGGGCGCGCCGTGAGGGACTCGGGACGGAACTTCTTGCCGCACCAGGAGGCGAGCACGATGTCCGGGGCGCGGCGCACGACTTCGCCGGCATCGGCGATGATGCGGTTTTTGCCGAGCGGCTCGCGCGCGAGCTCGGGGAAGCAGTCCTCGCCGCCGGCGATGCCGATGAGCTCGGAGACCCAGCCGATGGCGCTGATCAGCGGCTCGTCCCACTCCTCGAAGTACACCCGCGGCCGCCGCGGCAGCGAGCGCGCGCGAGCGCGCGCCGCCTCGAGGCCCGCGGCGAGCTCCTCCGCCAGCGCGCCGGCGCGCGCCTGGCAGCCGATCATGCCGCCCAGGGTGCGGATCATGCGCAGGATCTCGGCCACGCTGCGCTGGTTGAAGACGTGCACCTCGAGGCCCGCGCGCACCAGGGCGGCGGCGATGTCGGCCTGCAGATCGGAGAAGCCGAGCACGAGGTCGGGGCGCAGCGCGATGATGCGCTCCAGGCGCGCGCTGGTGAACGCCGAAACGCGCGGCTTCTCGCGCCGCGCGCGCGGCGGGCGCACGGTGAAGCCCGAGATGCCCACGATGCGCCAGTCCTCCCCGAGCAGATACAAGGTCTCGGTCGTCTCCTCGGTGAGACATACGATCCGCTCGGGATAGCCTGAATTCCGGGTCATGAAGCACCGCACGCGCCGCCGGGCACTGTATCCTTAAGCCATGTGGCTGCGCATCTGGGGCTTCTTCGACTGGTGCTTCTTCGGTCCGGCCTCGGCGCGCCCCGGACTGGCCGGCACGGTGCTGCGCCTGCTGCGTTACCCGTACGCGGTGGTGCGCGACCTGTCGCGCGGCGAGATCAACCTGCGCGCGATGGGACTGGTGTACACCACGCTCCTGTCGCTGATCCCGCTGCTCGCCTTCAGCTTCGCGGTCCTGAAGATCTTCGGCGCGCGCCGCGACCTCGAGCCGGTCGTGTTCGAGTTCTTCCGCCCGCTCGGCGGCACCGCGGCGCAGGAGCTCACGGTGCGCATCCTGCAGTTCGCCGGCCGCGTCTCCTCGGGCGTCGTCGGCTCGGTCGGACTCGCGCTGCTCGCCTGGACCCTCGTCGGCACCATCAAGAAGGTCGAGGACAGCCTCAACTTCCTCTGGCACGTCGAGCAGGCGCGCAGCTTCGCGCGCCGCGTGGCCGAGTACACCGGACTGCTGATCGCAGCTCCGGTGATCCTCGTCGGCTTCGTCGGCCTCCTGCACGCGACCGTTGCCGCGGCCCCGGTACAGGAGGTGGTGAACCTGCAGCCGCTGCAGCGCCTGCGCGGCTTCGGCATCTCGCTCGCCCCCTATGTCATGGTGACGGCGTTCTTCACCGCGCTGTACATGGTGATCCCCAACACCCGCGTCAGCTGGCGCGCGGCGCTGAGCGGTGCCGTGGTGGGCGGGGTGCTGTGGGCGGCGGTCGGGCGCCTGTTCACCGCCTTCGTGGTCTACTCGACGCGGCTGCAGATCGTCTACGCCGGCTTCGCCATCGTGGTGGCGGCGCTTCTGTGGACCTACTTCGGCTGGCTGATCCTGCTCGCCGGCGCGCGCCTCGCCTTCTACGTGCAGAACCCGACCTACCTGCGCCTCGGACTTCAGCACCTGCGCCTCTCGAGCATCGAGCTCGAGCAGCTGGCGCTGAAGCTGATGTACCTGGTCGGGCGCAGCTACGTTGCCGGCGGGCGCCGCTGGACGGTGAACCGGCTGGCGACCGAGCTCGGGCTGCCCGGGATCGCCGTGGCGCAGATGGCGAGCACGCTCGAGGGCGCGGGCCTGCTGGTGGTGACCGAGTGGGACGAGCTCGTGCCCTCGCGCGACATCGGCCGCATCTCCGTCTACGACATCCTCGACATCGCCCGCCGCCAGCGTAGCGGCCATACCGCGCCGCGCAATGTGCCGGTGCCCGCGGTCGACCGCCTGCTCGCCCAGCTCGAGGACGCGCGCCGCCACCGCTGCGGGGAGCTGACGCTGCGCGATCTGGTGGATGAGGTGCCGCGGCCGCAGCTGAGCGTCGCGCGCGGCGGCTCCTGAGGCGGCGCTACTCCCCGGCGATCGTCATCTCGCCGATGAGCACCGAGCCGGTGCGGATGCCGCCGCGCGCATCGACGTCACTGCCGATGGCGACGATGTCGCGGTACATCGGCCGCAGGTTCCCGGCGATGGTGATCTCCTGCACCGGGAAGGCGACCGCACCGTTCTCCACCCAGAACCCGCTCGCGCCGCGCGAGTAGTCGCCGGTGACGCCGTTCACGCCCTGCCCCATGAGCTCGGTGACGATGAGACCGGTGCCCATGCGCTGGAGCAGCGCCGTCGGCTCGAGCGCGGCCGCGCTCGTGGTCACGAGCAGGTTGTGAATGCCGCCGGCGTTGCCGGTGCTCTTCAGTCCGAGCCGCCGCGCCGAGTAGCTGCCGAGCACGTAGCCGTCGAGGACGCCGGCGCGTACCAGCTCGCGGTCGTGGGT
Organism: uncultured Pseudomonadota bacterium; assembly: GCA_963825385.1. Lineage (GTDB taxonomy): Bacteria > Pseudomonadota > Gammaproteobacteria > Steroidobacterales > Steroidobacteraceae > 13-2-20CM-66-19. The sequence goes on along the minus strand of CAWGSX010000003.1, from coordinate 82,090 downwards.
CGCGGCGCCCTCCTGGTCGAAGGGGCTGCTGGCGAGCGCCTTCTTCAGGTGCGGGCGCTCCTGCATGGACAGAAACGGCGGGAACACCGCCTCGCCGGCGGCATCGAGCAGGAAGGAGGCCTTGCGGTACTGGCTCGGGCCGGAGATGGCGCCGATGAAGGAGCGGAACAGGCCGCGCGCCAGATCCGGCACGAACAGCACCGGCGCGCGGCGCGTGCTGAGCCGGCGCGCGCCCAGGCGCGCGAGCGCCCGCTCCCCGGCGGTGCGGCCGATGGCCCGGGCGCTTTCCAGCTCGGCCGGATCGCGTGCCACGGTGAACCAGTAATCACGCTGCATGTCCTCGCCGGACTGCGCCAGCAGTGAGCAGCTGAGCGAGTGGCTGGTCGAGGAGTAACCGGCGAGGAAGCCCAGGGAGTTGCCGTACACGCCGGTGTGGCGCTGGCTGCTGACACCGGCGCCTTCGGAGTTGCTGACGCGCGCATCGACCGCCATGCCGGCGGCCTCGCACTCGCGCGCCAGGGCGATCGCGGCCTCGGGGGCGAGATCCCAGGGGTGATCCAGATCCAGATCGGGAATGTCGCGCGCCAGCAGCTCCGGCTCGATGAGGCCCGCGTACGGATCCTCCGCGGTGTAGCGCGCGATGGCGCAGGCGCTGGCGACGGTCTCGCGCACCGCCGCGGCGCTCAGATCGGCGGTGCTCGCCGAGCCCTTGCGCTTGCCGAAGAACACCGTGACCGCAAGTCCGCGGTCGCGCTGGTACTCGATCGTGTCGACCTCGCCGAGCCGCACGTTCACCGACAGCCCCTGGCTCACCGACACGTCGGCCTCGGCCTGCGAGGCGCCACCGCTGCGCGCGGCATCGAGTGCCAGGCGGGCGATGTCCTCGAGGGGGGCGGTGGCGGGGGCTTTGGAAGTGCTCATGGGTGATTCGCGGGGCGTGTTGGGCGTAAATTGTACCAGTGACGGCAAATTCAACCGCGCCCCCGGCAGCACCGGCATGAGCGAGCCCGAGGAGGAGCGCCCGAGCAAGAGCGCGCGCAAGCGCGCCGCCCATGCCGCGCAGGACCTCGGCGAGGCACTCATCGCGCTCAAGGAGCCGCAGCTGGCCGCGCTCGAGCTGCCGGAAGCCCTCGCCGATGCGGTGCGCCTGGCGCGCAGGATCACCAGCCGCGCCGGGCTGGCGCGCCAGCGCCAGTACATCGGCAAGCTCATGCGCGGCATCGACCCCGAGCCGATCCGCGCCGCGCTCGCCGCCCGCCGCGCCGAGGACGCCCGCGAGACCGAGCGCTTCAAGCGCCTGGAGTCCTGGCGCGCGCGCCTGATCGCCGAAGGGGCGCCGGCGCTGGCCGAGCTCGCGCGCTGGCACCCGCAGCTGGATCAGGCGGCGTGGGCGGCGCGCATCCGCGCCGCCCACGAGGAGCAACAGCGCAGCGCTCAGGGCGGCCCGGCTGCCCGGGAGCTGTTTCGCGCACTGCGCGCATTGTTCGCTACAATGCCGTGATGAAGGCGCTGGTCGGCATCATCATGGGCTCCTCGTCCGACTGGGAGACGATGCAGAAGGCCGCCGAGATCCTCGACAAGCTGGCCATCGCCCACGAAGTGCGCATCGTCTCGGCGCACCGCACCCCCGATCTGCTGTTTGAGTACGCCGGCTCCGCCGCGGCGCGCGGCCTCGAGGTGCTGATCGCCGGCGCCGGCGGTGCGGCGCACCTGCCGGGAATGACCGCCGCCAAGACGCGCCTGCCGGTGCTCGGCGTGCCGGTGCAGTCGAAGGCGCTGGGCGGCATCGACTCGCTGCTGTCGATCGCGCAGATGCCGGCCGGAGTGCCGGTCGCCACCTTCGCGATCGGCGTCGCCGGGGCGACCAACGCCGCGCTCTTCGCCGCCGCGATCCTCGCCGGGCGCTACCCGCAGGTGGCGAGCGCGCTTGAGGCCTTCCGTGAGGGCCAGACCGCGGCCGTGCTCGGCCATCCCGATCCGCGCACGACACCGCGCTCATGACCGTCGGCATCGTGGGCGCCGGCCAGCTCGGCCGCATGCTCGCTTTGGCGGGCTATCCCCTGGGACTGGACTTCCTGTGCCTCGATCCGGCGGCCGATGCGCCGGCCGGCCAGGTGGCGCCCCTGCTGCGCGGCGCCTTCACCGACCGCGCGCTGCTTAGTCGTCTCGCGCGCCGCTGCGAGGTGGTCACCTTCGACTGGGAGAACGTCCCGGTGGCGAGCCTGCGCACCATCGCGCGCGCGCGCGGCGCGCGCATCTGCCCGCCGCCGGCGGCGCTCGCCACCGGACAGGACCGCGTGGCCGAGAAGCGCCTGTTCGAGCGGCTGTCGATTCCGACCACGCGCTGGCGCGCGGTCGACTCGCGCGCGCAGCTGGCGCGCGCCATCGAGGCCATCGGTCTGCCCGGCGTGCTCAAGACCCGCCGGCTGGGCTATGACGGCAAAGGCCAGGCGGTCATCGGCACGGCCGCGGATGCCGAGCACGCGTTCGCGCGCCTCGGCCAGGTCCCGCTCATCTACGAGGAGCGCGTGCCCTTCGACTGCGAGGTGTCGGTGCTCGGCGCGCGGCGCGCCGCGGGCGAGATCGTGATCTATCCGCTGTGCGGCAACGTGCACGCGCAGGGGATCCTGCGCGTGACGCGCGCCCCCTACGGAGCGGATGCGTGGCAGCGCCGTGCGGCGCGCTACCTCACGCGCCTGCTCGAGCACTTCCGCTACCAGGGGATCCTCACCATCGAGTTCTTTGTGCGGCGCGGTCGGCTGATCGCCAACGAGATCGCGCCGCGCGTGCACAACTCCGGGCACTGGACCATCGAGGGCGCGGCCACCAGTCAGTTCGAGAACCATCTGCGCGCGATCCTGAACCTGCCCCTCGGCAGCACCCGTGCCACCGGCCACAGCGCCATGATCAATCTCATCGGCCACGTGCCCCCGCGCGCGCGCCTGCTCAAGGTCCCGGGACTGCATCTGCACGACTATGGCAAGCAGCCGCGCCCGGGCCGCAAGGTCGGTCATGTGACCCTGGTCGAGGATTCGGCAGCGCGCCGCGACGCTTACGCCCTGAAACTGCTGGAGGAATTGGCCGCGGACGTTGGCTTCCCGTAACATCGGGCGGGAGTCAACACATGTACCTGGAACCGTTCAAGCTCAAGGAACTGCCGTTCCGGCTCAGCCCGGACCCGGCCTTCCTGTACCTGTCCAAGCAGCACGCGCGGGCCAAGGCCTACATGGAGTCGACCATCTGGTTCACGGATGGCTTCGTGGTCATCACCGGGGAGATCGGCTCGGGCAAGACCACCCTGATCGAGTCATTCCTGAAGGAGGTGCCGGCCGACGTCGTGGTGGCGCAGATCAACCAGACGCAGGTAACGGCCATCGATTTCCTGCAGGCGGTGCTGGCGCAGTTCGGCTTCTCGCCCTTCAAGATGCGCAAGGCCGAGCTGATCACGACGCTCAACAACTTCCTCATCGAGCAGTACGCCGCCGGCCGGCGCGTGCTGTTGATCGTCGATGAGGCGCAGAACCTCTCCATGCGCGTGCTCGAGGAGATCCGCATGCTCTCCGGGGTGGAGACCACCAAGGAGAAGGTGCTGCGCATCATCCTCGCCGGACAGCCCGAGCTCAACGACAAGCTCGATGCGCCCGAGCTCGAGCAGCTCACGCAGCGCGTACGCCTGCGCTTTCACCTGCAGAATCTCTCCGAGAACGAGACGCGCGCCTACATCCAGCATCGCCTCGAGGTCGCCGGCGCCGGCGACCGCGAGCTGTTCGCGGCCGATACGTTCGCGGATATCTACCGCTACACCGGCGGGGTGCCGCGCCTGGTCAACACCCTGTGCGACACGGCGATGATGGCCGCCTTCACCGCCGACCGCGCCGCGGTGTCGCGCGCCGACGTCGCCAGTGCCGTGGCCGAGCTGCAGTGGGTCGACTTCGCCAACCGCCCGCGCCACCAGGCCGCCGAAGCCGAGCGCCTGCCACCACCGCCCGGTGCGGACGGACGCCCGGCGCTGGCGCGCCTGCTGATCGCGACCGACGGACGCACCGTGCAGGAGGTCGCGCTGCGCCCCGGGCGCATGATCATCGGCCGCACCGCCGACAACGACATCCACATCGACAGCCGCTTCATCAGCCGCCACCACTGCCAGGTCATCACCACGCCGCACTCGTGCGTGATCGAGGATCTCAACAGCACCAACGGCATCTTCGTGAAGTCCAACCGCGTGCGCCGCCATTATCTGAACGACGGCGACGTGGTGCTGATCGGCAAGCACGAGCTGATGTACGTGGACGAGCGCGTGGCGCGCAGCCGCAACACGCTCAACGACACGGTGCCGGGACTGCAGGCACTGCGCGACCATGCGGCCACCGAGGCGGCGAGCGGGGAGCTGGCGGCGGCGGCGCAGGCGGCCACGGCCGCCGAAGCCAAGACGAAGTAGCTTCGGCGCTAGCGCTTGTCGCGGCCGAGCGCTTCAGGATCGGCGTACTGGGCGCGCAGAGTGCGGTAATCGCGCCGCCGCAGCAGCACTACCACCCCGAACAGCACCAGGGCGAGGCCCGCGATCCCGACCAGCAGGCTGAGCGCGGCATGCGCGGCCAGCAGATAACTGCCGCATAGCACCAAAAGCCCACAGATTATGTAGAACCAGGGCAGGCCTTCGTAGACCGGGCGCGAGAACTGCGGCATGCGCCATCCTAACTCCTTTGCCTCCGGTGTTGGTACCGGAAACTGGCGCCGCGCCGCAGCGGGCGCGCCTGGGCCTCAGCCCAGTCCAAACATGCGCGCCAGGCGCTCGAGGAACGAGGGCTTCCAGCCGTCGACGCCGAAGTCGGTCTGCTGCTTCTTGCGGCGGCTCACCTCCGCCACGAGATCGGGAGGCAGTTTCAGCTGGGGCGCTTCGATGGTCGCTTCGTCGGTGAGCATCACGGGCAGATCCTTCGGCTGGGCCGGACGGGTTTTGGTGTGGCTCAACGTTACGGCCTTCCATGGCCGCCGCGACGTGTGGGGATTCACACTGCGGCACGGCTGCGCATTATGTCGCCGGCTGCCGCGGCGCGCATCGGTCCGGAACGGACAATGAGCGTCAGCAGCTGACGACAGCTGGCGGTGGATGAGTTAACTCGCGGTGCCGCCCACGGTGAGCCCGTCGATCTTGAGCGTTGGCTGGCCGACGCCGACCGGGACACTCTGCCCGTCCTTGCCGCAGGTCCCCACGCCGTCGTCGAGCTTCAGGTCGTTGCCCACCATCGAGACGCGCATGAGCACGTCCGGACCGTTGCCGATCAGCGTCGCGCCCTTCAGCGGCGCACCGAGGCGCCCGTCATTGATCTCGTAGGCTTCGCTCGCCGAGAACACGAACTTGCCCGAGGTGATGTCGACCTGGCCGCCGCCGAAATTCACCGCGTAAATGCCGCGCTGTACCGAGGCGATGATCTCCTCGGGCGCGTGCGGGCCGGGGCGCATGTAGGTATTGGTCATGCGCGGCAGCGTCATGTGCGCGAAGGACTCGCGGCGCCCGTTGCCGGTGGCGGCGACGCCCATGAGGCGCGCGTTCAGGCGGTCCTGCATGTAGCCGCGCAGCACGCCGTTCTCGATGAGCATCGTGCACTGCGTCGGCGTGCCCTCGTCATCGATGTTGAGCGAGCCGCGGCGGCGCGCGAGCGTGCCGTCATCGACCACCGTGCACTCCGCGGCGGCGACCTGCTCACCGATGCGGTTGGCGAATGCCGAGGTGCCCTTGCGGTTGAAATCGCCCTCCAGCCCGTGGCCGATGGCCTCGTGCAGCAGGATCCCCGGCCAGCCCGGGCCGAGCACCACGGTCATGGCGCCGGCCGGAGCGGGCTTGGCCTCGAGATTCACCAGCGCCTGACGCACCGCCTCGCGTGCCAGCTGCAGCGGGCGCTCCCCGGCGACCAGCTCGGCGAGCGTGAAGCGGCCGCCGGCCCCGGCGTAGCCCTGCTCGCGCCGGCCGTTGTGCTCGACCAGCACCGAGACGTTGAAGCGCACGAGCGGCCGCACATCGGCAGCGAGCACACCCTCGCTGTTGGCCACCAGCACCACCTCCTTGACCGCGACCACGCTCGCGCTCACGTGCACGACGCGCGGATCGGCGGCGCGTGCGGCGCGGTCGACGCGCTCGAGCCACGCCACCTTCTCCGGTGTCGCGAGCGCGGCGGCGGGATCGTCCGGCAGGTACAGCTGGTGACCGGCCTGCGCATGCCAGGCGGCGACGCTGCGTTCGGCGCCGGAGGCGGCGATGGCGCGCGCCGCGCGCGAGGCCTCCTCGAGCGCCGGCAGCATGATCTCGTCGGAATAGGCAAAGCCGGTCTTCTCGCCGGCCAGCGCGCGCACGCCCACGCCCTGCTCGATGCTGGCGCTGCCGTCCTTGACGATGCCGTCCTCGAGAGACCAGGACTCCTGGTGCGAGAGCTGGAAATACAGATCGGCGAAATCGACACTGTGCGAGAGCACCGAGCCGAATACCTGATCGAGGCGCCGGTCATCCAGGCCGCTCGGGCGCAGGATGAGCTCGCGGGCGAGCTTGAGCGGGTCGGCGGCGGTTTCAGTCATGGTCCGGGCAGCCTTTCGGTGAGACAGCGATGGTCGAGAGCGGGAAAGCTTTCGCGCACGCCCGCCTGACGCACCAGGTCGACCTCGGCCAGGGCACATCCGGTGCCGCGCGGTACGCGCGTGAGGATGCGGCCCCAGAAGTCGACGATCATGCTGTCGCCGTAGGTCTCGCGTCCGCTGGGATGGAAGCCCGACTGGGCCGGGGCGATAACATAGCAGAGATTCTCGATGGCCCTGGCGCGCAGCAGCGTCTCCCAGTGCGCGCGCCCGGTCGGGGCGGTGAAGGCCGAGGGCACCGTGAGCAGCTGTGCGCCCGCGGCGCTGAGCTTGCGGTACAGCTCCGGGAAGCGCACGTCATAGCACACCGAGAGGCCCACGCGTCCCACCGGGGTGTCGAGCCAGCGCGGCGCCGTCCCGGGCGCGACGTGCGTGGACTCGCGGTAAGACTCCGCGCGCCCCGGCAGGTCGACGTCGAACAGATGGATCTTGTCGTAGCGCGCCGCACGCTGCCCCGCGGCGTCGTAGACCAGGCAGGCCGCGGCCACGCGGCCGTCGCCGGCGCTGCGCAGCGGCAGCGTGCCGCCGACGATCCACAGCCGCAGCCGCGCGGCGCTGCGGCTGAGGAAATCCTGCGCCGGCCCCGCGCCGTCGCTCTCGGCCACGGCGCGTTTGTCCGCATCCTTCAGTCCCATGAACGAGAAGTTCTCCGGCAGCACCGCCAGGCGCGCGCCGCGCGCGGCCGCCTCATCCAGCAGGCGCTCGGCCTGCTCGAGGTTCTGCGCCACATCGGGACCTGAGGTCATCTGCAGCGCTGCGACTTTCATCGGCTCACTCGCCACGCTCACTCCTTGGGTGCTGCCAGCACTATGGGGTCCTTCCAGCTGCCCCGCAAACGCAGGGTGGCCGGCGCGGATTCCGCGCCGCCGCTGCCGCCGAGCCACTCGCGTACCGACATCCACAGCGCCGCCATGCGCGCCGATGGCGCGAGGTGGCGCAGCGCCGCGGGCAGCCGCTCCTCGCCGCGCAGCACCACGGCCTCGCCCTCGTAATCGTGCGCGGCCAGCCCGATACGCGCGCGCATCAGGATCTCCGCATCCCCGTCCAGATGCAGGTTGGCGGTATGCGCCTGGCCGGCCTGCAGCTCGTAATCGGCACTCAGGCGCGCGAAGTTCACCTCCGCGGCGGGCCCCCGCGCGGCGTCCGCACCGATGAGCGCGGGCACGAGCAAAAGTCCGAGGGGCTCGGCGCCGCCTGCGTCCGCGCCGTGCAGCGTGCCGGTGTCGATTTGCATATGGAGGTGGCCGTTGAGCGTTGCAAGGGGCTTCGCGGCAGCCGCCGGCCACTCGAGCTCGCCCGCCAGCCGCGCGCGCGCGGCGCTGACGTCGGCGCGGAAGCCGAGTGCCCCGAGTGTGTGGGCCGCATCCGTGCTGTCCAGGGAAAACTGCGCCCGGCACGTTGCGTCCTGACAGCGGCCGCTCGCGTGCAGCGTCTCGGCTGCGCCCTCAAGCTCAAGGGCCGCGAGCGTCCCGTCGCTGAAGCTCGCCGTGAGCCGACCGAGCGCGCGGCCATCGACCCGCAGCTCGTCCACCGTAAGCTCGAGCCGCGGCCCGAGGAGTCGCCCGAGCGCGACCGCCGCGCCGGCGTCGCCCAGCTCGGCGAGCTCCCAGCGCTTGAGTGTCAGCCGGGCAGCGCCACCGGCACCGATGCGCAGTGCCGCCTCGAGCTGCGGGGCGCGCACGCTGAGTTCCTGGTCCGCTCCCGCAGAGTGGGCCTCGAGCGTCGCGCTCCCGTAGAGCGCATCCCCGAGGGCCAGCTCGCCCGCCTCGAGACGCGCGGCGAGCGGCGGCAGGCGCGGATCGGCCAGCGCGCGCCGCCACAGCACCAGATACGCGGGCAGGTCGAGGTGGCGCAGCCGCCCGTCGAGCTGCATCAGCCCCTGCTGCGGCAGCGCCGGCAGCGCAGCCCCGAGGCGCAGCGCGGCGCGCGCGATACGCCAGCGCGTACCGGCGGCCTCCAGCTCAGCGAGCCCCTGGAGCCGCTCGCCCACGGCCAGGCGCAGCTGCGCGGCGGCCTCGCCGCCGTGCATCTCCAGGCGCACCGGCAGGCTCGTGCTGCCGCTCTTGGCGAGCGGCTCGGGCAGGCCGCTCGTGAGCCCGGCGAGTGTGGAGTCCGCCCGCAGTGTCCATGTCGGTGCGCCTGGCGAGGGCTCGATGCTCAGCTGCGCCTGCCATTCGGTGCTGCCGGAAAGTGGTGTGTCGGAGGGCGCCCCGAGCACCGCCAGCGCCTCGCGCACGCCGGTGACGCCGTGGGCCGCGAGCACGAGCTGCGCCCCGGCGCGCGTGCGCCGTTCGCTGATGCCCACCGCGACGGGGCCTGCGAGCCAGCGGCCGCTGAGTGAGGAGCGCTCGAGCGCGCCGCCCGCGAAGCTGAGCGTGCCGTGCAGATCCTCCAGCGGCGGCAATCCGGCCACCGGCTGCAGCCGCACGCCCTGCAGGGCCGCGCTGACGCGCAGCCGCGGGAGCGGTGCGGCCCGGGTGGCGCTGAGTGAGACATTCAGCAGCGCATCCCCCTCGGGCGACAGAGCGGCGGCCAGGGGCGCCGCGCGCGCGAACTGCGCATGGGTGTGCAGCCACCCGAGTGCCGCGGCGGCGCTGCCTGCGAGCCGGCCACTGATGTGCACCTCCCCGCGCGCGCTGCGCTCAGCGCTCGCGCGCACCAGCGTGAGCCCACCGCTGCGCGCGGCGCTGAGCGTGGCGTGCAGCGCCGCGCCGTGCCACTCGAGGCGTCCGGCGAGGCCCTCTGCGTCCGGCCAGTCGCCCGCGCCGCGCAAGGCGGCATCGCGCAGCACGAGGAATCCGTGCGAGGCGGCCGTGGCGGCAGCGCCGAGCGGCAGCCGCACATCCAGCGCGCCCTCACTGATGCGCCCGGCCGTGACGCCGCCGGGCAGCGCGAACGGCAGCCAGTCGTGCAGCACAGCTGCGAGCAGCGCCGCGTCGGCCTCGGCGAGGCTCACGTGGGCACTGAGATGCTCCCCGTCGGACTCGAGCGCCGCGCGTACCAGCAGAGGCGCGCGGCTGAGCTCGACATCCGCTGCGTGCACGCGCCAGCGCGTCCCGTCCAGCTCCGCGGCGAGCGGCAGGCGCACCTTCAGGCCCTCGAGCGTCTGCGGCGCGGCGCCGGAGACGCTCAGGCGCGCCGCCGCCCCCCGCACATCCGCCTGCACGGCGGCATCGGTGGCGCTCAGCGCGGCGCTGAGACCGGACAGCTGCGCGGCGTGCGCAGCGTCGCCCAGCGTGAGCGCGTCCAGCTGCGCCTGCAGCTGCAGGCGCTCCCCGGGCGCGGCGTCGCCGTTCCAGCTGATCTGCGCACTGTCCACGCTGCCGGACAGATCCGCCGCCGGCAGCGCCGTTGCCGGGAAAGCGAAGCGCACGAGCGCCGTGAGTGGCGCGAGCGGGATGTGCCGCAGCTGCGCCTGTGCGCCGGCAGGTGTAAAGCGCAGCAGTGCCGCGCCGTCCTCGCCCGGGTCGAGTTGCAGTGCCGCCAGGCTCAGGCGCCAGCCCGCCGGCTCGCGCGCGAGCTGCCAGTCGGCGCGGAGCGAGGGTACCTCGAGCCCGGGAGCTCCCGCGGCGCGCGCGGCGAAGGCAAGCGCGGCGGCGTTTGCGGTGCCTGCGGCGCTGACGAGGCGGCCGCCGCGCACGAGTGCCTTGAGCGTGAGGCTGCCGCGCCCGGCAGCCGGCAGCCACGCAAGCGCGGGCGCAAGCCCCTTGCAGCCGGCGAAGTTCAGCGCGGTGGCACTTGCGGTCACCGCGCCGCTCAGCGTAGAGGGGCGGGCCGGATCGCCGCTGAGACTGAGCGCAAGCTGCGCGCTCTCGCCCAGAGTCTCCGGCAGCGCCAGGCGCACGAAGGCGCTCCAGCGGCTGCCGAGGCGCCGCAGCTCCGCCCGGCGCACGCGCAGCGACACCGGCGCACCCGCAGGCGAAGACCAGCTGAGCGTCCCCTCCTCGACGTCGATGCGTCCGCCGCGCCACTGCGCGAGGAGCCGCCCGGCATCGGCAACCGTTCCGTCCGCCGCGCCGGCCGCGCCACTGGCCAGAGCCGCGCGCGCGTGCGGGCGCAGGTCGAAGTCCGGGGCGAGCAGGCGGATGCGCGCCGGCTCGAGCTGGCCGCTGCGGGCGCTGCGCCACGGGTCGAGGATCACGACGAGCTCGGCGGCGTGCACGAGCGCGGCGTGCTGCGGCTCGGCCAGCGTCACCTCATGGAAGACCGCCTCCGGGCCGTACCAGCCGAAGCGCACGGACAGACGCTGGAAGCTCACGTCGAGCCCGGTCTCGTGGCGCACCAGCGCCTGAAGCGCGGCGCGTTGTTCGGGAATGCGGGCCGCGATCAGCTCGCGGGCGAGGATGGCGAGCGCGCCGAGCACCAGGCAGCTGGCGGCGAGCGCCGCCGCCACCTTCAGCGGGGCGCGCCGCCCGGGGTCAGCTGGCCGGTCGGCACGGTCTGCGGAGCGGTCCTGCACACGAAGGCCCTAAACGAGTACGACGTCGTACTGGTCAACGCCGTAGAGTGCCTCGACCTGCAGGCGGATCGGACGGCCGATCTGCCCCTCGAGCTCACCCAGGGTGGCGGACTCCTCGTCGAGCAGACGGTCCACGACGTCCTGATGAGCCAGTATCAGCAGCTCGCGGCTGGCAAACTGTCGGCTCTGTCGCACAATCTCCCGAAAGATCTCGTTGCAGACGGTTTCGGGGGTGCGCACGAACCCCCGCCCCTCACAGCTCGGACAGGGCTGGCACAGAAGATGTTCCAGGCTCTCGCGGGTGCGCTTGCGCGTCATCTCCACCAGTCCCAGCGGCGAGAGGCTGACGATGTGGGTCTGGGCGCGGTCACCGCTCAGGGCGCGCTCGAGGGCGCTCAGCACCGCGCGGCGGTGCGGCTCGTCGCGCATGTCGATGAAGTCGATGATGATGATGCCGCCGAGGTTACGCAGACGCAGCTGCCGCGCGATGCTCACCGCCGCCTCGAGGTTGGTGCGGAAGATGGTCTCCTCGAGGTTGCGGTGACCGACGTAGGCGCCGGTGTTGACATCGATGGTGGTCATCGACTCGGTCTGATCGATGACCAGGTGGCCGCCGGACTTCAGCGGCACCTTGCGGTCGAGCGCCTTGGCGATCTCCTCCTCCACCCCATTGAGATCGAACAGCGGGCGGGTGCCCGCGTACAGCTCGATGCCGGCGGCGGCCTCGGGCATGAAATTGAGCGCAAACTCGCGCATGCGCGCGAACTCGCCCGGGGAGTCCACGAGCACGCGGCGCACGCCGCGCGCGAGCTCATCGCGCAGGATGCGCAGCGACAGCGGCAGGTCCTCGTGCACGACGCTGCCGGCGCTGGCAGCCTGGGCGCTGACGCGCACGTGCTCCCACAGCTTGGCAAGATAGGTGATGTCCTCGCGCAGGCCGAGCTCGCTCGCCCCCTGCGCGGCGGTGCGGATGATGTAGCCGCCACCCTGGGCGCCGTCGAGGAGCGAGCTCAGCAGAGTCTTCAGCCGCGAGCGCTCGCCCTCGTCCTCGATGCGGGCGGAGACCCCGACCGCCTGGCCGAGCGGCATATACACGAGGTAGCGCGAAGGCAGGGCGATGAAGGTGGTGAGACGTGCGCCCTTGGTGCCGATCGGGTCCTTGATCACCTGCACCAGGATGTCATCGCCGGCATTCACCAGGCGGCGGATGTCCTCCACCGGCGCCAGCTCGCGCGCGGCGCCGATGAGGGTGTCGTCCGCCTGGCGCGCGGCGATATCGGCGGCGTGCAGGAACGCGGTGCGCTCCAGTCCGATCTCGACGAAGGCCGCCTGCATGCCCGGCAGCACGCGCGAGACGCGGCCCTTGTAGAGATTGCTGACCAGCCCGCGGCGGCTGGTGCGCTCGATGTGGATCTCCTGCACCACGCCGGACTCGAGGATCGCGGCGCGCGTCTCGCGCGGGGCGACGTTGACCAGGATCTCGACGCTCATGCGGGGCCGTCCCGTGCGTGCACCGCCTCCGGCCAGAACGGGATGCCGGCAGCGCCGAGCAGCTGTGCCGTCTCGAACAGCGGCAGCCCCATGACGCCCGAATAGCTGCCGGCCAGATGCTCGATGAACACCGCACCGCGTCCCTGGATGGCGTAGGCGCCGGCCTTGTCGTGCGGCTCCCCGCTCGCCCAGTAGGCGAGGCACTCGGCGCGGCTCAGGTGGCGGAAGCGCACCGCGCTCGCGCTCAGGCGGAAGCTCAGGCCCTGTGCGCTGGCGAGCGCCACGGCGGTGAGCACGGCGTGCGTGCGGCCCGAGAGCCGCTCGAGCATCGCCACCGCCTCGGCGGCGCCTGCGGGCTTGCCGAGGATCAGCTCATCGATCACCACGATGGTGTCGGCGGCGAGCACGGGGGCATTGCCGGGGCGGAACACGGCCTGCGCCTTGGCGCGCGCCATGCGCACCACGTAATCGGCGGGCGCCTCCGCGGGCAGCACGCTCTCGTCGATGTGCGGCGCCGTCACCGCGGGCACGACACCGATCTGGCGCAGCAGCTCGCGGCGCCGCGGCGACATCGAGGCCAGGCACAGGCAGGGCGCGGTGGCGGTTGTGGCGGCCATCAGTCGCGATGATACGGGTGGCCGCTGAGGATGCTGTGGGCGCGGTAGAGCTGCTCGGTGACCAGCACCCGCGCCAGCGCGTGCGGCAGGGTGAGGCGCGACAGCGACCAGCGCAGATCGGCGCGGGCGAGCACCGCGGCGGCAAAGCCATCGGCCCCGCCGATCAGGAACGCCAGATCCGCCCCGTGACGCTGACGCTCCCTGAGCCACGCGGCGAGCTCGCGCGTGGCGAACTCCCGGCCGCGCTCATCCAGGGCGACGACGTGCTCGCCGGGGCGCAGCGCCGCGAGCAGCCGCTCTCCTTCGCGGGTCAGCGCCCGCGCGCTCGCCCGAGCGCTGCGCACGCCGGGCTCGATCTCGGCGAGCGTGACCTTGAGGGGACTCAGGCGCTTGAGGTAGTCCGCGCAGGCACTCTGCACCCACTCGGGCATGCGCGTGCCCACGGCAATCACGCGCACACGCATCGGCGGCGATCTAGCGCGGAGCGGTCCGCCGCCGCGCGCGCGGGCGCGTCGCCGCCGGGGCCGGGGCTGCAGCCAGCTGCGGTCCACCCTCCCACAGGCGCTCGAGGCCGTAGAACTCGCGCACGCGCGGCAGCATCACGTGCACCAGGATGTCCTGCAGGTCCACCAGCACCCACTCCCCGTCGCGCGCCCCTTCGGTGCCGAGCGGGCGCACGCCGGCGGTCTTGGCCTGCTGCGCCACGCGCTCGGCGATCGAGCGCACGTGCCGGTCGGAGTTGCCCGAGGCGATGATCATGGTATCGGCGATGTCGGTGAGTCCGCGCACATCGAGCACCCTGACGTTCACGGCCTTCATGTCCTCGAGCGCGCTCGTGACGGCCTGCTGCAGTGGCGAGGCGCGCTCCGCGGCGGGGCGCAGACGTCTGCGGGTGGCCATGTGCTTAAGCGGTTTCTCCTGAAGGCGCGCGGGGGCGGCCGGGTTCATCGGGAGCATAGCACCTCGTCTGTAAAATGATCTGTCGGACCTCCTCGGTCACCAGGTAGCGCGGGTCGCGGCCCGCGACCAAAAGCGCGCGCAGCTCGGTCGAGGAGATCTCCAGCTGCGTGCCGGCGTGTACGTAGATGCACCCGGCGGGTCTTTGGTGCAGATCGCGGATGCTGCCGGTGCCATGATCGACCATCACCTCGCCGAGCGGACCTGCGGTCGGCGCACGCCAGCCGGGGCGATGGGCGACCACGATGTGCGCAAGTCCGAGAAGGTCGCGCCAGCGGTGCCAGTGCGGCAGTCCGAGGAAGGCGTCCATGCCGAGCAGCAGGCACAGCGAGCGCTGCGGAAATTCCGCGCGCAGCTCGGTGAGGGTATCGACCGAGTAGGACGGACCGGTGCGGCGCACCTCGCGGTCATCGACCACGAAGTGCGGCTGGTCGGCCACGGCCGCATGCACCATCTTCAGGCGCATTGCGGCGCTGGCATACAGCTGGTCACGGTGCGGCGGATGGCCGGCCGGGAGCAGTCGCACCTGCTCGAGGCGCAGTTCCTGCCACAGCTCAAACGCGGTGCGCAGGTGCCCGCAGTGGATCGGGTCGAAGGTGCCGCCGAAGATGCCGATGGGTCGCATGGTTCAGCGCGCCGGCAGCGCGAGAGCCTGGGTGCCGCACAGCTCGCTCGCCAGCAGCGCCATCTCGCCCCAGGCATCCCCGCCCTGGCGCCCCTTGATCATGCGGTCGGCGCGCGCGGCACGCGCGATCAGGCGCCGGAACGAGAGGCGCGGCGCGCGCGCCTGGGCCTTCTCCAGCGCCGCAGCCTGCCGGCCCCAGCCGGGCGCGGCGCCGTGGCCCGCAGCCCAGGTATCGCGCACGGCCTTCACCAGCGCCCACAGCGCGAGCGTCGGCTCGGTGCCCTCCGCGCGCAGCCCCGCGAGCATGCGCAGCGCGCGCGGCGCCTCTCCGGCCAGCACCGCTTCGCCGAGCTGGAAGACGTCGAAGCGCGCGCTGTCGGCCACCGCGGCCAGCACCCCTTCGGCGCTGAGCCTGCCGGGACCGTGCACGAGCGCGAGCTTGTCGATCTCCTGCTGTGCCGCGAGCAGGTTCCCCTCGGTACGCGCGGCCAGGACCTCCAGCGCCTGCGGCTCGAGCTCGAGTCCTGCGCGCGCAGCGCGCCCGCGCAGCCACGCGCCCAGGCGCGGCGCATCGATCGGCCACACCTGTACCCAGCCGCCCGTACCTTCCAGGGTGCGGACCCATTCGGCGCTCTGCGCCTCGCGCTCCAGACGGGGTGTGAGCACGAGCAGCAGCGTGTCCGGGTCGTGCGCCTTGAGGAGCGCAGCGAGTGTGGCATTGCCGCCGGCGCCGGGCTTGCCGCTGCCGAGGCGGATCTCAAGTACGCGCCGCGAGCCGAACAGCGACAGGTTCGCGGCCGCGCCGCGCACGTCCTCCCAGTCGGCCGCCCGCTCGATGAAGTGCACGTCGCGTTCGCTGAAGCCGCCGGCGCGCGCCCGTGCGCGGATGGCGTCGGCCGCCTCGGCGGCGAGCAACGGCTCGTCCCCGGAGACCAGATAGGCGGGCAGCAGGCGCTGCGCGAGATGGTTGGCGAGGGAGTCCGGGGTGAGCTTCAAACTTGCGGTGCGCCTCATGAAAAAGCGCAGGGCCGGTGGCTGAGCGTCCTGCGCGGTCGGGGTCATTATTAACCGAATCGCCGGGAAGTTGCCCGGGGATGGCCCGGGCGGCTACCCTTCGCCTCGTCTGTTGCGGACCACCCTACGCCGTTGCATCTGCTGCGCCACAAATCGCTGATCGCCTGCGCCACCACGGTGGCGCTGATCATCTGCGCGGCGCTGTACGCCTCCCACGCCCTCGCCGACCCGGCGCACGAGCACGAGCACTGCGATCTGTGCGTCCACCTCGGCGGGGCAGCCTCGGCCCCGGCCGCCGCCAAGGTCAGCGGCAAGCCGCCGCTCGTGGCCCGCGTTCCCGCCGTCCCCGTGACGGCGCCGCGCGCCGTCCGCTCCCCGCTCGGCGCCCACCTGCCGCGCGGCCCTCCTCTCAAGCTCACGCTCGCCTGAACCTCGTCCGCGCCGTGTCCGGCGCGGATGAATCGTCTTTGCAGACCGAGCTGGCCCCCGGCCAACGCGCCTCGCGCGCGCCGGCGCCAGGGGCGGTATTCGAGGAGCTTGCAGATGTTGACTGTTTCACGCACCCGCGCTGCGCTCATCGCCGCGGGCACCCTCGCCGGCGGCGCCCACGGCGCCGAGGCGCAGGTGGCCGAGCAGCCCGGCGCCGAGCTGCCGACCATCGTGGTCACCGCGCAGCACCTGAACGAGGAGCGCTCGCGCATCGACACCCAGACCGGGGCCTCGACCTACTCCTTCACCTCACAGGACATCCAGGCCGCCCCGGGCGGGGACAACGTGCAGCTGAACCAGGTGATGCTGCAGGTGCCGGATGCCGCCCAGGACTCCTTCGGTCAGCTGCACATCCGCGGCGATCACAACGGCCTGCAGTACCGCCTGAACGGGGTGATCCTGCCCGATGGCATCAGCGTCTTCGGCCAGACGCTGCCGCCGCGCATGATCGAGTCCCTGAAGCTCATCACCGGGAGCCTGCCGGCGGAATACGGACTGCGCAGCGCCGGCATCATCGATCTCACCACCAAGGGCGGCGCGCTGCAGCCCGGGGGCGAGGTGTCCCTCTACGGCGGCAGCCACGACTCGCTCGAGCCGAGCTTCAACTACGGCGGCTCCAAGGGCGCCAACACCTTCTTCGTGACCGGTGACTACATCCAGAACAACCTCGGCATCGAGTCCCCGGATGGCAGCTCGACCCCCCTCCACGACCACACGCAGCAGTACCACGGCTTTGGCTACTTCGAGCACATCCTCAGCGACAGCGACCGCATCTCGGTGATCGCCGGGCTCTCGGACGACAGCTTCGAGATTCCGAGCCGCCGCGGCTTCTACTCGAACGAGGTCAACCCGTTCATCGTCGTCAACGGGGTCGACAATTTCCTGAGCGACGATCTCGATGAGCGCCAGCGCGAAGTCACTGATTTCGTCACCCTGAGCTGGCAGCACTCCCAGGGCGCGCTCACCACGCAGACCTCGCTCGTGGCGCGCTACTCGAGCCTGAACTACCAGCCCGACCCGGCCTACGGCGACCTGTTCTTCAACGGCATCTCGCAGGACGCCTACAAGCGCGACCTCGCCTACGGGCTGCAGAGCGATGCCGCCTACAAGATCAACGACGCCCATACCCTGCGCGCGGGCCTGTACGTGCAGACCGATCACCTGACCAGCAACACCTACGCGCAGGTACTGCCGATCGCGCAGCAGTTCCTGCCGCCGGTGCTGCTGCCGCTCACTGATGTACCCGTGCCGGTCACCGACGACGACACCGCCACGCAGTGGATCGAGAGCCTGTACCTGCAGGACGAGTGGCGCTTCGGCTCGCTGCTGACCCTCAACTACGGGCTGCGTTTCGATCACTACAGCGCCTTCTCGAGCGGCAGCCAGCTGAGTCCGCGCCTCAACATGGTGTGGCAGCCCTTGCCGGATACCACTTTCCATGCCGGCTACTCGCGTTTCTTCTCGCCGCCGCCGTTCGAGCTGGTCGGCAACACCACCGTCGGCAAGTTCGAGTACACGACGGCTGCGCCCTACAACGGCCAGGACGACAGCGTGAAGCCGGAGCGCTCCAACTACTACGATCTCGGGGTCGAGCAGACGCTCACCCAGGCCTTCACCGTCGGTGTCGACAGCTACTACAAGCAGGCCACGGACCTGATCGACGAAGGGCAGTTTGGCGCACCGATCATCCTCACCCCCTTCAACTACCGCTACGGGCAGGTGTACGGGGTGGAGTTCACCGGCGCCTACACCCAGGGCCACTTCCAGGCCTACGGCAACGTCGCCCTGCAGCGCGCCATCGGCAAGGGCATCGTCTCGAGCCAGTTCACCTTCACCCCGGATGAGCTCGACTACATCGCCGCTCACTACATCCACCTCGACCACGAGCAGCAGGTGACGATGTCGGGGGGCGCCTCCTACAGCTGGTCGGGCACGCGCGCGAGCTTCGACATCCTGGTCGGCTCGGGCCTGCGGCGCGACCTCGGGCTGCCCGATGGCACGACCATCCCCAACGGCGCCCACCTGCCCTACTACCGCCAGGTGAACGCGGGCCTCAGCCACGCCTTCGATGCGCAGGGACTGAAGGGCTTCACCGCGCGCTTCGACGTGATCAACGTCTTCGACACGAAATACGAGATCCGCGACGGCACCGGTGTGGGGGTGGGCGCGCCGCAGTTCGGCCCACGGCGCGGCTTCTTCGCCGGGGTCTCGCAGGCCTTCGGCGGCTGAGCGCCGCGCGCGCCGCGGCGTCCTTCAGGTGTCGGCGGCGCGGCGTGCGCGCCCGCTCAGGGTGCCGTGCGCGCCCGTGATGCCGTGGTGCGCAAGCCAGGCGTGCGCGTCCGCGGCGTCGTGCTCGAACCAGGCGCGCGTCGAGCCGAGGCGGAAGCTGTAGCCCCAGGCGTCCATGTCCTGCATCAGCCGCGCGCAGCCGACGCCCTCGAGCGCACCGGCGAGCAGCACCTGCAGGCAGCACACCGCGGTTTCCTCCGCGTCGTCACCGCCGGCGTCGCGGTCGAGCCGGCGGCGCCGGCCCGGGCTCATGCAGATGAAGTGGCTCGCCTCGTGCAGCACCGAGTGCACCGGCGTGTCGGGGCGCGCATAGAGGCGCGCGCCCTTCAGGCCCGCCTCGCAGCCGCCCCAGTAGGAGCCGGGGATGGGCGCATCCGCGGCCAGCCAGGTGAGCTCGAGGCCGTAGCGGCCAAGGAGCGCGGTGAGCGCCTGCGGCGGCAGGTCGCGCACGCACAGCACCGGCGGCACGGCGGTGGCCGCTGCGCTCACTGCAGGCGCGACAGAAGACGCATCACGCGATCGGCGAGGCTGCGTGCCATGTCGTTGAGGAGCACGTCCTCCTCGTTGCCCTTGGCGAGCAGGAGCGGCTCGCTGAAGCTGTAGGTGCGCGTCTCGATCACCTCCTGCGGCGGCAGCAGCTCCTTGTCGCCGGCGGTGACGCTGACGCGCACGGTGTAGCTCACCTCGTACTGGTTGGGCTGGTTGGCCGCCGACACCGACACCACGCGCCGCGTGACCTGGTCCTGCAGGATGCTGATGACCGCGGAGGACTCGCCCTTCTGCGGCACGATGCGCGCACCGTTGGCGAGCAGGTCCTGGCGCAGGCTCTGGATGAACTCCGACTGGCGGTCGGGGGCTTCCACGTAGGGCGTCTTCACCTGGGAGGGGAGCGGTGCGTGCCCCTGCAGCTGGAAGCCGCAGGCGGCGAGCAGCAGCGCGGCGAGCACCGGCACGAGCCTCGCGGGCGGCATCACACGACCACGTTGACGAGCTTGCCGGGCACCACGATCACGCGCTTCACCGGGCGGCCCTCGAGGAATCTCTGCACGCGCTCATCGGCGAGCGCGGCGGCGCGCACGCTGTCCTCGGCGGCACCGACGGCCACGCTGACGTGGGCGCGCAGCTTGCCGTTGACCTGCACGACGATGTCGACGCTGTCCTGGGTAAGTGCCTGCGCATCGACCTGCGGCCAGGGCTCATCGATCAGCGCGCCTTGGTGTCCGAGGGCCGCCCACAGCGCATGTCCGGCGTGGGGAATGACCGGAGCCAGGATCAGCACGGCGATCTCGAGCGCCTCCTGGCGCACGGCGCGGCCGGCCGCCGTGGCGGCAGCGTAGCGCTGCACCGCGTTCAAAAGCTCCATCGCCGCGGCGATGGCGGTGTTGAAGTTGCGGCGCCGCCCGATGTCGTCGGTGGCCTTGGCGAGCGCCTGGTGTGCGATGCGGCGCAGCTCGCGCTGCGCCGCATCGAGCGCGGCGGGGTCGAGCGCCGGGGCAGACCCGGCGCGCACGTGCTCGTACACCGCGTTCCACAGCCGCCGGATGAAGCGCGAGGCGCCCTGCACCCCCTCGTCCGACCACTCGAGCGTCTGCTCCGGGGGCGAGGCGAACATCATGAACAGCCGCGCGGTGTCGGCGCCGTAGCGCGCCACGAGCCCTTCCGGATCCACCCCGTTGCCCTCGGACTTGGACATCTTGCCCAGGCCCTCGTGCACCACCGCGAGCGTGCCGGTCTCGGTCTCGACCTCGTACAGCGCGCTCCCGGCGGCGCTGCGGCGCACCGCGACGTCGGCGGGATTGAAGTAGCGCTTGCGCGCCCCGTCGGCCTGGTAGGAGTAGACGTGGTTGAGCACCATCCCCTGCGTGAGGAGGTTGGTGAAGGGCTCGCCGAAGTTGAGCAGCCCCATGTCGCGCATCACCTTGGTCCAGAAGCGCGAGTACAGAAGGTGCAGGATCGCGTGCTCGATGCCGCCGATGTACTGGTCCACCGGCAGCCAGTAGCCGACGCGCTCATCGACCATGGCACGCGCCGCGTCGCTGCAGGCGTAGCGCAGGTAATACCAGGACGAGTCCACGAAAGTGTCCATGGTGTCGGTCTCGCGCCGCGCCGCGCCCCCGCAGCGCGGGCACCTGCAGGCGGTGAACGCCTCGGACTTCGCGAGCGGGTTGCCGCTGCCGTCGGGCACCAGATCCTCCGGCAGGCGCACCGGCAGGTCCGCATCCGGGACCGGCACCTCCCCGCAGCCGGGGCAGTGGATGATCGGGATCGGGCAGCCCCAGTAGCGCTGGCGCGAGATGCCCCAGTCGCGCAGCCGGTACTGCACGCGCTTCTTGCCGAGGCCCTGCGCCTCGAGCGCCGCCGTGATGGCCGCCACCGCGGCGCCGAAATCGAGCCCGGAGAACTCGGCCGAGTTCACCGTGATGCCGTGGCTGGCGTAGAGCGGCTGCCACTGCGCGCCGACCTCCTCGTAGCTGCCGTCGGCGGGGCGCACCACGGTCACGATCGGCAGACCTGCGGCCTGCGCGAACGCGAAGTCGCGCTCATCGTGCGCCGGCACGCCCATGACCGCGCCCTCGCCGTAGCCCATGAGCACGTAGTTGGCGACCCACACCGGCAGCGGCTCCCCGGTGAGGGGGTGGCGCACGTGCAGCCCGGTGGGCAGGCCCTTCTTCTCCTGCGTGGCGAGGTCGGCCTCCATGACGCTGCCGCGGCGGCACTCCTCCACGAAGGCCGCGAGGCGCGCATCGCTGCGCGCCGCGGCGAGCGCGATCGGGTGCTCGGCGGCCACCGCGAGGAAGGTGGCGCCGAAGAGCGTATCGACGCGGGTGGTGAAGACCTTGAGCGCCCCGGCGGTGCCGAGCGCGGCGCGGGTGTCAGCGCCGTAGGGGAAGGCGACCTCGCAGCCCTCGCTGCGGCCGATCCAGTTGGCCTGCATGACGCGCACGCGCTCGGGCCAGCCGCTTAAGGTGTCGAGCGCCTCGAGCAGCTGGTCGGCGTAGCGCGTGATGTTGAGGTAATACATCGGGATCTCGCGCTTCTCGACCGGCGCGCCGGTGCGCCAGCCGCGGCCGTCGATGACCTGCTCGTTGGCGAGCACGGTCTGATCGACCGGATCCCAGTTGACGACACCGGTGCGGCGGTAAGCGATGCCGCGCTCGAGCATGCGCAGGAACAGCCACTGGTTCCAGTGGTAGTAGCTCGGATCGCAGGTGGCGAGCTCGCGCTCCCAGTCGATGGCGAAGCCGAGCGCCTGCATCTGGCTGCGCATGTAGGCGATGTTCTGGCGCGTCCACTTGGCCGGCGGCACACCGTTGGCGATGGCGGCGTTCTCGGCCGGCAGCCCGAAGGCATCCCAGCCCATCGGCTGCAGCACGTTGTAGCCCTGCATGCGCATGAAGCGCGCCAGCACATCGCCGATGGTGTAGTTGCGCACGTGCCCCATGTGCAGCCGCCCCGAGGGGTACGGGAACATGGACAGGCAGTAGTACTTGCGGCGCTGGGCGTCCTCGCGCGCCGCGAAGCTCTTATGCTGGTCCCAATACTGCTGCGCGGCGCGCTCGACCGCCGCGGGCTCGTAGTTCTCTTGCATGACGCTGTTAGGGCAGACGCAGTGGCACGAAGATCTGCGCATCCTGGCGCTGGATGAGGAGCGCGACGTTCTTGCCGTTGCTCTTGGCGGCGTCCTGCAGTTCCTTGACGGTGTTGACGCGCTTGCCGTTCACCCCGAGCACGATGTCCCCGGGCTCGACCTGCGCGTCCTCGGCCGGACCGGTCACTTCCTCGACCACCAGGCTCCCGCTGGTGCCGGCACGGGCCTTCTCCTGCGGCTCGAGCGGGCGCACGGTGAGGCCGAGGGCGCTGGCGCGGTCGCGGCCCTTGTCGGGGGCGGCCGCGCCGCCGTTCTTGCTCGCGACCGTCTGCGGCTGCTCCTTCAGCTCCTCGATGCGCACGCTGACCTTCTGCGGCTTGCCGGCGCGCCACAGGTCGAGCGTCGTGTCCGCCCCGGGCTTCATGGCGGCGATGGCGCCGGAGAGCTCGCCGTAGCGCTCGATGGCGTGGCCGCCGACGGCGAGGATCACGTCGCCGGGCTGCACGCCCGCCTTGGCCGCCGGGCCGTCCTTGTCCACCGAGGAGACGAGCGCGCCGTGCGGGCGGTCGAGGCCGAAGGACTCGGCCAGCTGCGCATTCACATCCTGGATGGTGACGCCGATGCGGCCGCGTACCACGCGGCCGGTCTTGATCAGCTGCTCCTCGACGTTGCGCGCCACGTCGATCGGGATGGCGAAGGAGACGCCCATGAAGCCGCCGGTGCGGCTGAAGATCTGCGAGTTGATGCCGATCACCTCGCCGGCCATGTTGAACAGCGGCCCCCCGGAGTTGCCCGGATTGACGGCCACGTCGGTCTGGATGAACGGCACCGAGTTCTCGCCCGGGATCGAGCGCGAGGTGGCGCTGATGATGCCGGCGGTGGCGCTGTTCTCGAACCCGAACGGCGAGCCGATGGCGAGCACCCACTGCCCGGGCTTCAGGCGCGTGGGGTCGCCGAGCTTCACGGTGGGCAGATTCATGGCGCTGATCTTGATCACCGCGACATCGGTGCGCTCATCGGCGCCGATGACCTTGGCCGGGTACTCGCGGCGGTCGGTGAGACGCACCGTCACCTCGTCGGCGTTCTCGACCACGTGGGTGTTGGTGAGGATGTAGCCGTCGGCGCTGACGATGAAGCCCGAGCCGGCACCGCGCACCGGCTGGCGCGGGCCCTGCTGGTCGGGGGCCGGGATGCCGAAGCGGCGGAAGAAGTCGTAGAACGGGTCGTTCGGCGAGAGCCCCTGGCCGGGGTTGGCCTGCGGCTTCTGCACCACCTCGACGTTGACCACCGCCGGGCCGTAGTGGTCGACGAGCTGGGTGAAGTCCGGGAGCGCGCGCACGGCGACGTCGGCGCCGGCGGCGGCCTCCGGGGGAGCGACCGCCGGGGCGGCGGGGGCGGGCGTGCTCTGGGCCTGCGCCGACTCGGCCGGCAGGTCACGCGCGCAGGCAGCGAGGGCCACCGCCATGGCGGCGACGGCGAGGCAGCGCCTCACGGGCGCGACGGGGGTATGCGGGTGCATCGGCATGGATGATTCCACTCAAACGGATCTAAGGCCTGCCCGGTCCCTGGGGCCTGCGCCGCCTATCATTCCCCAGCCACAGCCCGTATGCCAGCGCCACGGTGGCCAGGGTCACGATCAGGTAGTTGCCGACGCGGGCATAAGGGGTGAGCCCGAGCATGGGGGTGATCTGGGAGCTCAGCGTGACGGGCTGGAATTCCGGGGCGCGCGCCACGACCTCCCCGTGGGGGCCGATCACCGCCGAGATGCCGTCGTTGGCGGCGCGCACCATGTAGCGCCCGGCCTCCAGCGCCCGCAGGCGCGAGATCTGCAGGTGCTGGTGGCGCGCGCTCGAGTGCCCGAACCAGGCATCGTTGGTGACATTGACCAGCGCATCGGCGCTGCCGAGGACCCCGAGCATGGAGCTGCCGTAGGCGTCCTCGTAGCAGATGGTCGTGCCGAGCTTCAGGCCCGCCGCCGCAAGCGGTGCCTGATGCGCGCCGCCGCGGGTGAAGTCGGAGTACGGCAGGCTCATCAGGCGCAGCCATGCGCGCACGAAGTGCGGCACGGGGAAGAACTCGGCGAAGGGCACGAGGTGGTTCTTGTAGTACCAGCTGGTGTCCTGATCGAGCGCCAGCACGGCGTTGTAGTAGCGCACATCGGGCGGATCGCCCTCGGCGCGCAGGATCCCCATGACGAGCGCCGAGCCGTGCGCGTGCGCCTCGGCGTAGAGGTTCTTCAGGTAATCGACGATCTCGTTGGCGAGCGCCGCCGGGGCGGACTCCGGCCACACGATCAGGCGCGTGCCGAGCACGCGCTCGGTGAGGGACTGGTAGAGGGTGAGCGTCGTGTCGCGGTTGTCCTCCAGCCACTTCTCGTCCTGCGGGATCGCACCCTGCGCGATCGCCACCGAGACCGGGGCGCCGGAGGGGTGGGTCCAGTCGTGGCGGTAGAGCGCTGCGCCCACCGCCCAGGGCACGAGCAGCACCGCCGCGGCAACGGCGCGCTCGCGCGCCTGGCCGAGTACGAGCGTCACCAGCGCGCCGGCACCTGCCAGCAGCAGCGCACTGATGGTGTACACCCCGCCGAGCGGGGCGAAGGCGGCCAGCCAGGTGTCACTCTGCGAGTAGCCGAGCGAGAGCCAGGAGAAGCCCGACAGAAACCAGCCGCGCCACCACTCCACCAGCAGCCACGCGGCCGGCAGGCCGAGGAGCCAGCGCCCAAGTCCCCGCGGCGGCAGAAAACGCGCCACCGCCCAGCCGAGCGCGGCGTGGTAGAGCCCCATGATGGCCGCCAGTGCCAGCATCAGGAACACCGCGAGCCAGATCGGCGCCTGACCGAGCACGTGTACGCTGTAGTAGAGCCAGTAGGTGCCGGCGATGAAGGTCGCGGTGGTGAAGGCGAACCCCAGGCGCGCCGCCTCGCGCGGGCTTCTTCCCTGCCACAGCCACATGAGCAGCGCCGGGCACAGCACCCCGAGCGGCCACAGGTTCAAAGGCGCGAACGCCGCGGCGAGCGCGGCTCCCGCGAGCGCCGCGAGCGTGAGCTGCGCGCGCACGCCCAGGGTGCTCAGGCGCTGCGCCAGCGGCGCCGCCGCGGCGGCGGCGGTGCGGACCCCGTTATCCATGGGCAGGCTTTCAGCTCTCGGGACCGGCAGGAGGCTCATCCGGCGGCAGCACGTCGCGCGGCGCGAGCACGCGCAGCGCGTCGATGCGGCGGCGGTCGGCGCGCATGACGCGGAACTCGAACCCCTCGAGGCTCAGTGACTCCCCGCGCCGCGGCAGCCGGCCGAGCTGCTTCATGATCAGGCCGGCGATCGTATCCACGCCCTCGCCCTCGGGGAGCCTGGCGCCGAAGTACTCGTTGAACTCCTCGATGCGCGTGACCCCGCGCACCGTGAACTGCCGCTCCGCGTCGCGGCGGATGTTCTGGTCGTCCTCGACGTCGAACTCATCGTCGATGTCACCGACGATCTGCTCGATCACGTCCTCGATGGTGCACAGGCCCGCCACCCCGCCGTACTCGTCCACGACGATCGCCATGTGGTTGCGGTTGCGCCGGAACTCCTTGAGCAGCACGTTCAGGCGCTTGGACTCGGGCACGAACACCGCCGGGCGCATGTACTCGCGGATCTCGAAGCGCTCGCGCGCCTGCCCGCTCGAGAGCCGCAGCAGATCCTTCGCCAGCAGTATGCCGACGATGTCGTCCTTGTCCTCATCCATCACCGGCACACGCGAGTGGCCCGACTCCACCACCACCGGCAGGATGCGCGACAGCGGGTCGCTGCGGCGCACGAACACCATCTGGGCGCGCGGCACCATGATGTCGCGCACCTGCAGATCGCCCACCTCGAGCACGCCCTCCAGCATGGTGAGCGCGTCCGGATCGATGAGCCCGCGCTCGCTCGAGTCGCGCAGCATGCTCACCAGCTGCACCCGGTCCTGCGGCTCGTTCGCGAGCCCCTTGCTCAGACGCTTCAGCCAGCGGCCGGTAGTGTTGAGGTCCTTGGTCACGCGCGGCTGCTCCGGTAGGGATTGGCGAAGCCCAGGCCCCTGAGCACCGAGATCTCGCGCCGCTCCATGCGGCGCGCCGCGGCCGCGCGCGCGTGGTCGTAGCCGATCAGGTGCAGCACGCCGTGCACCACCAGGTGCGCCCAGTGCGCGCGCAGGGTCTTCGCCTGGCGGCGGGCCTCGGCGCGCAGCACGCGCGCGCATATGACGAGCTCGCCGAGCATGCGGTGCCCGCCACGCGGCTGCGCCGCCGGCGCGAAGGACAGGACGTTGGTCGCATGGTCGCGGCCGCGGTAGCGCGCGTTCAGGCGCCGGCTCTCGGCGCTGCCGACCACCGCGACGTTGAGCGTGCCACCGGCGCGACGCGCCCCGAGCGCGGCGCGCACCCAGCGGGCGAGCTCGGCGCGCGGCGGCGCCCAGCTGCGCACGCGGCGCGTGAGCTCCAGTTGCAGGGGCGCGCGCCTCACGAGCCGCCGCCGCGCGACTCGTAGGCCTGCACGATGCGCTGCACGAGCGGGTGCCGCACCACGTCCTGGGCGTCGAAGAAGGTGAAGGCGACCCCCTCGACCTGCCGCAGCACGTGCACGACGTGGCTGCAGCCCCGACTGCTTGCCCGGCGGCAGGTCGGTCTGGGTGACATCGCCGGTCACCACCGCCTTGGAGCCGAAGCCGATGCGCGTCAGGAACATCTTCATCTGCTCGACGGTGGTGTTCTGCGCCTCGTCGAGGATGATGAAGGCATCGTTGAGGCGTGCGGCCGCGCATGAAGGCGAGCGGGGCGACCTCGATGACGTTGCGCTCGATGAAGCGCGCCACGCGGTCGAAGCCCATCATCTCGTAGAGCGCGTCGTACATCGGGCGCAGATACGGGTCGACCTTCTGGGTGAGGTCCCCGGGCAGAAAGCCGAGCCGCTCGCCGGCCTCGACCGCCGGGCGCACCAGCACCAGGCGCCGCACGCGGTCGGCCTGCAGCGCCTCGACGGCGCAGGCGACCGCAAGATAGGTCTTGCCGGTGCCGGCAGGTCCGATGCCGAAGGTGAGGTCGCGCGTGCGGATGTGCTCCAGATAATCGCGCTGGTGGGCACCGCGCGCGCGGATCGCCGCCGCGCGGCACGCGCACGGCCTGGGAGTCGCTGCCGGCGCGCGGGCCGGACCGCGACTCCTGCTCGCGCAGCATCAGGTGCACGCGCTCGGGCGTGACGTCCTCCTCGGCGCTGTGCTCGTAGAGCTGCGCGCAGCACATCCTCGGCGCGCGCGGCCTGCTCGCCGGCGATGCGGAAGGTGGCGCCGCGGCGCTGGATGCGCACGCCGAGGCGCTCCTCGATGTGGCGCAGGTTCTCGTCGAGCGCGCCGCACAGGTTCGCGAGCCGCGTGTTGTCGGCGGGCTCGAGGTCGAATTCGCGCCCCGCGGGTGCGGGCGTGGCGGCGACGGGCATTCTTACAGTCCCGCCACGCGCGCGCCGGGCGCTGCGGCCGCGGCCGCGGGCAGGCGCCCGCGCAGGCTGTGGGCGAGCGCCTGGGTGACGCGCACCGGCGCGAAGCGGCCGATGAGGTGCGCCGGTCCGGGGAAGTTCACCCAGCGGTTGTTCTCGGTGCGCCCGGCGAGCTCGCGCGCATTCTTGCGTGCGTGCCGCTCGACCAGCACGCGCTGCACGCTGCCCACCATGGCTCGCTGATCGCGCGCGCCTGCGCTCTCCAGCTGCGCCTGCAGGCGCGCGAGCCGCTCCTGCTTGAGCTCGGGGGGCACCTCATCGGGGAGCGCGGCGGCCGGCGTGCCGGGGCGGCGGCTGTAGAGGAAGCTGAAGGACTGGTCGAAGCCGACCTCGCCGATGAGCCGCAGGGTCGCCTCGAAGTCGCGCTCGGTCTCGCCCGGGAAGCCGACGATGAAGTCCGAGGTGAGGCTGATGTCGGGACGCGCGGCGCGCAGGCGCCGCACCTTGTCCTTGTACTCGAGCGCGGTGTAGCCGCGCTTCATGAGCGCGAGCACGCGGTCGGAGCCGGACTGCACCGGCAGGTGCAGGTGGCTCGCGAGCTTCGGCACGCTCGCGAACGCCTCGATCAGGCTGTCGTCGAACTCCAGCGGATGCGAGGTGGTGAAGCGGATGCGCTCGATGCCCTCGAGGCGCGCGATGTGGTCGATGAGCGTCGCCAGGTCGACCGGTGCGCCGTCGGCCATGGGCCCGCGGTAGGCGTTGACGTTCTGGCCGAGGAGCGTGACTTCCGCCACGCCCTGTGCCGCGAGCGCACGCACTTCGGTGAGCACCGACTCGAAGCCGCGGCTCACCTCCTCGCCGCGGGTGTAGGGCACGACGCAGAAACTGCAGTACTTGCTGCAGCCCTCCATGATCGAGACGAAGGCGCGCGCACCGTCCGCGCGCGGCGCGGGCAGCTGATCGAACTTCTCGATCTCCGGGAAACTGACATCGACGACGGCGCGGCCGTGCGCGCGCAGCTGCGCGAGCATCTGCGGCAGGCGGTGCAGCGTCTGCGGGCCGAACACCAGATCGACGAAGGGCGCGCGCGCGATCAGCGCCTCGCCCTCCTGGCTCGCAACGCAGCCGCCCACGCCGATGATCACCTCCGGGCGCTCGTCCTTGATGCGCCGCCACTCCCCGAGGTGCGAGAACACTTTCTCCTGCGCCTTCTCGCGCACCGAGCAGGTGTTCATGAGCAGCACGTCCGCCTGCGCCGGATCGTCGGTGGCGCAGAGCCCGCAGGCACCGAGCACGTCCGCCATCGCGCGGAGTCGTACTCGTTCATCTGGCAGCCGAAGGTCTTGATGAAGTAATGGCGCGGCATAGGCAAGGTAAGCCCAGAATTTTACGGACTTTCAGCCGCACCCATGCGGCCGGCGCCGGGAATATTTAAAAACCCCTGCCGGCTCAGTAGCTTGGGCGGGCCCAAGGGCCGCTACAATGGAGCGCGGCGCGCGCCGGTGGCGACGCGGCCGTCCCGTTGAAGCCCTTAGTAAAGGAAACCTCCCCTTGCTGCGAGCCCTGCGTGCGCTCCTTGCCGCCCTGACCCTGAGCGCCTGCGCGAGCCATCCGCCCGCTGCCGCCCCGACGCCGGCGGCCGCGCCGCCAGCCGCTGCGACACCTGCGCCGGCGCCCATGGTCGTGCTGGGCGGTGGCCACGGCGGCCACGCCCCTCAGGCCGCGGACACCCCACGTGCCGCGCCGGCGGAGTCGGCCCTGGACCAGCTCGAGCGCGCGCGGCGCGCGCTCGCCGGCTTTGATGCCCTGCAGGCCGATGCCATCCTGAGCCCGCTGCTCACCTCCTCGCAGTTCTGGTCGCTGAGCCCGCAGCAGCGCCACCTCGCCCTCACCCTCGACGCCCAGGCCGCCCTGCAGCTGAAGGACCCGCACCGCGCACTCGAGCTGCTCGAGCGCGCGAGCGTCATGCCGGAGAACCGCCCCGATGACTGGGTGAACCGCGTGCGCGCGGCGCTGATCGCCGCTGACGGCGCGGCGGTGGTCCGCGCACTGGATGCCGGCGCGCAGCACGCCGATGACTTCCTCGCCAAGCTCGAGCAGGAGGAGCTCCTCGACTACGCGATGCGGGACCTCGAGCAATACGGCACCGAGAGCGAGCGGCTGAATCTCTACCAGCTCGCGCAGCGCACGACGTTCCAGATCGAGCCCGACGGGGCGAGCCGCTGGTGGCGCGACCTGGCGCTGCTTGAGCTCGCGCGCGGCCAGCGCAGCGCCGCGGCCGCAACACGCGCGCGCATCAGCTCGCCCCAGGTGCTGATCAGCATCGCCGCCGACCGCCGCTTCGATGTCCTGAGCGGCATGACGCCGGCCGCGCCGGCGGTGATGGCGGCGGTCGGGCGCGGCATCGAGGCGGCGCGTGCCGCAACCCAGGCGGACCCGCGCAATCTCAAGGCCGCGGCCGATCTCATCGAACGCCTGGTCATCGCCGTGCGCTTGCAGGAGGCCCTGAGTACCGCGGATGCCACGCTCGCGCGCGTCAATGCGCAGGGTCCGCAGGCCTTCGACGGCTACGACCGCTACTACCCGACGCTGCTCGCCGCGCGCAGCGCCGCCCTGCAGGCCCTCGGACGCTTCGAGGAGGCGCGTGACCAGCTCGAGGTCGCGAGCTTCCTGCCCGAGGCCGGCATGCCCAACGTCGATGAGGTGGTGGCACTGGGGGATCTGTACACCGACCTCGGCCGCCCCGCCGACGCGCTGCGCGTGCTCGCGGTCATGGACGCGCGCGAGGCGAGCCCCTACGGGCACATGCAGGTGATGGCCGTGCGGCTCGAGGCCGCGCGGCAGCTGAACGATGCCTCCCTCAGGGCGACGTGCCTGAAATACCTGCGCGAGCACGCGCGCGATGATCCGGACACGCTGCAGTGGTCACTCGTCACCCTGGGCGAGAGCGCGGAGGCGCTGACGCTGCTGCGCGCGCGTCTCGCCGACGAGCGCCAGCGCAGCGACGCGCTGGTGTCGGTGCAGCACTACGCGAGCACTGCGACGACGCCGGTGCTCGCAGAGCAGCTGCGGCGGCGCGAGGCGTTCCTCGAGCGCGCCGACGTGCGCGCCGCGGTCGGGCGCGTGGGGCGCATCAGCCGCTACGCGCTGCTCGCGGACTTCTAGGGGCGCGCCTTTAGAAGGGGATGTCGTCGTCGAACTCCTCGCTGCGCGCGGGGGTGCCACCGGACTCCTCCGCATACGAGGGACGCTCGCCCCCGGCGCTCCCGGCACTCCCGGCGCCGCTGCCGCTGCCGCCGCCGCCGGCAGGGCCACCGCCGGCGCCGCGGCCGCCGAGCATCTGCAGCTCGTTGCCGATGATCTCGGTCGAGTAGCGCTCGTTCCCCTGCTTGTCCTGCCACTTGCGCGTGCGCAGGCTCCCCTCGATGTAGACCTGCGAGCCCTTGCGCAGGTACTCGGAGGCGATCTCCGCCAGGCGCCCGAAGAGCGCGACCCGGTGCCATTCGGTGCGCTCCTGCTGCTCACCGGTCTGCTTGTCGCGCCAGCTCTCGCTCGTGGCGATACGCAGATTCGCCACGCTCGAGCCCGAAGGCATCGCGCGCGTCTCCGGGTCCGCGCCGAGATTGCCGATGAGGATGACCTTGTTGATGCCGCGCGCCATGGTGAGTGTCCTTCGTGCTTGTACCGGGAGGCCGGCCCCGCTTTAAGGTGCGGGACCGGCGCAGGTCGAGGCGCGGATTCTAGTGGAGGCGCGCACAGCGCGCGACGCGCTTTTCTGGGCGAAAACCGCGCGCGGGCGCGCAAACCACGCACTTACCGCAAGCTTGGCGCCCGGCTGCCGCGGGGCGCCATCCAACAGCGCCGGGGCCGGCGGCTCAGCCCTTGGTGCGGATGCGGGCCGCGGCCTCCTTGAGAATGGCGGCGATGCGTGCGCGCTCCTCGGGATTCCAGGCGCGCGAGCCACGCAGCGCGTCCCTGAGCTCGCGCCGGGCCGCGAGGATTTCCTCCGCCTCATCCTCCTCGTAGCCGCTGAAGGCCTCGCGCAGCCGCCCGAGCCGCTTGGCGATGTGCATGAGCTGCCCGAGGATCGAGTCGGCTGCGTCCTGGTGCTCCTTCAGGTAGTCGCGGCCCGCCTCGGTGATGGCGTAGAGCTTCTTCGGCCCCTCCGCGCTCACGCTCGCGTAGCCGACCTCCTCGAGCCAGGTGAGGGCCGGATAGACCATGCCGGGGCTCGGGCTGTAGAAGCCGCCGGAGCGGTCCTCCAGGGCCTTGATGAGCTCGTAGCCGTAGCTCGCCCGCTCGGCGAGCAGGCTCAGCAGCACCAGGCGCAGATCGACCGAGCCCATCTTGCGGCCGCGGAACGACTCCGGCCCCATGCCAAAGCCGGAGGAGAAGCCGAAGCGGCCGAAGCCGCGCGGACGGTGGCGGCCGCCGGCGTGGCGCAGGGCCTCGTCCTCCGCGCAGGCCGCGCCGAAGGGGGAAAAGGGGAAAGGTTCGAAATGGCCGTGACGACGGCCGGAATGACGGTGCATGTGCACCTCCTTGTGTAACGACAGATATATCTTACGATAGCTTTTATGACTGTCAAGTCCTTGTGGCCGCCCCCATGTAATGGCTTCCCCGGTTACCACCCCGCGGTGGCCCGGCGCGCTAGCATTGAGGGCTCCATGCAGACGATCCGCGTGCGCGGTGCGCGCACCCACAACCTGAAGAACCTCAGCCTCGAGCTGCCGCGCGAGCGGCTGATCGTGGTCACGGGCCTCTCGGGCTCGGGCAAGTCCTCACTCACTTTCGACACTCTCTACGCCGAAGGACAGCGGCGTTACGTCGAGTCGCTCTCGGCGTACGCGCGGCAGTTCCTCGCCACCATGGACAAGCCCGACGTCGACAGCATCGAGGGGCTCTCGCCGGCGATCGCCATCGAGCAGAAGGCCAGCTCCCACAACCCGCGCTCGACCGTCGGCACGGTCACCGAGATCTACGACTACCTGCGCCTGCTGTACGCGCGCGCCGGCATCCCGCGCTGCCCCGACCACGGCATCGATCTTGCGGCGCAGACCGTGAGCCAGATGGTCGACCAGGTGCTGAAGCTCCCCGAGGGCACCGCGGCAGCCCTCCTCGCCCCGGTGCTGAGCGACCGCAAGGGCGAGCACCGCGAGCTGCTCGCCGACCTTGCCGCGCAGGGGTTCGTGCGCGTGCGCATCGACGGGCGCATCTACGAGATGGAGGCGCTGCCGCAGCTCGACCCGAAGAAGAAGCACACCATCGAGGCGGTGGTCGACCGCATGCGCGTGCGCGCCGACGGCGCGCAGCGCCTGGCGGAGTCCTTCGAGACGGCGCTGCGGCTCTCGGGCGGACTGGCGCGCCTGTCCTTCCTCGATGAGCCGGGGCGGGAAGAGCTCGTCTTCTCCTCGCGCCACGCCTGCCCGGTGTGCGGCTACAGCGTGCCGCCGCTGGAGCCGAAGCTGTTCTCCTTCAACAACCCCTCCGGTGCCTGCCCGGGCTGCGACGGACTCGGCACACAGGAGTTCTTCGATCCGCAGCGCGTGGTGGTGCACCCGCACCTCTCGCTCGCCGGCGGCGCGGTGCGTGGCTGGGACCGCCGCAACGATCACTACTTCCAGATGATCCAGTCACTCGCCCGGCACTACCACTTCGACATCGAGACGCCGTGGACCGAGCTGCCCGCGCACGTGCAGCACGTGCTGCTGTACGGCTCGGGCGAGGAAGCCCTGGACTTCAGCTACCGCGGCGAGGGCGGCCGCAAGGGCCGCCAGCGCCACCCCTTCGAGGGCATCATCCCGAACCTCACGCGCCGCTACCGCGAGACCGAGTCGCCGATGGTGCGCGAGGAGCTCAGCCGGTATCTGGGCGTGCGGCCCTGCCCGCAGTGCGCGGGCACGCGCCTGAACCGCGCGGCGCGCTATGTGTTCGTCGCCGACCGCAGCCTGCCGCAGATCGCCCATCTCACCGTCGGCCGCGCGCTCGCTTTCCTGTCCACGCTCGAGCTCGCGGGCTGGCGCGGCGAGGTCGCCGCGAAGATCGTGAAGGCGGTGGTGCAGCGGCTGAAGTTCCTCACCGATGTGGGCCTGGACTATCTCACGCTCGAGCGCTCGGCCGAGACGCTCTCGGGCGGGGAGTCGCAGCGCATCCGCCTCGCCAGTCAGGTCGGCTCCGGCCTCACCGGCGTCATGTACATCCTCGATGAGCCCTCGATCGGGCTGCATCAGCGCGACAACCAGCGCCTGCTGACCACGCTCAAGCAGCTGCGCGACCTCGGCAACACCGTGATCGTGGTCGAGCACGACGAGGAGGCGATCCGCGCCGCCGACCACGTGGTGGACCTCGGTCCCGGCGCCGGTGCGCACGGCGGCGAGCTGGTCGCGCAGGGCACCCCGGTGGAGATCGAGGCGAGTCCCGCCTCGATCACCGGCCAGTACCTCTGCGGCCGGCGCCGCATCCACGTGCCGGACCTGCGCCTGCGGCCCGATCCGGCGCGCGCGCTCACCATCGTCGGCGCGCGCGGCAACAATCTGCGCAACGTCACCGCCAGCGTGCCCTTGGGCCTGCTCACCTGCGTCACCGGCGTCTCCGGTTCGGGCAAGTCGACGCTGGTCATCGATACGCTGTTCGCGCACGTCGCACAGGCCCTGAACGGCACGCGCCTGGATCCGGCTCCGGCCGAGCGCATCGAAGGGCTCAGCGAGATCGACCGCGTCATCGACATCGACCAGAGCCCGATCGGGCGCACGCCGCGCTCCAACCCCGCGACCTACACCGGTCTGTTCGCGCCGCTGCGCGAGCTGTTCGCGCAGGTGCCCGAGGCGCGCGCGCGCGGCTACGACGCCGGGCGCTTCAGCTTCAACGTCAAGGGCGGACGCTGCGAGGCCTGCCAGGGCGATGGCGTCATCCGCGTCGAGATGCACTTCCTGCCCGATGTGTACGTGCCGTGCGATGTGTGCCGCGGGCAGCGCTACAACCGCGAGACGCTCGAGATCCGCTACCGCGGCAAGAACATCCACGAGGTGCTGGAGATGACCGTGGAGGAAGCAGCGCGCTTCTTCCAGAACGTGCCGGCGGTGGCCGGGAAGCTCCAGACCCTGACCGACGTGGGCCTCGCCTACGTGCGCCTGGGGCAGAACGCCACCACGCTCTCGGGCGGGGAGGCGCAGCGCGTGAAGCTCTCGCGCGAGCTCGCCAAGCGCGCCACCGGGCGCACGCTCTACATCCTCGATGAGCCCACCACCGGGCTGCACTTCCACGATGTCGACCAGCTGCTGCGCGTGCTGCACCGGCTGCGCGACGAGGGCAACACGGTCGTGGTCATCGAGCACAACCTGGACGTCATCAAGACCGCCGACTGGGTGATCGACCTGGGTCCGGAGGGGGGCGAGGGCGGCGGCGAGGTCATCGCCGCGGGCACCCCGGAGGCCATCGCGGCCGAGCCGCGCTCCTACACGGGGCGCTTCCTGAAGCCCCTCCTTGAGCC
Source organism: uncultured Pseudomonadota bacterium (assembly GCA_963825385.1). Lineage (GTDB taxonomy): Bacteria > Pseudomonadota > Gammaproteobacteria > Steroidobacterales > Steroidobacteraceae > 13-2-20CM-66-19. Next base: position 47,003 of record CAWGSX010000003.1, on the reverse strand, counting down.
GGCCTCGGGCGCTGCGCCGGCCGAGGCTGCGCCCCGGCGTCCCGCGGCCGCCGCGGGCTGACTGTAAGCCATTGTTTTGTCTTGGTATATGTCACCTCTACCGGATCACATTTCTGTCATCGATAAGTAGTAGTGACGATTGCAAATGCGAACCGTTCTCATCCATAATTCTCGACCATGGATGCCGTGGCCGCACCGCTTGGCGTATCGCTTGAGCCCGGGTTCGTCAGCCTGGCGGCACTGCCGCCCGGCACGAGCGGGCAGGTCGTGCGCGTGGGCGCAGGGGGCGAGCTTTCCGCGCTCGAGCGGCGCCTGCTCGAGTTCGGGTTCGTGAGCGGTGAGCAGGTCGAGATCCTCGCCGAGGCGCGCCCCGGCCGCGACCCCTTCGTGGTGCGCATCGGGCACACGACGCTGGCGCTGCGGCGCCGCGAAGCGCAGAGCATCTGGGTGGAGCTGTCGCGCGCTTCGGGCGCGCCATGAACGCGCGGGCGGCCGCGGCAGTCGCCGCGCCGCAGCTCTCGCTGTCCCTAATCGGCGTACCCAACTGCGGCAAGACCGCGCTCTTCAACCGTCTCACCGGCAGCCGCCAGAAGGTCGCCAACTATCCCGGCGTCACCGTCGAGCGCAAGGAAGGCCGCCTCGCCAGTCCCACGGGGCGCAGCTACCGCGTGGTGGACCTGCCGGGGGCCTACTCCCTCGAGCCCGCGACACTCGATGAGGCGATCGCCCGCGACGTCGTCCTCGGCCGTCATGCGAGCGAGCCGCCGCCGGATCTGCTGATCTGCGTCGTCGATGCCACCAACCTGCGCCTGAACCTGCGCCTGGTGCTCGAGCTCAAGCGCCTGGGCCGGCCCATGATCGTCGCGCTCAACATGTCCGACGTCGCCGCGCAGCGCGGCTACCAGCTCGACCGTGCCGCGCTCGAGCGCGCGCTCGGCGTGCCAGTGGTCGCCACCGTCGCGGTGCGCTCGGGCGGGGAGCGCGCGCTGGTCGAGGCGATCGACGCCTTCCCCTTCAGCGAGGCGAGCCGCGAGGCGGCGCGCCGCCGCCTGGAGAGCCCGCGCACCGCCACTGCGGCCGACATCGAAGCGACGCAGCGCGAGGTGCGGCGCGTGCTGGAGGCGGCCGGCTACCGCGTGCCGGCGCGCATCGCCGCGCTCACACGCCTCGACCAGGTGGTGCTGCACCCGGTGTGCGGGCCGCTGCTGCTCGCGGCGGTGCTGTTCCTCATGTTCCAGGCGGTCTTCAGCTGGGCGAAGGCGCCGCAGAACCTGATCAATCAGGGCATCGCGTCTCTCGGCGGTTATCTCGGCGGCGTGCTGCCGCCCGGCCCGCTGCGCGGGCTCGTCCTCGACGGCGTGCTCGCCGGCACCGGGAGCGTGCTGGTGTTCCTGCCGCAGATCCTCATCCTGTTCGCCTTCATCCTCGCGCTCGAGGACTCCGGCTACCTGCCGCGCGCCGCGTTCATGCTCGATCGGCTCATGGGCCGCGTCGGGCTGTCCGGGCGGGCGTTCATCCCGCTGCTGTCGAGCTTCGCCTGCGCCATCCCGGGCATCATGGCGGCGCGCACCATTCCCTCGCGTGCCGACCGCTTCGCCACCATCATGATCGCGCCGCTCATGACCTGCTCGGCGCGGCTGCCGGTGTATGCGCTGCTCATCGGTGCCTTCATCCCGGCGCGCGACGTCGGCTTCATGAACCTGCGCGGTCTGGTGCTGTTCGCGCTGTACCTCGCCGGGGTGGCGAGCGCGCTCGCGGTCGCCTTCGTGCTCAAGCGCACCACCAGCCGCGGCGAATACCGCGCGCTGCTGCTGGAGCTGCCCGAGTACCGCCTGCCGCAGCTGTCGAGCCTGCTGCTCGGCCTGTGGGAGCGCACCAAGATCTTCCTGACCCGCGTCGGCACCATCATCCTCACCCTGATGGTGGTGCTGTGGTTCCTCGCCAGCTTCCCCGCCGCGCCGCCCGGCGCGAGCGGACCGGCGATCCAGTACAGCATCGCCGGCTACCTCGGGCGCGGACTCGAGACGCTGTTCGCGCCCATCGGCTTTAACTGGCAGATCTCCATCGCGCTCGTGCCGGGACTGGCCGCGCGCGAGGTGGCGGTGAGTGCGCTCGGCACGGTGTACGCGATGGCCGGCGGCGGCGCGGACGTGGCCGGCGCCCTCACCCCGGTCATCGCCCACAGCTGGACGCTCGCCACGGGGCTGTCACTTCTGGCCTGGTACGTGTTCGCACCGCAGTGCCTCTCGACACTGGCCGTGGTCAGACGCGAGACCAACTCCTGGCGCTATCCGCTCTACATGGCCGCGTACCTGTTCGCACTGGCCTACCTCGGCGCCTTCATCACTTACCGGATTGCGCTCGCGCTGGGCGCAGGTGCGGTGAGCACGTGAGCCATGCACTGCAGAGCGCGCTCGTGGTGCTGATCGTCGCCTGGTGCGCGTTCTACAGCACCTGGCGGCTGCTGTCGGCGCGGCTGCGGCTCGCGCTGCTCGAGCGCGTGGGCAGCTGGCCCGGCGTGCGCGGGTCGGCCTGGTTCGCCGCCGTGCGCGAGCGCGCGCTCACGCGCTTCGCGGCCTCGTGCGCCGCCTGCGCACCGCCGGCGCCTAGGGGCGTGCCTTCTGCGAATCAAACACCTGGTGGACCTCACCGTTGATGATGCGCTCGGTGTAGCGGCCGCCGGTGTAGCGCCCGACCACCCGCCGCCAGAAGCTCACCGCCTCCGCGTTGCGCAGGTACTCGGTGATCTCCCAGCGCCCGGCGAAGCGCGACAGGATCAGCTGCACCGCGGTCTGGCCGATGCCCAGGCGCCGCCGCGCCCGCGCGATGAAGAACTCCGCCAGCCGGTAATCGATGCGCGGCGACACTGTGCCCCCGACCAGGCGCAGCACCCGCGCGAAGCCCACCTGCTCATCGCCGCGCAGGATCACCAGCGGGAAGGTGTTGGCATCGCCGAACCAGTGGGCGATCTGGTCCGGCTCGCGGTGGCCGATCTCTCCCAGGCGCGGGAACAGGCCCGTGCCCGGATTCAGATCATCCAGATAATCGCGGTAGACGCCCTGGATCCACAGCCGGTCCCCGGGCGCGGCCCGGGCATCACGCACGCTGACTGCGACCACACTCATGAGCGGTCCCCGCCCGTCACCCACACCCCGTGCGCTCCGGCACGGGAAATAAAACGGCCCGGACAGCTCGCGTTATCAGCGAACCGCCCGGGCCGTGGTTTCTAGCCGTAAGCGCGAGTCTTACTGCTTCGGCGGCGTCGAGCTGTCAGAGCCAGCCTTGGCGGCGTCAGAGGCAGCCTGCGCGGCCTGGCCAGCGGAATCCGCAGCGCTGTTCGCCGCGGCACCGGCCTGCTGAGCGGCATCGGCAGCCGTGCCGGCAGCCTGGTTGGCCGAATCGGCAGCCGCGGGCGCGGCCGGAGCAGCAGCAGGAGCGGCAGCCTGATCAGTGCCTGCGGATTCCTGCTTCGCGCAGGCCGTCAGCATCAGCGCGGCAACGATTGCGCCTAATACGAGTTTGGTGTTCATCGATCGGTACCCCGAGAGGAAGCAGAGTTGTATGGGTTCGGACGACGACCGTCGGCGGTCGTTCCGCCGCCCCGTTCCGGCGGCGGTGGAGGGCAAATTCTATAGAAGTCCCGGTACGATTGGAAACCCGAGGCCGAAGCCGTGTCGGCCCGGGACGACACAGCCGACGCCCTGCTTCAAACAAGGTAACAACATGTCCGCCGCGCTCACCACCGAGCTTGAGAGAACTTTTCCCGCGCACCTTGCGCAGCTCAGCGCCCGCAGCGCGCACGCCCTGGAGGCCTGCGGGTTCGAGGCGCTGCTGGTGCACTCCGGCACGCCCCTGGAGGTGTTCCAGGACGACCGCACCTACCCCTTCGAGGCGCACGCGCCCTTCAAGGTCTGGGCCCCGGTCGCGGACGCACCCGACAGCTTCGTGTACTTCGTCCCCGGGCAGCGCCCGCGGCTGATCCTCAACCAGCCCGAGGACTACTGGTACAAGGCACCCGATGCACCGCGCGGCTACTGGGTGGGGAGCTTCGATGTGCGCAGCGTGCCCGGCCGCAGCGCCGCGCGCGCCGCCCTGCCTGCGGATCTGACGCGCACGGCCTATATCGGCGATGCCTTCCCCGAGCTTGCCGCCTGGGGCGTGGGAGCGGTCAACCCGCCCGCCCTGATCCGCAGGCTGGACTATGTCCGCGCCGCCAAGACGCCCTACGAGCTCGCCTGCCTGCGCGAGGCCAACCGGCTCGGCGCCCGCGGCCACCTCGCCGCGGCGGCCGCGTTCCGCGCCGGGGCGAGCGAGTTCGAGATCGAGCTCGCTTTCCTCAGAGGCTGCGGCCAGCGCGAGCAGGAGCTGCCCTACAACCCGATCATCGCCCTCAACGAGGGCGGCGCGGTGCTGCATTACCAGGTGCTCGAGAAGCAGCCGCCGCCGGAGCGCTACTCGCTCCTGATCGATGCCGGAGCGGAGTTCGCCGGCTATGCGAGCGACATCACCCGCACCTATGCCACCGAGGATGCCGACTTTGGCGCGCTGATCGCCGGCATGGACCGCCTGCAGCAGGGCCTGTGCGGGAAGGTGCGCGCCGGGGTCGACTGGCGTGACATCCACCTGGCCGCGCACCAGGCGACCGCGCAGCTGCTGCGCGATGCGGACCTGATCCTGTGCTCACCTGAGGAGGCGCTGGAGAGGAAGGTCACGAGCGTCTTTCTGCCCCACGGCATCGGCCACCTCCTCGGGCTCGAGGTGCACGACGTGGGCGGGTTCATGGCCAGCGCGGAGGGCGGGGATATCGCCAGGCCCGATGGCCACCCGTACCTGCGCCTCACCCGGGTCCTTCAGAGCGGCTTCGTGGTGACCATGGAGCCGGGCCTGTACTTCATCGATGCGCTGCTGGAGCCCGCCCGCGCCGATGAGCGCGGGGCCTGCATCAACTGGTCGCGGGTGGGACAGTTCTCGCGCTTCGGCGGCATCCGCATCGAGGATGACCTGGCGGTGCAGGAGGGCGGTCACGAGAACCTGACGCGGGAGGCCTTCCGCGCGGTCGCCTGATAAAGAGATCGGGGGCCTTGCGGCCCCCTATTGATTCACCCCTGATACAGTTCAGGGCTTTTTGGCGAGGATATTCCGGATATCCATTAACAATTCCTCGCTCCTGGTCGGCGGGATCGGAGTCGCCGCGGTGGGTGGCGGCGGGCGCTTCAGGCGGTTGATGCCCTTGATGGCGAGGAAGATCGCGAAGGCGACGATCAGGAACTCCACGCAGGTCTGGATGAAGCTGCCGTACTTCAGCAGCACCGGCTTGCCTGCCGCATCGGTGGAGATCTGGAGCGCAAGGTCGGTGAAATTCACCTTGCCGAGCAGCGGCGAGAGCAGCGGCATGATCACATCCCCGACCAGGGAGCCCACGATCTTGCCGAACGCGGCGCCGATCACGACACCGACCGCGAGGTCGATGACGTTTCCCTTCATGGCAAATTCTTTGAATTCGGACGCAAAACTCATCGGGAATCCTCCCCTTTGGTGTTATTAGCAGGCGACGCGCAGGGCGCAGCGCAGCGCACAGCCTAGCGCAAAAGGCTTGCCGGGGAGGGATGAGGACTTGTGCGGAGGGCTGCGGCCGGGCTGCCGCTGCCTCTTACGCTGCGGCCTTCTTCTTGCGGGTGCGCTTCTTCGGCGCGGCTTCCTCGGCCGGCGCCTCGGCGGCCTGCGCCTTGGCCTTGGCCTTGCTCCTGGCCGGTGCGGCCTTCTTCCTCGCGCCCTTCTTCTTGCCCTCGGCGGGCTCCTCGGCGGCCACGGCCACCGGCCCGTCGACCAGCTGCATGAGTGCCATCGGGGCGTTGTCGCCCGCGCGCGGCAGCATGCGCAGGATGCGCGTGTAGCCGCCCGGGCGCGCCTTGAAGCGCGGGCCCAGGTCCGCGAACAGCTTCTCCACCACCTCGGCATCGCGCAGACGCGCGAAGGCGATGCGGCGGTTGGCATCCGAGTCGGTCTTGGCGAGGGTAATGAAGGGCTCGACCACGCGCCGCAGCTCCTTCGCCTTGGGCAGGGTGGTGCGGATGGTCTCGAAGCGCAGCAGCGAGACGGACATGTTGCGCATGAGCGCGTGCCGGTGCGAGCTGTTACGCGACAGCTGACGGCCGGAGAGTTGGTGACGCATAGCTGGAACCCTTCTTCCTCAACGTTCCCGCCCGCGGCGGGAAGCGCACGGGCCGCGCCTTCAGGCGCGGCCCGTGCCATTCACATCAGATCACTTCGCGCTCGTCGTCGTGCTTCAGTCCCGCCGGCGGCCAGCCGTCCAGGCGCATGCCGAGCATCAGGCCGTGGCTCTGCAGCACTTCCTTGATCTCGGTGAGGGACTTCTTGCCGAGGTTCGGCGTGCGCAGCAGCTCCACTTCCGTGCGCTGCACCAGATCGCCGATGTAGTGGATGTTCTCGGCCTTGAGGCAGTTGGCGCTGCGCACGGTGAGCTCGAGCTCGTCCACGGGACGCAGCAGGATCGGATCGAACTGCATCTCCGAGACCTTGGTCGCGGTCTCTTCCTCGCCCTGCAGGTCGACGAACACCGACAGCTGGTCCTTGAGGATGCTGCCGGCGCGGCGGATGGCTTCCTCCGCATCGATCGTGCCGTTGGTCTCGATGTCGATGACCAGCTTGTCGAGGTCGGTGCGCTGCTCGACGCGCGCGGCATCGACCGAGTAGGTCACGCGCCGCACCGGCGAGAAGGAGGCATCGAGCTGCAGGCGCCCGATCGGGCGGGTCTGCTCCTCGAAGGCGGCGCGCGAGGCCGCCGGACGGTAGCCGCGGCCGCGCTCGACGCGCAGGGTCATCGACAGCTCGCCCGCCTTGGTGAGATTGGCGATCACGAGCTCCGGGTTCACCACCTCGATGTCGTGGTCGGTCTGGATGTCACCGGCGGTGACCGGGCCGGGGCCCTTCTTGTGCAGGCGCAGCTCCGCGGAGTCGCGCGTGTGCATGCGCAGCGCCACGGCCTTCAGGTTCAGGAGGATGTCGACCACGTCTTCCTGCACGCCCTCGATGGAGGTGTACTCGTGCAGCACGCCGTCGATCTCGACCTCGGTGATGGCGCTGCCCGGCATCGAGGACAGCAGCACGCGGCGCAGCGCGTTGCCGAGCGTGTGGCCGAAGCCGCGCTCGAACGGCTCGATCACCACGCGCGCCTGGCGCGGAGCGACCGGCTGCACCTTCACGACACGGGGTCTCAGGAACTCGCTTACAGAACCCTGCATTGCAGTCTCACCTTGCCGGCACAGTGACCGGCGCAAAAGGAAACACGGACGAACCCGCCTCAATGGGGGCCAACACCCCCGTTTTCAAGCGGCTACGCTTACTTCGAATACAGCTCGACGACCAGGTTCTCGTTGATGTCGGGGAGGATGTCATCGCGTCCCGGCGCGGACTTGAACACGCCACGGAACTCCCCGGAGTTCACGTCCACCCAGTCCGGCAGGCCCACCTGCCCGGAGACGTTCATGGCGCTCTGGATGCGCAGCTGTTTGCGCGACTTCTCACGCACCTGCACGATGTCGCCGGCCTTCACCTGGTAGGAGGCGATCGTCACCGGCTTCTCGTTGACGGTGATGGCCTTGTGGCTCACCAGCTGGCGCGCCTCGGCGCGCGTGGCGGCAAAGCCCATGCGGTACACCACGTTGTCCAGGCGGCACTCGAGCAGGCGCAGCAGGTTCTCACCGGTGGCCCCGGCCTTGCGCGCCGCTTCCTCGTAATAGTTGCCGAACTGCCGCTCGAGCACGCCGTACATGCGGCGCAGCTTCTGCTTCTCGCGCAGCTGCAGGCCGTAGTCGGACAGGCGCTGGCGGCGCTCACCCTTGATGCCCCCCGGGGGCACGGTGAACTTGCACTTGTTCTCGAGCGGCTTGACGCCGGATTTCAAAAACAGATCCGTGCCCTCGCGGCGGGCGAGCTTGCACTTGGGGCCTACGTAACGCGCCATATGAGTCCTCTTACACGCGACGCTTCTTCGGCGGACGGCACCCGTTGTGCGGGATCGGCGTCACGTCGGAGATGCTGGTGATCTTCAAACCACAGTTGTTGAGCGCGCGCACCGCGGACTCGCGTCCCGGGCCGGGGCCGCCGACACGCACTTCCACGTTCTTCACCCCGTGCTCCTGGGCGGCGACGCCGGCCTTCTCGGCCGCAACCTGCGCGGCGAACGGCGTCGACTTGCGCGAGCCGCGGAAGCCGCAGCCGCCCGAGGTCGCCCAGGAGAGCGTGTTGCCCTGACGGTCGGTGATGGTGATGATCGTGTTGTTGAAGGAGGCATGCACGTGCGCGATCGCATCGAGCACGTTCTTGCGCGCCTTCTTCGGCTTCTTCGCCGCCGCAGCGGCTGCGCCCTGCGCGCCGCCCTGCTGCTGCTGCTTGCCCTGTTTCTCTTCAGCCATGTGTCGTTAAACCTTTATGCCTTGCCCGGAGGTGCGTTCAACTTCACCGCCTGCTTGCGCGGGCCCTTGCGGGTGCGCGCGTTGGTGCGGGTGCGCTGCCCGCGCACCGGCAGTCCGCGGCGGTGGCGGATGCCGCGCCAGGAACCCAGATCCATCAGGCGCTTGATGTTCATGGACACCTCGCGTCTTAAGTCGCCCTCGACCGCGAACTTCGCGATCTGCGAGCGGATGGCGTTGACCTCGGCCTCGGTGAGGTCCTTCACCTTGGTGGTCGCTGCCACACCGGCCGCCTCGCAGGCGGCGCGCGCGCGGGCGCGGCCCACGCCGTAGATGTGCGTGAGCCCGATCCACACGTGCTTGTTCATCGGGATGTTGATGCCGGCGATACGTGCCATGTGCTTGTTACCTCAACCCTGGCGCTGCTTGTGACGCGGGTCCGTGCAGATGACGTAGACCACGCGGCGGCGGCGCACGATCTTGCAGTTCTTGCAGATCTTCTTGACCGACGGACGTACTTTCATGATTGACCACCTGAACCGGAGCGGCCGGAGCCGAGCAGGTTCGCCTTCTTGAGGAGTCCCGGGTACTGATGCGACATCATGTGCGCGTTCAGCTGCGATATGAAATCCATCACCACCACCACGACGATGAGGAGCGAGGTGCCGCCGAAGTGGAACGGCACGCCCTTCCAGGAAACCAGGATCTCGGGCAGCAGACACACCGCGGTCACGTACAGCGCGCCCCACAGCGTCAGGCGCGTCAGCACCCCGTCCAGGTACTCGGCGGTCTGCGCACCGGGGCGGATGCCGCGCACGAAGCCGCCGGACTTCTTGAGGTTGTCGGCCGTGTCGCGCGCGTTGAACACCAGCGCGGTGTAGAAGAAGCAGAAGAAGATGATGAGCCCGGCGTAGATCACCAGGTGCAGCGGCTGGCCGTAGCCTAAGGCCGCGGCCACGTTCTGCATGGCATTGCCGAACCAGCCGTTCGAGCTCGTGCTCATGAAGCTCGCCAGCGTCGCCGGGAACAGCAGCAGCGAGGAGGCGAAGATCGGCGGGATGACGCCGGACATGTTGAGCTTGAACGGCAGGTGCGTCGACTGGCCCGCGTACAGGCGCCGGCCCACCTGGCGCTTGGCGTAGTCGACCGGGATGCGCCGCTGGGCGCGCTCGACGAACACCACGAAGCAGGTGGTGGCGAGCACCACGATCAGGAGCAGCAGCGCGAACGGACCCTGCATCTCGCCGTTGGCCACCGACTCGAAGGTGTTGCCGACCGCGCCGGGCAGGCCGGCGACGATGCCCGAGAGGATGATCATCGAGATGCCGTTGCCGATGCCGCGCTCGGTGATCTGCTCGCCGAGCCACATGAGGAACATCGTCCCGGTGGTCATGGTGATGGTGGCGGTGAGCATGAACGGCCAGCCGTGGATCAGGGTGAGGCCACCCTTGTCGAGCGCACCGGCGGCGGCGAAGGACTGCACCAGCGCCAGTGCCACCGTGCCGTAGCGGGTGTACTGGGTGATCTTGCGCCGCCCCGACTCGCCTTCCTTGCGCAGCTCGTTCAGTGTCGGCACCACCATCGACATCATCTGGATGATGATCGAGGCGGAGATGTAGGGCATGACGCCCATGGCGAAGATCGACAGGCGCGACAGCGCCCCGCCCGAGAACATGTTGACGATGCCGAGGATCGTGTTCGAGCGGTCGCCGAAGAACTTGGCCACCTCGGCCGGGTTCACGCCCGGTACCGGGATGAAGGTGCCGATGCGGTACACGATCAGCGCGCCGATGAGGAACATGAGCCGGCCGCGCAGCTCGGAAGAGCGCGCGACGTCGCTGAAGGAAGCCGAGCTGGAAACGGTGGTCGCCATCAGTCCTCGATCTTGCCGCCGGCGGCCTCGATCGCCGCCCGCGCGCCCTTGGTCACCGCCACGCCCTTGAGCGTCACGGCCTTCTTGATCTCGCCCGAGAGCACCACCTTGGCGCGCTCGGTGCCCGCGGGCACCACCTTCGCCTTGGTGAGCGCGGCGATGTCGATCACGGCGCCCTCCACCTTGGCGAGCTCATCGAGGCGCACCTCGGCGCGCGAGCGCTTCATGTCGGAGCGGAAGCCGACCTTGGGCATGCGGCGCTGGATGGGCATCTGCCCGCCCTCGAAGCCGACCTTGTGGTAGCCGCCCTTGCGCGCGCGCTGGCCCTTGGTGCCGCGGCCGCAGGTCTTGCCCTGGCCGGCGGAGGCGCCGCGGCCGACGCGCAGCCGCGCACGGCGGGCGCCCGGGGCGGGTTTGAGGGTATTGAGTCGCATAGCTTTAGGCGCCCTTCTCTTCGACGCGCAGCAGGTGACTGGCGGCATTGATCATGCCGCGGTTCTCGCGCGTGTCCTTGACCGTGACCGTCTGGTGCATGCGGCGCAGCCCCAGTCCCCGTGCCGAGGCCTGGATGTTGTGCAGCTGCCCCGCGAGGGAGCGCACCAGCGTGACCGTGATCTGTTTGTCAGCCATGGCGTTCAGCCCGTGATCTCTTCCAGGGTCTTGCCGCGCTTCGCCGCGATCTCATCGGGCGAGCGGATCTTCGACAGCGCATCGATGGTCGCGCGCACCACATTGATGGGGTTGCGCGAGCCGTAGCTCTTGGCGAGCACGTTGCGCACCCCGGCGCACTCGAGCACTGCGCGCATGCCGCCGCCGGCGATGACGCCGGTACCGTCGGAGGCCGGCTGCATGTACACGCGCGTCGCGCCGTGGTTGCCGGTGATCGCGTAGTGCAGCGAATCGTTGCGCAGCGCCACGTTGATCAGGTTCTTGCGCGCCTGGGTCATCGCCTTGGAGATCGCCACCGGGACCTCGCGCGCCTTGCCGAAGCCGTAGCCCACGCGCCCGGCGGTGTCGCCCACCACGGTGAGGGCCGTGAAGCCGAACTGCCGGCCGCCCTTGACTACCTTGGCGGTACGGTTGACGGCCACGAGCTTCTCGACGAACTCATCGGCCGGCTGGCCCTTCTCAGGTCTTGCCATATATGTGCCTTTTGCCTAGAACTCAAGGCCCGCTTCGCGGGCCGCATCCGCGAGCGCCTTGACGCGCCCGTGGAACTGGAATCCGGAACGGTCGAAGGCCACCTTGCTGACCCCGGCCGCCTTGCTGCGCTCGGCGATGGCGCGGCCGACGGCCTTGGCGGCCTCGACGTTGCCGGTGCCCTTCAGGCCCTCGCGCACCTTCTCCTGCGTGGTGGAAGCGGTGGCGATCACCTTGGCGCCTTCCGCATCGGTCACCTGCGCGTAGATGTGGTTCGGCGTGCGGTGCACGGTCAGGCGCGCCACACCCAGCTGGCGGATGTGCGCACGGCTCTTCACCGCGCGGCGCAGACGGCGCTCCTTCTTGGTGATGATCATTTCTTCTTGCCCTCTTTCAGGGTGATCTGCTCGTTCGCGTAGCGCACGCCCTTGCCCTTGTAGGGCTCCGGCGGGCGGATGTCGCGGATCTCGGCGGCGACCTGCCCGACTCTCTGGCGGTCGATGCCCTTGATGAGGATCTCGGTCTGGCTCGGGGTCTCGATGGTGATGCCTTCCGGGATCGGCACGTTCACCGGGTGCGAGAAGCCGAGCGTGAGGTTCAGGGACTTGCCCTGCACCGCGGCGCGGAAACCGACGCCGACGAGCTCGAGCTTCTTCTCGTAGCCCTTGGTCACCCCGCGCACCATGTTGGCGAGGTGCGCACGCGTGGCGCCGGCCTGGGTGCGCGCCTGGCCCGGATCATCGAACTGGATCTCGAGCTTCTTGTCCTTCTCGGCCACGCTCACGCCCTTGCCGAGCGGCAGGCTGAGCGAGCCCTTAGCGCCCTTGATGGTGATCTGGGCGGCCTGGATGGTCGCGGTCACGCCCTGGGGCAGGTCGACCGGTGCTTTGGCAATTCTCGACATGATCTTACGTCCCGCTGGTGGCTGCGCTTACGCCACGATGCAGAGCACTTCGCCGCCCTGCCCGCTCGCGCGCGCCTGCTTGTCCGTCATGACGCCCTTGGGCGTGGAGACGATCACGGTGCCCATGCCGCCGAGGACCTTCGGCAGCTCGTCCTTGCCGCGGTAGATGCGCAGCCCCGGACGGCTGACGCGCTCCAGGCGGTCGATGACGGGTCGGCCCTCGTAGTACTTCAGCCCGATCGTCAGGCGCGGCTTGCTCGCCTCGCCCTCGAGGCGGAAGTCGGCGATGTAGCCCTCATCCTTCAGCACCTTGACGATGGCCGTCTTCAGGCGCGAGGAGGCGAGCTGCACCTCGGCCTTGCCGGCGGTCTGGCCGTTGCGGATGCGGGTCAAGAGGTCAGCAATGGGATCGGTCATGCTCATTTAGGCGTCCTCACCAGCTCGCCTTCGACAGTCCCGGAATCTCGCCGCGGTTGGCGACCTCGCGGATCTTCACCCGCGACAGCCCGAACTTGCGGTAGACCCCGCGCGAGCGGCCGGTGATCGCGCAGCGATTGCGCTGCCGCGACTTGGCGGCATCGCGCGGCTGCTGCTGCAGCTCGGCCTGCGCGGCCTGGCGCTCCTCGGGCGAGCTCTTGGGGCTTCTGATCAGCTCCTTGAGCTTCGCACGCTTGCCCGCGTACTTCTTCACTGTTGCGGCGCGACGCTTCTCGCGCTCGACCATGCTCGTCTTAGCCATAGACCGTGACTGTCCTGTTACTTCCGGAACGGGAAGTTGAATGCCTCGAGCAACGCTCGGCCGTGACGGTCGTCCTGCGCCGTCGTAGTGATCGTGATGTCCATGCCCCGCACCTGATCGATCTGGTCGTACTGGATCTCGGGGAAGATGATCTGTTCCTTCACGCCCAGGGAGTAGTTGCCCTGGCCGTCGAAGGAGCGCGGCGACACGCCGCGGAAATCGCGGATGCGCGGCATGGCGATGTTGATCAGCCGGTCCAGGAACTCGTACATGCGCTTGCCGCGCAGGGTCACCTTGGCGCCGATCGGCAGCCCCTGGCGGATCTTGAACGACGCGATCGCCTTCCTGGACTTGGTGATCAGCGGCTTCTGGCCGGTGATCTTGGTGAGGTCGGCCACCGCCGCATCCATCACCTTCTTGTCCGCGACCGCCTCGCCCACGCCCATGTTGACCGTGATCTTGGCGATCCGCGGCACCTGCATGACGTTCTCGATCTTCAGATCGCCGCGCAGCTTCGGCACGATCTGCTGACGGTAAACTTCCTGGAGTCTTGCCATACCTGTATCCACTTACCTTCTAGAGCTCAGGCGTCCAGCATCTCGCCGTTGGACTTGAAGAAGCGCACGCGCTTGCCGTCCTTCAGCGTCTTGATCCCGATGCGGTCGCCCTTTTTCTGGCCCGGATTGAAGATCGCCACCTTGGAGAGGTGCAGCGGCACCTCCTTCTCGATGATGCCGCCCGGCTTGCCCGCCTGCGGATTGCCGCGGGTGTGCTTCTTCGCCATGTTGATGCTCTCGACGACCACGCGGTCATCGGCGAGCACCTGGATCACCGCGCCCTTGCGGCCCTTGTCGCGGCCGGAGAGCACGATCACCTGATCGCCCTTGCGAATCTTCCTCATCACAGCACCTCCGGGGCGAGCGAGATGATCTTCATGAACTGCTGATTGCGCAGCTCACGGGTCACCGGTCCGAAGATACGGGTGCCGATGGGCTCGAGCTTGTTGGTCAGCAGCACCGCGGCGTTGCCGTCGAAGCGGATGAGCGAGCCGTCGGGACGGCGCACGCCGCGCGTGGTGCGCACCACCACCGCGTCGTAGACCTCGCCCTTCTTCACCTTGCCGCGGGGGATGGCGTCCTTGACGCTCACCTTGATGACATCACCGACGGTGGCGTAGCGGCGGCGCGTGCCGCCGAGCACCTTGATGCACATCAGGGTGCGCGCGCCGCTGTTGTCGGCGGCATTGAGCATTGTGCGCAACTGGATCATGGTTCTTACCTGCTTCTTCTGCTCGCGCGCCCGGATCAGCCGCGCGCCTTCTCGACGATCTCGAGCAGCGCCCAGGACTTGTGACGCGACATCGGGCGGCACGGGGTGATGACCACGAGGTCCCCGTCCTTGGCGGCGCCCTTGTCATCGTGCGCGAGCAGCTTGGTCGTGCGGCGGATGAACTTGCCGTAGGTCGGATGCTTCACCAGGCGCTCGATCTCCACCGCGATGGTCTTCTGCATCTTGGTGCTCACCACGCGCCCGGTGAGGGTGCGTGCGCCCTTCTGTTCAGTCTTGCCCTGTTCCGCGCTCACTTCTTGCCTCCGGCGTTAGCCGCGCGCTGCTTGTGCAGCATCGTCTTGACGCGCGCGATGTTGCGGCGCGCGTTCCCGAACTGGTCGGGCTTGGGGTTCTGGCCGGTGGCCCGCTGCATGCGTAACGAGAACTGCTCCTTGCGCAGCTTCACCAGCTCATCGGCCAGCTCCGCCTCGGAAGACTTGGCCAGCTTGTCGCGGTACTGCTTGATCTCTCCGAGCTTCATTAGCGCACCTGCCGTTTGACGAATGAGGTCGACACCGACAGCTTCGAGCCCGCCAGCCGGAACGCCTCGCGCGCGGTCGTCTCATCGACGCCCTCCATCTCGAACAGCACCTTGCCGGGCTGCACGCGCGCCACGTAGTACTCGACGTTGCCCTTGCCGGAGCCCATGCGCACCTCGAGCGGCTTCTTCGAGATCGGCACGTCCGGGAAGACGCGGATCCAGATCTGACCGCCGCGCTTGACGTAGCGCGCCATGGCGCGGCGCGCCGCCTCGATCTCGCGCGCGGTCATGCGCGCGCGGCTGGTGGCCTTGAGGCCGAACTCGCCGAAGGACACGTTGCTGCCGCGGTGCGCGAGGCCGCCGTTACGGCCCTTGAAGGCCTTGCGGTACTTGGTGCGTTTGGGCTGGAGCATGATCGTTTAGCCTTTAAGCCTGCGCCGGGGCCGCCTCGGGAGCGGCCGCAGGCGGGGTGGCGGCGGGAGCCGCGACCGGAGCTGCGGCAGCGGCGGCCTCGCCCTCGGCCGGAGCGGCGGCCTGCGCGGCGAGCTCGCTCTTGTCGAACACCTCGCCCTTGAAGATCCACACCTTCACGCCGATGACGCCGTAGGTGGTCTGCGCCTCGGACAGGCCGTAGTCGATGTCGGCGCGGAAGGTGTGCAGCGGGATGCGCCCCTCACGGTACCACTCCGTGCGCGCGATCTCCGAGCCGTTCAAGCGTCCGGAAACGCGCACCTTCACCCCGAGGGCGCCGGAGCGCATGGTGCTCATCACCGCGCGCTTCATGGCGCGGCGGAACATCACGCGCTTCTCGATCTGCTGCGCGATGGAGTCGGCCACCAGCTGCGAGTCGAGCTCGGGCTTTCTGATCTCGGCGATGTTCAGGCGCACGTCGTTCACGGCCATGCCGAGCATGTGCGCCGTCTCCTGGCGCAGCTTCTCGATGTCCTCGCCCTTCTTGCCGATGACGATGCCGGGGCGCGCGGTCTGGATGGTGATGTTCACCTTCTTGGCGGCGCGCTCGATCAGCACGCGGCTCACCGAGGCCTCCTTCAGGCGCTCCTTCAGGAACTCGCGCACGCGGAAGTCGGTGTGGATGTGCTCGGGAAACTGCTTCTTGCCGGCGTACCAGCGGCTCGCCCAGTCACGGGTGATCCCCAAGCGAATGCCCAGCGGATTGACCTTCTGACCCATGCGTTAATCCTTCTTGCCGTCGGAGACGCCGACGGTGATGTGGCTGTTGCGCTTGACGATGCGCGCGCCGCGGCCCTTGGCGCGGGCGGCGAAGCGCTTGAGCACCGGGGCGGCGTCGACCTGGATGAGCGACACCTTCAGCTCGTCGATGTCGGCGCCGTGGTTGTGCTCGGCGTTGGCGACCGCCGACTCGATTACCTTGCGCACCAGCTCCGCGCCCTTCTTGGGCATGTAGCGCAGCGTGGAGATGGCGTTGCCGACGGGCTTGCCGCGCACCACGTCCGCCACCAGGCGGCACTTCTGCGGGGAGATGCGCGCGTAGCGCAGCTTCGAGGTGACTTGCATCGTTTGCCCCGGCCGCCTTAAGAGGCCGCCGCCTCCACCTTGCGGTCACCCGAGTGCGCCTTGAACGTGCGCGTGGGGGCGAACTCGCCGAGCTTGTGGCCGACCATGTTCTCGGTGATCAGCACCGGGATGTGCTGACGGCCGTTGTGCACGGCGATCGTCAGTCCCACCATCTCCGGCACCACCATCGAGCGGCGCGACCAGGTCTTGATGGGCTTGCGGTCGTTCTTGGCCGAGGCCACCTGCACCTTCTTGGCGAGGTGCAGGTCGACGAACGGGCCCTTCTTCAGTGAGCGTGGCATTGCGTTACGTCCCTTAGCGGATGCGGTTCTTGCGACGCTGGACGATCATGTTGTCCGTGCGCTTGTTGTGACGGGTCTTCAGTCCCTTGGTGTTCCAGCCCCACGGGCTCACCGGGTGCGGGTTACCCTGGCCGGACTTGCCCTCGCCACCGCCGTGCGGATGGTCGACCGGGTTCATGGCCAGGCCGCGCACCGTCGGGCGCACGCCGCGCCAGCGCTTGGCGCCGGCCTTGCCGTAGCTGCGCAGGTTGTGCTCATCGTTGCCGACCTCGCCGATGGTGGCGCGGCAGTCGATGTGCACCTTGCGCGTCTCGCCGGACTTCAGGCGCAGGTACGCGTAGATGCCCTCGCGCGCGGTGAAGCTCACCGAGGAGCCCGCCGAGCGCGCCAGCTGGCCGCCGCGGCCGGGCTTCATCTCCACGTTGTGGATGATCGAGCCGACCGGGATGTGGCGCAGCGACATGGCGTTGCCGGACTTGATCGGTGCATCGGCGCCCGAGCGCACCTCATCACCGGGCTTCATGCCCTTGGTGGCGAGGATGTAGCGCCACTCCCCGTCCGGGTACTTCACCAGCGCGATGTGGCTGGTGCGGTTCGGGTCGTACTCGAGCCGCTCGACGCTGCCGGCGATGCCGTCCTTGTCGCGCTTGAAATCGATGAGGCGGTACTTCTGGCGCGAGCCGCCGCCGTGGTGGCGCGTGGTGATGCGGCCGAAGTGGTTGCGCGCCCCGGTCTTGTTCTGGTGCGCGGTGAGCGCTTCCAGCGGGCCGCCCTTGTGCAGGTGCGAGCGGTCGACCTTGATGACCGCACGCTGCCCCGGGGTTCTCGGCTTGTATTTGATGAGAGCCATCGTTTACGTCCTTCAGGCCTTGGCGCGGGCTTCGTAGTCGATCGTCTGGCCTTCGTTCAGGCTCACGTAGGCCTTCTTCCAGTCCTGCGTGCGCCCGATCGTGCGGCCGAAACGGCGCGTCTTGCCCGGCTCGTTGCTCACCTGCACGCCCTTCACCTTGACGTCGAACATGAGCTCGACCGCCTTTTTCACGTCGGTCTTGGTGGCGTCGCGGCGCACCTTGAAGGTGTACTGGTTGTGGTTCTGCATCGCGAGCGAGGTCTTCTCGGTCACGTGCGGAGCGATCAGCACGCTCATCAGCTCTTCGCGCGTCATTGCAGGCGCTCCTCGATCAGCTTCACCGCAGGTACGGTCATCAGCACCTTGTCGTAGGCGGCGAGCGCGAGCGGGTTCAGAGCCGTCACCTCGATCACTTCCACGTGCGGGAGGTTGCGCGCGGCGAGGTAGAGCTTCTCGTCCTGCGCCTCGACCACGATCAGCACCGAGGGCAGCTGCCACTTGCGCAGCTGCGTGGCCAGAAGCTGCGTCTTGGCCGACTCGAGCACGATGCCGTCGGTCACGAGCAGCCGCTCGGTGCGGGCGAGCTCGGAGAGCATCGCGCGCAGCGCGCCGCGGTACATCTTGCGGTTCACTTTCTGGGCGAAGTCACGCGGCTTCGCGGCGAAGGTCCTGCCACCGCCGACCCAGATGGGCGAGCGGCTCGAGCCGGCGCGCGCCTGGCCGGTGCCCTTCTGGGCATGCGGCTTGCGCCCGCCGCCGCGCACCTCGGCGCGCGACTTCTGCGCCTTCGTGCCCGAGCGCCCGGCATTGCGGTAGGCGGTGAGCACCTGATGCACCAGCGCCTCGTTGAATTTGTGGCCGAAGGCGGCTTCGGAAACCTGCAGCTCGCCGGAGCCGCTGACCAGCTTCAGTTTCATGGCTTACTTCTTTCCCGCCTTGGCCGGATCCTTCGACGGAGCGTTGCCGACCTTGGTCGGGGCGAGCGTCCTGCGGTTCGCGCGGCGCGCGGCCTTCAGCGAGGCGCGCACCACCACCTGGCCACCCTCCGAGCCGGGCACGGCGCCGCGGATCAGGAGGAGGTTGCGGTCGAGGTCGACCTGCACGACCTTCAGATTCTCGGTCGTGCGGCGCACGACACCCATGTGGCCGGACATGCGCCGGCCCTTGAACACGCGGCCCGGGGTCTGGCGCTGACCGATCGAGCCCGGGGAGCGGTGCGACACCGACACGCCGTGGCTCGCCGGCAGACCGCCGAAGTTGTGGCGCTTCATGACGCCGGCGAAGCCCTTGCCGATGGTGATGCCGGTGACGTCCACCGCCTGGCCTTCCTTGAAGAGGTCGGCCTTGAACTCAGCTCCGGTGGCGACCTCGGTCTTGTCCGAGTCGGCGAGGCGGAACTCCACCAGGCCCTTGCCCGGGGCGACGTTGGCCTTGGCGTAGTGACCGGTCAGGGCCTTGCCATACAAAGAGGGACGGCGCGTACCGTAGGTGACCTGCACCGCGCGGTAGCCGTCCTTTTCCTTGCCCTTCACCTGGGTCACGCGGTTCGGCAGAACCTCGATCACCGTGACGGGCACCGTTTCACCCGCATCCGTAAAGACGCGGGTCATGCCGACCTTGCGGCCGACCAGTCCGATTGCCATCTCGTTCCTCTCATCCCGTACAGGCGCTGCGATGGGCGCCCCGGGGGCCACTTGGCATGGGCTAAGTTATTGAGACAACAGGAGATTTCACACTTGGCTCGGACGAGCCTGTGTGAGTCTCGAGTGGTCTTGGAGCTCATGGCCCCAACCTCGCCCGATGCCGCTTATGCGACTAAAGGCCCCCGAAAAGGTATCCCCGGGGGCCAAAAAGGGCGCGCAGTATAGGCGCGGCCCGTGCGGTAATCAATCCCGATCGGGCCTGCGAAGAGGCTCCCGGGGGGTTCCCGGGAAACTACATCCCGAAGGCCTCGCGCAGAAATTTGTCGCTGCGCCTGAGCAGCTCGGCTCGCGCTGCCGAGTCCACCAGCCCATGGTCCAGCCCCTCGAAGGTCACCAGGTTGACCTTGCCGCCCGCGGACTTGAGCGCCGATTCCATGCGCTGTGACTGCTCCAGCTGCACGGTACGGTCCATCGTGCCGTGAAAGAGAAGCACCGGCGCACGGAAACGGTCGGCGTGCTGGGCAGGCGAGCCCTCGCTCACATGCGGTCCCTCGCCGACGTACTCGCTGATGAACTCGAAATCCAGGTAGCGCCGCCGCTCTTCCTTGAGCAGGTTGAGGTCAGTCACCGGAGCGACGGCCACGACGGCCTTGAACAGCGTTGGGTCCTCGACGGCGGACTGCAGGGCTGCGTAGCCGCCATAGGACCAGCCGACGATGCCGAGCTTGCCGGGGTCGGCTCCTTCCTTGACGAGCCAGCGACCGCCGTCGAGCACGTCCCCGATCGCCAGCTTCCAGGAGTGGAAGCCGTTCTGCACGAACCAGCGGTCTCCGTAGCCCCACGAGCCACGGAAGTTCGGCTGCAGCACGGCGAAACCGCGGTTGGCGTAGAACTGCGCCAGCCAGTCAAAGCCCCACACGTCGCGGGAACTCGGGCCGCCGTGGGGCATGACGATCGCAGGCAGGCCCTTCAGACTGTCAACGCCCGGCGGCAGGGTCAGGTAGCCCGGAATCGGTGTCCCGTCCGTCGCGGCATAGGTGACCGGGGTCACTTTGGCTAGCTTCACGCCCTCGAGCTGGTTGCGCACCACGAACAGCGTCTGCAGCTGGTGCGTCTTCTTGTCGAAGAGATAGTAGACCCCCGGGTCCACATCCGAACTGGTCTGCACCAGCAGGCGGCTCTCATCGATGCTCGTATCGAGCACGTGCGGCTGGGCGTGCAGCGCCCGCCCCAGCGATTCGATCAGGGCCTTGATGTCGGGCGCGAAGTATTCGTCGTGACGATAGTCGGTGTAGTACCGCGCCCCGACGACGCGCTGCTGACGCCCGATGCGGATGACTGCCGCGACATCGACCTGCGGGTTGGCGTAAACCAGCTGCTCGGCGCGCCCCGGGTCGAGCGCGACGCTGTAGAGCGCCATACGCCCGTCGAGTTTCTTCAGGCCGTAGGCCAGGTTGTGCTCCGGATCCACGGCCTCGGGGGCGAAGCCGCTGTTGTCCTTGATCTGGTAGGTGCCGAGCGTCAGCAGATCCTCCGAGGCGACCGGATGGAAGCTGTAGCGATACTCGCCGGTGAAGCCGCGGACCGTCACCTCCTGGTTGATCACGATGCGCACGTGCCCGCGTCCATCGCTGATGTAACCCACCGCCTCGCCGCGCGGCGGCTCGACGTGATGCGTCTGGAGAGTGCGGGTGTCGATCTCGTCGACCCCGAGGCCCTTCTTCGTCGACCCGAGGTTAGAGCCGATCGTTTCGTTCGGCGCGTAGACGCGCGCCATGAGGACGGAGGCAGCGGTGTCCGGCAGCCAGTCGAGAATCTCGCCACCGCCGGTGATGAGGCCGTGGGTGTGGATGGTCTGCTCGTTACTGAGCTCCTTGGGATTGGAACCGTCGGCGTTGACCGCAAGGATGCGGCTGAAGGGCACGACGCCGTACTGTGCATCCTTCGCCAGCAGATAGATCTCACACACCAGCCGCTCATTGGACACCCAGCTGCATCCCTCCAGGCGCTCGGGGCTGCCGCTGGCGGAGAGTGCCGGCTTCGGCTTCGCATCCTTGGCGAGGCTCAGGGTGTAAAGGACCGAGCCCTGTCCCTGACTCGGGGCGATCCAGGCCAGGTTCTGCCCGTCCGGCGACAGGGTGAGATCCATGACGGTCGGCCGCGCGCCGAAGGCTGCGGCCGCATCGAAAGCCGGGCCGTCGGCCGCCGCAAGCGCTGGGAGAAAGGTGAGGGAAAGTACAGTGAGTATCAGAAAGACGCGTCGCATGAGCCTGCTCCGGTGCCGTTCTGAAGCCAGATTATACTCCCACGGTCTGGCTCAAGTTTGGCCCGGGCAAAGCCCCGGCGAGGGATTATGTTCTGGAGAAAGGGGCTAGCCCGGACGCGAGTCGTCCGGGGCAGCAGGCGGACTCTTTTGCGTGCAACCCGCGCGGGGCCCTTTAGGAGGGCCCTTGTTCCGACCCCTTAATTCAGCTTGATCTGGACGTCGACGCCGGCCGGCAGCTCGAGCTTCATGAGCGCATCCACCGTCTTGTCGGTGGGGTTCATGATGTCCATGAGGCGCTTGTGCGTGCGCAGCTCGAACTGGTCGCGCGCGTCCTTGTCCGCGTGCGGGGAGACGAGCACGGTGAAGCGCTCCATCTTGGTCGGCAGCGGCACCGGGCCCTTCACGGTCGCTCCGGTGCGCTTGGCGGTCTCGACGATCTCGCGCGCCGAGGAGTCGATGAGGCGATGGTCGAACGCCTTCAGTCGGATACGGATATTCTGATTGGCCATGGCCTCACCTAAGTCCTAGCGTCGCGGCTCGTTACTTCAGGATCTTCGAGACCACGCCCGCGCCGACGGTCTTGCCGCCCTCACGGATCGCGAACCGCAGACCCTCTTCCATCGCGATCGGGCTGATCAGCTCGACCGTCATCTTGATGTTGTCCCCGGGCATGACCATCTCCACCCCCGCCGGCAGCTCGATCAGCCCCGTCACATCGGTGGTGCGGAAGTAGAACTGCGGCCGGTAGCCCTTGAAGAACGGCGTGTGACGCCCGCCCTCCTCCTTGGACAGCACGTACACCTCGCACTCAAAGTTGGTGTGCGGGGTGATCGAGCCGGGCTTGGCCAGCACCTGGCCGCGCTCGACTTCCTCGCGCTTGGTGCCGCGCAGGAGCACGCCTACGTTGTCCCCCGCCTGACCCTCGTCCAGCAGCTTCCTGAACATCTCCACGCCCGTGCAGGTGGTCTTCTGCGTGGCCTTCAGCCCCACGATCTCCACCTCATCGTTCACCTTCACGATGCCGCGCTCGATGCGCCCCGTCACCACCGTGCCGCGCCCGGAGATCGAGAACACATCCTCCACCGGCATCAGGAAGGGCTTGTCCACCTCGCGCTTGGGGATCGGGATGTACTTGTCCATCTCCTCCACCAGCTTCACCACCGAGGGCACCCCGATCTCGCTCTTGTCACCCTCCAGCGCCTTCAGCGCCGAGCCGATCACGATCGGAGTCTTGTCGCCGGGAAACTTGTAGGTCGTGAGCAGCTCACGCACCTCCATCTCAACCAGCTCCAACAGCTCCTTGTCGTCAACCATGTCCGCCTTGTTCATGTACACCACGATGTACGGCACGCCCACCTGGCGGGCGAGCAGAATGTGCTCGCGCGTCTGCGGCATCGGCCCATCGGCTGCCGAAACCACCAAAATCGCCCCGTCCATCTGCGCCGCCCCCGTGATCATGTTCTTCACGTAGTCGGCGTGCCCCGGGCAGTCCACGTGCGCGTAGTGGCGGTTCTTGGACTGATACTCCACGTGCGCCGTCGAGATCGTGATCCCGCGCGCCTTCTCCTCCGGTGCCTTGTCAATCTGGTCGTACGCCATGAAGGTCCCGCCGTAGGTCTCGGCCATCACCTTCGTCAACGCCGCCGTCAGCGTCGTCTTGCCGTGATCCACGTGACCAATCGTCCCCACGTTCACGTGGGGCTTGCTGCGCTCGAATTTCTCTTTGGACATGGCGTACTTCCTCGACTCTTAAGCGAACTTCCTGCTGAGTGACTACTTCTTGATGATGCCGTCGGCGATGTTGGGCGGCACTTCCACGTACTTGGCGAACTCCATCGTGAAGGTCGCACGGCCCTGGCTCATCGAGCGCACCGTGGTCGCGTAGCCGAACATCTCCGAGAGCGGCACGTCGGCGGTGATCGCCTTGCCGGCCGGGGTCTCGTCCATGCCGGTGATCTGGCCGCGGCGCCGGTTCAGATCGCCGATGACGTCACCGGAGTATTCCTCCGGGGTCACGACCTCCACCTTCATGATCGGCTCGAGCAGCACCGGCTTGGCGCGCTTGAAGCCTTCCTTGAAGCCCATCGAGGCGGCGATCTTGAAGGCCATCTCGTTGGAGTCCACGTCGTGGTAGGAGCCGTCGAACGCGGTGACCTTCACATCCACCACCGGATAGCCGGCGATGACGCCGGTGTCGACCGCTTCCTTGATGCCCTTGTCGACCGCCGGGATGTACTCGCGCGGCACCGAGCCGCCGACGATGCCGTTGATGAACTCGTAGCCCTTGCCCTGCTCGTTGGGCTCGAGCTTGAGCCATACATGGCCGTACTGGCCGCGGCCGCCGGACTGGCGCACGAACTTGCCCTCGCTCTCGACGGTGGCGCGGATGGTCTCGCGGTAGGCGACCTGCGGCTTGCCGACGTTGGCCTCGACCTTGAACTCGCGCTTCATGCGATCGACGATGATTTCCAGGTGCAGCTCGCCCATGCCGGAGATGATCGTCTGGCCCGACTCCTGGTCGGTGCTGACGCGGAAGGAGGGGTCCTCCTTGGCGAGGCGCTGCAGCGCCAGCCCCATCTTCTCCTGGTCGGCCTTGGTCTTGGGCTCCACGGCGACCGAGATCACCGGGGCGGGAAACTCCATCTTCTCCAGCGTGATGACCTTCTCCAGGTCACACAGCGTGTCGCCGGTGATGACGTCCTTCAGACCCACGGCGGCGGCGATGTCGCCGGCGCGCACTTCCTTGATCTCGGTGCGCTCGGAGGCGTGCATCTGCAGCAAGCGCCCGATGCGCTCCTTGCGGTCCTTGGTGGGCACGAACACGGTGTCGCCGGAGCTGAGTACGCCCGAGTACACACGGAAGAAGGTCAGGTTGCCGACGAAGGGGTCGTTGAGGATCTTAAAGGCGAGAGCGGAGAACGGCGCATCGTCGGAGGCCTTGCGGGTCGCCGGCTCACCGTCGCCGTCCATGCCCCTGACGTCCGGCATCTCCACCGGGCTCGGCATGAACTCGATGATGGCATCGAGCAGTGCCTGCACGCCCTTGTTCTTGAAGGCCGAGCCGCACATCGCCAGCACGACCTCGTTCTTGATCGAGCGCGCGCGCAGCCCGGAGCGGATCTCCGCCTCGCTGAGCTCCTCGCCCTCGAGGTACTTGTGCATCAGCTCGTCGTTGGCCTCGGCGGCCGCCTCGATCATCTTGGCGCGGTATTCCTCGGCCTGGGCCCGCAGCTCCTCGGGGATCTCGCGGTACTCGAACTTCATCCCCTGGGTGTCCATGTCCCAGTAGATCGCCTTCATGCGGATGAGGTCGATCACGCCCTCGAAATTTTCCTCCGCACCGATCGGCAGCTGGATGGCCACCGGGTTGGCGCGCAGGCGGGCGCGGATCATCTCCACGACGCGCAGGAAGTTGGCGCCGGCACGATCCATCTTGTTGACGAAGGCGATGCGCGGCACGGCGTACTTGTTCATCTGCCGCCACACCGTCTCGGACTGCGGCTGCACGCCGGCGACCGAGTCGAACAGCGCCACGGCGGAGTCGAGCACGCGCAGCGAGCGCTCCACCTCGATGGTGAAGTCCACGTGCCCCGGGGTGTCGAGGATGTTGATGCGGTGCTCGGCGAAGGAGTTGTCCATGCCCTTCCAGAAGCAGGTGGTGGCCGCGGCGGTGATGGTGATGCCGCGCTCCTGTTCCTGCTCCATGTAGTCCATCACGGCCGCGCCGTCGTGGACTTCACCGATCTTGTGCGAGACGCCGGTGTAAAAAAGGATGCGCTCGGTCGTGGTCGTCTTCCCCGCGTCGATGTGCGCGGAGATGCCGATGTTCCGATAGCGCTCGATGGGCGTCGCGCGTGGCACGATGCAGATTCCTTTCGCTTACCAGCGGTAGTGGGCGAAGGCCTTGTTGGCCTCGGCCATGCGGTGGGTGTCCTCGCGCTTGCGCACCGCGGCGCCCCGGTTCTCGGAGGCATCCATCAGCTCGTGGGCGAGGCGGAACGCCATCGACTTCTCGGAGCGGTCGCGCGCGGCCTCGATGACCCAGCGCATCGCCAGTGTCTGGCGGCGCGTGGAGCGAACTTCAACCGGGACCTGATAAGTTGCGCCGCCGACGCGGCGCGACTTCACTTCCACCACCGGCTTGACGTTGTCGAGCGCGGTCGCCAGCACTTCGATGGCCTCGCCACCCTGCTTGCCGGTCTTCTCGCTGATGCGGTCGAGCGCGCCGTAGATGATGCGCTCGGCCGCTGACTTCTTGCCGCTCTTCATGACGACGTTCATGAACTTGGCAAGCATCTCGTTGTTGAACTTCGGGTCCGGAAGGATGGTGCGGACCGGGGCTTGGGCTCTGCGGGACATGGCGTGAGGTTCCCCTTACTTCTTCGGGCGCTTGGCGCCGTACTTGGAGCGGCCCTGCTTGCGCTCGCCGACGCCGGCGCAGTCGAGCGTGCCGCGCACGGTGTGGTAGCGCACTCCGGGCAGGTCCTTGACGCGGCCGCCGCGGATCAGCACCACCGAGTGCTCCTGGAGGTTGTGGCCCTCACCGCCGATGTAGCTGGTGACCTCGTAGCCGTTGGTGAGGCGTACGCGGCAGACCTTGCGCAGCGCCGAGTTCGGCTTCTTGGGCGTCGTGGTGTAGACGCGCGTGCACACGCCGCGCTTCTGGGGGGAGGCCCCGAGCGCCGGTACCTTCGTTTTCTCCGCCCGTGTCCGGCGTGGCTGCCGGATGAGCTGACCCGTAGTGGCCATCGTTCTCTTTTCACTCCAGGCGCGGGACGGGATGTCGACTCGCGCGGTTAAAGCGACCTCCGAAGAACACCGGGCCGCCTGCTTGAGGCGGCCCGGTCTTGCTTGAAGTCGCTGTTTCCGGTGCCGGCGATCTAGGGGGCCGGCCCGACAAAGGCCGGCGATTCTAGGTAGGGCACCTTTGGGTGTCAACCGGCAGTAAAATCGCAGTTATAGGATAATGAGTCCACTTGGGGGAGCGGCGCTGGAAGACGCCGGCCCCAAACGACATTCCCGGTCGCAAAGCCCGCGTGAGGCCACACGGATCCTAGTGCGTAAGACGCTCCCGGTGAGCTGGCTCCTGAGCCTGGCCATAATGCTCTCTCCTTTATATGGGGCCGCCGCGGACGGATCCCAGGGCGCGCCCGTGGCCGAGCCCGTAAGCCCCCTGGACACGGCCCTCCTCGAGGCTGAGGCCGGGGACCCGGGGGCCGCGGTGGTGGTCCCGGGGACCCTGGATCCCCGCTTCGGTGCCTTCACCGCCCGCGGCTCGCACCTGCTGACCGGCAGCCACTGGTTCCGGGTGGCCCCGCCTCCTCCTGTGGCTGCCGGGCAGACCCCGGTCATCCTCGCCCGCTCGGGTCTGGACCAGGCGGTCGAGCTGTGGGGGCGCCGCGGGGGACGCCCGGCCCCCCTGGCGCTGATCGGCACGGTGCCCAAGTTCGGCGGAGCCGAGGACAAGGAGTTCGCACTGCCGCAGGGTCTGGACCCGCAGGCCCCGCTCTACGCGCGGGTCACCCGGGTCGGCCGGGCCGTCACCGACCTGCACTTCGCGGCCACGACGCTCGGGTACGTGCTGCGGGAAGCCTCGGCCCATGCCTGGATCATCGCCGTGACCTTCGGGGCGCTGATGGCCATGGCCATCTCCGCGCTCCTCATCCGCCTGGTGCTGCGCGATCAGATCTATCCGCTCTACGGCGCGGTGTTCCTGCTGCAGGCGCTTTACATCGCCTACTTCTCCGGTCAGGGCTTCACCTGGCCGATCCTGTCCTGGGCGCGCCCCTTCGCCAACTACGCCTACAACGTGCCGGTGGCGGTGAGCGCGGCCGCCGCGGCGCTCTTCATCCGCGAGTTTGCGAACCTCAAGCTCTTCTCGCCCCGGGTCTACAGCGCCTTCGGCTGGCTCGCGGTCGCCTTCGTGGTGCTGGCGCTCTCGAACGTGCTGCGGCTGTTCGGCTTAGGGGTGGTGATCGCGCGCACCGGAGACCTCATGTTCGTCGGCTCGGCCATCGCCACCCTCGTGGTCGCCTTCCTCGCCTGGCGGCGCGGCGGCAACCGTGCCGCGGGCTGGTTCCTGATCGCCTGGAGTCTGCTGTGCATCTTCCAGATCGCCACCGCCGTGCGGCTGCTGCTCACCCGCGCCGACAGCGCCGAGGGACTGGTCTACTACGGGCTCGCGCCCTCGATGGTGGCTGCGGCGGTGCTGATCGCGCTCGGGGTCTCCGATCACGTGCGCCAGCAGTCGGTGGCCCTCACCGATGCGGAGCTGCGCGCGCAGACCGACCCGCTGACCGGCGTGCTCAACCGGCGCTCGCTGGTCGAGCGCCTGGAGGCCGCGTGTCTGCGCGCCAAGGCCCGGGCGCTGCCGATCTCGGTGCTGTTTCTGGACCTGGACCACTTCAAGCAGATCAACGACACCTACGGCCACCGCGCCGGCGATGCCTGCCTTGCCGGGCTCATCCCGCCGGTCCAGGCCGAGCTGCGGGCCTCCGACGTCATCGGCCGCTACGGCGGGGAGGAGTTCGTGGTGATCCTCTACGGGGCCGACGCCGCCGCGGCGCTGCCGATCGCCGAGCGCATCTGCCGGCGGGTGGCCGACATCCGCATCGCCGGCCTGGAGTCGCTGCGGCTCACCTGCAGCATCGGCGTTGCCGCCTCGGACACCCTCGGGGCCTGGGGCGAGCCCCTGATCGCGCACGCCGACACCGCGCAGTACGCCGCCAAGCGCGCCGGCCGCAATCAGGTGCACATCGCCGTCGCGCTCGCCGCGTGAGCCACACCGTCCGAGCCGCGAACGCCGCGGACGTGCCTGCGCTCCTGGCGCTCGTGCGCCGCTACTGGGAGTTCGAGGGGCTCACGGACTTTCAGGCCCTGCGCATCGAGACGCTGCTCCAGCGCCTGATCGCCGAGCCGGCCCGCGGTGCGGTGTTCATCGCCACGAGCGCGGCCGCGCCGGTCGGCTATCTGGTGCTGGTGTACGTGCTCAGCCTCGAGCACGGCGGGCTCATGGGCGAGATCGATGAGCTGTACGTGGAGCCCGCCGCGCGCGCGCAGGGGAGCGGGGCTGCGCTGCTCGCCGCCGCGGAAGCGGAGCTGCGCGCGCGCCGTGGCGTGCGCCTGCAGCTGCAGCTCGCCGCCGGCAACGCCGCCGCGCGCAGCTTCTACGAACGCCGCGGCTTCCGTTCCCGCGCCGGCTTTGCCCTGTTCGACAAGCCGCTCTGAGCGCAGCACGCGCTCGCCTCGCCGCACGCGGTGCGCGTCGGCCGGGGCGTCGGGTCCATAATCCGCCGCGGCTCCCCTTGGGATAACCCACATGTACACCAAGCGATCCGGACCCCGCCTGCTCACCCTGAGTGCGCTCGCTGCCCTCACCCTGCTCGGCAGCCTCGCGCGCGCCGACATCTACGACGACGCCGTCGCCCATGCCGGCCGCCCCGACAAGGACCGCGCGCGCGACGCCATCGACCATCCTGCCGAGGTGCTGCGGCTCTCCGGCATCCGCCCCGGCATGAAGGTCGGCGACGTCATGGGCGCGAACGGCTACTACGCCGAGCTCGTCAGCTACATCGTGGGTCCTGAGGGGCACGTCTACATCCTCAACAACGTCGCCTACGACAACTGGGGCCAGAACCGCTGGAAGGCACGCATCGAGGGCCGTCTGCCCAATGTCGAGCACCGCACCGAGAACCTCGAGCGGCTCGACCTGCCCGACCACTCCCTGGACGCGATCCTCCTCATCAAGGTCTACCACGACCTGTACTGGGTTGACCCGGATCCGAAGGATCAGTGGCCGACCTACGATGTGCCTAAGGTGCTGCATGAGATAACCCGCGTGCTCAAGCCCGGCGGCACGCTGTTGCTGGTGGACCATTCCGCCAAGCCCGCTACCGGCAGCGCCGCGGCCGGCACGCTGCACCGCATCGATGAGGCTTACGCGCAGAAGGAGTTCGAGCAGCTGGGCTTCAGGCTCAAGGCGACGAGTGCGGTGCTGCGCCGGCCGGATGACCCGCGCGACGCCCTGACCTACGAGGGACCGATGCTCGGCAAGACCGACCGCTTCGTGCAGGTGTTCACCAAGATGTAGGCCGGCCGCAGGCGGCGGCGCGGTTCACTCGGTGATCTTGAGCGCGCCGGTGAGGCGCACGCGCATGTCCTCGGCCTCGGACGCCTGCAGCGAGTGGTCGGTGTTGTAAACCAGCTCGTACAGGGCAGCCGCGTTCGCGCCCCCTCCGGCCACGGTGCGCACCCAGAAGTCGGTGAGCTGGTCGTCGTGCTGCAGCGTGCCGGCGAACTCGCCGTCGTGACGGGTCATGTGGTCCCAGCGGTCGCGGCGCTCCTTGGCGGAATCGGCCGCCGGGCGCGCCTGGCGATAGGCGCCCAGATAGGTCTTGCGGTCACGGTCCGGGCGCAAAATGATGCCGGCGACGTCCCAGCTCGCCACGCCGTGCTCCACGATGTAGTTCATCTGCAGCTCGAGGCTGGTCTGCGGTGCGGGTGTGACCAGACCGGTGCTGTCGAGCGTCACGCGCGCGGACTCGAAGCGCACGCCGCGGCTGCTCGCCTCGAACCGGTCGTGCTCGAAGCATGCCGGCCGCAGCTCGCGACGCTGCAGGAAGGCCTGCCACTGCGGCAGTGAGCCGGCATAGGTCAGGTACAGGTAATCGGCCACGAAGCGGTAACGCTCGCCCTGCACCTCCTGCAGGCTGCTCGGCACGATCGTGGCCATGCCCACGTAGCCATCGGGCGTGGGCAGCGCGAGCGTGGTGACGTACATGTCCGCATAACCCATCGGGTAGCTGCGCAGCTGCCAGACGCGTCCGTAGTGATCGCGCAGCAGGCTCTCCTGGGTCGCCGCCCCGAGCGAGGTCACCCGCACCGGCTGCGTGCCCACCAGGCGCGGCAGCGGCATGCCCCGCAGCAGCGTATCGAGGAAATCCTTGGAGTCCCTGTAGTGGCGCTCGTCGGCCTCGGTGCCCGGATAGACGATCCGGAACAGCGTCCCGCCCGGGCCCTGCGTGCGGCAGAACCACACCATGCCGTCCCCGGGCAGCGTCGATCTCTCCCCCTCGCAGCTGTGGGTATCCCAGGAGCCGTCGTCCTGCTGCGTGATCAGGCCGGGCTCGGTCGCGCTGTAGAGCTTGGCGAGCAGGGTTGCCGACTGGCCCCTCGGAAAGAGCGTATCGGCGTTGGCGGCGGCGAGCTTGTCCTGGGTCTCGCGGAAATAGCGCAGGTAGGTCAGGCGCGAGCGGCTGGAGAACTCGGCAAAGGACAACGGCAGGGGAAAGCTGTCCCTGAGCTCACCCACGACCTGGGCCTGCAGCAGCCGCGGGACGCCGAAGGACTCGCGCGTCTCGAACACGGCGAGCTTGTCCGGGCCGCCGAGCACCAGCGCGATGGGCAGGGCGTAGTTGAGGTTCTCGTTGGGGGACTTGGCGAGCACGACACCGATCACGCGCCCCTGCGCATCGAGCAGCGGGCCGCCGCTGTTACCCGGCGAGGCCGCGGCCGAGAAACGCAGCCATTTCCACTTGCCGTCCTGCGCCTCCGGCGTCATCGAGGTAAGCAGCCCGTCGCGGATCACCACGCCCTCACCGAGCGCGTTGCCGACGGCGAACACCCCGTCATCGACACTGGCCGTGGTGCTCACCGGCAGCGGTGTCAGCGGCGGCGCGCCGCTCACGGCGAACACCACGAAGTCCTCGCGGTTATGGAACTTGAGGATGCGGCTGATCGGGTAGACGTGCCCGTCGCTGTCGCGGATGCCGGGCGCACCGAACTGGCTGCCGACCGTGGCCGCGATGACGTGCGCGGCGGTCACGAACGTGTCGGGGCTCAGGGCGAATGCGGTGCCGATCGGCCAGTAGTGATCGTTGCGCTCGGAGAAGGGAATGAGCTCGAGCGGCAGCGGCTTCTCGTAGCTGACGCTGTCCTTGTCGGGCTTGTGCACCACGACCTCGAAGGTCGCCGCGCGCACCTGTTTCTGCAGCTCCGGGGTGAGCTGACCGGCGCCGGCTGCCGGCGGCATGAGGAGCGCGAGCAGCAGGCAGGGGCCGAGGCGCGCAAGGAGTACAGCGGCGGCACCGGGCGCGGCGCGGCGGCGCCTCGCAGGTGCCGCGGGGGCCCGTTCCGGCGGGTCGCTCGGGTACTGCACAGCCCAAGAATAGTCCAGCCGTGCCCGTCTCTACCATCACCCGGCCCGTGTGCGGAGTTAGAATCGCGCCAGGATATGAGGACGGTCACGGATTTGCGGTGCCACACCCGGCGGGGCGGGTGCCCGGGGTGACCGATCCGTTCGATCTTCGGCGCTTCGTCACCGCGCAGGCGCCGTTCTATGCGCAGGTGCTCGCCGAGCTGCGAGCGGCCCGCAAGCGCAGCCACTGGATGTGGTTCATCTTCCCGCAGCTGCAGGGCCTGGGCAGCAGCCCCATGGCGCGTGCTTACGCCATCCGCTCCCTCGATGAGGCCCGCGCCTACCTGGCCCATGAGCTGCTCGGACCGCGACTCACCGAGTGCACGCGCGCCGTGAACGCCCTCCAGGGTCACACGGCGGCGCAGATCTTCGCCTGGCCGGATGAGCTGAAGTTCCGCTCCTCGATGACGCTGTTCGCCTACGCGCACGGCGCGCCCGCGAGCTGCTATCGCGACGCGCTCGCGAAATACTTCGCGGGCGAGGAGGATCCCCGCACCCGCGCCGCGCTTACTTCGGCTTGACGAACTTCAGGATGAACTGGTCGGTCTTGCCGCGGATGCCGGAGTCGAACACCTTGCTCGTGTGATCGTCGTCCTTGTTGCGCAGCACCGCACTCTCGCCGGCGAGCCTGAAGCCGACCGACTCGACCTCCGTCTTCACCGCCTCCTCGTCGATACGGTGCAGGGTGGAGGTGTCACGCAGCCCGGAACCGGCCGCGGCGGCGTGATCGAGCACCAGGTACACCCCGCCCGGCTTCAGTGCCGCGAACACCGCCTTGTCCAGGTCCGCGACGTTCAGATCCTTCACGTTGTGGAAGTCGTGGTAGTTCTGCGAGGTCCACACCAGATCCAGACCCTGCGGCAGCTCAAGTCCCGCGAGGTGGATGGTGGCGACGCTGACGTTGGCGTAGTGCGCATCGGCGGTAATGGGCGCGAGCCGCGCCGCCGGCTCGGGTGCATCCGGCGGGGCCTCGGCGCGCTTGGGCGGCACCAGGGCGTAGACCTTGCCCTTCGGCCCCACCACCGCGCTCAGCAGCCGCGTGAAGTAGCCGGCGCCGGGGATCAGCTCACCTACCCGCATGCCGGGGCGCACACCGGCGAAGGCAAGCGTCTCGGCCGGCTTGCGGTCGGCGTCGCGCTGCGTGTCGGCCTCGGGCCGGGCCTTGTCCGCGACCGCGGCGGCGACGTAGGCAGGAATCGGCGTGGCGGCAAGCGCTGCGCTCACCGCTGCAAGGGCGGCGAGACCAGCAAGGACGCGGAGCGGGCGGCGCATAGGGACCTCTTTGGTGGCCTGTCCTCGGGGGGCGCCACTGTAGCAGGCCGCGCCGAGGGCTCACCATCGGCGCGGGCCTTGCGGGAACGGCCGAACTCAGGCGCCGGCAGCCGCCGCCTGCGCCAGCGGCGGCCCGCGGTAGCGGTGCACCCCCTGCACGCGCCGGCGGTACTCCTGGGCGCGGGCGCGGCGGTTGAAGAACTGCCGGTACCACAGCCGCTCGAGGTGGAACGGACCGTCGCTGTTGACCTGCAGGATGCGCAGCGCCGGGGCCTTGTGCGCCCACACCTCGAAGTCCTGCGCGAAGGCGAGCCGGCTCGCCTCCTGGAAGGCGCGCGCCGCCTCGACGTCCTCGGGCTGCGCCTGCACGTGCGGTGACTTCACCAAAAGCGCATGCCAGGCCTGTGTGACCCCATCCTCCACCGGGGTGTTGGCGATCAGGATCACCGACGGATAGCGGCCGGCCATGTGCGAGAGCAGGTACCCGGGCCCGTGATAGGTGGTGTCGGTGCTGAGCTTTTCGGCGCCATCGACCAGGGTGCGGTGCGGACCGACCATGCGCTGGATGGCGCGGTGCTCATCGAACTCGTTCTCGAAGAACTCGACCCGGTCGAGCCCGTGGATGGGACCGAAGTGCGCCATGTCGACGATGTTGTCGACGACCTCCTGGCCGTGCACGGGCAGTGTCCCCAGGTGATCGATGCGCCAGCGCACCCAGGCCGGATCGGCCCACTCCGCCAGCGTCGGCGGCTCCCACTCCGGCCCGAGCCCCTCCTCGTCGTACCACACCCAGATGATTCCCAGGCTCTCGTGGACGGTCCAGCTGCGCACGCAGGCCGCCTTGGGGATCGCGCCGGTGAGTCCCGGAATGTCATCACACACCCCGTCGGCGCGGAAGCGCCAGCCATGGTAGGGGCAGCGGATGGCGTCGCCGTCGATGTGCTCCCCGTCGCGCACCACGTAGGAAGTGGTGTTGTATCCCAGGTGCGTGCCCATGTGCGGACAGTAGGCATCCAGGAGCGCGGCGCGGCCGCTCGCCTTGCCGCGGTAGAGCACCAGATCGCGCGCGAAGAAACGCAGCGGCAGCGGCTGCTCGCCCAGCTGCGCGGCCTCGGCGATCATGAACCAGCCGCGCGGGAAGGTGTATTCGCCCAGGCCGTAGTCTTTGGTGGTCGCCATCGCAGTTCCCTTCAGTAACCGTGCTTGCCCTGCAGCTTTTCAAGTTCGCGGGGCCGCGCCCATGCGCGCGAATACCTACTCCGTCTGAACGACACGGAACGGATTAGGCGAAGCCGCCGTGGCGGAAACCACCTATAGGCCGCAGCGCCGCGACCCACCGAGAATCGGCCACGGAGGGTCAAGCAGTCATGACGCAGATACCTAAGCCCGAAGAACTGGTAGCGCGGGCCCGCGCGCTGATTCCGCTGCTCGAGGAGCGCTGGGAGCGCGCCGACCGGGAGCGGCGCCTCGCCGATGACACTCTCGCGCAGTTCACGCAGGCGGGGCTGTTGCGGGTGCTGCAGCCGCGCCGCTGGGGCGGGTACGAGATGGACCCGCAGGTCTTCTACCGCATCCAGATGGCGCTCGCGGAGGGGTGCATGTCGAGTGCCTGGGTGTACGGAGTGCTCGCCGTGCACAACTGGCAGCTCGCGCTCTACGAGGAGCGCGCGCAGCGCGAGGTGTGGGGCGAGAATCCGGACACGCTCATCTGCTCCTCGTACATGCCGCGCGGCAAGCTGCGGCGCGTCGCGGGCGGCTTCCGTCTGAGCGGACGCTGGGGCTTCTCGAGCGGTGTGGCGCACTGCCAGTGGGCGTTTCTGGGCGCGCTGGTGCCGCCCGCGACCCCGGGCGGTGCGAGCGAGTTCCGCACCTTTCTCGTGCCGCGCGCGGACTTCCGCGTCATCGATGCCTGGGACACGATCGGCCTGCGCGGCACGGGCAGCCAGGACGTGGAGGTCACCGATGTCTTCGTGCCCGAGTACCGCACGCACAGCGCCGCGGCCGGGGCTGCCGGCACGAGCCCGGGGCTGGCCGAGAACACCGCCCCGCTCTACCGGCTGCCGTTCGGCCAGATCTTCGTGCGCACCGTCTCGAGTGCGTGCATCGGCGGCCTGCAGGGCGCTCTCAATCACTTCCGCGCCTGGTGCGCGCAGCGCGTGGCCGTCAACGACGGCGCCCGCAGCGCCGAGGATCCGGTGGCGCAGCTGGCCGCGGCGGACGCCGCGCTCGCGGTCGATGAGATGCAGCTGACGCTGGAGCGCAACTTCGCGCAGATGATGGCGCGGGTGCGCGCCGGGCAGCCACTGGAGCTCGCCGACCGCATCCATTACCGCACCCAGTCGGCCACCGTCCCCGAGCGCAGCGCCGCGCTCGTCAACCGCCTCTTCTACAGCTCCGGCGCGCACGGCATGTACCGCAGCTACCCGCTGACGCGCTTCTTCCTGGACATCAACTGCGCGCGCACGCACGTCGCCAACAACGTCCACAAGATCAGCCGCAACTACGGCGGCGTGCTGTTCGGGCTCGACAACACCGATACCTTCCTGTGAAGCGGGGCACAGCACCATGATGGACCTGCGCGCACTGGCCTACGTCGTCGTCCAGCATCCGCAGCCGCAGCAGTGGCGCGCCTTCGGCGAAGAGGTGCTGGGGATGGCCGCGGCTGACTCGGGCGGCCCGGATCTGTGGCTGCGCACCGATGAGCGCGCTGCGCGGCTGATCGTGCAGCCGGGTGCGGCGCGCTACTTCGCCACCGGCTGGGAGGTGGCGTGCGAGGAGGCCTTCATGGTCGCCCGTGACTCCCTCGAGCGCGCCGGCATCGAGCCGCACGCCGCCACGGCGGCCGAGCGTGCCAGCCGCAACTGCATCGACATGCTGTGGTGCCGCGACCCTTCCGGCAACCGCCACGAGATCGTGCTCGGCTTCAAGACCGACTTCCGCCGCTTCGTCTCCCCGACCGGCACGAGCTTCGTCACCGGTGAGCTCGGCCTGGGCCACGTCGCCCTGCCGGCGACCAAGTTCGACGCCACGCATGCCTTCCTGCGCGAGGTGATGGGCTTCCAGGTCTCGGACTTCATGGTGCACCACGCCGCCGGCGCCCCGCCGGCGCGCATCGAGTTCCTCCACTGCAACAACGCCCGTCACCACAGCCTCGCGATCGCGGACCTGGCCGTGCCGAGCGGCTGCATCCACCTGATGCTCGAGGTGCCGGACATGGACGAGGTCGGCCGGGCGCTCGACCGCCAGCGCGCGCACGGGGTGAAGCTCATGGCCACCCTGGGTCGCCATGTCAACGACCGCATGATCTCCTTCTACCTGCTCAGTCCCTCCGGCTTCGCCATCGAGTACGGCTGCGGCGGGCGCGTCTGCGACTGGAAGCGCAACGTGGTGCACGAGACCACCGCGGTCAGCCTCTGGGGTCACGATTTCAGCATCGGGTTCGGCGCCGGCGCCGGCTGAGGGGCAAGCCCGCGCCCGGCCCGAGCGCCCCGCGACTTAACTTTTCTCAGGGCCAGCGGGCCCGTGACGCGGTCTGTGTCAGAATCGCGGCCGCCCCACCCGCACGATCAAGGGACCCTGATGCGCCGCGCGCTGAAGCTCTTTGCTGCCTGCCTGCTTGCTGCCGGACCGCTCGCCGTGGCCGCGGCGCCGAAGTCCACCGAGGCACCGGGCGAGGCCGTCAATCACGCCGCCGAGAACGCCGTGGTCAAGGTGTTCTCCACCATCCGCCGCCCGGATGTCTCCAAGCCCTGGACCAAGAGCGCGCCGGTGGAGGCGAGCGGCAGCGGCGTCATCATCGAGGGACACCGCATCCTCACCAACGCGCACGTGGTCGCGTATGCCAGCCAGGTGCAGGTGCAGGCCAACCAGTCCGGCGACAAGGTGTCGGCCACGGTGGAGGCCGTGGCTCCCGGCATCGACCTCGCCCTGCTCAAGCTCGACGACGACGCCTTCTTCGCGCAGCGCCCGCCGCTGCCGCGCGCCCACTCACTGCCGCAGGTCAAAGATGCCGTGTTCGCCTACGGCTTCCCGACCGGCGGCACTTCGCTCTCGATCACGCGCGGCATCGTCTCGCGCATCGAGTTCGTCGGTTACAACTACATGACCTCGGGGCTGCGCATCCAGATCGACGCCGCGCTCAACCCCGGCAACAGCGGCGGTCCGGCGGTGGCCGACGGCAAGATGATCGGGCTCGCCTTCAGCCACCTGCAGAACTCCGAGAACATCAGCTACATCATTCCCAACGAGGAGATCGAGCTGTTCCTCGCCGATATCGCCGACGACGGCCGCTACGACGGCAAGCCCGCGATGTATGACTCGCTGCAGACGCTGGAGAACCCGGCGCTGCGCGGCTACCTCAAGATCGACGCGGCGGTGAAGGGCATGATCGTCAACCGTCCCGACGAGGGCGTGAAGGACAACCCGCTCAGGCCCTGGGACGTGATCACGCGCATCGGCAGCACCGACGTGGATGACGATGGCATGGTGCAGATCTCCAGCGCACTGCGCGTCAACTTCGCCTACATGATCCAGAAGGACGCGAAGAGCGGCGCCGTGCCGCTCACCGTCGTGCGCGACAGCCGCAAGCTGGTGCTGCAGATGCCGGTGCCGGACCACCGCCCGCTCCTGGTGGACGGGCTGCACGGGGCATACCCCTCCTACTTCATCTACGGCCCGGTGGTGTTCTCGCGCGCCTATCTCGAGTCGCTCAGCCTCATGCGCTCGCACGCCGCCTTCAGCCCGGTGCTCGCGCACCTGCTCGACCCGCCCACCCCCGAGCGCCAGGAGCTCGTGGTGATCAGCTCGCCGCTGTTCCCGCACGCGCTCTCGCAGGGTTACTCGAACCCGAGCGGAGAGGTGCTGGACACCGTGAACGGCACGCCGGTGAAGAGTCTTGCGCATCTGGTCTCGTTCCTGCGCGACCTCAAGGACGAGTACGTGGTGCTGACCTTCGACGGGCGCCTGAGCGAGTCGCTGGTATTTCCGCGCACGAAGCTGGTGGAGGCCACCGAGGAGATCCTCACCGACAACGGCGTGCGCTCGCAGGGCTCACCGGACATGCTGAAGATCTGGGCGGGCAGCGCCGCACCCTGAGGCCGGCTGCAGCAGCTAAGCCGGCGACGCGTGCCGCCGCGCCCTACTCCGGGCGGCGCGCGAACAGGATGACGCCGAGGTTGCCGGAGTGGTCGGTGAAGCGGAAGCCGCCGCCACGCACGCCGTGGCGCTGCAAGAGGAACAGCACGCGGTTGACGTCGTAGAGGTTCATCAGCATGTGGGGGTCACCGCGGCGCACGCGCCGCAGGAAGATCTTCCACGGCAGCCCCATGGCACGCAGCACGCGGCGCACCTGCGTCTGCCTGCCGAGGTTGTAGGCGTAGCGGCGCCGGCCGTAGGTGAGGTGCAGCGCGAGCGCGCCGCCGGGGGCGAGACGCTCGAGAAGCGCGGCGATGATGCGCAGGCCGCGCGCGTGCGGGATGTGCTGCATCACGATGTAGGAATGGACGAACGTGAAGGTCTCCGCGGCGGGCAGCTCCTCGAGCGTGCCCACCAGGCGCACGTTGCCGACCTGGAAGCGCGTGCAGTTGCGCTCAGCCTCTGCGCGCATCGCGGCCGAGACGTCCACGCCGACCGCGCTGCCGGACTGCTGCGCGAGCGGGATCAGCATGCGCCCCACACCGCAGCCGAAATCCAGGGTGCGCGCGAGCGAGAGCGCGCCCAGCTGCGCGCGCGCATCGGCGAGGATGTGCTCGACCTCCTCGCGCCCGCTGCGGAAGAAGTCCTCGAGCGAGGCCTCGTTCAGGTGGCTGCGCCGGAAACGATCGTGCGCCAGCACGCCGAAATACGGATCGCGCTCACCCCAGGCCTCCCATTCCTCGCAGGTGCTCAAAGCTCTCCTCAGGCGGCCGTGAGGCGCCGCGCCAGCCGGTCGTGCACCGCGGGCCACTCGCCGGCCAGGACCGAGTAGCGCGCCGAGTCGCGCGGCTGCAGGTCGGCGGCGAGCCGGTGCGCGCGCAGCACGCCCTCGAAGCGCGCGCCGATGCGCAGCAGCGCATTGCGCGAGCGCTCGTTGCGGGCGTCGGTATGGAAGCACACCCGGCACACGCCCCAGGCCTCGAACGCGTGGCGCAGCATCAAAAGCTTCGCCTCGGTGTTCGCGGCGGTGCGCACCGCCTGCGGGCTGAGCCAGGTGTAGCCGATCTCGCAGGCATCCGGGGCCATGCGCTCGTGGCCGGCCGGCCAGGGCCAGCGCTCGATGAGGAAGAAGCGCGTCGAGCCGATCACGGCCGCATCGCGCATGCGCACGGTGGCGAAGGCCAGCGTGCTGCCGGCCTCGCGCTCGCGCATGGCGGTCTCGACGTACTGGGTCATCGCCGCGAGGGTGTGCGGGATGGTGGTCCACCGGTACAGCTCGCGCTCCGCGCCCGCCGCCTGCAACAGCGGCTCGACGTGCGTGCGCTCGAGCGGCTCGAGCCGTACGTGCGCCCCCTGGAGCACGGTGGCGTTCACGGACACTGGGTCAGACCCCCCGGCGGCAAAAAAACGGGCCGGTGAGATG
Source organism: uncultured Pseudomonadota bacterium (assembly GCA_963825385.1). Taxonomy (GTDB): domain Bacteria; phylum Pseudomonadota; class Gammaproteobacteria; order Steroidobacterales; family Steroidobacteraceae; genus 13-2-20CM-66-19. The sequence goes on along the minus strand of CAWGSX010000003.1, from coordinate 7,485 downwards.
CTCACCGGCCCGTCGGATCTTACCGCACCTGCGCGCCCCTTACGGGGCCACCGGCGCGGCTGCCGCGGCGATCAGCCCGCGGCGCTCTCGGACTCCTCGCCGACGCTGGCCTCCTCGGTGTCCGGCAGGCCGCCCCCGACGTCCATGAAGCTGCGACGCTCCGTGCCCTCGAGTTTGCGGCGCCGCGAGGCATGGGCCGCGAAGCCCGTGCCCGCCGGGATGAGCCGGCCGACGATGACGTTCTCCTTCAGGCCGCGCAGGTCGTCCTTCAGCCCCCGTACCGCCGCTTCCGTCAGCACGCGGGTGGTCTCCTGGAAGGAGGCCGCGCTGATGAAGGACTCCGTGGCCAGGGAGGCCTTGGTGATGCCGAGCAGCACCGGCTGCAGGCGTGCCAGCGCCTTGCCGTCGCTCTTGGCGCGATCGTTGATATCGAGCGCGCGCGCCCGGTCGAGCTGCTCACCGCGCAGCAGCGCCGTCTCCCCGGCCTCCTGCACCTCGGTCTTGCGCAGCATCTGGCGGATGATCACCTCGATGTGCTTGTCATTGATCTTCACGCCCTGCAGGCGGTAGACGTCCTGGATCTCGCGCACCAGGTAGTTGGCCAGCGCCTCGACGCCCTGCAGGCGCAGGATGTCGTGCGGATTCGGCTCGCCATCGGCGATGACCTCGCCGCGCTCCACCGTCTCGCCCTCGAAGACGTTGAGCTGGCGCCACTTCGGGATCAGCTCCTCGTACTTCTCCCCGTCGTCGGAGGTGATGATCAGGCGCCGCTTGCCCTTGGTCTCCTTGCCGAAGCTCGCCGTGCCGGACTTCTCGGCGAGGATCGCCGGGTCCTTGGGCTTGCGGGCCTCGAACAGATCCGCCACGCGCGGCAGACCGCCGGTGATGTCGCGGGTCTTGGAGGACTCCTGCGGGATGCGGGCGATGACGTCGCCGATCGAGACGCGGGCGCCGTCCTCGAGGGATACCAGCGCACCGGCCGGCAGGGTGTACACCGCCGGGATCTCGGTGTTGGCGAAGGTGACTTCCTTGCCCTTGCCGTTGACCAGCTTGATGGTGGCACGCACGTCCTTGCCGCCGCGCTGCTTGGTATCGAGCACCACGGTGGAGGACAGCCCGGTCACCTCATCGACCTGCGAGGTCACGGTCAGGCCGTCGACGAAGTCCTGGAACTTGACGAAGCCGGCCACTTCCGTCACCACCGGGTGGGTGTGCGGATCCCAGGTCGCGACCACCTGACCGGCGGCCACGGTCGAGCCCTCCTTGACGTTGATCACGGCGCCGTAGGGGATCTTGTAGCGCTCGCGCTCGCGGCCGAAGTCATCGACCACGCCGATCTCGCCCGAGCGCGACACCGCCACCAGGTGCCCCTTCTCGTGCTGCACCGTCTTGATGTGGTGGAAGCGGATCATGCCCTTGTTGCGCACCTCGACCGAGCTTGCCGCCGCGGCCCGCGATGCGGCACCACCGATGTGGAAGGTGCGCATGGTGAGCTGCGTGCCGGGCTCGCCGATCGACTGTGCGGCGATGACGCCGACGGCCTCGCCGATGGAGATCGGGCGGCCGCGCGCGAGGTCGCGCCCGTAGCAGCTCGAGCACACCCCGTAGCGCGTCTCGCAGGTGATCGGGGAGCGCACCTTGATCTGGTCCACGCCCTCGGTCTCGAGCTGGCGCACCAGCTTCTCATCGAGCAGCGTGCCGACCGGGATCAGCACCTCCTCGGAGCCGGGCTTCTGGATGTCCTCGGCCAGGACGCGTCCGAGGACGCGCTCGCCGAGCGCCTCCACCACATCGCCGCCCTCGACGAGCGGGGCCATGGCGAGGCCGTTGACCGTGCCGCAGTCCTCTTCCGTCACCACCAGGTCCTGGGCGACGTCGACCAGACGACGGGTGAGGTAGCCGGAGTTCGCGGTCTTCAGCGCCGTGTCGGCCAGTCCCTTGCGGGCGCCGTGCGTGGAGATGAAGTACTGCAGAACGTTCAGGCCCTCACGGAAGTTCGCCGTGATCGGGGTCTCGATGATCGAGCCGTCCGGCTTGGCCATGAGGCCGCGCATGCCGGCCAGCTGGCGGATCTGCGCCGCGGAGCCGCGGGCGCCGGAGTCGGCCATCATGAAGATCGAGTTGAAGGACTTCTGCTTGTGGCGCGTGCCCTTGGTGTCGGTGGCCTCTTCCGAGCCGAGCTTCTCCATCATGGCCTTGGCGACCTGGTCGTTGGCGCGCGACCAGATGTCCACGACCTTGTTGTAGCGCTCGCCGTTGGTGACCAGACCGGAGGCGTACTGGTCCTGGATCTCCTTCACCTCGGTGTCGGCGTTGGTCACGATGCGCGTCTTCTGCTCCGGGATGACGATGTCGTCGATGCCGAAGGAGACACCCGCACGCGTGGCGTAGTGGAAGCCGGTGTACATCAGCTGGTCCGCGAACACCACGGTCTCCTTCAGACCGAGCGCGCGGTAGCAGGCGTTGATGGTGGCCGAAATCGCCTTCTTGGTCATGTCCTGGTTGATCAGATCAAACGGCAGGCCCTTGGGCAGGATCTCGAACAGCAGCGCCCGGCCGACGGTGGTGTCGACCACGCGCGTGCGCTCGGTCATGGTCCCGCCCTCGCCGCGCACCGTCTCCTTCAGGCGCACCTTGCACTTGGCCTGCAGGTCGACGCCGCGGCTCTCGTAGGCGCGGTGCACCTCGCCGACGTCGGAGAAGAACATGCCCTCGCCGCGGGCGCCGATGCGCTCGCGCGTCATGTAGTACAGGCCCAGCACCACGTCCTGCGAGGGGACGATGATCGGGTCACCGTTGGCCGGCGAGAGGATGTTGTTGGAGGACATCATCAGCGCACGCGCCTCGAGCTGCGCTTCCAGCGACAGCGGCACGTGCACGGCCATCTGGTCGCCGTCGAAGTCGGCGTTGAAGGCGGTGCAGACCAGCGGATGCAGCTGGATGGCCTTGCCCTCGACCAGCAGCGGCTCGAAGGCCTGGATCCCCAGGCGGTGCAGGGTCGGGGCGCGGTTCAGCAGCACGGGATGCTCGCGGATGACCTCCTCGAGGATATCCCACACCTCCGGGCCCTCACGCTCCACCAGGCGCTTGGCGGCCTTGATGGTCGAGGCCTCGCCGCGCAGCTGCAGCTTCTGGAAGATGAACGGCTTGAACAGCTCGAGCGCCATCTTCTTCGGCAGGCCGCACTGGTGCAGGCGCAGCTGCGGGCCGACCACGATGACCGAGCGGCCCGAGTAGTCGACGCGCTTGCCGAGCAGGTTCTGGCGGAAGCGCCCCTGCTTGCCCTTGATCATGTCGGCGAGCGACTTCAGCGGCCGCTTGTTGGTGCCGGTGATGGCACGGCCGCGGCGGCCGTTGTCGAGCAGCGCGTCCACCGCCTCCTGCAGCATGCGCTTCTCGTTGCGCACGATGATGTCCGGCGCGTTCAGCTCCAGCAGCCGGCGCAGGCGGTTGTTGCGGTTGATGACGCGGCGGTACAGGTCGTTCAGGTCCGAGGTCGCAAAGCGCCCGCCGTCCAGCGGCACGAGCGGACGCAGGTCCGGCGGCAGCACCGGCAGGACGGTCATGACCATCCACTCGGGCTTGTTGCCGGACTCGACGAATGACTCGATGAGCTTCAGGCGCTTGGAGAGGCGCTTGAGCTTGGTCTCGGAGGAGGTGGCCGACATCTCCTCGCGCACCTTGACGATCTCCGCGGGCAGATCGATGGTGCGCAGCAGCTCGTAGACGGCCTCGGCGCCCATGCGGGCGTCGAACTCGTCGCCGTGCTCCTCGATGGCCTCGAGGTACATCTCGTCCGTGAGCAGCTGGCCGCGCTGCATGGGCGTCATGCCCGGATCGATGACCACGAAGGCCTCGAAGTACAGCACGCGCTCGATCTCGCGCAGCGTCATGTCGAGCATGAGGCCGATGCGCGAGGGCAGCGACTTCAGGAACCAGATGTGCGCGGTCGGGACTGGCGAGCTCGATGTGTCCCATGCGCTCGCGGCGCACCTTGGACTGGGTCACCTCCACGCCGCACTTCTCGCAGATGACGCCGCGGTGCTTGAGGCGCTTGTACTTGCCGCACAGGCACTCGTAGTCCTTCACCGGCCCGAAGATCTTGGCGCAGAACAGGCCGTCGCGCTCGGGCTTGAAGGTGCGGTAGTTGATCGTCTCCGGCTTCTTGACCTCGCCGTACGACCAGGCGCGGATCATCTCCGGCGACGCCAGCCCGATCTTGATCGAGTCGAAGTGCTCGACCGGAGCCTGCTGCTTGAACAGTTTGAGTAGATCTTTCATGTTCACCTTGAGGTGCCTCAGTCCTGCTCCAGTTCCATGTTGATGCCGAGCGAGCGGATCTCCTTCACGAGAACGTTGAAGGACTCCGGCATGCCCGCATCCATCTGGTGGTTGCCGTCGACGATGTTCTTGTACATCTTGGTGCGGCCGTTCACGTCGTCGGACTTGACGGTCAGCATCTCCTGCAAGGTGTACGCAGCCCCGTAGGCCTCGAGCGCCCACACTTCCATCTCACCGAAGCGCTGGCCGCCGAACTGCGCCTTGCCGCCCAGCGGCTGCTGGGTGACGAGCGAGTACGGCCCGGTCGAGCGCGCGTGCATCTTGTCGTCGACCAGGTGGTTGAGCTTGAGCATGTACATGTAGCCGACCGTCACCTGGCGCTCGAAGCGCTCGCCGGTGCGGCCGTCGTACAGGTAGGTCTGGCCGTTCAGCGGCAGGTCGGCGAGCTTCAGCATGCGCTTGATCTCCTCCTCGGAGGCGCCGTCGAACACCGGGGTCGCCATCGGCACGCCGCTCGAGAGGTTCTTGGCCAGCTGCTTGATCTCGGCGTCGTTGAGCGCGTCGATCTCCTCGTTCTGTCCGCCGGTCTCGTTGTAGACCTGCTTGACGAAGGCGCGCAGCTCCTCGGCCGCGGCCTGCGCCTCCAGCATGCGCCCGATCTTGAGTCCCACGCCCCTTGGCCGCCCAGCCCAGGTGCGTCTCCAGCACCTGGCCGATGTTCATGCGCGAGGGCACGCCGAGCGGGTTCAGCACGATGTCCACCGGGGTGCCGTCCTCCAGGTAGGGCATGTCCTCGACCGGCACGATGGTCGAGATCACGCCCTTGTTGCCGTGGCGGCCGGCCATCTTGTCGCCGGGCTGCACGCGGCGCTTCACCGCGAGATACACCTTGACCATCTTGAGCACGCCCGGGGCGAGGTCGTCGCCGGCGGTGATCTTGGCCTTCTTGTCCTCGAGGCGCTTCTCGAACGCCTTGCGCTGCAGCTTCAGGCGCTCGGAGGCCTGCTCGAGCTGCGAGTTGGCCTCCTCGTCCTCGAGGCGGATCTCGAACCACTCCTCGCGCGGCAGCTCATCGAGGTAGCTCGCCGTCGATCTTGGTGCCGGCCTTGAGCTTCTTGCGGGCCGCCGGCGGCGCTCTGGCCGACGAGCATGCCGCGCACGCGCTGGAACAGGTCGTCCTCGAGGATGCGGCTGCTGGTCGGCGAAGTCCTTGCGGACCCGCTCGATCTCGGCCTTCTCGATGGACAGGGCGCGCGAGTCCTTGTCGACGCCGTCGCGGGTGAACACGCGCACGTCGATGACCGTGCCGTCCATGCCCGGGGGCACGCGCAGGCCGGTGTCCTTCACGTCCGAGGCCTTCTCGCCGAAGATCGCGCGCAGCAGCTTCTCTTCCGGAGTGAGCTGCGTCTCGCCCTTCGGCGTCACCTTGCCGACGAGGATGTCGCCGGCCTTCACTTCCGCGCCGATGAACGCGATACCCGCCTCATCGAGCTTGGCGAGCGCGGCATCGCCGACGTTGGGGATGTCGGCGGTGATCTCCTCCGGTCCGAGCTTGGTGTCGCGCGCGACGCAGGTGAGCTCCTCGATGTGGATGGTGGTGAAGCGGTCCTCCTGCACCACGCGCTCGGAGATGAGGATCGAGTCCTCGAAGTTGTAGCCGTTCCAGGGCATGAACGCGACCAGCAGGTTCTGGCCGAGCGCCAGCTCGCCGAGGTCGGTCGACGGCCCGTCGGCGAGCACGTCGCCGCGCGCGATCACATCGCCGGCGTTCACCAGCGGACGCTGGTTGATGCAGGTGTTCTGGTTCGAGCGCGTGTACTTGGTGAGGTTGTAGATGTCCACGCCCGGCTCGCCGGCGGTGGTCTCCTCGTCGTTCACGCGCACCACGATGCGCGACGCGTCGACGGAGTCGACCTGGCCGCCGCGCTTGGCGACGACCGTGACGCCGGAGTCGATGGCGACCGGGCGCTCCATGCCCGTACCCACCAGCGGCGTCTCGGAGCGCAGCGTCGGCACCGCCTGGCGCTGCATGTTCGAGCCCATGAGCGCGCGGTTGGCGTCGTCATGCTCCAGGAACGGGATGAGCGAGGCGGCCACCGACACGATCTGCTTCGGGGACACGTCCATGTAGTTGATGCGCTCACGCGGCATCAGCGTGAACTCGTTCTGGAACCGGCAGGAGACCAGCTCGTCGGTGAGCTCGCCCTTGGGTCCGAGCACGGCGTTCGCCTGGGCGATCGCGTACTCGCCCTCCTCGATCGCCGACAGGTAATCGATCTGGTCGGTGACTGACCGCTGTCCACGCGCCGGTACGGGGTCTCGAGGAAGCCGTACTCGTTGGTCCGCGCGTAGACCGACAGCGAGTTGATCAGACCGATGTTCGGGCCTTCCGGGGTCTCGATCGGGCACACGCGGCCGTAGTGGGTCGGGTGCACGTCGCGGACTTCGAACCCGGCCCGCTCGCGGGTCAGGCCGCCAGGCCCGAGGCCGAGACGCGACGCTTGTGCGTCACCTCGGAGAGCGGGTTGTTCTGGTCCATGAACTGCGAAGCTGCGAGGAGCCGAAGAACTCCTTGACGGCCGCCGCGACCGGCTTCGCGTTGATCATTTCCTGCGGCATGAGCGGCTCGGTCTCGGCGAGCGTCAGGCGCTCCTTGACGGCGCGCTCGACGCGCACCAGGCCGATGCGGAAGGCGTTCTCCGCCATCTCGCCGACCGAGCGCACGCGGCGGTTGCCGAGGTGATCGATGTCGTCCACCGAGCCGTTGCCGTTGCGGATGTCGATCAGCACCTCAGGACATCGATGATGTCCGAATCTCGCCGTACTCCGCCACCAGGCGCTTGGAGATCTCGTCGGTGCGGTGCTTGAGTACATGCTGTCATAGAGGATGCCGGGCCCGGATCTCCTTGCGGCCGACGCGGCGATTGAACTTCATGCGGCCTACGGCCGACAGGTCGTAGCGCTCCGGGTTGAAGAACAGGTTTGGAACAGGTTCTCGGCGGCATCCTTGGTCGGCGGCTCGCCCGGGCGCATCATGCGGTAGATCTCGACCAGCGCCTCGAGGCGCGTCTGGGTCGGATCGACGCGCAGCGTGTCGGAGATGTAGGGGCCGCGGTCGAGGTCGTTGGTATAGAGCGTCTTGACCTGGCGATGCCGGCGTCGATCAGCTTCGCTACGGTCGCGACGGTCAGCACCTCGTTGGCC